>NZ_CP019428.1:0-2400000 GCF_009834565.1 Pseudomonas sp. R76
GTGTCAGTGGAACTTTGGCAGCAGTGCGTGGAGCTTTTGCGCGAAGAGCTGCCTGCCCAGCAATTCAACACCTGGATCCGTCCGCTACAGGTCGAAGCCGAAGGCGACGAGTTGCGTGTCTACGCGCCGAATCGCTTTGTTCTCGATTGGGTTAATGAGAAGTACCTGAGCCGCGTTCTCGAATTGCTCGACGAACACGGCAACGGCCTTGCGCCCGTGCTTTCTTTATTAATAGGCAGCAAACGTAGCTCGGCACCGCGTGCAGCGCCGAATGCGCCGTTGGCCGCCAGTGCTTCTCAGGCCCAGGCCGCTGCGGCACCTGTTAATAACTCGCCAGCGCCCGTTGCCCAGACGCCTGCAAAATCCGCATCGCAGAAAAACGCGCCTATAAATGAAGAGCCGTCCCGCGACAGCTTCGACCCGATGGCGGGTGCCAGCTCCCAGCAAGCACCGGTGCGTGCCGAACAGCGCACCGTGCAGGTTGAAGGCGCGCTCAAGCACACCAGCTACTTGAACCGCACGTTCACCTTTGAAAACTTCGTCGAAGGTAAATCCAACCAGCTGGCCCGCGCGGCCGCCTGGCAGGTCGCCGACAACCCCAAGCACGGTTACAACCCACTCTTCCTTTATGGTGGCGTTGGCTTGGGTAAGACTCACTTGATGCATGCGGTGGGTAATCACCTATTAAAGAAGAACCCGAATGCCAAGGTTGTGTACCTGCACTCGGAGCGCTTCGTGGCTGACATGGTCAAGGCCCTGCAGCTGAACGCAATCAACGAATTCAAGCGTTTCTACCGTTCCGTTGATGCCTTGCTGATCGATGACATTCAATTCTTCGCGCGCAAGGAACGTTCTCAGGAAGAGTTTTTCCACACGTTCAACGCCTTGCTCGAAGGCGGCCAGCAGGTCATCTTGACCAGCGACCGTTACCCGAAGGAAATCGAAGGCCTGGAAGAACGCTTGAAGTCGCGTTTTGGCTGGGGCCTGACCGTTGCGGTAGAGCCGCCGGAGCTGGAAACCCGCGTCGCGATCCTGATGAAAAAGGCCGACCAGGCGAAAGTCGATCTGCCTCACGACGCTGCTTTCTTTATCGCCCAACGCATTCGCTCCAACGTGCGTGAGCTGGAAGGCGCGCTCAAGCGGGTGATCGCTCACTCGCACTTCATGGGCCGCGATATCACCATCGAGTTGATTCGCGAATCCCTGAAAGACTTGTTGGCACTGCAGGACAAGCTGGTGAGTGTGGATAACATCCAGCGCACCGTGGCTGAGTACTACAAGATCAAGATTTCCGACCTGCTGTCCAAGCGCCGCTCGCGCTCGGTGGCACGTCCACGTCAGGTAGCGATGGCGCTCTCCAAAGAGCTGACCAACCACAGCCTGCCGGAAATCGGTGATGTGTTTGGCGGTCGCGACCACACCACGGTCTTGCACGCGTGCCGCAAGATCAACGAACTTAAGGAATCCGACGCGGATATTCGCGAGGACTACAAGAACCTGCTGCGTACACTGACAACTTGATGACACCAGCGCAGCTTATTAAGGCAAGGGACTAGACCATGCATTTCACCATTCAACGCGAAGCCCTGTTGAAACCCCTGCAACTGGTCGCAGGCGTCGTCGAGCGCCGACAGACCTTGCCGGTGCTTTCCAACGTATTGCTGGTTGTCGAAGGCCAGCAATTGTCCTTGACCGGTACCGACCTTGAAGTCGAACTGGTCGGCCGCGTGCAGCTGGAAGAGCCTGCTGAACCGGGCGAGATCACTGTGCCGGCGCGCAAGCTGATGGATATTTGCAAGAGCCTGCCCAACGACGCGCTGATCGACATCAAGGTTGATGAGCAGAAGCTGGTGGTCAAGGCCGGTCGTAGCCGCTTCACCCTGTCGACGTTGCCTGCCAACGATTTCCCGACGGTGGAAGAAGGCCCGGGCTCGCTGACCTGCAGCCTTGAGCAAAGCAGGCTGCGTCGTTTGATCGAGCGCACCAGTTTCGCCATGGCTCAACAGGACGTGCGTTACTACCTCAACGGCATGCTGTTGGAAGTGTCGGAAGGCATCATCCGCGCGGTGGCCACCGACGGTCACCGTCTGGCCATGTGCTCGATGAAAGCTGATATCGGCCAGCCGGATCGCCATCAAGTGATCGTACCGCGTAAAGGTATCCTTGAACTGGCGCGTCTGCTCACCGAACCGGACGGCAACGTCAGCATCGTCCTGGGCCAGCACCACATCCGCGCTACTACCGGCGAGTTCACCTTCACCTCCAAATTGGTCGACGGCAAGTTCCCGGATTACGAGCGCGTGCTGCCTAAAGGTGGCGACAAGCTGGTGATTGGTGATCGTCAGGCACTGCGTGAAGCATTCAGCCGTACCGCGATTCTGTCGAACGAAAAGTACCGTGGTATCCGTCTGCAACTGGCTAACGGCCAATTGAAAATCCAGGCGAATAACCCTGAGCAGGAAGAAGCCGAAGAAGAAGTGGGCGTTGACTACAACGGCGGCTCGCTGGAGATCGGTTTCAACGTGAGCTACCTGCTGGACGTATTGGGTGTGATGACCACCGAACAGGTTCGCCTGATTCTGTCGGACTCCAACAGCAGTGCCCTGGTGCAAGAATCCGATAACGACGACTCGGCTTACGTTGTTATGCCGATGCGCCTGTAATCATGCTCAGCAGAAGCTAGATGTCCCTCAGTCGCGTCTCGGTCACCGCGGTGCGCAATCTGCACCCGGTGACCTTCTCCCCTTCCCCCCGCATCAATATCCTCCACGGCGCCAACGGCAGTGGCAAAACCAGCGTGCTGGAAGCCATTCATTTGCTGGGGCTCGCCCGTTCTTTTCGCAGTGCACGCCTGTTGCCAGTGATTCAGTACGAACAACTGGCCTGTACGGTGTTCGGCCAAGTCGAATTGGCCGAAGGCGGTCATAGCAGCCTGGGGATATCGCGAGATCGCGGCGGTGAATTTCAAATTCGCATTGATGGGCAAAATGCTCGCAGTGCTGCGCAATTGGCAGAAATCCTGCCATTGCAGCTGATCAACCCCGACAGCTTCCGCTTGTTGGAAGGCGCCCCCAAAATCCGCAGGCAATTCCTCGATTGGGGAGTGTTCCACGTGGAACCGCGTTTCATGGCCACTTGGCAGCGCCTGCAGAAGGCCCTGCGGCAGCGGAACTCATGGCTGCGGCATGGTACACTCGACGCCGCTTCGCAAGCAGCCTGGGACCGGGAACTGTGCCTGGCCAGCGACGAAATTGATGAATACCGACGCGCCTATATCAAAGCCTTGAAACCAGTCTTTGAGCAGACCTTGAGTGAGTTGTTGGATCTCGAGGGCCTGACGCTGAGCTACTACCGTGGTTGGGATAAAGAGCGTGAGCTGAGCGCAGTGCTCGCCACGTCCTTGCAACGGGATCAGCAAATTGGCCATACGCAAGCAGGCCCCCAACGGGCTGATCTGCGCCTTAGATTAGGCGCACATAATGCCGCGGATATCTTGTCACGCGGTCAGCAGAAGTTGGTGGTGTGTGCGCTGCGCATTGCCCAAGGGCATTTGGTTAGCCAAGCCCGGCGCGGTCAGTGTATTTATCTGGTGGATGACTTGCCGTCCGAACTCGACGAGCAACACCGCCGTGCGTTATGCCGCTTGTTGGAAGACTTACGCTGCCAGGTGTTTATCACCTGTGTAGACCACGAATTATTGAGGGAAGGCTGGCAGACGGAAACGCCAGTCGCTTTGTTCCACGTGGAACAAGGCCGTATCACCCAGACCCACGACCATCGGGAGTGAAGGCATGAGCGAAGAAAACACGTACGACTCGACCAGCATTAAAGTGCTGAAAGGTTTGGATGCCGTACGCAAACGTCCCGGTATGTACATCGGCGACACCGATGATGGTAGCGGTCTGCACCACATGGTGTTCGAGGTGGTCGACAACTCCATCGACGAAGCTTTGGCCGGTCACTGCGACGACATCAGCATTATCATCCACCCGGATGAGTCCATCACCGTGCGCGACAACGGTCGCGGCATTCCGGTAGATGTGCACAAAGAAGAAGGCGTTTCGGCGGCAGAGGTCATCATGACCGTGCTCCACGCCGGCGGTAAGTTCGACGACAACTCCTATAAAGTCTCCGGCGGTTTGCACGGTGTAGGTGTGTCGGTAGTGAACGCCCTGTCTGAAGAGCTGATCCTGACTGTTCGCCGTAGCGGCAAAATCTGGGAACAGACTTACGTGCACGGTGTGCCACAAGAGCCGATGAAAATCGTTGGCGACAGTG
The DNA here is from genome assembly GCF_009834565.1 of Pseudomonas sp. R76. GTDB lineage: Bacteria > Pseudomonadota > Gammaproteobacteria > Pseudomonadales > Pseudomonadaceae > Aquipseudomonas. Next base: position 4,279 of record NZ_CP019428.1, read on the forward strand.
AATCCACCGGTACGCAGATCCACTTCAAGCCATCGGCTGAAACCTTCAAGAATATCCACTTCAGCTGGGACATCCTGGCCAAGCGTATTCGCGAACTGTCCTTCCTCAACTCCGGTGTGGGTATCGTCCTCAAGGACGAGCGCAGCGGCAAGGAAGAGCTGTTCAAGTACGAAGGCGGCCTGCGTGCGTTCGTTGAATACCTGAACACCAACAAGACGGCGGTCAACCAGGTGTTCCACTTCAACATCCAGCGTGAAGACGGCATCGGCGTGGAAATCGCCCTGCAGTGGAACGACAGCTTCAACGAGAACCTGTTGTGCTTCACCAACAACATTCCACAGCGCGACGGCGGTACTCACTTGGTGGGTTTCCGTTCCGCACTGACGCGTAACCTGAACACCTACATCGAAGCCGAAGGCTTGGCCAAGAAGCACAAAGTCGCCACCACCGGTGACGACGCACGTGAAGGCCTGACCGCGATTATCTCGGTGAAAGTGCCGGATCCGAAGTTCAGCTCCCAGACCAAAGACAAGCTGGTGTCTTCCGAAGTGAAGACGGCAGTGGAACAGGAGATGGGTAAATACTTCTCCGACTTCCTGCTGGAGAACCCGAACGAAGCCAAGCTGGTCGTCGGTAAGATGATCGACGCGGCGCGTGCCCGTGAAGCGGCGCGTAAAGCCCGTGAGATGACCCGCCGTAAAGGCGCGCTGGATATCGCCGGCCTGCCAGGCAAACTGGCTGACTGCCAGGAGAAGGACCCTGCCCTCTCCGAACTGTACCTGGTGGAAGGTGACTCTGCTGGCGGTTCCGCCAAGCAGGGTCGTAACCGTCGCACCCAGGCCATCCTGCCGTTGAAAGGTAAGATCCTCAACGTTGAGAAGGCCCGCTTCGACAAGATGATTTCCTCTCAGGAAGTCGGCACCTTGATCACGGCGTTGGGCTGCGGTATTGGCCGCGATGAGTACAACATCGACAAGTTGCGCTACCACAACATCATCATCATGACCGATGCTGACGTCGACGGTTCGCACATTCGTACCCTGCTGCTGACCTTCTTCTTCCGTCAGTTGCCGGAGCTGATCGAGCGTGGCTACATCTATATCGCTCAGCCGCCGTTGTACAAAGTGAAAAAGGGCAAGCAAGAGCAATACATTAAAGACGACGACGCCATGGAAGAGTACATGACGCAGTCGGCCTTGGAAGACGCGAGCCTGCACTTGAACGACGAAGCGCCTGGCATTTCCGGTGAGTCGCTGGAACGCCTGGTTAACGACTTCCGCATGGTTATGAAGACCCTCAAGCGTCTGTCGCGCCTGTACCCTCAGGAACTGACCGAGCACTTCATCTACCTGCCATCGGTGAGCCTCGAACAGCTGGGCGATCACGCGCACATGCAGAATTGGCTGGCCCAGTACGAAGTTCGCCTGCGCACTTCGGAGAAGTCTGGCCTGGTCTACAAAGCCAGCCTGCGTGAAGACCGTGAACGTAACGTGTGGCTGCCAGAGGTTGAACTGATCTCCCATGGCCTGTCGAACTACGTCACCTTCAACCGCGACTTCTTCGGCAGTAACGACTACAAAACCGTCGTTACCCTCGGCGCGCAATTGAGCACCCTGCTGGACGACGGTGCTTACATTCAGCGTGGCGAACGCAAGAAGCAGGTCAAGGAATTCAAGGAAGCCCTTGATTGGCTGATGGCGGAAAGCACCAAGCGTCACACCATCCAGCGATACAAAGGTCTGGGCGAGATGAACCCGGATCAGCTGTGGGAAACCACCATGGACCCGGCTCAGCGTCGCATGCTGCGCGTGACCATCGAAGACGCCATTGGCGCTGACCAGATCTTCAACACCCTGATGGGTGATGCGGTCGAGCCTCGTCGTGACTTCATCGAGAGCAATGCGTTGGCGGTATCCAACCTGGACTTCTGATCAGGTGTAGGTTCACAGAATAGTTGCGACTTTTCACAAATAAATGGTTCGACTAGCCCCTAGGGTTAGGTTGCCATTTTAGAAGAGGGCCCGCTTATAGCGGGCTTTTTTTTGCTCGCAAAACGGCGGTATACGCGATGGGGACTTTGACACGAGGGAGCCAATTTACAATAAAAATCGATCGATGCTAATTAGATTGGCATCTTCGGACGGTTAAATAACCAAAACTCTTGTGGGTCTATACTTGCAGCAACCTAAGAAGCGAGGAATTTAATAGAAACGGAGCGTGTTTTAGGTAGAGCTGACATCTGATTGAGTTGAAAAAAACGAGGATAATTAGATGCTTGCAGCGTGAAGAAAACTAATAAAAGATTGGTAGATTCTATATTCTAACTGTTAAATAAGTATAAATATATTATACCTAGTTATCTCTAAAAGTTTGCCAGCTATGTTGTTGAGATGTCAAAAAAGCGGTCAATTTTTAGCGGTAAGTCATAGATTTTCCTAACGTGCTGGAATACTATTTAATATGTAATTTTTGAGCGTGAGACTATTCCGTTAGTGAAATCAAAGGGTTGCTGAAGGTGATTCAAGCATAATCTTCAGTTAGAAATTGATGAGGTTAACGGGTTTAGATCAGGTCCGTATAACCAGGCCGTACTTGGATAGTGTTTAGCTATCAAGTCAGAGGGTGAAAAATGAAAGGCGGGAGGTGTGAAATGTAAAAACGCGACCAAAACCTAGGGGCTTTGACCGCGCCGATTTGAAGCGATATTGCTGGCTTGAGAACCGCAATTTCAGCTTTTTTTCAGTGCTTGTCAATCCCCTCCCATCATTTCGACTTTATCGAGGCTGCTCGACGGGAAAGTGTTGCCCGCCGATTGTAGCCCTTGATTACCGGCCTGTACCTGGCTTTCAGGTGCAGCGACGGTGCACGTCTATGGAGGTGTGCGATGGCAGTACGTAAGGTAGTTACACGAAGCTCATGTCATTTTCGGGGGTACTTCCCCTCTCTAAAAAATGGCCATTCTGTGGCTTGGGAGTCGCAGTTGGAAGGTGGTTTTTTCCGGCTCCTGGAGCTCTCCTCGACCGTTGTTCGTTATGAAGTGCAGCCTTCTCGGGAAAGAGTTCCACTGGGTGATTCATTTGTAGATTACGTCCCTGATCTCCGCGTTTTCCTTGAAAACGGTTGTGAGTGGTGGTTTGAAGTAAAGCCAGAAAAAAAACTGTTAATAAGCAGCGTTAAGCTAAAACTTGATGCAGCCAATATGCACTTCACTGCTACCAATCGAAACTTTTCCGTGGTTACGGATGGTTTGATATGGCGGGAGCCAATGGCAAAAAATTTAAAAAAAATTCTGTATCACCGACTCGGCCCTTTGCTTTCTTCGTCGGATAAAGCCGACGCCTGCTCTGAATTAAATAAATATCAACCTCAGGTTTTTGAGGAGGTGGTATCGATTTTTGGAGAGATCGAAGCTTGGCGCTTGTTGGCTCTGTGCATTATTGGCGTCGATCTTGACGCTCCACTAGCTTATAAATCACCGATCTTTCTAAGCGGAGGGCATCGCCATGCAAACATTTTTGCTTAAGTCGAAACTAGTTGTTGTTATACATGGGGTAACGATGTCCCTTCATCGGAGAATTATAAATGGCAGCTTGTTGTTTTTTGATCAACTAGGCGAACCTACTACGTTAACTGAGTCTGAGTTTTACCGCGGTTACGAAAAACGGGAGATCGAAATTTGTGCGGAACAGCCGCTCCTTGGTGAAATTCCTTATGTGAAGAACGCAGCCCCGGATCTAACTTGTTTTCCTAAAAAACACAGTGATGAAGCTTTACGCCGCCGTAGCTATATAACTGGAATAATGGAGGATCATACAAGGATACCTAGTAAAGAAATTTTACGAACTAAACTGAAAGTGATATCGGAGGCGCTAGGAGATTCGTGTGCTCCCTCCATTTCAACAGTTAGGAGGTGGTGCTCGAGGTTTCTCGGTAATAATGTTGTTAGGCTGGTACCGAAACATACGTCGAAAGGACGGGGCAACGTAATATCTGGTGAGCTAGAAGAGGTGTTACAAGATGTCATAAATCGAGTATACCTTCAGTTAGAACGTCAAAAAATTTCCGTGGTGGTCGGCGAATATTTAAAACTTTTGGACGAAAAAAATGCTACACGTCTGCCTTCTGATCAGTTAATAAAACCGTGTGGAATGACTATTAGGAGATATATAGCTAAGCTTGATCCATATGAGGTTGATGTACACCGTATAGGTAAATATGCTGCAAAAAAGAAACATCGGGTTGCGAGCGAAGTACTTGTTGTTGATAGCATCTTGGATCGTTGGGAGATTGACCATACTCTCTTGGACGTGTTGTTGGTTGACGAAGAAACAGGATTAGTTATTGGGCGCCCTTATATTACGGTCGTGCTCGACAAGTTTTCCCGCATGATCATGGGCTACCTGCTTCATTTATCTGCGCCTAATACTGAAACCGTGCTTCGTGTAATAGAGCGCGCCATTCGGCCTAAAGCAGAGCTTTTGGCGCGCTTCCCTAAAGTCCAGAACGAGTGGCGTGCTCATGGAATACCCGCACGGCTCGTCCCTGACAACGCCGCTGAATTCCATGCGGACGATATGATCGCAGGCTTCAACGAGCTTGGTATCGAGATTATGTACCCTCGATCTCGAGGGCCGGAAATGAAAGGTTCAGTTGAGAGATTTTTCCGTACCCAGAATATTGGATTAATTCATAAGCTACCAGGAACGACTTTTTCTAGTATCCAGGAGAAGGGGGATTATAAATCAGAGAAACACGCTTGCTTCACGTTGGCTCAGCTTGAAGCAAGCGTTGTGAAGTGGATTGTTGACGCGTACCACCAAACACCCCACCGAGGGCTTAACAAAAGGACTCCTGCGCAAGTGTGGGCTGCCGACGAGGTAAGCCGGCAGATTAGGCTTCCCGTAGATCTTGATGCACTCGAATGTATCCTTGCGCGCCGAAGTATGGCGCAGGTTCATCACTACGGCATTGAGGTAGGAGGTTATGGTTATCATTCGCCTGAACTATCTGAGTTGAGAATGCGGCTACAACCGAAAGAAAAGGTAAGCGTTCGGTATCGTGACGAGGTTGGCCACGTATGGGTGCATGATCGTTTCAGAAATGTGTTTTTACAGGTACCTATAAAAGATAAGCGCATGCTTGGATTGAGTCGTGATCTATTGAAAGCAGCCAGTAAGGCGCTTGAGGATAGCGGAGTCCTTAAACCTAGTATTGAACAGCTTCATCAATCCCACCGCGATATAACCGAGGATATCAACGAGGCACGCCGCTCTCAGCTGCTGCGTAAACGTCGGGAGGTAGCCCGTGCCAAGTTAGATAAGGACGGTTGGAAAGTTCAATCAGCTAAGCCTCTAATGGTATCCGTCGAAACAGATTGGTTTGATACGGCGATCAATATGGATACGGCGACACCTTTCAAGGTGACTTATCATCACCCGAACGGCGGGGATAAATCATGAGCGATTACCAAGAAAACCAAGCGCAATTCTCCCTACGTCACCACTTCATCCTAAGCCCGCAAGCAGAGCGAGCACTGACTCGATTGATTGAAGTCCATGGAGACACGCGACGCACAGGTTCTAGCAAGGGGCTTGTTATACAAGGGCCAAGCGGTGTTGGGAAAAGCACGTTGATCAAAGAGTACGTTAGGGACTTGGAGTCTGCGAAAGAAAGCGAGGCGGTAAAACGCTCTGTGCTCGTTGTGGAGATTCCGTCCTCACCTACTAAAAAAAACCTCGCAACAGCCATGCTAACTGCGATGAAAGATCCCTATGCAGACTCTCGTAGCCATTCGGCTGAAACGAAATTTGCGAGGATCATTCTGCTTTTGAGCAACCTCAACGTTGAAGTTGTCGTTCTAGACGAAGCGCAGCATCTCGTGGATTACAAGCGTAACGATGCCTATGAGGCGGCTGACTGGATCAAAAGCCTGATGAACGAAACTCGCATTATGTTTGTCCTCGTTGGCCTAAAGCGGACTGAAGGTCTGCTTTGGGCCAACGAACAGTTGAGACGAAGATTTTCTGCAACGGTTGATTACAACAGATTCACACTAAATGAGTCCAGTTGGACGCAGTTCGCGATGTTACTGCAGAGCGTCCGTGAACTGCTGCCGGTTCTTTCCATTACTTTTACAGATAAGGAAATGATTCGTCGCTTTTTTTTGGCATCATTCGGTTTAATTGACTATCTGATCAAGATAGTAGATCGCGCCGTTTGGTTGGTACAGCATCGAGGGGCCGAAGGTATCAATCTTGAAATACTCAGTGAGGCCTTTAAGGACGAGGTCTGGAGCGCAGCACCTAATGAGCGAAATCCGTTTAGTAGTATGTTCGATTTCAAACCTTTGATCAGAGATCATGAGCCGTTTGAAAGCTTCGACATTATTGCGGCTTAAAGCTATTCAAACCCGGTGTAATCATCGGGTTTTGGTTATTTAAATCTAAACGGTTGCGATGTTTTTCGAAGGAACAGTTTTATGTTCGGTCTAGTAGTAAGCCCTGCGCCCAAATATGATGAGAGCTTAGCGGGTTATCTACATCGCTTGGGAGGATGTAATGGTCTCTGGAATGGCGAAGTTATTAGGCTTTTCAAGGATCTCTCTGATGAGCTGGTACATGACTGGCTAAGTGAGCATGCTATGCATGCAAGTTGGCGTGATGTGAGTGCGGAAATTCGAGTACCTAAATTTAATAATCAGAAGGTATGGTCCATAAAAAATGCAAAGTATTGCCCAATTTGTATGGCTTCAGAATTCTATTGGCGAGAGTTGTGGGACCTTACTCTATATACAGTGTGCACAATACATAAGCGTGAACTTTTGTACAGATGTCCCGAGTGCCAAGCAAAATCATCGCAAAAGATTTTATTTAGGGAGAGCTGCGACAGCTGTGGTCACCCCATTATTACGGCGTGTTCGGGCTTGACGTCAGTCGATGAATCAAAACTGTGGATTTCTGTCGAGCTTGAAAAGCGTTTTCGCGGTTGTAGTAATAAAGTATCTTCAGGAGTCGATTCGTTAACTCTTTATCAGTTTCACTTTTTAGCAATTCGGATCGCTGTTAGGGCGTTGAGCCGCACACATGTTATGAACATGACAGTTGCCTCGATGTCCTATAAAAACGTAGTTCCTGACTTGGCTGCTGCTGCGGGTAAAGTCCTTTTAGGTTGGCCAAAAACCTTTTATGATTTGCTTAACGATCTTATGAAACTTAGAGAGTCTAGCCTTTCTTGGAGGTTAGGATCTGCATTTGGAAGAATCTATAATGATGTGTATTTGTCGTTGACAGACCGTTGCTACGACTTTATTCGTGGTGAGTTCGAACAATACGTTGTTCTACACTGGGAGGGTCCATTGGCTATGAGGAACCGGCGCTTAAGTGAGTGCACATTACTTGCCCATCGATGGCTCCCATATAAAAAGGCAGCGAGAACAGTTGGGCTTCCCGAAAGTTTTCTCCGAAGGATGCATGTGTCCGGCGAGCTTCCCACGAGGGAGTTTACGTACACTTGTGGTAAAACTGCCATAGTGGTAGATCTAGAAGAGGCTCGCAGGCTCACCTCGTCTCGGCATGAACCGCTTAACTTACGGGAAACGTCTCGTTTACTTTGTCTTAGTAGGAAGCGCATAGAACAATTAATAGGGGCAGGTATATTAAAATTCGTTGGCGGTTGTCCGCATGCTGGTGAGAGATGGTTAGTTGACTATTCTTCAATAATAGCTTTGACACCTACAAGGTTTTTGACAAGCCCTGGTGTGGATTTCATAACAATTTCTCAAGTCGCAAAGCACTATCTTCCTACTTCAAATGGCTTAGCAGAGTTGGTTGTTGCAATTAAGGATGGTGAAATACCTGTATTTTGCAGAGCTGAGTCAGAACCGGTGTGTGTTGGTGAGTGGTTAGTTAGTAAAGCCGAAGTTTTATTGAGTAAGATAACACTTCACTCATCATCGCAGGACAAAGGACTGTCAGTCGCTGATGCAGCAAAAGAGCTGGGCGTGAAGGAGGAAGTGGCTTACGCACTTGTACGTCATGGCCGACTTCGTAGTGAAAAAGTTCAATGCTCTAGGCGGTCAGCACAGATTATAAGTCCCACAGCAATAAAACATTTCAAACGGAATTATATTCTGTCCCCTGAAGTCGCACTGCTTTTGGATATACCACGAGGAAACGTTTTACTGCAATTGCGAGACAAAGGATTTTCTCCTGTAGTTGGCCCTACTTTATTACACGCGAAATGCCGACAGTATGCATGGCGAAGGAGCAAAAAGCTAACAGCCTATCTTGCTTCTTTTGCAAGGCTGTATGGTTTACCTGAGTAAGCTGGTTACTGCCTAAGCCGTATTGCACGTGGTGCGATATGCCGCTGACCCGGCTAGTTAGCATTTCGTTGGTTCTGATCGATTAATCGCTAGTTCATATCGCATTGCTAGAGCCATCAGCTTTTGCGGAGGATGTCTTCTGCAAATGCTTGCAAGGTCGTGTAGCTACCTCCACCTTTCCGATCCAGGTAAAAGCCTTGCATACCGAACCCAAGGGGACCATCACAATCGCACCTTTGCGAATCACCAATCATCCATGTTTCACGAGGCATGGTACCGATGAGCTGCGTCACATGCTGGTAGATTTTGAATGATGGTTTGATAGCTCCCACCGAAAAGCTGTAGGCGTAACCATCCAGATTCGGATATAGCCTTTCGATGGCCGATGCATATGGTTGAGCGAGATTGGAGCAAACCGCCACTTTTAATCCTGCCGCTTGGAGGGTTGCCACAGCAGCAATTCCGTCAGGATAGGCCTGGATGGCCGCCAGCTCTTCACGGAGTCCGTCTTCAAGTCGGTTCATGAAATCAGTTTCAACAGATATCCCGAAATAATCAGCGGCTTGTCTAAGGTCCATAGGAATGGACAGTAGATCCTCCGCGTCGGTGGCTTTGGGGCGTCGGCCTTGTTCGATCCCTATTTTAAGAATCTTGCGATAAGGATTTGTCCCAACACCGATTTTTACGAGCGTGCCAAACGCATCAAATACGGCTGCCAAAACGGGCATGGAAAAGCGCTCACATGTGGTACTGACTTTCAGCTATCAAATGCATCATTAGGCGGTTGCCGATCATCAGTCAGAGGTCATTAGATTTGAGCTTCGCCAGGCCCTGTTTAATGTGGCCGGCATTTTCACCAATCGTATACAACGCACCGCGGACATTTTCACTGATCTCGCTGAATCCCCTATTCTCGATGTGGAGGGTCAGTTCCATCAGCGCAGCCTCCAGCGCCAGTTGGTTTTCGTACATTCTGTCCAGCAGGTCTGACAGAGAATATTGCCCAGACATTTCGCGTAAATTCCATTCGAGAAACTCCAAGCATAGCAGTGGCTCCCGCTAGAATGGGTTGGCTATAGATAACGTTTTTTCTGAGAAATTGGATGAGTATGGAACTAACAGAAGAAGAGATGCGACGCGCACTGTTCGGTGGGGCTGTGACCCCAGCGCTTGCAATTGATACACACGAAAAAGACACCGTGCCGGATTTGCTGAGTAACCGTCCGGCCAGCACCCTCTCCTGACAGCCCTCCAAATTAGCCAAAATAGTGGACACCATTTTTTAGTGGACACTATCTTGGATAACGTTGCCCCCGCTCGTCGAACCGGCCGCCGCCCCAACTTCTCGCTGGCGTTCAAACGCCAAGTCGTCGAGGCGACCCTCCAGCCTGGCGCCTCCGTGTCGTTGATCGCTCGTGAACATGACGTCAATGCCAACCTAGTGTTTCGCTGGCGGCATCAATATCAGGAGGGGTTATTCGGCACCGTCAGCCAGAGCGCAACGCTTTTGCCCGTCCGGGTGATTGAGGCGCCAATCGATCTGCCACACGTCGTCCAGCCACAGGCGGAGTGTCATTCCGAGATCGCAGTTGAGGTTGGAAAAGCCAGGCTGCGTATCACGGGCGCACCCGATCCGCAGACGCTGCAATTCGTCTTGCAGCAGTTGCTGCGATGATTGCTCCGCCCGCTGGAACCCGTATCTGGATCGCCGCCGGCGTCACGGATATGCGCCGTGGCTTCGATGGTTTAGCGGCACAGGTGCAGACACAGTTGGAAGCCGACCCGTTTTCCGGTCAGATCTTTGCCTTTCGCGGACGGCGCGGTGACCGGATCAAGCTGTTGTGGTGGGATGGCGACGGCTTGTGTCTGTTTTGCAAACGGTTGGAACAAGGGCGCTTCGTCTGGCCGCAAGCAACCAGCGGCAGCGTGTCGCTGACGGCTGCGCAGTTATCGATGCTGTTGGAAGGTATTGATTGGCGCAGGCCAATTCGTACAGCACCCGTCCTCGCGGTCTGACTTGCCGCGCTGAAAAAATCCCCAGTAACATGCGGTCATGACTCTCGTGACCGACTCCCTGCCGAACGATCTTCAAGCCTTGAAGACTCTGGTCTCTGCCCAGCGGGCAGAGATTGAGCGCTTGAGAATGATGATCGCCAAGCTGCGTCGTACGCAGTTCGGTCGCAGCTCCGAGCAACTGGACGCGATGATCGATCAACTTCAGTTGAGCCTTGAAGAGCTGCAAGTCAGCCAAGCCGAAATGACACCGCCAGTCGAACCGGCACCTCGCGCAGTTTTGCGCCGCAAACCATTGCCCGAACACCTGCCTCGCGAAACTCACGTGCATCAGCCTGAGTCGCAATGCACGGGCTGCGGTGGGAAGCTTCGCTATTTGGGTGAGGATGTTTCCGAAGTGCTGGAGTACGTTCCGGCACGTTTCAAAGTCATTCGCCATGTCCGTCCGAAGATGGTTTGCAGTTGCTGCGAGCACATCGCCCAGGTGCCGGCGCCGAGTCGTCCAATAGCCAGAGGCCTTGCAGGCCCGGGGTTGTTGGCCCATGTGCTGGTCTCCAAGTTTGTCGATCATCTGCCGCTGTACCGGCAGTCCGAGATCTACGCCCGTGAGGGCGTGGAGCTGGAGCGCTCAACCCTGGCCGACTGGGTGGGCCAGAGCAGCCAATTGCTCAGGCCACTGGTCAACGCGCTTGAGCACCACGTCATGAGCGGTCACAAAGTCCATGCCGACGACACGCCGATTGGCGTGCTCGCGCCGGGCAACGGCAAGATCAAAACGGCTCGCCTGTGGACATACGTGCGCGACGACCGACCTGCGGGTGACTCGACACCGGCGGCGGTCTGGTTTGCCTATTCGCCGGATCGCAAGGGGCAACATCCGCGCGCTCATCTCAAGAGTTTCAGCGGGATCTTGCAGGCTGACGGCTACGCCGGTTTTGCTCAACTGTATGCGACAGGCACTATTGAGGAAGCCGCCTGCTGGGCTCATGCCCGACGCAAGTTTTACGATGTCTACAAAGACCAGGCTTCACCCCTTGCCGCCGAGGCGCTGCAACGGATTGCGGCCCTGTATGCCATCGAGAGCGAAATTCGAGGGCAACCGCCCGACCAACGCAAAGCGATTCGGCAAAGCCGGGCCAGTCCGCTGCTGGTACACCTGCACGCATGGCTTAATCAGACGCTGACTCAACTGTCGAAAAAGTCGGCATTGGGCGGTGCAATCCTCTATGCCCTCAACCGGTGGCAGGCCTTAATGCGCTACTGCGATGACGGCCGAATCGAAATCGACAACAACGCTGCCGAACGGGCGCTACGCGCCGTCGCGCTGGGCCGCAAAAACTACCTGTTTGCCGGTTCCGATGCCGGCGGAGAACGAGCCGCAGCGATTTACAGCCTGGTGGGTACTGCCAAGCTAAACGGGTTAAACCCACAGGGCTATCTGACCTACGTGCTTGAACACATTGCCGAACACCCGATCAATCGGGTGAGCGAGTTGCTGCCCTGGAACATATCCTTGAACCACACTGAACACTGTGAGGCCGCCTGATTCATGGTTAAAACTGTCCGTTTACCCAAACCCGCCCCCGACCTGTTGCTGCTGCACATCGAGCTGAAGTGGATCACTCCGAAGATTTGGCGTCGGTTCGCGGTGCCTGAAAACATCACCTTGGGAAAATTGCACCATGTCATCCAGATCGTGATGGGCTGGAGTGATAGCCATCTGCATGAGTTTGAAATTGCCGGTGAGAATTACGGCATGCCCGACCCTGATGGCTGGGGGCCGACGGTAAACCCGGAAGCCCGTAAAACGCTGATCAAGGCGCTGAACGGAAGGCGGACATTTAATTATCTCTACGACTTTGGTGACAGTTGGCATCACAGTATCAAGGTCGAAAAAACGCTACCCGCTATTGCCTGTCCTCAGGTGCCGTACTGCATCGACGGCGCCAATGCTTGCCCACCGGAAGACGTGGGTGGCGGGCCTGGTTACGAGGAGTTTCTGGAGGCGATGGCCAACCCCAATCATCCAGAGCATGACGCCATGGTTGAATGGCATGGCGATGTTTTTGATCCAGCGGCATTTGAGTGCGAGCGCGTGAACCAGTGGTTTAAACGGATTAAGGTTTGAGTTGCAAGGCGGTGTAGCTCGGACGCTTACTTTGCTGACGGTGGAACCGTTGAAAGATGCGAAAAAAAAGCAAGTTTCAAAAAGCTTTACTCCCAGGCTGAGAGTCACGCTGCGGGTGGGAAACGAATTTGAGGGCAGGATGCACGAGATTGTGTATGAGGCCGATACACTGAGTTCCCTGGTTGCTGAGCAAGAGGCGACTAGGACGGCCAGAAAGAAATTCAGGTTCGTGGAAGTGGTATCGATTAAGTCAATGTAATTGGATGCACGGACTTGGCGTGTGCGCCAGGTATCAAATAACGTAGTGAGGCCCGTACTGGGCTCGATGCGAGTACTTGGGCTCGGTCGTTGAGACTTCCTAGAGAAGGCAATATTTTTTTGTGGAAATAAATTATCAAGAAGGGAACATCCCTATGTTTTTTCTAGCCGAAAACCGGTGTGCCAGTCTTCAACCCGCGCGAATGGTCTCTATCCTTTGGGCTAACATTGGCAATATCTCGACGGCAGCCCCCACCAGCATGAATTCCTTCTGTTCGCCCGTTGAAACGTTAGCTTTGTTCACGTGAATGACCGATGCTCCAGACGCCAATGCAAGGTCCGGAAGGCCCGCGGCAGGCATTACAATTCCAGAGGTGCCCACTGAGATCAGAAGATCGCAATCCTTAACCAGGTGAACTGCTTTCTTCCAAGCCTGTGGCGGCAAATCCTCTCCGTACCAGACCACCGCAGGGCGCATTTTGCCGTTACAACGTTCACACCTGGGAGGCTCGATTGGAGCGCCTTCATCCGGCATTACTGATTGATCTGGCGACACAGCCGAAGACCGATGGCAGGCGAAGCACTTGGGCATTGCCAAAGTGCCATGCAAATGCACCACATTTAGAGAACCTGCTCGCTCATGAAGGTCATCGATATTCTGGGTAATGACAGAAATCTGGCGGTGTGTGTTAGCCATGCGAGGTACTGCAAGATGTGCTGCATTTGGTTTTGCTTGATCGACTCGGAGACGCCTCCACAGATACCATCCCCATACCAATGCTGCGTTCTCACGAAACGCCTTGGCTGTCTCTAAATCCCTCGGATGGTATCCTGCCCAGATTCCAGAAAGATTCTCGCTATAGGTCGGGATACCGCTATCGGCGGAGATGCCAGCGCCGGTGAAAAAGACCACCTTCTTGACCTTCTGTAGCACAGCTACAGCCTGCTCTATGTCAGTCATGGTACAAATCTCTCCTATCTTCCCGCTTTGCGTTTCAAGGAGTTGTGACACATTTGTTCGGTATGGGCCAACGAGCTTTTAAGGTGTTTAGATAATCCGGGGCGATTCACTATGCTTGGGGAAGTGTTTTCAGGCCTGACGGATTTGAGTCTAGACATTTGGCCATGAGCGCTAAGTTGTGAATTTGCGGTCATGCTTTCGGCCGGACAGCAAAAAGCCCCGGTCGTTGGGGCTTTTAAAAAAAGCAGCGTTACTGATAACGCGGCGAGCTTTGCGGGCTCGCCGGTTGGGCCACTTCACCGGTTCGGGCGTGGCGCAATTTGCGACACCCGCGAAGCGCTGATGTTGTAGCGCTCGGCGACCGTCTTGGTCGGCACGCCGCTGTTCACTTCGGCGCGGATTGCGTTGTCACGCATTTCCTTCACCTGGGTTTCCAGCCGGGCGATGTCTTCACCTTGGCTCGTCAGAATCTTGGTGTGCTGATTCAGGACTTTTTCTTGCTGCTGCTGCGCTTTGGCCAAGTTGGCTAGCGCTGCGTGGATGTAGTTGCGTGGCGGTCGAGGCATTTTATGGCACTCCTAAAGGACCTTGTTATTAAATTACCTAAGCAAAAAGCTTAGTCCTGCAAAGTATTTTCAATGTCAGGAGCCCAAATATATGGGGTTTTGCCTGTTCGTAGCAACCAGTATTTTTTTTAAATGAATTTTATTAAGTGGAATAAAAAATACACATCATCAAATTCAGGCTTTCCCCGCGCGCCTGCGGGCACGCGGTGCCGGCGGCCGCCTCAGCGATTTTTTCTAAAAAGACCGATTCAATGGACCGCTCGACAATCCGGAGCCCTAAATACCCGGACGCCTACAAGAAACCCCTTGATGATTGACCTTCTTCTCTTCTGGCAACACCAGGCTGAACTGATTCGGCCGTACCTCCCCCTATTTGTGGCACTGGGCTCCGTATCGGGACTCGGGACATTCGTATTCACGGCTGTGACCTTCTTCCGAAACTGGTGAATACTGGACCCCACCGATAAGCGTGCTGCCCAGGATGCTATCGACGGCTTGCCGTTAGAGCTGCGAGCCTTGGTTTGTACGCTGGTTATTGCGTGTAACGGCTACTCGACTTAAGCGCGCGCATCAAACGGTACGCCGTCTTTAGTCAGCGTGACAAACACCGGCATGCTGGACTCATTGGTGATGTCCCACACCCAAAAATGCCGACCGGGCACGCCCATGATCTGCGAGTTATCAATCACGCGGTAGCGTGATGCTTCATCAGCCGCTGATACCTCAAAACCGTACTTTGGCGTATTGGTATGCAAGTCGTACGGACCGGCTTGCAGGCGGAACTTTGCCCCGGCATCGATCGTGACAGTTGATTTCGAACTCATAGTGACTGTGTCCTTTGTAGAGCGTGGGTTGCTCAGATGATTTGTAGCGTCGGGGTGACAGCAGTCACCAAGCTAAAACCAGCGGTAGCTGGAATTTTCCAAATTCAGTTGACTGACCACGGCTGAAACTCCCAGCCCGCTTATATCAATAGCACCATCACCCAATCCAAAATCTCAACGGTTAGCTTCGCTCGACAAGATCGATAAGGCGTAAATAGCGCGAGTCTGAGGTGAGGTTAGGTTCCGTTTCCGAGATCAGAGCTAGCACCTTCGGTAACTCGTACGGCTGACGTGAGAGCACCTGTGGTGTAACTCTGTTCATCAAATCCAGCGTTGTTTCAGGGAATAGAACGGTAATCGGCTTTCCATCGTTTAATTCCCTAGTGAAACGGTAGAACGGGTGGTCATTTGTCTCCACCGCCACCAGGAATTCCTTTACCGCTTCATAGACGACGGGGAAGCTATAGCCAGTGTCATCAAGCAGGCCGATCCAGGCTCTCATAGATGCAGAGGTCCTGTAGCGGCGTTCTCTCGGCCAGCATTCATTGATTAAAGGAATGACGTGTTTCGTCCAGCCGCTCTCGTTTTTCTGTCCGACTATGCCCAACCAAAAAATGAACCGGTTTCGTGTATCGTCAGACATTGCTCGAAGGACCGAGCGCATTTCGCTTTGTGAGATACCGCTCAGCTGATTTGTACGAAATACGCGTATGTATCCTATCCATTCAGCCGCTCCTCTAGAGAGCTCTCGATCCCATGAAAATCTTTCGACCCACGGGAATAGGTCAAGTAGGAGCGGTTTGATGAGGTCTAGCAACGGCGGGCGAGGCACTTGCTCACTATAAAGAAATCCGTTCCATGCTGGTTCCGAAGCTGGGTGCTCGAACGCCAACAACGGAACAAGTCGTTCCTCAGTCCAGGAGGGATCAACGAACATGAGCCAGTTGAGCCTTCTGGTCGCTATTGATACGGCATGATCTGAGCCCACGCCTGCTGACGCTAAGAGGCGTTCGACACGAAACTTGATTTGATCTGGTATTAGTGAGCAGGCCTCCTGCTTCTCTCCGGGCATTGCATGGAATAGGGCCTCAGTACACATGCCAATAGGGCCGTTGATAGCGTGGCCGTATGTGCGTAAAGACCGTTCAATGACTTTTCCACCTTGGTGGGTTACGCCAAGACCACTCTTCGCAGCATCAGATCCACCGCTCAGGATGCCTTCGACGATGTGATCGAAGACTTTCCAACCTAGAGCATCATCAAATTTAAGGACCGCAACTAAATGCTCTTGGAGCCATCGGCCCAAGGTATGGTGCAGTTTGGCGATAACTGCGTACGGCAGGCGTGCTACTCGGTTCAGGAAAGCTCGTCTCAGCCTAGGTGTGATGTCTGCTGGGAGCTCATTGATCATGGACGTCCAAAACGCTTCAGGGTAGTCGCCAGCCTTACCTGCGATAGTCAATGAGGACAGCGCTTTTCGCGGATTGACTTTCACCAAGCCAGTAAAAGGACGCTTCTCGGTAAAGCTCCCAAAGTCACGCTTCAGTGCTTCCTTTGCCCTGGATATCACCTCGTTTACGGGAATATCCAAAACTACATCTGGTTTTTCGTCAGTACCAACCCACCCGGTATGAGAGCCATGCTCTATGACCGTTGAGGTCGCCCACACGTCGTGCCAATCCGGAATACGTCCGATAATCTCGGAAAGCCGCTCACTGAGAGTAGTTGTAAGGTCACAACCCCGTAATTCGAGATATCGAGCGTATCTTGCGGCGAATTCATCTCGTAGGTCATGGAACTCTTCGTCAGACCAGTGAGTACGCCGATCGGGACCTGCCAAGATACGGTCGATAAGTTGATTCCGACTCGTCTGAGAGAACTCTTGCCATCGGTCAGCCAGCAAGAAGAGAAGCTCCCGGGCCACATCGATGTCCCAGAATGCCTCTTGATCTAAGAGCAATACTTGCTTAGCAACAGAGTCGGCCTCAAAGATGACCACTTTACTGAACGCATAGAGTTTGAGCTTTAGGAAAATGAACCGCTCTGTAGTGGGCCAAGTCGTCGCGTAGGCCCTTGCCAACTCCGGCCATTTGGCTGTCATTTGGTCGAAGAGTTGAATAAACCAAACTACGGCTTCGGCAGCTTTGGTGACGTATTTTTCACCGTCGACCTCGCGTTTCGGATAGCAGGTGGGTGTACGGAAGTAGATGGTCTCGATATCCCGCAACAGCCCTGAGGCGATGGTAAGTTGCTCCTGCAGGATGCCAAATACCTGTGGTAGTAGGTCGTCTGGGACGTCTAACTTTTCATTGTGCTTATCAAGGAATATGACTTCCCATTGACCGATATCACCGAGATGAGTGTCCTCCCAGGATGTCATCGGAGGCTTGGACTGCCCCAAGCGAGGTGGTCGCTTGATCTCCAATTGCGGAGTCGCAACCTTCCGGAATTCTCTTAGGGTACTGGCCGTCCACCCCTCCGCATTGATACGGTTCGTCAAGCTAAACCATTCACCATTCCAATTCCGATTGCGAGGGTCGCGATGGTGCTCGAGGATGAGGTTCCAAATATGGCGAGCACGTTCGCTGAGAGTCTTTGATTGCTCCACTTGCCGTTCGAACTGTTGTAGCAGTCGCGGATGCAGACCGTTCTGACGAATGGCCCACCATGCCATTACGGGGCTTTCGATGGAACTGCTGACCCAGTTGATAAGGTGGCCAAGTCTTATCGGTGTCGCCTCGGAACCGTCAGCCTGTCGACCGCCCAGCCGATGAAACTCATGGGGGTTGTCGTCTTCATCGCACCAGATTAAGAGATTGTCATTGCTGACGCCCTGCCTACGATCATCCTCAGAAATATCTCTCAGATCGTCATCAATCCCGTAGGCGATCATAGGGTCGAAAGCTTCTGCGTCACTTCCGTAGCCGCTGCTAAGTGGTCCTGATCGGACATTTGCATCCATCACGCATACCCACTCAGGATGGGGAGCTGGATCAGCTACCGAGAACAATCTTGCTCCCTGAGCTGTTCGGAGGACATGAGCAACCTGGCCGCGTTCATGAGGAGCCAATGTCTTCGGATCCTGTTGGCTTTTAACGATTATGGATGCTCGCCACTTACGTGGATCGTCTGCCCGATCTGCCCAAGCCTCCATGCTTCTCCACAGATCCGAATGACCAGCATAGGCTATTGCTGTGACACCTCGATCACGCCACTTGGCTTCGATGTTCTCAGGACGGCCACGGTCGAAGGCATAGAGTCGAGACCGGTCATAAAGACCATCATGGTTAAGGCCCTGAAGCAGATATTTGACTGGCGGGTCTTCTGCCTGATAGCCGACTAAAACAACGGTATGACGTTCGAGGAGGTGCCTAATGAAGTTGGTTGCCCATCCTTCTGAGAGGTAGGCACGTCCAAAGTCGGCACTGCTCAGCACGTAAGGGTGACTTTCGGAAGTCGGGTCCACTAATCGTCCGTGCAGATACGTAATTCCCTCTATTTTCGATCCAAAATTCAGATCCGGAAAAGCAGGCGGCACGTGCCAAACCAGGTGATCTTCCTGTCGCCCAATCTCGAAAAGGCGGTCGAAGTTGGTTGTGACTATCTGCGGCACGCCGCTCTGGTTTGAGGATATCCGTTTAATCAGACCGTGTTCACGTCCAATGCTTCCGAATTCTGGGGGCGAAGCTAAGCGTTCTGTGACAAGAGCGTTAACTTCATCCTTGCCATACTCGAGATGGAGTAGGTTGAAGATTTGGTCGAGAGGGACATTCGCGCCAGATGGGCCATCCAACCACGGGCGAAATGCGGCCATGATGTCTGAGTCAACTGGTGGGTCAAAAAACTCTATTACGTATCGTGTGAGGTCGACAAAGTTCGGCATTCCAGATGGCAACGAGACCCCGGCACCGCAAAGAAACACCACGCGGCCGGCATCAGAGCGTTCCAGAAGGACATCGGGTATGGATGGACCATCAGAATGGAATTTCATGAGATCAACTTACTAATGAAGTCCATCGATTCTAATGCCAGATTGACGGGCGCGTCTCCTATGAACCCATGTCGGCGGATCTCGAGCCACATCAGTGTGTGGCAGTGCAGACTGCTACGATTGTCCAAGGCATGGACGGCATGATGGCTTATAGCTTACTTTCAATCCTACCGATGCCGAAACGGCCAAGGATCAGTGTGTATTCAGCTAATATCCGCAGAAGTGGGACCATTCAAATCTATTAACAGGCCGCAGCTTGTCGATATAGATCTTCAAGTTACCGTGCGGGTGGGAATGAATGAGACAGGGAAATCTTTTTTGTGAAGGCCCTTCACAAAGCAAACGTCCTCGGAATGGAAAACAGTCACTTTGAACGAGCCTGTTATGTACTAGTCCTTGCAACGGTGGCACAAGCGACGTCTGCCGAATAGGCAACAAACCGGCTTATTCAGACGCATACATCATATTTAATATGGAAGCTATATGAAGCTTTATCATTATACCTCGGTACCTTTAGCGCGGGCAATTTTCGTAACAGGCCTTCGACTCGGACACTTGAGAACACAGCATTACGGGATAATCCGCCCTGTTGTATGGTTCACAACTAGTACTGACGCTGAAGGCCATGGTTTATGGAATGGATCAGAAATTTTATCCGCCGAACAAATGGCAGCAGCGGAGAGAAATAGTGGTATAAAATCAAAAAATAAATATACTCAGAATAAGAAGGCTATTCGAATTGAAGTCGATAGCCGAGATCTTGATAAATTTGATAGAGAAGCTTTTCTGAAAACTGGGTCGGCTACGGGTCTCATCTCCTATGAGAAATTTAGTAAGCTCGTTCAAGAGTCAAATGACTTTAGAAAGCAAATGGGACTTTCATGTTACTATGATCTCGGTGTGTTACCTAAAGAAGAAATTTTTAGATTAATGAAAAAGAAGCCAACGAAGGAGTCTACTTGGTATCTTCATTTTGGAAGCGTTGACGTAAGTCTATTTTCAGAAGTAAGTGCTTATGAAAAAGGAGCTTTCAAAACCTATGATTTTGAGCGTCATGGTAGACCTGGACTTATAGGTGTGGGCATACATCCAGTATCTGCGGAAATGTTGTGTAGCCTGGAAGGGTACTGGTTGCCCAAAAATCCCTTGGAGGTACCAACAGCAGCGTGCTTCTGTTCAGGGGAGGCAGACCGACCTAACGTTGAGTTTACAAATGGTACAAATTTTTGGAGAATATATCTTGATGATCCAAGAGATATATCTTCAGTAACCGGTGAATTACCTCACAATATTTCTAGCTTCTCTGAATGGGTTGAAAAAAATAAGGACGCTCTGTTAACAACATGGAATCAGGCGACAGCATCTTACTATTATTTCTTTCCTAAAAGTGAAGGGTAGCCAGTTCTATCCATTGATAGTCTAAACACGCCGCGTGTTTTTCGTGCCCATTGTAGATGAATGGGCATCGTTGCGCGCTTTCGGTTATCTACAAAAATTTGGTGGTGCCGCTTGATCAGGTTTAGGCATGGACTTTTTAAGTGCCTACTGATAGCGGCGATAGTGCAAGCGATCGAAAAGGACGCTCACGGATGAGTAGCGCTTCTGAGTGCACGTATTCTAGCGTAAGTGCCCCCCCGACTTCGCTGGCGCGCGTATGGATAAGTAGCATTCGTCGGGTCACAAAGATGAGCCCCAAATGGCCATATCTGCTCTAGGTACCCACCGACATGTGCCTCTGCGGAGCGGATGGAATGGTCAGATAAGTGCTGGGCCAGTCCACTGCGGATGAGTTGGATCTATATCAATATTTAGCCTGGCTTTATTTGCCAGTGCTTTGCAGCGGTCATTGAGCGCTTTATTCAATACTGGGGCCAGTGGATTGCTAGATGGGGCCGGAGGGTCAATGTGGTCAATATGAAGATGCCCTTCAAAATCTTCAGGAGCATCAATCACATCAGCTTCTAACGCGCGAATCTCACCCGCGAGTAAAGATGCCATTCCTATATAGTCTGCCTTACATATTTCTATCGACTTACTTTTACAGAAATCATCACCTAGCGAGCCGTTTAAGACAGAAACAACAGTAACTTCTGCGGGTGGACGAAAAGCTCCATATTGGAGCTTTCCTTTTTTTACCCAGCCTTTCCGTAAGCTTCTAACTATTAGCTCATCGTCCTTGACAGTTCTAGGCATAAGCCGGTACTGCCAGCCTAGGCCTTTCGGAGTAACTTGTTGGCCGCGTCCGCTGTATAATAGGTGTTGAATGAAAACACGCAGAAATGATATCAGCTATCTCCAGCACTGGGATCATTTGACTCGCACCAGACAGAGGGAAAAAAGAGCCTTCCAGGTCTAAATAAAACGAGAAATTATCAATCCCAACTTCTAGATTTGCACAACCGGCATCAGCTTCCCAATCGAATGCAATGGTGCCGTTCGGCATTGCAGATATATCTGGCATAGGAGATAAAAACTTAGGAGTAAGAATAGCGGCCTTTGCCATTTCCCTAATAACTCGGGTAGGTGCTAAAGAGCCAGGCCCAGCCCACCCATCCTTAAGCTCGGCAAATTCGTCAATTGCAGCAAGAGCTTGCGCAGTCTCATGATAAGACTGTGCAGATGTACCGTTCAAGGAGTTCACGCAATAAGCTGCTCCTACAGCCAATATAGAAACTGATAGAGCGGAATGGAATAAATCGTTCGAATATTCTAACATTTTAGACCTCCTTCGGCTTCATCTTTGAATGTATTGGAGCAGTCATATCCATGAAAATTTTTTCTATCAGATCATGTGAAATATTTATTATTTCAAGCAAATCTTTCTTTGTCGGTCGCACACTCTCATGTGTCGTTCCTAGCTCGACGACTTGAATTGGAACACCCTCTTTTACGCCTTCTGCGACTGTTACCTGCAGCTTAGCACCGCCCTTCAAATTGGTTATGTAATTCATATTAAAAAAGGTTGAGTTATCTTCTTGGGAAACTGCCTCCAGCTCTTTTGGGACTTGGACAATGAAGCCAAGGCTCTTCAAAAAAGCCAGTCTCGAGGTATCCTCAAAGTAATCTTTGCCGAAACCATTGATAAATCGAATGTTTACAGAGGAAAAGTCATTCTCCGTCTCATTCAGCGGCCGAGAAGCCAACAATGCATCAATCCCACGGCCCATGAATGCTTCAAAGCTAGGCCAGCCCTTGTACGGAGGCAAGCCATTCACTGTGAAAACCCCTGGGCCAACCTGCAAAAGGTTCTGTAGCGATCGATCATTGGATCGAAAGCGATAGACAACCTGCCCGGGTATCACGGGAAATCCTTGAGGCACAATGCGCTCGGCTCGTTGCAAACCTCTAGAGCCACATTCTGCGCCAAAATTCATGAAAAACTCCTCATGCTGAGAAGCTTCCAGGTTCACGTTGAACAGATGTGTGGGGGCGTTAGAGAGGCCCTGAGGAGGAAACGGCAGAGCTGCTCCCCAGCGAAGCTCCACTATGACCTCAATCAGAGGGGCATTTTCAAAATTAATGGCCATAAGCTCACAGAAAAAAGTAGCGCGAAAGAAGGCCTAGGCACACACCGGTCAATATTAACGTGCCGAAGCTATCCACAGTCGAGGCTATCTACAGTAGGACGCAATCACGCTGTCGAACGTTCCGCTGTGGCGGATGTGGTTTCATTTTCTGTTTCACGTTATGGCTCATGTCGGGCTTCCTTGCTGAGAATGGGCGCGGTGAGACTGATCGGTCTGGAAAGCGTGATGGGCATCTGATACCCCATGTCACTACCACAATCCGGAAATAATTCAGTATCTCAGATTACATGTGGCGATTCGCCAATGCAAATTCGTTCGACATGCGGGAAAGCTGTCGCTGAAGCGCTCACCAAAGCTTCGTTTCCAAGCCGCGCTAAAAACCGTAGCGCGTGAATATCGCGACCTGAACGGGGTCATCATTTTTCATAACCAGTATCCGACCTACGCTCTCTCAAGAGTCGCTCCTTGATAATTGCGTCATTCGTCCGGTGTTTCAAAATAAACTGAAACTCCTCCGGGATTGGAACCTCTGCATCCGGTGATTCCGGCCTAGTTCTGGATAAATATAGCTGCAACCTACGCTCTTGTGTCAGACGAAGTATCTGCCCCAGCCAATAGTCATCACCATGCCGAACGCATAGGTCCAGAAAGGGAACCAGGTACGGGATTGCAAGATTGCTGATGTCTAGAATCTTTTCGGGTGATTGTGGATCAAGAGATCTAAATCCTACGACTTTTGGCAGTTGGTTCACTTCCCAGGTCAGCGTTTCCACTCGTCCCACGCGACGCAATTCCATGGAGAGCTTCGCAATCTCTATGTGAGCCTTACATACCGCGCTAAATTGGGCGCGTAGACCTGTGTCCTTTTCGACGTCGTCCATGGACCAAGAAAACACTGGCGGGCCGACATTCACCACGGCGTCCGGGGCCATGAGCTCATCGATTTCGGAGCCTTCTCCGAACTCGATTCTAAGCTCCCTACGACCTTTGTTTACCACGAATGCTTCATGCAGGGCGTGGCAGCAATACAGCTCAATCCCCAGCAACCGTTTGTTCACCCTTGCAATGAAGAACGGCAACTCCAGCGCAAAAAGCCAATCCACCTCGTCGTTTTCGTATTCGATTGAGTCAACGGAACTGGACTTAATCTGGACGTAGAAGCTGTTCGTTGCCTTGAACAGGCGATTGTCAAAGTCCTCTAAAAGAGTCGTTACGACATCCACGCCGACGTCTTCCGTGCGAGGAACAGGCGCTACCAATGCAAGGTTTTGGAGGAGCAGTGTTCCCAGTTGCTCGGCTAAGTCGCCGGAGCGAAGGTTTTTTCCTTTGAATGCAGGCATTAACTCTTTCCCTGATTTGTGAATGGTGCCTAAAAAGCTTGAGCGCTACCTATCTGTCAATACCGGTTGAGCACTGACCCGCCGGGAGCCTGAAAGGTATCAGACTGTTATCGGCACGGATGATTAAATCTGGAAGTCAGATATGCACGGCCAGTCATGACCAACGAGCTGTTCATCAATGGCTTCCAAGGCGTTCTGCTCAGCTTTTTGCCATTTAATAACTGGAATGTAGGGTGGATACTCAGGGTGTTGAAATGGCATTTCCTCTTCCTAGGATAATTTGATTCTGGTGCACGAGGCTGATGCGCTGAGCTCCCTGGTTGTGAAGCAAGAAGCTACTATGGATGGTTAGAAAGAAATTTAGGTATGTGGAAGTGATATCGATCAAGTCGATGTAAGTGGGTAGGGGTGATGATGAACATTACTGGTAAGGTAGAAATTGAATCCGTAATTGATGTCATGTGTGATGTCTGTCAGCTCTCCGTCCGAGGGGAAAGTGGCCAACTTCAATTCGCCACCCTCCAAGCAAATTGGGGCTACGGCACGAAACATGATGGTGAGCGCTATGAGCTGCACCTATGTGAAGGCTGCTTCTTTCAGGCAGTTGCTAATCTCAAGCAGGAACGGCGTACCCAAGCCCTCTTCAACGATGATGGTCGTGCTGACAGAGCTTTTGTCGGCGAGGATTTCGGTCTGATCGCTAGGGATGACTTTTTTAACGACTCCTTTAAGAGCGAAAAGCGTTGAGCGTATAGCTGAACTGCCTAAGTTAGCCCATCTACGGCAGAGTTTGATTCGTCACTTCCCCAAGGGAGCTCCTTCAGCTCAGCGATGGATTGGAATTCTTTCAGGTACTCAGGTTGATGTCTGGCCAGCCACCGAACCACCGCTGCGTTGGCGAGTAGCTTAGCTAGGTAGCCTTTGATGACTGTGAGATGAAGTACATCAGGTCCGTAGCCCTCCTCCACTGTTTTGATTTGCATCTGCAGGGCGGCGAGCTCACGTTCTAGCCGAGCAATTGACTCTGCAGAGATCTGCTGATCAGGTTGGGGGCTTCTAGGTACTACTAGCTGGTCTGATGGAGTGGCAGCCAAAAGTGCTTTAGCAAGCAGGACAGAAAGATTTTTATTTCCAATCATCAATTCAGCCGCTTCGATTTGCCTCAATGGTTTCATCTGCCGCAGAAGATGGAATACGTTTGCGGGGCAGTCTGTGTCACCCAGGAGCGAAATAGCTTCTGCGCAAATACCATTTAACAGGCGAAATTTTTGCTTGATTGTCTCCGGTGCCAATCCAAGCGCTTTGCCAAGCCGCTCCGCAGAGACCCCACGGTCCATCGCCCGCACTATCATTTTGTTACTTTGGACGGCAGATAATCTGTTGGTGCGTTTGTTATATGAGTAGGTGTCATCGTCCGTTGCTACGAGGCAATCGACTTCCAATTCACCTAGATCTTTGAGCGCTTCAATACGCAGGTGCCCATCAACCAAAAAGTAATGTCCGGCGCGGCCAGGTACCGGTGTTACAGCGGGTGGTTCCACCAGTCCGACGTCCTGGATCGACGCGAGGATTTGCTGGTATTTCAGGCTTTCTTTTACCGCGGACCGTGAGATTTTAAGCGGCAGGATATTGGCTATTTTGACTCGAACGCACTCATCCAAAAAAGCATTTTTTAGAGGGTGAGTCGACTGAGGGGCCGCTGTTTCGAGCCATTTCTCAGACATCACAGTCCCCCATTGCGAAGCCGAGCCTGTATCAGCTTGGGCATCGAATTCAGTTGCTCTGTAGAAAGAAGTTTTTCGAAATCACTAACTGCCAAGAGTTCTTTAATCGCCTGAATGGAGAAAATGACCCGTTCATGGGTAAAAGCAGCCTTTTTAACCATCAGGCGCTGCCGCTCGGCTTCTCGTTCGAATAGTTTTCTCAAGTCTGCGGGCGTCAGTCTTTTCTTCTTATTCTGGCTATCACGACCCAGCGGGCTTCCCCGCACCAGTTTGTCTTTCTTGGCACGTAGCTCTAAAAGGTGACGCAGCTTGGTAATCTTCTTTCCTTTTATTCCACGCTCGTAGGCGTCAGTAAGTAGGTTTTGAATGTCGCTTTCACTGCTACGGGCGATATCGGCTGCCATGCTTAGAGGTATCAACCCTGTCTCGACTGCTGACAGGAGTTTTTCTTCACCGCGTTCAAGTAGACCAACAATCATGCTGACCCAAGAGGCTGTGCTGCCAATTACTACTGCGATCGCCTCATCGGTTTTGCCCCGTTCTTTCAGGCGCCCGACCTCGTTCATAAGGTCTATCGGCCTGTGTTGCCTTCGAGCTACGTTTTCTACCAAGCTCATGACCAAGCAGTCTTCTTCCACGGCATCAATCACAAACGCTGGAATTTCTGTGGCTTCTAGTGCAAGAAATGCTTCAAGACGGCCTTGCCCACATACGAGGTCGTAGCTGATCTGCCCCAGAGGCGTGGTTCTAAGACTTACGGTAATGGGGCGCTTGAGTCCTACCGTTTTTATGTTTTCTATAAGCTCGCGGTGAACCTTCTTGTTCCTCGTGCGTGGATTGAGGATGTGGATATGTGATATTGGAATCAGTGCGACGCGATCACGCGAGGTTGATGGGACAGTCATTGACGTGCCTCCTTCAGCGAGCAACGCGCAGCAAGTCCATCAAGTACGTCCAGCGTTGCAAAACGGTAACTGTCTATTAAGGGGCTGTTTTCTTCGGACATTTTTCGCGGCCACGCCCCCATATCCATACTGGGGATGAGGTAATAGTCCCGCACTTGTAGATTTTCGTGCTCCATGCGCACCGCGATGGTGATGTCGGGTGTCAGGCTGTTTTCAAACCGGAGCTTTCAGCGAAGAGTACCTGCCAGTGTGGATTGGCAGCGCGCGATGACCACAGATGCTGTCCATTCATCGTTAATTGTCAGTAGGTCACTCTGAATATTGAGCTCGACTCCGGCACCCACATGCTTGAAGTGTTTAACAACATCTTCAAGAACCTGCGGATGCAGCTGCCTCAGTGAGCGATTGACCTCCAAATACCTATAGTCTCGCTCTGGTGTGTAGCCGATGAGCGTATAGGCACGTAAAAGGCCGCCGAAACGATTTATATAGGTCGTGCTGGAGGGCATGTTGTCTTGGTCATCGATGAGCATCCCGGACAACGAGCCCGCTCGCCGTAACAGTGTGCGAAGCAGCTCTAGCAGTTGTGCATCGTCCAAGCGGCGTGAGCGTTGCAAGATGATTTCGCGAACGGCTGCAAACACCTCCAGTGAGACAATTCCCGGGAACGCCCCATCGCATCGGACCCACTTTTCGGGTGGGTTGCGGCTGATACGTTTACGTAGCTTGGAGGACGTTTTGTTGTAGACGTTGTTACCTATATATTTCTCGTTGGTCAGCACTTGGTGCACGCTACCTCTACTCCAGGGGCGCTCGAAATCGGTAATCAGCCCTCCGGCGTTCAGTGCATCGGCAATTTCGTGCTCACTCATCCCGTTGTGGATGAACTGGTGATAGATGTGTTGAACCACCTCGATTTCGGTTTCGGGTCCCGGAATTAAGATAACCCTGTCGGTCTGAAGACTTTTCTGTTGGCCTCGCGACAGTTCTGCCTTGAATTCACTTTTCTCATCGATCAAAGCGCGGCGCAATCCATATCCTGCCGGGCCGCCTTGATGAAAACCTTTTTCAACGAGGCGGCACTGACCAGCGAAGACTTTTTGGGAAAGCTCTCGGCTGTACTCCCCCGCCATGGATCGTTTGATACCTTTGTAAATGGTTGCTAGAGGCGAGCCGTCGTTTTCAAATGGCTCTGCGCAATACACCACGTTGATGCCGGAGCTGGTGCAAAGGTATTCATAGTGGGCACTCTCGTCCGTGTTCTGAAAGCGTCCCCAACGACTGACGTCATAGACAAGAATCACCTGATACTGGGTATGTCCGGCCTGGACGTCGTCAAGCAATCGGCGCAGAGCATCACGGCCGCCGATATCTAGGCCACTTTTCCCGTCGTCTTGGTAAGTTGTGACGATTTTCATGCCGTGGCTCATGGCGTAAGCATGAATGGCTGCTGATTGGTTTTCCGTGGAGTAGCGTTGGTGATCAGTAGACATGCGAACGTACTCCGCAGCTGGCACCAAGCTGTCAGAGCAGTCAGTTGAATCTGTTCGCATGGATGGAGAGGACAAGTAGGCCTCCTCTAGACCAGAGAAGGTCTGGCCCATTCGACTTAGTCTAGCGATGCGTTGTTACGAGATGGTGACGAGTCCAGAGCATCTGGCTGAGTCGCCCCTAGTTTCTTAGTCACAACCTAATCTCACCACGGCCGCAACCAACGGCTGCTTCTGGCAGATTCTGCCTATCATGGTTGCTGGGAGATCAAATCCGTTGCAAATGGCTGGTTAGATCGATTGCAAATGAGTCGTCAAGTCAGTGCAAATGACCAGGTGTCAGCGGATCTGAAGAAGTCTCTTCAGCCAACGGCGTGTTCAGCTAGTCTTCCAGCACCAGTTACTTAAGGACTCTCCCCGTGCTAGAAAACTCTCAAGCCAACATAGCCAGGGCGGACGCTCTCACACAACTCCTGCACAACCAGCACGCGCTAGCAGCGGCGAAGTGACGAAATGGATCTCAGAGAACTGAGTGATAACTGTTGCCGAGAATGCAATGGGGGCCATGGATACGCTGGACAAAAATGCACTAGCCATCATCGATGCGATTATGCACCTACGTCAGTTATAGACATAATCTAACGCACGCCGTCCCGTTCCAGGTAGAGAAATGATTCTGCTGTCCCGACCTTTAATTCGTCACTCGACTTGCTAGATCTGATCATTTGAAATATGGAGGGATTGTCCCGACGATATAGGAGCTCATGTTAGTCTCAGCTAGTGTAGTGCTTATTAGGTTGACGTTGTTCGGATAGAAGGTGGTTCGGTTCATTCCTTATATGCGATGGTCAGCTGTTAAGTTCTCTCTAAAATATTTTCACATAGCCTGTGACCGACTGCTGCCCTTCCTGATAGGCATATGATCCATAACGCAGCAATAAAAGACCTGTAAAAGCAAGTCAAAACGCGCCCTGCTAAGTGCTCCTGACAGCGATTTTTGTCCACGGGAAGTGTTCTTCTTTGGGGTGGCCGAGAGCTATCGCATGAATGGCAGCCTGTTCAATTCTGTCTAATCCTAATGCGTCCTCAATAAACTTATCCCCTAGAGCACAAGTGGGTACGCCAGCAAGATTCTCATCGGTAGCTGCAAGCAAAATGTTTTGTGCAATATGACCAGCCTCAATCAAAACCACTCTATATGCCCCCGCATGAGGATATTTCCACATCGTCCTTTTCCAAGTGGCCACACATAGTATTATTACTGGAGCATCGTCAGCCCACTGCTGCTTTCCAAGCATATCAGAGGGCAAGACATTCAATTTGGTAACGAACTGCAATGAGCGATACAGCCCTGAATAGTGATAAATACCTTGAGACAGTCCATCAACATCGTTTGCAATTACGTAAGCTTCATAAGGATTCCTCGCTCCTCCTGATGGCGTTGTTGTCAAAGGTAGGATACCTAAGTGTTTATGTTCTACGAAAGCTGTAACACCAAATCCAGAGTAAAGAATATTGCTAAGCTGTTGTTTATTAATAGATTGCTTTTTCCACTTTCTTATAGATCGACGCCTATACATTATGTCTAATAGCTTTGAATCCATCTCTGGTTCGGGGAGGCAAAATTCGTATTGATTTGACTCTAAAAATAATTCAGGTGAAGGAGATTCTTGGCGACGTTCTATTAAAAAATCGATACATTCCTCTGTGGTTCGATATTGAACATCCTTCGACGTAAAACAGTGAAGTCCAGCATAAACACTCCACTCCCAAGACGAGTTGTATTTCGTGTCTAACTTCTCTAATTCATCGCCTTCAACTACAAGAAGGCCCGAATCTAGAAGTTCTTTTAAACCCTCAATTGCAGAGTCGCACTCATATTCAGAAAGCATTTCACTCAGTTTGGCTACTGTGATCCAATCGTCCGCTTTAGACAATATATTAAAGCCGGAAGGGGTTAAGGTTACAGAGTTTTGAGCGATGAAATTCGTAGCCATTAAACCTTTATCGGTCCAATGCAAAACTAAGGATTTTGCACGTCTACATCTCATGGATTAAACCCTACTTTTTAATTTTTCGATTTGTATTAGGGTTCCATAAAATTGGGCGAGCATGACCGGGTAATCCTTTATTTGCATCATTGCCGCACATATTATAGCCCAGATGCCCATAACCAAAAGCAACAATAGCTTTATCTACATTTTTGATAGTTGCCTCCAGCTTAATCTTCTCTTTTCCTTCAGGTAAGGCTTTAAGAGCGTCTTCGACTGAGCTTATCAAGTCATTGAGCAATTGATTTCCTTGTGTATAACGATGCACTGAAGTTTCTTTTAAATCTTTTCTTAACTCTGCCTCATCAAGTATGACAGGTTTAGATGAGTGGTACTCTACGAGCTTTTCTTCAAACTCCTCCGGGCTTAGTTTTGGATGTTTTAAGTTGTCATAGTTCATAAAGTTCTCCTTTCTATTTTGCACTTAACGAAAGTTTAAGAGCGGCCCTTGGAGGTCTCAGCTGGCGGAGTGAAGGATTTGAGCCCCGTGTTCCGCCGCCCTGACGCAGTAAGATCACCGCAGCAGCAAAAAAGCTGACTTCGCCGAAGCTGCGGACATACTGAGTAAGACACTTGTAGTGGTGCATGACATTATTCCAGCCCCGTTTGGCGATGCCTATAACACCGCTTATTTACAAGCGATGCGGTGTATCGACTGACCCGCTGATATTGCGTTATCTCCTAGTTGCGAAGATTTCCTAATCTGGCAACTTATCCTAGCTTCCGCCTGCTAACTATTATTCGGCGAGATGCCGTGTCGCGATAGCGTGTCGTACACCGTACCTTTTCGTCTTGTATGCCTTTGTTCAGCTTAGAAGTGATTGCGGCGAACGCAACACTCCTCAGAAAGAAACTCGGCATCGATGACAAGGAGCTCTGCTGTCATCCAGGTTCTGTACGAAAACCCACGAAACACAGATTTCTGTAACATTCATTGCCATTTGCGGTAATGGCGCCTTGGCGCGTCGCATGGCGCTGGCAGAATGCTGGAAGCCAGTGGGTTACTGAAGGGGGCTGAATTTCCCCCCCGTTTGAGTTTGACCTTAAAAGGCTTCGGATCTCATTGCTATCAAGCAGTGGGGCGGCGCATTATTAGAGTCATATCAATTGGATATCACCCGGTGTCTTCCCGGTGTTATAGACCATTCAGGACAGAAAAATTCAAGGGAGTGGCACTTGCGAATCCTTCATTTCTCGGACATCCATTTCCGCAAATCCGAGATCAGCACCACCCAAGATCCTAATTTTCATCTGCGATCTGAGTTGGTTCGCGATGTGGTTAGCCAAAGCCAGCGATTGGGTCCCCCTGACGCAATTGTCATCTCTGGTGACATCGCATTTGCTGGTGATCCCGCGGAGTTCGAGTTTGCTACCGAATGGCTCCGGAATCTGTGTGAAGCATGCGGCTGCTCCATGCAGTCGATTTTTGTTGTGCCCGGTAACCACGACGCTGTGCGTGAGTTGGCGGACCAGGATCTTGTTCAACTGATTCATAACCAAATTAAGCGAGCCCCGGACCCAACCACGGAGCTGTCTAGGTACCTAAGTAACAACTCTTCAAACCGATTGCTGTATCAAAGCTTGGACAATTTCAATCAGTTCGCACTACAGTTTTTTTGCGATCTATTGCCGCCTGAGAGAACAAGGGCTACCCGTGATTTGCCACTCAACGATGGTTCAACGCTGCGCTTGTGGGGGCTTAACACAGCAGTTCTGTCTAGCAGCCGCGACGATGAAGGAACGCTCTTCGTTGATCGGGCGAGCTTTCAAATTACCCGTGAACCAGGCGTCGTGAACATGGTAGTGGCGCACCATCATCTTTCGTGGTTGCAGCAAGGTGCCGAACTTGCTGACCACCTGAATGATGTCGCCCCTGTACAAGTTTTTGGTCATATCCATACTAACCGGGTAGAACTGAATCGTGACCATGTACGACTCACCGCCAGTGCAGCTCATCCTGATCGTAGGGAAGCTGGCTGGGAGCCTGGATACAATTTCCTGGAAATCTCCGTTGTAGGAGAACCTGAAATGCGTAGGCTGCATATCAGGGCTCATGTCAGGATTTGGCAAACGGCTCCAGGCGGGTTTCAAGCGAAAATGGACCGGAACGCCTCAGTTTTTGAGCATTTCATCAACTTGGAACCATGGCGTTCCACCTTGGCAACCTCGGAACCGGTTTCACCAATCGAGGCGTCTATTTTTGGTAACGACGCGGCGATGTTGGTAAGTGAGCGGGGTGAAAACATGAACAATGTCCGAGCACTAGGGCTTCGTTTTTATCGGCTCTCATTCAGCAAAAAGTCAGAGATTTGCGGCCGGCTTGGACTGCTGGAAGATGAAGACATCGGGCAACCCGATCATGAGCGTTTTCGCCGAGTACTTTTACGGGCGCACGAACGCGGACAATTGGAAGATTTCGCACAAGCTATCGTGGCCGCTGAACAAGAATGAATGGAGCAGTAATGTCTACTTATACCTTTGCAGATCGATATGCGCAGTCCGCCCTTTCACCCAGCGCAACGATAATCACGTCCCGACAGACGTCGGCCGATCGGATTATCGAGAACGTTACAATCGCTCAGATTCTTGATCTAGCAGCGGCTTACTACGGCAGCCCGGACGTCAACATGCATTGGTTCAGGGACGAATTTGCTAAAGAGGACGCAAGCTTCAGTTTGGTCAATAACGAACGTGAAATGACGGTGCTAGCTGCTCTCATTTTAGAACGGCTGGTGGATCAGGAGATGCCGGAAGTGATTTTGGCTATTGTCGCTGGTCACGTCTCAGGGCTACGGTCGCCTGCTGAAGCTGACTGGCTTCTACATGCGACTAAGGAAGCTCTAGGATGTCTTGCAGTCACAAACCGTGAACCTGGGGTGGTTGAGGTCAAAATAAATGGGACCCATAACCCTCAGTTGAAAGGCGAAATTGCAGAACTGGCAGAGGGCGACTGGGAGGGCGTTCTCGCAGCTCTGCCGAAGATAAGGTCAGAGGCGCAGTCTTCGGACACGAATGTGGCGGTTAAAACCAGTGAAGGGTTGAAGGCGCTGAACCGGGAAGTAGAATTGCTTAGAGAAGAAAGCCAGATCCTATGGTGGCTGTTCAGCGGCTACAGCAAATCTCTGCATCGCAATTTCAATGCCCTTAATGCTCCTCAGGCGGCACTGGCCGGAGCCATAGATCTAGGCGTTCTGACCACCGCATCTCATCTTGGGCCTATCGCCGCACCTGCGATCCTTGAACGGGTCATCGCTGCCGCGAAGAAAGCGAAGGGAGTACAGTCGATTGAGCTGGCCACAGTGATTGACGGATTTAGCACTGATGACCTTGAGCGGCTCGAGGAGTCTTCAGTAGAACCGCCGCCTCGACTCGCCCCTATTTCTACAGCCATCCGCCTGGCCAAAAATGCAGGCCCAGGGGCATGGTATGCGCGTTTTTTAACTGAAACTGGTTTGCACTCCTCCATCAAAATCGAGCCATCGGCGCTCGCTACTCAGCTTTATTATGAACAACTGTTGGGTCAGCTGCTGTGACGGATGCGCATGATGATTCGGATGTAGACGTAGACGTCTTTGAGCAGTCCGAGGCTCAGCAGGCTCCGAGTTTAGACCCGCGTTGGGAGCTTCTTCCAGCGTCCGCGATGCTGTCACTGGAAGATGCCGATAAGCTCCTTCGATGGCGGAAAGCACGAGTCGTTACTGTGGTTGGCGAACGCAATGGTGGCAAGACGACTTTGGTGGCCCAGCTATATGAGCAATTCCTGCGCGGCCCTTTCGCACAGATGCTTTTCACGCAGAGCTGGAGCCTGCAAGGGTTCGAAAGGAAAAGCTTTCAATCCCGTGCTGAATTTGGAGCGGCGCATCCAGATACTCCGCGTACATCGGCTCAAGATGGGCTTGGCTTCTTCCATATTGCTGTTTCTGATGAAAGCAACTTAGAGCGTACAGATCTTCTGATTTCGGAGCGTGCAGGAGAGGTTTATAGAGAAGTGCGCGATAGACCAGAGCGCGCCACGGCATTGGTGGAGCTTCGCAAAGCTGGAGTAGTTGCGTTGATCCTTGATGGTGACCGTGTGGCAAAACCTCGCATGCGTGCCGGAGTATTTGCCTCGGTTCGCAATATTGCCCGAGCACTGCTCGACTCAGGTGGCCTACATCCTCAAGCCACAATTCAGCTTGTTACCACGAAGGTCGACCTTTTTACTGGAGAGGGTGCGGCAGCTACGCTAGAAGCATTAACGGAATTTGAAGCCAACCTAGGCGCATTGTTGAATAATCGGTTCGAGTTGACGACATTTCGCATAGCTGCGCGCGATCCTTCCGGAAATGTGGCCGCAGGAAGCGGGATGGATGAGCTTCTGCGGAGCTGGATTGCTCCTCCGTCCAGCGCATACCTTGAAGAACCAGTGCTCCCTAAATTGGTGAGCGAGTTCGATCTATTTTTGACAAGGGGACGTAATGAATGAATGCCAATTTCGTAATAATGGGGCTGCCAGCATCTGGTAAAACCACGTTCTTGGCAGCACTATGGCACCTGGTTGAGTCAGCGGAGACTGATTGCCGCCTTGTTATGGATAGCTACCGAGGCGATTTTACCTATTTGAATAGCATCGCGGATGCCTGGCGCAACTTCCAAAAAATTCCTCGAACTTCCCAAACGGGTGACACGGAAGTAACAATTTATCTCCATGACCGCGAGACCAATGCTCGTGGCACTGCGCTTTTCCCTGACCTCGCAGGAGAAATTTTTGATCTTCAAGTTGAAGAGAGACGGTGCCGACCCGAGTTCATCAAGCAAGCAGACGCAGAAGACGGAATCCTTTTTTTCATTAACGCCAATGTCAAAGAGGATGGGCTCTCTATCGTTGATTATAATTCGAGGCTGCCCCCTGAATTTAGAAGCTCTGATTTGCCAGAACTAGGGGATGTCACCACTTCAGTCGCAATGCCTGAATGGGAGCCAAAGTTTCTCCCTGCACAAGTTAGGATCGTGCAACTGCTGAGTGATCTCATAAGAGCACCATTCACTTACCGTTCTCGCAAGCTTGCGTTATTGATATCGGCTTGGGATCTCGCTCGGGATCAAGGCCATACCCCGGATCAATGGCTAGCGCTAAACATGCCGCTTGTGCATCAGTTTTTTCGCGCGAACGGTAAATCTTTTACCTCCCGTGTGTACGGTGTTTCGGCTCAAGGTATTAATTTGGATGATGATGCAGCGGTCGATGTTGCTGCGGATATGATTCCGAGTCGGCGAATTCAAATTGTGGGGCATGATGACGGAGAGCATGACTTGACGGCTCCTCTTGTGTGGCTGATGTCGGCGGAAGAATGAAATTTGATCAATGTCTGTTTGGGTATGATGACGGGCACAGGTTGCTTGCGTCATCTGTCCCGTTGGGTACTGAAACCTCACTCCTCACGGAGCTAAGCGACCTTGCTCCAGGGACCATTTTCAGTCAATCAGAAGGCTACTGGACAGGTTTGCCAGTGCCGGCCATCGGCCGTTACGTCTTAATGCGAACTTGGCCGGCCCCCGAAATGCCGAGACCTGGCTGCGTCTGGACCCATGCACTCCTAATCCCTCTTACCTTTTTCGAGTCTTTTGAAGACTTGTCAGCATTACAAGCCTTCGCGCGCCGACCAAATGGCTTAGTCGACAAAGAGCATTATCGACAGGCTTTAAATGTTGGAGGTCAGGAGGTGGTAAATGCTCCAAAATTTCTCGATGACAAGGTAATCAACCAACTTTTGCTCTCGCTCTACAGCAGTGTCGCAGAGCCAATAGAAGTTGAGAGGCCAGGACAAATAGACCTGCCACTTTTTGCTGTTTGGTCACAACAGTGGCCGAGGTTAAGGCGCAATCTTCGCTTTCAGACCGCAGTTTCAAGAGGGGGGCGCTTTATTGGCTCTATAAAGTTTGATGTCACTGCGGAGTTGGCTCATATCCTGAGCGAACAACCCTCTACCAAATCGGAGAGCGAGCCTTGGTTAATCACCGCCGCCGCTGATATCAAGGAGGGGGCTCTTGGAGCGCTACGATCATTCCTGTGGCGCTATGGGAGTGACGTTAAGCGACAGCGCGGGTCGTTCCTACCCTTGACGCAGATTAAGATGATAGAGATGGGAGGGGGGCCGGACGCTGCAACTCAATTAGTAGATATTGTTACGGGTGCATTCGCTTCTCCGGAAGACGCAAAAAAACTCAAGCAAGATTTAGTGGACGGCGCCCTGGCCCCCTTTGCGCAGCCTCGTCTGCTGGAGTGTCTCCTATCAAATTCCAGCGCATGCAGTTCGTTCCCTGCACCTGAACCGCTTGGTATTTCCAGACTCCAGAGTTTGTGGCCTGATCGCCGTGAGGAGATGGCATCTCTGCTGGAGACTGCCGTGAAAGCAACTGGTCCTTTGGCAGATGCGATCGTTGAGTGCTTGATCGGTGGATCCACTGACTCGTTGACTTGGCTGGCGACTAATGGCTCTCTCCCAACTCGAATACGACTGGTTCAGGCGAGTCCGGACATACTGCTTGGCGACTGGGTTATCGACCTTAATAGTTCTATCTTGGCTGATCTTCTTTCACTTGTCGGTGATCGGTTGCAAGGGCTTGAGACTTTGGTGCCAAGGTTGCTGGTGCGGAACGATCCTCTCCTAGCGAAGTTAGTATTCGATCATTGGCCTATTATCACGGCAAGCCAGGTCTTACGGTCAATTAGCAGAGATGTGGGACAAGCTACGGATACTTGGTGGCATGCTCTAAGAAGTCACGCTGCTTTATTACTGCATCCTGAGGTGATGAGTTGTGTCTCTCAAACCAGCCAGCTTTATGCCGTTGGTGAACTGCTTGATTGGCAAGTCTCTCGTGACACGGTTAACGCTGTAGAGCTATTGAGCTTGGCGTTCAATCGTGCTGTTGACGATCTATCATCAAAGCGATCGGATATATTGCATTGCTTTTTAATCAAGATCGCGCTGATCGCCGGAGGGAATGGGGGGAATGCTCTGGTTGAAAAACTTTATAATCTTGTTCACGACCAATTGTTGGCATCTCAGTTAGCTGATCCTGCGAAAGAAATACTTCGGGAGGTCTTAGCCGATGCCGGTTGGTTAAAGGGGTGGGATGTTGCTTTGCGATTTCGTCTAGCGATAGCAGGGGCGTACATTCGTTTTTATTGGCCCCCCCTTAGTTATGCGAACCTATCTGTAACCCGCAAAGGAATGAAAATGCTCGCAGACGCGGCCTCAGACATTCCTGAAGGTGATATTTACGCCCATGCAGCTGACCGATTGACTTAGAAATTTTTCTTGGGCAATGTCTTCGCGCTTATAGGCGGGCTAGCATGGATGGCTGCTGATTGGTTTTACGTTATCGAGCCGACGCTCTGTATGTCGAGACCCAGGGTGGGACTGAAATGAGGCTTCCTCTGCAGGCGTTCGTGAGGACGCTGCGTCACATGTACAACTCGGGCTCCAGTGCATATCAACCTTCGCTCATACGTTCAAGCAACCTTGAGCTTCCGCTAGGTGGCCTCTGCGACATATCCCGAAGTGCGAATGGCGAGACGCGCTGGATCATATGCGTTTTACCGGCTCGCCAGCACTTGGGCTGGGTCCACGTCAATGGTGCCCAACGGCCAAATACTGCATGGATAGCATCGCCAGCCTGAGCCTTACTCAAGGGCAAAAAAACCACCGTGGATGAAAACCATACTAGAAAAACTACGTCTGTTCGGAGAGCGCATTTATTCTGTGAATCCAGTAGGCTTTTCTCATCTTTTCTGTAAAAACCACGCTCGGGGCTCACAGATAAGATGATTTTTCACCTGCGTTTACTGGGCATCAAGAATCATCTATTTTGTGAACCTACATCAGGTGTTGGCTCATAGAGCAGTGGCGACGTTTCGCAAGTAAACGGTTCAGCCATACTAAGAAAGCCCGCGAATAGCGGGCTTTTTTTGTCCTTAATGGCTCGTCTGTGCATCAAGCCAGGCTTTGTACTCTGGCTATCCGATTGATGCGATCGTTGATCAGCAATGCAAAACCACTCAGGACTATGAAGCTGATGGCCAGCGTCATTTGAAGGTCATATGCGCTGAGATTGATCAGGGCACTGATCAACCCACCGCCTATGAATATTATCGTGTTACCCGCTGACGCTGACGCACCAGCGTTATCCGGGAACAACTCCATCGCTCTGGATGTTGCCGCGGGCCGAGTAATAGTTGTGCCTGCCGTGCAAATCATCATCGGTACCAATACTGTGATGGGCGTCAGGCCATAGAATGTTGCCAGGAGCAGCATCGTCAGACCGGAAAGGAGAATCAGGCACAAGCCCGTGCTTATTTGCGTTGCCGATTCCATGCGTTTGTTCAGCACTCCGGCGAGCGTGCCGCCCAGGACGTAGGCCGCACCGTAGAGCAACAGCATCAGCGAGAACTCGTAGTTGCTCATTTGCAGCTGTTCAATGAATACGAGTGGCGAGACCACGATAAACGAGAAATGGCAGGCAAATACGATGGCGCATATCAGCCAGTACGCAATGAAATTGAAGTTACGGCACAGCTGCCGGTAAGTTTTGAAGATATTGAGACTAGACCCCGCACTCGAGACGGGTGGCGTGTTACGCAGCGACAACCATGCCTTCACGAACACCACGACGGCAATCGCGGCGAACACGTAAAAGCTTCCCTGCCAGTCCAGCAATTGTTGCAACACCGTGCCTATCAGCGGTGAGATGGAGATGAAGATCCCGCTCGCAGTCACCATCAGGATGCGCAAACGGTCACGCTCCTTACCTACAAACAGGTCCTGAACCAATGCTTGGGACAATACAAAACAGCCACAACCCACCGCTTGGACGACACGAAATATAAGAAACGCGGCGTAGTCCGAAGCCCAGACGCAGCCCAAGGCGCCCAGAATCGAAACGGCCATACCGCCCAACAGCAGATTCTTGCGACCGAGTGCGTCAGACAAGGGGCCAATCAGCAATTGTGAGAGGGAGATGCCGATAGCGAACACGCTGACAGACAATGCAATGTCCGTTGGTGTGGTGTTGAACTGCGTTGACAGTGCGGGGAACGACGGCAGTAGCACGTCGATCGGGAATACGCCCAACATGACCATGGTCATGAGCAGTATGACGGCGGCAACTTTGGTTGCTCGGGTAGCGCGATCTGTTGTCTCAAGCATCAATGAGTCCCGCCACGCTGAACAATTCCCTGTGTGCTTGCTGCTCAAAAAAACCGGCGCGTTTCATCGCCTGGAGTGTCGCCGTGGCGCCGGCGCGAGCGCGCCTGGCGCGTGCTTGGGGTGCGACGACGTGCTGGATGACGTGCTCTGCCTCGGCTGCAGAAATACCAGCGCCGGCAAGGCTGGCAGCCAACCATTGCTCGTCCACTTCCGAGAACACCAGGATAATATCGATCAAATGGCTGGCCGAAGCGAGTTGCTGGGTGGACGACAGGCGTGGCCACAGGTACTGAAATACTTCGGAAAAATACCGGCTGTGCCGGGCCTCGTCTTCCAGATGTTCTCTGAACATTTGATAAACAGTGGACACCAGGGTATCGCCCGTAAGGTCCAGCAACTCCTTGGCGATGATCGTTTCGGAGACAAAGCCGACCAAAAACCACAGCAACGGACGACTTTCATCACCGGCGGTGTCCAGCAAGTCGAGCAGTAAGCGGATGCGTTTTGGCGGCACATCCCACGGTGGCATCTGATAAAACCTCGCCACTTGCTCCGCCAGCTCGTAGGAGAACAGCGCGTGATAACCCTCGTCGGTGTACAACTGCAATGCCGCAATTTTCATTGCATGCGGCAGTTCGATACGCAATTCGTCGTGAATAAGGGTTTCGACCGCGCGGTTGACAATCTTGTGTTCGAGTATCGTCGTGTAGTTGAGGAAATAAACCAAGTGATTCGCCGCCAACCGATGGCGAGTTTGCTCGGATGCCTGCTCGATAGTCGGGTGAGCAAAATAATGGATGAACGACGGTGGGAACCAGCCTTTAGTGCGTAATTGGAGCTGAACTTCAGCGGCTGGCGGCAGGGCATATTGGGTCTTTTTATTGCGCACCGACGATCGATTATTCCAATCCCCCAGCGTGTACCGACGACTCCCGCCAGACTCAGTTCCAACGGTGGACATCACTGGTCTCGCTCCCGATTTTCCATCAACGCCTTGAGCTCCTTGCACTGCACTTCTCCGTCGCCGTAGCCGGCCCCGACAAAGAACAGCGGTTGTTCTGTGGCATCTTCCAGCCCCAGCAATTTTTCGACCTGTTCGTCACTCAATGCACCGGTCAACCATGTGGACAGTCCCAGCTCGGTTGCCGTCAATTGGAACGTTTGCGAAATATGCCCTGCCTCGACAAATGCCATGCGGTAAGCGCGGGAGTGCTCATATTTCCACCACAACTTGTCAAAACGCGCAGTCAGGAACAACCCCATTGGCAGGTCATTGATAAAGTGCTGTCCAGCCAGCAGTTGCCCTAGCGGCGCGGTGGGCAGCGAGTGGACCCACCGCAATGCATGCAGCTCTGGATGGTAATAATAAATACCCGGTTCCAGGCCTTCGATCCGTACCGCATAGACATAACCTTCGCAGGCATTCAGACCACCACCGGACGGGCTGCTGCGTCGCGACCTGAACGCTTCGGGGACAGTGTCGCCGGTATCGGCTTCGCGTTCTTTGAGGTAGCCCAGGGTCAGGTAAAGCAGGCGGCTCAGATCGTCCCGTGTGACAGCTTGCGAGGAGAACGAGCGCGAGGTTTTCCTTTGCAGCAGGACTGTTGTGAGGTCATTCGAGGGTTTGTCCAGCATCGGCGCCGGCAAGTAGATCGGGTCGGTATTAGCGTGCGCGGTAAAACGCGCTACGGGAGGCTGAGTGTCGAGGACTTCTTCGCAATGCTCCAGGTATTGCGCGGACCATTCGTGAATATCGCTGGGGACGTGTTCAAACGGCAGGTTCTTGGTGCCGATATGGAAGATCTTCGACAGCTCGTCCCATCCCCATTCCGGTTGCACCGGCTTATCAATCGAGAACAGACCGGCTGCCAGGAAGGCTGCGTCAATCTCGCTCGCGCTGTCGAACAATGAAGGGTCTTCAATAAGGCTTATCAAACGCGAGGAATACAACGTATCCAGTTCAAACTGAGTGTGGTCTTTGTAGTTCCAGATCACGGTAAACGGCGGGCGGGCAAGGATGAAAAAGTGTGGGTTGATATGCATTGTTTTTGTAACCCCGAGCATGGCCAGTGATGAAGCTGGAAGGTCGCCCTCCCAGCCTCATCATTCACTTCACTTAACGGGCTTTAGCCGCGATCAGGCAGTGCAGGTTGGCGATTTTTTTCGATTCGAGGTTGATAGCTTTCATGGGTGTTACTCCAGAATAGTCAGTTGAGTGCCGCTTCAATGCGGCAATCAGAGCCTAGTCAGCAGGTATCGCGCCATCAAGCGCCTGGGTGGTTTGAATTCTTCGCCTGTCCCAGATTACCGCCGCAGGCCTTCATTTGATTTTCATTGAGTGATGTACAAGCGATTTGCAAATGCTCCACGTGGAACATCTACGGTTTCTAACGTTGGGTAGCCCCAGCAACGCTTTCCAACCGATAGCCATATCCGTAGATGGTCAACAGTTGCCAACCACGGTCCGCAGTCAGTCCAAGCTTGTTGCGCAGACGATAAATATGCGTATCCAGAGGCCGCGATGACACCATTTCTTCGTGGGTCCAGAATCGCTCATAGAGATACTCGCGCGATAACGGCCGCGCCAGGTTGGCAAACAGGCAACTGGCAAGCCGGTATTCGCGCTCCGTTAAATTGATCGGTTTGCCGGCACGGGTCACCGTCAGCTCGGCATCATCGAAGGTCAAGTCGTTGAAGCTTTGCACTTCATGGGTGGCAGATTTCTGTAGGCCATGGCGCCGCAACACTGCTGTGACCCGCGCCTTAAGCTCGTTGGGACGAAAGGGCTTGCTGACATAATCATCCGCTCCGCTGTTTAATGCTGTGACGATATCGCTCTCTGCATCTCGACTCGTGAGCATGATTACAGCAGGCGGAGATTCCATGTGTTCGCGGGTCCAGCGCAGCAACGCGATGCCGGTGATATCCGGCAGTTGCCAGTCGAGTATCAGCAGGTCGAAGGTTTCTCGACGCAGTTGGCGCAGCAGGTCTTCGCCCCGCTCGAAGCAATGCAAGGACCAGGGTTGTTCCGCCGTGCTGGGGATTTGTCGCAGTGTCTGTTCCACCCGTCGCAATTCAGCGGGTTCGTCATCCAGTATTGCGACACGCATGGGTGGGTCCTTTCTACTAAAAATACAGCAGCCGACGGCCCTGTAAAAAGGGCACATACTGCGCAGATGCCGGCTGTCGAATCTGAATAATTGTGGTCGGATTCGACGGCCCCTTGGCTCTCTCGGTACGCTGATATCAAAGGGCTGTTACCCCACTAATGTCCGCGATACCTATGTGGGAACGATACCGGCTCCCGGCCTTAAGTAAAAGGATCAGCCGACACATGCGCTGCCGTCTACCCCTGCCTGCCCTTCTGACCCTGGCGGCCTTCACTGCAAGCGCTTCTGCGAAACTGCACCTGCCTTATATCGACGATTACCTGATGTGCCGTGCGCAACCGCTGCCGGCGGTTGTCCAGCATCTCAGCGGGGAAGCCTGGAAGCTTGATGCCAAAGGCAACGCGAGCCCGCTGCAGGAAGGCATGCGTATTGATGAACAGGAAGGAGTGAAAACCTCAGCGTCGGGTTTTGCCAGTCTGTTGCTCGGTGATGGTTCGCGGGTGGTACTGCCTTCCGGGTCCCAGGTGCGGTTGCATTTGGTCCAGAAACAATCGATTCCCCAAATCATTCTGGAACAAGGCCAGGCCGAAACGTATGTGATCAAGCGACCCAGCGATTACGACCGTTTCCAGATAGTCACACCGATCGGTGTGCTGGGTGTACGAGGGACGCACTTTCGGGTGCGCAACGACGGTGAACAGTCTGTGCTTGAAGTGCTCGACGGGCAGGTGGCGGTCAACCGTGAAATGGCGGTGCAAGGTGAGGTTAAGGTAGGGCCGCGGCAGGGCTTGCTGTTCAAGCGCCAAGGCGCCGTCAAACCGGTGGAACTGCTGCCCGCGCCCACGCTTATCGGCCAGGACGGGCAGAAAGGCGATGCCCCTGTCTGGCGCTTGTACCTGCGGCCCCTGCCCGGCGCTCAGCGCTATCGTGCTCAAGTAGCGACCGATAAAACCTTTTTGAACATCCAGCAGGAAAACTTTTCCAGTGAGCCGAAAATGAGCTTCACTGGCCTCAAAGCGTCGTTCTATCACGTGCGTGTGTCGGCCTACGACGAGCACGGCCTGGAAGGAGAAACCGGGATCTATGACATCTTCTACTACCCGCCTGCGACCCTGGCCAAGGCTTCCGGCGGCTGACCAATGAAGCTATGGGGCAAGGCCGAGAAACGCCAACCTACCCATGCCCAACGCTTGTTCCACGGCCTGGTACGCGAGTGGTTGTGGATCGGTTTATTGCTGTTGCCGATCACGGCCTACCTGTCCCTGAGCCCGGGCATTGCGCTCAATAATCCTTTGTATGACAGCCTGCGTCGGCTTACGCCGTTGCCCGTAGATCCGCGCATCTTGCTGGTAACCATTGATGACTCCAGCTTGAAGAAGCTCGGCCGCTGGCCCTGGCCCCGCAGTTTGCATGCGGACCTGATTGATCGACTGAGTGCCGCGCAACCAGCGGGTATCCTGTTTGACGTGATCTTCAGTGAGCCCGGCATCCCTGCCAATGACAAACGCCTGGCCGATGCCGTGTGTAACGCGGGAAATGTATTGTTGCCATTGCTGCGTGACGGAAGCGCCGGATACAGCCAACCCGATGAGCAGATGCAACCGTTGCTCAAATGTGCCAAGGGCGTTGGCCATATCAACGTTGAAGCAGACAGCGACGGTGTGGTGCGGAGCTTGTATCTGCGTGAAGGTCCCGTTGATGCAACGGCCCCCCAGCTCGCGTGGCTGGCGTACACAATGAGTGGCGCAGCAGACGCCATGCCTGGCGAGCCTCAGGAGCCGATCAGTCAACATTGGCATCGAGAGCACGCCATACGCATCCCTTTCATTGCCGCGCATACTCAATTTCCCAGTGTGTCCTACGCCAGCGTATTAAGCGGTGAGGTGCCACCCGAACAGCTGCGCAACCGCCTGATACTGGTCGGAGCCACTGCTTCGGGAATGGGCGATCGTTTTGTAACACCACTCTCCTCCACTGTTGGCACCACTGCCGGGTTAGAGATCCAGGCCAATGTGCTCAATGGCTTGCTGCAAGGGCGCAGTATTGTGGATCTTCCCGCTTGGCTTGCGGCAGTGATGGCTACCTCTCTGGTAGCGTTGCTGCTTGGCTTGCTGCTGTACCGCCCGCGGTACGCGCTGTGGATGACGCTGGGCTGTATGGCCGCTGCGCTGCTGGGTGCATGGGCCCTATTGCGGTTGGGCCACTGGTGGTCGCCCGCCGCGTGCCTGATCGGACTGCTGCTTAGTTACCTGATCTGGAACTGGCGCCGTTTGAGCGTGG
Source organism: Pseudomonas sp. R76 (assembly GCF_009834565.1). Lineage (GTDB taxonomy): Bacteria > Pseudomonadota > Gammaproteobacteria > Pseudomonadales > Pseudomonadaceae > Aquipseudomonas. The sequence goes on from NZ_CP019428.1 coordinate 48,958, forward strand.
TGCTCGCCTATTTCGGCTGGGAGCTGGCGCGCCTGGATAACGAACCTAAAGTGCTCCCCGAACGGCGGCGCGCACCGGCCAGCAAGGGCGATGTGTTGCAGGGGCGGATCTTTGCCCTGGAGCAGGCCGTGAGTCGCACCCGGGATACTCGGCGCTTTATGGCCGATGGTCTCGAGTGCTTGCCGGTGGCGACGCTGATCACCGATCCCAAAGGCAACATCCTGTTGGCCAACCGAATTTCTCGGGAGGTATTCGGCAATCAGCTGGTCGGCCAAAACCTGCTGGAGCAGTTGGCGGACCTGGGATACCCACCCCTGCACAATGGCGTGCGCCCTGCTCTCTCGGCGCTGGAGCTGATCGAGTTCCGCGACATCCACCAACGCAGCCTGCGTATGGAGCTTGCGCCCTTGCTCCCGGCTGAAGGCGACGTCGCCCTGGGTTGGCTACTGAGCCTCACCGACCTGAGCAAGGAGCGCGACGCCCAGCAACACCGCGAAACCATGCTGCGCTTTCTCTCCCATGACCTGCGCGCGCCGCACTCGGCAATCCTTGCCATCCTGGATGTACACAATGGCGAGTCGCCGGTATTTGCCCAGATTGAACAGCAAGTACGACGCGCCTTGAACCTGACCGAATCCTTCGTGCAACTGGCAAAGGCCGAGGCGGACGGCTACCAGTTCCAGCCAACCCTGTTTGCCATGCTGGTGATGGATGCGTTCGACCAGGTGGCGGTGGTCGCTCAGCTCAAGGGTATCCACTTGGTCCATGACTTGGACGAAGCCGATGAGGGCATGGTCTCTGCGGATCAGTCGCTGCTGACGCGTGCCTTGTTCAATGTGCTGGAAAACGCGATCAAGTATTCACCGTCCGGTACCACGGTCAGGTTGCGGCACAGCAGCAGCCAGGGCTGGTTGGAATGTCGCATCAGCGACCAGGGCCCGGGGATCGCGGCGGCGGATTTGCCTGAGCTGTTCAGCCAGTACCGGCGCTTCGATTCTGCCCAGGGCAGCGAGGGATTGGGTCTGGGGTTGACCATGGTCAAGGCGGTTGTCGAACGCCACGGCGGGCGTATCGGCTGCGAAAGCGTGGTGGGCAAAGGCACCACGTTCAGCGTGCAATTGCCGCTGCTGGATGACTGCTGAAAACGTACTTTTCTGCTGTGCATAAAAAACCGGTCACAAGGACCGGTTTTTTAATGCTGAAAAAACTTATGCACGTTTTTCGAGATTTTATGAGCTAAAGAAATATGTAGGTAAATCAGTAATTTATGAATCAAAAAAGGCGATTCGCCAACAAACCGTGCACAGGTTATCCACAGATGCTCAAATCACCGGCGTATCCACCACAACCGGCTCTGGCGGCAGCGAACCCATGGCCCGTTGTTGGGCTTCATTCCATGCCTGGGCGCGGTCATTCAGTGCGGCAATCGCTCGTGGCCCTTCGCCCTCGGCATACATCGGCTCGCCGATCACCACGGTGATAGTGCCTTCGCGTTTTGCCCATCCGGTCTTTGGCCAGAACTTGCCGGCGTTGTGGGCAATCGGCAGCACAGGCAGATGAGCGTTGACCGCCAAGGCCGTACCTCCCCGCGAGAATTTGCCGACAGTGCCGAACGGTACGCGAGTGCCTTCCGGGAAGATCAACACCCACACACCGTCCTTGAGCAGCTCATCACCTTTCTTGGCCACGTGCTTGAGCGCAGCCTTGGGGTTGTCACGGTCGATGGCGATCGGCCGCAGCATGGCCATCGCCCAGCCGAAAAACGGTACGTACAACAGCTCACGCTTAAGCACCTGGCTCAGGGGTGAGAAGTACGCCGAGAGGAAAAACGTTTCCCAGGTGCTCTGGTGGTTCGAGAGGATTACACAAGGTTGGTCCGGGACGTTTTCAGCGCCCTTGATCTCGAAACGAATGTTCAGGAACACCTTGGTCAGCCACAACGCGCAGCGGCACCAATAGACGTTGATAAAGCGATAGCGCGCCTTGAACGGCAGGAACGGCGCAATAAAAAAGCTCAGGGTGCACCAGAGAAACGAACTGGTGCCCAGCAGCAGGTAAAAGAAAAAGGTTCTGATGGCCTGCAAAATCGACATGGCAGCATTTACCGTTGCGGGACACGGCCCGCCTGCTAAAAGCGCACTCCCGAGCAATCCTTGTTCAGGAAGTCGAGGGCGGCTAGTTGTTAATAAGTTCTGCGGCAACCGCCGCCAGATCGTCAAAAATCAAAGTGCCTACCGGCAGGTTCTTCGCCTGGGTCTTTTCGCCTTTCCCGGTCTTCACCAAAACTGGCTGAGAATCGACGGCTTTGGCCGCCTCCAAGTCACCGAGGCTGTCCCCGACGAACCATAGCCCAGCCAAGGGCACCTTGTAATGTTCTGCAATGGTTTTCAACATCCCAGGTTTGGGTTTGCGGCAATCGCAGCCCTCATCCGGCCCGTGGGGGCAGTACACCACCAGCCCCACCTCACCGCCCTGCTCCGCCACCAACGTGCGCAAGCGCGCGTGCATGGCGTCCAGGGTGGCGATGTCGTAGTAACCGCGGGCGATGCCGGACTGGTTGGTGGCGATGGCCACCGTCCAGCCGGCTTTGCTCAACTGCGCGATGGCCTCGATCGAGCCGGGCAGTGGAATCCATTCCGCCACCGACTTGATGTAAGCGTCGGAGTCGTAATTGATCACCCCGTCCCGATCGAGAATCAGCAGTTTCAACATGATCAGCCCAGTACGGAAATGTCAGCGATGTTGATGAACAAGCCGCGCAGACGCGCCAGCATCGCGTAGCGGTTTTTCCGCACGCCGGCATCTTCGGCATTGATCATTACCGCTTCGAAGAACGCATCCACCGGCTCACGCAAGGCGGCCAGGCGCGCCAGTGCTTCGGCGTAGTTGCGTTCGGCGAGCAGCGGCTTCACTGCGTTCTCTGCCTTGGCGATGGCCGAGTTCAGCGAGAACTCCTTGGCATCGGCGAACAGGCCTGGGTCGACTTCGGCATTGCCGAGGTTGTCGGCCTTGCTCAGCAGGTTCGACACGCGCTTGTTCACGGCGGCCAGGGCATCGGCTTCCGGCAGCTTGCGGAAGGCCTGTACGGCTTGCACACGCTGATCGAAGTCCAGCGCCGAACCCGGTTGCAGGGCACGTACCGACAGGTAGACGGAAACGTCCACGCCTTCGTCTTCATAACGCGCACGCAGGCGGTCGAACACGAACTCCAGCACTTGCTCGGCCAGGCCGGCTTGCTTGACCTTGGCACCGAACTGGCCGACCGCAAACACCACGGCCTGGGTCAGGTCGAGGTCGAGCTTCTTGTCGATCAGGATGCGCAGCACGCCGAGGGCGGCACGGCGCAGGGCATACGGGTCTTTGCTGCCGGTCGGCAGCATGCCGATACCGAAGATACCCACAAGGGTGTCCAGCTTGTCGGCGATGGCCACGGCCGCACCGGTCAAGGTGGTTGGCAGTTCAGCGCCGGCACCGCGCGGCATGTACTGCTCGTTCAGCGCCAGGGCTACATCGTCCGGCTCGCCGTCGTTGAGGGCGTAGTAGTAACCGGCAACACCTTGCATCTCCGGGAACTCGCCGACCATTTCGGTGGCCAGGTCGCACTTGGACAGCAGGCCCGCGCGGGCAGCCCAGGCAGCATCACCGCCAATGCGTGGCGCAATGTAGGCGGCCAGCTTGGAAACACGCACGGCCTTGTCGTAGACGCTGCCGAGTTTTTCCTGGAACACCACGTTTTGCAGGCGCAGGTTGAAGTCTTCGAGCTTCTGCTTCTTGTCTTGCTTGAAGAAGAACTCGGCGTCAGTCAGGCGCGGGCGAACGACTTTTTCGTTACCGGCGATGATCTGCTGCGGGTCCTTGCTTTCGATGTTGGCCACGGTGATGAAGCGCGGCAGCAACTTGCCGTCCACGTCCAGCAGGCAGAAATACTTCTGGTTGTCCTGCATGGTGGTGATCAGGGCTTCTTGCGGCACATCGAGGAAACGCTCTTCGAACGAGCACACCAGCGGCACCGGCCATTCAACCAGCGCGGTCACTTCGTCGAGCAGGCTTGGCGGCACGATGGCGGTGCCTTCCTGCAGGCGGGCCAGCTCTTCGGTGCGCTTGCTGATCAACTCGCGACGCTCATTGGCATCGGCCAACACGTAAGCGGCACGCAGGTCGGCGGCGTAGTTGGCCGGCGAGGTGATGCGCACAGCTTGCGGGTGATGGAAGCGGTGCCCACGGGAGTCACGGCCAGCCTTCTGGGCGAGGATGGTGCAATCGATGACTTGGTCACCGAGCAGCATCACCAGCCATTGGGTTGGGCGGACGAATTCTTCTTTGCGAGCGCCCCAGCGCATGCGCTTGGGGATCGGCAGGTCGTTGAGGGAATCTTCAACGATGGTCGGCAACAGGCTCGCCGTCGGCTTGCCGGTGATGACCTGGCTGAAACGCAGTTTCGGGCCGCTCTGGTCGATTTCGCTCAGCTCGACGCCGCACTTCTTGGCAAAACCAAGGGCAGCTTGAGTCGGGTTGCCTTCTGCATCGAAAGCCGCTTGGCGCGGTGGGCCGTCGAGGTTGATGCTGCGGTCCGGCTGCTGGGTTTCCAGCGCGGTCAGCAACACGGCCAGGCGACGTGGCGCGGCGTAGACTTTCTTTGCAGCGAACTTCAGGCCGGCTGTGTGCAGGCCTTTTTCGATACCGGCCAGGAATGCGTCGGCCAGGGTGTTGAGTGCCTTGGGTGGCAGCTCTTCGGTGCCCAGTTCAACCAAAAAATCTTGAGCACTCATTGTGCAGCCTCCAGCTTAGCCAACACTTCATCACGCAAATCCGGGGTTGCCATCGGGAAGCCCAGCTTGGCGCGAGCCAGCAGGTAGGCTTGGGCGACGGAACGCGCCAGGGTGCGTACACGCAGGATGTATTGCTGGCGCGCAGTCACCGAAATGGCACGGCGGGCGTCCAGCAGGTTGAAGGTATGGGACGCCTTCAACACCATTTCATAGCTTGGCAACGGTAGCGGCTGGTCGAGTTCGATCAGGCGCTTGGCTTCGCTTTCATAGAAGTCGAACAGTTCGAACAGCTTGTCGACGTTGGCGTGTTCGAAGTTGTAAGTGGACTGCTCCACTTCGTTCTGGTGGAACACATCGCCGTAGGTCACTTTGCCGAACGGGCCGTCAGCCCACACCAGGTCGTAGACCGAATCCACGCCTTGCAAGTACATGGCCAGGCGCTCGAGGCCGTAGGTGATCTCGCCGGTCACCGGGTAGCACTCAATGCCGCCCGCTTGCTGGAAGTAAGTGAACTGCGTCACTTCCATGCCGTTGAGCCAGACTTCCCAGCCCAGGCCCCAGGCGCCCAGGGTTGGCGATTCCCAGTTGTCTTCGACGAAACGGATGTCGTGCACCAGTGGGTCCAGGCCGACATGTTTCAGCGAGCCCAGGTACAGCTCCTGGAAGTTGTCCGGGTTGGGCTTCAAAACTACCTGGAACTGGTAGTAGTGCTGCAGACGGTTCGGGTTTTCGCCGTAGCGGCCGTCAGTCGGGCGACGACTGGGCTGCACATAAGCGGCGTTCCAGGTTTCCGGGCCGATGGCCCGCAGGAATGTAGCGGTGTGGAAAGTGCCGGCGCCTACTTCCATATCGTAGGGCTGAAGTACCACACAACCTTGCTCGGCCCAGTATTGCTGGAGGGCGAGGATCAAGTCTTGGAAGGTACGCACGGCTGGCGTAGGCTGGCTCACGAAATTCACCTGTTACTTGGGCTGCGATTTAAAGAGCGGGAGTATACCCGATTCGGCCCTGCCACCACTCCCTGGAGCCTTATGCCACGCTGCTTTTGGTGTTCTGAAGATCCGCTGTACATGGCTTATCACGATCAGGAGTGGGGAACGCCGCTGCGCGATGCGCAGGGTCTGTTCGAGTTGCTTTTGCTCGAAGGGTTCCAGGCGGGCCTGTCCTGGATCACCGTTTTACGCAAACGCGAGCATTATCGAAAGGTCTTGTTCGGCTTTGACGCACAGCGTCTGGCACAACTGAGCGATGCTGAAATCGAAGCGCTGATGCAGGACCCAGGCATCGTGCGCAATCGCTTGAAGCTCAACGCCACCCGCCGCAACGCCGCGGCCTGGCTGGCGCTGGAGGATCCGGTGGGCTTGCTCTGGTCATTTGTCGGCGGCGTGCCCAAGGTCAACCACTTCAAGGATCGCAGCGAGGTTCCGGCGATTACACCCGAGGCCGAAGCCATGAGCAAAGCCTTGAAAAAAGCCGGTTTTACCTTCGTCGGCCCAACCATTTGCTACGCGTTCATGCAGGCCTCCGGCATGGTCATGGACCACACCCAAGACTGCGACCGTTACGCGGACTTGACCAACGCCGGTTAGAATGCCCGCTTTGCGCACCACACACGATCAGGAGTGACCTGTGGAAAAGTTTAAAGGCGCCTTGCTGGTAGGCGCTCTTCGGTTATTTGCCCTACTGCCCTGGCGCGCTGTCCAAGCTGTCGGCACGGCGATTGGCTGGATCATGTGGAAAACCCCCAACCGCTCCCGCGAGACGGTGCGGATCAACCTCTCCAAATGCTTCCCGGACATAGACCCCGCCGCGCGCGAGCGCCTGGTCGGCCAAAGCCTGATGGACATCGGCAAGTCCCTGACCGAAAGCGCCTGCGCGTGGATCTGGCCGGCCCAGCGTTCCATCGACCTGGTGCGCGAAGTCGAAGGCCTGGAAGTGCTGCACGAAGCCTTGGCCTCGGGCAAAGGCGTGGTCGGCATCACCAGCCACTTGGGCAACTGGGAAGTGCTCAATCACTTCTACTGCAACCAATGCAAACCGATCATTTTTTACCGTCCGCCCAAGCTCAAGGCGGTGGATGAGTTGCTGCAAAAACAGCGTGTGCAACTGGGCAACCGCGTGGCGGCTTCCACCAAGGAAGGCATCCTCAGCGTGATCAAGGAAGTGCGCAAAGGCGGCCAGGTGGGAATCCCGGCTGACCCTGAGCCAGCTGAATCGGCAGGCATCTTCGTGCCGTTCTTCGCCACCCAGGCGCTGACCAGCAAGTTTGTGCCGAACATGCTCGCCGGCCACAAGGCGGTCGGTGTGTTCCTGCATGCGCTGCGGCTGCCGGACGGTTCGGGCTACAAAGTGATTTTGGAAGCGGCGCCGGAAGACATGTACAGCACCGACACCGCCACGTCCTGCGCGGCGATGAGCAAGGTGGTGGAGCGCTATGTCGGCGCCTACCCGAGCCAGTACATGTGGAGCATGAAACGCTTCAAGAAGCGCCCACCGGGTGAGGCGCGGTGGTATTGATTCACCCAGATCCGAGCCCAATGAAGCTCTAATGTGGGAGCTGGCTTGCCTGCGATAGCATCACCTGGGTATCACTGATACACCGAGGTGTTTGCATCGCAGGCAAGCCAGCTCCCACAGGGATTACTTTACCCCTGGCGGTCGAGCTTTTTCAGGAACACCGTCATCTCTTTTTCGGCCTGCTTGTCGCCATGCGCCAGGGCCGCTTCTATGCCCTTCTCCCAGGCATGCCGCGCCGCAGCTTGATCACCCAACCCCAGCTGCGCCTTGCCCAACAACTTCCACGCCGCCGAATACTTCGGGTCGAACTCAACGCACTTGTGCAAATGCTCCGCCGCCTTGGCGTTGTCCTTCAGGTCCAGATAACCCTTGCCCAAGCCAAAGCGCAGCAATGAATTATCCACACCCTTGGCGAGCATTTTTTCCAGGGATTCGAGCATGGCTGTGAGTCCTTTATCTGTGCAGGGTTTCCACAGTAGAAACGCGATCACCTGTGGGAGCGGGCTTGCCCGCGATGACGGCGGCAGGCTCACCTGAATTTTTTATCAGAAGAAACTCAAGCCCACGTGGAACAGCTTCTCCACATCGCGGATATGTTTTTTATCGACCAGAAACAGAATCACATGGTCGCCCGTGGCGATCACTGTATCGTCGTGGGCGATGAGCACTTCTTCATCACGAATGATCGCGCCGATGGTGGTGCCCGGCGGCAGGCCGATATCCCGGATCGCCTTGCCGATCACCTTGCTCGACTTCGAGTCACCATGGGCAATCGCCTCGATGGCTTCGGCCGCGCCACGGCGCAGTGAGTGCACGCTGACGATATCGCCGCGCCGCACATGCGCAAGCAACGTGCCGATGGTCGCCAGCTGCGGGCTGATAGCAATGTCGATATCGCCGCCCTGGATCAGGTCGACGTAGGCCGGGTTGTTGATGATGGTCATCACCTTCTTCGCCCCCAGCCGCTTGGCCAGCAGCGAGGACATTATGTTGGCCTCGTCATCGTTGGTCAGCGCCAGGAAGATATCGGCGTCGGCGATGTTCTCTTCCAGCAGCAGGTCGCGGTCCGACGCGCTGCCTTGCAGTACGACGGTGCTGTCGAGGGTGTCGGACAAATGCCGGCAGCGCGCCGGGCTCATCTCGATGATTTTCACCTGATAGCGGCTTTCGATGGCCTCGGCCAAGCGTTCGCCGATCTGCCCACCACCGGCGATGACGATGCGCTTGTAGGTCTCATCCAGCCGGCGCATTTCGCTCATCACTGCGCGAATATTCGCCTTGGCCGCGATGAAAAATACTTCGTCGTCGGCTTCGATCACAGTATCGCCCTGGGGCAGGATCGGCCGGTCGCGACGGAAAATCGCCGCCACGCGGGTTTCCACATTCGGCATGTGCTCGCGCAGCTGGCGCAGTTGCTGGCCGACCAGCGGGCCGCCGTAATAGGCCTTTACTGCCACCAATTGCGCTTTGCCCTCGGCAAAGTCGATCACCTGCAAAGCGCCGGGAATCTCGATCAGGCGCTTGATGTAGTGGGTCACCACTTGCTCGGGGCTGATCAATACGTCGACTGGAATCGCATCGTTGTCGAAAAGCCCGGCACGGGTCAGGTAAGCCGCCTCACGCACGCGGGCGATTTTGGTCGGGGTGTGGAACAGAGTGTGAGCGACCTGGCAGGCGACCATATTGGTCTCGTCACTGTTGGTCACGGCGACCAGCATGTCGGCATCGTCGGCACCGGCCTGGCGCAACACCGTCGGGAACGACGCGCGGCCTTGCACGGTGCGGATGTCCAGGCGGTCGCCGAGGTTGCGCAGGCGCTCGGCATCGGTGTCGACCACGGTGATGTCGTTGGCTTCGCTGGCCAAATGCTCGGCCAGCGTGCCGCCGACCTGCCCTGCCCCAAGGATGATGATTTTCATCCGGTCACTCCCTTAAACCCGTTCAGCCGCGTGCGGCGGCAATCTTGATCAGTTTGGCGTAGTAGAAGCCATCGTGTCCGCCTTCCTGTGCCAGCAGCTGGCGGCCATGGGGCTGCTTGATGCCGGCCGCCGTAGCCAGGTCCAGCTCGCGCGCGCCGCTGGTGCGGGCGAGGAAGGCTTCGATCACCTCGGTGTTCTCGGTGGGCAAGGTCGAGCAGGTGGCGTAAAGCAGGATGCCGCCGACTTCCAGGGTTGGCCACAAGGCGTCGAGCAGCTCGCCTTGCAGCACGGCCAGGGCGGCGATGTCGTCGGGTTGGCGGGTCAGCTTGATGTCCGGGTGACGGCGAATCACACCCGTGGCGGAGCATGGCGCGTCGAGCAGAATGCGCTGGAAGGGTTTGCCGTCCCACCAGGTGGCGGTGTCGCGACCGTCGGCGGCGATCAGCTCGGCGCTCAGGCCCAGGCGGGCGAGGTTTTCGCGCACGCGCACCAGGCGCTTGGCTTCCAGGTCGACGGCGACTACACCGGCGAGGTCTTTTTCGACTTCCAGAATGTGGCAGGTCTTACCGCCCGGCGCGCAGCACGCGTCAAGCACGCGCTGGCCGGGCGCCAGGTCGAGCAGGTCGGCCGCGAGTTGCGCGGCTTCGTCCTGCACGCTGATCCAACCTTCGGCAAAACCCGGCAAGGCGCGCACGTCGGTGGCCGCTTCGAGCACGATGCCGTCGACGCTGAACACGCACGGCGTGGCGTTGATGTTGGCCCCGGTAAGTAATTGCAGGTAGGCGTCACGGCTGTGATGGCGACGGTTAACCCGCAGAATCATCGGCGGATGCGCATTGTTGGCGGCGCAAATGGCTTCCCATTGATCAGGCCAGAAGGCTTTCAACGACTTTTGCAGCCAGCGCGGGTGGGCGGTGCGCACCACCGGATCATGTTCCAGTTCCGCCAGCAGCGCTTCGCTCTCGCGCTGGGCACGGCGCAGCACGGCGTTGAGCAGCGCCTTGGCCCAGGGCTTTTTCAGCTTGTCGGCGCAACCCACGGTTTCGCCGATGGCGGCGTGGGCCGGCACGCGGGTGTAGAGCAGTTGATAGAGGCCGACCAGCAGCAGCGCCTCCACATCGGCATCGGCTGCCTTGAACGGCTTTTGCAGCAACTTGGCCGCCAGTGCCGACAAGCGCGGCTGCCAGCGGGCGGTGCCAAAGGCCAAATCCTGGGTGAAACCGCGATCACGGTCTTCGACCTTATCCAGCTGGGTCGGCAGTGAACTGTTCAGCGACGCCTTGCCATTGAGGACGGCGGCGAGAGCCTTGGCGGCGGCCAGACGCGGGTTCATTGAACGAGCGCCCCGAGAACCGTGCCCAGGGCAAATTTCTCACGGCGGCTGTTGAACAAATCGCTGAAATTCAGCGCCTTGCCGCCGGGCAATTGCAGACGCGTCAGGCACAGGGCCTGCTCACCGCAGGCGACCAACAGGCCTTCTTTGCTGGCGCCGATGACTTCACCGGGGGCGCCTTTGCCGTCAGCCAAGGTGGCGGCCAGTACTTTCAAGGCTTCGCCGCTGAGCGTGCTGTGGCAGATCGGCCACGGGTTGAAGGCACGTACCAGGCGCTCCAGCTCGACGGCTGGGCGGCTCCAGTCGATGCGCGCTTCGTCTTTGTTCAGTTTATGGGCGTAAGTGGCCAGGCTGTCGTCCTGCACTTCGCCGTCCAGGGTGCCGGCAGCCAGGCCGGCGATGGCTTGCACCACGGCAGGCGGGCCCAGCTCGGCGAGACGGTCGTGCAGGCTGCCGCCGGTGTCTTCGGCGGTGATCGGGGTGGTGACTTTAAGCAGCATCGGGCCGGTGTCCAGGCCCGCCTCCATGCGCATCACGGTCACGCCGCTTTCGCTGTCACCGGCTTCCACGGCGCGTTGGATCGGCGCTGCACCGCGCCAGCGTGGCAGCAGCGACGCGTGGCTGTTGATGCAGCCCAAACGTGGGATATCCAGCACGGCCTGCGGCAGGATCAAGCCATAAGCCACCACCACCAGCAGGTCCGGCTTCAACGCGGCCAGTTCGGCCTGGGCCTCGGCGTTGCGCAGGGTCGGCGGTTGCAGCACCTGAATGTTGTGCTCAAGCGCCAACTGCTTGACCGGGCTTGGCATCAGTTTTTGCCCGCGACCGGCCGGGCGGTCCGGCTGGGTGTACACCGCGACGATGTCATAAGGGCTGGCAAGCAGGGCCTTGAGGTGTTCGGCGGCAAATTCAGGCGTGCCGGCAAAAACAATGCGCAGTGGCTCGGTCATGGGAGTTCTCGGTTAAAAACAGTCACAAAAGAAAAAGGCTTGCCGCAGCAAGCCTTTGGAAGAAGGGCATCAAGCTTGCTGGCGATGCTTTTTTTCCAGCTTCTTCTTGATCCGGTCGCGTTTAAGCGTGGACAGGTAATCAACAAACAGCTTGCCGTTGAGGTGGTCGCACTCGTGCTGGATGCACACGGCGAGCAGGCCATCGGCGATCAGCTCGTACGGCTTGCCATCACGGTCCAGCGCCTTGATCTTCACGCGCAGCGGGCGCTCGACGTTCTCGTAGAACTCCGGCACCGACAGGCAGCCTTCCTGGTATTCGCCCATCTCGTCGGTCAGCGGTTCGAACTCGGGGTTGATAAACACCCGGGGTTCGCTGCGATCTTCCGACAGGTCCATGACCACGACGCGTTGATGCACGTTGACCTGGGTGGCGGCAAGGCCAATGCCCGGGGCTTCATACATTGTTTCAAACATGTCATCGACCAACTGACGAACCTTGTCGTCCACTACGGCCACCGGTTTGGCGATCGTGCGCAGGCGCGAGTCGGGAAATTCGAGGATGTTCAAAATAGCCATAAGCGTAATTGCTGCACATGTGAGGTAGAGGCAAATCGGCGGTGGGATGGACCCAGGCAGCCGGTGTGAAAGGTTCGAAAGCCGCGAAGGCTATGGCATTTCACGCGAACGCACATAATAAAGGAGATTCACCCCATGAGGAAATCGCTACTCGTCTTGCTGCTGTGGGCGCCGCTCACCCTGGCCATGATTGCGCAGCCCGGCCAGCGCCTGGAACACGCGACGCAACAGGCCATCCAGCACTTTTTACTGCACAACCGCATTCTCGATTCAGTCCAGGACCTGGATAACGCGCCTTACATTGTCGCGGCCGACGCGGGCCGAGTGTTGGGCGCCAACGGCGAGCGTGTGTATGCCAGAGGCGTCTTGGATCCGACCCAGCCAAGCTACGGGATCTTTCGACGCGGCAAGGCCTACACCGACCCTCAAACCCAAGAGATGCTGGGCATAAACGCCGACGACGTTGGCACTGCACGCTTTGTGATGGCGGGCGATGTATCCACCCTTGCGGTGCAGCGGGTCACCCAGGAAATCCGGCCAGGTGACCGCCTGTTGCGTGCCGAACCACCCGTTGAACAGGCCAGCCTGAAGCCTGGGCCCTTCATAGAAGGGCACATCATCGATGTGCCCAAAGGCGTCACCCAGATCGGCGTACTGGATGCCGTGACCCTGAACAAAGGCCGTCGTGATGGCTTGGTCGAAGGCCAATTACTCACGGTGATCAAGGCCGGCGCCACCGTACGCGACACCCTCACGGGTGCGCAAACCACGCTCCCCGATGAGCGCGCCGGCACGCTGCTGGTGTTTCGCACCTATGAAAAGCTCAGTTATGGCCTGGTGCTCAGTGCCTCACGCGCACTCGCCGTTGAGGACCGATTCGAGACTGCCCGACAAACACAATAAATAGCCTGCTAAATAAGTTACCAACAGAGTTATCCACAGCTTGTTCCGGTCAAGGATGATCAAATGTATCCGATAAACAGCAGTGAAATTTCCCCGTCAGAACTGGAAGCTCGGCTACGCTTGCACAGGCTGCCGGAACTGGGTCCCAAGCGTTTCCGTGTATTGATCGACGCGTTCGGCTCTGCCTCAAAGGCCATCAGCGCCCCCGCCAGCGCCTGGCGTTCCCTCGGGTTGCCGGCCATCAGCGCCGATGCCCGGCGCAGCCCCGAAATACGTGACGGTGCCGGTGAAGCATTGGCGTGGTTGGAGCAGCCGGCCCAGCATTTGCTGATGTGGGACCAACCTGAGTACCCGGCACTGCTCGCCCAGATCGACGACGCACCACCGTTATTATTCGTCGCTGGCGACCCGAAAATCCTGGAAAAACCGCAGTTGGCCATGGTCGGCAGCCGCCGTGCATCCCGCCCTGGCATGGACACCGCCGCAGCCTTTTCCCGCGCCTTGGCGAGTGCCGGTTTCGTCATCACCAGTGGCCTCGCGTTGGGTATCGATGGCGCGGCGCACCAGGCAGCGCTGGATGTTGGCGGCCAGACAATCGGCGTGCTCGGCACCGGGCTGGAAAACTTTTATCCACAGCGGCACCGACGGCTCGCAGCGGCGATGATTGCCCAGGGCAGCGCGGTGGTTTCCGAGTTTCCGCTGAACGCCGCACCCCAGGCGGCTAACTTCCCCCGACGCAACCGAATCATCAGTGGCCTGTCGTTGGGCGTGCTGGTGGTGGAAGCCAGCATGGCCAGCGGTTCGCTGATCACCGCGCGGCTGGCGGCCGAGCAAGGGCGCGAGGTGTATGCGATCCCGGGCTCCATTCACCACCCAGGCGCCAAGGGTTGCCATCAGTTGATCCGCGACGGCGCGACGCTGGTGGAATCCATCGAGCATATTCTGGAAGGCTTGCGCGGCTGGCAGGCCTTGTCCCGCCCGACGCCGATGCCGGTGACTCACCCACTGGTGGCGCTGCTGCACGCGGCGCCGCATTCCAGTGAGGCCTTGGCGATTGCCAGTGGGCGGCCTTTGTCCCACGTGCTGGCGACACTGACCGAGCTTGAACTCGAAGGCCAAGTGATCTGCGAAAGCGGGCGCTGGCTCGCGCGCTGCTAGGTTTTGTAAAGAAGATCGGTAAACTGCGCAGAGCTTTAGTCCGGAGAGTGAGCAATGGTCAACAGGTGGCGTGTGCTGGAAACCGCACGAGAAATTCGCGCAGGCGCGGTGATCGCCTATCCGACCGAAGCGGTCTGGGGCCTGGGCTGCGACCCGTGGAACGAAGAAGCGGTGGACCGGCTGCTGGCGATCAAGAATCGGTCAGTGGACAAGGGCCTGATCCTGGTGGCGGATAACATTCGCCAGTTCGATTTTCTCTTTGAAGACTTCCCGGACGCCTGGATCGAGCGCATGGCCAGTACCTGGCCTGGGCCGAACACCTGGCTGGTGCCGCATCAGGACTTGCTGCCTGAATGGGTCACAGGTGTGCATGACACGGTGGCGTTGCGGGTGAGCGACCATCCGCTGGTGCGGGATTTGTGTTCGTTGGTCGGGCCGCTGATTTCCACCTCGGCCAACCCCCAGGGCCGCCCGGCTGCGCGTACGCGGCTTCGTGTGGAGCAGTATTTCCGTGGCCAGGTGGATCGGGTGCTGGGTGGTGCTTTGGGTGGGCGCAAAAACCCGAGCCTGATTCGCGATTTGGCGACTGGTGAGGTGGTGCGGCCGTCCTGAGACCGAGGTGCGGCCATCGCGGGCAAGCCCGGCTCCCACAGGGAAATGCGATCAAAATGTGGGAGCGGGCTTGCTCGCGAAGAGGCCATCACTGCCCCTGGAGATCTACCGCCTTATGGCAGAAGAATGGTCGACCCGGTGGTCCGCCGCCCCGACAACTCAGTCTGCGCCTTCGCGGCATCCGCCAACGAGAACCGCTGGTTGATATCAATGCGCACCTTGCCGCTCTTGATCATCGAGAACAGGTCATCCGCCATCGCCTGCAAGTCTTTCGGGTTGCTGGCGTAGGTCGCCAAGGTCGGCCGGGTGACATACAGCGAGCCCTTTGCCGCCAGAATCCCCAGGTTTACGCCATCCACCGCGCCCGACGCATTCCCGAAACTCACCACCAGCCCACGCGGTGCCACGCTGTCCAGCGAAGTCAGCCAGGTGTCTTTGCCGACGCCGTCGTACACCACCGGCACCTTTTTACCGTCGGTCAGTTCCAGTACGCGTTGTACGACGTTTTCCTTGCTGTAGTCGATGGTTTCCCAGGCGCCGAGGGACTTGGCCAGTGCTGCCTTTTCCGGCGAACTCACGGTGCCGATCAACTTCACGCCCAAGGCCTTGGCCCATTGGCAGGCCAGCGAACCCACACCACCGGCAGCGGCGTGGAACAGAATGGTTTCGCCGCCCTTCAATTCGTAGGTCTGGCGCAGCAGGTACTGCACGGTCAGGCCCTTGAGCATGGCGCCAGCGGCTTGTTCGAAGCTGATGTCGTCCGGCAGATGCACCAGGTTGGCGGCGGGCAATGTGTGCAACTCGCTGTAGGCACCCAGCGGGCCGCTGCCGTAGGCCACTCGGTCGCCCACTTTGAATTGCGTGACTTCGCTGCCCACCGCGTCGACCACACCCGCGCCCTCTGCGCCCAGGCCCGAAGGCAGCGCTGGCGGTGCATACAGACCGCTGCGGAAATAGGTGTCGATGAAGTTCAGGCCAATGGCCTCGTTACGCACGCGAACCTGCTGCGGGCCAGGCTCTGCCGGCGTGTAGTCCACATACTCAAGCACTTCGGGGCCGCCATGGGCGCTGAACTGGATACGTTTGGCCATCTGCACTTCTCCTGAGGTCGAATTCGCGTAGCCCTCTATCCCACTCCTATGCTTGATCTTCGTCAACTGCGGCAGCATGGAGTGCGGTGGTATCCTGTGCGCCCATTTGCCGCCGACGCCCAATGGCCTCGCGTAGCTTTGCCCGATTCAAGGTGATGCCATGACTACTCGCACCGAGGCTGTTAAAGCCTACCTGCTCGACCTGCAAGACCGCATTTGCAGCGCCCTGGAAACCTTTGAGACGGACACTCGCTTTATTGAAGACGCCTGGACCCGGCCTGCCGGCGGTGGCGGTCGCACCCGTGTAATTGAAAACGGCACGGTGATCGAAAAAGGCGGCGTTAACTTTTCCCACGTGTTCGGCAGCGGCCTGCCACCGTCGGCCAGTGCGCATCGCCCTGAGCTGGCCGGTCGCGGCTTTGAGGCTCTGGGCGTGTCGCTGGTGATCCACCCGCACAACCCGCATGTGCCGACGTCCCACGCCAACGTGCGCTTTTTCATCGCCGAAAAAGAAGGCGAAGAACCGGTGTGGTGGTTCGGCGGCGGCTTCGACCTCACGCCCTACTACGGCAACGAAGAAGACTGCATCCACTGGCACCGCGTGGCAGAGCAGGCCTGTGCGCCGTTCGGGCCGGACGTGTACGCGCGCTACAAGGCGTGGTGCGACACCTACTTCCATATCAAGCACCGCAACGAACCGCGCGGCATCGGCGGCCTGTTCTTCGATGACTTGAACGAGTGGGGCTTCGACACCTGCTTCGCCTTCATCCGCTCCATCGGCGATGCGTATATCGACGCCTACCTGCCAATCGTGCAGCGCCGCAAGGCCATGGCGTACACCGAGCAACAGCGTCAATTCCAGGAGTTCCGCCGTGGGCGCTATGTCGAGTTCAACCTCGTCTATGACCGTGGCACCCTGTTTGGCCTGCAGTCGGGCGGGCGCACCGAGTCGATCCTGATGTCGCTGCCGCCGCAAGTGCGCTGGAGCTACGACTGGAAAGCCGAGGCCGGCAGCGAAGAAGCGCGCCTCACCGATTACTTCCTGCAAGACCGCGACTGGCTCGGCATTGCCGCGCCCAAGGCGGCGGTCTGATGGATCGTTATGTCGTGTTCGGCAACCCCATCGGCCACAGCAAGTCGCCGTTGATCCACCGTATGTTTGCCGAGCAGACCGGCGAGCAACTGGACTACAGCACCTTGCTGGCGCCGCTGGAGGATTTCACCGGCTGTGCCCGTGAGTTTTTTCAGCAAGGCCGTGGCGCCAATGTCACCGTACCGTTCAAGGAAGACGCCTACCGCCTGGCCAACAGCCTGACCGAACGTGCCCAGCGGGCCGGGGCGGTGAACACCCTGAGCAAGCTGGTCGACGGCACGTTGCTGGGCGATAACACCGACGGCGCCGGCCTGGTGCGTGACCTGACGGTGAATGCCGGGTTGAGCCTGCAAGGCAAACGCATCCTGCTGCTCGGCGCCGGTGGCGCGGTACGCGGGGCGTTGGAGCCCTTGCTGGCCGAGCAACCAGCGTCGCTGATCATCGCCAACCGCACCGTGGAAAAAGCCGAATTGCTCGCCGAGTTGTTCGACGACCTGGGCCCAGTGTCTGCCAGCGGTTTCGACTGGCTGCGTGAGCCGGTGGACGTGATCATCAATGCCACGTCCGCCAGCCTGTCAGGCGATGTACCGCCGATTGCCGGCAGCCTGATCGAACCGGGTAAGACGTTCTGCTACGACATGATGTACGCCAAGGAACCCACCGCGTTTTGCCGTTGGGCTACAGAGCAGGGCGCAGCGGTGGCGATGGATGGCTTGGGCATGCTCGTGGAGCAGGCGGCGGAAGCGTTCTTCCTGTGGCGCGGTGTGCGCCCGGATTCGGCGCCGGTGTTGGCTGAGTTGCGGCGGCAGTTGGCCTGACACAAATCCAAATTGGGGCACGGTCAAAATGTGGGAGCTGGCTTGCCTGCGATAGCGGTGTATCAGATACAAGTTTGTTGGCTGAGCCACCGCTATCGCAGGCAAGCCAGCTCCCACAGTTTTAACCCTGTTTATTCTTCAAAATGGATGGGGCATTTTTCGGCCCCTTCCAATTTCTTTAATTCCTCCACCACCTGCGGTCGGGCCCGGCGCAAGGTCAAACTACGCCCCGTTCCCCGCAACCGCCGCGCCTCCTGATGCAGCATCTCCACCCCCGAATAGTCGATAAAGTTGATCTGCTGCGCCTCGATCACCACCCGCTCGCCCTGCAAACTCTGCAGCCGCACTTGCAGGTAATGGCTGGCGCCAAAAAAAATCGAGCCGCCGACCCGCAATACATCTTCGTCACCGTCGCGCCACTGCTGCACGCGCGGTTGCGAGGTGCGCTTGAGGTAGAAAAACAACGAGGCCAGCACCCCGGCATAGATGGCCGTTTGCAGTTCCAGCAGCAAGGTGGCGATGCATGTCAGGCTCATCACTACAAACTCGGCGCGGCTGACGCGGAACAGTGCGCGAATACCACGGTAATCCACCAGGCCCCAGCAGATCAGCAGGATGCTGGCGGCCATACTCGGGATCGGGATATGCGCGATCAACGCCGCACCAAAGAGTGCGAATAAAGCCACCCACAGCGCAGAAAACACGCCCGCCAAGGGTGAGCAGGCGCCCGCCTCGTAGCTTAAGCCCGAGCGGGTAAAGGAACCGGCTGACAAGTAGCCGGAAAAAAATCCGCCAACGATATTGGATAAACCCTGCGCGCGGACTTCCTGGTTGGCATCCAGCAGTTGCTGCGAGCGCGCCGACAGCGAGCGCGCAATCGACAGGCTGGTGACCAGCCCCAGCATGCCCACCGCCACCGCACTCGGCAGCAAACGCAGCAGCGTATCCAGGTCCATCGGCAACGGGCTGAACGGCGGCAGCTTGCCCACAAACGAACTGACCTGCGCCACGTGCCCGAACATCGCCGGCCACAGCCAGGCCACCAGGCTGCCCAGCGCCAAAGCGATCAACAGCGTCGGCCAGCGTGGCACCCAGTATTTGAGCAACGCGCCCACCAGCAAGGTGCCCAGGCCCAGGGCGAGGGAAGCGTGGTCCCATTCGCCACCGTGATCGATGAGCGCCAGCAGGCTTTTAATCGCCGTGGCCTGGCTGGGCAGATCCAGCCCCAGCAAGTTGGGCAACTGCCCCAAGGCAATCACCACGGCAGCACCCAGCGTGAACCCGAGTACCACCGAGTGCGAGACGAAATTCACCAGCGCGCCGAAGCGCAGCATGCCCAACAGCCACTGGAAAACCCCGGCGAGAAACGTCAGCAGCAGGATCAGCGTGATGTAGTCCTGCGACCCCGGCACGGCCAAGGGGCTGACGCTGGCGTAGAGCACGATGGAAATCGCGGCTGTCGGGCCGCAGATCAGGTGCCAGGAGGAACCCCAAAGGCAGGCGATCAGCACCGGGATGATGGCAGCGTACAGGCCGTATTCCGGTGGGAGACCGGCGATCAGCGCGTAGGCAATCGACTGCGGCAGCGCGAGCACGGCGCCACTGAGGCCGACCATCGCATCCCGGCCGACGCTGGCGCGGCTTTGGCGCGGTAGCCAGGCGAGGAAGGGGAAGAGAGTGTGGCGGTTGGGCCGGGGCATCGCAAACTCGGTCGAAAAGGTTAGCTCAGGGTATCAGCACATACCGGTACCTGTGGGAGCTGGCTTGCCTGCGATAGCATCACCTCGGTCTGACTGACAGACCACGTTGTCTGCATCGCAGGCAAGCCAGCTCCCACAAAAGCCAGTTCCCAAAAAGGATCGATTTTCGGGGGTTAGAGTTTGGCTTTGACAGCCGCCAGCGCATCCTGGCCATCCACGGTTTTTACCCCATCGAGCCACTTATCCAACACCGCCGGATTGGCCTTGATCCACGCCTTCGCCGCATCGGCATTGCTGAGCTTTTTATTCGCCACCTCAGCCATGATGCTGTTCTCCATTTCCTGGGTGAAACTCAGGTTGGTCAGCAGCTTCCCGACGTTCGGGCAGGCCTGTGCATAACCCTTGCGGGTCAGGGTGAATACGCTGCCTTTGTCACCGAAGTACTTCTCGCCGCCTTTGAGGTAATGCATTTTCAACTGCACGTTCATCGGGTGCGGCGTCCAGCCGAGGAAGGTGACGAATTTCTGTTTCTTCACCGCCCGCGACACTTCGGCGAGCATTGCCTGTTCACTCGACTCGATCAGCTTCCACTGGCCCAGATCGAAGTCGTTCTTCTTGATGATCTCCTGCAGCGAAATATTCGCCGGTGCGCCGGAGCCGATGCCGTAGATCTTCTTATCGAACTTGTCGGCAAACTTGTTCAAGTCAGCAAAATCATGCACCCCGGCGTCCCACACGTAATCCGGCACGGCCAGGGTGAACTCGGTGCCGTCGAGGTTTTTCGCCAGTTGCACCACGTCGCCATTGGCGACGAACTTGTCATAGAAGCCCTGCTGCGCCGGCATCCAGTTGCCCAGGAACACATCGACTTGGCCGTCCTTGAGCCCGCCAAATGTAATCGGCACCGCCAGGGTGTCGACCTTGGCCTTGTAGCCCATGCCGTTCAGCAAAAAACCGGTGATGGCATTGGTGGCGGCGATATCGCTCCAGCCTGGGTCGGCCATCTTCACCGTGTCACAGCTGGTGTCCGCGTACACATGGGCGCTACTGAGCACCAACATGCCCAGCACTACAGTCAACTTTTGCATGGCCTTCCCTCTGTCTATTTATTGGTTTTGGCAGGGTTGTGGATAACGTGCCTTGCGCTCCAGGTCGTCGAGGTCGATATGGTTGCGCATGTATTGCTGACTGGCGTCCACCAGTGGCTGGTGATCCCAGCTCTTCAGCTTGCCTTGGGTCAGCGCCTCAAACACCAGGCGGCGACGGCGTTGGCTGGCGAGCACCTGTTGGTGGATCGCCGGGATGTCCCATTTGGCCCGCGCCTCACTCAAAAACGCCTCGAACAGTGGCCGGTGTTCCGGTGACTGGCTGAGGTTTTCCCGCTCGTGCGGGTCGTTGCGCACATCGAACAGTAGACAAGGGTCGTCTTCGCTGTAGATGAATTTGTAAGCGCCACGGCGAATCATCATCAATGGGCTGATGGTGCCTTCGGCCATGTACTCGCCAAACACTTCGTCGTGCCCGCCCTGCCCTCGCAAATGCGCGAGCAGCGAGCGGCCGTCCAGCGGCAAGCGCGGGTCCAGCTCGCCGCCGGCCAGTTCCACCAGGGTTGGCAACAGGTCGGCGGTGGACACGGCTTTGCTCACGCGGCCCGCCGCAAACTGCCCCGGCGCACTGACCAGCAGCGGTACGCGGGCGGCCATTTCGAACCAGTGCATTTTGTACCAGAGGCCGCGCTCACCGAGCATGTCGCCGTGGTCGCCGGAGAAAATGATGATGGTGTCATCGGCCAGGCCGGTGTCTTCCAGGGTTTGCAGGAGTTTGCCGACGTTGCTGTCGATATAGCTGCACGCGCCGAAATACGCACGCCGCGCGTCGCGAATCTTGTCCACCGGCAGCGGCTTGTCCCACAGGTCATAGACCTTGAGCAGGCGCTGGGAATGCGGGTCGAGGTCGGCCTGGGCGGGCGTCGCAGGCAACGGGATGTCGCTGTCGTCGTACAGGTCCCAGAACGGCTTGGGAATGGTGTACGGGTCGTGTGGGTGAGTCATCGACACGGTCAGGCAGAACGGCTGCTCGCCGTCTTCGCGGATATGGTCGAACAGGTACTGCTGGGCCTTGAACACCACTTCTTCGTCGAAATCCAGCTGGTTGGTGCGCACGCACGGGCCGGCTTGCAGCACCGAGGACATGTTGTGATACCAGGTGGGGCGCACGTCCGGCTCATCCCAGTTCACTGCCCAGCCATAGTCGGCGGGGTAGATGTCGCTGGTCAGGCGTTCTTCGTAACCGTGCAACTGGTCAGGGCCGCAGAAGTGCATCTTGCCCGACAGCGCAGTGCGGTAGCCGAGGCGACGCAGGTAGTGGGCATAAGTCGGCACATCGGCGGGGAAATCCGCTGCGTTGTCGTAGGCGCCGATCTTGCTCGGCAACTGGCCGCTGACCAGGGTGAAGCGCGACGGCGCGCACAGCGGGCTGTTGCAGTAGGCGGCGTCGAACACCACGCCCTGTTCGGCGAGGCGACTCAGGTTCGGCAGTTTGATCGGGGAAGGTCCGTAGAACGGAAGCAGCGGCGCGGCCATTTGATCGGCCATGATGAAAAGAATGTTCTTGCGCTTCATGAGTCTTCGGCATTCCATAGGTGGTGTTTATGCGAATGAGCATGCGGCCCATGGAAAATGGGGTAAAGCCCATGAAAAGCAATGTCTAGGATAAGCACAGCTTATGTATGAAGCCCTCGGCGATGTATCCCTCGACCTGCTGCGCGCGTTCGAGGCGGCGGCGCGCCACCGCAGCTTTACCGCTGCGGCCATGGAGCTGGGCACCACCCAGCCGGCCATCAGCCAGCAGATCAAGCGCCTCGAAGAACAGCTGGCGATTCGCCTGTTTGATCGCATTTACCGTGGCATTGAACTGACCGATGCCGGCGCCCTGTTGTTCGAGCATGTGCAAGGCGGTTTGCAGACCATCAACCAAGGCCTGAGCGCGATCACCCAGCAGGACCAGCATGAAGTGCTGCAAGTGGCCACAGACTTCGCCTTCGCGGCCTACTGGCTGATGCCGCGCCTGCACCGCTTTCACCAGGCCAACCCGCAGGTCGACGTCAGCCTGGTGACCAGCGAACGCAACCACGCCACCTTGCGCAGCGATATCGACGTGGCGGTGTTGTTCGGCGATGGCCGTTTCAAACAGGGCGACAGCCTCTGGCTGTTCAACGAGGAAGTGTTCCCGGTGTGCAGCCCGCAATGGCTCAAGGACCAGGCCACGCCGCTGACCGTGCAGACGCTGCAGGACTGTCCGCTGCTGCACCTGCGCCAGGAAAACAACAGCCAGTGGTTCGACTGGAGCGGCGTGTTTCGCGAACTGGGCATTACCACCGCGCCCACGCCCGGCCAACTGCGCTTCGACAATTACACCTTGTTGATTCAGGCGGCGATTGCCGGCCAGGGCGTGGCCATCGGCTGGCGCCATTTGGTGGATAACCTGCTGGAACAGAACTGGCTGTGCCGGCCGATCAGCGACACAGTGATTTCACGCTTCGGCTATTACGTGGTGCAACCGCAGCGCAAACGTCGGGGGCAATTGGTCGAGCGCTTTGTCGACTGGCTGGTGGCCGAGCAAGCCAGCAGCGCGCAATCGCTGACCGGGCTGGCCCTGCCGTCGATTGCGGTCTAGGATCGGCGCATATTGGATCCGGATTTCGCCATGCAACGTATCAAGGGTTATCACGCCCATATCTACTTCGACGCCAACACCATCGACCAGGCGCGGCAGCTTTGCGAGGACGCGGCCAAGCTGTTCCCACTGCGCATGGGCCGTGTGCATGAACGCCCCGTGGGCCCGCACCCGGACTGGAGCTGCCAGCTGGCATTCGAGCCTGAGTACATCGGCGTGGTGCTGCCGTGGTTGGCGTTGCATCGCGAAGGGTTGGTGGTGTTTCTGCACCCTGATACCGGCGATGACCTGAAGGATCACACCGATTACGCGATCTGGATGGGCGCCATGCGTGAGCTGGACCTGTCTATTTTTTAACCAGTCATGATCAAAATCCCGTCGCCGCGTAAAAGCCGACGGGATTTTTTATGGATTAACCCAATATATGGGACTGTTATTTATATATTGAGATATCGCCGGTCATAGGTTTATATTCGCCCATCTGCTTTTTTCAGCACCCACTCATTTCAGGTGAAGCGATGCAGGCGCAATTGATCGCGCTCGACTGGGGGACCAGCTCCCTTCGTGCTTATAAACTCGGCCCGGCCGGCAAGGTGCTTGAACAACGCACGCTGGCGTTCGGGATCATGCACCTGCCCAGCGAACCTCGGGAGATTGCCGGCGTGCGTTGCAGCGATGGCTTCGAGTTGGCGTTCGATGCGGCCTGCGGTGATTGGCTGGAGGCCGAACCGAGCCTGCCGGTGATCGCCTGCGGCATGGTCGGCAGCGCCCAGGGCTGGAGCGAAGCGGCCTATCGCAACACACCGGTCGATGTCGCCAGCCTGGGCCAGGCGCTGCACTCCGTGCGCAGCCTGCGCGGCGTCGAGGTGCACATCGTGCCCGGCGTGATCGAACAAGTGGGCTTGCCGAATGTGATGCGCGGCGAAGAAACCCAAGTGCTGGGCGTGCTGCAAGGCCTCGGTGCGCAGGTGTTGATCGGCCTGCCCGGCAGCCATTCCAAGTGGGTCGAGGTGGTGGATGGCTGCATCACCCACTTCGACACCTTCATGACCGGCGAGCTGTTTGCGGTGCTGAGCCAGCACAGCATTCTCGGCCGTACGCAAAAGGCTGCCGACCACTTTCAGGCCGAGGCGTTTGATCGCGGCGTGCACGTGGCGCTGTCTGAAGACGGCCAGCGCGGCGTGCTTTCTACATTGTTCAGTGCCCGCACCCTGGGCCTCACCGCCGAGCTGGCACCTGACCAGCAGCCGGATTACCTCTCCGGCCTGCTGATCGGCCATGAACTGGCCGGCCTGCCGGCGCACGCAAAACACCAGCCTATCGTGCTGGTCGGCACCGCACCGCTCTGCGCCCGTTACCAACGCGCCCTCGCCCTTTGCGGCTTCGCCCACGTCAGCCTGGCGCAAGCGGCCACCGAACGCGGCCTGTGGCAATTGGCCGTGGCCGCTGGGCTCACTCAACCTGTCCTGGAGGCCTGACATGCTCAAGCAAGCACTCGCACACAACGGTTTGATCGCAATCCTGCGCGGCGTTCGATCAGACGAAGCCGAGGCGATTGGCCAGGTGCTCTATCAGGCCGGCTTTCGGGTGATCGAAGTGCCGCTGAATTCGCCGGACCCTTACACCAGCATCCGCACCCTGCGCGACAGCCTGCCCGCCGATTGCCTGATCGGCGCGGGCACCGTGTTGACGCCGGAGCAGGTCGAGCAGGTCAAAGCCGCGGGTGGCCAAGTGATCGTCATGCCCCATAGCGATGCCAAGGTGCTGCGCGCAGCGAAAGCAGCGGGCTTGTACCTGTCGCCGGGTGTGGCCACGCCCACCGAAGCCTTCGCCGCACTGGCCGAAGGCGCCGACGTGTTGAAGCTGTTCCCGGCCGAGCAAATGGGCCCGGGTGTAATCAAGGCGTGGCTGGCGGTACTGCCGACGGGCACGTTGTTGCTGCCGGTGGGCGGTGTGACCCCGGACAACATGCAGGTGTATTTCGACGCGGGCGCCAAGGGCTTCGGCTTGGGTTCCGGGTTGTTCAAGCCGGGCATGTCCGTGGACCAAGTGGCGAGCAGCGCCCAGGCGTATGTCGCCGCGTGGAACGCGTTGAATTGATGCCCTGAAAAGAAAACACGTTTTGCGCCCTCGGCGCTGCATCGACAAGAGAGATAAGAAGATGAAAATCACCAAATTGACCACCTTCATCGTCCCGCCGCGCTGGTGCTTCCTCAAGGTCGAAACCGACCAGGGCGTGACCGGCTGGGGTGAGCCTGTGGTCGAAGGCCGCGCGCACACCGTGGCGGCCGCCGTCGAAGAACTGTCCGACTACCTGATCGGCAAAGACCCACGCAATATCGAAGACATCTGGACCGTGCTCTATCGCGGCGGCTTCTACCGGGGCGGCGCCGTGCACATGAGCGCCCTCGCCGGTATCGACCAGGCGCTGTGGGACATCAAGGGCAAGGCACTGGGTGTGTCGGTCAGTGACCTGCTCGGCGGCCAGGTGCGCGACAAGATCCGCGTGTATTCGTGGATCGGTGGCGACCGCCCGGCTGACACTGCGCGCGCGGCCAAAGAGGCCGTGGCGCGTGGTTTTACCGCAGTGAAAATGAACGGCACCGAAGAGCTGCAATTCGTCGACAGCTTTGAAAAAGTCGACCTGGCCCTGGCCAACGTCGCCGCCGTGCGCGATGCGGTGGGCCCGAACGTCGGCATCGGCGTCGACTTCCATGGCCGGGTGCACAAGCCCATGGCCAAGGTGCTGATGAAAGAACTCGACCCCTACAAACTGATGTTTATCGAAGAGCCGGTGCTCAGCGAAAACTACGAAGCCCTCAAAGAGCTGGCGCCGCTGACCAGCACGCCGATTGCCCTGGGCGAGCGCCTGTTCTCGCGTTGGGACTTCAAGCGCGTACTCAGCGAAGGCTACGTCGACATCATCCAGCCCGATGCTTCCCACGCCGGGGGCATCACCGAAACCCGCAAGATCGCCAACATGGCCGAAGCCTACGACGTGGCCCTGGCCCTGCACTGCCCGCTGGGCCCGATTGCCTTGGCGGCCTGCCTGCAATTGGACGCGGTTTGCTACAACGCGTTTATCCAGGAGCAAAGCCTGGGCATTCACTACAACGAGAGCAACGACTTGCTCGACTACGTGCGCGACCCGGGCGTGTTCGACTATGACAAAGGCTTTGTGAAGATCCCCAACGGGCCGGGCCTGGGCATCGAGATCAACGAGGAATACGTGATCGAACGCGCGGCCATCGGCCACCGCTGGCGCAACCCGATCTGGCGGCATGCCGACGGCAGCTTTGCCGAGTGGTAATCGTCCACTGACGGAACCGGATCACCTGTGGGAGCTGGCTTGCCTGCGATAGCGGTCTGTCTATACCCGATTAGCTGGCTGATACACCGCCATCGCAGGCAAGCCAGCTCCCACCTGAACCGTGTTTTTCCAGTAAGACCTGTCCTCAATAATCACAAGAAGAGGCAACCTCCATGCACCCTGAATCCTTCACCGGGCAGGCTTCTTTAGTCACGCCCAGCAGAAAGCGCTTCTTCATCATGGTGCTGCTGTTTATCACCGTGGTGATCAACTACCTCGACCGCAGCAACCTGTCGATTGCCGCCCCGGCGTTGACCAGCGAGCTGGGTATCGACCCGGTGCACGTCGGGCTGATTTTCTCCGCCTTCGGCTGGACCTACGCCGCCATGCAGATCCCTGGCGGCTGGCTGGTGGACCGCGTGCCGCCGCGTATTCTCTACACCGTGGCCCTGCTGCTGTGGTCGATTGCCACCGTGATGCTGGGCTTTGCCGCGAGCTTTATCGCGCTGTTTGTGCTGCGCATGGCGGTTGGCGCATTGGAAGCACCGGCCTACCCGATCAACAGCCGCGTAGTCACCACCTGGTTTCCCGAGCGCGAGCGCGCCACGGCGATTGGTGTGTATACGTCGGGGCAATTTGTCGGGCTGGCGTTTCTCACGCCGGTGCTGGCCTGGCTGCAGCATGCGTTTGGCTGGCACATGGTGTTTGTCGCCACCGGTGGCGTGGGGATTTTGTGGGCGCTGATCTGGTACGCGGTGTACCGCGAGCCGAAGGATTTCAAAGGCGCCAACGCCGCTGAAATCGAGCTGATCCGCGAAGGTGGCGGGCTGGTGGACATGCAGGCGAAAGCGGTCAAGGCGCCCTTCAGTTGGGTCGACCTGGGCATCGTGCTGAGCAAGCGCAAGCTGTGGGGCATCTACCTGGGGCAGTTCTGCCTGAACTCCACGCTGTGGTTTTTCCTGACGTGGTTTCCGACCTACCTGGTGAAATATCGCGGTATGGACTTCATCAAGTCCGGCTTGCTGGCGTCGTTGCCGTTTCTGGCCGCGTTTATCGGCGTGCTGTGTTCGGGGATTTTTTCTGACTGGCTGATTCGCCGGGGCACGTCGGTGGGTTTTGCGCGCAAGTTGCCGATTATCGGCGGGCTGCTGATTTCCACGGCGATCATTGGCGCTAACTATGTGGACTCGACCGCGTGGGTGATTGCGTTTCTGGCTGTGGCGTTCTTTGGCAATGGCCTGGCGTCGATCACCTGGTCATTGGTATCGACCTTGGCGCCGGCGCGGTTGCTGGGGCTGACGGGTGGGGTGTTTAACTTCATCGGTAACTTGTCGGCGATTACCACGCCGATTGTGATTGGCTTTCTGGCCAGCGGCGATTCGTTTGCGCCGGCGATTACCTACATTGCGGTGCTGGCGTTGCTGGGGGCGCTGTCTTACGTGTTGCTGGTAGGCAAAGTCGAACGTATCGAACTGAATGAATAACCTGTGGTGAGCGGGCTTCCTGTGGCGAGCGGGCTTGCCCCGCGTTGGGCTGCGCAGCAGCCCCATCAAGGCCACTGCGGTGTTTCAGAAAAACCGCGCTATTCGGTTTTGGGGGCGCTTCGCACCCCAACGCGGGGCAAGCCCGCTCGCCACCACAGCCCCGCTCGCACAACACGCCTGCCTCACAACAAGCGCATCGGTGTTAGTTGAGCACGCCGTCCAGAATCTCGTAGACGATGCCCGTGCCCACTGCAATCAACACCACATCTGGCCCGGACCGGCGCCATTCGTAACCTTGGTAAACCGGCAAACGCGACAGGGCGCGGTTATCCAGGCGTTCGCCATAGTAGCCACGTGGCAATGGCTGGCCGCGTACCAGGCGTACATTCGGCGGTGGCGGTGCGCCGCGTGAGAACTGGCCGTGGTTGTCGTGGATGATCTGCCGCACCGGGCCGAAGTCCTGAGGCGGGCCGCGGCGGTTGTCCTGCGGGCCGCGATGGTCGTCGCCACGTTGCTCGTGCTGGCCTTGCGGGCCGCCGCGGCCAGGGCCATCGCCATCACCGCGTTGGTCAGGCGGCGCGGCCTGCACCAAGGCACTCGCGCCGAGCATCAGCACGCCGAGACCAGCGATCAAGCGTTTAGGCATTTTCATGGGGGTGATTCCTCAGTACTGCACGAACAAAAAAGGGATTTCGAACCAGGTTCGAAATCCCTTGGTCTTGTCAGTTTAGGTACTGATTCGACAGTTTGATTCCTCTGTATCAGGAACTTTACCTACTGCTACATGGCGTTTACTTACGGGCGTTACGGACACCTTCCGACAGCGCCGCGCACAGGCCCAAAACACTCTCAATGGCTTGCTGATCATTTTTGGCACTGGCGATGTGGTCGATCAGTGCCGAACCCACCACCACACCGTCTGCCAGGCGCGCGATGGCGGCGGCCTGTTCCGGCGTGCGAATACCAAAACCGATGCTGATCGGCAGGTCGGTGTGGCGACGCAGGCGGGTCACGGCTTCTTCGACGTGCTCCAGGGTGGCGGCACCGGCACCGGTCACACCGGCCACCGACACGTAGTACACGAAGCCGGAGCTGCCGTTCAGCACGGTTGGCAGGCGCACGTCATCGGTGGTCGGCGTGGTCAGGCGGATAAAGTCGATGCCTGCAGCCTGGGCCGGGTCGCACAGTTCGCCGTTATGCTCGGGCGGCATGTCGACCACGATCAGGCCGTCAACGCCGGCTTCTTTCGCGTCAGCAATGAACTGCGGCACGCCGTATTTGTGGATCGGGTTGAAGTAGCCCATCAACACCAGCGGCGTGTCGTGGTTGTCTTTGCGGAACTCGCGGACCATCTGCAGGGTTTTCGCCAGGTTCTGCTTGGCTTCCAGCGCACGGATGTTGGCCAGTTGAATCGCCGGGCCGTCGGCCATCGGGTCGGTGAAGGGCATGCCCAGCTCGATCACGTCGGCACCCGCGGCAGGCAAGCCCTTGAGGATCGCCAGCGAGGTGTCATAACCCGGGTCGCCAGCGGTGACGAAGGTCACCAGGGCGGCGCGGTTTTGTTCTTTCAGCTGCGCAAAGCGGGTTTGCAGGCGGCTCATCAGTGTTTCTCCTGCTTCGACTGTTCCATATGGTGCATCACGGTCTGCATGTCTTTGTCGCCACGGCCGGAGAGGTTGACCACCATCAGGTGATCCTTCGGCAGATTCGGTGCGCGTTTGAACACTTCGGCCAAGGCGTGGGCGGTTTCCAGTGCCGGAATAATCCCTTCCAGACGGCAGCATTTGTGGAATGCGATCAGGGCCTCGTCGTCAGTCACCGAGGTGTATTGAGCACGGCCGATATCATGCAACCACGCGTGTTCAGGGCCGATGCCGGGGTAGTCGAGGCCGGCGGAAATCGAGTGGGCGTCGATAATCTGGCCGTCGTCGTCCTGCAGCAGGAAGGTGCGGTTGCCGTGCAGCACGCCCGGTACGCCGCCGTTGAGGCTGGCGGCATGCTTGCCGGTTTCGATGCCGTAGCCGGCCGCTTCAACGCCAATAATCTCGACGCTGGCGTCATCCAGGAACGGGTGGAACAGGCCCATGGCGTTGGAGCCACCGCCGATGCAGGCCACCAGGCTGTCCGGCAAGCGGCCTTCCTGGGCTTGCATCTGGTCGCGGGTTTCCTTGCCGATCACGGCCTGGAAGTCGCGCACCATCGCCGGGTACGGGTGTGGGCCGGCCACGGTGCCGATCAGATAGAAGGTGCTGTCGACGTTGGTCACCCAGTCACGCAGGGCTTCGTTCATCGCGTCCTTGAGGGTGCCGGTGCCGGCGACCACGGGGATCACTTCGGCGCCGAGCAGCTTCATGCGGAACACGTTGGCTTGCTGGCGCTCGATGTCGGTGGTGCCCATGTAGATCACGCAATCGAGGCCAAAGCGCGCGGCCACGGTGGCGGTTGCCACGCCGTGCATGCCGGCGCCGGTCTCGGCGATGATGCGTTTTTTGCCCATGCGCCGTGCCAGCAGGATCTGGCCGATGCAGTTGTTGATCTTGTGCGCGCCGGTGTGGTTCAGCTCTTCGCGCTTGAGGTAGATCTTGGCGCCGCCGCAGAACTCGGTCAGGCGCTCAGCAAAATACAGCGGGCTTGGGCGTCCGACGTAGTCGCGCTGGAAGTAGGCCAGTTCCTCGTTGAACGCCGGATCGATCTTGGCCGCTTCGTATTCGCGGGCCAGGTCGAGGATCAACGGCATCAGGGTTTCGGCGACGTAACGGCCGCCGAACGCGCCAAACAGGCCGTTGGCGTCAGGGCCGTTGCGAAGATCGGTCTGGGACTGAGTCATGGGGCGCTCCGTTAAAAAGGTGAGGAGAGGCAATGACGGCCACTCTACCCCTGACGCGCTACGCTGAAAACCGATAAGATCGCCGTAACCTGTCAGGAAAACTCACAGATGAGCCGAGACCTTCCGCCCCTCAATGCCTTGCGCGCGTTTGAAGCCACTGCCCGGCTCAACAGCGTCAGCCAGGCGGCTGAGCAACTCCATGTGACCCACGGCGCCGTCAGCCGACAGTTGAAGGTGCTTGAAGAGCATTTAGGTGTCAGCTTGTTCGCCAAGGACGGTCGCGGCCTTAAACTCACAGATTCCGGCGTTCGGCTGCGGGATGCCAGCGCTGAAGCCTTCGAGCGTTTAAGGGACGTTTGCGCCGAACTGACCCAGGCCAGCGCCGACGCACCTTTTGTACTCGGGTGTTCGGGCAGTTTGCTGGCGCGCTGGTTGATCCCGCGCCTGGGTCGCCTGAACGCCGACTTGCCGGATTTGCGCCTGCACCTGTCGGCGGGTGACGGTGACCTCGACCCGCGGCGCCCCGGCCTCGATGCCCTGCTGGTGTTCGCCGAACCGCCGTGGCCCGCAGATATGCAGGTGTACGAGTTGGCCAGCGAACGCATCGGCCCGGTGATGAGCCCGCGCTTCGCCGGGTACGAGCGCCTGCGTCAGGCACCGCCGCAAGCCCTGTGCGACGAAGCCCTGTTGCACACCACTTCCCGCCCGCAAGCCTGGCCCAGTTGGGCGCAGCAACACGGCATCGCGCCCGACGCGTTGAAACACGGCCAGGGGTTTGAGCATTTGTATTATTTGCTGGAGGCTGCGGTGGCAGGTTTGGGGGTGGCAATTGCGCCAGAACCGCTGGTGGCAGAGGACCTGCGAGCGGGTCGCCTGGTGGCGCCGTGGGGTTTTTGCGAAACCCCGGCGCACCTGGCGTTGTGGCTACCCAAGCGCGCCGCAGATGGGCGCGCGGGTCAGTTGGCGCAGTGGCTCAAGGCTGAGTTGCTGCGCCAGCCGTTGTAGCCGGTCAATCAGTCGCCGCGTTTGCACAGCAGGTAAGCCGCCAGCAGACCCAGCGCGCCAACGGCAACGCCGGCGGTAGTCCATGGGTGCTCTTGTGCGTAGTCACGGGTTGCAACACCGGTTTCGCGGATTTTGACTTTGCTTTCTTCGTAGGCATCGCTGATCAGGTGACGGGAATGCTTGAGTGCATTCTCGGCATTGCTTTTCAGGGCCTTCAGCGTTTTGCGCGACTCATCGGACGCATCATCCTTGAGGCTCTCAAGGGACTTGAGCAGGCTCGAAATCTCGGCTTCCATGCTTTCCAGCGACGCTTTGCGTAAAGAAGTGTTGGCCATGTGGACTCTCCTGAAGTGATTGAGTGGCATGTGTAGATACCGACTACGGCGTTTTCAGAAAGTGCAGTAAATCTGAACTTTCAGGTAGGAACAGTCGCCAGAAGCAGTACGAACATTGACTGCTACGCTGACTATAGACCTCAGGAGAAAACGCTATGTCTGATCATCACACGTACAAGAAAGTCGAACTGGTCGGTTCTTCGACCACCAGCATCGAAGACGCCATCAACAACGCAATCGCCGAGGCGCACAAGAGCATCAAGCACTTGGAGTGGTTTGAAGTGACCGAAACCCGTGGTCACATCAAGGACGGCAAGGCCGCGCACTTCCAGGTCACGCTGAAGGTGGGGTTCCGAATTGCCAGTAGTTGATCCGGTGAGTTGAACTTTGCTGACTGGCCGATTGCCATAACCTGCGCTACAAACAATGGGTGCCGATGCGATAAGCGTCGGCACGCTCTTTTCGATCAGCGCAAGGAAAGTATCGGATGAAGAAGTTCCTGTTAGCGGTAGGTTTGTTGAGCATTGCGGGCACAGCCCTGGCGGCGGGCAAGCCTTGTGAAGAGCTTAAAAGTGAAATTGCAGCGAAAATCGACGCCAAGGGCGCTTCGGGTTATTCGCTGGAAGTGGTAGATAAAGGCGCAGCACCCAGCGACCACACAGTCGTCGGCAGCTGCGAAGGCGGCACCAAGGAAATCGCCTACAAGCGCGGTTAATCCCGTGTTGCAGACATAAAAAACCGACGCGAGTGCGTCGGTTTTTTTTTGCCTTTGGGTTATCAGCCCTTCATCACCTGCGCCAGCAGCTCGTAGGAATGAATCCGGTCGGCGTGCTCGTACAGGTCGCTGGTGAAGATCAGCTCATCGGCGCCGGTCTGTTCGATCAGCACCTCCAGTTTGGCGCGGATCTTCGCCGGGCTGCCGACCATGGCCAGGCCGAGGAAGCTGCCGACGGCGTCTTTTTCATGGGGCAGCCACAGGCCGTCCATGGTTTTTACCGGCGGGCGCTGTACCAGGCTCTGCCCGCGCATCAGCGCGAGGATGCGCTGGTACACCGAAGTGGCCAAGTAATCGGCTTGCTCGTCGGTGTCGGCGGCCACCAGCGGAATGCCGAGCATCACGTAGGGCTTGTCCAACACTGCTGAAGGCTTGAAGTGATTGCGATACACGCGAATCGCCTCATGCATCAAACGCGGTGCGAAATGTGAGGCGAAGGCGTAGGGCAAACCGCGCTCACCGGCCAGCTGTGCGCTGAACAGGCTAGAACCGAGCAGCCACACCGGCACATTGGTGCCGGTGCCCGGAACGGCGATGATCCGTTGGTCGGGCGTGCGTGGGCCCAGGTAGGCCACCAGTTCGGCGACGTCATCCGGGAAGTCGTCCGCGCTGCCTGAGCGCTCACGGCGCAGGGCGCGCGCGGTCATCTGGTCGGAACCGGGGGCGCGGCCCAAACCCAGGTCGATACGGCCGGGATACAGGCTTTCCAGTGTGCCGAACTGTTCGGCAATCACCAACGGCGCGTGGTTGGGCAGCATGATGCCGCCGGAGCCGACGCGAATCGTCGAGGTGCCACCGGCCAAATAACCCAGCAATACCGAGGTAGCCGAACTGGCGATGCCGTCCATGTTGTGGTGCTCAGCCACCCAAAAACGGTTGTAGCCGAACTTTTCCACGTGTTGGGCCAAGTCCAGGGAGTTGCGCAACGACTGCGCGATGCTCCCGTTGGCGCGCACGGGCACGAGGTCGAGGGTCGAAAACTTCACGTCGGACAGCGATTTCATAAGCCTGCTTCTCCATTAGGTGCGCAGGCTTATAGACGAACCAAAACCTGCCGCTTCATGTGCATGGTCTATGCAATGAGGGCATATACCCGAGATTCAATAGCGGTCGGGTAAATTTCCTACTGAATTGCTAGGTTTCTCCGACAAGATGAACTTTGCCAGAGCTTCTATCCTCAGAACCCTTACTGAAGCAAAACCACCGTTCGAGGAGACCGCTATGAGTATCGTTAAAAAAGCATCCGCGCATTGGGAAGGTGATCTGAAGACAGGCCTGGGTTCCATTTCCACCGAAACCGGCGTGCTGCGCGAAGCGCCTTACGGCTTCAAGGCCCGTTTCGAAGGCGGCAAGGGCACAAACCCTGAAGAACTGATTGGCGCGGCGCACGCCGGCTGTTTCTCCATGGCGTTTTCCATGATTCTGGGTGATGCCGGCCTCAAGGCTGACAGCATTGATACCCAGGCTGAAGTGACCCTGGACCAGGTAGACGGTGGTTTTGCGATTACCGCTGTGCATTTGGTGCTGAAAGCCAAGATCCCGGGCGCAAGCCAGGCGCAGTTCGATGAGCTGAGCAAAAAGGCCAAGGAAGGCTGCCCAGTCTCCAAGGTGCTGAATGCAAAAATCAGCCTGGATGCCACGCTCGTCAGCTAATGCGGTCTGCGTAACACCGTAGATCCAGTGTGGGAGCGGGTTTGTGTGGGAGTCGGGCTTGCCCGCGATAGGTACACCTCGGTTTTTCAGTTGCATCGAGGTGAGGCCATCGCAGGCAAGCCAGCTCCCACACAAGCCCGCTCCCACATCCAGTTCTGCTTTAAATCAGAACTCGCGTTTCGAAACTGTGGTCGAATAGCCTATGCAGCTTAGGCGCACACCCGTGCGCATGCATTCAGGGAGCTACACACATGAAACGTTTTGCCTTGGCGATCATCTGCGGTGTTTTGGCCACTTCGGCCGTGGCCGCGCCAAAAGATTGTGAAGAGCTCAGGAAAGAAATCGAGGTCAAGATCCAGGCTAACGCCGTGCCGTCCTACACCCTTGAGGTTGTCAGCAAGGAAGAAGCCGACAAGCACGACAGCGCCATGGTCGTCGGCAGCTGTGAGAACGGCACCAAAGCCATCGTCTACCAGAAGAACAACGACTGATCAGATGCAGTTCACGCTGCGTTCCTGGGCCAGCAACTGACGCGCTGAGTTGTACAGCCGAATGTTGGGCGTGAAGGCCAGCGAGCGCCCTTCCAGCACATAGTGCTGGCCTGCCTGGAAGTTGTCGTACTGCAAGGTCATGAAGCAGGTTCGGTCGTGCGTCTGGTCCAGCCCGCCAAAACCTGCACCCGTGTTCACCTCGAAATCAAAGCGCACCATCAATTCGTGGCTGCCCGGTGGCACCTGGAAAAAACGCCCGTCGTTGAGGTTCTTGCCATCGAGGCGCTGAGCCATGACCAACTTGGCGCCCGGCGTGGGGGTGGTGAAATCGACCCAGGCCTGATGCGGGTCGACGGGCGGAATCGGCGTCGAAGCGCAGGCGCTGAGAAACAGGGCGGTGATGGGAAGCAAGAGCTGGCGCATGGCAGGCACTCAACGTAAGTAGGAATTGAGCCTGGCGCCGATGGCAGCAGACTCCTCATGAGTATAAACACGCTTGGGCATGGAAAAATTCCGCGTGGGCAGGATAGTCTGGCGAGCCAATCACCCAGGAGCAGTCGGAGCATGTTGAGGCGTTTTCTTCCAGGGTTAATGGTTGCGCTGCTCAGCGGCTGTTCCAGCGTCAGTTATTACAGCCAGTTGGCCAGCGGCCAGTGGCAATTGCTGCGGGCTCGCGAGCCGGTTGCCGAGGTCATCGCGGACCCTTCTCGCCCACAGGTATTGCGTGATCACCTGGTGCAATCGCAGAAGGCACGCGCCTTTGCCAGTGAACACCTGCACCTGCCCGACAACCAGAGTTACCGGTTGTACGCCGACATTGGCCGGCCTTATGTGGTCTGGAACGTCTTTGCCACGACGGAATTTTCCCTCTCCCCCCAAACCCATTGCTTCCCGATTGCCGGATGCGTCGCCTATCGCGGTTATTACAACCAGGGCGCGGCGCGCGGCGCGGCGGCGTTGTTGCGGCAACAAGGCATGGACGTGTCGATTGGCGGCGTCGAGGCCTACTCCACCCTGGGCTGGTTCAACGACCCGATCATGAGCTCGATGATGAACTGGGGTGATGAGCGCCTGGCCACGCTGATTTTTCATGAGCTGGCGCACCAGCGGTTTTATGTAAAGGATGACACCGAGTTCAACGAGTCATATGCCAACTTCGTCGAGCAGGAAGGCACGCGCCAGTGGCGTGCGGCGCGGGGCTTGGCGCCTTTGAGCAATGCGACGTTGCAGCAGCGTGATCAGTTTATCCGGCTGGTGCTTGATACCCGCAAACGCCTGGAAACGCTCTACGCACAGCCGTTGGCAGCCGATGTGATGCGCCAGGCCAAGGCGGCGCAGTTCGAGCGTTTGCGCAGTGAGTATCGGCAGATGCGCGATAGCCAATGGGGCGGCGACAAGCGTTATGACCTGTGGATCAACCAGCCGCTGAACAACGCGCGGCTGTTGCCATTTGGGCTGTATGACCAATGGGTGCCGGCGTTTGCGGCGTTGTTTGCGCAGGAAGGTGGGGATTGGGTGAAGTTCTATGCGGCGGTGGAGAAGCTGGGTGGGTTGCCGGTGGAGCAGCGTAAGGCGGCGTTGAGGCGGTTGGAGAGTGTAAGCCGTTAGGGCCTTATCGCAGGCAAGCCAGCTCCCACACTTGACCCAGTTTCAACATGAGAATGCGGTCAAATGTGGGAGCTGGCTTGTCGGGTCGCCGCATCGCTGCGATAGCGGCCTCAAGCGCGCTGCAAAAACGCCTGATGCATCTCATCCAGCGTCTCAAAATGCCAGGTCGGCGCCTCGGCATTCAGCTCTTCAAAACTGCCAAACCCATACCCCACCGCCGCCGAGTCCAGCCCATTGCTGCGCGCGCCGATCAGGTCATGCTTGCGATCACCAATCATCAAGGTGGTCGCCGGGTCCAGGCGCTCTTCACTCATCAAGTGCGCAATCAACTCGACTTTGTTGGTGCGCGTGCCGTCCAGTTCGCTGCCGTAGATCACTTTGAAGTGCTTGGCAAAATCGAAATGCCGGGCAATCTCGCGGGCGAACACCCACGGCTTGGACGTGGCCACATACAGTTGGCGGCCCTGGCCGTTCAGCTCTTCCAGTAGCGGCATCACGCCGTCGAACACGCGGTTTTCATACAGCCCGGTGACCTTGAAACGCTCGCGGTAGAAATTCACCGCTTCCCAGGCCTTGGCCTCATCAAAGCCGTAGAACTGCATGAAGGCTTGCAGCAGCGGCGGGCCGATAAAGTGTTCCAGCTTGGTCAGGTCCGGTTCATCGATGCCGAGCTTGGCGAGGGCGTACTGAATCGAACGGGTAATGCCCTCGCGCGGGTCGGTCAGGGTGCCATCCAGGTCGAACAGGACGGTTTGATAACGCCGGGTCATCGGTCGAATCCTTCCGCCAAGTGCAGGTCTTTGAGCTTCACGTAGTTCGCCGCGCTGTAGGTGAAAAAGGCGCGTTCCTTGTCAGTCAGCGCGCGGACTTGTTTAACCGGGCTGCCCACGTACAAAAAACCGCTCTCGAGTTTCTTGCCCGGTGGCACCAGGCTGCCGGCGCCGATGATCACGTCGTCTTCCACCACCGCGCCGTCCATCACGATGCTGCCCATGCCGATCAGGATGCGGTTGCCGACGCTGCAGCCGTGCAGCATGACTTTGTGGGCGATGGTCACGTCATCGCCGATCAGCAGTGGGAAGCCGTCAGGATTGAACGGCCCGGCGTGGGTAATGTGCAGCACGCAGCCGTCCTGCACGCTGGTGCGCGCACCGATGCGGATGCGGTGCATGTCGCCGCGAATCACGGTCAGCGGCCATACCGAGCTGTCGGCGCCGATTTCGACATCGCCGATCACCACCGCCGAAATATCGACAAAAGCCCCGGCGCCCAGGGTTGGCGTGTGGTTCTGATAGGTGCGAAGGGTCACGATAGCCTCTCTCTTGTGTGCTGATAGCTGCGGTGGGTGTTGATTGTAATTAAGATGGCCCCATCTTTGTTCTTACATGTTTCTTCAGCCAAGGTGCCAACCGTGAGCGCGAACAACCCTCTTCTGCAGTCCTACGACCTGCCGCCGTTCTCGGCGATCCGTGCCGAGCACGTACAGCCGGCCATTGAACAGATCCTCGCCGACAATCGCGTCGCCATCGAAGGCATCCTGCAAAGCCAGGGTAAAAATCCGACATGGGCCGGGCTCGTGCTGGCGATGGACGAATTGAATGACCGCCTGGGCGCGGCCTGGAGCCCGGTCAGCCACCTGAATGCCGTGTGCAACAGTGCCGAGTTGCGTGAAGCTTATGAGGCTTGCCTGCCGGCATTGAGCGCCTACTCCACCGAGATGGGCCAGAACCGCGCGCTGTTCCAGGCCTTTGAAGCCCTGGCCAACAGCCCGGAAGCCGCCGGTTTCGACGTGGCGCAAAAAACCATCCTCGAGCACTCGCTGCGCGACTTCCGCTTGTCGGGTATCGATTTGCCGCCTGAGCAGCAAAAGCGTTACGCCGAAGTGCAGAGCAAGCTCTCCGAGCTGGGCAGCAAATTTTCCAACCAACTGTTGGACGCCACCCAAGCCTGGACCAAACACGTCACCGATGAAGCCACCCTCGCCGGCCTGACCGACTCGGCCAAGGCGCAAATGGCCGCCGCCGCCCAGGCCAAAGGCCTCGACGGCTGGCTGATCACCCTGGAATTCCCCAGCTACTACGCGGTGATGACCTACGCCCACGACCGCGCTCTGCGTGAAGAGGTCTACGCGGCCTACTGCACCCGTGCGTCGGACCAAGGCCCGAATGCCGGCAAGAATGATAACGGCCCGGTGATGGAACAGATCCTCGACTTGCGTCAGGAGCTGGCCAAACTGTTGGGCTACGCCTCGTTCTCCGAGCTGAGCCTGGCCACCAAGATGGCTGAGTCCAGCGACCAGGTGCTGAGCTTCCTGCGGGACCTGGCCAAGCGCAGCAAGCCGTTTGCCGCCCAGGACCTGCAACAGCTCAAGGCTTACGCTGCCGAACAAGGCTGCGCCGACCTGCAAAGCTGGGACAGCGGTTTCTACGGCGAAAAACTCCGCGAGCAACGTTACAGCGTGTCTCAGGAAGCCCTGCGCGCCTACTTCCCGATCGACAAAGTACTGGGCGGCCTGTTTGCCATCGTCCAGCGCCTGTACGGCATCGAAATCGCCGAGCAAAAAGGCTTCGACACCTGGCATCCGG
This sequence comes from Pseudomonas sp. R76, assembly GCF_009834565.1. GTDB lineage: Bacteria > Pseudomonadota > Gammaproteobacteria > Pseudomonadales > Pseudomonadaceae > Aquipseudomonas. The sequence continues at coordinate 88,145 of NZ_CP019428.1, forward strand.
ACGTTCGCCTGTTTGAAATCAAGGAAAACGGCCAACACGTCGGCCGTTTCTTCTTCGACCTGTACGCCCGCGCCAACAAGCGTGGCGGTGCCTGGATGGACGGCGCACGCGACCGTCGCCGCACCGTCGACGGCGTGCTGCAAAGCCCGGTAGCCAACCTGGTGTGCAACTTCACCCCGGCCGACAGCGGCAAGCCTGCCCTGCTGACCCACGATGAAGTGACCACCCTGTTCCACGAATTCGGCCACGGCCTGCACCACCTGCTGACCCGAGTCGAACACGCCGGCGTCTCCGGTATCAACGGCGTGGCCTGGGATGCGGTGGAATTGCCAAGCCAGTTTATGGAGAACTGGTGCTGGGAGCCGGAAGGCCTGGCGCTGATCTCCGGCCACTATGAAACCGGCGAGCCGCTGCCCCAGGACCTGCTGGAAAAAATGCTCGCGGCGAAAAACTTCCAGTCCGGCCTGATGATGGTGCGCCAGCTGGAATTCTCGCTGTTCGACTTCGAACTGCACGCCACCCATGGCGATGGCCGCAGCGTGGCGCAAGTGCTTGAAGGCGTGCGCGATGAAGTCTCGGTGATGCGCCCGCCTGCGTACAACCGCTTCCCTAACAGCTTCGCGCACATCTTCGCCGGCGGTTACGCGGCGGGTTACTACAGCTACAAGTGGGCGGAAGTGTTGTCGGCGGATGCCTTCTCCAAGTTTGAAGAAGACGGCGTGCTCAATGCCGAAACCGGCCGTGCGTTCCGCGAAGCCATTCTGGCTCGTGGTGGTTCCCAAGCGCCGATGGTGCTGTTCGTCGACTTCCGCGGACGTGCGCCGTCGATTGACGCACTCTTGCGCCACAGCGGCCTGAGTGAGGACGCGGCAGCATGAGTGAAGGGCCTGTGATCACCAAAAAGCAATTTATCGCCGGGGCGGTCTGCCCGGCGTGCAGCGAGCCGGACAAGTTGAAGATGTGGACCGAAGACAACGTGCCGCACCGCGAATGCGTGGCCTGCGGTTATACCGACACGTTGAATGACCAAGGTCTGTCGGTGCCCAAGGAATTGGGCACGCGGGTCAATACATCGGCGTTGAAAGCGCCGGCGGACCCGAAAGTGCAGGCGGTGCAGTTTTTCCCCAACCCCAAGCTGAAAAAAGACTGACGCCCGCCCCCACTTGCTGTGGGGGCGCGACTTCTGTGGGATCTGGCTTGTTGTGGCGAGCGGGCTTGCCCCGCGTGGGGATGCGAAGCGGCCCCAAAACCTGACGACCGAGTTCTATTTGGATGAACTCGGCGCCTGTAATGGGGCTGCTACGCAGCCCAACGCGGGGCAAGCCCGTTCGCCACGGAGGATTGTTGTGTAGATACCTATGCTGCGATAGCCTCAACGCGGCGCAACTGATACACCGCGTTGCCTGCATCGCGGGCAAGCCCGGCTCCCACAGAAAGGCGCGCTACAATTTTTTCTCGTCTTTGCCCGTTGTAGTGATCCAATCTTCCATCGAGCACAGCGCAAACGCGCTGGTGCTGCAATCGCCATTCGCCAAGGCTGTGCGTAACTTGTCGACATCGGCCTTCATCATGTAGCGAACGCTGTCCTTGAAGCCACTGCTGCTGCCGAAACCGCCCAAGGTCATCTCGTTCAGCGCATCTTCCTTGCTCCAGCCCTGGATCACCACGCGATACATGGCCGCCATCAGGCCGGTGCGGTCGGAGCCATGTTTGCAGTGCATCAGCACCGGGCCTTTGGTTTCGGCATCCTGGATCGCCCTTAGCGCAGCGAGTACGTCGGAATCGTCGACGTGGTTGGTGCGATAAGTCAGCTGCACCTGTTTGATATCAGATGTCTTCAGCCACGACGCATCAGATTCCGGCAAAAAATTGATTACCGTGCCGATCTTCAGATTTTGCAAAACCGGTAGCGCATCGCTGGTTGGCAACGCGCTGCGATACAGCGTGGGCGTCATTTGGTGCAAGTTGAATTTGTCGCCCACCGGCTGCGCCCATTCCGCTGAACGCAGCGATGAGGTGCCGTCGGCCTGGGCCTGGGCGGTGGCGAACAGGGCCAGGAACGCCATGCCGAGGGCAGGCAGCAGTCGAATCTCGAACATGCGCATTGTAACCGACTAGGGAAATGGCTGATGGGCCACAGATTCGCCTGCGGGGGGTCAACGCGGCGTGAGGTTCTCGTCAAAGAATCGTGAATACCCGGCCTGATCCGGTGTTTTTCTCGCTGAATCGATTCCTCTGAATGCTTAGCCTGCTATCATTTGTAACTATTGATTGCCGGTGTGTTCTATCCCTTTGGATCCCATTTCCTGGCAAGTCTTCACGCTGCTCCCAGAAGCGGCGGATAAACCCGTGACCACATGATGAGGTGCACCCATGTCTGATCAAGATCAAGACAACCCCCGGCGTGACTTTTTACGCAAATCCTTGACCTTGATCCCGGTGGTCACGGTTGCCAGCACCGGCTTTGGTGGCTCGATGTTGATGGCCACGCCGGAGCCGGCGCAGGCCGCCGAGGCTAAACCGCCGGTCAGCGACAAAGCCTATGAGCCGAGCTACTTCAGCGCCGAAGAGTGGGCGTTTATCAACGCCGCCGTCGCACGCTTGATTCCCGCTGATGCCCAAGGCCCTGGCGCCCTGGAAGCCGGCGCGCCGGAATACATCGACCGCCAGATGAACACGCCGTATGCCGCCGGCGCGCTGTGGTTCATGCAAGGCCCGTTCAACGCCGACGCGGCGCCGGAGATGGGCTGGCAGAGCAAATTGGTGCCCAAGGATATCTATCGCCTGGGCATTGCTGCCACGGATGCGTGGTCGAAGGCGTTCAATGGGAAAGCTTTTGCTGCTCAAGACAGCGCTACCCAGGACGACATGCTGCGGCGTATGGAGGCGGGCGGCGGCGAAATGACCGCGCATTTCGAGGCGGTGCCGGCGAAGATGTTTTTCAACCTGCTGCTGCAAAACACCAAGGAAGGCTTCTTCTGCGACCCGATCCACGGAGGCAACAAAGGCATGGTCGGCTGGACCATGATCGGCTTCCCCGGCGCCCGCGCCGATTTCATGGACTGGGTTGAACGCAACGAGCAATACCCCTTCCCGGCTGTTTCCATTCGCGGCGAGAGGGCATAAACGTGGCGACCATCATGAAGAAAGTGGATGCGGTGATCGTCGGTTTCGGTTGGACCGGCGCGATCATGGCCAAGGAGCTGACGGAGGCTGGCCTCAACGTGGTAGCGCTGGAGCGCGGCCCGATGCAGGACACTTACCCGGACGGCAACTATCCCCAGGTCATCGACGAACTGACCTACAGCGTGCGTAAAAAACTCTTCCAGGACATTTCCAAGGAGACGGTGACGATTCGCCATAGCGTGAATGACGTCGCCCTGCCCAACCGTCAGTTGGGCGCTTTCCTGCCGGGCAATGGCGTGGGCGGTGCAGGCCTGCACTGGTCGGGCGTGCATTTTCGTGTCGACCCGATCGAGTTGCGCATGCGCAGCCACTATGAAGAGCGCTACGGCAAGAACTTCATTCCCAAGGACATGACCATCCAGGACTTCGGCGTGAGCTACGAAGAGCTGGAGCCGTTTTTCGACTACGCGGAAAAAGTCTTCGGCACCTCCGGCCAGGCCTGGACGGTGAAAGGCCAGTTGGTGGGCGAAGGCCGCGGCGGTAACCCGTATGCGCCGGATCGCTCCAACCCGTTCCCGTTGGAAGCGCAGAAAAACACCGTCTCCGCACAGCTGTTTCAGAAAGCGGCTGCCGAGGTCGGTTACAAACCCTACAACTTGCCTTCAGCCAACACCTCGGGGCCGTACACCAACCCTTACGGCGCGCAGATGGGCCCGTGCAACTTCTGCGGTTTCTGCAGCGGCTACGTGTGCTACATGTACTCCAAGGCTTCGCCGAACGTGAACATCCTGCCGGCGCTGCGTCAGGTGCCGAACTTTGAGCTGCGGGCCAATTCCCACGTGCTCAAGGTCAACCTCGACAGCACCAAGAGCAAGGCCACCGGCGTGACCTATATCGACGCCCAGGGGCGCGAATGCGAGCAGCCGGCAGACCTGGTGATCATCGGTTCTTTCCAGTTCAACAACGTGCGGCTGATGCTGCTGTCGGGCATCGGCAAGCCTTACGACCCGACTACCAATGAGGGCGTGGTGGGCAGGAACTTCGCCTACCAGAACATGGGCACCATCAAGGCCTTCTTCGACAAGGACACCCACACCAACAACTTCATCGGTGCGGGCGGCAATGGCGTGGCCATTGATGATTTCAACGCGGATAACTTCGACCACGGGCCGCACGGCTTTGTCGGCGGTTCGCCGATGTGGGTCAACCAGGCCGGCAGCCGGCCGATTGCCGGTACGTCCAACCCGCCAGGCACTCCGGCCTGGGGCAGTGCCTGGAAGCGCGCAACCGCCGATTACTACACCCATCAGGTGTCGATGGACTCCCACGGTGCGCATCAATCCTACCGGGGCAACTACCTGGATCTGGACCCGGTGTATCGCGATGCCTACGGCCTGCCCTTGCTGCGGATGACGTTCGACTGGCAGGAAAACGACATCAAGATGAACCGCTTCATGATGGAGAAAATGGGCAAGGTCGCAGCTGCGATGAACCCCAAGGCCATCGCCGTGCTCGGCAAAAAAGTCGGTGAGCACTTCAACACCGCGTCCTACCAGACCACCCACCTCAACGGTGGCGCAATCATGGGCACCGACCCGAAAACCAGTGCGTTGAACCGCTACCTGCAATCCTGGGACGTGCACAACGTGTTTGTCCCCGGCGCGTCGGCTTTCCCACAAGGCTTGGGCTACAACCCTACCGGCCTGGTGGCGGCGTTGACCTACTGGTCGGCGCGGGCGATCCGCGAGCAGTACCTGAAAAACCCCGGCCCACTGGTTCAGGCATAAGGAGCGATGACCATGAAAGCACTTGTTATCGCCAGTTTCGCCCTGTTCAGCAGCTGCTCGGTGAGCGCCGCCGAAACCGACTTGATCAAGCAAGGCGAATACCTGGCCCGCGCCGGTGACTGCGTGGCCTGCCACACCGCCAAGGGCGGCAAACCCTTTGCGGGCGGCCTGCCGATGGAAACCCCGATCGGCGTGATTTACTCCACCAACATCACCTCGGACAAGACTGGGCTGGGCGACTACAGCTTCGAGGACTTCGACAAGGCCGTGCGCCATGGCGTCGCCAAGAACGGCAGTACGCTTTACCCGGCGATGCCGTATCCGTCCTACGCGCGTGTCAGCGACAGCGACATGCAGGCGTTGTATGCGTACTTCATGAAGGGTGTTGAGCCGGTCGCCCAAGAAAACAAGGACAGCGATATTCCGTGGCCCTTGAGCATGCGCTGGCCATTGGCGGCCTGGCGCTGGATGTTTGCGCCGACGGTCGAGGAGCATCCGCCACAAGCGGCTGCCGACCCTGTAGTCAGCCGGGGCGCCTATCTGGTTGAAGGCCTCGGCCACTGTGGCGCCTGCCATACACCGCGTGCCCTGACCATGCAGGAAAAAGCCCTCAGTGCCACTGACGGCAACGCGTTCCTGTCCGGCAGCGCGCCGTTGGAAGGCTGGATTGCGAAAAGCCTGCGCGGCGACCACAAGGACGGCCTCGGCAGTTGGAGCGAGGAGCAACTGGTGCAATTCCTCAAGACCGGTCGCAGTGATCGCAGCGCAGTGTTTGGCGGCATGAGCGATGTTGTGGTCCACAGCATGCAATACATGTCCCAGGACGACCTGACCGCCATCGCCCGTTACCTCAAGAGCCTGCCGGCGGTCGATCCCAAGGACCAGCCGCACCAGTACGACAAACAGGTGGCCGAGGCGCTGTGGAAAGGTGATGACAGCAAGCCGGGCGCGTCGGTGTACATCGACAACTGCGCGGCCTGCCACCGTACCGACGGCCATGGCTATACGCGGGTGTTCCCGGCGCTGGCGGGTAACCCGGTGTTGCAGACGGCGGATGCCACGTCATTGATCAACATCGTGTTGAACGGCGGCACCCTGCCGGCTACGCACACGGCGCCTTCGACCTTTACCATGCCGGCGTTTGCCTGGCGGTTGTCGGATCAGGAAGTGGCGGATGTGGTCAGTTTCGTTCGTGGCAGCTGGGGCAATAAAGGCGCACCGGTAAAAGCCAGCGACGTGGCGGACCTGCGCAAGAGTGATATGCGCACCACCTCGGGCGATGACCTGGGGCAGGTGACCCAAAAGCACTGATCCCGTGCTGGCCGCTAAACGGCACTGGTCATAACGATGACGCCCCTATACTGTATATAAAAACAGTATAGGCGCGTTTTCATGTCTGCACCTCTGCCGCCCCGTGGCCGGGGCACGGCGACCAGCCTGCACAACCGTTTTGCGCCGACTGTCAGTGTGGCCGAGGATGATGGCTGGTTTCAGGAAGTGCCGCCAACCCAGGGCACTGAAGTGCGTATCGAAACGGCCAAGAGCATCATCACCCGCAACAACTCGCCGGACTTGCCGTTCGATCGCTCGATCAACCCCTATCGCGGTTGCGAGCATGGCTGTATCTACTAGTCGATAAGACACTCACTGGTCCAGCCAGTATTTCGCACCACCTCTGAACGTCGAAAACATTCAGCCTGTGTAAAAATAGGAGAGAAATGATACCTTTCCGCATAGGAAAGGGAGGGGTGATTAACAGTGCGAAAATGGATATACGAAAAATCACTAGCAATATGTTTAGGGGCATTGGCGCTTTATATTCTTATATGGTGCACTGTCTCATATATCGGGGTTCAAGTGACTTATGTATTAGGGCCAATAATTTTATTTTTTGGTCTAACTGCATATTTTCTTGCTCCGTCCGACAAAAACGGCTCATAGGAATAGCGGGAATTAATTAATGAAAATTCTGTTTCGCTCTCTGCTTAAATTTAATTTAAGTGCCTTTTTTGTTTTTTTTGTATTTGGTGTGATTGTTTTTCTAGTTGAGCCTCGCAGCCCCAATCTAAAATTCGCAGTTATACTGGTTTTGATTTTTGCTTGGTTTATATTTGGAAATATGAAAATAATTTACAAAGAAAGAAAAGCAATTGTCGAATCGTTAAAAAGAGGAAGTATAGAAGTCGCGGCAAGTGCGATAGAGTTTAAAGAAAAAGCCGCTATACGTGCGAAAGAAAAAATGCAGGAAAGGGCTGAAAAAGAAAGTGACTCTTCCACGCCAAGCAGTAAAGATTGAGCGATATTGAATTACCTGATTATGGCTGTATCTATTACGCGATAAGACCCCGCCCGAACGCCGCATAGGCGCGGGCGCACTATCCGGGCAGGCTTAGCCCAGCTTGACCGTCAGGACCCTTTAGGGGACGTTACAGACGGTCAATAGACTGGTATGAACCAACAGGAAGGGATAGCCAAATAGCTTTTAATGCTTCTCTGCTTCTCTGCCTTTACAAAAAAACAAAGTAAATAACGGCAGTACCTGCCGCAAACGAAAACAACTAAATAAGAAAATGCTACTATTTAGTTAAAGTACTTTTATCTACAATGCGCATAGTAAATTACATCTCTCTTAAAGGTCTTAATAAAATCTTACATCTTAAGAACCTCTCAACACCAATAAAATCAAAGCCTGTAAGAAATAAAAGTTGATGATTTTATCAACCGAAGTTGATTTTTTAATCAACTGCAAGTTGACGATTTTATCAACCAGAGTTGACGATTTAATCAACTATTAAAAATGGCTATTTCACCTTCAAATAAAGCATTGAGATAGTTTTCTCAAAAAAAACAATTATTTCTCACTTACATCTACTTTTTATCAATTCAAATGCTACTCTATTTATATAAACATAATTAGGTGCATTAATGAATGGTTTAGAAATAGAAAATGATGATGGAAGTATCGGGGCTTTACAAAAAGAGCTTTTAAAGAAAGAGTTGAATGATAAAACATTAGAAGCAGTTAATGACTTGTTAAGCGAAGAACAAGCCGATATTAGTGTCAATGTAAATGTGAAGAAAAATAAACCAAAAGTGATTTTGGGGCAGTTCTTTATAGGTTTTGCAGAAAATCTTTTACAGCTTGATTTAAAACCCACTGAATTCAAAGTCGTAATTTATATTCTCAAAATGATGGATTATGGAAATTTAGTAAGTCTTAAACAATCAACAATTGCAAAAGATTTAAACCTTGATAAAAGCGCCGTTAATCGAGCGTGGAAAGTTCTTATTGCTAAAAAAGTACTTATAGACAACGGGCATATCTATTTCAATTCAAATTTTTGTGCCAAGGGTTTATCAAGCTCATTAGATAAAGAAAGAATTGAGAATCTAAAGCGCAGTAATGTTTCTGACGAAAATATAAAGAAGATGTTGAATCTATGAATGATGGATTTGGGGTTTTCGTCATACTGTGCTTTGTTTTTATCTTCTTGCATCAGAGCGGTGAAGATAGAAAAGTTAATGTGCGTGATATTCAAAATAGACAAGTAGAGCTTGCACAGCAAAAAGCACAAAAAGAAGCACGTATAAAAGCAGTAATTGCTAAAAAATTAGCGATTGAAAATGCAGATCATGATTGTAGAAAAAGGGCTTATGTAGAGGGTGGGAGTGGCGCAGCTAGTCAAACAAAACATTATTTTGATTTTTATCTTTATGAAGATAAAGCTGAATGTTTAGAGTCAACGTATAGCGCTGATTTGTTGGGAGAAGTTGAAAAGGGAAGGCTTTGGCTATATACAAAAAACCAAACTTACACAAAAGCTTTTGTAGTTCAAGAGTATAAATTTTAATGTTTTCTATGCCGCAGGTACTGCGGTATTTACCTTCTCCCCCCTTCCCCCCGCAAGGGGGGTTAACAGGTAAGTTAGAGCATCGTAATTGTATAATGATAGAAAATACAAATTACTATGAATGAAATAGAAGTTAGAGCAAAAGCAGAAAATCTTGTTAGTTCGATAAGAGACTTGAAAGTCGTCAGTGCATTTCAAGTATTATTGAGTAATGCGAATAATATTCAGCAACTACTCTTGCTGATTGAACTTGTCGAATTGCATCAATCAAGCTCAAAAAATAAAGAGCAAGAAATAATTAAGAAAGTAATTTTTCTTGGACAAGAGCGTAGCAATATGTCAGAACGTCTTGCGTTGATTTTTATTGTCAACGATGCTGTGCGTTTATTTTTTAAATCTCGTAAAGTCTCTTTAAAATCGAATGTTGATAAACAGCAGATTTTAAATACACGAAGAGATAATTTGTTTAGACGATTTTGATTTTTTGCTTTTGCTTTTGCCGTAGATTTTGACTGGCTTTTGGGTCCGGGGTATCCCCGGCAAGTAGGAAGCGCCAGCGTCAACCCTTTAGGGTTGTCCTATCTTGAACTCTTCACAGTCGGCTGAACAACTATGAAATTTCGTTGTTACGATATGCTACTATAAAAGCATAACAACTTTAAACACAATGAGTAATTTATATTTACATTGCACAAGCTGCAAGAAAAAAACAAGTCATGGATTGTTGTGGCATATAGAAACAGATTTTGAAATTCCTAAATTTTCAATAGTTTGTAAGACCTGTCGAACAAAGTTCGAGGGTTCGATATGAGCATAAAAAATTGGACTGTAACAACCGAGCGTGTCAAAAACAAAGATTTTGGATTGTCTGAATATGCTAGTTATTTAGCAAGTGCGAAGCACAAGAATCATAAAAACACGACTATCTACCCACTGTTTAACTCTGACGTAAATACGTTTCTTAATAACACTATTCAAGAAACGATTTCATTCGATGCGAAAAACAAAAAAGGAGGTAGAAAAGTTGAGTCTTTTGCTCAGTCTTTTAACTTTATATTACCCCCTCCGCATAAGCCTACCGCTGAACAATGGACAAAAATATCAAAAGATTTGGTCAATACAATTCACAAAGAATTAGAGATAAAAGAGGATGTTAATCGTTTTGGTCGAGCGTGTTTTTTGAATATACACGACCAGGCAAATCCTCACTTAAACCTTCTTGTTCCTAGGATTTTTTCAGGGCAGAGATTGGCTGATTTGGATAGAAAGAACGTTTTAGCGAAATTGAAATTGCAGTTCAATCAGTCAGTATTGAAGCATTGTAATATCGATCATACACATCACAAGCCGTTGAGAACAAACGTGGGCAGGCGCAAGACTGCACAACGTCACGAGTATGACAAAGCAAAAGAAGAAGTTCAAAACGCTTCGAAACTCGTTTTGGAAACGCAGAACGTCACCACTGTTGCAGTTCTTTCACAGAAAGAAGCAGAGACAAAATTGAAAGAATTAGAGATTAAAGAAATTGAGCTGGACAATAAAAAGTCTCAAATAATGCTTGAAAGAGCAAAATTGGGTTTTATTTTAAAAGCATTTAATGATTTTAAATCGAGTTTGATTTATTGGGTTAAAAGTATAAGAGATGGTACGACGCTTGATGTTTTGATTAACAGGCAAGACGTTGAGGAAAAAGCAAATCGTATTGTCGAAAGTGATAAAGCTGATGAAAGTGATATTTTGCTTGTTGATAACATGATTGGCGCAGAAGTTTCAGAGCTTGAAAAAGATGGTTTGGAAGTAACAAGACCGACATATCGTAGACGTAACAAACTCAATAGTTCCACGTGAAACACTTTTTCGAATCGGAGTCCTTTTAGTTAGACAATTTCCAATTGTCCAACTAAAAGGACTAGTGGTTTTTTTTCAGAATCATGTTTTGATGCATATCTTCTAAAATGTTTAGGTAAAGTTCAGCCCCACCGGATAACTCTCCAACATCTTTAATCATTTCATTTTCTACAATAACTCGCACAACACCGTTTTTGAATTTCACAATCATAGTTGGAATTAAAGTCGAGCGTTTATCCTCAACGCCAGTAATTAGATTTTTCTTTGAGTAACCCCGGCAAAAAAATTGGATATTCTCAATTATCTGTTTCAAATGGTTGTTGATATTAATTCTTTTTCGTGTTGCTTCATCACTCTTGTCATTGAGCAGTTCTAGAATATTTTCTTGATTGAAATTTCTAGAAACTTCAATCTGTGCTACTGACGTTTCTTTTTCTTCTTTCAGCGTTTTTAGCGCATTGATTTGTTCACGCTGTAACGTTTCAAACTCGATAAGCATTTCGTTCAATGTGTCAGATATATTTTTGCCAGTGCGGAGCATTTCTCTGATTTGCTTCTTTAACTGTTCAAGCTGATGATTTGTATTTTTTAAAGCTCTTTCAACATCTTTGATTGAGTTATTGAGACGTAAAATATTTTCATCATTTTCAAAAATTTCGGATAGATTTAACCGGTCTGTTTTTTCAAAGAAAAACTGCATTGCTTCACTTGCGTTGTATGTGAGTCGTTTACCTAAAACGCATTTTCCTGACATTGAATTTGTACAAACGAAATAGTGTTTATTGCTTCTTTCACTGCTTGATTTATCCATGTATCTAATTGTTCCATGGCAGTGATAGCATGTAATAAAGCCTTGAAATACGTTTAATCTTGATTTGTTAAATTTTCCCGAAAATGGCTTGCGCCCTAAAACCTTTTCTTGAACTTCTTCAAAAATAGACTTATCAACAATGGACGGATAATAATCGTGAATGGTTGGTCCTTCGGGCATTAGCTTCATCTGTCCCATTTCACTTTCGTGAAATTTCATGGGCTGATGTTCGCCTATAACCTTCCTATTTTTGAGGAGGTATTGTATTTGATGAATAGAGTATTTTGGTTCGTCAGGTCCAAGCCAATCATTAACGTATCTAGCCGTTTCGCTTAAACCTTTTGATAAAGCCAAATCGAAAATTTTTCTAATTTTCCGAGCTTCATTTTCTATGATAAAGAACTTTGCTGGTTCATCACCTGGTCGAGCTTTAACTACTCCACTAACCCCTATCCAACTCGGTGTTTTTCTAGTTTTAACAGATTTTGTTTTTCGCATTTCATCACGATGAATATTCCAAGCCGAACTTGTGAAGTCGCTTTTTCTTGATGATTCTGCGTTTGCTCGTTCAAACTCAATAATTGCGATAAAAAAATCAGATGATAAAAGCGTGTCTTTTGAATAGATTTTTCCCGTGTCTAATACAGCAATGTCAATACCTCTATTTAATAGGTTAAGAAAAATCTGTGTTGATTTAATTACTTTTTGTCTTGAAAGTCGGTCGAAGTTTTCAATTAGTAGGATTGAATTTTGGTCGATTAACCCTTGTTCCACCAAGTCGATAAAATCACCTAATTGACCTTGTTTTGCGTTTTTACCGCGAAAAGCTGAAACGCCCAAATCTTCCAAGGTCGTATCTACGATGAGGTTGTGTTTATCGACAAAATGCTGAATATCGCTCTGTCTAGCGAAGCTAGTGCCTAGCTCTTGCTTTTTATGACTGAAACGTATGTATGAGTAGCACTTGCGTTGCATTTCAGACGCTCCGACCTTTTGAGTGTCTTATAGCGTAGCACAGGTGCATCTACTGCTACGCGCGGCCCAGCCATGCCTATTGGGATATGTCGCCGGGGCTGGATTTCGAAACCAGGCTGATCGCCAAGACCAATGCTGCCGATGTGCTGGAACAACAGCTGTCCAAGCCGGGCTATGTGTGTGCGCCGATCAACCTGGGCTCCAATACCGACCCGTACCAGCCCATCGAACGTGAATACAAGATCACGCGGCAAACCCTCGAAGTGCTGCTGCGCTACCGGCACCCGGTGACCATCATCACCAAGGGGTCGTTGATACTGCGCGATCTCGACCTGCTGAGCGAGTTGGCCCGGCAGCGGCTGGTGGCGGTGATGATCAGCCTCACCAGCCTGGACGACGAGCTCAAGCGCATCCTGGAGCCACGCACGGCGGCGCCCAAGGCGCGCTTGCGGGCGATACGGGTGATGCGTGACGCCGGCATCCCGGTGGGCGTGCTGTGCTCGCCGATGATTCCGATGATCAACGACAGCGAGCTCGAAAGCCTGCTGGCCGAAGCCAATGCGGCCGGCGCGCAAAGTGCGGCCTACATGATGCTGCGCCTGCCATTGGAGGTGGCGCCGCTGTTCGAGGAGTGGTTGGCGGCGCATTACCCGCAGCGCGCGGCCCATGTGATGAGCCTGGTGCGCCAGGTGCGCGGCGGTGAGGTGTACGACAGCCGCTTCGGTGTGCGCATGCGTGGCGAGGGGCCGTTTGCCGATCTGCTGGCACAGCGTTTCAGCAAGGCGATCAAGCGCCTGGGGCTGAATCGTCGCGAAGGCTTCAACCTGGATTGCACGGCGTTCTGCCCACCGGGCAGACAGATGGCTTTGTTGTAAACTGAAGGGGATCAACCCAACGCTTGCGTAGGAATGGTCGCGTTTTGACATCACTGAAACCCGCGAGCTAGAGCGTTTCATTCAGTTTGAGTTAAGTTTCGGTGGTTACCTTGTTCAGCGAGTGACTGATCAGTCGACGCGCTGGGTGTGTGGTGTTTACAACTATTGCACAGGCCAGGCGTCAGAACTGAGTTGAGCCACTCCCCTGCCTTAATCAAGAGGATGAATTATGAGTGACAAGGATAAACAGCCGTTGGCTGCGTCGGCTTCAGCCCCTCACGAGGCCGAGTCCGCCGATGCAGCGCTAAAGCACATCGTTGACGGCTTTTTGCATTTCCATCACGACGTCTTCCCGCAGCAGGAAGAACTCTTCAAGAAACTCGCCACGGCCCAGAGCCCACGGGCGATGTTTATTACCTGCGCCGATTCGCGCATCGTGCCTGAGCTGATCACCCAGAGCTCCCCCGGCGACCTGTTCGTGACGCGTAACGTCGGCAACGTGGTGCCGCCTTATGGCCAGATGAACGGCGGTGTTTCCACGGCCATCGAGTACGCGGTACTCGCCCTGGGCGTGCAGCACATCATCGTTTGCGGGCATTCCGACTGCGGCGCCATGCGCGCGGTACTCAACCCCCAGAGCCTGGAAAAGATGCCAACGGTGCGTGCCTGGTTGCGCCACGCCGAAGTCGCCAAGTCGATGGTTGAGGACAACTGCGACTGCGCCAATGAGCACGAAAGCATGAAGGTGCTGACGGAAGAAAACGTTATCGCCCAGTTGCAGCACCTGCGCACCCACCCTTCCGTGGCTTCGCGCATGGCCAATGGTCAGTTGTTTATCCATGGCTGGATCTACAACATCGAGACCAGTGAAATCCGTGCTTACGACGCGGATCAAGCGGCGTTCCGATCGCTGAGCGGCGACGGGCCGATCCCTTGCGCGACGCCTAAAGCGCGCTTCTAAAAACACTTCCCTGCCGGGTAAAGCGGTGGCTGCCATGGACGCAGCCAGGCTTTGCCGCGCCCGGCGAATGCCTCGGGAGAGTCATCATGCGTGCTGCTCAATTGAAAGCTGTATTGCCACGGGAGCTGCTCGCGTCTGTGGTTGTGTTTCTGGTCGCCCTGCCCTTGTGCATGGGCATCGCGATTGCGTCCGGCATGCCGCCGGCCAAGGGCCTGATCACCGGGATTATCGGTGGCCTGGTGGTGGGCTGGCTGGCGGGATCGCCGCTGCAAGTCAGCGGGCCTGCCGCAGGGTTGGCGGTGTTGGTGTTCGAGCTGGTCCGCCAGCACGGCATGATGATGCTGGGGCCGATCCTGTTGTTGGCGGGGTTCCTGCAACTGGTGGCCGGGCGTTTGCGCCTGGGCTGCTGGTTTCGTGTCACCGCGCCGGCCGTGGTGTACGGCATGCTGGCGGGAATCGGCGTGCTGATTGTGTTGTCGCAGGTGCATGTGATGCTCGACGGTGCGCCCAAGCCTTCGGGGCTGGATAACCTGGCGGGCTTCCCGGCCGCCTTGGTTGAGGCGATTCCGACCCTCGGTGGTGGCCTGGGTTGGCAGGCCGGTTTGCTCGGTTTATCGACAATGCTGGTGATGTACCTGTGGGATAAATTCCGCCCGCAAACACTGCGTTTCGTGCCGGGCGCCCTGCTGGGCGTGGGGTTGGCAACCGTCACCAGCCTGGTGCTGGCGTTGCAGGTCAAGCGCGTGGAAGTCCCGGAAAACCTGGCCGACGCCATCGACTGGCTACGCCCCAGCGACTTGCTGAACCTGGCCGATCCACAGTTGTTGATCGCCGCATTTGCCGTGGCCTTTATCGCCAGCGCCGAGACCCTGCTGTCTGCCGCAGCGGTTGACCGCATGCACAGCGGCCAGCGTTCCGACTTCGATAAGGAATTGTCTGCACAAGGCGTGGGCAACATGCTGTGCGGGCTGGTCGGTGCCCTGCCAATGACCGGCGTGATCGTGCGCAGCTCGGCCAACGTGCAAGCGGGCGCCACCACGCGCTTGTCGGCGATGTTCCACGGTGTGTGGCTGCTGGGGTTCGTGTTGTTGCTGTCGAGCGTGCTGCAAAGCATTCCGGTCGCGAGCCTGGCGGGCGTGCTGGTGTACACCGGGATCAAGCTGGTGGACGTTAAGGCGTTCAAGGCATTGGGACGCTATGGGCGGATGCCGATGTTTACCTATGCCGCGACGGCGCTGGCGATCATCTTCACCGACCTGCTGACCGGCGTGCTGGTGGGCTTCGGGTTGACGTTGGTGAAACTGGCCTTCAAGGCGTCGCGACTGAAAGTCAGCCTGATCGACCTGCCTCAGGACGGTGAGATGGAACTGCGTTTGACCGGCGCGGCGACCTTTTTGAAGGTCCCGGCGCTGACCCAAGTGCTGTCGACGGTGCCCGCAGGGACCACGCTGCATGTGCCGCTGAGCAACCTGAGCTACATCGACCATTCCTGCCTGGAGTTGCTGGAGGAATGGGGTCGGGCCAATGCGGCCAAGGGCTCTACGCTGGTGATCGAGGCGCGTGGGTTGAAGCGCCGGCTGGAAGGCCGCGTGCGCACGACGGTGGGGATTGGTTCGGCGCCTGTCTGAACACCACAAAACACTGTGGGAGCCGGGCTTGCCCGCGATGAGGGAGTGTCAGTCAACACATTGGCTGACTGACATACCGCCATCGCGGGCAAGCCCGCTCCCACATGGGTTTTGCATCATATTGAAGAGTTAAGCAGGCTGATCCAACGCCAACTCAACCCCCAGCTGCCGCGACAGGCACGGCCAGCGCTTCCACGCCGCTTCGGTTTTCGGGCTCTTGAGCGTCTCGCGGTACGCCTCGACCGATTCCAGCGCAAAGCTGTCTTCGTTGAGCATTTCATCCACTGCCAAGTGCACGGCTTCATCCAGTTGATTGGCAAACGCCTCGCCGATCAGTTGATGAGCGATCAGGTTGGCGACGGTGGTATCCGCCGGAATCAACGGCTGACCGAAATGCTTGATGTACAGGTCGTTGACCTCTTCCACCAACCGATGGGCCAGGTAGGCTTCGTCGAGCAGGCCGTCGAGGCCTTCGTGGCCGGCCAGGATCGCGGGCGGCTGCAGGAAGAAATGCTCGGCAATCTTCAGCACCGGTTTGATCTGGCTTTCGATACCGGCTTCGCGGGCCACGTCATTGGCGGCTTCGAGCAAATCCGGGACCAGCTCGATGTAGGCGGTAACAAAACGGGTCATGACAATGTTGCGATCACCGTCAGCCAGGGAGATGGCCGAATGCAGGTGCGGCAATTGTTTTTCCAGTTGCTGGGCAAGCTGGCCAGTGCTGGCTTCGTGTTGATGGGCACGGGAAATCTGCTCGCGCAACGCGGCGGTGTTCATGAATGCTCCAGTGAAACAGGCGTAGGAAAAGGGAAAGGACAAGGTAGCTCGTTTATACGAGCGCCTAAGACGCGTTTGTCATAATTATTTCATGGTTATGCGCATGCGTTATATCGAATTGCCATCGTTCGTCGGATAAACGTTTGCGGGCCCGTATTTATTAGGCCCGCCCGTCTGTTTTTGCTCATTTGCCCCTACACATTGCGGGGTTGCCGCGGCTGTCTATACTCGATTTTGTACGCAATTAGCTGATGACGCCCAACTGCATGAAGCAGGCAAGGCTTGGCGGTTGTAAGCAGTATGGAAGCCGCTCCCTTCGCCGCAGGTGCAAACCGGCGGGATAACAAGAAACATAAAGGGGAACCCGCAATGACGCGACATCCACACGTTTGGATGGGCCTACTGTTGTGGTCAGTATTCGGCCAGGCGCACGCCGCCTGGACAACGAATATGGCGCCAGGGGCGACTGAAGTCAGTCACGCCGTGTTTGACCTGCACATGACCATTTTCTGGATTTGTGTGGTGATCGGCATTGTCGTGTTTGGCGCGATGTTCTGGTCGATGATCCTGCACCGCCGGTCTACGGGCCAGGTGGCCGCCAAGTTTCACGAGAGCACGACCGTGGAAATCCTCTGGACCGTGGTGCCCTTGCTGATCCTGGTGGCAATGGCCATTCCGGCCACCAAAACCCTGATCAATATCTACGACAGCACCGAGTCGGATATCGATATTCAGGTCACCGGCTACCAATGGAAGTGGCATTACAAATACCTGGGCCAGGACGTGGAGTTCTTCAGCAACCTGGCCACGCCCGCCGAGCAAATCCATAACCAGGCCACCAAGGGCGAGCACTATTTGCTCGAAGTCGACCAGCCGCTGGTGCTGCCGGTGGGCGCCAAAGTGCGCTTCCTGGTGACCGCCGCCGACGTGATCCACTCGTGGTGGGTGCCGGCCTTTGCGGTCAAGCGCGACGCCATCCCCGGCTTCGTCAACGAGGCCTGGACCCGTGTCGAGAAGCCCGGCATCTACCGTGGCCAGTGCGCCGAGCTGTGCGGCAAGGACCACGGCTTTATGCCGATTGTGGTCGAGGTCAAATCCAAGGCCGACTACGACACCTGGCTCGGCGAGCGCAAGGCCGAAGCGGCCAAGCTCAAGGAGCTGACCTCCAAAGAGTGGACGCTGGACGAGCTGGTGGCGCGTGGCGACAAGGTCTACCACACCACCTGCGTGGCCTGTCACCAGGCCGAGGGCCAGGGCCTGCCGCCGATGTTCCCGGCGCTCAAGGGCTCACCGATTGCCACCGGGCCTAAGGAAGACCACCTGCACCGCGTGTACTTCGGCAAGCCCGGCACCGCCATGGCCGCCTTCGGCAAACAGCTGTCGGAAGTGGATATCGCTGCCGTAGTGACTTACGAGCGCAATACCTGGGGCAACAACAAAGGCGACATGGTCACGCCTAAAGACGTGCTGGCCATCAAGCAGGCGGAAAGCAAATGACAGCCCTTACTGCGTATGCCACGAACCGTCCCGCCCACTCGCTTGCAGGAGAACGGCCATGAGCACTGTGATCGACCATGGGCATGCCGACCATGCCCACGGCCCCGCCAAAGGCCTGATGCGCTGGGTGCTGACCACCAACCACAAAGACATCGGCACGATGTACCTGTGGTTCGCCTTCACCATGTTCCTGCTCGGCGGCTCGTTCGCCATGGTGATCCGCGCCGAGCTGTTCCAGCCCGGCCTGCAAATCGTGCAGCCGGCGTTCTTCAACCAGATGACCACCATGCACGGCCTGATCATGGTGTTCGGCGCGGTGATGCCTGCCTTCGTCGGCCTGGCCAACTGGATGATCCCGCTGATGATCGGCGCGCCGGATATGGCCCTGCCGCGCATGAACAACTTCAGCTTCTGGCTGCTGCCGGCGGCGTTCCTGCTGCTGGTCTCGACCCTGTTCACCCCCGGCGGCGGGCCGAATTTCGGCTGGACCTTCTACGCCCCGCTCTCCACCACCTACGCGCCGGAAAGCGTGACGTTTTTCATCTTTGCCATTCACCTGATGGGTATCAGTTCGATCATGGGCGCGATCAACGTGGTCGCCACCATTCTCAACCTGCGCGCGCCGGGCATGACCCTGATGAAAATGCCGCTGTTCGTGTGGACCTGGCTGATCACCGCGTTCCTGCTGATCGCGGTGATGCCGGTGCTGGCAGGCTGCGTGACCATGATGCTGATGGACATCCACTTCGGCACCAGCTTCTTCAGTGCGGCCGGTGGCGGTGACCCAGTGCTGTTCCAGCACGTGTTCTGGTTCTTCGGCCACCCTGAGGTGTACATCATGATCCTGCCGGCCTTCGGCGCCGTCAGCTCGATTATCCCGACCTTCTCGCGCAAGCCGCTGTTCGGCTACACCTCGATGGTCTACGCCACGGCGAGTATCGCCTTCCTGTCATTCATCGTGTGGGCGCACCACATGTTTGTGGTCGGCATTCCGTTGGTGGGCGAGCTGTTCTTCATGTACGCCACGCTGCTGATTGCGGTGCCGACGGGCGTGAAGGTGTTCAACTGGGTCAGCACCATGTGGCAAGGCTCGCTGACGTTCGAGACGCCGATGCTGTTCGCCGTGGCCTTCGTGATCCTGTTCACCATCGGCGGTTTCTCCGGGCTGATGCTGGCGATTGCCCCGGCGGACTTCCAGTACCACGACACCTACTTCGTGGTGGCGCATTTCCATTACGTACTGGTGCCCGGCGCGATCTTCGGCATCTTCGCTTCGGCCTACTACTGGCTGCCGAAATGGACCGGCCACATGTACGACGAAACCCTGGGCAAGCTGCACTTCTGGCTGTCCTTTGTCGGCATGAACATGGCGTTCTTCCCGATGCACTTTGTGGGGTTGGCCGGCATGCCACGCCGGGTGCCGGACTACAACCTGCAGTTCGCCGACTTCAACATGGTGTCGTCGATTGGCGCGTTCATGTTTGGCGCCACGCAGATCTTCTTCCTGTTCATCGTGATCAAGTGCATCCGTGGCGGCCCGCCAGCGCCGGCCAAGCCGTGGGATGGCGCCGAAGGTTTGGAATGGAGCATTCCTTCGCCCGCGCCGTACCACACGTTCACTACGCCGCCGGAGGTCAAGTGAAGACCCGGTTCGCCATGCCTACACAAATCCCCTGTGGGAGCGGGCTTGCTCGCGAAAGCGGTGTGTCAGTCGCCGCAGAGGGTGCCTGGCCTACCGCATTCGCGAGCAAGCCCGCTCCCACATTGACCGCGTTCGGCTCAGGTGATCGCCATGCTTGAATCCGTCCCGATCAAGCGCCTCGTCACCCGCCTGCTGATCCTGGTGGTGGCTATGTTCGCCTTCGGCTTCGCCCTGGTGCCAATCTACGACGTGATGTGCAAGGCGTTCGGCATCAACGGCAAGACTGCCGGCCAGTACGAGGGCGAGCAAATCGTCGACCCTACGCGCCAGGTGCGCGTGCAGTTCCTGTCGACCAATGCCATCGACATGGTCTGGGAATTTCACTCCAAGGCTGACGAAGTGGTGGTCAACCCCGGTGCGGTCACCGAGATGCTGTTTGTGGCCTACAACCCCACCGACAAGGCCATGACCGCCCAGGCGGTGCCGAGTATTTCCCCGGCCGAGGCGGCGATGTACTTCCACAAGACCGAATGTTTTTGCTTCACCCAGCAAGTGCTGCAGCCAGGTCAGCGCATCGAAATGCCGGTGCGTTTTATCGTCGACCGCGACATGCCCAAGGATGTGAAGCATTTGACCCTGGCGTACACGCTGTTTGATATCACTGCGCGCCAACCGCCGGTGGCCGTCCATACCGGCGGCTAGCTACTGTTTGCCCCCTCAATCAGGAGAGCGAATACATGTCGTCTCATGATACGTACTACGTACCAGCGCAAAGCAAATGGCCAATAATTGCGACCTTTGGCATGTTGATCACCGTGTACGGCCTGGCCGTGTGGTTCAACGATCTGAAGGCGGCGCGCCCGGAATCCCACGGCCCGTGGATCTTTTTCGTCGGCGGCCTGCTATTGGCCTACATGCTGTTCGGCTGGTTCGGCGCCGTAATCAAGGAAAGTCGCGCAGGTTTGTACAGCCCGCAGATGGACCGCTCGTTTCGCTGGGGCATGACCTGGTTCATCTTTTCCGAGGTGATGTTCTTCGTCGCATTCTTCGGCGCGCTGTTTTATGTGCGGCACATGTCCGGCCCATGGCTGGGTGGTGAAGGGCACAAGGGCATCGCGCACATGCTGTGGCCGAACTTTCAGTTCACCTGGCCGCTGCTCAACAACCCCGACCCAAAAATGTACCCGCCGCCGGAAGGCACCATCAGCCCGTGGGGCTTGCCGCTGATCAACACGATCTTGCTGGTCAGCTCCAGCGTGACCATCACTATCGCCCACCACGCCTTGCGCAAAGGCCATCGCGGCGCGCTGAAAATCTGGCTGGCGCTGACGGTGCTGCTGGGGTGGGCGTTCCTGGCCTTCCAGGCCGAGGAGTACATGCACGCCTACAAAGAGCTGGGCCTGACCCTCGGTTCGGGCGTGTACGGCGCGACGTTCTTCATGCTCACCGGTTTCCACGGCGCTCACGTGACCATCGGCACGATCATTCTGTTTGTGATGCTGATGCGCATCCTGCGCGGGCATTTCAATGCCGAGCACCAGTTTGGCTTCGAAGCCGCCAGTTGGTATTGGCACTTTGTGGATGTGGTGTGGATCGGCCTGTTTTTCTTCGTTTACGTGCTGTGAGGTGCATTACCACGGCGCATGAGACACCAGCTGGCCGCTGAAAAAGCCCCAGGCGATCAAGCCCACGGTGATCGCGGCCAGCACCACGCGCACGGTCAAGGCAGTGACGAGGCGGTTGGAGTTGCCCTCGTCCTTGACCAGAAAGAACAAGCCACTGAACAGGCTCACGACAGTCGCGATCAGCATCAGGGCAATAGCAGCTTTGAGCATGGTCAGGTTCCATTCGGATGAGCGGGCAATGAAAAGGCGGGCAATGAAAACAAGTATAGCCAGCGCCATAAAAGACTTTCGCCCAGGGCTCGCACCCACGTTGGTGGTGCTGGTGCTGCTGCCGCTGATGGTCGGCCTGGGGTTCTGGCAGCTGTCGCGCGGCCATGAAAAACAGCTGCTGGTGGACAGCTACGCCGAGCGGCGGGTGGCCGAGCCCATCGACAGCGTGCAACTCAATGACATGGCCGACCCGGCCTTTCGCCGCGTGCGCCTGCGCGGCCAATTCGACGCCGAACACAGCGTGTTGCTCGACAACCGCATGCGTGACGGCAAGGCCGGTGTCGAGTTACTGCAACCTTTCCATGACCAGGCCAGCGGCCAGTGGCTGTTGCTCAATCGCGGCTGGCTGCCGTGGCCGGACCGTCGCACGCCGCCGGTCTTCACCACACCCGATCAACCGTTGAACCTCGACGCCTGGGTGTACGTCGCCCCCGGCGAAACCTTCCAGCTGCACGCCGACCCGGCCACTACGCATTGGCCGCGCTTGCTCACCGCCCTGCACCCCGCCGCCCTCTGGACCGAATTGGGCCGCAGCGGTTTTGCCTATGAATTGCGCGCCGAGCCCGGCCCCGGCACGTACGACACCACGTGGCCGGTGGTCGCCATGGGCCCGGAAAAACACTTGGGCTACGCCGTGCAGTGGTTCGCCATGGCGTTGGCGCTACTGGCGCTTTACCTCTACCTCGGATGGCACAACAACAAGGAGAAACCCCATGGGAACGGCCATGAATCCACCCAGCATGTCTGAGGCGCCCGACCGGCGCAAAGGCCGCTGGCAGCTGATCCTGATCCTGATGATGGTGATCGGCCCGATGGCGTTGGCCACGTTCATGTACAAACTTCAGTTCTGGGTGCCGGACAGCCGCAGCTACCACGGCGAACTGATCGGCAATGGCCAGACCCGCGCCGACATTGGCGTGCAGGCCGATGAAGACCGTTGGCAGTTGCTGGTCACCGCGCCCACCGCCTGCGCCGCCGAGTGCCAGCAGTTGGTGTACCTGGCGCGCCAACTGCAAATCAGCCTGGGCCGCGATGCGTCCCGCGCCAGTCATGCCCTGGCCAGCGCGCAGCCGGTGGGCACCGAATACGAGGCCAAGCTCAAAGCCGAATACCCGCAACTGCAACGCTACCCGCTGGACCTGTCGACCTTTACCAAAGACGCCGCCGCGCCCGGTGATGCGCAACTGTGGATCGTCGACCCGCACGGCAACCTGGTACTGCGCTACGACGCCAAGGTCAAGGGCAAAGACTTGCTCAACGACCTGCGCCTGCTGCTGAAACTGTCGAACATCGGATAAGGGCATCGTCATGGCCAAACCTGGATTTCGCCTCGCGTTGTTTGCCACCTTGCTGGCGCTGATCGTTGTGCTGCTCGGCGCCTATACGCGCCTGACCCACGCGGGTCTGGGTTGCCCGGACTGGCCGGGCTGCTACGGCTTTATCAGCGTGCCGCAAAGCGAAGCCCAGTTGGCCCACGCCGAGCTGCATTTTCCCGACACGCCGGTGGAGGCCGACAAGGGTTGGGCCGAGATGACCCATCGCTACTTTGCCGGCACCCTGGGCCTGCTGATTGTGTTGCTGGCGGCGCGTTCGTGGAGCCATCGGCGGGATCCGGGCCAGCCGGTGAAACTGCCGCTTTTTGTGTTAGCGGTGGTGTTTGCCCAGGCAGCTTTCGGTATGTGGACGGTGACCTTGAAGCTGTGGCCGCAAGTGGTCACGGGCCATCTGCTCGGTGGTTTTGCCACCTTGAGCCTGCTGTTTCTGCTGACCTTGCGCCTGTCCGGTGTGCTGCCGGCGTTGATTGTGCCCAGGCGCCTGCAATATTGGGCGACGGCCGGGTTGGTGCTGGTGATCGGCCAGATCGCGTTGGGCGGTTGGGTCAGTTCCAACTATGCGGCGGTGGCCTGTGTCGACTTGCCTACTTGCCATGGCGAGTGGTGGCCGGCGGCGGACTTTGCCAACGGCTTTCACCTCACCCAGCATATCGGCCCCAATTACCTCGGCGGCCAGCTCGACAGTGAAGCGCGCACCGCCATACATCTCACCCACCGCATCGGCGCAGTATTGGTCACGCTGGTGCTGCTTGGTCTGGCCTGGCAATTGCGCGCAGTGGGCATGACCCGGCTGGCCGGCCTGTTGCTGATCGCCCTGGCGGCGCAAATCAGCCTGGGCGTGAGCAATGTGGCTTTCGGCCTGCCGCTGCCGGTGGCGGTCGGCCATAACGCAGGCGGCGCGGCGTTATTGCTGACGCTGGTGCTGGTCAATTATCACGCGCGTACCAGCCTGGTCCGGGTGCGCAATCAGTTGCCGTTCGGCTGGCGCTTTATTCCACGCAAACACGTTTCGGGCCTCATCACCCTTAAAGGAGAGATGCCATGGCGACCTTGATCGGCGCGCGTCACGATCAAGCGATCTGGCGCGACTACTTGGAGCTGACCAAGCCGAAAGTGGTGGTGCTGATGCTCATCACATCCTTGGTGGGCATGTTCCTCGCGACTCGCGCCGGAGTGCCGTGGACGGTGCTGATTTTCGGCAACCTGGGCATTGCGCTGTGCGCGGGTGGCGCAGCGGCGGTCAACCATGTGGTGGACCGGCGCATTGATGCGGTGATGGCGCGTACGCATAAACGGCCCATGGCAGAAGGGCGCGTATCACCAGTGGCGGCATTGGCCTTTGCTGTGTTTCTGGCTGTTGCGGGCTTGGCGTTGCTGCTGGCGTTCACTAACCCGTTGGCCGCGTGGCTGACATTGGCCTCGCTGCTCGGTTATGCGGTGATCTACACCGGCTTTCTCAAGCGCGCCACGCCGCAAAATATTGTCATCGGTGGCCTCGCCGGTGCCGCGCCGCCGCTGCTGGGTTGGGTGGCCGTCACCGGGCATGTCAGCGCCGAGCCGCTGCTGCTGGTGCTGATCATCTTCGCCTGGACCCCGCCACACTTCTGGGCCCTGGCCATTCATCGCAAGGAGGAATACGCCAAGGCCGACATCCCGATGCTGCCGGTCACCCATGGCGAGCACTACACCAAGGTGCATATCCTGCTCTATACCTTCGCGCTGCTGGCGGTGAGCCTGATGCCGTATGTGATCCACATGAGCGGCCTGCTGTACCTGGCCTGTGCGCTGGTATTGGGCGCACGCTTTCTGCAATGGGCCTGGGTGCTGTACCGTGGCAGCCAGCCGCACGCGGCGATCAACACGTTCAAGTACTCTATCTGGTACTTGTTGCTGCTGTTTATCGCCCTGCTCGTAGACCACTACTTACTGTTGAACCTATGACTCGAACTCAAAAAACCGTCTTTATCCTGGTGGCCATCGTCGCGTTGATCATGGGCCTGACCGTTAACAAAGTGCTCAGTGGCAAAGGCCAGGGCGACCCGACCGCGCTGATCGACGCGGGCATCATCCTGCTGCCGCAAAGCCGCCAGTTGCCGCCCGTGACCATGACTAACCAGGAAGGCCAGCCAGTGGTGGTCAACGAGTTGAAAGGCAAGTGGAGCCTGCTGTTCTTCGGCTACACCTTCTGCCCGGACATCTGCCCCACCACCCTCGCCCAACTGCGCCAGATCAAGAGCGAACTGCCCAAAGAGGCGGTGGATAAGTTGCAGGTGATTCTGGTCAGCGTCGACCCGAACCGCGACACCCCCGCTCAGCTCAAGCAATACCTGGGCTACTTCGACCCGCAATTCGAAGGCCTGACCGGCGCGAATGTGGACGATGTGCAGAAGGTTTCGAATGCGGTGAGCATTCCGTTTATTCCGGCGGATACCAGCAAGCCGAACTACACCGTCGATCACAGCGGCAACCTGGCGCTGATCGGCCCGGACGGGACGCAGCGTGGGTTTATTCGTGCGCCGTTGAACAATCAAAAGCTGGTGGCGCAGTTGCCGGGGTTGCTGCAGCGCAAGTAGACCCGTAAGCGCTGATCGTTCCCACGCTCTGCGTGGGAATGCCTCTTGTGACGCTCCGCGTCGCGACCTCAGAAGTGGGACGCAGAGCGTCCCGGGCTGCATTCCCACGCGGAGCGTGGGGACGATCAGTCGATCCGTCGTCGGACATTTCCTGCAAGTTGTCGCGCTGTGCGTGAACTTGTTGGGGGCTCTTGGGGTGGATAGGCTTTGCCCTGTCGCTGCAAATTCAGTGACAGGGTGTGGAAGCCCTTATATCGTTAGGCGCACAAAGCGCCACCAAGTGTCAGGCGCTTTTTCTTGTCTGTGTTTTATGGTGGCTGTGCGCGGGGCGCTTTCGAGCGCGCCGGGTGCCTAACGTCCCGGTCTTCCACACCTGCGTACAGCCGCCACCCATTACGTGGAAGTAGTGCTTGGCGGTCCCTTGATACGTTAGGAGCTAGACCATGCAAGCACTTACCCCTGATCCACCGATCACCCCCAAAGTCTTCACCCGCCACCATCACCAGCTGCACGCCGTGCTGATCGACAGCCAACCCTGGTTCAGCGCCTCCGACATCGGCCACCTGATGGGCCTGCACCTAAACCCTGCGCTACTGCGCAAGCTCGATCCCGACCAACAACACACCTTGCCGCTGATCACTCATGGCCACTGTGCGCCGACGTTGATGGTCAGTGAGTCTGGCGTCTACGCGCTGCTTATCTACCACTACTACCCGGAGAATCGGTGTTTGCGCCAATGGTTGACCCATGAGGTGGTGCCGGCCCTGCGCTGAGAGCAAAAGCCGGTGGCACAGTTGCCGGGTTTGCTACAGCGCAAACGATCGTTCCCACGCTCTGCGTGGGAACGATCAAGCCGCGTAAGTAAGCCGGTCACCACCCCAGCAAACAACACAAATCACCTGTGGGAGCGGGCTTGCTCGCGAAGGCGGTGGATCAGTCGATAAATTGGGTGACTGACACTCCGCTTTCGCGAGCAAGCCCGCTCCCACATGGGGTTTTGTGCAAGGTTTGAACAGGGTGTCGTCGGAGATTTCCCACGTGTTGTCGCGCTGTGCGTGAACTTGTTGGACGGTCTTGGGGTGGCTAGTCTTTGGCCTGTCGCTGCAAATTCAGTGACAGGGCGTAGGAACCCTTTTATGTACCCTTGGCGTCATAGCGCCACCGTCTGATTGCGGCGTTTTTTTTGTGCCCGTACTATCAGTCGCGGCGGCTATGCGCGGGCACGTTTCGACGTGGCTGAGATCCCTGGGTACTCGGTTCCTACCCCGCGTATGGCTGCCACCCATGCCCGTAGGAAGGCTGTTGGCAGCTCCTGTTCATACCCGGAGTTGTCCCAATGCAAGCACTTATCCCTGATCCACCGATCACACCCAAAGTCTTCACCCGCCACCATCACCAGTTGCACGCCGTACTGATCGACAGCCAACCCTGGTTCAGCGCCTCCGACATCGGCCACCTGATGGGTCTGCACCTAAACCCTGCGCTACTGCGCAAGCTCGATCCCGACCAACAACACACCTTGCCGCTGATCACTCATGGCCACTGTGCGCCGACGTTGATGGTCAGTGAGTCTGGCGTCTACGCGCTGCTTATCTACCACTACTACCCGGAGAATCGGTGTTTGCGCCAATGGTTGACCCATGAGGTGGTGCCAGCCCTGCGCTGAGAGCAAAAGCCGTTGGCAGAGTTGCCGGGTTTGCTACAGCGCACATGATCGTTCCCACGCTCTGCGTGGGAATGCCTCCTGTGACGCTCTGCGTCGCGACCTCAGAAGTGGGACGCAGAGCGTCCCGGGCTGCATTCCCACGCGGAGCGTGGGAACGATCATCCTTCAGGCAATGCAAAGCAAATGTGGGAGCGGGCAAGCTCGCTCCCACATTTTTTGATCTTCAGTGTTTTGGAGATCGATTCAGATCAGAACGCCGGCAGAATCGCGCCTTTGTACTTCTCAAGGATGAACGCTTTCACTTCAGGCGTGTGCAGGGCTGCAACCAGCTTCTTCACCGCGTCCGAGTCTTTGTTGTCTTCGCGGGTCACCAGGATGTTCACGTAAGGCGAGTCGTTGCCTTCGATCACCAGGGCGTCTTTGGACGGGTCCAGTTTGGCTTCCAGCGCGTAGTTGGTGTTGATCAGCGCCAGGTCGACTTGGGTCAGCACGCGCGGCAGGGTCGCGGCTTCCAGTTCGCGGAATTTCAGGTTTTTCGGGTTGCCGATGATGTCCTTGATGGTCGACAGGATGTTGGTCGGGTCCTTCAGGGTGATCAGGTTGTGCTTGGCCAGCAGCAGCAATGCGCGGCCGCCGTTGGTGGCGTCGTTCGGGATCACCACGTTGGCGCCATCCGGCAGTTCTTCCAGCTTTTTGTACTTGCTGGAGTAGGCGCCCAGAGGTTCCAGGTGCACGGCGCCGACGCTCACCAGGTGAGTGCCTTTGGCCTTGTTGAACTCATCCAGGTACGGCTGGTGCTGGAAGAAGTTGGCGTCCAGGCGCTTTTCAGCCACCTGTACGTTTGGCTGTACGTAGTCGGTAAAGACTTTGACCTGCAAATCCACGCCTTCTTTGGCGAGTGCAGGCTTCACGAATTCGAGGATTTCCGCGTGGGGCACCGGCGAGGCTGCGACGGTAATAGTCTCGGCGGCGTGGGCGGAAAACGCAGCAACGGCGGCGAAAGCAACCAGTAGTTTTTTCATCCAACAAGCTCCTTGTTCGGGCATGTGCCGGCGGGGGCCGGCAATGGCCGTTATTTTCGAGAAAAGTGCACCACCAGCTTATCGCCGACGGTTTGCAGAATTTGCACCAGAACCAGCAGCATCACCACGGTGACGACCATTACGTCGGTCTGGAAGCGCTGGTAACCGAAACGAATCGCCAGGTCACCCAAGCCACCGGCGCCTACGACACCGGCCATGGCCGTGTAGGAAACCAGTGTAATCGCCGTCACCGTAATCGCCGCGAAAATGCCGGGACGTGCTTCTGGCAGCAGGGCATTGACGATGATCTGACGCGTGCTGGCGCCCATCGACTGGGTGGCTTCGATGATGCCGCGGTCCACTTCACGCAGAGCGGTTTCCACCAGGCGCGCGAAGAACGGCGTCGCGCCCACCACCAATGGCGGAATCGCACCGGCCACGCCCAGCGAAGTGCCGGTGATCAGCACCGTGAACGGGATCATCACGATCAGCAGGATGATGAACGGCAGCGAGCGCAGGATGTTCACGATCAGCGACAGCAGCGCGTACAAGCCTTTTTGTTCGAACAATTGGCGCGGGCTGCACAGGAACAGCAGCACGCCCAATGGCAAACCGAGCAGCACGGTAAAGAACAGCGAACCGAACAGCATGGTCATGGTGTCGCCGGTGGCCAGCCAGATCTCGGACCAGTCAATATTGGCGAAGAAACTCAACAGGACTTCCATTAGCGCAGAACCTCCATGTGGACGTCTGCCGCGGTAAAGCGGGCGAAAGCGGCTTCCATGTCCCCACCGGTAACGGCGAGGGTCAGTTGGCCGTAAGGAATATCTTTAATGCGGTCGATACGACCAGCGAGGATGCTGTAGTCCACACCCGTTTCGCGGGCGACGGTGCCCAGCAGCGGCGCGTAGGTCGCTTCGCCCTGGAACGTCAGGCGCACGATACGGCCAGGCACGTGAGCGAAGTCATCACGCTGCTCGCCTTCGTCGACCTGCTCGGCTTCCTGTACGAAGCGCTTGG
This sequence comes from Pseudomonas sp. R76, assembly GCF_009834565.1. GTDB lineage: Bacteria > Pseudomonadota > Gammaproteobacteria > Pseudomonadales > Pseudomonadaceae > Aquipseudomonas. The sequence goes on from NZ_CP019428.1 coordinate 117,433, forward strand.
TGGTCGGGTGCTTGGGGTGCAGGAACACATCGGCCACCGAGCCTTGCTCGACGATCACGCCGGCGTCCATTACGGCGACCTGGTCGCATACGCGGCGGATCACGTCCATTTCATGGGTGATCAGCACGATGGTCAGCTTCAGCTCACGGTTGATCTCGGCCAGCAGTTGTAGAACCGAGGCGGTGGTTTGCGGGTCGAGGGCGCTGGTGGCTTCGTCGCACAGCAGGATTTTTGGCTTGGTCGCCAGGGCGCGGGCGATGCCGACGCGCTGCTTCTGGCCGCCGGACAACTGCGCCGGGTACTTCTTGGCGTGGTCCGACAGGCCGACACGGGCCAGCAGTTCGGCCACACGCTGGTCGATGGCCTTGCGCGACAATTCGCCGGCCAGGGTCAGCGGCAGCGCCACGTTGTCGGCAACGGTCTTGGAGGCCAGCAGGTTGAAGTGCTGGAAGATCATCCCGACTTGCTGGCGGAAACGGCGCAGGCCGTTGGCGTCCAGCGCGGTGACTTCTTCGCCGTCAACGTTGATCTGGCCACCGCTGGGTTGCTCCAGGCGGTTGATCAGACGCAGCAAGGTACTTTTTCCCGCACCGGAGTGGCCAATCAGGCCGAACACCTGGCCGTTTTCGACACGCAGGCTGGTGGGGTGCAGGGCGGGGATTTCCTTACCGGCGACGCGGTAAGTTTTATGGACGTTATGAAACTCGATCACGTAGCGAACCTTGTGGGGCGCATGGAAAAGGGATCAGCGGTTAGCCGGGCGCGCATTTTAGCCTGTCCGTATAGCGGTATTTAGCATTTATTTCTCATTCAACCAGCGATTTGGCAATAACGCGATCAAAGGTCATAAAAAAGGAACGGTGCAAAACCGTGTCAGTCACTACTTAAGCAACTCAATTTCCCAGGTGCCGTGCCTGGGGTTTTGCTCAAACGAGCCGGGGACCGCTCTGGCCACTTTGAATAAGGAGTTTTGTCTGATGAGTACCAAAAAGCCAGCTACCCCGCCGAAGAGTGAACTCGCGGGCACCGACACCCTGGACCGTGGCAACACCAACGCCAAGCTGCAGGCGCTGGAGGAGTTTCGTTCAGACGCTACCGGCCAGGCGCTGCGCACCAACCAGGGTGTGAAGATTTCCGACAACCAGAACACCCTGAAAGTCGGCGCCCGTGGCCCATCGCTGCTGGAAGACTTCATCATGCGTGAAAAAATCACGCACTTTGACCATGAGCGTATCCCGGAGCGCATCGTGCATGCCCGTGGTACCGGCGCCCATGGTTACTTCCAGACCTATGAGAACCATTCGGCGCTGAGCAAGGCCGGTTTCCTGCGTAACCCCGAGCATAAAACCCCGGTGTTCGTGCGCTTCTCCACCGTGCAAGGCTCGCGTGGGTCGGGCGATACGGTGCGTGACGTGCGTGGTTTTGCCGTGAAGTTCTTCACCGACGAAGGCAACTTCGACTTGGTGGGCAACAATATGCCGGTGTTTTTCATTCAGGATGCGATCAAGTTTCCCGACTTCGTGCACGCAGTAAAACCTGAGCCGCATAACGAGATTCCTACGGGCGGCTCGGCCCATGACACGTTCTGGGATTTTGTCTCGCTGCAGCCGGAATCGGCGCACATGGTGCTGTGGGCAATGTCCGACCGTGCCATCCCCAAGAGCCTGCGCGCCATGCAGGGCTTTGGCATTCATACCTTCCGCTTGATCAATACCGAAGGTAAGTCGAGCTTCGTGAAATTCCACTGGCACCCGAAAGTCGGCACCTGCTCGCTGGTGTGGGACGAAGCGCAAAAGCTCGCCGGTAAAGATACCGATTACCACCGTCGCGACTTGTGGGAAGCGATTGAAAGCGGCGATTACCCTGAGTGGGAATTGGGCGTGCAAATCGTCGCGGAGGAAGACGAGCACAAGTTCGACTTCGACTTGCTCGACCCGACCAAGATCATCCCTGAAGAATTGGTGCCGATCACGCCGCTGGGCAAAATGGTGCTTAACCGCAACCCGGACAACTTCTTTGCCGAAGTTGAACAGGTCGCCTTCTGCCCAGGCCATATCGTGCCGGGGATCGACTTCACCAACGACCCGTTGCTGCAAGGTCGTCTGTTTTCCTACACGGATACCCAGATCAGCCGTCTCGGTGGCCCGAACTTTCATGAGCTGCCGATCAACCGGCCGGTCACGCCGTTCCATAACGGCCAGCGCGACGCCCAGCATCGCACTGTGATCGACAAAGGTCGTGCTGCCTACGAGCCGAATTCGATTGATGGCGGTTGGCCGAAAGAAACCCCACCGGCTGCGCAGGATGGTGGTTTCGAGACCTACTACGAGCGTGTCGACGCCAACAAAGTGCGTGAGCGCAGTGAGTCGTTTGGCGATCACTTCTCCCAGTCCACGCTGTTTTTCCACAGCATGAGCCACCACGAGAAAGAGCACATCATCGCGGCCTACAGCTTCGAGTTGGGCAAGGTGGAGCGTGAGTTTATCCGCGCCCGTCAGGTCAACGAAATTCTGGCCAATATCGACTTGGAGCTGGCCAAGCGTGTTGCGCAGAACCTCGGCCTGCCTGCACCGACCAAAGGTACGGTGCCGCCGCGTAAGACCTCGCTCAAAGAGTCGCCGGCATTGAGCCAGGTGAACCTGCTGTCGGGCGATATCAAAACGCGCAAAGTTGCGATTCTTGCGGCTAACGGCGTCGATGGTGCAGCGATTGATGCGTTGAAGAAGGCGCTGGAAGCTGAGGGCGCACACGCCAAGCTGCTGGGGCCGACGTCGGCGCCGGTGACCACGGCCGACGGCAAGAGCCTGAAAGTGGATGCGTCGATGGAAGGCATGCCGTCGATTGCGTTTGATGCGGTGTTCGTACCGGGCGGCGCCAAGTCGGTGCAGGCTTTGAGTGGCGACGGTGTGGCGTTGCACTTCCTGTTGGAGGCGTACAAGCACCTGAAGGCGATCACGGTTGCCAGTGATGCCAAGCCATTGTTGGATCTGCTGAAGCTTGAGGCGGATGCGGGGCTGATCGTGGGGTCGGATGCGAAGGCGTTCAAGGCGTTCTTTGCGGCGATTGCGCAGCATCGGGTTTGGGATCGGGAGCCGAAGGCTAAGGCTATTCCGGCTTAAGCTTTTGGTTGACTGTTAGACCGCTATCGCGGGCAAGCCCGCTCCCACATTTTGAACTGTGAATACATTCAAAGGTGGGAGCGGGCTTGCCCGCGATGCTTTATCGCGACTTGCGCGGAATCAAAACAACCTGCGCCGGGATGCGTTTCACAATCTGCCGGTGAATCTTCAGGTCAAACTCCGAATCAATTCGCTTCACCCGTTTGGTCAGCAATGTGGCCAGCCACGGGTAATCCTGCGTGCGCGGCGCCTGGATGGTCACATCGCACTGGTAATTCACCACATCGGTGGCGATCGCGTCCAGTTGATGGCGAAGTTCTTCAATATCGGTGAGGTTCAGTGCCACTGTGGTGCTTTCGGCCGCGGGGTCGATGACCTTGGCGGCAGGCTTGGCTTCGGCGGCTTTCAAGGCGGCTTCGGCTTTGTCCAACTCGGCTTTACGCGCATGGCTGATGGCACTGTTGACGCCGCCGGTCAGCGCGGGTGCCTTGGGCATCAGGGCGCGGGCACGGCTCAGTGCGGTGGCGGCGGCGTTGACGTCACCCTTTTGCAGCACGATCTGGCTGCGCTGCAGGTAGGCTTCGGCCAACTGGCGCTGGTAAGTTTCCAGGGCTGGGTCGTTGGGCGACTGGGCCTGCAAGGCGGCCAGTTCGTCTTCGGCGGTGGCCAGCTCACTGCTGGCCAGGTTTTGCTCCAGCTGCGCGATGGCCGCAGCGCGTGCGTCCGGTACCTGGGGGGCAGCGTGCGGTGTGCTTTGACAGGCGCCCAGCAGCAGGGAAAATGCGGCAAGGAGCAGATAACGGGCGTTGAACAGCTTCATTCCTGCGACTCTCTATTTGCGCAAAAAGCGAGCAAGTCTACACCCCTCGACGGGGCAGGACAAAACTCAGCAGAAAGAGGGCGGCCGCCGTGACTACAATCGACGGACCGGCCGGTGTGTCCTTGAACCACGACAGCGCCAGGCCCCCGCACACTGAAAGCATGCCCAACAGGCTGGCGCCGATCGCCATTTGCTCGGGTGACCGGGCGTGGCGCTGGGCGGCGGCTGCGGGAATGATCAGCAGTGACGTGATCAACAATACGCCGACAATCTTCATCGCGACAGCAATCACCACGGCGATCAACAGCATCAGGGTCATGCGCAGCGCCGGCACGGGCAGGCCTTCTACCGTGGCCAGCTCTTCGTGCACGGTGATAGCCAGCAGCGGACGCCACAGGGCCACCAGCAAGACCAGCACCGCGGCGCTGCCGCCGAGGATCCAGGCAAGGTCGGTAGGGCTGATCGCCAGCAAGTCGCCGAACAGGTAAGCCATCAGGTCGATGCGCACTTCATGCATGAAGCTCAGCACCACCAGCCCGAGGGACAAGGTGCTCGGCGCCAGAATGCCGAGCAATGTGTCGGACGCCAGCGGCTGGCGCTGTTGCAGGGTTACCAGCAGCACCGCGAGCAGCAGGCAGCCGACGGTGACGGCGATGGTCGGGCTGACATCGAGCAAAAAGCCCATGGCCACGCCCAACAGCGCGGCGTGCGACAGCGTGTCGCCGAAATAGGCCATGCGCCGCCAGACCACGAACGAGCCCAACGGGCCCGCCACCAGTGCCAAAGCCAAGCCTGCCAGCAGGGCGTAGAGCAGAAAATCAGCCATGCTTGCAGCTATCTCCATGAACGTGGGTGTGGGGGGCGGCGGGATCGTCGACTACTGCACCATGCAAATCATGGGCGTGGTCGTGATGGTGGTGATAGATCGCCAGGCTCTGGGCATTCTTGCCGAACAGCTCGACGAACGCCGGGTCGCCGCTGACCTGTTCCGGGTGGCCGGAGCAGCAGACGTGGCGGTTGAGGCACACCACTTGGTCGGTGGTGCTCATGACCAGGTGCAAGTCGTGGGAAACCATCAGCACGCCGCAGCCATGGCGGTCGCGCAGGCGGGTGATCAGGCTGTACAGCTCGGCCTGGCCAGCGACATCGACGCCTTGCACGGGCTCATCGAGTACCAGCAATTCAGGCTCGCGCAGCAAGGCGCGGGCCAGCAGCACGCGCTGCATTTCACCGCCAGAGATACTTTGGACCGGGCTGTCGATCACCTGTTCGGCGCCGACTTCCTTGAGTGCGGCCTGGGCGCGGGCGCGGTCTACACCGGGCACCAGGCGCAAAAAACGCAGCACGGAGAGTGGCAGGGTCGGGTCCACATGCAGCTTTTGCGGCATGTAGCCGACGCGCAGCTTGGGCTTGCGCCATACACTGCCGGTGTCGGGCTTGAGCAGGCCGAGCACGGCGCGCACCAAGGTGGTCTTGCCGGCGCCGTTGGGGCCGATCAGCGTGACGATCTGCCCAGGTTCCACGCTCAGTGCGATGTTATCCAGCACGTTTTGCCCGGCGAACGTGACCCCGACCTGCTCCAGGCGGATTAACGCGTTGCTCATCAAGCCCCCTGGCAACCCGAGCAGAGCCCGACCACTTCGACGGTTTGCCCTTCGACCCGGAAGCCGACCTCGGCGGAACTCTTGATGATGGCGTCGCTGATGCTTTTTTGTTCAAGTTCGATGGCGGCGTGGCACTCGCGGCAGATCAGGAACTGGCCTTGGTGCGCGTGTTCCGGGTGGTTGCAGCCGACAAAGGCATTGAGTGAGGCGATGCGGTGCACCAGGCCGTTTTCCAGCAGGAAATCCAGCGCGCGGTACACCGTGGGCGGCGCGGCGCGGCGGCCATCCTGCTCGCTGAGTACGCCCAGAATGTCATAGGCGCCCAGCGGCTTGTGGCTCTGCCACACCAATTCCAGCACCCGGCGACGCAGCGCGGTCAGGCGCAGGCCTTGACGGGCGCACAGGGTGTCGGCCTCTGACAGCGCGGTATGCACGCAGTGAGAGTGGTCGTGGGGACGGCTGGCAAGCGGTGTTTTAGGCATGAGCGGCGACAGACATTTGATAGAGACGTTATTATGTTACCCGTTCCTACGTCATTGAGTGGTCATCGTGTCCCGACTTTTTCCCGTTTTTGTCGTATTTGTCACCAGTTTGTTCATCGCCGGGGCGGCTCAGGCCGATGTCAAAGTGCTGACCAGCATCAAGCCGCTGCAGTTGATCGCCGCGGCGGTACAGGACGGCGTGGCCATTCCGGAGGTGTTGTTGCCGCCCGGCGCTTCGCCGCACAACTATGCCCTGCGCCCATCCGACGTACGGCGCGTGCAGTCGGTGGACCTGCTGTATTGGATTGGCCCGGACATGGAAAGCTTCCTGCCGCGCGTGCTCAAGGGGCGTAGCCTGCCGACCGTGGCCGTACAAGACCTGGCGGGGATGAAGCTGCGTCGTTTCGCCGAAGATAGCCACTCGCATGCCGATGATGCCGACGAACATGACCACGATCACCGGCCAGGCAGCCTTGACGCGCACTTGTGGCTTTCGACGGTCAACGCGCGCGTGATTGCAGCGCGCATGGCGGCTGACCTCAGCACTGCCGACCCGGCCAATGCGGCGCGGTATCAAAGCAACGTGAAGGCGTTCGATGAGCGTCTGGACGCGTTGGATGCCCGGTTGAAAGCGCGAATGGCGAAGGTGGGCGATAAGCCTTACTTCGTGTTCCACGAAGCCTTTGATTACTTCGAAGACGCTTACGGGCTCAAGCACACCGGCGTGTTCAGCGTCGCCGCAGAAGTGCAGCCAGGCGCCCAGCATGTGGCGGCGATGCGCACGCGGTTGCAGGAAGTGGGTAAGACCTGTGTGTTCAGCGAGCCGCCATTGCGCCCACGTTTGGCCGAAACCCTGGTGGCCGGGTTGCCGGTGAAGCTGGCGGAACTGGACGCGTTGGGCGGTTACACCCCGGCGACGGCGCAGGGATATGAGCAGGTGCTGGAGAAGTTGGGGAACGACTTGGCTGGGTGCCTGGAATCGCTCTAACCATCACCGCATAACCGATGTGGGAGCTGGCTTGTGTGGGAGCGGGCTTGCTCGCGAAGGCGGTGTGTCAGTAAATACATCTTTAACTGATATACCGCCTTCGCGAGCAAGCCCGCTCCCACATTTTAAAGTGCGAACGGCAGGTGGACAGTCACTTGCTGACGCTGCGCCAGCCGGTGCTCGAACTCGGCCGGGTCATGAATCAGCACATCCTGCCCGGCAAACGATTCAGCGGCGATCAGCCGCGACAGCCAGAACCGCACGCACGCCACCCGCAGCATAGTCGGCCACAGCTCGGCTTCCTTCGCCGTAAACGGCCGCAGACCCGCGTACGCACCCAGCAGTGCCCGAGCGCGTTGCCCATCGATCACGCCATCGGCGTCCGAACACCAGTCATTCAAAGCGATTGCCACGTCGTACAGCATCGGGCCCGAACAGGCGTTGTAGAAGTCGATCAGCCCGGTCAGGTGCGTGCCTTCGAACATCGCGTTGTCGCGGAACAGGTCGGCGTGAACGTTCGCGCGCGGCAGTGCGAGAATTTCGGCTTTGTGGGCTTCGATCTCGGTCAGCGCGTCTTGCAGCAGGTGTTGCTGGGCGTCGTTGAGGTGCGAAATCAGCTGCGCACCTTCGGTGAGCATCCAGTCCAGCCCGCGATCCGTCTTGCGCTCCAGCACTTTCTCGCCTTGCGTGGCCAGGTGCAGATGGCCGAGCAGGTCGCCGACCTGGGCGCAATGCTGGGCGTTGGCGTCCTTGATGTGCTTGCCGGCCAGGCGTGGTTGCAGCAGCGCCGGTTTGCCCTTCAGCTCGCGAAGGGCTTCGCCGTCGGTGGTGCGCAGGGCGTAGGGCACCGGCAGGTCGGCGTCGTGGAGCACGTCGAGCAGCTCGATGAAGAACGGCATTTCTGCGACCGGGCCGCGCTCAACCAGGGTCAGGACGAATTCGCCCTGTTCCAGGCTGATAAAAAAATTGGTGTTTTCGCTACCGGCGGCAATCCCCTGGAAATCAAGCAGGCGGCCGAGCCCGTAAGGGGCGAGAAAGGTTTCCAGCTCGGGCCGAGCCAGCGGGGTGAACACAGACATGGTTAAAACTGCCAGTACGGGCGCCGCGATGGGCGGCGCCAATTTAAGTTAAGAAATCATTTCCATTCGAAGATCTTCCATGACGGGATCAGCATATCCGGCTGGTCAGAACGGATGAAGTTCGCATCGGTTCCGTCCGCGCGCACCAGGAAATACGGTGGCGCGCCCTTTACGGTGACCTTGATCGCGTACAGGAAACCGTTTTGGCGGTACTCCTGGATGGTTCTGTCACCTTCGGTGCGGATCGTGACTTCCGGGTCTCCCGAGGGTGCGCTGTCAGCTGCCGTGGCGGCCAGCGGCAAGAACGCAATCAAGCCGGTCAACAACAGGCGATTTACTGTACGCATGATAACCTTGTCCCTTTGTCGTCATTGGTCCGGCTATTCTAGCGCCTGACCCGCCGAAAAGGTTGATCCTGCTCATGAGCCAAGCCCCCCTCGTCCTGGTGGACGGTTCTTCTTATCTGTACCGCGCCTTCCACGCGCTGCCACCGCTGACCACCTCCAAAGGCCTGCCGACCGGTGCGGTCAAGGGCGTGTTGAACATGCTCAAAAGCCTGCGCAAGCAGTATCCGAACAGCCCGTTCGCCGTGGTGTTCGACGCCAAGGGTGGGACCTTTCGCGATGACATGTACGCCGAATACAAGGCCAACCGCCCGAGCATGCCCGATGACATGCGCCTGCAAATCGAGCCGCTGCACCAAAGCGTGATCGCCCTGGGCTTCCCGTTGCTGTGCGTCGAAGGCGTCGAGGCCGATGACGTAATCGGCACCCTGGCCCGCAGCAGTGCGGCGGCGGACCGCCCGGTAGTGATTTCCACCGGTGACAAGGACATGGCGCAGCTGGTCGACGGGCACATTACCTTGGTCAACACCATGACCGGTAGCGCGATGGACATCGAGGGCGTGAAGGAGAAATTCGGTGTCGCTCCCGAGCAGATCATCGATTACCTGGCGCTGATGGGCGATTCGTCCGACAACATCCCAGGTGTTCCGGGCATTGGTCCTAAGACCGCTTCCGGCCTGCTGGTGGGCGTTAACGGCGGCCTCAAAGAGCTTTATGAGCAGTTGGATATCGTGCCGACCCTGCCGATCCGCGGGGCCAAGAACCTTCCGGCCAAGCTGGAAGAGCACAAGGAAATGGCGTTCCTGTCCTATCAGCTGGCGACGATCAAGATCGATGTGCCGCTGGACGTGGGGCTGGAAGATCTGCACTTGGTTGAGCCGGACCGCGAGAAGCTGCTGGAGCTGTATACGCTGCTTGAGTTCAAGAGCTGGATTGATGAGATTCAGCGCGATGCCAAGCGTGTTGAGCTCAAGGCCCCGGCTGCTGAAGCGGCCGTTGAGGTGGTTGAGGCTGCGCCTGTGGAGGCGTCCTACACCACGATTCTTGAGCAGGCGACATTCGATAGCTGGTTGAAGAAGCTCAACGAGGCCAAGTTGTTCGCATTCGATACCGAAACCACCGGGATCGACGCACAACAAGCGCAGTTGGTTGGGGTGTCTTTTGCCGTACAGCCTCACGAAGCGGCCTACATCCCGCTGACCCATTCCTACGTCGGCGCGCCGCAGCAGTTGGATCGTGACACGGTTCTGCTGGCGTTGAAGCCGCTGCTGGAAGACCCGACCAAGCTCAAGGTCGGCCAGCACGCCAAATTCGACATGAACATCCTGGCCAATTGCGCCATCGGTGGTGACCCTGCGCACGGCATCACGGTGCGCGGTATCGCCTTCGACACGATGCTTGAATCCTACGTGTTGAATTCCACCGCGACCCGCCACGACATGGATAGCCTGGCCAAGAAGTACCTGGACTACGACACCGTCAGCTTCCAGGACATCGCCGGCAAAGGCGCCAAGCAGCTGACCTTCGACCAGATTGCACTTGAACAGGCCGGCCCGTATGCCGCCGAAGATGCCGACGTGACGCTGCGCCTGCATCAGGCATTGCACGCTCAACTGGCGGCCATACCGAGCCTGGCCAGTGTGCTGACTGATATCGAAATACCGCTGGTGCCTGTGCTCGCGCGTATCGAACGCCAGGGCGCGCTGGTGGATAAGGCGCTGCTGGGCATCCAGAGCATCGAGCTCGGTAACAAGATGGTTGAGCTGGAGCGCCAGGCGTTCGAGATCGCCGGTGAAGAGTTCAACCTGGGTTCGCCCAAGCAACTGGGGGCGATTCTCTACGAAAAGCTCGGTTTGCCAGTGTTGAAGAAGACCGGCAAGGGCCAAGCGTCTACGGCTGAAGAAGTGTTGGCCAAGTTGGCCGAAGATGACTTCCTGCTGCCCAAGGTGCTGATGCAGTACCGCAGCATGAGCAAGCTGAAAAGCACGTATACCGACCGCCTGCCCGAGCAGATCAACCCGCGTACCGGCCGTATTCACACGTCTTATCATCAGGCGGTGGCCGCGACTGGGCGCTTGTCTTCGAGCGATCCGAACCTGCAGAACATCCCGGTGCGCACCGCTGAAGGGCGGCGCATTCGCCAGGCGTTTGTTGCGCCCAAGGGCTACAAGCTGCTGGCGGCGGACTATTCGCAGATCGAACTGCGGATCATGGCGCACTTGTCCAAGGACGAGGGCTTGATGAATGCGTTTCGCAACGACCTGGACGTGCACACCGCTACGGCGGCTGAGGTGTTCAAGGTTGAATTGTCTGAGGTCACGTCCAATCAACGTCGCAGTGCCAAGGCGATTAACTTTGGCCTGATCTACGGAATGGGCGCGCAGAAGTTGGGCAAGGATATTGGCGTCGATACCAAGACTGCCAAGGCGTACATCGATGTGTACTTCGCGCGCTACCCAGGCGTTCGCGAGTACATGGAGCGCACACGTGCTCAAGCTGCCGACCAAGGCTACGTGGAAACCTTCTTCGGGCGCCGGCTGTATTTGCCCGATATCAACTCCAACAAGCCACAGGAGCGCGCGGCCGCAGAACGCACGGCGATCAACGCGCCGATGCAGGGCACGGCGGCGGACATCATCAAGAAGGCCATGGTGCTGGTGGACAACTGGCTGACCGAGTCGGGCCTGGATGCCAAGGTCATCCTGCAAGTGCACGATGAACTGGTGCTTGAGGTGCGTGAGGACTTGGTGGCAGAGGTCAGCGAGAAGATTCGCGAGCACATGAGCGCGGCGGCCAAGCTGGATGTGCCGTTGGTGGTGGACGTGGGCGTAGGCGACAACTGGGACGAGGCGCACTGATTTCGCGGCTCTGCCATTGCTGAGGTGATGGCAGAGCGCTTTAGATCAGAAAGCGCTGCGAGTTATTTCCAATAGTTTTTTGAGCGTGCCGGAACTTAACCTGTGAACTGCTACTCAGAGTTACTGAATGGGTGGTGAAGCCCTTCAATGCTCCTATGTTGTGTTAAGTGTTGGCAGATATCTGGACCCCGCCCTAGCGGTCCGGAACTTGGACCCCGAACTTCCCCTCCCCATACGAAGTCCGGGGTTTTTTTTGCCTGCAGAAAAGTTACTCGGCGATTTCCGCGCCCTTGTCCGCCAATTCCATCCAGCCGGCCAATACAGTGTAGGCGTCTTCCAGACCCATGCGCTTGGGGGCCGAGAACAGTTGTATGGTGATTGCATCACCCCAACCCTTACGGATTTCGGACTGCACTTTGAGCAAGGTGTTCTTGGCGGCGCCGTAGGTCAGCTTGTCGGCCTTGGTCAGCAGGATGTGCATCGGCATGCCGCTGGCGACGGCCCAATCGAGCATCAGCAGGTCGAAGTCGGTCATTGGATGACGGATGTCCATCATCAGAATCAAGCCCTTCAAACTCTCCCGACCACCCAGGTAAGCCTCGAGGTGACGCTGCCAGTGCAGCTTCAACGGGATAGGTACTTTTGCGTAACCGTAGCCCGGCAGGTCGACCAGACGCCGATCATCGTCTAGCTTGAAGAAATTGAGAAGTTGCGTGCGGCCCGGGGTTTTCGAGGTGCGCGCCAGGCTGGCGTGGGTCAGGGTGTTCAGCGCGCTGGATTTACCGGCGTTGGAACGGCCGGCAAAGGCAACTTCAAAGCCTTCGTCATCGGGGCATTGGTCAACTTTGGCGGCGCTGAGCATGAACGTGGACTGTTGGCACAGACCGAGGATGGGATTCTTGAGTTGCATGAGATTTCCGATGTGGGCGGTGCCGAAAAAGGGTGCGGCAAGCGGTGTCGTTTCCGTTTCAGTAGCGCCAGTATATAATGCCGCAGATTTTGTGTGTGCTTTGTCCCAGCGAAGGATGAAGTTCACGGGAGCGAAAGACCTTCATTGCGCATTAGAACGCAAAACGCTCTCAAACCCTGAAAAGGTCGATGTATGACCCGTTGGTTGCTCGCTTTCGGTGTCCTGGTTCCGCTTTACGGCGCTCAGGCTACACAGGATCCGGAGGCGCTGTACAACCGAGTTTGCGTGGACACGCTGGTGCAACACGTGACCCAGGGTTTCAAGGCAATGCCGCCGCGTGGTTTGTGCATGGACTGCAGTACTGAGGATTACCAGGCCATCATTGAGTTGATGGTGAGTAAACCCGGTAGATAACTCTTAAACCCTTAGCCGTAGTTGGATTAGCTGATGAACAAACTGATCGTGAGTCTGCTGTTGACCTTGGGCATCACCGGTGTTGCCCATGCTGCAGGCGACGCTACAGCGGGTCAGGCGAAAGCCGCCGTGTGTGGTGCTTGCCACGGACCGGATGGCAATAGCCCGGCGCCGAACTTCCCCAAACTCGCAGGCCAAGGTGAACGTTACCTGACCAAGCAGATGCACGACATCAAGGACGGTAAGCGCACGGTGCTGGAAATGACCGGCTTGCTGACCAACCTCAGCGATCAAGACCTGGCGGACATCGCGGCATATTTTGCCAGCCAGAAGGGCAGTGTGGGAGCTGCTGATCCGAAACTGGTCGAGAAAGGCCAGGCATTGTTCCGCGGCGGCAAGCTCGCTGATGAGCAGCCTATCGGCGGCATGCCGGCATGCAAGGCTTGCCATATTCCGGACGGTGGTGGTGTCGCAGCAGCAGGCTTCCCTCACTTGAGTGGGCAGCACGCTCAGTACACGGCCAAGCAATTGAAGGATTTCCGCGAGAAGGTTCGTTATATCGATGGCGATGCCGGTAACAAAATGATGACCGACATTGCGGCCAAACTCTCGGATAAAGACATTGAAGCGCTGTCCAGCTATATCCAGGGCCTGCATTGATCCAGGCAGTACGTTAACGCTCGATTAATCCATCGATGCAAGCATAAAAAGGGTGGCTTAGGCCGCCCTTTTTTGTGGCCGGTGCCGTTACACTAACGAACTCATGCCCGCGTAGACCTGTCACACCTAAAGGTCGCGTGAGGCGACTTTATTTGTCCAGGAGTAAAGCATGCGTAATCTGATCCTCAGCGCCGCTCTCGTCACTGCCAGCCTCTTCGGCATGACCGCACAAGCTGCCGATAATGTGCCGCTTGAAGCCGGTAAAACCTACGTTGAATTGGCCAACCCGGTTCCGGTCTCGGAGCCAGGCAAGATCGAAGTGGTGGAGCTGTTCTGGTATGGCTGCCCGCATTGCTACGCCTTTGAGCCGACCATCAATCCTTGGGTCGAAAAACTCCCGTCCGACGTGAATTTCAAACGCATCCCGGCCATGTTCGGCGGCCCATGGGATGCCCACGGCCAGCTGTTCCTGACCCTGGAAGCCATGGGTGTGGAGCACAAGGTCCACAACGCGGTGTTTAACGCGATTCAAAAAGAAGGCAAGCGCCTGACCAAGCCTGAAGACATGGCTGACTTTGTCGCCACCCAAGGCGTCGATAAGGACAAGTTCCTGGCCACCTTCAACTCCTTCGCTATCCAGGGCCAGATCAAACAGGCCAGGGAACTCGCGCAGAAATACGGCGTGCAGGGCGTACCGACCATGATCGTCAACGGCAAATACCGTTTCGACCTGGGCACTACCGGTGGTCCTGAGCAAACCCTCAATGTTGCCGACCAACTGATCGCCAAAGAGCGCGCAGCCAAGTAAGGGGCCTACCATGCGCCGCTGGGGTACTGAACGTGTGGTTGGCCTGCATGATCCGCAGGTCAACGAGCACCACCTGGAATCCACAGGCCTGCCGGCAGACAGCCGCCTGCGCCTGCTCAGCTTCAATATTCAGGTGGGTATCAGTACCGAGAAGTACCGGCACTACCTCACCCGTGGCTGGCAGCATTTGCTGCCGCACAACGGGCGGGCCGGTAACCTGCAAAAGATCGGCAACCTGCTGAACGACTTCGACCTGGTCGCCCTGCAGGAAGCCGACGGCGGCAGCATACGCTCCGGCTACATCAACCAAGTGGAACACCTGGCTCAGCTCGGAGCGTTCCCGTATTGGTATCAACAACTCAACCGCAACCTCGGGCGCCTGGCGCAGCACAGTAATGGTGTGCTCAGTCGCTTGAAGCCGACCGTCATCGAAGATCATCCGTTGCCGGGTCCGAAGGGGCGCGGGGCGATCCTCGTGCGTTTCGGCGAAGGCCCGGAAGCCTTGGTGGTGGTGATGATGCACCTGGCGCTCGGGGGGCGTACGCGCAACCTGCAGCTTGCCTACATTCGTGAATTGATCGGCAACTATAAACATCAGGTGTTGATGGGTGACATGAACACCCATGCCAATGACCTGCTGCAGAATTCCCCGTTGCGGGACCTCGGGTTACTGGCCCCGCAAGTCGAAGCCACGTTTCCCAGCTGGCGCCCGCAACGCTGTCTTGACCATATCTTGCTCAGCCCGACCCTCACGCTCGAAAGTGTGCAGGTACTGGCGCAGCCCATCTCCGATCACCTGCCGGTTGCGGTAGAGATTCGTCTGCCGGGTTCGCTCACGGCTGATGCATACCCCGCATTGAGCCCAGGCACCAGCGGACCCCTTGCATGAGCGACGACGCCCAGCGTTGGAAAGAGAAATACCTCAAAAGCATCGAGCAGCAAGACAAGCTCGAACGCCGCTGGGCTGCCCGCCTCGATCTGCTGCGTCGTGGGCTGGTGCGCAGCACCCTGGCGGCTGAAGGGACCGACCGTGCGGTGGACCAATGCATGAAGGAGATGCGCGACGTCGTGCGCACCGACGACATGGACGCCGCCCTCGCCGCCTTGCTGCCGCGCCTGGAAAAAGCCGTACTGGATTCTGAGCAACGCCGCGAAACCCGGGTCGACCAGATCAGCACCGCGCTCACCGCCCTGGTCGCCCAATTGCAAAAGCTACCGCTGCCGCGCGAGGTGGCCCGCCCGCTGAAAACCTTCGCCAAGCAGCTGGATGGCCGAGTCGGGCAGGCGCGGGAGATCCCGCTGTTGCTCAGTGAATTGAGCAGTCTGCAGGGGCAGGCACTGAATAACCTGGAGCCGGAGGGTGAAACCCCGCGCGCTGGGCCGGGCCTGCTGCAACGCCTGTTCGGTACCAAAGAGGTTTCGAATGAGGCGCCGGTGGTCGACGCCGCGCCACTGGCTGCCCCTGAGCCCGCTGCGCCAAAGCCCGCTGCCCCCAAACTCGCCCCTGAGCCGAAGGAGCCGGTGCAATCGGAAGAGCTTACCCAAGCCTTGCGAGCTTTCGCGCCGCTGGCGCAAGCACCGGCCCCCGCGCCTGCTGAGCCGGCTGAACCCGTCAAAGTGGCAGAGTTGGCCGGCGAAACATTTGTGTTCGAGGCGCCCGCGCCGGTCGAGGCAACCGCCTTGTCTATCGAGGTGCCTGCGCCCGAAGTGCAGGAGCCGCTGGTCGACGAAGCCGCACCCGAAAGCGCCCTCGCCGCGTTTATTGAGGCACCGCAGGCTCAGGTCGATACGCCGGATGAAACGACCATTGGCAGTTTGTCCCTTCCGCCCGTGCTGGAAAGCCCCGAGCCCGACCCGGATGCGCTGCAAGCGGACGGCACCTACGCCCTGCCCGACTCGCCCGAGCCGTCCTATAGCTCGGTCGCCAAGCATATCGAAGACACCTTGCTCGGCCTGCTGGAGGACTTGTCGCTGCCCGAGCGCCACCGGCCCCAGGCCGAAGCCATGCGCGAGCGACTGGCCCACGGCTTGAACTGGTACGAACTGCTGCCGATCCTCGATGACCTGGCCGTGCTCATGCTGGCGATCACCGACAGCGGCCAGCATGAGTTCGAGGCGTATCTCAAGCAGCTCAATGAGCGCCTCGAAGCGTTACAGGGTCATCTGCAAGTGGCCAGTGACGGCCACGCCGACAGCCGCTCGGCGGCGCGGGAGCTGGACACGCAGATTCGTGAACAAGTCGATGGCCTGCAAAGCAGTGTGCAGGACGCGGCCGACCTGGACAGCCTCAAGCATGTGCTCGAAAGCCACCTTGAAGGCTTGCTCGGCACCATGGACCAGCACCAGCAGCAACGTGACCAGCGCGAGCAGGAAGTGGCCGCGCGCCTTAAAGGCCTGGCTGAGCGTGTGGCGAACATGGAGCAGGAAGCCCAAGGCTATCGCGAGCACTTGGAGGTACAACGCCAGAAGGCGTTGATCGATCCGCTCACCGGTCTGCCCAATCGTGCGGCCTGGAGTGAACGCCTGGACCATGAAGTGAATGCCTGGCACCAGCGCGGTAACAGTCTTTCGCTGGCTATGCTGGACCTGGATCACTTCAAGCGTATCAACGACGGCTACGGCCACTTGGCAGGCGACAAGGTGCTGAAGATCATCGCCAATGTGCTGCGTAAGCGCCTGCGCCCCAGCGACTTTATTGCGCGGTTCGGCGGTGAGGAGTTTGTGTTGCTGATGCCCGACTCAGCCTTGGCGGATGCCCTGGACGTGGGTGAAGTGCTGCGTGCTGCGATCGAGGCGTGCCCGTTCCACTTCAAGGGCGAGCCGGTGACGATCACGGTGTCGATGGGCGTGGCGCAGTTGCAGCCGGGTGAGCGCAGTGACTTGGCGCTCAAGCGTGCCGACGAAGCGCTTTATCGGGCCAAGGCGGCGGGGCGTAACCAGGTGCAGGCGGCCTAAAAGATGTTCCATTTTGTAATTTGACCGCCCAGCAACAATCGGTACGTTACACTGTTGCATTATCGTCTTCAGCGTAATGTCTTCCGCCATGAAATCCATTTACTTCGCCTTCGTCTTTCTCCTGCTTGCCGGCTGCGCCAGCGGCCCACGGCTGGACACCAGCCATCCTTCGGTCAACCACGACAACCGCGTGCAGTTCGTCGTTGTCCATTACACCTCAACCAACCTTGAACGCTCCCTGGCGCTGCTGACGCACGGCCAGGTCAGCAGCCATTACCTGATCGGCGACGACGCCTCCGGCACCATCTACAAGCTGGTGGATGAGAGCCAGCGCGCCTGGCACGCCGGCGAAAGCGAGTGGATGGGCCGCACCTGGCTCAACTCCAGCTCCATTGGCATCGAGATCGTCAACCCGGGTTATCGCGACACGCCAACAGGCCGCGTCTGGTATCCGTATTCCGAGGCGCAGGTGCAGTCGCTGGTGGTGTTGCTCAAGGACATCAGCAAGCGCAATGGCATTGACCCCAAGAACATCATCGGCCATAGCGATATTGCGCCGTTGCGCAAGCTCGACCCGGGCCCGTTGTTCCCGTGGAAGCGCCTGGCCGCCGAGGGCTTGGGGATCTGGCCGGATGCTCAGGCCGTGGCGCGGTTCCAGATGCAGTACGCGGCGGACCTGCCGAGCGTTACCTGGTTCCAGGAAGAATTGGCGCGCCTGGGCTACCAGACACCCCAGACTGGTGAGCTGGATGTCGCCACGCGGCATGTGATCGCGGCGTTCCAGATGCACTTCCGGCCGTCGCTGTTTGATGGCACGCCGGATGCTGAAAGTGCCGCCATCCTGCGCGCGTTGAACCGTAGCTAAGCGTGTAACCCGATTCAAATTGTGGGAGCAGGCAAGCCAGCTCCCACACTTGTTTGTACTTGGCAGGCAACCCAAGTTGCCAGATTACAGCGGCAGCGCCATGTAGAACTGCGTCCCCTGCCCCGGCCGCGAATACACGCCCATGCGGCCACCGTGCAGCTGCACAATCTCTTTGCACAGCGCCAGCCCGAGGCCGGCGCCGCCTTTCTTGCGGCCCACCTGTACGAAGGGTTCGAAGATCCGACCCTGCTGGCCATAGGCGATGCCTTCGCCGTTATCCTCGACGCTGATAATCACCCGCTCTCCATGGCGGCGCGCCTGCAGGCGAATCTGCCCGCCATCAGCGGTATGGCGTAACGCGTTGCCTAACAGGTTGTCGAGCACGCGCTCCAGCTGCGCTTGGTCGGCGTACAACCTGGGCAAGTCAGCCTGGGCTTCCACCAGTAATTCGATATTTTGCGCATTTGCCGGCTCTGCGAAGCGTGCGCGTGCGTGTTCCAGCAAATCGGTGACGTCGCACGGCCCCAACGTGAGTTTTTGCAGCCCATTCTGGTAGCGCGAAAAGTTGAGCAAGTCGTTGATCAGCTGCATCAAGCGCTGCATTTCTTCGTTAACGGTGTCCAGCAGGTCCGCTTCGCGGGAGTCGGCGGGAAACTTCGCTCGCTCGCGAAACAGGCCGAAGGCCATGTGCATGCCGGTCACCGGCGTGCGCAGTTCGTGAGAGGCGCGCAATACGAATTCACTGCGTACTCGCTCAAAGGCGCGCTGCTCAGTGACGTCATGCAGCACCATCACGGCGCCGAGAATGTGCCCCTGTGTATGGCTGACCGGTGTCAGGCTATAAGTCAGCAGGCGCAGTTCGCCCTCGACTTCCACTTCCAGGTCTTCCGGTGCCCGTTCCAGGTTGCCGCCGCGCAGCACCAGTTGCAGCTGTTCATCCATTTCGGGGCGGCCCAATGCCTCGCCCAGGCCCTGGCCCAAACGAGCCTCGTCCCAGCCGAGCTGACGCTGCGCCACAGGGTTAAGGTGTTCCAGGCGCCCTTGGCGGTCGATCATCAACAAGCCATCGTCGATGCTGTCGAGCACCGCTTGCAAGCGCTGCTGACCGGCCAGTAATTCATCGACATTGGTTGCCTGATGTTGGCGCAAGGCCTCGGCCATGATGCCGAAGCGTCGGGTCAGCTGGTTCATTTCCGCTGCCGACGAAATCGGCAGCGTCACCTCGAAATCGCCCTGCCCGATCTTGTCGGCGGCTTTGGCCAAGGCTTCGATCGGCCCACCGAAACGGCGGGCAATGCCGTGAGCGGTGACGAAGCCGATGATCAAAACCGCGAGCCCGACCAGCCCCAGAAGACCGGCAATCAATAGCGCCCGGTTGCGGGACTTGTGTTCGCTGGCGTTGATGTTTTCCAGGGCGTGCTTTTGCTCTGCGATCAAACCGTTGCGCAATGCGTTGAAGGTGTCGGTGAGTTTCTGGTTTTTATTGTTCGCCAAGGAGCTTTGTTGGGCCTCGTCAAACGCCTGGAGGAAACTTAGATAATCGAGGCGTGCCTGGCTGAACCCACTGATTTTGCCGTCTTGTTGTTCGTGGGCGATACCTTGATCCAGCAGCGCGAAGTACTGCTGTTTTGAGGTCTGCAGCGCCACGGGGTCCGGTTGTTCCTCGAGCATCAGGATCAACTGGTCCCCCAGGGTCTGGCGCAGCTTGAGACCCAGGTCCAGGGTGATGAAGTTGCTGCGGATCAGCGACTCCTGGCTCTTGGCCATTTGCATAACACTGACCAGTCCCAGGACCAGTCCCAGCAGGGCGACGGTGATCAGCGCTGAGATACTCAGGAACAGACGAGTGCGCAGTTTCATCGCTAGCTTCATAGGGTACAGCTCACAGGTTGTACTGTTTACGTTTGCGGTACAGGGTCGACGCGTCAATGCCGAGAGTGCGGGCCGCCTGGTCCAGGGTGTCGCTGGTGGCAAGTACCGCGCCGATATGGGCTTTTTCCAGCTCATCCAGGCTCAACGCCGCGCCGATACGCGGTGCATTGTTGGTCGGCTGCTCGGCCATCCCGAGGTGGCTGATTTCAACCTTTTCCTGCGGGCAAATGATGCTGGCTCTCTCAACAACGTTTCGCAGCTCACGGATATTCCCTGGCCAGCGGTAGTTGAGCAGTGCCTCACGCGCGTCGTCGCTGAACCCGCGAGCCGGCCGGGCATATTCCTTCACGAAACGCGCGAGGAAGCGGTCGGCCAGTGTCAGGATGTCCTCACTGCGTTCACGCAATGGCGGCAGGTGCAACGTGATTACGTTGAGGCGATAGAGCAAATCCTCGCGGAAACGGCCATCGCGCACCATGTCTTCCAGGTTCAGGTTGGTCGCGGCCAGGATGCGCACATCGGCACGGCGGGTGACTGGGTCGCCCACGCGCTCATATTCCTTGTCCTGGATGAAACGCAGCAATTTTGGTTGCAGCGTGAGTGGAAAATCGCCGATCTCGTCGAGAAACAGCGTGCCGCCGTCCGCCTGGTTGACGCGGCCCAACGTGCTTTCGCTGGCACCGGTAAAGGCGCCGCGACTGTGGCCGAACAATTCACTTTCCATCAGCTCCGCCGTCAGCGACGGGCAGTTGATGGTGACGCAGGATTTCTTCGAGCGCTTGCTCCAGCCGTGAATGGCACGAGCCAGTTCGCCTTTACCCGTACCCGACTCGCCAAGAATCAAGATGTTGGCGTCGGTGCCCGCAACTTGGCGCGCGGTTTCCAGCACCACCATCATGGCCGGGCTGTGGGAGTCGAGGCCGTCTTTGGGTTGGCGTACTTCGCCTTCCAGCGCTTCCAGACGCGCCGAGAGTTGGCGTACTTCCAACTGCTTGGCGGTGGCCAAACGCAGTTGATCAGGGCTGCAAGGCTTGACCAGGTAGTCGGCGGCGCCGGCCTGGATCGCGTCCACGGCGGTGTCCACGGCGGAATGCGCGGTGACAATCACCACACGCATCCAGGGCGCCTGGATACGCATCTGGGCCAGCACGTCCAAGCCATTGTCTTCACCCAGACGCAGGTCCAGGAAGCACAGGTCGAATACCTGGCGTTGCATCAGGGCATCCGCCTGGGCGGCGCTGTTGGCGGTGGCTACGGTGTAGCCTTCATCTTCCAGGCAGTAACGGAAGGTGCGAAGGATCGCGGATTCGTCATCCACTAAAAGAATGCGGCCTTGAAGTTCCTTGGCTGATTCCATCTGTCCCACGCTCCTTAACTATGAATGATGGTGATTAGTCCCGGAATAATCGGGCAAGTTGCATGGTTTATTCTGATTGATAAAAGGCATCTTCGCGCAGGTATCTGCACATCTCCCTACAAACGCGCCGATTGATGGCGTTTTCATGCCTTCTTGCCTTTTCGGCAACGCGTTATTCGGTTTCGATCCCTTGATCCGACCATTGACCATCGTGCATTTCGCACGGCCTGGATAGGGGCATCGTGCAGGATGCTGGGCTCTATGCTTGAGCATCATTCATAACATGCTGATTTTATTAAGTTTTATTTTGTAAAAAACCTGGCATGCACTCTGCAATAACCCTCTCAACAACGTCATGACCGAATAATCAGAATGCGGGAGAAATGCAGCATGACTCGCCAAAGCCTCAGCCAATTGCGTGTATCGCCACTGCGCTTGCAGCAAGGTCTGTTCGCCAGCCTGGCCTTGATGGTCACGTTGATTGCCGGCCAGCAGATGCAGCATTGGCAGCAGAGTCAGCAGCAAGCCCCGCAATTCGAACGTCCAGTGATGACCCAATCCCATTTCCGTTCCGTTGGCAGTGCAACTGCCGATGTAACCGCCCCGCAACTGAGAGTGGCTGACCAGGATTCGACCCTGGACCAATTGCCTGCTCAAGAACGCTGGGTGTTCTAGGCAACAAAAAGGTCGCTTGTGTTGAGCGGCTGCACGGCACTACCGCTGTTACCCCTATAAAAGCGTAAGGAGAATCACCATGTTGAGTTGGGCAATCACATTTCTGATCATCGCCATTGTGGCTGCAGTCCTGGGCTTCGGTGGTATCGCGGGCACCGCCACGGGTATCGCAAAAATTCTGTTTGTGGTCTTCCTGGTGATGTTCATCGCTTCGTTCTTCTTTGGTCGTCGCGGCCGAGGCTGAATATGACCAGTCTGTCTCTCAAAGCCATTGCTGCCGCCCTGCTCTTGGGCGGTAGCGGCCTGGTGATGGCCGCCAACGACGGTCAATCACGGGCCAACGAATTGCTCAGTGCGGACAAGCAGTACCGCGAAACCTGGCAAAGCGTGGTGAAGAAAGAAGAGCGCCTGCCGGAATGGGTGATGAACCTGTCCGGTACGGCCGAACAAATGAATGCCGTAGAAGAAGATGGCGACAAGTATTTGGTCGGTCCGCTGTGCGAAACGGCTGATACGTGCCTGAACAAGCGCCTGATCGTTGCCTTCAGCTACGACAAGGAAGATGCCTACGCCATGTTGGTGGAAGTCCCGGCCGGTTTGCCGGCAGACAAATCCCCGACGCGGCACGCCGATTACCGCTTTATCGGTAAGCCGGACGAAGGCATGAAAAAGCTGCTGATGGAGCAGCTTAAGAAAGATCCGAATTGGTACTAGGTTCCGTCTGACGCTTCTGTCGTCAACGGAGCCGGCGTCCATAGAAAGAAGCCCTCGCTTCTTTCTGTCTGCACCGCTCGCCAAGGGCGGTGCATGACTAGGGGGCCGGGTTGCTCTGATCAATCAAGATCGGCGTGACCTACGGGTACAGGGAGTGCCTGCGCAAGGGCCGGGTCAGGTGAAAAGCTGCGACGCAAGTTCACAAGTCCTCAAGCTTGCTGAACTTGCGACGGGCTTATCGCTCTCATCACTCGTCTCGTATGTCGCCTTTAGTCGCTATTTTCTTTTCCGCCTCCTGCTAACCATTACTGGGTATGTCGAAGCGACCTTCTATCTAGAAAATTTTGCGCGCGCCATAGGACTTTTCCGACGCCAAGCTCATCAAATCCCGGGCATTTTTGGCAGTGACCCACAGTCGTCCAATATCTCTGAGCGAGCCGGTATTGGCCGGTTCACGGCATATTCACCTGCCTGAATGGCATATTTGAACTGACCGTTCGGACAGTTATTTTCAAAAAAAGCCATGCCGATTCGGCATAGGGTAGGCGTTTACGGCATTAGACGTCGCACTCTTGCATGGGAATAGTTGCGCCTTTTTTCGCCTGCCAGTAAGCCATTTCGGCCACGCTGCGGTGACCTTCTACGGAGGCAGATGCACACACTTTTTCGCTTCCGAGCGTTCCAGATTGCGCATTTGCCTTAAGTCCACTTGAAGTAAGGGTAATGACATGAAGAAGGCAAAGCTAAGCCTCGCCTGGCAGATCCTCATCGGTTTGGTGCTGGGGATCGCAATCGGTGCAGTGCTCAACCATTTCAGTGCTGAAAAGGCCTGGTGGATCGGCAATGTGTTGCAGCCAGCGGGCGATATCTTTATCCGCCTGATCAAGATGATCGTGATCCCGATTGTGATTTCCTCGCTTATCGTCGGCATCGCCGGTGTAGGTGACGCGAAGAAGCTCGGTCGAATCGGCGTCAAAACCATCCTTTACTTCGAAGTGGTCACCACCATCGCCATCGTGGTCGGCCTGTTGCTCGCCAACCTGTTCCACCCGGGCGCCGGCATCGACATGAGTACCCTGGGTACTGTCGACATCTCCAAGTACACCGCCACTGCCGCCGAAGTGCAGCATGAGCATGCGTTCATCGAAACCATCCTCAACCTGATCCCGTCGAACATCTTCGCTGCCGTCGCCCGTGGCGAAATGCTGCCGATCATCTTCTTCTCGGTGCTGTTCGGCCTGGGCTTGTCGAGCCTCAAGCCTGAACTGCGCGAGCCGCTGGTTACCATGTTCCAGGGCGTGTCCGAGAGCATGTTCAAAGTCACTCACATGATCATGAAGTACGCCCCCATCGGCGTATTTGCCCTGATCGCGGTGACGGTCGCCAACTTCGGCTTCGCCTCCTTGCTGCCGCTGGCCAAGCTGGTGATCCTGGTTTACGTGGCGATTCTGTTCTTCGCCTTTGCGGTATTGGGCTTGATCGCGCGCCTGTTCGGCTTCTCGATCCTCAAGCTGATGCGCATCTTCAAGGACGAGCTGGTACTGGCCTACTCCACCGCCAGTTCCGAAACCGTGCTGCCACGTGTGATCGAGAAGATGGAAGCCTACGGCGCGCCGAAGGCCATCTGCAGCTTCGTGGTGCCAACCGGTTACTCGTTCAACCTCGACGGTTCGACCCTGTACCAGAGCATCGCGGCCATCTTTATCGCGCAGCTGTACGGCATCGACTTGTCGATTGGCCAGCAACTGATGCTGGTGCTGACCCTGATGGTCACCTCCAAAGGCATCGCCGGCGTACCGGGCGTGTCCTTCGTGGTGCTGCTGGCCACCTTGGGCAGCGTCGGCATCCCGCTGGAAGGCCTGGCGTTCATCGCCGGTGTCGACCGCATCATGGACATGGCGCGTACCGCCTTGAACGTAATTGGCAACGCCCTGGCCGTACTGGTCATCTCCCGTTGGGAAGGCATGTACGACGACGCCAAGGGCGAGCGTTACTGGAACTCCCTGCCGCACTGGCGCAGCAAGCAAGCGCTGCCGACCGGCGAAACCAGCCGCGGCTGATCGTTGCTGAGTGCCTACACAAACCCCGGAAAAATCCGGGGTTTGTCGTTTCTGCCAGCCCCGCTATCATTCGCCCCATCTTTCGGGGGATTCAACTGATGCTCAATGGCCTGTGGCTTGGCTTCTTTGTCGTGGCAATGGTGTCAGCACTGGCGCAATGGCTGGTTGGCGGTAATGCCGGGATTTTTGCGGCGATGGTGGAAAGCATTTTCGCCATGGCCAAACTGTCGGTGGAAGTGATGGTGCTGCTGTTCGGCACCCTGACCTTATGGCTGGGCTTTTTGCGCATCGCCGAAAAAGCCGGGATCGTCGACTGGCTGGCCAAGGCCCTCGGCCCGCTGTTTCGCCGCCTGATGCCCGAAGTGCCGGCCGGCCACCCGGCCATCGGCCTGATCACCCTCAACTTCGCCGCCAACGGCCTGGGCCTGGACAACGCCGCCACGCCCATCGGCCTGAAAGCCATGAAGGCGCTGCAGGAACTCAACCCGATCCCCAACACCGCAAGTAACGCGCAGATTCTGTTTCTGGTGCTCAACGCGTCGTCGCTGACGCTGCTGCCGGTGACGATCTTCATGTACCGCGCCCAGCAAGGCGCCGCCGACCCGACGCTGGTATTCCTGCCGATCCTGTTGGCCACCAGCGCCTCGACCCTGGTGGGTTTGCTTTCGGTAGCGGTGATGCAGCGCCTGCGCCTGTGGGACCCGGTGGTGTTGGCCTACTTGATTCCCGGCGCGCTGGTGCTGGGTGGTTTCATGGCCTTGTTGGCCACCTTGTCCGCCACGGCGTTGGCCGGCCTGTCTTCGATCCTCGGCAACCTGACGCTGTTCGGCTTGATCATGCTGTTTCTGGTGATCGGCGCGCTGCGCAAGGTCAAGGTCTACGAGGCCTTTGTCGAGGGCGCCAAAGAGGGCTTCGACGTTGCCAGGAACCTGCTGCCGTATCTGGTGGCGATGCTCTGCGCGGTCGGTGTGTTGCGTGCTTCCGGAGCGCTGGACTTCGGCCTCGAAGGCATTCGCCACGTGGTGGCCTGGACCGGCATGGACACGCGGTTTGTCGACGCGCTGCCGACGGCGATGGTCAAGCCGTTCTCCGGCAGTGCCGCGCGGGCGCTGCTGATCGAGACCATGCAAACCAAGGGCGTGGACAGCTTCCCGGCGTTGGTGGCGGCGACGATTCAGGGCAGTACGGAAACCACCTTTTATGTGTTGGCGGTGTACTTTGGGTCGGTGGGCATCCAGCGGGCCAGGCATGCGGTGGGGTGTGCGTTGCTGGCGGAGTTTGCTGGTGTCGTGGCGGCGATTGCTGTTTGCTACTGGTTCTTTGGTTAAGGCTTAAATTGCTATCGCAGGCAAGCCAGCTCCCACACTTTGATGTGTCAATACATTCAAAAATGTGGGAGCTGGCTTGCCTGCGAAGAGGCCTTCAGCGTTTCGCCGCAGTATTGCCCTGCTGCACCACCCAATCCACCACCTGCCTGTTCAACTGATCCCCCGCCTGCCCAAACGCAGCTACCACCGCCGGCACCTTGGTGTCACCAACGGGCTGCCGGACTTCAAACCGCCGGCTGGCGATGATCCGCTGATCACTCCCACGCACCAGTCGCGCATCCAATCGGACCACGACTTCAACGGCACTGCCGTGGTACTCGCTCTGAAACGCCTGCAACTGCCCGCCCAGCTCATAGTCGGCCTGCAAGTTGGTCTCGTCGGTGCTCAGCAACGTCACTCGCCCATCGCGTTGGAAGCCGTCCATAAACCGATTGCGCAGCAACACCGGCGTCGGGTCGCTCCAGCGCGCGTTCGCATAGCTGCTGATCAGGTCGCCATTGGGCACCACGGCAATGCGTGGGCTGTCGAGAAATTCGCTGCTCTGCGGTTTGCTTACGCGCAACGACCAGCTTACCGGTGTGCCTTGGGTGGTCGTTTGCGCCGAAGCCAGGCGGTACACGTCCGACGGGTCGGGTTTGGGCAGGATCGAGCACGCGCTGATCAGCGCCAGCGCCACAGGGGCAATCAGTTGGTAAGCACGCTTCATGGCGTGAACTCCTTCTTCTTGTCGCTGCCCAGCAGGTAACCGCTGGGGTTGGCTTCCAGGCGGCGGGAGATGGCGCGCAGCGAACCCAGGGTTTCGCGCAGTTCGCGCACGGCCGGCGCCAGTTCGTTGAGGCCTTGCATGCCGCTGCTCACCGAGTCCTTGTTGTTGGTCAGCAAGGTGTTGATGGTCGCGGTGCTTTGCTCCAGTGATTTCATTGCCTGCTCAGCACTGCCGAAGGCCTGCTTGCCTTGGTCGTTGAGCAAGCCATTGGCGTTGCGCATCAGCACGGTGGTTTGCTCCAGCGCCGCGCTGGCCTGTTTGCTCACTTGCATCAACTGTTGCATCACCACCTTGATATCGCCGCGTTGGTCGGCGATGGCGCCGGTGGTTTGTTGCAGGTTGTCCAGGGTATTGCTCAGGCGTTCGACGTTCTCGCGGGAGAACATATGGTTGGCGTTGTGCAGCAGCAGGTTAATGCTGGTCATCAAGTCGTTGCTGTTATTCAGCAAGCGCGCGATGGGCGATGGGGAGGCAATGATTTCCGGCAGGTTGCCGTCCTTGCCCTTGAGCTCGGGGCTTTGCGGTGTGCCGCCGCTGAGCTGGATGATCGAGGTGCCGGTGATGCCGGTCAGTGCCAGCTTGGCCTGGGTGTCTTCCTTGATCGGCGTTTGCCCCGCCAGCCGGATGCGCGCGAGTACCCGGCGCGGGTCATTGGGGTCCAGGCGCAGGCTGATCACGTCGCCCACCTTGATCCCGCTGTACTGCACCGAGCTGCCTTGGGACAAACCGCTGACCGCCTCGTTGAACACCACTTCATAATCCTGGAAGGCGCTGTCGATGCTGGATTTGGCCAGCCACAGCCCAAACAGCATCGCGCCGACCACCACGATTACGCTGAACAGACCGATCATCACATGATGGGCTCGGGTTTCCATGTCATACCTCGTTGAGCGATTGAGCGGCATCCAATGCCGCGCGGCCGCGGGGGCCGTGGAAATATTCGTGAATCCAGGCGTCGTCCGTTTCCGAGACGACATCGATGGCATCGGCCACCAGCACTTTCTTCTGCGCCAGCACCGCCACGCGGTCGGTGATGGTGTAGAGCGTGTCGAGGTCGTGGGTGACCAGGAACACGCTCAGGCCCAGCGCATCGCGCAAGGTCAGGATCAGTTGGTCAAATTGCGCCGCGCCAATCGGGTCGAGGCCGGCGGTGGGTTCGTCGAGAAACAGAATGTCCGGGTCCAGCGCCAATGCCCGCGCCAGGGCGGCGCGCTTGATCATACCGCCGGACAGCGACGCCGGGTATTTATCCGCCGCCGACAGGGGCAGCCCGGCCAGCGCCAGTTTGACCGCCGCCAGGTGCTCGGCATCGCGGCGGCTAAGGCCGGCGTGTTCGATCAATGGCAGGGCAACGTTTTCGGTGACGGTCAGCGAGGAAAACAGCGCGCCCTTCTGGAACAGCACACCAAAGTGGCGTTCCACCAGCGAGCGTTCATGCTCCGAGAGATTCGGCAGGTTTTTGCCGAACACCCGCACTTCGCCTTCGCTGGGCCGGCGCAGGCCGACGATGCTACGCAGCAGCACCGATTTGCCGCTGCCGGAGCCGCCGACCACCGCGAGGATCTCGCCTTTATACAAATCCAGGTCGAGGTTCTCGTGCACGCTCTGGCTGCCAAAGCGGTTGCACAGCCCGCGCACTTCGATCACCGCCTCAGTGGGCGCACGGTGTAGACGGCTCACCAGCCCATCTCCATAAAAAACAACGCCGCGACCGCATCCAGCACGATCACCACAAAGATCGATTGCACCACGCTGGAGGTGGTGTGGGCGCCGACCGACTCGGCGCTGCCGCTGACCTTGAAGCCTTCAAGGCAGCCGATCGCGGCAATCAGGAAGGCGAAGATCGGTGCTTTCACCATGCCCACCAGGAAATGTTGCACGCCGATGTCCGATTGCAGCAGCGAGAGAAACATCGCCGGCGAAATATCCAGCGCCACGGCGCACACCACGCCGCCGCCGACAATGCCCGAGAGCATCGCCAGGAAGGTCAGCATCGGCAGCGACACCAGCAGCGCCATCACGCGTGGCAGCACCAGCAGCTCCATCGGGTCCAGGCCCAGGGTGCGGATGGCGTCGATTTCTTCGTTGGCCTTCATCGAGCCGATTTGTGCGGTGAAGGCACTGGCGGTGCGGCCGGCGATCAGGATCGCGGTGAGCAATACGCCAAATTCACGTAGGAAAGAGAACGCCACCAGGTCCACGGTGAAAATGGTCGCGCCGAAACTCTTGAGCACCGTGGCACCGAGAAACGCCACCACGGCGCCGACCAGGAAGGTCAGCAGCGCCACGATGGGCGCAGCGTCGAGGCCGGTTTGTTCGATATGCGCGACCATCGGCGTGAGGCGCCAGCGCTTGGGGCGGAAAATGCCACGGGCGAAGGTTTCGAGGATCAGGCCAATAAAACCGAGCAGCTTCTTGCTGTCCTGCCAAACCGTGTCCACCGCGCGGCCTATACGCGCGAGCACCTGAATGCCCGCGGCTTCTTCCGGCGCTTTGTCCGGCACACAAAAGTCATTCAGGGAGCGGTAGACGGTCTTGAGCAGCGCGCGGTCGGCGGCGGACAGGCTGCAATCGGTCTGCTCGGCGGATTGCTCGATGCGTTCCGGGCCCAACAGCTCAACCAGCAGCGAAGCACCGGCCGTGTCCAGGGCGCCGAGGCCGTTGAGGTCGATGCGTGCGCCGGCGTCGTATTGGCCGTCGAGCGTGTCCGACAGCTTTTTCAGGTTTGCGTAGTGGGCAAGCGTCCAGTCTCCCGTAATCCTCAGTAATGGGGGAACGGAAGAGGTATCGAGGTGGGCAGCGCCGGCCGTAGTACGGGTGGTCATAAGCTCCGAGCTTGTTTGGCTATCCAGAATTCCTACGTAATAGCACGATACGGCTTACTTTGGCGTGTCCGTTTGTGCTGTGTCAGTGACTTTGAAGCGCAGCACACCGATGACCTGGCCGTCTTCCGTCAGCACGCGTACTTGCCAGCGGCCTACCGCATCGGCCGGGAAGTTCTGCTTGTGGGTCCAGGCGCGGTAGCCTTCCTTGCGCCCGCCGTGGATATCCAGGGCGATGCGGTCGACTTCTTTGCCGTTGAATTTCCACACGTGGTAAATCCGCTCATCCAGCCCGCGCGGCGCGTTGATCGCGGTGTAGGCGTACAGCCCGCCGTTGCGCAGTTGGGCGGCAGTGACTTCCTTGAGGTCGTCGCCCGGCGTGCGGTCTTGCAACTGGGTGCTGATCGCCACTTCGGTCATCCACAACGTGGCGGGCGGCACCCAACTGCGCAGGAACCAGCCGGCGCAGCCAATCGCGGCGGTCACCCCCAGCAGCATCGCCCAGCCCTTGATGCTGCGCAGCGGCAGGCTCACGGCCAGGCTCGGGATCGACAGCACCATGGCCACGCCGAGGGCCAACTTGTAACTCTCGGCGGTAGTCAGGTGCAGGATGATTGGCAGCGCAGTGAGCAGCGCGGCAAACAGGGTCAGGGTGTGCAGCGCCAGGAACAGCGAACGTTTCGGCGCCAGCCACTTGTAGTACAGCGGGTCGGTGATCGACACCAGCGCCGCCGCGCCGAGCAAGCCGGTGAACACCGATTGGCCACTGTTCCAGGCGGTGGTGACAAAAAAGAACGGCAACACAAAGAACAGACTTTCCTGGTGGATCATCTGGGTGGCGTAGCGCAGCAGCGGTTCGGGGATTTCGCGTTTGAAGACTTTGGTGAATAGCCGGGTAAAGCTGTTCTCCAGCATCAGCCACAGCCAGCTCACCAGCATGATCACCGCGATCCAGCTGGCCATGCCTTGCTGGCGATCCACCAGGATGAAGCTGCACACACCCGAAATAAAACCGCCGAGCGCGATCACCCCAGGGTAGCGCTTGATCAGTACGAGAATGCGCTGGATGAGAGGCGGCAGGTTTGTCATGGGCGGTTCACAGTGTGTGTAGGAAAAAGCCGAGACAGAATAACGTCTTAGCCCTGTGTTCGGTGCGTCATTGCGCGATCCGTTTGCGATAAAACCGCAGGCCGCCCAAGACAATGGCGATCAGCCCGAGTAGTCCGGCGCCGAGCCAGGTCAGGCTGTCGTAGCTCAGCAGCGGTTTTTCAATGCGCCAATAGCCCGGCTGGTCGAACACCTGGCGCATGGCCTGGTTGGCCTGTTTCAGGCTAACGGCCTTGATGCGTTTGACCGGGTCGCTGAAATGGCCATCGGCGTAATCGCCGGCGGCACTCCAGTAATAATCCGCCAGCGCGCTGTTACCTTGCACGGCCCAGGCTTGGCGCGCGATGGCGGCTTGTTGCAGGCGAGCGAAGGTGGCCGCGTCGAGGCCGTCCTTGAGCAGTTGCGCCTTGAGGTCCTGCAATACCTGTTCGGCTTCGGGCAGGTTGTCTCGCTCAAGGTCGGCATTCAGGCTCAGGAAACCGACGCCGCCGAGCACTTCGCGCTCGCTCCACGGGCCGTAGGACAAACCGTGCTTGAGGCGCAGTTGGCGATAGAGCGCCCAGTCGAGGTAGTCCTTGAGCAGGTCGTAGGTTTCATCATGCTGGTCGTCCAGCACCGGCTCGGGGAACAGCCAGTGCAGCTTGGCGCTGTCACCGACCCAGCCGTGAATCAGGTCGCGATGGCTGGCGGCGGCGTGCTGGATTTCCGGCAGCGGCAGATGCTCGCTCGGCTCGACCGGGTCGAGTTGGCCATAGGTGCGTTCCAGGTAAGCCGGCAGCAACTTGTCGAGGTCGCCAACGATGATCAGGGTCATGTTGTTGGGCGCGTACCAGTTTTTGCGCAGCGTCTCCAACTGCTCGCGGGTCAGGTGGTCGGCCTCGGCGCGTTCGGCGCACTTGAGCCCCAGTTCCACGGCCAACTGGTTGCTGGCGGTGTGGCCCAGGTCTTGGCGGTCGAGCAGGCGTTGCAGGTGCGAGTAATGGCCGCCGTCTTCGCGTTCGACCACCTGTTTGGCGGCTTGGATGTTGGCGTCGGTCAGTTCGGTGCGGGTGATGATGGCCAGCAGCAGGTCGAGCACCTTGCGTTGGTTTTGCGCGGGCGCTTCGATCACAAAGGTGGTGTCGGCGTTGCTGGTGTAGGCGTTCCACTCGCCGCCCAAGGCTTGCATGCGGTCTTCGAGGTCGCCTTCACCGCCGCCGTCGATGCCACTGAACAGCAAGTGTTCGAGCAAGTGCGGCAGTTCTTTCTCTTCGCAAGGGAAGTCGTCCAGGCCTACGCCTACCACCAGGCGGATGGCCACATGCCCGCGCTCGGTGCCGGGTTTGAGCAGCAATTGCAGGCCGTTGGGCAGGGTGTAGCCCTCGACTTGCAGGCGGTCAAAGGCAAAGGCGTGTGCAGAGCCCATAAGCAGGCAGGCGAATAACAGGCGACGCATAACAGCTTCCTGGCGAGTGAGGTCCATTGTTAACTGACTTCACTCGCCGTCGTACGTTCAGGGTGAATGGGTGATGTCGGCAATATCTTCGGCTGAGAGTGCGCCGGTGTCGGAGGTTTCCAACACCACATAGGCGCTGCTGCAAAACAGCGAGTTGAGGCGTTTCATGTCGGCAATCAGCTCCAGGTGCAGGGAGCTGGTTTCCAGGCTCTGCACGATCTTGCGCTGCAGGCGGCTGACGTGGGCGTGGGCCAGACGGCGCTCCTGGGCGCGGAAGCGACGCTTCTCGCGCAGCAACTGGCGGGCGCTTTCCGGGTCGGCACTGAGGAACACCGACAGGCCCAGACGCAGATTGGCAATCAGTTGGGTATGCAGGCCGGCCAGCTCTTCCAGGCCGACTTCAGAGAACTGGCGGCGCTGCGAGGTTTTCTGCTGCTGGACCTTGCGCAGCATGCGCTCGATCAGGTCGCCGGCCAGTTTCAGGTTGATCGACAACTCGATGATCTCGGCCCAGCGGCGGCTGTCCTGTTCACTGAGGTCTTCGCGCGGCATTTGCGCCAGGTAAAGTTTGATCGCGCTGTACAGGGCTTCGACGTCATCACTGAGGCTGCGCATTTCCTGGGTGATAGCGGTTTGCTTGCCGCGCAGCACTTCGAGCATGGCGGTGAGCATGTTGTCGATCAGGTCACCCAGGCGCAGGGTTTCGCGGGCGGCATTGGCCAAGGCCAGGCTTGGAGTGGCGAGGGCGGCGAGGTCGAGGTGGCGAGGTTTGGCTTTGCCATTGGTCTCGGCCTGTTCCGGCAGCAACCAGGCGCACAGGCGTGCCATCGGGCCGATGGTCGGCAGCAGGATCAGGCAGCGGCTGACGTTGTAGAGCAGGTGGAAGGTAATCACCATGCCTTGGGCGCTGTAGTCCAAACCGTCCATCCAGCCGACCAGAGGGTCGAGCACCGGAATGATCAGCAGCAGGCCAATCAGCTTGTACAGCAAGCTGCCCAGCGCCACTTGCCGACCTGCTGCGTTCTGCATGCTGGTGCTGAGGAAGGCCAGCACGCCACTGCCGATATTGGCGCCGATCACTAGGCCGATGGCTACGTGCAGGCCGATCACACCCGCGCCGGCCAGGGTTGCGGTGAGCAGCACGGCGGCCAGGCTGGAATAGGAAATCATGGCGAAGAGTGCGCCGACCAAGGCATCCAGCAAGATGTCGCCGGTCAGCGAGGCGAACAGCACTTTCACGCCTTGGGCATGGGTAATCGGCCCGGCGGCTTCGACGATCAGTTGCAATGCCAGAATGATCAGGCCCAGGCCGATGCCGACGCGGCCCATCTGCCCTGCCCGCGTCTGTTTGCGCGACAGGAAGAAGATGACGCCGAGGAAGATCAGCAGTGGCGACAGCCAGGACAAGTCAAACGTCAGCACCCGCGCCATCAACGCCGTACCGACGTCGGCACCGAGCATGGTCGCCAGGGCGGGCATCAGCCCCATCAGGCCCTGGCCGACAAACGAGGTAACCAGCATCGCCGTGGCGTTACTGCTCTGCACCATGGCCGTCACCAGGATACCGGCGACAAATGCCAGCCAGCGCTTGGACATGTTCTGCCCGATGACTTGGCGCAAGTTGGAACCGTAGACCCGCAAGATGCCGGTACGGACGATGTGCGTGCCCCAGATAAGCAGGGTCACGGCGGAAAGCAGATTGAGCAAGGTCAGCATGCTCGGCCCCCCGTGTGGGTTAGCTCAAAGAAGAGCAAATGAGAATTGCCGCGTGCCGCTCTACGTCTTGTACTTAAGCTGTAGTTGGCGATCGGGCTGCACGCCAGCATCGCATAGCTAAAGTCGGGTTTGAAATAAAACTGTCATGAAATCATGAAGATCGTTCCCACGCTCTGCGTGGAAATGAACCCCGTGACGCTCTGCGTCGCATAGAGGGCGGACGCGGAGCGTCCGTAGTCGACATTCCCACGCGAAGCGCGGGAACGATCAAGGGGCTCGAAAGCCCCTTGTCAGCAGCGGGTCAAGGTTATTGACCCGGAATGTCCTTGCGCAGTTTCACAGGATCCTGCTGTTTCTTCTTTTTCGCGATGGCGGTGCGCATCTTGATGTTGACCGCTTCCACTGCCAGCGAGAACGCCATGGCGAAGTAGACGTAGCCTTTTGGCACGTGCACGTCGAAGGATTCAGCGATCAGCACCGTACCCACCACCAGCAGGAACGACAGCGCGAGCATTTTCAGCGACGGGTGCTTGTCGATGAATTCGCTGATGGTGCCGGCAGCCAGCATCATCACCAGTACCGCAACCACAATCGCCGCCACCATGACCGGTACGTGGGAGACCATACCGACCGCGGTGATCACCGAGTCCAGGGAGAACACGATGTCGATGATCGCGATCTGGATGATGGTGTAGATGAATTTGCCACCCTTGCCGCCGGGCTCGTCGTGGGTTTCGTCTTCACCTTCCAGCGCGTGGTACATCTCCTGGGAGCTTTTCCACAGCAGGAACAGGCCACCGAAGAACAGGATCAGGTCGCGACCGGAAATGCCTTGGCCGAAGACCACAAACAGGTCGGCGGTCAGTTGCATGACCCAGGTGATCGACAGCAGCAACAGGATTCGCGTGACCATGGCCAGGGCCAGGCCGAAGATCCGGGTGCGCGCCTGCATATGCTTGGGCATGCGGCTGACCAGGATCGAAATCATGATGATGTTATCGATGCCCAGGACGATCTCGAGGGCCGTCAGGGTGAAGAAGGCAATCCAGATTTCCGGATTGGTCAGCCATTCCATGTGTATTCCTTTGAGCAAATGTTAAACCGCGCAAGCTGCAGCGCCGCGCGGTTGGG
This sequence comes from Pseudomonas sp. R76, assembly GCF_009834565.1. Taxonomy (GTDB): domain Bacteria; phylum Pseudomonadota; class Gammaproteobacteria; order Pseudomonadales; family Pseudomonadaceae; genus Aquipseudomonas. The sequence goes on from NZ_CP019428.1 coordinate 152,322, forward strand.
TGGATACGATTATAGAGTGCTGAACAGCGGAAAAATCCCCATCAGCAAAGCGGCGAACATTATGCACAGGCACACCAGCACTGCCCACTTGAGGGTAAAACGTTGGTGATCGCCAAATTCGATACCGGCCAGGGCGACCAGCAGGTAGGTGGAGGGCACCAGCGGGCTGAGCAAGTGTACGGGCTGGCCGACGATGGACGCACGCGCCATTTCCACGGCGGTGATGCCGTAGTGGCTGGCCGCCTCGGCAAGTACGGGCAGTACGCCGTAGTAGAACGCATCGTTGGACATGAAGAAGGTAAACGGCATGCTCACCAGCGCGGTGATCACAGCCAGGTAAGGGCCGAGCGCATCCGGGATAACCGCCAGCAGGCTCTTGGACATGGCATCGACCATGCCGGTGCCCGAGAGGATGCCGGTGAAAATGCCCGCAGCGAAAATCAGACCAGTCACCGCCAGTACGCTGCCGGCGTGGGCGGCGACGCGGTCTTTCTGCATTTGCAGGCATGGGTAGTTGACGATCATCGCGATACTGAACGCCACCATGAACAGCACCGGCAGCGGCAACAGGCCGGCGATCAGGGTGCACATCAGGGCGAAAGTCAGCGCGCCGTTGAACCAGATCAGCTTTGGACGGCGGGCGTCCGGGAATTGCGACACGCTGATCTCGCTGTGGTCGATTTCATCACCTTGCAGGTGCAGTTCACCGAGGCGCGCACGTTCACGTTTGCCGTACATGTAGGCGATCACCAGGATCGCCACCACGCCGACGGCCATGGCCGGGATCATCGGTACGAAAATGTCCGAGGGATCCACATGCAATGCACTGGCGGCGCGGGCGGTCGGGCCGCCCCACGGGGTCATGTTCATCACACCACCGGCGAGGATGATCAGGCCGGCCATGATCCGTGGGCTCATACCAATGCGCTTGTACAGGGGCAGCATGGCGGCGACGCAGATCATGTAGGTGGTGGCTCCGTCACCGTCGAGGGACACAACCAGGGCCAGTACCGCGGTGCCCACCGACACTTTCAGCGGGTCGCCCTTGACCATCTTGAGGATCTTGCGCACGGCCGGGTCAAACAGGCCGGAGTCGATCATCAAGGCAAAATAGAGGATAGCGAACATCAGCATCACGCCGGTCGGCGCGAGTTTGGTGATGCCCTCGAGCATCATCGGGCCGATCTTCGGTGCGAAACCGCCGAACAGCGCGAACAGGATAGGCACGATGATCAGGGCGATCAGCGCAGACAGGCGCTTGGTCATGATCAGGAACATGAACGTGATGACCATGGCAAAGCCAAGGAAAGTCAGCATAGGAATACTCCAGGCGTAGCGCGGCTAGGGAATGGCGAACCGGGTTGGGGTCAGCGCAGTACGAAAGGCACGTAGCGTACGGGTGGAGTTGGGGCGAAGAGGCAAGGACGGGCGGACATCAGGAATCACCATTGTTGTTGTTAACAGCCGGTCTGTTGCCGGCAGTGGGGCGATCCTAGACGGGGAAGCTTTCAGCCAGCTTTCGCTGCGTAAGCGGATGATGAGAGGTTTTTCCTCTTTTTTTGTAGGATAGGTCAGCGTGCGTGTGGCGAATCAGGGAATTTCCAAGCCGCCCGCGGCTTTATGCAGCGCTCTCAGATGCTCGCCGACCTGCTTGAGGTTGGCTTCGCAGGCGGCAATCTCGGCGGCGCGAGAAGGCTCCAGCAGCACCCTCACCTCTTTATCCAGATCGCCGGTCAAGGATTGCAGCTGCTTCTGGCGTTCGGCGCTTTCCGATTCCAGGCGTTTGGACTCCGAGGGTTGCGGCAGGCCGTAGCCGCCACTGCCAAGCAGTTCCGCCGGGCGGCTGAGGAAGCCGCTGTTGGCGAGGATCTGTTGCAGCGTTTTATTGGCTTTTTCCATGCCGCCGTTTTTCAGCTCTCGGGCACCGAGGTAGCGTTGCTTGACTTCGTCCTGTGCCAGCATCAGCTGTCTGCGATAGCTCGCCTGTTCCAGCAGCAACAGTGCGGCGCTGGTGCGCAGGTCGGCCTGGCTGAACCATTGGCGGCGTTCTTCTGCGCTGAGGGACAGCCAGTCTTCGACTTGGGTCTGTTTGATCGGCAAGTGTTTGCGCAGCACGTCGAACATCGCCTGGTAACGCTCGCGGAACGAGTCGAAGTGATAACCCAGGCGCAATGCTTCACGTTTGTCGTTGAGTACGCTGGTGTCGGCCAGGCCGCGGGCGCTGAGCACTTCCAGCAAGCCGTTGGGGGTGATGTTGTCCAGGCCGGTCAGTTGCGGGTTGGCGCTGCCACTGCGTAGTAGCTTCAGGCTCTCGACCGCGCAGTTGTTGGAAATGAAAAAGTAGTTGCCGTCGTAGCTCCAGTGCATTTCGGCGGCATGCTCGACGGTGTCTTCTATTTCCTGGCGCGTCAGCTTCAGCGGAACGGACGCCAGCCCGCGCAGTTCGGTCTTGGTGTATTCGTCGATCACCTGGGCCAGTGGTAATACAAACAGCCGCGACGGGTATTTGCCGACCAGTCCATCCCAGCTCGACAACTGCACGTCACTGACGAAGGCGCGGTAGGACAGCACCAGGTGTTGGTCCAAATCCAGCCGACAATCCGGCCCGCGCGGGCGGCCGGGTGCACAGATCACCAGGCGCAACATGCTGTGGCCCCAGCGGCTGACCAGGTTCTGGTTGGCTTCGGCCAGCAAGTAGTCGATTTCATACACCCGCTCAGGGTCGACCTGGCCCAGCGGCGTCTTGGCGAAATCGTTGCCGGCATTCAGGAAGGCGTAGGTTTTGGCGCAGGTGTCTTGCTCGGGCGGCGCCCAGCCGAAGTGCTCCTTGTAATAGCGGAACAGCGCGGGGCGGCGGCAGGCGTAGCTCGGGTCGAGGAGAAAGTACTCCATGTTGACCGCCACGAATTCCAGCGGGCTGGTGGTTTCGTAGATGTCCGGGCTGCGGGCGACCTGATGGTTGTGCTGTTCACGTTCGCCGCGACGGCCGACGTATTGCGGCCAGCCGGCAAGGTCCAGCAGGCGCGGGTCGTCACTTAAGGTAAAGCGGCGGTCATTCTGGCCACGGCATTGGTCGGGCAGGCCGATCAGGCCGGTGATGTTGTTCTGACGGCTGCACCGCTGGATCAGTGTGCGATCTTCTTTGGACCACAGGCGCGCACGGTCATAAATGTGAGTCAGTTCATGCAGCACGGTGGCGAGCATTTCGCGGCGCACGGTGCCGTGGGGGCGGTTGGTTTTCTGGGTGGCGGCGCTGCCGTCGGTCAGGCTGTCGAGCAGGTTTTGGTTGAGGTCCAGTTCGGACACCAAGGAGGCCTGACCATAGGCGTTTTCAGGCATTTTGTCGGTCCAGCCGACATCAATGCGCCGGTCCAGCTGCTCGATAAAGCGCGGCGGCAAGGCGCGCATCGCTTCATCAAGCAATGCCTGGCTGGCCTGCTGTTGGGCCGGGCTCAAGCCATCGGTCTTGAGCCGCAGTTGCAGGCTGGCCTGGGCTGCGCCTGCACAGAGCAGCACAGTCCCGGCCAATAGCCAGGCGACCAGGCGCCTCACAGAGCGAGAATAGCTTCGGCGAGGGTCTGGTCACTGGCATCGCGGGCTTCCGGCACGCGGGTTCGCAGCGTATTGAACGCTGCTTCCAACTGCGCACCGCGGATTTCGCCATGGGTGGCGACGAAGCTGGCGGCGTCATCGTGCGCTTCGCGCACGACTTTGGAATCGCGGATGGATGTGGTGGTGTCCGAGGTGAAATCAATGGTGCGGGCCGAGGCGCGAACGATGATGTTACTGGTGGCCTTCAACGTTTGCGCGTGGGCGACATCGGCCAACAACAGCAGGCCGAGAGCGGCGGCGATCAGCGGGCTACGCATGGAATAACTCCAAAACAAAGATAGAAAACACAGATGATTATTGGACGAGAATTGCTTGCGCCAGTTCAAGGTCGCTTGCATGAAGTTTTGGCTGGGTGCGGCGCAGATAATCCAGCGCGGATTCCAGCCTGGCGCCCCGCCATTGGCCGTCAGTGGCGATAAAAGCGGCAGCGTCATCCTGGGCAGCCACTACCAACTTTCTGTCAAAAGGCGCAGAGGTCACCTTGCTGGTGGCATACGCGCTTATCACAGTGCTCTGCGTGGTCACATCAAAGGCCGAAGCCATTGGCGACCAGCAAGCGGAAAACAACACGGGAACAATTAACAGGCGGTATGAAAAAGCCATGGGACTCGACAACTGAAAGCGAGCGCCAAGGCTAGCGCAATGCCCGGGCGAGAGCCAGCGCTGACATATTTGGTAGCGGCTGGCGCTCTCTACGGCTAGCTACTTATCAGATGGCCAGAATCGCTTGGGCCAACTGTGCGTCAGTGGCGGTGTTCAGTTGCGGTGCTTGTTGACGGATTTGAGCCAAGGCGCTTTCCAGCTTCACCCCGCGGATAGCGCCTTCACTGGCGACAAAGCTGGCGGCATCGTCACGAGCTGCCCGCACGACTTTGTTGTCACGCAGCGAGGACGTGGCATCCGAAGTGGCATCGGAGGTGGCTTTCAGCGCGCCGACGATTGAGTCGGTGGTGACGATGAGGCTGCTCGCGTGGGCATTGGCGGCCACTGCCAACAGGGCGGCGGCACTCAGCAGGCGAAGACGGGACATGGAATCACTCCTGTAGATGAACGAATAAAGCGGCGCAAAGCGGCCACTGTGAAACCGACATTGTTGCGATTGAGCATCAGACGTCGGTTCTACAAGGTTCGCCACGTGATGACTGGATCTTAAGCTGCCGTTTGTCCGTTCGGAAGTCTCCTGGCGGTCTAATCACGCCAGAACGGTTTGGACAGCTCGGCCATTCGGTCGCCCTGGCTGATGCCGGCATCGGACAACTCACGCGGGTCGAGTTGAGCCAGTTGGTGCCGCTCGTGGGTTTGGCGCGCCCATCTGGCTAATGCGTGGGCAGTGCGAAGGATCAGTCGTTTAGCAGACGAGGTTTGCGTGTTCATGGCAAGGGCCTTCCATGGGTGTGGAGCTCCATGTTGGGCGTCTCCCCGCTACCGATACAGATACACCAAAGCTAAATTGTACCGCTTAACTGTTGTATTTTATTAACTGTACTGGTCGCTGCGAACCGCTTCTGTTTACCCTTGGAAAAGACCAAATCCCGGAAACAACAAAGCCCGCCTCCGGTTTCCCGGGGCGGGCTTTGCTTTGACAAATCAGGGTGCTGGCTGTGGACCCGACGGGTCAGGGCCAGCGGGCGCCAATTAGCGCCAGAACGGCTTGCTCAGCTCTTCATAGCGTTGAGCTTCGCTGATACCAGCGTCAGCCAGCAGACGCGAATCCAGACGAGCCAGTTGGTGGCGGCTGGAGATGCGGCGCTGCCACAACATCAGGTTGGCGAGAACGCGCAAAGGCAGGGAAGCCTGGGTGTTTACAGCTTTTTCTTCGAAGAACAGATCGGAACTGAGTGTACGTTCCATGATGACATCCTTCCGCTTGTGGCGGGATTAGGTAGTGGTTTAACTGATGCCAATGATCCTCCTCCGACGCAAGACTCTCTAGATACAGTTCACTTGTATTGTGAGGGGCCAGTTAACTGTTTATAGCGGCTGTACTGTACGGAAATGGGGCAACTGTACCTGTCTGCACTGAAACAGGGCGAAATAGGCAAATTCGCAGGTGGATGTGGGATATTTCAGTAGGAAATCACCGGTACAGCAGTACAGTTTTTTACAGAAATGCCATTGGCACTGCCGGGCTGATGCAACTGTGTTTGCATCAGCCCGAATCTGTATCAATCAAGCCTTGAGCATATGCCCGGTTTCTTCCAGGTTAATGTGCCAACTCAGTGCTTCGCGCAGGATATGCGGGGTGTGCCCGCCGATGGCGCAGGCAGCGTTGAAGTAACTGTTCAGGGCGTCGCGGTACGCCGGGTGTACGCAGTTGTCGATGATCACCCGGGCTCGTTCCCGTGGCGCCAGGCCGCGCAGGTCGGCAAGGCCCACTTCGGTGACCAGGATGTCGACGTCGTGCTCTGTGTGGTCCACATGACTGACCATCGGCACTACGCTGGAGATCGCGCCGCCTTTGGCAATCGACTTGGTAACAAAGATTGCCAGGTGCGCATTGCGCGCGAAATCCCCTGAGCCGCCAATGCCGTTCATCATCCGCGTGCCGCAGACGTGGGTGGAGTTGACGTTGCCGTAGATGTCGAATTCCAGCGCGGTATTGATGCCGATAATGCCCAGGCGCCGCACCACTTCAGGGTGGTTGGAGATTTCCTGCGGGCGCAGTACCAGTTTGTCCTTGTAGTGTTCCAAATTGCCGAACACGTCGGCATTGCGCCGTTCAGACAAGGTAATCGAGCTGCCCGAGGCGAAGCTCAGCTTGCCCGCGTCGATCAGGTCGAACGTCGAATCCTGCAACACTTCCGAATACATGGTCAGGTCTTCGAACGGCGATTCGATCAGGCCACACATCACCGCGTTGGCGATGTTGCCGATACCGGCCTGCAGCGGGCCGAGTTTGTTGGTCATGCGCCCGGCGTCCACTTCCTGCTTGAGGAAGTTGATCAGGTGGTTGGCGATGCCTTGGGTGTCGGCGTCCGGTGGCGTCACGGTCGAGGCGGAATCGGCCTGGTTGGTGATCACGATGGCGACAATCTTTTCCGGCGGGATCGGAATGGCGGTGCTGCCAATGCGGTCGTCGACTTTTACCAGCGGGATCGGTGTGCGAGTCGGCCGGTAGGTCGGGATATAGATGTCGTGCAGCCCTTCCAGGTTAGGGTTGTGCGCGAGGTTGATCTCGACGATCACTTGCTTGGCAAAAATCGCAAAGCTGGCCGAGTTGCCCACTGAGGTGGTCGGCACGATATGGCCTTGCTCGGTGATTGCGACGGCTTCGATTACCGCAATGTCCGGCAGCTTGAGCTGGTTGTTGCGCAGTTGCTCAACGGTTTCCGACAGATGCTGGTCGATAAACATCACTTCGCCGGCGTTGATTGCCTTGCGCAGGGTGCTGTCCACTTGGAAGGGCATGCGTCGGGACAGCACGCCGGCTTCGGTCAGTTGCTTGTCCAGGTCATTGCCCAGGCTGGCTCCTGTCATCAGGGTGATTTTCAGCGGGGATGTCTTGGCGCGTTCGGCCAGGGCGTGTGGGACGGCCTTGGCTTCACCGGCGCGGGTGAAGCCGCTCATGCCGACGGTCATGCCGTCCTCGATCAGTGCTGCGGCATCTGCCGCGCTCATGACCTTGTTCAACAACGAAGGCAAGCGGATACGATCACGGTACATGGATTGTTATCTCGGGCTACGGAAGCAAGGTGGGCAGTTTAGTGATTTCAAAAAATTTCGGCCCGCTACCATGGTCGAATGCCGGGCAGCGATTTAGAGCCTTTGGTCGGGTTTCAGGCGTGTGCAGAGCGGGACGCAGAGCATCCCGGGATGCTTTGCCACGCAGAGCATGGGAACGATCAGCATGGGAACGATCATAAAAAAACCCCAGCCTACGGGAGGCCAGGGTTTAGGGTATTGCGCTGGCGCAGTTTTATTCGACGGCTTTGACCATATCTTCGATGACCTTCTTGGCATCACCGAAGACCATCATGGTCTTGTCCAGGTAGAACAATTCGTTGTCCAGGCCCGCATAGCCGCTGGCCATCGAGCGCTTGTTTACGATGATGGTCTTGGCTTTGAATGCCTCCAGGATCGGCATGCCTGCAATCGGCGAGTTCGGGTCGTTCTTGGCGGCCGGGTTGACCACGTCGTTCGCGCCCAACACCAGCACCACGTCGGCCTGGCCGAACTCTGAGTTGATGTCTTCCATCTCGAACACCTGGTCGTAAGGCACTTCGGCCTCAGCCAGCAGCACGTTCATGTGGCCTGGCATGCGCCCCGCTACCGGATGGATCGCATACTTCACGGTTACGCCGCGGTGGGTCAGCTTTTCGGTCAGCTCTTTAAGCGCATGTTGCGCGCGCGCCACTGCCAGGCCATAGCCCGGCACGATGATCACGGTGTCGGCGTTGGTCAGCAGGAAGGTGGCATCGTCGGCAGAGCCGGATTTCACCGGGAGTGCTTCTTTAGAGCCGGCCGGGCCGGCTGCGTCCGCCGTGTTACCGAAACCGCCGAGCAGCACATTAAAGAAGGAACGGTTCATCGCTTTGCACATGATGTACGAGAGGATCGCACCGCTGGAGCCCACCAGGGAGCCGGCGATGATCAGCATCGAGTTGTTGAGCGAGAAGCCGATGCCTGCTGCTGCCCAGCCGGAATAGCTGTTGAGCATCGACACGACGACCGGCATGTCGGCGCCGCCGATCGGGATGATGATCAGCACGCCGAGCACGAACGCCAAGGCCAGCATCAATGCGAAGGCACTGAGGTTGCCGGTGAACATGAACGTCAGGCCCAGACCTAGAGTCAGCAGGCCTAATACCAGGTTCAGTTTGTGCTGGCCGCCGAACTGTACCGGTGCGCCCTGGAACAGGCGGAACTTGTACTTGCCTGACAGCTTGCCGAAGGCAATCACCGAACCGGAGAAGGTAATAGCACCAATGGCGGCGCCGAGGAACAACTCCAAACGGTTGCCGGCGGGGATCGAGTCGCCCAGGTGTTTGACGATGCCCAGGGATTGCGGCTCGACCACAGCGGCGATGGCAATAAATACTGCAGCCAGGCCGATCATGCTGTGCATGAACGCCACCAGCTCGGGCATTTTGGTCATTTCCACGCGCTTGGCCATGATCGAACCAGCAGTGCCGCCGATCAGCAGGCCAACAATCACGTAGCCAATACCGGCAGTCGCAAGTTCAGCGCCAAGCTTATAGATGAGGCCCACGGTGGTCAGCACCGCCAGCGCCATGCCGAGCATGCCGAACAGGTTGCCGCGTCGCGATGTGGTTGGGTGCGACAGGCCTTTGAGGGCCTGGATAAAGCAAATCGACGCGATCAGGTAGAGCGTCGTGACCAGATTCATGCTCATGACGATGGCGCCTCTTCTTTTACTTTCGGGGCTTTCTTCTTGAACATCTCGAGCATCCTGCGTGTGACCAGGAAGCCACCGAACACGTTGACTGCAGCGAGCGCCACGGCCAGTGTGCCCATGGTTTTACCCAGCGGTGTAACGGTGAGCGCTGCGGCGAGCATGGCGCCGACGATCACAATTGCGGAGATCGCGTTGGTCACCGCCATCAACGGCGTGTGCAGCGCGGGGGTTACGTTCCAGACCACGTGGTAACCGACATAAATCGCCAGCACAAAGATGATCAGGTTGTAGATACCGGGGGAGATAAGCTCTTCCATCGTCTGAATCCCTGCTTAGGCGTTTTTGCGGATGACTTGGCCGTCGCGGCACATCAGGCACGCGGCGACGATGTCGTCTTCGAGGTTGATTTCAAACTGCCCTTCCTTGGTGAAGACCAGCTTCAGGAAGTCCAGCAGGTTGCGCGCATATAAAGCCGAAGCATCGGCGGCTACGGCGCCGGCCAGGTTGGTCGGGCCACAGATGGTCACGCCGTTTTCCACCACGACTTGGTCGGCGACAGTCAGCGGGCAGTTGCCACCTTGAGCGGCGGCGAGGTCAATGACCACCGAGCCTGGTTTCATTTGTGCGACGGTCTCGGCACTGAGCAGAGTCGGCGCCTTGCGGCCCGGGATCAGCGCGGTGGTGATGACGATGTCGGCTTGCTTGGCACGTTCGTGTACGGCCAGGGCCTGGCGCTGCATCCAGCTTGAAGGCATAGGGCGAGCGTAACCGCCGACACCGACGGCGCATTCGCGCTCTTCATCGGTTTCGTAAGGCACATCGACGAACTTGGCACCGAGGGATTCAATCTGCTCTTTAACGGCAGGGCGCACGTCAGACGCTTCGATCACTGCACCCAGGCGTTTCGCCGTGGCGATGGCCTGCAAGCCGGCAACGCCTGCGCCGAGAATCAGCACGCGGGCGGCTTTTACAGTGCCGGCAGCGGTCATCAGCATCGGCATGAAGCGCGGGTAGTGATGAGCCGCCAGCAACACGGCTTTGTAACCCGCGATGTTGGCCTGCGACGACAGTACGTCGAGACTTTGGGCCCGTGAAGTGCGCGGCGCCGCTTCGAGCGCGAAGGCAGTGATGCCACGCTCGGCCAGCTTGGCAATGATTTCGTTGCTGAACGGATTGAGCATGCCCACCAACACAGTGCCGCTGTTGATCAGCGCCAGTTCGCTGTCGCTGGGGGCAACCACCTTGAGAATCAGCTCGGCACCAAACGCATCGATGGCGCTGCCAATGGTTGCGCCTGCCGTTTCATAGGCACTGTCGACGACGCTGGCGTTAATACCGGCGCCACTTTGAACAGTGACCTTATGGCCCTGGCCGATCAGCTTCTTGATGGTTTCCGGGGTGGCAGCCACCCGCGTTTCACCGGTCTGGGTTTCGAGAGGAACACCAATGTGCACGTCAAATCTCCTGCATGATCTTTTTGCTTTTGATCTTTTTGTAAAAAGGCCAGTGCACCGTGAGTGGCGCAGCTGGGGCGGCCGATCAGCACGATCCCGCTGAAATGACAGCGGGGCGCGGCATTTTGCAGGCGAACTTTACGGCCTTCAAGGGATTATGACGGGTGACGAAAAATTAACTACAAGTCACCCTGTGACTGATTGTCGCAATACACTCAAATAACCTCTTTAAATACATGTGTTTAAAGGGGTGCAGGCGGTTTTCGTATTATTTCCAATCGTCGGTGTGAATAGTCGCCTATTGGCCGGTCATTGTCGCTACAAGCCCTATGAATCATGGCTTTAAGCATTATTTTATGTGGATGGGTACAGTCTGCTTAAATGCGACATATACGTACATCTGTAGGATTCGTATTTAATTGACTACAAAGTCAGCAAGTGGGGTTTGGCCTTTAAACACTTGGGTTGTAGCGCTGTGACTGGTCAATCAACCAATCCCGGAATGCGTGCAGCGACGCAGATTCGACTTTTCGTTCGGGAATCATCAGGTAATAAGCCTTGGAGCTACTGAGTGCTTCGGGGCTCGCGATTACCAATTGGCGCTCTCCCAGCTCACGCTGGATGAGGAATGGCGGAATGAGCGCAACACCCATGTCATGCATGGCGGCCTGGGACAACATCGAGAATAGCTCGTAACGAGGGCCTGTCATGTCGCGGGGTATGTTCAGTTGTTGCGCGTTGAACCATTGGCGCCACGCGTAAGGCCGGGTGGTTTGCTGCAGCAGCGGTAGTTCCGCGATTTCCTGGGGGCTGAAGTGGGTGCGGTTGCCCAGTAACCGTGGGCTGCACACCGGGACCGGGTCTTCTCCCATCAGCCGATGGGATTCGGTGCCGGACCAGTCAGCATCGCCAAAGTAGATCGCGGCATCGAATTCGGTATCGGCGAACAGAAAGGGGCGCGTGCGGTTGGTGAGGTTGACGGTCACTTCCGGATGTTGGCGTTGGAAATCTTTGAGGCGTGGGATCAGCCATTGGGTGCCGAAGGTTGGCACCACGGCGAGCTCGATGACGTTAGCACCCTGCTGCCCCATAACTGACAGGGTGTCGCGCTCCACTGCGTCCAATTGCATGGCGACGCGACGGCTATAGGACAGCCCTGCTTCGGTCAGTTTTACCCCGCGTCGGGAGCGCCGAAACAGCTCGACACTTAAAAACTCCTCAAGGCTGGCGATCTGTCGACAGATGGCGCCTTGGGTGATGGAAAGCTCATGTGCGGCCTTGGTAAAGCTCTCGTGGCGGGCTGCGGCTTCAAAACTGACCAGGGCGGTCGTGCTGGGAATTTTTCTGCGCATGTACGTTGTACTCACTTATAAAGCGCATCTGCGCCCTTATCAGTCATTTCGAAGTGAGAAATTAGCACAACCCTATGCGGAAACCTCGTTTGCCCTCTGCTCCTGCCCGACCTAGGCTGCATCCACGACTTCTGATTTTTTCCGCGAGGACTTATTCATGGCTGGCAAGGCAAGCTTCAACTGGATCGATCCACTGCTGCTGGATCAACAGCTCACCGAAGAAGAGCGCATGGTGCGCGACAGTGCTGAGCAATTCGCCCGGGACAAGCTGGCGCCGCGTGTGCTTGAGGCCTTCCGCCATGAAAAGACTGACCCGGCGATTTTCCGCGAGATGGGCGAAACCGGCCTGTTGGGCGCGATGATCCCCGAGGAGTACGGTGGCAGTGGTTTGAACTACGTCAGCTATGGGTTGATCGCCCGTGAGGTCGAGCGTGTCGACTCCGGCTATCGCTCGATGATGAGTGTGCAGTCATCTCTGGTCATGGTGCCTATCAATGAATTTGGCACCGAGGCGCAAAAGCAGAAGTACCTGCCAAAGTTGGCCTCTGGTGAATGGATCGGCTGCTTTGGTCTGACTGAGCCTAACCACGGCTCGGACCCGGGCGCGATGATTACGCGAGCACGTAAGGTGGAGGGTGGCTACAGCCTGACTGGGGCCAAGATGTGGATCACTAATAGCCCGATCGCGGATGTGTTTGTTGTTTGGGGCAAGGACGATGCGGGCGACATCCGTGGTTTTGTCCTGGAGAAAGGCTGGAAAGGTCTGAGTGCGCCGGCGATCCACGGCAAGGTCGGCCTGCGGGCGTCCATCACCGGTGAAATCGTTATGGATAACGTGTTCGTCCCGGAAGAAAACATCTTCCCGGATGTGCGTGGCTTGAAAGGGCCCTTCACCTGCCTTAACTCAGCGCGGTATGGCATCTCCTGGGGGGCGCTGGGTGCTGCGGAGTTCTGCTGGCACACCGCTCGCCAGTACACGCTGGATCGTCATCAGTTCGGGCGTCCATTGGCAGCCACGCAGCTGATCCAGAAGAAACTTGCCGATATGCAGACCGAGATCACGATGGCCTTGCAAGGCTGCCTGCGCTTGGGGCGTATGAAAGATGAGGGCACGGCGGCGGTTGAGATTACTTCGATCATGAAGCGCAATTCGTGCGGCAAGTCCCTGGATATCGCACGTATGGCGCGGGACATGCTGGGTGGCAACGGTATTTCCGATGAGTTCGGGGTGGCGCGCCACTTGGTCAACCTGGAGGTGGTTAACACCTATGAAGGGACTCATGACGTGCACGCCTTGATTCTCGGGCGCGCGCAAACCGGTCTTCAGGCGTTCTATTAATAGGAGCACGGCATGGGTGCGCTTTCACATCTGCGGGTACTGGACTTATCCAGAGTGCTGGCGGGCCCTTGGTCCGGGCAGATCCTGGCGGACCTTGGGGCTGAGGTGATCAAGGTCGAGCGGCCAGGTAACGGCGATGACACGCGTGCGTGGGGGCCGCCGTTCCTTAAGGACGCGTATGGCGAGAACACCAGTGAAGCGGCGTATTACCTGTCGGCCAACCGTAATAAGGAGTCGGTGACCATCGACTTCACGCGACCAGAGGGTCAGAAGCTGGTGCGTGACTTGGCGGCCAAGTCCGACATCCTGATCGAGAACTTCAAGGTGGGCGGTCTTGCGGCGTATGGGCTGGACTATGAGTCGCTGAAGGAGATCAATCCGGAGTTGATCTATTGCTCGATTACGGGCTTTGGCCAGACGGGGCCTTATGCGACGCGCGCGGGCTATGACTTCATGATCCAGGGCTTGGGCGGTCTTATGAGCCTGACCGGTCGGCCAGAAGGTGATGACGGGGCCGGGCCGGTCAAGGTTGGTGTGGCGCTGACGGACATCCTTACGGGTCTGTACTCGACCGTGGCGATCCTGGCTGCGCTGGCTCACCGGGACCATGACGGTGGCGGGCAGCATATTGATATGGCGCTGCTGGATGTGCAGGTAGCGTGCCTGGCTAATCAGGCGATGAATTACCTGACGACGGGTGTGGCGCCAAAGCGCCTCGGTAATGCTCACCCGAATATTGTGCCTTACCAGGATTTCCCTACTGCCGATGGCGACTTCATCCTGACTGTGGGCAATGACGGGCAGTTTCGTAAGTTCGCCGAGGTGGCTGGGCAGCCGCAGTGGGCGGATGATCCGCGCTTTGCCACTAATAAGGTACGGGTGGCTAACCGTGCGCAATTGATTCCGCTGATTCGCCAAGCCACGGTTTTCAAGACGACGGCTGAGTGGGTGTCGCAGTTGGAGCAAGTGGGTGTGCCTTGCGGGCCTATCAATGACCTGGCGCAGGTGTTTGCCGACCCGCAAGTCAAGGCGCGTGGGTTGGCTATGGCGCTGCCTCATGCGTTGGCGGGGATGGTGCCTCAGGTGGCCAGCCCCATACGGCTGTCCAAGACGCCTGTGGAATACCGTAGTGCGCCTCCTCTATTAGGTGAACACACAGTACAGGTGCTGCAGAGTGTGCTGGGGTTGGGGGCGGCGAACCTGGCGGCATTAAAGGAAGCGGGCGTTATTTGAGCCTGCCCTTCTATATAGTCAGTGTGTAGGCGCGTTATAGGTTGTTTTTTAATCAATCCTAACTAATTGATAGAAAAGCAAAATTAAGGGTTGACGGCAGAATCTGGAAGTCTATAATTCGCCCCACTTCCGGCGCAGTCGAAACGGAAAACTCCTTGGTAAACAAAGAGTTACGCAGAATTCGACAGTGAGTTGCTTCAGTTCATCGAAGCCCAGAAGGAGTTGGTAGAGCGGTGTTGTTTGGCTCTATTAACGTTTCGATCTTCTCGGTCGAAAGCGGAGAAAAAGAGGTGTTGACAGCAGCGTGTAACGCTGTAGAATTCGCCTCCCGCTAACGAGAGATCGGAAGCGCAAGTGGTTGAAGTTGTTGAAGAAATCTTCGAAAACTTCTGAAAATAATCACTTGACAGCAAATGAGGCTGCTGTAGAATGCGCGCCTCGGTTGAGACGAAAGATCTTAACCAACCGCTCTTTAACAACTGAATCAAGCAATTCGTGTGGGTGCTTGTGGAGTCAGACTGATAGTCAACAAGATTATCAGCATCACAAGTTACTCCGCGAGAAATCAAAGATGTAACCAACGATTGCTGAGCCAAGTTTAGGGTTTCTTAAAAACCCAAAGATGTTTGAACTGAAGAGTTTGATCATGGCTCAGATTGAACGCTGGCGGCAGGCCTAACACATGCAAGTCGAGCGGTAGAGAGAAGCTTGCTTCTCTTGAGAGCGGCGGACGGGTGAGTAATGCCTAGGAATCTGCCTGGTAGTGGGGGATAACGTTCGGAAACGGACGCTAATACCGCATACGTCCTACGGGAGAAAGCAGGGGACCTTCGGGCCTTGCGCTATCAGATGAGCCTAGGTCGGATTAGCTAGTTGGTGAGGTAATGGCTCACCAAGGCGACGATCCGTAACTGGTCTGAGAGGATGATCAGTCACACTGGAACTGAGACACGGTCCAGACTCCTACGGGAGGCAGCAGTGGGGAATATTGGACAATGGGCGAAAGCCTGATCCAGCCATGCCGCGTGTGTGAAGAAGGTCTTCGGATTGTAAAGCACTTTAAGTTGGGAGGAAGGGCAGTTACCTAATACGTAATTGTTTTGACGTTACCGACAGAATAAGCACCGGCTAACTCTGTGCCAGCAGCCGCGGTAATACAGAGGGTGCAAGCGTTAATCGGAATTACTGGGCGTAAAGCGCGCGTAGGTGGTTTGTTAAGTTGGATGTGAAATCCCCGGGCTCAACCTGGGAACTGCATTCAAAACTGACTGACTAGAGTATGGTAGAGGGTGGTGGAATTTCCTGTGTAGCGGTGAAATGCGTAGATATAGGAAGGAACACCAGTGGCGAAGGCGACCACCTGGACTAATACTGACACTGAGGTGCGAAAGCGTGGGGAGCAAACAGGATTAGATACCCTGGTAGTCCACGCCGTAAACGATGTCAACTAGCCGTTGGAAGCCTTGAGCTTTTAGTGGCGCAGCTAACGCATTAAGTTGACCGCCTGGGGAGTACGGCCGCAAGGTTAAAACTCAAATGAATTGACGGGGGCCCGCACAAGCGGTGGAGCATGTGGTTTAATTCGAAGCAACGCGAAGAACCTTACCAGGCCTTGACATCCAATGAACTTTCTAGAGATAGATTGGTGCCTTCGGGAGCATTGAGACAGGTGCTGCATGGCTGTCGTCAGCTCGTGTCGTGAGATGTTGGGTTAAGTCCCGTAACGAGCGCAACCCTTGTCCTTAGTTACCAGCACGTAATGGTGGGCACTCTAAGGAGACTGCCGGTGACAAACCGGAGGAAGGTGGGGATGACGTCAAGTCATCATGGCCCTTACGGCCTGGGCTACACACGTGCTACAATGGTCGGTACAGAGGGTTGCCAAGCCGCGAGGTGGAGCTAATCCCATAAAACCGATCGTAGTCCGGATCGCAGTCTGCAACTCGACTGCGTGAAGTCGGAATCGCTAGTAATCGCGAATCAGAATGTCGCGGTGAATACGTTCCCGGGCCTTGTACACACCGCCCGTCACACCATGGGAGTGGGTTGCACCAGAAGTAGCTAGTCTAACCTTCGGGAGGACGGTTACCACGGTGTGATTCATGACTGGGGTGAAGTCGTAACAAGGTAGCCGTAGGGGAACCTGCGGCTGGATCACCTCCTTAATCGACGACATCAGCTGCTCCATAAGTTCCCACACGAATTGCTTGATTCATTGAAGAAGACGATAAGAAGCAGCCCGAAATTGGGTCTGTAGCTCAGTTGGTTAGAGCGCACCCCTGATAAGGGTGAGGTCGGCAGTTCGAATCTGCCCAGACCCACCAATTTTGTGTGGGAAACGCCTGTAGAAATACGGGGCCATAGCTCAGCTGGGAGAGCGCCTGCCTTGCACGCAGGAGGTCAACGGTTCGATCCCGTTTGGCTCCACCACTACTGCTTCTGAAAGTTTTGAAAGCTTAGAAATGAGCATTCCATCAGGTTGATGGTGAATGTTGATTTCTAGTCTTTGATTAGATCGTTCTTTAAAAATTTGGGTATGTGATAGAAAGATAGACTGAACGTTGCTTTCACTGGTAACGGATCAGGCTAAGGTAAAATTTGTGAGTTCTCTTAACTGAGAAATTCGAATTTTCGGCGAATGTTGTCTTCACAGTATAACCAGATTGCTTGGGGTTATATGGTCAAGTGAAGAAGCGCATACGGTGGATGCCTTGGCAGTCAGAGGCGATGAAAGACGTGGTAGCCTGCGAAAAGCTTCGGGGAGTCGGCAAACAGACTTTGATCCGGAGATGTCTGAATGGGGGAACCCAGCCATCATAAGATGGTTACCTTACACTGAATACATAGGTGTAAGGGGCGAACCAGGGGAACTGAAACATCTAAGTACCCTGAGGAAAAGAAATCAACCGAGATTCCCTTAGTAGTGGCGAGCGAACGGGGACTAGCCCTTAAGTGGCTTTGAGATTAGCGGAACGCTCTGGAAAGTGCGGCCATAGTGGGTGATAGCCCTGTACGCGAAAATCTCTTAGTCATGAAATCGAGTAGGACGGAGCACGAGAAACTTTGTCTGAATATGGGGGGACCATCCTCCAAGGCTAAATACTACTGACTGACCGATAGTGAACTAGTACCGTGAGGGAAAGGCGAAAAGAACCCCGGAGAGGGGAGTGAAATAGATCCTGAAACCGTATGCGTACAAGCAGTGGGAGCAGACTTTGTTCTGTGACTGCGTACCTTTTGTATAATGGGTCAGCGACTTATTTTCAGTGGCGAGCTTAACCGAATAGGGGAGGCGTAGCGAAAGCGAGTCTTAATAGGGCGTCTAGTCGCTGGGAATAGACCCGAAACCGGGCGATCTATCCATGGGCAGGTTGAAGGTTGGGTAACACTAACTGGAGGACCGAACCGACTACCGTTGAAAAGTTAGCGGATGACCTGTGGATCGGAGTGAAAGGCTAATCAAGCTCGGAGATAGCTGGTTCTCCTCGAAAGCTATTTAGGTAGCGCCTCATGTATCACTGTAGGGGGTAGAGCACTGTTTCGGCTAGGGGGTCATCCCGACTTACCAAACCGATGCAAACTCCGAATACCTACAAGTGCCGAGCATGGGAGACACACGGCGGGTGCTAACGTCCGTCGTGAAAAGGGAAACAACCCAGACCGTCAGCTAAGGTCCCAAAGTTATGGTTAAGTGGGAAACGATGTGGGAAGGCTTAGACAGCTAGGAGGTTGGCTTAGAAGCAGCCACCCTTTAAAGAAAGCGTAATAGCTCACTAGTCGAGTCGGCCTGCGCGGAAGATGTAACGGGGCTCAAACCATACACCGAAGCTACGGGTATCACGTAAGTGATGCGGTAGAGGAGCGTTCTGTAAGCCTGTGAAGGTGAGTTGAGAAGCTTGCTGGAGGTATCAGAAGTGCGAATGCTGACATGAGTAACGACAATGGGTGTGAAAAACACCCACGCCGAAAGACCAAGGTTTCCTGCGCAACGTTAATCGACGCAGGGTTAGTCGGTCCCTAAGGCGAGGCTGAAAAGCGTAGTCGATGGAAAACAGGTTAATATTCCTGTACTTCTGGTTATTGCGATGGAGGGACGGAGAAGGCTAGGCCAGCTTGGCGTTGGTTGTCCAAGTTTAAGGTGGTAGGCTGGAATCTTAGGTAAATCCGGGATTCTAAGGCCGAGAGCTGATGACGAGTTAACTTTTAGTTAACGAAGTGGTTGATGCCATGCTTCCAAGAAAAGCTTCTAAGCTTCAGGTAACCAGGAACCGTACCCCAAACCGACACAGGTGGTTGGGTAGAGAATACCAAGGCGCTTGAGAGAACTCGGGTGAAGGAACTAGGCAAAATGGCACCGTAACTTCGGGAGAAGGTGCGCCGGTGAGGGTGAAGGACTTGCTCCGTAAGCTCATGCCGGTCGAAGATACCAGGCCGCTGCGACTGTTTATTAAAAACACAGCACTCTGCAAACACGAAAGTGGACGTATAGGGTGTGACGCCTGCCCGGTGCCGGAAGGTTAATTGATGGGGTTAGCTAACGCGAAGCTCTTGATCGAAGCCCCGGTAAACGGCGGCCGTAACTATAACGGTCCTAAGGTAGCGAAATTCCTTGTCGGGTAAGTTCCGACCTGCACGAATGGCGTAACGATGGCGGCGCTGTCTCCACCCGAGACTCAGTGAAATTGAAATCGCTGTGAAGATGCAGTGTATCCGCGGCTAGACGGAAAGACCCCGTGAACCTTTACTATAGCTTTGCACTGGACTTTGAATTTGCTTGTGTAGGATAGGTGGGAGGCTTTGAAGCGTGGACGCCAGTCTGCGTGGAGCCAACCTTGAAATACCACCCTGGCAACTTTGAGGTTCTAACTCAGGTCCGTTATCCGGATCGAGGACAGTGTATGGTGGGTAGTTTGACTGGGGCGGTCTCCTCCTAAAGAGTAACGGAGGAGTACGAAGGTGCGCTCAGACCGGTCGGAAATCGGTCGTAGAGTATAAAGGCAAAAGCGCGCTTGACTGCGAGACAGACACGTCGAGCAGGTACGAAAGTAGGTCTTAGTGATCCGGTGGTTCTGTATGGAAGGGCCATCGCTCAACGGATAAAAGGTACTCCGGGGATAACAGGCTGATACCGCCCAAGAGTTCATATCGACGGCGGTGTTTGGCACCTCGATGTCGGCTCATCACATCCTGGGGCTGAAGCCGGTCCCAAGGGTATGGCTGTTCGCCATTTAAAGTGGTACGCGAGCTGGGTTTAGAACGTCGTGAGACAGTTCGGTCCCTATCTGCCGTGGACGTTTGAGATTTGAGAGGGGCTGCTCCTAGTACGAGAGGACCGGAGTGGACGAACCTCTGGTGTTCCGGTTGTCACGCCAGTGGCATTGCCGGGTAGCTATGTTCGGAATAGATAACCGCTGAAAGCATCTAAGCGGGAAACTAGCCTCAAGATGAGATCTCACTGGAACCTTGAGTTCCCTGAAGGGCCGTCGAAGACTACGACGTTGATAGGTTGGGTGTGTAAGCGCTGTGAGGCGTTGAGCTAACCAATACTAATTGCCCGTGAGGCTTGACCATATAACACCCAAGCAATTTGAGTCGAAAGGCCAGATTGCGGTGTGTGAAGACGAAATGAACCGAAAGTTCGACGTTCACAAAACACCGAAAGCTATCACATACCCAATTTGCTGAAGCGAGACCACTTGGTCACGACTCAGTACCCGAATTTCTTGACGACCATAGAGCATTGGAACCACCTGATCCCATCCCGAACTCAGTAGTGAAACGATGCATCGCCGATGGTAGTGTGGGGTTTCCCCATGTGAGAGTAGGTCATCGTCAAGATTAAATTCCAGAACCCCTGTTTGCTAACGCAAACAGGGGTTTTGTTTATGTAGAAGTCCATGAATTTCACTGGGACGTTGCTAGCGCAACGGTCTGGTACACAGAATTTCTTGACGACCATAGAGCATTGGAACCACCTGATCCCATCCCGAACTCAGCAGTGAAACGATGCATCGCCGATGGTAGTGTGGGGTTTCCCCATGTGAGAGTAGGTCATCGTCAAGATTGAATTCCGAAACCCCTGTCTGCTTACGCAGACAGGGGTTTTGTCGTTTTAGGGCGAGTGACTATGAATACCTAATGCTGAAAACAGTCAGAGTCCCTTCCAAGCCCGTAGCATCACACTCACCCTGAAACTGGCCAAAAAAAGCCAGCGCCTGAAGTCAGACGCTGGCCTCTCGACACTATCAGCAGATCAGAACTGATAGCTTACCGTTGCACTGACATTACGCTCTTCTCCCAGGTAGCAGAAATTCAGGCTGGCACAGGAGGCTACATAAGTCTCATTGGTCAGGTTGTTGGCATTCAACCGCACATCCACGCCCTTCAACCCTACTTTGCCCAGGTCATACCCGACTGACGCATCAAACAAGGTGTAGGCCGGCACCCTCATTGTGTTCTCTGCATCTGCCCAGCTGTACCCTACATAGCGAACCCCGCCCCCAAGCCGCAAGCCATCCAAGGCTCCGCTAGCAAATTTGTAGTCCGCCCACATCGACGCCATATGACGAGGCGCCTGAGTGGGAGAATTACCCTTGTTCTCGATCACATTGTCGGCAGAGCTCAACGTGCTCACCATCGACTTGGAATACTTGATGTCGGTAAAGGTATAGCTGCCCAAGAGCTTCAAGTTATCCGTCAGTTGCATATGCGCTTCCAGCTCCAGGCCTTGCGAGCGGACAGCACCTACAGCCCGATAGAAGTTCTCCTGGGGCAGCTTGGTCGCCAGGTTTTCCTGGTCGATACGAAACCAGGATGCTGTAAACAAGTTGTCGGTCCCCGGCGGCTGATACTTCAAGCCTGCCTCCCACTGTGTCCCATTGGTAGGTGCCAGTGGATTGCCCACGCTGTCTGAATAGGAGTTCGGGTTGAAGGACTCTGAATAGCTGACGTAAGGTGCCAAGCCGTTATCAAACAGATACAGCGCACCCGCTCGACTCGTAAGCTTGGTACGTTTGTCAGAGATCTCCGTGCCCAGCGGCCGACCCGCCTCTGCAATACGGTTTTCATCGGACGTCTCGACCCAATCCTGTCGAAGCCCGAGGGAAAACCGCCATTTATCCATTTCGATCAGGTCTTGCAGATACACACCCGCCTGTTCAAGGCGACGCAGGTAGCTGGTTGGCTCGTAATAGCTGATCGCTGAATTGCCGTAAACAGGGTTGAACGCGTTGATCGGTTGCAGCGACCCGCTGGACCAATCCACCACCGTTTTACGCCGCTGATAATCGGCCCCCATCAGAACAGTGTGCTTGGTCGCCCCAGTAAAAAACTCCGCCTGGAGCATGTTGTCGATGATGAACGCGTGCAGCTTCTCATCGCCGCCCGAGTAGTAGCGATTTAGCTCATTGCTGGTCGGCGTGGTCCAGCCATAGGCATACACCTGATCCAACTTCACCTTGGAGTCGAGGTAACGGAAGTTCTGCCGCGCAGTAAACACATCGTTGAAGCGATGCTCGAACTGATAACCAAACGACTGCTGATCACGTTTGTAACCATCGACGCCGGGCTCGCCTTCGAAAAAGTGGCTGGAGATCCGCTGACCATTGCGCAGATGCAATGCGCCGTCCGCCGGCATGCCACCGTGGTAACCACCGTCAGGATCATGCTGTAGATACGCCTGGAGCGTCAGCGAGGTGTCCTCGGTAAAGTCGATGCTGAGCGTTGGTGCCAGTGCGAAGCGCTTTTCCTTAGCGTGGTCGAACTGCGTGTCAGACTTGTCCGCCAAGCCAGTGAGGCGATAGGCGATGCGCTTGTCGTCGTCCACCGGGCCGCTGAAGTCCAAACCCATGCCCTGTTGCCCGCGACTGCCCACTGTCGCTTGAACCTGATGATAAGGCTCGAACAACGGCTTCTTGCTGGTCAGTGCAACCAGGCCGCCGGGTGAGCTGCGCCCATACAGCACAGAGGATGGCCCTTTCAGGATGTCCACGCGTTCAAGAAAGTACGGGTCCACCTGCATCGTGCTGTAAGTGCCGCTGTCGCCCATGGACTTCAACCCATCAAGGTAGATGTTATCCACAGAGCCATCGTTGAAACCGCGCATGGCTACGTAGTCATAACGATGGGTCGCGCCATACGGGTTGGTCAGCACGCCAGGTGTGTAGCGCATGGCCTGCGCAACAGTTTGGGAGCCCTGGTCGTCCATCTGTTCACGGGTCACCACAGAGACGGTTTGCGAAGTTTCCAGCAGGGCGGTGCTGGTCTTGGTTGCGATCTGGCTATGGGTGGCGTTGTAGCCTTCCATGCTGCCCAAGGCATTCCCCAACGCGAAGCCTTTGATATCGGTAGTGGGCAATGTCAGCGTGCTGCTTTGCGGCTGAGCCTGTAGAACAAAACTGACGCCGTCCTGCGAATCAGCCTGCAACCCGGAGCCGGCGAGCACATGGTTCAACCCCTGTTCGGCTGAATACTCGCCCTGCAGCCCAGGCGATTGTCGACCCTGAGTCTGCGCAGGCGTGCTGGAAAGGGTTATGCCCGCCTGCCGGGCGAACTGATTGAGCACCTCGCTCAGCGAGCCGGCTGGAATGTCATAACGCGGATTCACCTGCGCGCTGGCCGTCTGCGCCGCCATGGCCACAGTCGAAACAGCACCCATGCCCATCGCCGTCGACAACAATGCGGCACGTATGGCTTTGGCTAAAAGAGGGTAGGAAGAGTCTGGTGAGTTACTGAGAAAACGCGCAGTCATGATCAAGGTCCGTTGAGGCCGGTAAGGCAGATGGAAACGCTTACTGTCTAAGCCGGACTCACGGAAAAAAACCGCCAAAAACCTTCATAAAAAGTCAGGCCGAGCGCTCCAGGCTCACCCACCAACGTGTGCGATAACGCACGCGAACAGGCAGCGTCTGCGGCAGTATCGCCAGCAACTTGTCGGTGTCCTCCAGCCGAAAAACTCCCGACAGCCGCAAGCCGGCAACATCCGCCGAACAACCCAGGTAGCCATGGCGGTAACGCCCCACCTCCGACAGAAAGTCGGCCAGGCGCATACCACGCGTCACGATCAGCCCATCGGTCCACGCCCCAACATCCATATCCAAAGGCGGGGCAGGCGTGGCATGCGTCTGGCTTACGAGATAGTTTTCCCCCGCGTGGGCTTGAGTCGAGAACCCATCCGCCGAATGCGGTGAATGAATGGCCACATTGCCGCTGACCACGCTCAAGCGTGTGCAATCGCTGTCTTGGCGCACGCTGAAGCGCCCGTCAATGCCTTCGAGCAATCCATGCCGAGTTTGGACCAGCAAGGGTGCTGACAAACTCGTGCCGCAAGTCACCAGGATCTCCCCACGCACCAGCGTGATGAGGCGTTGCTGCGCACTGAAGTCCAGGTCCACTGCACTGTCGGTATTGAGTTGCAGGCGAGTACCATCCGGCAGTTGCACACTGCGCCGCTCGCCAGTGGCTGTCGCGAGGTCGGATGCCCAGCGCTGCCAGCCGGTCAGGTCTCGACTTACCCACGCTGCAGAGCCCACCAGCACTACACCGGACAACATCTTCAGCGCCTGCCGCCGGCCCAAGCCGTGTGCAACATTTTCCAGTGCTACATGGGCCGCCGGAATCGCAGACAATTGGCTGTTCAATTCCTGCTGCAGCGCCTGTACTCGTTGCCAGGCCAACTCATGGTCAACATGCGCCTCGCGCCAATGCTCGCATTGCGCATGCAGGCGCATATTGGCGCGGTTGTTACGCAGGCGCAGGGCCCAGCTGATGGCTTGCTTGACCACTTGGGCATCGGGTCCGGAACGCGCGGTGTTATCCACAGGCATCAAGTCTCATAACGCAGCACGTAACAGTGATACAGCGCCTCAGCGATGTAGCGTTCCACAGAGCGAACCGACACGCCCATCTGCTGCGCGATCTGCTTGTACGTCAGCCCATCGCACTGAGACAGTAGAAACGCCTTACGCACCTTCGGCTTCAATCCGTCTAAAAGGCGGGCGATTGCCTCCAGCAGTTCCAGCACCAACGCACGTGCTTCGGTGCTGGGTGCCAACGCTTCCGGCAAGTGGGCGATGGACTCCAGGTAGGCGCGTTGGATTTCTTCACGGCGCCAATGATCAATCACCAAACCACGGGCGATGGTGCGCAAGAACGCCCTGGGCGCCTTGAGTTCAAACCGTTCGGTCTTTTGCAGCAAACGCACAAAGGTGTCTTGCGCCAAGTCCGCTGCATCGGCGGCATTGCCCAGCCGGCTGCGCAGCCACGTGTTGAGCCAATTGTGATGGGTGCAGTAAAGCGTCTGCACCACACTTTCACACGCAATGTACTCAGTAGATGGCATTCACACAGGCCCGGCCAGACGCCACAAATGATAATTAGTCGCATTGTCTGAAAGCCTGAAAGATTTTGCAATCTCTCCTCGCAGCGCCTGCGCCGTTGGTCGGTTTCCTACGCAAAATGATGATGATTCTCACAAATTACTAAGATTTCTCTTGGTGTGGCCGAAAGCCTGACGAGCCATGCGTGCACCGAAATAGAGCGGTCCAAGAGAGTCCGCCTATCCCGTTACATGGAATGTTCCACTCGGCACGCTCATCCCCCTTTGGCAAAAGAAGTCGATGAAATGAATCTCAAGTTCAGTCATAAAATTCTGTTGGCCGCGTCAGGCGTCGTGGTTCTCGCATTCGCGTTATTCACGCTTTACAACGACTACCTGCAGCGCAGCACCATCAAGCAAAACCTGGAATCGTCCATCCAGCAATCGGGTGAACTCACGGCCAGCAGTGTGCAGAACTGGCTCAGTGGTCGCATCCTGGTCCTCGAAAGCCTGGCGCAAAACGTCGCGCATCAGGGCAGTGGTGCCGACCTTCCGGGCCTGGTTGATCAACCTGCGTTCACCTCGAACTTCCAGTTCACCTACGTCGGTCAAACCAACGGTGTGTTCACCCAGCGCCCTGACGCCAAAATGCCCGACGGTTATGACCCACGTCAGCGTCCTTGGTACAAGCAAGCCGTGGCCGCCGACAAAACCATGCTCACCCCGCCTTACATGGCTGCCGTGGGCGGTCAGATCGTCACCATCGCTCTGCCAGTCAAAAAGAACGGTGAGCTGCTGGGCGTAGTGGGCGGTGACCTGAGCCTGCAGACCTTGGTGAAGATCATCAACTCGGTGGACTTCGGCGGCATCGGCCATGCCTTTCTGGTCAGCGCCGATGGCCAGGTCATCGTCAGTCCTGACCAGGACCAGGTGATGAAAAACCTTAAGGACATCTACCCAGGCACAAACCTGCGTATCGAGAAGGTCAGCCAGGACGTTGTGCTCAATGGCCAGGACCGTATCCTCTCGTTCACGCCAATCAGCGGCTTGCCAGGTGCCGATTGGTATATCGGTCTGTCGATCGACAAAGATAAAGCCTACGCACCGCTGGGCAAATTCCGTACTTCGGCATTAATCGCCATGTTGATCGCGGTCGTCGCTATTGCCGTGCTCTTGAGCCTGTTGATTCAAGTACTGCTGCGCCCGCTGACCACCATGGGCATTGCCATGCAGGACATTGCCCAGGGCGAGGGTGATTTGACTCGGCGCCTGGACGTGACCAGCAAAGACGAATTTGGCGAAGTTGGCAGTGCCTTCAACCAGTTCGTCGAGCGTATCCACGCGTCCATCTCCGAGGTGTCTTCGGCGACGCGTCAGGTGCACGACCTGTCCCAACGCGTGATGGCGTCGTCCAATGCCTCGATCATCGGCTCGGACGAACAAAGTGCGCGCACCAACAGCGTGGCGGCGGCAATCAACGAATTGGGCGCCGCCACCCAGGAAATCGCGCGTAACGCGGCCGATGCTTCGCAGCACGCCAGTGGTGCCAGCGAACAGGCAGACGACGGGCGCAAGGTAGTCGAGCAAACCATCCTGGCGATGTCGGAGCTGTCGCAAAAAATCAGCCTGTCCTGCACCCAGATCGAAACGCTGAACGCCAGCACCGACAACATCGGCCACATCCTTGATGTGATCAAAGGCATCTCCCAGCAAACCAACTTGTTGGCACTTAACGCCGCAATTGAAGCGGCTCGTGCCGGGGAAGCCGGGCGTGGTTTTGCCGTGGTTGCCGATGAAGTGCGTAACCTGGCGCACCGTACCCAGGAGTCTGCCGAAGAGATTCATAAGATGATCACTTCGCTGCAAGTGGGTTCGCGTGAGGCGGTGACCACCATGAACGCCAGCCAGACCTCCAGCGAAGAAAGCGTTGAAGTGGCTAACCAGGCCGGTGAGCGCCTGGTCAGCGTGACGCAACGCATCGTCGAGATCGACGGCATGAACCAATCGGTCGCTGCCGCCACCGAGGAGCAGACCGCCGTGGTCGAAACCCTCAACGTCGACATCAACCAGATCAACCTGCTGAACCAGCAGGGCGTGGCCAACCTCAACGAAACGCTCAAGGACTGCGACGCACTGTCCCAGCAGGCCAGCCGATTGAAGCAGTTGGTCGACAGCTTCAAAATCTGACCCTGCTTGTGCAGGAGCGAGGCCTCTCGCTCCTGCCGATCAGCTGAGCATATGGCGCACATTCTCCAGTGCGCTGTCGGCGAAATCCTGCACAAACTCTTCAAACGCTGCCGGCGGCATTTCCAGCGGTTCGCCAATGAGCGTCCAGGTCGCCTTGGAGCGGTCCTCGCCAAGCCCTTCAACACGCATTGCGGCCCACAACTGCGCGACGCCCAACGTGTTGTAGATTGTGGTCCACGTCATATACATGGCCGCGTCGTCGTGGCTGTTGAGTTGCTCGACAACGCAATGACCATCGTGGAAAAACTTCGTGCGTAACGCACCCACACCCGTCCCCGTCATTTGGATGCGCGACAGCGCGGGAATAAAGGCATCAAAGCCTGCAAAGTTGCCCACCACACGCCACAGGCGAGCGGCCTCGCACGGGACTTCCACAGACGCCACCAACGGTGCGCCGCCAGGGTTGCGGATCAATGTATCGGGTTGCAGCGGTTTCATAAGCATGTCCTGACGGGGTTAGATAAAGCCAATGGCCTTGAGGTGGTCGCAGCCCTTGCGCAGCAGCGCCGGGTCCTTTTTTGGGTAGTGCTCGCCCATCGCGTCCACACCCTGGCGTGCGTTGTCGTGACAAATCATCGACACGTCGCTGATGTCTTCTGCCAGGTCATTCAGGTAAAAACCCAGCACGCCAAACAGCGCGTTTTCGCGGCCCACGGTGCGTAGCGCGCTTTGCCAGCGCGCAATGCTCACCCGTTCGAAGCGGTGGCCCGCTTGGCTGAACGCATCAAGGTAATGTTCCCAACTCAACGGTTGTGGGTTGTGCAGGTTGAAGACGTTTCGCCCGGCAGCCCACTGGCCGCAGTGGAACGCAACGAAGCGCGCAAAGAAGTCCACCGGCATCAGGTCGAAGTTCACCTCCAGGCGCGGCGCCAGGCCCAACTGCAACGACCCTTTGAGCATCATCATCAGGCGGTTGTTGTGCGGCTGGCAGACGCCGTTACGGCTGTTGAACGCGATGTTTCCCGGGCGATAGATGTTCACCCAGGCACCTTGCTCGGCAGCACGCCCCAGCAGTCGTTCGGCGACCCATTTGGAAAGGTTGTAGCCATTCTTGAGATACAGCGGCAACGACTCCACCGCGTGCGTTTCGAGGATGTACCCCTGGGCGTCAATATGACTGCAGGCCGAGAGTGTCGAGACGAAGTTAAAGACTTTCTTGCAATGGGTTTCACACAGGCGCAGGCACTCCAGTACCGGTTCGACGTTGTCCCTGGCAAGTGAGGCGTAGTCCATCACATGGTTGACCCACGCAGCGTTGTGCACCAACACGCCATGTGTGCGGGCGAGGTGCTCATACACATCGCAGGTCAGGCCCAGCCGTGGCTGGCTGATATCGGCGGCGTAGACTTGCACGCGGCTCAGGTCCATATGCTCAAGGCGATACTCGCGTAATGCCTCGGCAAACCGTGCCGCAGCGCAATGCCCCGGCTGCTCCCGTACCAGGCAGGCCACTTCCTGCGCGCCGCCTGCCAACAACGCTTCGACCAGATGCACGCCGACAAAACTGTTGGCGCCGGTGACGATGACTTTGCGTGGGTCGCCTGCGCGGTCCGCGTGCAGTGGTTCTACTGTCAGCGGTTGTGACGCATCCAGCTCCACCTGGCCCGACAGTGCATTGGGAAGAGCACCGTCTTCCAACAGCACGGCGAGCGTACGAATCGTCGGGGCTTCAAAGAATCGGCTCAAGGAGAGGCTGCGACCAAACGCTTCGCGCACACGTAGCAACAGGGTCGACAGCAGGATGGAGTGGCCGCCGAGGTTGAAAAAACTCTCGTCAATGCAAACGTCATCGCCAGGCACATCCAGCAACTCGCTCCACAGCGCCACCAGGCGTGTTTGCAGAGGCGTTCGCGCGCGACTGCCGGCAGTGTGTGCAACCGTGCGCATCGGTGTCGCCAGCAATGCCTGGCGGTCGATCTTGCCGTGACGGGTGTGCGGCATAGTGGGTAACTCAGTCCACACCTCGGGGTGCATATAGGTCGGTAACCACTGCTGCGCATGTTGTTTCAAGCCTGCCAGCGTGGCGCCCGGTTCGGGCTGGGCAACGAAGCTGAAAATCCTGCGATGAGCATCGATCACCACGGCCACTTGGCGAAACAATCGGCTAGTGCGCAGGCACTGTTCGATTTCCAGTGGGGCCACCCGAAAACCACGGATCTTCACCTGGTCATCGCGTCGGC
This sequence comes from Pseudomonas sp. R76, assembly GCF_009834565.1. Classification (GTDB taxonomy): domain Bacteria; phylum Pseudomonadota; class Gammaproteobacteria; order Pseudomonadales; family Pseudomonadaceae; genus Aquipseudomonas. Next base: position 181,410 of record NZ_CP019428.1, read on the forward strand.
CACCCAACTCGATACCGTCTGGCGTCCATTTCGCCAGGTCACCGCTGCGGTAAGCCTGCAGCACCTGGCCAGTGGGCAGTCTCAGTTCAACGAACGGGTCGTCCACCTGCTGCGGCGCGTTCACATACCCCAGGCTCACGCCGGGGCCGACGATGTACAGTTCGCCCGTCACCTGTTCATCCACCGGTTGCAGGTGGTCGTCGAGGATCAGCACCTGGCTGTTGGCAATAGGGCGCCCCAGGTTGCGATTGCTGTCTCCCGGTTGAAACGTCCGGTGGGTGACCAGCACCGTGGCTTCAGTAGGGCCGTACAGATTGTGAAAGTGGCACTGGCTCGCCAATCGTTCGATCACGCACGGCTCGCAGGTATCGCCACCCGTCAGCAGATGGGTCAAGCCCAGTGGCTGATCCAGCGGCAGGATGCTCAGCAGCGCTGGCGGCAGAAAAGCGTGGCTGATGCGCCGCTGACGAATCAGGTCGACCAACTGCTGGGGGTCGTGCCGTTGTTCCTGGCTTGGCACGATCAACTCGGCACCGGCTACCAGGGCCGGGAAGATATCGATCAGCGATGAGTCGAAACTCAGTGGCGAAAATTGCAGCACACGGCTGTGTTCATCCAGTGCCATACAGTCACCAAGCCAGGCGGTGAAATGTGCAAGGTTGCCGTGGCTGAGCAGCACGCCTTTGGGCTGGCCGGTGGTACCCGAAGTGAAAAGCGCGATGCAGGGCGCCTCGGCGTCGGGGCGATGGTGCGTCAAGGGCTGCGGGGTATCGGCGTGCGCCGGGTCGAGATTGCTGACATCCAGGCTGACGAACTGGTCGCGCAGCGGGTGCCGCCCATCATCCAGTAATACGCTGGCCTTGGCGCCTTCCAGCATCGCCTGCTGGCGCTGTGTCGGATGATCCGGTGCCAATGGCAGGTACACCGCGCCGCAACTCAGCACCGCGAGAATGCTGGCGTACAACTCGATGGACTTGTCCATGCAAACGCCGATCACCACTGGCGCTTCAATGGCCTCCAGCAGTGGGCGCAGATGCTGCTGGATCGACAGCGCCCGAGCCTGTAATTGCCGGTACGTCACCACACTGCCCGAGATATTCAGCGCCGGGCGTTCGGCGAAGCTGTGCAGGCTGGCGTGTAACCGTTGGATGACTGGCACCTGGGCTGCCAGCAATAGCGCCGGCTGCGCAGTGCGATTGAAACGATGCATAAATGCCAATGCGTCCAGCCCTTGCAGGCCTTGCTCTGGCCAGCTGTTCGCGAGGGCGGTGACGGTGAAAAGGCCCGCATCCCTGGAGAACCCGCTGACCAGCGAGGCAGCCCATTCCACCAGAGCGTCTGTTGCACGTCGGCGCAATGGCTGGCCGTTGCCGCTGGGCTCCTCGTCCACGTCCTGTGTCGCCAGAACGCGCCTGTCCTGGTCATAGCAGCGTAGCTGCAGCCTGGGCAGCCCATATTCGGACACCGGGCCGATCCCCAAACGCAGGCTTAACCATTGGGTATCGCCGGTCGGTGTGAGCGGCGGTTGGCTACCGTCTTCAATCACGACGTCAAATGAGTCTGCTGTGCTGACGTGTCCGTACTGCTCCAGCGTTTGCCTGAGCGCTTGCAGTGCAGTGCTGGTGCCATTCCATCCAATCTTCAAGCGCCTCATGCCGGCCTCCCCGATTCGGGCAGGTAGTGGCTCAGGGCCTGTGCAACGCTCGGCGTTTGCAGCAGGCTGCTGTGGTGCAGGAACCCCAGGATGTTGCCAAGCAACGGGTGATGACGAGTGATAGGAAAGTCCAGCGCGGCCACTTCACCACGCAGTGCGTGGCGGACGTCGACACTGACGTCCAAGTGTTCGATCAGCCGTAGATCGAAGCCTTTCTGCAGTTCGTTGGTCAGGTAATGCGTCAAAAAGGTCGGCAGGGTCTCAGCGATGCTGTCGCGGTCCGCCGGGCTTGCCGCTTGCCAATAGAGGCGCACCAGTTGGGTCCAGAACTGTGCATGGCGCCCTTCATCAAACAAGTGATCAGCCATCAAGCCACGAACAGAAGGCTTGATGCTGTCGTCCTTGGAAAACGCGGCGACGTCATGGGTGACCGTGTTCTCGGCGATGGCCACACCAATCAACGCCACGGCATCGCGCAAGCGCGGCGGTGCCAGGGCCTGCGCTGCCGGCAGGGCATGGCTCAGTTCGATTTGCCCGGGCAGGTCGATGGGGTGTATGCCGGTCATGTCCACGGCCTGTTGCAGGAAATCCATCGCGACCAGCGCGTGGTAGTCCTCATCCACCACGACGGCCATCGCGTCCACGCGGCAGGCAAACGGGAAGGGCAGCGAGAAGCGATTCCTGGCAATGCTGCGGGCGGTCTTGCCGACGATTTCGGTTTCGAAGATCACCACGTCGTTGATGAACTTGTAGAAACTTTGCACCAGCACGAAGTCGCGCCACTGCGGGCAATGTTCGAGAAAAGCCGCACTCAGCGCCAGAGGCTGGCGGCACAAGGGATAGATCAATCTGTCGTCATGTTCCAGTAACCGCCGAGGCCGCGTGCGGACCGTTGCGCGGCGTTCCCAGTCCTCGGCAAAGGAGCGGTAGTTGGCGGCGCTCATGGCTGCACCTCGTTCAGCGAGACACGCACGGTGTCCCACAAACTGAGGCGGCTTTGTACGGCGACCAGTGCCATTTCGTCGGCCTGGCGTTGGCGGGCAGGGTCTGTCCCGATCAGGCGTTGGAGTAATTGTTGCGCTGCCGGCTCATGATCTTGTGAATCCAATTCGATGTGACGGCTGAGGTAGTGAGACAGGGTTGGCGCCTGGCGCTCAATGCATGCATTGCCGTGCAGAATGCGTTCGAACATCGGCGCAACCACACTCTCGCGACCATGCAGGAAGGCCGCCGCCACGCAGTGTGTGGGCGCATTCAGTGCGACCTGCAACGTGCTGTCGACAAAGCAGGCCACGCTCGGCGGCACCTCAATCATCTGCAGGGCTGCACTTGCCGGCACGCTCTGGCGCTGCAGTTCGATGAAGCGCTGGACGGCGGTCGTGTCGGCGCCCACCTCTGCCATCGCCTCCAGATACAGTTCGAAGTGGCTGCAATGGCCACCTTTCGGATGCTCGTCGGATTCTTCGCCGAGCACGATTTCATTGATAAGGCGTGCGGCTTGCGGGTCAGTGGGTGGCAGCCAGGGTAATTGCGTGCAGGTCAGGTCTTGTTGCAGGCGTTTGGTCAGGGTCATGAAATCCCAGACGGCAAATACGTGGTGCTCCATAAAAAGTTGTAACTTGTTAAGTGAAGTTATTTCTACAAATAATGGATGGCTGCACAACTGCAGTTTTTTTTGTTCAAGTAAGTGTTGGTGCATGGTTGACGCCTATAGTTGTTGCGACTGCGCTGTAAGCAGTAAGGGGTTTGTAACTTGATTATTGAAAATAATGGCGTTTAGCCGCGTCATGCGCACTGTGCTAACGGGGCGTAGGGTTATGTTGCCGTATGAAGTGCTTTTTGTGGCGAGAGATAATAATCGTATTAAACGTTTTGATGAGCTTGTGAATATGTTAGATGTTTTTTCGAGAAATATTTTGTTGTGAGCAAGTTGCCCAGTTAACTGTTAGAAGTTTCCTTGTAATGAGCAGTCCCCTATAACGACGCGTCGTGGAGCTCTTCCCTATAGCAAAGGAGCCCCACATCGTAGAGAGATCAAAGAAGCGTGCGGTAAGCCTTACTGGGCCTCTTTCTTTGCAGCCGCTTCAAGGCCGTTGAGGTAGGTGGTGATCACCTCCATACCCCGCATCAGGTGATTGCGCAGCGTCAGGATGCTTTCGTCGACTTTCTTCTGCGCTACCAGGCTCAGTAACTCGCGGTGGTCTTCCTGGGACGTTTCGCCCAAACCCATCGCCTCAAGGTTGAAGCGTAGAAAACGCTCCTCCTCATTCAAGCCGTGTTCAACCAGCTTGAGCAGCCGCTGGTTAGGCGCCTTGCCATAGAGCACCATGTGGAACAGGCGGTTGAGGCGGCCGATTTCGGAATAGTCTTTCTCCTGCTCCAATGCATTGATATAGGCATCAGCCTCAGCGATGTCGGCATCGGTGAGCAACGGTGTCGACAAGCGCAACGCTTCGGATTCCAACAGCATGCGCAGGGCATAGGTCTCTGCCGAATTGTCCTCTATCAACGGTGCAACCACGGCGCCCTTGTGTGTCACCACATGCAGCAAGGATTGCGCTTCCAGCTGGCGCAACGCTTCGCGCACGGGCATGCGGCTGACACCGAACAGGCTGGCCAGCTCCTGCTGGCGCATTGCAGTGCCACAGGGCAATCGGCCATCGAGAATCGCATTGCGCAACGTTTCTTCAATAACGGCGCGCGCAAGATGAGCGGGAATAGGCCCGCTGATTTTGATGCTGCTTAAAGGGTTCGGCTTCTGCGTCACGGTTACGCTATCCTCCTTTCTTGAATTGGGTGTGTTTAATTGGATCCAATGCACACTAGAGACGGGCTGCGTGCTTGTCAAACAGCCAAAGTTTCCGATTGTAAGGGCTTACAGGCCTTACTTTGTGCATCCCACAGAAGACGGTTATAAACTCGGCCCATTTATGAATGATTGCACTGTGCCATTGTTTTTTACGGTTCGAAGCATCACCATCCTTTGAAATTCCGTCTCTCTTCATGGACTGAACGCCTTGGCGGTAAGTTTTATTCCCTCTCGAATTTTCAGCTGGCTGTTTTCAGCGATTTTGTTGGCCGGCCTGATGCTCGGCGGGCTGCATGCCGATTGGGATTTCTCTCAGATCAGCCGCAAGGCCACCGCCCTGTATGGGCCGCTAGGGGAAGGCCAGCGGCGTATCGATGACTGGCAGCGCTTGCTGGCAACCCAAAAGCAGGTCAGCGAGCAAGAGCAGCTCAAGGTCGTGAACCTGTTTTTCAACAAGCAAATGACCTACGTGGAAGACATCGATCTCTGGCACGTGGTCGACTATTGGGAGACGCCCATCGAAGCACTCTGGAAGGGTGCCGGAGACTGTGAAGACTACGCGATCGCCAAGTATTTCAGTTTGCGTCACCTGGGGATCTCCAGCGACAAATTGCGCATTACCTACGTCAAGGCCTTGCGTCAGAATCGCGCGCACATGGTCCTGACTTATTATTCGACCCCGGACGCCATCCCGTTGGTGCTCGACAGCCTGATGGATGAAATCCTGCCGGCGACGCGGCGTACCGACCTGATCCCGGTGTACTCATTCAACGCCGAAGGCTTGTACTTGCCCGGTGCCAAGGGCAACAAGAAAGTCGGTGACACCAAACGCTTGTCGCGCTGGCAGGATGTGTTGAGAAAAATGCGTGCGGAAGGCTTCCCAGCCGAGCCTGCCAACTAGGAGTAACTGATCGGATGTCTCTGTTCAAACAACTATTGATCGCAATCTGTCTGTTCCTGGTGATCGCCTTCAGCGGCAGCTTCATGGTCAGCCTGGAAAGCTCGCGCACGCAATACGTCAACCAGCTGCGCTCGCATGCACAGGACGCGGCGACGGCGCTGGCGTTGTCGCTGACACCGAATATCGACGACCCGGCCATGGTGGAATTGCTGGTCAGCTCGATCTTCGACAGCGGCTATTACGCCAGCATCCGCGTGGTAGACCTGGCGACTGACAAAACCATCGTTGAGCGCAGCGGCATCCCCGATAACAACGGTGTGCCCAACTGGTTCGTGAAGATGATCGGCCTGGAGCCGGCCGGTGGCGATGCGCTGGTCAACCGCGGTTGGGAGCAGGCGGCACGTGTGGAAGTGGTCAGCCACCCGATGTTTGCCCTGGCCAAGCTCTGGCAGAGCGCCCTGGGCAGCCTCGGTTGGCTGTTGCTGTGCGGTGCGGTCAGTGCCGTGCTTGGCGCGCTGCTGCTGCGTCGGCAATTGAAACCGTTGGACTACATGGTCAAGCAGTCCCACGCCATCGCCCGTCGTGAGTTTCTCAGTGTGCCCGACCTGCCACGCACGCCGGAACTGCGCCGCGTGGTGCAGGCCATGAACCAGATGGTGGAAAAGCTCAAGGCGCTGTTCCAGGAGCAGGCCGAGCGCAGTGAAAAACTGCGCACCGAGTCCTATCAGGACAACCTCACCGGCCTCGCCAACCGCCGTTACTTCGAGATGCAGCTCAACGCCCGCGTCAGTAACCCGGAAGACACCAACTCCGGCTACCTGCTGCTGTTGCGGGTCAAGGACCTGGCCGGTCTCAACCAGCGGCTGGGTGGCCAGCGTACCGACCAGTTACTCAAAGCAGTCGGCGAACAACTGCTGCGTCAATGCGAGCCCTACCCGGAAACCCATAATCTCGTCACCCGCATCCGCGGGGGTGAATTCGCGGTGCTGGCGCCGGGGCTGGTGCGCGAAGAAGCGCTGCAATTGGCGCAGAACCTTGAAAGCACCTTGCTCAGCCTGCAAGCCACCGGCGCCAGTGACGTCACGCCGGTCGCCTATATCGGCCTGGCGCCCTTCAGCCATGGCGATTCCCCTCAGGCGCTGCTGACCCTGGCTGACCAAGCGCTGGCCCAGGCCGAAGGGCAGGGCGACGCCAGTTGGGTATGCCTCGACCACAGTGCCGCCGCCAGCGTCGGCGACGATCATCATGCCTGGCACACCCTGCTGGACCAGGCCCTGACCCAGCAGCGCTTCCAGCTGTACTTCCAGCCGGTCGTCGCCAGCCAGGACCCGCAGTTGGTCTTGCACTACAAAGTGCTGTCGCGCTTGCAGGATGACGACGGCCACACAATCCCGGCCGGGCGTTTCCTGCCGTGGCTTGAGCGCTTTGGTTGGACGTCACGCCTGGACCGCCTGATGCTGGAGCAAGTGCTCAAGCAAATGACCAGCCACAGCCATAGCCTGGCGCTGAACCTCTCGGCTGCCACGTTGCAGGACGCCCAGGCGTTGAACCGGATTTTCGACTTGCTGCGCCAGCACAGCAACCTGGGCCCGCGCCTGACCCTGGAAATCGGCGAAGAACAATTGCCTGAGCAAGCCTTGCTGGAACAGTTGACCCAGCGTCTGCGCGAGCTGGGCTTCTCCCTGAGCCTGCAGCGTTTTGGGGGGCGCTTCAGCATGATCGGCAACCTGGCGCGCCTGGGTCTGGCGTATCTGAAGATTGACGGCAGTTACATCCGGGCCATCGATCAGGAAACCGACAAGCGCCTGTTTATCGAGGCGATCCAGCGCGCGGCGCACAGCATCGATTTGCCGTTGATTGCCGAGCGCGTGGAAACCGAAGGGGAGCTGAAGGTAATTCGCGAGATGGGGCTATTTGGTGTGCAAGGGCAGCTATTCGGCGAGCCCGCGCCCTGGAAATAATCCAAATCCAATGTGGGAGCGGGCTTGCTCGCGAATACGGTAGATCAGTCAATATTTCTAGCGACTGACACACCGTATTCGCGAGCAAGCCCGCTCCCACATTTCGATCCGGTTCGACGTTAAGAAATCAGATCAACCCAGTCTCTTCATCATTGATCAGGTGACTCAACCCGCCCAACGCTTCCCGCGCATGGGTACGGTCCATCAGCTTGGCTTGGGCGGCTGGCGGCAGGTCCGTCACGCTGATCACTCCCTTGCGGGTCAGCACCTGGATCAAGTCATCCAGCACCCGGATCATTTCCAGGTCACTTTGCTTGAGCTGCGCCAGGCTGGTTTCCACCACTTCGTTGGCATACCAGGCCTGGATCTCATGGTGATCGGCCGGCAGGGTTTCGGTTGATTCGGCAAAGGCGGCGGCCTCCACGCGACTCAATACACCCTGTGAATCACGTTGCACGTAAAACATAAGAAACCCTCGAAAATGAACCACACGCCTTCACCAGCATAGGTCAATGGTGTGTTTATGGCCGCGAGTATGCGATGCAACCGCCCGCCAGGGCCAGTCGCGCATCAGCCAAAAAAAAATCGGCCGCCCGAGTGGGCGGCCGATCCAGCGCGTCTTAGGCGGTGTGATCGATCTTGATGGTCGGGTCGGCACCGCTGATCAGCGAGTTGATGCTGGTGTGGGACCAATCGTTGCCTTCCAGCTTGATCGTCACATCCGCGTTGGCCAGGCCGCCAGCGGTGTTGAGCTTGCCTTCACTGCTGATTTGCAGGGTCGACACGCCGTCTACCGTGGTGATCTTGAGGTAGTTGTCGATGGTGCTGTCCGTCTCACCTTTCAACAGATCCTTAAGATCAATCCGGTCACCTTCCGAGGCCTTGAAGTCCTTGATCACATCGTTGCCCAGGTCACCGGCCTTCCACACGAAAGTGTCGGCACCCGAACCACCGATCAGGATGTCGTTGCCCGGCCCGCCGATCAACGTGTCGTTACCGGTGCCGCCCAGCAGGATGTCATTGCCTTTGCCGCCGTCCAGGTAGTCGTTGCCGCCCTGGCCGAACAGGATGTCATCACCCGCGCCGCCCAACAGCGTGTCGTTGCCGTCTTTGGCGCCGGACACATCGAAGTCGGCATAGTGCTCGGTGACGTACTGGTGCACGTTGGAGGTGGTCACCGCCGAGACGGCCACACCGGTTTTCTGTGCCACAAAGGCCTGCAGTGCGTTGTAACCCTCACCGGTGATACCGCTGAAGCTCACCAGGTCGCCGAAGATGATGTCGTTGCCGTCGCCACCGCTGATAGTGTCGGAACCTGGCAGCGTCGCTTCGGTGTGGCCGAGGATGGCGTTGGCCAGGTCATTCGGGTCGATGTTGCTTTGCGGCTTGCCATCGCTGTCGTACGGCTTGAGGTCATTGAGGCTGACGTCACCGTTGATACCGATGGCTTCCACTTGCGACAACCCGCCCAGCAGCGCAAAGGCGCTTTTCGCATTGCTCAGCGTCGCCGAGTCGGTGCTGTAGCCCGTACCGTTCAGGTTGGACAGCTCGTAGGTGCCGTCACCTTGGGCGTGAAGGGTGCCCAGGTTGTTGACGACCCAGCGCGAGCCATTCCAGGTTTGCAATTGAGCCGCACCCGAAGAGTCGATGCTGAAGTAGTGGGTGTTATCCAGGTACTTGCTGAACGTATTGCCCAGCGTGTAGTTGGACGTGGTCACCAAATCGTCGAGCTTCACGTTGTAAATCGTCGGGTTGGTCTGCTCGCCGCTCTGGTAGTAGGTCGGCTGGCCGTCGGTGATGAAGTAGGTCAAGTTGGTGGCACCGGTGTTGCCGGTGGCCAGGCCGCTCTGGAAGAAGTTGGCCGTGGTCTTGAACACGTCTTCATAGTTGGTGCCGCCGCCCGACACCATCGAGTCCAGCACGGCCTTGAGCAACGTCAGGGCGTTTGGATCGTTGAGGTTGATCGCCACCGACTTGTTCACCTGGGTATCGAAGTCCGCCAGGAAGATGTTCACGGTGCCCGATGTGTTCGCGCCCAGGCTGTCTTTGAGCGAGTTGAACACCGAGGTCAGCGAAGCCTTGGCCGCGTTGATCGACGCGGTGCTCATGCTGCCGGAACTGTCCACCATGAACGCGATGTTGTAGTTCTTGCCCTGCACCACGTTCAGGCCGCCGATATCGGCTACGACGATGTCGTTGCCATCGGTGCCGGTGATGGCGTCGCTGCCGGAGCTGCCCGTGATTGCGCTGTAGGTGGCCGGGTACACCGTGACCGGCAACTGCGCGGTGGTGATGGCCGAACCGCCGAGGCTTTCGGTAGAGGTCGAGGTCACCGTCAGGTTGAACTGGCCGCTGTAGTAGGTCGGCGGCTTGATGGTCAGGGTGCTCAAATCCCAACCGGTGACGTTGACTTCGCCCACGGCTTTAGTCGCGGTAAAGGTGTGCCCGAACGCGTCGGTGAGCACCGAGCCTGCCGGTACGCCACTGATCTTCACGCTCAGGGTTTCCGAACCGTCGGTGTCGGTCAGCGCGGTGGTCACCTTGGACAGCTTCACGGTGCCGTTTTCCTGGCCTTCGTTGAGCTTGTAGCCCACGTAGTAACCGTCACCGTTGCTGCCATGCAGGTCGGACACGGTCACGCCGGCGCTGGTCAGGTCGGTGATGCCGGTGTACAGCGGCACGCCGCTGGTGCTCAGGTCTGTGGCCGGGGCGCCGTTGACCGACAGGTTGACGTCATAACTGCCAGGGCCGGACTGGTTGGCGTGGTAGATCTCGATGCTGTAATAGCCGCTCACCGTCGGGGTGATCGAGCCGCTGAACTTGCCGCTGTTGGTGCCCCACTGCGCGCTGGCCACGTCTTTACCGCCGACGTTGATCACCAGGCTGTCATCGCCGGTGCCACTGAAGGTGTAGGACTTGCCGGCTTCCATGTAGATCAGGCCGGAGATCTTCGAACCACTGCCTGCCGCGACGTTGGCGGTGGACTCGACATTGGTCACGATGCCGCTGCTGTTCGGCGTGCCGGCGTTATCAATGGCATTTTTCAGGTCAGCCGGGGCAGCGCCGTTGCCGTTGGTGCCGATGCCGGCAACCGTGTTCCAGCTTTGCTTGAGCAAGCCGATCGAGTTGACGCTGTTGTCGGCCACATTCAGGGTCGGTGCGTCGGCTATCGGCGTGATATCGACTTTCACCGTGGCGCTGGTGCCCAGGTCCTTGCCATCTGTTGGCTGGAACTTGAACTGCGCGTAATCCGCCTGCTGGTTGCCGATGCCGGTGCCGCCATAACCATTGGTGCCGGATTCGTTGGCGTTGGGCATGAAGCGCAACTGGCCGCCGTCGATCTGGGCTTTGGTAAAGGTTTGGCCAGCGGTCACGTTGGTCCAGGTGGTGCCATCTGCTGCGAGGTATTGCAGCTTGCCGGCCACCGGCAGGTCAGTGATTTTCACGCCCAGGCTGCTTTGCGGCGAGTCCACGTCGGTCACGCCGAAGTTAGCCCAGGTCAGGGCCAGCGGCGTGTCTTCGGTGCCGGTCACGGCGCTGCCGGTTGCCACTGGCGCATCGTTGACCGCCACCACGTTGACCGTGGTGGTAGCGACGTTGGAGTAATTGCCGCCGTCGGTCACGGTCACGGTAATGGTCCGCGGCGTGGTGCTTGGGTCGTGGCTGTTGTTGGTAAACGTGATGTTCTGGATGCGCTGCATGTAATCAGCCAGCGTCGCGCTGCCCGACAACGTCAGGGTGATGGTGCCCGTCTGGTTGTTGGTGTTGACGATGATGCCATTCACGCTGTTGCCCAGGTTCAGGGCATCACCGGCCTGCGCATTGGTCAGGGTGATCGTCGCGCCGGTCAGCATCGTGCTGTCCGGGTCAGTGATCTTGATATCCGTGTCGGCAATCGACACGCCCGGGCCGCTGGTGCCTTCGGTGAACGTCACCTTGTAGTCGGCACCGGTGGCGCCGCTGGAATTGTTGGCATCCAGGTCGATGACCGGCGGCGCATCGTTGTCGATGATGTTGGTGGTGACGCTGCCTTTGCCGATCGCCAGGTTCTCGAAGTTGCCACCTGTGGTCTTGTCGATCGTGATGACAATGCTTTCCGTCGACTCGGTGATCTTGTCGTCAATCGTGCGGATATCAAACGCCGCGCTGCTGGCGCCAGCCGGGATCTTCACGGTGTACACACCGGTGAAATCCGAACCATCGGTGGCGGTGCCACTGTATTTGAGCGTCACCGTCACATCGGTTTGCGCCGGGTTGCTCAACGTCAGGGTGTAATGCGCGGTGCCGCCTTCAGTTACCGACGCATCGCCGGTGATATTGACGGTGGTGGTGTCGATCGAGTCGGTGATCGTGGTGACTGCTGCTTTCGGATCGGTAACCAGATTCTCGAAGTTACCACCCGCAGTCTTGGCGATGGTGGTGCTGACGGTGGAACTGTTGTTGTAGACGTCGTTCGCTGGGGTATGGAAAACCGTCGAGCCTGCGGAGTCGCCAGCTTTGATGGTGATGGTTTGGCCGTTGCTCAGCGTAACGGTAACGTCGGTTTGCGCCTTGTTGGTCAAGGTCGCGGTGTAGGTGATGTCGCCGCCTTCAACCACAGATGCTTTGTCGGCAGTCAGGGAAACGGTGGTGTTGTCGATCGAGTCGGTGATCGTGGTGACCGCTGCCTTCGGATCGGTAACCAGGTTTTCGAAGTTACCGCCGACAGTTTTGGCGATGGTGGTGCTGACGGTGGAACTGTTGTTGTAGACGTCGTTGGCCGGGGTGTGGAAAACCGTGGAGCCCACGGACTCGCCAGCTTTGATGGTAATAGTCTGACCGTTGCTCAGCGTGACAGTGACGTCAGTTTGAGCTTTGTTCGTCAGGGTCGCGGTGTAAGTGATATCGCCGCCTTCAACGACCGATGCTTTGTCGGCAGTCAGGGAAACGGTGGTGTTATCAATCGAGTCGGTGATCGTGGTGACCGCTGCTTTTGGATCCGTGACCAGGTTTTCGAAGTTACCACCTGCAGTCTTGGCGATGGTGGTGCTGACGGTGGAACTGTTGTTGTAGACGTCGTTCGCTGGGGTATGGAAAACCGTCGAGCCTGCGGAGTCGCCGGCTTTGATGGTGATGGTTTGGCCGTTGCTCAGCGTAACGGTAACGTCGGTTTGCGCCTTGTTGGTCAAGGTCGCGGTGTAGGTGATGTCGCCGCCTTCAACCACAGATGCTTTGTCGGCAGTCAGGGAAACGGTGGTGTTGTCGATCGAGTCGGTGATCGTGGTGACCGCTGCCTTCGGATCGGTAACCAGGTTTTCGAAGTTACCGCCGACAGTTTTGGCGATGGTGGTGCTGACGGTGGAACTGTTGTTGTAGACGTCGTTGGCCGGGGTGTGGAAAACCGTCGAGCCTGCGGAGTCGCCGGCTTTGATGGTGATGGTCTGGCCGTTGCTCAGCGTTACGGTGACGTCGGTTTGCGCCTTGTTGGTCAAGGTTGCGGTGTAAGTGATGTCGCCGCCTTCAACGACCGAAGCCTTGTCAGCAGTCAACGAAACCGTAGTGTTGTCGATCGAGTCGGTGATCGTGGTGACCGCCGCTTTCGGATCGGTAACCAGGTTCTCGAAGTTACCACCCGCAGTCTTGGCGATGGTGGTGCTGACGGTTGAACTGTTGTTGTAGACGTCGTTGGCCGGGGTGTGGAAAACCGTGGAGCCCACAGATTCACCGGCTTTGATGGTGATGGTTTGGCCATTCGAAAGCGTAACGGTAACGTCGGTTTGCGCCTTGTTGGTCAAGGTCGCGGTGTAAGTGATGTCACCACCTTCAACGACCGAAGCCTTGTCAGCAGTCAACGAAACCGTGGTGTTGTCGATCGAGTCAGTAATCGTGGTGACCGCTGCCTTCGGATCGGTAACCAGATTCTCGAAGTTACCACCCGCAGTCTTGGCGATGGTGGTGCTGACGGTTGAACTGTTGTTGTAGACGTCGTTGGCCGGGGTGTGGAACACCGTGGAGCCCACGGACTCGCCAGCTTTGATGGTGATCGTCTGACCATTCGAAAGCGTAACGGTAACGTCTGTTTGCGCCTTGTTAGTCAAGGTTGCGGTGTAGGTGATGTCGCCGCCTTCAACGACCGATGCTTTGTCGGCAGTCAGGGAAACGGTGGTGTTATCGATCGAGTCGGTGATCGTGGTGACCGCTGCTTTCGGATCGGTAACCAGGTTTTCGAAGTTACCACCTGCAGTTTTGGCGATGGTGGTGCTGACGGTGGAACTGTTGTTGTAGACGTCGTTAGCTGGCGTCTGGAACACAGTCGAACCAGCGGTTTCACCGGCTTTAATGGTAATGGTCTGGCCGTTACTCAGTGTTACGGTGACGTCGGTTTGCGCCTTGTTGGTCAAGGTTGCGGTGTAAGTGATATCGCCGCCTTCAACTACCGAAGCCTTGTCAGCAGTCAACGAAACCGTAGTGTTGTCGATCGAGTCGGTGATCGTGGTGACCGCTGCTTTTGGATCGGTAACCAGGTTCTCGAAGTTACCGCCTTCGGTTTTAGCGATAGTGGTGCTGACAGTCGAACCGTTGTTGTAAACGTCGTTGGCTGGGGTATGGAAAACCGTGGAGCCGACGGTTTCGCCCGCTTTGATGGTGATCGTCTGACCATTCGAAAGCGTAACGGTGACGTCAGTCTGCGCCTTGTTGGTCAACGTCGCGGTGTAGGTGATCTCACCGCCTTCAACCACAGACGCCTTATCGGCAGTCAGAGAAACCGTGGTGTTGTCGATCGAGTCAGTGATGGCTGTTTCAGCCGCCTTCGGATCGGTTACCAGGTTCTCGAAGTTACCGCCTTCGGTCTTGGCGATGGTGGTGGTGACGGTGCTGCCGTTGTTGTAAACATCGTTCGCTGGCGTCTGGAACACAGTCGAGCCGACGGTTTCACCGGCTTTGATGGTAATGGTCTGTCCATTGCTCAACGTTACCGTGACATCGGTTTGCGCTTTGTTCGTCAGGGTCGCGGTGTAGGTAATCTCACCACCTTCAACCACGGACGCCTTATCAGCAGCCAGAGAAACCGTGGTGTTGTCGATCGAATCGGTGATGGTCGTTTCGGCTGCTTTCGGATCAGTGACCAGGTTCTCGAAGTTACCGCCTTCGGTTTTGGCGATGGTGGTGCTGACGGTGGAACCGTTGTTGTAAACATCGTTAGCCGGCGTCTGGAACACCGTCGAACCTACGGTTTCACCAGCTTTAATGGTGATGGTTTGGCCGTTCGACAGCGTAACGGTTACGTCAGTCTGCGCTTTGTTAGTCAGGGTCGCGGTGTAAGTAATCTCACCGCCTTCAACCACAGACGCCTTATCGGCAGTCAGAGAAACCGTGGTGTTATCGATCGAGTCAGTGATGGCTGTTTCAGCCGCCTTCGGATCGGTTACCAAGTTCTCGAAGTTACCGCCCTCGGTCTTGGCGATGGTGGTGCTGACGGTGGAACCGTTGTTGTAGACGTCGTTCGCTGGCGTTTGGAAAACAGTCGAACCTACGGTTTCACCAGCTTTAATGGTGATGGTTTGGCCGTTGCTCAGCGTTACGGTGACGTCGGTTTGCGCCTTGTTGGTCAAGGTCGCGGTATAGGTAATCTCCCCACCTTCAACTACCGAAGCCTTGTCAGCAGTCAACGTAACCGTGGTGTTGTCGATCGAATCGGTGATGGCTGTTTCAGCCGCCTTCGGATCGGTTACCAGGTTCTCGAAGTTGCCGCCTTCGGTCTTGGTGATCGTGGTGCTGACGGTGCTGCCATTGTTGTAAACGTCGTTGGCTGGTGTCTGGAACACAGTCGAGCCGACGGTTTCACCTGCTTTAATGGTGATCGTCTGGCCATTCGAAAGCGTAACGGTAACGTCGGTTTGCGCTTTGTTCGTCAGGGTCGCGGTGTAAGTAATCTCACCGCCTTCAACCACAGACGCCTTATCGGCAGTCAGAGAAACCGTGGTGTTGTCGATCGAGTCAGTGATGGCTGTTTCAGCCGCCTTCGGATCGGTTACCAGGTTCTCGAAGTTACCGCCTTCGGTCTTGGCGATGGTGGTGGTGACGGTGCTGCCGTTGTTGTAAACATCGTTCGCTGGCGTCTGGAACACAGTCGAGCCGACGGTTTCACCGGCTTTGATGGTAATGGTCTGTCCATTGCTCAACGTTACCGTGACATCGGTTTGCGCTTTGTTCGTCAGGGTCGCGGTGTAGGTAATCTCACCACCTTCAACCACGGACGCCTTATCAGCAGCCAGAGAAACCGTGGTGTTGTCGATCGAATCGGTGATGGCTGTTTCAGCCGCCTTCGGATCGGTTACCAGGTTCTCGAAGTTGCCGCCTTCGGTCTTGGTGATCGTGGTGCTGACGGTGGATCCGTTGTTGTAAACATCGTTAGCCGGCGTCTGGAACACCGTCGAACCTACGGTTTCACCCGCTTTGATGGTGATCGTCTGGCCATTCGACAGCGTAACGGTTACGTCAGTCTGCGCTTTGTTAGTCAGGGTCGCGGTGTAAGTAATCTCACCGCCTTCAACCACAGACGCCTTATCGGCAGTCAGAGAAACCGTGGTGTTGTCGATCGAGTCAGTGATGGCTGTTTCAGCCGCCTTCGGATCGGTTACCAAGTTCTCGAAGTTACCGCCTTCGGTCTTGGCGATGGTGGTGCTGACGGTGGAACCGTTGTTGTAGACGTCGTTCGCTGGCGTCTGGAAAACTGTCGAGCCGACGGTTTCGCCGGCTTTAATGGTGATGGTTTGGCCGTTGCTCAACGTAACAGTGACGTCGGTTTGAGCTTTGTTCGTCAGTGTTGCGGTGTAGGTAATTTCACCGCCTTCAACCACCGACGCTTTGTCGGCGGAGAGGGAAACCGTGGTGTTGTCGATCGAATCGGTGATCGCTGTTTCAGCCGCTTTCGGATCGGTTACCAAGTTCTCGAAGTTACCGCCTTCGGTTTTGGCGATAGTGGTGCTGACAGTCGAACCGTTGTTGTAGACGTCGTTAGCCGGCGTTTGGAAAACCGTGGAGCCAACGGTTTCACCAGCTTTAATGGTGATCGTTTGACCGTTGCTCAACGTAACGGTTACGTCAGTCTGCGCTTTGTTCGTCAGGGTCGCGGTGTAGGTAATCTCACCGCCTTCAACCACCGACGCTTTGTCGGCGGAGAGGGAAACCGTGGTGTTGTCGATCGAATCGGTGATCGCTGTTTCAGCCGCTTTCGGATCGGTTACCAAGTTCTCGAAGTTACCGCCTTCGGTTTTGGCGATAGTGGTGCTGACAGTCGAACCGTTGTTGTAGACGTCGTTAGCCGGCGTTTGGAAAACCGTGGAGCCAACGGTTTCACCAGCTTTAATGGTGATCGTTTGACCGTTGCTCAACGTAACGGTTACGTCAGTCTGCGCTTTGTTCGTCAGGGTCGCGGTGTAGGTAATCTCACCGCCTTCAACCACCGAGGCTTTGTCGGCGGAGAGGGAAACCGTGGTGTTGTCGATCGAATCGGTGATGGCTGTTTCAGCCGCCTTCGGATCGGTAACCAGGTTCTCGAAGTTACCGCCTTCGGTTTTGGCGATAGTGGTGCTGACAGTCGAACCGTTGTTGTAGACGTCGTTAGCCGGCGTTTGGAAAACCGTGGAGCCAACGGTTTCACCAGCTTTAATGGTGATCGTTTGACCGTTGCTCAACGTAACGGTTACGTCAGTCTGCGCTTTGTTCGTCAGGGTCGCGGTGTAGGTAATCTCACCGCCTTCAACCACCGAGGCTTTGTCGGCGGAGAGGGAAACCGTGGTGTTGTCGATCGAATCGGTGATGGCTGTTTCAGCCGCCTTCGGATCGGTAACCAGGTTCTCGAAGTTACCGCCTTCGGTTTTGGCGATGGTGGTGCTGACGGTGGAGCTATTGTTGTAAACATCGTTAGCCGGTGTCTGAAATACAGTCGAGCCAACGGTTTCACCGGCTTTAATGGTGATCGTCTGACCATTCGAAAGCGTCACGGTAACGTCAGTCTGCGCTTTGTTCGTCAGGGTCGCGGTGTAGGTAATCTCCCCACCTTCAACGACCGAAGCCTTGTCAGCAGTCAAAGTAACCGTGGTGTTATCGATCGAATCGGTAATCGTGGTTTCAGCCGCTTTCGGATCGGTAACCAGGTTCTCGAAGTTACCGCCCTCGGTCTTGGCGATGGTGGTGCTGACAGTCGAACCGTTGTTGTAAACATCGTTGGCTGGAGTCTGGAACACAGTCGAGCCAACGGTTTCACCCGCTTTGATGGTGATCGTCTGACCATTCGAAAGCGTAACGGTAACGTCAGTCTGCGCTTTGTTAGTCAAAGTCGCGGTGTAGGTAATCTCACCGCCTTCGACTACCGATGCTTTATCGGCAGTCAGAGAAACCGTGGTGTTGTCGATCGAATCGGTGATCGTAGTTTCAGCCGCCTTCGGATCGGTAACCAGGTTCTCGAAGTTACCACCTTCGGTTTTGGCGATGGTGGTGCTGACGGTCGAACCGTTGTTGTAGACGTCGTTCGCTGGCGTCTGGAACACCGTCGAACCTACGGTTTCACCGGCTTTAATGGTGATGGTTTGGCCGTTGCTCAACGTCACGGTGACGTCGGTTTGCGCCTTGTTAGTCAAGGTCGCGGTGTAGGTAATCTCACCGCCTTCGACTACCGATGCTTTATCAGCGGTCAGCGTGATGGTGGTGTTATCGATCGAATCGGTGATCGTAGTTTCAGCCGCTTTCGGATCGGTCACCAGGTTCTCGAAGTTACCGCCTTCGGTCTTGGTGATCGTGGTGCTGACAGTCGAACCATTGTTGTAAACATCGTTAGCCGGCGTCTGAAACACCGCCGAACCCACCGTTTCACCGGCTTTAATGGTGATCGTCTGACCATTCGAAAGCGTAACGGTAACGTCGGTTTGCGCCTTGTTGGTCAAGGTCGCGGTGTAGGTAATCTCACCGCCTTCAACCACAGACGCCTTATCGGCAGTCAGAGAAACCGTGGTGTTATCGATCGAATCGGTAATCGTGGTTTCAGCCGCCTTCGGATCGGTCACCAAGTTCTCGAAGTTGCCGCCTTCGGTCTTGGTGATCGTGGTGCTGACGGTGCTGCCATTGTTGTAAACGTCGTTAGCCGGCGTCTGAAACACCGTCGAACCCACCGTTTCACCGGCTTTAATGGTGATCGTCTGACCATTCGAAAGCGTAACGGTTACGTCAGTCTGCGCTTTGTTAGTCAAAGTCGCGGTGTAGGTAATCTCCCCACCTTCAACCACTGAAGCCTTATCAGCAGTCAGAGAAATAGTGGTGTTATCGATCGAATCAACAATCGTAGTCACCGCAGGCGTAGTGCTCGGCACCAGGTTTTCAAAGTTGCCGCCGGTTGCGCCGGTAATCGTCGTGCTGACGGTAGAGCCGTTGTTGTAGACGTCGTTAGCCGGGGTGTCCACGACCACCGTACCGACCGATTCGCCTGCCTTGATGGTAATCACCGAGCCATTGCTCAAGGTGATGGTCACCGGCGTCTGCGCCGGGTTGGTCAGGGTGGCGGTGTAGGTGATCTGGCCACCTTCGGTCACCGTCTCGCCCGCCGTCAGGGTGACGGTTGTGGTGTCGATGGTGTCGGTAATCTGAGTCACGGCCGGGTTAGGGTCGATGGTCAGCACCAGGTTGTTGCCGCCGGTGGTGCCGGTGACGGTCACGCTGATCTGGCTTGGGTCGATGTACGGGCTGTCGTTCGGCGCCAGCGGTACGTTGACGGTGCCGGTGGTTTGGCCGGCCACGATGGTGATCACCGCGCCGTTGGACAAGGTGATGCTCAGGTTGCTGGTCGACGGCTGCGTCACGGTGGCGGTGTAGGTCAGCACGCCGCCGGCTTCGGTGATGGTCGGGGTTGCACTCAGGGTCAGGGTCGACGCCTGCAGCACCAGATTGCCGGAGGCGGTGGTGCCTTGGGCGCCTGCCAGCTGGGTTTGGGTCGTACCGGCCTGGCCCAGCGGGCCGGTCGGGAAGCCGATAGTCGGGTCGACGCGGCCGGCGGTCGCGTCCAGCACCACGAAGCTGTGGCCGCCGCCCGCCGCGCCATTACCGGCAGCGGTTGCGCCTGCGGCAGTGGCTTCCAGGTCGGTGGTCGGGTCGGCGCCGGCGGCGATGGCTTGCTGCAGTTCGGCAACCGACGGCGCGGCTTGCTCGGTGGCCGCCGCCAGGTCGAGGCTGGAGTCCGGCATATCGGCGCTCCACTGCGTATCGCGACCCAGGTCCAGCGTACGGCCATCAGCCAGTTCCAGGCTGACCGAGCCGGACATGCCGGTGTCGATCTGGTCGCCCGCGAACAGGCGATCGCCCTCTACCAGTACGCGGCGCGCCCCTTCCGGAGAAATAACGAAAACTTGACCAACAATGCTTTTGACGATGGCAACAACACTGCTCATTAAAGATTTCTCCGGCGATCCGTTTCTGATGAATTCCATGTGGCCGCTCGGGGGAGGGCCAAACAGGAGGGGCGTAGGCTAAGAAGTTACTGGCGTCAAATATTTGGCTAGATTTATTCGCTATCTAGTTTATGCCAAACTATTGACCTTATGGTCGCCATCCTAAACAATTGGCCCCGTAATGTCACATTGATATTTATGCGGCGAACCGTCCTACATGTGTGAAGCAGTTCCGCTTTTTGAACTTTCCGACGTACGGTCATTACGGTAGCCATTATCCGACTCAGCGAGGCCAATCGCTGTGATTTGAGACAAGAAGTCCTGGGGAATTTTTAAATGCGTTTGCACCTGTTTATGGCTATACCGTTCGCTCTCGCCGCCAGTTTTGTACAAGCCCAAACATTGCCCCAGGCCATGCAGCAGGCATTAGATGTGCACCCGGAAATTCAGGCCGGTGTGAACAGCCGTATCGCCGCCGATTACCAATTGCGCGCCGCCCAAGGTGGTTACCTGCCTCGCGTTGATTTGAACGCCGGTTATGGCCGTGAAGGTACTGACGATTCCAACACTCGCGCCGTCAGCGGCCCGAACGGCAACCAGTGGGACACGCACAACCGGGGCGAATCCAGCCTGCGTTTGCAGCAGATGATTTTTGACGGCTTCGCCACTTCCAGCGAAGTCGGGCGTCAACAAGCCAACGTCAATTCCCGCGCTTACTCCTTGCTGGGTACTTCCGAGCGCACCGGGTTGACCGTCGCCCAGGTGTACCTGGATGTGCTGACTCGCCGTGAGTTCGTGCGCCTGGCTGAAGAAAACCTGCGCAACCACGAACGTATCTACGACCAGATCAAGCTGCGCACCCAGCGTGGCGTTGGTAATGGTGCCGACCAGGATCAGGCCGAAGCGCGTCTGGCCCAGGCCCGCAACAACCTGATCACCGAGCAGACCAACCTGGCCGACTCTCAAGTCAATTACCTCAGCGCCGTCGGCCAGATGCCCGACCAGCTCGAGCGCCCGGCGCCGTTCATGGCCATGCTGCCGGCTGACTTCAACGAAGCACGCCGCCAGATGCTCGACAACAGCCCCGTCCTGCGTTCGGCCGAGTCGGATATTTCCGCCGCCGAAAGTCAGTACGAAGCGGCCAAGTCCAGCTTTTACCCGCGCTTTGATGCTGAGCTTGGCACTAATGCCGACAACAACGTCGGCGGCGACGCCGGTCACAGCAACGGTTGGGAAGCCATGGTGCGCATGCGCTTCAACCTGTTTGCCGGTGGCAGCAACAAGGCTGACCTGCAATCCAAGTCCTACCAGGCCAGCCAGGCGCTGGATATCCGCAACAATGCTTTGCGCCAACTCAACGAAGAACTGGGCCTGGCCTGGAACGCCTTGAACAACGCCAACGCGCAATTGCCGGTCGCCCAGCAATACGTGGATCACAGCACCCGCGTGCGCACGTCCTACCAACAACAGTTCAGCCTGGGCCAGCGTACCCTGCTCGACTTGCTCGACAGCGAGAACGAATTGTTCACCGCTTCCCGTCGTTTGGAAGAGATCAAGAACATTCAGTTATTTACTCAATATCGAATCAAGGCGACCATGGGCGAATTGCTCAAAAGCCAGGGAGTGGTCGCACCGATGGCCTCCGTCGTCCAGAACGACGTGAAGCCAAAAGTCCAACTGCCTGGGATGAATTGAGTCACCCCAATAGCCCCAACTGTTAGTCGAGAGTGCAGCGCGTGGAATCCGAAGTCAGTCGAGTTCATCTCAGTCATGATCCACGCACGCTGCACGACGACCCGTTACTCGACGGGTTGTTGGCGCTCTGTGCCCTGCATCAAAAACCGGCTAGTGCGGCCATGCTCACCACCGGCCTGCCGCTGCCCTCGCAGCGCTTGAGTGCCGACTTGCTCTCACGCGCAGCCGCGCGTGCCGGGCTGCAGGGCCGGGTGTTGCAACGCAAGCTGGAACAGATCCCGACGATTGCCCTGCCGGCGCTGCTGTTGCTCAAGGACGGTCGCAGTACCGTGCTGGTCGGTTGGCAAGGCGAAGACGAAGCGCGGGTCCTGCTCAGCGAAAGCGATGGCGGTGAAGTGCTGATCAAGCGCGAGCTGTTGGCCGACGACTACATCGGCAAAGTCTTCTTCGCCCAGCCGCAACATAAATTCGACGTCAACCACGGCACCCTGATTCCTCGGGCGCGTTCGTGGTTTCGCGACACCCTCAAGCGTTCGCGTTGGCTGTACACCGACGCCATTGCTGCGAGCTTCCTGATCAACATCATCGCCATGGCCGCGCCGCTGTTTGTGATGAACGTGTACGACCGTGTGGTGCCGAACCAGGCCACGGCCACCTTGTGGGTGCTGGCCGTGGGTATCTGCGGCGCGTACCTGTTCGACCTGATCCTCAAAAGCCTGCGCAGCCTGTGCCTGGACCTGGCCGGTAAAAAGACCGACCTGATCATCTCGGCCACGCTGTTCGAGCGCATCGTCGGCATGTCCATGAAGTACCGCCCTGCGCGGGTCGGCAGCTTTGCGCAGAACATCCATGAGTTTCAGAGCCTGCGCGATTTCCTCGCGTCGCTGACCCTCACCAGCCTGATCGACCTGCCGTTCACCCTGCTGATCTTCCTGGTGATCGCCATCCTCGGCGGCCACTTGGTATGGATCCCCGTGCTGGCTTTCCCGATTGCCCTGGGCATCGGCTACGCCCTGCAAAAACCGCTGGTGGCGACCATGGAACGAACCATGGCTCTGGCCGCCGAGCGCCAGTCCAGCCTGATCGAAACCCTCGCCGGGCTGGACGCA
Source organism: Pseudomonas sp. R76 (assembly GCF_009834565.1). Lineage (GTDB taxonomy): Bacteria > Pseudomonadota > Gammaproteobacteria > Pseudomonadales > Pseudomonadaceae > Aquipseudomonas. The sequence goes on from NZ_CP019428.1 coordinate 203,958, forward strand.
GTCAAGGTCAACAACGCCGAGAGCGAGCGCCAGTACGGCTGGGAACAGACCATCGGCACCCTCAGCCGGCTTGAGCTGCGCGTGAAGTTGCTGTCGGGCCTGTCGATGAACATGACCCTGCTGATCCAGCAACTGGCCGGCGTGATCATGATCGTGTTCGGCGTGTACCAGATCATCGACGGCAACCTCAGCATGGGCGGCCTGATCGCCTGCTACATGCTCAGTGGCCGCGCCCTGAGCCCGCTGGCTTCGCTGTCGGGCCTGCTGACCCGCTACCAGCAAGCCAAGGTCACGATGACCTCGGTGGACCAGATGATGGAGCTGCCCCAGGAGCGCAATTTCGAAGAGCGCCCCATGAGCCGTCGCACTCTGCAAGGTGCCATCGAGTGCCGGGGCCTGAACTTCACCTACCCGAACCAACAGAACGCCGCGCTGAAAAATATCAACCTGGTGATCAAGCCCGGTGAGAAAATCGGCATCATCGGCCGTAGCGGCTCGGGCAAAAGCTCCCTGGCCAAACTGATCGTCGGCCTTTACCAGCCCGACTCCGGCGCCTTGCTGGTGGACGGCGTGGACGTGCGCCAGATCGACGTGAGCGAACTGCGCCATAACATCGGCTACGTCGCCCAAGACATTCAATTGCTCGCCGGCACCCTGCGCGACAACCTGGTGTCCGGTGCGCGTTACGTCGAAGACGAAATGGTCCTGCAAGCCGCCGAACTGGCCGGCGTGCACGAATTCGCGCGCCTGCACCCTCAAGGTTATGAGCTGCAAGTCGGCGAGCGTGGGCAGAACCTGTCCGGCGGCCAGCGCCAGAACGTCGCCCTTGCCCGCGCATTGCTGCTCAACCCGCCCATCCTGCTGCTGGACGAACCCACCAGCGCCATGGACAACACCGGTGAAGAACGCTTGAAACAACGCCTGCAAGCCGTGGTGCAAAACAAGACCGTGGTGCTGGTCACGCACCGTGCCTCACTGCTCTCCCTGGTGGACCGCCTGCTGGTGGTCGACCGTGGGCAGATCCTCGCGGACGGCCCGAAAGCCGTGGTTATGGAAGCGTTGAAAAAGGGGCAGATCAGTGTTGCTTAACTCCATCAAAAGCGCGGTCGGCCGCTACTTCAAAGGCACCGACTCGCTGCAGGGCCAACCCCTGCCCGAGGTCAACAAAGCGCTGATCGAAGATGCGCCGCGAGTTATCCGCCTGACCATCTGGGCGATCATCGCGTTCTTCGTGTTCCTGGTTGTGTGGGCCGGTTTTTCCAGCATCGACGAAGTCACCCGTGGCGACGGCAAGGCGATTCCGTCGTCCAAGCTGCAGAAAATCCAGAACCTGGAAGGCGGTATCGTCTCCGAGCTGTTCGTCAAGGAAGGCCAGATCGTCGAAGCCGGCGCGCCGCTGATTCGCCTCGATGACACGCGGTTCGTCTCCAACGCCGGTGAAACCGAAGCCTTGCGCCTGGCCATGCAACTGCGCGTCGAGCGCCTGAGCGCGCAAGTGGACGACCGCCCGCTGAACATCCCCGACGACGTGCTCAAGGCCGCGCCAAGCCAGGCCGCCAACGAGCGCTCGCTGTATGAGAGCCGCCGCCAGCAGTTGAAAGACGAAGTCGGTGGCTTGCAGGAGCAACTGGTGCAGCGCCAACAGGAACTGCGCGAGTTCACCTCCAAGCAAGGCCAATACCGCAGCCAACTGTCGCTGCAACGCCAGGAAATCAACATGTCCGAGCCATTGGTGGCCCAGGGCGCGGTATCGCCGGTGGAAGTGCTGCGTCTCAAGCGTGCCGAGATGGAAACCCGTGGTCAGTTGGACGCCACCACGTTGGCGATTCCCCGCGCCGAATCGGCGATCAAGGAAGTGCAGCGCAAGATCGACGAAACCCGTGGCAAATTCCGCAGCGAAGCGCTGACCCAGCTCAACGAAGCGCGCACCGAACTGAACAAGGCCGAATCCACCGGCCGCGCCCTCGAAGACCGGGTCAGCCGTACGCTGGTCACCTCGCCGGTGCGCGGCATCGTCAAGCAGCTGCTGGTCAACACCGTCGGCGGCGTGATCCAGCCGGGCAGTGACATGGTCGAAATCGTGCCGCTTAACGACACCCTGCTGGTGGAAGCCAAGATCCGCCCGCAAGACATCGCTTTCTTGCACCCAGGGCAGGAAGCGATCGTCAAATTCACCGCCTATGACTACACCATCTATGGCGGCCTGAAGGCCAAGCTCGAACGCATCGGTGCCGACACCATCACCGATGAAGACAAAAAAACCACCTACTACATGATCACCTTGCGCACCGACCGCAGCCATTTGGGCACCGATGAGAAGCCGTTGCTGATCATCCCCGGCATGGTGGCCTCGGTGGACATCATCACCGGCAAGAAAAGCATCCTGAGCTACCTGCTCAAGCCGATCATCAAGGCGCGGGCCGAGGCGTTGCACGAGCGGTAATCTCCAGCGCCTGTTGGGGCCTCATCGCAGGCAAGCCAGCTCCCACATTTTGATTTGTGAACACATTCAAATGTGGGAGCTGGCTTGTCGGGTCGCCGCATCGCTGCGATGGCGCCATCAGCTTCACCGCAGATCCCAACCCTATTGCATATCGTTATTCACTAACGGTATTTAATCGCCCGTTCTTATATCTATAAAGTCACTCCCCTGTCCGACCGGGAGTGCCCTCATGTCCGCCACCTCTACTGTTCCAACAGCGACCTCTACCGCCCAAACCTTCGACATCCGCCCCTTTCCCGGCAGCGTCGGCGCCGAGATCGTCGGCCTGGACTTGTCCCGCCCGGTCAACGACCAGGATTTCGCGCGCATTCACCGCGCCCACCTGAACCACCATGTCGTAGTGTTCCGCGACCAGCGCATCACCCCCGAACAACAGATCGCCTTCAGTCGCCGCTTCGGCGTGCTGCAGATTCATGTGCTCAAACAGTTCCTGCTGGCCAACCACCCGGAAATCCTGATCGTCTCCAACATCATCGAAAACGGCCAATCCATCGGCCTGGGCGACGCGGGCAAATTCTGGCACTCCGACCTGTCATACAAAGAACTGCCCAGCCTCGGCTCGATGCTGCATGCCCAGGAGCTGCCGTCCGAAGGCGGCGACACGCTGTTCGCTGACATGCACAAAGCCTGGGACCAACTGCCCGAGCACCTGCGTAAAGCCGTCGAAGGCCGCAGCGCTGCGCATTCCTACACCGCGCGTTACAGCGAAACCAAATTCGAAGGCAACTGGCGCCCAACCCTCACGCCTGAGCAGCTCGCCCAGGTTGCCGAAGTGGTGCACCCGATTGTGCGCACCCACCCCGAAAACGGCCGCAAGGCGCTGTTCGTCAGCGAAGGCTTCACCACGCGCATCGTTGGCCTGCCGGAAGACGAAAGCCGCGACCTGCTGGCCCAGCTCTACGCCCACAGCGTGCTGCCGCACAATATCTACCGCCACCAGTGGCAGCCCCACGACCTGGTGTTCTGGGACAACCGCTCGCTGATCCACCTGGCCGCCGGTTGCCCAGGCCATCTGCGCCGCAAGCTGTTTCGCACCACCATCCAGGGCGACGCGCCTTTCTGATTCCCCGGCAAGAGAAATGAAATGAACGCGCCCCTGCAAGGCCACGCGGCCAGCAACCTGAACACTGCCGGTCCGTTACTGGCGGTGGATAACGTCAGCCTCGAGTACCGCACGCCCGAGCGTGTGGTACGTGCCACCCATCAAGTCAGTTTCGAGATCGACCCGGCAGACCGCTACGTACTGCTCGGCCCTTCGGGTTGCGGCAAATCCACCTTGCTCAAGTCGATTGCCGGGTTTATCACACCCTGCGAAGGCGAGATTCGCCTGTTGGGGCAAAAGGTCGAACAGCCCGGCCCGGATCGCATCGTGGTATTCCAGGAATTCGACCAGCTGCCGCCGTGGAAAACCGTCAAGCAGAACGTGATGTTCCCGCTGTTGGCGTCGAAAACCTTGAAGCGCCGCGAAGCCGAAGAACGCGCGCTGCACTACCTCGAAAAAGTTGGCTTGAGTGCGTTCGCCGATGCCTACCCGCATACCCTTTCCGGCGGCATGAAAGCCCGCGTGGCCATCGCGCGCGCCTTGGCCATGCAGCCGAAAATCCTGCTGATGGACGAGCCCTTTGCCGCGCTCGACGCCCTGACCCGGCGCAAGATGCAGGAAGAATTGCTGCTGCTCTGGGAAGAGGTGCGCTTCACCCTGTTGTTCGTCACCCACTCCATCGAAGAAGCGCTGGTGGTGGGCAATCGCATCCTGTTGCTATCGCCGCACCCAGGGCGTGTGCGTGCCGAAATCCACAGCCATCAATACGACCTGCACAGCCTCGGCGGTGTGGAATTCCAGGCGTCGGCGCGGCGTATTCATCGCCTGCTGTTCGATGAAGCGCCCGAGGCCGAACGTGAGTTGGGTTTCGCCGATATCCGCATCGCTTACTAAGAGGCCGACGTATGCGCCAGGAATTTGAAATAAACCTCGAACCGCTGCTCAGCGTCCCCGTCGAACGCGAGCTGCCGCTGCGTCAGCGCCTGTGGCAACAAGGCTGGCTGCGCAAGGGCTTGATCCTGATCGTGCTCGCCATTCTCTGGGAGGCCGTCGCGCGTTATCAGAACAACGACCTGCTGCTGCCGAGCTTCCTGCAGACCTTTCACGCGCTCTACGACGGCCTGCTCAGCGGTGAGTTGCTCAGTAAAGTGAGCATCTCGCTGGCAGTGCTGATCAAGGGCTACCTGATCGGCATTGTGCTGGCATTCGCCCTGACCACGTTGGCGGTGTCGACGCAGTTGGGCCGCGACCTGCTGAGCACGCTGACCTCGATGTTCAACCCGCTGCCAGCCATCGCCTTGCTGCCGCTGGCGCTGCTGTGGTTCGGCCTGGGGCAGAACAGCCTGATTTTTGTGCTGGTGCATTCGGTGCTGTGGGCCTTGGCGCTGAATACCTATTCCGGGTTTCTCGGCGTCTCCGAAACCCTGCGCATGGCGGGGCGCAACTATGGCCTCAAGGGCATGCGTTTCGTGCTGTTCATCCTGATCCCGGCGGCGCTGCCGTCGATCCTCGCCGGGCTCAAGATTGGCTGGGCCTTCGCCTGGCGCACACTGATCGCCGCCGAGCTGGTGTTCGGCGCCACCAGCGGCAAAGGCGGGTTGGGCTGGTACATCTTCCAGAACCGCAATGAGCTGTACACCGACAAGGTGTTTGCCGGTTTGGCCGTGGTGATCCTGATTGGCTTGCTGGTGGAAAACCTGGTGTTCGATACGTTCGAGCGGCTGACGGTGAAACGCTGGGGCATGCAGCGCTGAACCCGCGGTTTTAATCCTGCTACGATTGCACGCAATTCACTCTCCACCGACCATGAGTGCTTGGCATGCAATTACCGGACATGAACCTGCTGGTCGCCCTCGACGCCTTGCTCGACGAGGGCAGTGTGGTCGGCGCCGCACGGCGGATGAACCTGAGCCCGGCCGCCATGAGCCGCACCCTCACGCGCATTCGCGAGGCGGTCGGTGATCCGATCCTGGTGCGCGCCGGTCGCGGCCTGGTGCCAACGCCCAAGGCGCTGCAACTGCAAGGCCAGGTGCGCAACGTGGTGGAGCAGGCGGCGTTGCTGTTTCGTTCGGCGGATGAGGTTGACCTGAGCACCTTGCGCCGCCGCTTCAGTGTGCGCGCCAATGACTTCTTTATCGGCGTCTACGGCGGTCGGCTGTTCGACACCATGGAGCGCGTGGCGCCGTTTTGCGAGCTGTGCTTCGTGCCCGAAGGCGACACCGACGACGAGGCGCTGCGTGAAGGGCGGCTGGACCTGCGAGTGAGTAATTCCAGGCCGCCCAGCCCGGAAGTGAAGGTGCAAAACCTGTTTTCCACCACCTTCGTTGGCCTCGCGCGCGAAGACCACCCGCTGTTTGACGAAGAAATCACCGCCGCGCGATTCGCCAGCTACTCCCACATCAGTATTTCGCGCCGTGGCATTGCCCGCGGGCCAATCGACACCGCGCTGAATGCCCTGGGCCTGGAGCGCCGCGTGGCAATGATCGCACCGGGCTTTCATGGCGCGATGTTCATGCTGCCCGATTCCGACCTGCTGCTGCCGGTGCCCAAGGAAGCCCTGCTGAGTGCCAATCGCCTGAAGCTGCCGTTGCGCGCCTTCCAGTTGCCGATCTCCCTGCCGACGCTGATGTTGGCGCAATCCTGGCACCCACGCTTCGACAAAGACCCGGCGCACAAATGGCTGCGCGAAACCATGCGCGAAAGCTGCCACGCCACCTGGCTCGAAGCGCAGCCCACCTCAATCTCACCTGCACTGGATCAACATGTGGGAGCTGGCTTGCCTGCGATAGCATCACCGCACGTTTGCAGGCGGACCGAGTTGTTTGCATCGCGGACAAGCCCAGCTCCCACAGGGTCAAACGGTGGCTAACAGTTGCGTCTGGTGCACTTATAAGCTGCCAACAAGTAACTTTTTGTCATGGGTTCGCCTGATTAAACTGCTCGGGTATTTCTAACCCCGAGTTACCCGTTCATGACTTCCCTCGCTGCCCCCGCCTTACAGGCTGCAGCCCAACCCACTGCGCTCAACCCTCCCGTGTTCGGCCCGCGCATTATCATCGGCCTGGTCGGCGTATTGCTGGCGGTGCTGGTGTCCGGCCTTAACGAGATGGTCACCAAGGTCGCCCTCGCTGATATCCGGGGTGCGCTGTATATCGGCTTTGACGAAGGCACCTGGCTGGTCGCCGCCTACACCGCCACTTCAGTGGCGGCCATGGCCTTCGCGCCGTGGTGTTCGGTGACGTTTTCCCTGCGCCGCTTCACCCTCTGCGCCATCGGTTTGTTCACCGTGCTGGGCATCCTGTGCCCATTTGCGCCGAACTACGAAAGCCTGCTGGTGCTGCGCACCGTGCAAGGCCTGGCCGGTGGCGCGTTACCGCCGATGTTGATGACCGTGGCGCTGCGTTTTCTGCCGGCCAACGTCAAGCTGTATGGCCTGGCCGGCTATGCGCTCACCGCCACCTTCGGCCCGAGCCTGGGCACGCCGCTGGCGGCGCTGTGGACCGAATATGTCGGCTGGCAATGGGCGTTCTGGCAGATTGTCGCGCCATGCCTGCTGGCGATGGCCGCCGTGGCCTACGGCTTGCCCCAGGACCCACTGCGCCTGGAGCGCTTCAAGCAGTTCAATTGGCGTGGCCTGCTGACCGGCTTCCCGGCGATCTGCATGCTGGTGATCGGGCTGTTGCAAGGCAATCGCCTGGACTGGTTCGAGTCCGGCCTGATCACGTTTTTGCTCAGTGGCGGCACGCTGTTGCTGGTGCTGTTTCTGATCAATGAATGGTCGCAGCCGATTCCGTTCTTCAAGTTGCAGATGCTCGGCCTGCGCAACCTGGCATTTGCCTTGATCGTGCTGGCGGGCGTGCTGATGGTGCTGACCTCGGTGATCATCATTCCGTCGAGTTTCCTTGCTCAGGTGCAGGGCTACCGGCCGCTGCAAACTGCGCCGGTGATGCTGCTGATGGCGCTGCCGCAGTTGATCGCGCTGCCGCTGGTGGCGGCGCTGTGCAACCTGCGTTGGGTCGACTGCCGTTGGGTGCTGGGGCTCGGCCTGAGCATGCTGGTGCTGTGCTGCGTGGGCAGCGCGCACCTGACGTCGGAGTGGATTCGCGACGATTTCTACGGCCTGTACCTGCTGCAAATCTTCGGTCAGCCCATGGCCGTGTTGCCACTGTTGATGCTTTCTACCGGCAGCATCCAACCGATGGACGGGCCGTTCGCCTCGGCCTGGTTCAACACCGTCAAAGGCCTCGCCGCCGTGATCGCCACCGCCGTGCTGGACACGCTGACCACGCAGCGCCTGCACTTTCACTCGACGATGTTGGTGGACGGCCTGGGCAACTCGCCCCTGGCCGACGGCGACGCGCCGGGCCTCGCTCACCGCCTGCACGAACAGGCTGTGGTGCTGACCTCTGCGGATCTTTATTACGTCATGGCCGCCGTCGCGGTGGCGCTGATCCTGCTGATTTTCTGGATGCCGACGCGGATTTTTCCACCGCGCGCACCGACCTGACTGAAAGGACTTCTCATGAAACGCAAAGACAAAATTGCCGTCTCCGTTATTGCCGTGTTTGCCGTCGGCGTACTGGTTTACCTGGTCGCGCCGGGCGTGCTGGGCAGCAAGCGCCAGACCACCAACGACGCCTTCGTCGCCGCCGACTTCACCCTGGTGGCGCCGCGCGTGGCGGGCTTCATCAAGGAAGTGCTGGTGGAAGACAACCAGCGGGTCAAGGCCGGCCAACTGTTGGCGCTGATCGACGACCGCGACTTTCGCGCCGCCGCCCAAGCCGCCGACGCCGATACCCTGGTCGCCCAGGCGCAACTGAAAAACGCTACCGCGACCCTTGAGCGCCAAAGCTCGGTAATCGCCCAGGCCCAGGCCACCGTGTCGGCAGACCGCGCCGAAGTGGCCTTCGCCGAGCACGAGCTGAACCGCTACAACCACCTCGCCGGTGTGGGCGCGGGCACTGTGCAGAACGCCCAGCAGGCCAAGACCCGCATCGACCAGGCCACCGCGCGCCTGGCGAATGCCACGGCGGTGCTGGCGGCCGAGCGCAAGCAGGTGGAAATCCTCACCGCCCAGCGCGATGCCGCTGAAGGTGGACTTAAACGCGCCCAGGCGGCGCTGGAAATGGCCAGCTATCAGCTGTCCTACACGCGCATCGTCGCGCCGGTGGACGGCATGGTCGGCGAGCGTGCGGTGCGGGTGGGTGCGTATGTGACGCCGGGCAGCAAGATCCTCGCGGTAGTGCCGCTGGCCGAGGCCTATGTGGTGGCCAATTTCCAGGAAACCCAACTGTCGCATATGCACGCCGGCCAAGCCGTGCAAGTGCGCGTCGACAGCCTCGACGGCGAGCTGCTCAACGGCCATCTGCAAAGCCTGGCGCCGGCCACTGGCGTGACCTTTGCCTCGGTCAAACCCGACAACGCCACCGGCAACTTCACCAAGGTGGTGCAGCGCATTCCGGTAAAAATCATCCTTGAGCCCAACCAGCCGCTGACCGAGCGCCTGCGCGTCGGCATGTCGGTGGAAGCCAGCGTCGACACCCAGCCGGTCACGCAGCCGCGTGAGGTAGCGCAGCAATGAGACACTTCGCCTGGCTCACCGTGAGCCTGATCAGCCTCAGCGCCTGCACCGTCGGCCCGGACTTCCAGAAGCCCCAAAGCCCGCAAGTCACTCAGTGGGCCGAACCCCAGGGCCGCCAAGCCGCCAGCCGCGCGGTGACGGACCCGTTGCAGGAGCGTTGGTGGGACGTGTTCCACGACGAGCAACTCTCGGCGCTCACCCGTCGTGCGCTCACCGACAACCTCGACCTGAAACTCGCCAGCAGCCGCCTGCAACAAAGCCGCGCCGTGCGCCAGGTGACCACTGCCGAGCGTTATCCCAACGTCAACGCCACCGGTGACTACCTGCGTCAACGCAACAGCGGCAAAGGCTTGAGCGACCCGTCCGGTGAGAATGGCCAGTCCGCCTACAACCAATGGGATATGGGCTTCTCCGCCGCCTGGGAGCTGGACTTCTGGGGCCGCGTAAAACGCGAAACCGAAGCCGCCGACGCCACCCTGCAAGTGGCCGAAAACGACCGCCGCGCCGTACTGCTGTCGGTACTCGCCGAGACTGCGCAGGACTACATCCAGCTACGCGGCGTGCAGAACACCCGCGCCGTCACCGAGCAGAACCTCGACGTTGCGCGCCACAGCCTCAAGCTCTCGCAATTGCGCCTGGCCGACGGCGTGGCGACCGACCTGGACGTGGCCGAAGCCGCCGCCCAGGTCGCCGCCATCGAAGCGCGCCTGCCGGAGCTGCAGCAGCGCCAGGACCAGTTGATCAACGCCCTGAGCCTGTTGATGGGCGAACCGCCCCAAGCCCTGCACGCGCAGTTGTCCAAGGACGCCGCCGTGCCGCAAACCCAGCGTCAGGTTGCCATCGGCTTGCCGTCGGAGTTGGCCGAGCGCCGCCCCGACATCCGCCAGGCCGAAGCGCGCCTGCACGCCGCCACCGCCAACATCGGCGTGGCCAAGGGCGACTTCTACCCGCGCATCACCCTGTCGGGCAGCCTCGGCTCCCAGGCCTTGCAACTGTCGGATTTCGGCTCGTGGGGCTCGCGCGCGTTCGCCTTCGGCCCGCAATTCAGCCTGCCGCTGTTCAACGGCGGGCGCCTGCAAGGCATGTTGAACCTGCGCGAAGCCCAGCAACAGGAAGCCGCGCTTGCCTACCAGCAAACCGTGCTGCGCGCCTGGCATGAAATCGACGACCAGCTGACCCGCTACAACGCCAGCCAACTGCGCCGCGACAGCCTCGCCGAAGCGGTACGCCAGAACCAGATCGCACTGAGCACTGCGCAACATCAATACGTCGAAGGCGTGGTGGATTTCGTCAACGTGCTCACGGTGCAGAGCGCGCTGCTGGCGACGCAGGAACAGTGGGTGGAAAGCTCCACGGGCGTGTCGCTGGCCATGGTTGGGTTGTATAAGGCGCTGGGTGGCGGGTGGGAGTCGGTGTATCCCGCAGGTTAAACACAACGCCCTGTGGGAGCGGGCTTGCCCGCGATGAGGGCAGATCATTCAACATCCCTTTGACTGAACTGCCGCTATCGCGGGCAAGCCCGCTCCCACACGGGGTGATTACTGGTTTTGCAAAAACACCACATACCCGCGAAACCACTCATTCCCCTTCAAATACCCCGGCGCCTCCCACACGCCACCCTGAATCAGCCCCACCTTGAACGGCAATCCCAGCCGGTTCATGCGCGGCAAATACGCCGCGTAATCCGGGATGCTGTGGCGCCCTTGATAGGTCTGCACCACCACTTCATCCACCACGCCTTTGAGCTGGGCGATGGCGCTTGGGTCGGCGTTGCTGCTCCAGTCCATCAGCCCGGTGATGCTCAGCTTCAAGTCGGCGGGCAGGCGGTGGCGCAGGTCGCGCAGGAAGTCGGCGTATTCGTGCAGGTATTGGGTGCGGGCGTCGAAGTCGATCTGGATGCCGACCACCGGGTTGCCCGCGTCGCGCCAGCGTTGCACCTGGCCGAGCAGCTGGGTGTAGACCCGCTCCGGCCAGTGCAGGGTGTGGGCGCGGTAGACCACCCAGACCTCGCCACGGGTGAGGCGCGGTATGCCGAGGCCCTGGGCGATCAGTTGCACGCCGCGCTCGGGTGCGCGGCGGGTGGAGTTGATCTGGCCTTGCAGGATGTACAGGGTGTTGGCCTGTTTAAGCACCGGCTGCGGGGTGACGCCACTCCACAACCAGAAGGCGTCGTAGTCGCGAGCGTCCACGGCGCCAAAGGCCGGGCTTGCCAGCAGCAGCAAGCCGAGCCACAGGTGTTTCACCAGTAGTACTGCAGCGATTTGCCCCACTGGGTGTCGGCAAAGCCGCTTTTCAGCTGGCGGAACCACGCCTTGCGCACGGCGGGCTCAACGTCATCGCCGCCGCAGCTGTTGTAGCCGGCCGGGGCATAGCAGTTGATGGCGCGGAACAGTGCGTAGGCCTTGTCGTTCTTCGGCGCTTTGGCGTTGGCGATCACCTGCTTGTAGCCGTTGAGCCGCGAGAAGGTTTCACCGGGGAATTGCGTCGCGGTGCTGCCCAGGCTGCCGGCGGCGCGTGCCTGTTCCAGGGGCATGCCGTCGAGGTTATTGCGCAGGATGAACTCACCGAAGCAGTTCAGGGCCTGCGGGTTTTTCGCATCGGTTTGCAAGGTGGCAGCGGTTTGCGCGATGGCCGGGCAGCTGTAGCCGGATTCGGCTTTGTCGCCGTTCCACTGGAACAGCTTCAAGCTCTGGCCGCCGCTGCAGACGTAGCCCAGGCTGGTGCCCAGTTTGTCTTCAGGTGCCGGCGTTGGCAGTTGCTTGAGGTCATCGGCGAAGGTGGCGAACTGGCCGCGCAGCAAGTCTTTATAGAGCAGCACGAATTGTGCGGTCTGGCGTTCCACCGGGTCGTCGGCCTTGGCGATCTGCTGGCGCAGCAAGTCCGGCCCGGCAACGTTGCGCAGCAGGATATAACGCACCTGCTTGGCGCTGATTGGCGAATCCGCCGCGAACACCTTGGCCAACTGGCCGCTGCGCTCGTAGTTGAGGGCCAGGGCCAATTCCAACTGGTCGCGTTGCAGCGGTAATTTGGCCAGCGGCAGCAGTTGCAGCCACAGGTCTTGTGCGCCTTTCCAGTCTTGCTTGGCTTCCAGTGCCAGGGCGCGCAGGGTTTGTTGGCTGAAGGCGAAGTAATTCAGGCTCGACGGCACGCTTTGCGGCAACTGCTTCAAGGCGGCATCCGGTTGATGCTCGACGTACAGCGCGCTCACGGCTAACAGGTAGTCGTAAAACGCCGGCTCATCGGCAAACGCTGCTTTTTGCTTCTCAAGGTCTGCGCGGCTGAGCGCGGGCTGGTTGCCGCCACGCATCACCATCAGGTCGCTGACGAGTTGGATCATCGGCGTCTTGACGGTGTCGCTATTGACCATCAACAGCTTGAGGTCGGCCTCTTCGACCAATTCATCCACCGACACATTGCGCTGCTCGTCGGTGGCCTGGGTCAGTTGCCAGGCAAATGCTTCGGCGAGTTTTTCGTTATCGTCCGCCAGCCAGTAGACCCGGCGCAGCAAGCCGCGTGCAGAGGCGCTGTAGTCGCCCTGTGGATAAGTTTTCAGATAAGCGTCGAAACCCTTTTCGGCCTCGGCGAGCGCAGGTTTATCCACACGGTCGAGGTGCGGCACGCCGTCTTCGTCATAAGTATTGGCCTGGGCCTGGTTGAGTGCGTTGCGCGCGGTCATGTACAGCGCGGTTTCCTTCAGCCAGGGCGAAGTAGCGTTTTGGGTGGCGACGAAGCCAGGCCCGGCGTCGGTGAAGCGGCCGGTGTAGAAGTCGGCGGCGGCTTGCAGGTACGTGCGAAACAGCTGGCCTTCGCTCGATTGGATATCTTGCGGCGGCTCGACCACCGGGCCTACCCATTCGCAGGCGGTGAGCAATTGCAGGCGTGCCTTCACCAGCAGATCGCGTTCGGCGGCTGGCATATCGGCCTTGATCACTTGGCGGATAAACGCGGCAGCGCTGTTCTCGTCGTTGCTGCGGCAGCGGCTGCCTTCGCCATTGAGGAACGCATCGCCGGCGGCTTTAGCGTTGTCGCGCTTGATGCCCAGCGGTTCAAGCAGTGCATCGAGTGGCGAGGTTTTGGGGGCGTCGGATGGGCTGACGGGCTCGGCTTCGCCACGCGGCACCAGGCGATACACCGGGAACGGCACCGGGCCAAAACCCTCGGCCAGGTCATCTTCGCTCAAGGCATTGGGCGCCAGCGGCGCGGCTTTCTTGTCGGCCAGCAATAAACGCAGGTTGGCCCGGCTGTCATTGCCTGGGCTCAGGAACGGCAGGTTATTGCAGGGATCCAGCGTGTCACGCGACACCCGCCAGTCGGGGTAACACGAGTCGTCCGAACTGGCCTGGGCCGGTAGGGAAATGCCGGCAAGCAGGGCCAGTGCCAGGGGTGACAGAAAACCGATGCGCATGACGTGTCCTTGATCCTGAGTCCTTGGAGGGTGCCAATCATAGCTTGATCCGACAGCGGCTTCGGTGAAGGCCTACACAAATTGCTGATTTGTCCGATTTTTGGTCGTGGCAATGCTCAGCGAAATCCAGGCGCAGTCGCAGGTTTATGAGGTTCAAGTCAAATCCCGCAGCGTGCCGCCCGACGGTTGCAAATCAGCGAGCGAAACCGGGGCTTTTGTCCTAGAGTGGCGCTTGTTTGCACGTGTGCAGGGTTTGCCCGGGAAATGGGCGGTATAAGGGGAATTGAGGTGCGACGGTCTGTGGTAGAGCAAGACGACAAAATTGGGACGTTTCCCGCAGTCAATCGCCTCTCGGGCGCCTGGGAAGGCGCCGGCTGGCTCAGCCGGTTGTGGTGGGTGCCGATTCTGGCGCTGGCCATGGCGGTGCGTTTTTATGGCCTGACCGCTTCGGCGATCTGGGGCGACGAAGGTTCGAGCCTGCTGCTCAGCGAGTACGCCATGGAGGACCTGTGGTTTCACGCCGCCCATGATGTGCACCCGCCGCTGTACTTCTTCATGCTGCGCGGGTGGATCGAGCTGTTTGGCGATGGGATCTGGTCGATTCGCGGCATGAGTGCCCTGCCCGGCGTAGCGGCGGTGGGGCTGGGCATCTGGCTCACGCGGCAGCTGTCCACGCGTCGCGCCGCCGTGCTGGCGGGCGTGCTGCTGGCGTTGTTTCCGACGGCGGTGCGTTACAGCCAGGAAGTGCGCATGTACTCACTGCTGGCCGTGTGGTTGCTGGGCGCCACGCTGGCGCTGGTGTACTGGGTGCGCCAACCCGAGCGCACGCGATACCTGGCCGCCTATGTCGTGCTGATGGCGGCCGCGTTCTACACCCACTATTTCACCGCGCTGTGTGTGCTGGTGCATTGGGCTTACCTGGGCGTGTTGTGCCGCTCCCAGGCACCCGGCCAACGCTTGATCATTCGCCCGTCGTGGTGGTGCGCCAACGTGCTGATCGTCGCGTTGTACCTGCCGTGGCTGCCGAACCTGCTGGACCTTATCCAACACGTTGAGCAGCTCAAGGTGGGCGGTGACATTGGCTGGGAAGACCCGGTTTCGCTGATTTCCGTGCCGTCGATGGTCTGGCAGTTCATGCTTCAGGATGAAGGTATCGGCTTCTGGCCGCCGCTGTTCTGGCTGTTCCCTGTGTTGTTGATCACGGTGGTGGGTGCCACCGCCTGGCGTGATCGTGAGCGCTATCGCCCGGCTTGCCTGCTGGCGCTGTTCTTTTTATTGCCGCTGCTGCTGGTGTATGCGGTGTCGTTTGTTTCGCCGGTGTTCATCGAGCGCTACCTGACGGTGTATGCACTGGGCTTGCCGATTCTGGTGGCGTTGGCCATCGACCGCTTGCCCCCGCGCTTGGCATGGCTGGGCGCGGCGTTGTTCGTATTGTTCGTCGGCGTGGAACTGCTGGGCCTGAAGAACAATGCCGCTGTGGACGAGCATGATCAATTCAACGTGCCGGTGGAGTTCGTCAATCGCAATTACCAGGAAGACGACCGCATCGTTCTCAGTGACATGATGTGGTACCTGAGCTACGTGTATTACGACCAGACCGACGCCCAATTGCAGCTCTTCACCCCACCCAAACCCGACGGCACCCCGACCCGACCGAACGCCTATGGCTTCGGCACGTTGGTGGATCAGGACGGCGGGCGTATTTACCTGGACCGTTTGTCGGCATTACCCGCCGATACGCACCGCGTCTGGCTGATCAGCAGCAATGAAATGCCCGATGATTTCGCCCCGATTCCCGCCGACTGGCGCCAGCTTTTGCAGCAGGACGGCGGCGGGGCACGAGCGCGCTTGTTTGTGCTGTGCCGCGGGCCAGAGCCCTCGCAGCCCGAGGGTTGCCGGTAATCGAGCATCGGCATTACGTACATGCCCGGAACACCTGTACCGGGCCAACCCCTTGCTGTTGTTGGCCTGGCTGGCGCGTGGGCTAGACTCGCAGGAACCGTCTTCATAGGAGCCAGCCATGGAATCGCCAGTGCACAGCCTGCCGTCACTGTTCAAACAGCTCGGTCTGCCGGATGACCCGGTGAGTATTGAGCAGTTTGTGACGGTTCATTCACCGCTGAAGCCTGAACTGCATCTGGCGGATGCGTTTTTCTGGACGCCCAGTCAGAGAGCGTTTTTGCGCGAAGAGATTCGAGAGGATGCCGACTGGGCAGAGGTGGTGGATGAGCTGAATGTGTTGTTGCGGAGGGGGCGTGAGGTGTAAAAACTCGGGCCTCGTTCGTGTTTTGGGATTCAATGCTGACGTTTTGTACGGATGCCCATCAGCCCGAAGCCAACACTGAACTAAATGTGGGAGCGGGCTTGCTCGCGAATGCGGTGTGTCAGCTGGCCAATTCGGCGACTGATCCACCGCATTCGCGAGCAAGCCCGCTCCCACATTCGTTTCGTGGTGTTGCAGCAGTCGCTGAAAATCCAACACCCGCGCGCAAACCCGCTTTACTTACCCATACCTCCCCGCGCCACCCATCATAAATTTGTTTCAAAACTTGACGGCTTTGGATGCATCCACCATATTGATAGTTAGCAAACTAACTGTATGCGAACACTCCAGTGCCTCAAACCCTCGAACAACTCCAGATGAACCTCAGCAGCAGCATGGTGGTGGGCGCCCGTAACTGGCGCAAAATCTGCCAGACCACGCTGGTGAGCTACGGTATTTCCGAAGCCTGCGCCGTGCCGTTGTTGATGATCGGCCGCTTGGGCGATGGTGTGCACCAAGTAAAGGTCGCCCAGGCCTCCGGCATGGAAAGCCCGTCGCTGGTGCGCCTGCTTGATCAGCTGTGCGCCGGCGGCTACGTGTGCCGTACCGAAGACGTGCACGACCGCCGCGCCAAGGCCTTGAGCCTGACCGAGCGCGGCCGTGAGCTGGTGCAAGCGGTGGAGGTGCAACTGGTGCGCTTGCGCAAAGACGTGTTGGCGGACATTGCCCAGAGCGATCTTGAAGCGGCGTTGCGTGTACTGCGGGCCTTTGAGGCGGCTGAGGCAACCTCTTGAACGGATTTTTTACCGGCTTCCCGCCCGCTCGCGACTGGTTCTACGGGGTGCGTACGTTCGCCGCGTCGATGATCGCGCTGTACATCGCCATGCTCATGCAAATGCCGCGTCCGTATTGGGCGATGGCCACGGTGTATATCGTCTCCAGCCCATTTGTCGGCCCCACCAGCTCCAAGGCGCTGTACCGCGCCATCGGCACCTTCATGGGCGCGGCGGCGGCGGTGGTTTTTGTGCCGATGTTCGTGCAGTCGCCGTATGTGCTGGTGGTGGTGATTGCGCTGTGGACCGGCATTCTGCTGTTCCTGTCCATGCACCTGCGCACCGCCAACAACTATGCGCTGATGCTCGCCGGCTACACCTTGCCGCTGATCGCGCTGCCCGTGGTGGATAACCCCCTGGCGGTGTGGGATGTGGCCGAGGCACGCACCGAAGAAATCTTCCTCGGCATCGCCGTGGCGGCCGTGGTGGGCGCGATGTTCTGGCCGCGTCGCCTGATGCCAGTGTTCGACGGCTCGGTGGCCAAGTGGTTTGCCGACGCGCAGGTCTACAGCCTGCGCTTCTTCACGCGCAATGTGGACACCGAAGAAATCAGCACGCTGCGCAGCGGCATGGTCGCCACGTTCAACACCCTCGAATTGATGATCGGCCAGTTGCCCCACGAAGGCGCGCGCCCGCAGACGGTGCGTAACACCAAGGAACTGCGCGGGCGCATGATTCACCTGCTGCCGGTGGTGGATGCGCTCGACGATGCGCTGTATGCCATCGAACACCGCGCGCCGGAGTTTCTTGAGCGCATCACGCCGGTGCTGGAGGCCACCCGCCAATGGCTGGAAACCACCACGCAAATTGCCCCGCTGGAAAGCTGGCGCGTGCTGCGTGATCAGGTCGACGCCCTGCAACCCCAAGGCGAAGCGCTGGACGACCGTCACACGCTGCTGTTCTCCAACGCGCTGTATCGCCTGGGGGAGTGGATCGACCTGTGGCAAGACTGCCGCAGCCTGCAAGCCGCCATCCAGTGCGAAAGCCAGGACACCTGGCGCGCCGTGTACCGCCACTGGCGCCTGGGCCGGCTTACGCCGTTCCTCGACCGTGGCCTGATGTTCTACTCGGCGTTCTCCACCGTCACCGCGATCATCGTCGCCTCGGTGTTGTGGATTCTGCTGGGCTGGACCGACGGCGGCAGCGCAGTGATTCTGGCAGCCGTGGCGTGCAGCTTTTTCGCCTCGATGGACGACCCGGCGCCGCAGATCTACCGGTTCTTTTTCTGGACCGCGATGTCGGTGTTGTTCGCCAGCCTCTACCTGTTTCTGGTGCTGCCGAACCTGCACGATTTCCCGATGCTGGTGCTGGCGTTTGCGGTGCCGTTTATTTGCATCGGCACGCTCACCGTGCAGCCGCGTTTCTACCTCGGCATGCTGCTGACGCTGGTGAACACCTCGTCGTTTATCAGCATCCAGGGCGCGTATGACGCGGACTTCCTGAACTTTGCCAACGTCAACCTGGCCGGGCCTGTGGGCCTGTTGTTCGCCTTTGTGTGGACGTTGATTGCGCGGCCGTTCGGCGCCGAACTCGCGGCCAAGCGCCTGACCCGCTTCAGCTGGCGCGACATCGTCACCCTGACCGAGCCTGCGACCTTGGCCGAACACCGGCACATGGCCGCGCAAATGCTCGACCGCCTGATGCAGCACCTGCCGCGCCTGGCGCTGATCAACCAGGACACCGGCACCGCCCTGCGTGATTTGCGCGTGGCACTGAACCTGCTCGACCTGCTGGCGTACTCGCCACGCATCTACGGCGTGCCACGGGTGTTGCTCAACCAGGTTGTCGAAGGCGTTGGCGGTTACTTCAAGGCGTGCCTGAAGGCCGGTGAACGCTTGCCCGCGCCGAGCGGTCTGCTGATGACACTCGACCGCACGCGCCGCGCCCTCAACGGCCAAGGCTTGCAAGACGAAGACGATACCCGCCTGCATCTGCTGCACGCACTGGCCGGCTTGCGCCTGTCGTTGCTGCCGGGCGTGGAATTAATTGGCGGCACCGAAATGGAAGCGCCGCTGCCTGATGGAGCGCCTTTATGATCGGTGATCTGGATATCAGCGGGGTGTTCCTGCCCACGCTGCTGGTGTTGATGGGCATTACGTACGTGTTGTTTCTGGTGGTGCACGGGCTGTTGACGCGCATTCACTTCTATCGCCTGGTCTGGCACCGGGCATTGTTCAATGTGGGGCTCTACGCGCTGTTGCTGGGCGCGGTGGACTCACTCAGTCGATACCTCATGACATGAAAAAACCTTTTTTGACCATCGGCCGTGTTGTCCTGACGTTATTGATAGTGACCTTCGCTGTCGTCGTTGTGTGGCGCATGGTCATGTACTACATGTTTGCGCCCTGGACCCGTGACGGGCATATCCGTGCCGACATTGTGCAGATCGCCCCGGACGTGTCCGGGTTGATCCAGCAAGTCGACGTGCGCGACAACCAGCTCGTGACCAAAGGCCAGGTGCTCTTCGCCGTCGACCAGGACCGCTTCAAGCTGGCGCTGCGCCAAGCCCAGGCCGCCGTGGCCGACCGCCAGGAAACCCTGGCGCAGGCCCAGCGCGAGTACAAGCGTAACCGTGGCCTTGGCAACCTGGTGCCGAGCGAGCAGCTGGAAGAAAGCCAATCCCGCGTGGCCCGTGCCCAATCGGCCCTGGCCGAGGCGCAGGTGACGGTGGACGCCGCCCAACTCAACCTCGACCGCTCGGTGATCCGCAGCCCGGTGGACGGCTACGTCAACGACCGCGCGCCGCGTGCTCAGGAGTTTGTCACCGCCGGGCGCCCGGTGTTGTCGGTGGTGGACAGCAACTCGTTCCACATCGACGGCTACTTCGAGGAGACCAAGCTCGACGGTATTCACGTCGGCATGGCCGTCGACATCCGTGTGATTGGTGACAACGCACGCTTGCGTGGCCATGTGCAGAGCATCGTCGCCGGTATCGAAGACCGCGACCGCAGCAGCGGCTCCAACCTGTTGCCTAACGTCAACCCGGCGTTCAGCTGGGTGCGGCTGGCCCAGCGGATTCCGGTGCGCATCGCCTTCGATGATGTGCCGGCAGACTTCCGCATGATCGCCGGGCGTACGGCGACGGTGTCGATCATCGACGACGAGACCGCCGCCAAAGAAAAAGCCCGGCAGGGAGAAAAACCATGAAACCGGCGGCGCTGCTGGCCACGGCCGGCTTGGGTTTGCTGCTGTCGGCCTGCCAGGTAGTCGGCCCGGATTACACACTGCCGGAGAAGTCCGCCATCAACCGTGGCGACCTGCAAGGGCAGATCGCGGGCGAGGGCCACAACGTGGTGTCGGCGCCGGTGCCGGCCGACTGGTGGAAACTCTACAAGGACCCGCGCCTGGATGAGCTGGTGCGTCAGGCCATGGCGTCCAACACCGACTTGCGTGTGGCCGCCGCCAACCTGCAACGCGCACGCTTCCAGACCCAAGAGGCGCAATCCGCCGGTGGTTGGAGCGCTGGCGCAAAAGCTGAGGCCCAGCGTTTGCAGGAGTCGGGCGAAGCCTATTTGCTGACCGAAAAAGTCCCGGTGGCCAATATCGGCAGCGCCAGCATCAGCACGTCCTACCAGTTTGACTTGTTCGGCACCTTGCAACGCGGCATCGAAAGCGCCCAGGCCACCACCGACGCCGCTCAGGCTGCTGCGGATATTGCGCGCATTACGCTGGTCGCCGACGTGGTGCGCTCCTACACCCAAGTGTGTGCGGCCAACGAAGAACTGGCGATTGCCAACGAGTCCCTCGACCTGCAGGCCCAGAGCACCAAGCTCACCCAACGGCTGCGCGACGCCGGGCGCGGTGATGAAACCCAGGTGACCCGTTCGCAAACCCAATACAAATCCTTGCGTGCCGACATGCCGCGCTACGAAGCAGCGCGTCAGGCAGGCTTGTTCCGTTTGTCGATGCTGCTGGCCAAGCCGGTCGACCAACTGCCGTCGGGCACCGGCACCTGCGCCGAGCTGCCGCACATCGCCCAGTTGCTGCCGGTGGGTGACGGCGCCGCGTTGCTCAAGCGCCGCCCCGACATTCGCCAGGCCGAACGCCAACTGGCCGCCGCCACCGCGCGTATCGGCGTGGCCACCGGCGCGCTGTACCCGGACATCAGCATCGGCGCCACGGTGGGCACCGTCGGTATTCTTGACGACTTGGGCACGCCGGCCACCAACCGCTGGGGCTTTGGCCCGTTGATCAGCTGGTCGGTGCCGACCAACGGCGCCCGCGCGCGCATCCACGAAGCCGAAGCCGCCACCCAGGGCGCCCTGGCGCACTTCGACGGCGTGGTGCTCAACGCCATCCGCGAAACCCAGACCGGCCTTGCGCAGTACACCGCGCAGTTGCAACGCCGCGACGCGCTGGCCGATGCCGGTGCGTCCGCCAAGGAAGCGTCGGAGCAGACGCACCGCTTCTTCCAGGCCGGTCGCGCGTCGTTCCTGGCCGACCTGCAAGCCACGCGCACCTACACCGATGTGCGTGCGCAACTGGCGGCGGCGAACACCCAGGTTGCCATGAGCCAGATCGATCTGTTCCTGGCCCTGGGCGGTGGTTGGGAAAGCGGACGAACGCAAGCGTCACAGCCCGGCAAACCCTGAGCTAAAAGCTATGCTTTGTCAGGTGAGCCGCGGTGACGGCTTACCTGACACTGCTCGCGTTTGCTCATGGGGATTCCAATAATGAAAAACCCTTATGCTCCCGCTTTCTGGTGCGTGCTCTTCGCACTGGTGTTGTTATCGGCTGCCTACTTCTACGGCGTCATGCTTGCCCATCAACTCGACAAGGCCATGGTGTTCCTCGACAGCGCGTGCCTGGTGATCGGCACCTTGTCCATCGGCGTGGTGGCGTGGGCGTCTTACCAAAACCAACGGGTGAAACGAAGACTGCTCGAACAGGGCAAGACCCGCGTGGCGATCTGGGACACCAAAGTCGCTTTGCGCCGTGTCGAAACCGTGTTCGACCGCTATTTCTGGGGCAGTTACTGGCAGCCAGGCCGCACCTTCCAGGAAGTCATGGGCGAACTCACCGGCACGCCCCTGGAAAAAAGCCTCGAAGCCCTGAAAAAACAATGTGTGTTGCTCGACCAGCAGGTCGCCGACGGTAGGCATTGGCTGAATAACGCCCGGGAATTGTCCGACGTGGCCAACGCCATGGCCCGTGAGCGCTATCAACTGGATTTCTGTAACCCCAAGGCCGACACCCCGAGCAATGCCGTGATACACCGCGAGTTTGAGGTGTTGGTGTACACCTGGACCGCACGCTTGAAGAGTTTTGATCACCAGCTCGATGAGATTGAATTGGAGTACACGTGAACCAACTGCAGGCCTGACCCCTCTGAAAAGCTGGGCCGTTCGCGGCCGCCAGTGCTAATCTTCCCCCGTTTTCGGCGGGCTTGAGCCAACCCCCTCGGGGTTCAAGGAAGACAGCCCACTTCTCACAGGATTTGATCAGGTCACTTCATGAATAAGCCAGCAGTTGTTCTTTTGGGTTTCGTTGTCGCCGTCGGCGTCGTCAGTGCAGGCGGCGCCTGGTACACCGGTAAGCAGCTGGAGCCGGTGTTGCAAACCGCGATCCAGAGCGCCAACAAGGAACTGCAGACCTCCATGGCCGGCGTCGACGGCAACGTGAGCCTGGAGCTGGTGTCCCTGGACCGTGGCCTGTTCAGCAGCACCGCGCACTACCGCCTCAAAGGGCAGGGCAGTGTGTTCGGTGAAGACAACCCGAACCCTGAACTGCTGTTCGTCGACCACATCGAACACGGCCCGCTGCCGTTTTCGCGTCTGGTGTCGCTGAAATGGCTGCCGGTCATGGCCACCAGTCACTACGCGCTGGAAAAAAACGCCACCACCGAAAAATGGTTCGCCGCCAGCAAAGACGTGTCGCCGCTTAAAGGCGTGGCCAATATCGGCTACAACCGCTCCGTCGATGGCAACGTCGAGCTGCTGCCTCTGGAGCTCAAGGACGACAAGTCTTCGGTGAGCTTCTCCGGCGCCAACCTGGACTTCGACAGCAGCGCCGAAGGCCAGAAGGTCAAGGCCAACGGTTACATGAACAGCCTGAAAGTCGCGGTAATCGACGCCAATGGCGTGCCGTTCGACGCTGAGCTGTCCGGCCTGACCGTGGCCAGCAACCTGGAAAAATCCAGCTTCGGTTTCTACACCGGGCAGAACACCGTTGAGCTGACCGACACCAAAGTCACCTTCGGCCCACAGAAAGCCGTGCTGACCCTCAAGGGTTTCGAGCAGAAAGACACCAGCGAAACCAAGGACAACAACCTGGCCGGCCGCATTGACTACAAGATCGACGAGATCGGCTACCAAGGTAAGCCTGTGGGCTCGGCCGCGATGGCCCTGAGCATGAAGAACGTCGATATTCCGGCCATGCTGGTGCTGACCAAGCTGTACCAGGACAAGATGCAGCCGGTGCAAGCCGCTGCCGCTGCCGGCCAGCCGGTGCCTGAGCTGCAACTGACCGAAGCCGAGCAGACCCTGGCCGAGACCAACGTCAACCAGGTGCTGGCTGCCAAGCCGCAAGTGGCGGTGGAAAACCTGTCGTTGAAAACCACCCACGGCGAAAGCAAATTCAACCTGATCGTGGACCTGACCAAACCCGCTTCGATGGAGCTGCCGCCGGTTGAGCTGGGCAAGCAGGTCATCGCACTGCTGGATGCCAACCTGACCCTGTCCAAGCCCATGATTGCCGACGTTGCTGCCCTGCAAGCGCAAGTAGGCGGCGTGACCGACCCTAAAGCCATCGAGCAGCAATCCCAGGGGGCGGCCGAGATGGTCAGCGGCCTGGCCGTCGGCACGCAACTGGCGACCCTGGTGGGCACTGACGTGGTTTCCAAGCTGCATTACGCCAACAATGAAGTGACCTTCAACGGCCAGAAGATGACCGTAGAGCAATTCATTGGCTTTGTGATGGCCAAAGTGGGTGCTGTCAGCGGCGCGCAGTAAGATTTCCGACACCAGTCGGAAATAAATAATTGGGGGAGCAGGGTTGCCTGAGGCAGCGGTCAAACAGTCGGCGTATACGCCGACGGTGACCGGTCAGCTCGGGTAAGTCTGCTCCCCCATTGGCTTTTCTGGTGGGTGGGCAATTCTGAACAATTGTTCTGAATTGGGCCTTTCCCTACATTCCTAGGGGATAGTTCCTACAGGAAAGCTAGGTCGGGTCACTAGACGCCGACACCCTGATGCAAAACGCTCAGGACCACCTATCGTTACAGCTTTCC
This sequence comes from Pseudomonas sp. R76, assembly GCF_009834565.1. Lineage (GTDB taxonomy): Bacteria > Pseudomonadota > Gammaproteobacteria > Pseudomonadales > Pseudomonadaceae > Aquipseudomonas. The sequence continues at coordinate 227,813 of NZ_CP019428.1, forward strand.
GTGTGTAAGGAAGCTCACGATATGCTGCGAAACCTACCACTCAGTGCTTCAGGCCGGTTGCGACTGCTCATCGGTGCGGCCTTGTGCAGTCAACTGCTGATGCCCAGCCTCGCGTTTGCAGACCCTGCCTACGACGCCTTGATCATTCAGGCGCGCAACGGCAACTTCACGCCAGCCCTCACGCAACTGCGCCAACTGCCGTCCGAGCGCCAGACGCCGGGCCAGATCAGCGATCACATTGTGATTGCCGGCTGGGCCGGGCAAGACGCCGAAGTGCTGAAGGTGTACGAGGCCCAGGGCAAGAATCGCAACCTGACCACCCAGGCGCTCGCCACGGTGGCTCGTACTTATCGCAATCAAAAGCAGTGGCCGCAGGCCTTGGCGGTGTATCAGCAGGCGCTGCTGCGCGAGCCGAATAATGTTGACCTGCAACTGGGCCAGGCGCTGACCCAGGCCGACGGCGGCCAAACCAATGAAGCGGTGCAACGCACACGGGCACTGGTGGCGGCGCAACCGAATGACCCCAACCGCCGCATGGCGCTGGGCTATGCGCTGACCCGCGCGGGCTTGAACTACGACGCGCTGTTCGAGTTCGACCAAGCCTTTATCCGCGCCGGCGACAAACCCGAAGTGGTCCGCGAATACATCGTCGCGCTGCAAAAGGCGCGGCTGCCGGAACCGGCGTTGCGCCTGTCGGCCAAACACCCGGGCGTGCTCGACGCGGTGACCCAGCGCCGCCTGGAAGGCGACCTCGCCGCCGAGCGCGTGCGCATGGCCGAGTTCGCCACGCGCACCGAAAAAGAACGCTACGTGATCGCCGATCGCGCCCTTGATGACTACGACAAACTGCTCGCGCGCTGGACCCCAGACCCCAGCGCACACGACGACGTGGTGCGCTGGCGCATCGACCGGCTGGGCGCCCTCAAGGCGCGCGCGCGCACCGCTGAAGTGATCCGCGACTACGAAACCCTCAAGGGCGAAGGCGTGCAATTGCCAACCTACGCCGTGCGCTGGGTAGCCGCCGCTTACCTCGATCAACGCCAGCCGGAAAAAGCCGAGCCGTTGTATCGCCAGGCGCTGACGGCCCCCGACGCCGACCCCGGCGATCACGTCGAAGACAGCACCGCGTTGTTCTACTCGCTGCTGGAAAGCGACAAAGTGATGGAGGCGCGCGAAGTCGCCAGCAACCTGGCCAACACCCAGAACCCTCGCGTCGAACTCAAGGGCTTGCCCATCGGCAACCCCAACGACAGCTGGATGGATGCGCAACAATTGTCGGCCCAGGCTGGCACTTACGGCGGTGACCTGCCGGGCAGCGAAACCGGCCTGGAAGCCTTGGTGGCCAAAGCCCCGGGCAACGTCGGCCTGCGCCTGGCCCAGGCCGATATGTACCGCGCCCGCGATTGGCCGCGCCGCGCCGAAGGCACGCTCAAGGAAACCGAGGCCCAGGCCCCGCGTGATATCGGCCTGGAAGTGTCCCAGGCCTACACCGCCATGGACCTGCAGGAATGGCGGCAAATGGACGCGCTGACCGACGACGTGCTGGCCCGCAACCCGGACAGCCGCCAAGTGCAGCGCTTGAGCCGCCTGCGCGATGTGCATGACATGGCCGAACTGCGTGTCGAAGCCTACACCGGCAAAAGCTACGGCGGTGGCGGCAACAATGACGTTGGCGCAGTCGCGGGCAGCCGTGACTGGGGCATTGAAAGTCGGATTTACACCCCACCCATCGACGAAGACTGGCGCGTGTTCGCCGGTGCCGGGTATGCCACGGCTGACTTTACCGAAGGCACCGGCCAGCATCGCTGGCAAGTCGTGGGCGTGGAGCGGCGCACCCGCGACATGACGCTCGAAGCCGAAGTCTCCAACCACTCCTACGGTTATGGCTCCAAGCAAGGCGCGAGCGTGTCGATTGCCCGCGACATCAATGACAACTGGCAATACGGCGGCAGCCTCGGCTACCTGCTGACGACCACGCCATTGCGGGCGCTGAATGCCGACGTCACGGCCAACGGCGGCAGCGGTTTTATCCGCTGGCGCGCCAACGAAAGCCGTGAGTGGAAACTGTCCCTCAGCCCGTCGCACTTCAGCGACGGCAACAACCGGCTCGAAGCGCTGCTCACCGGCCGCGAGGGCATCTACAGCTCGCCGCATGTGCAAGTGGACCTGGGCCTGGAAGTCGGCGCCAGCCACAACACCAAGCAAGACACGGTGTACTTCAACCCGAAGTCTGACCTCAGCGTGTTGCCTACCGTTACCGTCAATCATGTGCTCTATCACCGCTACGAGACCCAGTGGAGTCAGCAGTTCCAAGTCGGTGCGGGTACCTATAGCCAGCGCGATTATTCCACCGGCGGTGTCGGTTTGATCGGCTACGGCCAACGCGTTCGCTGGAACGACGTGCTCGAAGCCGGCGCCAACCTGAGCCTGATCAGCCGACCTTATGACGGTGATCGCGAACGCGATCTGCGCTTGCTCATCGACCTCACTTACCGTTTCTAGAAGAGCCTGACAATGACCGTTCTCAGCCGTTGTTTATTGGTCCTCGGTGTATTGCTGGCGGGTGCCTGTGCCCAGCAACCCGCGCCGTACACGCCCCCCGCCGAGCGGCCGACACCGGCCCGTGAAGCGCCGTGGCCGAAGAACCATTTCCTGGGCATTGCCTACCACGACGTTGAAGACCGCGACCCCGATCAGGCGGTGGTGGCCGTGCGCACCGAGCGTTTGATCGACCAGTTGGCCTGGCTGCGTGAAAACGGCTACCAAGCGGTCAGCGTTGACCAGATCCTGGCCGCACGCAGCGGCGGGCCTGAGCTGCCGCCCAAAGCCGTGATGCTGAGCTTCGACGATGGCTATTCGAGCTTCTATACCCGTGTGATGCCGATCCTGCGTGCGTACAACTGGCCGGCGATCCTCGCCCCGGTGGGGTATTGGATTGATACGCCGCTGAATAAGCCGGTGGACTTTGCCGGCACGCCACGGGCGCGTTCCGACTTCCTGACCTGGGAGCAGGTGCGCGAGATTTCCAAGTCGCACCTGGTGGAAATCGCCGCCCACACCGACGCCAGCCACACCGGCATCCTGGCCAACCCGCAGGGCAACCTCGAGCCGGCCGCGGCAACGCGCCGGTACGATGCGGCCACCGGCAAATATGAAACCGAAGCGCAGTTTCAGGCGCGGATGCGTGCCGACGTAACGGCTATCTCCAACAAGCTGCGCGCCGTCACCGGCAAGGCGCCGCGCGTGTGGGTGTGGCCTTACGGCGCCGCCGACGGCACCTCGCTGGCAGTCGTCGGCGAGCAGGGCTACAAGATGGCCCTGACCCTGGACGACGGCCTTGATGACCTCGCCAACCTCAAGAGCAGCCCGCGCTTCCTGGTGGCCTCCGACCCGGATGGCGAGCATTACGCCAACGCCATCGTCGGCACCCAGGCCAAGACCTCGATGCGCGTGCTGCACGTCGACCTCGACAACGTCTACGACCCGGACCCGGCCCAAGAGGCGCGCAACCTCGACCAGTTGGTGCAGCGCGTCGTCGATATGGGCGCCAGCACCGTGTTCCTGCAAGCCTTCGCCGACCCCAAGGGCGACGGCCTGGTGCACTCGCTGTACTTCCCCAACCGCTACCTGCCGGTGCGCCGCGACCTGTTCAACCGCGTGACCTGGCAACTGCGCACCCGTGGCCATGTGGCGATCTACGCGTGGATGCCGGTGCTCAGTTTTGCCCTGGACCCGTCCTTGCCGCGCGTGACCCGCATGGACCCGAAAACCGGCCAGGTCGGCCTCGACCCGGACCAGTACAAACGCCTGTCGCCGTTTGATCCGAAAGTGCGTCAGCAAATCGGTGAAATCTACGAAGACCTGGCGCGCAACACGGCGATTGACGGCGTGCTGTTCCACGACGACGCGATCCTCTCGGACTTCGAAGACGCCAGCCCCGCCGCGCTCAAGGCCTATGCCGCCAACGGCCTGCCGGACAGCATCGCCGCGCTGCGTGCCGACCCGGCCGTGATGCAACGCTGGACGCGCTTCAAGAGCCGCTACCTGATCGACTTCACCCAGGAGTTGGCGGGTAAGGTGCGCGCCATTCGTGGGCCGCAGGTACAGACCGCGCGCAATATCTTCGCCGAGCCGATGCTCAACCCGGCCAGCGAAGCCTGGTTCGCGCAGAACCTCGATGACTTCCTCCAGACCTACGACTGGACCGCGCCGATGGCCATGCCGCTGATGGAAGGCGAGACGCTGAAAAACTCCAATGCCTGGCTGGAAAAACTCGTGGCCACGGTCAAGGCGCGCCCTGATGCCTTGCAACGCACCGTATTTGAACTGCAAGCCAAGGACTGGCGGACCAAGGACGCGCCGGATATCGACGGCGCACAGATGGCCGAATGGATGGGTGTGCTCAAACGCCAGGGAGTCAGGAGTTTTGGCTACTACCCGGACAACTTCCTGGAAAACTCGCCGGACCTGAAGACGGTACGTCCGGCCCTTTCCAACCAATGGAACCCTTGACCATGTTCGACAGAATCCTGGCTTTATTCGTGTTGGCGCTGGTGTTGGGTGTGCCCCTTGGCCTGATCTTCCTGGTCACCGGGCAGTTCCTGATGGACTTCGTGTTCTTCTACCCGCTGTTCATGTCGGCGTTGTGGATCGCCGGCGGGCTGTACTTCTGGCTGCACTGGGAACGTCACTGGCCGTGGAAGGAAGACACCCCGGCACCGATCCTGGCCGGCAACCCGCTGATCTCGATCATCATCCCTTGCTACAACGAGGGGGATAACGCCGCCGATACTATTCACGCGGCGCTGGACCAGCTGTACCCGAACATCGAAGTGATCGCCGTCAATGACGGCTCCAAGGACAACACCGCCGCGGTACTTGATGCCCTGGCATTGGAACACCCACGCCTGCGGGTGCTGCACCTGGCGCAGAACCAGGGCAAGGCCGTGGCCTTGCGCATGGGCGCTGTGGCCGCGCGCAGTGAATACCTGGTGTGCATCGACGGCGACGCCTTGCTGGATAAAAACGCGGCGGCCTATATGGTTGCGCCGATGCTGGACAACCCGCGCCTCGGTGCCGTGACCGGCAACCCACGTATCCGCACGCGCTCGACCTTGATCGGCCGGGTGCAGGTGGGCGAGTTCTCCTCGATCATCGGCTTGATCAAGCGCACCCAGCGGGTGTTCGGTCGGATCTTCACGGTTTCGGGTGTGGTCGTTGCGTTTCGCAAGAAAGCGCTGGACCGCATCGACTACTGGAGCACCGACATGATCACCGAGGACATCGATGTCAGTTGGAAGCTGCAGCTCGATCACTGGGCAATCTTCTATGAGCCGCGCGCCTTGTGCTGGATCCTCATGCCCGAAACCGTCGGCGGCCTGTGGAAACAACGCCTGCGCTGGGCCCAGGGCGGCGCCGAAGTACTGTTCAAAAACATCCGTGGCATCTGGCAATGGCGCCACCGCTACCTGTGGCCGCTGCTGTTCGAATACTGCCTGTCCACCGGTTGGGCCTTCACCTTCCTGCTGTCGGTGATCTTCTGGGGCTTGGGCAAGTTCATGGTGCTGCCACAGGCGATTGCCGTGGACTCGTTGGTACCACCGGCCTTTACCGGGCTAGTGCTGGCGATGGTGTGCCTGCTGCAATTTGCAGTCAGCATCCTGATTGACCGGCGCTACGAAAAAGACCTGTGGAAAACCCTGTTCTGGAGCGTGTGGTACCCGATGGTGTTCTGGCTGGTGAGCCTGCTCACCACGTTGGTCAGCTTTCCCAAGGTGCTGTTCAACCAGCATCAGAAGCGCGCACGCTGGGTCAGCCCGGACCGCGGTATTAAACCTAGCGAAGAGGAGGCGTGACCATGAAACTGGTCAGAACTCGCCAAAATTCAGTGATGTGGGTCATCGATGTACTGTTGACCCTGCTGGCCTGGGCTGGGCTGGTTTGGCTGCTGGCGCGCGGGATTACCGCGATGCTGGAAACCCACGGCGGCCCGCGCATTGAGGCGCCGATTTTTGCGGCGCTCAACACCTTGCAAATCTACTTCTGGATCGCGCTGTTCAATGCGGTGATCCTGATCAGCTGGGCGCGTTATCAGCAACGCCGCGGGCGCAAGTTCGCCCAGCGCCGTGCCGAGGCCAATGCGCTCAGCGATAAGAGCCTGAGTGAAAGTTTCAACCTGGGTGACGGCCACCTGGAGCAGTTTCGCAAGCCCGGCGTGCTGGTGATCCACAACGACGAAGAGGGCGGCGTGGAAGATGTGAAGTCGCATGTGTCCCGCGACGTGGAGCGCCCAGGGCTGACGCTGGTACCGGGGCAGGAAAAAGACAAAGGCGCAGGCTGAGGGCTTTGATCGTTCCCACGCTCCGCGTGGGAACGATCAGCAAGGCGCAGGCTGAGGACCTCCTGAGGTGAGCAGACTTGTCGTGGCGAGCGGGCTTGCCCCGCGTTGGGTGGCGAAGCCGCCCCTATCAGGACCGCTGCGGTGTATCAGGCAAACCCGTGTAGTGAGGTTTGGGGCTGCTGCGCAGCCCAACGCGGGGCAAGCCCGCTCGCCACAGAAAGCGCTGCACCAGACTAATCCGATAAATGGGATCCAATTCACAAAACAACCGCGAACTTTTCTCTATTCCTCGGTACTAACCTAACTCGACACGTGGTTGATGGCCAACTAGTGGCATTTCATCAGCGCTTGATCGAATCGCTATCAAAACAGTTGCCGCTTGTCGGAATAAAACTTCCAGTGACTGGCTCAACCGCTTTTTGATAATTATTTGTTGTTATTTATCAATGGCTTGCAGATTTAACTAGTACGGATGTGCAACTAGTCCAACTTCTTGGATCCGCACTAGTTCGATGTTAGTTTGCCGCCCCTTGATTTTCGATGGATCGAACATGTCTTCGTTATTGCCACGGACTCGGTATTTGCTGTGCACTTTTCTGCTCGCTTGCTTGAGCCTGAACAGTGCCACCGCCGCCCCCACGCCAGGGGATCAAGACCTGATCCGTGACCGGCAAAATCGCCTGCTCGAAGAGCAGCAACGGCGCCTGCAAGAACTCCAGGACCTGCCCGGTAAAGAAGCCAAGCCCCAGGCTCCGACCCTGCCCGCGGACACGCGCTGCTTCCCGATCAAAGACATCGAACTCAAGGGCGCCGACAGCCTGGCAGCCTCAGACCGCGAGCGCCTGCTCAAGCCCTACATCGGCAAATGCGTGGGCGTTTCGCAGCTCAATGAGTTGCTCAAGGTCATCACCGACTACTACATCACCAAGGGCCGCGTCACCAGCCGCGCCTACCTGCCGCAACAAGACCTCTCCACCGGCCATCTGCAAGTGCTGGTGGTGGAAGGCAAGCTCGAAGCCTTGAAAAGCGCCGAAGGCAGCACGGTGACGGACCGCGAACTGGCCATGGCCTTTCCCGGCAAGGTCGGCGAGGCGCTGAACCTGCGTGAAGTCGAACAACTGGTGGATCAGTTGAACCGCTTGCCCTCCAAGCAGGCGCAAATGGAACTGACCCCCGGCCAACAGATCGGCGGCAGCGACGTGGTGGTCAAGAACACCGCGCAAAAGCCCTGGCGCGCCAGCCTGTCGCGTAATAACGACGGCCAGAAAAGCACCGGCGAACAGCAGTGGGGCGCCGGCCTTGAGTGGGACAGCCCGCTTGGCCTGGCCGACCAATTGATGCTGCGTGGCGGCCACGACGCCGTCAGCGACCACCAGAAGACCTCGAAAAACAGCATGCTCTACTACAACGTGCCGTGGGGCTGGTGGAACTTCAGCTACACCTACAGCGAGAGTGATTACCGCACGTATGGCGTGACCAACGGCTTCAAATTCAAGCAGAACGGCGACAACGAAAACCATCAGTTTCGCGCCGAGCGGGTGATCCATCGTGACGACGTGAGCAAGACGTCGGTCAACGTCGGCGTGGCGCATTTGCGCACCAACAACTACATCCTCGACATCCGCACCGAGCCCAGCAGCAACCGCCTCAGCGAGCTGCAATGGGGCATCAACCACGGCCGGCGCATCGGCAATGCGTTCGTCAACGTCGACCTGGGCATGCAAAACGGCATCGGCGCGTTCGATGCCCAAGCCAACAACGAGCGCGACGCCTACGGCAACCGCCTGCCGAGTGCGCGCTACCGCAAATACACCGCCACCGTCAGCTACCTGCAGCCGTTCAGCCTGTGGGGCGAGTCGTTCAGTTTCTCCAGCCTGGCCACCGGCCAACGCAGCGAAGACATCCTGTTCAGCCCCCAGCGCATGAGCCTGGGCGGCTCGGCTTCGGTTCGCGGTTTCAAAGACCAGCAACTCACCGGCGACAGCGGCGGTTACTGGCGCAACGACGTGCGCTGGGCGCGCCCGGTGACCTGGGACTGGATGCGCCCGGCCTTTGCCGAATACGGCGCCAGCGTCGGCTACGACCAAGGCGTGATCAGCAATGGCCGTTACAACGGTGAAGTGCATGGCCGGGTCTCAAGCAACTCGTTGGAGTTGTTCGCCCGCGGCAAATACGTCAGCACCAGCGTGACCTTTGCGCATTCTCTGGAACGCCCGGCAGTGATGAGCGAGCGCGAAGCGCCGATCTACTTCCGCATGGATTTCTTCCTGTAATTCAACGCCCCGTTACATCGAGACTATGACAATGGATGTTCGCCACTTTGCCTTCCTGGCTCGCCAACCTTCTGCTGCGCTGAAGCCGCGAGACTCGTTCTTCGGCTTGCCCAAGCGCGGCCTGGTGCTGATCCTGGCCAACGCGCTGTTCTGGCAGCCGTTGCTGGCCCAGGCCGAAGGCATTGTGGTCAGCGCGCCGGGCACCACCGTCGGCCAGGCGGGCAATGGCGTGCCCGTGGTGAACATCGCCACGCCCAATGGCAGTGGCTTGTCGCATAACCAATTCAAGGACTACAACGTCGGCCCCAACGGCGTGATCCTCAACAACGCCACGGGCGCGGTGACCAACACCCAGCTGGGCGGCTACATCATCGGCAACCCCAACCTCAAGGGCGGCGCGGCCAACGTTATCCTCAACGAAGTCAACGGCGGCAGCCCCAGCCAGTTGCGCGGTTTCACCGAAGTGGCGGGCCAGTCGGCCAAAGTCATCGTCGCCAACCCTTACGGCATCACCTGCAGCGGTTGCGGCTTTATCAACACCCCCAATGCCACGCTGACCACCGGCAAGCCCATCCTTGACCAGAATGGCCGCCTGGAGCGCTACCAGGTCGATGGCGGCGCCGTGACCATCGACGGCCAGGGCCTGAACGCGAGTAACGTCGACCGCTTCGAAATCATCACCCGCTCGGCCAAGATCAATGCGCAGATCAACGCGCGCGAATTGACCGTGATCGCCGGGCGCAACGACGTCGATGCCCAAAGCCTGAAAGCCACCGCGCGCGCCGACGACGGCAGCGCCAAGCCGGAGCTGGCTATCGACTCCTCGGCGTTGGGCGGCATGTACGCCGGCGCGATCAAACTGGTCGGCACCGAAGCCGGTGTGGGCGTGAAGCTCGACGGCACGCTGGCCGCCAGCGGCGGCGATATCCAGCTGGATGCCAATGGCCACTTGAGCATGGCGCAGACGTCGGCCACCGGTAACATCAAAGTCACCGCGCAAAACGTCAACCTCACCGACAAGGTCTACGCCACCGGCAACGTGCAGGTCACCAGCGCCCAAGTCTTGGTCAACCAGCAGAGCGTGGCCGCCGGCCAGCGCATCGAACTCAACGCGGCCAGCATCACCAACCCCGGCATCATCGAAGCGGGCGTCGCGGCGGATAACAGCCGCAACGCCACCGGCGACCTGGTGGTGAACACGCAAAACCTCACCACCACCGGCAACCTGTTGGCCAGCCGCGCCTTGGCGATCACCGCCGCGCAAACGCTGACCAACCAGGGCGCGATCATCCAGGCCAAAACCGTCAGCGTCAGCACCGACAAGCTGACCAACAGAGGCGCCACCGCCCGTGTGTACGGCGAGCAACACCTGGCGCTCAACGCGCCGGCCATCGTTAACGTCGGCGGGCTGATTCGCTTCGGCGAAGGCCAGGCCGCGACCCTCGACAGCGCGTCCCTGGACAACCGCCAAGGCCGCATCGAAATGTCCGGCGGCAGCCTGGTGTTGACCAGCACCGACCTGAACAACAACAGCGGCCAAATCATCGCCAGCAACCTGACCGTGAATGCGGGCAATCTGAATAACCAGAACGGCGTGCTGGTCGCCGATGCGCTCACGGTGAATGCCGGCGACCTCGACAACAGCCTCAAAGGCCTGATCCAGGCCGATAACGGCGCGCTGAACCTCACCGTCGCCAATGCCTTCAACAACTACCAGGGTTACGCCCAGGCCAGTACCGACCTAAACCTCCACGCCGGCAGCGTCAGCAGCAACGCCAACGGCGTGTTGAGTGCCAACACCGGCAAGTTGACCCTCGCCACCGCCCAACAGCTCAACAACGCCCAGGGCCGTTTGCAGGCCGGGCAGGGCGATGTCGAGCTGCACGCTGCGAACCTGGATAACCAAAACGGCGTAATCGTCGGCAAACAGCTGCTGCTTGATGTGAGCGGCGGCAACATCGACAACCGCGCCGGGCGTGTGGTGGGTGACTACCTCGACGTGCGTGCCTCGGGCCTCGACAACCGCAACGCGGGCCTGCTGGCCGGTGGCGCGCCGGGTGTGAGCCTGCTGCTCAAGGGGCCGGGCCAGTTGCTCAACGCCCAAGGCCGTATCCAAAGCGAAGGCCAGTTGCAACTGCAAGGCGAGCGCCTGGACAACAGCGCCGGCATCCTGATCGGCACATCGGTTGACGTCACTGCGCAGACCCTCAACAACAGCAACCAAGGCTCGCTGGTCAGCAACGGCGGCGACGTGACGCTGAACGTCAGCGACCTGCTGACCAACGCGGGCGGTGTGATCGACGCGGGCGAACGCAGCGTGCTGGTCAAAGCCCTCACCACCCTGAACAACAGCGGCGGCACCGTGCGCGGCAAGCGCCTGGACATCGCGGCCCAGCACCTGAACAACGACGCCGGCCAACTGCTGGCCGGCAACCAGGGCCTGAGCTACAGCGGCCAGGATGTGAGCAACCGCAAAGGCTTGATCCTCAGCGGCGGCGCCCACACTCAGCTCGACACCGCCAGCCTGGATAACCTCGGCGGCACCGTACAGGGCGATACCCTCACCGTCACGGCCAACACGGTCGACAACAGCAGCGGCGGCTTGATGGCCAGCCTGCTCGGCAACCTGCAATTGACCGTCGAAGCCCTGGCCAACCGTGGCGGCAAACTGTTCGGTAAAGAACAGGTGACGATCAGCGGCGCCACGCTCGACAACAGTGGCAATGGCCAGATCAGCGGCAATCAGCTTAGCCTCACCTCACGCGACACCCTCACTAACCGAGGCGGCCTGATCGAAGCCAACCAGGGCCTGACCCTTGATGGCGGCAACCTCGACAACAGCGCAGGCGGGCAACTGCGCGCACTGGGCGGTGCCAACAGCAGCCTCAACCTCAGCAGCACGCTGAACAACCAAAACGGCACCCTCGAATTCGGCAGCACCGCCTTCAGCCTCGACACCACGCACCTGAACAACCAGGGCGGCCAGTTGCAGCACGCCGGCAACGGCCTGTTCCGCCTCAACACCGCCAGCCTCACCGGCAGCCAGGGCACCATCAATGGCCTGGGCACCGCCGACTGGGCGTTCGGCAGCGTAGATGGCCTGGGCCGTGTGCAACTCAATGAAGCCCTCACCTACAAAAGCACCCAAGGCCTGGCCCTCAAGGCCGGCGACCGCATGGCCAGCAGCAAGGGCTTGATCATCGACGTGGCCAGCCTCGACAACGGCGGCGAGCTGCTCAGCGACGGCGACCTGAGCATCACGCTCAGCGGTGACCTGGCCAACAGCGGCCGGATTGCCACCCAGCAAAATCTCAGCGTCACGGCCAACAACCTCAGCCAGAATGGCGGGCGCTTGGCGGGCAACAACACCCAGCTCAAACTGAGCGGCACCCTCGACAACCTCGGTTTCCTTACTGCGCGTCAGCAACTGGACATCGCGGCGGCACAAATCGGCAACCGTGGCACGATGGGCGCTCAAGGTGCGGTGAATCTCACCGCCGTCAACGGCATTACCAACGGCGCCGATTCGCTGCTGTTCAGCGGGGGCGACCTGACCCTGCGCGCCAATGGCTTCGCCAACAGCTACGGCGACGTCTACAGCAAAGGCAACTTCACGTTTGCAGGCGTCGATGGCGGGCGTGCGGTGCTGTTCAGCAACCGCTCCGGCACGGTGGAAAGCGAAGGCTACATCGGCATCAGCGCAGGCTTTATCGAAAACGCCAAAGACAAGTTCGAGCTGGGGCAAACCCTCCAGACCGGCAGCTTGAGCTGGGTGTGCGGGCAGCACTGCGGCGAGAAGGACAGCTGGCGGCGCGGCACCATCACCATCAATGAGACCTACCTTGAAGCCGCGATCCAGGATTCGGCTTCGGCGCGGCTGGTAGCTGGCAAAGACCTGCTGCTGCAAGGCGACACCGTGCAGAACCGCAACAGCCTGATGGCCGCTAACGGTAACTTGAGCATCACCGCCCAGGATTTGCTCAACGAAGGCTCCAGCACGCGCACCGGGCAACGCAAAATCGTGATCAACACCCCCGGGCATGTAGACAAGCACCTGTGGGAGCGCATGGAATACGTCGATGTGCCGACCTTCAACAACGCGACGGCGGCCGGTAATTTTGACCAGGCGAAATTTGAAGCCCTCAAAGCGCTGTCACCCAACAGCGCACCGTTCCGGCAAACGAGCGACGTCACCACCTGGACCCCCAACGGTGGCCTCGCCTACGACGCCGTCCTGCAGGCCGGCGGCACCGTAGACCTGTCTAACGTCACCAACAAAATTCAAAACGGCACGCTGCACGACAACACCCTGGCGCAATTGACCGGCACCCTCGGCAACGACCAGACCGGCATCCCCGTCGGCGGCATCAATATCAACCTCAGCAAGCACGTCAACGACGCCAGCGCCCAGGCGCCCGGCAGCGTGTTGCCCGCGGTCACGCTCACTCCGGGCGGCGGCTTCGTGCCCGTGGACTACACCGGCACGCCGTTCGCGCCGGTCGACCCGACCACCTCGCCGTACTTCCAACTGCCCAAGGGCGACTATGGCCTGTTCGTCAAAAGTGCCGACCCTACCAGCCACTACCTGATCGAAACCAACCCCGAGTTCACCAGCGCATCGGGCTTCTTCAGCTCCGACTACATGCTCGGCAAACTTGGCTTCAATTCCGACAACGCCTGGCGCCGCCTCGGCGATGGCCAATACGAAACCCGCCTGATCCGTGACGCGGTAATTGCGCAAACCGGCCAACGCTTCCTCGCCGGTGGCTTGCTCAGCGACGCCGACCAATTCCGCTACCTGATGGACAACGCCCTGGCCAGCAAAGACGCCCTGCGCCTGAGCGTCGGCGTGACGCTCACCAGCCAGCAAGTCGGCGCCCTGACCCACGACATCGTGTGGATGGAAAACCGCGTGGTCGATGGCCAGACCGTGCTCGTGCCGGTGCTCTACCTGGCCCAGGCCGAATCGCGCAACGTGCGCGGCAACAGCCTGATCCAGGGCCGTGACCTCAACCTGGTCACCGGTGGCGACCTGGTCAACGTCGGCACCCTGCGTGCCAGCAACAACCTCTCCGCCGTCAGCAGCGGCAGCATTTACAACGGCGGCCTGATGGAAGCCGGCAACAACCTGAGCCTGCTGGCCCAGGACAGCATCCGCAACGCCATGGGCGGCGAAATTCGGGGCAGCCAAGTCAGCCTTGCCAGCATCAAAGGCGACATCACCAACGACAACACCGCGATCCAAGTGCGTGAAGGCGTGGGCATGCGCACCCTCACCGACGCCAGCGCGAGCACCATCACCGCGCGTGGCAACCTGGCCATTGACGCCGGGCGCGACCTCAACAACCACGGCGCACTGGTCGCCGGTAACGACGCCACCCTCACCGCCGGCCGCGACCTCAACCTAGTCGCTGCCAGCGACACCAGCGTGATCCACAAAACCATCGACGGCGGCGAAAAATCCACCATCACCACCGACGTCAAAAACCTCGCGGCCACCGTCACGGCGGGCGGCAACCTCAACATGCAGGCCGGGCAAGACGTCAACATCATCGGCAGCAACGCCACCGCCGGCAAAGACTTGAACATCCAGGCCGGACGCGACCTCAACGTCGCCTCCGTCAGCGACATGCACAACGTCGAAGGCAAAGAAAAAGACGGCAAAAAACGCATCAAGACAGCGGATGAGCAGACCACGCAAGTAGCCAGCGTACTGACGGCGGGCGCGAACTTTACCAGCCAGGCCGGGCGCGATACGACGCTGGTGGCGAGCAAGATCAGTGCGGGCAATGAAGCGTATCTGTACAGCGGCGATAAGTTGAACCTGCTGGCGGCGCAGAACAGCACGCATACGTTGTATGACATGAAGGAGAACGGTGGGTGGGGCGCGAAAAAAGCCAAGCGCGACGAAGTCACCCAAACCACCAACGTCGGCACTGAGATCAAGACCGCAGGCAACCTGACCCTGGTCAGCAACGGCGACCAGCTGTACCAGGTCGCCAAGCTCAACAGCGGCAACGACCTGATCCTGAAAAGCGGCGGCGCCGTGACGTTTGAAGGCGTGAAGGACTATCACGACGAGAGCCATACCAAGAGCAAGAGCGACATGGCTTGGTTCTCGATGAAGGGCAAAGGCAAAACCGATGAAACCCTGCGCCAGAGCGAACTGGTTGCAAAAGGGCAGACCGTCATCGAGGCCGTCAATGGCCTGAAAATCGACGTCAAGCAAGTCGACCAGCAAACCGTCAGCCAGACCATCGACACCATGGTCAAGGCCGACCCGCAATTGGCCTGGATCAAAGAAGCCGAGAAGCGCGGCGACGTGGATTGGCGCCAGGTAAAAGAGCTGCATGACTCCTTCAAGTACAGCAACTCGGGCATGGGCCAGGGGGCCATGCTGGCGGTCATCATCATCGTCACCATCGTGACGGCAGGCGGCGCGAGCGCATTGGCAGCGTCAGCGGGTAGTGCGGTAGGCGCCGGCTCTACCATGGCCGCCGGCACAGCTGCGGTTGCGGCGACCAGTACGTCGGCGGCCGTAGCAGCCACCAGTGCCGGGCTTGGCAACATGATGGCCACCGCCGCACTGACCTCGCTGGCCAGTACCGGTGCTGTGAGTACCATCAATAACAAAGGCAACCTCGGCCTTGCGCTAAAGGACACCTTCAGCAGCAGCAGCTTGAAAAACGCCGCCATCGCCGGGCTGGCAACCGGGGCGCTGAACTACGCAGACAGTAATTGGTTCAAGGGCGCAAGCCCGGCCGAGGGTGCGGGCGCGAAAGTCACCACGGCGGGGCCGGTACAGAACCCGGGCTATTCCAGTGATTGGCTCAGCTGGCAGAAAGCGCAGGATGCGGTGCTGCGCGGCGGCACGCATGCGGTGATCGAAAGTGGCATCTCCACCGCCATCAACGGCGGCAGCTTGAAAGACAACCTCGGCTCGGCCTTGGTGTCGCAAGGTTTCGACCTTGCTGCGGCGGCCGGCAACAATGGCATTGGCAACCTCGCGAGCGAGCTGGACCTGAGCCCTGGCTCGACGCAGAAGGTCTTGCTGCATGCGCTCCTCGGTGGCGCGCTTACAGCGGCCCGAGGCGGCGACTTCAAGACCGGCGCCATCGCCGCCGGTGCGGCTGAAGGCTTGACGGCGATTGCGAACAAAAACCTCGGTAAGTACCTGGATGAGCGCTTCGTCACCGATGATCAATTCAGAGTCGCCACCGCGCAACTCATCGGTATCGCCGCCGGGTCTCTGGTTAACGGCAACCCGAATGACGCCGCGTGGGTAGCGGGCAATGTTGAGCGGTACAACGAGCAGCTGCACCCAAGTGCGCCTGAGCTGATTGAAAAGCAAGCACCCGTGCTGGCGGAACAGAAGAAGATCAGCGTTGAGGAAGCCACGCGCCTGATGGGCGTTGCTCTGGCGTACAACACCGATGAGGGCTGGAGCAAGTCAATCTCGCAAAAAGACGTAGACGCTATCGACACGCTTACTTTGCAGAATCTGGGCATTGCGCTTGCGCCTATTGCAAACCAATACGCCCGAACTGACGCCTCTGCAGACGGGCGCTCGAGTGGGTACAGCGGTAATGAAACAGCGGCCTTGATTCTTGATTTCCGCACGACTCGGCCTACGGCTTTCAAAGACAGCACTATCAACATCGACTACCTGGGTGATCCGAAAGGGCTCAACACCCAAGGGTTGGTGGATTTCTACGAGACTAACCTGGATTACAGCGGCAAACCGACTGACTACGTCGACCTTGCCAAAGGCCTGGCGGTAGGGGCTGGCCGCAGTATATGGGGGCAAGTGCAAGGCTTTTCCAAGGTTGCCGGTGGGTTTTTAGGTAATCGCAGCCCACTGGAAGTGACCGACGCCCTGTTGGGGCCGATTGCCGACCCCTCGGTGGACCGCGGCGGCCAAATCATCACCAGGCAGAAGGGCAGGGAATTTGTCTCGAACTTGCAAGGCAACAGCTATGAGTCAGCGGCGCAAGTCACTGAGTTGTTGACTGATGGTTTAACCATGATCACGCCTTCCGGCCGATTTGGGCAGGTTTCCAAGTTTGGCGAGGCTTCAAGCGTCGTCAGGGTCGACGGCGCACTTGTGGCCCGTAGCGACGTCGGTTTGGCCAGCGTGGGGCGCCAGGAAGCGCTTGGCAGCAGCGGCATCGCACGCGTTGCGGATGACATCCCCAACTATGGCCTGAACCCCACCAGCCTCGACTCGGCCGTGCGCTTCGAGCGCCCAGGCGCCACTGCGACAGCCCCGACCACCTCGATTGGGAAATACGAGCAAACCGTCTACACCGGTGATGTGGGCAGCTTCGCCAGGGCCGATGACCTTTTCGCGACCCGACGCAATGACATTGTTCTCTCGAACTACAAAGAGCCTTGCTGCTTCGCGGCCGGCACCAAAGTCTCGACCCCCAACGGCGACCGCACTATCGAGTCGCTCAAAGTCGGCGACGTGGTCTGGAGCAAACCCGAAAAAGGCGGCAAACCCTTCGCCGCTAAAATTCTGGCCACCCATCAACGCTCTGACCAACCGATTTACCGCCTCAAGCTGAAAAGCGTTCGCGCCGACGGCAAAGCGCAAGGCGAAACCCTGCTGGTCACCCCCGGCCACCCGTTCTACGTTCCGGCCAAGCGCGACTTTATCTCTGTAATCGATCTGAAGCCGGGCGACCTGCTGCAATCCCTGGCAGATGGCGACACGGACAACACGTCATCTGAGGTTGAGTCGCTGGAGCTTTACCTGCCAGTGGGCAAGACGTACAACCTGACGGTTGATGTGGGGCACACGTTCTACGTTGGGGATCTGAAGACGTGGGTGCACAATACGGGGCCGTGTGCGCTGCCTGATGATTATTTCAGTGCAAAAGCAACGGGCTCGAACAATCCATATAACTCTCAAACTACTAGGGTTGAACTTGAGTCCATCTACGGGCGTGATAACGTTGCGTCCACTACAGTCCCGCCAGTGGACGGGCGCAATGTGCGTTTGGCAGGGCAACGGCACCCTGTCACCGGGGTCGTTTTCGATAACAAAGGGTTTCCTGTATTCGATGATGTCATTGCATTCGATACTCGGATATCAATTGATAAGTTTAAGTCGGCGAGTTACGAGGGGCAGATGAAGCTTGCGACTCAAGATTTGGCGGCAGCTATTCAGCAAGGGCAGCTTCAAACCTCAAGCTTTACGGCTAAGCAGCTCGAACAGATAAACGCAGGTGCTAAGAAAATTGATGGATATACTTGGCATCACCATCAGGACAGCGGGCGAATGCAATTGGTCCCCGAGTTGGTACATAAAAAAACTGGTCACATAGGCGGCGAAGCAATGGGGGGTGGAATGTGACGATGAATTTTAAAGTGGCGGGTGATTACAGTGATGAGTTATTGGCCTTTGTATTAACTTGTCTTTTTTGCGGGGCTATAGAAAAACAAGAGTTTAACGCGTGGTGTGCTCAGGCTGTTTCGTTGAGTGATGCGCCGGATTTTTTGTTTGACTTGATAGAGTTTAATGATGAGATCTTCAAAATATATAAGGTGATTGGGTATGTGCCTCACTGGGAGCATTCTGACGCCTATGAATATGCACTATACGGCATTGCGGTCGGTCGAGGATTTGAACCCTATGATATGCCGGTATCCCCAGATGAAGCGCTTGCCAATCTTGATGCATTGCCAGAGGTTAAAAGAGTGTTTGTTGAGGTATTTGACTTTATTAGTCTTTGATTGAGGGAAAAGTGGGATTCAGAAGTCGCAGGAGCAAAGGGGGCGAAGAAATAGGGGAAATAGGGGGTAGACCACTTTTTGTGGTCTGTCAGGACGCCCAATATGTGAGTAAAACGAATAGAGAAAATGGTGGCCTGACCTCTATTTCCTTTCTGTTTCCTTTGGGGGGTGGGTATTAAGTATGAATCCAAATGATTATTTAGGCGGATCATTGATTGAGGCTTTAGCGAATTTTAGGAAGTCAATGCCGATGGTTGATTACGCTAAAGTTGAAGATGATGAGTTTTTAAAGTTGCCAGAATGCGGTATCTACTTTCAATCCGGTGGCGACGGAGTTATTGCGGCTTACAGAGTTTATTATCAGGCCACGGAGGAGTATTTTCAGGCTGACTCCGAAACAAAGAGGGAGTGTCTAGATATTGAGACCGTCGACGATTCAATCAATCTTCTTGGACAGCCTGCGCGGGATGTACCCTCCATACGTATTCCCGGAAGAGCACCTACAAGTCCTGGGTGTGAGTTTTCATTAAAGCAGAAAGTTATAACCGTTCATTATGACGCAGAAAGTCGACTTGTTACTTGTGTGCATGTCAGAAATAAAGCTGGAAGTGTGTAAGGGATGTAGCAAAAAGTTAAAATAGGATGGCCCACAGTTTTTTGGGATAGGACTAACAAAGAGTGCGGGCAGACTATGTTGAATAGAAGTGTTTTGTTGTTTAAATAAATCTGCCCATTTATTGTTGTGGAAGTATGAAGCTCGAAGCCGAAAATAGTCCTGTAATAGCTGATGTTAGTCAGGCGCAGCTTATAAAAACGCTAAAGAAATTAAAAAGCTATGGTCCTAGCTCATTCGCATGTATTACCGACGATGAAGGTAACTACTTGCAAGTTGCGGGAGGTAGGTATACTTGTTTCATTGAGCGATATGACGCTAAAAATAAAAAGCTGTTTAGAGGTTTTCATTCAAATTCCAGCATGAACTTTGAAGATGGGGCTTTACTGTCGTTTGGAGGAGGGCGCGTTGAATTGAGAAAAGATGAGTGGTTTAATATTGATGATGTGATTGAGGTCTTTTCTCTGTTTAGTCAAAATCAGGCTTTGCCAGAAAGTATACATTGGCGCGAAATAAATGTTTTGAATCAGAGCAGCAGTTGAGTAAACGAGGTCAGATCACGACCTTAATAATGCCTTAGTGTTCGTATTGTGTTATGACCCAAATTTTTCCAACCCCGGGTTGTCTATTTAGCAGTGGTTGAAAAGCCATGGCAGCAGAAAAGGAACTTCGACAATGATATATCGGAGCGTATACCGAAAAGGTCTTTACCTGGTAACTCTGTTCAGTCTAACGCTATTAACAGGCTGCTCAGGCATTCCCTACGAAAAGCCCGAGGACCAGATTTCCATCCAAAAGGATCTTTCCGTAAGGCCTGACGAGATTGTCACGATGACTCAGGTGACCTGGTGCACCTATCCTTATGGTGACATGACACCGTGTCATCCACAGGACGCACTGGCGGTACAGACGCGCACAAAGCTGATACTTGCCAGTTATAGCAGTCAGCACTATAAACCCGACTTAACAGTCATGGTCAGTGACGTCATGTGCGCTCACCTCTTCGAGTCCAGAGAGACCTCACCAAATTTCTATTTATTCACCCAAGAGTATGCGCTGCAGGTTTGGACAGTCGATGTGCACAATAAACCGGATATGAAGAAAAAAAAGCTCATGCTCAACGTCATGGTGCCGGACGGAAAAAAAGCCTATTTGGGGCCAGAGGGTAATTTTGTGGAAGCCACTGGGCGGACCAGTGAGGCAATTTATGTTTCGAGGACTTCTGCCGTTGTCTATACAACCAATACAGAGATCATGCAGATGATCAATCCTTGTGGCCGGGAGCTTAAAAAATGAAAAGGGGACGATTTATCTAATCGAAATGCTCCGCCAGTTAAGTAATTCGGCCCACTGTTCTTCCTTTACCTGCTTGTTCAACAGGCGCACCACTCACTCAAACAAGGAAGTCTAATGGGTACCTCACTCCCCTTCTGGCTCATTATCGCAGCCGTCACGGCTTACGTTGCAAGCACACGCGGGCGCTCAGGTCCCCGGTGGTTTGCGATCTCGCTCTTCCTTTCCGCGTTCGCCCTGGTCGCTGTGTTGTTAATGCCCCGGCTGGCAAAGACCGGTGTTGACGCCTTGGTGCACCCGGATCTGCGCCCTTGCCCAGCCTGCAACCAATCCATCCAGGCGGCGGCCTCTCGCAGTAAGCACTGCGGGGCGCAAGTGGAGCCGATTGCCTTGAGAGATCGAAGCGGTTGGGTAGCGCGTATGACGGCCAATACGGATGAGGCGTTTGAACGGATGGCGTCACAGATGGCGCTCATCGATGTACCGACAGTGCTTGATGAGCCGCCACACCTTTACGCGGGGCCGTTTGAGGAAAAGGCCGAGGCGCAAAACGTACTCAAATTCCTGAAGTCTGAACATGGCTTGGATGGGCTGGTGACGTGGCGGTCGGTGAAGCGATAACAAGAGATATAGCCGGTAAATGCGAAAATAGGGGAGGCTTATCTAATTGTCCAACGCCCTCTGTCGCTTAAGTAAATCCGCTTCCCTTATTGCAGCCAATACACACGAACGGACGGCAATAAATGTCTATCAATAAAGACTGGACCCCCGGCTTTGGCGAGATCGTTACATGGTTCGCCATGGACAAGGCAGGCGCAATCGCCGTGATGGTGAATAACTGCTTTGGTCGTTTGCCGGCCGTGTTGTTAGCGCTGCCTGATGTAGAGTCGAAGTTGGATCGATTGAGCGAATACCTGTGGGAGGAGTCTGTCGAGTTCGATACCTACCCTGAGAGCAAACAAGGTGAAACGATGCTTGGCCTGTATTCCGCTCGCACCTATCGGCACCTTGCCCGAAGAGCAGACGTAGAAGCATTCATCGGTGAGCGCTCGTCAGCGGAGTTGGCGTTGACGGAATATAACGTGCCGTCGGTCAAAGGGTTCTATGTTTACCATGGGGTGGAAGGCAGCGTGCCCAATGAAGATTACCCGGTGGGCTATGAGGGGCAGAGCCAGATAGGGGATTATTTCAGGTATTTGCTGCCCACTATTACGGCGAGCATTGAGGATATACCTGCGCCACTCAGAGGGTGCATCGCGGTGTGTGAGTCGTTTGAATTTTCTGAACGGTCTTTTTGGTCCAGCGATTGGGTTGATGCGTATTTTCGTACCTTGTATGGGTGACGTTGCGCGTATCAGTTGGGCGGCGCCAGGGCCGCCCGGTTTCTACTCAGGATGGGTCGGCATGGAGCCTGCGCATGATGACATCAAGCAAATCACACCCATCGCGCAGCGGAATGGCCAGCAATTGGGCGAAGTCTTGAAGCACCACAGCATCGCTGCTGAGCTGTTCGCGAAAGGCCAGGTTTTCCAGCAGTTGGGTGACGGCTCGAATCCGGTACACAGCGGCGTCGTGGAGGACGTCGAGGGGCGCACAGGTGTCGATGAGCAGAGCGGGGACGGTGCTGTCGTGGCCCGTAAGGGGCATGTATTGGTTCATTTTCAGTTCTCTGTTATTGGATTAAGCCACCACTCATTCGTCGCCAAACGAAAGGGTGGCAGCTGTACGCAGGTTGGCGAACCGGCAACAGAGAAAACCGGCAGACCCGAAGGTCTCCCGCGCACAGCCGCCATAACATGCACAGCTTTGCGGGTGCAAAAACACCTGCATAGAAGCGGGTTGCTTTTGCACTCTGTTGTCAGGTCGCCAAACCTGATCGCCATTTGGGCGACGGGCCGGACTATAAGCCCCCCACCCAAACCCACGCAAGGCATCAAAGTACTGGCCCACGCACACCGCCTCATGTCTTCAGATCCCTGGCCGACACATTGGCGATGATTAAACGCATCAAAGCACCCGCGCCGGTCAATCGCCGTCGCATCAACCCGCTCTACCGTTACACCACAAGGAAGAAGTACATGATCAAGTTGTTCTGCAAAGCTGCTGTTGTATTGTCCCTGGCCACGCTGTTTGGCTGCTCCTCGACACCGTCGGTGGAGAAAATGCAGGCGGACGTGGCGAACTACTCGCTGCCCAAGGCTGCTGTCGCCGACAAAGGCCTGGTGTACGTAGTACGCCCAAGCAACGTGGGGATGATGGTGCGCTTCAACGTGTTCCTGGATGACAAGGAAGCCGACTCGGAGATGGGCTACAACCGTGGCAACCAATACATTTATTTCTTCGTGACGCCGGGCCAGCACGTGATCAGCTCCAAAGCTGAAAACTGGGCTGACATGCCGATCAACGTCAAGGCGGGTGAGGTGGTTTACCTCAAGCAGGAAGTCGAAATGGGCTTCGCCGTGGCACGCAACAGCCTCAAAGTGCTGAGCGATGTGGAAGGCCGTTATCTGGTCAAGGACGCGTCCTTGGGCACCGTGGCAAAAGAAAGCAAGTGAGTTAAACACGCTTGAAGCGGCCGGGCCCCAGGCCCGGTCGTTGTTGCTGTTCATCCGCCCCGAACGCATCGTTTGTCAGGGCTTCCATTACGTGCAACCCCTTCTGGCCAGCCTTGCCGACATCTATGACGACGCAAAGCCCGGCGCTGCTCGAGGACAAGACGTGGACGATAAGCTCAATGACCTGCTGCACTTCGTGCCCCCGCATGCCGATTATGCTGTGGATGCGACAGACCTGGACCCGGAAGATATTCCCGACGCTCGCGTCGCCGGCGTGACGGCGTTGCTCAGGGCTCATCCCGATGACGGTGTGCGGCTGTTGGCCGCGCGTTTGCTGACGAGTTGGGGCGTGCAAGAAGGCTTGAGTTATACCGCTCATATCATTGACAACGTCCAGACGTTCGAAGGGTTTGATTCACATCGGCTGCACGGCCACGATGAGACCTACAAGTTTGTGCTGAGGTCGTTGGTTGGTTACTTTTGCCGGTTGGCCGATGCGGGTGAGGGTGAAAAAGCACGGGCTGAAATCTATGCGCCGATTGTTAAAATCATTCATTTGTCGAATGGGCGCCCCTTTGAAATCGCCGATATGTTTTCGTTGGTCAGCCGCAACCAATTCAACGAATACCTACCTGCACTGCGTGAGCATCTGCTGGCGATGGCTGCGAACCCGGAGCCGCATCGCTGGAAAATTTATGATGTGCTGGAGCTGTTGTTAAACGTGGATGCGGAGTTTGCTGCTGGATTCTTGAAGGCGGCAGGCAAGTCGCATAACGACTTCAACTTGAATAAAACATTAAAGGACTGATGTGAAAAACCTTCTACTGATTCTGCTTTCCACCCTCATCCTCGGCGGCTGCGTCAGCCAGCCCCTCACGCCCGAACACCGTGCGCAGGTCAAAACGGTCAAGGTTTTGCCCGTGAAGTGGCAAAAGAACATGGTCTACATGGGCCGTGAACAAGCCTGGGGCGCGGCACTGGGCGCCGGGCTTGGCGCGGGCGTCGGCATGGCCAGCGGCGCGGGCAAGCTGGGCACGGCGGCTTTGAGCGGCGCGGGGTTTGCCGGTGGCATGAAGGTTGGACAACTGGCCGAGATGTCGACGCCTGCGGCGATCCTCACGGTGATGGACGCCGAAAACATCGACTTGGGTGTGTTGCTCAAGCAGGGCTTTATCGATGCCCTGGGTAAAACCTCATCGCTCAAAGTCGTGGGTGACGATGAGCCGGCCGACGCGCAAATTGAGCTCACGGTGGGCGAGTGGGGCTTTCGCCTGACCCAGGGTTTCAGCAGCGTGGTGTACCCGACACTCACGGTGGTGGCGCGCATGGACCGTGGCGACGATATGCTCTGGCGCACGGTGGAGACGGTCACGCCGTTCAATGGCCAGAATGTCTACGGCTACACGCCGCTCACGTATCGCACCGACCCTGAGGCGTTGCGCCGCGCACTCACGGGTATTACGCAGATCACCAGTGGGTATCTGGTGAAAGAACTCAAGTAAGCCTGCGAGTGCGTTAATGCTGGCCTGCTCTCTATTTTCTGATTACACGGATGCATCCCATGAACAAGGCAATGGTTGTACTGGCAATCGCGGGTTTCGTCGCAGGCTGTCAAGCCTCCGCACCACCCAGCTCCTTTGAACAGAGCCTGGCCAACGTTCAATGCGTGCTGTCTGAGGGCGCGAAAAGCCTTACGGTAGAACAGGTCCAATCCATTCGTAACGCAAGCGATAACGGCAACGTGCGCTGTAAGACTGCGCTCGGTGGTTTGTACGAAACCGGTCGTGGCGGCGTACCGCAAGATTTTGCCAAGGCCAAATCGCTCTATGAGTCCGTCGCCGCCGTGGATGGCATCGGTTACGAGAGGCTGGCGCGTATGGCCGAGGAGGGCCACGGGCAAGCGCGCAACGACGTGGAGGCGCGCCGTCTTTATCAGTTGGCGCTGACCAGCAGCGACAGCGATAAAAGTAAGCTCGCCTTGGCCAAATTGATGGAGGAGGGTCGCGGTGGCCCGCAGGATTTGTTCGGGGCCATGATGTATTACGTGGAGGCCAGCCAGCATGCCGGCGATGTCGCGTGGAAGGGCATTCAGCGCATTCGCGCTCAAGGGCCGGTGCTGACGCCTGAACAGACGCAGCGCTACAACGACGTCTGGGCTGATACCAGTCGCAAGAGCCTGAATCGCACGACGATGGACATCGAGATTGCCTTGAACAAGCACATCCAACGCGCCAGCGTCAGCAAACCGGTGACGCTGCAAGTGCAAGGCAAATCGGGTTCGAATGTGCCGCACATCGCATTGATCCAAAGCTCGGGCAACGCTGAGGTAGACCAGGCCGTAATCGCCGCATTTGGTAAATACCGCATTCCTGCCGAGCCGCTATTGCCGGCTGGCCAGGATTCCTGGTCGTCTGAGCGGTCTCTCAAGGTCGGCCTGTAATGGGATGGCGGTTAGTGCAGGGAATTTGCCTGCTGCTGATGTTCGTCAGTGCAAGCGTCTCTATGTTGGCGTGGGCCTACTTCGACAGCTCCACCGCCGGCGCTTTCGGCTCGGCGCTGGGTGTTTTCCTGATGGGCGCCATTGGGCTGCTGTTCGCGTTTGTGTTCGAGCGCTCACGCACGCCGCGGGCCACGGCGCGCTACCTGGCAACACGCTTGGCCGTGGTACTGGTGCTGGCAGCGGGCGCGGCCTACCTGGTTGAAGCGCTGTGGCTTGCGCCTGAGCGCGACGAGCTCGACGCGAATCTGGAGGGCGCGACCTGTGGCAAATACACCGGCACCGTCGTGAAAGGCTGGGAGCAGATTTGCGCCGAGCAGCGCGAGCGCGAAGCGCGTTGAGCGCTGCCTTTACCGGCGGCTTCCACTTCATCATCAAGGACTGAACAATGACCGAAAACGTTTTCGCCACCCCCACTGCCAATCTTGAAGTTGCCCCACAGGTCACGCCTGAGTTTTACGTCATCGCCGAGCGAAAGCTGTTTATTTTGTCGGTCCTGAGCTTGGGCCTTTATATGTATTTCTGGTCCTTCAAGCACTGGAGCAACTACAAGAAGGCCACCCAGGCCGACATCTGGCCCTGGGCACGCGGGCTGCTGTGTATTTTCTTTGTGCATAAGCTGTACCGGCGCGCCGACCATCAGATTCGCATCACGGGCCGCTCGTATATTTTTGATTTTGAGCAGTGGGCGACGATGCTGGTGGTGATCACGGTGGCGGCGCATATCGTCGACAGACTGTCTGATCACATTGAAAGCACGGCAGCGGTTGCGGTCTGGCTGTTTATCTCGATCCCGCTGCGCGCTTACCTGATGCAAAAGGGCCAGGCGATGCTCAACTTTGCGGCCGGTGATGCCGATGGCTCGAGCAATGCCCGCTTCAACGTCTGGAACTACCTGATCATGGTGCCGGGCGCGGCGCTGTGGGCGTTGATGCTTTTCCTCACGTTACCCTCGTTCTTTTGACGGGAGATAAACACGGTATGGATACGAGTAGCTCCGATGACGGCATCACGCCGCAGCTTGAGCAGTTCGCCAATGCGGCCGCCCGTCGATGAAGTGAGAAAGCATTGCTCATGTATTTGACGGGGTTGCCGATACGCTAGTGGCTCAGAGCCATCACCCCAAAGGCTCAGCATTTATGGACAGCGCAGCTGCGTTAAAAAACCAGCTGCCATAGGGAGTACTCAATGCGTTTTGCTGCATGGATTTTGCTGGGTGTTGCGCTGTTACTTGCCGGCTGCAACACCACACCCTACGACCGGGCGACGGTGTTTTACGACCGCGCGCAGTACCCTGCAGACCTGGTGAAAGACTTCCCAGGCATCACGGACCCCATTGTTCAACATGGCCGTTGTGCCGTGGTGATGACCACGCCCAACTCCAATACGGGCGCCTATTACTTCTGCACCTTTGCGCTCACGGCCAACGACCTGTACGTGATGGGTTGGAACGGCAAGACCATGAAGTATGAGTCGCTGGCCAACGTGAAGTTGTCGGCCCTGAAGAAGATTTCGATCTGGTCGTTCTTCCGCGCGCGGCAGGTGCAACTCACCGAAAGCCAGCGTCTGTTGGGCTTTAGCGTGACCATTGATGAAGGTGGCTACGACGACGGTGCAGCGACCGAGCGGTTGTTCGAAACCCTGAAAGGCAAAGGCATCACCGTGGTGGAAAGCGAAGGCCAGATCAAGCCGCCGCCGGCGCCCGCGCCGATGTTTATTCCGATCATTATTCCCAAGTAGGCGTTAAACCGCCGCTTCAATCGGGCATACACCTTCCTTTCTCACCGTAGGGATCAACAGCGTTATGAACGACTCAGTTTCGGCCTCCGCCGGCTACGACCTTGCCAGCCCAGGCAAGCGCCTTTTGGGCTACGTCATCGATATGGCCGTGGTGTTTGTCCTGCTGTTCTTGAAGGGTTGGCTGGATTACGTCGCGGTGTATTTTTCTTCAGCAGGCAGCGCCGTGGTGTTTCACTACCTGCACTTCCTGCTGTTTTGGCTGGCGGTAGGTTACATGCTGTTCTGCGATGCCTTGCCCAATGGGCAAAGCCTGGGCAAACGCCTGTGCCGCACCTCTGTGGTGGGTTACCCGTACCCCACCAACTGCAGCGTGTTCCAATCGTTTTTGCGCAATGTGCCCAAACTGCTGTTCAGCCTGTTGGATGGCCTTTTTGTGTTGTTCGGCATACGCCGTCGCCTGGGTGACATGCTGGCGAAGACGATTGTTATCAACAGCCCGCCTGCTCTACGCACCGAAACCGCTTGAGTACGTTGGGCAACCCCGTAAAATGCCGCGGCACGAGCAACATGCCACCTTTCAGGGACGAATAAAGCAATGCGCGTTTTTGCCTTTCTCTTGGCCATCTGCCTGATTGCCGGCTGCGCCTCCAAGCCGGATTACTACATCTCGCCGGCGCCGGTCACCATTCCCAAGACGGCCACTTACTGGCTCGACACCTTCGACGTTGACGTTGTGGGCAAGAACGAGCGCTTTCTGCCGGATGCCAAGGTTCGCCAGCAATTGGGCGTCGACCTGATCAATCGACTGCTCCAGGCCAAGCGCTACGCCACCAGTAAAGAGAAGGCCGACTACCTGCTCGATGTTGACGTGATCTATACGCGGCGCATCCAGGACACCCAAGGCGGCTTCATGACCGCCATCGTCGACGACAACACGATCCTCGCCAGTGTCGACTTCAACTATTCGGTCAAGATCAAGAAGGCCGATGCCGAGATACTGCACTTTTCCCAAGCTCGCCAGGGGCTTATGCCTGGGGGTTACCGCGGCGACTGGCAGAACATGAAAACCATGGCCGGTGTGCTGACCAACTCCGGCAACTCGAGTGTGGAGTCCTTTTACACCGGCTTGCTGAGCCGTTTTATCGTCGATGATTTACGCAATATCCCGTCCCGCTAGCGCTACCTGCTGCAACGGCTGAACTCTCACTCTAGGAGCACCCTGTGAAAACACTGTCCAAAATCCTGCTGTCGGGCCTCACCGCCGCAGCGCTGCTGACCGTGGCCGGTTGTGCCACGGAGAGCAACCGCGCGATGCCGGTGGAACAAGTCGCCAGCGCCAACGTCGCCTATTCCGGCGTGCGCGTGCCGATCGCCGTGGGCAAGTTCGATAACCGTTCGAGCTACATGCGCGGCATCTTCTCCGACGGCGTTGACCGCCTCGGTGGCCAGGCCAAGACCATCCTGATCACCCACCTGCAGCAGACCAACCGCTTCAGCGTGCTGGACCGCGACAACATGGGTGAAATCTCCCAGGAAGCCGCGATCAAAGGCACCGTGCAAAAGCTCAAGGGCGCTGACTACGTGGTGACCGGTGATGTGACCGAGTTCGGCCGCAAAGAAACCGGCGACCGCCAGCTGTTCGGCATTCTTGGCCGTGGCAAAACCCAAGTGGCTTACGCCAAAGTCGCGTTGAACATCGTCAACATCAGCACTTCCGAAGTGGTGTATTCCACTCAGGGCGCCGGTGAATACGCCCTGTCCAACCGTGAAGTGGTCGGCTTTGGCGGCACCGCCAGCTACGACTCCACCCTCAATGGCAAGGTCCTGGACCTGGCCATGCGCGAAGCCATCAACCGCCTCGTCGACGGCATCAACGCCGGCGCCTGGAACCCGCGCAACTGATCAGCAGTACCTCAAGGAGCAGTACACGGATGAGCAAGGCAGTTAAGTTAGCGCTGATGCTGACAGCAATCGCGACGGTCGCCGGGTGCCACACGGCGCCCCAACCCCTGTATCAGTGGGAAAGCTACCAGCCGCAGGTTTACGAATACTTCAAGGGCGAGCCCAAGGAAGCGCAGGTCGAGGCACTGGAGCGCGATCTGCAAAAGATCAACGCCAGTGGCCGCAAAGCGCCGCCGGGTTACCACGCGCACCTGGGCATGCTGTACATGACCATGGGCAAGGATGACCAGATGGTGCAGGAGTTCCGCACCGAGAAGGCGCTGTTCCCCGAGTCTGCTTCCTACATGGACTTTTTGCTGAAAAACGCCAAGACCGGAGTCGCCACTAAATGAGCCTGTTAAAACTCACCGGCGCCTTGCTGGCCCTGGCTTTGCTCGGCGGTTGCGCAGCGCCCAAGACCATTGATTACACGGCCTACAAACAGGCGCGGCCGAAGTCGATCCTGGTACTGCCGCCGATCAATGAATCGCCGGAAGTGCAGGCGTCCTACAGCATGGTGTCGCAAGTCACCTACCCGTTGGCCGAAGCCGGCTACTACGTGCTGCCGATTGCCCTGGTGGACGAAACCTTCCGCCAGAACGGCCTGACCACGGCCAACGATATCCAGGGCGTGGCGCCGGCCAAGCTGCATGACATCTTTGGTGCGGACGCGGCGCTGTACATCACCGTGAGTGAGTACGGCACCAAGTACATGCTGATCTCCAGCGACACCTCGGTGACGGCCTCGGCCAAACTGGTCGACCTGCGCACCGGCACCACCTTGTGGACCGGTTCGGCACGCGCATCCAGCGAGGAAGGCAACAACAACAGCGGCGGCCTGGTGGGCATGCTGATCACGGCGGCGGCCAAGCAGGTGATCAACAGTTCTACCGATGCGGCGCACCCGATTGCCGGTATCACCAGTGCGCGCCTGCTGTCGGCAGGGCAACGCACCGGGATTCTGTACGGGCCGCGTAACCCGAAGTACGGCACGGACTAAACCGGCTGCGCAACCGTGAACGAGCGTTTACCGGCCATTACAGGTTGGTAAATGCTTCGCCGCTTGTTCGCTGTTAGTGAACCATGATGTCCTTGGGGCTGATCAATTGCGTACTTTTTATTAGAAAGTCCGTCGTACGGTTGCCGGTCAGGTCGATGGCGATGAAATAGCGGCCGCTTTGCGGGTTGTATTTCACTATCGTATCGCCTATGCGCCCGGTAAATGCCTCAACGAGCTTGAGGCGTGTATTGGCTTCTTTCTCCACCCCGCGCAGATCAATGCTGTCTATGCCGCTGGTGAAATCTGTCAGTAACCGAGCATTGGAATAGGTCGAATCGCGGGCGCTGTCGAAGATGAAAGGCGGTTTTGCCACGGCTGTACCATCGCCTGAGGTCTCGCGCGTCGTGACTTTGGCAGCGCTGTGGGGCACGAGGTCACTTGGCCTGACTTGCCCATGGGTCTTGATAAACAGGTCAGCCCTGCCATTGCCATTCAGGTCGATAGCCACGGAACCCATGCCGCTTCGTTCGTCGTAAGTGAGCAGCGCTTCACCGGCTTTACCGCTCCAGGC
Organism: Pseudomonas sp. R76; assembly: GCF_009834565.1. Taxonomy (GTDB): domain Bacteria; phylum Pseudomonadota; class Gammaproteobacteria; order Pseudomonadales; family Pseudomonadaceae; genus Aquipseudomonas. Next base: position 258,374 of record NZ_CP019428.1, read on the forward strand.
ACGGACGACAGACAGGGAAGACAGGCCCGCACTGCGCAACGCACCCGTCACGTCGATCTTGTCGCTGCCGCTGGTGAAATCCATGATTTCGTCCGGGTTTTGCGGCGTGGAATCACTGGCGCGGTTATACACAAAACTGTCGGCACCTCGGCCCCCGCGTAGCCGATCGGCGCCGCCCCCGCCGGTGAGCCGGTTATTCTCATCGTTACCGATCAGCGCATCATGGCCTGCGCCGCCGATGGCATTTTCGATCGTGACACCCCGGGCGATTGAGACGTTGCCTTGACCGTGACCCACATCCGAGAACGAACCCGCCCTGAGGTTCACGACTTGATTGGTGCCGTAACCCGAGACGTCCAGCGTGTCGTTGCCGGCGCCGTCCCAGATGCAAAAAGTGGCCAAGTCGCGGTTGCTGTTCAGTGAGTAGTAATCCCGCCCGGTGTTGGAGTTGAAGCCATAGGTGTTGTTTTCCCTGCGGGTTTGATAGTTGGCGCCGTACTTGTGTTGAATTGTGCTGATGTCATCCATCATGGGGGCCAATGGGCCGTGACTGGCATTTTTGCCACTGCTTTGAGCGTCGTAATAGCTCATGACGCTATGGGCTTTGGAGTCTTGGGCGTAGACACGTTTCCTATCGTCTAGTTTACCGTCGTAGGCACCTGGGTGACTCAGGCCAAGGGCGTGACCGATTTCGTGGGTCATGGTGGATCGTGTTACATGATACTGGTTGTAGCGGGTATCACCGCCAACACCGCCGTTGTAGCGGCTATAAGGGTAGGCGCCGTCGGCAGAGGGGATGCCGTTGAATACTTTGAAGGTCAATTGCCCTTCTGCCGCGCCGCCGTTTTCTTTGAAGGCCAGATTGGCCACGTCGCCCCAGGATTGGATCGAACGCCGGGCTTCTTGCTTTTGATATTCGTTGAATCCCATACCCCGTTCGTTTTTGAAGTAGTAGGAAATCTCGGTTTTGTTATTTCGGTTCGAGTCCTGCCATGTGGTTGTCTGCCGCGTGAGCTGCTCTATGGCCCGTTGCTTGTCAAAGGACTGCCTGTTTGCTCTGTTTAAGTAGGGATCGTCTGCACGCAGGGTTGCGTCATACGTGCTGCCACGGGTGTTTGCAGCGCTCGCTGCCGAGGTGGCCCATTGACGACTTTCCTGAACCTTTTGGCCTGATGCCTGGGGTACAAAACGATGCGGGTTTGAGGTTTGATTCGACGGCTGCAGACCGAGGGTGCGCGAGGCTCCATCGCCCGGTTGAGTGTCAATCGGATGAGGCTGACTGAAAGGCATACTGAGGTTTGTTTTCAAAGTAATCACTCCTATCGAACCATTGACTGAATGGGGCTTCGCTGCGGATGCGGCTCTGAGTGCCGGCATCATTGGCGGGCTTGGTTACGGTGCTGCTGGATCAGCTCTGCTCGCGTCGCGGCGCCCATTGAGGCGCGGCTGTTGCCCACTTGGCCGATGATCGAACCGTAGTGCAGCCCGATGATTTCCCCGGTGTCGGCCGAAATCAGCGGAGAGCCCGACGTGCCGGGTATTTTGTAGGCGTCATGGTAGAAAGAACTCCGGGCGCCGCTGTCGGAGTTGTGCCCCAAAACGCTGGTGGGTTTGCCGGCGGCGTTCAGGAAGGCAATGCCAAGGCCTTGCTGACCGTGGTTGGGCATAAAGATTTTTTGCCCGGCTTGGGCCTGGGTGTTATCGGCCAATTTGAGCGGCGAGAACTGCTTGGCCAGGGCGTTGATCTGCGCCTGAGGCAAGTCGACCCGCAACTCGGCGTAATCCAGGTTGGCGTCGCTACTGAGCGGCCGGGTATCCAGCGGCACCTTGCGCTCGACGCGCATGCGGCCGCTCTCATCCTCTGTGTAACCCAGCCACAGCTCGAGCTTGCTGCCTTTGGCGAGGGCGTCGTGCACATGTTTGTTGGTCAATACGCTGGCGCCCCCGTCGATCAGTGAACCGGTGCCCAAGGTGTTGTAATGAACCCGCTCGTAGCCCCACGAGTCGCGCAGCACGGTCACTTCGCGAATGCTGCCCACCGCTTTGGCGCTGGCATGCATGGCTGAACCCTCAAGCGACCCACTGGCCCAGTTTTGCACAGAGAAGGGCGCGCGTTGCGAGGGAGTGGTATTGCGTTTGGTCCGCGAAACAGTAGGCGATGTGACGGTAGGTGCAGGTGCCGGAACAGGTGGTGTGGGCGTCACTGGAAGGTGCACAGTGGCGCCATCGGAGATCACATCGCTGGCCCTGATTGCACTGCTGCTCCTGATGAACAGGTCGGCGTTGCCGTTGCCATTCAGGTCAATGGAGAGGCTGCTTTCCCGGGTACTCGGGTTGTAGCCCAACACCGCTTCGCCCGCCCGGCCGCTCAAGCGTTGGACGAAACGCAGGCTGCTGACACCCGCCTCACGCAACGCCCCGGACACATCAATCTTGTCCAGCCCGCTGCTGAAGTCCATCAGCAGGTCGGAACGACTGAGGGTGGAGTCACTGGCCTTGTCGTAGACAAATGTGTCGGCCCCGGCGCCGCCGGTCAGTCGGTCTGCTCCTGCGCCACCTTTGAGGCGATTGTTGGCGTTGTTACCCGTCAACAGGTCATCGCCAGAACCGCCGATGGCATTTTCTATCGTTACGCCTCTGGCGATGGAGACGTTGCCTTTCATGCCGCCGACATCGGAAAAATGCTGAGCGTTGAGGTTGATGCGCTGGTTCTGATGGAAGCCGGAAAAGTCCAGGGTGTCATTGCCGCCGCCATCCCACACGCAGAACACCGGGGCATCGTCTGCGGACCGCAGGCTGAACGCGTCACGAGCGGTGTTGGAGTTGAAGCCGTAGGTGGTGTCGGTGTTGCGGGTCTTGTAGTTGGCGCCATACAGTTTTTGCACGGCGGTGATGTCGTCCATCATCGGCGTGGAGGGGTAGTGGGTGCGCCGGTGCTTGGCAAAATCATGCCCGAGCATGCCTTCCCACCAGTAGCTCATGATGCTGTAGGCGCGGGTGTCTTCGGCATAGGTGGCGCGTGAGGCGTAGTCTCCGTCACCGTTGTATTGGCCTGGGTGCAGCAGACCCAAGGTATGCCCGATCTCGTGGTTAATAAGCCATTGCCCGAAACCGTCTTGGGTGGGGGGCCTTTCCTTGCCGTCCGAAGAGATCCACACCTGCGTGCCGTTACTGTAGATGCCGGGGTAGCTGCCTGTTCCGGCAAGGCCGAGTTGGGAGTCGTTGCCTAATAACAGCTGCCCTTCGGCGTCGGGCGCATCCTGTGCAAAGGTGATATTGGCCAGGTCCGACCAGTACTGCATCGCGCGTACGGCGTCGGCTTTCTGAGCAGCGGTAAATTCATTGGCGCCCTTGGGCGTATTGAAGGTTGCTTGCGACGGGGTGAAAAACCGGTAGGCGATGGGTATGACGCCGTCACCATTGAGGTCCTTCCAGCGAAAGCCCAATCGCGTGATTTGTTTGGCGGCCTGATCGGTATTGTAGGATCTCTTGTTGTTACCCTGGCCTGAGGGAGGCGTGGGCGGTTGGCTGGGTGAATCGGCAGCCTGTGTATTCAAAGAAGCAGTGACGGGGTTCGGGTTGATTCTGACCATGGCTATTTACCTTCTGTCAGTTAGCGTGCACAGGCAGCCCGACGGCTTGCGCCTGGCGGCTCAAGCAGCGCGTTTACCTGAAAGGTTATCGTTGGGTGATAAGGCCGCTGATATCGTGAGGCCTGATCAATCGGGTGCTCTTGAGCAGAAAGTCCGTGTGGCCATTGCCGGTAAGGTCAATGGCGACAAAGTACCGCTTGCTGTAGGGGTTGAACTTCACCACGGTGTCGCCGGTGCGCCCTGTGTAGGCGTTTACCAGCCGCAGTGACGTGCGAGTGTTTTTGCTCAGGCCTCTGAGGTCGATCCTGTCTTGGCCACTGACAAAATCGGTGATCAGGTCAGCGTTGGCCGCCGTCGAGTCACTGGCCTTGTCGTAGACAAATACGTCTGCGCCGCCGCCGCCCATCAGCGTGTCTGCGCCGCCCCCGCCCTTTAATCGATTGTTCGCGTGGTTGCCGATCAACCTGTCGTCCTGGGCGCCGCCAATGGCGTTTTCCACCGTCACGCCTTTGGCGATGGAGACATTGCCTTTCATGCCGCCAACATCGGAGAACGCTTCGGCGTTCAAGTTGAGGGTTTGCTTTTGGTTGAAGCCGGAACAGTCCAACGTGTCGTTGCCACCACCGTCCCATATGCAAAAAACCGGTGCGTCCCGCGGCGACGTCAGGCTGTAATAGTCGCGTTCGGTATTGGAATTGAAACCGTAAACGGTATCGCCGCTGCGGGTGTTGAAGTTGGCGCCGTAAAGCGTCTGCACCGCTGCAATGTCGTGCAGCAAGGGCGCCGCCGAGTAGTGGGTCCATTCAGCGTTTTTCGAGAAGTTTTGACCACTCCTGATCTCCGGGTTGTAGCTCATCAGGCTGTAGGCTTGAGTGTCCTCAAGGTAATGACGCGCGACGGGTTGCCGGGTGTAGTCCCCAGGATGATCCAGCCCCAGCGAATGACCCACTTCATGCGCCATGACCTGCCGGTCGTGACGGTCGGACTGGGGGCGGGCATGGCCGTTATCCAGCCACGCCTCGCCACCTTTTTTGAAATCCATGGGAAAGGGCAGGGATGCATAGGACTCGCCGTCACCGTCGTAAAGGCCCAGGGTCAGTCGGCCTTCGGAGCTGGTGCTGTTCTCCGAGAATTTGATGCGGGCGACATCGGCCCAGGCTTGCATGGCCATCCGCGCCCGTTTCTTTTGTTGCTCACTTAATTCGCTGGCGCCCTTGGGGGCATTGCTGACGGCGTGCGGGTTGTGTGGCGTAAAAAACTCATAGGCAATGTCGATGACGCCGTCGCGGTTCTTGTCTTGCCATTTGAAGCCTCGGGTGTGGCTGGTACGCAGCAGTTGCCTCGCGGCTTGATCGGTGGTGTAGGACGCCAAGGGCGTGTCCTGATAGGTGGACTCGGATGAAGAAAGTGCCGAGTAAGTTTTGTGAATGACAGAGAACATCTACTTGAATCCTTTTAATAGACGAAGTGAAGCGTGAGCTTCATGGCTCATGGGTAAACGAACTTTCCTGGGGTTAACGCCTATAACTAAAGCGGGTGGGTGATGTACCCGAAGTTTTTATTAACTCGGTGAGATTGATGTTGTCTTTGCCACTGACAAAGTCGTTGATCAGATGGCTCTTGTGATAGGGCGAATCACTGGCGTTTTCGTGAGTGTGTGAAATCGAACGGCGCACTCGCTGGTTGGGTGTAAGCGCGGACTGAATACTCGGGTCAGCGAGCGGCTGAGCAAGGTCGCCAATGTTTGCGGCCGCGATGATATCCCCGGGTTTGACCTCCCCGTAGGTGCGTATCAGCAGGTCGGCTTTGCCGTCGCCCGTCAGGTCAATAGCCACGCTGCCTTTGCCACTTGTCTGGTCAAACAGGAGAACCGCATCACCCGCCTTGCCGGTCATTTCACTGACAAATGCCAGAGCGGAGACATTCGCGTTCTTCATGGCGTTGGATACATCGATTTTGTCGCTGCCACTGGTGAAATCCATCAGTGTGTCCGGGTTGTCCGGCGTGGAGTCGCTGGCGCTGTTGTAGTCAAACGTATCCGCGCCGCCACCGCCGCGTATGCGGTCGCCCCCAGCACCGCCGGTGAAGCGGTTATCGGCGTCGTTACCGATTATTGCGTCGTCGCCTGAACCGCCTATGGCGTTTTCCAGGGTGACGCCCCGGGCGATGGACACATTGCCCTTGAGCCCGCCGACATCGGAGTACGAGCCCGCCCTGAGATTAATGGTCTGGTTGGCCCTGTAGCCGGAGACGTCCAGGGTGTCATTGCCACCACCGTCCCAGATGCAGAACACCGCAGCTTCCCGGTTGGATTTGAGGGTGTAGTGGTCCCGCTGGCTGTTGGAGTTGAACCCATACGTCGTGTCGCCCTGACGGATTTGACGATTCACACCGTAGAGTTTCTGCATGGCGGAAATGTCATCCATCATGGGAGACCCTGGGTCGGCGCCCCCCAATCGTTTGCCGCTTTTTGCCGCGTTGTAGTAACTCATGACGGTGTGGGCCTGGGAGTCCTGCGCGTGGCTCCATGAGTCTGGGCGCAGTTCGCCGTTGTAGTTGCCGCCATGTTTGAGCCCCAGAGCGTGACCTGTTTCATGAATCAAGTCGAAGGGTGTGACCCGGGTGGCGTTGTACTGGGTCGAGCCTGCGTCGGGACGGTTACCTGGGTAGGCGCCGAAGGCGGTGGGCACTCCCGATATGCCAAACGACATTTTCCCCTCGGCGCGTGAGCCATTTTCCTCGAAGACCAGGTTGGACACGTCGCTCCACGCCTGTACCGCACGGCGCGCCATCGCTTGCTGGTTCTGGTTGAACTGCCCGAAACCTCGGTTGAATGAGTAACCCACCGAGACTTTGCCGTCGCCATTTCGGTCTACCCACTGGGTGTTGCCCCGCGTGAGGTTGTCGCTTGCCTGGCGTGCATCGAAAGAGCGTTTATTCAGGTTGGCCACATACGGGTCGTCGGGGCGCAGCGTGGGATCTTTACCGTCCCAGCTGCGCTTGGTCGGTGTATCGGATGGGATGGGATGGGTTGTAGTAGTAGGCTTTTGCGGGCGTTTTGTGGGGGGCTCAGTGAAGGGGCGTACGTAGGGCTGCTGGGTCCTCGGTTGTACGAAAGGGCGTATATATGGATGCCGAATGAATGGCTGCAGGAATCGACCAAGAATTCTGAGGCCGGGAGCGTATTGAAGCGCCGGTCGAAGAGTCGGACCCAGGTTATTTTTCGCGTGGTTCGGTTGTTGAAATATAAGTGGCCTGAAGTCAATTCGCATGAGCGCAATCCATGTTTTTGTTGTGAGATGGATTCCTTTTTTTTTAGGGGAAGTGCACGTCCGTTTGCTGGAAATACCTTCGCACTCTATAAATGAATTGCCAATGGGTTATATGTTTCTTAAGTGTCTTGATGGCGCAGTGTGTCATGCTTGGTAACAGTGGCTGTGTTTATGTGTGCGTTAAACAGCCTGTGTGGAGTGTTGATTTTAAAAGCATTGCTCGCTGAAGAAAAAAGGGTGCTTTTAAATTGTGTTTAGTGGGTCTTCTTTGGAAATACAGAATTTTTTACAGTGTGATTATTGTTGTTAAGAGTTTTGGAGTGAGGCGAAGAGAATATAACAGTCAAGTGCCTTAGTTATCGAAGTTTCCTACGCGCCATCAAGTTATATTGAAACTTGTTTTGCTGAAGTGCCGACAACTCTTTGTTCTTCGAACTGACAAGGCGCTGACTGCCGAAAGGCGAGCGTGTGGCGAGGAATGACGATCCTTAACCCGAACCAGAGGTGTTTTGCGTCTGAACCTGTGAACGGATCATTAACTGTTGAGGTTCAGCACCATGCCACAAGCTCCCTTATTCTTGCGTCCCATCGCTGGCGGCGTTGTGGTTACCGTGATGCTGGTGGCGCTTGCCGGTTGCGGGCTGTCATCCTCTCAAGAGGCCGCCCAGCCTGCCGCGCCAACCCCCGCCACACCCCGCCCCGAGGCGGCTTTGATCAAGCGAGCGGCGGTCCCTGCGTTACTGGCTGCGCCAAGGGTCATGCACGACGCAGCCATGCCGGATCGGGTCGAACCTTCAGAGCATTACCAGAACTTGCCCGAAAACCCGGTCTACAGCGTCGCACAACAGCCTGTTTCGACCTTCAGTGCAGACGTCGACTCCGGCAGTTATGCCAACGTGAGACGTTTTCTCAACCAAGGTAGCCTGCCGCCTGACGGCGCTGTGCGCCTGGAGGAAATGGTCAATTACTTCCCTTATGACTACACGCTGCCCACCGACGGCTCACCTTTTGGCGTGACCACCGAAGTCGCCCCCACGCCATGGAACCCGCACACCCGACTGCTGCGCATCGGCATCAAGGCCTGCGACCGCGCCGTGGCGGACCTGGCGCCGGCCAACCTGGTGTTTCTGGTGGACGTGTCCGGCTCCATGGACCGCCGCGAAGGCTTGCCGCTGGTGAAAAGCACGCTGAAATTGTTAGTGGACCAGCTGCGCGAGCAGGACCGTGTGGCGTTGGTGGTCTACGCCGGTGAGTCGCGCGTGGTGCTCGAACCCACCTCCGGGCGTGAAAAAACCAGGATCCGCAACGCCATCGACCAACTTACCGCTGGCGGCTCCACGGCGGGGGCGTCCGGTATTGAACTGGCCTACCAGATGGCCCGCGCCGGCTTTATCGATAAGGGTATCAACCGCATCCTGCTGGCCACCGACGGTGACTTCAATGTCGGCATCAGCGATTTCGACAGCCTCAAGCAGATGGCCGCCAACCAGCGTAAAAGCGGCGTATCCCTGACCACCCTGGGCTTCGGTGTGGATAACTACAACGAACACTTGATGGAACAATTGGCCGACGCGGGCGATGGTAATTACGCCTACATCGACAATCTGCGGGAGGCGCGAAAAGTACTCGTCGACCAGCTCAGTTCAACCCTGGCGGTGGTGGCGCGGGATGTGAAATTGCAGGTGGAATTCAACCCGGCCCAGGTCAGTGAATACCGCCTGCTGGGCTATGAGAACCGCGCCTTGAAGCGGGAGGATTTCAGCAATGACAAGGTCGACGCTGGCGAGATCGGCGCAGGGCATACCGTGACCGCGCTGTACGAAATTGTGCCGAAGGGCCAGAAGGGTTGGTTGGAGCCATTGCGCTACGCCGCTGCGCCCGCGGCTGAAAACACATCGGCTGAGTTGGCGCTGCTGCGCGTGCGCTATAAGCCTGCGGCGGGTGGTGACAGCCAGCTGCTCGAGCGGCCCATCAGCAATGTGTCGACCCAGGCCAGCGACGACCTGCGTTTCTCGGCGGCCGTTGCAGCCTTCGCCCAACAGCTCAAGGGCGATGGCCGCTACACTGGCAACATGAGCCTGCAGGACACCGCCGCACTGGCCCGCTCGGCGCGCGGCGATGACCCGTTCGGGTTGCGCAACGAGTTCGTGCAACTGGTTGAGTTGGCGCAGAGCCTGAAGCACTGATCTTGAGTCCAACGAAGCTCCAATGTGGGAGCTGGCTTGCCAGCGATAGCGGTCTGTCAGCACCGCAAATGCTGCCTGACCCACCGCTATCGCGGGCAAGCTCGGCTCCCACAATTGAAAAGTTTTAACGTCTCGAAAGGAGTTCGCTCACTACATGGCCGTACCAGATGATTCACCCAGCGACGAAGCGCTGCTGGCCCGCTACCGAAGCGGTGACGCCGCCGCGTTCGAGGTTTTGTACGCGCGGCACCGTCAAGGGCTGTACCGGTTCCTGGTGTCCCTGAGCAACAAGGCCGAGCTGGCCGAAGAGGTTTACCAGGAGACCTGGCTCAGCCTGATCCGCAGCAGCACCCAGCCACAGGGCCGGGCGAGTTTTCGTACATGGCTGTTCCAGATTGCCCGCAACCGCCTGATCGACCACTGGCGCAAGCATGGCGTGCATAACCCGCTGCATGACAGCTACGACGAGCAACTGCACGCCCAGCCCGATGACAGCCCCGGCCCCGAGCAGCAACTGAGCCTGAGCCGCGATCACGCGCGCCTCGACGCTGCACTGCAAGATTTGCCCGAAGACCAGCGCGAAGTCTTCCTGCTGCGCCTGCACGGCGACCTCGAAGTGCCGCAAATCGCCGCCCTCACTGGCGCTCCGCTGGAAACCGTAAAAAGCCGCCTGCGCTACGCCCAGCAGAAACTGCGCCGCCTGCTGGCCGAGGAGATACCCGCATGACCGACTCACGCCAAACACCTGACGACGAGCTGCTCCCGCATTTTCGTCAACACAGCCTGGGCGAACCGCCAGCGTCCCTCGACGCCTTCATCCTCAACACCGCCCGCCATGAAGCCCCCGCGCGACAGCCAAACCTGTGGCAACGCTGGCTGCAAGCCTGCCGCCAACCGCGCTGGCAAATGGCATTCGCCACCGTCGCCGGCGTTGCGCTGATGCTCGGTGTAGTGATGCGCTCACCCGTGCCGCAACCGGAGATCTCCACAGCCACCTTCTCCACGCTCCACCAGGAAGCCGCCCGCCCGGCGCCGCAAGCGTTCTCGGCACCGGCACCCATGGCCCGCATGGCCGCCGCGCCGCCCGTGCAGGCCGAGGCCGACAGCGTGTTGGCGGATGAACCGGCGGCAAAGGTCAGCAAGCGTGCGGCGATTGTGTTGCCGTCGTTGGAGCAGGGGCTGCAGGAGATTGTGGATCTGCGCCTGGCTGGCGAAACCCGAGCGGCGGATGAAAAGCTGCTGGCGTTGCATAAGCGCTTTCCCAAGGAAGACTTGCCTGCGCGGTTGGAGGTGTTGCAGAAGCGGTAAATAGCGCCCACAAAAAAGCCCCAGGCCTTTCGACCTGGGGCTTTTTCATCTGTATCTGGTGCCCGGCGTCGTTTGAACTGGGCGGTGATGCTGCCGTATTTACTGGGCCTTGTAGGCGTTGTATCGGTTAGGCATACACGTGGGCATACATGGCCCTTTCTGCTGCGCTTGGATTTACGCCTTCGGTGTGAGCTTTTCCATCTCGGGAGGACGTTGTTTCAGCTCCGTCTCACGGATTATGCGGCCAGTCGTACCATCAAGCTTAAATAGGGTTCTGCCCACGAGTAGAAACGTACTTTTGCTGTCCGCCAGGATCAAATGGCCTACCAGGCGTTCACCCCTGTCGGTTACCACGGTATCCACCGCTTCGAGGTCCCCGGCAGTTTCTAACTGGGTATACCTTTTAAAATCTGCAAGCCCAGCCCCCCTACCTTGTTGAACTCCTGCACCAGGCGCGAAGAACGCCATAAACATGGCAATCCCTATCCATGCTGCAAGTCCAATCACTACGTTGGCCTTGGGCCTCCTCGTTATAACCGCAACAAAGAGCGCAGCAATCGCCACAAATACGAAAGCCAGGAGGCCGGGTCCTACGATGGGCCATTGTTCTGCAGCGTCCAATGCACCAGAGAATAGACTGGTGTACCCATGCAGAAGCAGCGTAGGTGTGCTCAGCGATAGCTCGTTCTGGTCGATACCGAACTGCTGAAATCTGCCGGATAGGAGCGAGTACCCGTAGATCAACAGCGCGGCCTGCGATGCTAGCGCTCCAAATGTAATCAGTTTGAAAGCCAAGTCTGTATTGGTTTTCATCTCCTTGGCAGCTGGGTCATCTAACGTCTCGTGATGTGCAGGGGCTGAGGAAGCAGTGACGTGGATGGGTGTAAGCAGCTCTACCCTCAGCGGTTTGTCTCTGCGCCAGAACATGGTGTTTCCTACTCCAGTGGGTGACCGGAGAAAGTACCCCGAATCTGGTGGGAGGGTAGGTCTGATATGTCGCTGGGGACCCTGGAGCATTCTTGAAGGTACGGGGCATGAAACCCGCGGGGTCGAGTTAGTGGGAGGTGCCGGAGGTTACTGAAATTTCAATCGTTGAAATTGAAAGGATCTTGAAAAAAAAAGGGCCATCGTTACAGCTTCTGTAAAGGTGGCTGTATCTGTTGCTGATAGTGAACACCCGAAGGGCGTCAATCATGGTGATGGGTGTCAACCACATCAACCTGTCAACCAACTTAGAAAATCCAGCCGCTGACACGAACGCGCGGGTTTCCTACCCCGTCCCATTCAAGAATGAGTCAAGGTCCCCACTATCGAACCAAAGCCAAGAGCATTACCCACTTCGCTTCGCTGGAGGAGCATTACTAATAATGAATGTTCCAGGAGGAGCGGACCTCGCCTGGTACCTGCAACAACCACCCGACCCGTTCGCTCGCAATCAAAGCTTACATTCGTTGCAGCACGTAACTGTTCTCGAAGCCATGCACACTACCCAGCACGTTGAAACCTTGAAAGAACCCTGTTGCTCTTAGCAGGTCGACAGTCGGACCAACCTCTGGCGAATGCTGAAAGTCGCGGTAGTCGTCTAATACGATGAAGCCGCCCGAGACTACGCTTGGCGAATACAGCAAGAAGTCCAGCACCACGTTGCGACGGGTGTGGCCACCATCGATATGCAACAGCGCAACGTTGGGCGCGAGGTTGTAGAAACGTTCGGCACTCAGTTCCGAAAAGCCACGGATCACCTGCGCATTGGGCAACATCAGGTCCTTGTAGTAACTAAACTCTTCGAACTGGTTTGGCAATTCGAACGGGTCAATACCAATGATACGACGCTCGTGGTTGCATACCTCATTCATCAGCATCAACGATTTGCCCTTCCACACGCCAATTTCCACCACATCACCCGGCAGCTCGGCAATCAGAAAGGTAAGGTAGCCCAATAAACGTACTTGATCATGGAACGACAGCTCGCGACGCTCCATTGCGAGCTCAGCCGGCAAGCTGTCCTGCGCCTGCTCGAAATGCTGGCCGATAAACTCCCAGATCTGCGTGATGTTGTCAGTCAACGCCGGGTCGCTGGTAAATTCGTTGAGCGCTTGAAGAGTGATCATAGTTTTCTCTGCGTACTTCTAATGATTACGAGGGAAGCCCTGAAAAAGACTTCCAGAATTGATAAGACATTGAAATAACAAGCGGATCAGTCAATCCCTAAACCATGCATTTCGCCAAGCAACCAAGTGTTCATCCCGGAGCATCCATTTATCGACTACAGCGCTGCGTAGAGCATCTCCGGCAAGCGCACTGGCGCGTGGCTCAGCAAGATGTTCGCGGATGGCGTCAATCCATTCTTTTGACGTGTTCTTGACCCGAGTCACTGGCAAGTCACCACGATAACAAAGGATGTCCGAGCAGATTACGGGGAAGCCGCAGGCGCCATATTCCAACAACCGTAAGTTGCTTTTACAGGCGTTGAAAAAATTGTCTTCCAAAGGCGCCAACGCCAGGTCCAGATTCAAGTCGGCCAGCCGTGCAGGATATTTCTCGATATTGACGCCCTTATGGAACTCATGAACATACGGACGAAGCTCAGGTGGGCACATGCCCATAAATACCCATTCCACTTCGCCAGCCAGTTCACGAACGACATCGGCGATCACTTGCAAGTCACCGCCGTGGCTCGACCCGCCCGCCCAACCAACCCGAGGTTTCCGACCTTGTTGACGGTAGCTCATCAGCCCGCTCCACCAATGACTTGGCAGGCGATTCTCTACGACACGAATGTCAGCGTTAAAACCCTTTAACGCACTCGCCAGGGGCTGGGTCGACACCACCAGCCGGTCGCACATACCTAGAGCTTTCTTCAGGCGCTTGGCGATATCCTTGGGAAACAGTTCTCGGCTCGGGTTGCTGCTGGGTATTTTAAGAACATAGTCATCCAGCTCGTAAACCTTGAAAGCGCTGGAGAATGCCTTGGTGTTCTGGATGATTTCCAGCTGAGGCGTCGTGCATTGCCGTTGGAAAATGATCGTGTCTGGCGCCAAGCGATGCAGCTCCACGGGATGAAGCAGGCCATCACTTATCGTACCCTCTATCAAGCGTGCGGCTTCAAGGGCTGCGAAGGGCTGGCGAACCCGATAGTTTCCGCTGCCGAAAGCGTCGGCGGGACAGCACAGCGCGTAAGGCAAAGAGCGACCGGCTAGCGGTTCCCAGGCGACCTCGCTACGGCATTCGTAGCCAAAGCCGCCGCCTTCCAAGGTTAGGTTGGGGTTGTAGGCAGGGTCACTGGCGAGCCGGGGCAGCCAATTCTTGTACATCACCGATTGCTCGCGCTTGAAACGCTCTTGCTTGGCTTTTAACTTCGTCTTGTCGACCTTATTCTGGCTGACGTTAGCTTCGTGCATGAGCACCGCATAAGGCGTCCAAACGATCAGTTGCCCGGCCTGGCCGACTTTCAGGCACAGATCGACATCATTATAAGAAACCCCTAGGTTGATCTCGTCCATTCCACCCACCTGGCGGTACAGCTCGGTGCGGATCATCAGACAGGCGGCGGTCACGGCGCTGTAATTTTGGTCAACCTGGAGACGGTGCAGGTAGCCATTGGACTGCATAGGAGCGCCGATGAATGCGTGGTCCGCCAAGCCACGTAAGCCGAGCACCACACCTCCATGCTGAATAGTCCCGTCGAGGAATAGCAATTTGGCGCCGACTATCCCAACTTCTGGCCGCTGAGCGTGATGGAGCAGCGCACCCAGCCACTCCCCATCAATGACGGCAGTGTCATTGTTGAGCAACACAAGGTAATCACCACGGGCGTGTCTGACGGCAAAATTATTGATCGCCGAATAGTTGAAAGCGTGGGGATAACGCAAGATGCGCACCTTTTCGCTGTTCAGACGCTCCATACCCGCGAACCAATTTTTTGCTTCAACCGTTTCACTGTTGTTGTCGACGATTATGAGTTCGAAGTTCGTGTAAAGGGTTTTTTCCATCACGCTTTCGACGCAACGCATCAGCATCGGCAGTTGGTCTTTAGTGGGAATCACGATGGACACCAACGGCTGCGAGGTGTGTTGGTAAACCACCCGATTGACCATCGGTAAAGGTCCCGGGCGCAACTCATGAGCGACGCCCAGGCGCTGCAGGTGCGCCTCGACTATAGCCGGGGAGTACTTAACGACCTGGGATTCGACCAGCCACTGGCCCAAGTTGATTGCATGATGCACCAGCACTTCACTGATGTGTCCGACAGTGCCCAGTCCATTCACTTCAATCAACCGATAAAGCAGGTCGTGGGGTGCCAGTTCGGCGAAAGCGAGATCGAAGCCATGGACACCCAGCGCGGCCGCTCGGTTGAAGGCCAACGCTCGGCCGACATACGGATAACTGCGCAACAAGTCCAGGTTCAGGTCCGGTTTGAATATCGGGTCTTGGCAACCATTTGAGGTAAGCGTGTCTTCATCGCTGTAGCAAACGCTGATACCTGGGTTCAGGGCTATGCCCTCCGCGAGTAGCAGCAGGGCGTGGGAGTCGAGTTGGTCTCCTCCCCGAAGCAAATAGCACCATTCGACATTGATCTCATGCAGCAGCTCATTCAGCTGACTTGGCCAGCATTCAGCGAGTGGTAACCACACCAAGTTGTCGGAAGCTTCTACCCCTACAGGCTCGACGTTTGAAAGCACCGCAATGGCTGCCGCGCCGTAAAGCTGGCGATCAATGCTTTCCAAGCTGGAACGTAACTGCGCTATGTCACCTGTGGTGTCAGTCAATACCACCAGAATGTTTGTGTGCTGCGGCCAATTCGCAAGCCGTGCGGGTAACCCTTCGAACTCAGCGGCAGATAGTTGCCGGGTATCCAGCCAGCGACGATACAGATTGATATCGCGTTGCTCTTTACCAACATTTGCCAGCACGCCGAAAAACCGTTCCACGGCGTGGGCCATCGTGCCGTCCAATTGGCCGCATTCAGGCTCAAAGTCTTTGTCGGTCAATTGCATCCGTACTAAGTGCGCCAGCACCTCGGTACGCACAAAGAACATGGTACCGCCAAAAAAATCGGCCTGGTCCATTCGTTGTGGGTCAATGCCAGCACGCTTAGCCAGGAAAAGTAGGTGAGAGCGGTTTTGTCCATTAAGGTTTTGGGTTACAGGCTGCCGGAACGCCTCAGTGCCGATCAGCGGGTGATGCATTGGATCAGCTAGGTATTCTACCGATTGGCTGAAGCGCGCCGGGTTTAGCAGATCATTGAAAAGGTCTTGGGCCCAAGAGTCTTCCACACCCATGTGCAGGGAGCGCTTGGTGTGAAGTTTGATCAGCGTGTGGATGTTGTCTGCACGTAAAAACGGCAACACTCGCAGGAACGGCAAAATATCCCTGCCGTGATTGGGTACCCGATACAACGAATAGCTCAGCCCGCTTGCTGCCAGCAGGTCGCGCACCTCTTTATCAGCACCTCCCACACAGGTTACGTACAGGTGCAGGTGTTCATTCAATTTAATCAACCGAAGCAAAATTTCTTGCAGCACATCCGGGTAATACGCATGGATAACGACACCGACTGGCGGCTTACCTTCTTCAAGCGAAGGCTGACCTGAGAAGAGGACTTCGCACTGCTCGGCAAAGGGGGTAATGCTGCTGGCTGTATAGAGGTTCTGGGTATCAGGCGCCAGGTAAGCCTCTCGCAAACGAAACAGTTGAAAGGCCTGATCGGCTGACAACGGCGCACGGCGCACTTGCTTTAACGGCTGTGGGTTATACAGTCCCAGGGCATGTATCTGATTGACAAATCTTGCATGACCCTCTTCGAATAAAGCTGGCATGTCTGGCTGTTTCTGGCGCTGTTCGGCGTGATGGCGAAAGAGCGACAAAGGCTCACTTAGAAACGCTAAGTGGCCGCGTTGAAGTAAGTTCACATACAACGACAGGTCGTTGATAGCATCAACGAGCACGCCTCCAAGGGCGCAAATATTCGGAACCTTGTCTACCAACTGAGCCCGTCGAAACATGACGGTGGTGGGTTCGCCAATGAAGTTAACGGGCCAGTCACAGAGCAGTGAAATAAGGTCTGCACCATGAAGGCAGACATCCTCGCCAAATACTTCAGACGTCTCGAGGATGTCTGGCAGCGTCTCACCTTGGGCATCTATCAAACGGCGCCGCGAGGTGACTAACGATATGTCGTTGCGAGCATCCAGCACAGCGGCCATACGCGTTACACAATCTGTCAGTAATACGTCATCGTCGTTGAGAAACTTGATGTACTCGCCCCTGGCTTCTTCCAGGCCGCGGGTGAGGTTAAGCAGGCCGCCCAATTGCTGTTCGTTTCGCAGGTAACGGATCGGCACCGTGGTTTGTGCAGCAAGACGTTCGGTGATCAAACGAATACCATCGCCGCGACAGTCATCGTTGATCACGATTTCGATATTCGCGTAGCACTGGTTGAGCGCACTATTCAGCGCGGCTTCGAAGAAGCGCGGGTTGTAAGCCGGTATCGCAATGCTGACAAGCGGCAAGCGCTCAGCCAAGAGGGGATTTGTCATGCTCATACCAATTTGCATAAGGGACGAAGGTAGAACTTGCTTAAGCCGCTTTCACTGCCTGGGCGGTTGCAGGTACGGCCTGATCGCATACACGGTGCCAGTAATAGTTCTTGGGTCATTGGCGTATACCTGAGCGAAGTAATTCCAGGAACTGATGATTTGCCATATTGGCGCCAGTGACTATGACGACCAGAGGCTTTTCACAAGGCATAACGGTCATTAACTCACCTGCTTTTCAGCAAGCGACTCAGCCAGGCAATCGATAACTCTTCGGATGCTTGCATCGTTCAATGAAAGATGAAATGGCAAACCCAACAGGCGTTCAGCCAGGAGATCAACCATTGGCAGCGGGCCCTTCGCGAACGCCTGAAAGGCCGGGTGGTCTTGCAGGGGTGGGCAGTACCAGCGGCGGGTTTCGATGTCTTTGCCCAGCAGCCGCAGTTGAATATCAGCAGCCCGGAATCCCTCGGGCAGTAGCACCAGCATCAGGCTGTAAACGCCATCCATGGGCTTGGCCTGAAGTTTCAGCGCGGGAATTTTTTCCAGAAGCTGCTCGGTGTAGTGTTGATGCAGGTTGCGGCGTGCTTCAGCAACGGTTGGCCAGTTGTCCAGAGCAGCCAATGCAACAGCGGCGTGATATTCGCTCATCTTGCCGTTCTCACCCGCCTCGAAGACTAGCCCGCCGCTGTGTGCATCGATACCGAAGTTACTCAACGTTCGCATGCTCTGGGCATAGGCATGGTTGCGCGAAGCGACGAAACCCCCTTCTCCACCACCGAGGGCCTTAGTGGCGTGCAGGCTGAAGGCGACTTTGGTGGTCACGCCGATCTTCTGATTACCCCAGGCACCTGCGGCGTCGATAACAACAGGGATGCCGGTTTCGGCACTGAACAGGTCCCAGCCTGCGACATCCTGGGGGCAGCCGTAAGTGGATACTGGCATCACTGCGTCGAATGGCATTTCAGGGAGTGCTGCGCGTGCGATAGCGGGCGTCAGCAACCAGCTTTCGGAGTTTACGTCACTGATCAAGGGAGTGAGCCCTGCCCTGATGATCGCAGTTGCCGTGGCGACGAATGTCAATCCGGGCACCAGCACGCGGGCCCCGCGGCGTAGCTTCAAAGCTTCCAAAGCTATTTGCAGCGCACAGGTACCATTCGCCATAGATACAACGTGTACCTGCGTTGGCTCCCGACTAAATGAGAGCGACAGCCGACGTTCAAGCTCGATTACAAGCGGGCCGAAGTTGGTGTACCACTGGTTTTCATCGATTTGCTGCCAGTAAGGGAGGATCTGCTCGACTTTAGGCACCGCAGGAACTAACAACTTGATGATGTTTTTCATGGTACACACTGCCGTCAATGAAATGTCGTCCCGTATTATCTAAAGAAGGCTTAAGCAGAAATCGCGCCAACTTCTAACTGCCCCTACCTCTGACGGGCTAACGGGCCCTTACACAGAACTGCATTATTTGAGATGGGACTGTTGACCCATTCAGCTGCCGCCATCCTTCAGCGAGAAGGCCGGCGACACGCATTATCCTGCTGGATGCCGAAGGCGAACCCCGGGACAACATTTCACGGTTGACGTGCTTTTCCAGCCCAACAATCAAGCTACGGTATCTGCTATGCGGCGGTGAAAATCAGGCAAACAGAGCATCCATGCTTCCCTATTCAATTCCCCCCCCGACATCCAGTTTCTAGATGTGGCGCGCTTATTTCGAGGCATCAAGGTGTGCCTGCGCGATGGCAATTTCGCCCCCGTGCTTGAGCTGGAAAGCGCAATTGCAACATCCAGGGGGTTACGCAATACTCAGCCAACCCAATATGTTTGGAGCGCAAAGGGAGAAAGGATTTTGAGCAAAATTCAACGAATGCTGGAGGCGCTTTAATCCGAAAATTATAACTAAGTTATTTCGAGAACCGCGCACTAGAACACTCAATGCGCTCCCTATACTGGAAACTTCGGCTGTAGAGTCGCTCAGACCAGGAATAATTCAGAAAGATTTTTAGGAACTGAGATGAAAATTTACGCAATTGTAGGCGCCGGCGGTTTTGGGCGTGAGGTTGCACCTCTGGTCAACGCAATGTTGAGCGTGATAGATCAAGATAACTTCAAAATTATCTTCGTAGTCGATAATGTGAAAGATAACACCGTGAATGGCTATGATGTGGTGAGTACCGAGTCTTTCTTAAGCATGGAGGGGGAAAAGTTTTTCAACATCGCTATCGCTGACAGTAAACCGAGGCAGGAAATCTCCGAACGCCTTATTTCAGCGGGCATAACACCATTCACTATTTCAGCTCTGAATGCCCTGAATTTGAGCAACAATACTATTGGTCAAGGCGCTATCCTCTGCCCATTTACCACTATTACTGCGAATGCAAAAATCGGTGACTTTTTTCACGCAAACATTTATTCGTATGTTGCCCATGACTGTGTGATTGGTAACTTTGTGACGTTCGCCCCTAACGTGCATTGCAATGGGCGAGTTGTGATCGAAGATCATGCCTACATTGGAACTGGCGCGATTATTCGTCACGGCTCTCCCGACAGACCAATAATCATTGGTGAGGGCGCCGTTGTTGGGATGGGGGCCGTTGTAACGAAAAGCGTGGCACCTTATACAACAGTACTTGGTAATCCAGCAAAGCCATTGCGCACGACTCAACAATAATCAACGCGAATAAATAATATGAAAAAAGTTAAGGTTACTGAATCGTCCCTAGCTTCGTAGACCCCAGGCGACCGCTTCTGGCCGAGGCTGTGTAAAAACGTTTTTCAGCGCGACAGGTACTCAAAACCTGACTAAAAATCGCGCTTCTATGCGAAATCCACATCTGCTGACGGGCCAATAAATTTCAGATTTAACGTAAACGCGCACGCTTCAATTTTGGCGAAGCCTTTTTATACACTCTGGGCCGAAAGTGGTTTATTCATGGTTAGACCGATGGCAGGCCCGAAACAGCCTGCCTTTCTCAGGCTGTTTCGGGGAAGGTGTGGGTTGGGCTGCCAGTAGTTCAATCAGGCTGTGTTGGCGCGAGCGATCTGCGAGCTCTCGCCAGGTCCAGCTTCCGAAGCGCTCACCCTGTTCAGGGATATCCAGCTTCATCAATGAAACCGGATCACGACTAATCAGGTTGCGTGCAGCCCACAACTTACCCCCGGTTTCCAGTAGCGCTTTCGCGGCCTCGTTCCACTTTTCTTCTAACACGGTGTTTGCCAGATGAGCCGCTTCATTCTCGATCTTGGAGTGTTCTTTCTGTGCCATAAGAAAGACGGTGTTGCTACGGGGAATTGTCCTGTCTTACCTGCCAGGAAATAGAAGAGGGTATGCACCTGTCAGTGTCCGTAACTCAGTTAGCGCTTCTATTGCCTGTCGAGAGAGAGGCACCACATGTTCGCGACGACGTTTCATTCGCTCGGCTGGGATCGTCCATAGCTTTTTGGAGAGGTCGATTTCTCACAGCATGCTTCGCGGATCTCGCTCGGGCGCGATGCTAATAAGGAAAGCAAGCGAAGCCCAATGCGAACGTCCTTGCGTGAGGGTAGGAGTTGATCGCTCGAAGTAGCGCAGGCAGTTCTTCAATCGAAACGTGTGCATAGTTTTCAGCGCTACGTGATTGCAGGAATTTGCTGAGACCTTCAAGAGGGTTGTGGACGGCTCGTCCTGTTACGCGGGCCAGATCATCGATCTCTTTGCAAAAGGCACACGGCGGGAAGTTATAGGGGTGGACAGGGATGGATAGCCAGAAACAAGAAAGCCCGCACGGGGCGGGCTTCTTGGGGGTGTTTCGTAGACTGTCCGAGACAGCCCGAGACTGCTATATGGTGCACCCGGCGGGATTCGAACCCACGACCCCTGCCTTCGGAGGGCAGTACTCTATCCAGCTGAGCTACGGATGCTTGTGCGGGCGACATCATACCCATGTCGCCCTTGGGCGTCCATGCCGGTCTTTGGCCGTTTATGGGTAGGAAATTGCTGCATAGCGGCCCTGCGCCGGGTGCCGGTGGTCGAGGCGCTGGAACCCGGTCGCATCACGCTGATCAGAAAGATTCGGCAAATGCGCCGTTTTCGTTCTTTTTTTCGAACAGACTATTGCCCTGTACCCCCATTGATCCTAGGATTCGTTTGAGATTTCAAACGCTCTGTCTCCCGTGCGCTCTTTCACTGTTCCCGCGCGCTGGGGCTGATTTCCCTGACGGCAGCCCACAAGGCGCCTTTCAACAACTCTAATTCGCTCCGCGTGCGCGCGGTGCTGTTAAGGAAAGCCGACATGCAGCTCAAAGATACCCAGTTGTTCCGCCAACAAGCCTTTATCGATGGCGCTTGGGTGGATGCGGACAACGGTCAAACCATCAAGGTCAACAACCCGGCCACGGGCGAGATTCTCGGCACTGTGCCGAAGATGGGCGCTGCCGAAACCCGCCGCGCTATCGAAGCTGCCGACAAGGCGCTGCCGGCCTGGCGTGCGCTGACCGCCAAGGAGCGCGCGAACAAGCTGCGCCGTTGGTTCGAGCTGCTGATCGAAAATCAGGACGACCTCGGTCGCCTGATGACCCTGGAACAAGGCAAGCCGTTGGCCGAAGCCAAGGGCGAAATCGTCTACGCCGCCTCCTTTATCGAGTGGTTCGCCGAAGAAGCCAAGCGCATCTACGGTGACGTAATTCCCGGCCACCAGCCCGACAAGCGCCTGATCGTGATCAAGCAGCCGATCGGCGTAACCGCTGCGATCACTCCGTGGAACTTCCCGGCCGCGATGATCACCCGTAAAGCCGGCCCGGCCCTGGCCGCCGGTTGCACCATGGTGATCAAGCCGGCTTCGCAAACGCCGTTCTCGGCCCTGGGCCTGGTTGAGCTGGCGCACCGTGCCGGCATCCCTAAAGGCGTGCTGAGTGTGGTCACCGGCAGTGCCGGCGACATCGGCGGCGAGCTGACCAGCAACCCGATCGTGCGTAAATTGTCCTTCACCGGCTCCACTGAAATCGGTCGCCAGCTGATGGCCGAATGCGCCAAGGACATCAAGAAAGTCTCCCTGGAGCTGGGCGGCAACGCGCCGTTTATCGTGTTCGACGACGCAGACCTGGATAAGGCCGTCGAAGGCGCGATCATTTCCAAATACCGCAACAACGGGCAGACCTGCGTCTGCGCCAACCGCCTGTACATTCAGGATTCGGTGTACGACGCGTTCGCCGAGAAACTCAAAGTGGCTGTGGCCAAACTCAAGATCGGCAACGGTCTGGAAGAAGGCACCACTACCGGCCCGCTGATCGACGAAAAAGCCGTGGCCAAGGTTCAGGAGCACATCGCTGATGCCCTGAGCAAAGGCGCCAAGCTGCTGGCCGGTGGTAAGGTGATGGAAGGCAACTTCTTCGAGCCGACCATTCTGGTTGACGTGCCGAAAGACGCCGCCGTTGCCAAGGAAGAAACCTTTGGCCCACTGGCGCCGCTGTTCCGCTTCAAAGACGAAGCCGAAGTGATCGCGATGTCCAACGACACCGAGTTCGGCCTGGCCTCCTACTTCTACGCCCGCGACCTGGGCCGTGTGTTCCGTGTGGCTGAAGCCCTGGAATACGGCATGGTCGGCGTCAACACCGGGTTGATCTCCAACGAAGTGGCGCCGTTCGGCGGCATCAAGGCCTCGGGCCTGGGCCGTGAAGGCTCCAAGTACGGGATCGAGGATTACCTGGAAATCAAATACCTCTGCCTGGGCATCTGACCGGTAAGAGATCGCAGCAAACGCAGAGGGCACGAGAGCGCTGACCCTTTGCGTGTTTCACACCGTTATTCGTAGTGGCCGGGAAAGCTGTGGCAGTCGATCATCGCATGCTGCCGTAGTTGCCTCCCCGCCACGTATTCCTTGGACCACGCCACCCGATGAGTGGCGAATGAGGACTTTATGAGCAAGACCAACGCATCCCTGATGAAACGCCGCGAAGCCGCTGTACCGCGCGGTGTTGGCCAGATTCACCCGATCTTCGCCGAATCCGCGAAGAACGCCACCGTGACCGACGTTGAAGGTCGCGAGTTCATCGACTTCGCCGGCGGTATCGCCGTGCTGAACACCGGCCACGTGCACCCGAAAATCATCGCTGCCGTGACTGAACAGCTGAACAAGCTGACCCACACCTGTTTCCAGGTTCTGGCCTACGAGCCTTACGTGGAACTGTGTGAAAAAATCAACGCCAAGGTGCCAGGCGATTTCGCCAAGAAAACCCTGCTGGTCACCACCGGTTCCGAAGCCGTAGAAAACGCCGTGAAAATCGCCCGCGCTGCCACTGGCCGTGCCGGCGTGATCGCCTTCACCGGCGCCTACCACGGCCGCACCATGATGACCCTGGGCCTGACCGGCAAAGTCGTGCCTTACTCGGCCGGCATGGGCCTGATGCCAGGCGGCGTGTTCCGTGCGCTGTTCCCGAACGAACTGCACGGTGTGAGCGACGACGATGCCATCGCCAGCATCGAACGCATCTTCAAAAACGATGCTGAGCCGCGTGATATCGCTGCGATCATCATCGAGCCGGTGCAGGGCGAAGGCGGCTTCTACGTCGCGCCTAAATCCTTCATGAAGCGCCTGCGCGAACTGTGCGACAAGCACGGCATCCTGCTGATCGCCGACGAAGTGCAAACCGGCGCTGGCCGTACCGGCACCTTCTTCGCCATGGAACAGATGGGCGTTGCCGCCGACCTGACCACCTTCGCCAAATCCATCGCCGGCGGCTTCCCGTTGGCCGGTGTGTGCGGCAAGGCTGAATACATGGACGCCATCGCCCCAGGCGGCCTGGGCGGCACCTACGCCGGTAGCCCGATCGCTTGCGCCGCGGCCCTGGCGGTGATGGAAGTGTTCGAAGAAGAGCACCTGCTGGACCGCTGCAAGGCAGTCGGCGAGCGCCTGGTCACTGGCCTGAAAGCCATTCAAGCCAAGTACCCGGTGATCGGCGAAGTGCGTGCCCTGGGCGCGATGATCGCGGTGGAGCTGTTCGAAGGTGGCGACAGCCACAAGCCAAACGCCGCTGCCGTTGCCTCCGTGGTGGCCAAGGCGCGTGACAAGGGCCTGATCCTGCTGTCGTGCGGCACCTACGGCAACGTGTTGCGCGTGCTGGTCCCGCTGACCTCGCCGGACGAGCAGTTGGACAAAGGTTTGGCGATCATCGAAGAGTGCTTCTCCGAGCTGTAAGCGAAAGCTGACCTGATCGACAGAAAAAACCCGCTTCGGCGGGTTTTTTTGTGCCCGATGCAACACATTCAGGCCATGTTCATTGTACGCAGGGGGCTTGATTGTCTAAGGTTGCAGCATTGCCGATGGAGCGTGCTGGATGACTGCTGTTGATTTACCGGCTGTACCCCGAGTGCTGATTGCCGAGGCGGACCCTTGGTCGCGGGACTTACTCAAACAAGTGTTGTTGAATGTGCGCTGCGACGCACGGCTGGACGTGTGTGCAGATGGGCAGCAAGCGGCCACGCTGCTGCGAGATAAAACCTACGACCTGATCCTGGCGGATTGGGAGCTGCCGGGCGTTGATGGCCTGAGCTTGTTGCGCAGCGTGCGCCAGAAGCGCCGCTCATTGCCCTTCATCCTGCTGAGCAGTCGCAATGACAGCGCCAGCGTGCGTGAAGCCTTGCCCCTGGCGCCGACGGCGTACCTGACCAAACCGCTGAACATGGAAGGCCTCACGCAGCGTCTGCAAGACCTGCTGCTCAACGAAGGCGAAAGCGTGTATTGCGAGATCCCGCCGCTGGCGCCGGGCATGACCTTGCCGGTGTTCCTGGAGCGCCGCCGTGACGCCTGCGACGGCGCGCCGTTGCGAGTGGACGTCAAAGACGCCGTCCAGCACAGCCTCACACCCGATGGCCTGGACCTTAAACAACTGGAAGACCGGGTGCGCATCGACCCGCAAATCACGGCCGTACTGATCGCCGCCGCCAACAGCGCCGGCCATCACGGCACGCCGGTACAAACGCTGTCGGCGGCGCTGCACAAGCTGGCGGCCGGGCAAAGCATGAACCTGATCCTGGGCCTGGCGCTCAAGCACAACGTCGTGTTGGGTGACCCGGCGCTGCTGGCGTATGCCGAGCGCCATTGGCAGTTGTCCCAAGACACCGCCGACTATGCCCGCCGCCTGGCACGCATGCTGGAGCTGGACCACGAGCGCTGCTACAGCGCCGGTATTCTGCATCGGCTGGGCGATTTGGCGTTGTTGCGTTGCCTGGAAGACTGGCGCCAGGGTGGCGGGTCGTTGGACGACGAAGCGATTGGTGAGTCGCTGGACACGTTTGGTGCGGCTTATGGTTCGGCCTTGCGCGCGCGATGGCGCTTGCCGTTGGAACTGCGCCAGCTGATTGCGGCGATCTACTCGCTCGAAGGCGGGGTGTATTCGCGTGAATCGCTGGTGATGAACCTGGCGGCGCAAATGGCGCGCCTGACTGAGCACGAAGGGCTGGAAGCGCTGGCTGGCAGTAAGACGGCGCGCTTGCTGCGGGTCGGGTTGTCAGAGCTGACGCGGGTGCGCAAAGCCTAGCAGCCCCTTGTGGGCGCTGGCTTGCCTGCGATAGCATCGCCTGGGTATAGCCGATAGACCGAGGTGCTGGCCTCGCAGGCAAGCCAGCTCCCACACAAGCCTGCTCCCACATTTTGATTCGGGTTAACCCGCGATCACACGGTTTTTGCCCTGGCGTTTGGCTTCATACATCGCCGCATCGGCCCGTGCAAACAGGCTGTCCAGGGTTGAGTCTTCTTCGCGCAAGCTGGCCAAGCCCTGGCTGACGGTCACGGTGAACTGCCGGCCTTCAAAGCTGAAGCTCAGCGCCTGAATCTCCTTGCCCAGTCGCTTTGCCACCTGCAACGCCATCTCCGGCGCACAACCGGGCAACACGGCGGCGAACTCTTCGCCGCCAATGCGCCCGAACAGGTCGCCACGGCGCAATACGCCGCGCCCACTCTCGGCGATACGCCGCAGCACCTGATCGCCCTCCAGATGGCCGTAGCTGTCGTTGACGTCCTTGAAGTCATCGATGTCCAGCAACAGGAATGCCAATGGCGAGCCTTGGGCGCAGGCGCTGTCGAAGGCCTGGTTGGCGCACTCGAAAAAGTGCCGGCGGTTGCTGCTCTGCGTCAGCACATCGGTGGTGGCGAGGCGGTGCAGCTCCAGCTCCATCTGTTTCTTTTCGGTGATGTCTTCGGCCATGCCGACCACAATCACCGGCTTGCCGGGCTCAACCTGTTGGTTGATGTAGCACTTGTCGCTCAGCCAGCGAATCTGCCCGTCAGCGGTGATGATGCGGTACTCGCGGTCCTCCACGGCGCCTTGTTCCAGCACGCGGGCGAGGCTGTGTTCGGCGTAGTCGAGGTCTTCGGGGTGAATGCTGTTGCGCCATTCGCGGTGGTCGGCAAGCAGCAAACCGGCTGAACGGCCAAAGATTCGCTCGTAGGCCGGGCTGACGTACAGCACGCGGCGCGTTTCCCAATCAATGGCCCACAACACAGCATTCACACTGACCAGCAGCGAGCTCAGCAACTGCTCGCGCTCGCTCAACCGTTCGACCTCTCCCTGGGCGTGCATCAGCGCCAACAGGGTTGCCGCTGCCGCCGGGCGAGGAGCCTCGGCCGTAGGAGCATCGAGTGAACAGGTGTTTTCGTGAACCATCGGTACAACTCTCTCTGGGCGCGTCGCAGGATGGAGCAGCGATCACTACAAGGGGTCACCATGATGGCGAAGTGTTCATTGAGAGAGGGGAATTGCGGTGAAGTTCCGTGAGCGGCTTGACTAAGAAATGGCGTCAGAAACCGGTTATAGGCCGATTTTCGGGGAGAATGGGCTAGTTTTGCTGGGTGTTTTGACTGTGGTCGGCGGGCTTGTCGTGGCAAGCCCGCTCACCACAACAAGCGGGCTGTGAATGCCGGGTCAGACCGCTGCAGGGCGCAGCGAATAGGTCTTCAGCTGGTGGGCAAAATCGCGCAGGGACTGGATGCCGCTGGCCTCGGCCTCGTGCACCCATTCCTTGATCGCGGCCAGCATGTCGTGGCCATTGGAGCTGGTCTTCAGCCAGATCTGCTGCAGCGCCAGGCGCTTCTCGTAGATCACAGTGAGCGCGTGGCTGTGCTCCAGCATGCTCTGGATACGCACATGGTGGCGGTCATCGAGCAAGCTGGTTTCACGCGACAGCAGGCGCTTGGCGCGGTGGAACTGGTGGCGCACCGAGTGATCGACCTTCTGCAGCTCCTGCTTGACCAGCGGGCCAATCACCAACTTGCGGTACTGGGCCATGATCTGGAAGCGGTTGTTGAGGATCGCCATCGCGGTGTCCATGTCCAGATGGCCTTTGCCTTCGACACGGTGAGCGATGGGCGCCACGCGCTGCACCTTGGCCAGGCGCAGGAAGCTGAACACTTTGATCCACGCCCAGCCCAGGTCGAACTCCCACTTCTTCACCGACAGCTTGGCCGAGTTGGGGTAGGTGTGGTGGTTGTTATGCAGCTCTTCGCCGCCGACGATGATGCCCCAAGGCACCAGGTTGGTGGCCGCGTCACGGCATTCGAAGTTGCGATAGCCCACGGCATGGCCCAGGCCGTTGATCACGCCGGCCGCCCAGAAGGGAATCCACATCATCTGGATCGCCCAGATGGTGATGCCGATGGTGCCGAACAGCAGCAGGTCGATGACGCCCATGATCGCCACGCCCAACAGTGGGTAAGGCGTATAGATTTTGCGTTCGATCCAGTCATCCGGGCAGTTTTTGCCGTAGATACGCAGGGTCTCGGGGTTTTCGGCCTCGGCGCGGTACAGCTCGGCGCCTTTGCGCAACACGGTGGACAGGCCTTTGACGACCGGGCTGTGCGGGTCGTCAACGGTTTCGCATTTGGCGTGGTGTTTGCGGTGGATAGCGGTCCACTCGCGGGTGTTCTGCGCCGTGGTCAGCCACAGCCAGAAGCGGAAGAAGTGTTTCAGGCCGGCATTGAGCTCCAGGGAGCGATGGGCTGAATAGCGGTGCAGATAGACGGTGACCCCAACGATGGTCACGTGGGTCATCAACAGAGTGACTGCCACCAGTTGCCAGGCTGACAGGTCAAGAAAACCGTTGTACCACATAGGCTGTATGGCCCTCAGATAAAGAAAAAACCAGCTCACGCATTATCACTAAGCCTACAGAGAAAACCAGCCGCCCTTTCAGATAGAAGTGACTGGATGTTTCTTATTCTATAATCCGCAGCCTTTGTAGGGCGATTTTGTTTTTTTGGTAAGGATTACTGACCATATGCTGTTTTCGTACCGAGGTGCCCTGCGCGTGGGGCTGGTATACCTGCTGGTTTCCATTGTGTGGCTCCAGCTAAGCCACCAGCTATTGATCAACTTTATCGATGACCCGTGGGAGTTGGGGCATTGGCTACAGGCACGCGGCTATGTGTGGGTGGCCCTCAGCGCGCTGGCGATTTACCTCCTATGCGCGCGGTTTGCGCGTACTCACCAGTTGCAGCAACCGCTGAAAGAAAACCGTGAACGCCTGCGCCAGGCGGCCGCCGTGTTCGATTGCACCCGAGAAGGCGTGCTGGTCACTGACGCCCAGGGGCTGATCGTGCACGTCAACCGGGCGTTTATGGAGATCACCGGCTACAGCCGAGAGGACGTGATGGGTGAACGGCCGAGCCTGTTCAAGTCCGGGCGCCATTCGTCGAGTTTCTACCAGCAGGTGTTCCAGACCCTGGAGCGCACGGGCGAGTGGAGCGGCGAAATCTGGAACCGACGCAAAAGCGGTGAAATTTATCCACAGTGGCAAACCATTCGCGTGATCCACGACGACTCAGGCAAGGTCAGCCACTACGTCGCGGTGTTTTCCGACATCAGCGCCATCAAGGATTCCGAACACGAACTGGCCCACCTCGCTCACCACGACCCGCTGACCGACCTGCCCAATCGCCTGCTGTTCACCGACCGTGCCGAGCAGGCACTGGCCTCGGCGCAGGTGCATAAACGTGGCTGTGCCTTGCTGTTGCTGGACCTGGACCACTTCAAGATCATCAATGACAGCCTCGGCCATAACGTCGGCGACCAGTTGCTCAAGGCGGTGGGCGAGCGTCTCAAAGGCCTGTTCGGCCCCGGCGTGACTTTGGCGCGCCTGGGCGGCGACGAGTTCGCGGTGCTGGCCGAAAGTTGTCCACAGGTGGTGCAGGCCGCCGCCTTGGCCCAGCGCATGCTCGACGCGATGAAGCAGCCGTTTATCTTTGACGGCCACCAGCTGTTTATCAGCGCCAGCATCGGCATCAGCCTGTTCCCCAGCGATGCCCTCAGCGCCCAGCAACTGCTGCGCAATGCCGATTCCGCGCTGTTCAAGGCCAAGAGCGCCGGCCGCGAAAGCTACGCCTTGTACACCGAAGAGTTGACCGCCCACGCGCAGAACCGCGTGGAAATCGCCAGCGAGCTGCGCCGTGCCCTCGACCAACAGGAACTGCGCGTCTACTACCAGCCGGTGCATGACCTGCACGGCAGCCGCCTGATCGGCGTCGAAGCGCTGGTGCGCTGGCAGCATCCGGAGCGCGGCCTGGTGCCACCGGGGGATTTTATCCCCATCGCCGAACGCACCGGGCTGATAGCCGATATCGACGCCTGGGTGATGGATCAGGCCTGTCGCCAGATGTGCCAATGGCTGGCGGACGGCGCGCCGCTGAGCTTTATTGCGGTGAATGTCTCCAGCCGTCTGTTCGCCCGGCGCGAGCTGTACGAGCAAGTTGCCCAGGTGCTGCACGCCACCGGTCTCGATCCGGCGTTCCTTGAGTTGGAAGTCACCGAAAGCGCGGTGATGGATGACCCCGAAGTCGCCCTCGAGCAACTGCACCGCCTGCGCGAGCTGGGCTTGCGGCTGGCCATCGATGATTTTGGCACCGGCTATTCGTCGTTGTTGCGCCTCAAGCGCCTGCCGGTGCAGAAACTCAAGATCGACCAGGGCTTTGTCGCCGGGTTGCCGTGGGATGAGGATGATGCGGCGATTGTGCGCGTGGTGATCGCCCTGGCAAAAAGCATGGGCATGCAGGTGCACGCCGAAGGGATCGAGCAAGTGGAACAGGCGCGGTTCCTGTTGGAGCAGGAGTGCGATCTGGGCCAGGGGTATTGGTTTGGGCGGCCGATGCCGGCACAGGAGATTGATTGGCACCGGGCACCTGCTATCCGGACTTGAAATACGATCAAATGTGGGAGCGGGCTTGCTCGCGAAGGCGGAGTGTCAGTCAACACATGTGTGGCTGACCCACCGCATTCGCGAGCAAGCCCGCTCCCACATTTTGATCTCGGCACGGCTTATTTACAGTGTTCACGTCGCAAAAAACCGCGCAACCCCACGTCCTGCCAGAAAATTCTTTCTGGTTATATAAACATTCTTAAATAGTATTTTTAAGAATATCCGCGCTTATCTACTATCGCCCTCACGCCGCAAGCAGTGCCGCCACTGCCAGGCACTATTCATTTCAGGAGCGAGACCATGAGCGCATCTCTACGTAGCGTCGACGGCCAGGACGAAGCAGCCATTTTGCGTGAGATCCAGAGCGCCTTGCGCGACCTGCGGTTTGGCGCGGTGGAAATCACTGTGCACAACGCCCAAGTGGTACAGATCGAACGCAAGGAAAAATTCCGTTTGCAGAACCCGGGCAACAAACCGGCTTAAGCACCACCGGCGATAGACCCGCAACTATAAGAAAAGCCAACACCCAAGAATTTCAGGAGCCTTCTATGTCGTCGATTCGCCGTTACGCCCTGGCCGCACTGGCCAGCGCTGTGTTTGCCGGTTCCGCTGTTGCCAAGGACTACGAGTTGCTTAACGTCTCGTATGACCCGACCCGTGAGCTGTACCAGGACTACAACGCTGAGTTCACCAATTTCTGGAAACAGTCCCACCCCGGCGACAACGTCAAGATCCAGCAATCCCACGGTGGCTCGGGCAAGCAAGGCCGAGCGGTGATCGACGGCCTGCGCGCCGACGTGGTGACCCTGGCCCTGGCCGGTGACATCGACGAAATCGCCAAATTGGGCAAGACCCTGCCGGAGAACTGGCAAACCCGCCTGCCGGACGCCAGCACCCCGTACACCTCGACCATCGTGTTCCTGGTGCGCAAGGGCAACCCTAAAGGCATCAAGGATTGGGGCGACCTGATCAAGAAAGACGTGTCCGTGATCACCCCTAACCCGAAAACCTCCGGCGGGGCCCGCTGGAACTTCCTCGCCGCCTGGGCCTACGGCCTGAAAGCCGGTGGCAGCGAAGCCAAGGCACAGGAATACGTTAAAGAGCTGTTCAAGCACGTGCCGATCCTCGACACCGGTGCTCGGGGTTCGACCATCACCTTCGTCAACAACGGTCAGGGTGACGTGTTGCTGGCCTGGGAAAACGAAGCCTTCCTGGCCCTGAAAGAAGACGGCGGCGCCGACAAGTTCGACATCGTTGTACCTTCGCTGTCGATTCTCGCCGAGCCGCCAGTGGCCGTTGTCGACAAGAACGCCGAGAAAAAGGGCAACACCGAAATCGCTACCGAATACCTCAAGCACCTGTACAGCCCGGCTGGCCAGGAGATTGCGGCGAAGAACTTCTACCGCCCACGCGATGAGAAAGTCGCCGCCAAATACGCGCAGCAGTTCCCGAAACTGGACCTGGTGACTATCGACAAAGACTTCGGCGGCTGGAAAACTGCCCAACCGAAATTCTTCAACGACGGTGGCGTGTTCGACCAGATTTACTCGGCGCAGTAAGCCGAAAAACACACACCCACGACGCCCGCATTCACCTGCGGGTTTTGTGTGTCAGTTCCGCTAACCAAGGACTCTTATGTCGCGTCGTATTTCCCCCGTCATACCCGGCTTCGGGCTGACGCTGGGCTACACCGTGGTGTACCTCAGCCTGATCGTACTCATCCCGCTCGCGGCGATGTTCGTACACGCCGCTCAACTCACTTGGGATCAGTTCTGGGCCATTATTTCCGCACCGCGCGTGCTGGCGGCATTGAAACTGAGCTTCAGCACCGCGCTCTACGCAGCGCTGATCAATGGCGTGATCGGAACGCTGCTGGCCTGGGTGCTGGTGCGCTACACCTTCCCCGGTCGCAAGATCATCGATGCGATGATCGACCTGCCATTCGCCCTGCCCACCGCCGTCGCCGGTATCGCGCTGACCGCGCTGTACACGCCCACCGGGCTGGTCGGCCAGTTCGCCGCCGACCTGGGCTTCAAGATCGCCTACACCCCGCTGGGCATTACCTTGGCGCTGACCTTCGTCACGCTGCCGTTCGTGGTGCGCACGGTGCAGCCGGTACTCGCCGACATCCCGCGGGAAATCGAAGAAGCCGCCGCCTGCCTGGGCGCCAAGCCCTTGCAGGTGTTTCGCTACATCCTCGTGCCCGCCTTGCTGCCCGCCTGGTTGACCGGCTTCGCGCTGGCCTTCGCGCGTGGCGTGGGTGAGTACGGTTCGGTGATCTTCATCGCCGGCAACATGCCGATGAAAACCGAGATTCTGCCGTTGCTGATCATGGTCAAACTCGACCAATACGACTACCGCGGCGCCACCTCCATTGGCGTGTTGATGCTGGTGGTTTCCTTTGTCCTGCTGCTGCTGATCAACTTGTTGCAGCGGCGCATCGAACGTCCATAAGGAGGCGCGGAACATGTCCCAATCGTCTATTTCCGCCGCGTCCTCGGCCAACGCTGCCCGCCGTGGCAGCGCGGTGTCGCGACGTATCCTGATCAGCCTGGGCTGGCTGGTGTTCTTCCTGTTTCTGCTGCTGCCGCTGTTTATCGTGGTGTCCCAGGGTTTGAAGAATGGCCTCGGCGCGTTCTTCACCGCCATCCTGGAACCCGACGCGCTGTCGGCGCTGAAACTCACGGTGATCGCCGTGGTGATTTCGGTGCCGCTCAACCTGGTGTTCGGCGTCAGCGCCGCCTGGTGCGTGAGCAAGTACTCGTTCCGTGGCAAGAGCATCCTGGTCACGCTGATCGACCTGCCGTTCTCGGTGTCGCCGGTGATCGCCGGTCTGGTCTACGTGTTGATGTTCGGCGCCCAGGGTTTCTTCGGCCCGTGGCTGCAAGACCACGACATCCAGATCGTATTCGCGTTGCCCGGCATCGTGCTGGCGACCATCTTCGTGACGGTGCCGTTTGTGGCGCGTGAACTGATCCCGCTGATGCAGGAGCAGGGCACGCAGGAAGAAGAGGCCGCGCGCCTGCTCGGCGCCAATGGCTGGCAGATGTTCTGGCACGTGACTGTGCCGAACATCAAATGGGGCCTGATCTACGGCGTGGTGCTGTGTACGGCACGGGCGATGGGCGAGTTCGGCGCGGTGTCGGTGGTGTCCGGCCACATTCGCGGCGTGACCAACACCCTGCCGCTGCATGTCGAGATTCTCTACAACGAATACAACCACGTTGCCGCGTTTGCCGTCGCGAGCCTGTTGCTGATCCTGGCGCTCTTCATCCTGCTGCTCAAGCAGTGGAGCGAGAACCGTATCAACCGCCTGCGCAAAAGCGCCGGTGAGGAATAAGTCATGTCGATCGAAGTCCGTAATGTCAGCAAGAATTTCAACGCCTTCAAGGCCCTGAACAGCATCAATCTGGACATCCAGAGTGGCGAGCTGGTGGCGTTGCTGGGCCCGTCCGGCTGCGGCAAGACCACCTTGCTGCGCATCATTGCCGGCCTGGAAACCCCGGATGATGGCAGCATCGTGTTCCACGGTGAAGACGTGTCCGGCCACGATGTGCGTGATCGCAACGTCGGTTTTGTGTTCCAGCACTACGCGCTGTTCCGCCACATGACCGTGTTCGACAACGTCGCCTTCGGCCTGCGCATGAAGCCGAAAAACCAGCGACCGAATGAAAGCCAGATCGCGGTAAAAGTCCACGAACTGCTGAACATGGTGCAGCTCGATTGGCTGTCGGACCGCTACCCGGAACAGCTCTCCGGCGGCCAGCGCCAGCGTATCGCCCTGGCCCGCGCCCTGGCGGTAGAACCCAAAGTGCTGCTGCTGGACGAACCCTTCGGCGCCCTCGACGCCAAGGTGCGTAAAGAACTGCGCCGCTGGCTGGCGCGCCTGCACGAAGACATCAACCTGACCTCGGTGTTCGTGACCCACGACCAGGAAGAGGCCATGGAAGTCGCCGACCGCATTGTGGTGATGAACAAGGGCGTGATCGAGCAGATCGGCTCACCGGGCGACGTCTACGAAAACCCGGCCAGCGACTTTGTCTATCACTTCCTGGGTGATTCCAACCGCCTGCATTTGGGCGAGGACCAGCACGTGCTGTTCCGCCCGCACGAAGTGTCGCTGTCGCGGCATGAGCTGGAAGATCACCATGCGGCTGAAGTACGTGATATTCGGCCGCTCGGTGCAACGACACGGGTGACCTTGAAGGTCGAAGGCCAAAGTGAACTGATCGAGGCTGAAGTGGTGAAAGACCACGACAGCCTGACTGGCCTGGCCCGTGGCGAGACCTTGTTCTTCAAACCCAAGGTCTGGCAAAAAGCCTGATCCTCAGATCGTTCCCACGCTCTGCGTGGGAACGCCGCTTGTGACGCTCTGCGTCACGCTTTGGGACGCGGAGCGTCCTGGGCTGCATTCCCACGCAGAGCGTGGGAACGATCATCACGGCGCGCAACTGGCCCCGAGCGCTGCTCGATCTGGCTTTTCAGACCACCCCGCAACCCCACCAGAAACGCCAACTCCGCCACCACAAACAACGGCCCCACGATCAGCCCCGACACGTCGTCCACAAACGCCGGCTTCCTGCCTTCGTAATAGTGGCCGACAAACTGAATCACCCAGCCCACCACAAACATCCCGATCCCGCTGCTCAGCCACACCGCTGTGCTCTGCGCGGCCAACACATGCCCGGCCCACACCGACAAGCCCATCAACAGCGTCATCAGCACGCCCAGCGCCCATTCCAGGCGCAGGTAAAACCATGCCGAAAACAGCGCGAGCAGCACCGCTGGCGATATCCACAGGCTGCCGATTGCCCATTCGGGGCGTGACAGCAGCACCGCCACGGCGACGACAATCAGCGGGATGCCGATAAAGTGGCTGGCGATATTGCGCGGGTCGCGGTGGTAGGCGGCGTATTGACTGAGATGGTCGACGAGGCTTTTCATTGTTGTTCCTCCTGTAGGATGTTTGATCATGCCCTGTCGGCCTGCCACTGACTGTCAGTTGGGCGACAATCTTCGGAGTGCTCATGGACACACAGAAATGGCACGCGCAGCTGGCCGCCGGTCAGTGGTTCAGCCACTTGCCTGCTGCTTTTCAGCATAGCCTGCTGGCCCACGCCCGGCCGCGCCAGCTGGCGGCGGGGCAGTATCTGTTCAAGCGCGGCGACCCGCCGTGTGGCCTGTATGCCGTACTCGACGGCACCTTGCGCATCAGCGCGGTGAACGAGCACGGCAAGGAAGCGCTGTTGAGCCTGGTGGAGCTGCCGTACTGGTTTGGCGAAATCTGCCTGTTCGACGGCCTGCCGCGCACCCACGACGCCTGCGCCGTCGGGCCGTGCACGCTGTTGCAGGTGCCGCAGCACGCGCTGCTGAAAGTCCTCGACGAGTCGCCCCGGTACTGGCGCGACCTGGCGCTGCTGATGAGCCAGAAACTGCGCCTGAGCTTTATCAATATCGAACAGTTGAGCCTGATGCCGGCTTCGGTTCGCCTGGCCCATCGTTTGTTGATGATTGTGGAAGGTTATGGCGATACCGAGCGCTCAAAAAGTGTTCTGCAACTGCCCCAGGAAGACCTGGCGGCGATGTTGAGCCTGTCACGCCAAACCACCAACGCGTTGCTCAAGGACTTGCAGGCCCAAGGCATCGTGCGCCTGGGCTATGGCGAGATCGAAATCCTTGATGCGCCGCGACTGCGTGAGGCGGCGCACACCTGAGGGTGTTAGCCTGCAAGCCTGATCAATCGAGGTGCGTTATGCGTGTGCTGTTAGTGGAACATGAAGCCGAAGAGGCGCGGCGGATGGCCCAGGGCTTGAACGAGGCCGGTTACAGCGTCGAAGTCGCGGCCAATGGCATGGCGGCGTTGCGCCTGGTTGAGAGCACTGAATACGAACTGGTGATCCTGGATGTGATGCTGCCGGGCTTGAATGCCTGGAAGTTGCAGCAGGCGATTCGGCTCAAGGGTGAGACGCCGATGTTGTTCCTGACCACGCCGGGCGGGATTGAAGATCGGTTGCGGGGATTGGAATTGCATGAGGATGATTATTTGCTCAAGCCGTTTGATGCCAAGGCACTGGTGGCGCGGGTAAGGAAATTATTGCGCCGGGATCGTGGGCGCTGACTGATCCCGTTTATGGGTTGCCGGGGCTATCGCCATCGCAGGCAAGCCAGCTCCCACAGGTTGATGTGTAAACACCGTCAAATGTGGGAGCCGGGCTTGCCCGCGATGAGGCCCTCAAACTCACCCCACATCTACCTACCGCAACCCATCCCGAAACTGCCCCGGCGTCAGCCCCGTCCAGCGCTTGAACGCCCGGCTAAAACTGCTGGTATCGGCAAACCCGAGCAAATGGCTGATCTCAGCCAATGAGCACTGCGGGTCGCGCAGGTGCAGCAGTGCCAGGTTCTCCCGGCACTCATTGAGCAGCGCATCAAACCGGCAGCCTTCATCCGCCAAATGCCGCTGCAAGCTGCGCAAACTCAAGTGCAGCGCCTGGGCAACCCGCTCGGCGCTGGGCTCACCTTCGGGCAACTGCGCCTCGATAACCGCGCGCACCTTGCGCTCCCAGGTCAGCGGTTGCAGCTGAGCGAGGGTGCGTTTGAGCACGGTTTCATTGTGTTCGGCCAACTCGGGGTTGGCGTCGTCCAAGTGGCTGTCGAAATCCCGCGCGGCAAACTCCAGGCGGTCTTCCTCGGCGCCAAAAAACACCGGCGCGCGAAATACCGTGTGCCAGGGCTTGGGATCAGCCGGTTCCGGCCGCCGCAGGTACACCGCCAGCGGCGCGTATTCACGGCCCAGACGATTACGGCAGGTGCGCACATAGATCGCCGCAAACGCATCAATCGCTTCCAGCGCCGGCGCCGGGCTGCCGGGCGGTTGCAGCAGACGAAAGCGATAGCGTTCGCCCTCTCGGCTAAGCTCCAGTGTCAGGGCATCGCTGACCACTTGGTGGTAACGCACGATCCGTTCGAACACCTCACGCAGACTGCCGCTGGCCACCAGCGCATACCCCAGCGCATGAAAGGTGGTGGGGCTGACAAACCGCGACACCCGCAGGCCAATGGCCGGGTCGCCGCTGGCCTCCACTGCCAGCGCCCACAAGCGTGTGGTGGCCGACAACGGGTAGCGCGCATTCGGGTCGTCCATCTGCTGCGGGTCAAGCCCGGCCTGGGCGCACAGTGCGGCGCTGTCGAGGTTCAGGGCATCGAGCTGTTTGCGCAGGGCGCGGGTCCAGCTGGCGAGGGAAGTGGCTTCGGTCATGACGATTGGCGCTTGCGGTCAACAAGTTGGCGTCCGGGGCTAGCGTCCTGCCAGATCGCTTGGGGCAGGATGGACGCATCAGTAAACAAGAGGATGGGAGCATGGACGGTACTTCTGCAAGTCCCCAACAGATGAACGCGCAACAGCGTTCAGCACATATCCGTGAAGTGGTGCTCGCCGAAGGCCTCAGGTTGCGCCAGCAGCACCCCTGGCTGCGGCACCAGGACGCGCTGGGCGCGGGCATTCTGGCGTTTGCCTTGCTCGGCATGCTCGGCTCTGCGGCGCTGTACATGACCGGGCATATGGCCTGGTGGGTGTGCCTGCTGCTCAACGCCTTCTTCGCCTCGCTGACCCATGAGCTGGAACACGACCTGATCCACAGCATGTACTTTCGCAAGCAGCGCGTTGTGCACAACCTGATGATGGGCCTGGTGTGGCTGGCGCGGCCGAGCACCATCAACCCGTGGATACGCCGCCACCTGCACCTCAATCACCACAAGGTGTCAGGCACCGAGACCGACATGGAAGAACGCGCCATCACCAATGGCGAGCCGTGGGGCCTTGCGCGGTTGCTGATGGTGGGTGACAACGTCATGTCGGCCTTTATCCGCATGCTGCGCGCCAAGACCTGGCAGCACAAACTCAAGATTCTCAAGCGCTCCCTGCTGGTTTACGCACCGCTGGCACTACTGCATTGGGGCGCGTGGTATGTCTTCCTCGGCTTCCATGCCGCCAATGGCATTGCCAGCCTGACGGGCACGCCGATCGAGTGGTCAGCCGGCACATTGCAGATGATGCAGGTGATCGACATCGCCGCCGTAGTGATCATCGGCCCGAACGTGTTGCGCACTTTTTGCCTGCACTTTGTCAGCTCCAACATGCACTACTACGGCGATGTGGAGCTGGGCAATGTGATCCAGCAAACCCAAGTGCTCAACCCGTGGTGGATGTGGCCGCTGCAGGCGTTCTGCTTCAACTTCGGCAGCACCCATGGCATCCACCATTTTGTGGTGAAAGAGCCGTTTTACATCCGCCAGATGACGGCCAAGGTGGCGCACAGCGTAATGCGCGAGATGGGCGTACGCTTCAATGATTTCGGCACCTTCGCCCGCGCCAATCGGCTTGAGCGCCAGGCGCAACCGGACGCCGAACTCGCGTTCAGCAAGCAATAAAGGCCAAGGGCAGGTCACGAATCTGTTCGCGCACGGGCGGCTGGTAGTGGCCGTCGCTGATCAGTTCGTGCAGCAGTTCTTCGCGCAGTTGATGGAATTCGAAGCTGCTGCGCTGACGCGGATGGGGCAGGGCGATATCCACGACCTGCTTGATCCGCCCCGGTCGCGGCTCCATCACCACCACGCGGTCGGCGAGGAAAATCGCTTCTTCCACATCGTGGGTCACCAGCACCGTGGTGATTTTGGCACGGGCGCGAATCGCCAGGAGCTCGTCCTGCATCTGCTGGCGAGTCAGCGCATCGAGGGCGCCGAAGGGTTCGTCGAGCAACAGGATGCGCGGGCTTGCCACCAGCCCACGGGCAATCGCTACCCGCTGCGCCATGCCGCCGGAGAGTTGATGAGGGTAGGCGCGGGTGAAGTCAGTGAGGCCCACCAGCTCGATAAAATCGCTGATGCGCCGGTTGCGCTCGGCCTCGCTCAGCGGCTCGTTGACCAGGCCCAGGCCGATGTTTTCCGCCACGGTCAGCCACGGGAACAGGCGGTGTTCCTGGAACACGATGCCGCGCTCGCCACCGATGCCGCTTACCGCTTTGCCGTCGACCTGAATCTCGCCACGAAACTGCGTATCAAGCCCCACCAACAGGCGCAGCAGGGTGGATTTGCCGCAACCACTGGAACCGACAATCGCGACGAATTCGCCCTCGGCAATCTCCAGGTTGAATTCGCGAATAGCCTCTAACTCGAAGCCGTCGACGTCGAAGGTTTTGCCCACATGGTTGAAGCTGACGATAGGTGCGTTCATGCGTGTCTCCAGCGGGTTGCGCGGGTTTCGATGCGTTGGCCGATAAAATTGAGGGTCGCGCCAGTAAGGCCGACCAGCAGCATGCCGCTCATGATCACGTCCATGCGCAATAGCTGTTGGGCGCCGATCATCAGGCTGCCGATACCGCCGTTGGACGGCATGAAATATTCCGCGCCGATGGTGCCGAGCCAGGCGTAGATCAGGCTCAGGCGCAGGCCGGCGAAAATCCCCGCCGCGGCGCCGGGCAAAACCAGGCGGCGCAAGCGTTGCAGCAGGTTCAGGCGCAACACCTGCGCCGCCTCGCGCAGCTGTGGCGAGAGGTTCAAGACGCTGCGTTGGGTGGCGATAAACAGCGGGAAAAACGCCGCCAGGGCGATAAACACCGACTTGGCCAATTCACCCAAACCGAACCACGCCGTGAGCAACGGCACCCAGGCAAAAATCGCGATCTGGCGCAGCGCGGCCAAGGTCGGGCCGAGCAGCCGCTCACTGCGCCGCGACAGGCCCAGCCACAGGCCCATGGCAAAGCCCAGGCCCCCGCCCAGCAGCAAGCCACTCAACGTACGCCCCAGGCTTTTGCCCAAGGCGCCGGACAGGTTGCCATCCAGCACGCCGGCGCCAGTGGTTTGCAGCACCGCCCACGGGCTGACCAGAATGTTCGGGTCGACCCAGCCACGTTGCGTCGCCACTTGCCACAGCGCCAGCAACAGCAGCGGTAACAGCCACGGTTGCAGGCGTTGCCAGCCTTCATAGCGTGGCCCGCGACGAATCTGCGCGGTGGCTGGGTGCGGCCAGTGCACCCACTGGCGGTCCAGCCAACCGATGCCGCGGTCCATCACCACGCCCAGCACGCCAATAACCACAATGCACACAAAGACGATATCGAGCATGAACAGCTGGCGCGCCCAGACCATCAGGTAGCCGATGCCTTCGCTGGAGGCCAGCAACTCAACGGCCAACAGCGACGTCCACCCAGCCGCCAGGGCCAGGCGTACGCCGGCCATGAACGCCGGCAGCGCGGCGGGCAGGATCAGGCGGCGGATCAACAGATGAGTCGGCAGGCGCAGCACACGCGCCGCTTCACGCAAATTGGGCTGGGCGTCGCGCACGCCGACCAAGGTATGCAGGGTGACGGGCACCACGATGGCCTTCACCAGTACCACCAGTTTCAGGGTTTCGCCGATGCCGAAAAACACCATGAACAGCGGGATCCAGGCCAGGGTCGGCACTTGCGACAGCGCGCTGAAGGTTGGAAAAATCAGGCGCTCGGCGCGGGCGCTGAACCCCAGCAGCGCACCCAATAGGGCGCCTGCGCCGACACCCGCCAGCAGCCCCCAGAACAGGCGCTGCAAGCTGATCGCCAAATGGCTCCACAGCTCGCCGCCGGCCAGTTCCACGGCGCTGCTCCACACCAGCGACGGCGGCGGCAGAATCTGTTCACTCATCCAATGATTACGGCTGGCCAGCCACCAGAGTGCGAACAGCCCCAGTGGCAGCAACCACGGCAATAAACGTTCGCTCAGCCTCGGCCAGCGCGGTGCGGCGCTATTGCCGGGGGCCGCGAGAGGTAGGCTCAAAAGTGGAATTCGGGCCATGGAGGACCTCCGTTGTCGCCGAGGGCGTTATGTGATTTCGATCTTACAAAAACGCAATCAAGATGATTGTGGGATAAGAAAAATCATTTAAAGCCTCTGCCCGGCACGCATCCAATGCATTCGAAGAATATTTTCGATGCTGTTTATGCATAACCCTCTGGAGCCTGCGTTTAAACTCGCATAGTCCTAAAAGCTATTAAATTGTGAATTTATAGTATTTAAAGTTTTGACCGGCCTGTGCCTACTTTCTGCTCCCCAGGCGACCGTCGCCCACCAGGAGCTGCGCTTATGAAACTGCCCTTCAAACGTCTGATCAGCCTGTTCGCGGGCACCGCCTTGGCCGGGCTGGTGCACGCGGCCGACCTCAGGGAAATCCGCATCGCCGTGCCCGACCTCAGTGCGGGCAGCCAGCACAGCGGCGGCGGGGTGACCGACGTGCTGCAAAGCCAGCAGATCTTCGAAAAAGCCTTCGCCGACCAGGGCATCAAGATCCAATGGAATTACTTCAAGGGCGCCGGCCCGGTGATCAATGAGGCCTTCGCCAACGGCCAGGTAGACCTGGCTTACCTCGGCGACCTGGCCGCGATCATCGGTCGTTCCAATGGGCTCGACACCCGCCTGCTCAGCGCCTCGGCACGCGGTGTGAAGCACTACCTCGGCGTGGTGCCGGGCTCCGGCATCAAGACCTTGCAAGACCTCAAGGGCAAGCGCGTCGCGGTGTTCCGTGGCACGGCCAGCCAGTTGTCGTTCGACAGCGCGCTGGCCAGCCAGGGCTTGAGTGAAAAAGACCTGAAAGTCATCAACCTGGACTTCAGCGCCGCCATTGCCGCCCTGGCCGCCAAACAGATTGACGCCACCTGGGGCGGTTCAGGCCTCACAGGGCTGCAAGCCAAGGGCCTGGCCGAGATACCGCTGACTACCAAGGACATCGGTGGCGCCGGCAGCGTGCAGGCAGTACTGGTGGGCAGCGCCAAGTTTGTCGACGAAAACCCGCAGGTCGTGGCCAAGTTGCTCAAGGCCC
The DNA here is from genome assembly GCF_009834565.1 of Pseudomonas sp. R76. GTDB lineage: Bacteria > Pseudomonadota > Gammaproteobacteria > Pseudomonadales > Pseudomonadaceae > Aquipseudomonas. The sequence goes on from NZ_CP019428.1 coordinate 300,285, forward strand.
AACAGCAAGCCGTGCAATGGCTGACTGATGACAGCAACAAGCAGGCCTACATTGACTTGGTGTCGACGCGGGCCAGTTACCCGCCGGTGATCCTGGCCAATGATTTGAAAGACCAGAAACTCAGCGAGATTTTCCCGTCGACCCTGGACCCGGCGTTCCTCGGCAAATTGCAGGACGCGGTGGATCTGGCGTCCAAGGAGCGGCTGATCCGCAAGTCGTTTCAGGTGAGTGATTGGGTGGCGCCGAACCTGGCGGCGGCGGGGCTTTGAGTTTCCAGGTGACTGGGTGATCGCCATCGCAGGCAAGCCCGCTCCCACAGTTTGAATGTGTTCACAGTCCAACTGTGGGAGCGGGCTTGCCCGCGATGAGGCCGGTCAAACCGCCACACTCACCTCCTGCCTGTCCACCTCCACCAACGTCTCAATCATCGCCTTCGCCGCCGGTGACAACCGCGACCCGGTGCGGCTGACAATCCCGCACCGCGCGCTCATGGTCTCCAGGTTCTGCGGCAGGTTGCGCCAGTGCAGCAGCACCAGCGTGCCTTGGGCGATGTCTTCGGCAAAGGCTTCCTCGGTGCCCACGCCGATGGCGTTGGACTGCAGCACAATCTTGACCAATGCCGGGAAGTGTTCGGTCTGGATGCTCGGCGAAAAGTCCATGCGCCCACTCAGGTTCGCCAGCAGTTTGCGAATGCCTTGCGAGATCAGCGGCGAGGCCAGCGGGTAGTCGAACATGTCGTTGGTCGACAAGCTGTCCTTGGCCAGCAGCGGGTGCCCCGGCCGGCAGAAAAACACCCCGCGCTTGGGCGTCAGCGCACGCGTCTGGAAGTTCGGGTCGGCTTCGAATTGGCGGATGTCGGCGATAAAGAATTCGATCTCTTCACGGCTCAGGGCGCGGCTGAGTTTTTCCCAGTTATCCACCTGGAAACTGGTGCGGATTTTCGGGTGGGCGCTGATAAAGCGCGCCACTGCATCCGGCACCAATTTGACCGCCGGCGCCGGTCCGGTGCCAAAGCGCAGGTCGCCAGCGTCGAGCTTGGTCATGCGCGTGACTTCACTGCTCAGCAAGGCGGCGCCGTGCACCAGGCTCAACGCGTGTTGCAGCACCACCTGGCCTTCCGGCGTGGGGCGCAAATCCTTGTTGCCACGGTCGACCAGCACGCAGCCGAACTCTTGCTCCAGCCCCTGGATGCTGCGGCTGAACGCCGGTTGGGTGATGCCCATGGCGTCCGCTGCGCGCACGAAACTGCGGTGTTCGTTGAGGGCGATGAAGTAGCGCAGTTGGCGAAGATCCATATGCTTTCCCGGCATTTGAAAAATAGGTCGAAGGCATTTGCGACCCGGGGAGCTGAGGTTTTAAATGCAAGCTCTTATTCCGTCAACGAAGCATTCATTCATTTGCTAGACCTAAATTGCATATGAATAGAGCGTTGCTGGAAAGCATCCAACCATCAGCAGGCACATGAGGGGCATCACCATGAGCAACGCCGCATTAGCCGTTCAACCCGTCGCCCAGGCACTCGACATCCACCCGGTCGCTGGCCGCATTGGCGCCGAGATCCGTGGCATCAAACTGTCCGGTGACCTGGATATCGCCACCGTCGAGGCCATCCAGCAGGCGCTGGTGCAGTACAAAGTGATCTTCTTCCGCGAGCAAACCCACCTCGATGACCAGAGCCAGGAAGCCTTTGCGCACCTGCTGGGCGAGCCGATTGCCCACCCGACCGTGCCGGTGCGTGACGGCACGCGGTTCCTGCTGGAGCTGGACGGCACGCGCGGCCAGCGCGCCAATTCCTGGCACACCGATGTGACCTTCGTCGACGCCTACCCGAAAGCCTCGATCCTGCGGTCGGTGCTGGCGCCCAAGTCCGGTGGCGATACGGTGTGGGCCAACACCGCCAGCGCCTACAACGACCTCAGCGTCGAGTTGCGCGCACTTGCCGACCACCTGTGGGCAGTGCACAGCAACGAATACGACTACGCCGGGCGCAAGCCGGACGTGTCGGCTGAAAAGCTTGAAGAATACCGTAAGATTTTCACCTCCACGGTGTACGAAACCGAACACCCGGTGGTGCGTGTGCACCCGGTCAGCGGCGAGAAAACCTTGCTGCTCGGGCACTTCGTCAAGCGCCTGAAGGGCTACTCCCAGGCGGACTCGACGCAACTGTTCAACCTGCTGCAAAGCCACGTCACCCGCCTGGAAAACACCGTGCGCTGGCGCTGGAACACCGGCGACGTGGCGATCTGGGACAACCGCGCCACCCAGCATTACGCGGTGGACGACTACGGCACCCAGGAACGCATCGTGCGCCGGGTGACGCTCAAGGGTGATGTGCCGGTGAGTGTGCAAGGGCAGCGGAGCCAGACCACAAAGGGGCTCTAGGCTAAGTTGGAAGATCAAAATGTGGGAGCGGGCTTGCTCGCGAAGGCGGAGTGTCAGTCGATGTATATATCAACTGACAGACTGCATTCGCGAGCAAGCCCGCTCCCACATTGGTTTTGTGGTGTTTACCAGACGCCTATCTGCACCACTTTTTCCGACTCCGGCTCACCATACCGAAACCATTGCCCACGCTGTTCAATCTCTGCGTGGCTGATGGTGGTGCGCCGCTTCAACCCGCGCAGCCATTCGAACAAATACCCCGCGTGCGTCTCGCGCACCGCCGCATACGCCGGATCTTCACACAGGTCATTCAACTCCTGGGGATCATTTTCCAAATCAAACAGCTGCGGGCGAAAGCCGTCATACGCCAGGTATTTCCAGCGCTCGCTGCGCACCATGGTCATGCGGCAGCGGTCGATGGGCTGCTCCAGACGCTCACGGGCCGGGGCCTGGAAGGCGTAGTCGTATTCGGCGATGGCGTAGTTGCGCCAAGTGATCGGTTGGCCATGCAGCAGCGGGATCAGCGAGCGGCCTTCCAAACGGTGGTCGGCATTTGGCAGGCCCAGGGCGTCGAGAAAGGTGGGCAAAGCGTCGATGGTTTCCACCAGGCGTTCGTCCACCGAACCACGGCTGACGTCGGCACTGGCGCGCGGGTCGCGCACGATCAATGGCACGCCCACCGCAGGCTCGAGCAAAAATTCTTTTTCGCCGAGGAAGTGGTCGCCAAGGAAGTCGCCGTGGTCGCTGGTGAACACAATCAGCGTGTCATCCCAACGGCCATTGCTTTGCAGAAAATCAAACAGCCGCCCAAGTTGATCGTCGATCTGTTTGATCAGGCCCATGTAGGTCGGAATCACCGTCAGCCGCACCTCATCACGGGAGAAATTCAGGCTCTCCTGGTGTTGGCGGAAGGCCTGGTACACCGGGTGATCGCTGGCCTGCTGGGGCTGAATCGGCGCCTGGATATGCTCGGTGCGATACAACGCGTGATACGGCGCCGGGGCGATATAGGGCCAGTGCGGCTTGATGTACGACAGGTGCAAACACCACGGGTGCTCGGCCTGCTCGCGGATAAAGTCGATGGCGCGGTCGGTGGTGTAGACGGTTTCCGAATGCTCCTCGGCCACCCGCGCGGGCAGCCCGGCGTTGCGCATGTGCCAGCCGCTGAGTAGTTCACCGCCTTCGCCTTCTGCGGCATTGGCCCATTCATGCCACGGGTTGGTGCCGTCGTAACCTTTCTCACGCAGGTAATGGGTGTAGGGCGCGGACTCGCGTTTGTCCTCGAACAGCGGGCTGTCGGGGTAGATGCCGTCGTGGCGCAAATAGGCGTCGAAGCCGACTTCATTCAGCGGTTCGGCTTGCGCGCTGTCGGGGTCGATGTGCAGGCGCTGCAAGGCTTCCACGTTTGGCGTGGCGTGGGTCTTGCCGACCAGCGCGGTGCGGATGCCGTGGGGGCGCAGGTAGTCGCCAATCGTCAGCTCTTCCAGCGGCAGCGGCACCGCATTCCACGCCACCTGGTGGCTGCTGACATAACGCCCGGTATACGCCGACATCCGCGACGGCCCGCAAATGGTGCCCTGGGTGTAGGCACGGCTGAAGCGCACGCCGGCGGCGGCCAGGCGGTCGATATTGGGCGTGTGCAAATGCGCGTGGCCGTAGCACGACAGGTAATCGCGACGCAGTTGGTCGCACATGATGTAGAGCACATTACGCACAGGTTTTGGTTGGGACATGGGGCTTCACCGAACAGAAGAAAGACCACGGTTTTCGCTGTTCTAAGGTGGCACTGGCAAGTGCATTTGAGGACTGGGTTTCATGCAGAGAATGCATTCCCCTGTGGGAGCTGGCTTGCCTGCGATAGCGCCAGTTCAAACAGCCACATTCTCCAGCGCACACACATCCTCATCCGCCTCATCGATCTGCTTGATCTGCTCAATCATCGCCTCTGCCAACGGCGATAACCGATACCCCGCGCGGCTGACAATGCCGTAGCGGGTGTAGCGCTCCTCCAAGTCCTCGGCCAGCCCGTCAATCTTCAAACACACCAACTCGCCCCGCGCCATGTGCAGCACATCGCTGTTGGCGCTGACGATGCCGATGGCGTCCGAACGCAGCACCACGCCCATCAGGCTGTAGCCGTTTTCGCACTCCACATTCGGTAGGTAATCGGGCCGTCCGCTTAGGTCGACAATGACCTTGCGCAAGTTTGGCGGGCGGATGGTCACGGCCAGCGGATAACTCATCAGCTCGGCGGCGCTCACGCTGTCGCGGTTGGCCAGCGGGTGCCCGGCGCGGCAGCAAAAATACCAGCGCCGCGCGCGCAGGCGGTGGGTGTGGTAGTCCGGGTTGGCTTCAAAATGGCGGGTGTCGGCGACGAAAAATTCAAACTCTTCGCTGAGCAGGCGTTTGCTCAGGCTTTGCCAGTCATCCACTTGGAACTGCACGCGCGCCTTGGGGTAACGCCCGATAAAACTGCCGATGGCACGCGGGATCAGCCCGGCGGCCGGTGCCGGGCCGCAACCGAAGCGCAACTCACCGGCCTCCAGCCCATTGAACTGGCTGATCTCGTTGGCCAATTGCTGCGCGCCGCTGACCAGCCGCCGCGCATGCTCCAGCAGCACCTGGCCTTGTTTGGTCGGCGCCAGGTCTTTGCGACCACGGTCCACCAACTGGCAGCCGGCGCTGTGTTCCAGCGCCTGGATGCTGCGGCTGAACGCCGATTGCGACAGGTTCACGGCCAACGCCGCCGCGACAAAACTGCGTTGTTCAGCGAGGGCGATGAAGTGGCGAAGCTGGCGCAAATCGATATGCATTTTTCACATCAAAAATATCCGGGAAATGCATTGGCTATGCATTAGGTCGACTCCTTATAAAGGCTATCTCTTATGCAGTAAATGTTCGTAAAAACATAAATAAATAACCTTATGGAATATCTAAGTATGGATATTTCCGGGTTTCGGAGCCGCTTATGAGTCTGTTGAAGTCCTTGCCCCTGGCCATGTTGGTGGCCGGCAGCACCAGTTGGTCGCCGACCCAGGCCGCCGAAACACCCGCGCCGGCAAGCAAGGGCGAAAACGCCGGCAGCCAGCTTGAGACCGTCACTGTGACCGCCCGGCGGCGTACCGAAAGCGCCCAGGAAGTGCCCACGCCCATGAGCGTGATCGGCGGCCAGGCGCTGGAGAGTCAGCGGGTTTATCGGATTCAGGATTTGCAGCAGTTGGTGCCCAGCGTCAACGTCGCCTATATGCATGCGCGCCAGTCCAGCGTGTCGATTCGCGGGCTGGGCAACAACCCGGCCAGCGACGGCCTGGAAGGCAGCGTGGGGCTGTACATCGACAACGTGTATCTCGGGCGACCGGGCATGGCGGTGTTTGACTTGATGGACATCGAACAGCTTGAAGTGTTGCGTGGCCCGCAAGGCACGCTGTTCGGCAAAAACACCACCGCTGGGGTGATCAACATCAGCACCCGCGCGCCGAGTTTTACCCCGGAACGCAGCATTGAAACCTCGTTGGGCGAGGACGGTTATTTCCAAACCAAGGGCACGATTTCCGGCCCGCTCACCGATGATTTGGCCGGGCGTTTTTCGGCTTATCGCACGCGCAGTGACGGCGATATCAAAAATGAATACAACGGCCACGATCTCAATGGCGGCTCACGCCAGGGCTTTCGCGGGCAACTGCTGTACAAGCCCAACGAGTCCTTCAACCTGCGCTGGATCGGCGACTACAACGAGGAAGATTCCAGCGCCGGCACCCGCGTGCTCTACAGCACCGGGCCGACCATCAATGGCACCAACCTCTACCAGGCCCGGGCGACGGCGGCGGGCGCGACGCTGGTGGACGGCACCCATCGCAAGGTCAACCTGGACAGCGACCAGCACGTCACCGTGTTCCAGGGCGGCACATCGCTGGAGGCCAACTGGACGCTGCCGAGCGACTTCACCCTGACCTCGGTCAGTTCCTATCGCTGGTGGAATTTCACCCCGCGCAATGACGACGGGCTCAACGTTCCCGCGTCGTACAACGCCGGTGTGTCGGTGGAAGATAAACAGTGGTCCCAGGAATTCCGTCTGGCCTCGCCTACCGGTGGCTTCTTCGACTATGTGCTGGGCGCCTATTACTTCGGCAATTCGCTGGATAACAAATCCTTTGCCTATTACGGGCCCAAGGCGGATATCTGGAACGGCACGCCGACGGGGGCGTTGAACAATGTGAGCAGCGTCGGCAACGGGCACATTCGCACCGACAGTTTTGCCCTGTTCGCCCAAGGCACCTGGCACCTTACCGAGCGCCTGGATTTCACCGCCGGGCTGCGCGGCACCTATGAAGAGAAAAGCGCCTGGGTCACGCGCAATGCGCCGCTGGGTGGCGCGGCAGTGACCGGCGCCGCTGCCACCGCGCGGCGTGGGCGTGCCGGGGTGTATGACTCGGGCGACCTCAGCCAATACAGCGCGACACCCTCGGGGCTGCTGAACCTCAGTTATCACTTCAACGAAAACCTGCTCGGCTACGCCACGCTGTCTCATGGCGAAAAATCCGGTGGGGTTAACCTGGCCGTGGGCTCCGCGCCGACTGCCGGCGCCGACTCGTTGCTGATCGGCACCGAGCGCGCCAACAACGCCGAGCTGGGCTTCAAGAGCACGCTGTGGGATCGCCGCCTGCAGCTCAACGCCAACCTGTTCTGGACCCAGGTCAACGGCTACCAGACCAACGCCTACGACCAGGACAACCGCGTGCAGTACCTGACCAACGCCGGCTCGGTGCGCTCGCGGGGTGTTGAAGTGGAAAGCACGCTGGTGCCGATCAAGGGCCTGACGCTGAACCTCAACGGCTCGTTCAACGACGTGAGTTACCTGTCTTACAAAGATGCGCCGTGCCCACCGGAAGTCAGCCTGCGCCCAGGCGCGCCGGCGTCCTGCGACTTGACCGGCCACCAGGTGGTCGGCGCCTCGAAGTGGATCGCCAACGCCAACGGCGAATACAAGTGGAACCTGGACAACGGCTTCGAACCCTACGTGACTGCCAGCTACGCGTTCCGCTCCAAAGCGGTAGGCACGGTCGAGGATTCCGACTACGGGCAGATTCCCGCCTATGCCGTGGTGAACCTGTCCACCGGCCTGCGCGGCAACTACCAGCAAGGGCAGTGGGACGTGTCGTTGTGGCTGAAAAACGCCTTCGACAAAACCTACTACACCACGCTGTGGACCGGCGGCAATGGCGGCTATGAAGGCCTCTTGGGCACGCCGCGCACCTTAGGCGTGACTGGGCGCTACGACTTCTGACCCAGTGCGATAGGTGGCGGGGCTGAACACCCGCGTCACCACCAGCATCGCCACCGCTGTCACTGTCAGCACCACCCAGGCGCTGACAAAGTTGCCGGTGAGTTCACGCAGCCAGCCGGTCAGCCATGGCGAAACCGCGTTGATCAAAAAGCCCACGCCCTGCACGAAGGCTGCCAGTTGCCCGGCTTGGCGTGGGTCGCGGTGGTGGTCGAGGGTCAGCAACAGGCTCAGGGCAAAACAGGCGCCCAGGCCGAAGCCGCACAACGCTACCCACAGGTGCGGATAGTCCAGCGGCGCGATGATCAGGCCGAGGTAGCCGATGGTTTGCGCCAGCAGGCTGATGCCAAGCAGCGGGCGTCGGTCGATACCGCGTTGCGCCAGCACCGGCATCAACAGCGCGGCGATTACCTGGAAGATGGTCATGAACGCCAGTAGCGAACCACTCGGCAGCACGCCCCAGCCCAGTTGCTGGTAGTACGCAGGCAGCCACGCCACCAGGCTCATGTAGCCGCAATTCACCAAGCCAAAATACAGCGCCAACAGCCAGGCGCGCCGATTGCGCAGGCCTTTGAACGTCGGCATCACGCGGGCGCTTCGGGCCGCACCGAGGGGTAAAAAAGCCCACAGCAGCAACGCGGCCAGCGCCGGCAACAGCCATACGCCGAGCCCCGCCTGCCATTGCTGGAAATACGTGGCCACCAGCGGGCTGAGCAGCGCGGCCAAGCCACCACCGGCCATCAACGAGGCTGAATACACACCCATCGCCACCGGCACGCGTTGATGAAACTCACGCTTGATCATCGCCGGCACCAGCGCCTGGATCAGTGCCACACCGGCACCGCCGAGCAACGCTGTGACCAGCAGCGCCGACGCCTGGCCCATCAGCCAGCGCGCCAGGCACGCCAGCAGAATCATCATCAAGCCCAACGCAATGCCGCGCCGTTCGCCCAGGCGTGCTTCCACGCGCACGCCGATCAGCGCCACCAGGCCCATGCACACCACGGGCAGGCTGGTGAGCAGGGCGCTGCTCTGGAAGCTCAGCCCGGTGGCCTGGCGAATCTCGCCGAGCAACGGGCTGATGGAGCTGAGGATGGGACGTAGGTTGAGGCCGAGCACGACCAGCAGGCCCCAGCCCGCGAGTTTGCTCAGGAATGACGGGTTAAGCGGCATGCATGACCTGCGGGTGCGCAAAAAAGAGGCAGGAAGTATGGCCATACGGCGGGGTATTCTGAAATTAAATATAACCATGCCAGTCAGTGGCAAATGGAATGGTGACGCGCCATGTTCGACCCCGTGTTGTTACGCAGTTTTGTTGCCGTAGTGGACTGTGGCAATTTCACCCGCGCTGCCGAGCGCCTGCACGTGACTCAATCCACCGTGAGCCAGCAGATCCGCCGTCTGGAAGAGGCGGTAGCGTGCCAGTTGCTGGACCGCGAGCAGCGTCGCGTGGTGGCCACCGCCGAGGGCGAGCGCTTGCTGGCCTACGCTCGACGTATCCTCGCGCTGCATGAAGAGGCCGCCGACGTATTGATCAACCAGCAAAGCGACGGCGTACTGCGCCTGGGTGTGCCGGAGGACTTTGCCGCCGAACGCCTGATGCCATTGTTGTCGGCGTTCGTGGCGGCCTTTCCGCGCTTGCGCCTGGAAGTCACCAGCGGCCTTGGGCCGCAATTGCAGCGCCAGTACCGAGCGGGCGAATTCGATGTGCTGCTGGTCAAGCAAATGGGTGACAGCGACGACTGCGTGGCGTCGTGGCCGGAACCCTTGTGCTGGGTGGACAGCCGCAGTACGCCGTCATTGGGGCGCGAGCCGCTGCCCTTGGTGGCGTTTCCGGTGGGCGGGTTGTACCGCAATGAAATGCTGCACCACTTGGAAGTGGGCGGCTGGCATTGGCGCATCGGCTATTCCAGCGCCAGTCTGGCCAGTGTGTGTTCGGCAGTGGCGGCGGGGTTGGGCATCAGTTTGCTGCCGCGACGGGTGGTGCAGGCCGGGCATGTGGTACTCGGTGAAGACAGCGGTTTGCCCAGGGTGCAAGGCGTGCGGCTGGCGTTGTATGGGCGCAGCGGGTTGGGTGCAGCCGGGCAAACGTTGCAACGCCAATTACTTGATTTATGCGCCAACAGCCCAGCGTAAAACGCTCGACAAGCGCCGTTTTTGTGGCGAGGGGCTGGCCACAATCCATGCCTTTTCTGAATATTTTTTATGCCTGAAAAGCATCGAAAAACAGCGCCTTCGTCACAGGCCACGCAGGACGTGGTTTTGGCGCTTCAGGATGTTTCTCATATTCAATTTTGATCTATGTATAACTTTAAAGATTACTTTATGAGATAAGCGTCTGGCCCCGATGATTCAGCCCTCGACGGCCGCTTTGGCAGGCCTGTCGGTTTTTTTGTTTCAAAACCGTAGGGAGTGAATCAATGGGCAATGTCCAGACCGCCGCCAGTGCACCCGAGGCGCAGTGGCGCCAGGCACCGAGTGGTGAGTTGGTCGACCTTGGCCGGCCGCACCGCGCGCCGTTGGGGCAGTTGCGTTTGCAGCAAACCCCGAAGCGCTTCTCGAGCCGCCGCGAAGGCCTTCTGCTGGGCTTGCTGGTGTTGGCGCTGCACGCTGCGGTGATCTATTGGGTGAGCCAGAAGCCGACGCCGGTGCTGCCGATTGTGCCGCCGGAAATCCCGCCGATGACCATCGAATTTTCCCAGCCGGCGCCGCCGGTGGTTGAGCCGCCACCGCCCGTACCGCCACCACCGCCGCCTGTGGTTGAGCCACCGCCGCCGGTGGTGGATGAGTTGGCCGCCAAGCCGGCGCCGCCGAAACCGATTCCAAAACCTAAGCCCAAGCCAATACCGAAGCCCGAGCCCAAGCCCGTACCGAAACCGGTCGAGCAGCCGCCCGCGCCACCTAAGCCCGCGCCACCTGCTCCGCCCGCGCCGGCCGCACCGCCGTCGCCTGCACCGGTTACACCCGCGTCGGCGAACGCCGCGTACCTGAAGAACCCGGCGCCGGAGTACCCGTCACTGGCCCAGCGCCGGGGTTGGGAAGGCACGGTGTTGCTCAGGGTGCATGTGTTGGCCAGCGGCAAACCGGGTGAGATCCAGATCCAGAAAAGCAGCGGGCGCCAGCAACTCGATGACGCCGCACTGGCCGCCGTGAAGCGTTGGAGCTTCGTGCCGGCCAAGCAGGGCGATGTGGCCCAGGACGGCTGGGTCAGCGTACCGATCGATTTCAAGATTCACTAACTATTGCGCTGCGGTGTGTTGCACACGCCGCGACTTGTACAGAGGGAAAACATCATGGCATTAGCATCTCCACTTGAATCCATCGAAAGCGCGGTGATCTGGCTGCTGGTGGTCTTTTCGGTCGCGACCTGGGGCTTCGCCTTGCTCAAGGGCCTGCAGTTCGGTCGCCTCAAGGCCCAGGATCGCAAATTCCACAAACAGTTCTGGGCGGCGTCGAGTCTCGACTCGGCCGCCGAACTGGCCGAAACCCAACCCGGCGCTGCCGCCCGTGTGGCCCAGGCCGGTTATGCCGCAATCCAGGTCGGTGATGCGCCGCACGCAGCGGACTTGAGCCAGGCCATCAACCATCAGGACCGCCTTGAGCGCGCCCTGCGCCAGCAGATCGTGCGGGAACGACGCTCGCTGGAAACCGGCTTGGCCGTGGTCGCCAGTATCGGCAGCACCTCGCCGTTTATCGGCCTGTTCGGCACCGTGTGGGGGATCATGGAAGCGCTGAAGGGGATCAGCGCCGCCGGTTCCGCCAGCCTGGAAACCGTGGCCGGCCCGATTGGTGCGGCGCTGGTGGCCACGGGCGTCGGTATCGCTGTCGCGGTGCCGGCGGTGCTGGTCTACAACTACTTCCTGCGCCGCCTGAAGCTGACGGCTGCCGACCTGGATGACTTTGCCCACGACTTCTACAGCCTGGCGCAGAAGAATTCCTTCCGGGTGTTGCTGCACCCTGCGCTCACCAAAAGCGCGGCCGGCACCCCGCAAAAAGTGAAGGAGGCGTCCTGAGATGGCCTTCTCCACGCAAGACAGTGATGAGGTGCTGAGCGAGATCAACGTCACGCCGTTGGTGGACGTGATGCTGGTGCTGCTGGTGGTGTTTATTGTCACCGCGCCGCTGCTGACCAATTCGATCCCGATCAACCTGCCCAAGACCCAGGCCGTGGCCCCGGTGGAGCAGAAAGACCCGCTGGTGGTGAGCATCGACGGCGCCGGCAAACTGTTTATCAACAAGGACGAAATCCAGCCGGACTTGCTGGAATTCAACCTGCAGTCGGCCAAGGCCAAGGACCCCGATGTGCGGGTGCAACTGCAGGCTGACGATGGAGTTAATTATGGCGAAGTGGCGCGAGCCATGGCGTCTATCGAGCGCGCGGGCATCACCAAGTTGTCGGTGATTACCGCACGTTAGTTTCAAATGCCTCGACAATTTTTTGGCCGTCTCCTTGGCAGGGTGCGGCCTTTTTTTTGCCTGAAATTCCGTTGAAGCTCGATGTGAAATGAGGTCTATGTGGGAGCGGGCTTGCTCGCGAATACGGTGGGTCAGCAGCAGATGCGCTAACTGATATACCGCATTCGCGAGCAAGCCCGCTCCCACATTTTGATCTTCTTCGGTTTTGAATTTTTGGTTATTAATAAATAGCTTCTTATTCCTTAACGAATATAACCCCCGTCCCTATACTGGTCAGCAACGTTAAACGCTGCAGGAGGGCACACCCATGCACAGCGAGTCGATTCGTTATCTGATCGTGCCGGGCTGGCAAGGATCGCCAGAAGATCATTGGCAAAGTCATTGGCAGAACAGCCTGCCCAACAGCGCGCGCGTGGAGCAGGCCGATTGGCTGACGCCACGTCGCGAAGATTGGGTGGCCGCACTGGCCGAGGCCATTGCCGCCGACAGCACGCCTGTCATTCTCATCGCCCATAGCCTGGGCTGCATCACCGTCGCCCATTGGGCGGCCACCGCGCCCGTGCAATTTTTGCGTCAGGTACGTGGCGCCTTGCTGGTGGCCCCGGCGGATGTCGAACGCCCGGCCTGTTCACCGGCCTTGCGCAACTTCGCGCCGATCCCGGCCGACCTGCTGCCATTTCCCAGCCAGGTGGTCAGTTCCGACAACGATAGCGCCGTCAGCGCCTCTCGAGCACTGGAGCTGGCGCGCAATTGGGGTGCCGAAGCCGGCATCCTGTCGGGCGCCGGCCACATCAATGTGAAGTCCGGCCACCAGCGTTGGGAGCAGGGTTTCGCCTACCTTTATCGCCTGCAAAACCGCCTTGAGCATCACGCCCGGCGCAGTGCCTAAATTCTTTTCAACGCCCCGTCCCTGAGTGGATTTGGGGCGGGAGCCTGCCATGAGTCATGAAACCTTCGGCCAGCCACTGCTGACCTTCCCCGACGCCGAAAAAAGCCCGCTGAGCATCCGCGCCAAGGCACTGGTGTTTGTCGACCCGCGCTCGCGCCAACTGCGTGAACAGCTTGAAAACCTGGCGCCGCGTGCGTTGCCCGTGTTGATTCGCGGTGAGACCGGTAGCGGTAAAGAGCTGCTGGCGCGGCATATCCACCGTGGCAGCGACCGCACCGGGTTGTTTGTCTCGGTCAACTGCGGTGCGATCAGCCCCACTTACGCCGATGCCGAACTGTTCGGCTACGCAGCCGGCAGCCACAGCGGCGCGGCGAGCAGCCGGGCGGGGTGGTTTGGTTCGGCCAACGGCGGCACCTTGTACCTGGATGAGATCGGCGACTTGCCGCTGCCGATTCAGGTGAAATTGCTCGCCGCCCTGGAGAACCATGAAGTCACCCGCGTTGGCGCCCATCAGCCCAGCCCGGTAGACGTGCGCCTGGTCGCCGCCACCAGCATCGACCTGGCCCAGGCCGTGGCAGCGGGCAAGTTTCATGAGCGGCTGTTCCATTATTTGAGCGAAGGCCAGCTCGACCTGCCGGCGTTGCGCGAGCGGGTCGGCGACATCCTGTCCCTGGCCGAATACTTTCTCGGCATCTACAGCCAGCGCCTGGACCTGCCGGTGCCGCTGATCAGCGACGCCGCCCAGCGCGTGCTGGAACACCACAGCTGGCCGGGCAATACCCGCGAGCTGGAAAACGTTATTCACTTTGCGCTGCTGGTCAGCAGTGGCGATGAAATTTTGCCCGAGCACCTGAACCTGCCGTCGGCGGGCTCGCCGCTGGCGCAAGTGCAGCGGATTTACGCCAGTGCCAGCGCCGCCGAGCGGCAAGCCTTGCTCAGCTTTCTAGATGAACAGCGGCTACATGAACAAAATGGAATATCAAAGTGAATAAAAGATACTGTTCGGGAATAAAAAATCTAGGTATTGTCCATCCCACGCCGCGATAGCACTTCGCTGGCACACCATAAAAAACGGTCGTCAGAGACGCCCCGGAATTTCGATAAGGACACTGCATGAAAAAGGTTCTGTTGTTTACCGCACTGGCGGCTGCCCTGACTGCAAGCTTCGCCCAGGCCAACGAGAAACTGGTGGTTGCCGCAACCCCGATCCCGCACGCCGAGATCCTTGAGCTGGTGAAACCGACCCTGGCCAAAGAAGGCGTGGACCTGGAGATCAAGGTCTTCACCGACTATGTACAACCCAACACGCAGGTTGCCGAGAAGCGCCTGGACGCCAACTACTTCCAGACCCTGCCGTACCTGGAAAACTTCAACAAGGGCAAGGGCACCAACCTGGTCACTGTGATCGGTGTGCATGTTGAGCCAATCGGCGGTTACTCGAAGAAGATCAAGAACATTTCCGAGCTTAAAGATGGCGCCACCGTGGCCATCCCGAACGAAGGCTCCAACGCCGGCCGTGCCCTGTTGCTGCTGCAAAAGAACGGTCTGATTACGCTGAAAGACCCGACCAATGCACTGGCTACGCCAAAAGACATCGCCAGCAACCCGAAAAACCTTAAATTCAAAGAGCTGGAATCGGCGCTGCTGCCACGTGTGCTGGATCAGGTTGACCTGGATGTGATCAACACAAACTACGCGCTGGAAGCTGGCCTGAACCCAGCCAAAGACGCGCTGATCATCGAAGATGCCAAGTCGCCGTACGTGAACTTCCTGGTGGCCCGCCCGGATAACAAGGACAGCGACGCTATCCAGAAACTGGCCAAGGCGCTGACCAGCCCGGAAGTTAAAGCTTTCATCGAGAAGAAGTACAACGGCGCGGTAGTGCCTGCGTTCTGATGTAACCAAAACCCCCTTCAAGGTTTGAACGCCGACGGCTACTACAGCGTCGGCGTTTTTTTTGATCGTTCCCACGCTCCGCGTGGGAATGCTTCCTGTGACGCTCTGCGTCACGCTTTTAAACTGTGGGAGCTGGCTTGCCTGCGATAGCGGTTTGTCAACTGCGGATGTGCTGGCCGATGTATCGCTATCGCAGGCAAGCCAGCTCCCACATTGAGCAGCGGTGTGTCAGATAGGACGGCTATTAATCGCCCGACGCAACGCCACCAACCACTTCACCAGCTCCTGCGGATCAATCGGTTTCGCTTCGTTCATTTTCTCATTCCTTCGAAAAAACAGCTTTCCTGCGACCTCAAGACCATAGCCGCCAGCGGCCAAACCCGCGAACCCTGCGGTTATCTTTTTGCGTGATATCAATATGCCATTTGGGTATTTAAATTTTGCTTTTTATACCTTTAAAGTTCGCGCTACCCGGCGTTACCCACGTCGGCTCGTACTGCGCTCGCTGCATTACCCTTGCGGCGTCATGGACTCAAGATGACCTTCGATTTCGCTTTTATCCTCAGCACCTTGCCGGCGTTTCTCAAAGCCGTGGGGGTGACGCTGCAAGTGGGCCTGATCGCCATTGCCACCTCGCTGCTGGTGGCGCTGATCAACGCGGCGCTGCTGGTGTTTCGCACGCCTTACCTGTCGCGCCTGGTGGCGCTGTATGTGGAGTTGGCGCGCAACACGCCGCTGCTGATCCAACTGTTCTTCGTGTACTTCGCCTTGCCGGCCCTGGGGTTCAATATCTCCGGGTTCTGGGCGGCGATTATCACCATGACCTTTCTCGGCGGCGCCTACCTCACCGAAGTGCTGCGCGCCGGTGTGGAAGCGGTGCCGCTGGCGCAGATCGAGTCGGGCAAGTCCATCGGCCTGTCCGACTGGCAACTGCTGCGCCACGTGATCTTGCCCCAGGCCGGGATCCTCAGCCTGCCGGCGCTGTTCGCCAATTTCATCTTCCTGCTCAAGGAGACCACCGTGGTCTCCGCCGTGGCGGTGCCGGAGATTCTCTACACCACCAAAAGCTACATCGCGCTCTACTACAAAACCTACGAAATGCTCGCCGTGCTGACGCTGATCTGCGTGCTGTTGTTCTTGCCGCTGTCGCTGCTGCTCAGCCGCCTGGAAAGGAGGCTCCAGCATGGCCAGTTCGGGTCTTGAGTTGTTGTGGGTGTCGTTGCCGCAACTGGGCAAGGGCGCTGCGCAAACCCTGTCGATTTCATTTTTGAGCATCGCCTTCAGCACCGTTGGTGGCGTGTTGTACGGCGTGCTGCGCACGCTGAATAACACGCTGATCAACGCGGTGTTGCGGGTGTACCTGGAGCTGTTCCGGGCAATTCCGGTGCTGGTGTGGTTGTACCTGCTGTTTTTCGGTTTGCCGATTTTCTTCGGCCTGAGCATTCCGAGTTTCTGGTGCGCGGTGCTGGTGCTGTCGCTGTGGGGTGCCAGCGAGGTCGGCGAAGTGGTACGCGGCGCGTTGCATTCGCTGCCACGTGGCCAGCGCGAGGCCGGTTTGTCGATCGGCTTGTCCGACCCGCAGCTGTACGGCTACGTGCTGCTGCCCCAAGCCCTCAAGCGCATGACGCCGCCGACCATCAACGTCTACACGCGGATCATCAAGACCAGCTCGCTGGCGGTGCTGATCGGCGTGGTGGACGTGATCAAGGTCGGCCAGCAAATCATCGAACGCACCTATGAGTCGGTACTGATCTACGGCGTGCTGTTCCTGTTTTTCTTCTTTATCTGCTACCCGTTGTCGGCCGCCTCCAAGGTGCTGGAACGGCGCTGGGCCCAAGCATGAGCGCATTGATCGAGTTCCAGGGTTTCAACAAATTCTTTGGCGAGCAACAGGTGCTCAAGGGCATCGACCTGAGCGTGCAAAGCGGCGAAGTGGTGGTGATCCTCGGCCCCAGCGGCTGTGGCAAAAGCACTTTGCTGCGCTGTCTCAACGGCCTGGAAGTCGCGCACAGCGGCAGCCTGCGTTTTGCCGGCAAAGAGCTGCTGGATAAAAACACCGACTGGCGCCAGGTGCGTCAGGACGTGGGCATGGTGTTCCAGAGTTATCACCTGTTCCCGCACATGAGTGTGCTCGACAACATCCTGCTCGGCCCGCTGAAAGTGCAAAAACGCGAGCCCCGCGAAGCCCGCGCCCAAGCGGAAAAACTCCTCGAACGTGTGGGCCTGGCCGACAAGCGCGACGCCTTCCCGCGTCAGCTGTCCGGCGGTCAGCAGCAACGCATCGCCATCGTTCGTTCGCTGTGCATGAACCCGCAAGTGATGCTGTTTGACGAAGTCACCGCCGCCCTCGACCCGGAAATGGTCAAGGAAGTGCTGGAGGTGATTCAGGGCCTGGCCCGCGATTGCATGACCTTGTTGATCGTCACCCATGAAATGGCCTTCGCCCGCGCCGTCGCCGACCGCGTGGTGTTTATGGAGGCCGGTCGCATCCTCGAACACAACACCCCCGAAGAATTCTTTACGAACCCGCAAACCGCACGCGCGCAGCAGTTCCTGGAGAAGTTCTCCTTTGTTTCAACACTGCCCAAGAAAGCCAAGGAACTGGAGCTGATATGAAAAAGTTACTGCTGCCACTGTTTGCCGTCGCCTTACTCGCCGGCTGCGATAAAAAGGCCGAAGAGCCTGCCAAGCCTGCGGCTGCCGCGGCGAGCTACATCGACAAGATCAAGGCGCGCGACAAGCTGATCGTCGGCGTATTCACCGACAAGCCGCCGTTCGGCTTTGTGAACGAAGCCGGTCGCTATGTCGGCTTCGATACCGACATCGGCCGCCAATTCGCCAAGGATTTGCTGGGCGATGAAAACAAGGTCGAATTCGTCGCGGTCGAGCCGGCCAGCCGGATTCCGTTTCTGCAGAGCGACAAGGTCGACCTGATCCTCGCCAACATGACCGTGACGCCGGAGCGCAAGGAAGCGGTGGACTTCACCAACCCCAACCTGAAAGTGGCGGTGCAGGCCCTGGTGCCTAAAGACAGCGCGGTGAAAAGCCTGGATGACCTGGCCACCCGCACTACCATCGTCACCACCGGCACCACCGCCGATATCTGGCTGACCAAAAACCACCCGGATTGGAAACTGCTCAAGTTCGAGAAAAACTCCGAGTCGCTGCAAGCGCTGTCGGCTGGTCGTGGTGACGCGTATGCGCAGGACAACCTGGTGCTGTTCAGCTGGGCCAAGCAGAACCCTGGCTACCGCGTGCTGGAAGAAAAACTCGGTGATGAAGCGCCGATTGCGCCCGCGGTGAAAAAGGGCAACATCGAACTGCGTGACTGGGTGAATGCCGAGTTGGCGAAGCTGGGTGAAGAGAAGTTCTTGCTCAAGCTGTATGACCAATATGTGCGTAAAGAGCTGAGCGATGACACCAAGCCTGAGAGTGTGATTGTTGAAGGCGGCAAGTGGCAGGGTTGATCCTGCGCTGACTGCCACACCGCTATCGCAGGCAAGCCAGCTCCCACAGGGAAATGCATTCCAAATGTGGGAGCGGGCTTGCCCGCGAAGAGGCCGGTGCAATCACCCTCTATTCCGGCCAATGCCACGCCGGTGCATCCAAAATCCCCTGCCCGACAATCCGCGTCTCGCCCATCACCTTTTCCAGCACAATCGAATTACACCCCTCATCCTGCTGCAACGCCGCAATCAAGCGGCTGGCATGCGACACCACCCACACCTGGCAATGCTGGGAAGCCTGGATAATCAAGCGCGCCAACGCCGGCAGCAAGTCCGGGTGCAGGCTGGTTTCCGGCTCGTTCAGCACCATCATGGTCGGCGGCCGTGGCGTGAGCAGCGCCGCGATCAGCAGCAAATAACGCAACGTCCCGTCCGACAACTCTGCCGCCGACAAGGGCCGCAGCAAGCCTTCCTGATAAAACTCAATCGCAAAGCGCCCGCCCTGCAGCGGCTCGATATTCAGCCGCGCTCCGGGGAATGCGTCACTGACGGCCCGCTGCAACGCCTCGGGGTCGCCGATTTCGCGAATGGTCTGCAACGCTGCCGCCAAATCCCGACCATCGTGATGCAACACCGGCGTGCGCGTGCCCAATTGCGGTTGGCGAACGGGCGCGTCCACGTCGCTGCGAAAGTGATCATAAAAGCGCCAGCCGCGAATGCTTTCGCGCAGCAGCAAAACTTCCGGCGAGCCGCGCAGGCTGCCGACCTGGTCGAACAGGCTGTGATAGTTGGGCGTGTGCTGGGCCAGTACATCCCAGTTGCGCCCTTCACGCGCCCGAACCATCGGCCCGGAGCGCTGCACCAGCAGGCTGGCGGGGCGATAGAGGTGGCCGGCCCAGATGCATTCTTTTTTTATCTCGGGGTCCAGGGAGAAATAACTGATGCCGGGTGACGGCAACCCCATGGAGATGGCGTAGCTGAAATCTTCCCCGGCAAATCCCAGGCGCAGACGCTTCACGTCCTGGCGGGTGGTGGCTTGTACGGCGACCTCGCCCTCACGCATGCGCCGGCTGATGGTTTCCGGCCCGGCCCAGAAGGTTGAATCCAGCCCACCTTCACGCGCCAGCGCATTGATCACGCCGCCCTGGGCGGTTTCTGCCAGCAGGCGCAGGGCGCGGTACAAGTTGGACTTGCCGCTGCCGTTGGGGCCGGTGACCAGGTTCAGCCGGTCCAGGGGCACCACCAATTTATTGATCGAGCGGTAATTGGCCACCGCCAGGGTTTTCAGCATAAGTAATCAGTCGATATGGGAACCATTGGAGTATGGGATCCTCCATGCAGATAAGGAACCCTGATCTAAGCTCACAGTCGCATACACACTGGCACATCGCGTCACGCAAAAGGAGCCTGCATGGGCGGTCGCACTTCGATAGTTTTACTCAGTCTTGGCGTGTTGGCGCTGCTGAGCGGCTGTGGCCAGGAAAAGGCCGCACCCAAGGAGCATTCGCGTGTGTTTGTGCAGACCGTGCAGCCGGCGGATTTCGCCGCAGCGGTGACCCTTACCGGTGATATCCAGGCCCGTGTGCAAACCGATTTGTCCTTCCGCGTGGGCGGCAAGATCATCCAGCGCATGGTCGACGTGGGCGACCGCGTCACCGCCAAGCAAGTGCTGGCCAAGCTCGATCCCAAGGATTTGCAGACCAACGTCGACTCCGCCCAGGCCCAGGTCGTGGCCGAACAGGCACGCGTCAAACAGACCGCCGCCGCCTTTGTGCGCCAGGAAAAACTGCTGCCCAAGGGCTACACCAGCCGCAGCGAATATGACGCCGCCCAGGCCGCGCTGCGCAGCAGCCAAAGCGCCCTGGCCGCCGCCCAGGCGCAACTGGCCAATGCCCGCGAACAACTCGGTTACACCGCGCTGGTCGCCGATGCGCCCGGCGTGATTACTGCGCGCCAGGCTGAAGTCGGCCAGGTTGTGCAAGCCACCGTGCCGATTTTCAGCCTGGCCACCGATGGCGAGCGTGATGCGGTGTTCAATGTCTATGAATCGCTGCTGGTAGAGCCGCCGCCGGATGCGCCGATCACCGTGAGCCTGCTGGATAACCCGAGCATCAAGGCCGTGGGCAAAGTCCGCGAAGTCACGCCGGCAGTGGCGGCCAATACCGGCACCGTGCAGGTCAAGATCGCCCTGCAATCCCTGCCCAACGGCATGCAACTGGGCTCGGTGGTGAGTGCGACTGTCAATGGCCCGGCCAAAGCCAGTATCGAGCTGCCCTGGTCGGCGCTGACCAAAGACCTCAACGAACCCGCCGTGTGGTTGGTCGACGGTGACGGCAAAGCGCAGCTGCACAAGGTCAGCGTGGCGCGTTACCTCACCGGCAAAGTGATTATCGGCGACGGCCTCAAGGGCGGCGAAAAAGTTGTGGTGGCCGGTGGGCAATTGCTGCACCCCGGCATGGTCGTTGAGATCGCCCAGCAAGGAGCCCAGCCATGAAGCGCCTGACGGCAGTGCTTGCCGCCAGCCTGTTGTTGGCCGCCTGCTCCAAGGAAGAACCTGCGCCCGAACCGGTGCGCCCGGTGCTGTCCATGGAAGTGAAGGCCGAAGACCAGGCAAACCTCGGCCGCTTCGCCGGCACGATTCAGGCGCGCTACGAAAGCAACCTGGGCTTCCGTGTACCCGGCCGCATCGCCAGGCGCGCGGTGGACGTGGGCGCCGAAGTGGAGAAGGGCGCCGTGCTCGCCGTGCTCGACCCCACTGACCAGCAAAACCAGTTGCGCTCGGCCCAAGGCGACCTCGCCCGCGTGCAGGCGCAATTCATCAATGCCCAGGCCAACGCCCGCCGCCAGCAGGAATTGTTCAACCGTGGGGTTGGCGCCCAAGCCCAGCTGGACGTGGCCCAGACCGACCTGAAAACCACCCAGGCCACCCTCGACCAGGCCAAGGCTTCGGTCAACCAGGCCAGGGACCAGCTCAACTACGCCGAACTGCGCACCGACCACGCCGGCATCGTCACCGCCTGGAATGCAGAGGCCGGCCAAGTGGTCAGCGCCGGCCAGCAAGTGGTGACCCTGGCGCGCCCGGACATCAAGGAAGCGGTGATCGACCTGCCGGCCGGGCTCGCCGAGCGGCTCCCACCGGACGTCGTGTTTCTGGTCGCCGGGCAACTCGACCCGAGCGTCAACACCACCGCCATCGTGCGCGAGATCGAACCCCAGGCCCAAAGTGCCACGCGTACCCGTCGCGCACGCTTGACCCTGACCGAAACGCCGCCCGCGTTCCGCCTCGGCACGGCGATCAGTGTGACCTTGAGCAGCGCCATCGCACCGCGTATCGAGCTGCCGCTGAGCGCCCTGCAAGAAGTCGACGGCAAGACCCGCATCTGGCTGCTCGACACCCAAAGCCAGACCGTGCAGCCGCGCGACATCACGGTGGTCAGCCGTGACGCCAACAGCGCGCTGCTCAACGGCGGCGTCAAACCCGGCGAACGCATCGTCACCGCTGGCGTGAACAGCCTGAAGCCTGGGCAAAAAGTCAAAATCGACGAGGACAGCCCGCGATGAAAGGGAGCTTCAACTTATCCGACTGGGCCCTCAAGCATCAGTCCTTCGTCTGGTACTTGATGTTCGTCGCGCTGTTGATGGGCGTGTTCTCCTACATGAACCTGGGCCGCGAGGAAGACCCTTCGTTCACCATCAAAACCATGGTGATCCAGACCCGTTGGCCGGGCGCGACCCAGGAAGAAACCCTCAAGCAGGTCACCGACCGCATCGAGAAAAAACTCGAAGAACTCGATTCCCTCGACTACGTGAAAAGCTACACGCGGCCGGGCGAGTCCACGGTGTTCGTGTTCCTCAAAGACACCACCAGTGCCAAGGCCATCCCGGATATCTGGTATCAGGTGCGCAAGAAGATCGATGACATTCGCGGCACCTTCCCCCAGGGTTTGCAGGGGCCGTCGTTCAACGATGAGTTCGGTGACGTGTTCGGTTCGGTCTACGCGTTTACCGGCGACGGTTTGTCGATGCGCCAACTGCGTGACTACGTGGAGCAAGTGCGCGCCGAAATCCGCTCGGTGCCGGGCCTGGGCAAGGTCGAGATGATCGGCCAGCAAGACGAAGTGATTTACCTGAATTTCTCCACGCGCAAACTCGCGGCATTGGGGATTGATCAGCGCCAGGTCGTGCAGAGCCTGCAATCGCAGAACGCCGTAACGCCCGCCGGGGTGATCGAGGCCGGGCCGGAGCGGATTTCCGTGCGCACGTCCGGGCAGTTCGCCTCGGAGAAAGACCTGGCTGACGTCAACCTGCGGCTCAATGACCGTTTCTATCGCTTGGCGGACATCGCCGACATCAGCCGTGGCTATGTCGACCCGGCGCGGCCGATGTTCCGGTTCAACGGCCAGCCGGCGATTGGCTTGGCCATCGCCATGCAGAAGGGCGGCAATATTCAGTCGTTCGGCAAGGCGTTGCACCAGCGCATGGATGAGCTGACTGCCGACCTGCCGGTGGGCGTCGGCGTGCACAAAGTCTCTGATCAGGCGGAAGTGGTGGAAGAGGCCGTCGGCGGCTTTACCAGCGCGCTGTTTGAAGCGGTGATCATCGTGCTGGTGGTGAGCTTTATCAGCCTCGGCATGCGCGCCGGGCTGGTGGTGGCGTGCTCGATTCCGTTGGTGCTGGCGCTGGTGTTCGTGTTTATGGAATACAGCGGCATCACCATGCAGCGGGTGTCGCTGGGCGCCTTGATCATCGCCCTCGGCCTGCTGGTGGACGACGCGATGATCACCGTGGAGATGATGATCACGCGCCTGGAAAAAGGTGAAACCAAGGAGCAGGCGGCGACCTACGCCTATACCTCGACCGCGTTCCCGATGCTCACCGGCACGCTGGTGACCGTGGCCGGCTTTGTGCCTATCGGCCTCAACGCCAGCTCGGCGGGCGAGTACACCTTCACCCTGTTCGCGGTGATTGCCGTGGCGATGCTGGTGTCGTGGGTGGTGGCGGTGCTGTTCGCGCCGGTAATCGGCGTGCATATCCTCAGCGCCAACGTTAAACCCGAAAACAAAGAGCCGGGGCGCGTCGGCCGCGCGTTCAATGGCGGCATGCTCTGGGCCATGCGTAACCGCTGGTGGGCGATTGGCATCACCGTGGGCTTGTTTGTGGCGTCGGTGTTTTCCATGCAGTTTGTGCAGAACCAGTTTTTCCCGTCGTCGGACCGCCCGGAAATCCTCGTCGACCTTAACCTGCCGCAAAACGCCTCGATCAACGAAACCCGCAAGGCCGTCGACCGCCTCGAAGCGATCATCAAGGACGACCCGGACATTGCCCGTTGGAGCACCTACATCGGCCAGGGCGCGATTCGTTTCTACCTGCCCCTCGACCAGCAGTTGGAAAACCCTTATTACGCGCAGTTGGTGATCGTCAGCAAAGGGCTCGAAGAGCGCGGCGCGTTGATTGCGCGCCTGCAAAAACGCCTGCGTGATGACTTTGTCGGCATTGGCAGCTATGTGCAGCCACTGGAAATGGGCCCGCCGGTGGGGCGCCCGATTCAATATCGTGTATCCGGCAAAGACACCGATCAGGTACGCAAACACGCCATTGAGCTGGCGACCTTGCTGGATAAAAACACGCACCTGGGCGAGATCATCTACGACTGGAACGAGCCGGGCAAAGTGCTGCGCGTGGACATCGCCCAGGACAAGGCGCGGCAACTGGGGCTGTCGTCGGAAGACGTGGCGCAGTTGATGAACAGCGTGGTCAGTGGTGCGTCGGTGACCCAGGTGCACGACGATATCTACCTGATCAATGTGGTCGGCCGCGCCGAGGACGCTGAACGCGGCACCCCGGAAACCCTGCAGAACCTGCAGATTGTCACGCCCAACGGCACCTCGATTCCGCTGCTGGCGTTCGCCACGGTGCGTTATGAACTGGAGCAGCCGCTGGTGTGGCGCCGCGATCGCAAACCGACCATCACCGTGAAGGCCTCGGTGCGTGATGAGATACAGCCGACCGACCTGGTCAAGCAACTCAAACCCGAGATCGACAAGTTCAGTGCCGAGCTGCCGGTGGGTTACAAGGTTGCCACCGGCGGCACCGTCGAAGAAAGCGGCAAGGCCCAAGGCCCCATCGCCAAAGTAGTGCCGCTGATGCTGTTCTTGATGGCGACCTTCCTGATGATCCAGCTGCACAGCGTGCAGAAGATGTTCCTGGTGGCGAGTGTCGCGCCATTGGGGCTGATCGGTGTGGTGCTGGCGCTGATTCCCACGGGCACGCCCATGGGCTTTGTGGCGATCCTCGGCATCCTCGCGCTGATCGGTATCATCATTCGCAACTCGGTGATTCTGGTGACGCAGATCGATGCGTATGAGCGCGATGGCTACACGCCGTGGGACGCGGTGGTGGAAGCCACCGAGCACCGGCGCCGGCCTATTCTGCTGACCGCAGCGGCGGCCAGCCTGGGCATGATCCCGATTGCGCGGGAAGTGTTCTGGGGGCCGATGGCTTACGCGATGATCGGCGGGATTATCATCGCCACCTTGCTGACGCTGCTGTTCCTGCCGGCGCTTTACGTGGCCTGGTACAAGATTCGCGAGCCGAAAAAACAACAGGCCTGACGCTTGGGGCCTTCCTGCAACGATGTGGGAAGGTTCCTGGAAACACTTTCCCTACATTTGGCTGGCGATAAGTGTTTTACCCTCCGGGCCTGTTCCTATTTGGAAGGCCCGTGTGATGCGCGCTCTGATGTTGGCTTTTTGCCTGTTGCTGTCTCCGCTGGCCTTGGCTGGCACCGTGCTGGAAAACGCCCAGTGGCATGTCGAAATCGACCCCGCCACGCTGGCGCTGCGAGTCACGCCGGCGGGCGAGGCGCCGGTGCAGGCCTCCAGCGGTGTCACCGCACATGCAGTCACTGAACTGCAAGCCGATGCTGTAAACATCACTTGGCAGTGGGATAACGGCGCCTACCACCTGACCGCTCGCCTTGAGCAGCGCGACCTTGCCCTGAGTATCAGCGCGCGCGAGCCCGGTGAGCTGCACCTGCTGCGCCAACCTGCCGAGGCCATCGGTAAAGGCTTGATCTGGCCTTTGGCCGAAGGGCATTACGTGCCCGCCGGCAACGCCGTGTGGAACGCGTTTTTGCAGGATCAGGGCGAGGTCAACACCACGCAGGATCTCAGCCTGCCGTTATGGGGCGTTGATCATGGCCGCTTCACGCTTAACTGGTTGCTCACCAATCCCTATCACAACCGCCTGCAATGGCAGGCAGACGGTGGCGGGCTGGCACTGACAGTGGCGCACCAGTTTACCGCTCTTGAGCCTGGGGCGCCGATGACGTTGCGCCTGCACTTGGGCGCTGCCGACCCTTTGGCGGGTGCTAAACGCTACCGCGAATGGCTGGTGGAGCAAGGGCGCTATGAGCCGCTGAAGGACAAGCTGCGCCAGACACCGGAGGCTGAAAAACTGCTGGGCGCCAGCCATGTCTATCTGTGGGGCAATGACCTGTTGGGGCCGGACGATGTGCGTGACTGGCCGCTGTTGGTGAAGGTGCTGCGCGGCCACGCACTCAAGGGCCTGCTGGACAAACAGACCACGCAAGTACTGAATCAGACGCGCCCATTGGACCGCTATCAAAAGAGTGTACTGCTGCGTGGTCTCAACGCAGCGATCAACCAAAAGGCCCGGCAAACCTGGCAGGCCACCGACGAGCCGGACATGCTCAAGCTTGCTGACGGTTATGGCGTACTGCGCCGTGAACTGGCCATAGCGTTTGCCGGCGCCTTGAGCGACAGCCCCGGCACCTGGGGCAGTACGCTGTCGGGCAAAACCGTAAAGGCGCTGCAAGACGCTGGGCTAAAGCGCCTGCTGCTGACCCTGGGCGAAGGCTGGGAAGGCGGCCTCTGGCACCCCGAAGCGATTCAGGCGGGCGTGAACGCCGGCTACCTGATGGCGCCGTATGACTCCTATGAAACTGCGTTATCCAGCAGCGAAAACCCGGACTGGTCCACCGCCCACCTGGGCAGCAAGGCCTATCGCGACTGCGCCATTGTGTTGAAGGACGGCAAGCTCAAGACCGGCTTTCAACAATCTGGCCACTACACCGACCCGCGCTGCGTAAGGCCGCTGCTGGAGGCCCGCGTGAAGGCCGTGCAAGCCAAGGCCGGTTTCAACGCCTGGTTCCTGGATGCCTATGCGACCAGCATGGTCTTCGACAGCTATCGAAATGGCGCCGAAATGACCCAGGCGCAAAACGCCGACGGCAATATCGACGCGTCGCGTTGGCTGAACACTGTGCTCAAGCTGCCCGCCGGTTCCGAAGACGGCAACGCGGTGACGGCCCAAGGCATTCTGTTCGCCCACGGCATGCAGACGCCGGTGATCGGTTGGGGTGATCGCGAGATGACCAAGGACAAGCAGTCGCCCTATTACGTGGGCAACTGGTATCCACCGGAGCAACCGACGGTGTTCTTCAAACCGGTGCCGCTGAACGAGCCGTTTCGCACGGTGTATTTCGACCCGACGATGCGTCTGCCGCTGTATCAGGCAGTGTTCCACGGCTCGGTGATTACCACGCACCATTGGCTGTTCGACAGCCTGAAATTAAGCAATGTGCGGGCTGAGAATGAGCTGGCCCAGCTGCTGTACAACGTACCGCCGCTGTATCACTTGAGCGCCGCCACCCTCAAGCAGCGGATACCGTTGATACAGCGCCAGGACCGGTTCTTCCGGCCGTTGCATGAGCGCTTGGCGACTCAGGCAATGACCGATTTTCGTTGGCTGACGGCAGACCGGCAGGTGCAGCAGACCACGTTTGCCGATGGCACGCGGTTGGTGGCGAACTTTGCTGCGCAGGAAAAACAAGGCTATGCCGGGCGCAGTGTGACAGCGCTGGTGTTGGGGGAAAAACCGCGGGTGTATCAGGTCGATTAGCGTTGCCGGTAAGGCCCTATCGCAGGCAAGCCAGCTCCCACAGTCGGAACGCATTCCAATTGTGGGAGCTGGCTTGCCTGCGATGAGGCCATAGCATTCAACACTGCTCTAGACCTTGCGCCACACACTCGCCAACCAAGGCTGCTGTTCCCTCGGCAACCCGGCCGGTCGGTAGTAATGCTCCAACTCCACAAACCCGGCGGCCGTCAGCAACCCCTGCCACGTCGCCAGGTCGTGATAAGACCCATACCGAGGCCCATTCCAGCCTTCCTGGTTGTCACCGCGTGGGTTGGAGCTGAACAGCACGCCCCCGGCCTTTAACGCCCCGTGCAGTTGCTTGAGCACCCGTGGCAACTCCTGCTTGGGAATATGAAACAACACCGCATTGGCAAAGATCCCGTCGAAGCGCTCAGCGGGCAAATCCAGCTTGAGGAAATCCTGCTGCAACACCTCGCAGCCGCTGTCCTCGCGCGCCATCTGCGCAAAGCGCTCGGAACCGTCCAGCCCGACGGCAACGTGGCCCTTGCGCGTGAACGTCTGCAAATCCCGCCCCGGCCCGCAGCCGAAATCCAGCACGGTAAACGGCGCCGGGCCCTGGATATGCCGCAGCAACGCGTCGATGTTCTGGCTCACATCATGATCGCGCGTGCCTTCACGGAAGTCCTCGGCGACCTTGTTGTAATGGCCGAGGGTGGCAGATGTAATCTGGTTGAGGTCATCGGGCTTGAGGATCATGACGGGAAATACCGGGCATCGAAGATGCCCCGACTATACCTCACCGCTTGTTCAGCACCCGCGCCAACCGATCGCCACCCAACTGAATCACCGCCACCAGAATCACCAGCAGCACGATCACCGTCAGCATGATCTGTGTATCAAAACGCTGGTAGCCATAACGGTAGGCAATGTCGCCCAAGCCGCCCGCGCCAATGGCGCCGGCCATGGCCGATGAATTGATCATGGTCACCAAGGTAATCGTAAACCCGCCGACGATCCCCGGCAGTGCTTCCGGCAACAGCACGTGCCAGATGATGTGCCAGCGGCGGCAGCCCATGGCCTGGGCGGCTTCAATCAAGCCGTGGTCGACTTCACGCAGGCTCACCTCGGCGATCCGCGCAAAGAACGGTGTGGCGGCGATGGTCAGCGGGACCACGGCGGCCCACACGCCATAGGTGGTGCCGACGATAAGCCGCGTAAACGGGATCAACGCCACCATCAGGATCAAAAACGGAATCGAGCGGAACAGGTTGACGAATGCGCCCAGCACGCGATTCAGCGCGGGTGCCTGGTAGATGCCGCCCTTGTCGCTGGTGACCAGGAACACCGCCAGTGGAATGCCCACCAGCAATGCGATCAGCGACGACACGCCGACCATCAACAAGGTGTCGATGGCGCCCTGCAATAAGCGATCAAACCACATAGCCCAGCACCTCCACCTGTTGTGCCCAACGCCCGGCGCGATTACGCAGTTCTTCGGCCGTGTGCGGTGAGCCATTCACCGCCAGCAGTAATTGCCCCAGGGCATGCCCCTGGATCCGTTCCACACCGCCCTGCAGCAAACGCACGCGCCCGCCGAGGGCGCTGAACAGCGCGGCCAGGTCGGGCTCATCGGTGTCGCTGCCGGTGAATTGCAAACGCAGCACCAACGCGGCGTCGGCGCGGGTTTGGGTCAGTTGCAGGCGGCTTTGCAGTTCTTCCGGCAAGCCGTGTTGCAGCGGCGCCAACAGGGTTTTGCTGACCTCATGCTGCGGGTTGCCGAATACTTGCCACACCGGGCCTTGCTCAACGATGCGCCCGTGTTCGAGCACCACCACGCGGTCGCAGATTTCGCGAATCACCGCCATTTCATGGGTGATCAACACGATGGTCAGGCCCAGGCGCTGGTTGATCTCGCGCAGCAAGGCGAGGATCGATTGAGTGGTTTCCGGGTCGAGGGCCGAGGTGGCCTCGTCGCACAGCAGAATCTGCGGGTCGTGCACCAGCGAACGGGCGATCCCCACGCGCTGTTTTTGCCCACCGGAGAGCTGCGCCGGATAAGCGTTGTGCTTGTCCTGCAAGCCCACCAGCTCCAGCAACTCACGCACCTTTTGCTCGCGCTGTGGCTTGGGCACGCCGGCGACTTTCAGCGGCAACTCGACGTTCTGCCACACGGTCTTGGCCGACATCAGGTTGAAGTGCTGGAAGATCATGCCGATGCGCCGACGCAGGGCCACCAGGCGGTCTTCGTCGTATTCGCCGATGTCCACCTGATCAATCAACACGCGCCCGCTGCTCGGTTGCTCCAGGCGGTTGATGGTGCGGATCAGCGAGGATTTACCGGCGCCGCTGCGGCCGATGATGCCGAACACTTCACCGCGCTGGATCGCCAGGTCGATGCCTTGCAAGGCATGCACGCTGCCGTCATAGGTTTTGCCCAGGTTGATAAAGCGCACATGGGCGCGGTTCAAATCCGGGTGCAGTTCTGTCTGCTCGGCGTCCCTGGGCGGTAAGCCCAGGTCGCGCAGTTGAGAGTGGGCGGCGGTCATTTTTTATCTTCCCAGCCGACTTGGTAGAGCTTGCCGAGGGATTTATCCAGGGCCGCACGCACCACCGGCGAGTGCTGGTAAATGTCGACGAACTTAATCACGCGCGGGTCGGTTTTGCTTTTGGGCTGGACCACGAACTGAATCACGTATTCCGGGTGGTCGAGGCCGTCGAACAGCAGCGCCGACTCGGCATCGAAGGTTTTGGACAGGCGGATATACGCCGGGTAGCCCTGCACCAGGTCGGCGTCGTCATAGGCGCGTACCAGTTGCACGGCTTCCACTTGCAGGATCTTGATCTTCTTCGGGTTGGCGACGATGTCTTCTTCGGTGGCCTTGTAGCCCACGCCCGGCTTGAGGGTGATCAAGCCAGCCTTGGCCAGCAGTTGCAGGCCGCGACCACTGTTGATCGGGTCGTTGGCAATCGCCACGCTGGCGCCTTGGGGCAGGTCGTCGAAGCTTTTGTACTTCTTCGAATACAGCCCGACGTTATTGATGATGCCCGGCGCATACGGCACCAAGTCAAAACCGGCGGCGGCCTTGGCGTTTTCCAGGAATGGGATGTGCTGGAAGTAGTTCACGTCGATATCGCCGGCGGCCAGGCTGACGTTGGGTGCGATCCAGTCGGTGAACTCCACCAGCTCGACCTTCAGGCCTTGCTTGCCGGCTTCGGCGACAGCGGCTTCCAGGGGAATCGCGAAGGCGGCGGTGGTGCCGACTTTCAGCGGTGCATCGGCGGCGAATACCGCCGCGCTGAATAAACCAAGGGCCAGGGCCAGTGCTTTGACTGGGTGGGTGAGCAGGGTCTTTTTCATAATCGATTTCCAGTCATAAGGTGTGAGTGCAAATAACTCGGTCAACTGTGGGAGCTGGCTTGCCTGCGATAGCGGTCTGTCAGCCCCAAATTTTTAGCTGACCCACCGCCATCGCAGGCAAGCCAGCTCCCACAGTTTTGATTCAGTGTCGATAGGTGGAACCGGTGTGTTGTTCGGGTAAGCGGGCGCCGCCTTGGAAGACTTTTTCGCGCAGCGTTCCCTGCTCATAAGCCGTCTTGTACGACCCACGCTTCTGCAACTCCGGCACCACCAAATCGATAAAGTCGACATAGCTTTCCGGCGTGACAATGCGCGTCAGGTTGAAGCCATCCAGCCCGGTTTCGCTGATCCACGATTCCAGTTCATCAGCGACCTGCTCGGGCGAGCCGACCAAGGTGATATAGCGCCCACCCAAGGCGTGCTGCTCGAGCAATTTGCGTCGGGTCCAGTCGTTGTTTTGCAGGTTCTTGGTGGCCGACTGGATCGCGTTGCTCTTCACGTACTGGATCGGTTCGTCCAGTTCGTATTGGGCAAAATCAATCGCCGTGGACGCCGAGAAGTGCGCCACGCCGGCTTCCGGGCTGGCGTAGCTCAGGTACTCGGCGTGCTTGGCCCAGGCCTGTTCTTCGGTGGCGCCAACGATCACGTTGAGGCCCATGAACACCTTGATGTCATCCGGGTTGCGCCCGGCCTCGACCGCGCTGGCGCGCACCTTGTCGACCTGGGCCTTGGTCGCGGCCTTGTTTTGCCCGCTGATGAACACGCACTCGGCATGCCGCCCGGCGAACAGCAAGCCACGGTCCGAGCTGCCGGCCTGGAACAGCACCGGCGTGCGCTGCGGCGACGGCTCGCAGAGGTGATAACCCTCGACCTGATAGAACTCGCCGTGGTGTTCAACCTTGTGCACCTTGCCCGGCTGGGCATAGACCCGCGCCTGTGGGTCGTTGATGACCGCGTCGTCTTCCCAGCTGCCTTCCCAGAGTTTGTACAGCACCTCCAGGTACTCATCGGCCTGGTCGTAGCGCCGGTCGTGCTCGACCTGTTCGGTCAGGCCCATGGCCTTGGCGGCGCTGTCGAGGTAGCCGGTGACGATATTCCAGCCGACCCGGCCACGGCTCAGGTGGTCGAGCGTGGACATGCGCCTGGCGAACAGATACGGCGGCTCGTAGGTGAGGTTGGCGGTAAGGCCGAAGCCGAGGTTTTTGGTGACTGCCGCCATGGCCGAGACCAGCAGCAAGGGGTCATTGACCGGCAGCTGGATCGACTCTTTGAGCGGCACGTCGATGCTGTTCTGGTAGACGTCGTACACGCCGACAATGTCAGCGATGAACAAACCATCGAACAGCCCGCGTTCCAGGGTTTGTGCCAGTTCGGTCCAATACTCGACGGTTTTGTACTGCGTCGAGGTGTCCCGTGGGTGTGTCCACAGGCCATGGTTGATGTGCCCGATGCAGTTCATGTTGAAGGCATTGAGCAGGATCTTTTTCTTCGCCATCAGATGGTCCCCCGCAGTGGCGGGTTTTCATCGTTGAGGTAGTAATTGCCCACCGCATGGTACTTCCAGCGCACCGGGTCGTGCAGGGTGTGCACGCGGGCGTTGCGCCAGTGGCGATCCAGGCCGTGTTCGGCCAGGGTCGCCTGGCTGCCGGCCAGTTCGAACAAGGTGCTGCCGGCGGCCAGGGAAATTTCAGTGCTCAGGGCGCGCACTTCGGCCACGGCGATGGAGGCTGCCGCCACGGTCTCGGCAGTGCTGTCGGCCTGGGCGCGGTCGAGGTATTCGCCTGCGCTTTCCAGCAAGGCTTCGGTGGCATGCAGGCGAATGCTCAGGTGGCCGAAGCTCTTGAGCGTCAGCGGGTCTTCGGTGGCCTTGTCGTTGCCGGAATCGATCCACGGCCGGGTCTTGGTGCGCACAAAGTGCAGCGCATCTTCGAAGGCGGCGCGGGCGATGCCGGTGTCGATGGCGGCGTGAAGGATCTGCGCCAGCGGGCCGACGGTGGTCGGGCGCTCGAAGGCGCTCTGGAACGGAATTACGTCTTGGGCGGCGACCCATACGTTATCGAACACCACGGAGCCGCTGCCGGTGGTGCGTTGGCCGAAGCCGCTCCAGTCGTCGATCACGCTCAGGCCTTCACTGTCGCGGGGCACAAACGCCAGTTGCTGCACACCGTGTTCGTCCACCACTGAGGTGGGGATGCGTTGCGCGTAGATGGCGCCGGTGGAATAGAACTTGCGGCCGCTGATACGAAAGCCATCGCCATCGCGGGTGATGGCGGTCACGCGGTCGTGAGCGGTTTTGGTGCCCAGCTCCGCCAGGGCGTTGCCGAAGCGTTGGCCGGCGAGCACCTCGGCGTACAGGCGTTTTTGCTGCGCCGGGCTGCCATTTACGCGCAGCACTTCCAGGGCGTAGAAATGGTTTTGCGGAATCTGGCCCAGCGAGGCGTCGGCCTGGGCGATCAGCGCAATGACCTTGGCCAGGGTGACGTTGGAGACCCCGGCGCCGCCGTGTTCCTTCGGCACGCTGATGCCCCACAGGCCGGAGCGCGAAAACACGTCGAGCTCGGGCAAGGGCAGGCGGCGTTCGCGGTCGCGCTGGGCACTGTCGCGGCGCAAATCTTCGGCCAGGTCGCTGGCGACAATAAGGGCTTGTTCATCGCTGGTGATAACCGCGACGTTGGTAGAGAAAGTCATGATGTTCTCCAGATGTCTGGTCGGTCAGATCCAGGAATGGCGAGCCGGCAACGTGCCGTTCAGCCGATAGGCGCCGATGGCGTGATACTTCCAGCGCACCGGGTCGTGCAGGGTGTGCACGCGGGCGTTGCGCCAATGGCGGTCGAGGTTGAATTCGGCGAGGGTGGCGCGGCTGCCGGCGAGTTCGAAGAGCTTTTCGCTGACCAGCAGCGACACCTCGGTGGTCAGCACTTTCGCTTCGGCCACGGCAATCGAGGCGCGGGCGGCGGATTGCGCAGTGATCGGCGCGGCGCTGACTTCGTCCAGCAACTTGCCGGCCTTGCGCAGCAGCGCTTCGGCGGCATGCAGTTCGATTTTCAGCTTGCCGATATCGGCGATCACATACAGGTCATCACTGGCGCGTTCGACCTTGGCGTCGATCCACGGGCGTGAGCGTTCGCGCACGAAGGCGAGGGTGTCGTCCAGGGCGCCACGGGCGATGCCGGCGTCGATGGCAGCCTGGATCAATTGCGAGACAGCGCCCTGGATGTTCGGGCTTTCGCCGATCCGCCAGTTGTCGACCACCAGCTCGGCGTCCACCGGCACGCGGTCGAGCAGCACCGTGCCGCTGGCCGTGGTGCGTTGGCCAAAGCCCGACCAGTCGTCAACGATACGCAGCCCTTCGGTGCCACGGCGCACAAACGCCATGACTTGTTTGCCGTCATCGTTCAGTGCCTTAACCGCCACCCAATGGGCAAACAGCGCGCCGGTGGAGTAGAACTTCTGGCCGCTGATGACATAGCCGTCGCCCTCGGCGGTGATGCGCGCCTTGAGC
The DNA here is from genome assembly GCF_009834565.1 of Pseudomonas sp. R76. Taxonomy (GTDB): domain Bacteria; phylum Pseudomonadota; class Gammaproteobacteria; order Pseudomonadales; family Pseudomonadaceae; genus Aquipseudomonas. Next base: position 334,356 of record NZ_CP019428.1, read on the forward strand.
TCCAGCGTGTTTTTGGTGCCGCGTTCCGGGCCGCCGTTGCCGATGCGCCAGCCGTCGAGCACGCTCTGGAAGAGCTGCTTTTTCTGGCGCTCGGTGGCGGCGCCCTGCAGCACGTGCAGGATGCCGAAGTGATTCTGCGGGATCTGCCCAAGGGCCGGGTCTGCCGCACTGATGATCGCGAACACCTCGGCCAGGGTCACGAATGAAACCTGTGGGCCGCCGTATTCGCGGGGGATGGAAATGCTGCCGAGCCCGCTGCGGGTGAACTGTTCGATCTGCGCCCATGGCAGCTTGCGCTGCTGGTCGCGCTTGGCGGCCTGCAGGCGCGCGGCCTGGGCCAGTTCGCGGGCTGCGCTCAACGCTTGGGCGTCGTCGCGCAGCACAGCGGCCGGCAACAGCAGTGGGGCTACATCCAGATCACTCTGGGGGGGTGTTAGAGCCAAGTTAGACATCAGCGCCGCTCCTTGGCTGCACGTAATGCCCTGGCGTTATGCACCGGGGTAATTCTGACCATACCGACCTCGCATTCAATGAAATAAAAACAGAAAAATCAGAGATGTCCGGTGGTCCGGTGTATATACCCTAAGCGTGTTAAATCTTTAAATAAACTAACTTCTAGGAATATGCATAGAAGGGTCGTCACCCTGGTTCACAAGGCGAACCGGGTTGGCGCGGTTGGTAGGCCGATGCGGCCCTGGCCGGGCGGGGCGGGGTTTGTGGCGAACAGGCGGAAATGTTCAGGGTGCGCGCCGGTGCCCAGCGCGAATTATTGCCGACGCGGTCAAGAATGCAGTACGTCACGTCCAGGCGGCTGTCGTCGCCGGCCTCGATAATGACCGTCGAAGGCACCCACACGTGCACCGCCAGGCCAACGTCTTGTGCCTCGATTTTCGGCAGGTCCAGGCGCACGTCACCCCAACGCAACGTGATCGCGTCACCACTGGCCATGTTCAGGTAGGGTTCGATGCTCAACGGAATACCGCGCAATACCTGGCGGCCGTTGACGCCGTAGCGGCGGATGGTTTCAGGCAGGTCGACGGGGGCGAGGTTCTGGTTTTCGTCGTTGTTTTCGTGGTTGGGCGGGAACACCGGCTGGCCACCCGGATAATTGGTTTTCACCTGCACCCGCGTCAAGGCCGAGCGTGCCGGGCCGTGGCCGATCTGCATGACTTGGTAGTGAACCTGCGCGGGGCCGTCCAGCACAAAACTTTCCGGTACTCGCAGGTGAGTGGCTGTGCCGATTTTGCACGCCGTTACGCGCCGGGAGTCGGCAAAGCAGTCGTTCCAGAACAGCTCGATCAGGTCGCCTTCCTCCATGCCGGGGTACGGGGCGATATCCACCTGCAATTGGGTGGCGGCGAGGGCGTTGATGCCGTGTCGATGGGCCTGGGGCAGGGTTGGGGCGGTGAGCATGGCCAGGGTTGCAGTGCGCGTCATAAGTAATCTCCTTGATGCAGCCAGCAGCAATCGTTCCGGCGCCGGTACGCGTTTGCGCACAGGTGCCGAAAGGAACGATTCAGTGAATAGCCGGGATAGGATCCAATCCTCTGGGTGCTAGATAAGAGGGTTGCCCCTGGGGCGTCAATGGCGGCAGAAGGCTAAACGGCGGGCTGGAGCAGATTCAGAAAGAGCTGACGAGGCGGGGGATTTTAAGGTGGATGCGGCGGTGCGTTTTATGCGTTAGCGCGAGGATTTCATGTAGGAACGCGCTTGGGTGGGAGCTGGCTTGCCTGCGATAGCATCGCTGCGGTGTGGCTGACACACCGAGGTGCCTGCATCGCAGGCAAGCCAGCTCCCACACAGGTTTTTCGGGGTGTCAGTGGGCGAGGAATTTGCTCAGGAACTGCTTGGTGCGTTCTTCCTTCGGGTTGGCGAACAGCGCCTTGGCTTCGCCTTGTTCCACGATCACGCCCTTGTCGAAGAAGATCACCCGATTGGCGACATCGCGGGCAAAGCTCATTTCGTGGGTGACGATGACCATGGTGCGGTTCTCTTCAGCCAGGCTGCGGATGGTCGCCAGTACTTCACCGACCAGTTCCGGGTCGAGGGCCGAGGTGGGTTCGTCGAACAGAATCACCTCCGGCTCCATGGCCAATGCACGGGCAATCGCTACACGCTGCTGCTGGCCGCCGGACAAACGCCGCGGATAGGCTGCTTCCTTGCCCGCCAGGCCCACCCTGGCCAGCAACTTGCGGCCCAGCTCGGTTGCCGCTTCGCGTGGCATCTTCTTGACCACGATCGGGCCTTCGATGACGTTTTCCAGCGCGGTGCGGTGGGGGAACAGGTTGAAGTTCTGGAACACAAAACCCACGTGCTGGCGCAAGCGCCGCACCAGGCCTTGTTGCTGGTTGAGCGGCTTGCTGCTGTCGATCTCGATGTCACCCACTTTGATGCGGCCGCTGGTGGGCTCTTCGAGGAAATTCAGGCAGCGCAGGAAGGTGGTCTTGCCCGAACCACTGGGGCCAATGATGGCGACGACTTCGCCTTCCTTGACCTCAAGGTCGATGCCGTTGAGCACCACCTGACCCTTGAATTGTTTGGTCAGTTTTTCAACCACGATCATGCTTCAAGACTCCAGGTCATGCCGGTTGACCCGGTCTTCCAGGCGATTTTGAAAATGCGCCAGGATGCTTGCCAGGATCCAGTAGATCAGGGCAGCGGAGAGGTACATGGTGAAAATTTCGAAGGTGCGCGCAGACACCAGTTGAGCCTGGCGGAACAGCTCGGGCACCTGGATGGTAGCGGCCAGTGCCGTGTCCTTGACCAGCGAGATAAAGCTGTTGCCCAACGGCGGCAGCGCCGTACGCATGGCCTGCGGCAGGATGGCCCGGCGCAGGGTCTGCGCGCGGGTCATGCCGATACTGGCCGCAGCTTCCCATTGGCCGCGTTCGATGGAGCTGATCGCGGCGCGCAGGATTTCACAGGCGTAAGCCGCCATGTTCAGCGAGAAGCCGATCATGGCGGCCGGAATCGGATCCAGCTCGATGCCCACTTGCGGTAAGCCGTAGTAGATTAAAAACAGCTGCACCAGCAAGGGCGTGCCGCGAAAGAACGACACGTAGACGCGGGCGATCCAACTGACCAGCTTGAAGCGCGACAAGCGCATCAAGGCCAGGCCGAAGCCCAGCAGCAAGCCGAAGAACATCCCGCCGAGGCTAAGAATCACCGTGTAATACGCGCCCTTGAGCAGAAAGGGCGCGGAGTCCAGCGCGAGTTGGAAACCTGCTTCCATTATTGAGTGACGTCAGCGTTGAAGTATTTCTCGGACAGCTTCTTCAAGGTGCCGTCGGCGCGCAGTTCGTCGATAGCCTTGTTCACAGCGGCCAGCAGTTCAGGCTCGCCTTTGCGCAGGGCAATACCGGCTTCCTGACGGGAGAACGCATCGCCTGCGGTGGCGGTGTCGGGGGCTTTCTTGGCGTATTCCAGAGCGGCCAGGCGGTCGATCAGGATGGCGCCGATACGGCCGATGCGCAGGTCCTGGAACTTGGTTGGGTCATCGTTATAGGTCTTGATGATGGCCTTGGGTTGGTTGTCCTTGAGCCATTGCTCGTAGTTAGTGCCCAGGCCCACGCCGACTTTCTTGCCGGCCAGGTCGTCGGCAGTCTTGATGGTGTCGACGTTTTTCTTCAGCACCAGCGCCTGAATACCGGAAACGGTGTAGGGCTTGGAGAAGTCGTACTTCTTCTTGCGCTCTTCGGAGATGGTCACTTGGTTGATCACAGCGTCCAGGCGCTTGGATTCCAGGGCTGCAAGGATACCGTCCCAAGGGGTCGCGCTGAGCTTGACCTTGACGCCCAGCTTCTTGGCCAGGGCTTCGGAGAGCTCGACCTCAAAACCGGTGAGCTTGCCGTCTTCACCGACAAAGCTGAACGGCGGGTAGGTACCTTCCAGGCCAACCTTGATCTCGCCGGCTTTCTTGATGTTATCCAACTGCTCGCCAGCAACCGCCTGGCCCAACCAGCCAGCCCCGAGTGCCAGGCCCAATGTGCCAACCAACAACGTGCGGCGGAATACAGAAATAGTCATGAACAGCCCCTGTGTTTTTATGTTGAGCGAAGCAGGTGACGCAGTAGTCGTATCCTGCCTTAAAGCGCGAAGCGCGTCTTCGCCTTCGGCGCGACTATAAAGCCAGTTTTTAAGACTTGAAAATAATATAAAATTAATTTGTTATTCGATTTTGAATATATCGTTGGTCTGCTGTGGGAGCTGGCTTGCCTGCGATAGCGGTGGGTCAGTCGGCACATCGGTTGCTGACAGACTGCCATCGCAGGCAAGCCAGCTCCCACATTGACGGTGTTTATTCAATTGAACGCGGTGTCATAGGCAAACAACGCCGGCGCCCCGCCGGTATGCAGGAAAATGATCGGCCCGTCCTCAAACCGCTGACGCCCGAGGCCATCCAGCAAGCCGGCCATGGCTTTGCCCGTGTAGACCGGGTCCAGCAGCAGGCCTTCCTGGCTCGCCAATAGCTTGACCGCAGCGAGGGTGCCGGCGTTCGGTTCGCCGTAGCGCGGGCCGAAGTATTCGTCCCATAAGATCACGTTGAACGCCTCGGGAATGTCCACACCGAGCAACTCGGCGGTGCGTTCGGCCAGGCCCTGCACTTTCGGTCGTTGGGCTTCGTCGGTACGCGACACGGTAACGCCAATCACCGGCAAATTCGGCAGCACCTCACTCAACGCCAACGCGAGACCGCTGTGGGTGCCCGCGCTGCCTGAGGCCAAAACCACGGCAGCAAATTCGATACCGCTGTCTTCAATCTGCCCGGCCAGCTCCAGCCCGGCGCGCACGTAACCCAGCGCGCCCAGTGCATTCGAGCCGCCGATCGGCACCAGGTACGGTTTTTTGCCGTTGCTGCGCAGGCGGTCGGCGAGGGCGTTGAGTTGCGCGTCGACGTTGTCGAGGTTCTCGACCAATTCGACTTTGGCGTCGAACAGCTCCAGCAGCAGGCGGTTGCCGTTGCCCAGATAGTTAGGGTCTTCGGTGCCGGTGGGGTTTTCCAGCAGCGCCACACAGCCCAGGCCGAGCTTGGCGGCCAGCGCAGCGGTCTGGCGCACGTGGTTGGACTGGATGGCGCCGGCGGTGACCAGAGTGTCGGCGCCTTGGGCGATGGCATCGGCCGCCAGGTATTCGAGTTTGCGCAGCTTGTTGCCGCCCATGGCCAGCGGCGTGGTGTCATCGCGCTTGACGTAGATATCCCTGCCCAGCCAAGCCGACAGCCGCTCGAGTTTTTCCAGGGCAGTGGCGCCGCCCAGCAGTTCCAAGCGGTTAAAACGGTCGAGCTGTTGTTTGATCATGGCGAGGCACGCTGGCTAAGTGATTGGGCGACTATAGGCAGGCACTTTTCATCGGGCAACCGCCAATCGCTTATTCCGTATGGTTCTGTACATCACACCATTGGTTCTTAAGGGCGGCCAGGGTGCATACCGTAAAGTGATGGCCATTACGTCAGGAGTGAATACCGTGAGTGAGCGTTCCAGCCATTGGCAGTTGCAAACCATCGTCAGCCAACTGCGCAGCGCCCGAGACCAGTGGCGCACGCGCAATGGCCGCTTGAGTGGCGAGCACGGCGGGCGTGAGTTGCCGTCGCGCGAGGCGGTGGCGCAGATTCTCGAGTCGCTGTGCGGCGCGTTGTTTCCGATGCGCCTGGGGCCGGTGGACTTGCGTGAGGAAAGTGAAGATTTTTACGTCGGCCACACCCTCGACGTCGCCCTGAATGCCCTGCTCGGCCAGGCGCGCCTGGAACTGCGTTACGCTGCACGCCAAGGCGGCCAGGATGACCGTGAGGTCGACGCCCTGGCCATCCGCCTGATCCAGGATTTTGCCCTGGCCTTGCCTTCCCTGCGCAGCCTGCTGGACACCGATGTGCTGGCCGCCTACCACGGCGACCCCGCCGCGCGCAGTGTGGATGAGGTGTTGCTGTGCTATCCGGGGATTCTGGCGGTGATTCACCATCGCCTGGCGCACCACCTGTATCGCGCCGGGTTGCCATTGCTGGCGCGGATCAGCGCGGAGATTGCGCACTCGGCCACCGGCATCGACATTCACCCTGGCGCGCAGATCGGCCCGAGTTTCTTTATCGACCACGGCACGGGCGTGGTGATTGGCGAAACCGCGATCATTGGCGAACGGGTGCGTATCTATCAGGCGGTGACCTTGGGTGCCAAGCGCTTCCCGGCGGATGAAGATGGGCAGTTGCAGAAGGGCCATCCACGGCATCCGATTGTAGAAGACGATGTGGTGATCTACGCCGGGGCGACGATTCTGGGGCGGATCACCATCGGCAAAGGTTCGACGATTGGCGGCAATGTGTGGCTGACCCGCAGCGTGCCGGCGGGGGCGAATATCACCCAGGCGAATCTGCAGCATGAGGATGGGGCGCAGAAGTAAAAACGCTCCTGAAGATCACACAAATCCCCTGTGGGAGCGGGCTTGCTCGCGAAAGCGGAGTGTCAGTCGCTGAACATGTTTCTGACAAACCGCATTCGCGAGCAAGCCCGCTCCCACATTTTTAAGCGCATTCCAAATTCACACCGCAATCGCTGAACGATTTGCCATCCCCACCCGTCATACCATTCCTTGAGCTAGTGTAGGAATTGTCTACCACTCAGCCCTGCGATTAGTCCCAGACCGCCTATCCATGTTTAACTTGAATGTTCGTTCAAGTTAAACCGGTGGTTCGCTGCCCGCTCACAACAGGAGGCTTACCTTTGCTGAGTCCGTTATTTACAGCCACATCCCACACCTTCGGGGTGCATCGTTCATGAGTGCATCGTCCACCCCATCCAGCGGCTTGGTGCGCATGAATGCGCCCGTTTTCTACTTTGCCGCCAGCTTCATCCTGCTCTTTGGCATCACTGTCATCGCGATCCCGCAACAGGCCGGTGCCTGGCTGTTGGCCGCGCAAAACTGGGCGGCCAATACGGTCGGCTGGTACTACATGCTCGCGATGACGCTGTACCTGGTCTTCGTGGTGGTCACCGCGCTATCGGGCTACGGCAAGATAAAACTCGGTGCCGACCACGACGAGCCCGAGTTCAGTTACCTGTCCTGGGCCGGCATGTTGTTCGCCGCCGGGATCAGCATCACGCTGTTCTTCTTCTGCGTGTCCGAGCCGCTGACGCACCTGGTGCAACCGCCCCAGGGCGCGCCGATGAACGCCGATGCCGCGCGCCAGGCCATGCAGATCCTGTTTCTGCACTGGGGCCTGCACGGCTGGGGCGTGTTTGCCTTTGTCGGCATGGCCCTGGCGTATTTCGCCTACCGGCATAACCTGCCGCTGGCGTTGCGCTCGGCGCTGTACCCGCTGATCGGCAAACGCATCAACGGCCCCATCGGCTACGCAGTGGATGGCTTCGGCATCATCGCCACGGTGTTTGGCCTGGGCGCCGACATGGGCTTTGGCGTGTTGCACCTCAACTCCGGGTTGGATTACCTGTTTGGCATTGCCCACACCCAGTGGATCCAGGTTGGCCTGATCACGCTGATGATGGGCGCCGCGATCCTCGTCGCCGTCGCCGGCGTCGACAAGGGCGTGCGGGTGATGTCCGACATCAACATGCTGCTGGCCTGCGCGCTGCTGCTGTTTGTGTTGTTCGCAGGTCCCACCCAGCATTTGCTCAACACTCTGATCCAGAACATCGGTGATTACCTGGGCGCCTTGCCGACCAAGAGCTTCGATGTGTACGCCTACGACAAACCCAGCGACTGGCTGGGCGGTTGGACAGTGTTCTATTGGGCCTGGTGGATCGCATGGTCGCCCTTTGTAGGTCTGTTTATCGCGCGGATTTCCCGTGGCCGTACTATCCGCGAATTCGTGTTTGGCGTGCTGCTGATCCCACTGGGTTTCACCCTGGCGTGGATGTCGATCTTCGGCAACAGCGCTATCGACCAAGTGCTCAACCACGGTTTGACCGCCCTCGGCCAGTCGGCCATCGACGACCCGTCGATGAGTCTTTACCTGCTGCTGGAAACCTACCCGTGGAGCAAGACCGTCATCGCGGTCACGGTGTTTATCAGCTTCGTGTTCTTCGTCACCTCGGCGGATTCCGGCACCGTGGTGCTGTCGACCTTGTCGTCCAAAGGCGGCAATGCCGATGAAGATGGGCCGAAGTGGCTGCGGGTGTTCTGGGGCGCGATGACCGCGCTGGTCACCAGTGCGTTGCTGTTTGCCGGCAGTATCGACTCGCTGAAATCCGCGGTGGTGCTGACGTCGTTGCCGTTTTCGCTGATTTTGCTGCTGATGATGTGGGGGCTGCACAAAGCCTTCTACCTCGAGTCGCAAAAGCAGATCGCGCAGTTGCATTCGCTGGCGCCGGTGTCGGGCTCACGCAAGGGCACGGGCGGTTGGCGCCAGCGCTTGAGCCAGGCGGTGCATTTCCCGTCGCGCGATGAGGTGTACCGGTTCCTTGAGACCACGGTGCGCCCGGCCATCGAAGAAGTGACGGCGGTGTTTGTCGAAAAAGGCCTCAGCGTCGTCACCCAGCCTGACCCGTCCAACGACAGCGTCAGCCTGGAAATCGGCCACGGTGAAGAGCATCCGTTCGTTTACCAAGTGCAGATGCGCGGCTACTTCACGCCGTCCTTTGCGCGCGGTGGCATGGGCTCCAAACAGCTCAACAACCGCCGCTACTATCGGGCGGAAGTGCATTTGAGCGAGGGCAGCCAGGACTACGACCTGGTGGGCTACACCAAGGAGCAGATCATCAACGACATCCTTGACCAGTACGAGCGGCACCTGCAGTTCCTGCATTTGGTGCGCTAGTCCGCTCTTAAATGATCGTTCCCACGCTCCGCGTGGGAATGCCGCCCGAGGCGCTCCGCGCCCCTCTGTTGGCGCAAGGTTCAAGCCCTGCGCGCGGGTGACGCGGAGCGTCACGGGATGCGTTCCCACGCAGAGCATGGGAACGATCATGCTCGGTGTTTGAGAGACACCGAGTTGACTGCATCGCGGGCAAGCCCGCTCCCACAAAAAAGCTCGCAAAGCCCCGTTCTACGGGGCTTTTTTAAATGATCGTTCCCACGCTCCGCGTGGGAATGCCGCCCGAGGCGCTCCGCGCCCCTCTGTTGGCGCAAGGTTCAAGCCCTGCGCGCGGGTGACGCGGAGCGTCACGGGATGCGTTCCCACGCAGAGCGTGGGAACGATCATGCTCGGTGTTTGAGAGACACCGAGTTGACTGCATCGCGGGCAAGCCCGCTCCCACAAAAAAGCTCGTAAAGCCCCGTTCTACCGGGCTTTTTTTAAATTTAATTTCATTCGTCGAAACCCTGGTTTGACTCCGAACTGTCATCTGGCCACTGCGTAATTGTGTGAAGCGTTTGACGCTTTCATTTCAGAACAGTGACGGAGACCGGTAACAATGAAGACGTTAATAAGCCCCATGGTGGGTGCCGCTATGGCGAGCTTTATGCTGTCCGCCCACGCCGATTTTATCGACGACAGCCACGCCGATGTGACCCTGCTCAATCGCTACCTCAATCAGCAGGGGCGTGATGTGGTCAACAGCAATGCCAAGGCCCACAGCGTGCGTGATTGGGGCCAGGGTTTCGAGTTCAACTTCAAGTCCGGCTTCACCGATGGGCCGGTCGGTTTCGGCCTCGATCTGCAGGCGTTCTACGGCTTGAAACTCGACTCCGGTGGCGATCTTAACGACAAGGATCACCAGGGCCGCTACCCCGGCAGCATGTTCCCGCTGGACAACGGCAAATCCGCCGACCAGTTCGGGGTACTCAGCCCCACATTCAAGATGCGTTTCGCCAAGGATGAATTGCGTGTTGGCACGCTGTACGGCAACAACCCGGTGCTGGCCAACACCGACGGCCGCCTGTACCAGCAGACCAATACCGGTGTGCAACTGGTGTCCAAGGACCTTACCGACTTCACCTTCACCGGCGGCGATATCTTCAAGACCAAGATCCGCAACGAAACCGGCGACCAGGGCATGATCACCGCCGGCGGCACCAAAGAGAGCGATCGCTTCCTGTTCGGCGGTGCGGACTACACCGGCATCCAGAACACCACCGTGAGCCTGTGGTATTCCAACCTTGAGGATTACTACCAGCAGTTTTTCCTCGGCGCCAAGCGTCATGACGCGGTGGCCGTGGGTGCATTCGACACTGATGTGCGCGTGTTCCGCAGCCTGGGTGTCGGCGCCAACGCCGATGGCGACAAGGACTTTGCCGGCGCCGGCCTCTACGGTGACGGCACCAGCAAAGGCCGCATCAACCAGACCACCGCCAGCTTGCTTGAGAGTTACAGCCTGGACGGTCACACCGTGGGCCTCGGTATCCAGAAAAACAGCGGCGACAGCGACTTCCCGTACCTGGATTCCGGCCTGAACAGCGGCGACGCGCGCCAGGGCCCAGGCTCGGGCGCCGACACCCCGGCGCTGACCAATATGCAGTTGAACAAATTTCAGCACGCCGGCGAACGCACCTGGCTGGCGCAGTACAAATATGATTTCGGCAAGCTCGGCCTCACCGGCCTGACGTTCTCTGCGGCCTACGCACACGGCGATGACATCCGCACGGCGCAAGGCACCACCAGCGAATGGGAACGCAACATTGCCGTGGCCTACCAAGTACCCACCGGCACCCTCAAAGGCCTGGGCGTAACCTGGAAAAATGCCCATGCCAGCCCGGATATTACCGGCGCCACCGTGCAGGATGAAAACCGCTTCTATGTGAGCTACGTCGTTCCACTTTGGTAGGGAATTGCTGTAAAAGAGAAGGGCATAGTTAAGCGATTCAGCTGGTTAAAAGGCCTGGGAATAACCTTATTCCCAGGCCTTATTTGCCCTAAGCCCAGAGAGGATTCGATGACGTACATTGCTGCCGAAAACCGCTATGAATCTATCCCTTATCGCCGCGTAGGCCGCAGTGGATTGGTGCTGCCTGCACTGTCCCTGGGGCTGTGGCACAACTTTGGCGACAGCACCCCGATCGACACCCAGCGCGCCTTGCTGCGTACCGCGTTCGACCTGGGGATCAACCACTTCGACCTGGCCAACAACTACGGCCCGCCCTACGGCAGCGCCGAGATCAACTTCGGCCGTTTGCTGCGCGAAGACTTCAAGCACTATCGCGATGAATTGATCATCTCCAGCAAAGCCGGCTGGGACATGTGGCCCGGCCCTTACGGCCAGGGCGGCGGTTCGCGCAAATACGTATTGGCGAGCCTGGACCAGAGCCTGCAACGCCTGGGCGTCGACTATGTGGATATTTTCTATTCCCACCGTTTCGACGCCGACACCCCGCTGGAAGAAACCGCCAGCGCCCTCGCCACGGCCGTGCAACAGGGCAAGGCGTTGTACATCGGTATCTCGTCGTATTCCGGCGTGAAAACCCGTGAGATGGCGGCGCTGCTTCAAGAATGGAAAGTGCCGCTGCTGATCCACCAACCGGCTTACAACCTGCTCAACCGCTGGGTGGAAAAAGACCTGCTGGACACCACCGAAGAACTCGGTGCCGGGGTGATTGCGTTCACGCCGCTGGCCCAGGGTTTGCTGACCGACAAGTACCTCAACGGCGTACCGGCTGATGCGCGGGTTAATCGTCCAGGGGGTGGTTCGCTGCAAGCCAAGCACCTGTCCGACGCCAACATCGCCCACGTGCGCGCGCTGAATGAAATCGCCAAGCGTCGCGGCCAGAGCCTGGCGCAACTGGCGTTGGCCTGGACCCTGCGTGACCCTCGGGTGACCAGTGCACTGATCGGCGCGAGCCGGCCGGAGCAAATCATCGAGAACGTCGGCGCGTTGAAGAACCTGAGCTTCAGTGCCGAAGAGCTGGCGGAGATTGACCGGTTTGCGCAGGAAGGTGGGATTAACTTGTGGGAAAAGCCATCCACCGCTGAGTAACCCACCCGATCGTTCCCACGCAGAGCGTGGGAACGATCTGCTCGAACACTGTGGGAGCCGGGCTTGCCCGCGATGGCGGTGGGTCAGTTGGTGAAGTAGTGGCTGGTTTACCGCTATCGCAGGCAAGCCAGCTCCCACATTTGGTAGTGGCCTGGCCCTAAAAAGGCACGTCGCCCAGGATCGTGGCGCGATGCATCACGCGGCGTTGCGGTCGGTAGTCATCCACCGCGTAATGCTGCGTCACGCGGTTATCCCAGAACGCTACGTCATGCTCCTGCCAGCGCCAGCGGATGGTGAATTCCGGCCGAGTCGCGTGAGCAAACAACAGCTTGAGGATGGCTTCGCTTTCGGCCGGTTCCAGCTCATTGATTTTCGTCGTAAACCCATCACTGACAAACAGCGATTTGCGCCCGCTCACCGGATGCGTACGCACCACCGGGTGCGACAGCGGCGGGTTTTTCTTGCGGGTTTCTTCCCAGCGCGCCAAGTCTTCGGCAGTGTTGCCAAAGCGCTCCAGCGGGAAGGATTTGGTGAAATCGTGAGTCGCCGTCAAGCCATCAAGCAAGCGCTTGAATGGCTCTGACAGCGCTTCATACGCCGCAATGCCGCTGGCCCACAACGTGTCGCCACCAAACGCCGGCAGCAGCTTGGCGCTGAGCACCGCGCCGAGGGCGGGAGTGGGCAGGAAGGTCACGTCGGTGTGCCATACCGCGTTGTCGCGCACGTCGGTCACGGCGGTGTCGAGGATCAGCACTTCAGGCTGTTCCGGCACATTGGGGTAAATCGGGTGAATGTGCAGGTCACCAAAGTTCGCCGCGAACCGCGCCTGTTGCTGCGGGGTGATGGCTTGGCCTCTGAAGAACAGCACCGAGTGCTCGAGCAGCGCGTGCTCGATGGCGTCACGTTCTTCGGGGTTCAGCGGCCGGGTGATATCGACACCGCTGATCAGGGCGCCCAGGGCGGTGCTTATCGGGGTAACGGTCAGGCTGCTCATGCTGTTCTCACTCAGTGTGCCTGGCCATGCCAAGGCACCAATTTACGCTGCAGGGCGCGCAGGCCCATTTCCATGGCGAAGGCGATCAGGGCGATCACCAAAATCCCCAGCACTACAACGTCGGTGACGAGGAACTGCGCCGCCGACTGCACCATGAAACCCAAGCCGCTGGTGGCCGCGATCAACTCGGCCGCTACCAATGTCGACCAGCCCACACCGAGGCCGATGCGCACGCCGGTCAGAATGTCGGGCAGGGCGCTCGGCAGGATTACATGGCGAATCAGCTGGGCACGGGTGGCACCCAACGACTGCGCAGCGCGCAATTTGGCCGGGTCGACGGTGCGCACGCCGGTCGCGGTGGCGATGGCAATGGGCGCGAAGATCGCCAGGTAAATCAGCAGTACCTTGGACAGCTCGCCGATGCCGCACCAGATCACGATCAGCGGCAGATAGGCCAGCGGCGGAATCGGCCGATAGAACTCAATCAGCGGGTCGAGAATGCCGCGTGCGATACGGTTTGCGCCAATGGCAATGCCCACCGGCACGGCCGTCAGCACCGCAAAGCCGAGACCCAGACCAATGCGCTGCAGGCTTGCGCCCAAGTGCTGCCACAAGGTGGAATCCATGTAGCCCGTGGTCGCCAGCAGCCAGCCTTTTTGCAGCACGGCGGACGGTGGCGGCAGGAATAGCGGTTCGATCAAGCCCGTGGCGGTCACCGCCCACCAGATCGCCAGCAAGGCGACCAAGGTAAGTACGCTGATCCAGCGTGTGCTCAGGCTGCGACGCACCGGAATCACGGGGTGGGCCACCGGCTTGGCGGCGGTGACGGGGAGTTCGTAACTGCTCATGCGGACACCTGCCGTTGCGAGAACACTTTGCCCAGCACGTGTTCACGGGTTTCGATAAAGCGCGGGTCGGACTTGATCGCCCGCGCCGACTCACCGGCGGCGTAGCGCTGGCCGAAGTCCAGGTGCAGACGCTCGACGATTTGGCCCGGGTTGGGCGCCAGCAGGATCAAATCGGTGGCGAGGAACACCGCCTCTTCAATGTCGTGGGTAATCAGGAACACCGGCTTGGCTGTGCGCCGCCAGACTTGCAGCAGCAGCTCCTGCATTTGTTCGCGGGTGAAGGCATCGAGGGCGCCGAAGGGCTCGTCCATCAGCAAGACGCGCGGGTCGGCTGCCAGGGCGCGGGCCAGGCCCACACGTTGTTTCTGACCACCGGACAGTTGCCAGATGCGGCGGTTGTCAAATCCCGCCAGGTCGACCAGGGCGAGCATTTCCTTGGCGCGCACTTCGCGTTGCGCCTTGGGTACGCCAGCCAGCTCGAGGCCGAAACCGACGTTGGCGAGCACGTCCTGCCAGGGCAGCAGGGCGTCGTCCTGGAACACCACGCCACGCTCGGCACTCGGGCCTTTGACCGGCACGCCATCAAGGGTGATGCGCCCGGCAGAAGGCTCGACGAAACCGGCAATCAGGTTCAACAGCGAGGTCTTGCCACTGCCGGACGGGCCGAGGGCCACCAGCAATTGCTGGGGCCCAAGGTCGAGTGAAATGTCAGACAGTACCGGTTCTGTGGCGCCTGGGTACTGTGCGCTGATGCGCTCCAGTTGTAGCAAGGCCATCGCAATGAACTCCTTAAATCAGTTGGTGATGAACTTGGCGCTGACGTAAGGGGCGTAGTCCGGCAGCACAGCGTCGACCTTGCCTTGTTCCTTGAGGAACGCGGCGGTGTCAGTCACTGCCTTGGTGGTCGGTGCGCCCAGCAGGGTCACTTGGTCAGCGGCCAGCGGGTAGACGTTGCCTTGCAGCAGCAGTGGGATGTCACTGGCCTTGGCGCCGGAGAGTTTCACCAGTTTGTCGACGTTGCCTTTGTCGGCGAGCCAGGCTTGTGGGTCTTTGCGGTACGCGGCGTAGGCATCCAGCGTGACTTTGGCGAAGGCGGTGACGATTTCCGGGTGTTTCTCGGCGAAGTCTTTGCGCACGATCCAGGCGTCGAAGGTCGGCGCGCCGAACTTGGCCAGCTCGCCGGAGGTGATCAGCACCTTGCCGTTTTCCTTGGCCACGCCCAGGGCTGGGTCCCACACGTAGGTGGCGTCGATATCACCGCGTTTCCAGGCGGCGATGATGGCCGGTGGCGCGAGGTTGAGGATGGTCACTTTCGACGGGTCGATGTTCCAGTGCTTGAGCGCGGCCAGCAGGCTGTAGTGGCCGGTGGACACGAACGGCACGGCGATCTTTTTGCCGATCAGGTCCTGCGGGCTGTTGATCCCCGAACCGTTGCGCGCCACCAGGGCTTCGGCGCCGCCGATCTGGGTGGCGACGAGGAAGGTTTCCACCGGAACTTTGCGGGTCACGGCTGCGGTCAGGGGGCTGGAGCCGAGGTAGCCGATCTGCACATCACCGGAGGCGATGGCGGCGATGATGTCGGCGCCATTGTCGAATTTGCGCCAGTCGATTTTGGCGTTGGTGGCTTTTTCGTATGCGCCGTCGGCCTGGGCGACTTTCGCCGGGTCCACGGTGGTCTGGTAAGCGATGGTTACATCCGCCGCCTGGGCAAACAGGCTGGCACCGGCCAGGGACAATGCGGCCAAGAGGCGCAGAGGGGTTAACAGTTTCAAGGGGAAGCTCCTCAATCAGGCGGCCGAGGGTCGGCGTGTGAGGAGACTAAATGATCTAAGAATCCGAAAATAAATAACATTTTCGAATTAGCTTATGAGAGGAAGTAAGCGCAAACCTCGAGTTCGCACAGGCCAAATGTGGGAGCGGGCTTGCTCGCGAATGCGGAGTGTCAGTCACTAAATATTTCGACTGATCCACCGCATTCGCGAGCAAGCCCGCTCCCACAGGGTTTTGTGCAAGACTTCTAGTTGCTGATCGCCAGAATGCTCGCCTGATACGACCCGACAAACACATCAAAATCGCCGACTTCGTTCTGTTCCAGCTCCGCCTGCTGCGCCAGCGAAGTGCGCGCCAACGTTTCAAAACGCGCCTGCTCTTCTGCCGCCAACGGCTCTTTACGGAAGTACTCGGCATGCACCTCGCTCTGGTGCAGGGAGAACTGCGCAAAACTCTCCTTGCGCTCGGCCATTGCCGCCAACACCTGGGCCGACGGCGTCAGGGACGAATCCTTGACCTTCGCCAGTTGGGCGTCCAGCGCCTGGCTGTGCTCGGTGATGCCGTGGCTCTCATCCAGCAACGCCGCCAACGGCGCAATCTGCTCCAGCAACTCGGTGGCCCATTCCTTCATGTCCACAGGCTGGCCCTGACGCTGCAATTGCAGGCCTGGGCGACGGCCTTCCTTGACCACGCTGAGGAAGTTGGAGGTGGCGTTGCCGCACTCGTTGTTGGCGAACAGCGGGCTGTCGTTCAGTGCGCAATACAGCAGGAACGCGTCGAGGAAACGCGACTCCGGCAGGTCGATGCCCATCGGCAGGAACGGGTTGATGTCCAGGCAACGCACTTCGATGTACTGGATGCCACGCGCCATCAGCGCCTGGATCGGCCGCTCGCCGGTATAAGTCACACGCTTGGGGCGGATGTTGGAGTAGTACTCGTTTTCGATCTGCAGGATGTTGGTGTTGAGCTGAACCCACTCACCGTCCTTATGCGTGCCGACTTCGACGTATGGCGCGTAGGGCGTTGCCACCGCTTCGCGCAGGCTGTCGGTGTAGCTGCTCAAATCGTTGTAGCACGGCGTCAGGCCGGCCTGGGCGTTGCTCTGGTAACCCAGGTCGCTCATGCGCAGGCTGGTGGCGTACGGCAGGTACAGCGTGTCGGCGTCGAGCACTTCCAACTGGTGCGAACGACCGCGCAGGAAACCGGCGTCCAGGGCCGGTGAGGCACCGAACAGGTACATCAAAAGCCAGCTGTAGCGGCGGAAGTTACGGATCAGCGCGATATAGGCTGTGGACTGGTAGTCGCGATCGGTGCCGACGAAACCTTCAGTCGCCTTGAGCAGCGGCCACAACTCTTCCGGCAGCGAAAAATTGTAGTGGATGCCGGCAATGCACTGCATGGTCTTGCCGTAGCGCAGGGCCAGGCCCTTGCGGTACACGTACTTGAGCTGGCCGATATTGGAGGTGCCGTAGTAGGCAATCGGAATGTCTTCTTCGGCCGGCAACGGGCACGGCATCGAAGGGCTCCACAGGTACTCGTTGCCGAGCTTGCTGTAGGCAAAGCGATGGATCTTGTCCAGGCTGCTCAGGGTATCGGCCGGGTTGGGCAGGGCGGGAGTGATGAACTCCAGCAGCGATTCCGAGTAGTCGGTGGTGATCAATTCGTTGGTCAGCGCGGCGCCCAAGGCTTCGGGGTGCGGCGTTTGTGCCAGGCGACCCTCACCGGTGACGCGTAGGCATTCGCGCTCGATGCCGTGCAAGCACTGCTCTAGCAGGGAGAGGTGTTCGCGCTTGCCGAGCAAGGCCAGGCGGCGGTTGAGAAGTTCGCTCAAGTTGGATTCCTTCACGCGTCAGTCGCCCCAATATGGGGGTGGGCAGGACGGTCTACAAGGGTGAAGTTGAAACTGGCGTTATCGCCTGGTTTTGAGTCGATTTGACCCGCTTTGGAAAAGCCTACTTCACTCCATGAATTGGGCTATAGCGCAGCAAGAAAATTCCGACGCTGTTGTCGCAGCGCCGAAATTAACTCAAATCGAGGGCGGGGAGCTATAGGACAGCGAAGGTGCCTTGTGCTTTTGCGACCAGTTTTTCGTCCTGAAACACGTCCGCCTCCACCACCAACGTACGTCGGCCAGCGTGAATCACGCGGCTGGTGCACAACACATCGCCATCCGACACGGCGCGGATATAGTTGATTTTGCACTCGATGGTCGCGCTCTGCTGGTCGAAACCATGGGCGCTGGAACAGGCCAGCCCCATGGTGATGTCCACCAGGCTGAAAATTGCCCCGCCATGGAGCTTGCCCGCGCGGTTGCGCAGGTGCGGCTCCAGGGTCAGGGCCACCTCGGCAACGCCTTCTTCAAGGCGTTGAAGGCGGCAGCCGATCAGTTCGCTGAACGCGCTCTGGGTCAAACCGGCCGGGATTTCCATCAACGTTTCTTCAACTGTTTGGCATTGGCAAACAGCGACGCCATGGCGTTGTTGCTCGGCGCTGCGGTGGCGGTTTCTTTGCGTGGCGCGTTGTTTTGCGACTGACGCGGCGCCGAACCTGGGCGTGCGCCACGGGCACCGTCGATTTTCTCGCCGGGGGTGTCGCTCATGCGCATCGACAGGCCCACGCGTTTGCGCGGGATATCAACTTCCATCACTTTGACCTTGACCACATCACCGGCTTTCACCGCTTCGCGTGGGTCTTTGATGAACTTCTCCGAAAGCGCAGAGATATGCACCAAACCGTCCTGATGCACGCCGATGTCCACAAAGGCGCCGAAGTTGGTCACGTTGGTGACCACGCCTTCGAGGATCATGCCCAACTGCAGGTCCTTGAGGTCTTCGACGCCGTCCTGGAACTCGGCGGTCTTGAACTCGGGACGCGGGTCGCGGCCAGGTTTTTCCAGCTCTTGCAGGATGTCGGTGATGGTCGGCACACCGAAGGTTTCGTCGGTGTACTTCTTAGGGTCCAGGCGCTTGAGGAACGCGGCGTCGCCGATCAGCGAGCGGATATCGCGGTCGGTCTCGGCGGCAATGCGTTGCACCAGCGGGTAGGCTTCCGGGTGAACCGCCGAGGCGTCCAGCGGGTTGTCGCCGTTCATCACGCGCAGGAAGCCGGCGGCCTGTTCAAAGGTTTTTTCACCCAGACGAGCGACTTTTTTCAGCGCCGCGCGGGTTTTGAACGCGCCGTTTTCGTCACGGTGAGTGACGATGTTCTGCGCCAGTGTGGTGTTCAGGCCGGAGATACGGGCCAGCAGTGCCACCGAGGCGGTGTTCACGTCCACGCCGACCTTGTTCACGCAGTCTTCCACCACCGCGTCCAGGCCGCGCGCCAGTTTCAGCTGCGACACGTCGTGCTGGTACTGGCCGACGCCGATGGATTTAGGGTCGATCTTCACCAGCTCGGCCAGCGGATCCTGCAGGCGACGGGCGATGGAGACGGCGCCACGGATCGACACGTCGAGGTCCGGGAATTCCTTGGAAGCCAGTTCCGACGCCGAATACACCGACGCGCCGGCCTCGGAGACCATCACCTTGGTCATCTTCATGGCTGGGTATTTTTTGATCAGCTCGGCGGCCAACTTGTCGGTTTCACGGCTGGCGGTGCCGTTGCCGATGGCGATCAGGTCCACCGAGTGCTTGGCGCACAGGGCAGCCAGGATGGCCAGGGTCTGATCCCACTTGTTGTGCGGCACGTGTGGGTACACGGTGGCGTGGTCGAGCAATTTGCCGGTGGAGTCGACCACCGCGACCTTGCAGCCGGTGCGCAGGCCGGGGTCGAGGCCCAGGGTTGCGCGCGGGCCGGCCGGGGCGGCCAGCAGCAGGTCATGCAGGTTGTGGGCGAAAACGTTGATCGCCTCGGTTTCGGCGCCGTCGCGCAGTTCGCCGAGCAGGTCGGTTTCGAGGTGGGTGTAGAGCTTGACCTTCCAGGTCCAGCGCACGACTTCACCGAGCCATTTATCCGCAGGACGGTTCTGATTCTGGATGCCGAATTGTTGACCGATCATGCCTTCGCACGGGTGCATGGTGCCCGGCAGCTCGTCACCGACTTTCAGTGCGGAGCTGAGAATGCCTTCGTTGCGGCCGCGGAAAATCGCCAGCGCACGGTGGGACGGCATGCTCTTGAGCGGTTCGTCGTGTTCGAAATAGTCGCGGAACTTGGCGCCTTCTTCCTCTTTGCCGGCGATGACGCGGGCGCTGAGGGTGGCTTCCTGCTTGAGGTAGGTGCGCAGTTTTTCCAGCAGGCCGGCGTTCTCGGCGAAGCGCTCCATCAGGATGTACTTGGCGCCTTCGAGGGCAGCCTTGACGTCGGCGACGCCTTTTTCTGCGTCGATGAAGCGCGCGGCTTCGGTTTCCGGGGTCAGCGACGGGTCGTTGAACAGGCCGTCGGCCAGGTCGCCCAGGCCGGCTTCCAGGGCGATCTGGCCCTTGGTGCGGCGCTTCTGTTTGTACGGCAGGTAAAGGTCTTCGAGGCGCGTTTTGGTGTCGGCGAGCTTGATGTCGCGTTCCAGTTGCGGGGTTAGCTTGCCTTGTTCCTCGATGCTGGCGAGGATGCTGATACGCCGTTCGTCGAGTTCTCGCAGGTAGCGCAGGCGCTCTTCCAGGTGACGCAACTGGGTGTCGTCGAGGCTGCCGGTCACTTCTTTACGGTAACGGGCGATGAAGGGCACCGTGGAGCCCTCATCCAGTAGAGCGACGGCCGCTTCGACCTGTTGTGGGCGTACACCGAGTTCCTCGGCGATGCGGCTGTTGATGCTGTCCATAAAACCACCTGAAATTCTGAAAGCAGCTCGCAGGCCCGGAAAACAAGGCCTTGCGAGGCTGGTTGAGCGGCCCGTCTGGCGCCGCTGCCTGGGTCAAGAGGCTGCCTATTGACCCTCGAAATCGGAAATTTGCTGCCCGCCGCTGAAAAAAACGAATAAGGCAGTAAGCAGTAAAGTCTGACATTACCCTGCACAAAGGCGGCGCATTATAACCAGCGTTCCGCCTCGGGTGGGGAATGCGCCGCAGGTTGCAGGGTAAGGGTTCGCTGGCGGTAGAGGAAAAATCTGCTAACAATGCACACGGTGCGTATAACGGCAGCTACGCCATAATGCGCGCCGAGATAAGAGGAGCATCTAATGAGCAGCACTGCACAAACTGCTGAAGGCGAAAAAATTCTCATCGTTGACGACGATCCGGGGCTGAGCAGCCTGCTGGAGCGCTTCTTCAACTCCAAGGGCTACCGTGCCCGCGCGGTGCCGAACACCGAGCAGATGGACCGCCTGTTGGGGCGTGAAGTGTTCAATCTGGTCGTGCTCGACCTGATGCTGCCCGGCGAAGACGGCCTCACCGCCTGCAAACGCCTGCGCGGTGCGAACAACCAGATTCCAATCATCATGCTCACCGCCAAGGGCGATGAGCTGAGCCGCATCAAGGGCCTCGAGCTGGGCGCTGATGACTACCTGGCCAAGCCGTTCAATCCGGACGAGCTGATGGCACGGGTCAAAGCCGTATTGCGCCGCCAGGCTGCCCCGGTCCCGGGCGCGCCGGGCAGCGAAGATGAAAGCGTCACCTTTGGCGACTACGAACTGTCGCTGGCAACCCGTGAGCTCAAGCGTGGCGAAGAAGTGCACATGCTGACCACCGGCGAATTCGCCGTGCTCAAGGCTCTGGTGATGAACGCTCGCCAACCGCTGACGCGCGATAAGCTGATGAACCTGGCCCGTGGTCGGGAATGGGACGCCCTGGAGCGCTCCATCGACGTGCAGATTTCCCGTCTGCGCCGCATGATCGAGCCGGACCCGTCCAAGCCGCGTTATATCCAGACGGTGTGGGGCGTGGGTTATGTGTTTGTGCCGGATGGCACTGCAACCAAGTAATCGATGATTTGCAGGCGCGGGCAGCCCGGCGTTTGACTCCATAAGGGTCAACGGGCTGCCCGGCGTCTGCATTTCTGCGAGCGCCGCTCGTTTCTGCAAGCTGTCTGGCAGTCTCCTATGAAAACCCCGTTGTGGTTCCCGCAAAGTTTCTTCTCACGCACCCTTTGGCTGGTGCTGATCGTCGTTCTGTTTTCCAAGGCACTCACGCTGGTTTATCTGTTGATGAACGAAGACGTGCTGGTAGACAGGCAGTACAGCCACGGCGTCGCCCTGACGCTGCGCGCCTATTGGGCGGCCGATCCTGAGAACCGCGAAAAGATCGCCAAGGCCGCTACCCTGGTGCGTGTAGCCGGCGCAGGGGTGCCGGAAGGCGAGCAGCATTGGCCTTACAGTGAGATTTACCAGCGCCAGATGCAGGCCGAACTGGGTGAAGACACCGAGGTGCGGCTGCGTATGCATGTGTCACCGGCGTTATGGGTGCGGGCACCGAGCCTGGGCCAGGATTGGCTGAAAGTGCCGCTGTACCCGCACCCGTTGCGGGGCCAGAAGATCTGGAACGTGCTGGGCTGGTTCCTCGCCATCGGGCTGCTTTCAACGGCGTCTGCGTGGATTTTCGTGCGTCAGCTTAACCAGCCGCTCAAACGCCTGGTATTCGCAGCGCGCCAACTGGGGCAGGGCCGCAGTGTGCGCCTGCCGGTCAGCGACACGCCCAGTGAGATGACCGAAGTGTACGGCGCCTTCAACCAGATGGCCGAAGATGTCGAACAGGCCGGCCGCGAGCGCGAGCTGATGCTGGCGGGCGTGTCCCACGACCTGCGCACGCCGTTGACGCGGTTGCGGCTGTCCCTGGAATTGATGGGCAACCATAACGACCTGACCGATGACATGGTGCGTGACATCGAGGACATGGACGCGATTCTCGATCAGTTCCTGGCGTTCATCCGGGATGGCCGCGATGAGGTCGTGGAAGAAGTCGATCTCACGGACCTGGTGCGTGAGGTCGTGGCGCCCTACAACCAGAACGGCGAACAAGTGCGTATGCGCCTGGAGCCGATCCAGCCGTTCGCGTTGCGCCGGGTGTCGATGAAGCGCCTGTTGAACAACTTGATCGGCAATGCCTTGCACCATGCCGGTTCCGATGTTGAAGTGGCGGCGTATGTGTCCGGCGACAGTGCTGCGCCGTATGTGGTGCTGAGTGTGATGGACCGTGGCACGGGCATCGACCCGGCGGAACTGGAAGGAATTTTCAACCCGTTCACCCGTGGCGATCGAGCTCGCGGTGGCAAGGGCACAGGCTTGGGCCTGGCGATTGTGCGGCGGATTGCCTCGATGCATGGCGGCAATGTTGAACTGCGCAACCGCGAAGAGGGCGGCCTGGAAGCGCGCGTGCGGTTGCCGCTTGGCTTGATGCTGCCGAGAGACGCGGTTTAGTAAGCGACAGAAATCAAATGTGGGAGCGGGCTTGCTCGCGAAGGCAGAGTGTCAGTCAACAGATATATTGACTGATCCGGCGCATTCGCGAGCAAGCCCGCTCCCACATTAGTTTTGCAGTGTGTGAAAGCTTGCTCTGTATCAGCCCTTACCCTTCGTCCGCGTCATATTCGGCCCACCATTCTTCTCCAAGTGCTGAATGATGATCCCCGCCACATCCTTTCCGGTGGTGGTCTCAATCCCTTCAAGCCCTGGCGATGAGTTCACCTCCATCACCAACGGCCCGTGGTTGGAGCGCAAGATATCCACACCCGCTACGGCCAGCCCCATTACCTTGGCCGCCCGCAGCGCGGTCATGCGTTCTTCCGGGGTGATCTTGATCAGGCTGGCGCTGCCGCCACGGTGCAGGTTGGAACGGAACTCCCCCGGCTTGGCCTGGCGCTTCATCGCCGCAATCACCTTGTCACCCACCACGAAGCAGCGGATATCCGCACCGCCGGCTTCCTTGATGTATTCCTGCACCATGATGTTCTGCTTGAGACCCATGAATGCCTCGATCACCGATTCCGCCGCGGTTGCGGTTTCACACAGCACCACGCCGATGCCTTGGGTGCCTTCGAGCACTTTGATCACCAGCGGCGCGCCGTTGACCATGTCGATCAGATCGGGGATGTCGTCGGGGGAGTGGGCAAAGCCCGTCACCGGCAGGCCGATGCCGCGACGCGACAGCAGTTGCAGCGAACGCAGCTTGTCCCGCGAGCGAGCGATGGCCACCGATTCATTCAGGGGAAATACGCCCATCATTTCAAACTGGCGCAACACCGCGCAGCCATAAAACGTCACTGAGGCGCCGATACGCGGGATCACCGCATCAAAGCCTTCCAGCGGCTTGCCACGGTAATGGATCTGCGGCTTGTGGCTGGCAATGTTCATGTAGGCACGCAACGTGTCGATCACCACCATTTCGTGGCCACGTTCGGTGCCGGCCTCAACCAGGCGGCGGGTGGAATACAGACGCGGGTTTCGCGACAGCACAGCAATCTTCATGCAGCACCTGGGGCAGAAATAGTAGAGACCGGGAACACCGGCTTGTCTTGAACGTATTTGACGCCGGGATTGACCACCAGGTGGCCGTCAATCAACGCCTTGGAGCCCAGCAACAGGCGGTAACGCATGGCTTTGCGGCAGGCGAGGGTGAACTCCACCCGCCACACCCGATCACCCAATGCCAGGGTGGTGCTGATCACATAGCGCACCTGCGCATGACCGTTGGAGCTCTTGATGGTTTTCATCGTCACCAAGGGCGCTTCGCAGCGACGGTGGCGCAGTTGCACCACGCTGCCCAGGTGCGCGGTAAAGCGCACCCATTTCTCGCCATCGCGCTCAAACGGCTCGATATCGGTGGCGTGCAGGCTTGAGGTGCTGGCGCCGGTGTCGATCTTGGCGCGCAGGCCTGCCACTCCCAAATCGGGAAGTGCCACCCACTCACGCAGACCCACAACGGTCAAATGGTCAAATGTCTTCAATATGGGTAACCGATCAGTTCGCCCAGGCGTGAGGTGGAACCTCGGCCAGGGCTTTGAATGCAGGCTTGGCGAACCAATAACCCTGCATCAGAAATATTCCGCAGTCAGACAGGAAGTCGCGCTCGCCGGCACTTTCGATGCCTTCGGCAATGACAGTAACGCCCAACTGCTCACAGATTGTGACAATCCCCTGGACGATGACCTGGCGGACACGATCCTTGTCGACATCGCGAATCAGCGCCATGTCGAGTTTGATCAAGTCAGGTTGGAAATCGGCCAGCAGGTTCAGCCCCGAATAGCCCGCGCCGAAATCGTCGATGGCGGTCTTGAAGCCGAATTCGCGGTATTCACGCAGAATATTGGTCAAATGGCGATAGTTATCTACGTGCTCGCTTTCAAGCGTCTCGAAAATCAGCTGGTCCAGCGGAAAGTTGTGCGCCCGGGCTGCCTCCAGGGTGCTTCGAATGCACAGTTCCGGCCGGTACACGGCATTGGGCATGAAGTTGATCGACAGATGGGTTTGCATCCCCAAGGCTGCGGCCCCGGCAATCGCCTGGGTGCGACAGCGCTGGTCGAAGCGGTAACGGTTGGTTTGGTTGACTTGATCCAGCACCGACAGCGCGCCTTCGCCCTGAGGGCCGCGCACCAGCGCTTCATGGGCGAAGATCGAATGGTCGCGAAGGTCTACGATAGGCTGATAGGCGAACGCAAAATCGAAACCCAGGGGTTCGCTTTGCTGGCAACCCACGCAGCGCTGATCGGGCGAGGTGAGTGAAGTGGGGAAGTCGGTCACAGCGTATCCTCGCGAAAACAGGGTGGTGCCTGGCGTATCTTAGGTGAGCGTTGGGGTTTATGCGTCGAAGAGCTTCAACGGTAAAGTTGCGACATTTTTCAGAGCGAGGAATTCAAGTGGCTCAAAAGCAGGAAGAGGAAGAAAAAGTCCGTTTGGACAAGTGGCTGTGGGCGGCGCGTTTCTTTAAAACCCGTGCCTTGGCCAAGGCCGCCATCGAGAGTGGCAAGGTGCATCATCGCGGCGAACGCTGCAAGCCGGGCAAGGAACCGCGCGTCGGTGATGAACTGCAGATTCGTGTAGGGTTTGATGAAAAGACCGTGGTGGTGCAGGCGCTTTCCGTTGTGCGCCGTGGTGCACCGGAAGCGCAGGCGCTGTACACCGAGACCGAAGCCAGCATTGCCAAGCGCGAAAACGCAGCGGCCATGCGCAAGGCCGGTGCCACCGGCATGACCACCGATGGCAAGCCGAGTAAGAAGCAGCGCCGCGATTTGTTCAAGTTTCGCGGCAGCGGCAATGACGATTGATTGCGCACATTTCCCGGCAAATGGAGATCAAATGTGGGAGCGGGCTTGCTCGCGAAAGCGGTGGATCAGTGAGAAATGCTTAACCTGACACGCCGCCTTCGCGAGCAAGCCCGCTCCCACATTGAGCCTGTGCAGTTACGCAGTTTGGCGCATCACGCTCAATCGCCCAATCACCGGCAGCTTGCCCAGCAACCCGAAGATCGGCGCCGTCACCCGCAACAACGCACCGGACACCTTCGCCGCAAACGCCGTGTAATAACTCCAGCCCAGTGCCAACAGCGCCAGCAACACGCCGCCGATGTAATCGTCCTGCCCCCAATGCGCGCCCGCCACCAGCCGCGGCATCATGAACAGCAGCGCCAAACCCCAGATCACCAGCACCTGGCCAATACGCTTGGCAAACACCGTCATGAACATGCCCCAAATCAGCAGTACCGAAGCATGATCGCCGGGGAAGCTCTGGCTTGAACGGTCCTTCAGTTCCCAGGTTTTCTCCAGCCCTGGGAAGTAGTCACTCATATGAATGGCTCCGCTGATCACCATCGACGGGCTGCTGTGCTGCCAGCCCATCTGCGCCGCGAGTTTGGAAAACAGCATGCGGATAAACAGCAACAACAGCAGAATGCCCAAAAAGCCAAAGAATGCCTGGCGCACCTGCACCGCTTTAAACACCCAGTCACCGCGAATCAACAGCGCCAGCAGAATCACCCCGACCACCGCGTCAAATGGCCGCAAGCTGGCGACAGCCCACACATGCAGCCATGCCGAATTGCTCGCCAGTGGATCATTAAGCAGATGGAACAGCCATTCGTCGAAAATCACACACAGCATCTGGCCCGTGGGCCACAGCCAAAAACACAGCAGGCCGATAGCGAGTAGATTGCACAGAGCCCATCGCCGGAGGTTCCACTTGGCTTGGAACAAACCCGGATTGTTCATAAACTGTCCCTCTTCGCTCTATTTAGCTCTCCGTTTCCAGGAGAAAGCCGCACCAATATGGTGCTAAAGCGGTTAATTTTATAAACCTTGTAATCAATTTGTCATCAATTCAGATACCCAGACCTATGACTGATCTACCGGATACCGACTTCACCCAACGCTTCATCTTCGACGAGAACGACGCCCGCGGCGAACTGGTCTCGCTGGAGCGCAGCTATGCCGAAGTCCTTGCCAAGCATCCCTATCCGGAGCCGGTCGCGCAGCTGCTCGGTGAGCTGATGGCGGCGGCTTCGCTGCTGGTGGGCACCATGAAGTTCGACGGTTTGCTGATTCTGCAGGCACGCTCCGAAGGCCCGGTGCCGATGCTGATGATCGAGTGTTCCAGCGAGCGCGAAATCCGTGGCCTGGCCCGTTACGACGCCGACCGCATTGCGCCGGACGCGACCCTGTCCGACCTGATGGCCAACGGCGTGCTGGCG
Organism: Pseudomonas sp. R76; assembly: GCF_009834565.1. GTDB lineage: Bacteria > Pseudomonadota > Gammaproteobacteria > Pseudomonadales > Pseudomonadaceae > Aquipseudomonas. The sequence continues at coordinate 361,366 of NZ_CP019428.1, forward strand.
ATTACCGTCGACCCGACTGAAGGCCAGCGCTACCAGGGCATCGTCGACCTTGACGGCGAAACCTTGTCTGACTGCTTCACCAACTATTTCGTGATGTCCCAGCAGGTCGGCACCAAGTTCTGGCTGAATGCCGACGGCAAACGCGCCCGTGGCCTGCTGCTGCAGCAACTGCCGGCCGACCGCATCAAGGATGACGATGAGCGCACCGACAGCTGGCGCAAACTGACTGCCCTGGCCGGCACCCTGACCGCTGAAGAGCTGCTGGGCCTGGACAACGAAACCATCCTGCATCGCCTGTACCACGAAGAGGCCGTGCGCCTGTTCGACGCACAGGGCCTGCGCTTCCGTTGCAGCTGCTCGCGCGAGCGCTCGGCGAATGCCTTGGTCAGCCTGGGCCTGGAAGATGCGCAGAATCTGGTGGTGGAACACGGTGGCAATATCGAGATCGACTGCCAGTTCTGCAACCAGCGTTACCTGTTCGATGCGGCCGATGTAGCCCAATTATTCGCCGGCGCAGGCATCGACACCCCTTCTGACACCCGCCACTAAAACGTTTAAGCACAGGTAAATCACCTGACAAACGCCGGATTAGCGCAGTTCTGACGGGAGGGCCCTACTCTTTTTGGGCTTTTCTGGCATAATCCGGCCCACTTTTTTCGCGGTAGTAGTGCGCAACTTTCTACTACAAAACGTTTGGAGCACTCGGCCATAGGCCGACGGGGAACCTCATGACGCAAGCCAATAACGCCGTATACACCGATCTGAGTGTTGACGATCTGGTTAAAGAAGCCCTGCAGCGCGGTGAAGGCGTGCTTGCCGATACTGGCGCGCTGGTCGTAGAAACCGGTCATCGTACCGGTCGTTCGCCGGTCGACCGCTTCATCGTTGAAGAGCCTTCCACCCAGGACGCAATCGCCTGGGGCCCGATCAACCGCAAGTTCCCGGCCGACAAGTTCGATGCGCTGTGGGCTCGCGTCGAAGCCTTCAACAACGCGCAAGAGCATTTCGTTTCCCACGTTCACGTAGGGGCTGCCGAAGACCACTACCTGGCCGTAAAAATGACCACCCAGACTGCCTGGCAGAACCTGTTCGGTCGTTGCCTGTTCATCAACCCGGCCCAGTACAACCCGGCCGGCCGTGATGAATGGCAAGTGCTTAACGTGGCCAATTTCGAGTGCGTGCCAGAGCGTGACGGCACCAACTCCGACGGTTGCGTGATCCTCAACTTCGCACAGAAAAAAGTCCTGATCGCCGGCATGCGCTACGCCGGTGAAATGAAAAAAGCCATGTTCTCGGTGCAGAACTTCCTGCTGCCGGCCGCCGACGTGCTGCCAATGCACTGCGCCGCCAACATCGGCGAAGCAGGCGACGTGACCCTGTTCTTCGGTCTGTCGGGTACTGGTAAAACCACGCTGTCGGCCGACGAAAGCCGTTACCTGATCGGTGACGACGAACACGGCTGGGGCGAAGGCGTGGTGTTCAACATCGAAGGCGGTTGCTATGCCAAGTGCATCGACCTCTCCGAGAAGAACGAGCCGGTTATCTGGAAAGCCATCAAGCACGGCACCGTGCTCGAAAACGTGGTGATCGACGACGCCAAGCACGCCGATTACACCGACGTCAGCCTGACCCAGAACAGCCGCGCCGCGTACCCGCTGGAACACGTCGCCAAGCGTTCCGAGAAGAACCTGGGCGGTGAGCCTAACGCTGTGATCTTCCTGACTTGCGACCTGACCGGCGTACTGCCGCCAGTGTCCATCCTCAGCGAAGAACAAGCGGCCTACCACTTCCTGTCCGGCTACACCGCTCTGGTGGGCTCGACTGAAATGGGTTCCGGCAGCGGCATCAAGTCGACCTTCTCCACCTGCTTCGGCGCGCCATTCTTCCCACGCCCTGCCGGTGAATACGCAGAACTGCTGATCAAGCGCGTACGCGGCTTCGGCTCCAAGGTGTACCTGGTCAACACCGGCTGGACCGGCGGCGGCTACGGTGTCGGCAAACGCTTCAACATCCCGACCACTCGCGGCGTCATCGCAGCAATCCAGAGCGGCGCGTTGATCGGTGCTGAAACCGAACACCTCGACACCATCAACCTCGACGTGCCACTGGCCGTACCGGGCGTTGAAACTGGCCTGCTGAACCCACGTAACACCTGGGCTGACAAAGCGGCCTACGACGAAGCGGCGAAAGCGCTGGCCGGTCTGTTCATCGAGAACTTCAAGAAGTTTGAAGTGAGCGATGCGATCAAGGCGGCTGGGCCTAAGTTGTAAGGTTCGGTTGTTGTGAAAAAGCCGCCTCTAGGGGCGGCTTTTTTATGCGCGAAAGGTTAGTCGACGATGTGCAAAACCACGGCGCCAACCAATACCAACACCACCCCCAGCACCTGCACCGCCGACAACCGCTCCTTGAAAAACACAAAGCCAAGAATCGCCGCAATCCCGCCTGACAACGTACTGATCACCGTAACCACCGAAACCGACCCCGCCATCGCTCCCCACGAAAACGCCGAGAACCCGCCGAGGTTCATCAAGCTAGCGCCGGTCAACGTCGCGCAGTTTTTCAGCGGCGGAATCTTCAGGCCGTCCTCGATCTTCAACACCATCACCACCAGCACGCACAGGCCTACGAGGTAACCCAGCCACAACATGGTGATCGGCCCCAACGCGGGCAAGGTGTAGCGGCCCTGCAGCCAGAAGCTGGTGCCGTAGAGCAGCGCGGCAAGCATGGCGTAGGCGATGGACAGGCGTGGGTTGTTGTGGGGAACGCCGTCGTCCTTGTGGAGGCTGGAGAGGATTACGCCGATGACGCACAGGCCGATGCAGCCGAGTTGAGTCAGGCTGATGTGTTCGCCGCTGGCCCAGGACAGCAGCGTGGTGACGACGCCGTAGGACGTCACCAGCGGCGCGACGATAGCGGCTTTGCCCAGGGCGAAGGCCTTGGACAGCGCGAGGGCGCCGGAGACGGTGAGCAGGGCGGCCGTGACGCCCAGGAGCCAGACGCTCAACGGGGCATTCAGGGATTTGAACAGGAACATCGGGAAGATGACCAGCAGCAACGTCATGATCAAAAAGCCAAGGGCTTGGCCGAAGTACACCGCGCGTTTAACGCCGACGGCGCGGGCGTTGAGGCCCACGAGGAAATCCGTGCCACCCCAGAGCAGGGCGGCCAGCAGGCCCATCAATACGTCCATGTACGGTCCTTGTTATGTCAGTAATTGGCCAGATTAACGCAGAACCCATGTGGGAGCGGGCTTGCTCGCGAATGCGGTGGATCAGTGAGAAAAAATCTGCCTGACACACCGCCTTCGCGAGCAAGCCCGCTCCCACATTTGAACCTCAGTGTTCTTGGAGTCAGCTGAGGTTTTCCAGGGTTTGCGTGTCCCAGCTATGGGTTTTGATAGCCAGGTAGAGCATGCCGATGGTCAGCGGGATCTTGTCGCCCCGGCCCTTGGCGCGGCGCTTGAGGAACACATCGAACACCGGCGGCTGGAAGTAACGATAAGCGTCGTAGTCGCCCAGGTCGACGGCAAAGTCCTGCTCCAGCGCTTCCATGAATTGCTTGGCCTCGGCGCGGTCGCAACCGAGGTCGAAGTTGAGCGAGGTTTCAAGACGAAGGGTCTTGTGTTTCGGCAGGCCGATTTCTTCGTGCAGCAATTGCAGAAGCTGCTGCATGACCGGGTCTTCGGGGAAGTTGGGGGCGAAGTTCATGGTGTGGGCACGCAGGAGTGGGTGAGGGGGATGGTTGCGTTGTCGGCGGAATTTGTTTCGGGTGATCAACAGACGGATGCCCATGATAAAGGCGAATGTCGGAAGACTTTCGAATTGTAATTCTCTTAGCCAGGAAGTGGCGCGGAAGAGAAGCGTTGGGCCGATGATTATGAGGGCCAGCCCGACCCATTTTCTGAGATCAGGATGCTTCAATCTTCTATCAAGGAGCATGGTAAGGGCGATTAGGATGAGGAGCGTGATCCAAACGCTGTATTCGACCATCGTCTCACCCTCCCTGGAACTGTCGGAACATTGCTGACAACGATCGCTGAGGGCCGATTCCGCCGCTCACCTGTGCATCGATTCCAATAACAACATCCCCTGCGTGATAGCTGCGGATGACATCTTTAACTTTCAGACCAATGATGCTTCCCACTGCACCTCCAAAAAATGGTGACACACGGCTCAGTGGTGCTGAAACAGCGCTGGCAATTAAGCCTGCGACGATGGTCCCGCGCTCGTTAAGCAGGTCAGCTTGCTGTCGGGTCAGTGGCTTGGATATCGCGACAGTCATCTTGCAAGGCAAATCACGGGCGAGCATCTTCTCGTAGAGATCCGCCAGTCGATAACGTACCTCGTTTGCCGAAGCACCGGCTTCTAACAAGCAGAGATTTGCCAGTTCGTGTTTGTGGGCAGGTAAAACGGTAAAACGAATCACCGTGAAGGTGACGCCATAATGGCCGATGTATTGAGTCCTTTCGATGTTCACAGATTTTTGCCAGCGCAATTGTGAGAGCGCTAGTTTCCGTCATACAACGGGGAGTTATGTAGAGGGTTGAGCAGGTGTTTTAAGCAGTTTAGGAAGGGGACTACACCGTATTTAAGGGTTTCTCACAGCGCTTTCCGGCATTTGCGGTTTGACAGTGATTTTTTGAGCAGCGCCCATCAAATAGGGGAGCCGGCGCGACGATTCGACAAGCCAGCTCCCACAGTTTTAACTCAGCGGCTGGCTTGGTTGTGTTTGCTTATCGACTGTCGGTTGCAGATGCACGTGTTGCGATGCTTCCAGCAGATCACAGCCATCCTGAACAAGCAGGTACAAGGCATTAACGATGTGAGAGATGTCTTTAAGGTCGGTGTGTTCGAAGGTCAGGCAGGTGAAAGTTTCCAGTAAGTCGGTGGCAGCGCGGATGCGCTGGTGTGCGGCGGACTGGATGTCTTCGGCGGTGGCTTCGGTGTCGATGATGAGAGGGTGGGTGTCGGTGAAGTTGGTGCGTAACTGACGATAGCGATTTTCAGACGGATTTATAGCGTTCATTGATTTGAATCTCTGTGTAGTTAGAGGACCGCCATCATCGTGACCAAGCGATGGGTGGCGGACTGTGTCCAGGTTGGTCAACCGGCAGAGATTCACCCGGCACGCCCGAAGGCGTCCCAAACACAGCCGCCATGAAGCGTGTGGGCACAGGAGTGCCTACGACATCTGAAGGTGCGTATGTGAACTCTGTATCGGGTGACCAAACCCGATCGCTGATTGTGCAGCGAGGGGCGAACTATAGGTGGGTGGGGTGGGATGGTGCAATACAGGCAAAAGGCTGTTTAGGGAGGTACGCTGATACACCGCTCAAAAATCGCCTCAAGCCCCCGATAATCACACGCCACCGCATCAATGTTCGCCGGTATCCACGCCGCGTGTTTCACCAGCCACCAATTCACTGAAAAACCGGCATTCACAATGATCTGTTCGAACAAAATCCGCTGCGCGCGGCCATTGCCTTCACGAAAGGGGTGGATGACGTTGAGGTCGCCATAAGCCTCGGCAATCAGCGGCACCAGTTCAGCTTGGGTCGCGCCTACATACCAATTGCCTTGTTCCATATGCCGGATGATTTTCGCCGCTTCCGGCGGAATGCGTTCCGGTGTGCAGAACAGGGTATCGCCTTTCTGGATGTTGACGCTGCGCAGCTCCCCGGCCCAGTCGTAGATGTCGCCGAACAGGGTGCGGTGGATGTGTTGCAGTCGTTCGAGGTCGTAGGGCGGCGGATAGAGTGGGAGGCTGCCTACAGCGATTTCGGATAGTTCGCGCTCGGCTTGATGTAGAAGTATTTCGTCGCGCAAATCGAGGCGGTTGCGCAGGACGCCGCTACCGGGATAGCAGTACGGATCCTGGCCCACCCCGTATTTGTCGAGCATCAGTGTGGGGTTTTGCGGTACTTGGCAAGAACGGCTTCGCGGGTCGGCAGGGGTTTGTCGACATCGGCCGGTTGGGTGTCGAACCCTTCCAGGCGCAGGCTTGCCAAGTAATTGGAACGGCGGATCTTGTGGTAGTGATCCTGTTTTTGCTCAAACGTCGGTTCGCTCATTGCAGCGTACTCCTGGGTCGCAAGACTCAATTGTAGCGCAATGCTTGCGCAAGCAGGCGGGATAAAAACCACGTCACATTCCGCACAAAAAAAACGGCAACCCGCTGAATTCAGCGTATGTTTCACCGCAAAATCTTGTAGGGCAATTCCGCCCACTACTTAAAGGGAGTTAAGCATGGGTTTGCTTCGTGTCGCCTCGGCGGTGTCATTGTGTGCGATGGCGTTTTCGGTCCAGGCCGAGCAGTTGCCGATTGAGGTGTTGAGTGCGGTGGTCAAGGACCAGAAAATCGCCGATGCCGAGGTGCTGCTGCAACGTAACGGCGCACAAAACGTGGTGGGCCGCACCAACGCCCAAGGCCAGGTGACCCTCACCAGCGAAGCGGCCGATGACGCCAGCAACCTGTTGATCATCAAGAAGCCTGGCTACTCCAACCTGGTGGTGAAGTGCCCGTGTGCGGGCATGACCTATGCCATCAGCCCGGTGATGGAAAACCTCGACGGTTTGCGTGTGGTGCTGACGTGGGGCAAAACCCCTGAAGACCTCGACTCCCACATGATTTTCCCCGGCAACAACATCTTCTTCGGCAACCAGAAAGGCACCGACGCCGAGCTGGATGTGGATGACACCGACAGCTACGGCCCGGAAACCATCACCCTGCAGAAAAAACACTATGGCGAAAGCTACGTGTACGCCGTGCATGACTTCACCAACAGCGGCAATCCAGGCTCGCGGCAGTTGTCCAACAGCGAGGCCAAGGTGTTTGTGTACATGGGCCAGTCTCTGGTGCGCACCTATTACGTACCGAAAAACCGCAGCGGTAACCTGTGGACCGTGTTCCGCATGACCGGCAGTGGCGACTTCCAGGACATCAACAATTTCAGTGGCGTGACGGTTGACGCGCCTAACGTGCTCAACGAAGTCAAACCGTTGCTGGATGACAGCGTGGCGGTCACGGCTGTGGCTGTCAGCTCTTCCGCACAGGCCGATGCGAAGCGTCTGAACCTGCAAGGTGAAGCGGCCTACCAGGCTGGCAAGCTCGACCAGGCGATTGACCTGTTCCGCCAGGCTATCGACCTGGACAATGGCTTCGGTAAGGCTTACGGCAACCTCGGTCTTGCCTATCAGAAGGCCGGCAACACCGCCGAGTCGATCTGGGCCAACCGCAAGGCCATCGCCCTGGCGACTGGCGCGAATGCAGCGACCGTGCGCGCAGGCGCCTATTACAACATTGCGCGGATTTACGAAGCGGCGGGGCAGTTCTCGGATGCCTTGCGTCATTACCAGTTGGCGAAAGAGCAGAAGGCCAACCCGGTGTATGACACGGCGATTGAGCGCGTGCAAAACCGCTGATTCCGGTTTAACACAGCAGTAAAAGTGTGGGAGCGGGCTTGCCCGCGATGGCGGTGGTTCAGTTGATACTTGGGTCGACTGATACACCGTCATCGCCGGCAAGCCAGCTCCCACATTTGGTTTGTATTCTTCTCACAAAATCGAGTGAACAATCCTACTTCGGCCCAAGGCCATCCCCCAGCCTGTGTATCATCCTGTCTCTTTTTTCCTTGCGACCTTTCTCGATTCGCTGAGCGTGCTGGTCTATGTTTTGGGCTCGTTCAGCGGTCAATGGAGTGACAGCTTATGCACAACACCCTCCAACAGGTCTTTGGTTATCCACAGTTTCGTTTGGGCCAGGAAGAAACGGTCAGCGCCGTGCTGGCCGGTCGTTCGGCCGCCGCTATCTTTCCTACCGGCTCGGGCAAGTCGTTGTGTTATCAGCTGTCCGCAGTGCTGCTGCCGCACCTGACACTGGTGGTGTCGCCGTTGTTGGCGTTGATGCAGGACCAGCTGGGTTTCCTGCAGCGCCACGGTATTTCGGCGGGCAGTATCGATTCGGCGCAGAGCCGCGAAGACGCCAATGACGTTATGGCCCGTGCGCGTTCGGGCGAGTTGAAAATCCTGATGATTTCCGTGGAGCGTTTGAAGAACGAGCGCTTCCGTAACTTCCTGCAAAGCGTGCAGATCTCGCTGCTGGTGGTGGATGAGGCGCACTGTATTTCCGAGTGGGGCCACAACTTCCGTCCGGATTATTTGAAGCTGCCGGACTACCAGCGCCAGTTCAATATCCCACAAGCCTTGCTGCTAACGGCTACGGCCACGCCCAAGGTGATTGCCGACATGCAGGCCAAGTTCGCCATTGCACCGGAGGATGTGATCACCACGGGCTTCTACCGGCCCAATCTCAACCTGCTGGTAGAGCCGGTGAGCGGCCACGACAAACGTCGGCGACTGGTCGAATGGATGAGCGAGCGCGCTAACCAGCCGAGCATCGTCTACGTCACCCTGCAGAAAACCGCCGAGCAGATTGCCGAACACTTGAACCGCAACGGCATCCAGGCCGAGGCCTATCACGCCGGTTTGCCCCACGATAAACGCGAGGGCATCCAGCAGCGCTTTATGGGCGGGCGTTCCAATTGCATCGTCGCCACCATCGCATTCGGTATGGGCATCGATAAAAGTGACATCCGCAATGTGGTGCACTTCGACTTGCCTAAATCCATCGAGAACTACAGCCAGGAAATTGGCCGCGCCGGGCGTGACGGGCAGCCGTCCGATTGCCTGGTGCTGGCCAACCGCGACAGCCTCAATGTGCTGGAAAATTTTGTGTATGGCGACACGCCGGAGCAGGAGGGCATTCTGCGGGTGCTCAATGAGTTGCAGGCGGCGCGGGGCGATGGGCAATGGGAGTTCTTGCTGAGGTCACTGTCAGACCACAGCAACATCCGCGAACTGCCGCTGAAGACTCTGCTGGTGCAGTTGGAGCTCAAGGGAGTGATTGCGCCGCGCTACGCGTTTTATGCCGAATACCGCTTCAAGTACCTGATTGAACCCGAGGCCTTGCTGGCGCGCTTTTCCGGTGAACGGCAGCAGTTTGTCGCGGCCATTATCCAGGTGTGCAACCGCGCCAGGACTTGGGCGACCGTGGATTTCGACGCGTTGTACCAGCAACACAATGCTGAGCGTGGCCGGGTGGTGAAAGCGCTGGATTACTTCCAGGAACAAGGCTTGATCGAACTGGAAAGCAAGCAGATGACCGAGGTCTACAGCGTGTTGAACGCCGATTTTGACCCGCAGGCGTTGAGCGCCGAGTTATACACAGGCTTCAAGCAACACGAGGTCGGTGAGGTGGCGCGGATTCACGCCATGCTTGATCTTTTCGCCACCGAACATTGCCTTGGGCAGCGTCTGGCCAAGTACTTTGGTGATGAGCAGGCACCCCAGCGTTGCGGGCAGTGTTCGGTGTGCCATGGCCAGGTTGCACACTTGCCGCCGCCGCCGAGCCTGCCGCCGCTTGTGGATAAAAACTTCATGGGGCTGTGCGGTGATTTTATCCACAGGCATCATGAACACACCGGGAGCCTGCCCGGTGCGGAACGGCTGACGCGGTTTCTGGGGGGTATCAGCGTGCCGTTATTTACCAAGCTCAAAGCGCGCGGCATTCCGGGTTTTGCCGCGCTGGAGGACTACCCCTACGCCGAGGTGCGTGAGTGGGCTGAAGCCCATTTGAATGATCTGTAAACCCACTTTGACGAGACCTGCACATGCCTGACTCTATGCCGTTGCGCGCCGATTACCGTCACTTCCAGCCGATCATCACGCGTTGGCACGACAACGATGTGTATGGCCATGTGAATAACGTCACCTACTACAGCTTCTTCGACACGGCGGTGAATACCTACCTGATTGAAGAGGGCGGGTTGGATATTCATGACGGGGAAGTGGTGGGGTTTGTGGTGAGTTCGGCATGCGATTACTTTGCGTCGATCGCGTTTCCTGATCGTCTGGAAATTGGCCTGCGGGTGGGCAAGTTGGGCAACAGCTCGGTGCAGTATGAGCTGGCGGTGTTCAAGTCAGGCGAGGAGGACGCCTGCGCGGCGGGGCGCTTTGTGCATGTGTTCGTGGACCGGGCGTCGAACCAGCCGGTGGCGATTCCGGGGAGATTGCGTGAGGCGCTGCAGCGGTTGGTGGTGTAATACAACTTTTGTGATCGGCGAAAATCACTGTGGGAGCTGGCTTGCCTGCGATAACGGTGGGTCAGGGTTGGATGTGCTCCCTGACACTACGCTATCGCGGGCAAGCCCGCTCCCACATGGGTCCAGCAGTGTGCTCTAGGCCTTACCGATGACGGTAATGGTGCTTGTTCTTGCGATGCCCATACGCATGCCCGCGGCCACGATGGTCATCACGGTCATAGCGACGGTTATCCCGGCCGCGATAACGGCGGTCATCGTCGTCACTCTTGTTGCCCATGTAGTTGCCCAGCGCACCGCCTGCGCCACCGCCGGCGGCTGCGCCGATCAGGCTGCCGGTGTTGCCGCCCATGCTGCGGCCCACCACGTTGCCACCGGCTGCGCCGAGGGCGCCGCCAATAGCGGCTTCGCCACGGCTGCGCTTGTCGGCGCCAACGGCACTGCCGCCTGCGCCGCCCAGGGCTGCACCGATGGCCGAACCGGTGTTACCACCGATTTGCTGGCCCACTACCGAACCTAAAACCCCGCCCAATGCGCCGCCCACACCGGCTTCGGTGGTGCCACCGGCCATGGCTGCGCCACTGACCAGGCCAAGGGACAACAAGAGAATCGAGGAGAACTTCATAGAGAGACCTCAAGAGGATGACGGCGCGATCCTGAGGTTGTATCGATACGCTGACAATCGAAAACCGACCAGTGGTATGAGTTGTATACAATTTGCTAAGTTGCTGTTTTGTATAGGGAACTTAAGTCATTTTTGCGAGTCTTTAACTACTTCGGAACGGCCGCTTTTATGCAAAAGCGGCCTTTTTTGTGCCTTGGATTTTTATTAGTCATGGCGAGCGGCTTGTTGTGGCGAGCGGGTCTCGGTCAGGCCGAACGCGCCATGATCAAGCCGGTCGCGCTCGCCGCTTCCAAACGAATCGCCACAAACTTCGACGTCGGCGTATGGCTGCCATCCCCGGTGCTTTCCAATGGCACCAATGGGTTCACTTCCGGGTAATAAGCCGCCGCCTGCCCCGCTGGAATATCAAATGCCAGCAAGGTGAAGCCTTTGACGCGGCGCTCACGACCGTCCTCCCACAGCGACACGATGTCGGCCTTCTGCCCCGGCTTGAAGCCCAGGCGGATGATGTCGGCTTCGTTGACGAACAGCACGTCACGCTGACCTTTCACGCCACGGTAGCGGTCGTCCAGGCCGTAAATGGTGGTGTTGTACTGATCGTGGGAGCGCATCGACTGCATGATCAGGTCTGGCACGCGGCCCGTGGCGTGGGTGCGTTCGTGAATCAGGTCCTTGGGCAGCACGTTCGGGCGGAAGTTTGCGCGGCCCGACGGTGTATTCCAGCGGCGTGCACCAGCAGAGTTGCCCAGGTAGAAACCGCCCGGTTTTTTGATCTTCTCGTTGAAGTCTTTGAAGCCTGGAATGGTGTCGGCGATCAGGTCGCGGATGCGCCCGTAGTCGGCCACCAGCCAGTTCCAATCCACCGGTTTGCTGCCCAGGGTCGCGGCGGCAATGCCTGCCAGGATGGCCGGCTCGGATTTCATCAGCTTCGACAGCGGCTGCAATTGGCCGTTGGAGCCGTGCACCATGCTGAATGAGTCTTCCACGGTAACGGCTTGCGGGCCGTCGGCCTGGATATCGATGTCGGTACGGCCCAGGCACGGCAGGATCAGCGCGTCTTTACCGTGCATCAAATGGCTGCGGTTGAGCTTGGTGCTGATCTGCACGGTCAGGTCGCAGCTGCGCAATGCTTCAAAGGTACGTGGGCTGTCCGGCGTGGCTTGGGCGAAGTTGCCGCCCAGGCCGATAAACACTTTGGAGCGGCCTTCGAGCATCGCGTGGATCGCTTCGACCACGTTGTGGCCATTGTGGCGCGGCACCTGGAACTGGAAGCGGCGTTCCAGGGAATCGAGAAACGCCACCGGTGGGCGTTCGTTGATGCCCATGGTGCGGTCGCCCTGCACGTTACTGTGGCCGCGCACCGGGCACAGGCCGGCGCCTGGGCGGCCGATGTTGCCGCGCAGCAGCATCAGGTTGGCGATTTCCTGGATGGTCGGCACCGAGTGGCGATGCTGGGTGATGCCCATCGCCCAGCACATGATCACGTTTTTGCCTTTGGCGTACATGCGCGCCGCTTGCTCGATTTCAACCAGGCTCAGGCCGGACTGCGAGACGATTTCATCCCACGAGGTGTCGTCGATCTGGCCGAGGTAATCCAGCACATTAGCTGTGTGTTCGTTGAGGAAGTCGTGGTCAAACACGGCTTCTTTGCCTTCGGCCTGGGCCTGGCGCTCCCACAGCAACAGGAATTTGGCCATGGCTCGCAGGATGGCCATGTCGCCACCCAACGCCGGGCGGAAGTAGGCGGTGTTGGTCGGTTTGTCGCCGTTGGTGAGCATTTCCAGCGGGTGTTGCGGGTGCTGGAAGCGTTCCAAACCACGCTCTTTCAGCGGGTTGATGCACACCACCTGGGCGCCGCGTTTAACCGCTTCACGCAGCGGTTCGAGCATGCGCGGGTGGTTGGTGCCGGGGTTCTGGCCCCACACGAAAATCGCATCGGCGTGTTCGAAGTCATCAAAGGTCACGGTGCCTTTGCCCACACCCACGCTTTGCGCCAGGGCTACGCCGCTGGCTTCGTGGCACATGTTCGAGCAGTCCGGGAAGTTGTTGGTGCCGTAGGCGCGTACGAACAGCTGATACAGGTACGCCGCTTCGTTGCTGGCGCGGCCCGAGGTGTAGAACTCGGCCATGTCCGGGCTTGGCAGGGCGTTGAGGTGTTTGCCGACCAGATCAAACGCTGCTTCCCAACTGATGGGCTTGTAGTGGTCGGTCTCGGCGTCATACCGCATCGGCTCGGTCAGGCGGCCCTGGTATTCCAGCCAATAGTCGCTCTGTTCCAGCAGTGCGGTCACGCTGTGCTTGGCAAAAAATGCCGCATCCACACGACGTTTGGTGGCTTCCCAGTTGACCGCCTTGGCGCCGTTTTCGCAGAACTTGACCATGCCGCTTTCCGGCGAGTCGCCCCAGGCGCAGCCCGGGCAGTCGAAGCCGCCGTTCTGGTTGGTCTTGAGCATCATGCGCAGGTTTTTCAGCGCGTTGTCGCTGGTCAGCCAGGCCTGCGCCACGCTGATCAATGCACCCCAGCCGCCCGCCGGGCCTTTGTAGGGCTTATAGCGCGGGGTCGGGGTTTGGTCGGCTTGATGATGCTGGCTCATGGCTGGTTCTCCATCGCAGGGCTGTAGACCCGCGGCGCACTTTTCTGCGGCAGGTGGATGAGATTGAGGTTGTGCCGGCGAGCCCATTGCAGGGCCAGGCCGGTGGGCGACGACAGGCTGACCAAGGTCTGGATGCCTGCGCGCAGAACTTTTTGGATCAATTCGAGGCTGCAGCGGCTGGTGACAATCGCCAGGCCGCCGTCGGTCGGAATCTTTTGGCGAGTCAGTGCACCGATCAATTTATCCAGGGCGTTGTGCCGGCCAATGTCTTCGCGGCCCATCAGCAATTCGCCCCTGTTGTTCATAAACACCGCTGCGTGCACTGCGCCGCTGTATTGGCCCAGAGGCTGGAAAGCACTGATGCGCTGGCGCAGGCCATCGAGCCATTCGGCGGGCGGCAATGGCGCGCCGGGCAGCACTTCAAGGTTCGGTAGCGCTTGTTCTACCGCTTCAACACCGCATAACCCGCAACCGCTGGTGCCGGCCAATTGGCGGCGTTGCTGCTTGAGGTTCCAGAACGCGCGGCTCGATATCTGCACTTGGGCGTACTGGGTTGAGCCTGAACCGCTGAGTTTAAGATCATAAATGTCGCTAACGTCGGCGATAATGCCGCTGCCGATGCTGAAACCCACGATGAAGTCTTCCAGGTCCGTCGGCGTCACCAGCATCACGGCCTGGCTGATGTCGTTGTAGGCAATCGCCAACGCCACTTCTTCCGCCAACGCAGTGCTGGCGACTTCTGTGTGTTCAAGATTGCAAAACTGGTAGCTCTGGCTGGCGGCGGGCGCGGGCGTTTCGAGGGCGGGCGCCGCGCAGACTGGGCGCTTGGCGTTCATGGGGCAGTACCACCGGCGGATTGATCAGTGTTTAGACTAGGCGCGACAAAGGGTCGCGTCTAATTGCCAGTACTGATCTACCGATAGATGGCGTCGATCAAGCCTCTTGCTGCGATTTTTGAAACAACGCAAAACAGGCTTCCGCCAGCGCCGAGCGGGGTGCGCTGCGGCGCATGATCAGCCCCAGGCGCGCCAGCGTGTGAGCGTCTTCAATGGGTTGCAGGCGCAGGTGCTCGGTGAGGGCGTCGAGGCCGCCGTCCAGTGGCATTACGGCGCAGCACAGGCCGCCGTGCACGGCTTGTAACAATTGATGCACCGCATCGGTTTGCAGCAAGGGCTGCGGGTTGAGCCCACGGCTGTGGAAGTTGTGGTCGATGGACTGGCGAAAGTGCATGCCACTGGTGAGCATGCCCAGGGGCAGTTCGATCAATGCTTCCCAGCTCAACGGTTTGTCGCCGAAGCTGAAAAACCGTTGGTCGTAGAGCAGGCCCATGCGCGTCTCGCTCAGGGCCAGCGAGTCGAAGCGCTCGTTGTCCAGGCGCTCCAGGTAGGACACGCCCAGGTCGAGACGATTGCTCGCCAGCTGTTCAAGAATTTGCTCGGAGCTTAATGCCGAGAGTTCAAAGCGCAGGCTCGGGTGCTCTTTATGCAGTTGTTGCATCAGCGCCAAGGGATCGAAGCTCGACAGCGGCACCACACCCAGGCGCAACGTACCGACCAGGTTGCCGCGACAGGCCGCCGCTTCGGCCAGCAAACCGTCATAAGCCGCCAGCACGGTGCGGGCCCACGCCAATACCCGCTCGCCCGGCGCGGTAAAACCTTCGAAGCGCTGGCCGCGATTGACCAGCGGCAAGTCCAGCTCTTCTTCCAGGTTGCGCAGGCGCATCGACAGGGTCGGCTGGGTGATGTGACAACGCGCTGCCGCCTGGCCGAAGTGGCGGGTCTCGTCGAGGGCGATGAGGAATTTCAGCTGTTTGATGTCCATCTTCGCTCCGGGCTTATTCCAATGGCGAGGGATTCTAGCGCGTTTGAGTCTTTGGTCGGTTCGGAACCCGAATCTGTAGGACTGGTCTAGTCTTGGGCATCTGGAACTTAAATCCCAAGGAGAGCGCACCATGAGTATTTTTAGCTTTGTTAAGGAAGCGGGCGAGAAGCTGATTGACCTGTTGACGCCGGGTAATGCCAACGCAAGTGATGAGTTGAAGAAGCACATCAGCGCTGTCGGGCTTGGAAACCCGAATATCACCGCCACCGTTGATGGCGACAAGGTCACCGTGAAGGGTGAAGTCGCCACTCAGGAAGAGAAAGAGAAAATCATCCTGGCTGCAGGCAACATCGCGGGTGTTGGCAGTGTAGAGGATCAAATCACAGTGACTGGCCCGGCCGTGGCTGCCGCACGTTTTGTAGTCGTGAAAAAAGGCGACACCCTCAGCGCGATTTCCCTGGCGGTGTATGGCAACGCCAACCAGTACAACAAAATCTTTGAGGCCAATAAGCCACTGCTTAAAGATGTGAATAAAATTTACCCAGGGCAGACATTGCGTATTCCTGAGTAAGGCCTCTTACCGAGTGATGGCAATCGCGGGCAAGCCCGCTCCCACAGGAGAGTGCATTCCAAATGTGGGAGCGGGCTTGCCCGCGATGCGATCTAGAGGCCGACAATCAGGTCCCTGTAATCCCCAACCGCCGCAAATTCAGCCGTGTCTTTGGGCCCCTTCTTGCTGTCCGGTTCCTTCACCGCCAGCAAATGCCCCACGCCAAACTCCCGAGCACTGCGCAAGATCGGCAAGGTGTCATCGATAAACAGGCTGCGGGCCGGGTCGAAGTGGATGTCGGCTTGCAGGGCTGCCCAGAACTGCGGGTTTTCCTTGGGAAAGCCGTAGTCGTGGGAGCTGATCAACCGCTCGAAATACGGCGCCAGTTCAATGCGTTCCAACTTCAGTGACAGCGAATCACGGTGCGCGTTGGTGATCAGGATCACGCGCTTGCCGGCCTGTTTGATTGCCGCCAGAAACGTATCCGCGTCCGGGCGCAGGGCGATCAGGTGGGCGGTTTCCAACTTGAGTTCGCGCACCGGAATGTTCAGCTCGGTGCTCCAGAAATCCAGGCAATACCATTGCAACTGTCCGGCGTTACGCTCGAACAGCGGCTGCAACTCCAGCTCGGCCATGGCCCGGCTCACCCCGTGCAGCTCGGCGTAGCGTTGGGGCAAGTGCTCCATCCAGAAATGGTTGTCGAAATGCAGATCGAGCAAGGTGCCGTCCATGTCCAGCAAGACGGTGTCGATGGCGTGCCAGTTCAAAGAGGGCATGGTGCGTTCTCATGTAAGTAAAGATATCCGACACAGACAATCGGAAAAGCCACGGTATAGTAACCCGATCACGCCAAGGAGCCGCTTATGCGCCAGAAACCCACCGTACTCGCCCGCGAAATAGTCGCCAGTAGCCGTTTGTTCCGCGTGGAGGAAGTGCAATTGCGCTTTTCCAATGGCGTTGAACGTACCTACGAGCGCCTGGTGGGCCGCGGTGCCGGCTACGGCGCGGTGATGATCGTGGCGATGATCGATGATGAGCATGCGTTGCTGGTGGAAGAGTATTGCGGTGGCACTGACGAATACGAGTTGTCGCTGCCCAAGGGCCTGATCGAGCCCGGCGAAGACGTGCTGGCGGCTGCTGATCGTGAACTCAAGGAAGAGGCCGGCTATGGCGCGCGGCAGTTGGAACACATCACCGAACTGTCGTTGTCGCCGGGCTACATGAGCCAGAAGATCCAGGTGGTGCTGGCCACCGACCTGTACGAGGAACGCCTGGAAGGCGACGAGCCGGAACCGATGCGCGTGGAGCGGGTCAACCTGCGCGAGTTGTCGCAACTGGCGCAGAACGAGCAATTCAGCGAGGGTCGCGCCCTGGCCGCACTGTATCTGGTACGAGACCTGTTGACCCAGCGTGGAGCGTTTACCGCATGAGCGAACTGTTTTTAGGCCACCCGTTTATTGCCCCTGTGATTGAGCTGGCGCGTCAGGCCGGTGAAGTGATCCTGCCGTACTGGCGTGCGGATGTGGCGGTCACCTCCAAGGCTGATGATTCGCCGGTGACGGCGGCGGACCTGGCCGCTCACCACCTGATTCTGGCGGGCCTTACCGCGCTCGATCCGAGTATTCCAGTGCTGTCCGAAGAGGATGCGGACATCGACCAGAGCGTGCGCGCCGGCTGGCAGCGCTGGTGGCTGGTGGACCCGTTGGATGGCACCAAGGAATTTATCTCCGGCAGCGAAGAGTTCACCGTCAACATCGCCCTGATCGAGCAAGGCCGCGTGGTGTTTGGCGTGGTGTCGATGCCCACCAGCGGCCGCTGCTACTTCGGTGGCGCGGGCCTGGGAGCCTGGCGTTCGGATGTGAGCGAAGCGCCCAAGCAGATTCAAGTGCGCCAGACCCCGGCAGCGGGTGAGGCTTTCACCGTGGTGGCCAGCCGTCGCCATACCAGCCCGGAACAGGAGCGCTTGCTCGATGGCCTGAGCGAAGGGCTTGGGGAACTGAAACTGGCGAATATCGGCAGCTCGCTGAAATTCTGCCTGTTGGCTGAAGGCAGCGCGGATTGCTACCCGCGTTTGGCGCCGACTTCGCAGTGGGACACCGCAGCGGCTCAGGGTGTGCTGGAGGGCGCCGGGGGCGAAGTGTTGGAGTTGAGCGGCGAGCCGTTCAGCTACCCGGCGCGGGAATCGTTGCTGAACCCGTTCTTTTTGGCGTTGCCGGCCAAGGCTGCGTGGCGCGAGCGCCTGCTGAACCTGGCTCGTTCTTAAGGCCTCAAAAAATCAAAATGTGGGAGCTGGCTTGCCAGCTCCCACATTTGTTTTTGGGTTGTTGCGGCTATCGGTGCAAGACGTACTGGCCGCTAAACGCCACCGCCCGTTCCTCACTGCCCTCATTCACGATCCACGTCTCCAGCGTCAACCGCGCGCGGCCATAACGTTTATAGGTCGCCACAAAACGCTTCCACACCTTCTCCTCCGGCGCCTGGCACACCACCGTCGCATCCCGCGTGACCGGCAGCGGGTAGCTGATCTGCCCTTCCTGAATCACGATATGCCCATCTTCAATGCCTTCTTCACGCAATTGCAGGTGCAGCCAACCCCAGCCCGCCAGCACTGCGCCGCAATACAGGCTGCCGCCAAACATCGTGCTCTTGTGGTTGATATTGGCCTGCAAGGGCAGGTGCAACTGCAGTTGGCCGTGTTGCCAGTCGAGCACCTTGAGGCCCATTTCCCGGGTGAGCGGGATGTCGTGGTGAAGGATGGATTCCAGGTAACGGCTGTCGCGGCTCATGGTGGCCTCTTGGCGAGTGGGCGGGGTCATTCGTCGTCAGTGCTGTGGCTGGCGCTGTCGGCGAAGTTCAGGCCGTGCTTGCGCAGTTTGTCGTGCAGGGTTTTGCGCGGTATGCCCAAGGCTTCGGCAAGGCTGCGCACCGAGCTGTGGGGGCGCGTCAGTTCGGCGGCGATCAGGCTTTTTTCGAACTGCTCGACTTGCTCGCTCAAGCCGCCAGTGGTTGACGTCAGCACGCCCGCGGCGGGGTTGTCCGCCGTGGCATCCAATGCCAGTTCCAGCCCAAGCGCAAAGCGCTCCGCTGCATTTTGCAGTTCGCGCACATTGCCCGGCCAGTTGTGGCGCAACAGCAGCGCCCGCTGGCCCGGTTGCAACTCGTGCAACGGCAGGCCGTGGCGGCTGCTGGCTTCGTCGGCGAAATGCTGGAACAGCATCAGCGCATCTTCACCGCGCTCACGCAGTGGCGGAATGCGCAGCGGTGCGACATTGAGGCGGTAATACAAGTCGGCACGGAAACGGCCCTGGTCGGCAGCCTGGCGCAGGTCTTCCTTGGTGGCGGCGATAATGCGGATGTCCAGCGGGATCAGCTGATTGCCGCCCAGGCGCTCCACCACGCGCTCCTGCAACAGGCGCAGCAGTTTGACCTGCACATCCAGGCTCATGCTTTCGATTTCATCGAGGAACAGCGTGCCGCCGTTGGCGAATTCGAACTTGCCGATACGGCGTTTCTGCGCGCCGGTAAAGGCGCCTGGCTCGTGGCCGAACAGCTCGCTTTCGACCACCGATTCCGCCAGCGCGCCGGCGTTGATCGCCACAAACGGGCCGCTGCGCCGGCTCGACAGGTCGTGCAACGCGCGGGCCACCACTTCTTTACCGGCGCCGGTTTCGCCGAGGATCAGCACGTCGGCACGCGTGGCGGCCAGGGCGCCGATCTGCTCGCGCAGGCGCAGCATTTGCGGCGAGTGCCCAACCAGGCGCGTGCTCAATTGCTGGCGGTCGCTGAGGGCCAGGCGCAGGCTGCGGTTGTCCAGCACCAGCCGGCGCAGGGCCAGGGCGCGGCGCACGCTGTCGAGCAGGGCGTCGCTGGCGAAGGGTTTTTCGAGAAAGTCATAGGCCCCGGCGCGCATCGCCTGCACCGCCAGCGGCACATCGCCGTGGCCGGTGATCAACAGCACCGGCAGCTCCGGGTCCTGGCCGTGCAGCTCGGCGAGCAGCTCCAGGCCGTCCATGCCGGGCATGCGGATGTCGCTGACCACCACGCCCGGCCAGTCGCGGGACAGGCGCGCAGTGAGGCCGGTGGCTTCGCCCAGGGTCAGGACTTTCAGCCCGGCCAGGTCCAGGGTCTGGCACAGGGCCTGACGCAGGTGCGGATCGTCGTCGATCAACACCACCTGAATCTGGTTATCGATACTCATACACTGCGGTCCTCGGACGGTTGCAGACTGACGCCCGGCGAGCCGGCACGCAATTTCAAGGTTAACAGCGCGCCACCTTCCTTGTGGTTGGCGAACAGTAATTCGCCGCCAAAAGCACGCATCAGCGTGTCACAAATCGCCAGCCCGAGCCCAAGGCCCTGGGTGCGCGTCTTGGTGGTGTAGAACGGCTCGCTGGCGCGGCCCAGGGCTTCCATGCAAAAGCCCGGGCCGTTGTCGCGAATGTACAGGTTGACGCCCTGTGCGGTGGTTTCGGCACTCAGCCACAGTTTGCGCGGCGGGCCTTTTTCGGTGAGGGCGTCGAGGGCGTTGGCCAGCAGGTTGCCGAGCACCTGGCGCAGGCGGGTTTCGCCGGCTTGCACCCACAGGGTCGCTTCCGGCAGGTCGCGGATCAATTCGACTTCCATCGACCGCCGCCGCTTGGCCAGCAACGCCAGCGCGTCATCCAGCGCCGGCTGCAGGGCCACGCTTTCCGGGGCGTGACGGTCGCGCCGGGCGAACGCACGCAAGTGCGCGATGATCGAGGCCATGCGCCCGGTCAGTTCGCTGATCAGCTTGAGGTTGCCGCGGGCGTCGTTGGTGCGCTCATGGTCGAGCAGAATCTCGGCGTTCTCCGCGTAGCTGCGAATCGCCGCAAGAGGCTGGTTGAGTTCGTGGCTGATACTCGCCGACATGGTGCCCAGCGCGGACAGTTTGCCGGCCTGCACCAGGTCATCCTGGGCGCGCACCAGCTCCTGTTGTGCGTGTTCGCGCTCCAGCACTTCCTGCTTGAGGCGCCGGTTAAGGCCTTCCAGGTCACTGGTGCGCTCGATCACGCGCGCTTCCAGTTCGCGGCGGGCCTTGGCTTCGAAGGCGATGCGTTCCAGGTAATGTCGACGGCGCTGCATCATCAAGCCCAGCAGCAACATCAACACCAGCAACGCGGCGCCGCCGACGGCCACCACGGTGCGCACCGGGCGGCTGATCAGCGAGCGTGGCGCGAGAATTTCCACGTTCCAGCCGGTTTCGGCAATGGCCGTGGATTGGCGCAGCCAGGCCGTAGTGCTCAGCGCCAATGGCTGCGGGTCGCGCGTGGGGTAGGGCTGGATGGCGATGATCGCCTGGCGTTCTTCGGCGGTCAGTGGCCGGGTGGCGCGGAATCGCCATTGCGGGCGCGAGGTGAGGATCACCACGCCGTTGTGGTCGGTCACCAGCAGTTGTTCGGGGGTGTTGCCCCACAGGCTTTCGGTGTGGTCCAGGTCGACCTTGACCACCAGCACGCCGATGATTTTGTCGCCGTCACGCACGGCGGCCGCAAAGAAGTAGCCGCGCTTGGCTGACGTGGTGCCCAAACCGAAAAACCGCCCCAGGCGCCCGGCCATGGCTTCACTGAAGTACGGACGGAAAGAAAAATTGCGCCCGACAAAGCTGTCCTGTTTATCCCAGTTGGAGGCGGCGAGGGTCTTGCCGGTGGTGTCCATCAGGTACATCACTTCCACCCCGGCCTGGGCGGCGACGTCCTTGAGCAGCAGGTTGGCGTTGGTCAGGTTGGTGCTGACGTGGGGCGCATCCAGCGCGGTACGCAGGGCCGGCAGGTCACCGAGAATCTGCGGCAGTACTTCATAGCGGTGCAAGGTGCCGAGCAGGTTGGCGACGTATAAGTCGAGGGTCTGGCGGTTTTGCCCGGCCAGTTCGCTGCGGTAATAGCGCTCGGCCAAGTGCTCCAGCGGCCACAGCAACGGTGCCAGGCACAACGCCAACAGGGCGAGGCTGCGCCAGCGGGGTCTTCGCGGAAGGGGTGGAGTCATGGGAGATGCGCCTGTGGGGACAGGCGCATTATGCCTGATTAGGCGATCAGGTCCTTGGGCTCGGTGTTGCCCAAGCGTTCACCCTGGTAGCTGCCGTCCTGGACCCGGCGGCACCAGTCGAGGTTGTCGAGATACCACTGCACGGTTTTGCGCAGGCCGGTTTCGAAGGTTTCTTCCGGCACCCAGCCGAGTTCGCGTTCGATCTTGCTCGCATCGATCGCATAGCGCTGGTCGTGGCCCGGGCGGTCCTTGACGAAGGTGATCAGGTCCGTGAATTTTTCTACGCCCACTGGGCGTTGCGGCGCCAGCTCTTCGAGCAGGCCACAAATGCCACGCACCACGTCGATATTCTTCTGCTCGTTGTGGCCGCCGATGTTGTAGGTCTCGCCCACCACACCTTCAGTCACAACCTTTAACAGTGCGCGGGCGTGATCTTCGACGAACAGCCAGTCGCGCACCTGCAAACCATCACCGTAGACCGGCAGTGGCTTGCCCGCGAGGGCGTTGAGGATGACCAGCGGGATCAGCTTCTCGGGGAAGTGAAACGGCCCGTAGTTGTTCGAGCAGTTGGTCAACAGCACCGGCAGGCCATAGGTGCGCTGCCAGGCGCGTACCAGGTGGTCGGACGCCGCTTTGCTGGCCGAATACGGCGAGCTGGGCGCGTACGGCGTGGTTTCGGTGAACAGGTCGTCCACGCCGTGCAGGTCGCCGTAGACCTCATCGGTGGAGATGTGGTGGAAGCGGAATGCGCTTTTGGCCGGCTCGTCGAGCTTGTGCCAATAGGCGCGGGCGGCTTCCAGCAAGCTGTAGGTGCCGACGATGTTGGTCTGGATAAAATCCGACGGGCCGTCAATGGAGCGGTCGACATGCGACTCGGCAGCCAAATGCATGATCGCCTGCGGCTCAAAGCGCGCGAGCACGGCGCTGACGGTGGCCTGGTCGATGATATCGGCCTGCACGAACTCATAGCGGCTGTTGGACGCGATGCTGGTCAGCGACTCCAGGTTGCCGGCGTAGGTGAGTTTGTCCAGGTTGAGCACTTCGTGCTCAGTGTGTTGAATCAGGTGGCGGATCAGGGCAGAGCCGATAAACCCGGCACCACCGGTGATGAGAATGCGCATGTCGAGGGGCCTTTTCCTTAGACGGACACTGGGCGAATGAAGCATAGCTTGAGTTGTGAAGTGGGCCGGTGCAAGCGTGGGATGCGCGAGGGGTTGATTAACGGCCCTGAACAATGGCGATATAGACGCCTAAAAAAGCAGAGGTCGCCACAATGTTGCTCGCCACGTTGATCCATCGTGCCAGTTTGCCTTGCCCACAGGTGAGTGCGGCTCAAGCTGCGCAGCTACTCGAGCAACATTACGGGCTGACGGGCGCGCTGCTGTCGCTGGGCAGCCAGCAGGACCTCAACTACCGAGTCGACAGCGAGCGCGGCCGGTTTGTGCTGAAAATCTGCCGGGGTGACTATGCAGCCGTTGAGCTGCACGCCCAGCACGCCGCCCTGCATGACCTGCAAGCGCACGTGCGCGTGCCCAAGGTGGTTCGCGCGCTGAGCGGTGAAGATCTGTTGACGGTCACCGTCGATAATCAAGTGTTACATCTGCGGGTGTTGGACTACATCGACGGTCAGCCCCTGACTCACCTGCCGCACCTGGGGCGCGATGTGATCGCCGGTTTTGGTGAACTGTGCGGGCAAGTCAGCCACGCACTCGCGCGTTTCCAGCACCCGGGCCTTGAGCGCACGCTGCAATGGGACCCGCGCCATGCTCACGAGCTGATCACGCATTTGCTGGCCACCCTGGAGAACCTGCCCCATCGCGAGGCCATCGAACGCGTGGCCAGGCAGGTCGATGCACGCATTCGGCCCGTGGCCGAGCAGCTGCCGTGGCAAGCCGTGCACATGGACATCACCGATGACAATGTGGTGTGGCAGCGCGATGCCCAGCGGCATTGGCAGGTCCAGGGCGTGATTGATTTCGGCGATCTGGTGCACACCTGGCGCATTGCCGACCTGTCGGTGACCTGCGCGGCGCTGTTGCACCATGCTGACGGCGACCCCTTTGCGATTTTGCCGGCGATCCAGGCCTTTCACGCGGTGACGCCGCTGCAACGCGACGAGCTGTCAGTGCTGTGGCCGTTGATCGTCGCCCGCGCGGCGGTGCTGGTACTGAGCAGCGAGCAACAGCAACGGCTCGACCCGGATAACACCTACTTATTGAAAAACGCCGAGCACGAGTGGGAAATCTTCCATGTGGCGACCTCGGTGCCACTTGAGTTGATGGAAGCGGCGATTCTGCTTTGCGTCGGTGAGGCCCTGTCGCCGATGGCCAGCCAGGAGTTCGCGCCCTTACTGCCGGGGCTGGTGGGGCGCGAATTTGCGCTGATTGACTTGGGCGTGCTCAGCCCGCATTTCGAGGCCGGCAACTGGGAGCAACCTGGCATCGACCGGCGCCTGCTGGATGAAGCGGCGGCGGTGCACGGTTTGGCGGCCAGCCGGTATGGGCAATATCGGCTGTCACGTACGCGTGCCGACACGGCCGTCGAACCCGACACGTTGCCCCTGCACGTGGAATTGCATCTGCCCCATGGCACCGTGCTGGAAGCGCCCTTTGGCGGGACGTTGCGTCAGGGCGTCGATGGTTTGCTGTGCGTGCATGATGCCCAGTTGAGCCTGCGTTTATGGGGCGTCACCACCACGTTGAAGCCGGGCGCAGCGCTGGTCAAAGGGCAAATCCTCGGCGAAGTGCATGGGCCGCTCACCGTGCAGCTTTGCCGCGCCGACCTTGAGCCGCCGCTGTTCTGCACACCGACCCGGGCACACGCATGGCAGGCCCTCTGCCCATCGCCGGCGACGCTGTTGGGGCTGGCCTGTGACGCAGAACCCGAGCTGGACCCCGAGGCGCTGCTGGCTCGGCGCGACGCCAGTTTCGCCCGCTCACAGAAGCACTATTACGTTGACCCGCCGCGCATCGAACGCGGCTGGCGCAATCATCTGATCGACATGCAGGGCCGCTCTTACCTGGACATGCTCAACAACGTGGCGGTGCTGGGCCACGGCCACCCGCGTATGGCGGCGGTGGCGGCGCGGCAGTGGTCGCTGCTCAACACCAACTCGCGCTTTCACTACGCGGCGATTGCCGAGTTTTCCGAACGGCTGCTGGCGTTGGCGCCGGAGGGCATGGACCGGGTGTTCCTGGTCAACAGCGGCACCGAGGCCAATGACTTGGCGATCCGACTGGCGTGGGCCTACAGCGGCGGGCGCGACATGCTCAGCGTGCTGGAGGCCTACCACGGCTGGTCGGTGGCGGCGGATGCGGTTTCTACCTCGATTGCCGATAACCCACAGGCACTGAGCAGTCGCCCGGAGTGGGTGCACCCGGTGACCGCGCCGAATACCTATCGTGGTGAGTTCCGTGGGCAGGACAGTGCGCCGGACTACGTGCGAAGCGTGGAACACAACCTGGCGAAAATTGCCGCCAGTAAGCGCCAATTGGCGGGTTTTATCTGCGAACCGGTGTACGGCAATGCCGGCGGCATCTCCCTGCCACCGGGCTATTTGCAGCAAGTCTATGGCTTGGTGCGTGCCCAGGGCGGCGTGTGCATCGCCGATGAAGTGCAGGTGGGTTATGGCCGCATGGGGCATTTCTTCTGGGGCTTTGAAGAACAAGGCGTGGTGCCGGACATCATCACCATGGCCAAGGGCATGGGCAACGGCCAGCCGTTGGGCGCGGTGATCACCCGGCGCGAAATCGCCGAGGCGCTGGAGGCCGAGGGCTATTTCTTCTCGTCATCAGGCGGCAGCCCGGTCAGTTGCCGGATCGGCATGGCCGTGCTCGATGTGATGGCGGAAGAAAAGCTGTGGGAAAACGCCCAAGTAGTGGGCGGGCATTTCAAGGCGCGCCTGGAGGCCCTGATTGATCGTCACCCGTTGGTGGGCGCTGTGCATGGTTCCGGGTTTTATTTGGGCCTGGAATTGGTGCGTGATCGGCAGACGTTGGAGCCCGCCACAGCAGAAACCGCGCTGTTGTGTGACCGCCTGCGCGAGCTGGGGATTTTTATGCAGCCGACCGGCGACTACCTCAACATCCTGAAGATCAAGCCGCCGATGGTCACCACCAAACGCAGCGTGGACTTCTTTGTCGACATGCTGTCGAAGGTGTTGGATGAGCATTTGTGAATAGTCGATTGTTATCGGCTATAAACTGTCATATTTGTAACTCATGATATTTTATTGCTTTTAAAGCCGATTTTTATCCGTTATAAAGTCGGCCTTCACCCCCATTCGGAGTCCTGAACGCCATGACCACCTTGCACAGCACACCCCGCGCCGATGGCTTCTATATGCCTGCCGAATGGGCGCCACAAACGCAAACCTGGATGATCTGGCCCGAGCGCCCCGACAACTGGCGCCTGGGCGGCGAGCCGGCGCAGGCCGCCCATGTGGCGGTGGCCAAGGCCATTGCGCGGTTTGAACCGGTGACCGTCGCGGTGTCTGCCGGGCAGTACGAAAATGCCCGTGCGCGTTTGGACGTGCCCAATATCCGCGTGGTGGAAATGTCCAACGACGACGCGTGGGTGCGCGACACCGGCCCAACCTTCGTGATCAACAACAGCGGCGAAGTGCGCGGTGTGAACTGGGATTTCAACGCCTGGGGCGGCTTTGACGGTGGCCTGTACGCGCCGTGGAACCGTGACTCGCAGGTGGGCGGCAAGATCCTCGAGATCGAACGCGCCCCGCGCTATCGCACCGAAGGTTTTGTGCTGGAAGGCGGTTCGATTCATGTCGACGGGGAAGGCACGGTGATCACCACTGAAGAGTGCCTGTTGAACCGCAATCGCAACCCGCACCTGGATCGCGCGGCCATCGAAGCGGTGCTTCGCGACAACCTGGCTGTGGATAAGATCATCTGGCTGCCGGACGGCCTGTTCAACGACGAAACCGACGGCCATGTGGATAACTTCTGCTGCTACGTGCGCCCAGGTGAAGTGTTGCTGGCCTGGACCGATGACCCGCAAGACCCGAACTACGCGCGCTGCCACGCCGCCATGGACGTGCTGCAAAGCAGCACTGACGCCCAGGGCCGCGCATTCACGGTGCATAAAATGCCGATCCCGGGGCCGCTGTACGCCACCGAGGAAGAGTGCGCCGGTGTTGAACCGGTGGACGGCAGCCAGGAGCGTAACCCGAGCGTGCGGCTGGCCGGTTCCTATGTGAACTTCCTGATCGTCAACGGCGGCATCATTGCCCCGAGCTTCGACGACCCGCTGGACAGCCAGGCCAAGCAAATCCTGCAGAACCTGTTCCCGCAGCACGAAGTGGTGATGGTGCCGGGGCGTGAACTGTTACTGGGCGGCGGCAATATCCATTGCCTGACCCAACAACAGCCGGCCCCGCACAAAAACTGAGTGCAGTTGTAACAGCGTTTGAGCGATACCTGAGCGCTACCTGTTTATAGCGCCCATAGCAAGCCCGCGGCCCCGCACGGTCGCGGGCTTTTTTGTGTCCGAAAGCCTATAAACACGGGAGATTGGCATAGCTCTTGTATCGGTGTTGCCACAGTAACCCAAGGTGATGACTGCACAGTTCTGTCACAAACCTTGAGTAAGTTAGCCGCTCACGCAGTAGGAGAGAGCGCTGAAATGAATGCCGATATCAACCTGATCTACACGCGCCCGTTCCACCCCACACGGGTTAATGGTGATGCGATCCATGCGCTGGCGCTCTGGTTGAAGGCAAACGGCTCGCGACAGGTGAGGCAACCGCCTGACCTGCGCAGTGTGATGAGTGAACGTTACCCGGCGGGGTTGTTCAGTGAGGATGAAGTGCGCGCGTTGTGTGAGTTGATGAAAACCTGAAGCACACTGGGATTTAAATGTGGGAGCTGGCTTGCCTGCGATGGCATCGCCGCTTTATGACTGGCACACCGCGGTGCCCGCATCGCAGGCAAGCCAGCTCCCACACTGACCGCGTGAAACTTAGAAACTGTAGGTGCCCGTCACCACCAAACTGCGCGGCTCGCCCGGCTGGATCTGCGCCACACTGGTTGCCGACTCGTAATAGTGTTTGTCGGCGATGTTGTTCAGCGCCGCGCGTACATCCCACTCTTTCTGGCGGAACCCGGCCAATGCATCCCAACGGCCATAACCCGGCAGCACCACGGTGTTGAGGCTGTCGGCATAACGGTCGCCCACCAGCGTCAAACCGGTTTCCGCGTACCAGCCCATCTCCGGTTTCCAGGTGATAAACAGGCTGCCATTGCGCTTGGCCACATCGCTGACGCGCTTGCCTTCAAAGCCGTTGTTGTCCTTCTCGACCTTGGCATCCTGCAGGCCGATGCCGCCGCGCACGTACCAATTGCCAATGATTTTGCCGGTCGCCGTCAGCTCCACACCGCGTGAGCGCTGAAGCCCGCTGAGCAGGGTGATGGTGCGGTCCAGCGGGTCGCTGGTGCGGCGGTTATAAAGCTCAAGCTCGTACACGGCGAGGGTGGTGCTCAGGCGGTCCTCGAGCCAGTCGCTTTTCACGCCGATTTCTTTCTGGCGAGTCAGCTCGGGGCTGAGGTCGTTGACGCTGCCCGCGGCATTCGGCGTGATGCCGATCAGGCCGCCGCCTGCCGGCGAGAAGGTTTTGCTCCACGAGGCATAGAACGAGTGATGCTCCAGTGGCGTCCACACCAGGCCGACGCGCGGGCTGGTGCTGCGGCTTTCGACGTCTTGCCGGGTGTTGAGCACCTTGCTGGTGGTGTCCACTTCAAAGTGGTCATAACGCAGGCCAGCCAACAGTTGCCATTGATCGTTGAGGCGCAATTGGTCCTGCACGTAAACGGCGCGACTTTCGACTTCCGTGTGGTTGTAACTGGAAAGGCTCATGCGCCCGGTGTGGCTCAGGTGGCGATTGGGTTGGTTGAGGTCCAGGCTCGGCACGGCCTGGCCGCCGCGGTTGACGGCGGTGGCGGAGTACAACTTCGGGTCGCGGCGCTGGCTGCCCAGTTCAAGGCCGGTGAGCAGACGGTGTTCCAGGCCGAAGGTGTCGAAACCACCTTCCAGCTCAAGGTTGTTGAAGACGTTGCGGGTGGTCAGGTCTTGCTGCCAGCGCTGGCGCGTGACCTTGTTGGTTTTGGCGTCATAGCCGGTCTGGTAAGTGTTATCGAAATCGCTGTCGAGCTTGAACACGCCGAGGGTGTGGCGCAGTTGCCAGTTGTCGTTGAGTTCATAGGCGAGCTTGGAGCGCAACGACTGGGATTTGTCGTCGATGTAGTCGCGGCTGTCGAAATAGGTGGTGCTGCGGCTCACGTCTGCCGGGCGCCCGTTGACGCCGTGAATGCCACGGTCCGGTGTGCGGTTGTAGCGGCTGTATTCGTATTGCACCAACCAATTCAGGTCGGGCGTGAGCTGCCAGCTCATCGACGGCGCAAACAGTTTGCGGTTGCCGCTGACGCCATCGCGAAAGCTGTTGCTGTCTTCATTGCCCATGTTCAGGCGCAAGCTGATGGTGTCGGTGGGGTCGGTGCTGAGGTCGGCATACAGGCTGCGCAGGTCATTGCTGCCGCCTTGGGCTTCGATGCTGGATTTATGGCCTGCGGTGGGCAATTTGCTCACGCGGTTGACGATGCCGCCTTGGCCGCCGCGCCC
Organism: Pseudomonas sp. R76; assembly: GCF_009834565.1. Classification (GTDB taxonomy): domain Bacteria; phylum Pseudomonadota; class Gammaproteobacteria; order Pseudomonadales; family Pseudomonadaceae; genus Aquipseudomonas. Next base: position 390,687 of record NZ_CP019428.1, read on the forward strand.
GTACAACACCGCCGCCGGGCCTTTGAGCACTTCGATGCGCTCGATGTTATGCAGGTCGCGCACGTACTGGCTGTCGTCGCGAATGCCGTCCAGGTAAAAGTCGTTGCTGGCGTCGAAACCACGGATGCGCAGGCTGTCGAAGCGAGTATCGGCACCGCTGCTCACGTTGGGAATACCGCTGAGTGCCTGGCCCAGGTCGTTGGTGCCGTAAGAGCGCAGGCTTTCGGTTTTTACCGAATCAATCGCCTGGGGCACATAACGCACCGAAGTGGCGGTGCGGGTGGCGGTGTTGGTCTCTTTGACGCGTGGGTCGTCTTCGTCAACTTCGGTGCTGATCGACGTTGTCGGCAAGACCGTGGCGGCGCAGGCAAAACCAGCAGACAGCAGAACAGAAAGCCCAAGGGTGATGGGCGTCAGACGAGGGGCAGGCATGGGTGAATGTATCCAAAAATGTTAGGAGGGAAAAAACGCGCCAATGGTAATGCTTTGCATTTGCGCGCGTTATGCATTCCCAAACATGTAGGACGTGGAAAGTGTTACACGATGTGTTTTCTTGACGAGTCGGAGGATTTTTCAGGCTGGCGTGAAGGCTCTGGAATGCCTGGCTTAGAATTTTTTTGACTAAATACAGACGATTCACGAAATTGACACATAGTTCAACCCGCGCATAGGATTGCGCCCAACGCCTGTGGCTAACCGCCATGACTCATCCAATAAAAAAAGGCCTGCGGCAGTTCAGTCGTCCGCAGGCCTTCTTTTTTCTGGAAAAAGTCGACACCAGAAAAGCAACACGGAGCCTGGTGTCACAGCGCGTACTCAACCAGTAATAAGGAATATAAAAAAATGTTGAAACAACGGATGAGTCTGATCGCTTTGGGGATTTTGAGCGCATCGACAGTCATGGCCAACGACCAGGAGCAATCCAAGGGTTTCGTTGACGACAGCCACCTGAACATCGCAGCACGTAACGCCTACATCAGCCGCGACTACAAAAACGGCAAGCAAGACAAAGCTGAATGGGGCCAAGGCTTCATCGGCAAGTTCGAATCCGGCTTCACCCAAGGCACCGTGGGTGTGGGTGTGGATGTGATCGGCCAATACGCTATCCGTCTGGACGGTGGTAAAGGTCGCAGCGGCGCTGGCGGTATCGACTTCTTCAAGCAAGGCGACAGCGGCGCAGCAGCCGACGACCTGGCCAAGGGCGGCGCAGCCGTCAAGGCGCGCATCTCTAACACCGTGATCAAATACGGTCAGCAAATGCCCGCCGTACCAGTTCTGCAATACGACAACTCGCGCCTGCTGTCGGAAACCTACGAGGGCACCTCGATCGTTTCCAAAGAAATCGCCGGTCTGCAATTGGACGCCGGTCACTTCACCAAGGAAGCACGCAAGAGCGCCGAGGGCAGCGACAGCGGCGGCCTGAAAAGCATCAACTACCTGGGTGGTAGCTACAAATTCACCGAAAGCCTGTCGGCCGCGCTGTACGCCTCCGACATGCAGGACGTGCTGAAGAAGCAATACGTCAACGTCAACTACGTGCTGGCCCTGCCAGAGAAACAATCGTTGACCTTTGACTTCAACGGCTACAAAACCAAACTGGACCGCAGCTTCGCCCTGGAAAACCAAGGTGATGCAGACGCCCGCGACAACAAAATCTGGAGCCTGGGCGCTACCTGGGCTGTCGGCCCGCACAGCTTCACCGTGGCTCACCAGCGCAGCACCGGCGACACCGGCTACCTGTACGGCGGCTACCGCAACGCTGGCGGCATCGGCGACGGTGGCAACACCATCCTGCTGGCCAACTCCTACTGGTCTGACTTCAACGGCAAGGACGAGCGCTCCTGGCAAGCCGGCTACGGCCTGGACTTCAGCGCCTTCGGCGTGCCTGGCCTGACCTACAACATCGCTTACGTGCGCGGCACCAACATTGACGACGGCTCCAACCGCGGCAGTGGCACCGAGCGTGAAATCTTCAACCAGTTCAAATACGTCGTTCAGAGTGGCCCAGCCAAAGACCTGAGCCTGCGCGCTCGTGCGTCCTGGTTGCGCGTCTCCAACAACGCCAGCGACTACAACGTAGGCGGTAACGAAGTCCGTCTGTTCGCCGACTACCCGATCAACGTTTTCTAATTGATCGCACGTCGCGCCTGATTTCAGGCGATAAAAAACCCCGACTGGTTCGGGGTTTTTTTATGCGCGCCTGCTGGCTTCTGACTTGTTACACCGCAGTACTAATGAAGTACTCGGAGCTCTCTTTATCGCCTTCAGGCGCAGGCCTAAATTAGCCCCACGTGCCAGCCCATCACCCCGATGGCCGGCCACTGGAGCCACTGCCATGCCCTTTGTCAGCCTGCGCATCACCCGTGACGGCGTTACCCCTGAGCAAAAAGCCCAGGTCATCACCGAGTTCACCGAAACCCTCGAACGCGTCCTCAACAAACGCCCGGACTTGACCCACATCGTCATCGAAGAAGTCGACACCGATAACTGGGGTTACGCCGGTATTACCACCACTCAATACCGCAAACAGCTCGCGGAGAAACCGTCATGAGTGCGCCCTGGGCGCCACCGCGCTGGAACAAGCCATCGCCAACCTGGCGGGCGAAGTGAAGGTTGAGCTGACCTTCAAACCCTTCGAACTCGGGTCGCAATCCGTCAGTGACTACGAACAGATGCTGCGGGAAATGTCCGCAGCGGCTGCTTGAACCATCCCATTTTCTAGATAGAGGTTTCATCATGAGCAATTCGAAAAGAGTCGTTGTGATTACCGGCGCATCCCAAGGCCTCGGCGCGGCTGCGGTGAAGGCTTACCGTGAGCTGGATTACCGTGTGGTTGCCACCTCGCGGTCGATCAAACCGTCGACGGATCAGGACATTCTCACCGTGGCCGGTGACATCGCCGACCCCGCCACCGCCGAGCGCGTAATTCGCGAAGGCGTGGCGCGTTTTGGCCGCATCGACAGCCTGATCAACAACGCCGGCATCTTCGTCGCCAAACCCTTCACCAGCTACACCCAAGAAGACTACGTAAACGTGCTGGCCGTGAACCTCAACGGGTTCTTCTACATCACCCAATTGGCGATTACCGAGATGCTCAAACAAGGCGCCGGGCACATCGTCAACATCACCACCAGCCTGGTCGACCACGCGATTGACGGCGTGCCGTCTGTGCTGGCTTCGCTGACCAAAGGCGGGCTGAACTCGGCGACCAAATCCCTGGCAATTGAATACGCCAAACGCGGCATTCGCGTGAACGCGGTAAGCCCCGGGATTATCAAAACGCCGATGCACGGCGAAGAAACCCACGCGGCATTGGGCAGCCTGCACCCGGTCGGGCACATGGGCGAAGCGAGTGATATTGCCCAGGCGATTATCTACTTGGAGAACGCCGGGTTTGTGACCGGCGAGATTCTCCACGTAGACGGCGGGCAAAGCGCCGGGCACTAAACCTCAGGCTTTGACCGGCGCGAGCTTCTTGCAGTTTTCCTTGCGCGCCGGGTATTGCTCGCACTTGCGCAGTACGGTTTGCACCTGCTGCGCATTTTGCATTTGCTGGTTGGCCAACAGTTTTTCGGTGATGAACAGTTCTTCCGAGCCCAGGTTGCGCTCGGCCTTGTCGATCATCGCCAAGGCTGATTGCCCGTCACCACGCTTGAGGTGGTAGCTGATCATCAGGTCATAGGTCGAAGGCCCCGCCAGGCTCCAGTCTTTGATCGCTTGCAACTCTTTCACGGCCTCGCTGCTTTTGCCTTGGGCGAGGCGCACGGTATAGGCGGTGCGACGGATGCTGGGTTGGTCCTTGACCGGTGACGCCAAGGCTTTGCGCACAAAGCCATCTGCCTCGGAGACCTTGTTTTTTTCCAGGGCGTCGTTGGCGAAGTAAGCATCTTTATAGCCCTGCATCGCTTTGGCGACTTGCGGCGTGCTCTTCATTTTCGCCCAGCCCTCGGTGTTGATGCGCGCGCGGCGCTCCTGGCGATACTCGCGCTGCAGGTATTGGCGCAACTCGGTGTCGCGATCCATCGCCGACATATGCGAGCGGTTGAAATATTGGGCGGTCGCGGTGATGCCTGTGGTCAGGCCGTCCTTGACCAGCACGTCGAGCTCCTTGGTGAATTGGTTCAGATTGAACTGTTGCAACGAGTCCTGCATGGCGCTTTTGCGTGCGGTCAGGAAGCCCGTGAGCAGGGGTTTCTGTTTGCCCTGGAAGTCATTCAGGCGTTCCAGGCTATGGCTTGCAGCACGGGGCGCATAGCCGGCCCGGATCATCAAGTCGGTGCCGAGCAGGTCGGCCTGATCTTCCTGGGTGCGGCCCCAGGCCGTGCTCCAGACGTGATCGGAAAACGTGTTGGCCAGCGCGGTGTACAGCACGGTGTACAGCACGGTGTTGCCGATGGTTTTCTGCGTGCCGGCCGGGTCTTTGCTGAACAACTTCATGGTGCCGGAACTGCGGTCCACACCCGTGTCGGCGGCCATGGTGGCCAGGGCGACGGTGGAGGCCACCGTGGTGAACATTTCTTTCTGCTGCTGAAAGGCGGCCATGCGGTCATGGTGATGCAGCAGCACGTGGCTCATTTCGTGGCCGAGCATCGCGGCGATTTCGTCTTCACTGCCCACGTTATCCAGCATGCCCAATGGCACGAACAGGTTGCCGTATGGGTCCGCCGACGGCCCGAAGGTGTAGCTGTCAGTGATCTTCACCTGCAGGGTCGGCAGCTCCCCCGGCCAGCCTCTGGACAAGCGCGTGACAATCCCTTGTAAGTACACCTGCAGCATTGGGATATCCACCAGGTTCTGCTGGCGTGCCTCTACTGCCGGCACGGCGCGTCCGTCATAGCTCAGGCGCTGCTGGCTCTGGCGTTGCGGGTCGAGTTTGTAGTACTGGCGCACATCGGTGTTGTCCACGTAGTGGCCCTGAACCCGAGATTGGGTCGAGGGGCCCACCAGGTTCAGGAACGCCTGGTCGGCGCCCTTCAATGTTGCGCAACCACTGAGTACGGTGCTGGCCAGAAGGCCGGCTGCGAATAGAGATCCCTTCACCGCAACGCTCCTTTTATTATTGATTGCAGCCCGCACCAAAACCGATGGTGGAGTTGTTGCGGCTGTCTTTGGTCTGGCTCTTGGTCAGGCCCTGGCAAGGTAACTCCACCACATTCAGCGGCGGGTCGATGCGCAGGTCCATGGTGTCCAGCCAGACTTTCTGGCCGGCCAGTTCAACCTGAACCAGGTCCAGCGCCTTGTTGTACTGCAGCACCGTCAGCGGTTGAGTGGGCACGTCTTTTTTCAGCAGCTCGCGCTGTTGTTTGCCCTGTTCATCCAGCACCGCCACCGGGTCGGCCAAAAACGCCTTGATGCTGTGAGTTTCCGCCCAGGCGCCCTGTGCGAAGAGGGCGGCGAGCAATACGAGGAGGCTTCTGTTCATCCTTGGGTTCCTTGAGTCAAACGACAAAGTGGCGCACTCAGCGGCCCCGGTCGAAGAAGGCTTCGATCCGTTCGCTGAACAGCACCAACGACAGCAAAATAATGCCCAGCACGTTGACTGGGGTGAGGTGGTTCAGGCTCAACATCACACTCACGGCGAAGAGCACTAGCATCACCGCCAGCCACGACGGATAGGGCGAAGTAAACAGCCACGCTTCCAGCTTCGGCCAACGGCTCCAAGTGGGTTGGTTGGCCACTCGCCGGGCGTGCAAAGCCTTGAACACGGCGATCAGCGCCAGCAGGCCGAGGGCCAGCAGGTCCAGCCAATTGAAGGGCAGCCCGGGGAAATTGGCGGGTTCATGCTCGTAGTCCATGCCCGCGTTAATCAGGTTGTCCAGGGCCATGGCGTGCAGATAAACGCCGGGTAGCAGGCCGTGGACGGGCGACTCCACCAAGTCTCCGGTGGAGGCGATACGGGCGCCGACCAGCACCAGGCGATCACGCAGTAGCTCGGTGATCAGGGCTTGATCGGCCGGGTTGGTCACCTCCAGGTCGGTGGCCGTCAATGTCAGCGTGTACGGGTAGCGTTCCTGTGCCGAGTCATCGAGTTTCCAGAACACCGCTTGGAGAAACTGCGCCACGCCATCCAGTAAAAAATGCCGTGGCGGCGCCGCATCGGGCAAACCGGCGATTCGCGCCTGCTCCGGCGCCAGCTTCAGGCCCCATTGCACGGTGATCGGTTGTCGCTGCGCAGCGGATTGGGTGTCCGCTGGCAGCGGCTTGCAGTGCTGCGTGGCACAGTACGTGCGGTACAGCGCCAGGGCTGGAGTTTCCATCAAACCCTGCGGCGTTTTCACCGCCAGCGGGTACTTATCGTCTACCCCTTCCCAGGACACCAGCGCCGGGCGGCTGACTTCGACGAACGGCGCCAGCGTGTTGGCCTGGCCTGCCTCACCGCGCACCATGCCGGTATTGGCCAGCCACAGCGGGATGCCCTGGCGCTGATAGCGCTCAAACACATTCGCCAGTAATTGACTGCCGCGCGTGGGGTCGCCCAACGAGTGGTCGTGGCTGTACAGAAAATCCACAAACACAGCCTTGGGCTTATAGGCCAGCAAGCGCTTGAACAACTTGCTCTGCTCGCCATAAGGCATCGGCCACGAGGTGTCATTGCGCATCAGGTAATCGTCATCGATCACCACCACCGCCACCTGCCGCTGACCCGCATTGGGGTAGTGACTGGCGAACATGCGGTTGAGCCACTGCGCCGACGCCTTATCGCTGGAACTGGCCAGACCGAAAGGATCAAGGATCGCCAGCAGCACGATAAGCAGCGCCAGCCAGTAACGGCGACGGTTAAAAAGAGGAAGGTTTGACAACGTCCGTGTCTCGATAAATAGGCCAAGCGAGGCAGGGTTTTAACGGAGCGAGGGGGGGGTGTCAATTGCAAAAAATGGCAAAGTGCCATGGCTCGTTGAGAATGTTGGCAGGGGGGACTTCAATAAAAACCGCGACCTCACCCCTTGGCCGGGTACGCACCTTCGGAAAACGGCGTCGCGCCTGGATGGCGAGCACTATGTCCACCGACTTGTCATCGTCCGCTTCTGTTCATTCGATCCAGACGGTGGAGATGCTCTGCTGATGCGATTATTTGTTTTATGGAAACGCCATAATTATTAGCCAGCCATAATTTCGCATAAAGATTGAAACGCTGCTGGGAGCAGTCAGACAGTTTCTGCAGCCCGAGATTGAAACCCCAGAAACAACAAAGCCCTCACATTGCTGTGAGGGCTTCGTCTTATATGGTGCCGGCACCAGGAGTCGAACCCGGGACCTACTGATTACAAGTCAGTTGCTCTACCAACTGAGCTATACCGGCGTGTTAGGGCGACGATTATAGCGATTGGCAAGCTTCTGTAAACCCCTGAATTCTGACTATTTTTGCAGAAGTGAAGGTTTTTTTGCGATCACGGCTTTTTCGTCGTCTCGGGCACCGCAATTCAGCTCAATTCCCGTCGCCGCAGTCGTCGGTAAATTTCATGTAGTTCAGCACTTGCGTCTGGCCCTTCGAATCTAGGTACGTCATCCGTGCATTCACTACACCGCAGCCTGAGCGGGCGTCTTCGGTGGTCGAGAGCACGCGCTGGATGTCCGGCTTGTGGCTATTGTCGGCATGCGCGGTGAATGCACAGGCAAGCAGGCTGGCGGCGATGAGGGTTTTCCAGTTATTCGGGTTCATGGTGGTGGCCTCTGAGGCTTCAATGGTGGGGTGAGGTCATTGAATGCCTGGGAGGTATCTGGGCTGTGTCGCGGGGCAGGGGTTTTGTCTCGTTGTGTACGGCGTGCGGCTATCTGTACTTGCTGATACGAAGCGGCCTCACTGCCGGAAGCGCCTTACCTAAGTTTGGTTAATAAATGCACAGGAATCGGTTAATACATTGTTTTGAAAGTAGATATTTACCCGTAGGCGATAGGCCATAAAATTGGCGCCATGCCGCTCATCTGAAAGCATTTCGATACAAACACCAAAATACTGACACCATCATCGTGATATCACACAATGCGGCCCTCATTTAATCAGCGGTTCAACAGGGAGGAGCAGTCGGTGGGGCGTGCAGATCACATTTCAAAACTATACGCCGCGCTGGGTGCACACTCTTTAAGCGAGCCGTGGGTGGCTGAGCCTTTGCAACGGTTGCTGGACCAGTTGAACCAAGGTGCTGCGCCGTCGCCCGGGGCGGTCGAAGCCCCGCGTGGGGTGCGCTGTTCGGACGCGTCGGCACCAAAAGTTGTGGTGGTGGTTTCAGCCACGGGCGGGGTGGGGCGCAGCACGTTGGCTGCTGCGATTGCCAACGGTTTGCAGCGCCAGGGTAATCCGGCGCTGGCGTTGGAGCTGGACCCGCAAAATGCACTGCGTTATCACCTGTGTCCAGGCGTTGATCTGCCTGGCTTGGGCGCAACCAGCCTGCTCAACCAAACCTGGCAAGCCTTGCCCAAACGCGGTTTTGCCGGGTGCCGTGTTGTCGCCTTTGGTGAAACTGACGCGGTGCAGCAACAGAGCCTGAATCGTTGGCTGGGGCAGGATCTCGAATTTCTCAGCAAGCGTCTGGCCGGGCTCGGTTTGACTGGGCAGGACACGGTGGTTATCGATGTGCCGGCAGGCAACACGGTGTACCTGAGCCAGGCGATGTCCATGGCGGATATGGTGCTGGTGGTGGTTCAGCCGGACGCCGCTTCGTTTCGGCGCTTGGCGAAAATGGACGAGGTGCTCGCGCCGTACCTCGCCAGTGAATCGGCCCCACAACGGTTTTATGTGATCAACCAGGTCGATGGCGGCCATACTTTCAGCCAGGACATGGCCGGCGTGTTCAAACTGCGTCTGGGCGATGCAGTGCTGGGCACCGTGCGCCGTGATCCTGCGTTCGGTGAGGCGCAGGCCTACGGTCACGACCCGCTCGACCCTGCGCTCGACGGTGTCGGCAGCCAGGATGTGAACACCTTGTGCCATTCACTGAGGGCGCGCCTGCGTTAAAACACAAGCGGCCATTAATTTGACTATTTACCGTTTGTCTAAAAAACAACCAGCAAAAACATCAAAATAATGACACTTCCTCACGCCTGTCACAGAATGCTTCACTGAGACGCCCATAATAAGACCTGCGGTAAGTGCCTGCTTGCCGACCTTCACGTCTTTACGCTGCGTCGTGAGGAGCTGGCTATGAGCCTTAGCGAAGAACTTCTGGCGTTGTTCGGCAAGAACGTCACCCATGATGCCCAAGGTATTAATGCGCGCATGCACTTTTTCGGCAGCGTGCCTGCTGACGAAAACACCCATCCCCAATCCCAATTGACTGATATCCCCGCGTTGCGCCCGAAAGTCGTCGCGTTAGTGTCGATGAATGGCGGCGTTGGCCGCAGCACGTTGGCCACGGCGTTGAGCAGCGGTTTGCAGCGCCATGGCGAATCGGTGGTGGCGCTGGACCTGGACCCGCAAAACGCCTTGCACCATCACTTCGGCGTGAGTGCCGCGTTGCCTGGTATCGGCCGCACCAGCCTGGAGCATGGGCAGTGGAGCCCTTTACAGCAGCTCGGTTTCGCCGGTTGCCAGGTCATCACCTTTGGCGATATCGACATCCAGCAGCAGGAAAACCTTGAGCGTTGGCTCAAGCATGAGCCCACCTGGCTGGCTCAACGGCTTGCGTCGTTGGGCCTGAGCGAGCGGCAAACGGTGATCATCGATACCCCGGCCGGCAATAACGTCTACTTCCATCAGGCGCTTAACGTGGCCGATGTGGTGTTGGTGATCGTGCAGGCCGATGCCGCGTGCCTTGGCACCCTGGATCATCTGGATGTGCTGCTCGCCCCGCACCTTGAAGGCCAGAACCCACCGGCGGTGCAGGTGGTGGTCAACCAGGTGGATGAGAGCAACCCCTTCAGTTTGGACATGGTTGAGGCGTTCAAGCAGCGCCTCGGCAAAGCGCCGCTGGAGGTACACCGCGACATGGCGATCAACGAGGCGTTGGCGTTTGCCGCCGACCCGTTGGACAACGTGGCGAAACGCTTGGCGAGTGACGATATCAATGAGATTTGCCGGGTACTCAAGGCGCCGAAAGCAACCGCCTAAAGTGCGGTTTATGCGCTTATCGCCAGATGCTTATGCACAATCGGTTGGTCGGGCTTGTCACGAAACAGCCATTTTGTGGAGCCGTTCTCAACACGCTGCAACTGCCTGTTTTGTGTGCATTTTATTTTGTGAACAAAAAATGACCAGCGTGGCTTTTGCCCTGTAGCACTGATAACTACAGCTTCTGTAAAGATTCCATCAACAGAGTTATCCACAGGGCGCGTGTAGGAATTTTTGCCCTCTAATCGCGCTCGGCCAGCACCATCACGTTGCGCGGAGTCAGCGCCGGTTCGCAGAAGCTGCCTATCTCGACCTTGTAGCCCTGTTCCACCAAAAAAAGCGCCCGGTCCAGCACCAGCCACATTTCCAACGGGCGCCGAAACAGGCCGCGCAGCAACTCCAGGTTTCGCACTTGCGCCAGGCGCCGCCAGCCGTGTGCCTCCAGCGCTGCCCAATCCTGTTCACCTGCGGATAAACCTTTGAGGCTTGCCAGCTCCTGGCAGTACTCGGCGAAGGGCTTATCCAGCCAACTGGCCGGCAGGGAAGGCGTCGGCAGGTATTCGTCGAGGCCGCGCACGTGTCGCTGTAATTGATCGAAGCCCAGGCGCCGTGCCATGGAGGTGTCGCGCTGTTGACGCACTCGGTTGCCGGCGGTGACGGTTTCGCTCAGCGGCAGGCCCAGGTCATCAATTGACAGCTTCAGTGGCGACGCGCGCCCGGCGCCGGACAGGGGCTGATAGCTGTCGGCGTTGATGCGGTTGTAACAGCAGGGCGCCAGCGCCAGTTGTTTGCACCCGGCCGCGCTGGCCAGTTTCAGCAGCCGCACGTGCAGGTCGCCGCAGGCATGCAGGGCGACGGGCGTGTGTTCGGGGCGGATCGTCACATCCGCCATCACGTCTTGCAGGCGATGGCTGGCGGATAAGCCGTGGTGGTCGCTCAAGGCCTGGCCTGCGGCGATCAGCGCCGGGTCGTATTCCAGGCAGGTCAGCTGCTGGTCGGCGTGCAGCAGGCGGCGGCCGAGATGGCCTTTGCCGGCGCACCAGTCCAGCCAGTGCGTAGGCTTTTGCGCGAAATTCAGTGCGGCACCGAAGGCTTCGATCTGTTGCCACTTGCGGCCCGGCACGTCGACGTTCAGCCGATGGCGAGCGGGTGCCAGCGCCTGTGTCGGTAACTTGTCCACAGCACTGAGTTGCAGCGCCTGCGCAGCCAGCTGTGGAAAAGACGCAGGTGCCGGCACGTCATGGGGGCGGTTGTGACTGTTTTCGGCATCGGCCAGCGAGCGCTGGCGCAGCCACTGGGCCAGCTCGGGATGCTGGTTTTCCCAAGGTAAATGCAGATGGGTAAAGGGCCGTGGTCGCCACAGCCCTTGGTGCTCGATCAGGAACGCATCCAGCGCCGCGAAGCGTGCTTCAACGTCCTTGGCAAGCATCGACGCGCAACCAGCGTTCGAGCAGTTTGAAGCCGCGTACCAGGATGTAGGAAATCAGCAGGTAGAACACGCCGGCGGTGAAGAACATCTCAACTGTCAGGTAGTTGCGCGCAATGATGGTCCTGGCCATGCCGGTCAGTTCCAGCAAGGTCACCGTGCTCGCGAGCGAGCTGGCCTTGAGCATCAAAATGACTTCGTTGCTGTAGGCTGGCAGGCCGATGCGGGCCGCACGCGGCAGGATGATATAGAACAGCGTTTTCGGCTTGGACATGCCCAGCGCGCGAGCTGCTTCGATTTCACCCGGCGGGATAGCCTGGATGGCGCCGCGCAGGATCTCGGCGATATAAGCCGCCGTGTGCAGGGTCATGGTGGCCGTGGCACACCAGAAAGGGTCGCGCAGATACGTCCACATGAAGCTTGCGCGCACGGCATCGAATTGGGCCAGGCCGTAATAGACCAGGAACAACTGCACCAGCAGCGGGGTGCCGCGAAAAAAGAAGATATACGCGTAGGGCAGCGAACGCACATACCAGCGTTTTGACGAGCGAGCGATGCCCAGCGGGATCGCCAGGATCAGCCCGAGAATCACGGCGATGCCAACCAGTTCGAGGGTCAGAATGGCACCCTGGATAAACTTCGGCAGCCACTTATAGATGACTTCCCATTCCATTACGTCGTCCTCACGAAGCCGCGGGCGGCGCGTTTTTCCAGCATGTGCATAGCGACCATCGACAGCGACGTCAGGCCCAGGTAAATGAACGCGGCGACCAGATAGAAGGTAAACGGCTGTTTAGTGACGGTGACCGCGATCTGGGCGTGGCGCATGATTTCTTCCAGGCCGATAACCGTGACCAGCGCGGTGTCTTTCATCAGGATCAGGAACAGGTTGCCCAGGCCCGGTAGGGCGATACGCCACATCTGCGGCATGATCAGGCGGGTGAAGATGCGAAACTTCGACAGGCCCAATGCCACGCCGGCTTCGCGATGGCCCTTGGGAATAGCGATGATCGCGCCACGTAACACCTCGGTGGCGTAAGCCCCGAAACACAGACCCAAGGCGATCACGCCGGCCGCGAAAGCGCTGAGTGACAGGTCGGGGATGTCGAGCATTTCACCCAGGCTGCGCATCGCGTTGATCGTGCCGAAATAAATCAGCAACACCCACAACAGTTCCGGCACTCCGCGAACGATGGTCGAGTAAAAGCCGCCAAGCCATTGCAATGGCTTGTAGGGCGACGTCTTGGCCAAGGCGCCGGCAAGGCCCAGCACCAGCCCCAGGCATAAAGCCGTGAGCGCCAGTTTGACGGTCATCAGTGCGCCGGCAGCGAGCGCCGGGCCGAATCCGTAGAGATCGAAATTCATGGTGTTTTCATATCGCGGCAGGCATTGCTAAAAGCCGGCGCGCCCTGTCGAGCGCGCCGGGCAGGCCATTCAGATCATTCGATGCTGAACGGGAAGTACTTGTCGTTGATCTTCTTGTAGGTGCCGTCTGCCTTGATCTCTGCCAGGGCTTTGTTCAGGCGTTCGCGCAGTGGGTCGCCCTTGCGTACGGCGATACCGATCTTGTCGCTTTCTACAACCGGGTCGCCTTTGAACTCATAGGCCGAACCGTCTTTGCTCTTGAGCCATTCGTACTGCACGTATTTGTCGGCGAGGATGCCGTCCAGGCGGCCCGACGTCAGGTCGAGGTAGGCGTTTTCCTGGGTGTCGTAGAGCTTGGCCTCGGTGTCCGGCAGCTTGTCTTCCAGGTAAGTACCGGCCAGCGTCGCGCGCTGTGCACCGATGACCTTGCCCTTCAGGTAGGCCGCGTCGGTCTTGAAGTCTGCAGTGGCTTTAGGCGCAATGAATTGCAATTTGTTGGAGTAGTACGGGTCGGTGAAGTCGACGGCCTGCTTGCGCTCATCGGTGATCGACAGCGAAGACACCAGGAAATCGAACTTCTTGGCGTTCAGGGCCGGGATGATGCCGTCCCAGTCGGACACATACACTTCGCACTTCTCGACTTTCATCTTCGCGCACAGGGCGTCGCCGATGTCTTTGTCGAAGCCGACAACGTTGCCGCTGGCGTCTTTATTGTTGAAGGGCGGGTAGGCCGCTTCGATCCCCATTTTCAAGGTTTCTGCCATGGCCGTGGCGCTGAACGCCATCGAAACGGCCGCGGCCAGAAGGAATTTTTTATAGTTCTGCATGCATGTTGCTCCGTTAGCGGTTGCTGGACATGAATTGTTTGCAGCGCGCCGAAAGCGGGTTTTCAAATACCTGCTGTGGCGATCCTTGCTCTTCGATCAGGCCTTGGTGCAGGAACACCACTTCACTGGAGACCTGACGGGCAAAGCCCATTTCATGGGTGACCAGCAGCATGGTGCGGCCTTCTTCGGCCAGCGCGCGGATCACATTAAGTACTTCCTGGACCATTTCCGGGTCAAGCGCCGATGTCGGCTCGTCGAACAGGATGACCTTGGGCTGCATCGCCAGGGTGCGCGCAATCGCCGCCCGTTGTTGCTGGCCGCCGGACAGTTGCGCGGGGTAGGCGTAGCGCTTGTCGGCGATGCCGACCTTGTCCAGCAGGGCTTCGGCCACTTCTATAGCCTCGGCCTTGCTCTGCCCGAGCACGCGGCGGGGCGCCTCGATGATGTTGTCGAGGATGCTCATGTGTGGCCACAGGTTAAAGTTTTGAAACACAAAACCGATTTCGCTGCGCAGGCGGTTGATCTGCTTGCCGTCGGCGGCTGTCAGCTCGCCGTTTTTTGCGGCCTTGAGCTTGAGCTCTTCGCCAGCGACGAGGATCTGCCCCTGGTGCGGGTTTTCCAGCAGGTTGATGCAACGCAGAAAGGTGGACTTGCCGGAACCGGAGGAACCCAGGATCGAGATCACGTCGCCGTCGCGGGCGGTCAGCGAGATACCTTTGAGTACCTCCAGCTCACCATAGCGTTTATGCAAGTTGCGGATTTCAAGCGCGGGCGCGGCCTCGGCCATGTGCGGTCCTCATTGTGTTCAGTGCGTTCTTGCTGTTGGGCCGCCTTCCTGGCGAGGCGCCAAGCTAGCATAGCGGTCAGATGGCAGCCAACAGCGCTACGGACGGTTAACAGGTGGTGTGCGGCAGGGTGTCGCATCAGCGCAGCAGCGTGTCGCGCCATCAACAACCTAACAGACGTTTGAACCCGATAAATCCACAGGCTTCGCGTAAAAAAGGGCGCGATGGTGCCAGCTTTGGCCGGGTGTTGGAAGGGTTAACCGGGCAAACGGTCCTTATCAGCCCCTTTATGGAGCGTCACGTACTTTTTGTGTGTGTTTTTGGTGCGCATTTACGTCTTTAAAGTGAGTCGCACGGTAACGCTATAGCGGAATGCCATTGTTCTCAATGACTTGCGAGGGCTGATCAATTGTCCTACAGCCCGCGTCAATCGCGGCTCTGTAACATTTTGGCGCAAATCTTGCGTAAAAAATAAAGAACGCCCCGTTGGTTTCTTTTCACGAGAAAGACTGCAGGCCGGGCGGACCGTTTTCGCAAATCCTCGTAAAGGTGTGTCAATGAGTAGTACGCAAAGCTCCAATGACCTCGAACAGGGGCTCAAACCGCGTCACGTCACCATGCTGTCGATTGCCGGCGTCATCGGCGCTGGTTTGTTTGTTGGGTCCGGCCACGCGATTGCCGCCGCCGGCCCTGCCGTACTGCTGGCCTATGCCGCTGCGGGTACGCTGGTGGTGTTGGTAATGCGCATGCTCGCCGAGATGGCGGTAGCGTCGCCCGACACCGGTTCGTTCTCCACCTACGCCGACCGCGCGATCGGTCACTGGGCCGGTTTTACTATCGGCTGGCTGTACTGGTGGTTCTGGGTGCTGGTGATCCCGTTGGAAGCCAACGCCGCTGCGACCATCCTGCACGCGTGGTTCCCTGACGTGGCCATCTGGGCATTTACCCTGATCATCACCTTGCTGCTGACCGCGACCAACCTCTTCAGCGTGAAGAACTACGGTGAATTCGAGTTCTGGTTTGCGCTGATCAAAGTCGTGGCGATTGTGGGCTTCGTGATCCTCGGCCTGGCGGCGATTTTCGGCTTCCTGCCGACCAGCCAGGTCAGCGGCGTTTCACACTTGTTCGACACCCAAGGCTTTATGCCCAATGGCATGGGCGCAGTGTTGGCAGCCATCCTGACCACCATGTTCTCGTTCATGGGCACTGAAATCGTCACTATCGCAGCCGCTGAATCGAAGAACCCGGGCCAGCAAATCACCAAGGCCACCAACTCGGTGATCTGGCGGATTGGTTTGTTCTACCTGCTGTCGATCTTCATCGTGGTGTCCCTGGTGCCATGGAACGATCCGACGCTGGCCGCGGTAGGTTCCTACCAGACTGTGCTTGAACGCATGGGCATCCCGAATGCCAAGCTGATTGTTGACCTGGTGGTGTTGGTTGCCGTGACCAGCTGCCTCAATTCGGCGCTGTACACCGCTTCGCGCATGCTGTTCTCCCTTGGCCGTCGCGGTGACGCACCGGCTGTGGCCAAGCGCACCAACAAGAGCGGCACGCCTTACTGGGCGGTGCTGCTGTCCACTGGCGCGGCCTTCCTGGCAGTGTTCGCCAACTATGTCGCCCCGGCGGCAGTGTTCGAATTCCTGCTGGCCAGCTCCGGTGCTATCGCATTGCTGGTGTATCTGGTGATCGCTGTGTC
Organism: Pseudomonas sp. R76; assembly: GCF_009834565.1. GTDB lineage: Bacteria > Pseudomonadota > Gammaproteobacteria > Pseudomonadales > Pseudomonadaceae > Aquipseudomonas. The sequence continues at coordinate 406,834 of NZ_CP019428.1, forward strand.
GCAACTGCGCATGCGCCAGAAGCGTACGGCGGCGGGCGAGAAGATCGTCTTCAAAATGTGGCTGTTCCCTGGCCTGACCTATGCGGTGATGGTGTTCATCGTCGGCACGCTGACCATCATGCTGTTCCAGGAAGCGCACCGGGTCGAGATCATCGCGACCGGGATCCTGAGCTTGCTGGTGGTACTGGCGGGGTTGTTTGTGGCTAGCCGTCGCAAGGCACAGAAGCTAGGCGCCGCGGTACTTAACTGATTTAGTGGAATGCGGTGCTCAAGGCACCGCCATTCAAATGTGGGAGCGGGCTTGCCCGCGAAAGCGGTGGGTCAGTCGCCAGATGTGCTGGCTGATCTACCGCCATCGCGGGCAAGCCCGCTCCCACAGTTGGTTTTGCGTCAGTCTGCTGAGTTGGCAAGTGCTTGGGAGGCCGCCACGTAATCGGCTTGAAACGCCGGCGACTCAATCCACGCCAACGCCGCCGCTTCATCATCGGTGTCCGTCGCCCACTGCCGATACTCGATCAGTGCCGCGAGGATAAAGTCGGTAGCCTCTTCTTCGCCTTCCTGCTCCAGCACCAGTGCCAGCAACGGGTGCGCCAGGAACACCGCGCACAGCGCCTGTTGGCTAACCTCGCCCGCTGCGCGCATCTCCACAAACAGCTCAGTCAAATCCACCGACTCAAGGTCAATGCGGCTGTCATCACCGGCAAACGCATCCGGCTTGGTTGCAACGCTGCGTTGGGTACGGTTCTGCTTGGCCTTGGCCTTTGCCCGGTGGGCACGTTTTTGCTGCTTGTTCGGCGAGGCCATGGGCTCACGTCCTTTGTTCAGGATCTGGGTGGGGTATTGAAGCGCAGGTTGGGGGAAATCCCAAGGGATTCTAAACGCGCTGGCCGGGCGTGCCTTGCGCTAACTCGCCCCGTTGCAGCCACGCCAGCGCAATCGGCCACAACCGATCCTGATATTCACTGCGGAAAAATGCGAAATGCCCGACGGCTTTTTCGCCGATTTCTTCGGGTGCGATACGCAAGTGAGTACGCGCGCTGCCTTCGAAATAGCCCAATAACCGCTCAATAGCCGCCACCGTGCCGAACGGATCGTCGGTGATGCTGATGGCCAGCAATTGTGCCTTTACGCGGGCAAACGGCAGCTCAACCAGGGCGCGTCCGCTGGGGCGCGTCTCGTACCTGGGCGTCGGCGTGCCCCAGTCGCGTACCACGCCAGCCGGCGTGTCTTCCAGCCAGCCCAGGCGTTTGCCGGGGAAGTATCCGCACAGCGCAGTCACCAGCGGCATCACCACATGCCATTTACCGAACATCTGCCAGCGCCCGCTCGCTTCATAGTCGCGCCAGTACGCAAACTGCGCGCCGACCGTGACGATTCGCCGAATCACTGCGCCGGATGCCCCCAGCCCTGCTGCACAACCGCCAAAACTGTGACCGACCACATCTATCGGCTGCCCCGGAAACTCCCGTTGCGCACGCTGCAACATCGCCTCGAAATCCAGCACACCCCAATCCGACCACGACGCTTTAAAGCCGCGCAACGAGCCACTGCGCGATTCGCCGATGCCTCGGTAGTCGAAGGTGATGACGTCGAAGCCGTTGGCAAACAGGTAATCGGCGAAGCGTGAGTAGTGGCGGCAGCGCACGGAAGTGGCGGCGTTGATGATGACGACTGGGCGCTCGAAGTCGGTGCGTAGGTGTCGCCAGGTAAAACCGCCAATGAGATAGCCGTCTGCAGCGGGCTCCTTGAAGGGTTCGCTGGGGCCTGGTTTGGAGGTGATGGCAGGCCTTTGCGCAGAGGCTTCATTCACATTCATTGTTTCTATGCCTGTGTCGGTTTTTATTTTTTTTAGTAACAGTTGTTCAGTTTGCCAGTACTTGTACTCTCTCCGGCAGGGTCACTAATGTTCGGGGCCACTGATAAAGCCATACATCCGAGAGGAACGACAGCCAACCATGCACCGATCAGACTGGCAGGCATCCATTACGGAGGTCTCTATGAGTATTCCCCTTTCTCCTATCGTTTCAGAGTTTGAAACAGAAGAGCAGGCCGCGAGCTATGACCGTTGGTTTTGTGCCAAGGTGCAGGCTTCAATCGATGATCCTCGCCCAAGTATTTCGCATGATCAGGTCATGGCCGAGATGCGCACGCTGATTGAGGGATTGGATTGAAATACTGAGAGTGCTGCACGCCCGCCAGGAATATCCCTGATGCGCGTACCGGTTTTGCTGCTCGACCTCGAGTCAGTAGATGCATAGGCTTGCGCCTTCGCAAACCGCTAGAGCGTCTTCATGACCCGCGATACCCTCGAACACAACCAGATCCCCATCTACTTCGTCGCCGTCCTGCTCGCGGCTGCGTTCGGCGTGTTTGCACCCACGTCCGCCCACGGCCTCGGCATTTTGGTCACGCCCGCCATCGCAGTGCTGATGTACGCCATGTTCCTGCAAATCCCGTTTCTGGACCTGCGCCAAGGCCTGGGCAACAAGCGCTTCATCGCGGCATTGTTGCTGGCCAATTTCATCCTGGTGCCGTTGCTGGTGTGGGTGCTCACCCGTGGCCTGGTGGAGCGCCCGGCGCTGCTGGTCGGTGCGCTGCTCGTATTGCTGACGCCGTGCATCGACTACGTGGTGGTGTTCACCCATATCGGCAAGGGTGATTCGCGTCTGATGCTGGCGGCGACGCCGGTGCTGTTGTTGCTGCAACTGGTGCTGTTGCCGGTGTACCTGGGTTTTATGCTGGGTGGGCAATCCGCCGTGGTGGTGGCGGTGGGGCCGTTTGTCGAGGCGTTCGTGTGGTTGATTGTGCTGCCGATGATGCTGGCGGTGCTGACCACCGCCCTGGCGCGGCGCTCAAGGCTGATGGGGGCGTGGAATAACGCCTGGGCCTGGCTGCCGGTGCCGGCGATGGCGCTGGTGCTGTTTGTGGTGATTGGCTCGCAGATCACCTCGGTGGTGCGCGATATCGGTGTGTTGCTGCCGGTGATTCCGGTCTACGTGGCCTTTCTGTTGCTGGCCCCGTTGATGGGGGCGTTGGCGGCACGGTTGTTCGCGTTGCCTGCCGCGACGGCGCGGGCGGTGACGTTCAGTGCGTCGACCCGCAACTCATTGGTGGTGCTGCCCTTGGCGCTGGCATTGCCCGATGACGTGCGCGGGCTGGCGGCCACGGCGGTGATTGTGCAAACCCTGCTTGAGCTGATCGGCGAGCTAGTCTACATCCGGCTGATTCCGGCACTGGTGTGGCGCGCTGGTCGATAAATCCATAAATGTTCGGGTTTGTTCAGGCCCTATTCAGGGGTTGAGTCGGCACCATGTAGTCGGCGCAGCCTACCTGAAAGGACATTCGATGGATCACCGCAGCCGTTTTCGCCTGGAGTCCCTGGGCATTTTCCTGATCGCTTTGCTGCTGTTCACCTGGGGCATCTGGGACGAGCAACCCCAAGGGTTTGACGGACGTTGGGCGCTGTTCATGCAGGAAATGTTTCGCCATGGCGCGAGCCTTTTCCCTACCACCTATGGCCAGCCGTACCCTGACTATCCCGGCACTGCGACCTTCTTCAGTTTTGTCTTTGCCAAGTTGTTTGGCGCGCCGAACCACCTGGCGAACGTGCTGCCGACGGCGCTGGCCTCGGCGGGGATGACCGCCCTGGTCTATCGCCTGCTGGCGCCGTTCAGCAGGCCTTGGGCATTGCTGACGGTGCTGCTCACGCTGCTCACTACTCAATTGCTCGATAAGTCGCGTTCGGTGTGCCTGGACCTGATGATCGCGCTGTTATGCGTGGGCAGTTTCTACCTGCTGCACAGTGGCGAGCGCCTGGGTTCGCGGGTGAGGCAGTTGGCCGTGTTCCCGCTGTTTGTCCTGGCATTCGCAATTCGCGGGCCGCTGGGGTTGATCGAAGTCTGTGGCGTGGTGTGCGTGTATTGGGCAATGGGCCGGCCCGGGGAACGGGTCAAGCAGGTGCTGATTCACGGTTTCGTGGGCTTGGTGCTGCTGGTGGCGTGCTGGTGGATGTTGATGAAGCTGGCGCGGTTCAGCGGCGGCGATGCCTTTGCCGATGATGTGTTCAGGATGCAGGTCAGTGGGCGGCTTGATGAGAGTGGCGAGCCGTTCTACTTCTACTTCAAGCTCAGCTTGTACCGTTATTTCCCTGTGGTGCCGCTGGCGTTGGCGGCCTTGATTGCGCTGCGCCACCGCTGGTCTGAGCGGTGGGGCAGTGACGAAGTGCAACTGCTCGTGCGGCTGGGTGCCTGTGGCTTGATGATCTTGCTCGGGTTGTCGGTGCCGCACTTCAAACGCGCCTATTACATTCTGCCGATGGTGCCGATGTTTGCCGCTGTCGCGGCCTATGGGCTGCTCCAGGCGCAAAACTGGCTGGTTGGCGTGCGCCGCTGTTATGAATGGCTTGTCGCAGCGCTGCCGGCGTTGTGCGTGGTTGTGCTGTTTGTGTGTCGGCATGCCTGGCAGAAGCACGGATATTGGCCTGAGGTTTCGTTGCCGTTGTTGATTGGCGCGCTGCTGGTTCTGCAAGCGGCGGCGTTGATTGCCTGGCGGCGCCCATTGCGGTTGGTGTGGCTCAGCGCAATCGCCTTGGCGGCGCAGTGGCTGCTGCTGGTGGTGGTGATAGATCCGGCCAAAGACCTGCAATTCGACACACGCCGGTTTGTCAGCCAGGTCGAAGCGCTCCGAGCGTCGCAGCCGGGCCCGTTGGTGTTTGTCGACCTCGGTCGCGACACCTGGGCAATACGCTACATGATGAACCTGAACCACGATGAGCAGCCACTGTTTGTCGCGGGCAATGAGCTTGAAAAGCTGGCGACGTTGCCCCGGCCATCTTGGGTGATTGTGCCGCGCAAAGAGGCTGTGTTGTTGAAAGGGACGTCAATGGAACAGCAGGCAGCAAACTTCGAAGGTCGGCTGAATGACAATCCGTTGATGGTGTTTCTGCTGAAATAGGCAAGCGCCTATTTGCACTGGTAACCCTCGGGCATCGTGACGGTGTAGTTGCGCTGCACGCGGTCCTGGAAGTTCAGGTTCTGCAGGCCCTGTTCCACCAGGAAGGCCTCGATCTTGGCTGCCTGGCAGTCTTCGTTGTAAGACATCACCCGGAGCAGATACACGGCGCGCCTGCTCACCTCATCACGCGCAGTGGCGGTGAAGGTGGTGAGTGTGGTGTAGCCGGTGCGCTCCGAAGTGCCCACCGGGCCGTAGGTGGTGTTTGGCGTGCTGGTGCAGGTCAGTTGGTCTTCTTTCTTCTTGGTCTTCTTGCACTGAGTGGTGGTGCTGGTTGGCACCTGGCCGTACTCGGTGGCGGTGTAGCGGTAAGTGACCTGCTTGCTGTCGACATCAAGGAGGATGGTCATTTTGATCGGTGCATGGTTCTTGGGCAGGGTGGTGTCGGTATACACCTCGTGAAAGCCTTGGTCCTTCATGGCGCTGACCATGTCCCTCAGGTAGTAGCGGGCATTCAGCGTGCTTTGCGCGCTGCCGCCGACGGACGTCGTCACCAGCACGGTAGCTTGTCGATCAAAGTGATAATCCGGATCCGGTGTTGCGTTGATCGTGACATCCATTTGTGTGGCGCAGCCACTGAGCAGCGCCGTCAGCAGCAACAGCGCGCAGAACAAGTACCGGGTCATCTAAACACTACCTTGCAGCAAAAAATTCAGTAACAGCTATACGATTGAGCCGCGCGATAAATAACCCCAGGCCACTAAATCGCAGGCAATAAAAAACCCCAAGGAATCATCTTCGCTTGGGGTTTTTCGGTATTAGTGGTGCCCAGAGACGGAATCGAACCGCCGACACGGGGATTTTCAATTCGCCAATGTCGTTGCAACGCTAGATTACACTGGCGTTCGCTTGAGTAAGGTACAGCACGGTAAAGTACTTATCAAACAGCGCTTTAGCGCACGGTATGGTACGTTCGAGCTCCTTCGTGCTGTACCGCTGGTGTACCTCAAAATGTAGCGGTAGGAGCTTGGCTTGGGGGCTGTGTCTCACCCACTCGGCTCAGGTTCTGCGTAACAACCCTCGACACGCTGCGGCAGCGGAGCTGCCTTGGTCTCGGGTTTTGGCCTAATGGGGCGCCTTGGTGATGGCAGCAAGTGTGTATTCTCGGGGCAGATGGAAGTACCGGGCAGGAGAATATGAGTGCGAATTGGATGTACCATTTGTGAAAGGTTATGCCACCACCTGTAAAAAGCCCCGTAGCATACTGTGGCGCCGTTTAGCTAAACTCTGCATCTGAAAGACCGTGGCTGATCGTACTGATAGACTGTGTCGCTAGCGAAAGCGTGATGCTGGGACGGTGGGTGGTCTAGCCGTGTCAGGTAGGGGGGGGCGCTTCGAAGCGACGTTGTGTAAATTGCCCATAATTGGCTAAAAGTCTGATGGTCTGCAACACTGAGCTTATGAAAACGACACTGAATGAAAAAGATATAAAAGCTGCCGTTATCGAAAAGGTTCGAGCCCGTGTTGCGAAAGAAGATGCAGTTCTCATTAACGAGATGGTTATTGGGGATGGAGATCGTCGTGCCGACCTGGTCATTGCTAACGGCCATATGAATGCTTTTGAAGTGAAAAGTGATTTAGATAATTTGAGCAGGCTTGCTGGTCAACTAGAAAGCTATTTATCAAGGTTCGATAAGCTCACTCTAGTAGTGTCTTCCAAATATATTGATGAAGCATTGAGGACAGAAGAGCGTATAGGAGTTTGGGAAGCTTTTGTAAAAAATGGAGCGGTAAAGATTCGAGTTCGTAGACCTGGTCGTCTAGAGTTGGTTTCAGATAGAGAGAATATTTGTGGTTTTATGCTGAAAGGCGAACTTGTTTCCTTTCTTCGTTCGCATGATGTAGTTATGAATTTTAAGGACGCAGACCGAGAGGAGCTTGTTTCTCAGCTTGATCAATTTCCTATGTCTACCATTCGGAAGGCTGCTATAGGGTTTGTGAAGGCTAGATACCGCTCTCTTAGTTCGACTTTTTTAGATGGCTGCTCAAGCGTGGTAGCGCCAGCTGACCTTATAAATCTGAGTCGTTCTAAAGTAAATAGGCTGCGTCTTGAGGAAGAGTTAGGTTGGAATCAAAGGCGTGCACCCTCTAGTAAGCGCCGCGAGATAAATCTCTCTAAGTTCTTCCCGGAGGGTGATATTCCAGACAGTATGCCTCGCTATATTTTAGTTCCGTCAGTTTAAAGAATCCAGTCATCATCCTCTGCTGTTGAATTGTTTTCACACAGCAAGTCTAACTGATAGTTTATATGAAGGTTGACGCGCACGGCAATTGCAGTTACTGGGGCGTTAATGGTGTTGCCCTCTCGACTTACAGTGTTCTTAAGCATTTGAGCTCCCCATGAGCCGCTATCCCCCACTTCAGGATGCTCGTTCAGCAGTGTTCTTGCAGCGTCTATATAACCCTCGCCCTTAGTCTTAGGGCGCCTTTCAAAGAACCAAAAACCGTCGCTTGGAACATCTAGCCGTGGAAGAAATACCCCACCTTCATCGTCGTAAACTACGGAGTGGATTGATACGTGGTCTCCATATTTGACGATATCAGAACCTATCTCGTCATAAAGAATATTTTCTAGTATCTCTATCTTTCCTGAGGTTTCGCTACCTTCATTGAGTGAGGGGATCACTGAGCGAGGGAAGCTAGTTCCGGCCAAAACTCGAGGTACCTGGGGAACTTCTTCGACAATTGTGTTTATTGTCCTAAGAATGCTTTCGAGTACCCCTGGTTTTATATTTTTTGTAGATAGGTCTCGGATATAGGCGGCATCTATGACTATTAGTGAATTCTCTGGGTTTTCGAGTGCGTAAAGAGCGTTTAGCGTATTTTCTAAATCACTTTTGAAATCTCTTATTCTGAATACTGGCGCGCGCCCAAGCCGTTCTAATGCTAGAGCTTGTCGGACTATCTCTCGTCCTTTTGCCCCCGGGGTGAATTGAACCGTAGGGATTACTTTTTCGTTATTTCTTACAAAGTCTACCCAGTTCTTAAAATCTGATTCTGGGTCAAGCAGATTACGTACAGCTTGGTTTTGGTGTTGTAAGTCTCGAGTGAGATCCAATATAAAACTTCTGCCATCTACGCACTCGCTAATTTTGGCGATGGCTTTATCGCAATCTTCAGAGTTTCTCCATTTTCCCAGCGTTATTAGCGGGAAAAGACTATCTTTTGCTTCTGGGGATAAATGGGCGTAACCGTTCAGCTCGGCTTGTCGAGTTCGAATTATTGGGAAGTAGTTATAGTCTTTAAAATTTATAGTCATCACTCGTCCCTATGCTCGTTTGTGTTGTCCATATGAGCTGCAAGTTTGTTGCGTATTGTTTCTTTAATTGGTTCTGGGTTTATCATTGAAGACAGTGCAGCGGAGATGTTTCGGTAAGATACAAGATCATTCTGCTGGGAAATCAAATCATTTTGATGTTTGATGGAGTCATCTTTTGCTCGCACAATTTCATTTTGTAGAGTTTCTATTGCACTAGATGAATGGTTTTGCAATGTCTGTATTGCTTTAAATGCGCTCACACTAAGTATAATAGTAATGATCGCTGATGCCAGCCATCCTGAAAGCGATACAACATTCGCATTGCTGTCTGGATTAGCGAGATAAATACTTAATCCTACGCTCGCGAACCCTATGAGCAGACTTATAATTGACACAATTCTATCCAGGTTCATTGCATTCCGAGTCCGATTCGAATGTGGTGGCCAGATGCTATACGAGTTCCGTGCTTTTTGGCAGTAGGCAATGCAGATAGCAGCTTTCTGACCCGAGGAATGAGCGTGTCACATGGGTGCTGCGATGATAGGAAATATGTTCAGTTATGCGCAGACCATAACCCGAGACCAAGGCAGCTCGCTGCCGCAGCATGTCGAGGGTTGGAGGCACGGTCTCGGATAGTCTCTCATAGGTCAACTGCATTTTTTCTCGGACACTCGAAGCAACGGGATGGGGCTTCGCGTTTGCAAAATTGGGCGTGCTGCATGAACCGAGGATGGAGAGACGTCTGAGCCCCCTGATCTTCCGATCTGGAATTGGCCGTAATAGCTCAACGTTTTATTCACGCAATGTCCCATTGCCGCTGAGACCTCATCGTGATTCAGGTGTGCCGAACGCTTAAGATCGCTACCGAAGGCATGGCGTAAGCAATAGGGCGTAACTCTGGGGCCGTTGGGCCAAAGCTTTTTCCCCGCTGCGGTCATGGCCGCTCTGAAATTTGTTTGTTTCTCGATAGAAATGATAGTGCCACCGCTTGCTGCTTGGTGCTTACCTTGGAGCACCTCGATGAGGCGGCGTACCAATGGATGGCTGTGATCATCCAGTGAGTATCGAAGCTCCCTCCAAGGTTGTCCTTTACTTGCTGTGACCTTGATTCCACTGTCGATTCGTATCAGCAGTTCGGTAGCAGAAAAAGTCACGTTCACGCCTTTTTCAAGCTCACCTGGTCGACATCCGCAAATCGCGCTGACAAGGTAGGGAATCTGGTATTTGCCATGCTCAGTCTCGTCGGCCATCAGATCGCGCCAGTTGGACGGCAGTTTATGAAGATCTTGGCGCTTTGACCTTCGTCTTTTAGTCTTTTCTAGTGGGCAGGCATCTGTACTCTCTGCGATCGCATTGAGCATTTTCAAGGTGCCATTAATGACCTCTATGTGCCGATGGAAATCCTCTGTGTGCTGCCCTCGCTGCGCCTTATCCTGAAGGCGAATTTGCCTCTCAAGCACCTGCATCAGAACGTATTTAATGGCCGCCTTACGTCTGTGATATGTCGACTTGCTTGTTGTATCTCGGATGGCAGGAAGTATTTTGTCGATATCCGATTCGCTTTTGGCGAGCAGCCGCTTAGCCTCGCTCTCATAGCCTTTTATGGTCTGCTCAGATAGAGAATTGGACACCTGATTCTTTAAATGCTGTCTGGCCTCTACTATGAGAGCAAATGCTTCTGACTGTGTCCTCATACCTATTCCTTTTTGTGACCTGAGACTTTTCTGTGGCTGACGGAAAGGGCGCTTTTCACTACGTGAATCGACTACGTCGACCAGCGCCCACATTCACGCAGGTGCGTGAATGTGTTTTATTTTTAGGTCACATGCGGCGCATCTTTTTTTAGGTCACTGATGACTATCGTATTTAGGTCACGAGTGTCCCTATTTACATGTCCTGAGATTTGGGCTTTTGCTATGGCAGGACGCACGAGTACATAAAGCAAGGTTGACAACTACCGTTAACTTGCCCGCCTGTGAGGACCGGGATTAATCCTGCAGGGCAATTAAATCCACCTGTCATTTGGTTTACGTAAGTCCCAGCCCCACCAGTCATGAATCCGCTGCCAATGCCGCGGATGCTACCCGCCCCTTTCCATGCGCCGGATTGGCAAGATAGTGTTAGGCCTGCCGCAGTTCGACCGACTAGGCCATTGGGGGAGCACGCTGCGCCTTCAGTCGCAACGCCGTTGAGCTGTAGATACTCACCTACGGTGGTTCTGCCGTTAGACTGCAAAGTCCCACCCGCAATCGCCCCGCCGGTGTAAACGCCCTTGTCACCATATGAGCGAACCCAGCTAGGATCGGTCATGTACCAGCCGCCGTTCCACTTTTCGTTGTACCAGCCAGTGTCGCCGCGAGTCTTGAACCAGCCGCCGGTATAGGTTTCACCGGTGGTGTCCGTTGTACCCGCTTTAACTGTCCCGGTAACCGCAGCGTTGCTGGCGTTTACGGTCGTTGCATTGACATTAGTGGCGTTCACATTTGCAGCGTTGTTGAGGTTGTTTCCCTTCATATCGATCGAGGTGTTCATTTCATTGACTTCCGGATGGCCCGGCACGGCGTTCCGATAGAGGTAGTCGTCGGTGAGGGCTCCATCATCAAAAAACAGCGCGGTCGCAAGATGGCCTTCACCTGGTGAAGTGCCATAGGGCGCCAAAGAAACATTCCACCCTCCATATGTACCTTCAACGACACTGGTATCGATGTTCGAGATGTACCCGCCTCTTGCGCCCACCTGCTTAGAGATTCGACGGATGCTGGTTTCCGGAATTGTTTCCCCTCCGGTAGTGATGACCAAGGTTTGAAGCTTGTTTGCTGTTGGCTTAATAGCAAGCACCGAATAGCTTTGGCCAAAGTTATTTATGTCAGTCACGCTAGGTGGTAGATAACCGGTGTTTTTAAGCATGCCCACGGTAATGTTGGCCGGCTCCGTCGGTGTTGCGACATTGAGAACGGCAGCGTAGTTGTCTTTAATGTATGCACTTGCTGCATCCGAAATGATTTTTTGATGATCAGCCGCGGATTGTCCCGCCATGTTATCTGCATGGTCGAACATCGCTTGAGAGCCAATCCCCAATGCGGCTACCACCAGTATCAGTACAACGATCATTTCGATTGTGGCAAAGCCTGATTGCCCACTGGATTTTAAGTTGATTTGCTGCTTGAATCTCCGCATGATTTCTCTCTTTGAGTTTTAGTCTGCTTTGGAGGTTTTGAATGAGTAACTCTGATTATCAAGGTGGTCTTGGTGCCGGTTTTGCTCGTGCACGATCCATCCAGAATGAATATGAATCTAAGATTGCTGAGTGGCGTGCTCACTCAAATAAATTAAAGACTCAAGTTTCCGCACTGAGTGAGCGTGTGGTAATCATGCAAGCCGATTTCGACGCAAATAATCATTTGCTCCGCTTGCTCATGGATGAGTTAAGGGCTGTAAAGCCAAACTCTCATCTGTTACTCAAGCAAAATCGTGATGCCATTCGCCAAGAGGTTTTCGAGGAATGCATGATTGAAAGTGGCTATGAAGTTTCAAGCCCGAAAGGCTTTTCCCGGTAATAACCTCTTTCCCCAAGACTGAGTTCTCAGTCACCTGGTCTCGGGCCACTTCCAAGAAGATCTTTATTGCTTGGTGAGTTTGAGCCGCTCGGCCCCGGGGTGCCGCTTCCCTCCGGCCCAAGTGACTTATGCCCGCTCCCGCCCAAGCCTCCAGACGCCCCATGCTTGGCCTCTCTGACACCACCGATGAAAACATCGTGACCGCTGTCGCCCGTGCTCTGGGCGTCTCCGATGCCGCCGGCAGCGTGACCAATCCACCGAATGATATTGTCTGGCACCCAATGGATCAGGCTAAAAACGATGTGCACGACAGTGGTCATCACGATTACATAGATGGCCACGTAAGCTACGAAGGAGACTATCCCAGTCATGGAGTCGGCCTGAATGCCTGCCACAACGGACATGAAGCCAACGTTGATGAAGCCCACAATCGGCTGCGTCAGTAGCATTCCGCCTATCAGTCCAAACAGCATGAGTGCTGGGCGCATTACCAGCGAGAGGATCATCATGTAACCCTGGCCAGCCTTGCCGACTGCATCGTCGCCGTCCGGGTGAATGTGCGCAACGGCGAACAGGGGTGCGGCGATCACTGACTCAAGCACCAGGACGAACCAGTTCACTACGGAGGTAATCCATGTGATGAATGGGATCATTGGCACATAGGTGCTCAACGTAGCGCCGAAGAAAAATAAACTGATCAGTAAGACTGTGATCAATGAGGAAAGAAATTGGAAAACAGCTCCGGCGTCGAAGCCAACCTTCACCGTCGCCTGAGCTGCCCAAGAGTTTGAGACGCCCACCGCACTTGCCATTGCAGTCATCATCACCTCACCGGTCGTGACGATCACATCTCCGAAGGATTTCATCTGGCTCATGTGGTTCAAATTCGAGCCGGCAATGCTTTGAGTCATCTGGTTGATAGCACCCATGAAAGGGGCCGAAAGCATTTTTTTGACGTACTCCCATGCCCCTTCGCCGTCCCTTGGTGCGCGAATGTTCGTATCGGCGTAGTAAACGTTTCTGATGGACTCAACCCGATTCTTCGCGTATTCGTCAGCTGTCGTAATGACGTCCTGATACGTCTGCAGTGACTCCTTCGTTTCCTTGTCGATGATGTCGATCGGCTCGGCTGCCGGTAGAGCATTCAAGGTCGACTGCATGACATCGTTCATTTTGACGATGTGGTTGTACCAGGTTCCGGCAAACAGCCAGCCGCCGTCTTTCGCGCCAGAGAGGAAGTCAGCTCGGGCTCGATCGCTAGTCTGCGAAACGGCTGTTTTGGCTGCCGTCCGAAGTGAGTTTTCATACTTGTTTGCCGCAGAGTCGAGAACCCCTGCTTCAGGCTTCTGCCCTGCAACGATCTGCTGAGCCGTCGGGCGAATGTCGAGGATCATCTGCTGAACGGCTTTTGCATGAGCAGCGAGGATCGGCTCCTTGATGATCTTGGTGTTGCTGTTGCCTTCCGAGGCTTCCCAGCTTTGTTTCCAGGTCAGTGCGCCGCAAACATCAGGATTCATGTAGGAGCTGTCGTTGGCTTTCCATTTGTAGTCGATGACTGTGTACGAGGCATTGGCGTACTTCTGGATCATGTTCACCGCGCCATACACCGGGACGCCGTCCGGAAGGCCCACATCAAGCTCTCCGGTATTCGCCACTTTGCGTGGTGAGGAAACGGCTTGAATTCTGGTCGAGCGCCCCGAGGCCGCAAACTGCTTGTTCATGGCGGCGGCGCATACCTCGAACTTCAGAATGCTGGCCGCCAATGGTCGTGAGTCGGGGATCATCGGGCGGGTGAGCATCCCGTCTCTCCCCATCTGGTCTACAGCCTGGCTCCAGATCGCATCGCCAATACCGACGCCTTGGATCGCGAGCCAGAGCACGATGATTTGGATCAGCGAGTAACCATGCCCGAGGGGAAGGAGGAGGGCAGTGCCGCCGACAGTCCGAAGCGGAATCCAGATCGAGCTCATTTTCTTGCCAAGTACCTCGCCGTCATGTGCGGAGTCGATCGTGCCTTTGATCGTGGTGTAGCCCACGAGTAGCATGCCTAGGAAAAGCACCGCGCCACCGAAGACCCCCATCATGGAACCCATGACGTCCTCGGCTTCCCCTATTTGGACATTGCCCCCTGAATGGATGGTACCAACGATGGAACCGAATACTTCCTCCAGAAAGTCGATCGACGTATCACCTGGTGGTGGGGTGAACTGCTGAAAGGGGCCATCTGCGGCTAGGGCTGGTCCGCAGGAAAGAGCCGCAAGCAGCATCAACAAACGGAGTGATAATTTCATTTCTCAACGCTCGGGCTATTGGCTGAAACTTCGGTTACTGCCAAGGCGTCGTGCACATATAGCAACGTATAGGGCACCCCGACCAGCCTCCAATACAAGCCGTGACCATGGAGATAGAGCTGCATTGATATGTAGGTTGCGGCCGCGGTCAAAGGAAATATCCACCATCGCCGGAGACCACCCCATATTCTATGTTGCCCTGCGGGTAACAAAATATTGGATAGCACAAGCAATAGATAGAATATCCGATTCGTTAAAGTTGTAAGTTTTGGCGAAGAAAGAAGTGATCTTATGCGCGGCATGATAGAAGCTCCGCAACTTCAATCGTCCGGTAGAAAATTCTTCGGCCAACCTGAACTTTGCAGTTTGAAAGCCCTACGGCTAGTTTTGACCGTTGAAGCAAGAATGCTCTGAGCCCACCCGGAGTTTTCTCCAGAAGATTGGCCATCTGGTCTTGGGATAGAAGCGGCCCATATCGACGTAAAAATTCGGATTCGAAGGTGGGTTTAAGATTGATAGCTGTGTTCATTGGTGGGCTCTCAAGTCAGGTAGAGTGTGCCCATATAATTTGGAATAGCTTCCTTTTTTGTCAAATGTATTGTTGCGTATTATTTGTTGTCTGAATTTTATTGTTAGGGGTTATTGGTGTGGATTTGTCATTAAACCATATAATAGATGGGTAATTGGCTTTGGGTGTTATAGGGTTTTCTACTAAAAAACAGTGATAAGCCCAAAATTTAAATTTTTTCCCGTAGGAGAGAAAGTGTCGCTGCTAGGGTCCCCATATCTTTTCACCTTAAGCCCCATATCCTTTCACTTTATGCTCCCCATAAGCTTTCACCTTATAAAAAACGGCTCCCCATAAACGTTCACCTTGCGCCCCATATCCTTTCACCTTCGCCCCATAAGTATTCACCTGGCCGGTGATCTAGGCCACGTAGATCAAGGTGTTGAGCATCTCTAAACGTTTGTTTTGTATTGGCTAAAAGAAAAACATACAAACAGCACTGGACGGGGAGTGGGTTATTATCGAAACTAAAAGAAGTCAGCGTCTGCCCGGGGCGGCAACCCCAGGCAGCGCCTAACCACCAAGACCGCAGGAGGTCCTGAAATGGCTATGTCGATTGTACCTATATCCGTAATTTCTGAAACTCTCATCGCTGACCTTCTGGTGGAAGCGAGCCCGCGCCTTGAAGCCCCAGAGGCTGAAGCGCAACTGAAAGCCATGGAAACTCTGCTGACGCCAATGCTTGAGCAAGTTGTCGCTGCATACGCTGCTGCAGCTAAGACCCGAGTGACTGAACGCGCTTTCCGGCGATTCCTAAAAAATCTCGCAGCGGCTTAACTCAATGAGCACTTCTCGGGTGCATCCTCTATACCGCCTAGCAAGTGCTCCGTTGTGCGAGGCTAGCTCTGAGTTACTGGCGGAGTTAGCCTTGATTGTTTGGTTCGCTGATGATGCAGTAGAAAGTATTCAATACATTTTAAGCAACGACATGGCGGGGTGTACGGGGTTGATGCGCCGCCGGGCGCTATATTTAGTTGATAGGCTTCGACGCTTTCCATGTATTACTAATGAAAAAGCAACATTGCTTAAAGCGCTTGTGACTTCCAATGATTTTCTGAAGCCTGCTTTTTTCACTAAAAAAGCAGATCGGCTTTTATCGGGCAGTCGTTTAGAGAGATTGGCGTATGATTGGGGGTTGGAAGATGATGTTGGTCGCCAGATGAAAGATGTGCTTGAGTTGCAGACAAGACATTATGTTCAGGCTCTTGGGGTAAAAAATGGTTATGCAGATGATTAGTCGGTTTTGGTTTTCAAATTAGGATTTTCTTTTAGTTTGCTTTTAAACTGTTCCTGGTTCTTTGGGTTGCAGGCTCGTTTTTTGCGAGCCTGGGATTTATGTGGCCTTGGTCTAGGAGTTGTATTTGCCAAATTCTTTTCGTTGGATAAGTGTTGCTTTTACCACGAAAAGTAGCGCAATTCCTATGTATAGCACTAGATATACGAAATTCTGGAAGTTTGGTACTGGGGTGTTTATTTGTCCTCTGGATTTTAGTATTGATATTGTTAATAGTACTGTGCTAAATACGACGCCTACTAAAGCTCCAATAACTAAAATTTCCCTTTGTCTCTTGTCGAACGGATTGTCTTGATGGAATGCGCTTATTCCGTCTCGTAGCGCTGCACAAAATAGTGCAAGGCAGGCGAACGGCCATGCAGATAACGACTTTATCTCTTCTTGACTGCCTCCGAAGGACATTATTACAAGTATCCAGACTGCTACAGGTAAAAGAACAAAGACGGTTTCATAGATGGCCTTCATGGTTGTGGAGAAGTACATTGAGTATTTATTCTGTTCTGGCATTCTATTGCTCAATTTTGAATTGTTGGGTTGTTCTTTCTGAGGCTTGGTCAAGGAGTTCTACTAATTCATCTGACCTCAAGTGCGTATAGCGTTTTAGCATCTGCATTGATTTGTGCCCACTTATTGCTGCTACTTGCTGGTCTGAGAACTTACCAGTCTCAACAAGGCAGCTCACCGCCTCATGACGAAGATCGTGAAAACGAAAATCCGCCATACCGAGTTTCTTCTTCATGTTGTTCCAGACCTTGGAAAACACATATGGGCGTCGCTTGTCATCCTTACCTGGTTCGCCAAAGAAAACTAAGTCCGTGTCGGTCGGCCGCGCAGGGTTATCCATCGCCTCGGTAATCGCAGCTGTCGCCAGAGTGCTGAGAGGTACAGAGCGGTGCTCACCATTTTTGGTGTCTGAGAGCGTCACTACGCGCTTTTTGAGGTTGACTTGGTGGCGACGCAGTGTCGTGATCTCTGAAGAGCGCATACCGGTTTCTAGGGCGATTCTGACGATCCAGCCGAGCATGGGGTTGTGATAGGCGTTTACGGCTTTGAGAAGGCGTATTTTTTCCTCTGGAGCGAGGCGTCTATTCCTTCCTGGTCCAGGACTTGGCTTGCGGATGTTTGCTACCGGATTTTGTGGAAGGCCGATACGCCACTCTTGAATGGCTACTGTGAACAGATTGCTGAGTAGAGCGAGCTCAAGGCGCACCGTGTTCGCGCTGACGTTCCCGGGGATGATCAGGCTATCTTTCTTGAGCTTCGTGCGTACAGGCTCGTTCAATCGCTTGTCGCGGTAGCCGGCGACGATATCTGGAGTTAATGCGGCGAGTGAGTATTTTCCCAGAAGACGGATTAGCGGTTCGGCCTTGGTCTTCTCGGCTTTTTGAGTAGAGGCTTTTTTGGAGGGGGTGACTTCGAGGAGGTAGCGACGCAGGGCGGCTTCTAAAGTCATTTTTTCTGAGAGGGTGCGACGGACGTACATCCCGCGGACCATTTCGTCCTCGGTGCTACGAGCCCAGTCTTCGGCATCACGTTTGGTTCGGAAGGTCTTGGAAGCTGTAGGCCATCCTTGCTTACGGATGATTGCTTTCCATGTTGCTGAGGGAGTCTTTACTATTGTCGCCATCGCTGTCTCCAGAGCTTACGTATCGGCACTGTACCGAAACTGTACCTCTGGAGCGAGGGACTAAAGGCTTAGTGTTGCGCTAAGCCTTGAAATTAGTGGTGCCCAGAGACGGAATCGAACCGCCGACACGGGGATTTTCAATCCCCTGCTCTACCGACTGAGCTATCTGGGCAACGGGGCGCATTAAACGGGTTTTTCAGGGGGTCGTCAAGCAAGTTTTCAAAAAATATTTAATTATTACCGTCGCTTACGTGCCGACCCCGAATTTTGATCAATTATTGAGCAGGCGGCACGTAGCCGTCGGCCTTGGCGTAATCCTCGCCGGAAAAGAACTTGTCCATCTCGCCCGCCAGGTATTTACGATCTTCGGCGTTCATCATGTTCAGGCGTTTTTCGTTGATCAGCAGGGTCTGGTGTTTCAGCCAATCACCCCAGGCTTGGGCGGATATGTGTTCGAAAATGTCCTGGCCCTTGGCACCTGGGTACGGAGGGCGATCCAGGCCTGGCAATTCTTCTTTGTACTTGCGGCACATTACGGTGCGGGTCATGACGGAACTCCTGCGTTCAATACTTCAGCCGCGCGCTTCAGCAGTTTTTTCACCGGGGCGGCAAGGCCCAGGCGCGGCGGGGTGGCGAGGTTATACCAGAGCCAGTCGGCCTCGGCCACGTGATGGGCGGATTCCTCGACCTGGACCAGCCAGGGTTCGATGGCCAGCTGGAAATGGCTGAAGGTGTGGACCAGCCCCGGCAGTTCATGCGGTTTGCCCAGTTCGAGCGCGTGCTGGTTAGCCAGGTGTTCCAGGTCTTGCAGGTCATCGAGCTCCGGCAAGCTCCACAAACCGCCCCACAGGCCCGTGGAGGGGCGACGGTAAAGCAGAATCGCGCCCTCGGCATTGGCCAGCATCGGCATCAGCGTGCGCTTTTGCGGGATGGTCTTGCGCGGCTTGGGGATCGGATAGCGCGTCTCCAGGCCGAGCATGTGGGCTTCGCAGCCTTTTTCCAGCGGGCACAGCAGGCATTTGGGTTTGCTGCGGGTGCAGAGCGTGGCGCCCATGTCCATCATCGCCTGGGTGTAGGCGTTGACGCGATCGTGTGGCGTGAAGCGTTCTGCGGTCGCCCAAAGCTGCTTGGCGACCTTGGGCTCGCCTGGGTAACCCTCTTGCGCGGTAAAGCGCGCCAACACGCGCTTGACGTTGCCATCGAGAATCGGCGCACGCAGGCCCATGCTAAGGCTGGCGATTGCGCCGGCGGTGGACAAACCAATGCCGGGCAATTCAGTGAGTTTTTCGACGTCCTTGGGAAACTCGCCGCCGTATTCGGCGACGACGATTTTGGCGGTCTTCTGCAGGTTGCGTGCGCGGGTGTAGTAACCCAGGCCGGTCCACAGGTGCAGCACTTCATCTTCCGGCGCAGCGGCCAGGGCTTCGACCGTCGGCAGCGAGGCCATGAAGCGGTCGAAGTAATTCAATACCGTGCTGACCTGGGTCTGTTGCAGCATGATCTCCGACACCCACACCCGGTAAGGCGTGATGCCCTGTTGCCAAGGCAGGTCATGGCGACCGTGGCGGTCGTACCAGTCCAGTACCGCCTGCGAAAACTGCTCGTTTCTCATCGCTTGAACAGGCCCTTCAGAGCGTCTTTCAACTGTGGGTTGACCTTGTCGAGCTTCTCTTCAAGTTTATCGCTGAGCTTGTTGCCGGCCGCCTTGATGGCGACTTGGGTCAAGCCATCCTTGTCCAGGCGGCAGGCCTTGGCGCCCAGTTCCAGCGGGCCACGGCAGCGCAGCGGCACTTCGATGCCCTGGAAGTTGGAGCCGACCTGGCAAGCCGGGTCCGGCACGTCGCGCTTGTCGCCTTCGACGATGATGCCGACGCGGTAGTCCATGCCCAGCACGCGCAGGTCGACGTCACCGTTGCCGTTGACCGTCAGGCCGGGGATGCGCACTTTCAGGTCGGGGTTGCTGGCCACGCCGTTACGGAAGGTCAAGTTGCCGCGCAGTTCCTGGAACGGCGTGTCCTTGCCCTGCGGCGTGCTGCTCAGGGTCTTGCGGTTGAGCAGGGCGATGCCGGTGCACAGTTGCTGTTCGAGGTTGGCATTGAGCAGCATGCCGTTATTGATCACGAAGCTGGCGGTGCCGTTGAGGCTATCGATCAGTGCCTTCTGGCTGTTGCCACGGCCGTTGAGGTTGCTGTCCAGGGTGACCTGGCCTTTCACCGGCGGGTTTTGCCCCTGGGCTTGCAGGATTCGCTCAACCGGCACTTGCTTGATGTGGGTTTGCAGCGCCAGCACCGGGATGTCCTGGCGCACATCGAGCGTGCCGTTGGCCTGGAAGGTGCCGTTGTAGAGGCCGCCGCTCAGGGTGTCGAGCTTGAGTTGGCCGTCGATGCCGGACGCTTTAAGTGCGGCATTCTGGATCGGCAGTTTGCTCAGGGTCAGTTGGCCGAAGGCCAGGTCGGCATTCACGTCCAAGGTGCGCAGGCGCGTCAATGGCAGCAGTTTGTCGGTGCTCCACGCGCCTTTGGTCGGTGCATCCGGCAGTGGTGTGGTGCCACCGGCGGCCATCGCGCCCGCTTCGCTGTTCTGCACTTCGGCCTGGCGTGCGGCGGCCGCACCTTTGGCGGTCTCGGACTTGGCCGGCAGGTAGTCGTCGGCGTTGAAGGTGTCGCCTTTGAGCTGCACGCGCAGGGCTTGCTTGGCGAAATCTTCGACAGCAATGCGACCGGTGAAGGTGCTGCTGTCGAGTTTCAAGTTCAGGTCTTCCAGCGCCACGCTGGTAGGCGTGCCCTTGAGGCGGCTGACCAGTTCGACTTTGCTCAGGCTGCCTGCGGCCATCGGCGGCAGCGGGTGGCCGACGCTGTCGAGGAACTTGGCCAGGTCAAACTGGGCAATGGACAGGGCGCCACTGAGCTGCGGGGTTTTGTCCAGGTCATTGACCTTCAGTTCGCCCAGGGCGCGCAGCTGGTTGGCGGAGAGCTTGAGGTTGGTCCACTCGGCAATGTTGGCCGCCTGGTCCACCAGCAATTGACCTTGGGTGGAGAAGGTCACGGTCTTGCCTTGCAGCGGCTCGCCGGTGGCTTCGCCGCTGAGCTTCATGTCTTCGAACTGGTAGCGCTTGAGGGCGCGCTGAATGCGCAGGTTGCCATTAAGCTCGGTCTTGACTCGCATCAGCGGCTGGTTGCTGCCCAGGAACGCGGTGAGTTTGAGCGGAATGCTCGCGCCTTCATGCACAGCGCCGGCGCTCAGTTGAATGCTTTCGGCGCTGTACTGCTTGCCGGTTTGCTCGTCGTTGTATTCAACGCGGGCGTTGTTGATGGTCAGGCTGTCGATGTCCAGGCGGATCGGCTTTGGCGGCTTCTCGGGTTCCGGCTCGGCGGGCTGCTGCGCCGCAGCGGGGGCGCCGGCGGTGGTTTCGGTCACATTCTTGCCGATGTCTTCCCAGTTGCCGTGGCCTTGCTTGTCACGGTTAAGGCGCAGGTTCAGGCCTTCGACACGCACGTCGCTCATCTGCACTTCGCGGCGCAACAGCGGCAGCACGCGCACCGACAGGCCAAGCATCTGCAGGTCGGCAAACGGTTGGGTAGGGTTGGTCATGGTCGCGACGCTGGCTTCGTGCAATTCCAGGCCCAGCCAGGGGAACAGGCTCCAACCGATATCGCCATTGAGCGTCAGCTCGATGTGGGCCTTGTCGCGGGCAATCTGGCGAATCTCGTCTTTGTAATCGTTGGGATCGAAGAGGTGGGTCAGGGCAAAGCCCAGGGCCACAATGATCAGCAACAGCCCGAGAAGTACCAGACCCAGGATTTTGCCGAACGCTTTCATGGGCGAGTCCTTGTATGTCGATTTCAAAATTTAGCCGCAGAGTATAACGCCCGACGGCCTGCGTCAGTTCACGCATCGTTACATTGTATCCAGCGTCGGCAAAATCGGATTTTGCCGACGAACAAATCAGATTGCGTGAAAAAGGTGATATCAGTTTGGTTTTTCTGTCATCCACTGGTGCTAATCTGCGCGGGTTCGTCTGTCGTCTGCGACACAGCGTCGCGCTCAAAAGGAGCTTTACTCAACAACAACGGCCAACGCTTTGCGTGCAAGGCCGAGGGAGAGAGCGCCTGACGGACACATACTAATAACTGGGGGAAACACCAATGAGCACAAGCACTGCGGCTGGCAATACTGCCGCACAGCCTGCGTTCCTGTCCAAGGAGCGCATTATCGCCAAGCCGGGGTTCAACCGCTGGCTGGTTCCACCGGCCGCCCTGGCCATCCACCTCTGCATCGGCATGGCCTACGGCTTCTCGGTGTTTTGGCTGCCACTGTCCAAGGCGCTGGGTATCACCGCACCGGTTGCCTGTGCACCGGACATGAGCTTTATCGCGCAAGTCTTCTCGTCCCAGTGCGACTGGCCCATCTCCATGCTGGGCTGGATCTACACCCTGTTCTTCATCTTCCTGGGCTGCTCGGCAGCGATCTGGGGCGGCTGGCTGGAACATGCCGGGCCACGTAAAGCCGGCGTTGTATCGGCCTTGTGCTGGTGCGGCGGCCTGTTGATCTCGGCGTTGGGCGTTTACACCCACCAGATCTGGCTGATGTGGATCGGCTCTGGAGTGATTGGCGGTATCGGCCTGGGCCTGGGCTACATCTCGCCCGTGTCGACCCTGATCAAGTGGTTCCCGGACAAGCGCGGCATGGCCACCGGCATGGCGATCATGGGCTTCGGCGGCGGCGCAATGGTGGGTGCACCGTTGGCTGCAGCGCTGATGGGCCACTTCGCTTCGCCGACAAGCGTGGGCGTATGGCAGAGCTTCGTGGTCATGGCCGTGATCTACTTCGTGTTCATGATTGGTGGCGCACTGTCCTACCGCGTTCCGCCGACCGGCTGGAAGCCTGAGGGCTGGACCGCCCCGGCGAAAAAAGCCAATAACGCGATGATCACTCATCGTCACGTGCACGTGAACGTGGCCTGGAAAACCCCGCAATTCCGTCTGGTGTGGCTGGTGCTGTGCCTGAACGTATCGGCCGGTATCGGCATCCTCGGCATGGCGTCGCCGCTGCTGCAGGAAGTGTTCGGTGGCAAGTTGCTGGGTAATGGTCTGACGTTTGGCCAACTGGATGCCGGTCAACTGGCGTCTATTGCTGCAATCGCGGCCGGGTTCACCGGTTTGCTCAGCCTGTTCAACATTGGTGGCCGGTTCTTCTGGGCGTCGTTCTCCGATTACCTGGGCCGTAAAAATACCTACTTCGTGTTCTTCGCCCTGGGCTTTGCCCTGTACGCGCTGATTCCGAACCTGGGACACCTGGGCAACGTTGCGCTGTTTGTGGCCGCGTTCTGCATCATCCTGTCGATGTACGGCGGTGGTTTTGCGACGGTCCCGGCCTACCTGGCGGACCTGTTCGGTACGCAAATGGTCGGCGCGATCCACGGTCGCCTGTTGACCGCTTGGGCGGCGGCGGGCGTGCTTGGTCCGGTGTTGGTGAACTACCTGCGTGAGTATCAGCTGAGCATTGGCGTTCCGCGCGCTGCGGCTTACGACATCACCTTGTACATCCTCGCAGGCCTGCTGGTGCTGGGCTTCATCTGCAACCTGCTGGTTCGCCCGGTGGCCGACAAGTACTTCATGACCGATGCGCAGCTGGCTGCCGAACAGGCGCTGGGTCACGACAAAGGGGCTGACGCCACGACTTCTCTGGAGTGGAAAGCCTCGTCCGGCAGCGTGCCAATGGCGATCGCTGCCTGGCTGGTAGTGGGTATTCCGTTGGCGTGGGGCGTGTGGGTCACCCTGCAGAAAACCGCAGTATTGTTCCACTAACACCGCGTAACCCTTGTGGGATCGGGCTTGTGTGGGAGCGGGCTTGCTCGCGAATGCGATGGATCAGTCAGCACATGTATTGGCTGACACACCGCTTTCGCGAGCAAGCCCGCTCCCACAAGCCAGCTCCCACACTTGTATGCACATGTCTATCCCCGACACTCCATCAGTCTTATCCCCTTCGATGTTTCTGTTTGGCGCCCGCGCCCCTATAATGGCTGCCTTTTTCGCCCAATGATTTTGCGGAGCTGGTGATGGCCGAACGTAAGGCGTCCGTCGAGCGCGACACTCTGGAAACCCAGATCAAAGCCTCGATCAACCTGGATGGCACCGGAAAGGCCCGATTTAATATCGGTGTCCCTTTTCTTGAGCACATGCTGGACCAGATCGCCCGTCATGGGCTGATCGACCTGGATATCGAGTGCAAGGGCGACCTGCATATCGACGACCACCATACGGTGGAAGACGTAGGCATCACCCTCGGCCAGGCATTTGCCAAGGCCATCGGCGACAAAAAAGGCATCCGTCGCTACGGCCACGCCTATGTCCCGCTGGACGAAGCGCTGTCGCGCGTAGTCATCGACTTCTCCGGCCGCCCAGGCCTGCAGATGCACGTGCCCTACACCCGCGCCACCGTGGGCGGCTTCGATGTCGACCTGTTCCAGGAGTTTTTCCAGGGTTTCGTCAACCACGCACTTGTCAGCCTGCACATCGACAACCTGCGCGGCACCAACACCCACCACCAGATCGAAACCGTGTTCAAGGCTTTCGGCCGCGCCCTGCGCATGGCCGTGGAGCTGGATGACCGCATGGCCGGGCAAATGCCCTCGACCAAGGGCGTTCTGTAATGCAGACGGTCGCGGTTATCGATTACGGCATGGGTAACCTGCACTCGGTGGCCAAGGCCCTCGAGCACGTAGGCGCCGGCAAGGTGCTGATCACCAGCGATGCCAATGTGATTCGCGAAGCCGACCGGGTGGTATTTCCCGGCGTCGGCGCGATTCGCGATTGCATGGCCGAGATCCGCCGCCTGGGCTTTGACAGCCTGGTGCGTGAAGTCAGCCAGGACCGTCCGTTTCTCGGCATTTGCGTGGGCATGCAAGCCTTGCTCGATCGCAGTGAAGAGAACGACGGCGTCGACTGCATCGGCCTGTTCCCGGGCCAGGTGAAGTTCTTCGGCAAAGACCTGCACGAAGACGGCGAACACCTGAAAGTCCCGCACATGGGCTGGAACGAAGTGCGCCGCACCGTCGACCACCCGCTGTGGCATGAAATCCCGGACATGGCGCGCTTCTACTTCGTGCACAGCTACTACATCGCCGCGGGTAACCCGCGCCAGGTGGTCGGTGGCGGGCACTATGGCGTCGACTTTGCCGCAGCGCTGGCCGAAGGCTCGCGGTTTGCCGTGCAGTTTCACCCGGAGAAGAGCCATACCCATGGCCTGCAATTGCTGCAGAACTTCGCCGCGTGGGATGGTCGCTGGTAAATGGCCAAGAAACCGAAGTTGCCGATCTTGAACCTCACGCCCGAGCAGGAGAGTGAGGCTACCCTCAAGATCAAGCGCTTCATGGAGGACCGCTTCGAGCTCAAGCTGGGCTCGTTCGAGGTCGCCGAGATTCTTGAGCTGTTCACCACCGAAGTGGCGCCGCACTATTACAACAGGGCGATTTTCGACACGCAGACGCTCCTTAAAGAAAGGTTCGAAAGCATCGAAAGCGACCTGTGGTCGCTTGAGAAACCCTGATTTCCCAAGCATTGCTGAATATCGAATAAGGTTTGCCAGATGCTGATTATCCCCGCTATCGATCTCAAGGACGGCGCTTGTGTACGCCTGCGCCAAGGCCGCATGGAAGACTCCACCGTGTTCTCCGATGACCCGGTGAGCATGGCTGCCAAATGGGTAGAAGGTGGCTGCCGTCGTCTGCATCTGGTGGACTTGAACGGTGCCTTCGAAGGCCAGCCGGTGAATGGCGAAGTAGTTACCGCCATTGCCAAGCGCTACCCGAACCTGCCGATCCAGATCGGCGGCGGTATCCGCTCCCTGGAAACCATCGAGCACTACGTCAAGGCCGGCGTCAGCTACGTGATCATCGGCACCAAGGCCGTGAAAGATCCGGCGTTCGTCGCTGAAGCCTGCCGCGCATTCCCGGGCAAGGTGATTGTCGGCCTGGACGCCAAAGACGGTTTCGTCGCCACCGACGGCTGGGCTGAAATCAGCACCGTGCAAGTGATCGACCTGGCCAAGCAGTTCGAAGCCGACGGCGTATCCGCCATCGTTTATACCGACATCGCCAAAGACGGCATGATGCAGGGCTGCAACGTACCGTTCACCGCTGCTCTGGCGGCTGCAACGAAGATTCCGGTGATCGCCTCCGGTGGCATTCACAACCTGGGCGACATTAAATCGCTGCTGGACGCCAAGGCGCCCGGCATCATCGGCGCCATCACCGGCCGCGCGATCTACGAAGGCACCCTGGACGTCGCCGAAGCCCAGGCTTACTGCGACGCCTACAACGGCTGAGGACTGACCATGGCGCTGGCCAAACGCATCATCCCTTGCCTGGACGTCGACAACGGTCGCGTGGTCAAGGGCGTCAAGTTCGAGAACATCCGTGACGCCGGCGACCCGGTGGAAATCGCCCGTCGCTACGATGAGCAAGGTGCCGACGAGATTACCTTTCTCGACATCACCGCCAGCGTCGACGGCCGCGACACCACGCTGCATACCGTCGAGCGCATGGCCAGCCAGGTGTTTATCCCGCTGACCGTGGGCGGTGGCGTGCGCACGGTGCAAGACATCCGCAACCTGCTCAACGCCGGTGCGGACAAGGTTTCGATCAACACCGCCGCCGTGTTCAACCCGGAGTTTGTCGGTGAAGCCGCGCAGCACTTCGGTTCGCAGTGCATCGTGGTCGCCATCGACGCCAAGAAAGTCTCCGGCCCGGGCGAAACCCCGCGCTGGGAGATCTTCACCCACGGCGGTCGCAAGCCGACCGGCCTGGACGCGGTGGAGTGGGCGATGAAGATGGAAGGCCTGGGCGCCGGTGAAATCCTGCTGACCAGCATGGACCAGGACGGCATGAAAAACGGCTTCGACCTGGGCGTAACCCGCGCCATCAGTGATGCGCTGGGTATTCCAGTGATCGCTTCCGGCGGTGTCGGCAACCTGCAGCACTTGGCCGACGGCGTGATCGAAGGCCATGCCAGCGCAGTGCTGGCGGCGAGTATTTTCCACTTTGGCGAATACACCGTTCCCGAGGCCAAGGCCTACATGGCGGCGCGCGGTATCGTCGTTCGCTAAACGCTGCTGGACACCATGGCAGGCGCGCGGCACTCTCTGCGCTTGCCATGGATTCCGGTAACCTTCATGTTCAAACACCTGCTGCTCGCCCTCGCCAGTACTTCCATGCTTTTGGCAGGCTCGGCCCGTGCCGAAGAGCCGTCCGACGCCTCCCTGGTGTTGCTGACGGAAAACTTCCCGCCCTACAACATGGCGAAAAACGGCAAGAACTTCGCCAAGGACGAGAACATCGAAGGCATCGCCGTCGACATCGTGCGCGAGACGTTCAAGCGTGCCGGTATTTCCTACAACCTGACCCTGCGTTTTCCTTGGGAGCGAATCTACAAACTCGCCCTGGAAAAGCCCGGTTACGGCGTATTCGTGATGGCGCGCCTGCCGGGTCGTGAAGCCTTGTTCAAATGGGTCGGTCCCATCGGCCCCGACGACTGGGTGATGCTGGCCAAGGCTGACAGCAAGATCGAACTGGCGGACCTTGAACACGCCCGTCGCTACAAGATTGGCGCCTACAAGGGCGACGCCATTGCCGAAACCCTGGAGAAGCAGGGCCTCAATCCGCTGGTGGTGTTACGCGACCAGGACAACGCGCAAAAGCTCATGGATGGCCAGATCGACCTATGGGCGACGGGTGATCCCGCCGGGCGTTACCTGGCGCGTCAGGTGGGCGTGACGGGGCTCAAGACCGTGCTGCGCTTCAACAGCGCCCAGCTCTATCTTGCGTTGAACAAAGATGTGCCGGATGAGCTGGTGGCCAAGCTGCAGGCCGCGCTGGATCAGTTGCGCAAAGACGGCGGCGTCGACGAGATCATGGCGCGCTACCTCTAAACCGACAGAAATCACGGTGGGAGCTGGCTTGCCTGCGATAGCGGTGGTTCAGTTGACCTATTTGTCACTGAAAGACCGCTATCGCAGGCAAGCCAGCTCCCACACTGGAATGTCGCCATCTTATTTAACGGTACTGACCGTTCTTGCCATGCCCGGCCATGGCCTGGTTGCCACGCACGCTGATCATCAACTTGATATCAATCCAGTCAATGCCCTGCGCCTTGAGCTTGGGCAGCTCGCGCTCCAGCACCGCCAGGGTTTGTGGATAAGGATGGCCGATCATCACCACCGAGCCTTGCTTGTGGGCCAGCTTGATCGCGGTTTGCAGTTGCGTGGAAATGGCCGCTTCGGTGCGCTCGTCATCGAGGAATACGTCCCGCGACACATGCGCCAGGCCGATCTTCTGCGCTTCGGCAGCGGCCACGGTCTGCGCGCTGGTGCGGCTGTCGACGAAGAACTTGTTGCGCCGTTGCAGCTCGCCCATCAACCAGGCCATGGCGTCCCGTTGGGCGGTCATGCGGCTGCCCATGTGGTTGTTGATGCCGGCGGTGTAGGGCACGGCCTTGAAGGCAGCATCCAGGCGCTTGCCGAGTTCTTCGATCGGCAGGTCCGGGTGCCAGGCGAACGGCCCGGTGGCCGGGTCCATGGGCATGTGCAGGATCACGATCTTGCCGGCCTTGTGCGCTTCGCGGGCGAATTCGGCGGCGTGGGGCGTGTCCGGCATGATGGCGGTGGTTACCGGCCCAGGCAGGGCCAGTACGCGGCGATCCCGGGGCAGGTTTTGCCCAAGGTCGTCGATGATGAGGGTCAGATAGGCTTTATGCGATTCGCTGGCCGGGGTCGCGTGGGCGACCCCGGCCAGGCTGCACAGCACAGCGATGATCAGGGCAAAACGCATATCAACGGCTGCGCGTGATGCTCAGGCCTTTAAGCAGGCTCAACGCCTGGGCCAGTTGGTAATCGTCGTCCTGCGGCATCGGCTTGGCTTTGGCGCCGCTGCCGGTTGGCTGGTCGGCACCGCCATTGCCATTGCCCAGGTGACCTTGCAGGTCGGCCTCTTTGTAGTACTCGCTGTCGATCTCGTTGGTGATCTTGGCTTTGCGCACTTCGATGTCCGGCACGATGCCCTGGGCCTGGATCGAACGACCGTTCGGCGTGTAGTACAGCGCCGTGGTGATCTTCAGTGCGCGCTCGTTGTTCAGCGGCAACACGGTTTGTACCGAGCCTTTGCCGAAGCTGGTGGTGCCCATCAGCACGCCACGTTTCTGGTCTTGCAGGGCACCGGCGACGATTTCCGACGCCGAGGCGCTGCCGCCGTTGATCAGCACTGCCAGTGGCACGCCTTCGCTCAAGTCATTGCCGGTGGCCGAGAAGCGCAACTCGGAGTTGGCGATACGGCCCTTGGTGTAGACGATCAGGCCTTTGGTGATGAAGTGGTCGACCACTTCCACCGCCGCCTGCAGCACACCGCCTGGGTTGTTACGCAGGTCGAGCACGATGCCATTGAGTTTCTTGCCGTTGTCTTTGCGCAGCTTGGCCAGGGCCTTGGCCACTTCGTCGCCGGTCTTGACCTGGAACTGGGTGATACGGATGTAACCGTAGCCCGACTCCAGCAGCTGGCTCTTCACGCTCTTGACCGTGATGGTCGCGCGGGCCAGGGTCACGTCAAACGGGTTGCCGCCGTCGCGCACCAGGGTCAGGGTGATTTTCTGGCCGAGCTTGCCGCGCATCTTGTCGACGGCTTCGGTCATGGTCTGGCCACGGGTCGGCTGGCCGTTGATCTTCACGATCAAGTCGCCGGCCTGGATACCGGCCTTGGAAGCAGGCGTATCGTCGATGGGCGAGACCACTTTGATTTGGCCGTCTTCAGAGCCGACTTCTATGCCCAGGCCACCGAACTCACCGCTGGTGCTTTCCTGCAGCTCGGCGAAATCTTCCGGGCCGAGGTAGGCGGAGTGCGGGTCGAGGTTGCTGAGCATGCCCTTGATGGCATTTTCCAGCAGGGTCTTGTCGTCTACGGGTTCGACATACGCGGCTTTGATCCGGTCCATGACCTCGGCAAAGGTACGCAGCTCGTCCAGCGGCAGCGGCGCCTTGGTGGTCGCTGCCGTGGCGGCGGGCGCAGCTGGAGCAGCCTGGTCGGCAAAAGCCAGAGGCGCGCCGATCACCAGGGCGATCGTCAGGGCCAGCGAAGTGAGGCGGGACAAATGCAGCATGTCGAACGAACTCCTAATGTAGATGCGGCCCTATCCTTGGGAACGGCACCATTGTGCAGGGTCGCTCGGGCGGCCCTGCTGACGAATAGCGAAGTACAGCGCCGGAGTGTCCTGGCCACCACTGTTACCGACAGTGGAGATGGATTCACCGGCTTTTACAACATCACCTGCCGACTTGAGTAAAGTCTGATTGTGGCCGTAAAGGCTCAAATAGCCATTACCGTGGTCAAGAATCACCAACAAACCGGCACCGCGCAGCCAATCGGCAAACACTACGCGCCCACCGTGGACGGCGTGGACCTGGCTGCCGGCAGCGGCGCTGATCATCACGCCGTCCCACTTGGCGCGGGTGTCATCGCCACGGGTTTCACCGAAGCGTGCCAGTAGTCGACCATCAACAGGCCATGGAAGTTTGCCGCGAGCTGAAGCAAAAGGGCCGCCAAAGTTCTCGCCGGCGCTGGAAACCAGCGGGCCAGGGGCTGCATGTGCGGGTTTACGCGGTGCCGGTGCGTCCGTCGTAGCGGCCAGTTCGGCCTCACGCTGACGTTTTTTTTCCGCTTCCTGCTGGGCGATCAGCGCTTTCTGCCGCGCTTCTTCGGCCTCACGTGCCTGGCGGGCCAGGGTTTCCTCGATGGTTTTGAGCACTTTGCCGAGATCGGCCTGGTCTTGCTCGCGGGCCTGCAGCTTGGCGTCACGGGCCTTCACGTCGTCATTAAGCTTGGCCAGGGCCAGTTGGCGTTCCTTGCGTACCTTGTCCAGCTGGTCGCGCTGGGTGTCGAGGGCGGTTTTCTGGTCGAGCAGCTGCGACTGTTGGTCGGCAATTTCCTGTTCGACATTGGCCAGTTGGCGCAGGGTTTCGTTAAACCCCTTCAATTGCGCCAGGCGTGCCTTGCTCAGGTAGTCGTAATAGGTGAGGGTGCGCGCGAATTTTTCCGGGTTCTGCTGGTTGAGCAGCAGCTTGAGGTATTCCTGGCGGCCGCTCTGGTACGCGGCGCGGGCCTGGATGGCGATCAGGCGTTGCTGTTCAACGCGGGCGCTCTGGAGTTTTTTTTTCTCAGCGTCGAGTCGCTCCAGTTCCGACTCGCTCTTCTTTAATTCTTTTTGTAGCTCCTGGACCTGCTTCTCGAGCTTGCCCATCTCGGTTTCCGTGCCGCGCAGGTCTTTCTGCACCCCGGATTTTTCTTCCTGGAGTTTGCCGAGCAGTTTTTTCAGCTCGGTAATGTCCTGACGCGTAGCGTCCAACTGTTGTTGGGTTTGTGCGCGCTCATCGGCAAACGCCGGTTGGAGCAAGCAGACTAGAGCGAGGGTAATCAAGGCGCGAAGCATAGAGGCGGGCGACACCAGGGAAAGGGACGGCCTAGTATGCCCGCCAAGCGCGGCAAAAAAAACGCCCAATTCAGGCTGGGAGGCAAGATAGGTGCCGAGTGGCGGTGGTATGGCAAAAAGATATCTGTGAAAACCCCGAAAACCAATGTGGGAGCTGGCTTGCCTGCGATGCGGACACTTCGGTGCTTCAGATAGACCGAGTTGATGCCATCGCAGGCAAGCCAGCTCCCACAGGGGCTTGCGGTGTTTCTCAGGCTCAGACCAGAATCGAGGTGCCGGTCATCTCTTTCGGCTTCTCCAGCCCCATCAGCTTCAGCATGGTCGGCGCCACATCCGCCAACACGCCGCCTTCACGCACTTTCAGGTCGCGCTTGCCGACGTAGATGAACGGCACTGGTTCAGTCGTGTGGGCAGTGTGAGCCTGGCCGGTGGATTCATCCGACATCTGCTCGCAGTTGCCGTGGTCGGCAGTGATCAGCGCTTCGCCGCCGACCTTTTCCAGGGCGTCGACGATGCGCCCGACGCACAGGTCCAGGCATTCCACGGCTTTTACGGCCGCTTCCAGGTTGCCGCTGTGGCCAACCATGTCGCCGTTGGCGTAGTTGACCACGATCACGTCATAACGCTGGTTGTCGATGGCGTCGACGATCTTGTCGGTGACTTCCGGCGCGCTCATTTCCGGCTGCAGGTCGTAGGTGGCGACTTTTGGCGACGGAATCAGGATGCGTTCTTCACCTGGGAACGGCTCTTCGCGGCCACCGGAGAAGAAGAAGGTCACGTGGGCGTATTTCTCGGTTTCGGCGATGCGCAGCTGGGTCTTGCCGTTTTTCGCCAGGTAATCGCCCAGCACGTTTTCCAGGCTGCCCGTCGCGAACGCCGACGGGGCCGGGATGTTGGCGGCGTATTGGGTGAGCATCACGAACTCGACTTTCGGCTGGCGCGCGCGCTCGAAGTCCTTGAAGCCGGCGTCGACAAACACATGGCTCAGCTCGCGGGCACGGTCGGCGCGGAAGTTCATGAACACCACGGCGTCGCCGTCTTCGACCTTCACCGGCTCGCCGATGGTGGTGGCCTTGACGAATTCATCGCTCTCGCCACGGGCGTAGGCGGCAGCCAGGCCTTCCTGGGCGGTGGCGGCGTTGAATTCGGCCTGGCCGTCGACGATCAGGTTGTACGCCTGGGCGACGCGGTCCCAGCGGTTGTCACGGTCCATGGCGAAGTAGCGACCGACCAGGCTGGCGATGCGGCCTTTGCCCAGCGCAGCGAAGGTGGCGTCGAGCAGTTCGATGGACGATTGCGCGCTTTTCGGCGGTGTGTCGCGACCGTCGAGGAAGGCGTGCAGGTAGATCTTGTCGGCGCCGCGCTTGAACGCCAGTTCGGCCATCGCGACCAGGTGGTCCTGGTGGCTGTGTACGCCGCCATCGGACAACAGGCCCATGAAGTGCACGGCCTTGCCGGCTGCGACTGCTTTATCTACCGCTGCGCAGATCGTCGGGTTCTCGAAGAACTCGCCGTCGCGGATCGATTTGGTCACGCGTGTGAAGTCTTGGTATACCACTCGTCCGGCGCCGAGGTTCATGTGGCCGACTTCCGAGTTGCCCATCTGGCCGTCCGGCAAGCCTACATCCATACCGGAACCCGAGATCAATCCGTTGGGTACGGTGGCGGTGAGGCGGTCGAGTACCGGCTTCTTGGCGGAGTAAACGGCGTTGTCGTGGTGGCTTTCACTGTGTCCGAAGCCATCGAGAATTATCAGGACCAAAGGTTTAGGCGTAGTAGTCATAGATCCTCTCGCGGCGGTAATAAAGGAAGGCAATCTAAAAGGGAGTAGCAGTTTAAAGCGAAGTTCCGACCACGTCACCGCTTTACGGGGGTTGGCCCCCCCTGACGGCTGTGTATACTTACCGCCATTTTAACGCCCTGGAACCTCCTTGATGGTTGATCACCTGATTGCATTTGCCACTGCCCACTACCTGCTCGCGGGTGCCTTCGTCATCCTGCTGGCGCTGCTGATCGCTCATGAAATGAGCCGCGGTGGCCGCAGCCTGAGCACGTCGGAGCTGACCGCACTGGTCAACAAGGATGAGGCCGTTGTCGTGGATATTCGCCCGGCCAAGGATTTTGCCGCCGGCCATATCGTCGGCGCCCTGAACATTCCACAGGACAAGCTGATCGCACGCCTGGCCGAGCTGGAAAAATACAAGTCCAAGACCATCATTCTGGTCGACGCCCAAGGCCAGCACGCCGGCACCCACGCCCGCGAGATGCTCAAGACCGGTTTCACCGCCGCCAAACTGTCCGGCGGTATCGGCAGCTGGAAGGCCGATAACCTGCCGCTGGTGAAGTGATATGAGCCAGGTTGTCGTTTATTCCAGCGATTATTGCCCTTACTGCATGCGAGCCAAGGCTCTGCTTGAGAAAAAGGGCGTTGCCTTCGAAGAGATCAAGGTCGACGGCAAACCCCAAGTGCGCGCCGAGATGACCAAGAAAGCGGGACGCACCTCCGTGCCGCAGATCTGGATCGGCGACAAGCATGTCGGTGGATGCGATGACCTGTTCGCCCTGGAGCGCGCCGGTAAACTCGATGCGCTGCTGCTCGTCTGACTCCTAAACCCTAAAAGACCCCAAGATCAAGAAGGATCTGCGATGACTGACCAACAGAACACTGAAGCAGCGCAAGACCAAGGCCCACAGTTTTCGCTGCAGCGGATCTACGTGCGTGACCTGTCGTTCGAAGCGCCGAAAAGCCCGGCCATCTTCCGCCAGGAATGGACCCCAAGCGTTGCGCTGGACCTGAACACCCGTCAAAAGGCACTGGAAGGCGACTTCCACGAAGTCGTGCTGACCCTGTCGGTCACCGTCAAGAACGGCGAAGAAGTGGCGTTCATCGCTGAAGTGCAACAGGCCGGTATCTTCCTGATCCAGGGCCTGGACGAAGCCTCCATGAGCCACACCCTGGGCGCGTTCTGCCCGAACATCCTGTTCCCGTACGCCCGTGAGACCCTGGACAGCCTGGTCACCCGTGGCTCGTTCCCTGCGCTGATGCTGGCTCCGGTGAACTTCGATGCTCTGTACGCGCAAGAACTGCAGCGTATGCAAACAGAAGGTTCGTCGACCGTTCAGTAAGTCGACGCTGTAAAAAATGTGGGAGCTGGCTTATGTGGGAGCTGGCTTGCCTGCGATAGCTTCACCGCGGTGTGCCTGACACACCGAGGTGCTTGCATCGCGGGCAAGCCCGGCTCCCACATAAGCCCGCTCCCACATTTTGTTTGGTGTATTACTTGAAGCCCAGCTGGCGCCAGCCTTCGTAGACGGCAACGGCTACGGTGTTGGACAAGTTCAAGCTGCGGCAACCCTCGCGCATCGGCAAGCGCAGGCGATGGCCGTCGGGCAGGGCGTCAAGCACCTCGGCCGGCAGGCCACGGCTCTCAGGGCCGAACAGGAACGCGTCGCCTTCGGCAAAGCTGGCATCATGAAACGGCCGCGAACCTTTGGTGGTGAACGCGAACAGCCGTGGGTGGCCCAGACTTTCCAGGCAGCTTGCGAGGTCGGCGTGACGCTTGAGCGTGGCGTACTCGTGGTAGTCCAGCCCGGCGCGGCGCAGGCGTTTGTCGTCCATGTCGAAGCCCAGCGGCTCGATCAAATGCAGGTGGCAGCCACTGTTGGCGCACAGCCTGATAACGTTGCCGGTATTCGGCGGAATTTCTGGTTGAAAAAGGATGACGTGAAACATGCACGGCTCCGAAGGCAAAGATGCGCTGCATTCTACCCCTGAAGACGACCCAAGACCGAAGCTTATGCCTCGGGTCATGGGCTCATTGGCGATTGTCGGCTTGATGATCGGTTTGATGATCGGCCGCCTGACCACGCCGGACCCGGTCGCGCTGCAGCAGGTGGAGACGGCGGCCGACGGCTTGGTGGTGTGGTTCAACAGCGAACCCAAGCTGCATGGCGAGCATATCGATGGCACCGTGGCGCTGTTATTCGACGCGCAGGGCATGGCCGCCAGTGGGCAACTCAAGGTCAACGACAAGGATGTGAATTGGCGCACCCGCAAGACCGATGCCGGCTTGCTGCTGAACCTGGTGGCGGCTCGGCCGTTGCGCGGGGAGTGGAAGGGGGAGAAGGCCGATGGCCGCTGGCGGCTGCAGATCCATCTGCACGAGGAATAAAAGAGGGAATCCCCGGCCTGCCTGTACCAAGGTTCCCAAAACGGGCTGGGGCTATGGGCGCTGTGCCGCATAAGCCCCGGGTGTAAAGAAGGGAGTTCCCGGCCTGCCTGTACCAGGGCTCCCAAAACGGGCTGGGGCTATGGGCGCTGTGCCGCATAAGCCCCGGGTGTAAAGAAGGGAGTTCCCGGCCTGCCTGTACCAGGGCTCCCAAAACGGGATGAAGCCAAAGGCTTCGGTGTTAAAGAGGGAATCCCCGGCCTGCCTGTACCGAGGTTCCCGAAACGGGTGTGGGGCACGACGCTGTTTGCATCAAGCACCCCGGGTGTAAAGAGGGGATTCTCGGCCTGCCTGTACCAAGGTCCCCGAAACTGGGTAGTACAAGGCTTATTGCAGGGCGCGTGCCAGAATTTGCAATTCTCACCAAAAAAATTTGCCAGAAAGCGCAAAGCCCCGGAATACGGGGCTTTGGTGTTTTTACGGTTTAATATTTTTTTAATCAGGCAGGTGTTTCAGGCGTTGGATCCGTGCGCGATGCTAGTTCATGGTGCATTGAAGCGGTGCACGGTCCTGGAACTTTGTGGAGATCCAAATGTGGGAGCGGGCTTGCTCGCGAAGGCGCCTCATCAGTCGATACACCTGTTGACTGACACACCGCCTTCGCGAGCAAGCCCGCTCCCACATGGGTTCTTCAGTGGATGATCGTTCCTACGCTCCGCGTGGGAATGCCTCCAGTGACGCTCCGCGTCACGACTTTGAAATGGGACGCGGAGCGTCCAGAGCTGCGTTCCCACGCAGAGCGTGGGAACGATCAATCAGCCCTCATCACCCTCATCATCATCGCCACCATCCACCTTCATGCCCAACTCCTTGATCTTGCGCGTCAAGGTATTGCGGCCCCAGCCCAGGAGCACGGCGGCGTCGCGGCGGCGGCCGGCGGTGTGCTTCAGGGCGGTTTCGATCATGATCCGCTCGAAAGCCGGCACGGCGCTGTCCAGCAGGTTCGACTGGCCGCGTGCCAGGGCCTGGTCGGCCCATTGGCGCAGCGCCTGTTCCCAATTGGTCACCGGTGCCGAGTCCTGCGGCAGGCTCAACAGCTCTGGCGGCAAGTCGCTGATATGCACTTCGCGCCCCGACGCCATCACCGTGATCCAGCGGCAGGTGTTCTCCAGCTGGCGCACGTTGCCCGGCCACGGCAGGTTCTTCAGGTATTCCTCGGTCTCGCTTTTCAGCAGCTTCGGTTCAACGGCCAGCTCTTGGGCGGCGCGACTGAGGAAGTGCCGCGCGAGCGTCGGGATATCTTCGCGACGGTCAGACATGCGTGGGATGTGGATGCGGATTACGTTCAGACGGTGGAACAAGTCTTCACGGAATTTGCCCGCGTGCACCAGGGTTTCCAGGTTCTGGTGGGTCGCCGCAATGATGCGCACATCGACCTTGACCGGCGTGTGCCCACCCACGCGGTAGAACTCGCCGTCGGCAAGTACGCGCAGCAAGCGGGTTTGCGTATCGGCTGGCATATCGCCGATTTCATCCAGGAACAGCGTGCCGCCATCCGCCTGTTCAAAGCGGCCGCGACGCAAGTTGGCTGCGCCGGTGAACGCGCCTTTCTCGTGGCCGAACAGCTCTGACTCCATCAAGTCCTTGGGAATCGCCGCCATGTTCAGCGCGATAAACGGCGAGGCTGCCCGTGGGCTGTGACGGTGCAATGCATGCGCCACCAGTTCTTTACCGGTGCCCGATTCGCCGTTGATCAGCACGGTGATGTTGGAATGGCTCAAGCGGCCAATGGCGCGAAACACTTCCTGCATCGCCGGCGCTTCGCCGATGATTTCCGGGGTACGCGTCAGGGCCGGCGGGGCTTCCTGGTTCTGCTGTTCCTGGGCGTGCTGGTTGGCGCGTTTGACCAGCGCCACCGCCTCGTCCACGTCGAAGGGCTTGGGCAGGTATTCAAAGGCGCCGCCCTGGTAGGACGCGACAGCGCTGTCCAGGTCCGAGTGCGCGGTCATGATGATTACCGGCAGGCGCGGGTGCTGTTCGCGGATGCGCGCCAGCAAGTCCAGGCCACTGGCGCCCGGCATGCGGATGTCGGAGATGATCACGTCCGGCTGCTGGCGTGCCAGGCGGCTCATCACCCCGTCGGCGCTGTCGAAGCTCTGGGTGGTCATGCCTTCCTGTTGCAAGGCTTTCTCGAGGACCCAGCGGATAGAACGGTCGTCATCGACGATCCAGACGGTTTCACTACGGCTCATGTCGATGGGGCTCCTTGTTCCAGAGGCAGAAAGATCGAGAACGTGGTGTGGCCGGGATGGCTTTCACATTCGATCAGACCCTGGTGCTGGCTGATGATGTTCTGGGTAATGGCCAGGCCCAGCCCGGTGCCGTCCGGGCGGCCGCTGACCATGGGAAAAAAGATGGTTTCCTGCAGTTCCGCAGGAATGCCCGGGCCGTTGTCGATGATCTCGACCTTGGTCACCAGGCGATGGCGCACATGGCCGATGGTGAACTGGCGCAGGGCACGGGTGCGCAGGCTGATGCGGCCCAGGCGCAACTCGTTCTGGCTGCTGATGGCCTGCATGGCGTTGCGCACGATATTGAGCACCGCCTGGATCATCTGCTCGCGGTCGATCAACACGTCGGGAATGCTCGGGTCGTAATCGCGCACCAGGGTGATGCAGCCTTGGCTTTCGGCTTCCACCAACTGGCAAACGCGCTCCAGCACCTCGTGCACGTTGGTCATCGCCAGCGACGGCAACTTGTTGGAGCCGAGCATGCGGTCCACCAGGTTACGCAGGCGGTCGGCTTCCTCAATGATGACGTTGGTGTAGTCCTTGAGGTTCTCGTCCGGCAGCTCGCGGGCCAGCAGTTGCGCCGCGCCGCGAATCCCGCCCAAGGGGTTCTTGATCTCATGGGCCAGGCCGCGTACCAGCATCTTGCTGGTTTCCTGCTTGGACAGCTGCGCCTCTTCTTTGGTGATGCGCAGCAGGCGGTCGCGCGGGTGTACTTCGAGCAGCAACAGGGTCGCGCCGTTGCTCAGGATTGGGGTTACGGCGTAGTCGACGGTCAGCGTCTGGCCGGTGAGGGCGGTGAGCATCGCTTCGCGCTTGGTGAACGGGTGTGCCTGCTCCACCGCCTGGCGCAACGAGCTCAAGGCTTCGGCCGACTCGGTGAACAATTCGCTGATGAACTGCCCATGGCTGCGCTGGCCGCTGATAGCCAGGAGCATCTCCGCCGCCGGGTTCATGTACTCAAGACGCAGGTCGTCGTTGAGCAAGATGGTCGCGGTGGTCAGGTTGTCGAGTAACAATCGGTGCAGTGCATCGCTGATGGTCATCAGGACCTCTTTTGGAGCAAGGCGCGGGCTTGAGGCACACGCTGATACAAGGAAAATGCAAAAACCAAACCAAAGCTCCGAAAAGAAGCGTTAAAGCCCTGAAACAGGGGTTTAAGGCTCGAAACTGTGGCGTTCTGCCAGCCTGCTCGGGAAGATTCGAACCAAAATGGGCTGTTTGGTTGGGAAGGGTGCGGCCTACCGCACCAATATAGTGCAGTTTTGCGCGCTTTGTTCAGGAAGGTTTTTTAGGCGTGTTTTTGCGGTTGTTCAGGCAGGATTTGACGATCTCGTGCAGGCCAGTGCTGTTTTGGGGGAGGACGAACTCTGCGGTCAGCG
Source organism: Pseudomonas sp. R76 (assembly GCF_009834565.1). Taxonomy (GTDB): domain Bacteria; phylum Pseudomonadota; class Gammaproteobacteria; order Pseudomonadales; family Pseudomonadaceae; genus Aquipseudomonas. The sequence goes on from NZ_CP019428.1 coordinate 445,751, forward strand.
GCGAGTCGCCGGGGATTGCTGAGGGCAAGGTCATCGTGATCAGTTGGCCGTGCGTGTTATTGGCGATCCACTCGCGCAGTTCTTGGCGATTAGCGGGCATGGTGAATTTAAACAGTACGCCATGCTGCTGGGTGGGTTCTGCGCTGTAGTAGCCGTTTACACGGTAAGTTCGTGCAGGGAGGGCGCCGGTGGTAAGGCTGAGTGGTCCTGAGGATCGAGCGTCCGGGCCTTCGTAAATATTGGGGTTGAAGCGCAATTTATCGGTGTGGGTCAGCAGCGAAATCATCGGGCGAGAGGGGGAGCTGTAGCAGGCGACTTGCAGGATTGCGATGCTGGTTTTTTGTGCGTGAGTGGCTGTGCCAGTGATTCTGGCGTTGATTATCGTACTGTCCGGATACGGTGTCTCCACCGTCCAGGCGTTGGGCTCGGTGTCGGAGGCGGAGTCGAGTGCGGGTTGTACTTCGGTCAGCTGGCTGATTGCGAGCGTCAGTGAACACAGGAGCTGGCAGTTGAGAGTCATCGCGAAGTACGTCGGCGGCTGGCGGCTGGACGCTGCATCGTAGAAGCTCGACTGCCTGGGAAGTATCAGACATTTCTGCGGTTTAACACGAATACTGGGAATGGGCCTTCAATGAAGCAGGCCCAGGTCGGTCAAGGCGTATAGATGCACAGCTCGGCTGTGGCACGGGCCATGGCGATTTGGGTCAGCGGGTCGCGAAGCGGTTCGTGTACGGCCTGCGCCAACCATTGAGGGCACTGCGGGTTGCTGCGTTCGGGGCTGAAGTCCGCCAGCTGCTGTAGCAGGCGCTTTTGCAGTTGGTCCAATTGGGGGCGAATCTTGCCGACCAGATCCGGGCGCGGCGTGTCGGGTGCCTTGCCGGTGAAGTGCCAGTCCGACAGCCGGGTGTATTGCACCAATTTGTTCGCTTCAATCTGCGCACTGAAGAACTGCTCCGCCGCGTCAGGCGCCACTTTGTAGCTCGGTGCCTGGGCTCTCACGCTGGCGATCACAGCCTGTTCACGAGGGCGATCTTCCACGGCCTTGTGGCTGTCCCATTTGCTCAGTGCGACCTCGTCGGCGATGGCCAGGCGCTCGGCGATGCTGTCGAGCAACGGCGCGAGGGTAGGCGGTGCAGCGCTGGCACTGGCGCTGGCGCTGACGAACAGCAGGGCGAATACAAATCCAAACTTCAAGGGTGATCTCCTGTGGGAGCGGGCTTGCCCGCGATGACGGTGTGTCAGCAATACACCAGGCGGCTGTTACTGTGCTATCGCGGGCAAGCCCGCTCCCACATTTTAAATAGGATTTGCACACCCGATGCAGTGAGTTTGCACAAACCCCAGGCAAAAAAAAGACCTCCCGAAGGAGGTCTTTTTCGTTACGCCGCGTTAAGCAGCGCTACCGGATCAGCAGCTGTAGTACAGCTCGTATTCCAGTGGGTGTACGAAGGTGCGTACTTTGATTTCTTCTTCGCTTTTCAGCTCGATGTAGGCATCGATGAAGTCGTCGCTGAATACGCCGCCTTTGGTCAGGAACGCACGGCCCTTGTCCAGCTCTTCCAGGGCTTCTTTCAGGCTGCCGCACACTTGTGGGATCTCTTTGGCCTCTTCAGGCGGCAGGTCGTACAAGTTTTTGTCGGCGGCGTCGCCAGGGTGGATCTTGTTCTGGATACCGTCCAGGCCGGCCATTACCAGGGCAGCGAAGGCCAGGTATGGGTTGGCTGCTGGATCCGGGAAGCGCGCTTCAATACGGCGAGCACGAGGGCTGGACACGTAAGGAATACGGATCGAAGCGGAACGGTTACGAGCCGAGTAGGCCAGCATTACCGGTGCTTCGAAGCCTGGGACCAGACGCTTGTAGGAGTTGGTCGACGGGTTGGTGAAGCCGTTCAGGGCCTTACCGTGCTTGATGATACCGCCGATGAAGTACAGGGCGGTGTCGGACAGGCCGGCATAACCTTCGCCAGCGAAGGTGTTCTTGCCTTCTTTGGCGATGGACAGGTGAACGTGCATACCCGAACCGTTATCGCCGTACAGTGGCTTAGGCATGAAGGTAGCGGTACGGCCGTAGGCATCAGCCACGTTGTGTACGCAGTACTTCAGGGTCTGAACTTCGTCAGCCTTGGCAACCAGGGTGTTGAACTTCACACCGATTTCGTTCTGGCCGGCAGTCGCCACTTCGTGGTGGTGAACTTCGATGACCAGGCCCATTTCTTCCATGGCGTTGCACATGGAGGTACGGATTTCGTGGTCGTGGTCGAACGGCGGAACCGGGAAGTAGCCGCCTTTGATACCTGGACGGTGGCCTTTGTTGCCGCCTTCCACGTCCTGGTCGGACATCCACGAACCTTGTTCGGAGAAGATTTTGAACATGGAGCCGGAGATGTCGGACTTGAACTTGACCGAATCAAAGATGAAGAATTCTGGCTCCGGGCCTACGAATACGGTGTCGCCGATACCGGTCGACTTCAGGTATTCCTCGGCACGCTTGGCGATCGCACGTGGGTCGCGGTCGTAGCCTTGCATGGTCGAAGGCTCGATCACGTCGCAGACGATGATCAGGGTTGGGTCTTCGGTGAACGGGTCGAGAACGGCAGTGCTGTCGTCCGGCATCAGGATCATGTCGGAGGCTTCGATGCCTTTCCAGCCAGCAATGGAGGAACCGTCGAACATTTTGCCTTCTTCGAAGAAAGCATCATCCAGCGCGTCGCGAGCCGGCATGGTCACGTGGTGCTGAGTACCTTTAGTGTCCGTGAAGCGCAGATCAATCCATTTAACGTCATGATCTTTGATGAGTTGAACCGACTTCGACATGGTGTCCTCCGGGTGGCTTCGGGCTGGGGTAGTGGAGTTAGCCCTTAGAATGTGGGTGATGCCGGCGCGAATACTCGACCAAGGCAACCTGCCTCACAAGAGAGCAAATTGCATGCCAGTGCGCCAACATGGCCTTTTTGCTTCAAAATGGCCCCTATAACGGTGCAATCCGCTGAAGCGGAATAAATAACGCACTGCAATGTAGCGTTAATTTAAGTAAATGACCCGTTTTGGTGCGCGCAGAGCACAATGCATATTAACTGGTTAAACCTTGAGCGATTTCCGCTATAATCCGCGCCCCCCTTTTTCAGCAGGCCCGGCGCGCGCTGTTTCCATGAAATTAATCGTTAAAGTCTTCCCCGAGATCACCATCAAAAGCCGACCGGTACGGACGCGTTTCATCCGTCAGTTGGCCAAGAACATCCGTGCCGTGCTCCGAGACCTGGACCCGGCTGTGGTGGTGAACGGCGTGTGGGACAATCTCGAGCTGGAAACCCGTATTACCGACGCCAAAGCCTTGAAGGATATGACCGAGCGCCTGAGCTGCATGCCGGGCATCGCGCATTTCCTGCAGGTGGATGAGTACCCGCTGGGCGACTTCGACGACATCACCGAAAAGTGCAAACTGCACTACGGCAGCGAGCTTGAAGGCAAGATTTTTTCGGTGCGCTGCAAGCGTGCCGGCAAGCACACCTTCAGCTCCATGGACGTCGAAAAATACGTCGGCAGCAAGCTGCGTCGCGAGTGCGGCGCCGCCGGAATTTCCCTTAAAGCGCCGCAAATTGAAGTGCGCATGGAAATTCGCGACCAACGGTTGTTTGTGATTCACAGCCAGCACAACAGCATCGGCGGCTACCCGCTGGGCGCCCTGGAACAGACCCTGGTTCTCATGTCCGGCGGTTTCGATTCCACCGTGGCGGCCTACCAGATCATGCGCCGCGGCCTGATGAGCCACTTCTGCTTCTTTAATCTGGGCGGGCGTGCACATGAATTGGGCGTGATGGAAGTCGCGCACTTTATCTGGAAGAAGTACGGCAGCTCCCAACGCGTGCTATTCGTAAGCGTGCCGTTCGAGGAAGTGCTCGGCGAAATTCTCGGTAAAGTCGATAACAGTCATATGGGCGTAGTATTGAAGCGTATGATGTTGCGCGCTGCGTCCCGAATCGCCGATCAGTTGCAGATTGACGCACTGGTGACCGGTGAAGCGATCTCCCAGGTGTCCAGCCAGACGCTGCCGAACCTGTCGCTGATCGACTGCGTGACCGAAAAGCTGGTGCTGCGCCCGCTGATCGCCAGTCACAAGCAGGACATCATCGACCTGGCCGAAGAAATCGGCACGGCGGATTTCGCCAAGCACATGCCTGAATATTGCGGGGTCATTTCGGTGAACCCCAAGACCCACGCCAAACGCAACCGCGTGGAGTACGAAGAACAACAGTTCGACATGGCGATTCTGGAGCGTGCGCTCGAGAACGCCAAAATGGTGCCGATCGATCGCGTAATCGACGAATTGGGCCAAGACGTGCAAATCGAAGAAGTCAGCGAAGCCCTGGCCGGCCAGATCGTCGTCGACATCCGTCACCCGGATGCCGCTGAAGATGAGCCACTGGAAATCGCTGGCATCGACGTGCAAACGCTGCCGTTCTATGCATTGAACGCGCGTTTCAAGGAACTGGATAACAGCCGTCAGTACCTGCTGTATTGCGACAAAGGCGTGATGAGTCGCCTGCATGCCCACCATTTGCTCAGTGAGGGGCATGCCAATGTGCGCGTTTATCGACCGAGCTAAGAGCCCGGGGCTGTTTGCCTGTGGCCTGCGTCACCGGCCCCCCGACTCTGCCGTCAAGCTGTAACGGCAAGGCCTGACTCTACTGTTAATCGCTGCCACGACCTGTCAGCACACCGAATCCTCTGATCGAGATACACAAGTGATCGAAAATCTACGTAACATCGCCATCATTGCTCACGTTGACCATGGTAAAACCACCCTGGTAGACAAACTCTTGCGTCAATCCGGCACCCTGGAGCGCAACGAGCTCAACGACGAGCGCGTGATGGACTCCAACGACCAGGAAAAAGAGCGCGGTATTACCATCCTGGCTAAAAACACCGCCATCAACTGGAACGGCTACCACATCAACATCGTGGATACCCCGGGCCACGCCGACTTCGGCGGCGAAGTTGAACGCGTAATGTCGATGGTTGACTCCGTTCTGCTGCTGGTTGATGCCCAAGACGGCCCTATGCCGCAAACCCGTTTCGTGACCAAGAAGGCTTTCGAAGCCGGCCTGCGTCCGATCGTGTGCATCAACAAGGTTGACCGTCCAGGCGCACGTCCGGACTGGGTTCTGGACCAGATCTTCGACCTGTTCGACAACCTGGGTGCTACCGAAGAACAGCTGGACTTCAAAGTCGTCTACGCCTCGGCCCTGAACGGCATTGCCGGTCTCGAACACACCGACATGGCTGAAGACATGACCCCGCTGTACCAGTCGATCGTCGACAACGTACCAGCGCCAAAAGTTGACCGTGAAGGCCCGTTCCAGATGCAAATCTCGGCACTGGACTACAACAGCTTCCTGGGTGTTATCGGTGTTGGCCGTATCGCTCGTGGTAGCGTCAAGCCGAACACCCCGGTTGTCGCCATCGGCGCCGACGGCAAGAAACGCAACGGCCGTATCCTGAAGCTGATGGGTCACCACGGTCTGCACCGCATCGACGTTGAAGAAGCGTTTGCCGGTGACATCGTTTGCGTAAGCGGTATGGACTCGCTGTTCATCTCCGACACCCTGTGCCAGCCGGACAACGTCGAGGCGATGAAGCCTCTGACCGTTGACGAGCCAACCGTTTCCATGACCTTCCAGGTAAACGACTCGCCTTTCTGCGGTAAAGAAGGCAAGTTCGTGACATCCCGTAACATCAAGGAACGTCTGGACAAAGAGCTGCTGTACAACGTTGCTCTGCGCGTTGAAGAAGGCGACTCGGCTGACAAGTTCAAGGTTTCCGGCCGTGGTGAGCTGCACCTCTCGGTACTGATCGAAACCATGCGTCGCGAAGGCTTCGAAATGGGCGTTGGTCGTCCTGAAGTGATCATCCGTCAGGTTGACGGCGTGAAGCAGGAACCGTTCGAAAACGTCACCATCGACACCCCTGAAGAATCCCAGGGCAAGGTCATGGAAGAGATGGGCCTGCGTAAGGGCGACCTGACCAACATGGTGCCGGATGGCAAAGGCCGTGTGCGTCTGGAATACAACATCCCTGCTCGTGGTCTGATCGGTTTCCGTAACCAGTTCCTGACCCTGACCAACGGTGCTGGCATCCTGACCTCGATCTTCGATCGCTACGACACCATGAAGTCCGGCGACATGTCCGGCCGTCAAAACGGTGTTCTGGTATCGGTAGAAACCGGCAAGGCGCTGACCTACTCCCTGGAAACTCTGCAGGCGCGTGGCAAGCTGTTCGTTGAACACGGTCAAGAGATCTACAACGGTCAGATCGTTGGTCTGAACAGCCGTGACAACGACATGGGCGTCAACCCAACCAAAGGCAAGAAGCTCGACAACATGCGTGCTTCGGGTAAAGACGAAACCATCGCCCTGGTTCCACCTGTTCGCTTCACCCTGGAACAGGCTCTGGAATTCATCCAGGACGACGAGCTGTGCGAAGTTACGCCTAAGTCGATCCGCCTGCGTAAGAAGATCCTGGACGAAGGCGAGCGTACCCGCGCTGCCAAGAAAGCCAAGAACTGAGTTAACTCAGGCTGAATGAAAAACGCCCCCGGTCGAAAGGCCGGGGGCGTTTTTTTATGCCTGATCGCTGATCGTTCCCACGCTCTGCGTGGGAATGCAGCCCAGGACGCTCCGCGTCCGCACTAAGAGGCGGGACGCGGAGCGTCCCAAGAGGCGTTCCCACGCAGAGCGTGGGAACGATCATCAGAACTTATCGAGGGTCTTGAACTTGGTCTCGCGCACCACTTCTTTGGGCTTATACGCGCAATACCCTGGGCGCGGCCCGATTTTTGGGTGGTTGCGGCACGTATCCGGGCGCTTGTCATAAATAGTGCAGAAGCGCGTCTTACGATCCAGGTACAAGCAATCGTTGTTGCTCATGCGCTGCAGGGTAAAAATCTCGGATTTGGAATTGAAGCGCTCGACGATGCCTTCCTTCTGCAAACGCTTGGCGATGTTCTTCGGCGGGTCGCCGCGTTCGAATTCATCGACGATGCCAATGCGGATCAGGTCCTTGATCTTCACCTCAACCGGCAGCGTGCAGCAGCTGGACACGCAGCCACCGCACATGTGGGCGGAATATTTCTGCCAAGTCTCGAGACGGTCGAGTTCCGCAGCGGCGATCAGTTGAGGCTTCATCAGGGTTCCAAGGTGGGGCTATATCCGGGCGCGCGATAATACCGGGATTGATGATTTTTTGAACAATATTTTGCGGCTTTCAGCCCGAAGGCTGCGCAAAGGCCAATTGGGCACGACCCCTGCATTAAATTCCGGCAAAGGTGAATGAGTTAAAAAACTGCCGAACCAGACCGTCTACCGTCTGTCAGACCGACTAGGCTCTAGCAACTCCTTCAATCTCGCCCGAGGTCGCACCGATGTCTCAGGAACCGCTTGCACGAGAAGCAGAGGTAGCCGCATTCCGCGATGCTGTCTTGACCAAACTTACCTACGCGGTGGGCAAAGACCCCGACCACGCCTTCGACCATGACTGGTTCGAAGCCATTGCCCTGGCCGCGCGCGACCAGATGGTCGATCACTGGATGGACCACACGCGGCGTATCTACCGCAAAGGCCAGAAGCGGGTTTATTACCTCTCCCTCGAATTCCTGATCGGTCGCTTGCTCTACGACAGCCTGAGCAACCTGGGCGTGCTGGAGATTGCGCGCGAAGCGTTGTCCGAGTTGGGCGTCGACCTGGAACGCATCCGCCTGCTGGAGCCCGACGCGGCCCTCGGCAACGGTGGCCTGGGCCGCCTGGCCGCATGCTTTATGGAAAGCATGTCGACCTTGGGCATTGCCGGCCACGGTTATGGCATTCGTTACGAGCACGGCTTGTTCCGCCAGGCGATTGTGGATGGCTGGCAACAGGAGCAGACCGAGCGCTGGCTGGACTTTGGCAACCCGTGGGAATTCGAGCGCGCCGAAGTGATTTACCCGATCGGTTTTGGCGGCAGCGTCGAAACCCTGGCGGACGCCTCTGGCAAGATGATTCAAGTGTGGTCGCCGAATGAAACTGTGCGCGCGGTGGCTTACGACACCCCAGTCGTCGGCTGGCGCGGCGCCAGCGTCAACACCCTGCGCCTGTGGCGTGCACGCGCCGTCGAAGACCTGCACCTGGAACGCTTCAACGCCGGTGACCACTTGGGCGCCGTCGCCGAAGTGGCCCGCGCCGAAAGCATCTCCCGCGTGCTTTACCCGGCCGATAGCACCGAAGCAGGGCAGGAACTGCGCCTGCGTCAGGAATACTTCTTCGTCTCCGCCTCGCTGCAGGACTTGCTGCGCCGCCACAAAAACATGCACGGCTCGGTATTGAGCCTGGGCGAACACGCCGCCATCCAGCTCAACGACACTCACCCGTCGATTGCCGTGGCCGAGCTGATGCGCCAACTGGTGGACCTGCATGACATTCCGTGGGAAGCGGCGTGGGACGTGACGGTTGAAACGCTTTCCTACACCAACCACACCTTATTGCCGGAGGCGTTGGAAACCTGGCCTGTCGGCCTGATGGAACGCATGCTGCCACGGCACATGCAGATCATCTACCTGATCAACGCCCAGCACATCGACTCGCTGCGCGCCAAGGGCATTCATGATTTCGACGTGCTGCGCGCTGTGTCGCTGATCGAAGAAGACAACGGCCGCCGCGTGCGCATGGGCAACTTGGCGTTCCTCGGCTCCCATAGCGTCAACGGCGTGTCCGGTTTGCACACCCAGTTGATGCGCAGCACGGTGTTCTCCGAACTGCACAAGCTCTACCCGGAGCGCATTAACAACAAAACCAACGGCATCACCTTCCGCCGCTGGCTGTACCAGGCCAACCCCAAACTCACCGAGATGCTGGTGGAAGCGCTGGGCCCGGACATTCTCGACACCATGGAAACCCGCCTCACGGAGCTCGAAACCTTCGCCGAGAAGCAGTCTTTCCGCAAAGCCTTCGCCGATCAGCGCCTGCACAGTAAACGTGCATTGGCCGAGATCATCCACGAGCGCCTGGGCATTTCGGTCAACCCGGCGGCGATGTTCGATGTACAGGTCAAGCGCATCCACGAATACAAACGCCAGTTGCTCAACCTGCTGCACACCGTGGCGCTGTACCAGGCGATCCGCGCCGAGCCGGGTACCGACTGGGTGCCACGGGTGAAGATCTTCGCCGGCAAGGCGGCCGCCAGTTATCACCAGGCCAAGTTGATCATCAAGTTGACCAACGACATTGCCCGCACCGTCAACAACGACCCGACTGTGCGCGGTTTGCTCAAGGTGGTGTTCCTGCCCAACTACAACGTCAGCCTGGCGGAAAGCATCATTCCGGCGGCAGACTTGTCGGAGCAGATCTCCACGGCCGGCTTTGAGGCCTCGGGCACCAGTAACATGAAGTTCGGCCTCAACGGCGCGCTGACCATCGGCACCATGGACGGCGCCAACGTGGAAATGCACGAGCGGGTGGGCGCCGATCACATGTTCATCTTTGGTCTGAGCGCGCAGCAGGTGGAAGCGCGCAAGCACGCCGGTGAATTTAATGCCGGGCCGGAAATTGCCGCCTCCCATCGCCTCAACGATGTACTGCAAGCGATTCGCGGCGGGGTGTTCTCGCCGGATGATCCGGGCCGTTATGTGGGCTTGATCGACGGGCTGATCGACTACGACCGTTTCCTGGTGTGTGCCGACTTCGACTCCTACTGGGACGCCCAGGCGCGGGTCGAGGCGCATTGGCATGACTCCAAGGCCTGGTGGCGTTCAGCAGTGCTGAACACGGCGCGGATGGGCTGGTTCAGCTCGGACCGCACGATCCGCGAATACGCCACCGAGATCTGGAAAGCCCTCGACTAACCACTGCTGATCCAAATGTGGGAGCGGGCTTGCCCGCGATAGCGCAGTGTCAGTTTGCAAATATGTCGACTGATACACCGCTATCGCGAGCAAGCCCGCTCCCACATTAGCCCCGCGTCGATATACTAGGCCCCGGTTTGCCCGCCTCGGGCTGCTTAGGGATATCGACCATGCAATGGATTTTCATGCTGATTGGCCTGGTGCTCGGCTGGACGCTCGATGAGTCGTTCACCGATGCCGGCTTCGGTGCGCTGCTGGGGTTGGGCATTGGCCAGGCGATGCGCCTGTCGATGCTGTCGACTCAAGCGAACCAGCAAGCGCGTCAGTTGGAAACCACACAGAAAGCGCTGATCGCGCTGGGTGAGCGCCTGCGGCAGCTGGAAGTGCCTGCGCCGACAAGCAGTGTCATTGTCGAATCCCCCATTCCTGAACCCGCCCCCGTCGTTGCAAAGCCCGAACTTGTCTGGGAACTGCCCGCCGAACTGGCGCCTGTCGCCGTGGTTGCCGAAGCCAGTCAGCCGCTGCCGGACGACGTCTGGGTGGCTGCGCCCACACCACAACCTGAAGAGCCTGCGATTCCGCGCGGCCCCACCCTGATCGAGCGCGCCTTCAGCGGCGCACGCAATTGGCTGTTTGGCGGCAACACCGTGCTGCGCGTCGGCGTGGTGCTGTTGTTCCTCGGCCTGGCCTTCCTGCTGCGCTATGCCACCGAAGGCGTGGTGGTGCCGATCGAGCTGCGTTACGCCGGGGTTGCCGCTGCTGCCATCGGCCTGTTGGGCTTGGGCTGGTGGTTGCGGCTGCGTAACAGCAATTACGGCCTGATGCTGCAAGGCACCGGCATTGCGGTGTTGTACCTGACGGTGTTTGCCGCGATGCGCTTGCACCCGTTGATCGACCCGAGTGCCGCCCTTGGCCTGTTGGTGGCAGTCACCGTATTTTCGGCGATCCTGGCGATCACCCAGGACGCCCTCGGCCTCGCCTGTGCGGCGGCGCTGGGTGGGTTTGCCGCGCCGATCCTCACCTCTACCGGCGCCGGCAACCACGTGGCGTTGTTCAGTTACTTCGCATTGCTCAACGCCGGCATCCTCGCCATCGCCTGGTTCAAGGCTTGGCGCTTGCTCAACCTGATCGGGTTTGTCGGCACTTTCGGCATCGGTTTCGCCTGGGGCATGCGCTCCTACACACCGGAACTGCTGTGGAGCACCGAGCCGTTCCTGATTCTGTTTTTCCTGATGTACCTGGCCATCGGCCTGTTGTTTGCTCGACGGAAGTTGCAAGAGATGGGCGATGCGCCCGAGGGCCGTGATGCATTGCTACGCTGGTCGGCCGCCAAGGGTGACTACGTCGACGGCAGCATGTTGTTCGGCCCGCCGCTGGTGGGCTTTGGCTTGCAGTTCGCCCTGGTGCAGCACCTGGAATTTGCCGCTGCCTTCAGTGCGCTCGGCTTGGGGCTTATCTACATGGGCCTGGCCCGAGTGTTCAACGGCGGGCGCGCTTTGCTGCTGGCGGAAACCTGCCTGGCGCTCGGCGTGATCTTTGCCAGCCTGGCGATTCCCTTGGGCCTCGACGCGCGCTGGACGGCTGCCGCGTGGGCGGTGGAGGGCGCCGGGATTTTCTGGCTCGGCTTGCGTCAGCAGCGGCCGTTGGCGCGCGCGTTTGGTTTGTTGTTGCAGTTGGGCTCGGCGCTGGCGTTCCTCAGCGAGCTGCGCATCGGCGAACACAGCCTGCTCGACGGTGCGCCATTGGGCGCGCTGTTGCTGGGTGCGGCGTTGCTGTTCAGCTTCGATCAGTTGCGCAGGGCCACGGCAGAACAGTCGGCGCCCTGGGAGCGCAAAGGCATGCCCGTGCTGGCCAGCCTGGGCCTGACCTTTTTGTACCTGCTCGCACCGCTGCTGCTACAGACACAAGGCACCGCCATCAGTTGGGCAATCGCCGGTCTGGCTACCCTGTTTGTCGGCCTGCGCATCGGCTCGCGCACCTTCCTGTTCACCGCCTTTGCCGTGCAGTTGCTGGGCGGTGCGCTGTTCCTGCTGCGCTTGCGGGGCGGTGATGGGGCGGCAGTCTTTAGTGCCGGGTGGACCGGCTTGTTGACCGCTTCGCTGATTGGCCTGGCGCTGGTCGGCGGCATGCTCATGGCGGCACGTGACGACATGGTGCGTAGCGACGTACGTCTACTGCGCGCGCTGTCGGTGGTGCTGCTCGCAGGTTTGGTATTGATCAATCTGGCTGTGCTGTTCGTGTTGCCATGGGAAAGCGCCAGCGGCGTGTGGGCGGCCAGCGGTTTGTTGATCATTTGGTTGAGCCTGTACCTGCAACAGCGCGTCAGCTTTGTGTTTGGGTTGCTGCTGCAATTGGTCGGTGGCGCCTCGTTCCTGCTCGCGATGCCGGAGTTGCTCGGGCCGTTGACCCGCGAGGGCTTGCGCCCGCTGGCGCACAGCGGTTTCTGGACGCCGATGTTGCTGGGCCTGGCCGCATTGGTCGGCGCCTGGCGCTTGCAGCGTGAACCGCATGCGCCGGTGTTCAGCGTGTTGAAACTGCAACGCCTGTCCGACCTGCTGCTGGTGTGGGGCGCGGCGTGGTGGGCACTGGCGTTGATTGGCGAAGTGCTGCGGTTTACGTCGCAAGAGCTGCAGGGGCCATTGTTGCTCGGCATCGCGGCAGTGAGCGTGGCGATCTGGGCGCTGCTGGCCGACCGGTTGCGCTGGGCGTCGCTGGGTATGCTGTGCACCTTGCTGATGCCGGCCGCGGGCGTGGTGTTGCTGGCGTCTGCCAATGATTACTACCACCCGGCGGCACACTTCGGCTGGCTGGCGTGGTTGGCGGTATTTGTGGTGCATTTCATCTCGCTGCGCCGTTTGGCTGCGACGGTGCCGAGCAAGGTGTTGAGCATCGCTCATGTGCTGGGTTGCTGGATGTTGATCGGCGTACTGGCGCTGGAGCTGCGTTACGGCCTGTTATTGCTGTCCAGCGAGTACAACGCCTGGCGCTGGCTGGGTTGGGCGATTCTGCCAAGCCTGTACCTGGTATTGGCGGCGGCACCGCGCAGTTGGCCGTGGCCGGTGTCGGCGTATCCGCGTGAATACCGTGTACTCGCCGCACTGCCGCTGGCGGTGCTGATGCTCGGCTGGTTCTGGTTGGCGAATATCTTCAGTGACGGCACGGCCAAGCCACTGCCCTATGTGCCGCTGCTCAACCCGCTGGAACTGGGCTTGATGTTCGCGCTGCTGGGTATTTACCTGTGGTCGCGCAGCGTTGCGCCACAGCGCGGGCCGCGTGCTGAACTGATTGCCCAAGGTGTCGCGGGTGTTTCGCTGTTTGCCTTCTTTACAGCCTTGGTGATGCGCACTGCCCACCATTGGGCGGGCGTGCCGTTCCAACTGGATGCCCTGCTGGCGTCGATGTTGGTGCAGGCCGGTCTGTCGATTGTCTGGACCCTGATCGCCCTCGGGCTGATGATCGGCGGCCACCTGCGCCATCGTCGTGAAGTGTGGTTGATCGGCGCGGCGTTGATTGCGGTGGTGGTCGCCAAGCTGTTCTTTGTCGAGTTGAGTAACCGTGGCGGGCTGGCGCGGATCGTGTCGTTTATCGGCGTGGGCGGGCTGTTGCTGGTGGTGGGTTACTTTGCGCCGCTGCCGCCCAAGCGCGCCGAACCGGTGTTGGAAACTGAAGGAGCAACCTCTTGATCGGTAAGTTGAGCGTGATCGCGGTGGGTTTGTGCACGACCTTGTCGGTGTGGGCGCAGGAAACGCCTGCCGACTTCACCACCCAAGTGCCATTGACGGTGAGTGGCAGCGGCCCCTGGTATCGCCTGGAGCTGCCGCTGTTTGTGCAATTGAGCGCGCGCCAGGCCGATCTCAGCGATGTGCGCGTGTTCAACGCCGCCGGTGAGCCCCAGGCCTATGCGTTGTCGCGCCAATCCGCACAACGCACCGAAAGCCGCAATGTGGCTGACGTGAAGTGGTTCCCGCTGTACGCCGCCGATACGCGTGAAAGTGTGCCCGACGTGGTGATGAAATCCACCGCCGAGGGCACCCTGCTGGAAGTGCGTCCGTCCAAGGCCGGCAAGCAAGTGCTGCGCGGCTGGGTGCTGGACGCCAGTGCGATCAAGGCGCCGCTGCAGCAACTGAGCCTGGACTGGAGCCGCGAGCAGGACGGCTTTCAGCGTTTCAGCATCGAGGCCAGTGATGACTTGCAGCACTGGCAATCCTGGGGCGATGGCCAGGTGGCGCGCCTTTCATTTGCCGACGAGCGTGTCGAGCAGCATGACGTGAGTTTGCCGGGGCAATCGGCGCGTTACCTGCGCCTGCTGTGGCAAGGCCAGGTCGCGCCGACGTTGACCTCGGCCAAGCTGGTGAGCGCGACCAGCAGCAGCTTGCCGACGCCGTTGGTGTGGTCGCAGCCGTTGTCGGGTACGCGCCTCAAGGCCGGTGAGTACAGCTGGCAGTTGCCGACGGGGCTGGCCGTCGAGCGTTTGCGCATCGAGCTGAAGCAGCCCAACACGCTGGCGCCGGTCACCCTGGCGGGGCGCCGTGAAGCCAATCAAGCCTGGCAGCCGCTGAGCAATGGCGTGTTATACCGCCTGACTCAGAACGGCCAGGACGTGGTGCAGGACGAGTTGCACCTGCCGGGTGTGGCCGTTGGTGAACTCAAACTGCAAGTGGACGAGCGCGGTGGCGGCCTCGGCGTCGAGGCACCGGCCCTGCGCTTTGCCGTGCGTACCACGCAGTTGGTGTTTCTGGCACGAGGCGAGCCGCCGTTTACCCTGGCGCTGGGCAATGGCTCGGTCAAGGCGGCGAACCTGCCGTTGGCGACCCTGATCCCCGACTATAGCGCCGAGCGCCTCAAGACGTTGGGCCAGGCCAGGGTCTCGGGTGACGCGGTGGTTAAAAGCGCTAGCGTTGCCGCACCGCCCGAAGCCGGCACCGACTGGAAGAAACTCGGCCTGTGGGCCGTGCTCCTGTTGGGTGTGGCGGCGCTGGGGGCGATGGCCTACAGTTTGTTGCGCCAACCCGCCGCCAAACCGTGAACTCTATTGGCGTTAAATCCTCTGATTAGAGGAAATAACCCTCGACTCGCGTTAAACTGCGCGGGTTTATAAGCCCCCCATTCTCCGGAGCCTTACATGTCCCGCGTTACCCTGAGTCGCTATTTGATCGAGCAGACCCGCAGCAACAACACGCCTGCCGATCTGCGCTTCCTTATCGAAGTGGTGGCGCGTGCTTGCAAGGAAATCAGCCACGCCGTGTCCAAAGGCGCACTGGGTGGTGTCCTGGGCAGCATGGGCACTGAAAACGTCCAAGGCGAAGTGCAGAAGAAGCTCGACGTACTCTCCAACGAGATCCTGCTCGAAGCCAACGAATGGGGCGGTCACCTGGCCGGCATGGCGTCCGAAGAAATGGACAATGCCTACCAGATCCCGGGCAAATACCCGAAAGGCGCCTACCTGCTGGTGTTCGACCCACTGGACGGCTCGTCCAACATCGACATCAACGCACCAGTCGGCACCATCTTCTCGGTACTGCGCTGCCCGAATGAATACCTGAGCCAGAACGAAGCCTTGAACGAAAAGGCCTTCCTGCAGCCAGGCACCGAGCAGGTGGCTGCCGGTTACGCGATCTACGGCCCGCAGACCATGCTGGTGCTGACCTTGGGCGACGGCGTCAAAGGCTTCACCCTGGACCGCGAGATGGGCAGCTTCGTACTGACCCACGAAGACATTTCGATTCCGGCCTCCACCCAGGAATTCGCGATCAATATGTCCAACCAGCGTCACTGGGAAGAACCGGTTAAGCGCTACGTCAACGAGCTGATGGAAGGCGAAGAAGGCCCGTTGAAGAAAAACTTCAACATGCGCTGGGTCGCCGCGATGGTTGCCGATGTGCACCGTATCCTGACCCGTGGTGGCTTGTTCATGTACCCACGTGACAGCCGCGAGCCGTCGAAGCCGGGCAAACTGCGCTTGATGTATGAAGCCAACCCGATGTCGTTCCTGGTTGAGCAAGCGGGCGGCGCGTCCACCGACGGCCATCAGCGCATCCTCTACATCCAGCCTGAAGGCCTGCACCAGCGCGTGGCGGTGTTCCTGGGTTCGAAGGAAGAAGTTGAACGCGTGACCGGTTACCACAAGAAGTAAGATTCGGCGATCAGTTATCCGCCATGTTGTGAGGCTGTTCACCCTTAAAGAAGCCCCGAAACGTTTCAGCGTTTTCGGGGCTTTTTTGTTTTCGCCCGTCGGGAACCAGACACCTCTTTTCCCTTCTAAGCTTCTGGCAGGTACCCAAGCTGCTTCGTCCCTCCAGGAGTTTTTCCATGTCGTTACGCCGTCTCGCTTTGCTGGCTTTTTGCGTGCTATTGGCCGCTTGCAGCAAGGTCAACCAAGAAAATTACGCGAAGTTGTCGGCTGGCATGGCCAAGGCTGAAGTAGAGTCGTTGCTGGGTAAGCCGACCGATTGTTCCGGCGCACTGGGTATGTCCAGTTGCACCTGGGGCGATAAAAACAGCTTTATCAGCGTTCAATATGCCGGTGACAAAGTTCTGATGTTTTCCGGGCAAGGCCTGAAGTAAACCGGGGCGCGAGCCTGCGGGAGAAGAAGAATGATGCGTTTTGTTTTGTGCCTTTGTGCCAGCCTGTTTTTGGCGGGCTGCGCCAGCCATTCTGGCGATGATCTGCAACCCAAGACAGCGAGCAACGTCAACCTCAAGCGTTACCAGGGCACCTGGTATGAGTTGGCCCGATTGCCGATGTACTTCCAGCGCAACTGCGCGCAGTCCGAAGCCCGCTACACCTTGCTGCCTGATGGCGACATGTCGGTGTTCAACCGCTGCCTGACACCTGAGTGGAAGTGGGAAGAAGCCAAGGGCACGGCCACGCCGCAAGTGCCCGGCAAGACCGACAAGCTCTGGGTGGAATTCAATAACTGGTTCACGGCGCTGCTGCCGGGCGTCGCCAAGGGCGATTACTGGGTGCTGTACGTGAGCGATGACTACAAGACCGCCATCGTCGGCAGCCCGAGCCGCCGCTACATGTGGATCTTGTCGCGCACGCCGACGGTGAATGCCGACACCCGCGAAGACTTGCTGAGCAGGGCGCGGCAGCAAGGGTATGACACCACGCGGTTGATCTGGCGTACGTCGGACAAGCAGATGGCGAAGACCTCGCAGTAACCTGAAGTCACCCTCAATCTAATGTGGGAGCTGGCTTGTGTGGGAGCTGGCTTGTGTGGGAGCTGGCTTGCCTGCGATGCAGAGACCTCGGTGTATCAGTTACACCAAGGTGATGCTATCGCAGGCAAGCCAGCTCCCACATTTGTTTTGTGTCGGCGGTTAGCCCAGCAAATCTCTCAGGACTTGCGTAAATGCCCGGCTGCTTTCCTCTTCACCGGCATGGCGCCCATCGCGCACCACCCACTTGCCGTTCACCAGCACATCGCGCACTTGCCGATCACCACCGGCAAACAGCCAGCGATTAAGAATGCCGTCCTCGTTAGCCGTCGCCAGGTACGGATCATTACCGTCCAGCACGATCCAGTCCGCGCGCTTACCCACTTCCAATCGACCGATCGGCTGGCCCAACGCCTGGGCGCCGCCGTCCAACGCCGCATCAAACAACGTACGCCCGACCATCGGCTGATCACTGCGATACAGGCGGTTGCGCCGCTGATCACGCAGGCGCTGGCCGTATTCCAGCCAGCGTAATTCTTCCACCACGCTGAGCGACACATGGCTGTCGGAGCCAATGCCCATGCGCCCGCACTGGGCGAGAAAATCTACCGCCGGGAAAATCCCGTCGCCCAGGTTGGCTTCGGTGGTCAGGCACAGCCCGGCAATCGCGCGGCTCTTGGCCATGCGCGCCACTTCTTCAGCATCCGCGTGAGTGGCGTGCACCAGGCACCAGCGCTCATCGACGTCGACATTGTCATACAGCCACTGCAGCGGACGTTTGCCACTCCAGGCCAGGCAGTCGTCGACCTCTTTTTGCTGCTCGGCGATGTGGATATGCACCGGGCAGGCCTTGTCACTGGCGGCCAATACCTCATTGATTTGTTGCGGCGTGACGGCGCGCAACGAGTGGAAGCACAGGCCCAGCTGCTGCGCCGGTTGCGCGGCGAGGATCGGCTTCAAACGTGCTTGCAGGTCCAGGTAATTTTCGGTGCTGTTGATAAACCGTCGCTGGCCTTCATTCGGCGCCTGGCCGCCAAACCCGGAGTGCGTGTAGAGCACCGGCACCAGCGTCAGGCCAATCCCGCTGCTGGCGGCCGCCTGGCTAATCTGCCGCGACAGCTCTGTGCGGTCGGCATACGCCTGGCCGCTGACGTCATGGTGCACGTAGTGGAACTCGGCTACTGAGGTGTAACCGGCTTTGAGCATCTCGATATACAGCTGGCGCGCGATAACGTGCAGTTGGTCCGGGTTGATCTTGCCGACCATGCGGTACATCAAATCGCGCCAGGTCCAGAAGCTGTCATTCGGGTTGCCCGCCACTTCGGCCAAACCCGCCATGGCACGCTGGAACGCATGGGAATGCAGGTTCGGCATGCCCGCCAGCACCGGGCCCCTGAGCCGTTCGGCGCCGTCTGCACTGGCATTGGGCTCAACGTGGGTCAGTACGCCATCGGCGCTGACTTCAAAGCGTACATCGTTGGCCCATCCATTAGGCAGCAGCGCGCGTTCGGCAAAGAAAGCGGACATGATCAAGGCACCCCGGTCGTGTGTTTATTTGTATATACATATACAGACGTTTGCCTGCTCGGTAAACTCCGGCAATCTATGCATCTTTTCCCCCTGCAAGGATTCCCTGTGCCGACTCCGCCTGCCAAGTCTTCGCTGGCTGCCCACATGGACGAAAGTCCGGCGCCCTTGTATGCCCGCGTCAAACAGATGATCAGCCAGCAGATCCTCAACGGCACCTGGCCGCCGCATTACCGCGTGCCTTCCGAGAGCGAGCTGGTCAGCCAGCTGGGCTTCAGCCGCATGACCATCAACCGCGCCCTGCGCGAACTCACCGCCGAAGGTTTACTGGTGCGCATGCAAGGCGTCGGCACGTTCGTCGCCGAGCCCAAGAGCCAGTCGGCGCTGTTTGAAGTGCACAACATTGCCGATGAGATCGCCTCCCGCGGTCATCGGCATACCTGCCAGGTCATCCACTTGTGCGAAGAGGCCGCCGGCTCCGAGCGCGCCGTCGCCCTGGAAATGCGCGAAGGCGGGCGGGTGTTCCACTCGCTGATCGTGCACTTCGAAAACGACATCCCGGTGCAAATCGAAGACCGCTTCGTCAACGCCCTGGTGGCGCCGGACTACTTGCAGCAGGATTTCACCCAGCAAACGCCCTACGCCTATCTGAACCAGGTCGCGCCGCTGACCGAAGGCGAGCACGTGGTCGAAGCGATCCTCGCCGATGCGCAAGAGTGCAAGCTGCTGCAGATCGAGCCAAGCGAGCCGTGCCTGTTGATTCGCCGCCGCACCTGGTCGGGCCGCCAGCCGGTGACCGCCGCGCGTTTGATCCACCCCGGTTCCCGTCATAGCCTGGAAGGACGTTTCAGTAAATGAGTAGCGTGAAAGTCTGGCGCGCCGCCGATTACATCCGCATGCCGTGGAAAAACGGCGGCGGCAGCACCGAAGAAATCACCCGTGATGCAGGCCAAGGCCTGGATGGCTTCGGTTGGCGCCTGTCGATTGCCGATATCGCCGAGTCAGGCGGGTTTTCCACCTTCGCCGGTTACCAGCGCGTGATCACCGTGATCAAAGGCGCGGGCATGGTGTTGACCGTCGACGGCGAGGAGCAGCGTGGTTTGTTGCCGCTGCAGCCGTTTGCGTTCAGCGGTGAAAGTGAGGTTTCGTGCCGCTTGATCACGGGGCCGATTCGCGATTTCAACCTGATTTATTCGCCCGCCCGTTACCACGCACGTTTTCAGTGGATTGACGGCGTGCAGCATTTCTTCACCACGGCGCAGACGGTGTTGGTGTTCAGCGTGGCGGATGAAGTGAAGGTGCTGGACCAGAAGTTGGGCCATCACGACTGCCTGCAAGTGGACGGTAACACTGGCCTGCTGGATATCTCGGTCAGCGGCCGCAGCTGCATTATCGAACTGACCGCGCGCGGTTAAAAAATTGTGGGAGCGGGCTTGCTCGCGAATGCGGTGTGACAGTCAACAGATGTGTCGACTGACCCACCGCATTCGCGAGCAAGCCCGCTCCCACATTTGTTTCTGTGTTGTTGAAGAAACCTGTTTCCAGTGCGCACCAATTTGTTACCGAATGCCCCAGCGTGGCGCAACGCCGCGTTGTTGTGAACAACTTCCCTCCCTGTAAAACGCCCCCGTAAGAAATTTCACCAAGCCTCAAGACCTTAATTCTCAAGGCCTGCAAACGCCTTCGAAAAAAATCTGTACAGCCTCCCCAGAAAGTTGGCCGCTCGATTGCATATGCTTGTATGTACAAGTAAAGATGTGTGCGTAAGACTCTCCTTCGCACCATCAATGTTCGCGCATCGATCGCCGAGGAGTCTTAGCAGTGACCAAGCCTACAAAATACCGTGACGTCGAAATCCGTGCCGCTCGCGGTAACACGCTCACCGCCAAAAGCTGGCTGACTGAAGCGCCGTTGCGCATGCTGATGAACAACCTCGACCCGCAAGTGGCCGAGAACCCGAAAGAATTGGTGGTGTACGGCGGTATCGGCCGTGCAGCGCGTAACTGGGAGTGCTACGACCAGATCGTCGAGAGCCTCACCAACCTGAATGACGACGAGACCCTGCTGGTGCAATCCGGCAAGCCGGTCGGCGTGTTCAAGACCCACAGCAATGCCCCGCGCGTGCTGATCGCCAACTCCAACCTGGTGCCGCACTGGGCCAGCTGGGAACACTTCAACGAACTGGATGCCAAGGGCCTGGCCATGTACGGCCAGATGACCGCCGGCAGCTGGATCTACATCGGCAGCCAAGGCATCGTCCAAGGCACCTACGAAACCTTCGTCGAAGCCGGTCGCCAGCATTACAACAGCGACCTGACCGGCCGTTGGGTACTCACCGCCGGCCTGGGCGGCATGGGCGGTGCGCAGCCGTTGGCCGCAACCCTGGCCGGCGCCTGCTCGCTGAACATCGAATGCCAGCAGGTCAGCATCGACTTCCGCTTGAGCAGCCGCTACGTCGATGAGCAAGCCACCGACCTCGACGACGCCCTGGCGCGCATCGCCAAGTACACCAAGGAAGGCAAGGCCATCTCCATCGCCTTGCTGGGTAACGCGGCGGAAATCCTGCCGGAACTGGTCAAGCGCGGCGTACGCCCGGACATGGTCACCGACCAGACCAGCGCCCACGACCCACTCAACGGCTACCTGCCGGCCGGCTGGACCTGGGACGAATACCGCGCCCGCGCCAAGACCGAACCGGCGGCTGTGATCAAGGCTGCCAAACAGTCGATGGCCGTGCACGTCAAAGCCATGCTCGAGTTCCAGAAGCAAGGCATCCCGACCTTCGACTACGGCAACAACATCCGCCAGATGGCGCAAGAAGAAGGCGTGGAAGACGCCTTCGCCTTCCCTGGGTTCGTACCGGCCTACATCCGCCCACTGTTCTGCCGTGGCATCGGCCCGTTCCGTTGGGCTGCCCTGTCCGGCGACCCGCAGGACATCTACAAAACCGACGCCAAAGTCAAAGAGCTGATCCCCGACGACGCCCACCTGCACAACTGGCTGGACATGGCCCGCGAGCGCATCAGCTTCCAGGGCCTGCCGGCACGTATCTGCTGGGTTGGCCTGGGCCAGCGCGCCAAACTCGGCCTGGCGTTCAACGAAATGGTGCGCAGCGGCGAGCTGTCGGCACCGGTGGTGATCGGCCGTGACCACCTCGACTCCGGCTCGGTCGCAAGCCCGAACCGCGAAACCGAAGCCATGCAGGACGGTTCCGACGCCGTGTCCGACTGGCCACTGCTCAACGCCTTGCTCAACACCGCCAGCGGCGCGACCTGGGTGTCGCTGCACCACGGCGGCGGCGTCGGCATGGGCTTCTCGCAGCACTCCGGCATGGTGATCGTCTGCGACGGCACCGACGAAGCGGCTGAGCGCATTGCTCGCGTACTGCACAACGACCCGGCCACCGGCGTGATGCGTCATGCCGATGCCGGTTACCAGATCGCCATCGATTGCGCCAAGGAGCAGGGCCTGAACCTGCCGATGATCAAATAACTGCTGGCCTGGTTCCTGTGGGAGCTGGCTTGCCTGCGATGCGGGCGACTCGGTCTCTCAGTAGAACCGAGGGGATGCCATCGCAGGCAAGCCAGCTCCCACAGTAGAACCCGCAATCTGCACACCCAGAACAATCCATCAGAGGTTGACCAACATGGCTGCAAATGACACCACCCCGTTGATCGAAAGGCGTTCGATCGACTACATCCCGGAAGCGGAAAGACACGGTCGTCTATTGAGCCAGTTCACCCTGTGGATGGGTGCCAACCTGCAAATCACCGCGATTGTCACCGGGGCCTTGGCCGTGGTGCTCGGCGGTGATGTGTTCTGGTCGTTGATCGGTCTGTTGATCGGCCAACTCATCGGCGGCGGCGTCATGGCGTTGCATGCGGCGCAAGGGCCAAAGCTTGGCCTGCCACAGATGATCTCCAGCCGGGTGCAGTTCGGCGTTTACGGTGCAGCCATCCCGATAGTGCTGGTCTGTTTGATGTACCTCGGTTTCACCGCAACCGGGACCGTGCTGTCAGGGCAGGCGCTGGGCCAGTTGTTCGGGGTCAGCGACAGCGTCGGTATCCTGATTTTTGCCAGTGTCATCGTATTGGTCACCGTACTGGGTTACCGGGTGATCCACTTTATTGGGCGTGTCGCCAGCGTCATTGGCGTGATTGCCTTTGTCTATCTGTTCAGTCGTTTGATGAGCCAGACCGACGTTGGCGCGCTTTTGCAGATCCGCCACTTCAGCTGGAGCAGTTTCCTGCTGGCGGTGTCGCTCGCGGCCTCTTGGCAGATCGCCTTCGGCCCTTACGTAGCGGACTATTCACGTTACTTGCCAAGCAAGACATCTTCGCTGAAAACCTTTCTCGCCGCCGGCGCCGGCTCGGTCATTGGCGCTCAGGTGGCGATGGTCCTTGGCGTGTTTGCCGCGGCCATGTCCAACGGGCAATTTGCCGGTCACGAAGTCGCCTACATTGTTGGGTTGAGCGGTACGGGCGCCACCGCTGCACTGCTGTACTTCAGCATCGCGTTCGGCAAGGTCACCATCTCTACCCTGAACTCCTACGGCAGCTTCATGTGCATTGCGACCATCATCAGTGGCTTGCGCGGCCGCCTTGAGGTCACCCGCCTGCAGCGTCTGGTGTTCGTGCTGGTGATTGTCGGCACTGCAACCCTGATCGCGTTGCTCGGCCAGCACTCGTTCCTCGGTGCGTTCAAGTCTTTCATCCTGTTTCTGCTGGCGTTCTTTACGCCGTGGAGTGCAATCAACCTGGTGGATTACTACTGCATCACCCGCGAGCGCTATGACGTTCCGGCTTTGGCCGACCCGAATGGCCGCTACGGTCGCTGGAACCTGCTGGGTATCAGCGTCTATGTGTTCGGTGTGCTGGTGCAGTTGCCGTTCATCTCCACCAAGTTCTACACCGGCCCCTTGGTTGCTGCGCTGGGTGATGTGGATATCTCCTGGATCATCGGCTTGGTACTGCCAGCGGCCTTGTATTACGTATGTGCGAAAAAATGGCACGGCACAGTGCCCGATCAACTGATCCTGCCAATAGAGCAGGGCGCTGCACCAACGACAAACGGGCTGGCTGCGCAAGCCTGATGGGACGTGGACAGGGCAGGACGCCTACTGACTGCCGTAATCCATTTCAAGATTGGGAGCGTCACAACAATGAAGATGAATAAGACCCTGCTGGCCACTGTGTTCTGCGCAAGCGTGTTGGCGAGTGCCGGCGCCCAGGCGGCCGGTTGGTGCGAATCCGGCAAGCCGGTGAAATTCGCCGGCCTGAATTGGGAAAGCGGCATGTTGCTCACCGACATCCTGCAAACCGTTCTGGAAAAAGGCTACGACTGCAAAACCGACAGCTTGCCGGGCAACTCCATCACCATGGAAAACGCCCTGAGCAGCAACGACATCCAAGTGTTTGCCGAAGAGTGGGTTGGCCGCAGCGAAGTCTGGAACAAGGCCGAGAAGGCAGGCAAAGTCGTCGGCGTCGGCGCCCCGGTAGTCGGCGCGGTCGAAGGCTGGTACGTGCCGCGTTACGTGATTGAAGGCGACGCCAAGCGCAAGCTGGAACCCAAGGCGCCAGGCCTGAAAAACATCGCTGACCTGGCCAAATACGCCTCGGTGTTCAAGGACCAGGAAGAACCGTCCAAAGGCCGTTTCTACAACTGCCCGGCGGGCTGGACCTGTGAGCTGGACAACAGCGAGATGCTCAAAAGCTACGGCCTGGAAAGCACTTACACCAACTTCCGCCCAGGCACCGGCCCGGCGCTGGATGCGGCGGTGCTGTCGAGCTACAAGCGTGGCGAGCCGATCCTGTTCTACTACTGGTCGCCAACGCCGCTGATGGGCCAGGTCGACCTGGTCAAGCTGGAAGAAAAACCCGGTGTGGATAAAAGCGTGAGCATAAAGGTCGGGTTGTCCAAGACCTTCCACGAGCAAGCGCCTGAGTTGGTGGCCGTGCTGGAAAAGGTCAACCTGCCCATCGATCTGCTGAACCAGAACCTCGGTCGCATGGCCAAAGAGCGAATTGAGTCGCCAAAACTGGCGAAAATTTTCCTCAAGGAACATCCTGAAGTCTGGCACGCATGGGTGAGCGACGACGCAGCCAAGAAAATCGACGCGGCCTTGTAGGTCAAGCGTGTCCGACTACCCTGAGGGGCTAGTCGGACACCGGCCACAACCCACTGGATCGAGAGCACGATATGTTTCCTGAGCGTTTTACGTTTTCCATCGCCGACTGGGTCAACGGTTGGGTGGACTCACTGGTCACCAACTACGGTGATGTGTTTCGGCACATCTCCGACACCCTGCTATGGGCCATCGTCAACCTGGAAGGGTTGCTGCGCGTGGCGCCCTGGTGGCTGATGCTGGCCATCGTCGGTGGCATCGCCTGGCACGCCACCCGCAAGGTGGTGACCACGGCCGTCATCGTCGGTTTGCTGTTCCTGGTGGGCGCGGTTGGCCTGTGGGACAAGCTGATGCAGACCCTGGCACTGATGATGGTCGCCACGGTGATCTCGGTGCTGATCGGCATTCCGCTGGGCATTCTGTCGGCACGCAGCAATCGTCTGCGTTCGGTGCTGATGCCGCTGCTCGACATCATGCAAACCATGCCGAGCTTCGTGTACCTGATTCCGGTGCTGATGCTGTTTGGCCTTGGCAAGGTGCCGGCGATTTTCGCCACGGTGATCTACGCCGCGCCGCCGCTGATTCGCCTGACCGACCTGGGCATTCGCCAAGTCGACGGCGAAGTCATGGAAGCTATCAACGCCTTTGGCGCCAACCGCTGGCAGCAACTGTTCGGCGTGCAACTGCCGCTGGCCCTGCCAAGCATCATGGCCGGGATCAACCAGACCACCATGATGGCGTTGTCGATGGTGGTCATCGCCTCGATGATCGGCGCCCGTGGCTTGGGTGAAGACGTGCTCGTCGGCATCCAGACGCTTAACGTTGGCCGCGGCCTCGAAGCCGGGCTGGCGATTGTGATTCTTGCAGTGGTCATCGACCGCATTACCCAGGCCTATGGTCGTCCACGGCATGAGGCGAGCAAATGACTACTGTCAGCAAAATTGAAGTTAAAAACGTCTTCAAGATCTTCGGCAACCGCTCCAAGGAAGCGCTGGCGCTGGTTGGCCAGGGCAAGACCAAGGACCAGGTGCTGGCCGAGACCGGCTGCGTGGTCGGCGTGAACGATCTGTCCCTGAGCATCGGCACCGGCGAGATCTTTGTGATCATGGGCTTGTCGGGCTCCGGCAAGTCCACACTGGTGCGCCACTTCAACCGCCTGATCGACCCCACCAGCGGCGCGATCCTGGTGGACGGCGAAGACATCCTGCAACTGGACATGGAAGCCCTGCGCCAATTCCGTCGGCACAAGATCAGCATGGTGTTCCAGAGCTTCGGCCTGCTGCCCCACAAGAGCGTGGTGGACAATGTCGCCTATGGCCTCAAGGTGCGTGGCGAAACCAAGCAGGTCTGCGCCGAACGCGCGCTGCACTGGATCGAAACCGTTGGCCTCAAGGGCTACGAAAACAAATACCCGCACCAGCTCTCCGGCGGCATGCGCCAACGTGTGGGCCTGGCCCGCGCCCTGGCGGCCGACACCGACATCATCTTGATGGACGAAGCCTTCAGCGCCCTAGACCCGCTGATCCGCGCCGAGATGCAGGACCAGTTGCTGGAGCTGCAAAAGACCCTGCACAAAACCATCGTGTTCATTACCCACGACCTCGACGAGGCCGTGCGTATCGGCAACCGCATTGCGATTCTCAAGGACGGCAAACTGATCCAGGTCGGCACCCCGCGCGAGATTCTGCATTCGCCGGCGGATGAGTATGTGGACCGGTTTGTTCAGCGCCGCGCGGCGGTGGTCTGATCCGGGCTGATCGTTCCCACGCTCTGCGTGGGAACGCATCCCGTGACGCTCCGCGTCACTTTCTGACAGCGGGACGCGGAGCGTCCCAGGCGGCATTCCCACGCAGAGCGTGGGAACGATCAATTCAAGAGGCTTAAGATGTCCCAGGCAGCAAAAATCATCATCGCCGACGCCCCCCTGCGCTGGCAGGACGTGGTCGCCGTCGCCCGTCACGGCGCAGTGCTCGAACTCTCGGGTCACGCCTGGGCGCGCATCGACAATGCCCAGGCCATCGTCCAGCGCATTGTCACCAGCGGTGAGCGCGCCTATGGCGTGAACACCGGCCTGGGCGCCTTGTGCAATGTGTCGCTCAAGGGCGAGCAACTCAGCCAGCTGTCGCGCAATACCCTGCTGAGCCACGCCTGTGGCGTCGGCCCTGCACTGAGCGACGAGCAGACCCGCGCGATCATCTGCGCGGCAATCATCAACTACAGCCACGGCAAATCCGGCCTGCACCCGCAGGTGGTGCATTCGCTGCTGGCCCTGCTCAATCACGGCATCACGCCGCAAGTGCCGTCCCAGGGTTCGGTGGGTTACCTGACCCACATGGCCCATGTCGGCGTGGCCTTGCTGGGCGTCGGCACGGTGAGCTATCGCGGCCAGATCGTGACGGCGCAAGAAGCCTTACACGCAGAAGGTTTGCAGCCGGTGGTACTCGGCGCCAAAGACGGCCTGTGCCTGGTCAACGGCACGCCGTGCATGACCGGCCTGAGCTGCCTGGCCCTGGCCGACGCGCATCACTTGCTGCAATGGGCAGACGTGATCGGTGCCATGAGTTTCGAAGCCCAGCGCGGCCAGATCGACGCGTTCGACGAAGCCATCATCGCCCTCAAGCCGCACCCCGGCATGCAGCAAGTGGGTATCAACCTGCGCGCGCTGCTCGACGGCAGTGAAGTGATCGCCAGCAGCAAAGGCATTCGCACCCAGGACGCCTTGAGCATCCGCTCGATCCCGCAAATCCACGGCGCCGCCCGCGACCAGGTTGAACATGCCACGCGCCAGATCGAGACCGAACTCAACAGCGCCACCGACAACCCGCTGGTGCTCGGCACGCCGGACACCTACCGCGTGGTGTCCCAGGCCAACCCGCATGGGCAGTCCGTGGCCTTGGCGGCAGACATGCTCGCCATCGCCATGGCGGAAATCGGCTCGGTGGCCGAGCGTCGCCTGGATCGCCTGATCAACCCGCATGTCAGCGGCTTGCCGGCGTTCCTGGTCAGCAACCCCGGCGTCAACTCCGGGATGATGATCGTGCAATACGTCGCCGCCTCGCTGTGCGGGCAAAACCGCCAGCTGGCGCAACCGGCGGTGCTCGACAACTTCGTCACCTCGGGCCTGCAGGAAGATCACCTGAGCATGGGCACCAACGCCGCGCTCAAGCTGCACCAGTTGTTGGCCAACGTCACCCAGATCCTCGCCATCGAGTACCTGCTGGCGGCCCAGGCCTTCGAGTTTCTCAAGGACCAGCGTTTCGGCGCAGGCACTGACAGCGCCTGGCGTTTGCTGCGCGAAAAAGTCCCGGCCTACGAGCAGGACCGCTGGCTGGCGCCGGATATCGCAAGCGCCGCTGCGTTGCTCAAAGACACCGCTTTGTTGCACCACGTATTACCTAATTTGCACTAAGAATAATTCACAAGGAGCATGAATGTGACTGCGCTAAATCTGATTCCAGGCCAACTGAGCCTTGCCCAACTGCGGGCCATCTACCAGCAGCCGGTAACCCTCAGTCTGGATGACAGCGCCACGGCGCAGATCGAAGCCAGTGTGGCCTGCGTGGAGCAGATTCTCGCCGAGAATCGCACCGCCTACGGCATCAACACCGGTTTCGGCCTGCTGGCCTCGACCCGCATCGCCAGTGAAGACCTGGAAAACCTCCAGCGTTCCCTGGTGTTGTCCCACGCCGCCGGCGTCGGTGAGCCGATCAGCGACGCGCTGGTGCGGCTGGTCATGGTGCTTAAGGTCAACAGCCTGAGCCGTGGCTTCTCCGGGATTCGCCGTCAGGTGATCGACGCGCTGATCGCGTTGATCAACGCCGAGGTGTACCCGCACATTCCGCTGAAAGGCTCGGTCGGTGCTTCCGGTGACCTGGCGCCCTTGGCGCACATGTCGCTGGTGCTGCTCGGCGAAGGCAAGGCGCGCTACAAGGGCGAATGGCTGGAGGCGACCGAAGCGCTGAAAGTCGCAGGCCTGGCACCGCTGACCCTTGCCGCCAAAGAAGGCCTGGCGCTGCTCAACGGCACCCAAGTGTCCACGGCCTATGCACTGCGCGGCCTGTTCGAAGGCGAAGACCTGTTCGCCGCGGCACTCGCGTGCGGTGGCCTGACCGTGGAAGCCGTGCTCGGCTCGCGCTCGCCGTTCGACGCGCGTATTCACGCCGCACGTGGCCAACGTGGGCAGATCGATTCGGCTGCGGCCTACCGCGACCTGCTCGGCGAAAGCAGCCAGGTGTCGCAGTCGCACCAGAACTGCGACAAGGTGCAAGACCCGTACTCCCTGCGCTGCCAGCCACAAGTCATGGGCGCCTGCCTGACCCAGTTCCGCCAGGCTGCCGAAGTACTGGCGGTGGAAGCCAACGCCGTGTCGGATAACCCGCTGGTGTTTGCAGCCGAAGGCGACGTGATCTCCGGTGGTAACTTCCACGCCGAACCTGTGGCCATGGCCGCTGATAACATGGCCCTGGCCATCGCTGAAATCGGCTCGCTGAGTGAGCGCCGCATCTCGTTGATGATGGACAAGCACATGTCGCAACTGCCGCCGTTCCTGGTCGGCAATGGCGGGGTTAACTCCGGCTTCATGATTGCCCAGGTGACGGCCGCTGCACTCGCCAGCGAGAACAAGGCCCTGTCTCATCCGCACAGCGTCGACAGTTTGCCGACCTCCGCCAACCAGGAAGACCACGTCTCGATGGCACCGGCTGCAGGCAAGCGCCTGTGGGAAATGGCTGAGAACACCCGTGGAATTTTGGCGGTGGAATGGTTGGCTGCGTGCCAGGGCCTGGACCTGCGCGACGGTTTGAAAACCTCGCCGAAGCTGGAAAAAGCCCGTGGCATCCTGCGCGCCAAAGTCGGCTTCTACGACAAGGACCGCTTCTTCGCCCCGGACATCAATGCCGCCAGCGAACTGCTCGCCAGCCGCTGCCTGAATGAGCTGGTGCCGGCCAAACTCCTGCCGAGCTTGTAACCGCAACGCAAGCCAGCTCCCACAGGTGGGAACGATCTTCTCCTCATAAGAATAATAGGGACGAGAAATGCACCAGCAAGAAAAGGGTTTGAAACGCGGGCTCAGCGCCCGACATATTCGCTTCATGGCACTCGGTTCCGCGATCGGCACCGGGTTGTTCTACGGCTCTGCCTCGGCGATCCAGATGGCCGGGCCTGCCGTGCTGCTCGCCTACCTGATCGGCGGCGCCGCCGTATTCATGGTGATGCGCGCCCTCGGCGAAATGGCCGTGCACAACCCGGTGTCCGGCTCCTTCGGCCAGTACGCCAGCACCTACCTGGGCCCAATGGCCGGGTTTGTCCTCGGCTGGACCTACGCCTTTGAAATGATCATCGTCTGCCTCGCCGACGTCACTGCATTCGGCATTTACATGGGCTTCTGGTTTCCCGAAGTGGCGCATTGGGTATGGGTGCTCGGCATCGTGTTTTTGATCGGCGGCCTGAACCTGTGCAACGTCAAAGTGTTTGGCGAGATGGAGTTCTGGCTGTCGCTGCTCAAGGTCGGCGCCATTGTGGCGATGATCCTCGGCGGCTTCGGCATCATGCTGTTCGGCATCCATTCGGCCGGTGAAACTCAGGCCAGCGGCCTCAGCAACCTGTGGGCCCACGGCGGCTTCATGCCCAATGGCATCGGCGGCTTGATCGCCTCGTTTGCGGTGGTGATGTTTGCCTTCGGCGGCATCGAAATCATCGGCATCACCGCCGGTGAAGCCAAAGACCCGCAACGGGTGATCCCCAAGGCCATCAACGCGGTGCCGCTGCGCATCCTGTTGTTCTACGTGCTGACCCTGTTCGTGTTGATGGCGATCTACCCGTGGCCACAGATAGGCAGCCAAGGCAGCCCGTTCGTGCAGATCTTCAGCAACCTGGGCATTGGCTCGGCGGCGACCATCCTCAATATCGTGGTGATCTCGGCGGCCGTCTCGGCCATCAACAGCGACATCTTCGGCGCCGGCCGCATGATGTACGGCCTGGCCCAGCAAGGGCAGGCGCCCAAGGGGTTTGCCCAACTGTCCAAGCAAGGCGTGCCGTGGATGACCGTGGTGGTGATGGGCGCAGCGCTGCTTGGTGGCGTGGTGCTCAACTACCTGATCCCGGAAAACGTGTTCCTGCTGATCGCCTCGATTGCCACCTTCGCCACGGTGTGGGTGTGGCTGATGATTCTGTTCACCCAGGTGGCGATGCGTCGCTCGATGACCAAAGAACAGGTCGCCGAGCTGAAATTCCCGGTGCCGTTCTGGCCGTATGCGCCAGCGGCGGCCATCGTGTTCATGCTGTTCGTGTTTGGCGTGCTGGGTTACTTCCCGGACACCCAGGCCGCTTTGCTGGTCGGCGCCGTGTGGATCGTGCTGCTGGTGGTCGCCTATCTGCTGTGGGTCAAACCTGCCGCCGGGCAAGCGGCCAAGGTCCATTACGACCCGGCTTTGTCTCATCGTTAACTTAGGGAGGCGTTGATGAAAACGCTTTGGCAACACTGCCACGTCGCAACCATGGCAGGCGGCAAATACTCGATCATCGAGGATGCCGCCATGGTCACCGCAGGCCCGCTCATTGAGTGGGTCGGCCCCCGCAGCCAAGTGCCCTCGGCGGACTACGCCCAGGTGCATGACCTGCAAGGCGCGTGGGTCACCCCCGGGCTGATCGACTGCCACACCCACACGGTGTTCGGCGGCAATCGCAGCGGCGAATTCGAGCAGCGCCTTGAAGGCGTGAGCTACGCCGAAATCGCCGCCAAGGGTGGTGGTATTGCCAGCACCGTGCGCGCCACCCGCGCCGCGTCCGAAGACGAACTGTTTGCCAGCGCCCACAAGCGCTTGCGCAGCTTGTTGCGTGACGGCGTGACCACGGTGGAGATCAAATCCGGCTACGGACTGGACCTGGTCAACGAACGGAAGATGTTGCGCGTCGCGCGGCGCCTCGGCGAAGCGTTGCCGGTCAGCGTGCGCGCCACGTGCCTGGCCGCGCATGCGTTGCCGCCGGAGTACAAGGACCGCGCCGACGACTACATCGAGCACATCTGCACCGAGATGCTGCCGGCCCTGGCCGCAGAAGGGCTGGTGGATGCGGTGGATGCGTTCTGCGAATACCTGGCGTTTTCCAACGAGCAGGTCGAGCGCGTGTTCAAGGTTGCCCAGCAACTGGGCCTGCCGGTGAAGCTGCACGCCGAGCAGTTGTCGTCGCTGCACGGCTCCAGCCTCGCTGCGCGTTACCACGCGCTGTCGGCGGACCACCTGGAATTCATGACCGAAGAAGACGCCATCGCCATGGCCGCTGCCGGCACCGTCGCCGTATTGCTGCCGGGCGCGTTTTACTTCCTGCGTGAAACCCAGTTGCCGCCAATGGACGCCCTGCGCAAACACGGCGTGAAGATCGCCATCGCCAGCGACCTCAACCCCGGCACCTCGCCGGCGTTGTCGGTGCGCCTGATGCTGAACATGGCGTGCACCTTGTTCCGCATGACCCCGGAAGAAGCCCTGGCCGGCGCCACGCAGCACGCCGCGACCGCGCTGGGCATGGGCGATACCCACGGTTCGCTGGAGGTGGGCAAGGTCGCCGACTTTGTCGCCTGGCAGATTGATCGCCCCGCCGACCTGGCCTACTGGCTGGGCGGCGAGCTGGATAAACGCGTCGTGCGCCACGGCGTCGATGTCACTGTTTGAGGAGTACTTTTTTGTGGATAAGGTTCTGAACTTCAAACAAGGCCGTGTGCCGCTGCTGATCAGCATGCCCCATGCGGGCCTGCGCCTGACGCCTGCGGTCGAGGCCGGGTTGATCCCCGAGGCACAAAGCCTGCCGGACACCGACTGGCACATCCCAACGCTGTATGACTTTGCCGAGGAACTGGGGGCCAGCACGCTGTCAGCCGAGTATTCACGGTTTGTTATCGACCTGAACCGGCCTTCGGACGACAAGCCGCTGTACGTCGGCGCCACCACCGGCCTGTACCCCGCGACCTTGTTCGACGGCGTGCCGTTGTTCCGCGAAGGGTTGGCGCCGTCCCAGGAAGAGCGCGCCACTTACCTGCAAAAGATTTGGGGCCCTTACCACCGTGCCCTGCAAGAAGAACTGGCGCGGCTCAAGGCCGAGTTCGGCTACGCGCTGCTGTTTGATGCGCACTCGATCCGCTCGGTGATACCGCACTTGTTTGAAGGCAAGCTGCCGGACTTCAATCTCGGCACTTTCAACGGCGCCGCCTGCGACCCGGAGCTGGCCAGCCAGTTGGAAGCCATCTGTGCTGCGCATCCGCAATACACCCATGTGCTCAACGGGCGTTTCAAGGGCGGGCATATCACCCGGCATTACGGCGACCCGGCGCAGGACATCCATGCCGTGCAGCTGGAGTTGTGCCAGAGCGCCTACATGGAAGAGTTTGAGCCGTTCCGGTATCGGCCGGATTTGGCCGAGCCGACGCGGGTGGTGTTGAAGCAATTGTTGGAGGGGTTGTTGGCCTGGGGGCAAAAGCATTACCAGTAATTTTCGTTGCTGCTGCAATAGCTTTCGCGAGCAAGTCGAAGCGTCGAACCGCCGCTCCCACACCTGACCGAGTTCCAACATGAGAATGCGGTCCAAATGTGGGAGCGGGCTTGCTCGCGAAGGGGGCCTCACAGTCGCCGCAGTGCAACTGCCGGTCGCCACAGGTCGTGTTAACAGACATCCCGCTGGGTAAGGTTGTGGGCAGGGCGCGTCAGACGCCACTCCCCACAATAAAGCTGCCGAGTGAGACCTCTTTCATGAAAAGACTGTTCAACCGTTACCTGTTGACCCTCACCGGCGCCGCGCTGCTCAGTGCGCAGGCCATGGCCGCTGAGCCGGCCTCGTGCAAAGCGGTGCGCATGGGCGTGGTCAGCTGGACCGACGTCATCGCCACTTCCGGCATGGCCGACGTACTGCTCAACGGCCTGGGCTATGACAGCAAGCAAACCAGCGCCGTGCAGCAGATCATCTTTGCCGGCATCCGCGACAAGCGCCTGGATATCTTCCTTGGCTACTGGAAACCGGCGATGGACAACAACATTGCCCCGTTCCTGGCCGCCAAACAGGTCAAGGTCTTCGACACGCCCAGCCTCTCTGACGCCCAAGCCACCCTGGCCGTGCCGCAATACGTGGCCGACGCTGGCTTGAAAACCTTCGCTGACATTGTGCGCTTCAAGGACAAACTGGGCGGCAAAATCTACGGCATCGAGCCCGGCAGCGGCGCGAACACCGATATCCAGAAAATGATCGACACCAACCACTTCGGCCTGGGCGGCTTCAAGCTGGTCGCCTCCGGTGAAGCGGGCATGCTCGCGGCCGTGCAGCGTGCGGTGAATCGCAAGGAGTTCGTGGTGTTTGTCGGTTGGACGCCGCACCCGATGAACATCAACATGAAAATGACCTACCTCACCGGCAGTGAAGATGTGTTCGGTGCCGATGAAGGCCGGGCTACCGTTTCCACCGTCACCGCGCCGGACTTCGCCGAGCGTTGCCCCAACGCCAACCGGCTGCTGACCAACCTGACCTTCACCGCCGCCCAGGAAAGCCAGTTGATGGTGCCGATCATGGAGCGCCAGTCGCCGCAGGATGTCGCCAAGCAATGGCTGCGCGACCATCCGGAGGATTTGCAGCGTTGGCTGGCGGGGGTTGCCGCGTTTGATGGCAGCGATGGCGTCGCGGCCGTCCAGGCCAGCCTCAGGTAGTTCAAGCAAAACAAAGCAAATGTGGGAGCGGGCTTGCCCGCGATGGCGGTGTATCAGGTAATCAATAGGTGGCTGACACACCGCTATCGCAGGCAAGCCAGCTCCCACACTTGATCTACTTCGATTAGGGATATTTGCGCATGTATCCGATTTCTTCGCAGCTTGCGGCGTTCGTCACCAAAACCGAATCCTTCACCAGCGAAGACTCATCGCTGGCCGGCTTGCGCCAGAATTACGACCGCATGTGCCAGGCGTTCACGCCGTCGCAGCCCGATGGCCTGCAAGTCTCGGACGCCGCGCTCGGCGGGGTGAAGGTGCGCTGCTATCAACCTGCAACGGCCACTCCGGCGCAAGGCTGGCCATGCCTCCTTTATATGCACGGCGGCGGTTGGGTGGTCGGCGGGCTGGATTCCCATGACTTCATCTGCTTCGAACTGGCCAGCGCCCTGCAGGTGTTGGTGATCGCCATCGACTACCGCCTGGCGCCGGAGCATCCGTTCCCGGCGGCGTACGAAGATTGCCGCGCTGTGTGGCAGGCAATCCAGGCGGGGCAGGTGCCGCACGCCATCAACTTGCAGCGTCTGGTGGTGATGGGCGACAGCGCCGGTGGCAATCTGGCGGCGGCGTTGTGCCTGGGCCTGCGCGACGACGGCCAGCCGCTGCCTCAGGCCCAGGTCCTGATCTACCCCGGTTTGGGTGGGCCGGCCGATTTGCCGTCGCGTCGCGATTGCATGGACGCGCCGCTGCTTAGCAGTGCCGATACCGACTGCTACCTGGCGCTCTACCTGTTGGGCGGCGGCGAGCCTTCGGCCTATGCCATGCCGCTATTGGCCGAGGATTTCAGCGGTTTGCCCAAGGCCCTGATCGCCGTGGCCCAGTTCGACCCGCTGCGCGATGACGGCATGGTGTATGCCGAACGCCTGCAAGCAGCGGGCGTCGAGGCCGTGCTGTATCCCGGCAAAGGCTTGGTCCACGGCTGTTTGCGCGCGCGCGGCCAGGCGCCGGAGGTGGATCGGCTGTACGACCACCTGCTGTCTTACCTGGGGAGCGAACAGCTGACACAGGTCTAAGTGCTCAAGGACATGCTCATTGCACAATTCGGGTTTATGATGCCAGACGGCAAGAATAATAGACGTCCCCTCAGGGATGAACCCGACACCCTACGGAGCGCGCAATGCAGACTTGGTACCCGCAGATCAAACCCTACGCCCGGCACGATCTGGCAGTCGATGACACCCACACGCTGTACGTCGATGAAAGCGGCACCCCCGAAGGCTTGCCTGTTGTCTTTATCCACGGTGGCCCCGGCTCCGGATGTGACGCCCAGAGCCGTTGCTACTTTGATCCGAACCTGTACCGCATTGTCACATTCGACCAGCGTGGCTGCGGGCGCTCCACGCCTCGCGCGAGCCTGGAAAACAACACCACCTGGGACCTGGTCGCCGATCTTGAGCGCATCCGCGAACACCTGGGCATCGACAAATGGGTGCTGTTCGGTGGCTCCTGGGGCTCGACCCTGTCGTTGGCCTACGCGCAAACCCACCCCGAGCGTGTGCATGGCTTGATCCTGCGCGGCATTTTCCTGGCCCGGCCGCAGGACATTCACTGGTTCTACCAGGAAGGCGCGAGCCGCATGTTCCCGGATTACTGGCAGGACTACCTCGCCCCGATCCCGGCGGACGAGCGCCACGACATGGTCGCCGCCTACCACAAGCGCCTGACCGGCAACGACCAGATCGCCCAGATGCACGCGGCCAAAGCCTGGTCCGGCTGGGAAGGCCGCATGTTGGGCCTGTGCCCGAGCCCGCAGCACGTCGAGCGCTTTTCCGAGCCGCAGCGCGCGCTATCCATCGCGCGTATCGAGTGCCACTACTTCACCAATAACTCGTTCATGGAGCCCAACCAGCTGATTCGCGATATGCACAAGATCGCCCATCTGCCGGGTGTCATCATTCACGGCCGCTACGATATGATCTGCCCGCTGGACAATGCCTGGGAGCTGCATCAGGCGTGGCCCAACAGCGAGCTGCAGGTGATTCGCGAGGCAGGGCACGCGGCCTCCGAGCCAGGCATCACTGATGCTTTGGTACGTGCGACCGGCGAGATGGCACGGCGCCTGCTTGATCTGCCGCCAGAAGAAGCATGAAGGGCCTGTTGCAACGGGTGCGTGGCGCCCGGGTCGAGGTGGCGGGCGAAGTAGTCGGTTCGATTGAGCAGGGCTTGCTGGTGCTGGTAGCTGTCGAGCCTTCAGATACGCCCGAGAGTGCCGACAAACTGCTGCACAAGCTGCTTAACTACCGAGTGTTCAGCGACGATGAGGGCAAGATGAACTTGTCTTTAAAGGATATCGGCGGCGGTTTGCTGCTGGTTTCGCAGTTCACCCTGGCGGCGGATACCAAAAGCGGGCTGCGGCCGAGCTTCTCCACGGCGGCCCCACCGGCCCTGGGAGCGGCGCTATTTGATCACTTGTTGTTACAAGCGCAACAATTGCATGGCAAGGTGGCGTCAGGGCGTTTTGGCGCTGATATGCAGGTGCATTTGGTCAATGATGGCCCTGTGACCTTCCTCTTACAGACATGAATGTATTAAAAACGACTTTAATGCCTAAAAACGCAGGGTTTCGCTACAAATACTTCGTTGTCCCTAATGCGTTGTTTCGCTGGCTACTAGATAATCGCGCGCTACGGGGATCAGCGTTGTTTGGTCCATTTTTGACTTAGGTAGAGACTTGTCCGACGGCCACTGGGGAATCATTTTGACCCAGGGGAGTCGGAACAATGCTCGCCAACCTGGCATATAGATAGCTGGCCGTTGGTTTTTTGATCTGTTTTCGGCGAGGGTTGCTCGTGATTGTTAGTCCCTGTAATGCACCAAAATTGTCTGCCAAACGGTTACGAAACGCACTGGTAACGGGCTCCGCCCTGTTTTGCCTGTTCGGCGCGGGTCAACTGTGGGCATTCAGTCTGGATGATGTGTCGGCCAAGGCAAAAGAGCTGGCCGGGCAGAAATACGAAGCTCCGCGCAGCAATCTGCCGAACGAATTTCGCGAAATGAAATTCGCCGACTATCAGAAGATTCGTTTCCGCAACGAAAAAGCCGAGTGGGCCGATCAGAACACGCCCTTCAAGCTGTCCTTCTATCACCAGGGCATGCACTTCGACACGCCGGTGAAAATCAACGAAGTCACCGCCGACAGCGTTCATGAAATCAAATACGACCCGACGCGTTTCGATTTCGGTGACGTGAAATACGATCCAAAGTCCACCGAACAACTGGGTTATGCCGGTTTCCGTGTGCTTTACCCGATCAACAAAGACGACAAACAAGACGAAATCATGACCATGCTCGGCGCGAGTTACTTCCGCGTCGTCGGCAAGGGCCAGTCGTATGGCCTGTCTGCCCGTGGCATGGCGATCGACACGGCATTGCCGTCCGGTGAAGAATTCCCGCGTTTCACCGAGTTCTGGGTCGAGCGTCCAAAACCGGGTGAAAAGCAGCTGGTGATCTTCGCCCTGCTGGATTCGCCACGCGCCACCGGCGCTTATCGCCTGACCCTGCGCCCTGGCACCGACACCATCGTCGACGTCAAATCGCAGATGTTCCTGCGCGACAAGGTCAGCAAGCTGGGCGTTGCCCCGCTGACCAGCATGTTCCTGTTCGGCGCGAACCAGCCGTCGAAGGTGCTCAACTACCGTCGTGAGCTGCATGATTCCAGCGGTCTGTCGATCCATGCCGGCAACGGCGAGTGGATCTGGCGCCCTCTGAACAACCCGAAACACCTGTCGGTCAGCAACTTCACCATCGAAAACCCGCGCGGTTTCGGCCTGCTGCAACGCGGTCGCGACTTCAGCCACTACGAAGACCTCGACGACAACTACGACAAGCGCCCAAGCGCCTGGATCGAGCCTGAAGGCGACTGGGGCAAGGGTTCCGTCGACCTGGTCGAGATTCCGACCGCCGATGAAACCAACGACAACATCGTTGCGTTCTGGAGCCCTGCCGAGTTGCCGAAAGTCGGCGAACCGCTGGACATCAGCTACCGCCTGCACTGGACCATGGACGAAAAAGCCCTGCACCCGGCCGACAGCGCCTGGGTCAAGCAGACGCTGCGTTCCACCGGTGACGTGAAGCAATCCAACCTGATCCGCCAGCCGGACGGCAGCGTGGCTTACCTGGTGGACTTCGAGGGGCCGTCCCTCAAAGCACTGCCGGCCGATGCCCCGGTGCGCAGCCAGGTGAGCGTGGGCGACAACGCTGAAATCGTTGAAAACAGCGTGCGCTACAACGAACACACCAAAGGCTGGCGCCTGACCCTGCGCATGAAGATCAAAGACGCAGGCAAGCCGACTGAAATGCGTGCGGCCCTGGTCCAGGATATTCCGCAGCCAGAGCCTGAAAAGGCTTCGACCCAAGTGATCAAGGCCGACAAACTCCTGGCCAAGCAACACGAGAAACAGGCCAAGAAGGACGCGAAAGAAGCGAAAGACGCTAAAGACGCGAAAGATGCCAAGGACAAGGAAGCCAAGCAGCCAGAAGCTGCCCCGGCCACGTCACTCTCTAATCCGGAGCCGAGCAAGACAGAACAAGTCCTGACCGAAACCTGGAGCTATCAGTTGCCTGCCGATGAGTAATTCTCAAGCCACGCCAGAGACTCTGTCCGAGTACCTGGCGCACCTCCCGATGACCGCAGAGCAGCGCGCCGAACTGGCGGGCTGCACGTCCTTCAGCGAGTTGCATGAACGCTTGTCGTCCGCGACTTTCGACGCACCGACCGATGCTGCCCAAGCCTCGGTTGGCCGTCGGCTGACCCTCAACACCGCCGAAGAGCTGCAAGACGCAGAAATGCTCGCGCTCGACGCCAGTGGCCGGGTGTGCCTGAAGGCGACGCCGCCGATTCGTCGGACCAAAGTCGTGCCTGAGCCTTGGCGCACCAACATCCTGGTGCGCGGTTGGCGCCGGATGACCGGTCGCACCAACCCGCCGAAACCGCCCAAAGACGAACGTGTACTGCCGGCCGCGCGCTGGCGTACCGTCGGTTCGATCCGTCGCTACATCCTGCTGATCTTGATGCTCGGCCAGACCATCGTCGCCGGCTGGTACATGAAAGGCATCATGCCGTACCAGGGCTGGTCGCTGGTCGACTTCGACGAGATTCGCAACCAGACCCTGCTGCAAACCGCGACCCAGGTACTGCCCTACGCCCTGCAAACCAGCATCCTGATCATGTTCGGGATTTTGTTCTGCTGGGTGTCGGCCGGTTTCTGGACCGCGTTGATGGGCTTTCTGGAACTGCTCACCGGTCACGATAAGTACCGGATTTCCGGCAAAAGCGCCGGCGACGAGCCGATTCCAAGAGATGCCCGCACCGCGCTGGTGATGCCGATCTGCAACGAAGACGTGCCTCGGGTATTCGCCGGTTTGCGCGCCACCTTCGAATCGGTGGCCGCCACGGGTGACCTCGACCGCTTCGATTTCTTCGTGCTCAGCGACAGTAATGAAGCCGATATCTGCATCGCCGAACAGCAAGCCTGGCTTGACGTGTGCCGCGAAGCCGGTGGCTTCGGCAAGATCTTCTATCGCCGCCGTCGCCGTCGCGTCAAACGCAAGAGCGGCAACCTCGACGACTTCTGCCGTCGCTGGGGCGGTGACTACAAGTACATGGTAGTGCTCGACGCCGACAGCGTGATGAGCGGCGAATGCCTGACCAGTCTGGTGCGCTTGATGGAAGCCACGCCGGATGCCGGGATTATCCAGACCGCGCCACGTGCGTCGGGCATGGACACTCTGTATGCACGCATGCAGCAGTTCGCCACCCGCGTCTACGGCCCGCTGTTTACCGCCGGCCTGCACTTCTGGCAGTTGGGTGAATCCCACTACTGGGGCCACAACGCGATCATCCGCATGAAGCCGTTTATCGAGCACTGCGCCCTGGCGCCGTTGCCGGGTAAAGGCGCGTTTGCCGGTGCGATTCTCTCCCACGACTTCGTTGAAGCTGCGCTGATGCGCCGTGCCGGCTGGGGCGTGTGGATTGCCTACGACTTGCCGGGCAGCTACGAAGAATTGCCACCGAACCTGCTGGATGAACTCAAGCGTGACCGTCGCTGGTGCCACGGCAACCTGATGAACTTCCGCCTGTTCCTGGTTAAAGGCATGCACCCGGTTCACCGTGCAGTGTTCCTGACCGGCGTGATGTCCTACTTGTCGGCGCCGCTTTGGTTCTTCTTCCTGGTGTTGTCGACGGCGTTGCTGGCGGTGAACACCTTGATGGAGCCGCAGTACTTCATGGCGCCACGCCAGTTGTACCCGCTGTGGCCGCAATGGCACCCGGACAAGGCGGTGGCGCTGTTCTCCACCACCATCGTGCTGCTGTTCCTGCCCAAGTTGCTGAGCATCATCCTGATCTGGGCCAAGGGCGCGAAAGAGTTCGGTGGCAAGTTCAAGGTGACCTTGTCGATGCTGCTGGAGATGCTGTTCTCCATGCTGCTGGCGCCGGTGCGGATGATCTTCCACACCCGCTTCGTGCTCGCCGCGTTCCTCGGCTGGGCTGCGACCTGGAACTCGCCGCAACGTGACGACGATTCCACGCCATGGAGCGAGGCAGTCAAGCGCCACGGCCCGCAAACCTTGCTCGGCTTCCTGTGGGCGCTGTTGGTGGTGTGGTTGAACCCGAGCTTCCTGTGGTGGCTGATTCCAATCGTCGGCTCGCTGATGCTGTCGATTCCTGTGTCGGTGATTTCCAGCCGGGTCAAGTTGGGCCTCAAGTCACGCGATGAGAGCCTGTTCCTGATTCCTGAGGAATACAATCCGCCGCAAGCCCTGCTGTCGACCGAGAAGTACACCCACGAAAACCGTTGGCACGCCCTGAATGACGGGTTTGTGCGTTCGGTTGTCGACCCGCAGCAGAACGCCCTGGCCTGTGCCCTGGCGACCTCGCGTCACCGTGAGGCCGAGCCGATCGAGCACTTGCGCCAGGAGCGTGTGCGCCATGCGTTGAAAGTCGGCCCTGCCGGCCTCAACAACGGCGAGCGCGTGGCGTTGCTCAGCGACCCTGTAGCTCTGGCTCGCTTGCACCAGCAGGTGTGGAGCGAAGGCCACGCCGAATGGCTTGGCGCTT
Organism: Pseudomonas sp. R76; assembly: GCF_009834565.1. Lineage (GTDB taxonomy): Bacteria > Pseudomonadota > Gammaproteobacteria > Pseudomonadales > Pseudomonadaceae > Aquipseudomonas. The sequence goes on from NZ_CP019428.1 coordinate 487,225, forward strand.
GGCGTGCATCGATCAAAGCTGATCCGCACGCGCCGTTGCTGCCGCTGCAACCGCTGTCGTCGCAGGCCCAACCGGCCTGATTCTGACGCCCCCGAGGGCTCACCTCGGGGGCGTTTGAAGCGCTGGTCCTACAGCGTTTCACGCCTCTTCCTGATCCCCTTGGCACCTTGTTATTTCGAAACAAAAGACCCTTGTCCGAGGCGTATTGTCGTGCCTGCGGCTGGGTTAGCATCGCCCCCGAAATTGACTCGAACACAGGGGGATTCATGTTCAAAAGGTATTGTTCGGCATGGCTGATCAGCGCTGCCGCATTGATTTATTCAGGCTGGCTGAGCGCCGGCGCGCTTGATGACGCGGTGCGGCGAGGCGTGCTTAAAGTCGGCACCACGCCCGTCTATGTCCCCTTCGAAATGACCGACAAGCAGGGCCGTATCATCGGCTTCGAGATCGACTTGCTGCAAACGATGAGCCGCGCCCTGGGCGTCGAACTTGAACTGGTCGCTGTGCCCTATACCGATTTGGTGCCGGGGTTGATGGCGAACAAGTTCGATCTGATCGGCAGCGGCATGACGGTCACTCAAGAGCGCAACCTGAAGCTCAATTTCAGCGACTCCTTCATTGTCGTCGGCCAAACCGTGCTGTTGCATCCGAGCCTTGCCGGCAAGATCTCCAGTATCGAAGACCTGGACGAGGCGAGTTACCGGATCGTGGCCACCGAAGGCACTACGGGCGAGTCCGCCGCACAACGTTTTTTGGGGGCGGCCCAATTGAGCAGTGTCGCAACCCCGGAGGAGGGCGTGCGGCGGGTGGTGGAAGGCAAAGCCGATGCCTTTGTTCATGACGCGCCCTACAACCTGATCGCCATGACCCGGCCGGAGAACCACGCACTGCTGGCGCTGGAGCAGCCGTTTACCTTTGAGCCCCTGGCGTTCGGCCTGAAAAAAGGCGATTACGACAGCCTTAACTGGATCAACCACTTTCTCAGCCAGGTGGCCCAGGATGGCACCTACGATCGGCTGCACGACAAGTGGTTCAAGGACACCGCCTGGATGGCGGAAATTGACTGATCGTCATAACTACTTACATATCAATGAATTGCCGCGCGCTCGCCCGGACGTGTCTATCAGTGCGCTTGCTTGCACTTTTGTGGGGCTTTTCCGACATACGCCGTTAACAATTACCCGCGAAACCTTTGTGACGGGCAATGAGTGGGTTAGGATCGCACCCCGAATTGGTGCAGCCCTTTTGCGCGCCGACCTTACAAGAATCGTTCAGGGGACTTGATGATGAAAAAGTATCTTTCGATGCTGATGCTTGGCGTCACCGCGCTGGTCGCGGCCACTGCGGCGCATGCCGGCGCCATCGATGATGCGGTCAAGCGCGGCACGCTGAAAGTCGGCATGGACCCAACCTACATGCCGTTCGAAATGACAGACAAGCGCGGTGAAATCATCGGTTTCGAAGTCGACATCCTCAAGGCCCTGGCCAAGTCCATGGGCGTCAAGCTGGAGCTGGTGTCCACCGGTTACGAAGGCATCATCCCGGCCTTCCTGACCGGCAAGTTCGACATGATCGGCAGCGGCATGACCCTGACCCAGGAACGCAACCTGCGCCTGAACTTCAGCGAACCCTTCATCGTGGTCGGCCAGACCCTGCTGATTCGCAAGGACCTGGAAGGCACCATCAAGTCCTACAAAGACCTGAATGACGAGAAATACCGCCTGACGTCCAAGCTCGGTACCACCGGCGAGATGGTGGCTAAAAAGCTGATCTCCAAAGCCAAGTACCACGGCTATGACAACGAACAGGAAGGTGTGCTGGACGTGGTCAACGGCAAGGCTGACGCCTTCGTCTACGACGCACCGTACAACGTGGTCGCCGAGAAAAAGGTCGGTAATGGCAAGCTGGTATTCCTGGAAGAACCCTTCACCTTTGAGCCGTTGGCGTTTGGCCTGAAAAAAGGCGATTACGACAGCCTCAACTACATCAACAACTTCCTGCACCAGATCCGCAACGACGGCACCTACGATCGCATCCATGACAAGTGGTTCAAGAGCTCCGAGTGGCTCAAGGACATGGAATAAGCCAGGCTGAATACCGAGTCGCTCCCATCGCAGGCAAGCCAGCTCCCACCTTTGACTGTGTTCGCAGATCAAAAATGTGGGAGCTGGCTTGCCTGCGATGACGGCCTGACAGGCGACATCAATCCCGGAAGCTGAAATGAAACAGAAAAAAGCCCAATGGCCCTGGCACCTGCTGACCGTGGTCGTGCTGGTTGGCCTGGCTGGCGCGTTGTACTACGCCACCTCGCTGATGTCCTACGAATGGCGCTGGAACCGCGTGCCGCAGTACTTCGCCTACCAGGCCGAGACGTCCCAGCGCGCCGCCGACATCTCCACCGTCGTTGAGCTGGTGCGCAAAGGCGACATCGCCGAAGTCACCCTGCGCAATGACGCCGGTGCCGAGCAGACGCTGACCGTGGCCGACAACAGCCTGCAAGTGTCGCGTGGCGATGACGTGGCCGAAGGCGATGTGGTCGGCGTGACCCGGCACTGGGCACTCGGGCCGCTGATGTGGGGCTTGTGGACCACGTTATGGCTGTCGGTGGTGTCGGGCATTCTTGGCCTGGCGATCGGGTTGGCAACCGGCTTGTGCCGCCTGTCCAGCAACCCGACATTGCGCGATCTGTCGACGATTTACGTCGAACTGGTGCGCGGAGCGCCGCTATTGGTGCAGATCTTCATTTTCTACTTCTTCATCGGCACGGTGCTCAACCTGTCACGGGAATTCGCCGGGATCGCCGCGCTGTCGCTGTTCACCGGTGCCTATGTAGCTGAAATCGTCCGTGCCGGTGTGCAGTCCATCACCCGTGGTCAGAACGAAGCCGCGCGGTCGTTGGGTTTGAGTGCCAGCCAGTCGATGCGCCACGTGGTATTGCCGCAAGCGTTCAAACGCGTACTGCCGCCGCTGGCCGGGCAATTTATCAGCCTGGTGAAGGACACGTCCCTGGTGTCGGTGATCGCGATTACCGAACTGCTCAAAAGTGGCCGTGAGGTCATCACCACCTCGTTCTCGCCGTTTGAAATCCTGTTCTGTGTGGCAGGCCTGTACCTGCTGATCAACCTGCCGCTGTCGAAAATGGCCAGCCGGCTTGAGCGGAGGCTCGCGCAAAGTGATTGAAGTCCGCGATCTGGTAAAAGTCTTCGACACCCGTGGCCACGTGGTGCGCGCGGTGGACCACGTCACCACTCAAGTCGCCAAGGGCGAAGTGCTGGTGGTGATCGGCCCGTCGGGTTCCGGCAAATCCACCTTCCTGCGCTGCCTGAATGGCCTGGAAGAATTCGATTCAGGCTCCGTCAGCATCGACGGCTTGCAGCTGGCTGACCCGAAAACCGACGTGAATGCCTATCGTCGCGAAGTCGGCATGGTGTTCCAGCACTTCAACCTGTTCCCTCACATGACCGTGTTGGAAAACCTGTGCCTGGCGCAAAAAGTCGTGCGCAAGCGCGGCAAGCAGGAGCGCGAAGCCAAGGCCCTGGCATTGCTGGAAAAGGTCGGCATTGCCCAGAAGGCCAATGAGTTCCCCTCGCGCTTGTCCGGCGGCCAGCAACAGCGTGTGGCGATCGCCCGCGCGTTGGCGATGGAACCCAAGGTGATGCTGTTTGACGAGCCCACCTCGGCGCTGGACCCGGAAATGGTCGGCGAAGTGCTGGACGTGATGAAGACCTTGGCCCTGGAAGGCATGACCATGGTCTGTGTCACCCACGAAATGGGTTTTGCCCGCGAAGTGGCGGACCGGGTGCTGTTCTTCGATCACGGCAAACTGCTCGAAGACGCGGCCCCGGCCGAATTCTTCGACGCCCCCAAAGACCCTCGCGCCCAGGCGTTTTTGCGCCAAGTCCTGTAAAAATGGCCCTTCTGGCGAGCTGATTTCTGTGGCGAGCAAGCTTGTTGTGGCGAGCGAGCAAGCTCGCTCGCCACAAGTGCTGTAAGCCTCAGAGCTTGAATCTGCCGACCAGGTTCTGCAAATCCAGGCTCAACTTCGTCAACTGAGCACTTGCGGCCGCTGTTTCCTCACTGGCGGCCGCGGTTTGTTCCGACACATCCCGTACCTTCAATACGCTGCGATTGATTTCCTCCGCCACCGCGCTTTGTTCCTCGGCAGCTGCGGCAATCTGCGGGTTCATTTCCTGGATGATCGACACGGTGCGGATAATCGCCGCCAGTGCATCCCCCGCATCGTGGGTCAGTTCGACGCTGTGGTCGGTCAACGCTCGGCTGCCGTCCATGATATCGGCCACCTGCTGGGTGCCGGTGTGCAGCCCCAAAATCAGCCCTTCGATTTCCTCGGCCGACTCCTGCGTGCGCTGGGCAAGGCTGCGGACCTCATCGGCCACTACCGCAAAACCCCGGCCCGCCGTACCGGCACGCGCCGCCTCAATGGCGGCGTTCAGGGCGAGCAGGTTGGTCTGCTGGGACACTGACTTGATCACGTCCAGCACGCCGCTGATTTTTTGGCTTTCGCGCTGCAAGGCAATCATCGCCTGGCTGGAGCGCGCCATCTCATGGGCCAGGTGGCCGATCTGTTCGACGGCCTGCGCCACGACCTTGTCGCCGGCGCTGGCTTGCTGGTCGGCTTCATTGGCGGCAACCGAGGCTTGTTCGGCATGTCGGGCAACCTCCTGGGCGGTGGCGAGCATTTCATTCATCGCCGTGGCCACTTGATCGGTTTCGTCGCGCTGGCCGTTAACCCCGGCGCGGGTTTGCTCGGTGACGGTCGACAACTGAGTTGCGGCACTGGCGATCTGCCGCGCGCTGTCACCGATGCCGCTGATCAGGCTGCGCAAGCTGCGGGTCATTTGCCCGATGCTTTGCTGCAACTGGCCCAGTTCATCGTGGCGGTCCTGCGCAGTGTTCTGGCTCAAGTCGCCGTCAGCGACCCGGTGCGCGGCCGTGAGCAGTGTTCGCAGCGGGCCGACTATTTGCCGAGTGATCCACCACGCGGCCAGAACACCGAGTAACAAGGCCACCAAGGTGACGCAGATGAGCAGCCTGTGGGTCTGCTCGGCTTCGCTGTCACGCTTGGCGGTCTGGCCTTCGCTCAGCCGATGGCTGTGCTCGCGCAACTCATCGAGTTGTTGTTCAAATCGGTTTTGCACGGTTTCGATATTGAGCTGAGCTTGCTTGAGTTTGATCAACTGTTCGCGATAGTTGGCCAGGTCAGTCTTGAGCAGTGCCGCGTCCACCGGTTGCGCGGTCACCACTGTCTGTGCCGCGTCCAGGGCGCCGAGGGTCTGGCTGAGTGCCTCGGTGTAGGCCTGCAGCGACTCGGCGGCCCAGGCGGGGCTCTGGGCGCGATCCTCCGCCTGTTCCATGGCCTGGCGCAGGTTTTCGATGGCATCGAGGGCTTTTTCATCCTCCTGGTTGGGCAAGTCGCTGGCGAATTGCGCCAGGGTGTCGCTGGCCTGCAGGGCAGTCTTCTTGAGCGCGAGGCGGGTGCTCTCGCGTTGCTCGACCAAGGGCGGCAAGGCTGCCATGGCCGCCTTGAAACTGGCCACCAGGCGTATCGCTTCCTGCAGCCGTTGCAGGTCGGCCGGGTCTTTCAGACGCGTTGAAAGGTCGGCCAGGTGCTGGTCGATCTTTTCAATCTGCGTGGTCATTTTGGTCAGGCTGGCGGCGTCCGTCAGGGTGCGGTACACGATCCGGTCCGCACGCATGGTTTCGGCGTCCAGCGCCAGTTGAGCCAAGGTCGTCAGGCTGTTGGAGCGATAAAGCACGGCGTTCAAGGCTTGCCAGCCCGTCGCGGCGATCAGGACACTTAAGATCAGCACTTGGCCGAAACCCAGTGCAAGTTTTACACGGACGCTGGCGTTGACCAGCAAGCGGGTCAGCCGAAACATGGTGAACCTCCAAATCAGGGAGCGCGCTTGGCAACAGCTCAAACGCTAAATCGATTTGGGGTTATGGCGGGCTGATAACTGCGTAGGACGTTTCACAAGTTGCGGCGGCCTGGTCTGGCCGCCGCGTAGGATGGATCAAATACGGAAACGCCCGACCAGCGTCTGCAAGTAGATCCCCAGGCGCGCGAGTTCGGCGCTGGAGGCGGCGGTTTCTTCACTGGCCGAGGACGTCTGTTCAGACACATCGCGCACATTCAACACGCTGCGGTTAATCTCTTCGGCCACCGCACTTTGCTGCTCGGCGGCGGTGGCGATCTGCGAATTCATTGCCTGGATGGTCGAGACGGTGCGCGTGATATTGCCCAGCGCGCTGCCGGCGCGGCGGGTCAGCTCGACACTGCTGTCGGTGAGGCCACGGCTGTTGTCCATGATGGTCGCCACCTGCTGGGTGCCGCTTTGCAGGCCGACGATCAGCTCTTCGATCTCTTCGGTGGACTTCTGCGTGCGCTGGGCCAGGCTGCGCACCTCGTCGGCCACCACCGCAAAGCCACGCCCGGCTTCACCGGCACGCGCAGCCTCGATCGCGGCGTTAAGGGCCAGCAGGTTGGTTTGCTGGGCCACCGACTTGATCACGTCGAGCACGCTGCCGATCTTGTCGCTTTCGCGTTTGAGATGGCCCATGGCTTCGGTTGAGTTGCCGACTTCGGTGGCCAGGCGCTCGATCTGGGCGATCGCTTCACTGACCACCTTGTCGCCTTCGCGGGCCTGCTGGTCAGCGGCCACGGCGGCTTCGGAGGCTTCTTCGGCGTTACGCGCCACTTCCTGCACGGTGGCGGCCATTTCATTCATGGCGGTGGCCACCTGGTCGGTCTCGACCTTCTGGCTATTCACCCCGGCGCTGGTCTGCTCGGTCACGGCCGACAGTTGTTCGGCAGCGCTGGCGATCTGCGTGACGCCATCGCTGATCCCGCCGATCAGTTCGCGCAGGCCGACGGTCATGCTTTGCATGGCGCGCTGCAATTGGCCCAGTTCGTCCTGGCGTGCGGAGTTGAGGTTGTGGCTCAGGTCGCCGGAAGCCACGCGCTCAGCAACGTTGAGGGTCTGGTTCAACGGGATGACGATCTGCCGGGTGATGGCCCAGGCGGCGACCATACCGAAGATCAGCGCCAGCACGGTGGCCAGCAACAAAAGCTGCTTGGCTTGCGCCGCATCGGCATCGCGCACGGCGGTCTGCGAGGTGGTGAGTTTTTCGCTGTGGCCGAGCAGGATGTCGCCTTGCTCGGTCATGATTTTCAGGGCCGCAGCGCTGGCAACCTGGGAGTCACGGTACTGGCTGACGGCGGCGCGGTAGGCTTGCAGCGACACGCCGGCTTCTTGCAGGTTGGCCTGGTACTGCTCAGGCAGTTGGCCTTGGAGTACGGTGATTTTCTTCAGGGCATTGTCGATGGCATCCAGCGCAGGTTGCTCGGCTTCGGTCTTGCCGCTGTAGGTGTAGCCGCGCACCTGGAAGCGCGATTGCTGGATCAGCTTGCTCAGGTCGACCACGCTGTTGAACTGGGTGACGCTGTCACCTTGCAGCAAGGCTTTTTCGACTTCGTTGGTTTTGGCGACGGCGTTGTCTGCGGTGTCGCCGAGCTTACTGCGTGCGCCTTCACGCTTGAGGCCGGCCTGGACCATGGCGGCAAAGGCCTTCTTGTATTGGCCTAAAGCCTCGAGCTGTTGCTCGACCAGAGCGTTGTCGTCGGGTTGCTCGATCAGGGTCTCGGCGGTTTTCAGGCCACTGTCCAGTTTGGTGATCAGGCCGTTGACCGCATCCGTGCCTTGTTCGCCGCGCCGCATTTCGAAGTCCAGGCGCGCCAGGCGCAGGTCTTTGGTCAGGCCATTGAGGCTGGAGATAAAGCCCAGCTTGTCACCGCGACTGATCACATCGCCCAAGCCGGTCCAACCGGTGAACGTGATCAACAGCGTCAGGATCAACACCAAGCCAAAGCCAATGCTCAGCTTGCGGTTGACGCTCACATTCCCCAGTTTTTCGGCTAACCAACGATACATGCTGCGAACTCCCTTTGAACAAGGCTTGGACTTATTCAGAGGCTATCGGCCGCGCAGGAAGTTTCTGTAGCGACACCGATCCACTGTGGAGCGGGCTTGTGTGGGAGCGGGCTTGCTCGCGAATGCGGTGGGCCAGTCAAATATGTGTGACTGATCCACCGCATTCGCGAGCAAGCCCGCTCCCACATGGGTTCTGTGTTGTCGGTTGGTGTGTTGTGGGATTAGAAAAGGCGGGCGAGCAGGGCGGTCACGGCGGTCTCGACGCGCAGGATGCGTGCGCCGAGCTGCACGGGTTGCAAGCCGGCCTTGGTCAACAGGTCGACTTCGTAGGGAATCCAGCCACCTTCCGGGCCGATGGCCAGGGTTACCGGCGTGTCGAGCCCGCGCGGGCAGGCCGGGTAATCGCCAGGGTGGCCGATCAGGCCGAGGGTGCCTGCGGTCATGGCTGGCAGGCGATCTTCAACGAACGGCTTAAAGCGTTTTTCGATGATGATCTCAGGCAGCACCGTGTCGCGGGCCTGCTCCAGGCCGAGGACAAGCTGCTCGCGGATCGCCTCAGGCTCCAGAAACGGGGTTTGCCAGAAGCTCTTTTCCACCCGATAGCTGTTGACCAAAACCACCTTCGGCACGCCCATCGACGCCGCGGTTTGCAGCACTCGGCGCAGCATCTTCGGGCGCGGCAGGGCCAGCAGCAATGTCAGCGGCAGTTTGGCTGGCGGCGGCAGGTCGAAGCTGACTTGCAGCTCGGCTTCGCTGGCCTCCAGGCGCAGCACTTGTGCATTGCCCATCAGCCCGCCAATGCGGCCAACCCGCAGGTTGTCGCCCACCGTTGCGCGGTGGACGTCCTGCATGTGCACCAGGCGCCGATCACGCAGGATCACGCGGTCGGCCGCGATAAAGTCGGCCTCTTCAAGCAGCAGCAGGTTCACGGCTGGGTCGCTGGCGGCTGGTCGTCGTCGACGGGTTGGTCATCCGGGTGATCGCCACGCTTGCTGATCAGGCTGCCGAACAGAATGCCGATCTCGAACAACATCCACATCGGCACGGCCAACAGGGTCTGCGAGAAAATGTCCGGCGGTGTCAGGATCATGCCGACCACAAAGCAGCCGATGATCACGTACGGACGTACTTTCTTCAGGTATTTGACGTCGACCACGCCGATCCACACCAGCAGCACCACGGCCACCGGGATTTCGAAGGCCACGCCAAAGGCGAAGAACAGCGTCATCACGAAGTCGAGGTAACTGGTGATGTCGGTCATCATCTCCACACCGGCCGGGGTGGCGGCGGCGAAGAACTTGAAGATCAGCGGGAACACCAGGAAATAGGCGAAGGCCATGCCGGTGTAGAACAGCAGGATGCTCGACACCAGCAACGGCACGGCGATGCGCTTTTCATGCTTGTACAGGCCGGGCGCGATAAAGCCCCAGATCTGATGCAGGATCACCGGGATCGCCAGGAACAGCGAAACCATCATGGTCAGCTTCAGTGGCGTCAGGAACGGCGACGACACGTCGGTGGCGATCATCGTCGCGCCCGCCGGCAAGTACTGGCGCAGTGGCGTAGAGACGAAGGTGTAGATCTGCTGGGTGAAAGCGAACAGCCCGGCAAAGATGATGAAGATGGCCGCTACGCAACGCAGCAGGCGGGTACGCAGCTCGGTGAGGTGCGAGACCAGCGGCATGTGCTGGTCGTTTTCCGGTTTATCAGCGCTCATGGGGCTCGCGGCGGCAATGTAGGGTCATGGGGAGCGGGCGACGCAACGGGCGTCGGCGCTGGCGCGGTCGGGGCGGGCTCTGCCGGGGCGTGTTCCACCACAGGGGCAGCTTGGGCCACGGCAGGCGGTGCGATGCTGTGCTCGGCCACGGGCTCGGCCGGTTTGCTCGGCTCATTCACCGGCGACAGAATCTTGCGCGCTTCCTGCTCCAACGACAGGATATGTTCGTTGTGCAGTTGCCGGCGGATCTCGTCGGCGCCGATTTCCCGTTCAACTTCCTGTTTGATGGCGTTGAAACTGCGTTTCAGGCGCCCGATCCATAGGCCGGCCGTGCGTGCGGCACCGGGCAGGCGTTCCGGCCCCAATACCAGCAGGGCCACGAGGCCGACGAGGAGCAGTTCAGAGAAGCTGATACCAAACATTAGTCAGTGCTCACGAGTCTTTGCGGGTCGGCTCTTCGACTTTTTCAGCCTGCACGTCGAAGGTCCGACGCTCAGTGATCGGCTGGGTCGCCTGGGGGTGCACAGGCTGGGCCGGAGGCACTGGGTTCACGACGGGGTTGACCACCGGGTCGGCCGGCTTTTCGTCATCGTTCATGGCTTTACGAAAGCCCTTGATCGACTCGCCGACGTCGGTGCCCAGGTTCTTGAGTTTCTTGGTGCCGAACACCAGTACCACCACTATCAGAATGACGATCCAGTGTTTCCAGTCAAAAATGCCCATGCTGCAATTCCTCTGTAAAAGTTATTCAGGCGGACGGGCGCGAGGCCTTTTCGGCGTGCCCGGACAAGCCGAAGCGACGGTCCAGTTCATCCAGCACGGCCTGTGGATGCTGCCCCAGTTGGGCGAGCATGACCAGGCTGTGGAACCATAGGTCAGCGGTTTCGTAGATCACATCGCTGCAGTCGCCGCTGATCTGGGCGTCTTTGGCGGCAATGATGGTCTCGACGGATTCTTCGCCGAGTTTTTCCAGAATCTTGTTCAAGCCCTTGTGGTACAGGCTGGCGACGTAGGAGCTGTCGGCGTCCGCGCCTTTGCGGTCCTCCAGCACCTGGGCCACGCGGTTGAGGGTATCGCTCATGTTCAGTGTCCTGCCGAGTAAATGGCGTGCGGGTCTTTGAGCACCGGTTCAACCACCTTCCATTCGCCGTTCTCGAACACGCGATAGAAGCAACTGTGACGACCGGTGTGGCAAGCGATGTCGCCGATCTGCTCGACCATCAGGATCACCACGTCGGCGTCGCAGTCGATGCGCATCTCGTGCAGGGTTTGCACGTGCCCGGACTCTTCGCCCTTGCGCCACAGTTTGCCACGCGAACGTGACCAGTAAATGGCGCGCTGCTCAGTGGCAGTAAGGCTCAGGGCCTCGCGGTTCATCCAGGCCATCATCAGCACGCGCCCGGTCTTGTAGTCCTGGGCAATGGCCGGCACCAGGCCGTCACTGTCCCACTTGATCTCGTCCAGCCAGTCTTTCATGTTCCGCTCCGGCAATTTGCGACAGTGTATAACCGGATCGGCTATCGACGCACGATCAGATAAACACCCACGGCGACCATGATGCCGGCCGGCCAGTGGCCCAGTTGGTTCAGCGGCCCGCCGATGGCGAGCATCACGCCGCCAACCAGGTGCGCGGCGCCCAGCAGGCGCAGGAACCAGTCGTCCTTGCGCTTCTGCCACGGCGGCGCGGGGTCTTTGGCGTGGGGCTGGGACATGCGCTCCAGCAGGTCGCGGGTCATGCTGGCCAGGTGCGGCAGCTGCTCCACTTGGCTTTGCAGGTTGCCCAGCAAGGTTTTCGGGCTGACGCGCTCACGCATCCAGCGCTCCAGGAACGGCTGCGCGGTGTTCCACAGGTCGAGGTCCGGGTACAACTGACGGCCAAGGCCTTCGATGTTCAGCAGGGTTTTTTGCAGCAGGACCAACTGCGGCTGCACTTCCATATTGAAGCGCCGCGCGGTCTGGAACAGGCGCATCAGCACCTGGCCGAATGAAATATCTTTTAACGGTTTTTCAAAGATCGGCTCGCACACGGTGCGGATCGCCGCTTCGAATTCGTTGAGCTTGGTTTCTGCCGGCACCCAGCCTGAATCGATGTGCAACTGCGCCACGCGGCGGTAGTCGCGCTTGAAGAAGGCAAACAGGTTGCGCGCCAGGTAATCCTGGTCTTCCGGGGTCAGGCTGCCGACGATGCCGCAGTCGATTGCGATGTACTGCGGGCTCCACGGGTTGACGGTGCTGACGAAGATGTTGCCCGGGTGCATGTCGGCGTGGAAGAAGCTGTCGCGGAACACCTGGGTGAAGAAGATCTCCACGCCGCGCTCGGCGAGCATCTTCATGTCGGTGCGCTGGTCGGCCAGTGTGGCGAGGTCGGTGACCTGCACGCCGTAGATGCGCTCCATCACCAGCACTTTCGGGCGGCACCAGTCCCAATAGATTTGTGGCACGTACAACAGCTGCGAGCCTTCGAAGTTGCGCTTGAGCTGGCTGGCGTTGGCGGCTTCGCGCAGCAGGTCGAGTTCGTCGTAGATGGTTTTTTCGTAGTCGGCGACCACGTCCACCGGGTGCAGCAGGCGCGCGTCGGCAGAGAAACGCTCGGCGGCGCGGGCGAGGATGAACAGCCACGCCAGGTCCTGGCCGATGATCGGCTTGAGGCCGGGGCGAATCACCTTCACCACCACTTCTTCGCCGGTCTTGAGCTGCGCCGCATGCACTTGCGCAACCGAGGCCGAGGCCAGCGGGTCGACGTCGAAACGGCGGAACACTTCGCTGATCTTCTTGCCCAGCTGCTCTTCGATCAGCTTCATCGACTGCTGGGAGTCAAACGGCGGCACGCGGTCCTGCAGCAGCATCAGCTCATCGGCGATGTCTTCGGGCAACAGGTCGCGGCGGGTGGAGAGGATCTGCCCGAATTTGATAAAGATCGGCCCCAGGTCCTGCAGCGCCAGGCGCAGGCGCGCGCCCCGGCTCAGCTCCAGCTGTTTGCGCGGGAACCAGCGCCACGGCAGCACATAGCGCACCGCCAGCAGGAACCACGGCAAGGGCAGGGCGAACAGCAGGTCATCGAGGCGGTAGCGAATTACGACGCGCTGGATACGAAACAAACGGCGGACGGCGAGCAGCTTCATGCGTTATCGCTTGGATCAAGGGAACGGCTCAGGCGCTCGAAGCGTGCCTCAAGGCGTTCCAGGTCGATTTTGGCCTTGTCGAGTTCACGAAAGCGCGCTTGCGCTTCGCGTTCTCCGACCAGGGTGCGCGATTCTTCGCTCAGGTATTCGGCAAGGTTCTGGCTGAGGCTGGCAAACCCCTGCTGATACCAGCGCGAGCGGCTGCGCAGGTGCCCGCTGATCAACTGGGTGGCCACGGGGCCGATCCAGCGTGACAGCTCGTATTCCCAGTCCAGTTCCAGGTCTTGCAGCACGGCGGCCAGGTCCATCAGCACCGCGCTGTCGCCTTCCAGCTCCACTTCGGGGCCGTGGAGGATGGCGGTTTTGTTGCGGCTCAGTGCCAGGTGCAACAGGCTCGACGCCGGCGCGCGCAGGGTGCAGTCGGCCTCGGCGGCCCACTGGCTTGCGAGCAGCAGGCCTTCATCGCTGGGCAGGATAAACAGCTGCATGGCGGGGCTGGTGCAATCGACGGCAATCACCTTGCCGTTCAAGTGCGCGAGCCGCGCCAGGGCGGTGCTGTCCAGGCGCAGCACACGGTTGATGCCGTGTTCGACGCTGGCGAGAAGGCCCTGGAACAGCATCAGGGCTTGATGCCGCGGTGCAGGGCGACGATACCCGAGGTCATGTTGTGGTAGGTCACGCGGTCGAAACCGGCCTCTACCATCATCGACTTCAGGGTTTCCTGGTCGGGGTGCATGCGGATCGATTCGGCCAGGTAGCGGTAGCTCTCGGCGTCATTGGTGATCAGCTTGCCCATCAACGGCATAAAGGCGAACGAGTAAGTGTCGTAGACCTTGGACATCAGCGCGTTGGTCGGCTTGGAGAACTCCAGCACCAGCAGGCGGCCACCCGGCTTGAGCACGCGCAGCATCGAGCGGATCGCGTCTTCTTTATGGGTGACGTTGCGCAGGCCGAAGGCGATGGTCACGCAGTCGAAATGGTTGTCCGGGAACGGCAGCTTTTCCGCGTCGGCCTGGACGAATTCGATATTGCCGGCCACGCCTTTATCCAGCAGGCGGTCACGGCCGACCTTGAGCATCGAGCCGTTGATGTCGGCCAGCACGACCTGGCCGGTAGGGCCGACGAGCTTGGAGAATTTGGCCGCCAGGTCGCCCGTGCCGCCGGCGATGTCCAGCACGCGGTTGCCGGTGCGTACGCCCGACAGCTCGATAGTGAAGCGCTTCCACAGGCGGTGCATGCCGCCTGACAGCACGTCGTTCATCAGGTCGTACTTGGCGGCTACGGAGTGGAACACCTCAGCGACTTTTTCCGCTTTCTGGCTTTCCGGAACGTTCTTGAAGCCGAAGTGAGTGGTGGGTTCGGCATCGCTGCCTTTGCGCTGATCAGTCATATCGCTGTCACCAAAAGAGAATGCGGGACATGATAATCCCCAAGGCCTACTTTGTCTTGGCAAGGCTGAAGGTAAGATAGGCGGTCACCGAGACCTTTTGCCGCATGGCAGGTGTTCTGAGTCGTTAAAAAGAGGAGTCATTGCAATGGCCCGTATTACCGTTGAGCGTGCACATTCCCTGGGTAAAGAAGCTGCGCGGGCGAAGGCCGAGAAGTTGGCGAACAAACTCAAGGAGCAATATGGCCTGGAGCCGTCGTGGTCCGGCGATACCCTCAACCTTAAGCGTTCGGGGGTTAAAGGCACTGTGTTAGTCGCCGATGATTCGCTGCGCATTGATGTGGAACTCGGCCTGTTGATGTCGGCCATGAGTGGCACGATCAAGTCCGAAATCGAAAAAGCCCTGGATAAGGCACTGGCCTGACCCGAATGCGCTTAGGGTGCCGATTCTAATTTTTCACCCTACTTTGTGCCCAAGCCCTCAACTCCTGTGGGCCGTTCCTCGACCCTAATCTGCGTGAGGTGCACCATGGCCAAAGTTATTTTGAAGAAAAAAATCGACGTTCAGTCTACCGCCCTGAGTGACGTTAAAAGCTATGCCCGCAAGATCTGGCTGGCCGGTCTTGGTGCCTATGCCAAGGTCGGCAGCGAGGGCGGCGAGTACTTCAAAGAGCTGGTTAAGACCGGTCAACATGTTGAAAGTAAAGGCAAAAAAGTTGTGGTTGAACAACTTGATGCCGCCAACAGTCAGATTGACCAAGTAAAGAGTAATGTCTCAAGCGTCAAAGGTTTGGTTGAAGTTCAACTGGATAAAGTTGAAAAAGCTTTTGACACGCGTGTTGCAAGTGCCTTGAATCGGATCGGCATTGCGTCTAAACATGACGTTGAGACACTCTCTGCTAAGCTCGAAGAGCTGACGGCATTGCTAGAACGTGTCGCGCGTAAACACTAAGGAGACATCGGGATGGCTGTTAAAAAGACTACTCAGAAAGAAGGCAGCTCGTGGATCGGGGAAGTTGAAAAATATTCCCGTAAGATCTGGCTTGCTGGTTTAGGCGTGTACTCGAAGGTTAGCAGTGACGGCGGTAAGTACTTCGAGACTTTGGTCAAAGACGGCGAGAAGGCCGAGAAGTTGACCAAAACCACAGTGGGTAAAAAAGTCGAAGCGGCAAAGGCCAGCGCAGGTTCCGCCAAGTCGACTATTTCGGATACCTGGGGCAAGTTGGAAGAAACTTTCGACAAGCGTCTTAACAGTGCCATTTCGCGACTGGGTGTGCCCAGCAAAGCGGAACTGAAGACGCTGCACAGCAAGGTCGATACCCTGACCAAGCAAATCGAAAAACTCACCGGCGCTAAAGTGGCTCCGGCTAAAACCGCAGCGGCCAAGCCTGCTGCCAAACCTGCCGCTAAAACGGCTGCCGCCAAACCGGCTGCAAAATCTGCGGCCAAGCCACTGGTTAAAGCTGCTGCCAAACCTGCGGCCAAGGCCCCGGCCAAAGCAGCGGCTAAACCGGCTGCCAAGCCTGCCGCTAAAACCGCTGCTGCCAAACCCGCCGCCAAGCCTGCTGCTAAACCCGTGGCCGCTAAAGCTGCTGCCAAACCAGTAGCCAAGACTGCGGCGAAACCTGCGGCTAAAACTGCCGCCGCTAAACCGGCTGCCAAGCCGGCCGCTGCGAAAACTGCAGCCAAGCCCGCCGCGGCTAAACCTGCTGCAAAACCTGTGGCTGCAAAGCCAGCGGCAAAACCAGCCGCCGCCAAGAAGCCTGCTGTAGCGAAAAAACCAGCAGCGCCAAAGCCTGCTGTTGCGGCCAAGCCTGCAACCCCGGCGCCTACCGCGTCGACAGCCAACTCGGTGTCCGCACCGACGCCCGCTGCTACCCCGACTGCATCGCCGGCAACCCCGACGCCAACCAGTCAGTCCTGATTTTTTCAGGGCACAAAAAACGCCCGGCCTGTGAAGGTCGGGCGTTTTTTGTGGGCGATCTTATTACCCACATAGTTCCAATGTGGGAGCGGGCTTGCCCGCGATTGCGGTCTGCCGATGCCATAGGTGCTAACTGACCCACCGCTATCGCGGGCAAGCCCGCTCCCACATTTTTAATCCATGTCATCCAGGTACTTGAGGGCGAATTTTTCGGTCGCCTGCCGTGCCGGCAACAGCAAGTGCGGCGCCACCAGCATCATGATCTGGTACACCACCACGCGCACCTCGCCCTCCCGGTCCAGAATCCGCTGGTAATCCAGGGAAAACAGCAAAGTCATGGTGATCTGTTCCACCAATTGCCCCAGCGCCTGGGTATCACTGACCAGTTGCCCCGCCGCCTTCAACCGCGCCAGTAATGAAGCCAGCGTGCGCTTGAGCGCCGTCAGCAAGTTGCGAATGCCCTTGGCCAGCTTCGGCAAACGCCCGGCCAGGTTCGACAAGTCCTGAAACAGAAACCGGTAATGGGCCATGCGCTCGACGATCAAGTGCAGGAACAGCCAGTAATCTTCAGCTCTCAGCTGCGCATCCGCAGGCGGATCGAGCAGCGGCGCCAGTTCATTTTGAAAGCGCTCGAACAACCCGAGCACAAGCGGTTCCTTGCCATGAAAGTGGTAGTAGAGGTTGCCGGGGCTGATCCCCATTTCATTGGCCACCTCCATGGTCGACACGTTCGGTTCGCCTTTGTGGTTGAACAACTGCAGGGCACATTCAAGGATACGGTCGCGGGTCTTCATCCAGTCTTCTTAATGTGATCGTTGACTCAGCGCACGCGCACGTAAGTGCCCGGCGCCGCTTCCATCGGTGGGTAATTCTGGTTGCCCAGGGCGGTCAGGGTTTCGCGCTGCACGCCGGAGCGTTGTTGAATCCACGCCAGCCACTGCGGCCACCAGCTGCCTTCGACGTGGTTGGCGTCGTAGTACCAGGCGCGCGGGTCGCTGCTCAGCTTGGGGTTTTCGACGTAATTGGCCTTGGGGTTGCCCGGCGGGTTGAGGATGCTCTGCACATGCCCGCTGTTGGACAGCACGAAGCGCCGCTCGCCGCCGAGCAATTGCGTGGAGCGATACACCGCGTCCCACGGCGTAATGTGGTCGTTGATCCCGGCCACGCTGAAGCTGTCCACCGTGACCTTCTGCAAGTCGATCGGTGTGCCGCACACTTCCAGGCCGCCCGGATGGCTCAATGGGTTGTGCTTGAAAAAATCCAGCAAATCGCCGTGCAGCGCGGCGGGCAAGCGCGTGTTGTCGTTGTTCCAGTACAGGATGTCGAACGCCGGCGGTTCCTTGCCGAGCAGGTAGTTGTTGATCCAGTAGTTCCAGATCAGGTCGTTGGGGCGCATCCAGGCAAACACCTTGGCCATGTCGCGCCCATCCAGCACACCTTGCTGGTAGGAGCGGCGTTTGGCAGCCTCCAGGGTTTGCTCGTCGGCGAACAGCGTGGCGGGGCTGTCGAGCTGGCTGTCCAGCAGGCTCACCAGGTAACTGGCGCTGGAGACGCGCCGCAGCTGGCGCTTGGCTTGCAGATGGCCTTGCAGCGCGGCGATGGTCAGCCCACCTGCGCAGGCGCCCATCAGGTTGACCTCGCGGGCGCCGGTGATCGCCCGGCACACGTTGAGCGCTTCTTCCAGCGCGGCGACATAGGTGGACAGGCCCCATTCACGGTGGCGCACATCCGGGTTGCGCCAGCTGACCATAAACGTCTGCAGGCCATTTTTGAGCGCGTACTGCACAAAGCTGTTGGCCGGGCTCAGGTCGAAAATGTAGTACTTGTTGATTTGCGGCGGCACGATCAGCAGCGGCTTGGCGTACTGTTTTTCGCTCATGGGCTTGTACTGGATCAGCTCCAGCAACTCGTTGCGAAACACCACCGAGCCGGGTGTGGTCGCTACGGTCTTGCCCACTTCGAACGCGTGTTTGCTGACCTGGCGGGGCAGGCCGTTGTTGTGCAGCAAGTCGTCAAACAGGTTGCTCACACCGCGCACCACGCTGTTGCCGCCGGAGTTGAGCAGCTCCTTGACGGCCAGCGGGTTGAGCAAAGTGTTGGAGGGCGACACGGCATCATTGAGCAGCGAGAACGCAAAATGGGCACGGGCGCGGTCATCGGCGTTCAGGGTGCTGTCGTCGACCCAGTGGCGGGTCTGTTTCTGCCAGCTCAAATAGGCCTGCAGGCTGCGCCGGTACAGCGGGTTGAGCTTCCAGGTGGGGTCGACGAAGCGCGCGTCGTTGGGGTTGGGCTCATGCACGGTTTCGCCCAGCAGCACGCGGCCGAGCTGACCGCCCAGCGCCAGGGCATGACGCGCGGTGTGCACCGGGTTGCGCAAGCCGTGGGCGGCGACGCTGCGCAGGGTCGCCAGCAAGTCCCGACCGCGCAGGCCGGTGATCGCATTTTGCGCATTGATGAACACGGCAGGTGTGGGCGCCGGGTTCGTCACGGGTCTTTCTCGCATGAGCCAACACTCCTTCGTCAAGGCAACAACGGGCACGCCAATTCAGAACCATAGTCGGTTCTCGGCAAGTTGCGCGGCGGTGCAGTCCTTACACGGCCGGTCGCGGGTGAATCACGGCCCGCAGGCGCTCCTCTTCGAGAAACTTCATGATGATCGGTGCCACGGCTTCGGCCCGGGTGATCAGGAACAGATGGCCGTCATCGATGATGTGCAACTGCGCGTTGGGAATGCGCCAGGCCAGCAGGCGCATGTTGATCAACGGGATCAGCGGGTCGTCGTCGCCGGCCAGCACCAGGGTCGGCTGGCGGATCTTGTGCAGCCAGTGGATGCTGGTCCAGCCCAGCCCGGCAAACAGCTGCCAGTAGTAACCCAGCTTGCCGGCCGAGCGCACTTTGCTCGCATGCTCGGCGGCCAGTTTGGAGTCGCGACGAAACGAGCCGCCATAAATCATCGGCGCGATGCGCACCACATGGGACGGCTGGATATAGCGCCGCGGGCTGGCCATCAGCCACAGTACTTTGGGCTTGCCCGGCACCATGAATGCACCGGCAGCGGTGGCGGCCAGGATCAGCTTCTTGCAGCGCTCCGGGTAGTCATAGGCGAACTGTTGCGCCAGCGCGCCGCCCCAGGACACGCCCACGGCATTCACTTGGCCATAGTCCAGGTAATCGAGCATGCGCGCGGTGAGTTTGGCCAGGCCGGGGAATCGATAAGGCCGATTGGGCGTCGACGAACCGCCCACGCCCGGTACATCGAAGGCGATCACTTCCAGGTCCGGGTCCAGCGCCTGGACGAACGGAAACACCAACTCAAGGTTGGCACCGATGCCGTTGAAGATCAGCAGCGGCGTCAAGTGAGGCTTGCCCGGGCGTACCGCCGTGCGAATGGTCTGGCCATCCAGGTCGATGGTACGGAAGATGAACGGTTGCGGCATGCTCAAGCCCTGTGAAGTGGCGCTATTTATCGGTGGGAACGCGGTCTATGTGGGAGCTGGCTTGCCTGCGATAGCAATCTGTCAGTTAGCTCATCATCTGGCTGACCCACCGCAATCGCAGGCAAGCCAGCTCCCACATTGATCTCATTTCAACCACACAACGTGCTTATCGTTCATGCACATAAGTACCCGGCGCCGCCTCAGCCGCGGCATAGGTTTTGTTACCCAAACTCGTAGGAGCCTTCTTCAATTTCCCCGCCCGCTCTGCCTGCCATGCCTGCCAATGCAACCACCACGAGTCAGTGTGCTTGGTTGCATTCTCTTGCCACTCCAGCGGCTTGCCTGCCAGGCCATCGCTGGTCTGGTAGCGGGCCTTGGGGTTGCCTGGCGGGTTGAGGATGCTCTGGATATGCCCGCTGCTGGACAACACAAATTCGACTTTGCCGCCAAACAGCTGCGCCGACTTGTAGCAAGACTGCCACGGCGTGATGTGGTCGTTGGTGCCGGCCAGGGAATAGATATCGGCGGTGACCTGCTTGAGGTCGATCGGCGTGCCGCACACTTCCAGGGCGTTGGCGCGTACCAGCGGGTTGTTCTTGAACAGCTCGATCAAATCGCCATGAAACGCTGCCGGCAGACGCGTGGTGTCGTTGTTCCAGAACAGAATGTCGAACACCGGCGGCTCGTTGCCCAGCAGGTAGTTGTTCACCCAGTAGTTCCAGATCAGGTCGTTGGGGCGCATCCAGGCAAACACCTTGGCCATGTCGCGGCCTTCCAGCACGCCGGCCTGGTAGGAATGGCGCTTGGCCGCTTCCAGGGTCTGTTCGTCGACGAACAACGCCACCTGGGTGTCGAGGGTGGTGTCGAGCACGCTCACCAACAGGGTCAGGGCGTTGACCTTCTTCTCGCCCAGCGCCGCGTAGTGGCCAAGCAATGCAGTACAGGTGATGCCACCGGAGCAGGCGCCGAGCATGTTGATGTCTTTGCTGCCGGTAATCGCCGTGACCACATCGACCGCTTCCTTGAGCGCCTCGATATAGGTCGACAGGCCCCACTCGCGCTGGGCCTTGGTCGGGTTGCGCCAGCTGACAATAAACGTCTGCTGGCCATTACGCAGACAGAAGCGCGCCAGGCTCTTCTCCGGGCTCAGGTCGAATACATAGAATTTGTTGATCTGCGGCGGCACCACCAGCAGTGGGCGCTCGTGCACCTGCTCGGTGATCGGTTTGTACTGGATCAGCTCCAGCACGTCATTGCGAAAAACCACGGCGCCTTCGGTGGTGCCCAGGGTCTTGCCCACTTCAAAGGCGCCCATGTTGACCTGGCTCGGCATGCCGCCGTTGTGCACCATGTCTTTGGCCAGGTGGGACAAGCCATCGAGCAGGCTTTTACCGCCGGTTTCAAAGAAGCGTTTGACCGCCGCCGGGTTGGCCGCGCTGTTGGTCGGGGCCATGGCTTCGGTCATCAGGTTGATCACGAAGTGGCCGCGGCTGATGTCCTGTTCCGAGAGGTTGCTGTCGCCGATCCAGTCGTGCAGTTCCTTGCGCCACGCCAGGTAGGTTTGCAAGTAGCGCTTGTAGAGCGGGTTCTGGCTCCACGCCGGGTCGCTGAAGCGACGGTCATCGCCTTCGGGCGCCAACACTGATTTGCCGAACATCACATTCTTCAGCTCGACGCCAAAATGGGCGACGTGTTTGACGCTGTGCAACGGTTGCTTGATGGCTTGGGTCAGCACCATCTTCGCTGAGGCCAATAAATCCTTTTTGCGTAACGCGATGATCGGGTTCAGCCCCAAGGTGTTTTCCGAGGCCTGGCGTTTCAAGTCATCGTTATTCTTGTTACTCATCTACGACGCTCCATTGTCCGAAAGACGAGTACCGGCGATTGCTGCGCACCCAATTTCGATACACGACACCAGCCTGGTACTGCAACTCGGGTGACCGTTGATACCGCATCGTCAAATGCAGGGAACTTGCCAGTTCCATTGGTTACCCGAGTTTAATTTTTTTCGCAAGCGGGCCAATCGTTGACCACGCGACAGGGCATTCAAGCAGATGAAATTAGAAAATGCCCTCTAAAGAGCAAGACGCCTGAGTTAGAGCATCAGCCGCACGACCGACTCACTCGGATCGCGGGTTTTGCCGGCCGCTTTGAGTTCAGCAAGATAGTCGGCCCACAGTGCTTCCTGGCGCACGGCCAACTGGTAAAGGTAGTCCCAGGTGAACAGTCCGCTGTCATGGCCGTCGTCAAAGGTCAGTTTCAGTGCGTACTGACCGGCCGGTTCTATCTTGATCAGCCGGACGTTGAGCTTGCCGAATTGCAGGATGGGTTTGCCGTGGCCCTGCACCTCGGCGGAAGGCGAGTGAGTGCGCAACAGTTCGGCGGGGAGCTGGTAGACCTCATCGGGCCCGTAGGTGAGACCGAGGGTGTTGGAGGTTTTGTGCAGGTTTACAGCAGTAGGAAATTTCGACATTGATAATAATCCTGAAGAAACCGGCTCAAAAATGTAGGAGGGCTTCTGTGGGAGCCGGGCTTGCCCGCGATGCAGGCACCTCGGTGTTTCAGAAACACTGAGGTGATGCTATCGCAGGCAAGCCAGCTCCCACAAAAGCCAGGCCCCTACATAGACCATTTTCTAAAAGGCTTACAGGATATAACGAGACAGGTCTTCGTTCTGCGCCAATTCGCCCAGGTGGCTATTAACGTAGTCAGCGTCGATCTTGATCGCTTCGCCATTCTGCGCACCGGCCATGTCGCCAGCGCTGAAGGACACTTCCTCAAGCAGGCGCTCAAGCAAGGTGTGCAGACGACGCGCACCAATGTTCTCGGTCTTCTCGTTGACCTGCCAGGCAATCTCCGCCAGGCGCTTGATACCGTCCGGCAGGAACTCGATGCCCAAGCCTTCGGTTTTCAGCAGCTCACGGTACTGCTCGGTGAGCGAAGCATGCGGCTCGCTGAGGATGCGCTCGAAGTCGCCTGGGGTCAGCGCCTTGAGTTCCACGCGAATCGGCAGACGGCCTTGCAGCTCCGGCACCAGGTCGCTTGGCTTGCTCAGGTGGAACGCACCCGAGGCGATAAACAGGATGTGGTCAGTCTTGACCATGCCCAGCTTGGTGTTCACGGTGCAGCCTTCGATCAGCGGCAGCAGGTCTCGCTGTACGCCTTCGCGGGACACGTCGACGCCGCCGGAGTTGCCGCGCTTGGCGACCTTGTCGATCTCGTCGATAAACACGATGCCATGCTGCTCGACCGCTTCCAGGGCCTTGGCCTTGAGCTCTTCCTCATTCACCAGGCGCCCGGCTTCTTCGTCGCGCACCAGTTTCAGCGCTTCCTTCACCTTGAGCTTGCGGCTTTTCTTCTTGCCCTTGCCCATGTTGGCGAACAGGTTCTGCAGCTGGCTGGTCATTTCTTCCATGCCAGGCGGTGCGGAAATATCGACGCCGGAGACTTCAGCCACTTCGATCTCGATTTCCTTGTCATCCAGCTGGCCTTCACGCAGGCGCTTGCGGAACAGCTGACGGGTATTGGAATCGGACGACGGTGCGGCGTCTTCGTTGAAACCCATGCGTGCCGGTGGCAGCAGGGCGTCGAGGATGCGTTCTTCGGCAGCATCTTCGGCGCGGTGGCTGACCTTGGTCATTTCCTGTTCGCGCAGCAGTTTCAAGGCGGCGTCGGCCAGGTCACGGATGATCGACTCAACGTCGCGGCCCACATAGCCCACTTCGGTGAACTTGGTGGCTTCGACCTTGATGAACGGTGCATTGGCCAGTTTGGCCAGGCGCCGGGCGATTTCGGTTTTACCGACGCCGGTCGGGCCGATCATCAGGATGTTCTTTGGCGTTACTTCAACGCGCAACTCTTCGGGCAATTGCATCCGGCGCCAGCGGTTACGCAGCGCAATAGCAACGGCGCGCTTGGCATCGTCCTGGCCGATGATATGGCGATTAAGTTCATGGACGATTTCGCGGGGAGTCATGGACATAGTGTTTGGCGGCCTCAAGCGGAATAAGCCTACGGCTTACTCGGCGAGGTCCTGCTCCTCAATGGTGAAGTTGTGGTTGGTGAACACGCAGATATCGCCCGCAATGCCCAGGGCAGTCTCGACGATTTCACGGGCCGACAGGTCGGTTTTCTTCAGCAGTGCGCTGGCTGCCGCTTGGGCGTAGCCACCGCCGGAACCCATGGCGATCAGGCCATGTTCAGGCTCAACCACATCGCCGTTACCGGTGATGATCAAGGACGCGTCTTTGTTGGCGACGGCGAGCATGGCTTCCAGGCGGCTGAGGGAGCGGTCGGTGCGCCATTCTTTGGCGAGCTCAACCGCGGCACGTACGAGGTGGCCCTGGTGTTTTTCCAGCTGGCCTTCGAAACGCTCGAAAAGGGTGAAGGCGTCGGCGGTAGCGCCGGCAAAGCCCGCGAGAACCTGGCCGTGGTACAAGCGACGCACTTTCTTGGCGTTGCCTTTCATCACGGTGTTGCCAAGTGAAACCTGGCCGTCGCCGCCCATGACGACTTTGCCGTGGCGACGTACTGAAACGATGGTGGTCAAGGGGAGAGTCTCCACGCAGCGGGGCGAAAATGCCCTGTTGGAATCTCATATGGGGGTGGCGGGGGGGATTTCAACCGTAGGAAGGGTGTGCGGACGAGTGGTGTTTATTGGTCTTATACATTTTCCAGAGGCCCATAAAACCAATGTGGGAGCTGGCTTGCCTGCGATGACGGTGTGTCAGTCACTGAAAATATTGACTGTTACACCGCCATCGCAGGCAAGCCAGCTCCCACATTTTGAGCGGCGTTAAGCTTGAATCAACGGCTCTGGCGTTGTTGTAACAACAGGTTACTAAACCCGGCACCGGCCAATTGCTTTTGCGCCACGGTCAGCTGTTCACGGTTGCTGAACGGCCCCACCAGCACGCGATACCAGGTCGCGTCCTTCACCGTGCCGGACTCCACCGTCACCGCCTGGCCCAACAGAATAATCTGCGCACGTACCCGATCCGCATCCGCCTGTTTCGGGAACGAGCCCGCTTGCAGGAAGAACTTGGTCACTGGCGCAGCCTTGGTGGTCGCCACCGGCGGCGGCGGTGGCGGGGTGATCCCGGCCAATGCGGCTTGGGCGCGGGCCGTGTCGATCTTCGCCGCTTCCGCAGGAGTGACCGGCGTGGTCGGCACTTGCGGCGTCGGCAGGGTTTTTTCCGGCACGGCGTCGGGCGGCACGATCACTTCCGATTCCGGCAGCAGCGTATAGAAGTCGTACTTCGGCTTCACCGGTGCGGTCGGGCTTGGCGCCGTCTTGTTGGCTTCGGCCATTTTCGTGGCCTTCTGCTGCTCTTGCTTGACGCGTTTGACGTCATCGCCCTTGCCCGGCTCCAGCTTCATCAGGATCACGACAAACGCACCGACCGCCAGGCCGATGGCCATCCACAACCAGCCCGGGATCGGCTTCTTCGCCGGGGCTTGATAGCGGCTGGCGCCGCGCTTGGGTGCAGGTTTTTTCTTGGCAGCCAACTTACATACGCTCCAGGGTTTCCAGGCCTAACAATTCCAGGCCTTGCTTGAGGGTCCGTCCAGCCAGTGCGGCGAGGCGCAGGCGACTTTGCTTCTGGGCTTCGTCGTCGGCGGTGAGGATCGGGCAGTTCTCGTAGAAGCTGGAGAACAGGCCGGCGACTTCGTACAAATAGGTGCAGAGGATATGCGGCGTGCCCTTTTCGCCGACGCTGTTCAGCACTTCGCCGAATTGCGCCAGTTTGGCCGCCAGTTCCTGTTCGTGCGGTGCGTCCAGCACGATATGGCCGTCAACTTCGCTGAAGTCCTTGCCCAGTTTGCGGAACACGCCAGCCACACGGGTGTAGGCATACAGCAGGTACGGCGCGGTGTTGCCTTCGAAGTTGAGCATCAGTTCGAAGTTGAAGCTGTAGTCGCTGGTGCGGTGCTTGGACAGGTCGGCGTATTTCACCGCGCCAATGCCTACCACGCGGGCAATGTTGCGCAGGTCGGCCTCGGCCAGTTCCGGGTTCTTTTCCTTCACCAGGTTGTAGGCGCGTTCCTGGGCTTCGGTCAGCAGGTCGATCAGCTTCACGGTGCCGCCGTCACGGGTTTTGAACGGGCGGCCGTCGGCGCCGTTCATGGTGCCGAAGCCCATGTGTTCCATGTGCATCGGGTGGGTGACGAAGCCTGCGCGGCGTGCCACTTCAAACACCTGCTGGAAGTGCAGGGCCTGGCGCTGGTCGACGAAGTACAGCGCACGGTCGGCTTTCAGCACGCCACTGCGGTAGCGCACGGCCGCCAGGTCGGTGGTGGCGTAGAGGTAGCCGCCATCGGCCTTGACGATGATCACCGGCAGCGGCTCGCCGTCGGCGGTCTTGAATTCTTCGAGGAACACGCACTGCGCGCCATTGCTCTCGACCAGCAGGCCCGCGGCCTTGAGGTCGTTGACCACGTTGATCAGGTCGTCGTTGTAGGCGCTTTCGCCCATCACGTCGGCCATGGTCAGCTTCACGTTGAGCAGCTCGTAGATTTCCTGGCAGTGCGACAGCGAGATCTCGCGGAAGCGGCCCCACAACGCCAGGCATTCCTCGTCACCGGCTTGCAGCTTGACCACCAGGCCACGGGCGCGGTCGGCAAATTCTTCGGACTCGTCAAAACGCTTTTTGGCGGCACGGTAGAAGTTTTCCAGGTCGGCCAGCTCGTTGCTGGTGATCGGGTTTTCCTGCAGGTAAGCCATCAGCATGCCGAACTGGGTGCCCCAGTCGCCCACGTGGTTCTGACGGATTACGGTGTCACCGAGGAACTCCAGCACCCGCGCCACGCCGTCACCAATGATGGTCGAACGCAGGTGGCCCACGTGCATTTCTTTGGCCAGGTTGGGGGCCGACAGGTCAACCGCCACGCGCTGCAGCGGGCCGGCCTTGCGCACGCCGATCTTGGCGTCGGCCAGGGCGGCGTCCAGGCGCGAAGCCAGGGCCTGGGTGTTCTGGAAGAAGTTGATAAAGCCTGGGCCGGCGATGTCGGCCTTGGTGACGCTCTCGTCGGCAGGCAGGGCTGCGATGATTTTTTCCGCCAGGTCGCGCGGTTTCATGCCCGCAGGCTTGGCCAGCATCATCGCAATGTTGCTGGCGAAGTCGCCATGGGTCTTGTCGCGGGTGTTTTCCACCTGGATCGCCGGCGTCAGGCCTTCAGGCAACACACCTTCGTTGACGAGTTGGGTGATGGCTTGTTGGATCAGCTGGCGAATGGTGTCTTTCATGGTGTTCTCTTTCGACCGCAAGCGGCGGCGCGCGATGCGCAGGTGGAAAAACTGGGCATTATCCGTGGCGAGGGCGGGCTTGCCAACCGTTCAGACGGGTTGGTAGACCTGCGGGCCTCATCGCGGGCAAGCCCGCTCCCACATTTTAATGGGTGAATACTTCTACATGTGGGAGCTGGCTTGCCTGCGATAGCGGTTTTGCTATCAATACAAATCTACCGGGTCCACATCCAGCGACCATCGCACTTGCCGGCCGCTGGGCATTTGCTCCAGGGCAAGCAACCAGCTACTTAATAGCCGATGCAGCGGTGCGCGGGACGTTGCCTGCAAGAGTAGCTGAGCGCGATAACGCCCGGCGCGGCGCTCCATGGGCGCAGGCACCGGGCCGAGCAATTCGATGCCGGTCAGACCCAGTTCGCCGAGCAAACGTTCGGCGGCGCTGCAGGCTTCATCCAGAAAACTTTCCGCTTGCCCCGGTTTATGCGCTTCAGCCCGCAGCAGTGCCAGGTGCGAGAAGGGCGGCAGGCCGGCGGAGCGGCGTTCGCTCAGCGCCTGTTCGGCAAAGGCAAAGTAGCCTTGTTCTGTCAGTTGAATCAGCAGCGGGTGGTCGGCCAGGTGTGTCTGGATAATCACTTTGCCTGGCTCTTCGGCACGCCCCGCGCGGCCTGCGACCTGCACGATCAGTTGCGCCATGCGCTCGCTGGCGCGGAAGTCACCGGAGAACAGACCGCCGTCGGCATCCAGGATCGACACCAGCGTGACCCGTGGAAAGTGGTGCCCTTTGGCAAGCATCTGCGTACCGATCAAGATGCACGGCTGGCCCTTCTGGATGGTGGCGAACAGCTGATTCATCGCGTCTTTGCGCGACGTGCTGTCGCGGTCGACCCGCAGCACCGGGTAATCCGGGAACAGAATCCCCAGGCGTTCTTCGGCGCGCTCGGTGCCCGCGCCGACTGGGCGCAAATCCACTTTGCCGCATTGCGGGCAGTGGCGCGGCGTGCGCTCCACATGGCCGCAGTGGTGGCAGCGCAACTCGCCGTGGCGTTGGTGCACGGTCATGCGCGCATCGCAACGTTCGCACTCCGACATCCAGCCACAGTCATGGCACAGCAGCGTCGGCGCAAACCCTCGGCGGTTGAGAAACACCAGGACCTGCTGGCCAGCGGCGAGGGTCTGGCCGATGGCTTGCTGCATCGGCCCGGAAATGCCGCTGTCCAGTGGCCGACTTTTCACATCCAGGCGCAGGAAGCGCGGTTGCTTGGCGCCGCCGGCACGCTCGTTCAGGCGCAGGAGGCCATAGCGGCCGGTGTAGGCGTTGTGCAGGCTTTCCAGAGACGGCGTGGCCGAGCCCAGCACAATCGGGATGTCTTCCTGGCGCGCACGCACCAGCGCCAGGTCGCGGGCGTGGTAGCGCAGGCCTTCTTGCTGTTTATAGGAGCCGTCATGCTCCTCGTCGATGATGATCAGGCCGGGGTTTTTCATCGGTGTGAACAGCGCCGAACGGGTGCCGATAATAATGTCGGCCTCGCCGTCCCGCGCCGCCAGCCAGGATTCCAGGCGCTCACGGTCGTTGACCGCCGAGTGCACCAGGGCGATGCGCGCGTTGAAGCGTTGCTCGAAACGCGCCAGGGTTTGCGGGCCGAGGTTGATCTCCGGGATCAGTACCAGCGCCTGTTTGCCGGCTTGCAGGGTTTCGCGGATCAACTGCAAATACACTTCGGTCTTGCCGCTGCCGGTCACGCCAGCCAGCAGGAACGCGTGGAAACTGTCGAAACCAGCGCGAATGGCTTCGTACGCCGCGCGCTGCTCGGGGTTCAGTGGCAGTTCCGGCTGGGCCAGCCAGTGGTCATGGCGCGGGTCCGGGGCGTGCTTGCGGATCTCCACTTGCACCATGCCCTTGGCCAGCAGCAGGTCGAGGCTGTCTTTGCTCAGCATCAGCTTGCTTAATAGCTGATGGGCCACGCCGTGCGGGTGTTGGGCCAACGTCGCCAGGGCTTCTCGCTGGCGCGGCGCGCGGGCGATGCGTGGGTCATCGAGGCGCGCGCCGGGCACCATCGACCAGAAGCGTTCCTGGCGTGCTTCGGCCAACTCGCCCTGGCGCAACAACACCGGCAGCGCCCAGCTCAAGGTATCGCCGAGGCTGTGCTGGTAATACTGGGCGGTCCACAGGCACAGCTTGAACAAGGCCGGTGGCAGCGGCGCCGTGGTGTCGAGGATGGCTATGGCGGGCTTGAGCTTTTCTGCGGGGACTTCGCTGTGATCGGCCACTTCGACCAGAATGCCGATCATCTCTCGGCGCCCAAATGGCACGCGCACGCGCATGCCTGGCTGCAACTGCGTCCGCAGCACGCCGGCCGGGGCACGGTAGTCGAACAGGCGGCGCAGGGGCGAGGGCAGGGCTAGGCGCAAAATGGCGTCGGGCACGCGGGGAGTCTCATATAAAGGCAGGCGGTGGCGCAGGGGCGGGAGCCTAGCAGACCTGCGGTGGGGGTGTCCTGTCTGTGGTGCACGAGGCAGCACTTCTGTGGGAGCCGGGCTTGCCCGCGATGGCGGCGTATCAGTCGCAGGATTGGGTGCCTGACACACCGCCATCGCGGGCAAGCCCGGCTCCCACATTGATCGCGGTGAGCCGGCAGTTTTTCGGATGAAAGGGGCTTATATGTGACCAATCGGCCGGAACCGCCGCTTGCGCGTTTAAAAAGGTCTGGTAGAATCCGCGGCCTAATTACGTGCGGTATTCGACAATAGTGTCGAGTGGCGGCACGCTAGCCCGAGGAAGTCACCATGAAAGCCGATATCCATCCAGCGTACGAAACCATCGAAGTCACCTGCAGCTGCGGCAACAAGTTCGAAACTCGTTCGAACCTGTGCAAGCCACTGGGTACTGACGTATGCAACGAGTGCCACCCGTTCTACACCGGTAAGCAGAAAACTCTGGACACCGGCGGCCGTGTACAGCGCTTCGCAGATCGCTTTGGTGCTTTCGGCAAGAAGCCTGCTGCTACTCCAGCAGAGTAAGGCTCAAAAGCCCTTTGGGTTTTTGCCAGCTGTTGAAAAAGGCGTCCCTTGTGGGCGCCTTTTTTGTGCCTGCGATTTGGCAGCACATCGATCAAATCGAATTTAAACAAAAAATTGTAGACATTTTTTAAGTCGATTGTGAACAGTTGAGCCCTTGTATCCCGTGGCTCTTGGCCAAAAGTCGTAGCGCAGGGCCCTTGACACCTGTGACTGCCCAGTCTTGTAGGGACTTTGCGACACGCGTATCCTCGGCGGTCCGTCGACCAACAGTAAAAGCGGAATGCCGATATGTCTGATTTGAAAACTGCCGCTCTCGAATATCATGCCCATCCTCGTCCAGGAAAGCTGAGTGTAGAGCTCACCAAAGCCACTGCCACCGCCCGCGACCTGTCGCTGGCCTACAGCCCTGGCGTTGCCGAGCCCGTACGTGAAATCGCCCGCGACCCTGAACTGGCGTACAAGTACACCGGCAAAGGCAACCTGGTTGCAGTGATTTCCGATGGCACCGCGATTCTCGGCCTGGGCAACCTCGGCCCATTGGCTTCCAAGCCAGTCATGGAAGGTAAGGGCGTGCTGTTCAAGCGCTTTGCCGGCATCGACGTTTTCGACATCGAAGTCGATTCCGAAAGCCCGCAGGCTTTCATCGACACCGTTAAGCGCATTTCCATCACCTTCGGTGGCATCAACCTGGAAGACATCAAGGCACCTGAGTGCTTCGAGATCGAAAAGGCCCTGATCGAACAGTGCGACATCCCGGTATTCCACGATGACCAGCACGGCACCGCAATCGTTACCGCGGCCGGCATGATCAACGCTCTGGAAATCGCCGGCAAAACCCTGGCTGACGCGCAAATCGTCTGCCTGGGCGCCGGCGCTGCGGCCATCTCCTGCATGAAGTTGCTGGTGAGCATGGGCGCCAAGCTGGAAAACATCTTCATGGTCGACAGCAAGGGCGTTGTTCAGTCCGAGCGTACCGACCTGAACCAGTACAAAGCGATGTTTGCCCACGCGACCGACAAGCGCACCCTGGCTGACGCCCTCGACGGTGCAGACGTGTTCGTTGGCCTGTCCGGCCCGAACCTGCTGAGCGCCGAAGGCCTGAAATCCATGGCGGCCAACCCGATCGTGTTCGCCTGCTCCAACCCGGACCCGGAAATCTCCCCGGAGCTGGCGCACGCTACCCGTAGCGACGTGATCATGGCCACCGGCCGTTCGGACTACCCGAACCAGGTCAACAACGTACTGGGCTTCCCGTTCATCTTCCGTGGTGCCCTGGACGTTCGCGCCAAGCGCATCAACGAAGAGATGAAAGTCGCTGCCGCCAACGCCCTGCGTGAACTGGCCAAGCTGCCGGTGCCTCAGGATGTATGCGATGCGTACGGTGGTGCTCCACTGGCGTTCGGTCGTGAGTACATCATCCCGAAACCAATGGATAAGCGCCTGATCACCCTGATCTCCGATGCCGTGGCCAAAGCCGCCATCGAGACCGGTGTGGCCACCCTGCCGTATCCGAAGCACTACCCGCTGCAAAGCGTGGATGATGTGTTCAACGGCTAAGCCGTTGTAACGCACCAACAAAAAGCCCCGGCTCTCGCGAGTCGGGGCTTTTTTGTGGCTGTTTGAATACGGTCTTCAGCCGTCTGGTAAACCCTGTGGGAGTCGGGCTTGCCCGCGATGGCGGTGTATCAGGCAGTCCGCTATCGCAGGCAAGCCAGCTCCCACATGATCGCTCCCACGCAGAGCGTGGGAACGATCAGTGGCGGTTAGAACAAATCGATCGGCGCCGCCTCATCTGCCGGCAGCGGGCTGCCCGGTGCAACGCCATTGCCCAGCTCGTTGACCGACGGCGGCGTGTCTTCGCTCTTGAACAGTTCGAAGTATGCATTCGGCGTGCTTGGCGACGCTGCTCGGCCACTCACCGGGTCAATGCGCAGGCTGAGAATGCCTTCCGGCTCAGGCTGGGTATGCAGTGGTTTGTCCTTCAAGGCCGCGCCCATGTAGCTCATCCAGATCGGCAGCGCGACGGTGCCACCAAACTCGCGGCGGCCCAGGCTTTCCGGTTGGTCGTAGCCGGTCCACACGGTGGTCACGTAGTCGCCGTTGTAGCCGGAGAACCAGGCGTCCTTGGAGTCGTTGGTCGTACCGGTCTTGCCCGCAATGTCTGCGCGGCCCAAGGCCAGGGCGCGGCGGCCGGTGCCCTTCTTGATCACGTCTTCCAGAATACTGTTGAGGATATAGGTGGTACGGCCATCCACCACACGCTCAGCGACCGCAGGTGCTTGCGGCTCGGTCGGCGCGGTGGCATTGGCCGCTGGCGCTGTGCCTGGCGTCGGCTCAATGGTGATACCGCCGTTGCTCGGTGCCGCGATGCCATCGGGCGCCGCCACGCCATTGACCACGTCACCCGGCACGCGTGGCGGGTTAGCGGTGAACAGGGTGTCGCCATTGCGGCTTTCGACCTTGTCGATCAGGTACGGCGTGATCTTGTAGCCGCCGTTGGCAAAGGTGCTCCAGCCGGTGGCGATTTCCATCGGCGTGAGGGTCGCGGTGCCCAGTGCCAGGGACAGGTTGGGCGGCAGGTCCGACTTGGCGAAGCCGAAGCGCGTCATGTAGTCGATGGTCTTGCCAACGCCCATGGCCTGCAGCAAGCGGATCGACACCAGGTTACGCGACTTGTACAGCGCCTCACGGATGCGGATCGGGCCGAGGAACGTATTGGTGTCGTTCTTCGGGCGCCAGACCTTGTCCAGGTACTCGTCGACGAACACGATCGGTGCGTCGTTCACCAGGCTGGCGGCGGTGTAGCCGTTATCCAGCGCGGCGCTGTAGACGAACGGCTTGAAGCTCGAACCCGGTTGACGCTTGGCCTGGGTGGCACGGTTGTAGTTGCTTTGCTCAAAGGCAAAACCGCCGACCAGGGCGCGGATCGCACCGTTCTGCGGGTCAAGGGACACCAGGGCGCCTTGGGCGACAGGGACCTGGCTGAATTTCAGGCTGTCGTCTTTCTGGCGTTGCACGCGGATCAGATCACCCACCTGTGCCACGTCCGACGGCTGCTTGGGCATCGGGCCCATGCTGTTGGTGTTCAGGAAAGGGCGCGCCCACTTCATGCTGTCCCATGACACATGGCCTTCGCCGGTGCGGGTGAGTACTTGCACGCCATCTTTCTTCACTTGGGTGACGATGGCTGGCTCCAGGCCGCTGATCGGGCGCTGTTTGCCCAGTTCAGTGGTCCAGGCGCTCAGGGTTTTGCCCGGCAGGCGTGATTCGGGGCCGCGGTAGCCGTGGCGCTGGTCATAGGTGACGAGGCCGTCGCGTACCGCGTTGTTGGCGATTTCCTGCAGGTTGCTCGGAATCGTCGTGGTGACGCGGAAACCTTCGGTGTAGGCCTCGCTGCCATAGCGGCCGACCATTTCGGCCCGCGCCATTTCAGCGATATAGGGTGCGTTCACTTCCGGCGTCGGCACGTGGTAGCTGGCATTCAGCGGTTCGGCCACGGCGCTTTCATAGGCAGCCTGGTCAATTTTGCCCAGCTTGTACATGCGCCCCAGGATCCAGTCGCGACGCTCTTTGCTGCGCGCCGGGTTGGCCAGTGGGTTAAAGCGCGAAGGGGCCTTGGGCAGGCCGGCAATCATTGCCATTTGCGCCAGGCTGGCATCACGAATCGACTTGCCGTAGTAGACCTGGGAGGCGGCTTCGATCCCGTAGGCGCGGTTGCCCAGGTAGATCTTGTTCACGTACAGCTCAAGGATTTCATCCTTGGTCAGCTGACGTTCTATCTGCAGGGCCAGCAGGATTTCAGTGGCTTTACGCGAAAAGCTGCGTTCGCTGGTGAGGAAGAAGTTCTTCGCCACCTGCATGGTGATGGTGCTGCCGCCGGATTGAATGTGTCCGCTTTTTACCAATTGGGTGGCCGCACGCACCAGGCTGCTGGGGTCTACGCCGTAGTGATTGGCGAAATTATCATCTTCAGCCGACAGCAGGGCATTGATGAAATTGGGCGGAATGTCGGCGAAACGGATCGGTGTGCGGCGCATTTCGCCGAACTCCGCGATCAGTTTTTCATCGCTGCTGTAGACCCGCAAAGGAATCTGCAACTGGATACTTCTGAGTGCCTCTACGGAGGGCAAACCCGGACTAAGGTAGAGGTAGGCCCCGCTGAGTACGAGCAGGAGCCCGCAGACGATCGCGACAATGGAGTACCCGAAAAACTTCAGCAGACGAATCAAGGCTTTTGGATTTCCAGAGAAAAGAATGAGTTACGCGTCGGGGCATGCATAACAAACGATGGATCGACCCGAGCAGCAGAAAAAAGCGGGAAAAAACGCTGGGCATTAAAGCATTTTCGGCCTGGGGCGTCATTCGCACCGCTCAAACAAGTCGACCGAATGCACGATGCCCGGCGGCAATCAGGCAATGACTGCCGGTATGACAGACAAAGTTTTAGGGAGTTTTATGAGAAAGGGATTTTTCAGGCGAAAAGTCGACACCACGCTAGGCGTCGACATCAATGACACCGGCATCAAGCTCATCGAGCTGGGCCGTTCCTCCAGCGGTTACAGCGTTCAGAGCTACGCCACCCAGCGGTTGCCCGCCAATGCGGTCGTCGATGGCACTTTGCTGGACCTTGAAGCCATAGGGCAGGTACTGCAACTGGCGTTGTCTCGGCTGAACACCTCGGCTCGGCAGGCTGCGGTTGCGGTGGCAGGTCCATCGGTCATCACCCGAGTGATTGAAATGGCAGCAGGGCTCAGTGACGAGGAAATGGTCTGGATGATCCAGATGGAAGCCGATCAGTACATTCCTTACCCATTGGACGACGTCGCCATCGATTTCCAGGTACGCGGCCCATCCGCCCAGGACCCTGCACGGGTCGAGGTATTACTGGCTGCATGCCTCAAGGAACAAGTCGAAGCCCGCGAAGCGGTTTTGGCCTCGGTCGGGCTGGTGACACAAATCGTCGATGTCGAAGGGTTTGCATTGGAGCGCGCTTGCAGTCAGGATTTCGCCAGCTTCACGCCGGGCCATCGTGTTGATGGCGCACAATGGGCCGTGGATGCCCACGGGATGGGAATTGCTTGCGGGTTGGCCCTGAGGAGTTTCGCTGGATGACACGAATCAATCTTTTGCCATGGCGTCAGGCGCTGGCAGAGCGGCGGCGCAAATACTTCCTGGTATTTCTGCTGGCCTTCGCCGGTGTGGCGCTCGCGGCGGTGTGGCTGGCGGACCAAGTGATCGATCAGGCGATTGACCGGCAGGTGACGCGCAACAATCACCTGAGCAAAGAAGTCACCATTCAGGATTCGCGCATCAAGACCATCGACGAATTGCAGGAGCAAAGCCAGCAACTGGCTGCGCGCATGAAGGTCGTGCAAGACCTGCACGAATCCCGCTCGGCCAGTGCCCAGCTATTGGACCAATTGGCCCGCGCGGTACCCGATGGGGTGCATCTGCATGAGGTGGTGGCCAAGGGCAACACCGTTAAGATCAGCGGCAGTGCTGAGTCCAGCCAGGATATCGCCCAATTGATGCGCCGCCTGGAAGCCTCTGAAGGCGCCCACGCCACTCGGCTGCAGCACGTGCGTGCGGAAGGTCAGGGTGGCGGTAACGAATTTCAATTGATGGTGCGCCAAGGCGAATCCACTGAGGCCCAGCCTTGAGCCTGCCCAGGCTCGACGTGTTCACGCTTTCTCACAATGCTGCTAAATGGCCCTTGCCGAGTAAGGCTCTACTCGCCTGTGCGCTGGCGGCGTCCGTCTGGCTGGTGGGCGATACCTGGCGGCTGGCCCCGGCACGTGAGCGGCTGAACACGCTGGAAACGCAGGCGGCTGCGCTGCAACAGGCGCTGACGCAAAAGGCCGGCCTGGCAGACAGTCTTGAGGATCGGGCCCGTCAGGCTCAAGTGATGCAGGAGCAGGTGGCCGGGCTTTTGCGACAACTGCCCGGCGAGTCGGACATGCCTGGCCTGCTCGAAGACATTGCACGGCTGGCGGCTGCCAATGGTTTGGTGGTCGAGGGTGTCGCGGTGTTGGACGAGCAATCGCAGCCGCTCTATGTCGAGGAACCGGTGCAGCTCGGTGCTTTTGGCGCCTACCACGACCTGGCGGCATTCTTGAGTGGCTTGGGCGGGCTGTCGCGGATCGTCACTGTGCACGACGTTGTGCTTCGGTCTGATGGGTCGTTACTGCGCCTTGATTTTCTGGCCAAGACTTATCGGAGCACATTGCCGTCCGGCAGGGCTGGCCAGGCTGTCGAGCAGGGGCCGCGATTTGTCTACGACGCGGTTTTCTTGCGCGATCCGTTCCAACCGCCCACATCACAGGCCGATCACGCGCCTGGCCGGCCGACACGTGCACCGGATTTAGCGCGTAAGCGTGGGGCGCTGGAAGCCCTGCCCGTCGACCGGTTCGAAATGGTCGGCACGTTATCTCGTGGTGTGCAGACCTTCGCCCTGCTGCGCGCAGCCTCTGGCGTGCACCGGCTGGCGGTCGGCGACTACCTGGGCCCCAACCATGGCCGAGTTATGGCCATTCATGCAGGCCACATCGAACTGGCCGAACTGTTCCCGGATGAGCAAGGCGCCTGGCTGGAGCGCTCGCGAACCCTGGTGTTAAACGTCAACTCATAACGGAATCAAACAATGAAAAGGACTTTTTCGTCCTTCGGTGTGGCGCTATGGATAGCGTTCACGGCACCGATGGCCCTTGCTGTGCCCAACCGTGTAGATCTGATCCAACTGCCGCCGCCTGGCCGCGCGGTGCCAAGCACCTATAGCGGTGACAAGCTGAACCTCAACTTCCAGAACATCCAGTTGCGTGCGGTATTGCAGCAGATAGCGGATGTGGCCGGGCTCAACCTGGTCACCAGCGACGAGGTGCAAGGCTCGATCACCCTGAGACTCAAGGATGTGCCCTGGGATCAGGCGCTGGACCTGGTGTTGCAAACCAAAGGGTTGGACAAGCGCGTGAAAGCCGGCGTTTTGCTGGTGGCGCCCGCCGAAGAATTGGCCGCCCGTGAGTTGCTGGCGTTGGAGTCGAACAAGCAGATGGCCGACTTGGCGCCATTGCGCCGGGAGCTGTTGCAGGTCAATTACGCCAAGGCCGCGGACCTGGCCAAGCTGTTTCAGTCGGTGACGACCCTGGATGGCCTCCCCGACGAGCGCGGTTCAGTGGCGGTGGATGACCGCACCAACAACATCATTGCCTACCAGACCGGCGAGCGGCTCGAAGAGCTGCGACGGATCGTGGCGCAGCTGGATATTCCAGTACGCCAAGTGATGATTGAGGCGCGCATCGTCGAAGCCAATGTCGATTACGACAAAAGCCTGGGCGTGCGCTGGGGCGGGCGCCTTAATCGTGGCAATTGGGGTGCGGGCGGCATCGGCAAGCCGTTGGCCGAGGGCGTTGAACCACCGGCGAGCCCGTCCAGCTCGCCGTTTGTTGACTTGGGCTCACTCACTGGCACTGCGGGTTTGGGCATTGCCTATATCACCGACAACCTGTTGTTGGACCTGGAGCTGACGGCCATGGAGAAAACCGGCAACGGCGAAATCGTCTCGCAGCCCAAGGTCGTCACCTCCGACAAGGAGACCGCGCGCATCCTTAAAGGCACCGAGATTCCCTATCAGGAATCCACCGGCAGAGGTGCCACGTCGGTGTCCTTCAAGGAAGCCTCGCTGTCGCTGGAGGTGACCCCGCAAATCACGCCAGATGGCTGGGTGATCATGGAGGTCAAGGTCACCAAGGATGAGCCCGACTACCTGAACAAACTCAACGACGTGCCGCCGATCAAGAAAAACGAAGTCAACGCCAAGGTACTGGTCAAGGACGGCGAGACCATCGTCATCGGCGGGGTTTTCTCCAATACCCAAAGCAAAGTGGTAGATAAAGTGCCATTTTTGGGCGATGTGCCGTATCTTGGCCGCCTTTTCCGGCGCGATGTTGTGGCGCAAAGAAAATCCGAGCTGCTGGTATTCCTGACTCCGCGTATTATGAATAACCAGGCGATTGCTGTGAGTCGTTGATTCTGTGCGAAATTTGATTCTTGTAGGACCGATGGGGGCTGGAAAAAGCACCATCGGCCGTTTGCTGGCCAAAGAGCTGCGCCTGCCATTCAAAGATTCCGACAAGGAAATTGAATTGCGCACGGGTGCCAATATCCCATGGATCTTCGATAAGGAAGGCGAACTGGGCTTTCGCGACCGCGAGCAGGCGATGATTGCCGAGCTGTGCGGCTGCGACGGCGTGGTATTGGCCACCGGCGGCGGCGCAGTCATGCGCGATGAAAACCGCCGGGCGCTGCATGCCGGTGGGCGCGTGGTCTACCTGCATGCGTCGGTCGAGCAGCAGGTGGGCCGCACCGCCCGCGACCGCAATCGCCCGTTGTTGCGCACTGCCGATCCGGCCAAAACCCTCAGAGATCTACTGACGTTGCGCGATCCGCTCTATCGGGAAATCGCCGATCTGGTGGTGGAAACCGATGAGCGGCCGCCACGAATGGTGGTTCTCGACATTCTTGAGCGCTTGCAGCAGTTGCCACCCCGTTAAAGCCAGACCCGAAATGCGCTATTCTCGGCGGCGCGCTATCAGCCTTCGGGGTGTGGCGCAGAGCCATCAGGCGACGTCAGATCCGAGCGTTGCCGATCGTACATATATCTTCACGCGGGGACACATGCAGACACTTAAGGTCGATCTAGGCGAGCGCAGCTACCCAATCCATATTGGCGAAGGTTTGTTGGACCTGCCTGAGCTGCTCGCACCGCATATTGCCGGGCGGCAAGTGGCGATCATCTCCAACGAAACGGTCGCGCCGCTGTATCTTGAGCGTCTGAGCCGCAGCCTTGCGGCGTACTCGGTGATTTCGGTGATCTTGCCTGACGGCGAGGCCCACAAGAACTGGGAAACCCTACAACTGATCTTTGATGGCCTGCTGACTGCGCGCCATGACCGGCGAACCACCGTGGTTGCCTTGGGCGGCGGTGTGATCGGCGACATGGCCGGCTTTGCGGCAGCCTGCTACCAGCGCGGCGTGGACTTTATCCAGGTGCCAACCACCTTGTTGTCCCAGGTTGATTCGTCGGTGGGCGGCAAGACCGGCATCAACCACCCGCTGGGCAAAAACATGGTCGGTGCGTTCTATCAGCCTCAAGCCGTGCTGATCGACACAGCGACCCTCAACACCCTGCCACCGCGCGAGTTGTCGGCGGGCCTGGCCGAAGTCATCAAATACGGGTTGATCTGCGACGAGCCGTTCCTGACCTGGCTGGAAGAGCACATGGACGCCCTGCGCGCCCTGGACCAAGTGGCGCTCACTGAAGCGATTTCCCGCTCCTGCGCCGCCAAGGCGCTGGTGGTGAATGCCGACGAACGGGAGTCCGGCGTACGCGCTACGCTGAACCTGGGCCACACCTTCGGCCATGCGATCGAAACGCACATGGGCTATGGTGTGTGGCTGCATGGGGAAGCCGTGGCGGCTGGCACCGTGATGGCATTGGACATGTCGCAGCGCCTGGGCTGGATCAGCGCCCAAGAGCGCGATCGCGGCATCCGCCTGTTCCAGCGCGCCGGTTTGCCGGTCGTTCCACCTACGAAGATGACCGAGGCGGATTTCCTCGAACATATGGCAATAGACAAGAAAGTGATCGACGGTCGCCTGCGACTGGTGCTGCTGCGCCACATCGGCGAAGCGGTAGTGACCGACGATTATCCGAAAGAGATTTTACAGGCCACGCTGGGAGCGGATTACCGCGCCCTGGCCCAGCTTAAAGGTTAATAAGATCCCGATGACTAGTTTGCATGCCGACGAGGCGTTCCTCGGCCATTACCAGTTAAGCCACGACCCTTTTGCTCCACGGGTGCCGGGCTTCAAATTTTTCCCTGCCCAGCGCAAGCCGGTGCTCGGCCAGTTGCACCATTTGGCGCGCTACAGCCAGCTGCTGCTGGTGGTCACCGGCCCGTTGGGCAGCGGCAAGACTTTGCTGCGCCAGGCGCTGGTTGCCAGCACCAACAAGCAATCGGTACAGAGCGTGGTGGTGTCGGCCCGTGGTGCGGGTGATGCGGCGGGCGTGTTGCGCCAGGTTGCCCAGGCGCTGAACGTGGCGACCGCCGAGCCGAACGCGATCCTCAAGCAAGTGGTGCAACTGGGCCTGACCGGGCAGGAAGTCTACCTGCTGGTGGACGACGCCGAGCAGCTCGACGAATCCGCCCTGGAAGCGCTGCTGGCGCTGGCGGCGGGTACGCCGGAAGGCCGCCCGCATGTGTTCCTGTTTGGCGAGTCGTCGTTGATCGCCGATCTGGAGCAGATCAGTGGCGACCAGGAGCTGTTTCACGTCATCGAATTGCAGCCGTACGAAGAGGAAGAAACCCGCGAATACCTGGCTCAACGCCTTGAGGGCGCGGGGGCGGGTATCGAACTTTTCTCCGCTGCGCAGATCTCTGATATTCACGAAAGCTCCGACGGCTGGCCTGGCACCATCAACCAGGTTGCCCGGGATGCCTTGATCGAAGCCATGATTGCAAGCCGCTCTGCGGTTAAGCGTCCAAAGATGGGGTTTACTATGCCTAAGAAGCACGTATTGGCTATTTCCGCCGTTGTCGTGGTCGCTGTCGCCGCCGCCTGGTTGATCCCAGGTCGCAGCAAGGCACCCGCCACCGCCGGCGCGCCAACCGAACAGGCGCAGTTGCCACTGGGCAAGCCCACGCCAAATGTCGAATTCGCCAACTCCGGCCAACCGACCAATCTGCCAATGGTTGGCCAGCCTGTCATGCGCGGCCCGCTCGCCCAAGAAGCCGGTGGCATCTCCGAAGGCGACGACGGTGTGCCGGTAGAAGGCTCCAGCGCCACGCCGCCGACCGTGACCACGACCGCGCCGCCTGCGGGCGTACCCGCCGGTCAACCAGCGGCTCCGGTTGCCAAACCGACCCCGGCTCCGACCGTTGCCACCGCCAAGCCGGCGCCGGTTGCCAAGCCTGTCGCACCTGCGCCAGCCGCCAAACCGGCACCGGCTGCCAAGCCAGCTGAGAAACCAGCGGCCACTGTCGCCAAGGCCGGCGCCGCTGGCAGCAGCTGGTACACCAGCCAGCCGACTGGCAACTTCGTGGTGCAGATCCTCGGCACCAGTTCAGAAGCCAACGCTCAGGCGTTCGTGAAAGAGCAGGGCGGCGAGTACCGTTATTTCAAGAAAGTGCTCAACGGCAAGCCTCTCTACGTGATCACTTACGGCAACTTCTCCAGCCGTACCGCAGCTGAATCCGCTATCAAGGCCTTGCCAGCGAAGGTCCAGGCTGGTAAACCTTGGCCTCGCACTGTTGCCAGCGTTCAACAAGAACTCGCAACAACTCGCTGAAGATTCGGCGGCCTTACCCAGGCCGCCTCTCCCGGCACCTCAAAAAAACGACAAAGCGTGCAGCCCTGAAGGCCGCGCGCTTTGTGGTGTCTGCGTCACGTAGCTTTTGAGTCGTAGCGGTCAGAATTAAAAAAGTTTTGACTAGCACAGCATATCGCTTTAAACCTTTCATAAATGCGACATAGATTTGCGACATTTCGTCGCTAAATTTGTGAGCGTTAGTGTCGGTGTGTACAATGACCTCCCTTTTGCCCCCGCTAAGCCGGCGTACGTTCGGCGTGGAAGGTAACCGGTTGAATTGAAAAGAAATTTGCCTCGGTATAAGAGGCAGCCTGGTGAGAAAGTGTCTATGAAAGCAGGTCTGTACCAACCCGATGAATTCAAGGATAACTGCGGTTTCGGCCTGATAGCCCACATGCAGGGCGAGCCCAGTCATACCCTTTTACAAACGGCCATCGAGGCCCTGACCTGCATGACCCACCGCGGTGGGATCAACGCCGACGGCAAAACCGGTGACGGTTGCGGCTTGCTGATTCAAAAGCCCGACCAGTTCCTGCGCGCTGTCGCAAAAGAACAATTTGCAGTCGACCTGCCCAAGCAATACGCCGTGGGCATGGTGTTTTTCAACCAGGACCCGGTTAAAGCCCAAGCGGCTCGCGAGAACATGAACCGCGAGATCCTGGCTGCCGGCCTGCAACTTGTCGGCTGGCGCAAAGTGCCGATCGACACCAGCGTGCTCGGCCGCCTGGCCCTGGAGCGCCTGCCGCAGATCGAACAAGTGTTCATCGCAGGCGATGGCCTGAGCGATCAGGACATGGCGATCAAGCTGTTCACCTCGCGTCGTCGCTCGTCAGTGGCCAACGCTGCCGACACCGACCACTACATCTGCAGCTTTTCGCACAAGACCATCATTTATAAAGGCCTGATGATGCCGGCGGACTTGACCGCCTTCTATCCAGACCTGAGCGATGAGCGCCTGCAAACCGCAATCTGCGTGTTCCACCAGCGCTTCTCCACCAACACCCTGCCGAAATGGCCGCTGGCCCAGCCATTCCGCTTCCTCGCCCACAACGGCGAGATCAACACCATCACCGGCAACCGCAACTGGGCCGTGGCCCGTCGCACCAAGTTCGCCAAC
This sequence comes from Pseudomonas sp. R76, assembly GCF_009834565.1. GTDB lineage: Bacteria > Pseudomonadota > Gammaproteobacteria > Pseudomonadales > Pseudomonadaceae > Aquipseudomonas. Next base: position 529,510 of record NZ_CP019428.1, read on the forward strand.
GATTTGATGGACCTCGAAGAGCTCGGCCCGCTGGTTAACCGCGTGGGTTCCGACTCTTCCAGCATGGACAACATGCTCGAGCTGATGGTCACCGGCGGCATCGACCTGTTCCGTGGCGTGCGCATGATCATTCCGCCTGCGTGGCAGAACGTCGAGACCATGGACCCGGACCTGCGTGCATTCTACGAGTACAACTCGATGCACATGGAGCCGTGGGACGGCCCGGCCGGCGTGGTCATGACCGACGGCCGCTACGCGGTGTGCCTGCTCGACCGTAACGGTCTGCGCCCGGCGCGTTGGGTCATCACCACCAACGGTTTCATCACCCTGGCGTCGGAAATCGGCGTGTGGGACTACAAGCCTGAAGACGTGATCGCCAAGGGCCGCGTTGGCCCCGGCCAGATCCTGGCCGTGGACACCGAAACCGGGCAGATCCTCGACACCGACGCCATCGACAACCGCTTGAAGTCGCGTCACCCGTACAAGCAATGGCTGCGCAAGAACGCCCTGCGCATCCAGGCAACCATGGAAGATAACGACCACGGTTCGGCTTTCTACGACGTCGACCAGCTCAAGCAGTACATGAAGATGTATCAGGTCACGTTCGAAGAGCGCGACCAGGTGCTGCGCCCGCTCGGCGAACAAGGCTATGAGGCCGTCGGCTCCATGGGCGATGACACGCCAATGGCCGTGCTGTCCCAGCGCGTGCGCACGCCGTACGACTATTTCCGCCAGCAGTTCGCCCAGGTGACTAACCCGCCGATCGACCCGCTGCGCGAAGCCATCGTGATGTCCCTGGAAGTCTGCCTCGGTGCCGAGCGCAATATCTTCCAGGAATCGCCTGAGCACGCTTCCCGCGTAATCCTCAGCTCGCCGGTGGTTTCGCCGGCCAAGTGGAGTTCGCTGATGACCCTGGAGCGCCCGGGCTTCGACCGTCAGATTATCGACCTGAACTACGACGAAAGCCTTGGCCTTGAAGCCGCTGTGCGTAACGTCGCCGATCAGGCCGAAGAGGCGGTGCGTGCCGGTCGTACCCAGATCGTGCTGACCGACCGTCACATCGCCCCTGGCAAGTTGCCGATCCACGCCTCGCTGGCCACCGGCGCGGTGCATCACCGCCTGACCGAAAAAGGCCTGCGTTGCGACTCCAACATCCTCGTGGAAACCGCCACTGCCCGTGACCCGCACCACTTTGCGGTGTTGATCGGCTTCGGCGCCTCGGCGGTGTACCCGTTCCTGGCGTACGAAGTGCTCGGCGACTTGATCCGTACCGGCGAAGTGCTGGGCGATCTCTACGAGGTGTTCAAGAACTACCGTAAGGGCATCACCAAGGGCCTGTTGAAGATCCTGTCGAAGATGGGCATCTCCACCGTCACGTCCTATCGCGGCGCGCAACTGTTCGAAGCTATCGGCCTGTCCGAAGAAGTCTGCGAGCTGAGCTTCCGTGGTGTGCCGAGCCGCATCAAGGGCGCGCGTTTCGTTGACATCGAAGCCGAGCAGAAAGCCCTGGCAGCCGAAGCCTGGAGCGCGCGGAAGCCGATCCAGCAAGGCGGCCTGCTCAAGTTCGTCCACGGTGGCGAATACCACGCCTACAACCCGGATGTGGTCAGCACCCTGCAAGCTGCTGTGCAGCAGGGCGACTACGCCAAGTTCAAGGAATACACCGCGCTGGTGGATAACCGCCCGGTGTCGATGATCCGCGACCTGTTCAAGGTGAAAACCCTCGACACGCCGCTGGCCATCAGTGAGATCGAGCCGCTGGAATCGATCCTCAAGCGTTTCGACTCCGCGGGTATTTCCCTTGGCGCCTTGTCGCCCGAGGCTCACGAAGCCCTGGCCGAAGCCATGAACCGCCTGGGGGCGCGTTCCAACTCCGGCGAAGGCGGCGAAGACCCGGCGCGCTACGGCACCATCAAAAGCTCGAAAATCAAGCAGGTGGCGACTGGCCGTTTCGGTGTAACCCCGGAATACCTGGTCAACGCCGAAGTGCTGCAGATCAAAGTCGCCCAGGGCGCCAAGCCCGGTGAAGGTGGGCAACTGCCAGGCGGCAAGGTCAACGGTCTGATCGCCAAGCTGCGTTATGCAGTGCCGGGCGTGACCCTGATTTCGCCGCCGCCGCACCACGACATCTATTCGATTGAAGACTTGTCGCAGCTGATTTTCGACTTGAAACAAGTCAACCCGCAGGCGCTGGTCTCGGTGAAACTGGTCGCAGAAGCCGGCGTAGGCACCATCGCCGCTGGCGTGGCCAAGGCCTATGCCGACCTGATCACCATCTCCGGCTACGACGGCGGCACTGGCGCTTCGCCGCTGACCTCGATCAAGTACGCCGGTGCACCGTGGGAACTCGGCCTGGCGGAAACCCACCAGACCCTGCGCGGCAACGACCTGCGCGGCAAAGTGCGGGTGCAAACCGACGGCGGCCTGAAAACCGGCCTCGACGTAATCAAGGCCGCGATCCTCGGCGCCGAAAGTTTCGGCTTCGGTACTGCGCCGATGATCGCCCTGGGCTGCAAATACCTGCGTATCTGCCACCTGAACAACTGCGCCACCGGCGTCGCCACTCAGAACGAAAAGCTGCGTAAGGATCACTACATCGGTACCGTCGACATGGTGGTGAATTTCTTCACCTACGTCGCCGAAGAAACCCGTGAGTGGCTGGCCAAGCTGGGTGTGCGTTCGCTGGAAGAGCTGATCGGTCGTACCGACCTGCTGGAAATCCTCGAAGGCCAGACCGCCAAGCAAAACCACCTGGACCTGACACCACTGTTGGGCAGCGACCACATCCCGGCAGACAAGCCACAATTCTGCCAGGTGGATCGCAACCCGCCGTTCGACAAAGGCCTGCTGGCCGAGAAGATGGTCGAAATGGCCAGTTCCTCGATCAACGACGCCAGCGGTGGCGATTTCGCTTTGGATATTTGCAACTGCGACCGTTCGATCGGCGCACGCATCTCCGGCGAAATCGCGCGCAAGCACGGCAACCAAGGCATGGCGAAAGCGCCGATCACGTTCCGCTTCAACGGCACTGCCGGCCAGAGCTTCGGCGTGTGGAACGCCGGCGGCCTGCACATGTACCTCGAAGGCGATGCCAACGACTACGTGGGCAAGGGCATGACCGGCGGCAAGCTGGTGATCGTTCCGCCTAAAGGCAGCATCTACAAGACCCAGGACAGTGCCATCATCGGCAACACCTGCTTGTACGGTGCCACCGGTGGCAAGCTGTTCGCCGCGGGTACGGCCGGTGAGCGTTTCGCCGTGCGTAACTCCGGTGCCCACACCGTGGTGGAAGGCACTGGCGATCACTGCTGTGAGTACATGACCGGGGGCTTTGTCGCGGTACTGGGCAAGACCGGTTACAACTTCGGTTCGGGCATGACCGGCGGTTTCGCCTACGTGCTTGACCAGGACAACACCTTCGTCGACAAGGTCAACCACGAGTTGGTCGAGATCCAGCGGATCAGCGGCGAAGCCATGGAATCCTACCGGAACCACTTGCAGCACGTGCTGGATGAGTATGTCGAGGAAACCGGCAGCGAATGGGGTCGTAACCTCGCCGAAAACCTCGATGATTACCTGCGTCGTTTCTGGCTGGTCAAGCCCAAGGCTGCCAACCTGAAATCGTTGCTTTCCAGCATCCGTGCCAACCCGCAGTGATATGCGCCTGAACAGTTTGATGAGGTTTTAACATGGCTGAACGTCTGAATAACGACTTCCAGTTCATCGATGTCGGGCGCAAAGATCCGAAGAAGAAACTGTTGCGTCAACGCAAGAAAGAGTTCGTGGAAATCTACGAACCCTTCAAACCCCAGCACTCGGCCGACCAGGCCCACCGCTGCCTGGGTTGCGGTAACCCGTATTGCGAATGGAAGTGCCCGGTGCACAACTTCATTCCCAACTGGCTGAAATTGGTGGCTGAGGGCAACATCCTCGCCGCCGCCGAGCTGTCGCACCAGACCAACACCTTGCCGGAAGTGTGTGGCCGGGTGTGCCCGCAAGACCGTCTGTGCGAGGGTGCCTGCACCCTCAACGACGGCTTCGGCGCGGTGACCATCGGTTCGGTCGAGAAATACATCACCGACACCGCGTTCGCCATGGGCTGGCGCCCGGACATGTCCAAGGTCAAACCGACCGGCAAGCGCGTTGCGATCATCGGCGCAGGCCCGGCGGGCCTGGGCTGTGCCGACGTGCTGGTGCGGGGCGGCGTGACCCCGGTGGTGTTCGACAAAAACCCGGAAATCGGCGGCCTGCTGACCTTCGGTATTCCCGAGTTCAAACTGGAAAAAACCGTACTGAGCAACCGTCGTGAAGTCTTCACCGGCATGGGTATCGAGTTCCGTCTCAATACCGAAATCGGCAAAGACATCACCATGGAACAACTGCTCGCCGAATACGATGCGGTATTCATGGGCATGGGCACCTACACCTACATGAAGGGCGGCTTTGCCGGTGAGGACCTGCCGGGCGTGTATGACGCGCTCGACTTCCTGATCGCCAACGTCAACCGCAATCTGGGCTTTGAAAAGTCGCCGGAAGATTTCGTCGACATGAAAGGCAAAAAGGTCGTGGTGCTGGGCGGTGGCGACACCGCGATGGACTGCAACCGCACGTCGATCCGCCAGGGCGCCAAGTCGGTGACCTGTGCGTACCGTCGTGACGAAGCCAACATGCCCGGCTCGCGCAAAGAGGTGAAGAACGCCAAGGAAGAAGGCGTGAAATTCCTCTATAACCGTCAGCCGATCGCTATCGTCGGTGAAGACCGTGTTGAAGGCGTGAAAGTGGTCGAGACCCGCCTCGGCGAGCCGGACGCCCGTGGCCGTCGTAGCCCCGAGCCGATCCCGGGCTCCGAAGAGATCATCCCGGCCGACGCCGTGGTCATCGCCTTCGGCTTCCGCCCAAGCCCGGCGCCGTGGTTCGAGCAGTTCGAAATCCAGACCGACAGCCAGGGCCGCGTCGTCGCTCCGGAACAAGGCCAGTACAAGCACCAGACCAGCAACCCGAAAATCTTCGCCGGTGGCGATATGGTGCGTGGTTCTGACCTGGTGGTGACGGCGATCTTCGAAGGCCGCAATGCCGCTGAAGGGATCCTGGATTACCTCGGCGTTTAAGCCTCGGTACGCTTAACACAAGCGGGCTTGTTCCTTACGGACAAGCCCGCTTTTGCGTTTTATTGCTCACGTTTTTTAACGCGCCTCATCACCACCACAAAAAACACCGGTACAAACACCACGGCCATTGTTGCGCTGATCATCCCGCCGATCACGCCCGTACCAATGGCTTGCTGGCTCGCCGAGCCGGCGCCGGTGGCAATGGCCAACGGCACCACGCCTAGAATAAACGCCATCGAGGTCATCACAATTGGACGTAAGCGCAGCCGAGCGGCTTGCAGCGTGGCGTCGATCAGGTCGTGGCCCTCATCGTAAAGTGTCTTGGCGAACTCGATGATCAGGATTGCGTTCTTCGCCGACAGGCCAATGATCGTGATCAAACCGACCTTGAAGAATACGTCGTTGGGCATCCCGCGCAGCGTGACTGCCAGAACAGCGCCCAGCACACCAAGCGGCACGATAAGCAACACGGATGTGGGAATCGACCAGCTCTCGTACAGCGCCGCCAGGCACAGGAACACCACCAGCAGCGACAGGCCGATCAGGATCGGCGCCTGGTTGCCGGACAAGCGCTCCTGCAAAGACAGCCCCGTCCATTCCTGCCCAATGCCCGCGCGCCCCTGGGCCACCAGGCGTTCGATTTCGGCCATGGCTTCGCCGGTACTGTAACCGGGCGCGGGTTCGCCGGAGATGCTCACCGAGGGGTAGCCGTTGTAACGGTTCAATTGCGCAGGCCCTTGAGTCCATGTGGCTTGAACGAACGTCGAAAGGGGCACCATTTGTCCTGCGTTGTTGCGTACGTGCATCTTCAGCAAGTCATTAACCTGTTGACGTTGGTCGCCTTCGGCCTGCACCACCACCCGTTGCATACGGCCCTGGTTGGGAAAGTCATTGATGTAGGCCGAACCGATGCCGGTGGACATCAGGTTGCCAATGTCGGCGAAGGAGACACCGAGCGCGTTAGCATGTCGGCGGTCAATATCGAGTTTGACCTGGGGGGCTTCGGCCAGCGCGCTTTCGCGCACATCTGTCAGGATCGGGCTGGCTTGCGCCGCTTCCAGTAAATCGCTGCGAGCCTGCATCAAGGCTGCGTAGCCAAGGCTGCCACGATCCTGCAAACGCAGCTCGAAACCGCTGGAACTGCCGAGACCGCGAATCGGTGCCGGCGACACCACCAGCACCTCGGCTTGCTTGATTTGACTCAAGGCCGCGTTGGCGCGGTCGGTGATTGCGGCTGCAGAGTCATTACTGCCCCGCCAGGACCAACCCTTGAGCACCGCGAAACCCAACGCGGCGTTCTGCCCATTGCCGGAAAAGTTGTAGCCGAGAACGAATGTGCTGTTGTCCATGGCAGGCTCCGTGGCGAAATGTGCTTCGACCTGTTTGACGACCTCTACCGTGCGACTTTGGCTTGCTCCGGGGGGGAGTTGAATGTCGATGATCACAAAGCCCTTGTCTTCTTTCGGAAGAAACGAGGCGGGCAGCTGGCTGAAGCTCACTATCAGCACGAGCAGAAGGGCTGCATAGATGAACAAATAGCGCCCGCTGCGTTTCAAGGCATGAGTCACCCAGCCCTGGTAATGCTCGGTCAGTTGTTCAAACCGGCGGTTGAACCCGGCGAAGAACCGTGCAGAGGTGTGATCACCCGCGGCCACAGGCTTGAGCAGGGTTGCGCAAAGCGCGGGTGTGAGCGTCAGCGCAAGGAGCGCCGAGAACAGAATGGAGGTGGCCATGGTCAGCGAAAACTGCTGGTAAATGACCCCGACGGACCCCTGCATAAATGCCATCGGGATAAATACCGCCACCAGCACCAAAGTAATGCCGACGATAGCCCCGCTGATTTGTTTCATCGCCTTGCGCGTGGCTTCCCTGGGCGAAAGCCGCTCCTGCAGCATGATGCGTTCAACGTTTTCCACCACCACAATGGCGTCGTCCACCAGGATGCCGATCGACAGCACCATGCCAAACATGGTCAGCACGTTGATGGAAAATCCCATCAGTAACATGAGCGCCAAGGTGCCCATCAATGCGACCGGTACAACCAGGGTCGGAATCAATGTGTAACGAATATTTTGCAGGAACAGGTACATCACCGCGAACACCAGCACCATGGCTTCGAGCAGTGTGTACACCACTTTAGTAATTGAGGCTTTGACGAACGGCGAGCTGTCGTAAACGATCTGGTACTTCATGCTGGCAGGAAAGTAGCGTGACAACTCGTCCATCTTCTCGCGCACGCGTGTTGCCGTACTCAACTCATTGCCGTCAGGCGTCAATTGCACGCCCAACTCGCTGGACGGTCGGCCATTGAGTCGGGTGCCGAACTGGTATTCCTGGCTGCCGATTTCAACCCGGGCAACATCGCCAAGGCGCACGACAGCCCCGTTGGGCTCGGCTCTCAGCACAATGTCGGCGAACGCTTGCGGGCTCGACAGTTGGCCCTCAGCCAGCACGGTCGCGGTGATTTCCTGGGTATTGGCAGCGGGTAACTCGCCCAGGCTGCCGGCGGCTATCAAGGTGTTTTGAGCCGCGATTGCTGCGTTGACTTCTGCGGGTGTCAGGTTGAAAGCGATCAACTTTTGCGGGTCGACCCAGATACGCATGGCTCGCTCAGCGCCGAACAACTGGACTTTCCCAACCCCCTCCACGCGCTTGATTTCGTTGATGACGTTACGTGCCAAGTAATCGCTGAGGTCAATGCTGGTGACATTCTCGTCGGTGCCGATAAGCGAAACGAACAGCAGAAAGCCGGTGGACGCTTTCTCCACGCGCAAGCCCTGTTGGATCACTGCTTGTGGAAGGCGCGATTCGACGGCTTTCAGGCGGTTGAGCACATCGACCTGCGCAAGATCCGCAGGGGTGCCTGGCTTGAATGTCGCAGTGATCGTGGCGGTGCCTTGGCTGCTGCTTGATTCGAAATACAGCAGGTGATCAGCCCCGCTGAGCTCTTCTTCAATCAGGCTGACGACACTTTGGTCCATCGCCTGCGCCGAAGCACCGGGGTAGTTGGCGACCACTTCGATGCGCGGCGGCGCAATGTTGGGGTACTGCGCCACGGGGAGCTGTGGAATCGCCAGAACACCCGCCAGCAGGATAAACAGAGCAATCACCCAGGCGAATACCGGGCGGTCAATAAAGAATTGCGGCATACGCTAGCGTCCTTTTGACTGACCAATGGCCTGGTCGAGTGGAAGAGCGCCGTTGTCGATCACCACGTGTTCGCCTGGGCGGGCATGTTGCAAGCCTTCGACGACGATTCGGTCACCGGATGTGAGGCCGTCGGTGACAATCCACCGGTTCTGGTGCACGGCGCCCAGTTGCACGGTTCTCAGGCTCACGCGCAGTTCCTCATCCACCAGCAGCACTTGAGCCAGCCCGGCGCTGTTACGCAGGATGGCGCGCTGCGGCACGCTGATACCTTGTTGGTCGATGGCGTGCTCCAGCCGCACACGCACGAAGCTGCCGGGCAGCAAATCGAGGTCGGGGTTGGGAAACTCGCTGCGCAGGATGATCTGGCCGGTGCCGGGGTCTACTGAGATGTCGCTGAACAGCAGCTTGCCGGGCAACGGGTACGCGCTGCCGTCGTCCTGCAGCAAGGTGGCCTTGGCCTGGCCCGGGCCCGGTTGTTGCAACTGGCCGGAGCGGAATGCGCGGCGCAGTTCGTTGAGTTCACGGGTCGATTGCGTCAGGTCGACATGGACCGGGTCCAACTGCTGGATCAGCGCCAGCGGGGTTGATTCGTTCTGTCCGACCAAGGCACCTTCGGTCACCAGGGCACGCCCGATGCGCCCGGAGATGGGCGCGGTCACGGTGGCATAACTCAAATTCAGACGCGCGCGTTGCACCTTGGCCTCGTTGGCTGCGACGTCAGCTTCAGCCTGCCGTGCGGCCGCGCGCGCGTTGTCATACTCCTGAGCACTGATCGCCTTGGCTGAGATCAACTGGCGGTAACGCTGTTCTTGCTGACGTGCGCGTAAAGTATCGGCTTGCGACCGTTTAAGCCCGGCCAGGGCGCTGTCCAGATCCGCCTGCAGCGGCGCCGGGTCGATGTAGAACAGGACGTCACCCTGTTTCACGTCACCGCCTTGCGCGAACACACTTTTGAGCACCACCCCAGCCACCCGAGCGTTTACCTGGGCCGTTCGTGGTGCGGCAATGCGCCCACTGAGCTCGCTGCTGATGGAAATGGGTTTGGCTTGCAGGGTTTCTGTGCTCACCTTTACGGGGGCGGATGCCTGCGGCTCGGGTGCCTGGGTGCAACCGCTCGCAGCAATGGCCAACACTACTGAAGCGGATGCGAAACGCAACTTTCTATACATCGACATGCCTCCATAAAGAGGCATGGATGCTAGGAACGAGCAGTTAATTTGCGGTTAAACCGAGGTTGGAAGAGTGCGAGCAAATGTGACCCTTAGTTTCAAATCTTTGCAGAGAAGAAGCTCAAGTGTGAGGTTCCATCACCGCGACAAATTGACCCGATAGACAAAAGGCACGGCTCACTCCGTGCCTTTTGCGTCGCGCTCTGAGAAAATGCCCGCACTTTTTTTGCGGATGCCGACATGACTGCCCTCAAGAACGACCGTTTCCTTCGTGCCCTGCTCAAGCAACCTGTAGACGTCACGCCTGTATGGATGATGCGTCAAGCCGGTCGCTACCTGCCGGAATACCGCGCCAGCCGCGCCAACGCCGGTGATTTCATGAGCCTGTGCATGAACCCGGAGTTCGCCTGCGAAGTCACGATGCAGCCGCTGGACCGCTACCCACAACTGGACGCGGCCATCCTCTTCTCCGATATCCTCACCATCCCCGACGCCATGGGCCAGGGCCTGTATTTTGAAACCGGCGAAGGCCCGCGTTTCAAAAAGGTTGTCAGCACCCTGGCCGACATCGAAGCGCTGCCGATCCCTGATCCGCACAAAGACCTCGGTTACGTGATGGACGCCGTCAGCACCATCCGCCGCGAGCTCAACGGCCGCGTGCCGCTGATCGGCTTTTCCGGCAGCCCTTGGACCCTGGCCACCTACATGGTCGAAGGCGGTTCGTCGAAAGACTTCCGCAAGACCAAGGCCATGCTCTACGACAACCCGCAAGCCATGCACCTGCTGCTGGATAAACTGGCGCAGTCGGTCACCAGCTACCTCAACGGGCAGATCATGGCCGGCGCGCAAGCAGTGCAGATCTTCGATACCTGGGGCGGCAACCTGTCGTCGGCGGCCTATCAGGAATTCTCCCTGGCCTACATGCGCAAGATCGTCAGTGGCCTGATCCGCGAACACGAAGGCCGCAAAGTGCCGGTCATCCTGTTCACCAAAGGTGGCGGCCTGTGGCTGGAAAGCATCGCCGATGCTGGCGCTGACGCGCTGGGCCTGGACTGGACCTGCGACATTGGCGAAGCGCGCCGCCGCGTTGGCGGCCAGGTCGCGCTGCAAGGCAACATGGACCCGACCGTGCTGTACGCCAAGCCGGAAGCAATCCGCACCGAAGTCGGCCGCATCCTGGCCAGCTACGGCAAGGGCAGCGGGCACGTATTCAACCTCGGCCATGGCATTACGCCGGAAGTGAACCCGGAGCACGCCGGCGCGTTCCTGCGCGCGGTGCATGAGCTGTCGGCGCAGTATCACGAGTGATTGCAGCCCAATAAGAAACGCCCGGCTTATGCCGGGCGTTTTTTATTGGGGTTTAGGTGCTGAGTAGCTGTTCCGCAAACCGTGCGACTACATGGTCGAACGCCTGTTGCTCATCCAGAGGCGTGGAGCGCAGGGTAGTCATGAGGGTCTTGAAATCCTCTTCACTGGCCGCGTAGACAAATTTCGGATCAAAGACGTGTTCAATTGCATCTTGGCGTCGATTGTTTAGGTAGGCGATGTCCAGCGCGAGGACTTCGATCATTTTTACCGCTGCCGAATCAGTGGAGTTCGTCGCTTGGATTTGCCCGGTCTGCAAGTACCGGAATCGCAGCTCACAGCCTTCTTCCATGGGGGAAATATGCTCGGCTTCGTCAAACCAGTTCCCTTTGAAGTGCCCGCAGTGCAAAGGGGAGCCAGGTTTTGTTTCCCGAATGCAAGAGGCATGTAGGTTTCGGTATTCCAGCGCGAGTTCATCAAAGTTCTCTTGTGGCCGGAAGTGTTCGATATGGCTGGATTGCGCGTCAATGTCTCTGCCGCAGTAACAGCAGAAAGAGCCTTGCTCTAATAGCAAACTATTGTGCAGGTCGCGTTTTTGCGGGTTTTGGAGGGTGCGGTAAGTGGGCTCCCAACCTTCGTCGGTTGAGGATTTCCACTGGGTAAACGAAGCAGGTTCTGATCCTTTGAACACTTGTTTCATTTTCCGAGGATCTCCTTGCGGCGGATCAGGGCGTGAGCTCCAGCGAACTCCGGAAGGTCCGGCGCGATTTCTTTGAGCGCCTCGAGTTGGCCTTTGGCTTTATCCAGATCGTTGTCTTCGATGGTGCTGAACAGCTCGTTCAGTAGCGTTTCTACTTCGGGCTCGCGTTCCGAAACGCCCATTACTTCTTCGAGGACTCGACTGGAGTCAAGACCATAGGTGACCCGCGGGTGTGAGGCATCGCCGTTGTTCAGGAGAATGACTTCTCCGGGTTTCAGGCTGCCAATGATCTGCGGTGAGTGGCTGGCAGCGATGAACTGGACTTTGGGAAAGGCCTGTTTGAGGACAGAAGCAATGATGCGTTGCCAGGCGGGGTGCAAGTGAATATCCAATTCATCGATAATCACAATACCAGCGGTATTGATCAATACGTCATCGCCCATGTGTGGGTTGAGCAGACACATACGACGAGCAATATCAGCGACCAAGGCGATCAATGCTCGTTGACCATCACTTAAGTTATGAAAAGGCAGAGATTTTTGCGGAGTCAGATCAACAATTAGGCTGCGTAAATTTAAGTCGTAACGTAGCCCCCAAGCATTGGGCAGTGCTTTTTTTATTGCGTTGTTAACAATGGTCAGTTCGTCTTCGGCATCGTTCACGTCTGTCGACATTTCGGCGATGCGCTCTAGACGCTCCAATGTTTGTCCTATGAACCAGCTTTCGAAGTCTGCAAGATTTGCTGCTGCGTCTGCCCAGCCCGCGTATCCATGCATACGAGAGACTTTCTGGCTGGCAGCTGATTCTGCAGTGATACCCGATTGACCCCAACGTCGATCGGCTCTATAGAACGCCGCGATCGGCAGGTCTGTCGAGTTGTCGCTGGCACTTAATGACTGTTTTACTTGGGTCATTGCTTGGTGCAACACCCGGTCTGAGCTGGACGCTCCATCGTTATGTTTTTTGGAAATTGACCAGGCTGTGACGTCGAACGCTTCGCCTTTGGCTTCAATTTGCATGGGGTAGCATTGTTCGAAGCGAGCTCTTTTTCGGAATTTGTTCGTTGTAAAACGAACAAGCTCTTCCTCGAGGGGGGTGAAATACCCTTGTGAAACGTTAGTAATATCAATCAAGGCGACTGCCACCGCCTGCAACAACGAAGTCTTGCCACTCCCATTAACCCCCACCACCAGGTTAAACCCCGGCTGAAAGTCAAAAGTGGCATCTTCGTAGCAACGAAAATTCTGAATATGAAGCTGGTCCAGGCGCATTCTGGCTTTCCTTTACCAAGACTGACGAATATCGTCAGTGTACCGTGGCACGTCAGAACCGCCAAAGGCGTAGGTGTTACTGGCTTTTGGCGTGCCCCAGCGGCGGCAACTTCGCCAGCTTCAACGCCACCAACAGCGCGCCAATCAACAGCGCCACGATAAACCCGCCAATCCCGTTCCACCCGGCAAAGTGCCAGAAGAACCCACCCGCCGTACCGGCAATACTCGACCCCACGTAGTAGCAAAACAAATACAGCGACGACGCCTGCCCCTTGGCCTTGACCGCGCGGCGGCCGATCCAGCTGCTGGCCACCGAGTGCGCGCCGAAGAAGCCGAAGGTGAAGATCAGCATGCCCGGCACCACCAGCCACAACGGGGTGAACAGGGTCAGGCTCATGCCGGCGAGCATCAACACAATCGTGCCCCACAACACGCGGCGGCGGCCGAGGCGGTCGGCCAGTGAGCCTATTTTTGCCGAGCTGTAGATGCCGGTCAGGTACACCAGCGAGAGCAGGCCGACCACCGCCTGGCTCAGCCCGTACGGCTCTGCCAGCAGGCGATAACCGATGTAGTTGAACATCGTGACGAAGGCACCCATCAGCAAGAAGCCCTCAAGAAACAACCAGGGCAGGCCCGCGTCCTTGAAGTGCATGACAAACCCATTCAGCAGGTTGCGCGGCTTGAGGCTGCTGGTGCGGAAGTTGCGCGATTCGGGCAGGACCTTCCAGAACACCGTGGCCGCGATCAGCGCCAGCGCGCCGATGATCAGCATTGCGGTGTGCCAGCTGACGAAGTCGATAAGTACGCCGATGATCAACCGCCCGCTCATGCCGCCAATGGCGTTGCCGCCGATATACAGGCCCATCGCCAGGCCGATGTGTTGCGGGTGGATCTCTTCGCTCAGGTAGGTCATCGCCACGGCGGCCAGGCCGCTCAAGGACAAACCCACCAGCGCGCGCATCAGCAGAATCCCTTCCCAGGTCGGCATCAGGCCGCTGGCGATGGTCGCCAGCGCGGCGCAGAACAGCGCGCAGACCATCACCGGCTTGCGCCCCAGTCGGTCGGAAATCGGCCCGGTGACCAGCAAGCCCAACGCCAGCATCGCCGTGGCGACCGACAGGATCAGGCTGCTTTGCGCGGCATTGATGGAAAACTCGTGAGACAGCGCCGGCATCATCGGCTGCACGCAATACAGCAGCGCAAAGGTGGCGAACCCCCCGGAAAACAGCGCCAGCACCGTGCGCATGAACATCGGCGTGCCTTTTTCGATGTACGCATCGTTGAGCTGGGCCACCACCTCATCCAGGGCGGTAGGCGGGACTTCTTGAGCAAATGGAGCGACAGCAGATTTCACGGGGACCTCGGCGAGGGAAAGCCTGCCAGCACTGGCAATGCAAAAAAGAATATAGCTGCCTAATGATTCTTTCCAATATATTGTTCGACCTGTTTGATAGCTTTTACGACCTAATGAGGTTTGCATGGAATTGCGTCACCTGCGGTACTTCATCGCCGTCGCCGAAGAACTGCATTTTGGCCGCGCCGCGCAGGTGCTGGGCATCTCGCAGCCGCCGTTGAGCCAGCAGATTCAGGCGCTGGAGCACGAGGTGGGCGCGCGCTTGTTTGAGCGCACCAACCGTCGGGTCGAGCTGAGCGAGGCGGGGCGGTTGTTCCTGCACGAGGCGCGATTGGTGCTGGCGCAGGTCGACAAGGCGTCGGACGTGGCGCGGCGTGCGCAGTTGGGCGAACTGGGGGAACTGAAGATCGGCTTCACCTCGTCGGCGCCTTTCAACGCCAGCATTCCGCAGGCGATCTTCGCGTTTCGGCAGGCGTTCCCGGCGGTGCATTTGAATCTGCAGGAGATGAGCAGCACCGAAGTGGCCGAGTCGCTGGTGGATGAGTCGATCCAAGTGGGGCTGATGCGCCCGCTGCCGTTGCCGGATTCGCTGAATGTCATCGAGCTGATGCGTGAACCGCTGGTCGCCGTGCTGAATGCCGGTCACCCGCTGGTGGACGGCAGCGAGCGCGGCCTGCACCTGGCGCAACTGGCGCAGGAACCGTTTGTATTCTTCCCGCGCACCTATGGCAGCGGCCTGTACGCCCAACTGCTCAACCTGGCGCGGGACGCCGGCTTCAGCCCGCACTTCGCCCAGGAAGCCGGGGAGGCAATGACCATCATCGGGTTGGTGGCGGCGGGCTTGGGGGTGTCGGTGCTGCCGGCGTCTTACCAGCGGATTCGAATTGATGGCGTGGTGTATCGCACCTTGCTCGATCAGGAGGCCGTGACGGCCGTGTGGCTGGTGCAACGCAAAGGCGCGCAAACCCCGATGGCCAAGGCGTTTGTGGAGCTCTTGACGCGCAAAGCGGTGGTGTAGGCACTGTCACATATCAGGTAACGCAACCGGCTTAGTCGACAGTCATCTTCAGGGCGCGAACCCCATCTGCTGGGCAAAGTGCGACATTGTCGCGACCGTAAGCCTGGGGCGACTGGATCGAATCAAAAGCAAAGACCGTCATGGCAAACGAACTTACAAAATCGCAGAGCTCACCAGCGAGCAGTTTTTAGCGATAAAGACGGCGGTGCGCAGTGCGCTGGGGTTGCGATGAAGTGGAACAGAGATGAGCGGCGCTTTGCCACTGATTGCAGGCGAGCTGTTTTCAGGCATACTGGCCGAGTTCCCGAAAGGGGCTTGTGAGACTCTGAGGATCCTGGGTAACCAGCCATCGCAGAGCCAGGCAGGACGCGGCGATGACAAGCCAACCTGTTTGTGAAAAGGGCGCCGAAAGGCGCCCTTTGTCGTTTCCGACGAGCTGAAATGCTCAGTTCTGCTTCGACGTCCCTGTCTGCTCAAACAACTGCGCCGCCGACCCGGCCTCATTCACGCCGTTGCTGCGCAAACCCGCCATGATGTCGCTGTCCAGGTTATTCACCCAGCGGTTGTAGTTGCGATGGATCTTGCCGTCCTTGTAGCCCAGGTCGCGGCTGTCGCGGTAGGTGATGGCGTAGCTGTTGCGGGTGTAGCGGATGTCGATTGCAGCGTAGTACTGGTTACGCACGGTGATCTCGGCCTGCACCAGTTGCGGGCCGAAACGTTGCACGGTCCACTCGCGTTTTTGGAGGGCGGTGACGATAACCTGCTTCATTTTTTCTTCGCTGACTTGAGCGTCGGCCGGCAGCGCGTGCTGGGTGTTGAGCACCGGTTTGGTGGTGCACCCGGCGGTGGTCAGCAGGGCCAGGGTGAGGAGGGTGGCGCGTAGCAAGGAAGACATTCCGTTTTCTCCAATCGATTAAAAATTCAGGACCAGCGGCGGAAAATCAGCGAAGTGTTGACGCCGCCAAACGCAAAATTGTTGTTCATCACGTAGTCGTTGTGCATCTCGCGAAACCCACCTTGCAGGTAATCCAGCTCGCCGCATTGCGGGTCGACCGAATCGAGGTTGAAGGTGTGCACATACTGGTCGCGGTTCATCATTTCGATGCTGAACCACGATTCCAGCGCGCCGCACGCGCCCAAGGTGTGGCCGAGGAAACTCTTCTGCGAGCTGATCGGCATGCGGCTGCCGAACAGGCTGCTGGTGGCCAGTGTTTCGGCGATATCGCCTTGATCGGTGGCGGTGCCATGGCCGTTCACGTAGCCGATGGCCGAAGGCTCAAGCCCGGCATCTTCGAGGGCCAGCTCCATCGCGCGGCGCATGGTTTTCTGCTCCGGGCGCGTGGTGTGCTGGCCGTCGGCGTTGCTGCCGAAACCCACCAGCTCGGCGTGGATGTGCGCACCGCGTGCCAGCGCGTGTTCGAGTTCTTCCAGCACCAGCATGCCGCCGCCTTCGCCGATCACCAGGCCATCACGGCCGCTGTCATAGGGGCGCGGGCTGGTCTGTGGCGCGTCGTTTTTCAGGCTGGTGGCGTAGAGCGCGTCGAACACCATGGCTTCAGTGGGGCACAGCTCTTCGGCACCACCGGCGAGCATCAACGGCAGGCGGCCGAACTTGATCGCCTCGTAGGCATAGCCGATGCCCTGGCTGCCGCTGGTACAGGCGCTGGACGTGGGGATCAGGCGCCCGGTGAGGCCAAAGAAAATGCTGATATTCGCCGCCGTGGTGTGCGGCATCATGCGCACATAGGAGTTGGCGTTCAGCCCCTCGGCCACCGAGTTCAGCAGCATATTGCCGAACGCCTTGATCTCATCGGTGCTGCCGGTGGACGAGCCACAGGCCACGCCCATGCGCCCATCCTTGATCGACTCGTCGCCGAGCAAGCCAGCGTCCTGCAACGCCTGCTCCGCTGCCCAGACAGCCAGGCGCGAGACGCGGCCCATGCTGCGCAGTTGCTTGCGCGTCCAGTGCGCAGGCACGACGAAGTCATCGATCGGCCCCGCCAGGCGCGTGTTCAGTTCAGTGAAACGGTCCCACTCGTCCATGCGCCGAATGCCGCTGCGGTTGGCGCGAAAGTTGGCGGCGATGGTGTCCCAGTCGCAGCCTAGGGAGGTCATGCCGGCCATGCCGGTGACGACGACGCGTTTCATCAGCACAGGCCCCCGTTCACGGCCAAGACTTGGCGCGTGATGTAAGCGGCCTCGGCCGACATGAGGAAATTCACCGCCCCGGCGACTTCTTCCGGGGTGCCCATGCGCTGCGCGGGGATCATTTTCATCAGCTCTTCCACCGGCACGTTTTCATCGAGCATGGCGGTGTCGATCAAGCCAGGCGCCACGCAGTTGACGGTGATCTTGCGCTTGCCCAACTCGATGGCCAGCGCCTTGGCCGCGCCGATCAGGCCAGCCTTGGAGGCGCTGTAATTCACTTGGCCACGGTTGCCGATCAACCCCGACACCGAAGTGATGCACACAATACGGCCCGCCGCGCGACGACGAACCATCGGCATCATCACCGGGTGCAGCACGTTGTAAAAACCATCCAGATTGGTGCGCATCACCACGTCCCAATCATCTTCGGACAAGGCCGGGAACGCGCCGTCACGGGTCAGGCCAGCGTTGAGTACCACGCCGTAATAGGCGCCATGCTGCTCCACATCGGCCTCAAGGATTTGCTTGCACGTGGCGCGATCCGCCACATCGAATTGCAGCACCCGCGCCTTGCGGCCCAGGGCTTGGATCTCGACCTGCACCGCGTCCGCTTCAACGCGGCCACTGCGGCAATGCAGCACGATGTCGTGCCCGGCCTGCGCCAGACGCAGGGCAATGGCGCGGCCGATGCCACGGCTGGAGCCGGTGACCAGTACGGATTCAGTCATGGCGTTTCGTCCTTCGATTCATCTAAATAGTTGGCCGCCTGGGGCGGTCGAAATACGTTCAAGCGCGCGCTGGCCTGGATCCCGTCGCCGGTCAGGTGGCATTCGAACACACCCATGCCGTTGTCGTCTTCCAGCGAGCGCAGGCCGTGGATGCGCAGCTCGGCACCGGCCGGGAAATGTTCCACGTTGCACTCAAACTTACGTGTGCCCAACAGGAAACCCAGTTCCACCGCTTCGCCTTTTTGACGCGCGCGGCAACCGGCATAGGCGGCGACGCTTTGCGCCATCAGTTCAATACCGACCCACGCCGGCAGGCTGCCGTCCGGGCGGTTGAACAGGCCACCGGGCTTGACGGTGGCGCGGGTGTGCACCTGCTCTTCATCGAACGACAGCACCTGGTCGATCAGGATCATGTCGCCCGCGTGGGGCAGCAGTTCGGCGAGTGGCCAATCGATCATGGGGCCTCTGCGATTATCAGGCTGACGTTGTTACCGCCGAAGGCAAACGAGTTGCTCATCAGGCAGCGCTTTTTCAAGGTGTCGCCGGCCTGCGCCCACTGCAACACAGGCAGGGCCGGGTCGGCGTGGCCATCCCACACATGTGGCGGGACCAAGCCGTGGGTCAGGCTTAGCCAGCAGAACGCCGCTTCCAATGCACCGGCCGCGCCGAGGGTGTGGCCGCTCATGGGTTTGGTCGATGAGCAGGCCACGCCGTCGGGAAACAGGCTGGCGACGGCCAGGCTTTCCATGGCGTCGTTGTGCTGGGTGGCGGTGCCGTGCAGGTTCAGGTAGCCGATCTGTTCGGGCGCAAGTTTTGCGCTGGCCAAGGCCTTGCGCATCGCCTGCAACGCGCCTTTGCCGGTGGGCTCGGGCGCCGAGATATGGTGTGCGTCGCAGCTGGCGCCGCTGCCCAACAGTGCAATCGGCGCCGGTGTTTTAGTCATCAAGAACAGCACCGCCGCTTCGCCGATATTGATGCCATTGCGGTTCACCGAAAACGGGTTGCAGCGCTCGCTGGAGACGGCCTCCAGCGAAGTGAACCCGTTCAGCGTCAGCTTGCACAGGCTGTCGACGCCGCCGCAAATCACCGCATCGCAGACGCCCAGGGCCAGCAGGCGCTGAGCACTCATCAACGCGCGGGCGCTGGAGGTGCAAGCGGTGGAAATCACATAGGCCGGGCCGCTCAGTTGCAGCCAGTCGGCGAGGAAGTTGGCCGGTGCGCTGAGTTCCTGTTGCTGATAGTCGTAGTCGCCGGGGAACTGCTGGTCGCGCAGGTAATGGGCGATGCCACGGCTGGCTTCGTCGATACCCGAGGTGCTGGTGCCCAACACAATGCCGACCCGCGAGGGGCCGTAGGTGTGGATCGCCTGGCGGATCTGGCCTTCAATCTGCAACGCGGCGTCCAGCAGCAACTGGTTGTTGCGGCTGCTTTGCTGGTTCAGTTCAACTGGAATGCTCGCCAGTTCGCCGTGCACACCGCCCACCGGCAACACGCGTTCCGGCACCCAGCCACTTTCGGCGCGCATGCCGCAGCAGTCGCCGGCAAACAGGTTGCGGCTGACTTCGTCCTGGCCACGGCCCAGGGCGCAGATCACGCCCAGTGCATTGAGATAGGCGGTCATCGAGCGACCCCAAGCGGGGTGATGCGATAGCTCAACGGCTGGCCCGTCATGTTCACGCTGAATACCTCTGAAGACTGGTAGACGATTTGCCAGTGGCCCGGCAGGGTGCGCGTAAGGTCCATGGCCTGGGCACTCGGGTAAAGCGCGCGCACGTCATCCGCCGAGGTCAGGGCAAACAGCAGCGCGGCAAACAGCTCGCGGGCCGCCGGGTTAGGCGGCAGCAGGCCGTCAGCCTGCCACTGGCCATTGATCAGTTTTTGCCGGGCCTGGGGAATGCCCAGCGGGTCCATCATCGACCAGCGCAACCCAGCGCCTTCGCGTTGAATCACCAGCAACCAGTCCTGGCTCTGGCCGTCCGCCAGGCGCTGCACGTGCAGCTGCATCGGCAAGGCCAGCGCCGGGGTTTTCTCGGGCAGCGGCGGCTGGCTGGCGCAGGCGCTCAGCAGCAACAGGCAACCGATCAACAGCATCCGCATCATGGCGCAGCACTCTCTAACGGTTTACGCACCACGCAGTTGACCAGGGTCTCTTCACGCTGGCCCACCGGTGGCGGGTTGCGCAGGCCCCAGCGTTCCAGCAGGCCGAAATCGCTGGAACGGCTCCACCACAAATACGGGTATGAGACGTTCTGCGGGCCAAATTCAAAGCCCTGCTCGCGCAGCATCTGCAAATACTCTTCGGCGCTTTTCTGCACGTGCATCGGGTGGCGGAACAGCCAGCGAATCACCCAGGTGTCGATGTAGGCTTCGGTGGACTCGGCAAACAGCAAATAACCGCCCGGCTTGAGCACACGGTAGAACTCTTTCAAGGCGCGATGCTGTTCCACCAGGTGATGGAAGGTCTGGTGGCAGAACAGGATGTCGACGCTTTCATCCGGCACCGCCAGGGTCGCGCAGTCGCTGCCGATCAGCTCGATGGCCAGGCCTTGGCGCGCGGCTTCGGCTTGGCACAGTTCCAGGCTGTGGGGGTCGGCGTCCAGGCCGATCAGGCGCTGCGGCGCAAACACCTGCTGCAAATACTGGAACGACTTGCCCTGGCCGCAACCGGCGTCGAGCAACACCGGCGCCACCGGCAACGGCTCGGTGAACAAGCTGCGCAAGTCGTTGATCGCCACGCGCAACACGTGGTGCTGCCACGTGTGGCTGCGCAGGAACCAGAAGCCGAACCTGGTTTCTTCGACGTAGTTATTACTCAAATACTGACTGCTCACGCGGCATCCCCTGCACAAATCTCCGACAACATCCGTAACCGCCGCTTGGGCTCACTGACAAACGGGTTGCGCTCATCCCACGCATAACCGGCCAGGATCGAGCTGATCATCCGGCGAATCTCCGGCGAGCTGCCAGGGTGGAAAATCACATCCTGGAACGTCCCCGCGTACCAGCCTTCGACGTAGCAGCGGAAGGTGTCGACACCGCGCTTCAACGGCACGGCAAACTCGCTTTGCCAGTCCACGGTCTCGCCTTTGAGCTGGCGATGCAACAGCCCGGCCGCCATGCTCGCCGAACGCATGGCGATCGTCACCCCGGAAGAAAACACCGGGTCGAGAAACTCCGCCGCATTGCCCAGTAGCGCAAAGCCAGGGCCGTGCAGGGTTTTGACGTTGGCCGAGTAGCCGCCGATGGTGCGCGCAGGCGTGTCCCACACGGCGTTTTGCAGCACGCCTGCCAGGCTTGGGGTTTCGTCGATAAAGCTGCGCAGGCAGGCGTCGAGGTTGCTGTCGCGGCCGTCAAAATGCTCTTTGGCCGCCACCACGCCCACCGAGCAACGGCCGTTGCTGAACGGAATGGTCCAGAACCAGATATCACGTTGGGTGGGGTGCGTGGTCACGAGGATCTTGGTGCGGTCGAAGCCGGGATGTTCGATGTGATCTTCAACGTGGGTGAACACCGCCTGGCGCAGCGGGAAATTCGACGGCGCTTCCAGGTCCAGCAGGCGCGGCAGTACACGGCCGTAGCCGCTGGCGTCGAGTACGAACTTGGCCTTGAGGTGGTACTCGCTGCCGTTCTCGCGGCGCACGTGCAGGTAGCGGCTCTCACCGCCAAAGTCCACGCCGACGATGGTTTCGCCGTAGCGAATGTCCACGCCCTGCAGCGCTGCCTGGTCGGCCAGTAATTTGTCGAATTCGCCGCGCTGCACCTGGAAGGTGGTGGGCTTGCCGTTGCTGAACGTGTCACCAAAATCAAATGCGCTGTAGCGCTCGCCCCAGGCAAACGCGGCGCCGGTTTTTACCTGGAAACCCGCCGCCTGCACGGCGTCGAGCATGCCGGCTTCTTCGATAAAATCGATGCAGTGCGACAGCAGGCTCTCACCAATCGAAAAACGCGGAAAATGCTGGCGCTCGATAATCAATACATCATGCCCGTTGCGCTTTAACAGCGCGGCGGCGATGGCACCGGACGGGCCGGCACCGATCACCACCACCTGGCGACGTTCCATTTCAACTGTGGGCACGAGGGCTCCTTGCCGCTATGGCGATAATCACATTCATAAGGCGTGCTTCTGATGCCCGGCCCACGGCGCCAGCATAAAGCTGAACGCCAGGCCCAGGCTGACCGACAAGCCGAAATTGCTCACAGCTGGCGTACTCGACACCGCCAGCAGGCCAAACGACAACCAGGTCGTCAGCGCCGCCAACAGCGTTCCCAAAAGGCTCACGGCAGCGCCGCCGATTTGCTCGCGCATCAAGATCGCGTAGTCGACGCTGATGGCCGTGACCAACAGCAGGCCAAACAGGCTGAACAGGGTCAGCGGCTGGCCCAGCCAACCCAGGCTGGCCAGGCTGCACAGCGCGGCCAGCAACGGCAGGGCGACGATGCGCAAGGCACCGCCAACGCCGAATGGCAGGATCAGCAACAGCACGATCAGCACGCACGACATCAATTTCAATTCCGCCGCGCTGATCTGCGTGTCGGCGAACACCCGGTTCAAGTCGCCCAGGCGATCGACCAATTGCACGCCGGGCAAATCCAGCGCCTGCACGCGCAGCAACGCCGGGTTGTTCAAGCCTTGCAGGCTGACCATCGCCGCCACGCCGCCGTCCACCGGGCCGAGCCACAGTGTGCGCCAGGGTTCGGCGAGCGGGCCAACCAGCGCGGCGTCGATGTCTTCGGTGGGCAGCGCTTGCAGCTGCGCAACTTCGGCCTGCAAGGCGCCGGCGGGCACGCCAAGGTCCAGCAGCGGTTGCCAGTGTTGCGGCAGCTGGTTCAGCGCATCACGCAACTGTTGCTGCTCGGCGGGCAAGTTGACCAGTTGATTGAGCGCCAGGTAGCCCTGCAACTTGTCCATGTTCACCAGTTGGTCCAGGCGTTGACCCAAGGCCGCCTGGCGTTCCAGCAACTGCTGCTGGTTATCCGCGCGCACCAGGAAAAACTGGCTGGTGGGCTGGAACCCGGTGATGCGCGCCACGGCCTGCGCCTCTTGGAGCAACTGCGGCGGGGCGCCGATCCATTGGCGGATATCGTTTTTGCTGTTCAAGTGCCACAGGCCGCCCGCGCAGAACAGCAGCACCAGTGCCAGCAGCAGCGGGCTCGGTACGCGTTTGATCAAGGCGGCGCGCAACAGCCACAGGCCTTCGGCGATACTCAGCGGCCATTGCGCCGGGCGCAGGTCCACGCCCTTGAGCAGCGCGGGCAACAGGCACACGGCCGACAAGTAGGCGCCGACCAGACCTGCGGCAGAGAACACCGCGATTTGCGTCAACGCCGGGAACGGCGTCCAGGCCAACGCCAGGTAGCCGATGCAACTGGTGGCCAGGCTCAGGCTCAACCCCGGCAGCGTCAGGCGCAACGCCGGCCAACTGCGCCAGGGCTGCAGGCTCCAGCTTTTGGATAGATAGTGCAGCGGGTAATCCACCGCCACGCCGATCAGGCTGGAGCCCAGCACCAGGGTCATCACATGCATATGGCCGAACAGCGCCACACAGGCCACCGCGCCAAACAGCATGCCCACCAGCACCGGCACAAATGCCAGCAACACGCGCCAGCGGCGGAAGGCGAGCAACAGCAGCAACAGGATGCCCAGGGTGGCGCCGCCGCCGACCCAGGTGATTTCCCGCGTCGCTTGTTGTTGCCCATTAGCGGCATAGAGCAAGCCGCTGGCGGCGAGCAGCTGCGCGCCTTGCTCACTGGCCTGCGTGCGGCTGGCCTGGAGCAAATCCGCCACTTGCACCGGCAGTTTCATATCAAAGGCGTTGCCGGTGGTGCGCGCACGCAGCAGCACCCAGCTTTTGCCGTCGGCATCGGCGATCAACGCGCCGCTGCCGATGTCCAGTTGCACCGAACCGTGCTGCGGCTGGCTGTTCTGAATGCGTCCGGTCAGGCCCAGCCAGTCGTCCTGGCTGGGCACCAGGCTGAACCCGGTGAAGGGGTCGAACAGTGCCTGTACACGCTGCTGGATAAACGCCGCGGGTTGCTCGATCAGTTGCTCGCGGTCCTTGGCCGAGAGCATTGCCAGGCGCCCGCGCAGCAGTTGCTCGCGCAGCGCCGGCAAGTCGGCTTGCAGGTTCCACTGCACCTTTTCAAACAGCCCGCTGGCCTGCCAGCGCTCGCCCAATTGTTGCGCGACCGCCACGGCTTTTTGCCGATCGGCATGCCCCACCAGCACCAGCATCTCGCGGTTCAGCGGTTCCTGCATGCGCTGTTCGGCCTTGAGCTCCAGCGCGTCCGGCGTATTGCCCGGCACCAGTTCCATCAGGTTGGCCGACAGCGGCGCGCCATGGCGCCACTGCAAGCCGGCCAGGGCCAGCACGGCCACCAGCAGGATCAGGAACAGGCGCGGCAGCAGGCGCTCACTGGGCAAAGTCATGTTGCTCCGCATCGCTCAACGGTTGGTCGGCCGTGCTGTCCTGCATGCGCAGCACGGTGCTGTCGCCTTGGGTTTCCAGCAGTTGGATGGTCTGCACCAGCTCGCCGCCGTCGATATTGATTTGGGTGAAGACCTGTTTGAGCAGCAGTGAGCGTGGGATCAGCGTCAGCTTCCACTTGTTGGCTTCGCCTTGCAGTTGCATTTCGAAGTCGCGCTGCAGGCCGCTGCTGTCACCCTGGAGTACCGCGAGGAACAGACGGTTCTGCTCGGCACCGGCGCTCTTGTTCGGCAGCAGTTGCCAGCCGTTGGCATCGCGCCGGGCAATGCCCTGGGCGCTGATGCGGTAGTCCTGTTGCAGCGGCGTTTTCAGCAGCCACAGCAGGCCGTGATCTTTGGCGAGCACGAAGGTGCCTTTGCTGACCAGGGGCTGGGGCAGGGCGCGCAGGTGTTTTTCCTGGGTGAAGGTGCCGTGAATGACGGACGGTTTTGCCAGTTGATCGCTGAGCTGCTGTAGATCAAAAGCGTGGGCCAGGCCTGGAATGCTCAACAACAGGATTAGCAGGATCCTTGTGGGAGCGGGCTTGCCCGCGATGTACCTGAGGGCGCTGCGCAGTGTCAGGCGGTTCGCGTTATCGTTAACGACCATCGCGGGCAAGCCCGCTCCCACAGGAGTCAGCATTTCAGGGCCCTTTCTACGGCGTCTGTAAATATTTTGGGGGAGGCGAGTTGCATCTCGCGGCTGGCGATTTCCACCGCCACTTGCACGGTGCTGGCGCGGGTCAGGCGTTCGCCGCTGGCCAAATCGGTGATCAGGTAATTGACCTTCAAACGGTTCTCCCACTCCACCAAACTGGCGCGCACATTGATCGTCTGGCCGAACACCGCGCCGCGCACGTAGCGCAGTTGCATGTCGATCACCGGCCAGGCGTAGCCGGATTCGAGCATTGCCGTGTAGTTGTGGCCGAGCTTGTCCAGCAGCGCGCAGCGCGCCACTTCCAGGTACTTCACGTAATGCCCGTGCCAGACGACGTTCATGGTGTCGACGTCGAAAAACGGCACGAGGATTTCAGTGTCGCAATGCAGCACGCCCTGGCTACGCATGCAGCCTCCAGTGTTGCTCGGCGATACGTTTGAGGCACAGGCGCAGTTCGCCTTCCAGCGCACGGTCTTCGATGACCGGCGGGAAGTCCTTGGCCAGTTCTGCATGCATGGCGGCCAAGGCCGGCGGCAGGGCGCGTTCATCTTCAGCCTGGGCGCGCAGCCACACGCCTTGGTTGGCCGCGAGTAAGGTGGCGGCGGCGACTTGTTCGGTCAGCTCCAGCACGCGGATCGCATCGCGGGCGGCGATGGTGCCCATGCTCACTTTGTCCTGGTTGTGGCACTCGGTGGAGCGCGAGAACACGCTGGCCGGCATGGTGTTTTTCAGCGCTTCGGCGGTCCAGGCACTGGTGCCGATCTGCACGGCCTTGAAGCCGTGGTTGATCATCGCGCGGTCAGCCGGTGCGCCAGACAAGTTGCTCGGCAAACCGTGGTTGTAACGCACGTCCACCAGCAAGGCGAGCTGGCGGTCGAGCAGGTCGGCGACGTTGGCCACCAAGGTCTTGAGGCTGTCCATGGCGAAGGCGATGTGCCCGCCGTAGAAGTGCCCGCCGTGCAACACGCGTTCTTCTTCGGCGTCGATGATCGGGTTGTCGTTGGCGCTGTTCAGTTCGATTTCGATAAACGAGCGCAGCCAGTTCAGGCTGTCGGCCAACACGCCGAGCACGTGGGGGGCGCAGCGCAGCGAATAACGATCCTGCAGGCGGTGCAGCGGCGCGGTCGGCGCATCAATCGCCAGGTCTTTGCGCAGCCACGCGGCGACTTGCATCTGGCCCGGGTGCGGCTTGGCGGCGAACAGGCGCTCGTCGAAGTGTTCCGGGTTGCCCTGCAGCGCCACCACGTTCAGCGCAGTGATGCGCGTGGCCAGTTGCAGCAGGTAATCGGCGCGGGCGAAGGCCAGGCAGGCCAGGCCGGTCATCACGGCGGTGCCGTTCATCAAGGCCAGGGCTTCTTTGGGGCGCAATACCAGCGGCTCCCAGCCCAGTTCGCGGTGCACATCGGCGGCCTGGCGGCGTTCACCACGGAACATCACTTCACGCTCGCCGGACAAGGTCGCGGCCACGTAGGACAGCGGCGTCAAATCGCCGCTGGCGCCCACCGAGCCTTCTTCCGGGATCAGCGGCAGCACATCGTGTTCGAGAAACGCGTGCAGGCGCTCCAACAACTCCACACGCACCCCGGAAACGCCGTGGCACAGCGACTGCAAACGCGCCGCCAGCACCGCGCGGGTGGCTTGGGCGTCGAGCAACTTGCCCAGGCCACAACCGTGGAAGGTGTACAGGTGACGCGGCAACGCCTCGACGTGCTGCAACGGCACGGCCACCACGCACGAGTCGCCGTAGCCGGTGGTGACGCCGTAGATCACGCCTTCCTTGTCCAGCAGCGAGTCGAGGAACTGCGCGCCTTTGGCAATGCGCTGGCGGTACGCAGCGTCGCCCTGCAACTGCGTGGGCGCCTGACGGTTGGCCAAGGCCAGCACGTCTTCAATGCGCAAAGCGCGTTCGCCAAAAGTTACCGGCTCAAGATGCGTCGTCATCGGTCTTCCAGAAAGGGTAAAAGTTGAACCATTGTTGGGGCGCTTGCAGGCAGAACTGGCCCAGGCGTGCGGCGTAGCGCGCGGTCCACAGGGCGATGACCTGCTCGCGGGTGCTGCGCTTCCATTCGATCAATTGCGCGAACGGCTCGATGGTCAGGCGATAGCGGCCGTCGTGCTTGAGGCACATCAGCAGGTTCACCGGGCATTTGAGCAGCCCGGCCAGCAGCCACGGGCCTTGCGGGAACGCCGCGTCATGGCCGAGGAAATCCACGCGCACCTTGCGCCCGCCGTGCAGTGGCACGCGGTCGCCGGCAATCGCCAGCCACTCGCCGTCGTCGAGGCGCTGGCTGAGCAGTAGCATGGTCGCCGGGTCCAGTTCGCTGACCTGGATCAGGCGCAAATGCGTGGCCCCGGCTTCGCCCAGCAGGCGGTTGAATTGCTCGGCGTGCTTGGTGTGCACCAGCACGTTCATGGTGACTTGTTCACCGATCTCGGCCAGCGCACGGCACACTTCGAGGTTGCCCAAGTGCGCGCCGACCAGCATCTGCCCGCGCTCGCCGCGCAGTTGCCCGCGCAACTGCGCCGGGTCGTTGATTTCGATCTGTTCGATGCGCAGCTTGCCGTTCCACACGTCGAGCTTGTCGAGCAACGAGTCGGCAAAGGCCATGAACTGGCCGAAGACGCTTTTGTGCGTGGGCAGCAGCTCATCGCGCCCGCTCCAGGCGGCCAGGCGCTGCTGGTATTCCCAGGCGCTGTGGCGCGCGGTGCGGCCGAACAGGAAGAAGTACAACACGATGCCGTATAGCAGCGGGCTCAGCAGGCGGCGGCCGAGGACTTTGGCGGCGACGGCGGTGAGTTTCATCAGCCAGAAGCTGCCGCGCTCTTCGCGGTCTGCCCAGTGTTTGGTGCTGTCGCTCATGCCTGCCACCGTCGCCACAGGATCATCGGCGCGCGCACCAACAT
This sequence comes from Pseudomonas sp. R76, assembly GCF_009834565.1. GTDB lineage: Bacteria > Pseudomonadota > Gammaproteobacteria > Pseudomonadales > Pseudomonadaceae > Aquipseudomonas. Next base: position 557,486 of record NZ_CP019428.1, read on the forward strand.
GCCGAAGAACAGCCGCGTGTGCATGGCCGAAATGCGCACGTTGTCGCGGAACAGGCGGAAGTGCGACAAGCCGTCAGCGGGGTAATGCACCTGGGTCGGCAGCCAGCGCATCGGCTGGTTACGCCAGGCCAGGCGCACCAGGATGTCGGAGTCGAAATCCATGCGCGTGCCGATGTAGGCCGTGTTCATCAAGGCTAATGTAGGCGCCAGCGGGTACACGCGAAAGCCGCACATCGAATCGCGGATTTGCAGTGACAGGGTGTTGATCCACACCCACACGTGGGTCAGGTAGCGCGCGTAGAGGCGGCCTTTGGGCACGCTGTCGTCGTATTCGGGGTAGCCGCAGATCACCGCGTCCGGGTGCGTGCGCGAGGCGTCGAGGAAGCTCTCGACTTCGCGCAGGTCGTGCTGGCCGTCGGCGTCCACTTGCAGGGCGTGGCTGAAGCCCAGGCGCGCGGCTTCGCGGAAACCGGCCATCACCGCACCGCCTTTGCCCTGGTTGTTGGGCAAGGTCAGCAGGGTGACGTGTTCGAGTGTCGCCAATTGCGCCAGTACCGCTGCGCAGGCCGGGCTGCTGCCGTCGTCGACCAGCAGGCATGGCAGGCCGCTGTTCAACAGGCTGTGGACCACGGCGGGCACGGCGGCTTCATGGTTGTAGACCGGGATCAGGGCGCAGGGGTTATGCATGAGAGTGGGCACCTGATGGACCGAGTCGCCTGCATCGCAGGCAAGCCAGCTCCCGCATTCGAATGTGTTCACACGGCAACATGTGGGAGCGGGCTTGCCCGCGATTGAGCGCGAAGCGCTCACCTGGATTATGCATGCGCGGCCACCAGTTGAATGCGGCCGCTGGAGCAGGCCGCCACGCCGTTGCGGTAGGCGAAGTACAGCTTGCCGCGCTCCGGGTCGAAGCGCAGGTGCAGTTCAACCTGGTCGCCGGGGCGCACCAGTTGCTGGAATTTGAGCACTTCCATGCCGGCAAAGGTCGTGGGCACATCCAGCAGTTGCTGGCCGAGGTTGAACGCCCATTCCACTTGCACTACCCCCGGCAACACCGGCGTGACCGGGAAGTGACCGCTGAAATACGCCAGGTCCGGCGGGATGCTCAGTTGCACGGTCCATTCGCCGTCAGCCTCGACTTGCTCCAGCACTTCCGGCGCTTTTGGCCGGGGTGCCAGCAGCAACGCCTCTACCTCGGCCTGCGGCAGCTTGCCCTGGCTGTTCAGCGGCAACTGGCGCAGCAACCGCCAGCGACGCGGCAGTGCCAAGGCTTCGCAATGTTGGCTCAAATGCTGGCGCAGGGTTTGGGTGACGGTGCGGCGGCCCTGATTGCGCAGGGCATGCAGGCCGTCGGCGCTCAGCACCACCAGCGCGCCGAGGGAGGCACGGTTTTCCTGTACCACGCCCAGGCGGGTGTCGGCGACCCAGGCGTGGGCCATCAGCGCTTGTTCGAGCATGGGCAGGGAGATGCGTTTTTCTTCCAGCTTGACGATGCGGTCCAGGCGGCCGAGCAGCTCAAAGCGGCCATCGGAATGAATGCGAGCGGCGTCGGCGGTCTGTTCGATATGCCCGGCCGGCAGGTAAGGCGAGGCAATGCGCAGCGCGCCGTCGGCATCCTGGCTCAGCTCGACCTCGGCAAATGGCTGCCACGGCTGTGCGCCTTGGCGCCAGGCAATGCCACCGGTTTCCGAGCTGCCGAGGATTTCCGTCGGCCATTGCTGCAAGCGGTCGTACAGGCTGCCAGCCGCCTCAATCGGCAACGCGCCACCGGACGAAAACACCCGCGACACCTGGCTCAGCGCCGGCCAGTCGAGGTTGTCGCCCATGCGCTTGAGCAGCGCAGGGCTGGCGACCCAGGCAAATTGTGGGTGCTCGCGGCTGGCGCGCTGCAGGTCTTCGGGGAAGGCCAGTTGTTTGCGCACAAAGGTGCGACCGGCACACAGCGGCCACAGCACCCGGAACAACAAACCGTAGATATGTTGGGTGGCAACGCTGCCGATGATGCACGCATCGTTAAGGTCGGCGCCCCACAAGGCTTCCAGCGCCTCAACTTCGTTGGCCAATTGGCGCAGGGTCTTGTCGATACGCTTGGGCTCGCCGCTGGAGCCGGAGGTGCACAGGCTCAGCTGGCAGGTGTCCAGGTCGAGAGCCGCAGCGCTCAACGGCGCTTGATACAGCGCGTCAAGGTCGGCGGCTTCAACCAGCCAGGCATCCACGGCGGCGTCCCAGCGCTGACGGGTTTGCGCTTGCAGGTCGGCGGGCAGCAACACGCTGACCCCGGCGCGCCAGGCGCCCAGCAGGGCGATGGCCAGGGTGCCTGCGTCTTCCAGGTGCACGGCCAAACGCTGAATGCCGCGCGCCTGCAGGCCCGCCGCCAGGCTCAGGGATTTCTCCCACAGCTGGGCGTGATTCATCTCAGGTTCGGTGGTGACCAAACGGTGTTCCAGCGGCTCAAGCAACAGGTGCTCAAGTTTCAACCCTTTCATACGCGGCCTCGAACCCTTTGTCGTACCAGCCATTCCACGGCAAACAACAACCCCATCAACCCGTAGGCGATCAGGCCGTTGTACAACGTCCACCAGCTCAGCGGCGCCCACAGGGTGAGGGCGGCGGCGAGCAGGCCATTACACAGAAAAAACACACTCCACACCACGGTGACCTGGCGCGTATACACCACCGCGTTGGGCGGCAGTTGCGGGTCGCTCATGCGCGCCAGGCGCTCGACCATCGGCGGGCCGTATTTCAGGCTCAGGCCGAACAGCGCCAGCATGAACGCGCTGACCAGGCTCGGGTACCAGCGCAGCAATTGCGGGTTGTCGAACCAGGCCAGCAACAGGCAAAACACAATCACCGCCACCGCCATCCAGCGGCTGCCGGGGCGGCGTGCACCGGTCAGCGCGCGCAACAGCCACAGGCTGCCCAGCAGCAGGCCGAATTGCCACGGCGCAAAGTGCTCGGTGCCGTAATACACCGCAAAAGGGTACAGCAGCCCCGCCAGCAATAGGCCAAGGCCGATCAGCCGGCTCATGCGGCAGGCGTGACCAGACGGTACACCGCCTCAACCACGTCGTTTACGGTGCGCACCGTCTTGAATTCTTCGGCGGCGATCTTTTTGCCGGTCTGGCGCTTGATATGGTCGATCAGGTCAACGGCGTCGATGCTGTCGATTTCCAGGTCCTGGTACAGGTTGGCGTCGAGCGTGACGCGTTCGGGTTCCAGTTCAAACAGTTCCACCAAGGCGTCGCGCAGGGTGTTGAAAATATCGTCACGAGTTTGCATGGTCCGGTCTCAAGCTACCTGTCTGGCCGTGACGAACGCCGCAAGGCTGGCCGAGTTGGTGAAGTGATTGCGCGTGTCTTTGGCGTCGGCATCGATCTTGATGCCGTACTTTTTCTGGATTGCCAGGCCCAATTCCAGGGCGTCGACCGAATCCAGGCCCAAGCCTTCGCCGAACAGGGTCTGGTCGCTGCCAATATCGTCGACGCTGATGTCTTCCAGGCCCAGGGCCTCGATGATCAGCGTCTTTATGTCGTGCTCAAGGCGGTGTTGGTCGCTCATCTTCGGCGAGCTCCTTAATAAAATAGTGGTGCAGGTAATCGTTGAGCTTGCGTGAGGCCTGGGGCGCGGGCCCGAGTGCGGCAAAGGCGTGTGGTTCTATATCGGCACCCACGCGCAAACTGAAATGAAATCGACATTTAGGAATGCGGTACCAAGGTTCTGCCTTGGTCAAGGTGGTGGGGCTGACCTTGATCACCACCGGGGTGATGATTGTCGCACCGCGCAGCGCAATGGCGGCGCCACCGCGATGAAAGGCGGGTGCCGCGCCGGGCGTGGTGCGGGTGCCTTCGGGGAAGATGATCAGGGTCTGGCCTTCGCGCAGCGCCTGGGCGGCGGCATCGAGCATCTCGGCGCTGCCGTCATTGCTGATATAGCCCGCATCGCGCACCGGCCCGCGGGTGAACGGGTTCTGGAACAGGCTCTGCTTGACCACGCAATTGGTCTGGCGCATCAGGCCGATCAAAAACACCACGTCGATCAGCGACGGGTGGTTGGCGATGATCATCTGGCCTGGGCGGCCGAGTTTTTCTGCGCCTTCGACGCTGTAGGTCAGCACACCGGCGCGCTGCATCAGGCGGATGAAGAACCAGAACAGTTTGCTGATGGTGTGGCGAGCGCGGCGCTGGTGTTTTGCCGCGCTGCCCGGCAGGCAACTGAGCAACGGGAACACCAGTAAACGCAGGCACAGCCCGCCGACGCCGAACATGAAGAAGCTGGCGGCGGTGGCGAACAGGCGCCAGTAGTAGGCATCTCGTGGTTTGTCGGTCAGGGCTTGCGTTGCCAGTTCCATACACGGTTCTTCCAGGCATGTTGGCAGGCGACCTGTTCAGTGAGCAGGGTGCGCAGCAGGTTCAGGGCATGGGGCCACTGAGTTGTTTGAGTGAGTTGGACAGCGCCGCTGTTTAGTTCCAATTGCCATTCGTCGCCCGGTGTCAGCAGCAGGCCGACGGCGTAGGGGAACGGCACGTCATTAATCCAGCTGGCGTAGGCCGCGGGCGGCTGTTCTTCGGTAATCACCAGCAATACTGCCGGGGCGCCTTCGTTGAGCAGCGCGGCGGCCTCAAGCATGCCGTGCTCCAGGCCATCGCCGGCGGCGGCGAGGGCGGTCATTTCGCTGGTTTCATTGCGCAGGATCGACCACAGGCCAATCACTGCGTTATGCACCGACAGGCTGAACTGGGTCGGCGACAGCGGCTGCTCATTGGCCAGGTCACTGAGGATGTCGAGGGTGCGCGGGGTTTCGCCGTGCCGGGAAATAAACACCAGTGGCAGGTCTTCACGGCCTTCGGCCAGCGGCCAGCCCACGCTGAACGCCATGCGCGCCAGGCGGCTCAGGCGCCGACGCTGCATGGCCGGCAGGAAGGACACATCGGGGGATTCTTCGCTGGCGGGCAGCAACACCGGGGCCTGGCACCAGGCGTGCCAGTCGTCCGCACTTTCCAGGCTGGGCGCCCAGGCGCGCCATTGGGCGATGTTGAAAGTGATCACTGAGAAGTTATCCCGCCCCTGCGGGCTTCCATGTGCGGCCATTGGCCCCGAAAACCGGGACAGGGAGCAATCGCCGAATGGCGCGCATTATCCCGGTGCTGCGGGGTTCTAGCAAACTTTGGTAAAGAATTGTTCACGGCTGATTACAATTTGGCGGCAAGGATTTACAGATTGTCCTTTACCCGGGGTTGATTTGGGTTGTAGGACAGTTCCTGTTCATGTGTCGGCGACGTATGACGGTCGAAGCGAATTGGCCCACCGATGCAGCCGTGCATGGATGAACGAGGTAGCTAACAGGCGCTTTTGCCCTCTACACTCGGACATTCATTGATACACGGAGGTTTTCCATGCGGCGTGTGGTGTTCAATCAGAAAGGCGGCGTTGGCAAGTCCAGCATCGCCTGCAACCTGGCGGCGGTCAGCGCCAGTGAAGGCTATCGAACCCTGTTGGTGGACCTCGATGCACAGGCCAACTCAACTCAGTACCTCACCGGGCTGACCGGCGACGATATCCCGATGGGCATTGCCGAGTTCTTCAAGCAAACCCTGTCTTCCGGGCCGTTTTCCAAGAAAAACCGCGTGGACATCTACGAAACGCCGTTCGATAACCTTCATGTCATCACCGCAACTGCGGAGCTGGCGGATCTGCAGCCCAAGCTGGAGGCCAAGCACAAGATCAACAAGCTGCGAAAGCTGCTGGATGAGTTGAGCGAGGATTACGACCGGATTTACCTGGATACCCCGCCGGCGCTGAACTTCTATGCGGTTTCGGCGTTGATTGCCGCTGATCGTGTGCTGATCCCCTTCGATTGCGACAGCTTCTCGCGCCAGGCGCTGTATGGTCTGCTGGCGGAAATTGAAGAACTGAAGGAAGACCACAACGAAGGCCTGGAAGTGGAAGGCATCGTGGTCAACCAGTTCCAGGCTCGGGCGAGCCTGCCGCAGCAGATGCTCGACGAACTGATTGCCGAAGGCCTGCCGGTGCTGCCGGTGTACCTGGCCAGCTCCGTGCGCATGCGTGAGTCGCATCAGGAAAACAAACCGCTGATCCACCTGGACCCTCGGCACAAGCTGACACAGCAGTTTGTGGAGTTGCATAACTTGCTGGAAAGCGCCTGACCTGACAGCAACACAAATCCCCATGTGGGAGCTGGCTTGCCTGCGATGCAGGCAACTCGGTCTGCCAGGCACACCGAGGTGATGCCATCGCAGGCAAGCCAGCTCCCACAGTTGATCCAGTTGATTGGGGATTGGTTTACACCCCTTGGCTACGCAACCAACTCATCAACTGCGGCAACGGAAACGCCCCACTCTGGCGCGCCACTTCGCGGCCGTTCTTGAACAGAATCAAACTGGGAATCGAGCGAATCCCCAACTGCGCCGACAGCTGCTGATTCGCCTCACTGTCCAGCTTGGCCAACCGGCACTTGCCTTCCAACTGCCCAGCCGCCTGCTCAAACACCGGCGCAAACGACTTGCACGGCCCACACCAGTCAGCCCACACATCCACCAGCAACGGCAGGTCGCCTTTGATCTGGCTGGCATAGTCGCCTTGTTTCAACTCAAAGGGCTTGCTCAGCAACACCGGCTGCTTGCAGCGCCCGCACTTGGGCGAATCACCCAGGCGTTCGCCGGGGATGCGGTTGAGGCCGTTGCAATGTGGGCAGGGGATTACAAGAGGTTCGGACATCGGGGGCTCCTTAGGTACGGCCAATAGACTGTATTTGGAGCCAGGTCCGGGGTTTATCAAGATGCGCAGGCAGTGACTCATCCGCTCACAGTTTGCCCGTGTCGATGCGAGGCCCAGTATCTAGGCTGTTCGAGCGTGTTCTGTTTTGCGCCATCTGTCTGTTTGCGGTTATCGCAAATTGCGATAGTCGGGAATCGGGTTTAACCTTCATAGCAAGATGCGATAAGGATGTTGCATGCGAGTGATCAGCGAGAAAAGGATTTGGGAAGCAAAGGAAAAGTGGCCGCGTTCAGCAAGTGCTTTAGATGAGTGGTACCGCCGGATAAAGCGCAACAGCCCGGCTGACTTCGCTTCTATGAAAGGCATTTTTCCCGCAACGGATAAAGTTGGGCAGCTCCATGTGTTCGACATTGGGGGAAACAAGCTGAGGCTAATTGCTTTCGTGCGGTACCAAAAGCAACGAATTTACATCAAGTATCTGTTAGATCACCGCGACTATGAGCGGGACAACTGGAAGGAGAAAATCAGATGAGCGCACTCATTCGGCTCGCTGCTGAACATTGGCAATTTGTTTCACCTTTGCTGCGCAAGCCTAAAAACGAGGCGGATTATGACGTGCTGGTAACTGCTCTCGACGAACTGCTGGATATGATCGGGGAGGACGAGTCAAATCCGCTGATGAGTCTGGTGGATATTCTCAGTGATTGGATTGAAGCCTACGATCATGAGCACCGGCCAATGCCCGTTGCCAGTGGTGCCGACGTGCTGCGCGCAATGATGCGCGAGCACGGTTTGAACCAGAGTGATCTGCCAGGTGTGGGCACACAGTCGGTTGTTTCGGAAATTTTGAGCGGCAAGCGCCAGCTTAACCTGCGGCAAATTCGTTGGTTGGCCGAACGTTTTGGCGTAACGGTCGAAACCTTTATTTAGTGCCGTTAAGAAGAACAACTTATGATCGTTCCCACGCTCCGCGTGGTAATGCATCTCGTGACGCTCCGCGTCACCCGTGCGCAGATGAAGATCATTGCAAAAGGCGGGACGCGGAGCGTCCCAGGTGGCATTCCCACGCAGAGCGTGGGAACGATCATGGGTCTTCTTATGAAGAACAACTAATCTCCAAATGCTTGCCCCAATCCGGTGGCCGCTGGGCGTACTGCTCCATCCCGGCCTGCTCTTCAAACGGTTTGCTCAGCACTTCATGCAGTCGACGTACTTCGCTGTAATCACCTGACTCGGCAGCAGCGATGGCGTTTTGTGCCAGGTAGTTGCGCAGGATGTACAGCGGGTTTACCGCGTGCATGCGCTCGCGGCGTTGCGCTTCGCTGTAGTCCCCGTCTCGTGCAACGCGGGCTGTGTACTGTTCGGCCCAGGCATCAAAACCGGCGAGGTCGACGAAGTCATCACGCAGCCGCGCCACGGCCAGCGCTGCAGGCTCATCGCCCAGGTGGCGGAAGAACAGCGTGTAGTCCACGCCACTGTTCTGCATCAGCTTGAGCAGGCGCTCCACCAGTTTCTGGTCATCGTCTTCAGCCGTGGTCAGCCCCAGTCGGCGGCGCATCAGGTCCAGGTAGTGGGCCTGGTACAGCGGCAGGTACAGGCCAAGGGTTTCTTTCAAGGCGTCAACGCTGATAAACGGCGTGAGTGTCTGGGCCAGTGCGCTGAGGTTCCACTGCCCAATCGGTACTTGGTTGCTGAAGGAGTAACGGCCTTCGTGATCGGAGTGGTTGCAGATGAAGTGCGCGTCAAAGTCATCGATGAACGCAAACGGCCCGAAGTCGAAGGTGATGCCTAGGATCGACATGTTGTCAGTATTCATCACACCGTGGCAGAAACCGTAGGCCTGCCATTTGGCGATCATTTCGGCATTGCGCTCGACGATTTCGCGGAACATTGCCAGGTAAGGCTCGGGCTGCTCCATGCACTCGGGGTAGTGCAATGAAAGCACGTGTTCAGCCAATTCTTTCTGCTGTTCGGGCTTCTTGGTGTAGTAGAAATATTCGAAATGCCCGAAGCGCACATGGCTGTGCGCCAGGCGCAAGACCATGGCGCCGCGTTCCTGTTTCTCACGCCACACCGGCGTGTTGGAGCCGATCACGCACAAGGCGCGGCTGCTGGGGATGCCCAAGGCGTGCAGGGCTTCGGAAGCGAGAAACTCACGGATCGAAGAGCGCAGCACCGCGCGGCCATCGCCCATGCGCGAGTAAGGCGTGAGCCCGGCGCCTTTGAGGTGCAGGTCCCAATGCTCCCCGGCCTCGTTGTACACCTCACCCAGCAACAACCCACGGCCGTCGCCCAGTTGCGGGGAGTAGCCACCGAACTGGTGCCCCGAATAGACCATCGCCCGTGGTTCCGCCTCGGCCCACAGCTTGTGCCCGCTGAACAGCTCGGCAAACACTGGCGTTTCGGCCACGGCCGGGTCGAGGTCGAGCAGGGCCATGGCGGCGTTGCTCGCCACCACAAGGCGCGGTTCGTCGAGGGGGTCAGGCAATACGTGGGTTGAGAACGCGTCGCCCAGGCGTGCGAAGCGGTTGTCGAAGGTCAGTTCGTCGAGGGCTTTCACCGGCCATCTCCAGCAGAATGTCCGAGCATTCTGCTGGGGATAGGCGCGTTAGTCGAGTTTGCTCGGCGGCGGTTCCTGCACGCCGCCGTCGTTGGCGGGTTTGGCCGGGGTGTCGACTTCCACCAGTTTGTATTCCTGGCCATGGAGGTTCTTGAGGTAGACCTCCATCTGGCGGAACGAGATGTTGATGTGGTGGTTCTTGAACTCGCGGTTGATAAAGCGGTTCACCTCGTCGATCACCGGGTTGCGGTCACCGAGGTCGCGCACGTGCATGCGCAGTTCGTGGTCGAGGGTGCTTTCGCCGAAGTTGAGGAAGTACACGTGAGGCTCCGGCTCTTTGAGCACCCGTGGGTTTTCGCGCGCGGCCTTGAGCAGCAATTCCTTCACCAGGTCGAGGTCGGAGCCGTAGTCCACACCCAGTTTCAGCGTGACTCGGGTGATGGTGTCGGTCAGCGACCAGTTGATCAGTTGCCCGGTAATGAACGTCTTGTTCGGGACAATGATGTCCTTGCGGTCGAAGTCGGTGATGGTCGTCGCGCGGATGCGGATCTTGCTCACCGTGCCCGACAGGTTGCCGATGGTGATGGTGTCGCCGATACGCACCGGGCGCTCGAACAGGATCATGATGCCGGAGATGAAGTTGGCGAAGATCTCCTGCATCCCGAAGCCCAACCCCACCGACAGCGCCGCCACCAGCCATTGCAGTTTGTCCCAGCTCACGCCGAGGGTCGACAGGGTGGAGACGAAGCCGACGCCGGCAATCACATACGACAGCAAGGTGGTGGTGGCGTAGGCGCTGCCTTGGGCCAAATCCAGCTTGGACAGCACCAGTACTTCCAGCAGACCGGGCAAGTTGCGCGCCAGGGCGAAGGTGATGCCGACGATGATCGACGCACCGAGCAAGTCGCCGATGCTGATCGGCACCATGCTGATATTGGCACCGGTGCCGCTGGTGTATTCGTAGAGCGTCACGTTGTCCAGGTAGGAGAACACGGTGATCAGGTCTTTCCACACCCAGTACAGCGCGGCGATAAAGCCGCCGAGCAAGGCCAGGCGGATCAGGCGCATCGACTGTTCGTTGACCTGTTCGATGTCCAGGGTCGGCTCTTCGATCACCGCTTCGCCATCACCGGCTTCCTTGGCCGCCTGGCGTTTGGCCAGGGCGCGCGCGTAGGCCAGGCGCCGAGCGGCAACGCCCAGGCCGCGTACGAAGGTGGCTTCGATCACCAGCCAGAACATCAGCAGGTACAGGGTGTTGATCAGGCGGTCGCTGAGTTTCAGCGCGGTGTAGTAGTAGCCAAAGCACACGGCGATAAACAGGGCGACGGGCAGGACGGTAAACACCAGGCCCACGGCTTTGCGAAACAGCGAGGCTTTTTCGTGGGTCGGGCTGTGCAGCAGCAGGCGGCCCAGCAGCCAGGCCATCAGCGCGTAGCAGGTCAGCACCACGCCGATACCCAGCACGTCGTCGGCCAGCGCCGCCGGTTGGTGTTCGGCAATGGCCACCACGGCCACCAGGGCCAGTACCACCAGCCCGAGCTTGCGCACCCAGCCTTGCAGGAATTCGACTTGGGGTTTTTCCCAGCGGAAGTGCAGTTCCGCCACGCCGCCCGACGCGAGGATCCGGTAAGCGGTGTAGAACACCAGCCACGCCTGGGCGATCTGCAGCAGGGCCGAGCCCAGGTTGGCGTTCTGCCCACGGGCGTCGATCTGCAGTGCGTAGCCGCACAGCGCCAGGCCCAGGGAAACCGGCATCGCCAGCAGGATATTGATCAGGATGGCCTGCGGCGTGTGCCACTGGCTGTCGCGCTTGAAGTGGCCGATGTCCAAGTGGACTTTGTTAAGGCGCTGGTAAAGCGCCTTGCGCCGCCATAGCAGTGCGCCGATCAACAGCAGCAACGGCAGGAACAGCAGCGGGCGTTGGGTCAGGCCGTCGTACAGCTCGCTGACGCTGGAGGCCCACGGCAAGGTGGTGATTTGCTTGCTCAGGTGTGCCGGTACGGTTTCCAGCCACTCGGTGTCCAGCGGCTTGTTGCTGGGGATCCAGAACATTTGCTCGTCCAGCGTCGCGCGCAGAGTGGTGGCGGTGCTGAGCAGTTGTTTCTGGTTCAGTTGCAGGGTGATCGATTCGTTCAGCAGCGCGCTCAGCTCGCGGCTCAGGCGCTCCAGCAGGTCGCTGCGGGTAATTGCCAGCTCCAGCAGGGTGCGGCGCAGTTGCGGGGTGACGTCTTCCGGCGGCTGGTTGGCCAGCAAGTTATCCACATAGGCGCTGGGCGAACTGATCGCCTCGCGCTGCTGGTTGATCTCGAACTGGTACAGGCGAATGTTGGCGATGTCGTCCGCCAGGTCGCGGTCCACGGTGAGGCGCGGCAGTGCTTGTTTTTGCTTATAAAGAATCTTGGAGAGCAGCAGGCTGCCCTTGAGCACGTTGATTTGCTCATCGAGTGCCGAGTCGCTTTGGGTCACGGTGTCCAGTTGCTGCTTGGTCTGCAGGTTTTTCTGGGTCAGGTCATTGAGGCGGTCGGTGCTCTTGAGCAGGTAGTCGGAGAGCTTCAGGTTGGCCGCGCTTTCGGTGGCCAACAGGCTGCTGCCGCCGGTTTTTTGCGCCTCGATGGACTGCTGGGTCACGGTCTGCTGGGACTGGGCGAGGCGTTTCTGGTTGATCAGGGTTTGCAGGTCCTGGATTTCCTGTTCCAGGCGGCTGGTCTTCTCGGTCGTCAGGTCGCGTTGGCTATTGCCCAGGTCTTGCAGTTGGCTGTTGCCCGCCAGTTCCTGGCGGCGCAGCGGAATCAAGGCGTTGAGGGCGGCGAGTTCGGCGTTCAGCAGGTTGCGCTGGTCGCCGGTGAGGGGCTTGCCGTTATCTTTGCCCGCTTTAAGGGTGGCGTTTATCTGCTGGATGCGGGTCTGGCTGTTGCTGATTTCGGTTTGGGCGCGCTCGGGGCGGGTCTGGGCGGCGATGGACATGCTGTTGGCATCCGCCATGTCCTTTTGCAGGTCGCCTTGCTGGGTCGTGCGCTGCACCAGCAATTGCTCGAGCTGCGGCACGGGCAGCGTGGCATAGCGTTGCGCCACCGGGATGACTTTGGTGGCCTTGAGCCGCACCAGTTCGCGCTGGTTATCGGTGGTCTGGCGCGGCGCGTCTTCCAGCTGGCGCTTGAGGTCGGTGAGGCGCTGCTCGTAATCCTGCTTGTTGCCCAGGTAGGTCAGGGTCTGTTGCAGGATGTTCTGCAGCGCCTTCATGTCGGCGTCGGGCAGCTTGCGGTCGGGCAGCTTGTCCAGGGTTTGCTGGATGGCCTCGGCACTGGGCGCATCGGCGGCGTAAACGCTGCCCACACAAAGGGTCAGGCCCAGCAGGGCAGTGGCTAAAAAGGTGCGCAGAGTTGTCATGGATACCGGTCGAGCAAGGTAAAGAAAATGGGGGCGTGGCGCCTGGCCCCGCAGTTTAGAGGAAGAGTCCAGGGCCTGGACGACTTCCTTCGGGGAATTTGACGCCGACTTTTCCGATTCTGTTCCCGTCCATGACCGCGACGGTCCACAGCGTGTTGTTCCACTCCACTTGGTCGCCCACCACCGGCGCACCGCCGACCTTCTGGGTGATGAAGCGGCTCAGTGGCATATCCGGGTCGATACCCTCGAGCTTGAGGCCGTACAGCGCCGACACCGCGCCCAGCTGGGCGTCGCCTTCGAGGACGAAGTCGCCGAAGAAACGCAGGTCGAGGCCACGTTGCGGCGCCTGGCTGAACAGTTTACCCAGGGCAGGCAGGTTGTGTTCGTGGCCGATCACGCAGAGCAAATCGTCGACTTCCAGCACCGTACTACCCGACGGATGGAGCAGTTGCTGGCCACGGAACAACGCCGCGATCCGTGTGCCCTCGGGCATTTTCAATTCGCGCAGGGCTGCGCCAATGCACCATTTTTCCGCGCCCAGGCGGTAGACGAACAGCTCCCACTCGCTGGTGACGTGCACTTCCAGAGCCGCGCGGGAAATCGGCGCGGGGTCTGGCGGTACGGTGACTTTCAGCAGTTTGGCCACCCACGGCAGGCTGGTGCCCTGTACCAGCAGCGAGACCAGCACGATAAAGAACGCCAGGTTGAAGTACAGCTGCGCGTGGGGCAGGCCAGCCATCAGCGGGAACACCGCCAGAATGATCGGCACCGCGCCGCGCAGGCCGACCCAGGCGATAAAGGCTTTTTCGCGACCGTGGAACGCCTTGAACGGCAGCAGGCCGACCATCACCGACAGCGGCCGCGCGAACAGAATCATCCACAGCGCCAGGCCCAACGCCGGCAGGGCAATGGGCAGCAAGTCATGGGGCGTGACCAGCAAGCCCAGCACCAGGAACATGCCGATCTGTGCCAGCCAGGCCATGCCGTCGAGCATATGCAAAATGCCATGGCGGCTGCGTACCGGGCGGTTGCCGATCACCAGGCCGCACAGGTACACGGCGAGGAAACCGCTGCCGTGCAAGGCGTTGGTCAAGGCGAACACCACCAGGCCGCCGGCGATGACCAGGATCGGGTACAGGCCGGTGGCCAGGTTGATGCGGTTGACCATCTGCAGCATCAGCCAGCCGCCGCCCAGGCCGACGATGCCGCCGATGCCGAATTCGCGGATCAGGTGGGTCAGCAGGCTCCAGTGCAGGCCGGTCTGGCCTGTGGCGAGCATGTCGATCAGGGTGACGGTGAGGAACACCGCCATCGGGTCGTTACTGCCGGATTCGATTTCGAGGCTGGCGGTAACCCGTTCGTTCAGGCCTTTGCCGCCCAATAGCGAGAACACCGCGGCGGCGTCGGTTGAGCCGACGATGGCGCCGATCAGCAAGCCTTGAATGATATTGAGGTTGAACAGCCAGGCCGCGGCCATGCCGGTGAGGCCGGTGGTGATCAACACCCCCACCGTGGCCAGCGACAACGCCGGCCAGAGTGCCACGCGAAAACTCGCAACCCGCGTGCGTAAGCCGCCATCGAGCAGGATCACTGCCAAGGCGAGGTTGCCCACCAGGTAGGCGGTTGGGTAGTTGTCGAAAATGATGCCGCCGCCGTCGACGCCGGCGACCATGCCCACGGCCAGGATGATCACCAGAATCGGGATACCCAGGCGGGACGAAAGAGAACTCACCAGAATGCTCGCACCCACCAGCAACGCGCCGATCAAGAACAGGCTGTTGATGGTCGTCGCATTCAAAGGCAGTACTCCAGAGCTGGGAAGACGGGGCGCAAACTGACCATGCAGTCTGCGTGCCAGCGATTCTAACCTGTTGAATTGCTGCGCTGTCAAAAGATCGTTCCCACGCTCTGCGTGGGAATGCTTCGCTGGACGCTCTGCGTCCGCTTTTAAGGCGTGACGCGGAGCGTCACAGGCTGCATTCCCACGCGGAGCGTGGGAACGATCAATCACCGGTGTCAGTTACAGGCGAAAGCGCCCCACCATCCCATTCAAATCCACCGCCAGGCGCGACAGCTCACTGCTCGCCGCGCTGGTCTGGCTGGCGCCCGTGGCCGATTGCACCGACAAATCACGAATGTTCACCAGGTTGCGGTCCACTTCTCGCGCCACCTGCGCCTGCTCTTCCGCTGCGCTGGCGATCACCAGGTTGCGTTCGTTGATTTCTATGATCGCGGTGTTGATGGTGTCCAGCGACATCCCGGCGCCTTTGGCGATGTTCAGCGTCGATTCGGCGCGCTCGGTGCTGTTACGCATCGAATCCACCGCGTGCTCGGTGCCGGTCTGAATGCTGCCGATCATGCGCTCGATCTCGCTGGTCGACTGCTGGGTGCGATGGGCCAGGGCCCGCACTTCATCCGCCACCACGGCAAACCCACGCCCGGCTTCACCGGCACGCGCGGCTTCAATGGCGGCGTTCAGGGCCAGCAGGTTGGTCTGGTCGGCCAGGCCGCGAATCACGTCGAGCACCTTGCCGATATCCCGCGATTCATTCGCCAGGTCGCCGATCAAGGTGGCTGTGGCTTGCACGTCGCCGCTCATGCGTTCGATGGCGCTGACGGTTTCCTGCACCAAATCACGGCCATCGCCAGCAGAAGTGGTGGCGGCGCGCGAGGCTTCGGAGGTGCTGACCGCATTGCGCGCGACTTCTTCGACGGCGCTGGTCATCTCGTTGACGGCGGTGGCGGCTTGTTCGATTTCGTTGTTCTGCTGGGTCAGGCCACGGGCGCTTTCGTCGGTGACGGCATTCAGCTCTTCGGCGGCCGAAGCCAGCTGGGTGGCGGAGCCGGCGATGCGTTGCAGGGTGTCGCGCAATTTGTCCTGCATCTTGGCCATGGCGGCCAGCAGGCGGCCGGCTTCGTCGTTGCCGTCGACCTTGATCGGGCGCGTCAGGTTGCCTTCGGCGACTTCCTCGGCGGCCTCAAGTGCCTGGGAAATCGGCACGGTGATGCTGCGGGTCAGCAGCCAGGCGAACAACACCGTCAGCGCCGTGGCCACGATCAGCAGGCCCACCACCAGCTCAAACGCCATGTCGTATTGGTCTTTGGCTTGCTGGTTGGTGGCGTTGGCCATCTTGTTGTTGATGTCCAGCAGGCGTGTCAGCACTGCGTTGACCTGCTCGGAGTTGCTGAGCAATTCGGTGTTGAGCAAGTTGCGCAGGTCGTCGATCTGGTTGGCGCGAGACAAGCTCTTCATGCGCTCTTCGATCTGGTGGTACTGGCCGAGCAAACGCACGTATTCGTCGTAGGTCGCGCGTTCTTCGCCACTCTCGATGAGTTTTTCGTACACGCCCTGGGCGGTGCGGATCTGCTGGTTGCGCAGTTCAAAGGCTTCCAGGGTCTTTTGCTGCACATCCGGCTCGCGATTGGTCAGCAAGCGGTACGACAACACGCGCAGGCGCAGGGTCAGCTGGGTGAATTCGTCGAGGGCGCGAATGCTTGGCACGCTGCTCAGGGTGATGTCTTCGGTGGCAGCACGGATCTTGCTCATCTGGTTCAGGGCGAACACACCGAGAAACAACATGAGTGCACCAATAAACGCAAAGCCAAGAAAGGCGCGCGGCGCGATATTCATATTACGAAGAGACATGCTGGAGTCCTGGGGAGAAGCGCGATCCGTGCGGCCATGAGACGGGGTGTGCATCTTCTATCGGCCATGCGACTAAAGTCTTAAGGGGGCGCGCGCTTTTGTCGCATCTGACGAGGGGTTGGACGGATTCAGGAACCAGATGGGGTAAATGCAGTCACTAAGGCTCGAAAGCGCGGCCCGGCCCTTAAAAAACGGGCTGCGCGCCGGGGATAACCCTGGCTTCCGAGGTGATTTTTCTTTATCGTCACCGCCCTTTGAAAAAGCCCGAGAAATCAAAATGTTAGAAGCATCCCTCAGCCAGCTTGAACAGCTTGTCACTGACCTCGTACAACAAAACCAGGACCTGCTCGGCAGCAATGAATCCCTCAAGGCGGAACTGGCCCGTGCCAAGGATGAAAACGACAGCCTGCAACTGAACCTGATGGAACAGGAAGAAAAACACGGCGCCACTGCCGCGCGCATCCAGGCTCTGGTTGAGCGTGTGAGCGCAGGTCCTGTCGGCGCATGAATGAAGGGATAAAGGTCGTTTCGATTCTCGGAGAGGATTACTCGATCAAGGCGCCGGAAGGGGAAGATCAAACCCTGATGCACGCCGTGACCATGCTCAAGGCCTCCCTGGCCACCACCAAGAAAAAGTACCCGACCCTGATCGGTGACAAATTATTGGTACTGGCCGCGCTGAACCTGTGCGCCGAGCAGATCGAAATGCAAAAGCATCACCAGCAGGAACTCGACCGTTACCAAGAGCAAGTCAGCGCCACGGTCGAAGTGATTTCCAAGGCGATCGGAACGCCTTAGAACCACGCATCCTGCATCCCCAGGCACGTGTCATCGCGTGCCTCCAGAATCGCCAGTTCATGATGGCAGCTCGGCACTTCCCAGGTCAGGAAGTACCGAGCGGCCTGGAGCTTGCCTTTATAGAAGGCAACATCCGCCGTATGGCCCTTGGCCAAGCCTTCCTCGGCGCGAATCGCCTGTTCCAGCCAGCGCCAGCCAATCACCGTGTGCCCGAACACCTTCAAGTACAGCGCCGAATTTGCCAGGCTGCTGTTGACCTTGCCCTGGGCGAGATCCGTCAGCAGGCCAATCGTCACGCTTTGCAGGCGATTAACCAACTGCTCCAGAGGTTCTCGCAGGGCCGTGAGTGACGGGTACTGCTGCGCCCGTGCGCCGGTTTCGGCGATCAAACGGATCAATTGCTTGAGGCCCGCACCGCCATTCTGCGCGAGCTTGCGCCCGAGCAAATCCAGCGACTGGATGCCGTGGGTGCCTTCGTGGATCGGGTTCAGGCGGTTGTCGCGGTAGTACTGCTCCACCGGGTATTCGCGGGTGTAGCCATGGCCGCCGAGAATCTGGATCGCCAGCTCGTTGGCCTTGAGGCAGAACTCCGATGGCCAGGATTTGACGATAGGCGTGAGCAGGTCCAGCAGTTCGTGGGCTTGCTTGCGTTCGGCGTCGGTTTCCAGGGTGGTGGTGTCATCGAACAGCCGCGCGGCATACAGGCCGAGGTCGAAGGCGCCTTCCACGTAGGCTTTTTGAGTCAGCAGCATGCGCTTGATATCGGCGTGCTGAATGATCGAGACCGGCGCGGTGCTGGGGTCTTTGCTGTCCGGCAGGCGACCTTGCGGGCGTTCGCGGGCGTATTCCAGCGAGTAGAGGTAGCCGGCATAACCGAGCATGACTGCGCCCATGCCCACGCCGATGCGCGCCTCGTTCATCATCTGGAACATGCAGCTCAAGCCCTGGTGCGGTTTGCCTACCAGATAGCCGACGCAATGATCGTTATCGCCGAAGTTAAGCGCCGTGGACGTGGTGCCGCGCCAGCCCATCTTGTGGAACAGCCCGGCCAACAGCACGTCATTGCGCGCGCCCAGGCTGCCATCCTCGTTGACCAGGAACTTGGGCACGATAAACAGCGAAATGCCCTTCACCCCGGCTGGCGCGTCCGGCAGCTTGGCCAGCACCATGTGCACGATGTTTTCCGACAGCGGATGGTCGCCACCGGAGATGAAGATCTTGTTGCCCTTGAGCCGATAAGTGCCGTCAGCCACAGGCTCTGCCCGTGTACGAATATCCGACAAGGACGAGCCGGCATGCGGCTCGGTCAACGCCATGGTGCCGAAGAAGCGGCCGTCGATCATCGGTTGCAGGAAGCGCTGCTTCTGCTCCTCGGTGCCGAAACTTTCAATCAGGTTGGCCGCGCCCATTGTGAGGAACGGGTAGGAGGTCGAAGCCGCGTTGGCCGACTGAAAGTGCGCAAAGCATGCCTGGGACAGCAACGTCGGCAGCTGCATGCCGCCTGCTTCGAAACTGCGCGCGGCGTTGAGAAAGCCCGCTTCGAGAAACGCGTCCACGGCCGGTTTCACTTCCGGAATCAGGATCGCCTGGCCGTCTTCATAGCGCGGTTCGTTTTCGTCATTCTTGCGGTTATGCGGCGCGAAGTACTTTTCGGCAATGCTGCGCGCGGTGCTGATGGCCGCATCGAAGGTCTCGCGGTTGTGCTCGGCAAACCGCTCGCGCTGGGTCAGGCCCTCGGCATCGAGGACTTCGTACAGCTCGAAAGCCAGATTGCGGGAACTGAGCAGCGTCTCGGACATGGCGGCTTACCTGTGTTGGGATAGGCCTGAGTCTAAGTGCGCGAATAGAGGCTGGATAGCAAGATTGATTTGCGTGATGCAGAGGCAGAACGAGGGCCGAAGGTGGGATGCGGTCAATGTGGGAGCTGGCTTGCCTGCGATGAGGCAGTACCAGCCGACACCTTTGTCACTGACCCGCCGCTATCGCAGGCAAGCCAGCTCCCACATTTTGACCGCGTTTCGTCAGTTAGCCGATGGTCATCAGGCTGGCGTTACCGCCCGCCGCAGCGGTGTTAACACTCAACGCCCGCTCGATCACCAGGCGCTCCAGCGCAATCGCCGTCTCACCTTGCGACAAACCATGCACGCCAACAATCGCGCCACCACGTTGCGCCACTTGCTGGCACACCGCACGCAGTTGGTCGGAGTCGCCGTGGTGCAAGACTGCGTCGAACACCACTTCGTCCTTGGTCCAGTCAGCCACGCGCTTGATCTTCGCCTGAACGTCCTTCGGCAGACGTGGGAACAATGCCTTGGTCAGGTCAGTTTCCGGCCATACCGCCGAACCGCCTACGGCCAGCACTGCCGCCAGTTGCGTCAGCAGGTCGCCTTCGACGTCCGCCAGACACAGCACGTGCTCGCGGGGCAGGATCGCATAGCTGTTGCGCTCGCCAGTCGGGCCGGCCAGTTGGCGGGTGATACCGCTTTGCGACTGCGCGGCGAATTGGCTGCACAGCGCGCTCAGCTCGCTGAACTTATTGCTGTCGGCCCAGGTTTTCAGGGCGGTCAGCGGTTGGCTCATGGCATCGCGCAGGCGCACGTCCGGTGCGGCCAGCTTGTCGCCACGTACGAAGGATTGTTCGATGGCATCGGTAGGACGCGTCGACAGCAAACGGTACAGGTACAACGGCCCGCCAGCTTTCGGGCCAGTGCCCGACAGGCCTTCGCCGCCGAATGGCTGCACGCCAACCACAGCGCCAACGATGTTGCGGTTCACATACACGTTACCGGCATGCACGTTGTCGATCACCTTGGCGATGGTCTCGTCGATGCGGGTGTGCACGCCCAGGGTCAGGCCATAGCCGGAGGCATTGATCTGCGCGATGAGCTGGTCGATCTCTTTGCGCTTGTAGCGCACCACGTGCAGCACCGGGCCGAAGATCTCGCGTTGCAGTTCGTCGAAGCTTTCCAGCTCGATCAGGGTTGGCATCACGAAGGTGCCGCGCTTGATCTCTTCGCCATCGGCGATTGCCACTTGGTACACGTTGCGGCCTTTGTCGCGCATGGCCTGGATGTGTTTTTCGATACCGGCCTTGGCTTCGGCGTCGATCACCGGCCCGATGTCTACCGACAGGCGCTCCGGGTTGCCCAGGCGGCATTCAGCCATTGCGCCTTTAAGCATTTCGATTACACGGTCTGCCGAATCTTCCTGCAGGCACAGTACGCGCAGGGCCGAGCAGCGTTGGCCGGCACTGTCGAAAGCCGACGAAACAACGTCGATCACCACTTGCTCGGTCAGCGCCGAAGAGTCGACGATCATCGCGTTCTGGCCGCCGGTTTCGGCGATCAGCGGAATCGGGCGGCCCTGGGCATCCAGACGACCGGCGACACTGCGTTGCAGCAGGCGCGCGACTTCGGTGGAGCCGGTGAACATCACGCCTTTGACGCGATCATCACCCACCAGGCGCGCACCGACGCTTTCGCCCTGGCCCGGCAGCAGTTGCAGCACGCCTTCCGGAATACCGGCTTCAAGCAAAATGCGTACGGCTTGTGCCGCCACCAACGGGGTTTGCTCCGCAGGCTTGGCCAATACCGGGTTACCGGCAGCCAGTGCCGCAGCGACTTGGCCGCTGAAGATTGCCAGCGGGAAGTTCCACGGGCTGATGCAGACCACCGGGCCCAACGGGCGGTGGGCGTCGTTGGTGAAATCGTTGCGCGCCTGCACCGCGTAGTAGCGCAGGAAATCTACGGCTTCACGGACTTCGGCGATGGCGTTGGCGAACGTCTTGCCGGCTTCGCGGGCCAACAGGCCCATCAACGGCTGAATCTCGCCTTCCATCAAGTCGGCGGCACGCTCCAGGATCGCGGCGCGTTCGGCGGGCGGGGTAGCCTGCCAGATCGGGCCGGCGTTGATGGCGCACTGGATCGCATTGTCGACGTCTTGGACGGTGGCTTCCTGTACATGGCCGACCACGTCACGCAGGTCGGACGGGTTCAGCACCGGTGCAGCGGCTTCATTGCTGGAGGCGCAGCCCAGCATCGGCGCGGCTTTCCAGTCGTTATGCGCGGTGGCCAGCAAGGCACAAGACAGGGACGCCAAGCGGTGTTCGTTGGCCAGGTCAATGCCCGCCGAGTTGGCGCGGTCGCTGCCATACAGTTCACGCGGCAGTGGAATACGCGGGTGCGGCAGGCCGAAGCCACCTTCCAGCGTTGCCATCTGCTCGATGTTGGCCACTGGGTCGGCCACCAACTCCTGGATCGAGATGGTGTGGTCGGCAATGCGGTTGACGAACGAGGTGTTGGCGCCGTTTTCCAGCAGGCGACGCACCAGGTAAGCCAGCAATGTTTCGTGGGTGCCGACCGGTGCGTACACGCGGCACGGACGGTTCAGCTTGCCTTCGGAAACTTTGCCTACAACCTGCTCGTACAGCGGTTCACCCATGCCGTGCAGGCACTGGAACTCGTACTGGCCGGGGTAATAGTTCTGACCGGCAATATGGTAAATCGCCGACAGCGTGTGGGCGTTGTGCGTGGCGAACTGCGGGTAGATGGCTTCCGGCACCGACAGCAGTTTGCGTGCACAGGCGATGTAGGAAACGTCGGTGTACACCTTGCGGGTGTACACCGGGTAGCCTTCCAGGCCTTCGACCTGAGCGCGCTTGATCTCGCTGTCCCAGTACGCGCCTTTCACCAGGCGGATCATCAGG
This sequence comes from Pseudomonas sp. R76, assembly GCF_009834565.1. Classification (GTDB taxonomy): domain Bacteria; phylum Pseudomonadota; class Gammaproteobacteria; order Pseudomonadales; family Pseudomonadaceae; genus Aquipseudomonas. Next base: position 579,317 of record NZ_CP019428.1, read on the forward strand.
CGATGGCGGCTGCGGCGCGCCAGGTCGATGACGTAGTCGATCACATACGGGCAGCGCTTCTGGTACGCCTGGATCACAAAACCGATGCCGTTCCAGCCGGTCAATTGCGGTTCGAAGCACAGGCGTTCGAGCAGGTCCAGCGACAGCTCAAGGCGGTCGGCTTCTTCGGCGTCGATGTTCAGGCCGATGTCGTACTGCTTGGCCAGCAAGGTCAGCGAAAGCAGGCGCGGGTACAGCTCATCCATCACGCGCTCGTACTGCGCACGGCTGTAACGCGGGTGCAGGGCGGAGAGCTTGATGGAAATGCCCGGGCCTTCATAAATCCCACGGCCGTGAGAGGCTTTGCCGATGGAGTGAATGGCTTGTTCGTACGAGGCCAGGTACTTCTGGGCATCGTGTTCGGTCAGTGCGGCTTCGCCGAGCATGTCGTAGGAATAGCGGAAGCCCTTGGCTTCGAACTTGCTCGCATTGGCCAGGGCTTCGGCGATGGTTTCGCCGGTAACGAATTGCTCGCCCATCAGGCGCATGGCCATGTCGACGCCCTTGCGGATCATCGGCTCGCCGCTCTTGCCGATGATGCGGCTCAGGGACGAGGTCAAGCCTGCCTCGTTGTGCGTGGCCACAAGTTTGCCGGTCAGCAGCAAGCCCCACGTGGCGGCATTGACGAACAGCGACGGGCTGTTGCCCAGGTGCGGCTGCCAGTTGCCGGTGCTGATCTTGTCGCGGATCAGCGCGTCGCGGGTGCCCTTGTCCGGGATGCGCAGCAGCGCTTCGGCCAGGCACATCAATGCCACGCCTTCCTGGGACGACAGGGAAAATTCTTGCAGCAGGCCCTGAACAATGCCGGCACGGCCGCCGGCGCTTTTCTGATTGCGCAATTTTTCGGCAATCGAGGCGGCCAGCTTGTTAGTCGCTTCAGCCATCGGCTGAGGCAGGCGTGCCTGCTCGATCAGCATCGGCACCACTTCCGGCTCGGGGCGGCGGTAGGCGGCGGTGATCGAGGCGCGCAATACCGATTGCGGCAGGATGCTTTCGGCGAACTCCAGGAAGCACTGGTGGGCGTGGTCCGGCTGGACTTCGCCTGCGTCTTCAGCGTCCTTGTTGCCCGAGCCATTGAGCTCGGTCAGGGTTGCACCACCCTCGATTTTCTCCAGGTAATTGAAAATCGCCTGCTTGATCAGCCAGTGCGGCGTGCGATCAATGGAGGTCGCGGCGGCCTTGAGGCGTTCGCGGGTTGGGTCGTCGAGTTTGACCCCAAGGGTGGTCGTAGCCATCTTTTTATCCTCATGGGTGCCACTACTGCGTGGCATCTGCTGGCGGCAAGATTAGCTTTGCGCATGCAGAGGTGCAACCGGGTGCAACCCAAATTGTTCAGGATTTTTTTGATCGTGATCGGGAAAAAATCCGGCCTTCGACGGAATCCGCTCCTCCTTGGTGCGTTTGCTTCTGAGATCGGCTGTTCTTGCTCCGAAAAGGAGCAAAAAACCGATGTTTTGCCCTAAACATACCCAGGTGCAACTTATTCTCAAGAAACTGGTTGCACCTTATTTACTTTGTTGAATAGCATTCGCGCCCAAGGTGCAACCAGCTGCAAGGTTCGGTTCATCGGCTGGCGGCTTTCCTGGGGAAACGCCAGTCATAAATGCACGGCACGCAGTTTCGTCTACCCGGTTATCCACGGGTGGCCGTCTGACTCAGACCGTCGCTACATAAAAACAAAGCCAGGGCGTCACTTCTTATGAGCGTTAGCAACCCCACCCTGATCACGTTTGTGATCTACATCGCAGCAATGGTGCTGATCGGCTTCATGGCCTATCGCTCCACCAACAACCTCTCCGATTACATCCTCGGCGGTCGCAGCCTCGGCAGTGTGGTCACCGCGTTGTCGGCTGGTGCCTCCGATATGAGCGGCTGGTTGTTGATGGGCCTGCCGGGCGCGATCTACATGTCCGGCCTGTCGGAAAGCTGGATCGCCATTGGCCTGATCGTCGGCGCGTACCTGAACTGGTTGTTCGTCGCTGGCCGCTTGCGGGTGCAGACCGAACACAACGGCGACGCCCTGACGCTGCCGGATTATTTCTCCAGCCGTTTCGAAGATAAAAGCGGCCTGCTGCGGATCATCTCTGCAGTGGTGATCCTGGTGTTCTTCACTATTTATTGCGCGTCCGGCATCGTCGCCGGTGCCCGTCTGTTTGAAAGCACTTTCGGCATGTCCTACGAGACGGCGCTGTGGGCCGGTGCTGCCGCGACGATTGCCTACACCTTCGTCGGTGGTTTCCTGGCAGTCAGCTGGACAGATACTGTGCAAGCCACACTGATGATCTTCGCGCTGATCCTCACGCCGATCATCGTGCTGCTGGCCACCGGTGGCGTCGACACCACCTTCCTGGCGATCGAAGCCAAGAACCCTGACAACTTCAACATGCTGAAAAACACCACGTTCATCGGCATCATCTCGCTGATGGGCTGGGGCCTGGGTTACTTCGGCCAGCCGCACATCCTCGCGCGTTTCATGGCGGCGGATTCGGTGAAGTCGATTGCCAAGGCACGCCGCATCTCCATGACCTGGATGATCCTGTGCCTGGGCGGCACCGTGGCGGTGGGTTTCTTCGGTATCGCTTACTTCTCGGCGCACCCGGAAGTGGCCGGCCCGGTCAACGAGAACCACGAACGCGTGTTCATCGAACTGGCCAAGCTGCTGTTCAACCCATGGATTGCCGGCGTGCTGCTGTCGGCTATTCTGGCGGCGGTGATGAGCACCCTGAGCTGCCAACTGCTGGTGTGCTCCAGCGCGCTGACCGAAGACTTCTACAAAACCTTCCTGCGCAAAAACGCCTCCCAGGTTGAACTGGTGTGGGTCGGCCGCGCCATGGTGTTGCTGGTGGCGCTGATCGCCATCGCCATGGCCGCCAACCCGAACAACCGCGTGCTGGGCCTGGTGAGCTACGCCTGGGCCGGTTTCGGCGCCGCGTTCGGGCCTGTGGTGCTGATCTCGGTGATCTGGAAACACATGACCCGCAACGGCGCACTGGCCGGCATCCTGGTCGGTGCGGTGACGGTGATTGTGTGGAAGCACTTCGAGCTGCTGGGCCTGTACGAAATCATCCCTGGCTTCATCTTTGCCAGCCTGGCGATCTACGTCGTCAGCAAGCTGGGCGCACCGACTGCCGGTATGGTCGAGCGTTTTGATGCTGCGGAAAAAGACTACAACCTCAACAAGTAATTCTTCGGGTGCCTATCGCCCGTTGAGTTGAAGAAAAGGCCCGCATCCTACGGATGGCGGGCCTTTTTTATGGCGGGTTCAGTCAGCATCCGCTTGATTAAGAAAAATCAGCACGCCCAGAATCGCCATGTAGAACTTGAACGCCGCTTCCTGGCCGTTCCACTGATGGGATTGCCACATCAAGAACCATTCCCCGCCCACCACCATAAAACCAAAAAACCACACCACAAAGCCGAGGGCGAGGCCGGTGGTTGCGCGGGCTTTGGCGCGGTTGAAGTCGCTACCGCTGGCGTGTCGTGCGCGCCACAGAGACAGCGCACCCCAGGCCAGCAACAGCGCGCAGAGCGCCTCTCCCAGGATGATCAGCGCATAGGCCGCGTGCCACAGCCATGGCGTAGTGATTGAGCGGTACATGGCCGCGTTACCAGGGAACGTGGTGTCCATGCTCAACACGTGTTGGACGAAGGCGAAGTTGGAGCCGTAGTCCGTGATGTTGTTGAACGCAACCATGCTGGCGAAGGCGGCTAGGGCGAGGGTCAAGATGATTTTTGCGTAGCGGATGGCCATGCTTTTTCCAGTGATCCGGCGAGAAAGGGACAATTACGCTAGCACGGCGGTGGCGTGCTTTCGACGCAGGGAACATGAAGAATCGGGCACTCATGGCGTAGGAACATACTGATTTGGCCGCGCGGCGCTCAGGAGGGCAAAAAGCTGGTGCAGAATCGACCGCCCACCCCCTCGCAGAGAAACACCGGATGTTCGCTCCTGCCAATGAAAGCGCGTTTACCCTGACCCTCGATGGGCAGCCCAGCGATCTGAAGGTCTATGGGTTCTCGGGCAATGAATTTCTTAGCCTGCCCTTTAGCTTTGATCTTGAGCTGGTCAGCGAACAAGCCGATCTTGACCTTGAAAGTCTGATGCACCGTCAGGCTTTCCTGGGGTTTGACGCTGATGGCCACGGTATTCACGGCCTGGTATATAAGGTGGCCCAGGGCGATGCGGGCAAGCGTCTTACCCGTTACCAGATCACCTTGGTGCCGCAGTTGGCTTATCTGCATCACAGTACGCACCAGCGGATTTTCCAGAAACAGACTGTGCCCCAGATCATTGCACGGGTGTTGGAGGCCCAGTCGATCCAGGCTGACACCTTCGCGTTTCAACTAAGTGGCAAGTACCCCGAACGTGAGTACTGTGTTCAATTCGGTGAAACCGACCTTGAGTTCATTCAACGCTTGTGTGACGAGTCGGGCATTCACTACCACTTCCAGCACAGCCCTGAGCGTCACCTATTGGTGTTCGGCGATGACCAGAGTGTCTTTATCCAACAGGATCAAACCACCCCTTACTCGCCCGGTACTGGGATGGTTGCCGATGCGCCTGCGATCAAGCGCTTTACCCTGGCACTGGAAACCCGCACGACCGGTGTAGATCTGCGCGACTACGATTTCAAGAAGCCGAAACTTGTATTGGAAAGTGCAGCATCCGGCGAGCAACGGCCCGCCCTGGGCGAGCAGCTTTACCCCGGATACTTCACGGATCGCGAGCATGGCAAGTACCAGGCGCAGCGCCGGTTGGAACGTCATCGCAGCGATTACCGAAAAGCCAGCGGTTTCAGCGACCAACCGGCCTTGGTCACTGGGCAGTTTTTGAAGATGACCGGGCACCCTCGTCAGGAATGGAATGATTTGTGGCTCGTTACCTATGTGTACCATGTGGGGCAGCAGCCTCAAGTATTGGAGGAGTCAGCCCCTGGCGATAAATCGCCTCAGGGCTACAACAACGATTTTCATGCAACACCTTGGGATGTGCCGTTTCGAACGCCGCTGATCCTGTCCCGCCCACAAATATCCGGTTACCAGAACGCGGTGGTCACAGGGCCAGCAGACAGTGAGATCCATTGCGACGAATACGGCCGGGTCAAAGTGCAGATGGCCTGGGACCGCGACGGCGAACACAATGAGCACTCCAGTTGCTGGCTGCGGGTAGCCAGCGGCTGGGCCCACGACCGTTATGGTGCGGTACTGATCCCGCGGGTCGGTATGGAGGTGTTGGTAGGTTTCGTGAATGGCGACATAGATATGCCGCTGGTGATGGGTTGCCTGCCCAATGCGGCCAACCCCGTGCCCCTCGACCTGCCGGCGGACAAGACCCGCAGTATCTTGCGCAGCCACAGCAGCCCTGGCGGTGGTGGCTATAACGAACTGCGCATTGAAGACCGCAAGGGCGCCGAGGAAATCTACCTGCGTGCCCAGCGCGATTGGACCCAGCACGTGCTGAATGACCAGCACGTGCAGGTCGATAACGAACGGCGGGTGAAGGTGGGCGGCGAGTCGCATCACGAGCTGCAAGGCGAAGAGCAGCGCATTACCCATGGCAACCGCCTCACCGAGCTCAAGCAGGATGATCATCTGGTGGTCGGTGGTTCGCAGCAGATGCGCGCGGGGCGGACGATTCAGATCGGAGCAGGGCAAAGCGTTGTTATCGACGCCGGTGCCAGCGTTACGATCCAGGCGGGCGGGCAGTCGATCACGCTGTCGGCGGGCGGCATTTTCAGCAGCGTGCCGATTCAACTGGGTGGTGCACCCGCTGCCGCAGCTGCGCCGTTACTACCGGGCATCAAGGAAGCGCTGGCGGCGGTTGTTCCCGCACCGCTCAGCCGCGTGCAAGTGGCCAGCCTGAAACGCAGCGCGCCATTTTGCGAAGAGTGTGAGCGCTGCAAGAACGGCCAATGTGATATCGCCGACCACACCCAGGTTCGACCTTAAAAGGATTTTACCCGTATGCCTCACTCCTTGACTCCACACACCTGGCTGGCCGAATTTCCTTTGCTGCCCGATGAGCGAATTTTCGCGGTATTGGGCAGTGCCAGCGACGCTAAACCCTATGCCGCCTGGCAAGCCATGGCCGTCGGACTGCCGCCCCAGCCAATCTGGGCAGGCAGCGCCTACGCGCAATGGAATGAAGTAATGCCTTACGTTGCCGTCATCGAGCCCGGCAGCGCCTTTCTCGACTGGGTCGCCACCACCGACTCAACGGATTGGGGCTGGCTGGCAGTATCATCCAGCCCGCTGGAAACCGTGGTGGCGCACCTGCAAAGCCTGACCAAGGTGTTGCTGCCTGACGGCCAGCAGGTATTTTTACGTTTCTGGGATGGCGCTCAATGGCAGCCGATTGTGCAAACGTTGGGTGACGCGGCGGGGAAGGTGTTGCCGGTATTCCAGCGCTATCTGATCAATGGCCAACCGCTGGTCGTGGCGACTGGCCCGGTTACGGCCGCCAACACCAGCCCATGGTGGCAAGTGCCTGCCTCGTTACTGGCGCATCTGGCGGAACAATCACCCCACGTGCTGATCGACAACCTGCTGCAATGGCTCGAAGAACAGCGACCCGACCTGTATACCGCCTTCACGCCTGCGACCTTGCGCCACAAGGTCGCCTACTTTGCGCGCAGGCCGGGTATCAGTCATGAAGCACTGACTGAGTACCTGACCTTAGAGATGAATTGAGCCCAGCGCGGGGCAAGCCCGCTCGCCACACTCTGCCCCTTTGCTCCGGTAGAAGGTAAACTTCGCCCCCTGCGCAGGAGCAACCATGAATTATCGTCACGCCTTTCACGCCGGCAACCACGCCGATGTCTTCAAACACTTGACCTTGACCCGCCTCATCGCCTTGATGTCGCGCAAGGAGCAGCCGTTCGCCTACCTCGATACCCACGCCGGGATCGGGCTGTACGACCTGCAAGGTGATCAGGCCAACCGCACCGGTGAATACCTGGAAGGCATCGCCCGCCTGTGGGGCGAGAGTGACCTGCCGCCGCTGACGGCCGACTACATGCGCGTGCTGCACGAGATGAACCCGGATGGCCAGTTGCGCTACTACCCTGGTTCGCCGGAGCTGGCGCGCCGCCTCACACGGCCTCAGGACCGTGTGCTGCTGAATGAAAAACACCCGGAAGACGGCGTGTTGCTCAAGGACAACATGAAAGGCGATCGCCGTGTCAAAGTGCATTTGGGCGAAGGCTGGCATGTGCCGCGCGCCTTGCTGCCGGTGCCGGAAAAGCGCGCGTTGATGCTGATCGATCCGCCGTTTGAAAAGCTCGACGAAATGCAGCGCTGTGCAGCGTCCCTCAAGGAAGCGGTCAGCCGCATGCGCCAGACTGTTGCAGCGATCTGGTATCCAGTGAAAGACCAGCGCATGTTGCGTCGCTTCTACCAGGACCTGGCCGGCACCGGTGCGCCGAAGTTGCTGCGGGTGGAGTTATTGGTGCATCCGCTGGACACGCCCAATACCCTCACGGGCTCGGGCCTGGCGATTGCCAACCCGCCGTGGGGGCTGGAAGAGGAGTTGCGTGAACTGCTGCCGTGGCTGTCCAAGAAACTTGGCCAGACCCAGGGCGGGTGGCAGATGGATTGGCTTATCGCTGAGTAACTGATCGTTCCCACGCTCTGCGTGGGAATGTATCTTGTGACGCTCCGCGTCACGCCTCAAGAGCGGACGCAGAGCGTCCCTGTCGGCATTCCCACGCGGAGCGTGGGAACGATCATCATCGGCGCTGCCCTTAGATCGGGCAGGTGACGCCGGTGCCGCCAATCCCGCAATACCCTTGCGGATTCTTCGCCAGGTACTGCTGGTGATACGCCTCGGCGAAGTACACCGTCGGCGCTTCTTCGATTTCCGTGGTGATGGTGCCCAGGCCAGCCTTGGTCAGCTCAGCCTGATACGCCTCGGCGCTGGCCTTCGCCGCTTCCAGGTGCTCAGGTTTCACGGCGTAGATCACCGAACGGTACTGGCTGCCGATGTCGTTGCCCTGGCGCATGCCCTGGGTCGGGTTGTGCAGTTCCCAGAACATTTTGAGCAGCTCTTCGTAACTGATCTTGTCTTGATCAAACACCACCAGTACCACTTCGCTATGGCCGGTCAGGCCCGAGCAGACTTCTTCGTACGTCGGGTTCGGCGTGTAACCACCGGCATAACCGACCACAGTGCTGACCACGCCGTCGCGCTGCCAGAACCGGCGTTCGGCACCCCAGAAGCAGCCGAGACCGAAGATCGCGAACTCTACGTTGTCGACAAACGGGCCGAGCAGCGGGTTGCCGTTGACGAAATGCGTCTCTGGCAGCGCCATCGGGGTTTCACGGCCAGGCAAAGCTTGTTCTTGAGTGGGCAACACGTTTTTGTTCACCAGAATTTCCGAGCGCAAGACCATGATCAGTCCTCTCGTCAGGTTGAGTTAGCGGTAAAGATTCAGACAGCCAGTGTGCCCGAGTGTTACAGCGCTGTCAGGCGATTGGCCCGCGCGGGTAGCGTTTAAGCTTCTCGAGCAGCTCTGCACCGGGGATCGGCCGGTCGAAGAGGTAGCCTTGGCCCACATCGCAGCGATGCCGGCGCAGGAACGCCAGTTGCTCGGCGGTCTCGATGCCTTCGGCCACCACCTTGAGCTTGAGGTTGTGGGCCATGGCGATAACCGCCGAGGTGATTTCCATGTCGTCCTGGTTGTCCGGGATTTCGTGGATAAAACTGCGATCGATCTTGATGATGTCGATGGGGAATTTTTTCAGGTAGCTCAGCGATGAGTAACCCGTGCCGAAGTCGTCCATGGCCAGGGTCAGGCCAAAACTCTTCAGTTGGTCCAGTTGCAGGCGCGTGTCTTCGGTGGCTTCCAGCAGCAGGCCTTCGGTCAGCTCCAGCTCCAGCAGGTTGGCTGGCAACTGTTCTTCCTTGAGGATGGTGGCAATCGAGGCCACCAGGTCCGGGTCGGAGAACTGCTTGGGCGACAGGTTGATCGCCACCTGCAAATTGCCCATGCCTGCGGCGGTCAGCTGACGGCTCATGCGGCAGGCCTGGCGTGCGATCCATTTGCCGATCGGGATGATCAGGCCGGTTTCTTCTGCCACGCTGATGAATTGATCAGGGCGGATCATGCCCTTTTCCGGGTGGTTCCAGCGCAGCAGCGCTTCCATGGCCAGCAAGCGGCCGCTGCGCAGGCACAGTTTGGGCTGGTAGAACACGTCCAGCTCGTTCTGAGTCAGGGCGCGGCGCAGGTTGTTTTCCACGAACAGCTTGTAACTGGCCTCGGCATTCAGTGCCTCGGTAAACACCTGTACCTGGTGTTTGCCGTTGGCTTTGGCCTTGTGCAGCGCCAACCCGGCGTTACGCATCAGGGTTTGCGGGTCGCGGCCATGCAGAGGCGCACAGGCCAGGCCCACGGAGCCGGTGACACTGATCAACTGGTTGTCGACGAACATCGGTTTGTCGAGGGTCGCCAGCAATTGGCTGGCGACCTGCTGGCCAGTCTCCAGGTCGGTGTCGTCGAGCAACACCGCAAACTCATTACTGGCAAACCGCGCGAGGCTGCCACTGGCACTCAGGCTGTTGCGCAGGCGGCGCGCCAGGCTGATCAGCAGCTTGTCGCCCGTTTGGTGGCCAAGGCTGTCGTTGATCCGCTTGAAGTTGTCGATGTCCACCAGCAACAGGCTGATCGGGCTGTCGCTGTCGCGGGCAAAGCGCTCGTCGAGGTTGCGGATAAACGCCGGGCGGTTGCCCAGGTTGGTCAGGTTGTCGGTGTAGGCCAGGCGCTCGATGCGCTGCTGGGCCAGCTTGGTCTGGGTGATGTCTTCGTAGATGCCGATGTAGTGCGTCAGCTCACGGTTGTCGCCATACACTTTGGAAATCGACAGCTGGCCCCAGTAGGGTTCGAGGTTCTTGCGTCGGCTCTTGAACTCACCCTGCCAACTGTTGCTCTTGGCCAGGCTCGACGGCGCGTCGAACAGCAGTTCGCTGAGGTTCTCCAGCGCCGGCAACTGCGCCAGGCGATGGCCATGGACTTCTTCGGCGCTGTACTGGGTGATCGCGGTGAAGCTGGGGTTGACGTACTCCACCACGCCGTCGCAATTGACCAGCAAAAAGGCGTTGGCGCTTTGCTCCACGGCTCGCTGGAACAGGTGCAGCGCGCTGGTGGCGGTGCGCCGGTTGTGGTTGTTGATCACTTGCGCGAATTGGTCCGCCAGCTCGCCGGCAAAGGCGATCTCATCGGCCTGCCAGGCACGCGAGCTGCCGCGTTGTTCCAGGCACAACACGCCGATCACCTGGCCATCGACGCGGATGCTGGCGTCGAGCATGGCGTGCACATCCTTGGCGCGCAGGCTCTCGGCCATTTCCCGGGTGCGCGGGTCGCGCATCGCATGGGTGGCGTCGATGGCGCGGCTCGAATGCAGGGCTTCCAGGTAGTCCGGGAAGCCGCTGGCGTCGATTGCTTCAGGCAAGTGGTGTTGTTGGTCGTCGCGGTGGTACGCCGAGATCGGCACCAGGCGCTGGCCTTCAAGGTTCCAGATGCTCGCGCAATCGATCTGGTAGATATCGCAGGCGCTGCGGGTGATCAGCTCGGCGGCTTCCTGCAACGAATTGGGCGTGGTGTAGCGCTGGCGCGCCAGCAGCAGGATCAGCTCCTGTTGGGCGCGCACGCGTTCCAGGTGCTGCAATTGTTCCTGCTGGGCGCGCTGGTTGAGTTCCAGGGCGATCTGCAGGCGGCTGTTCTGGTTTTCCAGGTCGGCCGTCGGGGCGGCGGTGGGGATTTCGCTGAACAGGCCGTCGACCACCATCAGGTAGCCGCGCAGCAGGTGACGGTTGTGTTGTTTGTAGGCCTCGCCCATTTCCAGCAGGCTCAGCGGGCCGTCATTGGTGTGCAGGGTGTAGCGCACCAGGTAATGCGGGCTCTGGGTCAGTTGCTGCTGGATCGCATCGTGCAGCTGATAGCGCGCTTGAGGTTCCATCAAGCTGGCGTAGGGTGTGCCGACCAATGCACACAGTTCCATCGCCGGCAGACCGAATTGGCGCTCGCAATTGGGGTCGAGGTACAGCAGCGCCCAGCTTGCCTCATTAAGCCGCTCGAAACGCAGCATACCGAGGCGCGAGGGCACCGGTAACTGCGTCACTACCTCGGCCGCCATACGGGCGACATCGGGTTGGCTTTTCATGGGGAAACTCGCTTGGGAAAATGCGCACGGCGCCGGGCTCACGCCCTCTTTACTGTCGCCTGCGGCAAGGTTGCATCATGCAGCACGCACTGACAAGAGAGGATGAAGGCTAAGTGCTATATGGCTGTTATCGGCCGCCGGAGCGGTTTCTGCAATCCAGGTGATGGGTGGCGCATTGACGCAGGTACGACGCCCTTTGCCCCTACAAAAAAGCCGGCCAAAAAAAGCCCCGCCAATTGGCGGGGTTGAGGTACGAGCGTGGCGCTCGAAAATCGGTGCAGCCAGGCCTCTGCGGTGAAGCAGAGGCCCGTTGAGGCTTACAGCAAGATGGTGCGGATGTCGTTCAGCAGTTGGCTCAGACGCTGCGTGAAGCGTGCAGCAGCGGCGCCGTTGATCACACGGTGATCGTAGGACAACGACAGCGGCAGCATCAGCTTCGGCTGGAACGCTTTACCGTCCCACACAGGCTGGATGGTTGCTTTGGACACACCCAGGATCGCCACTTCCGGCGCGTTGACGATTGGCGTGAAGCCAGTGCCGCCAATGTGCCCGAGGCTGGAGATGGTGAAGCACGCGCCCTGCATGTCGTCCGGGGTGAGCTTCTTGTCGCGGGCCTTGGCAGCCAGTGCAGCGGCTTCGGCAGCGAGTTGCAGCAGGCTCTTCTGGTCGACGTTCTTGATGACCGGTACCAGCAGGCCATCCGGGGTGTCTACCGCGAAACCGATGTGCACGTACTTCTTGCGGATAATCGCCTTGCCGCTTGGTGCCAGCGAGGCGTTGAAGTCCGGCAGCTCCTTGAGCAAATGCGCGCAGGCCTTGAGCAGCAGCGGCAGCACGGTCAGTTTCACGCCGGCCTTTTCGGCCACGGCTTTCTGCGCAACGCGGAAAGCTTCCAGGTCGGTGATGTCGGCCTGGTCGAACTGGGTCACGTGCGGGATATTCAGCCAGCTGGCGTGCAGACCGGCCGCGCCGATTTGCATCAGGCGGGTCATCGGCACTTCTTCGATTTCGCCGAAGCGGCTGAAGTCGACGGTGCGGATCGGCGGAATGCCCGAACCACCGGTCGCGCCGCCAGCAGCCGGCGCTTCCTTGGCTTTCTGCATCATGGCTTTGACGTAAACCTGCACGTCTTCTTTCAGCACACGACCGTGTGGGCCAGTGGCCGACACAGCGTTCAGCTCAACGCCGAACTCACGGGCCAGCTGACGCACGGCAGGGCCGGCGTGAACCTTGGCACCGCTTGGCGCAGGTGCGGCAGCCGCAGGAGCCGGTGCGGCCTCGGCTTTTGCAGCAGGCGCAGGCGCAGCAGCCGGAGCCGCTTCAGCCTTGGCCGCCGGCGCAGCGGCGGCGGGTGCTGCGGCAGGTGCAGCGCCTTGTACTTTGAGCTTGAGGATGAAGTCGCCAGTGCCGACTTCGTCTTCCAGCTTGACCGCGATGCTTTCCACCACGCCGGCAGCCGGCGAAGGGATTTCCATGGAGGCCTTGTCGGACTCCAGGGTGATCAGCGACTGGTCGGCTTCGACAGTGTCGCCGACCTTGACCAGCAGCTCGATGATCTTGGCCTTGCCCGACGAGCCGATGTCCGGAACATGAATGTCCTGAACGGAGGCGGCGGCAGGTGCAGCGGCCGGGGCTGGAGCAGCCTCGGCAGCGGCAGGTTTTTCAGCAGCAGGTGCGGGTGCAGCAGCGGCAGCAGGCGCTGGCGCAGGGGCCGCATCAGCGGCACCTTCGATTTCCAGTTCCAGCAGTTCGTCGCCTTCTTTCAGGCGGTCGCCCAGCTTCACTTTCAGGCTCTTGACCACACCGGCTTTGGGGGCAGGGATTTCCATGCTCGCCTTGTCCGATTCCAGGGTCAGGATGCTCTGGTCGGCTTCGACTTTGTCGCCGACCTTCACAAACAGCTCGATTACTTCACCTTCACCGCTGCCGATGTCAGGTACGCGAATGAGTTCGCTCACAAAAAATCTCCTCAGCAGTCCAGTGGGTTGCGTTTTTCCGGGTTGATCCCGAACTTGACGATAGCGTCAGCCACCACCTTAGGTTCGATCTCACCACGGTCAGCCAAGGCTTCCAGGGCTGCCAACACCACGAAATGACGGTCAACTTCGAAGAAGTGACGCAGCTTCTTGCGGCTGTCACTGCGGCCGAAACCGTCGGTGCCCAAGACTTTGAATTCCTTGGACGGGACCCACTGGCGAATCTGTTCAGCAAAAAGCTTCATGTAGTCGGTAGAGGCGATGACTGGACCTTTACGGCCGGCCAGGCATTCTTCGACGTAGCTCTTCGCTGGCTTCTGACCTGGGTGCAGGCGATTATTGCGCTCTACGGCCAGGCCGTCGCGACGCAGTTCGTTGAAGCTGGTAACGCTCCACACGTCAGCGCCGACGTTGAACTCATCACGCAGGATCTTCGCTGCTTCACGCACTTCACGCAGGATGGTGCCGGAGCCCATCAACTGCACGTGGTGCGCCGCTTCCTTGGTGTCTTCTTCGAGCAGGTACATGCCCTTGATGATGCCTTCCTCAACACCGGCCGGCATGGCTGGTTGCTGGTAGGACTCGTTCATCACGGTGATGTAGTAGAAAACGTCCTGCTGCTCTTCGGTCATCTTCTTCATGCCGTCCTGGATGATCACCGCCAGCTCATAGCCGTAGGTTGGATCAAAGGTGCGGCAGTTCGGGATGGTGGCAGCCAGGATGTGGCTGTGACCGTCTTCGTGTTGCAGGCCTTCGCCGTTCAGCGTGGTACGGCCGGCGGTGCCGCCGATCAGGAAGCCACGGGTACGGCTGTCGCCTGCTGCCCAAGCCAGGTCGCCGATACGCTGGAAGCCGAACATCGAGTAGAAGATGTAGAACGGCAGCATCGGCTGGTTGTGGCTGGAGTACGAAGTACCGGCAGCGATGAAGGAGCTCATGGCGCCCGCTTCGTTGATGCCTTCTTCGAGGATCTGGCCCTTCTTGTCTTCCTTGTAGAACATCACCTGGTCTTTATCGACTGGCTCGTAGAGCTGGCCGACGGAGGAGTAGATGCCCAACTGACGGAACATGCCTTCCATACCGAAGGTACGGGCTTCGTCCGGGATGATCGGGACGATACGCGAGCCGATTTCCTTGTCCTTGACCAGCTGCGCGAGGATCCGCACGAAGGCCATGGTGGTGGAGATTTCACGGTCGCCCGAGCCGTCCAGGATAGCCTTGAGGGTATCCAGTGGCGGGGTCGGAATGTCGAAGGACTTGGCGCGGCGCTGTGGCACGAAACCGCCCAGTGCGGCGCGACGCTCGCTGAGGTAGCGGGCTTCGGCGCTGTTTGGCTCCGGTTTGAAGAACGGCAGGTTCTCCAGCTCTTCGTCCTTGACCGGGATGTCGAAACGATCGCGGAACAGCTTCAGGCTTTCAACATCAACTTTCTTGGTGTTGTGCGCAGTGTTTTTCGCTTCGCCGGCACCGGTGCCATAACCCTTGATGGTCTTGGCCAGGATGACGGTCGGCTGTTCTTTGTGGTTGACCGCTTCGTGGTACGCCGCATAGACCTTGTACGGGTCGTGGCCGCCACGGTTGAGTTTCCAGATCTCGTCGTCGGACAGGTCGGCAACCATCGCCTTGAGTTCAGGCGTGTTGAAGAAGTGTTCACGCACGAACGCGCCGTCTTTGGCTTTGTAGTTCTGGTACTCGCCGTCGATGACTTCGTCCATGCGACGTTGCAGGATACCGTCGACGTCTTTGGCCAGCAGTGGGTCCCAGAAACGGCCCCAGATGACTTTGGTCACGTTCCACTGAGCACCGCGGAACACGCCTTCGAGTTCCTGGATGATCTTGCCGTTGCCGCGAACCGGGCCGTCGAGGCGCTGCAGGTTGCAGTTGATGACGAAGATCAGGTTGTCGAGCTTCTCGCGGCCGGCCAGGGAGATGGCGCCCAGGGATTCCGGCTCGTCGCACTCGCCGTCGCCCAGGAAGCACCAGACTTTCTGCTTGCCTTCAGGGATGAAGCCACGCGCTTCCAGGTACTTCATGAAGCGAGCCTGGTAGATCGCCTGGATCGGGCCAAGGCCCATGGATACAGTCGGGAACTGCCAGAAATCAGGCATCAGCCAAGGGTGCGGGTACGACGACAGGCCGTTACCGTCCACTTCCTGGCGGAAGTTGTTCATGTGTTCTTCGGTGATGCGGCCTTCCATGAACGCACGGGCGTAAACGCCTGGAGAAGTGTGGCCCTGGAAGTAGATCAGGTCGCCGCCGTGTTCGTCGGTCGGGGCCTGGAAGAAGTAGTTGAAGCCGATGTCATACAGGGTTGCGCTGGAAGCGAAGCTGGAGATGTGACCGCCCAGGTCAGAATCTTTCAAGTTCGTGCGCATTACCATCGCCATGGCGTTCCAACGTACCAGCGAGCGAATGCGGCGTTCCATGAACAGGTCGCCAGGCATGCGTGCTTCGTGGGTAACGGGGATGGTGTTGCGGTATGGCGTAGTGATGGCGTAGGGCAGTTGCGAGCCGCTGCGGGTCGCGAGTTCGCCCATACGGGTCATCAGGTAGTGAGCACGGTCTTCGCCTTCTTTGTCGAGAACCGATTCCAGGGCGTCCAGCCATTCCTGGGTTTCGACGGGATCGAGGTCTTGCATGGCTTGCTCCAGGGCGGAAAGGCTACCAGAATCGGTTGCCTGAAGTTTGCGACTGGCCTTGTGGGCAGACGACATAAATTCTTGGATGGCCGAAGGTTGCTTCGGCGTCCTGTAGTTTTACTACAAATCGTCGGCCATTTCAGCCTTTCGAATGTATATACGAGTAGTAAAACTACACAAGATTGAGCGTATGGCTCAGTCTGGCTGGTGAGCATAATCGTTATTGTTGATCTTTTGCGAACAAGAAAAGGTGAAAGTTTGATGTTGCCTGCCAAGATTAATTTAATTTCAGCTATTTATAACCTTTGTTCGACAGTCCTTCACCGAGCGTGGTTCTTGCGTTCACAGCAACACGCCATTTACGCGCCGATCAAGGATAGACCATGAGCCTTCCAACGCTGGCCGAACTACCGGCCATTCTCTTGCCTTTTGCCCAGCGGGCCGAGCAGTCATTTCGTGACGCAGTGGCCGCGCTGGACGCCGATCATGGCCTTTCTGAGTGGACGCCGCAACGGTGGGCTGAATTCGCCCGCGTGTGCGCCGCCAGTGATTTCGTCATTGAACAGAGCTTGCGTGACCCTTTGATGTTGCTTGAACTGGTGGCCTGGGGCGAGCTGGACCGCGGCTTTGCGCCCGGTGAGCTGTGCGGCCAGATCGCCGGCGCCGTGCAACAGGCCGAAACAGAAGATGAGTTGGGCCGCGTACTGCGCCGCCAACGCACGCGCCAGCAAGTGCGCATCATCTGGCGCGACCTGACGCGCCAGGCCGACCTGGTGCAAACCTGCCGTGACCTTTCCGATATGGCTGACGCCAGCATCGACCAGGCTTATCAATGGCTGTACCAACGCCACTGCGTGCAATTCGGCACGCCTACCGGCCGGCGCAGCGGCGAAGCCCAGCACATGGTCATCCTCGGCATGGGCAAACTCGGTGCGGTGGAGCTGAACCTGTCGTCCGATATTGACCTGATCTTCGCCTACCCCGAGGGCGGCGAGACGGTGGGCGTGAAGCGCGCCCTGGATAACCAGGAGTTTTTTATTCGCCTTGGTCAAAAATTGATCAAGGCCCTCGACCCGATGACGGTCGACGGGTTTGTGTTCCGCGTCGACATGCGCCTGCGCCCTTACGGTTCGGCCGGCGCCTTGGTGCTCAGCTTCAACGCCCTGGAACAGTACTATCAGGACCAGGGCCGCGACTGGGAACGCTATGCCATGATCAAGGCGCGCGTCGTCGCCGGCGACCAAGTGGCCGGTGCGCAACTGCTGGATATGCTGCGCCCGTTCGTCTACCGCCGTTACCTGGACTTTTCCGCCATCGAAGCGCTGCGCACCATGAAGCAGCTGATCCAGCAGGAAGTGCGGCGCAAGGGCATGGCCGACAACATCAAGCTGGGCTCGGGCGGCATCCGCGAAGTGGAATTCATCGCCCAGGCGTTCCAGCTGATCCACGGTGGCCGCGACCTCAGCCTGCAACAGCGGCCATTGCTCAAAGTGCTCGGCACCCTGGAAGGCCAGGGCTATTTGCCGCCGGCGGTGATCGCCGAGCTGCGCAATGGCTACGAATTCCTGCGTTACACCGAACACGCGATCCAGGCGATTGCCGACCGCCAGACGCAAATGCTCCCCGACAGCCCCGAAGACCAGGCGCGCATTGCCTTTATGCTCGGCTTCGCCGATTGGGCCGCCTTCCACGAGCGCCTGATGTACTGGCGTGGCCGGGTGGACTGGCACTTCCGCCAAGTGATCGCCGATCCTGATGAAGAAGAGGGCGAAGAAAGCGAGTTGGTCGTAGGCGGCGAATGGCTGCCGCTGTGGGAAGAGTCCCAGGACGAAGACGCGGCTTGCCGCCAATTGGCCGAAGGTGGTTTTACCGATGCGCCCAAAGCCCTCAAAGCCTTGACTGGCCTGCGCGGCAGCCCGCAACTGCGGGCCATGCAGCGCCTGGGCCGCGAACGGCTCGATGCGTTTATCCCGCGCCTGCTGGCCCAGGCCGTCGAACACGCCAACCCGGACCTGGTGCTGGAGCGTGTCTTGCCGCTGGTCGAAGCCGTCGCGCGCCGTTCGGCTTATCTGGTGCTGCTCACGGAAAACCCCGACGCCCTGCGTCGCCTGCTGACCCTGTGCGCCGCCAGCCCGTGGATCGCCGAGCAGATCACGCGCTTCCCGCTGTTGCTCGACGAACTGCTCAACGAAGGCCGCCTGTTCAAGCCGCCATTGGCGCCGGAACTCGCCGCCGAGTTGCGCGAGCGCCTTACGCGCATCCCTGAAGATGACCTTGAGCAGCAGATGGAGGCCTTGCGCCACTTCAAGCTGGCCCATCGCCTGCGTGTGGCCGCGTCGGAAATCGCCGGCAGCCTGCCGCTGATGAAAGTCAGCGACTACCTGACCTGGCTGGCCGAAGCCATCCTCGAACAAGTGCTGGCCCTGGCGTGGCGCCAGACTGTGGCGCGCTACGGCTCGCCGCGACGGGTCGACGGCACCCTGTGCGATCCCGGTTTTATCATCGTCGGTTATGGCAAAGTCGGCGGCATCGAACTGGGCCATGGCTCCGACCTGGACCTGGTATTTATCCACGATGGCGACCCGCAAGCCGAAACTGACGGTGCCAAACCCATCGACGGCGCGCAGTTCTTCACGCGCCTGGGCCAGCGGATCATCCATTTGCTGACCACCCAGACCAACTCCGGCCAGCTGTATGAAGTGGACATGCGCCTGCGACCTTCCGGCGCGTCCGGTTTGCTGGTGAGTTCGCTGGGGGCGTTCGAGCGCTATCAGGAAAATGAAGCCTGGACCTGGGAGCATCAGGCGCTGATCCGCGCGCGGGTGCTGGTGGGCAGCCAGGATGTGGGCCATGCATTCGAGCAGGTCCGCGCTAAAGTACAGGGGCGTGAGCGCGACCTGGCCAAGTTGCGCCAGGAAGTCAGCGAGATGCGCGCCAAGATGCGCGACAACCTGGGCACCAAGTCGACGGCGGCCGGCACCGGCGCCAATGCCTTCGAGCCCACGGCGGCGTTCGACCTCAAGCAGGACGCCGGAGGTATCGTCGATATTGAATTTATGGTGCAATACGCGGCTTTGGCGTGGTCTGCGCAACATCCATCGTTGCTGCGCTATACCGACAATATCCGCATTCTGGAGGGCCTGGAGCAGGTCGGGCTGATGCCCGCCGCCGATGCCCATCTGTTGCGTGAGGTGTATAAGGCCTACCGTTCCGCCGCACACCGCCAGGCTTTGCAAAATGAGGCCGGCACAGTGGCTGGGGATCAGTTCGCCGACGAACGGCGTCAGGTGATGCGAATCTGGAATGAACTGGGTTTAAGCTGATTAATTAAGTGGCTCCAATTTAGTGTGGAAATCGGCTTTATGTGGGAGCCGGGCTTGCCCGCGATGCAGGCGCCTCGGTACTTCAGCCATACCGAAGCGATGCCATCGCAGGCAAGCCGGCTCCCACAAAAAGCGCGATCTACAATCATTGTCGAGGCGGGGAGGCTTAAGCCTCCCCGCATCGTTTGTGGAAACTACATGAATATTCTGATCGTTGGGCCCAGTTGGGTCGGTGACATGGTGATGGCGCAGACACTGTTCCAGTGCCTGAAACAGCGTCACCCCGACTGCCAAATCGACGTGCTCGCCCCTGAGTGGAGCCGGCCGATCCTCGAACGCATGCCCGAGGTGCGCAAGGCCTTGAGCTTCCCGCTCGGCCACGGCGCCCTTGAGCTGGCGACGCGTCGGCGCATCGGCAAATCCATGGTCGGCGAGTACGACCAGGCGATCCTGCTGCCCAATTCGCTCAAGTCGGCGCTGGTGCCGTATTTTGCCGGCATCCCCAAGCGCACCGGCTGGCGCGGCGAGTTTCGCTACGTATTGCTCAACGACGTGCGCACCCTCGACAAAGCCCGCTACCCGCTGATGATCGAACGCTTCATGGCCCTGGCCTACGAACCCGGTGCCGAGTTGCCCACGCCGTACCCGCGCCCGAGCTTGCAGATCGACCCGGTGACCCGCGACGCGGCGCTGGCCAAGTTCGGCCTGCAGCTCGACCGCCCGGTGCTGGCGCTGTGCCCAGGCGCGGAGTTTGGCGAGTCCAAACGCTGGCCGTCGGAGCATTACGCCAAAGTCGCCGAGATGAAGATTCGCGAAGGCTGGCAGGTGTGGTTGTTCGGCTCGAAAAACGATCACTCTGTGGGCGAGGACATCCGCCAGCGCCTGATTCCCGGCCTGCGCGAAGAAGCCGTGAACCTCAGCGGCGACACGTCCCTGGCCGAAGCCATCGACCTGTTGTCCTGCGCCGATTCGGTGGTGTCCAACGACTCCGGCCTGATGCATGTAGCCGCCGCGTTGAACCGCCCACTGGTGGCGGTGTACGGCTCGACCTCGCCGGGTTTCACACCGCCGTTGGCCGACAAGGTCGAAGTGGTGCGCCTGGGTTTGGACTGCAGCCCGTGTTTCGACCGCACCTGCCGTTTCGGCCACTACAATTGCCTGCGCCAGTTGCTGCCGCAACCGGTCAGCGATGCCTTGCAGCGGTTGCAGGGCTCTGTGGTCGAGGTTCGTTAGTTTGCGCGTTCTGGTAATCAAGACCTCATCCCTGGGCGACGTGATCCACGCCTTACCGGCACTCACCGACGCAGCGCGGGCGATCCCCGGCATTCGCTTTGATTGGGTGGTCGAAGAAGGCTTTGCCGAGATCCCCACCTGGCACCCGGCGGTGGACAAGGTCATCCCGGTGGCGATTCGTCGCTGGCGCAAAAACATCTGGCAAACCATCAAGAGCGGCGAGTGGCGGCGTTTCAAGCAGAGAGTGCAGTCGACTAAATACGACTTGGTGATCGACGCCCAAGGCCTGCTGAAAAGTGCCTGGTTGACGCGCTATGTGCGTGCGCCGGTGGCGGGTTTCGACAAGCATTCTGCACGCGAACCCATCGCTGCGCGTTTCTACTCGCGCCGCCTGGCGGTGGCGCGTGGGCAGCACGCGGTGGAGCGGTTGCGCCAGCTGTTCGCCGTGGCGTTGGGCTATGACCTGCCCAAAGGCCTTGGCGACTATGGCCTGAGCGTCGACAAACTGCTCGGCCTGCCGCCAAAAAAACCGTTCGTCTTGCTGCTGCACGGCACCACCTGGGACACCAAGCACTGGCCCGAAGCCTATTGGCGCGAGCTGGCCGAGCGCATGGGCCGCCTGGGCGTGGACGTGAAGTTGCCGTGGGGCAATGCCGCCGAAAAAGCCCGCGCCGAACGCCTGGCCCAAGGCCTGCCCAACGCCGAAGTGCTGCCCAAGCTGAACCTGGCCGGCGTCGCCCGTGTTCTGGCCGGCGCCCGCGCCTGCGTGGCGGTCGACACCGGCCTCGGCCACTTGGCCGCTGCGTTGGATGTGCCGACCATTTCCCTGTTCGGGCCCACCAACCCTGGCCTCACCGGCGCCTACGGCAAGGGCCAGATTCACCTGGCCAGCGATTTTCCGTGCGCGCCGTGCCTGCAAAAACACTGTACCTATCAACCCACGGCCGACGATGCGCGTCGGTTCGACATCAAGCGCGAGTCGCCCCTGTGCTTCACGCGCTTGAACCCTGAGCGTGTGGCAAGCCGGCTGAGCACGTTGTTACTGGCTGAGGAACTGCACTGATGCAACTGGCTTTTGTTCTGTACAAATATTTCCCCTTCGGTGGCCTGCAGCGCGACTTCATGCGCATCGCCCTGGAGTGCCAGCAGCGCGGCCACCAGATTCGTGTCTACACGCTGATCTGGGAAGGCGACATCCCGCCCGGCTTCGAAGTGCTGGTGGCGCCGGTCAAGGCGTTCTTCAACCATCGGCGCAATGAAAAACTCAGCGCGTGGATGGAAGCCGACCTGGCCAAGCGCCCGGTCGACCGCCTGATTGGCTTCAACAAAATGCCCGGCCTGGACGTGTACTACGCCGCCGACGGCTGCTTTGAAGACAAGGCGCAAAACCTGCGTCATTCGCTGTACAAACGTTTTGGCCGTTACAAGCACTTCGCCGAGTACGAGCGCGCGGTGTTTGCCAAGGACGCCAAGACCGAAGTGTTGATGATCTCCGAAGTGCAGCAACCGCTGTTTATCAAGCACTACGACACGCCGCTGGAGCGCTTCCACCTGCTGCCGCCAGGCATCGCCCAGGACCGCCGCGCGCCGCCGAATGCCGCCGAAATCCGCGAAGGTTTCCGCAAGGAATTCAACCTCGCCGACGACGACTTGCTGCTGGTGCAAATCGGTTCGGGCTTCAAGACCAAGGGCGTCGACCGCAGCCTCAAGGCCGTGGCCGCGCTGCCGTCGGAACTGAAAAAACGCACTCGGCTGTTTGTAATTGGCCAGGACGACCCCAAAGTATTCCAATTGCAGAGCGCCACGTTGGGGCTGGGCGATAACGTGCAGTTCCTCAAGGGGCGCAGCGATATCCCGCGTTTCCTGCTGGGCGCCGACCTGTTGATCCACCCGGCGTACAACGAAAACACCGGCACCGTGTTGCTCGAAGCCCTGGTGGCCGGCTTGCCGGTGCTGGTCTCGGCCGTGTGCGGTTATGCGCATTACATCGCTGAAGCCGACAGTGGTTTGGTGTTGGATGAGCCGTTCGAACAGGCGCAGCTCAACGGATACTTGACCCAAATGCTCACTGACACTGCACAGCGCGCGGCCTGGAGCCGCAATGGGTTGGCCTTCGCCGAGACGGCCGACCTCTACAGCATGCCGCAGCACGCGGCGGATGTGATTCTGGCGGAGCCAAAACGATGAAGTTGATTCTTGCCGAACCGTTCAAGACTTTATGGGCGGGGCGTGACGCCTTTGCCGAAGTCGAAAAACTGCAAGGCCAGGTATTTCGCGAACTGGCTGCGCGTCGCACCTTGCGCACCGAGGTGGAGGGCCGCCCGTATTTCGTGAAAATCCACCGTGGCATCGGCTGGGGCGAAATCTTCAAGAACCTGATCACCGCCAAACTGCCGGTGCTCGGCGCCGGCCTTGAGTGGTCGGCGATCCACCGCCTGCAAGAACTCGGCGTGCCGACCATGACCGGCGTGGCGTTCGGCGAAAAGGGCAGCAACCCGGCGGACCAGCACTCGTTCATCATCACCGAAGAACTGGCCCCGACCATCAGCCTGGAAGACCTGACCGTCAATTGGGTGGCCGAGCCGCCGGCGTTCGCCTTGCGCCTGGCGCTCACGGCCGAACTGGCCCGAATGGTCGGCGACATGCACCGTGGCGGCGTCAATCACCGTGACTGCTACCTTTGCCACTTCCTGCTCGACACCGCGCAACCCATTGATGCGCGCAACATCAAGCTGTCGGTGATCGACCTGCACCGCGCCCAATTGCGTGCCCACTTGCCGCTGCGCTGGCGTGACAAAGACTTGTCCGCGCTGTACTACTCGGCGCTGGAAATCGGCCTGACGCAGCGTGACAAGCTGCGCTTCCTCAAAGGTTACTTCCGCCAGCCACTGCGCCAGATCCTGGCCGAGCAGTCGGCGTCCTTGAGCCTGCTGCAGCGCAAGGCCGACAAGCTGTACGCGCGCAAGCAGCGCCTAGGGGATGCGATCTGATGGCGGGTTGGAACCTGGAACCCGCTTATGCCGCCCTGGCGGATGACTTTGGCAGCCTTGAGGCGGTGTTTGCCCTGCAAGGCGAGCGCCTGACCCGCGACCCGCTGTCGGAAGTGATTCGGGTCGAGCGCGACGGGGTCAATTACTACGTCAAGCGCTATGTCGGCGCCGGCAAAGGCCTGCGCCGCTACCTGGGCAAGCCACGGGTGAAGTCCGAGTGGCAGAACCTCAAGCGCTTCGCCAAGTGGGGCATTCCCACGGCCGATGTGGTGGCCTGGGGCCTGGAGCGCAAGGGCCTGGCCTATGACCGTGGTGCGATGATCACTCGCGAGCTGCCGAAAACCGAAGACCTGTCGGCGCTGGCCGACCGTCACGATGCCTGTTTGAAAGACCCGAAATGGGTCAACGCAGTCAGCCGCCAGCTCGCCGAATACACCCGTACCATGCACGAGCACCGCTTCACGCATAACGATTTGAAGTGGCGCAACCTGTTGGTCGACGATCAGCAAACCCTGTACCTGATCGACTGCCCCAATGGCGATTTCTGGCGCGGCTTCTGGCTCAAGTACCGGATTACCAAGGACCTGGCCTGCCTGGACAAGGTCGCCAAGTATCACTTGTCGGCCACCCAGCGCTTGCGCTTCTACATGCAATACCGCCAACGCACCCACCTGACGGCGTCAGACAAACAGCGTATTCGCCATGTGGTGAAGTTTTTCGAGGGACGCGAATGAGTGATTTTTTGGCGGCCGAAGACCGCGCTCTGCTTGAGCGCCACGGCCTCGCAACCTTCGACGCCCTGTGGGCCAGGCAACTGGACGCGGTGGATGAGCCCAATACCAGTGAGGGCGGCTGGAGCAGCGTGTTTCGCCTGGAGCTTGAGGGCCAGGGTTACTACCTCAAGCGCCAGAGCAACTACCTGACGCGCACGCTGCACTCGCCCTTTGGCGAACCCACCTTTGCCCGCGAATTTCGCAATATCAGCCGTTACCAGAAGCTCGGTATTCCGGCGTTGCAGGCGGCGTTTTTTGGTGAGCGCAAGGTAAAAGGCGAGCGCCGCGCGATGCTGCTCACGCGTGCCCTCGACGGCTGGAATGACCTGGATTCGTTGCTGGAGCAATGGTCGCAACTGAGCGCCGCCCAGCACCGCGCGATCCTGCTGGCCTGTGGTCAATTGGCGCGACACCTGCACAGCGTTGGGCAGGTGCATGGCTGCTTTTACCCCAAGCATATTTTCCTGCAGGCGGTCGGCGACGGTTACGCCGCGCAACTGATCGACCTGGAGAAAACCCGCCCGTTGCTGTTCGGCCGACGTGACCGGGTCAAGGACCTGGAGCCGCTGTTGCGCCGCGCGCCGCAGTGGTCGGATGCGCAGGTGCGGCAATTGCTGGCGGCCTACCTTGATCAACCGCAAGAGAGCTCGCTGGTCAGCGCCTGGTTTGAGCGCCTGACGGCGCGGCGCAGCCACAAGGAGAAGCGCTGATGCGTTTGTCCGAGCTGAAAAAAGCCGGCCGCACGCCCGGCCTGCCGCTGACCATCGAACTGGCAGACGCCGCAGGCCCCGGGCAGTTGCAACTGCTCAGCCTGTTGCGCGTGATGCCGGGCGAGCGCTATGTGGGCGCCGGCGTCTGGCGCGGGCGCACGGTGCTGGCCAAGTTGCTGGTGGGCAGCAAGGCCGCCCGCCACTTTCAGCGTGAGCTCAGCGGTGTGCGCTTGCTCGCCGAGCAAGGCCTGACCACGCCCCTGTTGCTTGCCGATGGCCTGCAGGAAGGCGAGGGTGGCTGGCTGCTGTTCGAATTTATCGAAGGCGCCGAAAGCCTTGCCGATGCCTGGCAGGCCGTCGAAGGCCTGCCGCCGCTGGCCGACGAACAAACCGCCGTGCTCGCTGAAGCATTGGCGGCGATTGCGCAGATGCACACCCAGGGCTTGTGGCAGGAAGACCTGCACCTGGACAACCTGTTGCGCCAAGACGGCAAGCTGTACCTGATTGACGGTGCCGGAATTCGCGTGGAAGAGGCGGGCAAACCGCTGTCGCGCAACCGCGTGCTGGAAAACCTCGGCGTATTCTTCGCCCAGTTGCCAAAAAACCTCGCGCCGTTCACCGAAGAATTGCTGGTGTATTACCTGCTGAGCAACGGCGAGCACGCGTTGCCGCTGGAAGCCCTGGAAAAGCAGGTGCGCAAAGTCAGCGCCTGGCGCTTGAAGGACTTTTTGAACAAAGTCGGCCGTGAATGCACGCTGTTCAGCGTGGTGCGTGGCCCCTTTGCCTTGCGTGCGATTCGTCGCGAGGAAGAGGCCGCGATGCTGCCGGTGCTGGAACAGGCTGATGCGTTGCTCGATCAAGGCCACCTGTACAAGACCGGTGGTGCGGCCAGTGTCGGCAAGGTCGAGGTGGCCGGTCGGCCGCTGGTGATCAAACGCTACAACATTAAGGGTTTTGCCCATTGGCTCAAGCGCTTCTGGCGCCCGAGCCGTGCCTGGCATTCGTGGTGCGAAGGCAATCGCCTGGCGTTCCTGGGCATTGCTACACCCAAACCGCTGGCAGTGTTGGAAAAACGCTTTTTCTGGCTGCGCAGCCGGGCCTATCTGGTGACTGAGTTCCTGCCGGGGCCGGACATCATCGAGCGTTTTGCGCCGTATGTTGAACACGGTGATGCGCCCGAAAACGAACTGCTGGCGTTGGACCATTTGTTTGCCGAGCTGATTCGCGAGCGCATCAGCCATGGCGATTTCAAAGGCCACAACCTGTTCTGGCACGAAGACCGCTGGGCGTTGATCGACCTCGACGCCATGTGCCAACACAGCTCAGTCGCCAGCTTCGCGCCGGCGTATGCCAAGGACCGCGCGCGGTTTATGCGCAACTGGCCCCAGAGCAGTGCGTTGTACCAACTGATAGATCAGCGTTTGCCGACAACGGTTGCTTGATCGTTCCCACGCTCCGCGTGGGAATGCATCCCGTGACGCTCTGCGTCACCTTGCACAAGGCGGGACGCAGAGCGTCCGGGGCGGCATTCCCACGCAGAGCGTGGGAACGATCAGTGCCTGGCGTTACTCAGCCTTGACCAAGGTGCTACGGGTTTTATACGTGCCGTTGACCACGCTCTGGCTGGTGAAGAAGTACCCGTAGTCCTGTAGGTACATCTCGGTGCTGGTCGCGTTGTATTTCTCACCGGTAATCGTGCAGGTCAGCTCCTTCGCGTTACCGCTGAGTGCCGAGTTGATTTTGCTCGCCGGCAGTTCACGCGTCACCACGCAGTAGTAGTCGCGGGACAGCACACGATCCTCCGCGCTAGTGCTGCGGTTGAGGTCTTTGGCGCTTAAGCCCAGCGTCGTGCCCACCGGCATCTGCTTCCAGTCGCCGGTAAAACTCAGCTGTTGAACATGGCTGGCGTTCGAGACAGTCAGCCCTTCCCATTCATATTGGCTCTGGTACGTCAGGCTGATCAGCCCGCGCAAGGACGTGGTGGTGGCCGTTGAGTATTTCGTGACGGTGCGGATGCGCAGTTGACCGTTCTCAGCGTTCGGCTCGATGTACAGGTCGTTGAGCATGCTGGTGGTGCTGTCGTGTTTTTCCACCAGATGGCGCAGAGGCTTGCTGGCGCTTGGCATGTCCAGCGCTTTGATTGCGTCCGTAACGTCTGCCGAAAGCGGCGGTGGCGTCAAGGTTTCCGGGGGTTTGGTGCGCGCCGTCGCCACCGGCAACTTTTCGAGCGTTGGCGCGCAGGCGGCTTTGAGCAAGGTTTGGGTATCTGCTTCGGCCGTACTGAAAGGCGCATCCTGAGGGGCTGTTTCGGTCTCGCCGAAGGTCACCACATTGTTTTGGTTCAGGCCAAAGGTTGCCAGCGTGCGGTAAGTCTGGCGACTGCAATTGAGCTGCCAATGCATGCGCGTCTGGGTGTACGGCATTTTTTTGAGCCTGTGGGTCAGAATGGCCGGCTCGTCATAGGCGCCCCAAACCTGCACGCTGTCGCCCACGGCCTTTAGGCTGGCGCGGTCGATCAGCAACTGGCGTGCTGTCGCGGCACCGCTGACCAGGCGCCAGTCCGGGCGCGGCGTGCGAGCGCAGGCCGCGATAAAACCGGGGTTATGTTGCAGGTTGGTGACCACGTCCGGGGTCAGCTCACGCATCACGGTAAGCTGCGCCGGCTGACCTTTGGCCCCCAGCGTGCCAAGTGATTCCACGTACATCAGGCTCGCGCTCGGGGTGGCGCAGGACGCCTGCAATTGCGCGATGTCCGGCACCGTGTCGCCTTTGCTCGGCGTGAGCTGCACCTGGTAGCTGAGGTTGTCGCCATCACGCAGGATCGAATCGACCAGCGGCGGCTGCTTGAGCATATTGCCAAACACCGGATCGGCCTGGGTGCGGCTGTTCATGGTTTGATGGCTGCAACCACTGAGCAAGCCGAGGGCGACAACAGTCGCGATGCGTTTCATGGGCGTTCCTTGCTGGTAAAGGTTTCGTGACGATCAAACGCTGTCGGCTGACTCACAGCCTTCTTGAACGGTGCGCGTCAGAACTGATACTCCGCGCCAGCCCCGGCATACCACGAGCGGCCCGGCGCGGCTTCGTAGTAGCGGTTGTTGCTGTCGCCGACGATCACTGAGCCCACGTATTGGCGGTCCAGCAGGTTGTCCAGGCGCAGGGTCTGGTGGAAGGTCCAGTGCTCGACCTTCTGTTCGAAGCGCGCACGCCAGTTGAATACGCTGTAGCCCGGTGCGGCGCGTTGCTGGTTGGTGTCTTCGACATACACCTTGCTGCGGTACATGCCCTCGATGGCGGTGCTGACCCAGTCGCGGGGCTTCCAGTTCAGCTCGGCGAACAGCGTGGTTTGCGGCACGCCGGGCAGGTAGTTGCCTTTGTCGATGGGTTTGCCGCCGCCGATGAAGTCGCTGTCATACGTGGCTTGCAGGCGGGTGTAGGCGATGTTGGTGCTCCATTGTTCCGAGAGCTGGCTTTCGATGCCTAGTTCTAACCCGCGACGCAGGGTGCGGCCGGCGTTCTGATAGGTCGTGCGCCCATCTTTGGATTGCGCCACCACTAATTCATCGTCGGTGGTGATCTGGAAAAGGGCAGCGTTCAGGCGCGTATCTTGGCCAATCCGCGCTTTCAACCCGACTTCATACTGCTTGCTGACCGATGGCTTGAGCGCAAAGTTGAAGCCGTTTGAGGTGCTGGAATAGGCCGATTCGGCCTGTGTCGGGGTTTCGAAGCCTTTGCCCGCGCTCACATAGCCATGCAGGTCCGGCGTGAAGGCATACATGACGCTGACCGAAGGCGTGTTCTTCTGGTAGGTCTTGTTGCCGCTGTCGTTGCCGTCACTGAGGAAGTGGTCATCCACGTCCATCTTCATGGTGCTGTGGCGCAGGCCGGCTTGCAGGGTCCAGTCGCCCAGCAGCCAGTTGGCCTGCACGAACGGGTCGAGGCTGGTGGCGGTGTCGAGTTCGTCGCGGCCCAGGGCGCCTTTGACGCCGTGCACACCGTTGAGGGTGTTGGAATAGCCTTGGCGATCATCCTGGCTGCGGTCGTAGTCGAGGCCGGTGATCAGGGTCAGGTCGCCGGGGGCGCTGGTGATGGGTTGCAGCCAGTGGACGGAGCCGCCGTAGAAAGTGCGGTCGAAGTCCACCACGCCGCCGCGCTTGTCTGACGGCGTGCCGCCGGGAATCGACAAGTACTGAATCACACTCCGCCGCCCCGTATAGGCGTTCACCTGCAGCGTCGCATCGCCGATGTAACGCTCGTAATTCAGGCCAAATTGCTGATGATCGATGCTTTTTCGCGTGTTGTATTGCAATGCGGCGGGCGCCACCGAGCGCGGGTCCGCCTTATACGCTGCCCAGGTCTGCCCCAGCGGGTCCTGCGTGCCGTTCTGCTCCAGGCTGCTGTAGATCAGCGCGAGCTTGCTGTCGTCATCCGGCTCGATGTTGAGCTTGGCAAAGGTCTGGTCGCGCCGGGCGCTGCTGTGGTCGCGGTAGCCGTCGGTGTCCATGCGCGAGGCGTCGAGCACAAAGCCCGCGCCGTTGGCGGCGCCTTCGGCCGTCAGGTGGTGCTTGCTCAGGCCGTCGCTGCCCACCAGGGTTTCGGCGCCGATGCGCGGCGGGCCTTCGCCGTCGCGGGAAAACATCTGGATCACGCCGCCGGCGTTGCTGCCATACAAGGTGGCCGCCGGGCCACGCAAGACTTCGATGCGTTCAGCGGTGTCGAGGTTGAAGGTGGCGGCCTGGCCCTGGCCGTCCGGGGTGCTGGCGGGGATACCGTCGGCAATCAGCTTGATGCCGCGCACACCAAATGCCGAACGGGCACCGAAGCCGCGCGAGGAAATCTGCAGGTCCTGCGCGTAGTTCTGGCGGTTCTGCACCACCAGGCCGGGCACGCGCGCGAGTGCTTCAGAGGCGTTGATGCCGAGCTGGCCGTCGCTGATCTGCGCATGGCTGATGCTGTCCACCGAATACGGCAGGTCGAAGGTCGGGCTGGCGCTGCGTGAGCCGGTGACCACGCTGGGATCGAGGATCAGGGGAGCGTCATCGGCCAGCGTGGTGTCGCTCAAGGCGAAAAGGCCGGGGAGCAATAAGGTGAGGTGGGTGAGAGTTTTCATGGTCAGCCAGGATCTGTGGCGCATACGACATAAACGCGCAAAAGGGCGCGAGTTTAGTGAAATGCTGAGTTTTTACCATTTCGGATTTTTCCCACGTAACTTGTCGGTGCGCTGGAGTGGGTGGGTTGATAGCCCGGTGATAGCGTGGCTGAACGTTTATGAGGGCCGCACTATGAGAGTAAACATCACGGTTGCACTGGGCGTTTGCGCATTGCTGTTGAGCGGTTGTGGAACCGTGAACAGCGTCATTCGTAAAGACGGTGACACCGCGCGTGAACTCCGGCTCATAAAAACCTATTGCCAATCCATACCCCGCGTTTACAGTGGGGTGGCCTTTGATTTTTGCTCGCTGCACGCCGCACCTGACCCGACCGGTATATTGATACCCTTCGTGTTGCTGGACATTGCCGTGTCCGGGATTGCCGACACCGTTGTGTTGCCCTATACGATTTATCGACAGGTGAGTGACGGCAATATCAGTATCTATTGGCGCCCCGGCGGCTCTTGAGCGGGGCAAGCATAAGCGCGTCGGCGTTGCCCGCATTCGCCCTTTGAAGACACAAGGAGTCATCCGTGAACCGCGTTTCTAATATTCTGTTGGTGCTAGCGCTCGTACTGCTCACTGGCTGCGGAACGATCAATACTGTCTTCCGTCCGGACGCGGTTGCCAGCCAGAACCTCAAGGAGTCGCGCAGTAACTGCGAAAGCGTGCCGCGTATCTACAGCGGGGTGATCTACGGGTTTTGTACGCTCAACGGTGAACCCAAGCCTGAAAAAAGCCTGAACGACCAGACCTTGTCGGACCGTACGGGTAATGCCTTTCCGATCATCGCCATCGAGGCGATCGCCTCCGGCGTGGCAGACACCCTGGTGCTGCCCTACACGATCTACCGTCAGAGCAAGGACGGCAGCATCGAGATCTACCGCTAGCGTGCAGTGACAACCGGTCGCCATATTCCCTAGATCATCACGCCGCATGTTTACGCTATAATCCCGCCCTTTAGCTGTTTCTCGTCCAGGCGAGAGGCACACTTTTTTCAGGCGCAACCCGCCTGCATGCAGACTAAAAGAGGCTAGACCCCTGTGGCATTGACGATTCTTGGCCTGTCCGGCGCCCTTAGCCATGATCCTTCCGCAGCCTTGTATATCGACGGCAAGCTGATCGCGGCCGCCGAAGAAGAGCGCTTCGTACGCGACAAACATGCAAAGAACCGCATGCCCTACGAATCGGCGAAGTTCTGCCTGGAACAAGCCGGCATCAAACCTTCCGACGTTGATGTGGTGGCGATCCCGTTCGCCCCGATCAGCCTGTTCGGCGAGGCGCGCTGGCACTACGCCAAGCGTTATTGGTACGCCCCGGACCGCGCCCTCGACGCGATCCTGATGGGCAACCGTCGCTATAAGCGCTATCGCAACAAGATCGTCTGGTGCCTGGAGCAACTGGGCTTCGATCCGAAGAAAATCAAGATCGAGCCGGTTGAACACCACCTGGCCCACGCTTCCAGCGCCTACCACTGCTCCGGCTTCCAGGAGAAAACCGCGATCCTCGGCATCGACGGTAAGGGTGAGTACGCCACCACGTTCTTCGGCTACGGCGAAAACGGCAAGATCCACAAGATCAAGGAATTCTACGACCCGGACTCCCTCGGCGGCCTGTACGGCGCGATCACCGAGTTCCTCGGTTTCGAGATGCTCGACGGCGAGTTCAAGGTCATGGGTATGGCGCCGTATGGCGACGCCAGCAAATACGATTTCTCGCGTTTGGCTTCGTTTGAAAATGGCGAACTGGTGATCAACACCGACTACGCCAACGTCATCGGCCTGCGCCGCTACAAAGAGAAGGGCAAGGGGTTCTACTTCTCGCCAAAACTGATCGAGTGGCTGGGTCCCAAGCGCGAAGGCGACATCGCCGATGAGCCTTACATCAACTACGCGGCCAGCATGCAAGCGCTGTTTGAGAAGCTGGCGTTGCAGATGATCGACCACTACCTGGGCGACATCCTCAAAGACACCGGCAAACTGGCTTTCGCCGGTGGCTGTGCGCTGAACGTCAAGCTGAACCAGAAGATCATTGCCCGCGACGACGTCAAAGAACTGTTCGTGCAGCCGGCGTCCGGCGATGCCGGCACCGCGGTTGGCGCGGCAGCCTATGTGTCCCACGCCCGTGGTGTACCGGTTGAGAAGATGGAACACGTCTACCTCGGCCCGTCCTACAGCAACGAAGACGTGATCGCCGCGTGCGCCAAGCACGAAAGCAAGCCGGTGTGGCGCAAGATCGAAAACATGCCTAAGCGCATTGCCAAGATCATGGTCGACGGCAACCCGGTGGCCTGGTTCCAGGGCCGCATGGAGTTTGGCCCGCGTGCGTTGGGCGGTCGCTCGATCATCGGTTGCCCAAGTGCGACCGGCGTTGCGGACCGCATCAACCACCAGATCAAGTTCCGCGAGCGCTGGAGGCCTTTCTGCCCGTCGATGCTCGACACCGTGGCCCCGCAGATGATCAAGGTCGATCACCCGGCGCCGTTCATGACCTTCACCTTTGAAGTGTCGGAGGAGTGGAAGACCCGTGTACCGGAAGTGGTGCATGAAGACGGCACTTCCCGTGCCCAGGTGCTCAAGCGCGAATACAACCCGCGCTACTACGACATGATGAAAGAGCTGGAAGTGCTGACCGGCAACGGCGTGTCGCTGAACACCTCGCTCAACCGTCGTGGCGAAGCGATGATCTGCTCGCCGACCGACGCGCTGAACATGTTCTTCGGCTCCGACCTGCAATACCTGATCATGGAAGACATCCTGGTCGTCAAAGACGGCGTGGACCCTTATGACTCGGTCGGCTGAGCGCCACGTCCTGCAGTTCTGCCACGGCTATGACGGGCCGTTTCTGGACTGCGCGCGGCAATACGCCAGCCTGTTCGCAGGCTCCGGCTATAAAGTGACCACGGTGTTCCTCACCGGGGTCGCTGACCCCGAGGTTGCCGCCGGTTGTGCCTCGGACGAAGTGCTGTTTATGGAATTCAGCTCCAAGGCCATTCGTGGCCTGAAGCTGGGTGCCATTGGCGAGCTGCGCAAGATCGCCGCGTCGCGCAACTTCAGTTTTTGCATTGCCCACCGGTTCAAGCCGATCTATATCGCCTTGCTCGGCACGCGCCTGCCGGTGATCGGCGTGCATCACGCCTTTGGTGATTACCAGCGCCGCAGCCGCAAGCTGTTTGCGTCGATTTTCCGCAAGCGCCTGAGCCTGCTCGGTGTTTCCGATGCGGTGCGTGATGACATGCGCCGCTGCCTGCCGGCTTGGCCTGCGGCGCGTATCCAGACCTTGTACAACCGCATTGATGTCGAAGCCATGCAGGCGCTGCAGGTTCCGGCCGACGTGGCGCGCGATGCCCTGGGGCTGTCGCCGGATGAGTGGGTGGTCGGCAACGTCGGTCGTCTGCACCCGGACAAAGACCAGGCCACCTTGCTCAAAGGCTTTGCCTTGGCGTTGCCGCATTTGCCGGCGCAAAGCCGCCTGGCGATCCTCGGGACCGGGCGACTGGAGAAAAACCTCAAGGCCTTGGCACGTGAGCTGGGCATTGCCGAGCAGGTGCTGTTCCTCGGCCAGGTGCCGGATGCGCGCCGGTATTTCCGTGCGTTCGACGCCTTTGCCCTGAGCTCCGATCACGAACCGTTCGGCATGGTGTTGCTGGAGGCCATGGCCGCCGGCGTGCCGTTGCTGGCAACGGCGTGTGGCGGCGCGCGGGAAGTGGTCGAAGGCGTGGGGATCCTGTTTCCCTTCGCTGACGCCGAACACCTGGGCCAGGGGCTTCGGCACCTGGCGGCGATGGACCGTCAACAACAGCAGCAGTGCGCCGAGATGATGCTGGAGCGCTTGCATGAGCGCTTCTCGGATCAGGCGGTTCGCACTGCTTTCTGGGCACTGCCGCACGTTACTGAACTGACCGCGGGGGCTTGATGCTCAATCGATTCCAAGGCTGGCGCGAGCGTGGCTGGTCCGTCGTTGATGCGTCCACCTACAGCGATGCCTGGCAGCGTTATGGCGGCAGCGTTGCCACCCATCCGCTGGTGGTTGAGCGTCTGGCCGGGCTGGCCGATATTCCGGTGCGCTACCTGGCGTGGGAGCAGGACGGCGAACTCAAGGCGTGCATTGCAACGTGGGGGCGGGACCTGGCCTTGTCCAAGGACGTGCTTAAGCGGCATGGCAAAAAGGGCTTGTTCGACTTGGGCAACGCCGAGTTGATCCTGCCTGCCGCCGCAGATGTCCAGGCGCCTTTGCGGCATCGCGCGCGCTACCTGTCGGCCCTGAACGAAGGCCGTTTTGCCGGCCTCAAGCTGCAGGCCGAGCAGTTGGCCATGGCGCGCACCCCGGAAGAATTGTCGAAGAAGTTTCGCTATAACCAGCGCCGCGAGCTGCGCCTGCTGGAAGAGGCGGGCGGTGTGGTGCGGCCGGTGCAGGTGTTTTCCAGTGCCGAGCTGGCGGCGATCTATTGCGATTTGTTCCAGCGCCGCTGGGGCTTCCCTGCCACGGGCGCCGAGCGCATGGCGCAGGTTATCGAGTTGCTGCGTGAATGGTTGATCGGCTCGGTGATTTTCCTCAACGATGCGCCGATAGCTATCCAGTTGGTCTACCGCGTTGATGCCCCGCAGTGGATCAGCGTCGAGTACATCAATGGCGGCGTTGACCCTGAAACCCGCGCGTTCAGCCCGGGCAGCGTGCTGAGTTTTCTCAACACGCAAAGTGCCTGGGAGCAGGCGCGTGAAGCCGGCAAGCCACTGCGGTTTTCGTTTGGCCGAGCGGACCGCGAGTACAAGGACCGTTGGTGCAACCCTGTACCGGTATTCAATGTATGAGTGAGTCGACAAGCCGTAAACAGGCGCTGCTCAAGCGCCATCGCCGCAACAAACGCATCAGCTTGCTGATTGGCCTGCTGCTGTTGATTGGTGTGGGTGTGCTGGTGGCCTGGTGGCTGCCGCTGGTGCTGGCCGTGCTGGCCTGGGTGGCCCATGAAGCGTGGTTTGCCGACCACCTGTTTTACTCGCCAAAGGACGACTACCAGTATCAATTCGCGGCGGATACCGAGCAGCCCAAGGTCACCCTCGCCAACGGCCGGTTGGTATTGGACCAGGCGCTGGCGCTGGCGGGCAATGAGACGCTGATCCTCGCGCTGCGCCTCAAGAGCAGTCTGTTGGGCCGCTTTATAGATCCGTTTATTGCGTTGCCGGGTGCTGATCGCCAGGTCTTCGAGCGCGGCGTCAATGGCTTGCGCTACCTGAACCTCACCGGCCAGACGCAAGCGCTGCTCGATGGGCAACTGCTGTTGCAACCTCGTTTCTGCCGTGTGCAGGGTACGCCGGTGTTGTCGGTGTTCCGTCAGCCCGATGTGCGCAAGCAACGGGTAATGGTCATCGCGCCGCACGCCGATGACGCCGAATTGGCCGCCTTTGGCCTGTACAGCCAGGCCACGCAACCCTGGATCGTAACGCTGACTGCCGGCGAAATCGAAGCCGAACACTATCAGCACATGGGCCTGGGCAAGCCCGAGGCTGCACGCCTCAAGGGCCGTTTGCGCGCCTGGGACAGCATCGCGGTGCCGCGTTGGGCAGGTGTGGCGCAGGAGCATTGCGTACAGCTAGGGTATTTCTGCCTGCAATTGGCGGCAATGAAAGCCGAGCCTGAACGGGCCGTGGCATCGCGAGAAGCCGAGTTGAGCGACATCCGTGTATTCCGCCAATTCAACCCGTTCCCGTTGCCGGCGGATGCCGATGGCCAGCCCACCTGGAACAACCTGCTGGCCGACCTGCGCGCCGTGCTGCTGATGGCTCGTCCCGAGGTCATCGTGCTGCCGCATCCGGTGCTCGACCCACACCCGGATCATATCTGCGCGCAGCAAGCCGTATTGGAAGCCTTGCAAGGGCTGGAATGGCAGCCGACGACGTTGCTCGGTTACGCCAATCACCTGCACGACAATGACCGCTGGCCGATGGGTGATTCGGGCGCTGGTGTCGCTTTGCCACCATGCTTTGATTCGACGTACACTTTGCAGCCTTATTGCTTGCCGTTGTCCGAAGAGCGGCAGTGTGACAAGGCCATGTCGCTGGGCATGATGCATGACTTGCAGCCCCGTATGCCGTTCAAGCGGCGTGTACGCAGGGTTATCCAGCGGCTGTTGGCGGGGCGGGCTGTCTCGCCTTGGGGTGAGAATGAGTTCTTCCGCAAGGCCATTCGGCGGCATGAACTTTTTTGGTTCATCAAGCACAAGTAACGTTAAACAACGTGGTGGGGCGCTGAGCGCTCCCGTAAAAATGACAGTGAGTCCCCAGTGATCAATCCATGCCCCCGCATCCTTTTCATCATTCCTTACTTTGGCCAATGGCCTTTCTGGATGCCGTTTTTTCTCGAAAGCTGCCGGCACAATGCGGATATTGACTGGCTGTTGTTCAGCGACTGCCCGATACCCGCCAACGTGCCCGACAATGTCAGGATTGAAAGCATCACCTTTGGCGATTACTGCGCGCTGGTCTCCCAGCGGCTGAAGATCAATTTCGCGCCTCAGGCGGCTTACAAACTGTGTGACATCAAGCCGGCGCTGGGGCATATCCATGTTGATCGCCTCGACGGCTACGACTTTTGGGCGTTTGGCGACCTGGACCTGATCTATGGCAACCTGCGCCGGTATTTCACCGCTGACCGCCTGGCGGGTTATGACTTGTTTTCGACCCATGAGCGTCGGGTCGCCGGCCATTTGTGCCTGATGCGTAACACCGCCAGAAAGCGCCAGGTGTTCATGCAGATCAAGGATTGGGAAGCACGTTTCACCGATCAGGAGCATCATGCGCTGGATGAAGGGGCGTTCAGCAGGATTTTCCTGTGGCGCAAGAACTTCCCGAAGCCGTTGTTCGATCTGGTCGGCAAACTCAACCCGTGGCGCCGTCGCAGTGAGTTCACCGAGGCGTTCAGTACGCCGGGTGGTGTGATCAAGTGGCACGACGGCACTGATCGTTTTCCGCACCAGTGGTTCTGGAACAACGGTCGCTTGACCAATGACAGGGATGGCGACCGGGAATTTCCGTATTTCCATTTTGTCTGCTGGAAGCGTAATCAATGGCCGCTGGTGCCACAGCCAAGTGCCGAGCACGTCGAGGCGCTGGCCGCCGAGACATCCTGGGTCGTTGATGCCACAGGATTCCATCGAGGAGAGTTATGAGTCGGCGTTTCAAGGTTCTGCAATTGCAGCCTGACTACAATGTTAAATCCCATGATTTTGCCGACCTGGCCGAACAGATCGTCAAGGCATTGCCTGCGGACCGCTATGAAGTCACCGCCGCGTTCCTGCGCGGTCGGCCTGCGCCGGGTGGCCCGGTGAGTCGCGCCGCCACCTCGGTCTACTTCGAGTTCTCCGACAAGTCGCTCAAGGGCTTGAGGCTGCGCGCCATGTGGCAGCTGTACAAGTTCTGCCGCCGGGAAAAGTTTGACGTCGTGGTGTGCAATCGCTTCAAGCCGGTCAACATGATGTTGCAACTGAACCGTTGGTTGAAGATTCCGCTGTGTATCGGCATCTCCCACGGCTTCGGTGAATATGACCGCCTGTACCGCCGCAAGCAGGCGCAGCGCTGGATCGACGCGCACTGGCGTTTTGTCGGTGTGTCGCCGGCGGTCAAGCAATACCTGCTGGACTGCAAGTGCGGGTTTACCGACAGCAATACCTTCGCCATTACCAATGCCATCGACATCGAGCAGGCCGAGGCCTTGCAGCATTCGCGTGAACGCGCGCGCGAGTTGCTGGGCATCGACCCTTCGGTGCGGTTGATCGGCGCCTTGGGCCGCCTCGTGCCGGTCAAAGGCCACACGTATTTACTGCAGGCGTTCGCTGCACTTAAAGACAAGT
Source organism: Pseudomonas sp. R76 (assembly GCF_009834565.1). GTDB lineage: Bacteria > Pseudomonadota > Gammaproteobacteria > Pseudomonadales > Pseudomonadaceae > Aquipseudomonas. Next base: position 617,153 of record NZ_CP019428.1, read on the forward strand.
ACCCCACGGCGCAGCTCGCCATCATTGGCGCGGGCCGTGAAGAGGCCAACCTGGCCGCTCAAATCCACAGCCTGGGCCTTGATGGGCGCGTGCACTTGTTGGGTTTCAAGGAAAACGCCCTGCAGTACGTGCGTGCCTTCGACATCTGGGCCATGCCGTCGCTGGCCGAAGGCCTTGGCCTGGCGCTGCTGGAAGGCATGAGTGGTCGCCTGCCGGTGATCGCCTCCAGCGTTCCGGCCATGCTGCCGCTGATTGAAGGCGCAGGCGGCCTGGCGGTAGAGCCGGCCAATGTGCCCGCGCTGACCCAGGCGCTGGACACCTACCTGGCGCTGTCCGACGAAGCGCTGGCGCAGAAGGGCGAGCAGGCCTACCAGTATTTGCAGGCGCAACACGACATTGAGGTGTTCCGCCAGGAATACCTGGAATTGATTGATTCGGGATTGGCTCAAGTGCGCGGGAACAATGTATGAACCAGAGTCAACCCTTGGTCACGGTGATCATTGCGTCTTACAACCATGCTCCGTACATCGAGCAAAGCATCCTCAGCGTCCTGAACCAGACGTACCCCAATATTGAACTGCTGGTGATTGACGACGGGTCCAAAGACGACAGCGTCGAGCGCATTCGTCGCTTGCAGGAGCAGCACAGCTTCGATTTTCGCGTGCAGCAGAACCAGGGGCTGACCAACACGCTCAATGGCGCGATTGCACGCTCCCAGGGCCCGCTGATCGTGCCGTTCGGCTCCGATGACATCATGTTGCCGGAGCGGATTGCGACCCAGGTGGCCTACATGGATGGCAAGCCGGAGGTCGGTATCTGCGCGGGTAACATCGAGCTGATCGATGCCCAGGGCGAGTTGTTTCCCGAGAAGCGCCAGCGTCGCGACGTGCCGTTTCGGCGCCTGGACTTCGACGACATGTTCCTGGAGCGCAAGCCTTACCCGCCTGCACCGACGCTGATGATCCGGCGCGAGGCGCTGGAAAAGGTCGGTGGGTTTGATCCTGAAATTCGTCTGGAAGATTTGCTGATCGAGTTGAAGATCACCCATGCCGGGTACTTCATTGATGGCTTGAACGTGGTCATGGCCCGCTATCGCAAGCACGCCACCAACTCGTACAAGAACCATCGATTCATGATCGACAATATCCTGCGCTCCTACGCGTTGTTCAGCGACCACCCGCTTTATGACGAGGTGCGTTACAAGTTCCTCAGCTCGATGTTCCTCAAGACCGCCAACCGTGATCGTAAGTTGGCGCGCGAGCTGCTGGCACAGATCCCGTTCCGGGCCTGGAACAAGAAAACCTGGCGCGGCTTGAGCCGGTTGTACTTCTCCCCGCTGGAAAAAGACTGACAGCGTTGTGTGCGCCCCGCCCTGGGGCGCACAACCTCGCGGATCAGGCGGCCGGGCGCGCCAGTGTCAGCACCTGCTCACGGAGTTTGACCGTGGCGTGTGCCGATGCAACGGACCCGTAGCCTTTGGCCAATTGCTCAAAGTGCGCTTCGAACAGCCAATTGCGGTCCTGCGGATAACGTTGCATGTGCTTCAAGTTGCGCTGGCGCAGCGTGTTGCGCAGTGCTGACGGGTAAATGCGCATGTCGGCCACATCGATCAGCCCGAACTCACCATCTTCCAGTAACAGCACATTGCCCAGATGCAGTGAGCGGAAGTACACCCCGCGTTCGTGCAACTGCGCCATGAATCGGCCGAACCGTTCGATCAGCGATTCGCGCAGGCTGCTGTCCAGGCTTTGCAAGGCTTGACGCAGCGTCAGCCCCGGCAGCGGCTGATAACGCACGGCGCTGCTGCCGTCGTGCAGGCTGTAGAGGTTGAGAATCGGCGGTGAAGCAATACCTGTTTGCTGCAGCTGTTCGCTGTTGCTGGCGAAGCGCTCCGAATAGGGATTAAACCGGCCCGAGGTGTACCAGCGGCGCGCCCTGAACAGTTTGAGGAAGCTGCCATCCTCCAGGCGCAGCACCTTCGGTCCCAAGCCATCTTCTTCGACGACGTGGGCGCCGTTGCACAGTGCTTCAAAGGCCTGTGGCTTGGGCATTTCCACTGGCCTGCGCAGCAGGCTGTGGCGGCGTTGGGCGATGCTCAGGCCGGCGATCAGCGCCAGCGGAATCCACAACAGGAACCAGTGCTCCTTGGGCCGCGACAGAATGCCACCGCCTTCGGTCAGGCCTGCGCCGATGCCGTAGGCCAGCAGCGAGGATGCCAGGATGAACAACGGCTGTGCCCGCTCCTTGAGCCCTTTGTACAAGCCCCAGCCGAGCATGCAGATCCATGGGATAAAGCCGATGATGCCGACGTAATACAGCACGCCAAGGGCGAAGTTGTGGGGTTCGCGCAGTTCGTAGCCATCGCCCAGGGTCAGGTACAGCTCAGAGTCGTAGCTGTGGCCGATGAAGGGGTGGTCGGCAATCCGCTGCAGCGTCATGCCCCACAATTCAAAGCGCAACGAGCTGCCGCGCTCGGTGATCGCCTCGGGATAGATCAACAGCAGCCCGGCAGCCCCCGCGACCATGGCGGCGATCAGCAGCGCAGAGCGTCGATTGCGGCTGATAAAGCTCATCCACAGGATGGTCAGTGTCAGCGCCACCAGCGGCGTGCGTGACCCGGTAGCCAGGATGGCAGCCGCCATGATCGCCAGTGCGGGCACGCTGAACCACAGCACCTGCAAGCGTCGGGTAGTCATGCAGACGTACAGCCAGTACACGCAGAAAAAGCCGAACATGTGCGAGCTGAGCAGCGGGTTATCGAGGGCGCCCAAGCCGCCGATCATGCGCATGCCCGGCTCGAAGCCTTTGACGAACGCCACCAGGTTGCACAGGCACACCACCAGCGCAATCGCGGCAGCACTGAAAAAGATCGGCTTGAACAGTTCGTTGCGGTAATGCAGCAGCAGCCCGCAGCCGGCAAACAGCATGAACGTTTGCAGCGGCACCTTGAACAGGTTGGAGTCGCCGGTAGGTTCCGGGCTCCACAACACGCTGGTCATTGCCCAGGCGCAAAACGCCACGAAGGCAATCACCAGCGGCTCACGCAACAACTCCTTGAGTTCTCGCGGGCGCAGACACAGCAACAGCAAGGTCGGCACGCTGAAGAAGCCGGAGTAGAACCGGTGCATGACATTGCGATTGGTGACGTAGAACAGCGAACTCAGCAGCAACAACAAGCCAATGGGCAAAATCCAGAGGACCAGGAAGTCGAAAACGCGATTTGAGCCATAGGTAAGGCGCTTGGAGTGCATACGATAAAGCCATTCCAGAAAGAGAAAGCCGACCATCTTAAAGTAGTGGCTATATAATGTCGCCGGCTGGATCCAACCGGGCCGGGGGTCATGCCGGGTGCAAGTACAACAGAGAAGCTGTGCTAAAGTCAGCCTCCTTTTTCAAAACGCCGCGTGATATGACCGACTCCAGTCCGAGCGCAAGCCCTTCGAGCTTGAAAATATACTTCCGCCTGCTCATGTACGTTAAGCCCTACGCCGGCTTGTTCGCGCTGAGTATCGTCGGATTTCTGATTTTCGCGTCGACCCAGCCCATGCTGGGGTACATCCTCAAGTACTTCGTCGACGGCCTATCCAACCCCGAAGCGGTGCTGTTCCCCAGCGTACCGTTCCTGCGTGACCTGCAATTGCTGCAAGCCGTGCCGTTGTTGATCATTCTGATCGCAGCCTGGCAGGGCCTGGGTTCGTTCCTGGGCAACTACTTGTTGGCCAAGGTCTCCCTGGGGCTGGTCCACGACCTGCGGGTGCAGCTGTTCAACAACCTGCTGACGCTGCCCAACCGCTACTTCGACAACCACAACTCCGGGCACCTGATTTCGCGCATCACCTTCAACGTGACCATGGTCACGGGGGCTGCGACCGATGCCATCAAGGTGGTGATCCGCGAAGGCATGACGGTGATCTTCCTGTTCGCCTCGCTGCTGTTCATGAACTGGCGCCTGACGCTGGTGATGATCGCCATCCTGCCGTTGATTGCGGTGATGGTCAGCACGGCCAGCAAGAAATTCCGCAAGCAGAGCAAAAAGATCCAGGTGGCCATGGGCGACGTGACGCACGTGGCCTCCGAAACCATCCAGGGTTACCGCGTGGTGCGCAGCTTCGGCGGCGAAGTCTACGAGGAGAAACGCTTCCTCAAGGCCAGCCAGGGCAACACCGACAAGCAACTGCGCATGACCCGCACCGGGGCGATCTACACCCCGTTGCTGCAACTGGTGATCTACACCGCCATGGCGGTGTTGATGTTCCTGGTGCTCTACCTGCGCGGTGACGCGTCGGCCGGTGACATGGTGGCTTACATCACCTTGGCTGGCTTGCTGCCCAAGCCGATCCGCCAATTGTCGGAAGTCAGCTCGACCATCCAGAAGGGTGTGGCCGGCGCTGAAAGCATTTTCGAACAGCTGGACGAAGAGCAGGAAGTCGACGGCGGCACCGTCGAGCGCGACAAGGTCAGTGGCCGCCTCGAAGTGCGCAACCTCAACTTCACCTACCCCGGCACCGAACGCCATGTGCTCAAGGACATCAGCTTTACCGCTGAGCCTGGGCAGATGATCGCCCTGGTGGGCCGTTCCGGCAGCGGCAAGTCGACGCTGGCCAGCCTGATTCCGCGTTTCTACCACCATGAAAGCGGCGACATCCTGCTCGACGGCGTAGAGATCGAAGACTACAAGCTGCTCAACCTGCGCAAGCACATTGCCCAGGTGACCCAGCACGTGACGTTGTTCAGCGACACGGTGACCAACAACATCGCCTATGGCGACCTGGCTGGCGCGCCACGGGCGGACGTTGAAGCAGCGGCGGCAGATGCCTACGCCAAGGACTTCATCGACCAGTTGCCCAAAGGCTTCGATACCCAGGTTGGCGAAAACGGCGTGCTGTTGTCCGGCGGCCAACGCCAGCGCCTGGCAATCGCCCGGGCCTTGCTGAAGAACGCGCCGCTGCTGATTCTCGACGAGGCCACCTCGGCCCTCGACACCGAATCGGAGCGGCACATTCAGGCGGCCCTGGACAAGGTCATGCAAGGGCGCACGACCCTGGTGATCGCGCACCGCCTGTCCACTATCGAGAAGGCCGACTTGATCCTGGTGATGGACGACGGTCGGATTGTCGAGCGCGGCACCCACGGCGAGCTGTTGGCGCAGAACGGCTATTACGCCCGCCTGCATGCCATGGGCCTGGATGCACCGGTCCCGGCCGACATCACCTAAAACCTTGTGGGAGCGGGCTTGCCCGCGATAGCGGAGTATCAGTCACCGAATGTTTCGACTGATTCACCGCCATCGCGGGCAAGCCCGCTCCCACAGGTGTTCCTCAGTGGATTCAATGGCAGGCCCGTCGCACTATCTTCTGTGCACACCCTCCACAAGCCTTCCATAACCCTGTGCTAATATCGCGCCCCTGTTCATTTTGTATGTGGGTTGCTCCATGAAGTTGTCCATGCCGCGATTCGATCAAGCCCCTGTCTTGGTGGTCGGCGATGTCATGCTCGACCGTTACTGGCATGGCGGAACCTCACGGATTTCCCCTGAGGCACCGGTGCCGGTCGTCAAGGTCGAGCAAATCGAAGACCGTCCAGGCGGCGCTGCCAACGTTGCCCTTAACATTGCCGCCCTCGGCGCCCCGGCCTCCCTGGTGGGTGTGACCGGCGACGACGAAGCCGCCGACAGCCTGGCCAACAGCCTGCGCGGCGCCGGCGTGCGCGCGCTGTTCCAGCGCATTGCCCATCAGCCGACCATCGTCAAGCTGCGGGTCATGAGCCGTCACCAGCAACTGCTGCGTATCGATTTTGAAGAACCCTTCGCCACCGACGCCTTGGCCCTCAGCGGCCAGGTCGACGCGTTGCTCGAAGGCATCAAGGTGCTGGTCTTGTCCGACTACGGCAAAGGCGCCTTGAAGAACCACCAGGAACTGATCAAGGCCGCCAAGGCCCGCAACATTCCGGTGCTGGCTGATCCCAAGGGCAAGGACTTCTCGATTTATCGAGGCGCCAGCCTGATCACGCCAAACCTCAGCGAGTTCGAAGCCATTGTCGGCGGTTGCGCCGATGAGCACGAACTGGTGACCAAGGGCGCCACGCTGATGGCCGATCTCGACCTGGGCGCCTTGCTGGTCACCCGTGGCGAGCACGGCATGACCCTGCTGCGCCCCGGCCACCCGGCGATGCACCTGCCGGCGCGTGCGCGGGAAGTGTTCGACGTGACAGGCGCCGGCGACACCGTGATTTCTACCCTGGCCGCCTCGATTGCAGCCGGTGAAGAGTTGCCCCACGCCGTGGCACTCGCCAATCTGGCGGCGGGCATCGTGGTTGGCAAGCTGGGTACTGCCGCCATCAGCGCGCCTGAGCTGCGCCGTGCGATCCAGCGCTCCGAAGGCTCCGAGCGCGGTGTGCTGACCATCGAGCAGTTGCTGCTGGCGATTGACGATGCGCGTGCTCACAACGAAAGCATTGTGTTCACCAATGGTTGCTTCGACATCCTGCATGCCGGGCACGTGACTTACCTGGAACAGGCGCGCGCCCAAGGCGACCGCCTGATCGTTGCCGTCAATGACGATGCTTCGGTCAGCCGCCTTAAAGGCCCGGGCCGTCCAATCAACAGTGTCGACCGGCGCATGGCCGTATTGGCGGGTTTGGGCGCTGTGGACTGGGTGATCAGCTTCTCTGAAGGCACCCCGGAAAACCTGCTGGCGCAAGTCAAGCCGGACGTATTGGTCAAGGGCGGCGACTACTCCGTCGACCAGGTCGTCGGTGCCGATATCGTCAGCGCCTACGGCGGCACGGTCAAAGTGCTGGGGCTGGTTGAAAACAGCTCGACCACGGCGATTGTCGAGAAGATTCGCAACAATGAGTAACGCTGATAAGTGGGTCCTGATCACCGGCGGCGCCGGCTTTATCGGTTCGCACCTGGTCGATGCCTTGCTCGCCAACGGCTATGCCGTGCGGGTGCTGGATGACCTGTCGACCGGCAAGCGCAGCAACTTGCCGCTGGATAACCCGCGCGTGCAGTTGATTGAAGGTGATGTGGCCGATGCCGAAAAGGTAGCGCAAGCCGCCGTTGGCGCAAGCGCCGTGGTGCACTTGGCAGCAGTGGCGTCGGTACAAGCCTCGGTGGACGACCCGGTGAGCACTCACCAGAGTAATTTCGTCGGCACCCTGAATGTCTGCGAGGCCATGCGCAAGGCGGGCGTCAAGCGTGTGGTGTACGCCTCCAGTGCGGCGGTGTATGGCAACAACGGCGAGGGCGATTCGATTGACGAAGCGACCACCAAGGCGCCGCTGACGCCCTATGCTTCCGACAAATTGGCCGGTGAGCACTACTTCGATTTCTACCGCCGCCAGCATGGCCTGGAGCCGGTGATCTTCCGCTTCTTCAATATCTTCGGGCCGCGCCAGGATCCGTCATCGCCGTATTCGGGGGTGATCAGCATCTTCAGTGAGCGCGTGCAGCAGGGCTTGCCGATTGCCGTGTTCGGTGACGGCGAGCAAACCCGTGATTTCATGTACGTGGAAGACTTGGTGGATGTGCTGGTGCAGGCCATCGAAGCGCCTGAAGCGCCACTGGGGGCGATCAACGTCGGCTGGAACCGCACCACCACGCTCAAGCAGGTGTTGCAGGCGTTGGAAGAAGTGGTCGGCCAGTTGCCGGCGATCACTTACGGGCCGGCGCGTTCGGGGGATATTCGGCATTCGCGGGCGAATAACCAGCGGCTCTTGGCGAGCTTCAAGTTGCCTGAACCGACCCCGTTGAAGGTCGGGCTGGAGCGGTTACTCAACGGCTGAGCCTTGTGATGATCGTTCCCACGCTCTGCGTGGGAACGCATCCTGTGACGCTCCGCGTCACATTGTGACATCAGGACGCGGAGCGTCCGGGGCGGCATTCCCACGCAGATCGTGGGAACGATCGATCGACGGGTGTCAGCGGCTGGCTTTTTTCTTCGGCACAATCTTGCGCAACATCTGCCGCGCCTTGCCGGTCAGGCGCTTGAGTTTCGACTCTTTCTCCGGTTCGGCCAGCCCTTGCTGCCGCAGCCAATCCTTCCAGCGAATCCGCTCATCGCGCACCAGCCAGCCTTCCTGCTGGGCAAAGCTCTCGGCCAGGTATAAGCCGCGGGTGCTGGCCGGATACAGCTGGTCTTTTTTCACCGTGTACAGCTCGGCCAACGGTTGCCCGTCTTTGAGCGGCATCAGGTACAGGTCGGGCCGCTGGCGGTCCAGGCGCGCCACTAACTGGTCTCCTTCAAGCCGCTCATCCACATGAAACAGGCTCAGGGACTTGGCTTCCTTCGGCACTTCCAAACGCAAGTCATAAATCAATTGCAGCGACGCGGTCGGCAGGTGCACGTAAGCCCGTGGGCGTTCGATCAGTTGCGTGGTCGCGCAGCGTACCGGGCGTGCGGCGCCCGACAGCGGGCTCAAGCGAAACGGCAGGGCTTCGCGGTAATGCAGGGCGGCGGAGTAGGGCGCCGGCAGCCAGGTGTCATTGAAGCGCCCGCCCAGCCAGCCTTCGGGCGTTTCCAGCAGGCACTCTTCGGCTATTTCCTGGATGGCGGTGTGCAGCGGCAGGTTCAGTTCGTGAGCCGGCACGTAGCCGGAGATCAGCTTGAGCACCACGTCGCCACGGTCCTGGCGACGCTGGCGCACCAGCACCCAATAATCCTTGTTTTGCCAATGCAGTGTCAGGCGCACCGACACGCCGAGGTTCGCCAGTTCCAGGGCGAAACGCTCGGGGTCTGCTACTTCCACCGGCTTGCGCCGCTGCAGGGTTTGGGCAAAGTTGAGCGGCATGCCCACGCTTTGGTAGCTCAGGCCTTCGGGTGTTGCTTCGACGTGCAGCGGCAGTGTTTTAAAGTTGCTGGGGTTTTTTCTAATAAGCGTTCGCGGCATGTCGGCTCCTTCTTGCGACGGGGTCGGCCGCGTGGGCGGCATCAGAGTTGACGAATGACCTTGGCAGCGGTCGCCACGTTATGGGCCAGGTGCAGCGGATTAATGGTCCCGACAATAGCACTGGCGACGCCCGTTTGCGCAAACAACAACATGAAACTGGCGTGAATTGGATCCATTCCTGGCTCCAAGCACACGTGGCCGCTGGCCAGGGCTTTTTTCACCAGGATGCCTTTGCCGTGAGCCGCTGCGTAATCAATGACGGCTTTTTCCGCTTGTTCGTTCAAATTGTAGGTGACCATGGCGCAATCGCCTTGTTCCAGAGCCTTCACGCCGCCTTCGACGGTTTTGCCGGAGAAGCCGTAGCCGCGAATCTTGCCCTCTTTTTTCAGCTCGGCCAGGGTCTGGTACACCTCGCAATCATTGAGGATATGCAGGTCATTGCCGTCGGAATGCACCAGCACCAGGTCGATAAAATCCGTTTCAAGTCGTTTCAAGCTGCGCTCGATCGACATCCGCGTATGGGCGGCGCTGAAGTCGTGCCGGGACACGCCATCGGCAAACTCTTCACCGACCTTGCTGACGATCACCCAATCCTTGCGCTGATCGCGCAGCAGTGGCCCCAGGCGTTCTTCGCTGCGGCCATACGCCGGGGCTGTGTCGATCAGGTTGATGCCCAACTGGCGGGCCTGGCGCAGCAACATCCGTGCTTCGTCGTCGCCGGGAATCTGGAAACCGTTGGGGTATTTCACGCCTTGGTCGCGACCGAGCTTGACGGTGCCCAGGCCCAGCGGCGAGACCATCAGGCCGGTGCTGCCCAGCGGGCGATGCAGGTCATGCAGAGTGGGCAGGCTCATGGCAACAGTTGCTCCCAGGCAGGTTGGCCAATGGCCGGTTTTGGCAGGTCGGGCAGGGCTTCGCTGTTGGCGCTCGGGCGGATGCCGTCGCGTTCCAGCGCGCTGAGCACGCGGTCGGCGAAGTCCGGCGCCAGGGCCAGTTTGGTCGGCCAGCCGACTAACAGGCGGCCCTGTTCGGCGAGGAAAGCGTTGTCGGGGCGGCTCAGGCCCGATTGCAGCGGCTCGGCACGGTCGACGCGCAGGGTGGCCCACTGGGTCTGGCTCATGTCGATCCACGGCAGTAATTGCGCCAGCTCTTTTTGCGCGGTGGCGATCTGTTCTTCAGGCGTGCGCGCCACGCCGTCCGCCTCGGCAATGTCGCCGCCCATGTACCACACCCAATTGCCATCGGCGGCCGGGTGCGTGGTGATGGTGAGGCGCGGCTTGGTGCCGCCGCTCAGGCAGTGGGCGTACAACGGCTTCAGGCCCGGGCCTTTGGCGATGATCATGTGCAGCGGGCGCTTTTGCATGGCCGGCTGGCTCAGGCCCAGGGCGCTGAGCAGGTCAGCTGTGCCGCCACCGGCACTCAGCACGATGCGCTGGGCGCGGATCTCGCGGCCATCCACCTTCAAGCCCACCAGCGTGTCGCCTTCCAGCAGCGGTTCGATGTGTTGCCCGGCGAGCAAGCCGTCACCGGCCAGTTGCGCCAGGCGTTCGATCAGGCTGGGCACATCGATGACCAGCTCTGCCAGGCGATAGACCTTGCCCTTGAAGCGACGGTCTTGCAGGGCAGGCGGCAATTCATCGCCCTTGACCTGATCGACACGGCCGCGCACGGCCTTGCTGGCGAAAAAGCTGGTGAGGTTGCCGGCGATGGTGCCGGGCGACCACAGGTAATGGGCTTCAGACAGCAAGCGCACACCGGACAGGTCCAGCTCGCCGTTACCGGCCAGGGCTTCGCGCCAGCGGCGCGGCATATCGGCAATCGCTTCGGAAGCGCCGGTGAGGGCGCCGTGCAGGGCGTATTTCGCACCGCCGTGAATAATCCCCTGGGACTTCACGCTTTGCCCGCCACCCAAGGTGGCGCTTTCCACCACCACCGTGGAAAACCCCTGGCTGCGCAGGCGCGCATTGAGCCAGAGGCCGGCAACCCCGGCGCCGACAATCAGAACGTCGGTGGAAATAACGGATGGCATGGGCGACCTCAGTGTTCAAGACAAGAGGCGCAGTATACAGGCTGTTGAGCGCCGATCAGTGCCCGGCGGTTTTCGAGAACAGCTGAATCACCACCACGCCCAGCACAATCAGGCCCATGCCCAGCATCGCCGGTACATCCAGTTTCTGGCCGTAGATAAACAGCGCGGCGACGCTGACCATCACAATCCCAAGCCCCGCCCAGACCGCATAGGCCACGCCCACCGGCACGGTGCGCACCACCAGCGTGAGCATCCAGAACGCGACGCCATAACCCACAATCATCAGCAGCAGCGGGATCGGCGTGCTCAAGCCCTTGACCGCTTTCATGGACACGGTCGCGATCACTTCCGAGCAAATGGCAATGGCCAGGTAAACATAGGCGATATTCATGGGGTAATCCTCGGTGTGGGCGTGCTTGATAAGGTCGGCATTCTAACGCCTGGAAAGATGGGGTAAAGTCATTACCTATCCGATTTAAAGATGGGTTGAGCCATGAGCGTGCAGTGGAACCTGGAACAGATGCGCCTGTTTGTGAGTGTCGCCGAGCAGCGTTCGTTTTCGGCGGTGGCGCGCGACCAGCGCAAGGCGCAATCGGCGGTGAGCAATGGCATTGCCTTGCTTGAGGCTGACCTTGGGCTGAGCCTGTTTGACCGTAGCAGTGGCCGCCAGCCGCGCCTGACCGAAGCCGGCAGCGTGCTGCTGGAAGAAGCGCGCGAGGTGCTGCGCCAGTGTGAGCGGCTCAATGGCCGCGCGCTGTCACTGACGCGCGGCGAAGAAGCCTGCCTGCGTCTGGCCCAGGACGAAGCCATGTTGTTCCAGCCAGTGCTCGACAGCCTCGAAGCGCTGGCCGGGCAATACCCGCTGCTGGAGGTGCAGTTGTCCAGTGCCGCCCAGGGCGATGTGGCGCGCAAGTTGGTCGAGCGCAAAGCCGACCTGGGCCTGTTGTTCTATCACGACCAAATCCCCGAAGCCCTTGAGCGGCGCGTGGTCGGCAGTGTGGAAATGGTCACGGTGTGCGGTGTGAACCATCCGCTGGCCAAGGAAAAGTACGTGACCTGCCAGCACCTCGCGCAGTTTCGCCAGCTGTTGATGTCGACCCAGACCAGCGTCTACCCCGGCAGCGAAGCCGCAAGCCCGCTGGTGTGGCGTGCCGACAGTTTCTACGTGTTGGCCGAATGGCTGATGAGCGGCCTGGGCTGGGCCTGGCTGCCACGGCACATCGTGCAGTACCCGACCTATCAACAACAAATGGTGGAACTGGACAGCGAATGGACGCCGCCCGCATTGGTGGTGGAGCTGGTCTGGCGTCGCGACGAACACCTCGGCCCTGCCGCGCGCTTCCTGGCCGAGCGATTTGCCGAGTGCTTGCAGGCGATCGACTGAAAAAGCCGATAAACTCCGCCGCCATGAATAGAACTCTCTACAGCTGTCTGTTTTACCTGGCGCTGCCGTTGGTGGCTTTACGTCTGTGGCTGCGTGCGCGCAAGGCGCCGGCCTATGCCCAGCGCATTGGCGAGCGTTTCTCCTACGGCCTGCCGGTGATGCAACCGGGCGGGATCTGGGTGCACGCCGTGTCGGTGGGCGAAAGCATCGCCGCCGCGCCAATGATTCGCGGGCTGCTGGCGCGGCATCCGACGTTGCCGATCACCGTCACCTGCATGACGCCGACCGGCTCCGAACGCATCCAGGCGCTGTTCGCCAATGAGCCGCGCATTCAGCATTGCTACCTGCCCTACGACTTGCCGTGCGCGGCCAGGCGTTTTCTTGATCGCGTACAGCCCAGGCTGGCGGTGATCATGGAAACCGAACTGTGGCCCAACCACATTCACGCCTGTGCTCAGCGCGGTATTCCGGTGGCGCTGGCCAATGCGCGGCTGTCGGCGCGTTCGGCCAAAGGTTACGCACGCTTTGCCAAGCTGACGGCGCCGATGCTGGCGCAAATGAGCCTGTTCGCGGTGCAGACGCATACCGAAGCCCAGCGTTTCCTCAGCCTGGGCGCGCGTGCGGAAACCGTCGAAGTCACCGGCTCGATCAAGTTCGACCTGACCATCGACCCAGAGCTTCCCGTGCGGGCAGCGGCCTTGCGTGAGCAATGGGGCGCCAGCGAGCGCCCGGTATGGATCGCGGCCAGCACCCATGAAGGCGAAGACGACGTGGTACTGGCTGCGCATCGCCAACTGCTCGAAAGCTATCCCAATGCATTGTTGATTCTGGTGCCGCGTCACCAGGAACGCTTCGGCCCGATGTTTGAGTTATGCGAGCAACAAGGATTCACCACGGTGCGTCGCTCCAGTGGCGAGCCCGTGACGGCGCAAACTTCGGTGTTGCTCGGCGACACCATGGGCGAGTTGCTGTTTCTCTATGCCTTGGCCGACAGCGCGTTTGTCGGCGGCAGCCTGGTGCCGACTGGCGGGCATAACCCGTTGGAGCCGGCAGCGCTGGCTAAGCCTGTGATCATGGGGCCGCACCTGTTCAACTTCCTCGAAATCAGCGCGATGATGCGCGACGCCGGGGCGCTGCGTGAGGTGGATGACGCCGAGGGTTTGGCCGAAGCCGTGCGGCAACTGTTCGAGCTGCCGCAGGATGCGCGCAAGATGGCGCAGGCGGGGCTTGCGGTGATGCAGGCCAACCAGGGCGCGCTGAAGCGTTTGCTGGATGGCTTGGACAGGCTGATTCAGCGCTGATCCAAATGTGGGAGCGGGCTTGTGTGGGAGCTGGCTTGCCTGCGATAGCATCACCTCGGTGTATCAGCAGTACCGAGGTGTCTGCATCGCAGGCAAGCCAGCTCCCACATTGGTTTTGTAGTGTGCTTAGTATCCCGGGCGAGCTTTAAGCTGCTCGGCCGCAGCTTTGGCCAAATCCGGCGGCAGGAAGTCCTTGTCCGGATTGTAGTCAGCCTTGAGGTAGCGCGACAAGTCCTGCAAATCCCCTGGGTTGAGCGTGCCCGCCGCCTGCTTCAAGCGCAGGTTGTCGAGGATGTAGTCGTAGCGGCTGTTGTTGTAGTTGCGCACCGACGAGTAAAGCTGGCGCTGTGCATCGAGCACGTCGACGATGTTGCGCGTACCCACCTGATAACCGATTTCCGTGGCTTCGACCGCGCTCTGGTTCGAGATGATCGACTGGCGGCGTGCCTGTACCTGCTCCACATCGGTGTTGACCGCGCGGTGCAGGTTGCGGGTGTTTTCCACCACCTGGCGGCGCAGGCCTTCGCGTTGCTGCTCGCTCTGGTCCAGGCGCGAGTAGGATTCGCGCACTTGCGAGCTGGTGAGGCCGCCGCTGTAGATCGGGATGTTCAGGCGCAGGCCGATGGTGCGTTGCGACACATCACCGCCGTAAGGAATCGGCAGTTGGTTCGGGTTGCTGAAGCCCAGCGCGTCGTTGTCACCCTTTTCGTATTGCGCCACAGCGTCGAGGGTCGGCAAGTGGCCGGCCTTGCGCTGGCGCAGGGTTTCTTCGGCGGCGGTGACGGCGTAGTTGCTGGCCAGCAGGTTGAGGTTCTGGCGGCCGGCGGTTTCGACCCAGGCCTTGGCGTCATTCGGCGCCGGCGGCAGCACCGGCAGCGTGTGCACGATGCTCTGGATCGCGTTGTAGTCGCGGTTGGTCAGGGTGATCAGCGCTTCAAAGGCGTCGTCGACCTGGCGCTGGGCGACGATGCGGTTGGCGCGGGCGGTGTCGTAGCTGGCCTGGGATTGCAGCACGTCGGTCTTGTCCGACAGGCCCACATCAAAGCGTTCGTTGGACTGGTCGAGCTGGCGCTTGAAGGCATTTTCTTCGGCCTTGGTCGAGGCCAGGTTGTCCTGGGCGCGCAGCACGGCGAAGTAGTTTTCGGCGCTTTGCAGGATCAGGTTCTGCTCGGTGGCCGACAGTTGCAGCGAGGCCTGCTCGTTGACGGCTTCGGCGGCTTGCAGCTGGAACCAGCGATCGGCGCGGAACAGCGGCTGGCTCAGGGTCGCACGCCAGGAGTGGGCGTCACGGTTGACGGTGGCCGCCGGTTGGTCGATCTGGGTACGCACGTTATTGCTGTCGGCACCGGCCGACAGGTTCGGCAGCAAGCCGGCACGCGCCTGGGGCACCACTTCTTTCTGCGCGCCGTATTGGGCGCGGGCGGCGGCCAGGTCGGCGTTGTTGTTCACCGCTTCCTGGTAGACGCTGACCAAATCGGTTTTGGCGGACAAGGGCGCTTCAGCTGCCCAGACCATTCCATTGGTCGCACAAGACACGGCAAGAGCCAGTGAGAGTTTGCGCAGCATGAGGCGATCCCTAGTGTGAATATTACGGCGATAATTTAGCGCCCAAGGCTAAGGCGGGCCATTTCTGGCGTCAAGCCATTGTGGCGGCAACCGAGTGTAGTGTTGCTGACCCGGCGCAACAATCCCGCAATCACGCCATTCATCACGCTGAATGCACCGCTATTGGCAATTTGCCCACGCCATGGTCTAGACTGGCCGCGTTCTTGTCGGGGTGCCTTGTTGGAAGGCTGAGATCGGTAAATACCGGATCCCGTTGAACCTGATCAGGTTAGCGCCTGCGTAGGGAACAAGATTTCTCGTCACCCGGCGAGTCCTCTTGTGCTTCGTCCGGGATGTTGTTCGACAATCGAACAGCCCTCGTGCGTCAGCACAGCACTGGTTTCAGTGCGTCCATCCGTCACAGGTTCGCTCCGACAAAAATCCACCGCCTGGATAGTTGGAGAGCCCGTGATGAACGCAGAAATAAAAAGTACAAAACCGAAAAACACTGTGCACCTGAGTGAATCGGCCAAGGTCGACTCCGGTTCCGTGCAGCCGTTTACCCGCTCGCAAAAAATCTACGTACCCGGCACTCGCCCGGACATTCGCGTGCCAATGCGTGAAATCAGCCTGGACGTGACCCCCACCGATTTCGGCGGTGAAATCAACGCGCCCGTGGTGGTCTACGACACCTCCGGCCCCTACACCGACCCAAACGTCACCATCGACGTGCGCAAAGGCCTGGGCGATGTGCGCTCGCCGTGGATCGAGTCGCGCGGCGACACCGAGCGCCTGTCCGGCCTGAGTTCGCACTTCGGCCAGCAGCGCCTCAGCGATGCTGAACTGACCGCGCTGCGTTTTGCCCACGTGAAGAACCCGCGCCGCGCCAAGGCTGGCGCCAACGTCACGCAGATGCACTACGCGCGCAAAGGCATCATCACCGCTGAGATGGAGTACGTCGCCATCCGCGAAAACATGAAGCTCGAAGAAGCCCGCGCCAGCGGTCTGCTTGACCAGCAACACGCCGGCCACAGCTTCGGCGCCAGCGTGCCGAAAATCATCACACCGGAATTTGTCCGCGAAGAAATCGCCCGTGGCCGCGCGATCATCCCGGCCAACATCAACCACACCGAACTGGAACCGATGATCATCGGCCGTAACTTCCTGGTGAAGATCAACGGCAACATCGGCAACAGCGCCCTGGGTTCGTCCATCGAAGAAGAAGTGGCGAAACTCACCTGGGGCATTCGCTGGGGTTCGGACACGGTGATGGACTTGTCCACCGGCAAGCACATCCACGAAACCCGCGAGTGGATCATCCGCAACTCGCCGGTGCCGATTGGTACGGTGCCGATCTACCAGGCCCTGGAAAAAGTTGGCGGCGCCGCTGAAGACCTGACCTGGGAGCTGTTCCGCGACACGCTGATCGAACAGGCCGAGCAGGGCGTCGACTACTTCACCATCCACGCGGGCGTGTTGCTGCGTTATGTGCCGCTGACCGCCAAGCGCGTCACCGGCATCGTTTCCCGTGGCGGCTCGATCATGGCCAAGTGGTGCCTGGCGCACCACAAAGAGAACTTCACCTACACGCATTTCGACGAAATCTGCGAAATCATGAAGGCCTATGACGTCAGCTTCTCCCTCGGCGACGGCTTGCGCCCGGGGTCGATTGCCGACGCCAACGACGCCGCGCAATTCGGTGAGTTGGAAACCCTCGGCGAGCTGACCAAGATCGCCTGGAAGCACGACGTGCAAACCATGATCGAAGGCCCCGGCCACGTGCCGATGCAGTTGATCAAAGAGAACATGGACAAGCAACTGGAGTGCTGTGACGAGGCACCGTTCTACACCCTCGGCCCGCTGACCACCGACATTGCGCCGGGCTACGACCACATCACGTCCGGTATCGGCGCGGCGATGATCGGCTGGTTCGGTTGCGCCATGCTCTGCTACGTCACGCCAAAGGAACACCTGGGCTTGCCGAACAAGGATGACGTGAAGACCGGGATCATCACCTACAAGATCGCCGCCCACGCAGCGGACCTGGCCAAGGGGCACCCCGGCGCGCAGATTCGCGACAACGCCTTGAGCAAGGCGCGCTTCGAGTTCCGCTGGGAAGACCAGTTCAACCTCGGCCTGGACCCGGACACTGCGCGTTCCTATCACGACGAAACCTTGCCGAAAGACTCGGCCAAGGTCGCGCATTTCTGCTCGATGTGCGGGCCGAAATTCTGCTCGATGAAAATCACCCAGGAAGTGCGTGAATACGCCGCCAACCAGCGCATTGAAGCGGTGGATGTGGACGTGGCCAAGGGCTTGGCCGAGCAGGCGGAGCGGTTCAAGCAGGAAGGCAGCCAGCTGTACAAAAAGGTCTGACCCCGATGATCGTTCCCACGCTCTGCGTGGGAATGCATCCCGTGACGCTCTGCGTCACAAAGGCGGACGCAGAGCGTCCATAGCGGCATTCCCACGCAGAGCGTGGGAACGATCAGCCCCTCAGAGATAACACCCTTGAGCATTCAACCGAGTACCTACTCTCCCGATATCGCAGTGCCGAGCGACAAACGCGTCTTCGGCGCCCGCGACCTGTTTTCCCTGTGGTTCTCCCTCGGCATCGGCCTGATGGTCCTGCAAACCGGCGCCTTGCTTGCGCCGGGCCTGGGTTTGTCCGGTTCGTTGCTGGCGATTTTCCTCGGCACGCTGGTGGGCGTTTTGCTGCTGGCCGCCGTCGGCGTGATCGGCAGCGACACCGGCCTGTCCGCCATGGCTGCGCTCAAACTCAGCCTCGGCGCCAAAGGCGCAAGCCTGCCGGCGTTGCTGAACCTGCTGCAGCTGATCGGCTGGGGCTCGTTCGAAATCATCGTGATGCGCGACGCCGCCAGCCTGCTGGGCACGCGAGCATTCAGCGAAGGCAGCCTGTTGGCCAGCCCGTTGCTGTGGACAGTGTTTTTCGGTGGTTTGGCAACGTTGCTCGCCGTCAGCGGCCCACTGACGTTCGTGCGGCAAATCCTGCGCAAGTGGGGCATCTGGCTGCTGCTCGCCGCCTGCCTGTGGCTGACCTGGAACCTGTTCGCCAAGGCTGACCTCGCCACGCTGTGGGCCAAGTCCGGCGACGGCTCGATGCCGTTTGCAGTGGGTTTCGATATCGCCATCGCCATGCCGTTGTCGTGGCTGCCGCTGATCGCCGACTACTCGCGGTTCGGCAAGCGTGCCAAAAGCGTGTTCGGCGGCACGGCGCTGGGCTTCTTTATCGGTAATTTCTGGCTGATGAGCCTGGGCGTGGCCTACACCCTGGCGTTCGCACCAAGCGGTGAAGTGAATGCGCTGTTGCTGGCGCTGGCCGGTGCCGGCCTGGGCATTCCGCTACTGCTGATCCTGCTGGACGAGTCGGAAAACGCCTTTGCCGATATTCACTCGGCGGCGGTGTCCAGTGGGATCTTGCTGCGCTTGAAAGTCGAGCACCTGGCCTTGGCCATTGGTGTGATCTGCACCTTGATCGCCTGCTTTGCACCGCTGGCGCAGTACCAGAACTTCCTGTTGCTGATTGGCTCGGTGTTTGCGCCATTGTTTGGCGTGGTGCTGGTGGATCATTTCATCCTGCGCCGGCGTGGCCAGGGCGCGGTTGCCGCTTTGCATTGGCCGGCGCTGGTGGCCTGGCTGGGCGGCATCGCCACGTATCACCTGCTCGCCAACCTGTATCCGGATGTCGGCGCAACCCTGCCGGCATTGCTGCTGGCAGGGCTGTTGCAGTTGATCCTGGGGCGGGCCGTCAGTGGCGCGCGGGCATCAGCTCAGGCTTGAGCACGCCGGTGAGGCGCGCATAGGGGATGGTCATTTCGATTAGCCCCAATGCGTACGGGCCGATGGTGGCCACGTTGTACTTGAGCACCACGCCGGCGCTTGTCAGGGCCACGTTCGGGGTTTTCTGGAACGGCCAGTTCTTCACGAACTCGGGGTCACGGTCCATTTGCGAGTTGATCAGCCAGCTGTTGTGGGCGACTTTCGCGGTGTTCCAGAACGCTTGTTCCTGGCCCGGCAGCAACATGTCGGTCAGGCTCAGCTCTTTGTGCAGCAAGCGTGAATAGTTGATGAAACCACGGCCGGGCTCGCCGTGGGCGGCGCCGGTGTCCAGGTAGCTGGACACTTCAATGATCACCAGTCCGTCATGCTGGTCACGTACCTTGGCCTGCAAGTACATGCTGTTGCGGTCTGGCGACTCGCGCAGGAACTTGTCCCGATAGGCATTCAGCGTCGGCGGCACGCTGGCGCCGGGCGTGGTGCGGGTCATTTGCAGCAGGCGTTGTTCCACAATCGTGTCGAGTTGCGGCTCGCTGGGGAAATGCACGGTGTCGATGTTCACCAGCGGGCAATCCGGGCTGTCACAGCCGGGCTTTATCTGTTCCGAGGCGTCCGGTTTGGCGTCCAGCGGCTTCAGGTAGCTGGGCTGGAACAGGCTTTGGCAGGCACCCAGGGTCAAGGCGATACAGGCCACGGAGGCGATTTTTAAAAGCGACATGTGTGTCCTTCGGAAATCGATGGAAAGCGAAAAGAGTGGAGCTTCGACTACCGACAAGGCAGTCAGTTCGCCACTAAGCTTATTAGAGTGAGTTTGACGCCCGCCGTCTATCCCGGCAACTGCAAAGGGGCTGCACCAACCGGCATGGGCGCGTTAGGATGGCGCGAATCGCACGGCCTTAACGAGGAAGAATATGACGGACATTGCCAAATCGACGCCGAACAAAATCGAAATTGTTCAGCGCGACAATGCCTACAAGGGCTTCTACAAGCTCGATCGCGTGCAGCTGCGCCACGAAAAATTCGATGGCGGCATGAGCCGGGTGATCAACCGTGAAGTCTTCGTGCGTCATGACGCCGTGTGCGTGCTGCCTTACGACCCGCAGCGCGATGAAGTGGTGCTGATCGAGCAGTTTCGTGTCGGCGCCATGGGCCGCACCGATAACCCGTGGCTGGTGGAAATGGTCGCCGGCCTGATCGACAAGGATGAAGAACCGGAGGAGGTTGCACACCGCGAAGCCGAGGAGGAAGCTGGGCTGACGTTCTCTGCGCTGTGGCCGATCACCAAATATTTTCCGTCGCCCGGTGGCAGTACTGAATTCGTGCACTTGTACCTTGGCCGTTGCGACAGCTCGGGGGCCGGTGGCGTCCATGGACTGGAAGAAGAGGCAGAAGATATCCGCGTCACCACCTGGGCGTTCGAAGATGCCCTGCAAGCGGTGCGTGACGGCAAAATTTCCAACGCAGCCAGCATCATCGCCCTGCAATGGCTTGCGCTTAATCGCGCGGAAGTGAGGGGGTTATGGCAGTAAAGGCACGGGAACGTTATCGAGTCGACCTGATCGGGCTGCAAGCCGCCTGCGAGGCCAACTATGCGCGGCTGATGCGCTTGCTTCCCGACATGCGCCACACGCCCGAGGCGCGGCGCATTGCCGTGACCCACGGCGACCAGATGCTCGGCGTGCTGACCCTTGAGGTCATCGTCAACTGCCCGTACACCACCACTTTGCGTGTGCGCCAGGAACACAGCCTGCCGTGGCTGCCGGTGCCGCAGCTGGAAGTGCAGGTGTATCACGATGCGCGCATGGCCGAAGTGATCAGCGCCGAACATGCGCGACGCTTTCGCAGCATCTATCCTTACCCGAATGTGTTCATGCACCAGCCCGATGAGAAAGCACAGCTCAATGTGTTCCTCGGTGAATGGTTGAGCCACTGCCTGGCCCTGGGGCATGAGTTTGAAGTCGTGCGGTAGATGTGAACTGCGTCTTTCCTCTTTGTGTCCTGCCCTAGCATAATCACGCCACACATCCATTCCTGTGATTGCCTTGGGAGAGCGCCTTGCCGAGCGTATCCACTGTGAACCCTGACGCGTCGGCGCTGCTGGTGCAGCTGTCCGACAGCCACCTGTTTGCCGAGGCCGACGGCGCGCTGCTGGGCATGAACACCCGCGAGAGCCTGCAGCGGGTGATCGCGTTGGTGCGCGAGCAGCAGCCGCAGATCGATTTGGTGCTGGCCACGGGGGATTTATCCCAGGACGGCACGCTTGAGTCCTATCAACAGTTTCGCGAGCTGACCCGGCAGATCGATGCCCCGGCGCGCTGGATCCCCGGTAATCACGACGAGCCTCAGATCATGGCCCACGCCGCCGAGCACAGTGATTTGCTTGAGCCGGTGGTCGACATCGGCAATTGGCGAGTGACCCTGCTCGACTCTGCCGTGCCCGGTTCGGTGCCGGGTTACTTGCAAGACCAGCAACTGCAATTGCTCGCTCAAGCCTTGAGCGAAGCGCCGAGCCGCCACCATCTGGTGTGCTTTCACCACCATCCGGTGCCTATCGGCTGTGCGTGGATGGAGCCCATCGGCCTGCGCAACCCCGACGCCTTGTTTGCCGTGTTCGACCGCTTTCCGCAGGTCAAGGCGGTGCTTTGGGGCCATGTGCACCAGGAAATCGACCGCGAGCGCAATGGCGTACGCCTGCTGGCGTCGCCGTCGACGTGCATCCAGTTCGCGCCGGGCAGTGAGGACTTCAAGGTCAGCGATCAAGCGCCGGGTTACCGCTGGCTGCGCCTGCATGCCGACGGACGGTTGGAGACCGGGGTAGAGCGGGTTGAAGGTTTCGCGTTTACCATCGATTACGGCAGCAACGGCTACTAACCGCTGCAAACACTGGTTAAAAGTGTGGGAGCTGGCTTGCCTGCGATAGCGCTACACCGGTTGATAAATGTGTGACTGATACACCGTCATCGCAGGCAAGCCAGCTCCCACAGTGGATCTTCTGTGTCCTTTGGATAGAGGGTCTCACACACCACCCCGATCCCTGTAAACTGCGCCTCTTTGGCTGAAGCACGGAGAGCCCGGCATGTCTGCTTCGATCTTGTATATCCACGGCTTCAACAGCGCGCCAGCCTCCAACAAGGCCAGCCAGTTGATCACCGTGATGGACAGCCTCGGCCTGGCCGACCAATTGCGCGTGCCGGCCCTGCATCACCATCCCCGTCAGGCGATTCCTCAATTGGAGGAGGCCATTGAGCAACTGGGGCGGCCGCTGCTGGTCGGAAGCTCACTCGGCGGCTACTATGCAACCCATCTTGCCGAACGCCATGGCCTCAAGGCGCTGTTGGTCAACCCGGCGGTCAGCCCTCATCGGATGTTTGACGGTTACCTGGGCACCCAGAAGAACCTCTACACCGATGAAACCTGGGAATTGACCCACGACCACGTCACGGCACTGGCCGAACTGGAAGTGCCGGCCCCGCAGGACGCCGGGCGTTACCAGGTGTGGTTGCAGACCGGCGATGAAACCCTGGACTATCGCCTCGCCCAGCAGTATTACCGGGCTTGTGCCTTGCGCATCCAGGCGGGTGGCGACCACGGTTACCAAGGTTTCGCCCAGCAATTGCCGGCCATGTTGAGCTTTGCCGGCATTGGCGCAGATCAGTATCAATCCTTCGATTTTTCTTCACTGTAAGAATCGCAGGTCACTTTTTAATCGAACGACTCACGACGAGACCCCATGGCCACTCCCAGCGCTAGCTCTTATAACGCCGACGCCATCGAAGTCCTCTCGGGCCTCGACCCGGTGCGCAAACGCCCCGGCATGTACACCGACACCAGCCGGCCGAACCACCTTGCCCAGGAAGTCATCGACAACAGCGTCGACGAAGCCTTGGCCGGGCACGCCAAGTCGGTGCAGGTCATCCTGCACGCCGACCATTCCCTGGAAGTGTCCGACGATGGTCGCGGCATGCCGGTGGACATACACCCGGAAGAGGGTGTGTCGGGCGTCGAGCTGATCCTCACCAAGCTGCACGCCGGGGGCAAGTTCTCCAACAAGAACTACCAGTTCTCCGGTGGCTTGCACGGTGTGGGCATTTCCGTGGTCAACGCTCTGTCGACCCTGGTGCGGGTCAAGGTCAAGCGCGACGGCAACGAGTACCAGATGACGTTCGCCGATGGCTACAAGGCCACCGACCTGGAAGTGGTCGGCACCGTTGGCAAGCGCAACACCGGCACCAGCGTGTACTTCGCGCCGGACCCGAAATACTTCGATTCGCCCAAATTCTCCATCAGCCGCCTCAAGCACGTGCTCAAGGCCAAGGCCGTGTTGTGCCCGGGCCTGCTCGTCAGCTTTGAAGACAAAGGCACCGGCGAAAAGGTCGAGTGGCATTACGAAGACGGCCTGCGCTCCTACCTGGAAGATTCCGTCAGTGATTTTGAACGCCTGCCCAACGAGCCGTTCTGCGGCAGCCTGGCCGGTAATAAAGAAGCCGTCGACTGGGCGCTGCTGTGGTTGCCGGAAGGTGGCGACAGCGTGCAGGAAAGCTACGTCAACCTGATCCCCACGGCCCAGGGCGGCACCCACGTCAACGGTTTGCGCCAGGGTTTGCTGGATGCCATGCGCGAATTCTGCGAATACCGCAGCCTTTTGCCGCGCGGCGTGAAGCTGGCGCCGGAAGACGTGTGGGAGCGCATCGCGTTCGTGCTGTCGATGAAGATGCAGGAACCGCAATTCTCCGGCCAGACCAAAGAACGCCTCTCGTCCCGTGAGGCGGCGGCGTTTGTTTCCGGTGTGGTCAAGGACGCGTTCAGCCTGTGGCTCAACGAGCATCCGGAACTGGGCCTGGCCCTGGCGGAACTGGCGATCAACAACGCCGGCCGTCGTTTGAAAGCCAGCAAAAAGGTCGAGCGCAAGCGCATCACCCAAGGCCCGGCATTGCCAGGCAAGCTGGCCGATTGCGCCGGGCAAGACCCAATGCGTTCCGAGCTGTTCCTGGTGGAAGGTGACTCCGCCGGTGGTTCCGCCAAGCAAGCGCGGGACAAGGAGTTCCAGGCGATCCTGCCGTTGCGCGGCAAGATCCTCAACACCTGGGAAGTCGATGGCAGCGAAGTCCTCGCCAGCCAGGAAGTGCACAACATCGCCGTGGCCATCGGCGTTGACCCTGGCGCGGCGGACATGAGCCAGCTGCGCTACGGCAAAATCTGCATCCTCGCCGACGCCGACTCCGACGGTTTGCACATCGCTACCTTGCTGTGCGCGCTGTTCGTCCAGCACTTCCGCCCGTTGGTGGATGCCGGCCACGTCTACGTCGCCATGCCGCCGCTGTACCGCATCGACCTGGGCAAAGAGATTTTCTACGCCCTGGACGAAGCCGAGCGCGATGGCATCCTCGACCGCCTCGTCGCCGAGAAAAAACGCGGCAAGCCACAGGTCACGCGATTCAAAGGCCTGGGTGAAATGAACCCGCCGCAGCTGCGCGAAACCACCATGGACCCGAACACGCGGCGCCTGGTGCAGTTGACCCTGGAAGACTTCGCTGGCACCTCGGAAATGATGGACATGCTGCTGGCGAAGAAGCGTGCCCCGGACCGTAAAGCCTGGCTGGAATCCAAAGGCAACCTGGCCGAGGTTCTGGGCTGATGCGCACAGGCTTCGCCCTGGCGATCCTGATGTTGAGCGGGTTGGCGGCCACCTCAGTGGCTGCCGCGCCCGTGGCTGAACTCAAGCTGGTTTCCGAACACCCGGTGGACGGCATGCGCGGCGGCAACCTCTCGGGCCTGGCGCTGTGTGGCAAAGACTTGTGGACGGTTTCAGACCGCGATGACGATCAAATCTATCGCCTGGATATCAGCGCGCCGACCTGGCAAGCCGAAACGGTAAAGATCGACGTGCCACCGGTGCCCGAGTCCGGCTTGCCCTGGGGTTTGCGCTCGCGCACCAAGGCCGCGTCGTTCATTCGTGGTGGCGACCTGGATTTTGAAGGCATCACCTGTGACGCAGCCGGTAACCGTTACATTGTCAGCGAAGCCCACGCGGCCGTGCTGCAAGTGCCGGTGGAGGGCGCGGTGCAGTGGTTGAAGATTGCCCCGAGCATGGTGCGTGAAGCCCGGGCCAGCGGCATGTTGCTGCATTTCAACGCGTTGTTTGAAGGCCTGGCGATTAACCCGCAAGGCAATCAGATTTGGCTGGCGGCCGAGCGTGAGCGGCGTGGCCTGATCTCGATCAAGCGCGGGCAAAGCGTCTGGGATTGCGACGGCCCTTGCGTGTTGTTGAGCGAAGCCGGCCAGGAAGTGCAGCCGGCGCAGTTCACCAATGCCAAGGCGGTGTCCAAGGATTTCGCCGACCTGGTGCTGTTCAACGGCAA
Organism: Pseudomonas sp. R76; assembly: GCF_009834565.1. Classification (GTDB taxonomy): domain Bacteria; phylum Pseudomonadota; class Gammaproteobacteria; order Pseudomonadales; family Pseudomonadaceae; genus Aquipseudomonas. The sequence goes on from NZ_CP019428.1 coordinate 642,458, forward strand.
GCTGTTTACCCTGGAACGCAATGCGTTCCAGATTTGCCGGCGCGATGCGGTCACGGCCAAAGTCGAGCTGTGCTGGTCGTTTGCCGATGAAACCCTGGCGCCAAACCGGCGTTATGCTCAGCCGTATGGCCTGGCCGAAGCCCTGGTGGTGGATGCCGACGGTGCCTGGTTGGGTATCGACAACAATTTCGGCCCGCGCGCCGATGGTGAAAAACGCCCTGTGGTCTATCGTTTCGCCGCCCCGGCAGGTGGTTGGAGCGCCCAGCCATGAGCGCGCAACCGCCTGGCAAGCGCGCCGGACGTGTATTGATGTTTGTGGCGTGGGGCGCCGGGCTGTTTTTGGCTACGCGGTTTTTTGGGCAGTGGGAGGCGCGTCAGGAAAATCCCAATGCTGTGGTGACCTCGGAGCAACATGAGGGTTACATCGAAGTGAAATTGCTGGGCAATGGCCAGGGGCATTTTGTTGCCAGCGGCCAGATTAACGCTCAGCCGGTGGTGTTTATGCTCGATACCGGGGCGACCGATGTGGCGGTGCCGGCCGAATTGGCCGACCACCTCGGGCTTAAACGTGGCCTGCCGGTGACCTTGAGCACCGCCAACGGCCGTGTTCAGGGCTATCGCACCCACCTCGACCGCCTGAAACTGGGCGATATCGTCCTGCAGGACGTGCGCGCGATAGTCGCGCCGGGCTTGGACGGGGAACAGGTGCTGCTGGGCATGAGTGCATTGAAACAACTTGAATTTACCCAGCGCAGCGGCACATTGCTGCTGCGCCAGACCAAACAATGATGAGGCCCGCATGAGTGACATCCTCGCAGACAGCTTAGATGGCGTAGAACGCCGGTCGCTGGCTGACTTCACCGAAAATGCCTACCTCAACTACTCCATGTACGTGATCATGGACCGTGCCTTGCCGCATATCGGCGACGGCCTGAAGCCTGTACAGCGGCGCATTATCTACGCCATGAGTGAGTTGGGCCTGGACGCAGATTCCAAGCACAAGAAGTCGGCGCGTACCGTCGGTGACGTGCTCGGCAAGTTCCACCCGCACGGCGACTCGGCGTGCTACGAAGCCATGGTGCTGATGGCCCAGCCGTTCAGCTACCGCTACACGCTGGTAGACGGCCAGGGTAACTGGGGTGCACCGGATGATCCCAAGTCCTTCGCCGCAATGCGCTACACCGAAGCGCGCCTGTCGCGCTACTCGGAAGTGCTGCTCAGCGAGTTGGGCCAGGGCACCGCGAACTGGGGTCCTAACTTCGACGGCACGCTGGACGAGCCGCTGGTGTTGCCGGCACGTTTGCCGAATATCCTGCTCAATGGCACCACTGGCATCGCGGTCGGCATGGCCACTGACGTGCCGCCGCATAACCTGCGCGAAGTCGCCGCTGCCTGCGTGCGCTTGCTGGATGAGCCAAAGGCCACGGTCGAACAGCTCTGCGAGCATATTCAGGGGCCGGATTACCCGACCGAAGCGGAAATCATCACGCCGCGCGCCGACCTGCTGAAGATGTACGAAACCGGCAAAGGCTCGGTGCGCATGCGCGCCGTGTACCACATCGAAGACGGTGACATTATTGTCACCGCGCTGCCGCACCAGGTGTCCGGCGCCAAGGTGCTCGAGCAGATCGCCGCACTGATGCAGGCCAAACCGTCGAAACTGCCGCAAGTTGCCGACCTGCGTGACGAGTCCGACCACGAAAACCCGTGCCGCATCGTGATCATCCCGACCAACAGCCGGGTCGACCACGAAGTGCTGATGCAGCACCTGTTTGCCAGCACCGACTTGGAGTCGAGCTACCGGGTCAACGTCAACATCATCGGCCTGGACGGCAAGCCGCAGCTGAAAAACCTGCGCAACTTGCTGGTGGAGTGGCTGGAGTTCCGCGTACAGACCGTGCGCCGCCGCCTGCAATTCCGCCTCGACAAGGTTGAGCGCCGCCTGCACCTGTTGGACGGCTTGCTGATTGCCTACCTCAACCTGGACGAAGTGATCCACATCATTCGTACCGCCGAGCACCCGAAAGCCGAGCTGATCGCGCGTTTCGAGCTGAGCGAGATCCAGGCCGACTACATCCTCGACACCCGTTTGCGTCAGTTGGCGCGACTGGAAGAGATGAAGTTGCGTGATGAGCAGGACGCACTGCTTAAGGAGCAAGCCAAGCTGCAAGCCCTGTTGGGCAGCGAAGCCAAGCTGAAGAAGCTGGTGCGCACTGAGTTGATCAAAGACGCCGAAACCTATGGTGATGACCGTCGGTCGCCAATCGTCGAGCGTGCTGAAGCGAAAGCGCTGACAGAAACCGAGCTGTTGCCTAACGAGAAAATTACCGTCGTTCTGTCGGAAAAGGGTTGGGTTCGTTCCGCCAAGGGGCATGATATTGACGCCACCGGCCTGTCGTACAAGGCCGGTGATGGCTTCAAGACCGCTGCTGCCGGGCGTTCCAACCAGTTTGCGGTGTTTATCGACTCTACCGGGCGCAGTTACTCGGTGCCGGCGCATACCTTGCCTTCAGCACGTGGCCAGGGCGAACCGCTGACCGGTCGACTCACGCCGCCACCGGGGGCGAATTTCGAATGTGTGCTGCTGCCGGACGATGATTCGCTGTATGTGATCGCCTCCGACGCGGGCTACGGCTTCGTGGTCAAGGGTGAAGACCTGCAGGCCAAGAACAAGGCGGGCAAGGCATTGTTGAGTTTGCCGAACAACGCCAAGGTGATCCTGCCGCGTACGGTGGAAGACCGCGAGAGCAACTGGCTGGCGTCGGTGACCACCGAAGGGCGTTTGCTGGTGTTCAAAATCAGTGACTTGCCGCAGCTGGGTAAGGGCAAGGGCAACAAGATTATTGGGATTCCCGGGGAGCGAGTGGCCAGTCGCGAAGAGTACGTGACCGACATCGCGGTGATCCCGGAAGGCTCTACCTTGGTACTCCAGGCCGGCAAACGCACGCTGTCGTTACGCCCCGACGACCTGGAACACTACAAGGGTGAGCGTGGCCGACGCGGTAACAAACTGCCGCGCGGCTTCCAGCGAGTGGACGCTTTGTTGGTCGAAACGCCGGTTTAAAGCGTATTAGAGCCCTCGATCTACGATTTAACCCGTAGATCGGCGCTTTCGCGCTGGAGTCATGGCGCATATTCACGGATGATATGGCCTTTCCAGCGCCGGCGTGGCCGAGCGTGTTTAGGTTATTTTTAGTATTACATTGTGGTTCGCCTTGTGGCAGCCACCTGGATGGGATGATGACTGCTCCACGCCTTCCTCTATTTTTGATGCTCGCTGGCCTTTTGGGGCTGGCGGGTTGCAGCACGCACCAGCCGGTGTCGCTGTACCAGCTGGACAGCGGAAGTCCGGCTCAGCCAGCCCAAACCGCTGGCATGGCTGTGTTGTTGGGTCCGGTAGTGGTTGCTGACTACCTGCAACGCGAAACCCTGCTGCAACGTCAGAACGACGGCAGCTTGCAAGGTTCCACCGATGGCCGTTGGGCAGGCAGTTTGTCGTCCGATATCAACCAGCTGATGTTGCGTCAGGTGGCGGGTCATTTGGACAGCCAGCGCGTGGTGCTGGCGCCTGCGCCAGCCGGGTTCACGCCGGATGTGCAGGTGTTGCTGACCATTACCCGACTCGACTCGGGTGCTTCGCAGCCGGCGATCCTGGATGCACAGTGGCGCTTGATCGACCGCCGTGGCCAGGTGCGCGATAACCGCATCGTGCACCTGCAGGAAGAACACACCGGCACTACCGCGTCCCAGGTCCAGGCCCAAGGTGTGTTGTTGCAGCATCTGGCGCAGCAGTTATCGGTGGCGCTCAAGCCATTGGCTAACCAGCCGTCGGTTGCCGAAGCACCGCGTAAGCAGGCGCCGGCGCAGGCCAAGCCGGCAGCCCCGGAAAAGCCGAAGATGCCGATGGCTACGCCGATTCGTACGGATATGGAAGTGTTCAGGTTCTGATCTGAATAGCGCAAAAACAAAAGGCCCGCTTACTCAGCGGGCCTTTTTGTTGATCGTGTTGATCGTTCCCACGCTCTGCGTGGGAACGCAGTCCGTGACGCTCTGCGTCACCCCTTGCACATGGCTCGGGCCTGGCCGGACGCGGAGCGTCCCAAGAGGCATTCCCACGCAGAGCGTGGGAACGATCAGTGGGTAGTCTTAGGGCTTTGTACGGCTACATCAATCACCCGCTTACTCATTGATCGTTCCCACGCTCTGCGTGGGAATGCAGCCAGTGACGCTCTGCGTCACCCTCGCACATGGCCTGGGCCTGGCGGGACGCGGAGCGTCCCAAGAGGCATTCCCACGCAGAGCGTGGGAACGATCAGCGGGTGGTCTTTAGAGTTTTGTACGGGTCTCATGCATCCGCGCCAACTGGCGTTCCAGCATCGATGGATACGGCTCCATCAACCGCTCCACACAGCTCGCGCCTTCAGGGCTGGCAATCGGGCGGATACGCGCGCGTTGGCGGATCAAGGTGTCTTCACTGATCTTGCGCTCCACCAGCAACAGGTTGCGGCTGTGTTGCGACAAGGCCAGCGCATCCTGGGCGATCTCGGTCAGCAGCAGGTCGATCTGGCTCATGCCGAACAGATCATCGCCCACGGTCAGGCCAAGCTGCAGCTGCAAGGTGATGCCACTGTCGGCCACTTCGATCTGCAGGGCATGGCCCAGGGCGCGCAACAACTCGCCGCAGCAGATCGCGTTGGTCAGATAGTCTTCCCCGCTGTCTTCGCTATGGAACAGCATCAGCGTGCTGCCATCGTTCAGGGTGTGCAGCTCGCTCTGATACAGCGAAGCAGCCTGGTCCAGGCAGTCACGGTAGCGTTCCAGCAGTTCGGTCAAGCGCGCACGCGGCAGGCGGCGCAATTGGTCCTGGGCACCCAGTTGCACGGCCAATACGGCGCTGTGCTGAGGTTCGGTGTTCTTCACCGGTGCAGGCTTTGGCGCAACGGCCGGGGCGGCAGCCGAGGTGTCGCGCAAGTCGGAGAACGGATCTTCATCATCCAGTTCATCTTCCTCGGCCTTGATGATCTGGCGCGTTGCAGGCTTGAGGCCCGCCACCGGCGCGCTTTCGTCAAAGCCCGGGTCACGCAAGTCGCGCACTTCAAACTCGGGTTCGTCTGCGTCGTAGTCGGTGTCGTCGTACTCAGGCTCGGGTTCAACCTCGGGCACTACAGGTTCCGGGGCGAAACTGGCGTGGAGTTGGCGGGCGAGGTCGCCGATCTCATCCTGGCGGTCAGTGGCCGGGGTGTGCTCGTCGATATCGCGCAGCCAGATGCGCAGTTGCATCAACGGCGTGGAGATATGCCGACCCAGGCGCAAACTCAGGGCCAGGGCCAAGGCCAGCAGGATCGCGCTGAGAATGCCCATGCTCTGCAGGCTGATGGTCATCGGCTGCTGGAATTGCTGCATGTCGAGGCTGATGCGCAGTTGGCCGGCCTTCACATCCTGAAACGTGATGTTGCTCTGGTACAGGCCTTCGGCCTCACCCAACAGGCCGTTTTTCGGGCGCTGCCCGGCTTCGGCCATGATCCGGTTGTCCACGCTATAGATAGCGGCGTGAGCCACCAGCGGGTTCTTGGTCAGGTTATTGAGCAGCACGTTGAGGCTGAGGATGTCGTTGGACACCAGCAGCTCAGTCGCCGAGGTGGCGGTCTGAGTGGTCAAGCTCTCGCCCAGGGCGTCGGCTTGCTCGTGCATGGCCTGCTTGAACTGCAAACCCATCACACAGGCGTAGATCACCAAGGCCAGAGCGACCAGGATCACGTTATGGCTGGCGATGCGTAATGCGATCGGTACACGGCGGTGGCGCAGTGCCCGGAAGATCAGCAGGAAGAAGTTATCGGTTTTTACTGGCGTAGGCCGGTTCACTTGAGCTCGGCTCTTTAGTCCGTGAAGTTGACGCGCAGTATAGCGACAGGCCTAGGACCGGCAAAGCGCTGGCTGTGCCCGATGGTCACTGAAAGTGGGTAGAATGCGGTTTTTTTCCAGCCTGGGGGTGCGCTTTGCGCGAAATTGTCCTGATAAACATCACTGGTGTTGACCGCCCGGGTCTCACCGCAGCCATTACCGGTGTTCTGGCCCAGGGTGGTGTGAATATTCTCGACATCGGCCAGGCCGTGATCCACGACACCCTGTCGTTCGGCATCCTGGTGGAAATCCCGAGCACCGAGCAGGCTTCGTCGGTGCTCAAGGACATCCTGTTTACGGCGTATAAGCTCGATCAACAAGTGCGTTTCACGCCGGTGTCCGAAGCCGATTACCAGCATTGGGTGGAAGGCCAGGGAAAAAAACGCCACATCGTCACGCTGCTGACCCGCAAAGTTACCGCCGAACAATTGCAGCGCGTGAGTTCGATCACTGCGCAATACGGTTTGAATATCGACCACATCGACCGTTTGTCGGGTCGCATGCCATTGGACACGCCAGCCGACAAGGGCAAGGGCTGCATTGAGTTCTCGGTGCGCGGCGAGCCGGCTGATCCGCAAGCCCTGCGCGCTGAATTCCTCAGCGTGGCCCAGGAGCTGAATGTCGACATCGCCTTCCAGGAAGATTCGCTGTTCCGTCGCAACCGCCGTCTGGCGGTGTTCGACATGGACTCCACGCTGATCGAAGCCGAAGTCATCGACGAGTTGGCCAAGGCTGCCGGTGTGGGCGAGCAGGTGTCCGAAATCACCGAGCGCGCCATGGCCGGTGAGCTGGATTTTCGTGCGAGCTTCAAGGAGCGCCTGGCGTTGCTCAAAGGCCTGGATGTGAGCGTGCTGGACTTGATCGGTGCGTCGCTGCGCCTGACCGAAGGCGCCGAAACCTTGTTCGCCGAACTCAAGCGCCTGGGCTACAAAACCGCAATCCTGTCAGGTGGCTTCACCTACTTCGCCAAGCAATTGCAGGCCAAGCTGGGCATCGACTATGTGTTCGCCAACGAGCTGGAAGTGGTGGATGGCAAGGTGACCGGCGTGGCGGTGGAGCCGATTGTCGACGCACAGCGCAAGGCCGATCTGCTGAAGGAATTGGCCCACAAGGAAGGCTTGCGTCTGGAGCAGACCATTGCGGTCGGCGACGGCGCCAATGACTTGCCGATGCTGGCGATTGCCGGGTTGGGTGTGGCGTTCCGCGCCAAGCCGTTGGTCAAGCAGTCGGCCAAGCAGGCGATTTCGACCTTGGGGTTGGACGGTGTGTTGTATCTGCTGGGCTTTCGCGACCGCGACGGTCAGCTGTAACACCGTAATCACTGAAAGAGTACGGTCAATGTGGGAGCGGGCTTGCTCGCGAATGCGGTGTAACAGTCAACAGAGATATCGACTGATCTACCGCTTTCGCGAGCAAGCCCGCTCCCACATTTTGATCTTCAATCGGCTTTAATCAGGCTTTAGGCGCGGCGATACCCTGGCCCATCTGCACCGGCGTACCCGCCACCAGTTCTTCAGCCCACTTCACCTGGTCCGGCCCGAACAGCACGATCGCCGTCGAACCCAGCTTGAAGCGGCCCAGCTCGGCACCTTTCTCCAAGTGAATCGGCGCGCGTGCGGCTTCGTCGTAGCGGAAGGTTTTCAGCTCGCGTTTCGGCGGCGTTACCAGCCCGGCCCACACGGTTTCAATCGACGCGACGATCATCGCACCCACCAAAACCACCGCCATCGGGCCGCGTTCGGTGTCGAACAGGCAGACAACACGCTCGTTACGTGCAAACAGCTCCGGCACGTTTTCGGCGGTGGTCTGGTTGACCGAGAAAATCCGCCCCGGCACATACACCATCTCGCGCAGCGTACCGGCCAGCGGCATGTGCACGCGGTGGTAGTCCTTCGGCGACAGGTAGATCGTGGCGAAGTCGCCGCCCATAAACGGTGCAGCCACTGCCGCATCGCCGCCCAGCAGTTCCAGCACGCTGAAGCTGTGGCCCTTGGCCTGGAACACCCGGCCATGTTCAATCGGGCCCAACTGGCTGACGGCACCGTCGGCTGGGCTCAATACCGCGCCTGGGGTTTGATCCAGCGGGCGGGCGCCGTCTTTCAGCGCGCGGGTGAAGAAGGCGTTGAAGTGCTCGTAGGCGGTCAGGTCTTCAACCAGCGCCAGGGACATGTCCACTTGGTAGCGCTTGGCGAACCACGCCGTGAAGGCGTTCTTGAACCAGCGCACGCGGCACTCGGCAATGCAGCCGGCCAAGCGCGAGAGCAAGTGGTGCGGCAGCAAATACTGGCTGAGGATAAACAACTGCTTTTTCATTAACTGTCCTTTAAACCTTAAATCTCAACGGGGGTGTCGGGGTGGTTGCCCCATTCGCCCCAGGAACCGGCATAACCTTTGACTCGCGGATAACCGAGCGCCTTGGCCACCAGGTAGGTGAAGCCAGAGCGGTGGTGAGTCTGGCAGTGGGTGATGATTTCTTTGTCTTTGGTCAGCCCGAGGTCTTCGAGGATCTGCGGCATGTCGCGGCGGATGCGCAGGTTGCGCGCCTTGTCCATGCCGGCGGTCCATTCAAAATTCACGGCGCCGGGGATGTGGCCGCCCTTGGCCGCCAGGACTTTTTCGCCGGAATACTCCAGCGGGCCGCGTGCGTCCCAGATGCCCAGGTCGGCAGCACCAAGACGGCTCTGCAGGTATTCGCGGGTGGCGGTGGGGCCGTCGTGCAAGGTCAGGCTGACCGGGCCGCCGACGGGGGCGGGCACCTCGGTGGACAGTGGGTGGTTACCGTCCAGCCATGCCAGCAGGCCGCCGTCCAGGTAGTGGTATTTCTGGTGGCCGATCACGTCGAGCATCCAGATGAAGCGCCCGGCCCAGCCGCCGCCTTCGTCGTCGTAGACCACGTAGGTCGCGTCCGGGGTGTGGCCCAGTTCGCCGAAGAGTTTTTCCAGGTCGGCCTTGTTCGGCAGCAAACCGGGCGCGGGTGGCTGGCCCAGTTGGGTGCGCTTGGGGTCAACGAAATGCGCGCCGGGGATATGCCCTTCGGCGTAGCGGGCGGCACTGGTGAGGTCCACCAGAATCAGGTGTTCGGCATCCAGTTGACCGAGCAGGTCGCTGGACTCGATCACCAGCGGCAAGCCAGAGAAGTCAGGCATGTGAGGTCTCCTGGGCACAAATGTTGGCGATAAAAGAGGGCGATTGTAGCGCAAGCATCAAGCGCTGCGGTTGGTAAAGCTGTGCAGGGCTTTCTCGATGCATTGAGCGGTTTTGCCGAACGCCTGCACGGTGGTTTCCGAGAACGGCCCGCCGCCCTGGTCGGCGACCATCAGCATCACCACCTTGCCGTTACAGCTCAAGGAGCGTAGCAACAGGTGTTCGCCGGTAAACAGGCGGCGCAGGATCGGCGGCAGCAATGCCGAGAACTGTGCGTGATTGTCCGGCGTGAGGCGAACCTGGGCAGACTTCTCCAGCAGGCGTTGCAGCAGCGTGCTGTTGACCACGTCCAGGCTGAGGTTGGCGGCATCCTTGGGCAAGCCATCGGCTTGATGCACGCGCAAGGTGCTCAGCGCACGGTCGGCCATAAACAGCAAAACCCGCTGCATGCCGCTGGCGACCAAGGCTTCCTTGGCACACGTAGTCAGGTGCATGGCGTTGGCAAAACGGCTCGGCTCCACCAGCAGCTCGGTGCAGCGCTTGCGCCACACGGCCAGCGCTTCGGCAGTGGGCGGCGGTGCCGGCAGCAGGCCGCGATGGATTTTCTGCACATGCCACGGCCAGATCAGCGACAGCGCCGGGTGCCAGAGGTCCGGCATCAAGGTGCTGCGCGCGCTGGTCACCGCTTGCTGGTGAACCTGCTGCTGCACGTCGCCCAGCGGCGCTTGCAGGTACAGCGCGGTGAGGTATTGCCAGCGCTCGGTGTGCGGGCAGGTCCAGGATTCCTGGGCCGACATCGCCAGGCCGTTCGCCAGCAGCACGGTGTTGGCTGGTTGGTTGAGCCAGCGGCGCAGGTTGGGTTCGGCGTCGAGCAATTGCTGGTGGCGCAAGGCGTCGTCTTCGCGGGCGATGTGCAGCGCCTTTACCAGCAGGCGTTGTTCGGTCAGCAGCAGGTTGTAGCCCTGGGAGACCCAGATCGGCAGGTGCCAGGCTTCGGTCAAGCCGAGGCACAGGTCCAGCAGGCGCACACCGAACAATTCCTGCTCGACCTTGCGTGCCGGCTGGCCTTTGTGGATCACCCGCAATTCCCATTCTTCGAGGAGCTTGGGATAGGCGACGGCCATCGGCCACAGTGGCGACAGAAACAGCAGGCTGCCCCAGTGAATGTCCTGCCACAACCGCGCGAGGCGGCTGGCGAACAAACCGTTGGCTTGCTGGGATGCGTGTTGGCTCACCAGCAGCAATTGGCGCAGGGCTACCGGGATGTCTTTTTCCGGCACCGAGGGCAGGCGCGCCAGCAACTCTTCGGCGCGTTTGAGGCCCAGGCGGTTCAGCGCCACTTCAAGGTTTTCCGCCGGTTCGGCCATGCTGCCGTGGGTGTGGCTGTTGGCCTCACGCATCACGCTGAGCACCAGCGCCGGGCTGTTTTGCATCAGCTCGGCAATATCTCGCAATGAACTGCGGCTATCGCGAATGGCTTTGCACACACGCTCGTGGCTGGCCTGGGGAACGGGCAGCAGCACCTCGTCCAGGCGCTTGATCCAAGCGGCGAGTGTGGTGGGTTTTGTCGTTGGAACTGTCGTTTCATTAGCCATGATTGGGGCGCGATCATCACTTGCATTCAACACGCCCGGAACGGGCCGAATTGGCTTTTCGCCTTAACGGGCTATAGTCTGGCGCAGTTTTGCCGATAAGTAGAACAAGAGTTTTCAGCTTCACCCAATATGTCCATGAACCCGACGGCGCAAGTACCAATCTCCTATGGCTAAAATTATCGGCATCATCGTCGTCATCGCAAGTGTGCTCGGTGGGTACGTCCTGTCCCACGGTAAAATTGCCGCGTTGATCCAGCCCTTCGAAGTGCTGATTATCGGCGGTGCCGCGTTTGGCGCATTCCTGCAGGCCAACCCCGGCTACATGACCATGCACGTGATCAAGAAGTCGCTGGGCATGTTCAGCTCGCGCTTCTCCCACACCTTCTATTTGGAAGTGCTGGGGCTGATCTACGAGATCCTCAACAAGAGCCGCCGCGAAGGCATGATGGCCATCGAAGGCGACATCGAAGACGCCGCCGCCAGCCCGATTTTCGCCAAGTACCCGGCAGTGCTCAAAGATGAGCGCATGACCGCCTACATCTGTGATTACCTGCGCATCATGTCCTCCGGCAACATGGCGCCGCACGAGCTGGAAGGCTTGTTCGACATGGAGCTGTTCAGCCTTAAAGAAGAGCTGGAACACCCATCCCACGCGGTGACCGGCGTTGCCGACGGCATGCCCGGTTTCGGTATCGTAGCGGCGGTACTCGGTATCGTGGTGACCATGGCGTCCCTGGGCGAAGGCGACCAGAAGGCCATCGGCATGCACGTAGGTGCGGCACTGGTAGGTACCTTCTTCGGTATTCTCGCCGCCTACGGTTTCTTCGGCCCGCTGGCGACTTCCCTGGCCCACGATGCCAAGGAAGAAGTGAACCTGTACGAAGCGATCAAGGCGTGCCTGGTGGCTTCGGCATCCGGCATGCCGCCGTCGCTGGCGGTGGAGTTCGGGCGCAAGGTGCTGTACCCGAAACATCGCCCGAGTTTTGCCGAGCTGGAACAAGCGGTTCGCGGTCGCTAAGTCATGGAAAACAACCAGCCGATAATCATCAAGCGCGTCAAGCGCTTCGCTGCGGGGCACCATGGCGGCGCCTGGAAAATCGCCTTCGCCGACTTTGCGACGGCGATGATGGCGTTCTTCCTGGTGCTGTGGCTGATGTCCACCGCCACGCCCGAACAGAAGATCGCCATCGCCGGTTACTTCAAAGACCCGATTGGCTTTTCGGAAAGCGGCACCCCGTTTGTGATCGACCTGGGCGGCTCGCCGCAGCTGGCGCCTGAGCGCACCATCAACCCCGAGGTCAAGACTGAAGCACCGCAGGAAAAAATTCCGATTGAGCGCGACACCGTCGAGGCCATGGCCGAGCAGGTCGAGCAAGAGCGCCTGGAGCTGTTGCTGCAGGAGCTGCAGACCAAGGTTGAAGAGAACCCGCAGTTGCTGAAATTCAAGGACCAGATTTCCTTCGAAATCACCCCGGAAGGCCTGCGCATCCAGATCACCGACGCCGCCAACCGGCCGATGTTCGATTCCGGCAGCGCGCGCTTGAAGCCGTACTTTGAGGACATCCTGCTGGCCATGGCCGACACCATCAAGGCGGTGCCGAACAAGATCAGCATCAGCGGCCACACCGACGCCAAGCCGTATGCGGGCCAGGGCGACTTCGGCAACTGGGAGCTTTCCGCCAACCGCGCCAACGCTGCCCGCCGTGCGCTGGTCGCGGGCAGCTATCCGGACCCGCAAGTGGCCCGCGTGGTGGGTTTTGCGTCCTCGCAGCTGTTTGATCCCAAGGATCCGTTCAACCCGATCAACCGTCGTATCGATATCGTCGTGCTGACCAAAAAAGCCCAGCGCGCGATTGAAGGCGATCAAGGCGCAGCGCCGACGGCACCGACCCAAGGCGAAGGCGCGCCAGGCGAAGTGCCGGCCGACCCGAACGCCATCCCGCCAGGGCAGGAACCGCTGCCGGCGCATGAGCTGCGACAGAAGCTGAACCTGTTTGATGACGGTGGGGTGAAAGATCCGACGGCGCCTGCGCCAGCGCCCGCGTCGTAATCCAGATACAAAAAGGCCGCGATGATCGCGGCCTTTTTGTAGGTGCTCTGTAGAAATGAACTCACTTCATCCCACTACAACGCGTAGCAGGGGATTAGATCCCTACTACGCCGCTGGATCGACTCAGAGAGGATCCAGACTCCTGCCAGCTTGTGCTGGATACAGAGTGATTATGTACGCCGTGAATGACTGCAATCAATAACTGCTCTCCGGCAAGCTCGCAATAATCGACCGATAGCTGTTCATCCGCTGCTGCTGCACGCGGCCGTCTTCCAGGGCCTTGAGCAACGCACAGCCCGGCTCGCGGTCGTGTTTGCAGTCGCGGAAGCGGCAGGTGCCGATCAGGTCGTTGAACTCGATGAAGCCCGCTTCCACGTCGCTGCGGCTGACGTGGCCGAGGCCGAATTCGCGGATGCCTGGGGAGTCGATCAACTCACCGCCGCCGGGGAAGTGGAACAGCCGCGCGGTGGTGGTGGTGTGGGTGCCCTGGCCAGACAGCTCCGACAGCGGGCCGACGCGGGTATCGACTTCCGGCAGCAGGCTGTTGACCAGCGACGACTTGCCCACGCCCGACTGGCCGACGAACACGCTGATGCGCCCGTCCAACTGCTGTTGCAGCTGTTCCATGCCGTTGCCGTGATGCGCTGAAACTTCCAGCACCGGGTAACCCAGTGTGCGGTACACCGCCAGCAGCGCGTTGAGCGCCGGGGCGTTCTGCTCGTCGATCAGGTCGAATTTGTTCAGCAGCAACAGTGGGCGAATGCCCGCATGCTCGGCTGCGACCAGGTAGCGGTCGATCAGGTTGGCATGCGGCTCTGGCAGCGGTGCGAACACGATCACGATCATGTCGACGTTGGCCGCCACCGGCTTGAGCTGGCCGCGGCTGTCGGGGCGGCGCAATTCGGTGGTACGCGGCAACTGGGCGACGATCACGCCGATGCCCTGGTTGCCGGCACGCCACACCACCTTGTCGCCGGTGACCAGCGCAGGCAGGTTGGCGCGCAAGTGGCAACGGGAAACAGAGCCTGCGAGTTCGCCTTCGAGCGCCTCGACTTCGACCTGCACACCAAAGTGCGCGATCACCAGGCCCGTTTGTTCGGGGCCCAGGTCGCCGCCCTCGAGCGCTTCCACGGCGGAGGATTCACGTTTGGCGGCGCGAGCGGCGCGTTCACCTTGAATCTTTTCGATGCGCCAGTTTTGGCGACGGTTGAGCTGGCGTTTGGCCATTGGTGTTCCGTGTCGATAATGCAAAGGTTGGGTAAAACGGTCGCGAGTCTAGCACGGCCCCGCCTGCTAAACTGCGCAGCTAAGCCAAGGTGCCAAGAGAATCAAGCCATGCAAAACCCACAGAACCTGATTTGGATCGATCTGGAAATGACCGGTCTGAACCCCGACACCGACGTCATCATCGAGATGGCGACGATTGTCACCGACAGCAACCTCAACACCTTGGCCGAAGGTCCGGTGATCGCCATTCACCACAGCGACGCCGTACTCGCCACCATGGACGAGTGGAACACCCGCACCCACGGCAACTCCGGCCTGACCCAGCGCGTGCGCGACAGCCGCATCAGCATGGCTGACGCCGAAGCTGAAACCATCGCCTTCCTGGAAAAGTGGGTGCCCAAGGGCAAGTCGCCGATCTGTGGCAACAGCATTTGCCAGGATCGCCGCTTCCTTTATACGCACATGAAGGCGCTGGAAAGCTACTTCCACTATCGAAACCTGGATGTGTCCACTTTGAAAGAGCTGGCTGCACGTTGGGCGCCGGAAGTTAAAGACAGCTTCCATAAGGGCAGCACCCATTTGGCGCTGGATGATATTCGCGAATCGATTGCTGAGTTGCAGCATTACCGCAAGCATTTCATCAAGGCTTGAAGATGTAGTGCCTGAGCCGACGCCTTCGCGAGCAAGCCCGCTCCCACATTTAACCGATTTCCACCTTTGGAATGCAGTCGAATGTGGGAGCGGGCTTGCTCGCGAAGGGCGCGCCTCGGTCTTTCGCCAAACGCCCCCTTTTGGTGCCATCACCAAATGATTAGACTGCGCGCCTCTTTGCAAGGATCGCCATCATGCTGTTGATGCTCTACCTCATCGCCATCACCGCCGAAGCCATGACCGGCGCCCTGTCCGCCGGGCGGCGCGGTATGGACTGGTTTGGCGTGGTGCTGATTGCCTGCGTCACCGCCCTGGGCGGTGGTTCGGTGCGCGATGTGCTGTTGGGGCATTACCCGCTGACGTGGGTCAAGCACCCGGAATACCTGGTGCTGACCTCCATCGCGGCATTGGTGACGATCTTTATCGCGCCGTTGATGCGCCACCTGCGCTCGCTGTTCTTGGCGCTCGATGCCGTCGGCCTGGTGGCGTTCACCTTGATCGGCTGCATGACCGCGCTGGAAATGGGCCACGGCATGTTGGTGGCATCGGTCAGCGGCGTGATCACCGGGGTGTTCGGCGGCATCCTGCGAGATATTTTCTGCAACGACATCCCGCTGATCTTCCGCCGTGAGCTGTATGCCAGCGTGTCGTTCCTGGCCGCGTGGTTCTACATGCTGTGCCTTTACCTTGCGCTGCCGAGCGAGCAAGCGATTCTGCTGACGTTGTTCAGTGGCTTTCTACTGCGTCTGCTGGCGATTCGTTTTCACTGGGAAATGCCCAAGTTCGTCTACAACGACGACGTGCACTAACGCGTAGCGTGCCTGTTGAGCGCCCACTCCACGTGTTCGCGCACCAGTTCCGAGGGGTAATCCCGGCGCGCCTTCAAGGCTTCCAGCACCGGAATACTCGACGGCGCATTGCCCAGCCCGACCGCCAAATTGCGCAGCCAGCGCTCATAACCGGCGCGGCGTAGGGGCGAGCCTTCGGTGCTGCTGAGGAATTTATCCTCGTCCCACATAAACAGTTCGGCCAGCTCAGCGTTATCCAGATTATGCCGTGGCTTGAAATCGCCCTCAGTGGTGGCGCGGGCGAAACGATTCCACGGGCAAACGATCTGACAGTCATCGCAACCGAACACGCGATTGCCGATCAGCGGGCGCAAGTCTTCTGGGATGGCGCTCTTGAGTTCGATGGTGAGGTAGGAAATGCAGCGTCGCGCGTCCAGTACATAGGGGCCGACGAAGGCATTGGTGGGGCAAATGTCCAAACACGCGGTGCAGCGGCCGCAGTGCTCGGTGCTGTGCGGGGCGTCGACCGGCAACGGCAAATCGACAAACAGCTCGCTCAAAAAGAAGTAGCTGCCGGCCTTGCGATTGAGCACCAGGGTGTTTTTGCCGATCCAGCCGAGACCGGCCTGTTCGGCGATGGCTTTTTCCAGCACCGGCGCGCTGTCGACAAAGGCGCGAAAGCCAAACGGGCCGATCTGCGCCTGAATGCGGTCGGCCAGTTGCTGCACGCGCTTGCGGATCAGCTTGTGGTAGTCGCGGCCGAGGGCGTAACGGGATATGTAGGCTTTTTCTGGCTTGGCCAGCAATTGCGCCATTTGGGTGTCGCCAGGCAGATAGTCCATGCGCAGCGACACCACACGCAGCGTGCCCGGCACCAGTTCGTCGGGGTGCGAGCGTTTGCTGCCATGGGCGGCCATGTAATCCATCTCGCCGTGGTAGCCCGCGTCGAGCCAGCGTTGCAGATGCTGCTCATGCTCGGCCAGGTCCAGGCCGCTGATGCCGACTTGTTGAAAGCCCAGCTCGCGGCCCCAGTCTTTGATCGATTGGGCGAGGGCGGGCAGATCGGTGGTGATGGCAGGCATGAGACAAGGGAAACCGCAGGTTAGATAGGTATAATTCTGCCAGACATCGGAGCTTGAAGACGCATGCCGCAGACAAAACACGCAATAACCGACGTACAACCCTTATTGCACGGCCATTTGCCGCAACTGGCTGCACGTTCCCCGGACGCCCATAAAGGCCAGTTCGGCCACCTGCTGGTCATCGGCGGCGACCGCGGCTTTGGCGGTGCTGCGCTATTGAGCGCAGAAAGTGCCCTGCGCAGTGGCGCGGGCATGGTCTCGCTGGCGACCCGTGTTGAACACGTGCCGGCCGCGTTGGCGCGCTTGCCGGAAGTCATGACGGTGGGCGTGAGTTCGGCCAACCAGTTGATGGGGCTGCTGGAAAAAATCTCAGTGATCGTCATCGGCCCAGGCCTGGGTGTTGCTTCCTGGGGTAAAAGCCTGTTGTCCGTTGCCGCTAACGCCAAGCAACCGCAGGTCTGGGATGCGGACGCCTTGAACCAGCTGGCCACTGGCAGTGTCAGCTTGCCGGCCCACTCGGTGATCACCCCACACCCTGGCGAGGCCGCGCGTTTGATGGGCATCACGACAGCCGAGGTTCAGGCCGATCGCCTTAAGGTGGCGCGCGCGTTGAGCCAAAAATTCAATGCAGTGGCTATCCTCAAGGGTGCTGGCAGTTTGATTGCCAGCCCGGACGGGCGGGTTTCACGCTGCGACCAAGGCCACCCGGCGATGGCCACGGCGGGCCTGGGGGATGTATTGAGCGGGCTGGTCGGCGCATTGCTGGCCCAAGGCATGCCAGCCTATGAGGCCAGCTGCCTGGCCGTGTGGTTGCACGCCACGGCGGGGGATCGCCAAGGCACCTTTGGTCGCGGTTTGGCTGCCAGCGACCTGATACCTGCCATTCGTCAATTGCTGGAGGAGCAGTCACCGTGTCTGAAGTAACCCTTTTTCTGGCCAACGAAGACGCGATGGTTGCGCTCGGTCAGCGCATCGCCCAGGTGACGAAGGGCGCTGGGCTGATTTTTCTTGAAGGCGACCTGGGGGCGGGCAAGACCACGCTGTCACGCGGCATTATTCGCGGGTTGGGCCACACGGGCGCGGTAAAAAGCCCGACGTTTACCTTGGTCGAACCTTATGAAATCGGTGAGGTGCGCGCTTTCCACTTCGACCTCTATCGCCTGGTCGACCCCGAAGAGCTGGAGTACATGGGTATCCGTGATTACTTCGACGAAGACGCGTTGTGCCTGATCGAGTGGCCAGATAAAGGCACAGGCTTTTTGCCAAAGCCGGACCTGACCATTACCATTACGCCGCATGAATCTGGACGTCAGCTGAAGTTGTTGCCCCAAAGCGCGCGCGGTCAGTCGTGGTGCGCCGCTTTGGCATTGGAATTCAAATAATTGGTGGGGTTAGGTATGCGCTTTCGCGCGATGGTTGCTGTCGTAGGGGTGTTGCTTGCGGCAATGACTTTCAATGCTCTGGCTGCTTCACAGGTGAAAAGTGTTCGCCTGTGGCGAGCGCCGGATAACACGCGACTGGTGTTCGACCTGTCTGGCCCGGTCCAGCACAGCGTCTTTACCCTGACGGCGCCTGATCGCCTGGTGATCGACATCAACGGCGCGACCCTGGCCGCGCCGCTGAAAGTCTCCACGGCCAACACGCCGATTACCGCGATGCGCTCGGCCCAGCGCACGCCGACCGACCTGCGTGTGGTCATCGACCTGAAAAAGGCCGTGACCCCGAAAAGCTTTGTGCTGGCGCCTAACGCCCAATACGGCAACCGATTGGTGGTCGACCTGTTCGACAACGCCGCCGATGCCGCGCCGCCGCCTGCGCCAACCCCGAGCGTGGCGACGGTGCCCGCCGTGCCGGTCAACCCGTCGCAGCCGCAGGTCAAGCTGCCACCGCCGCCGCCAGCGCCGGCGGGCAAGCGTGACATTATCGTGGTGATCGATGCCGGTCACGGCGGTGAAGACCCGGGCGCCTCCGGCTCGCGCGGCCAGCATGAAAAAGACGTGGTATTAGCCATCGCTCGTGAACTGCAGCGTCAGGTCAATGGCATGAAAGGCTATCGCGCCGAGCTGACGCGTACCGGCGACTACTTCATCCCGTTGCGCGGTCGTACCGAAATCGCGCGCAAGAAGGGCGCCGACCTGTTCGTGTCGATCCACGCCGACGCGGCACCGTCGGCCGCGGCCTTCGGTGCCTCGGTGTTTGCGCTGTCGGATCGCGGCGCCACGTCCGAGACTGCGCGTTGGCTGGCCGACAGTGAAAACCGTTCCGACTTGATCGGCGGGGCCGGCAACGTATCCCTCGACGACAAAGACAAAATGCTCGCCGGTGTACTGCTCGACCTGTCGATGACCGCTTCGCTGACTTCCAGCTTGAACGTCGGCCAGAAAGTCCTGAGCAACATCGGTCGCGTCACCTCCTTGCACAAGCAGCGCGTGGAACAGGCCGGGTTCATGGTGCTGAAGTCGCCGGACATTCCATCGATCCTGGTGGAAACCGGGTTTATCTCCAACTCCAACGAGGCCTCGAAGCTGGCCAGTGCCAGCCACCAGCAGGCGCTGGCGCGTTCGATCAGCGCGGGCATTCGCCAGTTCTTCCAGCAGAACCCGCCACCGGGCACCTACATTGCCTGGCTGCGCGACTCCGGGAAAATCGCCCAGGGCCCGCGTGACCATCGCGTGCAGCCCGGCGATACCCTGGCCATGCTGGCCGTGCGTTTCCAGGTCTCGGCTGCTACCTTGCGCAGCGCCAATAACCTGAAAACCGATGAGTTGAAAGTCGGCCAGGTGTTGACCATCCCTGGCACCGAATTGGCGGCGCAATAATGAGCGAGTCAGTCTTGAACAGCGGTTCGCGCATCGAGCTGCTCAGCCCGCGCCTGGCCAACCAGATTGCCGCGGGCGAGGTGGTTGAGCGCCCGGCGTCGGTGATCAAGGAGCTGCTGGAAAACAGCATCGACTCCGGCGCCAAGCGCATTGATGTGGACGTGGAGCAGGGCGGCGTCAAGCTGCTGCGCGTGCGCGACGACGGCAGCGGTATCTCGTCTGATGACCTGCCGCTGGCCCTGGCGCGTCACGCCACCAGCAAGATTCGCGACCTCGAAGACCTTGAGCGGGTGATGAGCCTGGGTTTTCGTGGTGAAGCCCTGGCGTCGATCAGTTCGGTGGCACGCCTGACCCTGACGTCCCGCACCCGCAGCGCCGAGCAGGCCTGGCAGGTGGAAACCGAAGGCCGCGACATGGCGCCCCGCGTGCAGCCGGCGGCGCACCCGGTGGGCACCTCGGTGGAAGTCCGCGACTTGTTCTTCAACACCCCGGCGCGGCGCAAATTCCTCAAAGCTGAAAAAACCGAATTCGATCACCTGCAAGAAGTCATCAAACGCTTGGCTTTGGCGCGTTTCGACGTGGCGTTTCACCTGCGCCACAACGGCAAGACCATCCTCAGCCTGCACGAAGCCCATGACGACGCAGCGCGCGCGCGGCGTGTGTCGGCAATTTGCGGCGCGGGCTTCTTGGAGCAGGCGCTGCCGATTGAAATCGAGCGCAATGGCTTGCGGTTGTGGGGTTGGGTGGGCTTGCCGACCTTCTCGCGTAGCCAGGCGGACTTGCAGTATTTCTTCGTGAATGGCCGCGCGGTACGCGACAAACTGGTGGCCCATGCGGTGCGCCAGGCCTACCGCGACGTGCTGTTCAACGGGCGGCATCCTACGTTTGTACTGTTTTTTGAAGTCGACCCGTCGGTGGTCGACGTCAACGTGCACCCGACCAAACACGAAGTGCGCTTCCGTGACGGGCGCATGGTGCATGACTTCCTTTACGGCACGCTGCACCGCGCCTTGGGCGATGTGCGCCCGGATGATCAGCTGTCTGCGCCGATCGTAACGGCGGTGGTGCGGCCGAGTGGTCCGCAGGCCGGTGAGTTTGGCCCGCAAGGCGAAATGAGCCTGGCAGCCAACTTGCTGCAGTCGCCACAGTCGCAGCCGAGCTATACGACACCGGCGGGCTCCGGTTCTGGTGCCGGCTATCAGTATCAATACACGCCGCGCCCGCAATCGGCAGTGCCGGTGGCAGAAGCCCAGGCGGCCTATCGCGAATTTTTTGCGCCGCTGCCGGGTGCCGAGCCGGGCGCTGTGGCCTTGCCGGAAGGTGGCGGTGATATCCCGCCGCTCGGTTATGCGCTGGCGCAGCTCAAGGGCATCTACATTCTTGCGGAAAACGCCCACGGCCTGGTGCTGGTGGACATGCATGCCGCCCATGAGCGGATCATGTACGAGCGCCTGAAGATCGCCATGGCCAGCGAAGGCCTCAGCGGTCAGCCGTTGCTGGTGCCTGAATCCCTGGCCGTCAGCCAGCGTGAAGCCGATTGCGCAGAAGAACACCACAGCGTGTTCCAGAAACTGGGCTTCGAATTGCAGCGCCTGGGCCCGGAAACCCTGGCAATCCGCCAGATTCCCGCGCTGCTCAAGCAGGCCGAAGCCAACCGTCTGGTCGCCGACGTGCTGGCGGACCTGATGGAATACGGCACCAGTGACCGCATCCAGGCCCATATCAATGAACTGCTCGGCACCATGGCCTGCCACGGTGCGATCCGCGCCAACCGCCGCCTGGCCTTGCCGGAAATGAACGGTTTGCTGCGTGATATGGAAAACACCGAGCGCAGTGGGCAATGCAACCATGGCCGACCGACCTGGACCCAAATGGGCCTGGACGATCTGGACAAACTGTTTTTGCGCGGCCGTTGATGAGCGCCTTGCCCCCCGCGATCTTCCTGATGGGCCCTACGGCCGCCGGCAAGACTGACCTGGCTATCGAGCTGACCAAGGTGTTGCCGTGCGAGCTGATCAGTGTCGACTCTGCCCTGGTTTACCGGGACATGGACATCGGTACGGCCAAGCCTTCCAAAGCCCTGCTGGCTGAGTATCCGCATAAGCTGATCGACATCATCGACCCGGCCGAGAGCTATTCCGCCGCGGATTTCCGCACTGATGCACTGGCGGCCATGGCCGAAATCACCGCGCGGGGCAATATTCCGCTGCTGGTGGGCGGCACCATGCTCTATTACAAGGCTTTGCAGGAAGGCCTGGCGGATATGCCGCCGGCTGACGCCCAAGTGCGCGCCGAACTTGAGGAAGAGGCTGTACGCCTTGGCTGGCAAGCCCTGCACGACCAATTGGCGGCGGTTGACCCGGTGTCGGCGGCGCGTATTCACCCCAATGACCCGCAGCGCCTTACTCGCGCGCTGGAAGTTTGGCGGGTCAGCGGCCAGACCATGACTGAACATCGGCTGAAACAAACTGCGCAAAGTGCTGACGCAGGCGCATCTGGGCAGGCAGTATTACCCTATACTGTGGCGAATCTGGCCATTGCTCCGGCAAATCGCCAGGTGTTGCATGAACGAATTGCACAAAGATTCACAATTATGTTGGAACAGGGGTTTGTGGACGAGGTCGTAGCGCTGCGTTCCCGAGGTGACCTGCATGCTGGGTTGCCGTCGATACGTGCTGTTGGCTACCGCCAAGTCTGGGATCATCTGGATGGCAAGCTGACGTCAGCCGAAATGCAGGAGCGCGGCGTCATTGCCACGCGCCAATTGGCGAAACGCCAGTTCACCTGGTTGCGCAGTTGGAGCGATTTGCACTGGCTGGACAGCCTGGACAGCGACAATCTGTCACGCGCCTTGAAATACTTGGGATCGGTCTCCATATTGAGCTGAGTCCTTGCAATTGCCGTCTATCCTTGGGGGTGTGACGGCCATAAGCTATCTATTTTCCGAATTTTATTATTGATCCTTAAAGGAGTGCGGCACATGTCAAAAGGGCATTCGCTACAAGACCCTTACTTGAATACTTTACGTAAAGAGAAAGTGGGGGTTTCCATCTACCTGGTCAACGGGATCAAGCTGCAAGGCACGATCGAGTCGTTCGACCAGTTCGTGATCCTGCTGAAAAACACCGTCAGCCAGATGGTTTACAAGCACGCTATCTCGACAGTCGTTCCTGTTCGTCCTATCCGTCTGCCTAGCGCAGCAGGTGACGAAGCCGGTGACGCTGAGCCAGGTAACGCCTGATAGGAGTCTCCTTTGTTCTTTGAGCGCCACGGTGGTGGTGAGCGAGTAATCCTCGTTCACTTGGATGGACAGGACCCTGAGGCGCGCGAAGATCCGCAGGAGTTTCAGGAGTTGGCAAATTCGGCCGGCGCCGAGACCGTTGCGTTTTTTAACGTGCCGCGTCATCGGCCAACCGCCAAATTCCTGATTGGCAGCGGCAAGGTCGAGGAACTGCGCGACCTGGTCCACGCTGAAGAAGCCGATCTGGTGATCTTCAATCACACCCTCACGCCCAGTCAGGAACGTAACCTCGAACGTGTTTTCGAGTGTCGCGTGATCGACCGCACCGGTCTGATTCTCGATATTTTCGCCCAGCGCGCCCGTACCCATGAAGGCAAGCTCCAGGTAGAACTGGCCCAGCTTGATCACATGAGCACCCGGCTGGTTCGCGGCTGGACTCACCTTGAGCGTCAGGGTGGCGGTATCGGCATGCGCGGGCCGGGTGAAACCCAGCTCGAAACCGACCGCCGTCTGCTGCGGGTTCGCCTGCGCCAGATCAAGGGCCGCCTGGAAAAAGTACGCAGCCAGCGCGAACAATCGCGCCGTGGCCGTATGCGTGCGGATATCCCTACCGTTTCCCTGGTGGGCTATACCAACGCCGGCAAATCCACACTGTTCAATAACGTGACGAAATCGGACGTTTACGCGGCCGACCAACTGTTCGCTACCCTCGACCCGACCTTGCGCCGTCTGGAACTGGACGACCTGGGGCCGATTGTCCTGGCCGATACCGTGGGTTTCATTCGTCACCTGCCCCACAAGCTGGTCGAGGCGTTTCGGTCTACGCTCGAAGAGTCGAGCAATTCCGACCTGCTGTTGCACGTGATCGATGCGGCCGAACCGGATCGCATGCTGCAGATTGAACAGGTGATGGTGGTACTGGGCGAGATTGGTGCACAGGACTTGCCGATCCTCGAGGTCTATAACAAACTCGATTTGCTTGAAGGCGTTGAGCCACAAATCCAGCGCGACGAAGACGGCAAGCCCCAGCGGGTCTGGCTGTCGGCACGTGACGGCAGTGGTTTGGAATTGCTTGAACAAGCCATTGCCGAGCTGTTGGGCAGCGATTTGTTTGTCGGCACCTTGCGCTTGCCTCAGCGTTTTGCTCGACTGCGTGCACAGTTTTTCGAGTTGGGCGCGGTACAGAAAGAAGAATACGACGAAGAGGGTGTCAGCTTGCTGGCCGTTCGATTGCCGCGCTCGGAGCTGAATCGGCTGGTCAGCCGTGAAGGCGTTGTGCCGACGGAGTTCCTCGAACAACACACTTTGCAATAAAAGCCTTCTAAAGCGGTTGTGCCGCAGCAGCAGGCATTCTGTAGCATTGGTCGGCGCGCCGTGGGTGCGTCTTTGCTTTATCAGATGGAGAGCGCTATGGCTTGGAATGAGCCGGGTGGCAACTCGAATAATCAGGATCCTTGGGGTGGTAAACGCCGCAATAATGGCGACCGCAAGGGGCCACCAGATCTCGACGAGGCCTTCCGAAAGCTGCAGGAAAGCCTGAATGGGTTGTTCGGTGGTGGGAAAAAACGTGGTGGTGACGACGGCGGTCGCACAAGCAAGGGCGGTGGCTATGGCCTGCTGGGCCTGGGTCTTGTCGTGCTCGCAGCCGTGTGGCTGTACAGCGCGGTTTACGTAGTCGACGAGCAGGAGCAAGCCGTAGTGCTGCGCTTCGGCAAGTACTACGAGACTGTCGGCCCGGGCCTGAACATCTACTTCCCCCCGATCGACAAGAAGTACATGGAGAACGTCACGCGTGAGCGTGCCTACACCAAGCAGGGCCAGATGCTGACCGAAGACGAGAACATCGTCGAAGTGCCGCTGACCGTGCAGTACAAGATCAGCAACCTGCAGGATTTCGTGCTGAACGTTGATCAGCCAGAGATTAGCCTGCAACACGCAACCGAAAGCGCCCTGCGCCACGTGGTGGGTTCCACCGCCATGGACCAGGTGCTGACCGAAGGTCGTGAATTGATGGCCAGCGAGATCAAGGAGCGCCTGCAACGGTTCCTCGATACGTATCGCACCGGTATCACCGTCACCCAGGTGAACGTACAGAGCGCAGCCGCACCGCGCGAAGTGCAGGAAGCCTTTGACGACGTGATCCGCGCCCGTGAAGACGAGCAGCGTTCGCGCAACCAGGCTGAAACCTACGCCAACGGCGTCGTGCCGGAAGCCCGTGGTCAGGCCCAGCGTATCCTTGAAGATGCCAACGGTTACCGCGACGAAGTGGTCTCCCGCGCCAAGGGTGAGGCGGATCGCTTTACCAAGCTGGTCGCCGAGTACCGCAAGGCTCCGGAAGTCACGCGTGAGCGTCTGTACCTGGACACCATGCAGGAAGTCTTCAGCAACACCAGCAAGGTTCTCGTGACCGGTAGCAAAGGTGGGCAGAACAACCTGCTGTACCTGCCGCTGGACAAGATGATCGAAGGTGGTCGTAGCAGTGGCGGCAGCAATGCGCCGTCCAGCAGTTCTACGTCGGCTGCCAATGAAGCCAGTGCCCGTGCGGCCGCTGACTTGCTGCAACAGCAAACACGTACCAGGGAGAGTCGTTGATGAGCAATAAATCGCTGACCGCCCTGATTGTGGGCGTCGTCGTGGTCATCGCTGCCTGGAACTGCTTCTACATCGTGTCTCAGACCGAGCGCGCGGTGTTGCTGCAATTCGGTCGTGTGGTCCAGGCGGATGTCCAGCCGGGCCTGCATGTGAAAGTCCCCTACGTGAACCAGGTGCGCAAGTTCGATGGCCGCCTGATGACCCTGGATGCACCGACACAGCGCTTCCTGACCCTGGAAAAGAAAGCCGTGATGGTTGACGCCTACGCCAAGTGGCGCGTCAAGGATGCCGAGCGCTTCTACACTGCGACTTCCGGCCTCAAGCAGATTGCCGACGAGCGTTTGTCGCGCCGTCTGGAATCGGGCCTGCGTGACCAGTTTGGTAAACGCACCCTGCACGAGGTGGTATCCGGTGAGCGTGATGCGCTGATGGCGGATATCACGCGTTCGTTGAACACCATGGCTGAAAAAGAGCTGGGCATCGAAGTTGTCGATGTCCGGGTCAAGGCGATCGACCTGCCCAAGGAAGTGAACCGCAGCGTGTTCGAGCGTATGAGCACCGAGCGTGAGCGTGAAGCCCGTGAGCACCGCGCCAAGGGTAACGAGTTGGCTGAAGGTATCCGTGCGGATGCCGACCGTCAGCGCCGTGTACTGCTGGCAGAAGCCTATCGCGAGTCTGAAGAGGCCCGTGGTGATGGCGACGCTCAAGCCGCGGCGATCTACGCCAAGGCTTACGGCCAGGACCAGGAGTTCTACGCGTTCTACCGTAGCCTGCGTGCCTACCGTGAAAGCTTCGCGAACAAAACCGACGTCATGGTGCTGGACCCAAGCAGCGACTTCTTCCGCTACCTGGAAAAGTCCAAGTAAGCAGCCGGTGATTCTGTAGGGCCCACTCCGTCGGGCGGCTAAAATGCCTGGCGGGGTGATCCTTTCAGAAAACGGGTGTATGATGCGGCAGCCGGGAAATTCCCGGCTTTTTTGCGTCTGCATGTTTGATTCGGCAGGCGTGACAGGTTTTTCGAGGAAAGTGCCCGACGAGGCCGCTAGCAGGCCATTTCGTCACGTCGTTCTTGCGCGTTGTTTATGCAGGGGCCGGGCATTTTCTGCTTCACTCAGGGCTCGGCCGAAGGCTGGTCGCCCGGATCATAGGGGAATGGCGTAATGGCAACGGTAGACCGCTGGCTGCTGCCAGATGGCATCGAAGAAGTACTGCCACCAGAAGCTGCGCGCATTGAAGTAGCGCGTCGCCAGGTGTTGGATCTGTTCCAGAGCTGGGGTTACGAGTTTGTCGTGACCCCGCATATCGAGTACCTGGAATCCCTGCTGACCGGCGCGGGCCAGGACCTGGATCTGCGCACCTTCAAGGTCATCGACCCGCAATCGGGCCGGCAAATGGGCTTTCGTGCCGACATCACGCCGCAAGTGGCGCGTATCGATGCGCACACCCTGCGTCGCGAAGGCCCGAGCCGTCTGTGCTATGCCGGCAGCGTGCTGCATGCCCAGCCGCGAGCCTTGTCGTCTTCTCGTAGCCCGATCCAGTTGGGCGCCGAGCTGTACGGCGATGCCAGCCCGAGCAGCGACGTAGAAGTGATCAGCTTGATGCTGGCCATGCTGCAACTGGCGGATGTGCCGGATGTGCACATGGACCTGGGCCATGTGGGTATCTACCGTGGCCTGGCCCGTGCGGCCGGTTTGTCCGGTGAAGTGGAGCAACAATTGTTCGATGCCCTGCAGCGCAAGGCCATCGATGAAGTCATCGCCCTGACCGCTGGCGTGCCTGCCGATCTGGCTGACATGTTGCGCGCACTGGTGAACCTGT
Organism: Pseudomonas sp. R76; assembly: GCF_009834565.1. GTDB lineage: Bacteria > Pseudomonadota > Gammaproteobacteria > Pseudomonadales > Pseudomonadaceae > Aquipseudomonas. The sequence goes on from NZ_CP019428.1 coordinate 669,366, forward strand.
GCGGCGGCCGTGAAGTGCTGGTGGCTGCACGTGAGCGTCTGGCCAATGCGCCGGCGCCAGTTTTGGCCGCGCTGGATGACGTATTGGCGATTGCCGAGCGTTTGTCGGCGCGGTTCCCGGAGTTGCCGCTGTATTTCGACCTGGGTGAATTGCGCGGCTACCACTACCACACCGGTGTGGTGTTCGCGGTGTTTGTACCGGGTGTTGGCCAGGCCATCGCCCAAGGCGGTCGTTATGACGATATCGGCGCTGACTTCGGTCGCGCGCGTCCGGCGACTGGCTTTTCCACCGATTTGAAAACCCTGGTGACCCTGGGGCGTGCTGAGGTCGAGCTGCCGTCTGGTGGCATCTGGATGCCCGACAGTACGGACGCAGCACTCTGGCAGCAGGTTTGCCAGTTGCGCAGTGAGGGTCAGCGTGTTGTCCAGGCGTTGCCTGGCCAGCCATTGGCCGCCGCCCGTGATGCGGACTGCGACCGGCAATTGATTCTGCAGAACGGGCTTTGGCAAGTATCGCCACTGGCTTCTTGAGTTTTCCTGCCGGCCATCGCCGGCACCAAGTTTGCGCGAATGAGGACAAGTGTTATGGGTAAGAATGTCGTAGTCCTGGGCACCCAATGGGGTGATGAGGGCAAAGGCAAGATCGTTGATCTGCTGACCGAACATGCTGCCGCCGTAGTGCGCTACCAAGGTGGCCACAACGCTGGCCACACCCTTGTCATCGATGGCGAAAAAACCGTCTTGCACCTGATCCCGTCGGGCGTACTGCGCGAAGGCGTGCAGTGCCTGATCGGCAACGGTGTGGTGGTTGCACCTGACGCCCTGCTGCGTGAGATCACCAAGCTGGAAGAGAAAGGCGTACCGGTGCGTGAGCGCCTGCGTATCAGCCCGTCCTGCCCGCTGATCCTGTCCTTCCACGTTGCGCTGGACCAGGCCCGTGAAAAGGCCCGTGGCGAGCTGAAGATCGGTACGACCGGTCGCGGCATCGGCCCGGCCTACGAAGACAAGGTTGCACGTCGTGGCCTGCGTGTGGGCGACCTGCTCAACATGCCGCGCTTTGAAGACAAGCTGCGTGAACTGGTGGATTACCACAACTTCATGCTGGTCGGTTACTACAAAGAGCCGGCCATCGAGTTTGAAAAGACCCTGGCCGAGTGCAAGGAATACGCTGAGCTGCTCAAGCCGCTGATGCTCGACGTGACCGCTGAGCTGCACGACCTGCGTCGCGCCGGCAAAGACATCATGTTCGAAGGCGCCCAGGGTTCGTTGCTCGACATCGACCACGGCACCTACCCGTACGTGACCAGCTCCAACACCACCGCTGGTGGCGTGGCGACCGGTTCGGGTGTTGGCCCGATGTTCCTGGACTACATCCTGGGCATCACCAAGGCTTACACCACTCGCGTAGGTTCGGGCCCGTTCCCGACTGAGCTGTTCGACGACGTTGGCGCACACCTGGCCAAACAAGGTCACGAGTTCGGTGCTACCACTGGCCGTGCTCGTCGTTGCGGCTGGTTCGACGCCGTTATCCTGCGTCGCGCTATCGATGTGAACAGCATCTCGGGCATCTGCCTGACCAAGCTGGACGTGCTCGACGGTCTGGAAACCATCAACATCTGCATCGGCTACAAAGATGCAGACGGTAAAGATGTTGCCCCGACCGACGCTGACAGCTACGTAGGCCTGCAGCCTGTGTACGAAGAAGTGCCAGGCTGGACCGAATCGACCGTGGGCGCCAAAACCCTGGAAGAGCTGCCTGCCAATGCGCGTGCTTACATCAAGCGCGTTGAAGAGCTGATCGGCGCGCCAATCGACATTATTTCGACGGGCCCGGACCGCAACGAGACCATCGTTCTGCGTCACCCGTTCGCTTAATAAGCTGTTGATGTAAAAAGCAAAGGGCTCCTTCGGGAGCCCTTTGTCGTATCTGGCTGGCAAACGGCACGACCCTTGCTATGGTTCTTTCTTTAGCGGTGCTATCAAATTAATGGCACCCGTGGTGGAGGGATTTCCAGTGTCTGCCGTTCTCTCATTGTTACAAAGCCGACTGTTGCGGCCGGTGTTCGTTACCCTAGGTATCGCTCTTTTGGTGCAAGTGCTGGTGGCCGTCGCCCTGACGCGAAGCACTGTGACTGCATTGGAAGCTGATTTGGGCAACCGCCTGGGCGTCGACAGCCAGAAACTTTCCGGTGAGCTGGCGCAAGCCGGCAAGGAAGTCACCTCCAGTCTGGACAGCTTGTCTTCCAGCACACGCCAACGTCTGACCACAGGGCTCTCCACGCGTCTGAAGGACGAGCAGAAGCAACTGCGTGCGACGCTGGAAAAAGACCTGCAAGACTCTGCCAACGACATGGCACAACTGCTGGCCTCGGTGGCGCCGCGCGCCATGTGGGACAGCGACGTGCCGACGTTGTCGGAATTCGCCCGGCGTGCCCAGCGCAATCCCAACGTGTTGTTCGTGGTCTACGACGATGCCGCCGGGGAGCATCTGACCCGCTATCTGAACCGTGACAACCCGATCAACCAGGCATTGCTGGCCAAAGGTCAGGGCGACCGTGCCCTGGATAAGGTCTTGGATGCGGCGAAAAATGATCCTTCCGTGTTTTACGTCGAAGCCTCCATCAGCCCTAACGGCGTAGAGATCGGCAAAGTCCGCATGGGGGTTTCGACCACGGCGGTCGAGACAGACCTGGCGGCGCTGGACAAGCGGTTTGCAGCGCTGATTGCCAGCAGTGATCAGCTGGTGGGTGACAGCCTCAAGGGCGCGGCTGCCGACAGCGCAGCGGCCATGGGCGCGCGCCTGCAGTCTGCGCAAGCCACCGCCACGCAGATGACCGCCAATACCACCAGCGCCGTGCAGGAGGCTGCAGGCACCTTGCGCTGGCGCATCGGCATGGGGCTGGCGATTGTCGGGTTCGGTGTATTACTGCTGATCGCCATCGTGCTGGGCCGGCGTGTGGTCAATCGCCTGAAGCTGTTGATCGCGGCCATGGATGACCTGGCGGCGGGCGAGGGCGACCTCACCAAGCGCGTGCAAATCAGCAGTAAGGACGAGATCGGCGACATGGCCTCGGCGGTCAATCGCTTTGTGGATAAGTTGCAGCCCATCGTGCGTGAGGCCGGTGATGTGGCCCAGCGCACGGGCGTGGAAATCGGTGCCATGACCTTGCGCAATGCCGGGGCTGACAAGGCGGCCGGTTTGCAGCGCGATGAGGTGGCCGAGAGCCTGCGCGCGCTGTCGCAAATGGCCGATGAGGCTCAGGCCGAAAGCCATGCGATGCAGGCGGCATTGCAGCAGGTGGTGGATATTCGCCAGGCTACGGATGAAAACTCGCGCACCTCGGCGGAGGTCGGCAGCTTGATCGAGGCCTTGGCTGGGCAGGTTCAGGCCGGCTCCCAGGTCATTGAGCGCCTGGCCCAGCAAAGCGAGCAAATTGAAGTGGTGCTGACGGTGATTCATGGCATCGCCGAGCAGACCAATCTGTTGGCGCTGAACGCGGCCATCGAAGCTGCGCGGGCCGGTGAGACCGGACGTGGTTTTGCGGTGGTGGCTGACGAGGTGCGTGCGCTGGCGAGTAAAACCCAAAGCTCCACGGGTGATATCCAGGCGCATATCGTGGCGTTGCAGCAGGGCGCGCGTGAGGCGGTGGAAACCATCAGCAAAGCCGGGCGGCAAGCCAACGAAGGCTTGCTGGTGCTGCGCGACAGTGTGCGCCTGCAGCAGACGGTGCAGGCTTCGGTGGAGCAGGTGCATGCGGCGATTGGCTTGGCGACGCGTGCGGCGGAGCATCAGGCGCAAGGCGCGCATGCGGTGCGTGGCCGGGTCGAGGTGATTCATGCCCAGGCTGAGCGTGCGGCGCAGGCGGTGGTGGAGACTACGGCGAGTGGCAAGGTGCTGGATGGGTTGGCGGCGCAGCTTAAGGCGAGTTTGGGGCAGTTTCGGGCTTAGTGGTGCCTGTACCGGCGCTATCGCAGGCAAGCCAGCTCCCACAGCTGACCGAGTTCCAACCTTGGAATGCAGTTATATGTGGGAGCTGGCTTGCCTGCGATCGCTGTTTCAGCGGCTCAGATACATCCGAGTCGTGAGCAAATACACCGGCAACCCCGACACCAGAATCAGCAGCGCCGCATACGGCGCCGCTGCCGCAAACTCCACATTCGAGGTATGCGCCCACACGGCGGTGGCCAAGGTGTTCAGCCCCGTCGGACTGAGCAGCAATGTCGCCGTCAATTCCTTCATCGCATCCAGAAACACCAGCGCAAACGCCGCGCCCAAAGCCGGGAAAATAATCGGCAAAGTCACCCGACAAAACGCGCTGAACGACGACGCGCCCAGTGTGCGCGCAGCTTCTTCCAGCTGCGGTGCAGCCTTGTTCAGGGCCGTGCGAATCGGCGCCTGCGCCAGTGGCAGGAACAGCAGCGCATAGGCGATCAAAAGCAGCGCAGACGTCTGGTAAAGCGCCGGCACGTAATGCAGGGCGAAATACACCAGCGTCAGTGCGATCACCAGGCCGGGCAGAGCATGCAGCAGGTACGGCAGGCGCTCGGCCCAGATCGCCAGCTGGCCTTTGTAGCGCACCACCAGAAGCCCCACAGGCACGGCCAACGCCAGGCAAAGGGCTGCGCCGCCCAGCGATAGAGCCAGTGAAGACAGCAGTGCCTCACCGATCTCGGCCACGGGAAAGGCCGCCGACGAACCCACCGCCAGCCAATACCCGAGCATCCCCAGCGGAATGCCGCTGCCAATGATCGCCAGCGCCAGGCAATACACTTGGCCCAGTGGCGCCCACTTGCCCAGCTTGACCTGTTCAGCATGCCGCGCCGCGCCCTGGCCGATGCGCACATGTCGGCCCTTGCCGCGCACGCGCAATTCCAGCCACAGCAGCGTCAGGCACATCACCAGCAATACCGCCGAGAGCATCGCGGCGTTGGCATTGCTGAATTCCAATTCGAATTGCTGGTAAATCGCGGTAGTAAAGGTCTGCAGGCCGATGATCGACAACGCGCCGAATTCCACCAGCATATGCAGAGCAATCAGCAGCGCCCCGGCCAGTAATGAAGGCCACAGCAAGGGCAGTGTGATGCGAAAAAATACGCCCCAGCGATTCAGCCCCAAGGTGCGGGCCGATTCTTCCAGGGACGGGTCAAGATTGCGCAGCGTCGCCGCCACCGGCAGAAACACCAGCGGGTACTTGGACAGGGTCATCACCAGGATCGCCCCGCCCAGCCCTTCGAAGTTGGCGCTCAGCGACACCCAGGTAAAACTGCTGACAAACGCCGGCACCGCAAACGGCAGGCACAGGATCACGCCCCAAATGCGTCGCCCCCGCAGGTTGCTGCGCTCCAGCAGCCAGGCCAGCGATAAGCCGATCACACCACAAGCCACCGTCACGCCAATCATCAGCGCCAGGGTGTTGCGCAGCAGCCCGAATACATAAGGCCGCCACAGCAGATGCACCGCTTCCGCCCAGCCCGCTTGCCAGGCTTTAGTCCCGACATACACCAAGGGCAGCAGGCTCAAGCAGACCAGGAACAGGACGGGAATCAGCAGCCAGATCGAAGGGCGCTTGCGCCTCGGGCTGAAACCCCCGCGCAAGGCGGGGGCGGGGCGCGATGGGTTCATCAGTTCAAGCCAACGTCACGTTCCAGGTCCAGGGCTTCTTCGGCATTGCCAAGGTCCGCAGGCGTGACTTTCGGCGGTTGCAGCTCGCTGAAAGGCTTGAGGCCACGGCTCGATTCCATGCCCTTGCGCAGCGGGTATTCGGCCGAGGTGTTGGTGATCACGCGCTGGCCTTCTTCGCTGGCCATAAAGGCCAGCAACTGCTGGGCTTCTTTAGGGTGCTTGCTGGATTTCAGCGCGGCAGCGGACGACACGGTGATCAGGCCGCCGGCATCACCATTGGTGAAGTAATGCAGTTGCGAATCCAGGTTGGTTTTTTCTTTCTTCAGGGCAAACCAGTAGTAGTTGTTCACCAGCACCGTGGCGACTTCGCCGTTTTCCACGGCTTTGAGCGCAACCATGTTGTTGCTGTAGACCTTGCCGAAAGCGCGCAGGCCGGTCAGCCATTCTTCAGCGGCTTCGCGACCGTGCAGCTTGATGATCGCCACGGCTTGTTCCTGGAATGCGCCGCTGGTGGGTACGAAGCCGACTTTGCCTTGCCACTCGGGGCTGGCGAAATCCAGCACCGATTTGGGCAGGTCTTTTTCAGCGATCAGCTTCGGGTTGAATGCCACGACGCGGGTGCGTGCGGTCACGCCCATCCAGTCGCCGTTGCTGCCGACATAGTCTTTGGGCAATACGTCGAGGGTGCTGGCGTCGATCTTGGCGAGCAGGCCTTGTTCGCCGAGTTTGTTCAGCGGCGGCGATTCTTCGGTGTAGATCACGTCGGCGGGGGAGCGGTCGCCTTCTTCGACGACTTGGCTGGCCAGCTGGTTGCTGCTGCCTTTGCGCACGTTGACGTGAATGCCGGTCTTGGCTTCGAAGGCTTTGGCGAGTTCATCGCCGACTTCTTTGTGTTGGCCGTTGTACAGGGTCAGTGAGACCTTGTCGGCGGAATAGGCGGCGGGCGAGAGCAGGCTCAGGCCGAGCAGAGTGATGGTCAGGCCACGCAGAAGGGATGTCTTGAGACGGGTATCGCGGATCATCATCCGGGGTTTTCCTCACTTGAGTGCAACAAATCCTTACAAGGATAAACGATAAAACTTCTCAAGTGCGGACAAGGGGAAAATCGTCCGGCAGGTTTTCAAACCCCGGAAACGAAAAAACCCGCTTTCGCGGGTTTGATCTGAATTTGGTGCCCAGGAGAAGACTCGAACTTCCACGACCTTGCGATCACCAGCACCTGAAGCTGGCGTGTCTACCAATTTCACCACCTGGGCATTATCAACAACGCTTGCGCCGTTGATGGAGCGAACTATACGGAGGGCTTTTTGATCTGTAAACCCCTGATTCAAAAATATAAATCAAGATTCTCGTTAAAAATCAAAGGCCTGAAACGCAAAAACCCGCTTTCGCGGGTTTTTGGAGACTCGAGGCAGAACCTTGAGTTTGAAATTGGTGCCCAGGAGAAGACTCGAACTTCCACGACCTTGCGATCACCAGCACCTGAAGCTGGCGTGTCTACCAATTTCACCACCTGGGCAGCATCAACAACGTTGCCGTCGTCGATGGCGCGCACTATACGGAGGCGATTTTGAGCTGTAAAGCCCTGCTATGAAAAAAGTCTGGAAAATTTCGCCAATGGTCGTGCAAGGTGCGTTACGAGGGCGACAAAGGCCTTTTAAACGCTTGTTGAGGACTGAAATTTCCCGTTTCAATACGCGTATGCCAAACTAACCCGCATATAGACAAGGTGAAAACTCTCTAATGGCCGATTGGCAGTCCCTCGATCCCGAGGCCGCTCGTGAAGCGGAAAAATATGAAAACCCTATTCCTAGCCGCGAACTGATCCTGGCGCACCTCGCCGATCGGGGTTCGCCTGCTAGCCGCGAGCAGCTGGTTGAAGAATTCGGTCTGACCACCGAAGACCAGCTCGAAGCCCTGCGCCGCCGTTTGCGTGCCATGGAGCGCGATGCTCAACTGATCTACACCCGCCGTGGCACTTACGCGCCTGTGGATAAGCTCGACCTGATCCTTGGCCGCATCGCCGGTCACCGTGATGGCTTCGGCTTCCTGATCCCGGATGACGGCAGCGACGACCTGTTCATGAGCCCTGCGCAAATGCGCCTGGTGTTCGATGGCGACCGTGCCCTGGCGCGGGTTTCCGGCCTTGACCGTCGTGGTCGCCGTGAAGGTGTGATCGTCGAAGTGGTGTCGCGTGCCCACGAGTCCATCGTTGGCCGCTACTTCGAAGAAGGCGGTATTGGCTTTGTTGTGCCGGATAACCCGAAGGTCCAGCAGGAAGTGCTGATCACCCCGGGCCGCAATGGCGCTGCCAAGGTCGGCCAGTTCGTCGAGGTGAAAATCACCCACTGGCCTACTGCGCGCTTCCAGCCGCAAGGCGATATCGTTGAAGTGGTCGGCAACTACATGGCGCCGGGCATGGAAATCGACGTTGCGCTGCGCACCTACGATATTCCTCACGTCTGGCCTGAGGCTGTGCTTAAAGAAGCCGCCAAGCTCAAGCCGGAAGTGGAAGAGAAAGACAAAGAAAAACGCATCGACCTGCGCCATCTGCCGTTTGTCACCATTGACGGCGAAGATGCCCGCGACTTCGACGATGCGGTTTACTGCGAAGCCAAGCCTGGCAAGCTGCGCCTGTTCTCCGGCGGCTGGAAGTTGTTCGTCGCGATTGCCGACGTGTCCAGCTACGTGAAGATTGGTTCGGCCCTGGATAACGAAGCTCAGGTGCGCGGCAACTCCGTGTACTTCCCTGAGCGCGTGATTCCGATGCTGCCTGAGCAGCTGTCCAACGGCCTGTGCTCCCTGAACCCGAAAGTCGACCGTTTGGCCATGGTGTGCGAGATGACCATCTCGAAAACCGGCGAAATGACCGACTACCAGTTCTACGAAGCGGTGATCCACTCCCAGGCACGTCTGACTTACAACAAGGTCAGCACCATCCTGGAAACGCCGAAGACCAGCGAAGCCAAAGCCCTGCGTACCGAATACGCTGGCGTGGTGCCGCACCTCAAGCAGCTGTATTCGCTGTACAAGGTGCTGCTGGGCGCACGTCACGTGCGTGGCGCGATCGATTTTGAAACCCAGGAAACCCGGATTGTCTTCGGTTCCGAGCGCAAGATCGCCGCAATCATCCCGACCACCCGTAACGATGCGCACAAGCTGATCGAGGAATGCATGCTGGCGGCCAACGTGGCCACTGCAGAGTTCCTCAAAAAGCACGAGATTCCTGCGTTGTACCGCGTGCACGACGGCCCGCCGCCGGAGCGTCTGGAGAAGCTGCGCGCGTTCCTCGGTGAGCTCGGCCTGTCCCTGCACAAAGGCAAGGACGGCCCGACGCCGAAGGATTACCAGGCACTGCTCGCAAGCATCAAGGACCGTCCGGATTACCACGTGATCCAGACCGTGATGCTGCGCTCCCTGAGCCAGGCGGTGTACAGCGCCGATAACCAGGGCCACTTCGGCCTGAATTACGAGGCGTACACCCACTTCACCTCGCCGATTCGTCGTTACCCGGACCTGCTCACGCACCGGGCGATCCGCAGCGTGATCCATTCCAAGCAGAACACCCCGCACGTCAAGCGCGCCGGTGCCATGACCATTCCGAAAGCGCGGATCTATCCGTACGACGAAGCGGCCCTGGAACAGCTGGGCGAGCAGTGCTCCATGAGCGAGCGCCGCGCCGACGAAGCCACCCGCGACGTAGTGAACTGGCTCAAGTGCGAGTTCATGAAAGACCGCGTGGGCGAGACGTTCCCAGGTGTAATCACCGCCGTGACCGGCTTTGGCCTGTTTGTCGAGCTGACGGATATCTACGTCGAAGGCCTGGTGCACGTCACCGCCTTGCCGGGCGACTACTACCACTTCGACCCTGTGCATCACCGCCTGGCGGGCGAGCGCACTGGTCGCAGCTTCCGTTTGGGCGACACGGTGGAAGTGCAGGTCATGCGCGTCGACCTCGACGAGCGCAAGATCGACTTCGGCATGCCTGATAAACCCGCCGAACCGACTGGCCGTAAAAAACGTGGCGGCGAAACCGCAGCGCCGGCCGCCAAAGGCAAAGGTGCTCCTGCGAAAGCAGCGGTCGCCGAGCCAGCGCCCGCCAAGGCGGGTCGTCGTTCGTCGGCCAAGGAAAAGGCGCCTGAAGCCTACCGCCCAAGCGATGCAGCGGCGAAAAACGCCGAGCTGCGCCGCAGCCGCGAGTTGAAGCAGCAGTTGCTCAACGAAGCCAAAAGCGGTGGTAAAGCGGCGTCTGGGGGAAAGTCCCGCGAGGCGGAAAAGCCGTCGAGCAAACCGAGTAAACACCGTAAAGGCCCGCCAAAAGCGGGTTCGGCTCCCGCGAAAAACGGCGGGTCGCGCAAACCTAAGGCCAAGTCATGAGTCTGGAAAAAATCTACGGCGTTCACGCCGTAGAAGCACTGCTGCGTCATCACCCCAAGCGCGTCAAGCAGGTGTGGTTGGCCGAAGGCCGTAGCGAGCCACGCGTTCAAGCGCTGGTCGAGTTGGCCACCCAAAACAAGGTTGCCATCGGCCAGGCCGAGCGCCGCGAAATGGACGTGTGGGTAGAAGGCGTTCACCAGGGCGTGGTGGCGGACGTGAGCCCGAGCCAGGTCTGGGGCGAGGCGATGCTCGACGAGTTGCTCGATCGCACCGAAGGCGCGCCGTTGCTGCTGGTGCTGGACGGCGTGACCGACCCGCACAACCTGGGCGCCTGCCTGCGTTCGGCGGATGCTGCCGGCGCGCTGGCGGTGATTGTGCCCAAAGACAAGTCGGCCACCCTGACGCCCGTCGTGCGTAAAGTGGCGTGCGGCGCGGCGGAAGTGATTCCGCTGGTCGCCGTGACCAACCTGGCGCGCACTCTGGAGAAACTCCAGCAGCGCGGCCTGTGGGTCGTGGGTACGGCAGGCGAGGCTGAGGTCAGCATTTATGACCAGGACCTCACCGGCCCGACCATCCTGATCATGGGCGCCGAAGGCAAAGGCATGCGTCGCCTGACCCGTGAGCATTGTGATTACCTGGTGCACTTGCCGATGGCCGGTAGCGTCAGCAGTCTCAACGTGTCGGTTGCCACTGGCGTCTGCCTGTTTGAGGCCCAGCGCCAGCGTGGCGCCAAGGCCAAAGCCAAGAAATAAGGCTTAACCCTGTGGGAGCCGGGCTTGCCCGCGATGGCGGTGTGTCAGTCAGCAGAGATGTTGCCTGTGCCATTGTCATCGCAGGCAAGCCAGCTCCCACATTTGTTTGGTGTTGATCGTTCCCGCGCTCCGCGTGGGAATGCCTCTTGTGACGCTCCGCGTCACGTGATCGCCTGAGCGGGTGGTGATTGTTCAAATAATCACCAATCACCTTGCGCCGTTTCTCCCCCTTCTCTACAATTGCGCCCCTTGCCTTCCTGGCAGGCACCGATGTGCCTCCCTGCGGCAAGATCCATAAGTGTCATTCACTCCTTGTCTGACCGTTTTTGAGCGGCAGGCTACAACCCGTAAGGAGCATTCATGCGTCATTACGAAATCATCTTTTTGGTCCACCCGGATCAAAGCGAGCAAGTCGGCGGCATGGTTGAGCGTTACACCAAGCTGATCGAAGAAGACGGCGGCAAAATCCACCGTCTGGAAGATTGGGGCCGTCGTCAACTGGCCTACGCAATCAACAATGTTCACAAGGCTCACTACGTGATGCTGAACGTTGAGTGCACTGGCAAGGCCCTGGCCGAGCTGGAAGACAACTTCCGCTACAACGATGCAGTGATCCGTAACCTGGTCATCCGTCGCGAAGAAGCCGTTACCGGCCAATCCGAGATGCTCAAGGCTGAAGAAAACCGCAGTGAGCGCCGTGAGCGTCGCGACCGTCCTGAGCACGAAGGCGCTGAAAGCGCTGATAGTGATGACAGCGACAACAGCGATAACGCTGACGAGTAATCCACGGACCTTTTAAGGAGCCTATCAAATGGCACGTTTCTTCCGTCGTCGTAAATTCTGCCGCTTCACCGCTGAAGACGTGAAAGAGATCGATTACAAAGATCTCAACACTCTGAAAGCCTACGTATCCGAGACCGGCAAAATCGTTCCAAGCCGTATCACCGGTACTAAAGCACGTTATCAGCGTCAGCTGGCCACCGCTATCAAGCGCGCCCGCTTCCTGGCCCTGCTGGCCTACACCGACAGCCACGGCCGCTGAGACCGGGCAGTCGACAAGTAGTAAGGGATTGAATGCATGCGCGCCTTAGCTGAGTTCATCATGCGCGGTCGCGTGCAAGCCACTCTTGTAGTGGCTGGATGTGCGGCATTGCCGTTGCTTTATTGGTTGGGTGCTGCTGCGGTTTGCCTTGTGCTGCTGCGGCGCGGTTTGAAGGACGCCCTTGGCGTTCTTGCCCTGGGATTGTTGCCGGCCTTGATTTGGTGGCTGCAATTGGGTGATCCACGGGTACTTCTGGTACTGCTGGGGTCGTCGATCCTTGCGTTGGTTTTACGCGCAAGTGAGTCCTGGGTCCGCACGCTGCTGGTCAGCGTGGCACTGGGGTTGGTGTATTCAGTGATGCTTGGCGCGGCTTTCCGCCCGCAAATCGAGGCGCTGTCGCAGGAAATCGTCAAGATCCTGCCATTGGCCCTCGGGGATCTCTACCAGCAATTGTCGGTAGATGAGCGAGCGCGGTTGGCGTCACTGATTGCCCCGGTCCTGACCGGCCTGATTGCGGCGTTGTTGCAGATCCTCAGCGTGCTGAGCCTGATTCTTGGGCGTTATTGGCAGGCGTTGTTGTACAACCCGGGTGGTTTTGGTCGCGAGTTTCGCAGCACCAGAATCCCTGCGGGGCCGGCGATGTTGCTGCTGGCGTGCATGGTTGTCGGGCCGAATTTCGGCCCACAGATGGCCTTGCTGGCGCCGATTTGCAGCGTACCGCTGGTGTTTGCCGGGCTGGCCCTGATTCATGGGCTGGTGGCGCGAAAGCGCCTGGCCACGTTCTGGCTGGTGGGGTTGTACGTAGTGCTGTTGGTATTCATGCAGCTGATCTATCCGTTACTCGTGGTTTTGGCCATTGTCGACGGCCTGATTGATTTTCGCGGTCGTCTGGCGTCGAAAGATGCCGATAGCGCGAACGGTGAAGGTTAAAAGTTAGAGGATTTTCACATGCAACTGATCCTTCTGGAAAAAGTCGCCAACCTGGGCAACCTGGGCGACAAAGTGAACGTTAAGGCCGGCTACGGTCGTAACTACCTGCTGCCGTACGGCAAAGCCACCGCTGCAACCGCTGCCAACCTGGCTGCGTTTGAAGAGCGTCGTGCTGAGCTGGAAAAAGCAGCAGCAGACAAAAAAGCTTCGGCCGAAACTCGCGCTGCCCAACTGGCTGAGCTGGAAGTGACTATCACTGCCACCGCCGGTGACGAAGGCAAGCTGTTCGGTTCGATCGGCACCCACGACATCGCTGATGCACTGACCGCCTCCGGCGTTGAAGTGCAGAAGAGCGAAGTTCGTCTGCCGAACGGCACCATCCGCAACGTAGGCGAATTCGACGTAGCCGTGCACCTGCACGCCGAAGTTGAAGCCACCGTACGCGTTGTCGTGGTAGCAGCTTAAGCCGCACCTAACTGACTGGCACCTCGCGTGCCAGGCGGTTAACATCTGGCACGATCCTGTTTACAGGTCGTGCCTTTTGTTTTTCTACAACCCCCTAATTCCAAGTGGCCATGAACGATATTTCAGCTCCTGAGCAATACGATCTGCAAACCGCTGCCCTGAAGGTGCCGCCGCATTCCATCGAGGCCGAACAGGCCGTGCTCGGTGGCTTGATGCTGGACAACAACGCCTGGGAACGCGTGCTGGATCAAGTCTCGGACGGTGATTTCTATCGCCATGACCACCGCCTGATCTTCCGCGCCATCGCCAAATTGGCCGACCAGAACTCGCCGATCGACGTGGTGACCCTGGCCGAGCAACTGGACAAGGAAGGCCAGACCTCCCAAGTCGGTGGCCTGGGCTACCTGGGTGAGCTGGCGAAAAATACGCCGTCCGTCGCCAACATCAAGGCCTATGCCCAGATCGTTCGCGAACGCGCCACCCTGCGCCAGTTGATCGGCATCAGCACCGAAATCGCCGACAGCGCCTTCAACCCCGAAGGCCGCACCGCTGCCGAAATCCTCGACGAAGCCGAGCGCCAGATCTTCCAGATCGCCGAGGCCCGGCCGAAAACCGGCGGCCCGGTAAGCGTCAACGATTTGTTGACCAAGGCCATCGACCGTATCGACACGCTGTTCAACACCGATAACGCCATCACCGGCATTTCCACCGGCTACACCGACCTCGACGAGAAGACCAGCGGCCTGCAGCCGTCCGACTTGATCATCGTCGCCGGCCGTCCATCCATGGGTAAAACCACCTTTGCGATGAACCTGGTGGAAAACGCCGTGCTGCGCAGCGACAAGACGGTGCTGGTGTACTCCCTCGAGATGCCAGGCGAATCGCTGATCATGCGGATGCTTTCGTCGCTCGGCCGTATCGACCAGACCAAAGTGCGTGCCGGTCGCCTGGAAGACGACGATTGGCCGCGCCTGACCTCGGCCGTCAACCTGCTCAACGACCGCAAGCTGTTCATCGATGACACCGCCGGTATCAGCCCGTCGGAGATGCGTGCGCGTACTCGCCGACTGGTGCGTGAACACGGTGATATCGCGCTGATCATGATCGACTACCTGCAGTTGATGCAGATCCCCGGTTCCAGCGGTGACAACCGGACCAACGAGATTTCTGAAATTTCCCGGTCCCTGAAAGCCCTGGCCAAGGAATTCAACTGCCCGGTCGTGGCGCTGTCCCAGCTCAACCGTTCCCTGGAACAACGCCCCAACAAGCGCCCGGTGAACTCCGACTTGCGGGAATCCGGAGCGATCGAGCAGGATGCTGACGTGATCATGTTCGTGTACCGCGACGAGGTGTATCACCCCGAGACCGAACACAAAGGCATTGCCGAGATCATCATCGGCAAGCAGCGGAACGGGCCGATCGGCTTTATCCGCCTGGCATTCATCGGTAAGTACACACGCTTCGAGAACCTCGCGCCGGGCAGCTATAACTTCGACGACGACGAGTAATTCCCCAGCGCCTGTAAGGGCCTCATCGCAGGCAAGCCAGCTCCCACATTAGAAGGTGTTCACAGTTCACATGTGGGAGCTGGCTTGCCTGCGATGGCGTCAGCACAATTCCGACCGTTACCGTCGGAATTGGTCAAATTTTGTGCTATATTCCGCGCCCGCGATTTTTCATCTCAACACCGGTCACCGTCATGCAAACAGCCAAGCCGTTATTTGACTATCCCAAGTACTGGGCCGAATGTTTCGGTCCTGCGCCATTCCTGCCAATGAGCAGGGAGGAGATGGATCAGCTTGGCTGGGATTCCTGCGACATCATCATCGTTACCGGTGATGCGTATGTGGATCACCCCTCGTTCGGCATGGCAATCATCGGCCGGCTGCTGGAGTCCCAGGGCTTTCGCGTCGGGATCATTGCCCAGCCGAACTGGCAGTCCAAAGACGACTTCATGAAGCTCGGCGAGCCGAACCTGTTCTTCGGCGTCGCGGCCGGCAACATGGACTCGATGATCAACCGCTACACCGCCGACAAGAAAATCCGTTCCGACGACGCCTACACCCCAGGCGGCATGGCTGGCAAACGCCCGGACCGCGCGAGCCTGGTGTACAGCCAGCGCTGTAAGGAAGCCTACAAGAACGTGCCGATCGTGCTCGGCGGCATCGAAGCATCGCTGCGCCGCATCGCCCACTACGACTACTGGCAGGACCGTGTGCGCAACTCGATCCTGATCGACGCCACCGCCGATATCCTGCTGTACGGCAACGCCGAGCGCGCCATCGTCGAGGTCGCCCAGCGCCTGTCGTGGGGCCACAAGATCGAAGACATCACCGACGTGCGCGGCACCGCGTTCATTCGCCGTGACACGCCTGTGGGCTGGTACGAAGTGGACTCCACGCGTATCGACCGTCCGGGCAAGATCGACAAGATCATCAACCCGTACGTGAACACCCAGGACACCCAGGCCTGCGCCATCGAGCAAGAGAAAGGCCCGGTGGATGACCCGGAAGAAGCCAAGGTCGTGCAGATCTTGGCCAGCCCGAAGATGACCCGCGACAAAACCGTGATCCGCCTGCCGTCGGTGGAGAAAGTCCGTGGCGACGCGGTGCTCTATGCCCACGCCAACCGCGTGTTGCACCTGGAAACCAACCCAGGCAACGCCCGCGCCCTGGTGCAGAAGCACGGCGAAGTCGACGTGTGGTTCAACCCGCCACCGATTCCGATGACCACCGAAGAAATGGACTACGTGTTTGGCATGCCTTACGCCCGTGTCCCGCACCCGGTGTACGGCAAGGAGAAGATTCCGGCCTACGACATGATTCGCTTCTCGGTGAACATCATGCGTGGCTGCTTCGGCGGTTGCACCTTCTGCTCGATCACCGAGCACGAAGGCCGCATCATCCAGAACCGTTCCGAAGAGTCGATCATTCGCGAAATCGAAGAGATCCGCGACAAAGTGCCAGGCTTCACCGGCGTGATCTCCGACCTCGGCGGCCCGACCGCGAACATGTACCGCATCGCCTGCAAGAGCCCGGAAATCGAATCCGCGTGCCGCAAGCCATCGTGCGTGTTCCCCGGCATCTGCCCGAACTTGAACACCGACCACTCGTCGTTGATTCAGCTGTACCGCAGCGCCCGTGCCTTGCCGGGTGTGAAGAAGATTTTGATCGCTTCCGGCCTGCGTTACGACCTCGCCGTCGAGTCGCCGGAGTATGTGAAAGAGCTGGTCACCCACCACGTCGGTGGCTACCTGAAGATCGCCCCGGAACACACCGAGGAAGGTCCGCTCAACCAGATGATGAAGCCGGGCATTGGCAGCTATGACAAGTTCAAGCGCATGTTCGAGAAATACACCAAGGAAGCAGGCAAGGAGCAGTACCTGATTCCTTACTTCATCGCCGCCCACCCGGGCACCACCGACGAAGACATGATGAACCTGGCCCTGTGGCTCAAGGGCAACGGCTTCCGCGCCGACCAGGTGCAGGCGTTCTACCCGTCGCCGATGGCCACTGCTACCGCGATGTATCACTCGGGCAAGAACCCGCTGCGCAAGGTCACCTACAAGAGCGACGCGGTGACCATCGTCAAGAGCGAAGAGCAGCGCCGTCTGCACAAGGCGTTCCTGCGCTACCACGACCCGAAAGGCTGGCCGATGCTGCGTGAAGCGCTGACCCGCATGGGCCGCGCCGACCTGATCGGGCCGGGCAAGGACCAACTGATCCCGCTGCATCAGCCAGCCACCGACAGCTACCAGAGCGCGCGTCGCAAGAACTCGACGCCGGCCGGCAGCCACAAGGTCGCCAAGGAAACCACAACCAAGATCCTCACCCAGCACACCGGCCTGCCGCCGCGTGGCAGTGATGGCAGCAACCCATGGGACAAGCGCGAACAAGCCAAGGCCGCGGCCATGGCGCGCAACAAGCAGGCGGCCAAGGAGCGCGCCGATGCGGCCAAGGGCAAGGGCGGCAAGCCCGCCCGTAAGCCGGTCGTGCCGCGTTGATCGCAGCCTGATATGTAAAACGCCAGCCTCGTGCTGGCGTTTTGCTTTCTAGCCGGTGGGTAGCCTGTTTGTTAAGGTGGCGCAGGCAAGCCAGCTCCCACATTGGAATGCATTCCCCTGTGGGAGTCGGGCTTGCCCGCGATGAGGCCCGCCCGGCCACCATCACCTTCAAGGAAGAACACTTATGAGCAACCCCTTGCTCAACATCGGCATGGACTCCAACCGCTCCCAATTCATGGCGCGCCAGCGCATCGAAAGCCAGATCAACCTGCCGCGCCTGTTCGCTGCCATCGATGCCGACCCCGCCATTGTCGGTGCCGGTGTTGTGTATATCGATGCCGAGTTCAACGTTGTCACTCTGCGCGAATTCCAGCCTATCTGCAGCATCGCACCCAAGCGGTTGATCCTGCGTGAGGCGCAGAAGTACATCGCGCCAACGCAATTCGCCCAACAGGTGCAAGATAACCCGCGTGAGTCCCGGCTGGTGGGCGAAGCGGTCAATACCACGCTGTCGTGTGCCGGCGCGGTCATCGGGTGGATTGTGGTGCTCAGTGGTTCCGTCGCGGTCCCGTTTTCGGCAGGCGCCAGTTCGGTGGTCGTGGCGCTCGGCTACACGGCTGCAGCAGCCAGTTCCGTGCAGTGTTTTGCCAGCGGCTATCGCACGGTCAATGAGATCCGTAACCCCGCGCGCAATGACCAGCTCGACAGTGAGGAGTGGTACCAATACACCATGATTGCCCTGGATGCGGCGTCTTTGGTCGGGGTAGGTTCATCGGCGCTGGCAACGGTCAAGCTGGTGCGGCTGAATAAGGCTGCCACCGGAAAAAGTGTGAGGGAGGTGCTCAGGGGCCTGAATCGACAGGAGCGAGCCAAGTTGACCAAAGAGCTGTTGAGCATCAACGATCCACGCTTGACGTCCAAGATGATCAAGCTGAAACAGTTGTCGGGCGAGTTGCCTAAGCGGTTCACGCCCACCGAGGTCAAACATGCAACGGTCACGCAGATCAAGGACGCCTTGGGCGCAGCCATTGGTTTTACCGGCAGCGCAGTGTCGGGGAACGTGCGCACAATTGCCGTAGGGCTGTATGAGGAGGCAGAGCAATGAACGAGCTGCCCAGCATTCGCAGTTTTTTGTCGACGTATTTCCCGGTCTTCATGGGGGCGATATTTGCCTCGATTTTCACCCTCGTGTTTACGGTTCCGGTGTTCTTCGACAGCTATATGCCCAGCCTGTCCATGGCAGATAACGCCAAGTACTCCTTCTTGGCGGGTATCGCGCTCACGCTAATCATCGTGCACTGCAATTTCATGATTGCTCGCGGGCATCCCCAATGGACGTGGCCGGTCGTGGTGCTTTTGGGGGTGTGCTTTCTGAGTGTACTGCCAACCCTCAATGATCAACCGAATGCGCTGATGTACGCCTTGAGCCTGTTGTTCCCATTGCTTGGGCTTTTGCTGTTCAACAGCAAGCGTCACCGCGAAATGCGCCAGAAACTGGTCGAAGTCCGCCATCTGCGCGAAGCCATCAGCGCCCGCCAAAAAGCTCGCTGATTGGGTAGATTCACCACCTCCGCTCACATGACCGCCACATAAATGTGCAACCCTCGCACCATTACCGCAGCCACGGCGCCGTTTTGGTGCTGTACTGCACCGGGTCTTACGATAAAGCGCAATGACGGCCGCACTGGCATAAGTCTTGCGCGCTTTGTTTCCATGCCCTGGCTCGCAGGAGGCCGCCGTGTCGATTCATGTCGCGTTGCACCACGTTACGCATTACCGCTATGACCGCGCTGTCGAACTCGGCCCACAGATTGTGCGTTTGCGCCCGGCCGCCCATAGCCGCACGCGGATTTTGTCCTACGCACTGAAAGTGTTGCCCGAGCAGCACTTCATCAATTGGCAGCAAGACCCCCAGGGCAATTACCTGGCGCGTCTGGTGTTCCCGGAAAAGACTGACGAACTGCGCATCGAAGTCGACCTCGTCGCTGAGATGGCGGTGTTCAACCCATTCGACTTTTTCCTTGAACCCTACGCCGAAAAAATCCCCTTCAGCTACGCTGCCGATGAGCAGCGTGAGCTGGCGCCGTACCTGGAAACCTTGCCGCTGACACCGAAGTTTGCCGCCTACTTGGCCGGCATCGACCGCACGCCACTGCCCGCCGTGGATTTTCTGGTAGGGCTAAACCAGCGCCTGGCAGCGGATATCGGCTACCTGATCCGCATGGAGCCGGGCGTGCAAACCCCGGAATTCACCCTGGAAAACGCGTCCGGCTCGTGCCGCGATTCGGCGTGGCTGCTGGTGCAATTGCTGCGCAACCTGGGGCTGGCCGCGCGTTTTGTGTCCGGCTACCTGATCCAGCTGACCGCCGATGTCAAAGCCCTCGACGGCCCGTCCGGCACCGAAGTGGATTTCACCGACCTGCACGCCTGGTGCGAAGTGTATTTGCCCGGTGCCGGCTGGATCGGCCTCGACGCCACTTCCGGGCTGTTCGCCGGTGAAGGGCATATCCCGTTGGCTTGTAGTCCTGATCCATCGTCCGCCGCGCCGATCAGTGGGTTGGTGGAACCTTGCGAGTGCGAATTTACCCACGAAATGTCGGTTGAGCGGATTTGGGAAGCGCCTCGCGTCACCAAGCCCTACACCGAAGAACAGTGGCTGGCGATCCAGGCGCTGGGCCGGCAGATCGACGGCGACCTGCTTAAAGACGATGTACGCCTGACCATGGGCGGCGAACCGACCTTCGTCTCCATCGACGACCCCGACGGCGCCGAATGGAACACCGCCGCGCTGGGGCCGGACAAGCGTCGCCTGTCCGCCGAGCTGTTCCAGCGCATGCGCAAGCACTATGCGCCCGAGGGCCTGGTGCACTTCGGCCAGGGCAAGTGGTATCCCGGCGAGCAGCTGCCGCGCTGGTCGCTCAACTGCTACTGGCGCCGCGACGGGTTGCCGATCTGGCACAACAGCGCGCTGATCGCCGATGAGCAGCAAGATTACGGCGCCGACGGCGAGATGGCCGGGCGCTTCCTGGCCAGTGTCGCCGAGCGCCTGAAGTTGCCCGCACGCTTTGTATTCCCGGCCTTCGAAGACAACTTCTACTACCTGTGGCGCGAAGGTGCGCTGCCGCAAAACGTCACTGCCCAGGACCCGCGCCTGAGTGACGACCTGGAGCGCGAACGCCTGCGTAAAGTGTTCAGCCAGGGCCTGGATAAAATCATCGGCCAAGTGCTGCCGCTGGCACGCACCGCCGCCAATGATCGCTGGCAGAGCGGGCGCTGGTACTTGCGCGACAACCACTGCCGCCTGGTGCCGGGCGACTCGCCGCTGGGCTATCGCCTGCCCTTGGCTTCGCAGCCTTGGGTGACGGCGGCGGAGTATCCGTTTGTGCATCCGACCGACCCGAACCAGGATCAGCCGGAGCTGCCGACCACCGCGCAGCTGCAAAGCCATGGCGAACCCGCGCCGAGCGATGAGCGCGTGCCAAAAGTCGACGAATCCGCCGACTGGCTGACCCGCACCGCCTTGTGTGCCGAAGCGCGCGAAGGGCGCCTCTACCTGTTTATGCCGCCGCTGGAGCGCGTAGAGGATTACCTGGAGCTGGTGGCCGCTATCGAAGCCACCGCCGAAGAACTGCACTGCCCGGTGTTGCTGGAAGGTTATGAGCCGCCGTTCGACACGCGTCTGAGCAACTTCCGCGTCACGCCGGATCCGGGCGTGATTGAGGTCAACGTGCAGCCGTCCGCGACCTGGGACGAGTTGGTCGAACGCACCGAATTCCTCTACGAAGAGGCGCGGCAAACCCGCCTGACCACTGAAAAATTCATGATCGACGGCCGCCACACCGGCACCGGCGGCGGAAACCACTTTGTGCTCGGCGGCGCGACGCCCAAGGATTCGCCGTTCTTGCGCCGCCCCGATTTGCTGCGCAGTTTGATCAGCTACTGGCATAACCACCCGTCGCTGTCGTACCTGTTTTCCGGGCTGTTTATCGGCCCGACCTCCCAGGCACCACGGGTGGATGAGGCGCGTAACGACGCGTTGTATGAGCTGGAAATTGCCTTCGCGCAAATGCCTGAACCCGGCGAAGAGTGCCCGCCGTGGTTGGTCGACCGTCTGCTGCGCAACTTGCTGATCGACGTGACGGGCAACACCCACCGCGCCGAATTCTGCATCGACAAACTCTACTCGCCCGACGGCGCCACCGGCCGTCTGGGCCTGCTGGAACTGCGCGCGTTTGAAATGCCGCCCCATGCGCGCATGAGCCTGACCCAGCAACTGCTGCTGCGCGCTTTGGTCGCGCGCTTCTGGCGTGAGCCGTACGCGCCGCCGAAACTGGCGCGCTGGGGCACCGAGCTGCATGACCGGTTCCTGTTGCCGCACTTTATCGAGCAGGATTTTGCCGACGTGATCGTCGAGCTGAATGCCGCCGGTTACCCGCTGCGGGCCGAGTGGTTTGCGGCGCACCTGGAGTTTCGTTTCCCCAAGGTCGGCGACTACGCCGTCAGCGGTATCGAACTGGAACTGCGCCAGGCCCTGGAACCCTGGCACGTGCTGGGCGAGGAAGGTGCGGTGGGCGGCACGGTGCGTTACGTGGATTCATCCCTTGAGCGCTTGCAGGTGAAGTTGAGCGGGCTGCCGCCGCAGCGCTATTTGCTGACGTGCAACGGCATCCCGGTGCCGTTGCAGCCGACCGGGCGTATTGGTGAGTTCGTCGCCGGCGTGCGTTATCGCGCCTGGCAACCGGCCAACTGCCTGCAGCCGACTATCTCGGTGCATGCGCCGTTGGTGTTCGACTTGCTGGATACCTGGATGCAGCGCTCGCTGGGCGGTTGCCAGTACCATGTCGCCCACCCTGGCGGGCGCAATTACGACAGCTTGCCGGTGAACGCCAATGAGGCGGAGAGTCGGCGCATGGCGCGGTTTTTCCGCTTGGGGCATAGCCCGGGCAAGCTGCCCGTGCCCCCTTTAGTCATCAATGATGAACTACCCATGACCCTGGATTTGCGGCGTTTCCCCAATAAGAATGACTAAACGCTGTTCAAATGTGGGAGCGGGCTTGCTCGCGAAAGCGGTGAATCAGTCGATATATAAGTTGATTGACCCGCCGCATTCGCGAGCAAGCCCGCTCCCACATTAGACTGTGGTGACTTTGAACTCCCTTGCCCCTGCCGAGCGTTCCATGCCCGACTTGCTCGACCGTTACCCGCTGACTGCGGGCACTTATCACGAACTGCTCGACGACAGTGGCGCGGTGCGTGCCCATTGGCAGCGTTTGCTCGATCACCTGCAACGCAGCACGCCCGCACAACTGGCTCAGCGCCAGGCGCTGCTGACCCGGCAGATCCAGGAAAACGGCGTGACCTACAACGTCTACGCCGACCCCAAAGGCGCCGACCGCCCGTGGGAGTTGGATTTGCTCCCGCATGTGCTGGCCTTTGAAGAGTGGCAGCACCTGTCAGCCGGTATCGCCCAGCGTGCGCGCCTGCTCAATGCCGTATTAGCTGATCTGTACGGCCCGCAACGCCTGATCAAAGAAGGTTTGTTGCCGGCGGAATTGGTGTTCGGCCACAACAACTTCCTGTGGCCGTGCCAAGGTATCCAGCCGCCCGACGGTGCGTTCCTGCATCTGTACGCCGTGGACCTCGCGCGCACGCCGGATGGCCGCTGGTGGGTCACGGCCGACCGGACCCAAGCGCCGTCGGGCGCAGGTTACGCGTTGGAAAACCGCACCATCGTGTCCCGCGCCTTTCCGGATTTGTACCGCGACCTGCAAGTGCAGCACCTCACCGGTTTCTTCCGCACGCTGCAGGAAACCCTGGCCCGCCAGGCACCGAGTGATGACCAGTCGCCGCTGATCGTGCTGCTCACGCCGGGGCGCTTCAACGAAAGCTATTTCGAACACCTTTACCTCGCGCGCCAGCTCGGCTACCCGTTGGTGGAAGGCGGCGACCTCACCGTGCGCGACAGCACCGTGTTCCTGAAAACCCTCAGTGGCCTGCGCCGGGTGCACGCGATCATGCGTCGCCTGGACGACGACTTCTGCGACCCGCTGGAGCTGCGCACCGACTCGGCTCTCGGCGTGCCCGGCCTGCTGGACGCCGTGCGCCAAGGCAATGTGCTGGTGGCCAACGCTCTGGGCAGTGGCGTGCTGGAGTCGCCGGGGTTGCTCGGCTTTTTGCCGAAGATCAACCAGTTCCTGTTTGGCGAAGAATTGATCCTGCCGTCCATCGCCACGTGGTGGTGCGGTGAGGCGCCGGTACTCGCCGAAGCCCTGGAAAAACTCCCGGAATTGCTGATCAAGCCCGCGTTTCCGTCGCAGAGCTTCACGCCGGTATTTGGCCGTGATTTGAACGACGAACAACGCCAGGCGCTGGCCGAACGCATGCGCGCGCGGCCTTATGCGTATGTCGCCCAGGAGCTGGCGCAATTGTCCCAGGCGCCGGTGTGGCACACCGTGGAGGACCACTTGCAACACCGCGCCATCGGCATGCGCGTGTACGCCGTGGCCAGCGATGAAGGCTATCGTGTGCTGCCTGGCGGCCTGACACGCGTGGCCGCCGAGGCCGATGCCGAAGTGGTGTCGATGCAGCGCGGTGGTGCGAGCAAAGACACCTGGGTGCTGGGTGAGCGCGCTGCCGGTGGCGAACACTGGCGTGCGCAGCGGCCCATTGGTGCCCACGACCTGGTGCGCCGCGATCCGTATCTGCCGTCGCGCGTGGTGGAAAACCTGTTCTGGTTTGGCCGCTACTGCGAACGTTGTGATGACAGCGCGCGCTGGCTGCGCATTGTGCTCGCGCGGTATGTCGACGGCGACGACCCGCGGGCGCTGCAAGCCGCTGTGGAGCTGGGCGAGACCTTGCGCTTGTTGCCGGAGGAGGGCGAGTTGCCCGAGCGTCTGCTGGCCGCCTTGCTCGGCGATGACTGGCCGTCGAGCCTGCGTTCCAACCTGCAGCGCTTGCAGTGGGCGGCGTCGCAGGTGCGCGGCAAGTTGTCCCGGGAAAACTGGCAGGCGCTGGTCGAGCTGCAGCGCGAAGCCCTGGAGCTGGAAAGCGAAAGCCCGGACTTCGGCGAGCTGCTGGATTTCCTCAACCGTTTGGTGATGTCCCTGGCGGCACTGTCCGGCTTTGCCCTGGACGACATGACCCGCGACGAAGGCTGGCGCTTCTTGATGATGGGCCGGCGTATCGAGCGTCTGCAGTTTCTCAGCAGCAGCCTCGCGGCGTTCCTGCGCGGCGTGGCGGTGTTTGATCAGGCCGGGCTTGAGTGGTTGCTGGAGCTGGGCAACAGCAGCATCACCTATCGCTCGCGCTACCTGGCCGTGCCGCAGTTGATCCCGGTACTCGACCTGTTGTTGCTGGATGAGCAGAACCCGCACGCGGTGCTGTTCCAGTTGAAGCTGGTCAGCCGCACCTTGCGACGGCTCAACGATGACTTTGGTGTGCCACGGGAAACCGGGCTGGCGCCGTTGGTCGACCGTCTGGCGCGGTTCGACCTCGGCTGCCTGGAGAACCCGTTGTTCGGCGAGTCCAGCGTGCGTGCCGCGCTGGATGGCCTGGCTGACCTGCTGCAAGCGGTCGCCGATGAGAGTGGGCAAGTGTCGGATCGCCTGGCCTTGCGCCATTTTGCCCATGTGGATGATGTCAGCCAGCAAACGGTGTCGGTGTGATGAGTGCGCGCTACCAGATTTTCCACGATACCCACTACCACTACGACAGCCCGGTGTCCCTGGCTCAGCAGCTGGCGCACCTGTGGCCACGGCCGTGCGCCTGGCAGCGTTGCAGTTCGCAGCAACTGGAAATCAGCCCCGAGCCGACTGCGCGCCGCGACGAGCTGGACGTATTCGGCAACCCGATCACCCGCCTGGCGTTCGAGCGGCCCCATGACGAGCTGCTGGTCAATGCCGGGCTGACCGTGGAAGTGCTGGCGCGGCCTGCGCTGGATTTTCAGCTCTCACCCGCCTGGGACCAGACCCGCGACAGCCTGACCTATAGCAGCCTGCCCATGTCCGCCGAGCTGATCGAAGCCTGCCGCTATCGCTTCGAATCGCCCTACGTGCACCTGAAAAAAACCTTCGTCGAGTTTTCCGAAAGCTGCTTTCCACCCGGCGAGCCATTGCTGCTGGGCGTGCAGGCGTTGATGGAGAAGATTTTCAGCGAATTCACCTTTGATGCCGAAGCCACCCAGGTGGCTACGCCGCTGGTGGAAGTGCTGGAGCGACGTCGCGGCGTGTGCCAGGACTTCGCCCACCTGATGCTCGCCTGCCTGCGCTCACGCGGTTTGGCGGCGCGTTACATCAGCGGCTACCTGCTCACCCAGCCACCGCCCGGCCAGCCACGGCTGATCGGCGCCGATGCGTCCCACGCGTGGGTTTCGGTGTATTGCCCGGTGTCGGGCTGGGTAGATTTTGATCCGACCAACAATGTGCAGCCGGCACTGGAGCACATCACCCTGGCCTGGGGCCGTGATTTCTCTGATGTGTCGCCGTTGCGGGGGGTGATTCTGGGAGGTGGGAGCCATGACCCGGAGGTGCGGGTGACGGTGATGCCGTTGGAATAATTGATTAAGGGGGCGTGGTACTGTGGCGAGCGGGCTTGCCCCGCGTTGGGCTGCGTAGCAGCCCTAAAACCCGGTACCGCGGTCTTTCTGATGCAACGGGTTGATCGTATTGGGGCCGCTTCGCGACCCAACGCAGGGCTAGCCTGCTCACCACAACGTGGGAACGATCATTTATTCCGCCGGGTCTTTCGGTGTCTCGGTCTCGTCAGTCGCCACTTCACCTTCAGCATCCGGGTTCAGTGCGCCAGCTTCTTCATCTGCAGCGGCTTTCTTGCGTTGCAGCTTTTCCTCTTTCTTCTGCTCCTTGGCCAAGTCTCTCTGACGTTTGGCGAAGGAGTAATTAGGTTTGGCCATGGGCGATCCTCTAGGGTCGAAGGTGAGGGTGGGCGGCGCGCAGCTGCCTTGGGTCGCTATGGTAGCAGCTTAGCACCGCGCGTGGCCTTCACTTACCGCAGGCGTAAGCAGCCAGCAGGCCGTTGAACAGTTGATTTAGATGCATGGCGCGGGCTCCGAGGGGTAATGAACCGATCATAAACAGGCAGGCGGACTTTGGCTGGTAGATTGTGTTGATCAGCCTGATAGCCTAAAGTTGTATACAATCTGTTGATGCAGATCATAAGAATTCAAGCCTGCTTGAGGCACCCTTGTCGCAATACGCGTTTATTAAACCCTGCCTTGGAGATTCACATGTTTGCCAAACTCGTTGCTGTTTCCCTGCTGACTCTGGCGAGCGGCCAGTTGCTTGCTGCAGAGTGCAAGGTCACCGTCGACTCCACCGACCAGATGTCCTTCAACACCAAGGCCATTGAAATCGACAAAAGCTGCAAGACGTTCACCGTTGAGCTGACCCATTCCGGCAGCTTGCCGAAAAACGTCATGGGCCATAACTGGGTGCTGAGCTCGGCCGCCGACATGCCGGGCGTTGCCAGCGACGGCATGGCTGCCGGTATCGACAAGAACTACCTCAAAGACGGCGACACCCGCATCATCGCCCACACCAAGATCATCGGTGCCGGCGAGAAAGATTCCGTGACCTTTGATGTGTCGAAACTGGCTGCCGGTACGGATTACGCGTTCTTCTGCTCGTTCCCAGGCCACATCTCGATGATGAAAGGCACTGTGACCCTGAAGTAATCAGGTTCCAGCTGCAAAAAAAGCGCCTCTCGGGGCGCTTTTTTGTGGGCGGTCGGTAGCACCGCGTGATCGTTCATCGCAGGCAAGCCAGCTCCCACATTCGATCCCATTCTCATGCTGGAACTCGGTCAACTGTGGGAGCTGGCTTGCCTGCGATAGCGATCTACCTCACGGCGCAAATGGCATGACCCGTTTGTGCTCAGTCTTGCGATACGTATCGCAAATGATCTTGAACGCTTCCTCACGCACCGGCTGGCCATGCAGGAAGGCGTCGATCTCGGCGTAGGTCACGCCATGGGACGCTTCGTCCGGCTTGCCCGGCGACAGGTCTTCAAGGTCGGCCGTCGGGACCTTCTCCACCAGCGACTCCGGCGCACCAAAGTGCCGTGCAATGGCGCGTACCTGGTTTTTCACCAGCCCGCTCAGCGGCGCCAAATCGCAGGCGCCATCACCAAACTTGGTGAAAAAGCCCATCACCGCTTCCGCTGCATGGTCGGTGCCGATCACCAGCCCGCCGGCCGCGCCAGCGATGGTGTACTGCGCCACCATGCGCATGCGCGCCTTGGTGTTGCCCAGCACGAAGTCACGCGACACCGCCGCCTTGCCTTCGAACGCCGCCACTTCATTGGCCAGGGATTTAACCGCTGGGCCGATGTTCACGGTGTGGCGCTCGTCCGGCTCGATGAAGTCCACCGACGCCTGGGCGTCGTGTTCGTCGAACTGGGTTTCGTACGGCAGGCGCACCGCGATAAAACGGTAGGCGTCATCGCCGCTGCTGGCGCGCAGTTCTTTCATGGCGCGTTGGGCCAACAGGCCTGCGGTCAGGGAGTCGACGCCGCCGCTGATGCCCAGCACCAGCGTCTTGAGCCCGGAATTGCGCAGGCAATCCTGGATAAACGCCACGCGGCGGGCCACTTCGGCTTCAAGCGCGGCCTGGTCGTTGAACGGTGCTTGGACCTTGAGCTGCTGCGCAATCTCACGCTGTACGGCTTGCATGATTCACTCCTTGCTGGGTAGGGCAGGTACTTTGAAAACGTGGCGCAAATAGGCGACAAAATTCGGATCGGTACAGTGGGTCTTGCCCGCTTCATCGGAAATCTTCGCGACGGGCTGGCCATTACAGGCGGTCATTTTAAGCACGATGCTCATCGGCTCGACACCTGGAATGTCACAGGTCAGGTTGGTACCGATACCGAAGCTCACATTAATGCGACCACGCAACGCGCGGAAAATCTCCAGGGCCTTGGGCAGCGACAGGCTGTCGGAGAACACCAGCGTCTTGCTCATCGGCTCGATACCGAGCTTGTGGTAATGGGCAATAGCTTTCTCGGCCCACTGCACCGGGTCACCGGAGTCGTGGCGCAGGCCGTCGAACAGTTTGGCGAAGTACAAGTCGAAGTCGCCGAGGAAAGCGTCGGTGGTGATGCAGTCGGTCAGGGCGATGCCCAGCAGGCCACGGTATTCGCGGACCCAGCAGTCGAGCGCAGCAATTTGGCTGTCGATCAGGCGCGGGCCGAGTTGCTGGTGGGCCATGATCCATTCGTGGGCCATGGTGCCCAGCGGCTTCATATCGAACTCGCGGGCCAGGTGCACGTTGCTGGTGCCGACGAAACGGCCGGGGAAGTCGTGCTTGAGCACGCTCACCACTTCTTCCTGCACCCGGTACGAGAAGCGCCGACGCGTGCCGAAGTCGGCCACTTGCAGCTCCGACAGCTCGTCGCTGCTGGCATTCGCCGTCAGCCAGTCGAACTTGCGGTACAGCTGCTCGCGGGCCTGTTCGAGGATCACGGTCTGGTAGCGGTAGCGGTTACGCACTTCGCTGACGATGGCCAGCATCGGCACTTCAAACAGGATCACGTGCAGCCACGGCCCACGCAGGCGGATAAACAGCTCGCCGTTCTCGATGCCGGTTTGCACATAGCGCAGGTTGAAGCGGAACAGCCCGAGGAAGCGCAGGAAATCCGGCTTCATAAAGCTGATGCGCTCAAGAAAACCAAGCTGGTCCGGGCTCAGGCTCAGCTCGGCAAGGCGTTCGATCTGGTAGCGGATTTCCGCCAGGTACGGGCGCAGGTCTTCACTGTTGCGGCAACGAAACTCCCATTCAACTTCCACGTTCGGGTAGTTGTGCAGCACCGCCTGCATCATGGTCAGCTTGTAGAAGTCGGTGTCGAGCAAGTTCTGCACGATGCGATCGGCAAACACACTCTCGCTCATAACGGGAATCTCCAGACGGGTCGGCGATGGGCGCCGACCTTTACGCACTATTAAGGAATGGCGCTAGTGGCGCATAGACCTGTGGGGTTTTGCCAGTGATTTTTTCGGAATGGCCACTGGCCCTATCGCAGGCGAGCCAGCTCCCACAGTTGAAATGCATTCCAAATGTGGGAGCTGGCTTGCCTGCGATGGCGGCGGTGCAGGCAAAAAAAACTAAACTTGTTCCATCATCCACTTCACAAACTCCCGCACCTTGGGCACCTCGGCCGAATGCTCCGGATACGCCAGGTAATACGCATCCTGGCTGGGCATCGCATGCTGCCAGGGGATCACCAGCTTGCCCTCGGCCAGTTCTTCTTCCACCAGAAAGCGTGGCAGCAGCGCCACGCCACAGCCCACCTGCGCCGCGCGGATGCACATATAAAAGGTGTCGAAACGCGGCCCGTGGTAGCTGTGCTCGGTATGAAAGCCCTGGCTGGCAAACCAGTCATGCCAGCCTTGCGGCCGCGAGGCGTTCTGCAATAGCACCAGGTCACTCAGTTGCGTCGGGTCGGTGAACGGCTGCGCGGGCAGGCTTTCCGGCGCGCACACCGGCACAAGTTCTTCGCTGAACAACTTCAAGCTCTCGGTGCCGGGGCGTGAGCCCTGGCCGAAGTAGAAGGCCATGTCGGCCTTGCCTTGCAGCAGTTCGTCCGGCTCCTGCTCGTTGCACAGGTCCAAATGGATCTGCGGGTGACGCAAACGCCAGCCTTTAAGACGCGGCACCAGCCAGCGCGCGCCGAAGGTGTAGGGCGTGGAGACGCGCAGCACTTCGGTTTCGCCGCCGTAGGAGCGCAGGTAATGGGTGGACATCTCCACCTGCGTGAGGATTTTTCTCACTTCCACCAAATACAAATCCCCCGCCGGGGTCATCTGCAAACGACGGCGCACTCGGCGAAACAGCAGGTGTTGCAGCAATTCTTCCAGCTGCGCCACCTGTTTGCTCACCGCGCTCTGCGTGAGGTTCAGTTCCTCGGCGGCGCGGGTGAAGCTCAGGTGGCGGGTGGCGGCTTCGAAACACTGCAGGGCGGTGATCGAGGGCAAATGTCTTTTGTTCAGCACGGCACGCCTCTTTTTATTCTTTGCATGAATAAACGGAATGATATCTCGCCTAATCGTCGTTTGTTGGCAAGTCTTGGGCCAGCTACAAATAAGGCCTGGATCGCCGTGTCGGTGGCGGCGCGAATTTTCTGTTTGAGATTGAAGGAGTGACCCATGGTTGCCGCATTGCTTGACCGTCTCGGGGTGAACCCGGCGCTGTACCAGTCGGGGAAACAACCCGTGCATTCGCCGATCGACGGCAGCCGTATCGGCAGTGTGCACTGGGAAGGTGCCGCCGAGGTGGAGCAGCAGGTCAGTCGCGCCGAGCATGCATTCGAGGCCTGGCGCAAAGTGCCGGCACCGCGTCGCGGCGAGCTGGTACGCCAGTTCGGCGACGTATTGCGTGAATACAAGGCCGACCTCGGTGAGCTGGTGTCGTGGGAAGCCGGCAAGATCACTCAGGAAGGCCTGGGTGAAGTGCAGGAAATGATCGACATCTGCGACTTCGCCGTTGGCCTGTCGCGCCAACTGTACGGTTTGACCATCGCCTCCGAGCGCCCAGGCCATCATATGCGTGAAACCTGGCACCCGCTGGGCGTGGTCGGCGTAATCAGCGCCTTCAACTTCCCGGTGGCCGTGTGGGCGTGGAACACCACGCTGGCGCTGGTGTGCGGCAACGCAGTGATCTGGAAACCATCGGAAAAAACCCCGCTCACCGCGCTGGCCTGCCAGGCGCTGTTCGAGCGCGTGCTGAAAAACTTCAAGGACGCGCCTCAGTACCTGAGCCAAGTGATCATCGGCGGCCGTGACGCCGGCGCTGCGCTGGTGGATGACCCGCGTGTGGCGCTGATCAGCGCCACCGGCAGCACCCGCATGGGCCGCGAAGTGGCGCCGAAAGTCGCCGCACGTTTCGCCCGCAGCATCCTCGAGCTGGGCGGCAACAACGCGATGATCCTCGGCCCAAGCGCCGACCTGGACATGGCCGTACGTGCCATCCTGTTCAGTGCCGTCGGCACCGCCGGCCAGCGTTGCACGACGTTGCGCCGCCTCATCGCCCATGAGTCGGTCAAGGAAGAAATCGTCACCCGCCTCAAGGCGGCTTATTCCAAGGTGCGCATCGGTCACCCGCTGGAAGGCAACCTGATCGGCCCGCTGATCGACAAGCACGGCTTCGACAACATGCAGGACGCCCTGGAACAAGCCTTGAGCGAAGGCGGCAAGGTGTTCGGCGGCAAGCGTCAGCTGGAAGATAAATTCCCGAATGCCTACTACGTGTCACCGGCCATTGTGGAGATGCCCGAGCAAAGCGACGTGGTGTGCACCGAAACCTTCGCGCCGATTCTGTATGTGATCGGCTACAGCGACTTTGCCGAAGCCCTGCGTTTGAACAACGCCGTGCCGCAAGGCCTGTCGTCGTGCATATTCACTACCGATGTGCGTGAAGCCGAGCAGTTCATGTCGGCGGTGGGCAGTGATTGCGGCATCGCCAACGTCAATATCGGCCCGAGCGGCGCAGAAATCGGCGGCGCGTTTGGCGGTGAGAAAGAGACCGGTGGCGGGCGTGAGTCGGGTTCGGATGCGTGGCGCGGTTACATGCGTCGCCAGACCAATACCGTGAACTATTCGCTGGAATTGCCGCTGGCGCAGGGTATTACCTTCGACTGACTTTCAGGCCGCAGTGAGGTCATGTGGGAGCTGGCTTGCCTGCGATAGCGGTGGTGACTGATACACCGATATCGCAGGCAAGCCAGCTCCCACAGTTGATTGAGTTCGCAATTCAGAATAATGGTGGTTTGTTAGGTCTCATCGGAGTCTGGCAATGGCATTACGCGAAACATGTTTATGGGAACAACTCACCCCTGGCCGACCCGATCGCGCCGCGCTCAAGGGCGAGGTCAAGGTCGATGTGTGCGTGATCGGCGCCGGGATCACCGGCTTGTCGGCCGCCATCCACTTGCTGGAGCAAGGTAAAAGCGTCGCCGTGCTGGAGGCCCATCGCACCGGCCATGGCGGTTCGGGGCGTAACGTCGGGCTGGTCAACGCCGGCATGTGGATTCCCCCGGACGAGATCGAAGCCGGTTTCGGCGAGGCGGTGGGCAGCCAGCTCAACCGCATGTTGGGCGCGGCGCCGTCACTGGTGTTCAGCCTGATCGACAAATACAACATCGATTGCCAATTGCGCCGCGAGGGCACCTTGCACATGGCGCACAACGCCCGAGGCGAGGCGGATTTGCGCAGTCGTGAAGAACAATGGAAGCGCCGTGGCGCGCCGGTTGAATTGCTGACCGGCCAGGCGTGCGAGCACGCCACCGGGACCAAAAAGATTGCCGCCGCGTTGCTGGACCGGCGCGCCGGCACGCTGAACCCAATGGCGTACACCACGGGTTTGGCGAATGCCGCCGCCGGGCTTGGCGGGCAGTTGTTCGACCATTCCCCCGTCACCCAGCTGGAACGCCAAGGCGCGCAATGGTCAGTACAGACCGCCCAAGGCTCAGTGCAGGCTGCACAAGTGGTGATCGCCTCCAACGCCTACACCGAGGGCGAATGGACCGAGTTGCGGCGCAACTTCTTCCCCGGCTATTACTACCAGGTCGCGTCGGCCCCGCTGACGGATGCGGCCGCCGAACAGATCCTGCCGGGCGGGCAGGGCTCGTGGGACACGCGCCAGGTACTCAGCAGCATCCGCCGCGACGCCGATGGCCGCCTGTTGCTCGGCAGCCTGGGCAACGGCAACCAGAAACCCACGTGGTTTCTAAAGGCGTGGGCCGATCGGGTGCAGCAGCACTACTTCCCGTACCTCAAATCGGTGCAGTGGGAATGCACCTGGACCGGCTGCATTGCCTTCACACCTGATCACTTGATGCGCCTGTTCGAACCGGCGCCCGGCCTGGTGGCGGTCACCGGCTATAACGGGCGTGGCGTGACCACCGGCAGCGTGGTGGGCAAGGCATTTGCTGACTATTTGTGTCACCAGAACCCCCAGGCCTTGCCGATTCCCTTCGCACCGATGCAACCGCTGGCCGGGGTGGGCCTGCGCAGTTGCCTCTACGAAGCTGGATTCTCGCTGTATCACGCCGGCCAATGCCTGCGGATCGTGATCTGATCAGCGAAATACCTGTCAAAAGCCTGCATTTTCTTAGCAGGCTACTAATCTGTATTGGTGCAAGTCGTAGCAATCACGCACTGTAAATGTGCAGTTCCGTTACGCACATTGTTACAGGTGCAGGAACTGTCGTTTATCTGCCTGGTTGCCGGTGCGACCTGCCAGGGTTGTACTTATTGAATCCATCGGTTGCACCTCTCGATGCTAGACGGTTGCACGTCCTGGCAAAAGGAGTCGAAACGCCTGTAATAACAATGACACCGTGTCTTTTTGAAGAATAAAAAACTAATGGCACGCGCCTTGCTCTGGGCTTTCCCGTGAAAGTTCGTCGTGAATTCGTAGTGCCAATTAACAAAAACCTCGGAGCACCACTCATGTCCCAGACGTTTTACAAGAAAGGCTTTCTGGCCCTCGCCGTTGCAGCGGCGCTGGGTGTTTCTGCGTTTGTTCAAGCTGATGTGAAGATTGGCGTAGCGGGGCCGATGACTGGCGCCAACGCAGCTTTCGGTGAGCAGTACATGAAGGGTGCCCAAGCGGCAGCCGATGTGATCAACAAGGCCGGCGGCATCAACGGCGAGCAGATCAAACTGGTGCCCGGCGACGACGCCTGTGAGCCGAAGCAGGCTGTAGCGGTCGCCAACCGCCTGGCAGACCAGGACAAAGTGATCGGCGTGGTCGGGCACTTCTGCTCGTCCAACACCATCCCGGCTTCCGAGGTTTACGACGAAGCGGGCATCATCATGATCACCCCGGGCTCCACCAACCCACAGGTCACCGAGCGTGGCCTGGGCGCGGTGTTCCGTATGTGCGGGCGTGACGACCAGCAAGGCATCGTGGCCGGCGACTACATCGTCGACGTGCTCAAGGGCAAGAAAGTCGCGGTTATCAACGACAAGGACACCTACGGCAAAGGCCTGGCCGACGCCACCGCTGCCCAGTTGACCAAGCGCGGCGTCAAGCCGGTGCTGGAAGAAGGCCTGACCCGTGGCGAGAAAGACTTCAGCGCCCTGGTGACCAAAATCCGCTCCACCGGTGCTGACGTTGTGTACTTCGGCGGCCTGCACCCGGAAGCCGGTCCACTGGTTCGCCAGATTCGTGAAGCTGGCCTCAAAGACGTCAAGTTCATGTCCGATGACGGCGTTGTCACCGACGAACTGGTCGCTACCGCTGGCGGCAAGCAGTATGTAGATGGCGTCTACATGACCTTCGGCGCCGACCCGCGCCTGCTGCCAGACAGCAAGACCGTGGTGGAAGAGTTCCGCAAAAATGGCACCGAGCCTGAAGGCTACACCCTGTACGCCTACGCCTCGATCCAGGCCCTGGCCGCCGGCTTCAACGGTTCCAAGTCCAACAAAGGCGAAGACGCCGCCAAGTGGCTCAAGTCTCACCCGGTGAAAACCGTCATGGGCGAAAAAGCCTGGGACACCAAGGGTGACCTGAAAATCTCCGACTACGTGGTTTACCAGTGGGACAAAGACGGTAAGTACCACCAGCTGGAAAAGCAGAAGTAATAGCGCGATTTAACCGGCACCCCTGAACTCCAGGGGAGCTGGCCTTGTGTGGGAGCTGGCTTGCCTGCGATTGCATCGCCTGGGTATTGCTGAAGTACCGAGGTGTCTGCATCGCAGGCAAGCCAGCTCCCACACAAGGCCAGCTCCCACAGGGAACCTCGTTGCCTGCTCCATCGTGTTCGGCAACAGATCTGTCTTTTCCTCCAGAAGCGCCGCACACCCCTCGGTGTGCAGGTGCTCACCGCGTGAGATTGCGTTATGGATGGTATTTTCCTGCAGCAACTGGTCAACGGCCTGACCCTCGGGTCGGTCTATGGCCTGATCGCCATCGGCTACACAATGGTCTATGGCATCATTGGCATGATCAACTTCGCCCACGGCGAGGTTTATATGATTTCCGCTTACCTCGCGGCGATCAGTCTGGCACTGCTGGCTTACTTCGGCATCGAATCCTTCCCGCTGCTCATTCTCGGCACTTTGATATTCACCGTGGTCGTCACCGGCGTTTACGGTTGGGTCATCGAGCGTGTTGCCTACAAACCGCTGCGCAACTCCACCCGACTGGCACCGCTGATCAGCGCCATCGGTATTTCCCTGATCCTGCAAAACTATGCGCAGATTGCTCAGGGCGCGAAACAACAAGGCATTCCAACCCTGCTGGCCGGCGCCTGGCGCGTCGATATCGGCAGTGGTTTCGTGCAGTTGACCTACACCAAGGTGTTCATCCTGGTGGCCGCGTTCCTCGGCATGGGCCTGCTGACCTACGTCATCAAATACACCAAGCTCGGCCGCATGTGCCGCGCGACCCAGCAAGACCGCAAGATGGCCTCGATCCTGGGCATCAACACCGACCGCGTGATCTCCTACGTGTTCGTCATCGGTGCCGCCATGGCCGCCCTGGCCGGCGTGCTGATCACCCTCAATTACGGCACCTTCGACTTCTATGCCGGCTTCATCATCGGCATCAAGGCGTTTACCGCAGCGGTACTCGGCGGCATCGGCTCCCTGCCTGGGGCGATGCTTGGCGGGATCATCCTGGGTATCTCCGAGTCGCTGTTCTCGGGGTTGATCAACTCTGACTACAAAGACGTGTTCAGTTTCTCCCTGCTGGTGGTGATTCTGATTTTCCGTCCTCAGGGCCTGCTTGGTCGCCCACTCGTGGCGAAGGTGTAAACATGTCTGCTGCCAAATCGATTGATATCAAGAAAAGTGTGGTCGATACGGTCCTCGCCGGGCTGATTTCGTTGATCGTGTTCGGTCCGATCGTCGGCGTGGTCCTCGACGGCTACAGCTTCAACCTGGAACCGGCGCGCGTGGCCGTGCTGGTCGCCATCGTCATGGCCGGGCGCTTTGCCCTGAGCCTGTTCCTGCAAACCCCCAAGGGCCTGAAGATTCTGCAGGGTTTCGAGAGCAGTGGCTCTGGTGTGCACGTGCTGCCGCCGGACTACAAGTCGCGCCTGCGCTGGATCATCCCGGCACTGATCGTGATCGCCATCGTGTTCCCGATCTTCGCCAACAAGTACCTGCTGACGGTGGTCATCCTCGGGCTGATCTACGTGCTGCTGGGCCTGGGCCTGAACATCGTGGTGGGCCTGGCCGGCTTGCTCGACCTGGGTTACGTGGCGTTCTACGCCATCGGCGCTTACGGCCTGGCGCTGGGTTATCAATACCTCGGCCTGGGCTTCTGGACGGTGCTGCCATTGGCGGCAATCTGTGCGGCGCTGGCGGGGTGCATACTCGGGTTCCCGGTGCTACGAATGCATGGCGATTACCTGGCCATCGTGACCCTGGGCTTTGGTGAAATCATTCGCCTGGTGCTCAACAACTGGCTGTCGTTTACCGGTGGCCCGAACGGCATGCCGGTGCCGTCTCCGACCTTCCTGGGCCTTGAGTTCGGGCGCAAAGCCAAGGACGGTGGGATTCCATTCCACGAATTCTTCGCCATCGATTACAACCCCAACATCAAGTTCATGTTCATCTACATCGTGCTGTTCCTGGTGGTATTGGCCGTGCTCTACATCAAGCATCGCCTGACCCGCATGCCGGTCGGCCGTGCCTGGGAAGCCTTGCGCGAAGATGAAATCGCCTGCCGTTCCATGGGCCTGAACCACGTGCTGGTCAAGCTCTCGGCGTTCACCATTGGCGCGTCCACGGCCGGTCTGGCCGGGGTGTTCTTTGCCAGCTACCAAGGCTTCGTCAACCCGTCATCGTTCACCTTCTTCGAGTCGGCGCTGATCCTGGCCATCGTGGTGCTGGGTGGCATGGGCTCGACGGTCGGCGTGGTGATTGCGGCGTTCGTATTGACCGTCGCGCCAGAGTTGCTGCGCAGCTTCTCGGAGTACCGCGTGCTGCTGTTTGGCGTGTTGATGGTGGTGATGATGATCTGGCGACCGCGCGGCCTGATTCGGATCAGCCGTACCGGTGTGACGCCACGCAAGGGGGTAGCGCCATGAGCAAGGAAGTCGTGCTCTCCGTGGAACATTTGATGATGCACTTCGGTGGCATCAAGGCCTTGAGCGATGTGAGCCTCAAGGTAGAACGCAACTCGATCTTTGCCCTGATCGGCCCCAACGGCGCCGGCAAGACCACCGTGTTCAACTGCCTCACCGGCTTCTACAAAGCCAGTGGCGGCAAGATCGAACTCAACGTGCGGGGCAAGCAGACCAACGTGATCCAGCTGCTCGGCGAGCGTTTCAAAGCCGTCGACTTCGTATCGCCGAAAAGCTTCCTCAGCCGGGTGTACTACAAGATGTTCGGCGGCACCCACCTGGTCAACCGCGCAGGCCTGGCGCGGACCTTCCAGAACATTCGCCTGTTCAAGGAAATGTCGGTGCTGGAAAACCTGCTGGTCGCCCAGCACATGTGGGTCAACCGCAACATGCTTGCCGGTATTCTCAACACCAAGAGCTACCGCAAGGCCGAGAGCGACGCCCTCGACCACGCCTTCTACTGGCTGGAAGTGGTCGACCTGGTGGACTGTGCCAACCGCCTGGCCGGCGAGCTTTCCTACGGCCAGCAGCGCCGCCTGGAAATCGCCCGCGCCATGTGCACGCGGCCGCAGATTATCTGCCTGGACGAACCGGCAGCGGGCCTCAACCCGCAGGAAACCGAAGCGCTCAGCGCGATGATTCGCCTGCTGCGCGACGAACACGACCTCACGGTGGTGCTGATCGAACACGACATGGGCATGGTAATGAGTATTTCCGACCACATCGTGGTGCTCGACCACGGCAACGTGATCGCCGAAGGCGGCCCGGACGCGATCCGCAACGACCCGAAAGTGATCGCCGCCTACCTGGGCGCAGACGAAGAGGAGCTGGTATGAGTGCGCCTATCCTCGAAATGAAGGACCTGGACGTGTTTTATGGGCCGATCCAGGCCCTGAAAAAAGTCTCGCTGCACATCAACGAAGGCGAAACCGTGAGCCTGATCGGCTCCAACGGCGCGGGCAAATCCACGCTGTTGATGTCGATCTTCGGCCAGCCACGCGCCGAATCGGGGCAGATCCTCTACAACGGCGTCGACATTACCCACAAGTCGTCCCACTACATCGCCTCCAACGGCATTGCGCAGTCGCCGGAAGGGCGGCGGGTATTCCCCGACATGACCGTCGAGGAAAACCTGCTGATGGGCACCATCCCGATTGGCGACAAATACGCGCAGGAAGACATGCAGCGCATGTTCGAGCTGTTCCCGCGGCTCAAGGAACGCCGCACCCAACGCGCCAT
Source organism: Pseudomonas sp. R76 (assembly GCF_009834565.1). Lineage (GTDB taxonomy): Bacteria > Pseudomonadota > Gammaproteobacteria > Pseudomonadales > Pseudomonadaceae > Aquipseudomonas. The sequence continues at coordinate 707,881 of NZ_CP019428.1, forward strand.
GACCATGTCCGGCGGTGAACAGCAAATGCTCGCCATCGCCCGCGCGCTGATGAGCCGGCCCAAGCTGCTGCTGCTGGACGAACCGAGCCTGGGCCTGGCACCGATTGTGGTGAAGCAGATTTTCGCCACCTTGCGTGAACTAGCGGCGACCGGCATGACCATCTTCCTGGTGGAGCAGAACGCCAACCACGCGCTGCGCTTGTCGGACCGCGCTTATGTGATGGTCAACGGCGAGATTCGCCTGACGGGCACCGGTAAAGAGCTGTTAGTGAATGAAGAGGTGCGCAACGCCTACCTCGGCGGGCACTGATCTAAACCCTGGCGCAAGTCCCCTGTGGGAGCGGGCTTGCTCGCGAATGCGGTATGTCAGTTTCAGATGTATTGACTGACCCTCCGCATTCGCGAGCAAGCCCGCTCCCACATTTGTTTTCGGTGTTTTCAGCACCTTCGGCAAATTGTGGAAAACAAATCCAGCCACCCTCCAAAGCGCGACATATAGCCGCCGCAAATCCCTGTTTTGTCACAGTTTTGACTTGTCCCCATTCGCTGTGGAACCGGCTGTGGGTAACGTGGGAGTAGCTGGCTGAAAGCCTTTAACCACGTGGCCTGTAGCGCGGTGGTTGTTTTATGATCAGCGGGTTTTTCGTGACCACACAACCCTTTTGTCAACCTGTTTAAAGACACAGGTATGTGACCGGAATATGTCCGCCAAGCCTGTGGATAAGTCTGTGACTAAACTCTGGAAAGAGTGCCGCAGAGGCCGGAATGACTGGCCTGGAGCCATCGTTCGGATTTTCCCTCTTTACGTGCGCCTACATATGCCCCGCGCCAGGTCAAGCAAAAAACTTTCTAAATCAGGCTGCAAGCCTTGTATACAGCGGCTTTTGGCTTTTCACACTTGCCCCCAAAGACTGTGGGCGCAGTTGTGGATAACCTGCGCGCATATGGCTGCAGGCCACGGGGCATAAGGCTTTGCTCGCGATGATCAAAAAATGATCAGCTGTGCGTGAAGGTGTGTGCTTAGCGGTTGCCGCAATCGCGGCGTAAGGGCATTCTGCTGGCTGATTTTTCCCCGATGCCCGCAAGGAGAACACCATGTCCGACACGCTGTTTATTACTGGCGCCACCTCAGGTTTCGGCGAGGCTTGCGCCCGTCGTTTTGCCGAGGCCGGCTGGAAACTGGTGCTCACCGGCCGGCGTGCCGACCGTTTGAATGCGTTGGTCGAAGAGCTTTCCAAGCAGACCGAAGTGCATGGCCTGGTCGTCGACGTGCGTGACCGCAAGGGCATGGAAGACGCCATCGCCAACCTGCCGCCCTCGTTTGCCAAACTGCGCGGCCTGATCAACAACGCCGGCCTGGCCGTGGGCACTGACCCGGCGCCCAAGTGCAGCCTCGACGATTGGGAAACCATGGTCGACACCAACATCAAGGGCCTGCTGACCACCACCAGCCTGCTGCTGCCGCGCCTGATCGCTCACGGCCGTGGCGCCGGGATCATCAACCTCGGCTCTATCGCCGGCAGCTACCCGTACCCGGGCAGCCACGTGTATGGCGGCTCCAAGGCATTCGTGAAGCAATTCTCGCTGAACCTGCGCTGCGACCTGCAAGGCACCGGCGTGCGCGTCACCAACATCGAGCCAGGGCTGTGTGAGAGCGAATTTTCGCTGGTGCGCTTCGGTGGCGACCAGGCGCGTTATGACGCGACCTATGCCGGTGCCGAGCCGATCCAGCCGCAGGACATTGCCGATACCATCTTCTGGGTGTTGAACACGCCGGCGCATGTGAACATCAACCGCCTGGAGCTGATGCCGGTGAGCCAGACCTGGGCCGGGTTTGCGATTGAGCGTGGGGCCAAGTAAGGCTCAAGACCGCGTCGGGTTCATCGCAGGCAAGCCAGCTCCCACATGTGATCGGGTTTGCACGGTCAAAATGTGGGAGCTGGCTTGCCTGCGATGGCGGCAAATCGGCCAAAACACGACATAAGGTACACTCCCCTCCTGAAAACCCCTCCGCACTGTGCGGTTTAAAGGTTTTGACAGGAGGAAATGTGAGTAACCGAGGTGAGCAGGCACTGCTCAAACAATCGACCATCCTGATGTTCGCCGTGGCGATCGCCGGGATTGTCACGGGTGTGATTTCTGGCGCCCAATCCATTCTATTCGACGGTTTTTTCTCGCTGATCGCCACCGCCATCAAGGTGTTGATGCTGATCACGGCCAAGCTGATCGCCAAGAAAAGCAACGAGCGCTTCCAGTTTGGCTATTGGCATCTGGAGCCGATGGTGCTGCTGATCGAGGGCAGCTTCCTGCTGCTGATTGCCATCTATGCGTTTCTCAACGGCGTGTTCGGCATTATCAATGGCGGGCGTGAAATTGAGCTGGGGTTGGTGATCGTCTACGCGGCGGTGTTTACCGTTGTCGAATTCGCCTATTTCTTCTACGTGCGTTATCGCAATCGCACGCTGAAGTCCTCTTTGATCCAGTTCGACAACATCAGCTGGCTGGTGGACGCGATGCTGTCGGTGGGCTTGCTGATCAGCTTTCTTGCCGCGCTGTTGCTCAAGTCCCAGGGCTATGGCGAGTGGGCGGTGTATGTCGACCCGTTGATCCTGATTCTGCTGGCCCTGAGCATGCTGGCGCCGGCGTTCAAGATCCTGCGCCCGGCCTTGCGCGAGGTGCTCGGGATTGCCCCGGATCACTTGGACGACAAAGTACGTGAAGTGATGGACGCGGCCCAGGCCAAGCATGGTTTCGACGATTACGTGTCCTACGTGCAAAAGCACGGGCGGGCGCGGTTTATCGAGATTCATGTGGTGTTGCCGGCGAATTACCCGGTGGATAACGTCGCCACCCTTGATGGGCTGCGCGAAGAGATATCCACAGGTCTCGGCACGCCGGATGCGGCGCGGTGGTTGACGATCAGTTTTACTGGGGATCGCAAGTGGATCGCGTGAGGTCAGTTAGACCGAGGTGAGGCTATCGCAGGCAAGCCAGCTCCCACAGTTGAATTGTGAACCGATTCAAAATGTGGGAGCTGGCTTGCCTGCGATAGGGCCCTTGAGGTCAGCCCAAATGCTGGATCAAACCCTGATAACAGGTCGCCAAGTGATACGGCGTAGTCGACGGCATGTCCCGGCGGCTCACGGCGCCCTTGGCATCCAGGCATTCATGCCAGCCTTTCTCATGTAAAAAGTGCTGCTGCAGCGCCAGCAATTGGCGTTGCAACACCGCGTCACTGCCAGGCCGCAAGGTCAGTGCCCGCAGGTATTCAGCCTGGGCCCAGATTCGTTGCGTGCCGTCGCGCACCGTGCCGTCCAGGGCGAGCATGCCGCTGACCGCGCCACTCGATTTATCCACACCCTTGAGCTCGGCGTAGGCAAACGCTCGCGTCAGTGAGGCGTGCAACGGCGTGCCGCGCAGTACGTCTGAAGACTCGAGCAAATAGAACCATTCGAACTGGTGCCCCGGCTCAAACCAGTTATCCACAGCACCCAGCGGTTTCTCCATCATCACGCCGTGCTGGCGGTCGATGAAGCGCTTTTGCATGGCCGTGGCCAGGTCCAGCAGTGCATCTTGCGTGACGGCGTCTTCACGCACGGCCAGGGTGGCGAGAAAGCCTTCGGCCAGGTGCATCAGCGGGTTCTGCAGTGGGCCGGACTTGAGCGATGACCAATTGCGTTCCAATACCGCTTCGTACAGGCCGTCGCCGGTGGCGAAGCGTTGGGCGACGACTTCGAGCGCCGCATCGAGCACCGATTCCACCAGTGGCTCGCGGACTTTGGCCCAGTAGTGGGCGCAGGCAAAGATGATGAAGGCGTGGGTGTAGAGGTCTTTGCGCTTATCCAGTGGTTTGCCGTGGGCGTCGATGCTGTAGAACCAGCCGCCATGCTCGGCATCGTGGAAGTGCCGCTGCAGGGAGCGGAACAGCGCCGCCGCGCGTTCTTCGGCGAAGGCCGCGCCGGGCTCGCCGATCTGGCTGGCGAACAGGTACAGCTGTCGGGCACAGGCCATGGCGCGGTAGCGTTGTGGGGGCAACGGCCGGTGGTCGGCGTCGAGCGCCTCATAGGGCAACGCCAGCTCGGCATTCCAGCCCGGGCCTTGCCAGAGCGGCACGATCAGGTCGTGGAAGTGCGTGAGCACGGTGTTCAAGGAAGTTTGAGAAGCGATGGGCATCGGCTGGCGTCGTCACGGCAGGGGTGTAGGCGCGCATGGTAGCAGGCTGATCGTTCCCACGCTCTGCGTGGGAACGCATTTTCTGACGCTCTGCGTCAGGCCTTGGGACGCGGAGCGTCCTGGGCTGCATTCCCACGCGGAGCGTGGGAACGATCAAGGTCAGCCTGCCAGCAACCAAACCCCGGTCGCCGCCGACGCCGCCCCGGCCACCCGCACCAACGGTGCAGCCGCAGCCGGCAGATAACGCACCAGCGCGTACCCGGCAGCGTGCAACACCGCCGTCGCGCCGACAAAACCGGCCGCGTACGCCCACGGGCTGGACATGTCCGGCAGCTCCAAACCGTGCGCCACACCATGGAACAGCGCAAACAACGCCGTGGCAGCCACCGCAACAAACAGCGGCGGCCGTACCGCCAGCGCCACCGCCAGGCCCAGCGCGAGAACCGAGGCGGCAATCCCGCTTTCCAGCGCCGGCAGTTCCAGGCCTTCAAAGCCGAGCAAGCCGCCAATCAGCATGGTGCCGACAAACGCGCAAGGCAGTGCCCAGCGCGCGTTGCCTTTTTGCTGCGCGGCCCAGAGGCCGACCGCGACCATGGCCAGCAAGTGATCGATACCGCCCAATGGGTGGCTGATGCCGGCGACCAGCCCGTTATCGCCATGCCCGGGGTGAGCGAAGGCGATGGCCGGGGCGAGCAGCAGGGTGGCGGTTGCGAGAAGTTTGTTGAGACCCATGTACAGGCTCCTTTCAGGGTGAGATCAGGCCGCAGTGAGCAAGCCCTGACGTTCGATAAAGGCGACGATTTCATCCAGGCCGACGCCGGTTTTCTGGTTGCTGAACACAAAGGGTTTGCCGTTACGCATGCGCGTGGTGTCGCTGTTCATCAATTCCAGCGAGGCGCCTACCAGTGGGGCCAGGTCGATCTTGTTGATCACCAGCAAGTCGGATTTGCAAATACCGGGCCCGCCTTTGCGCGGCAGCTTGTCGCCGGCCGACACATCGATCACGTAGATGGTCAGGTCCGACAGTTCCGGGCTGAAGGTTGCCGACAGGTTGTCGCCACCGGACTCCACCAGGATCAGGTCCAGGCCGGGAAAGCGCCGGTTGAGCTGGTCGACGGCTTCGAGGTTGATCGAGGCGTCTTCACGAATTGCCGTGTGCGGGCAGCCACCGGTTTCCACGCCGATGATGCGTTCCGGCGCCAGGGCCTGGTTGCGCACCAGAAAGTCAGCGTCTTCGCGGGTATAGATGTCGTTGGTCACCACGGCCAGGTTGTAGCGGTCACGCAGGGCCAGGCATAGCGCCAGGGTCAGGGCGGTTTTGCCGGAGCCTACCGGGCCGCCGATGCCGACGCGCAAAGGTTGTGTGTTCATGTGCTTCTCCACTGAACTAAAAGGGCTTAGGAACGGAACAAGCGGCTGTACTGGCGCTCGTGGGCCATGCACGCCAGGGACAGGCCGAACGCGGCGCTGCCGAAATGGTTGGGGTCGATACGGGCTGCATCCTGCTGGGCCTGTTGCAGCAACGGCAGCAGTTCACTGGTCAGGCGTTGGGCGGCTTGCTGGCCCAACGGCAGGGTTTTCATCAATACGGCGAGTTGGTTTTCCAGCCAGCTCCACAGCCAGGCGGCGAGGGCGTCGTCAGGGTTGATGTGCCAGGCGCGCGCCGCCAGGGCCCAACCCAGGGCCAGGTGCGGTTCGGCGCACTGCGCCAGAAACCCACGTGCTGCGTCGTCCAGTTCCGGCAAGCCGTTGAGCAGCTGTTGCAGGGAGTAGCCCATCTGCCGGCTTTCCTGATACAGCTCGCGGGTCTCGCGGCTGGCGCGGTGCTCTTCGCACCATTGCGCCAGGCGCGGCCAGTCCTGTTCGGCTGCCGCGCGGCAATGGGCAAGCAGCAGCGGCGCCTCGAAGCGGGCAAGGTTGAGCAGCAACTGGTCGCTGATCCAGCGTCGAGCACTCGCGGCATCATGGACGCGGGCATTTTCCACGGCCATCTCCAGGCCCTGGGAATAGCTGTAGCCACCAATCGGCAATTGCGGACTGGCCAGACGCAACAGCGCCCAGGCTGGGTTCATAGACGTACGCCGAACTGGTGCAGCTTGGGCGGGTAGTTGAAGTCTTCATCGCCATGGCGCGAATGGTGATGGCCACCGCCATAGGCGCCGTGTTCCGGTTGGAACGGGGCTTCGATGGTTTCGGTGTGCGCGCCCAGCTGTTCGAGCATGGCCTTGAGCACGTAGTCATCGAGCAGGCGCAGCCAGCCGTCGCCGACTTGCAGGGCCACATGGCGGTTGCCGAGGTGATAGGCCGCGCGGGTCAGTTCAAACGCATTGCTGCAGGTGACGTGCAGCAGTTGTTCAGGGCGGGCAACGACGCGTACGACGCGTCCGTCTTCAGCCTGTAGGCATTCGCCATCGTGCAACGGCGGCTGGCCGCGCTCCAGAAACAGGCCGACGTCTTCGCCATCGGCACTGAAACAGCGCAGCCGGCTCTTGCTGCGTGCGTCGAAATTCAGCAGCAGTTCAGCGGCCCAGAGGGCTTGGGGGGCGATTCGGCGGTGGATCACCAGCATCAGGAGGCTTCCAGCTATGAGCGATAAAAGAGCTAGAGCAAGGGTCTTGCCAACCGCACGCGCGAATGGGAATTCCCTGTAGGCAAGCACGGTCGCGCCACCGAACGGGGCGTCAGTCAATTCCTACTGCGCCTCTAAATGGTGCGCTAATGGATTTATAGCACCAGATGTGGGCGTTCTGCGTTGAGATCCGCTGTGTACTGCATGAAATTTCTTTCATCCAATTCGCATTGGATTTTTCTCGGATATGTCCTACGCAATAGCGGGATTTGTCGCTCAAAAAGTTACGCGCTGTTTCACTACGATGTGCGCCGTATTCAATTCACAGCGACGCCCTCATGTTCAAAGTATTTTTATGTTCACTCATTGTCAGTCTGGCCTGTGCCGTCTTCCCTGCCTCGGCCAATTTGAAAGTGCCTGCGAACGCCGGTGCTACGGCCTCTATCGACAACATGATCGATCGCGCCCAAGCGTTGCTCGGCACGCCCTATAACGGCAGTGGGAACTCGGTTGATCAGGGGTTTGATTGCAGCGGCTTCCTGGTTTATCTGTTCAAGACCGAAGTCAATATTCGTTTGCCGCGCACGACGACAGCCATGCACCGGTCCAGTGCCAGGACGATCCCGCGAGAGGCGCTCAAACCGGGCGATGCCGTGTTTTTCAAGGGCAATGGGCGCAGCGGTGTCAGCCATGTGGGCCTTTATATAGGCCAAGGCAAATTCATCCACTCGCCCAGTAGCGGCAAGCGCGTTCGCATCGATTTATTGAACAGCCACTACTGGAAAAAACACTACACCACCGCCAAGCGCTTTCACCCGGCTGGCTGACGGCTTACTCGGTGCTGCCCAGGCCTTGCCAATGCTTGAGGCCGATAAAGATAAAGCGCAGTTGCTGGGTGATCTTCGCCTGGGGCGTGAGATGGGCGGGCAGGGCTTGGGCGGGCGGGTCGATGATGTCGGGCAGGGTGGCGAACACACTCTTGACGATCAGGTCGGCCATTACGTGCAAACCGTCGGGATCGAGATGCTGGAGTTTGGGCATCAGCGTGAGGTCGGCGGCGAGGTCGCGGGTGATGTCTTCGCGCAGGGCGCCGATGGCCTGGCGCACGGCCAGGCAGCCACCGTATTGTTCACGGGCCAGGAACAGGAACTGCGAACGGTTGGCCGAGACCACATCCAGGAAAATCCGCACGGACGCATCGATGATGCCGCCCATCACGAACTCGTTGTGGCGTACCAGGCGAATCGTGGCGCGAAAGGTCTGGCCGACTTCACTGACCAAGACCAGCCCAAGTTGATCCATATCGTCAAAGTGACGGTAGAACCCGGTCGGCACAATGCCGGCGGTCTTGGCCACTTCGCGCAGGCTCAGGCTGCCGAACCCACGGCCACACTCCATCAGATGGCGGGCTGCGTCCATCAAGGCGAGGCGGGTTTGTTGCTTCTGTTCGGCGCGGGGCAGCATCGGCGGGTTGGCTTTGTCGGCAAGTACAGCGACGCACTCTAGCAAAACCGCTTCGTCGGCGTCGAACTTGGCGGGGTGAGGCGGGACGCGGTCTATCAAAAAGCAAAAGCCCGATCGGCTGATCGGGCTTTTTTCTCGGCCACCACGGGCTTAGCTCTGTGCTTGATGCAGTTCTTGCAGACGGTCAGCACCGCCTTCGGCAACACCTTGGGTGTAAGCGCGGTCGTTGGCTTGTTCAGCACCGCCTTCTACCAGGCCTTTCTGTTCCAGGCGATCACGGCCACCTTCGGCAACGCCTTCGGTGTAAGCGCGTTTGTTGGCGTGTTCCGAACCGTTTTCTGCAACAGCGCCTTTGGCGTAGTCACGGTTTTCGTCTTCTTGCGAACCGCTGCGAGCCAGGGTTTGGCTGGCCTGAACGGCTTGAGCTTTGTTCTGTGGGGTGGCTTGTTCAGCGGCTGGCAGGGCAAAAGCACTGGAAGCCAGGACAGACAGCAGAACGGTAGCGAGTAATTGGCGTTTCATGATGGTTGCTCCTTGGGAGGGCGATAAAGTGGGTACAGGGCTAATGCTACTCTCGATAAGTCGATATAAAAGTTCATAAACACAATGGTAATAATCAACAGAATTGATTGTTCCCGGCAGAGGCTCTAGCACGCACCTCTCAAGCCCGCGGTTTTGCACCATGGTGGGTATTTTCGACCCGTTCGTGGGTAACACTGGTGCAGTGTTGATGGTTTGGTCGACTTGAGCTGTAGGAGGAATCGCTTTTTTTGCGATGAATTCGAACTCCGGGTAAACCCCCAGACCATTTGTCAGTCGTAGCCCTATAAGCTGTAGTCAAAAGGTGCGCGGCAGCGCGCGCCCTCAGTCGTAATCAGGAGTCCTGTGCAATGACGCGCACTCGTAAAATTGTCGCTTGGAGCTGCGCCAGCTTCGTTCTGTTAATCGCCGTGGTGGTGTTGTTGCTGGTGTTCTTCGACTGGAACCGCATCAAGCCGCCCCTGAATGCCAAGGTCTCCGAAGAGCTGCATCGCCCCTTTGCCATTAATGGCAACCTTGCAGTGGTGTGGGCACGTGAGCCGGATGAAGGCGGTTGGCGCGCCTGGGTGCCGTGGCCGCACGTGATCGCCGAAGACCTGACGCTGGGCAACCCCGACTGGTCGAAGAAACCGCAAATGGTCACGCTCAAGCGCGTTGAATTGCGTATTTCGCCGTTGGCGCTGTTGGTACAACGCGTGGTGATCCCGCGTATCGACCTCACTGAACCCAGTGCCGACTTGCAGCGCCTGGCCGACGGCCGTGCCAACTGGACCTTCAAATTCGACCCCAAAGACCCCAACGCCGAGCCTTCCAGCTGGGTGGTCGACATCGGCGCCATCGGCTTCGATAAGGGCCACGTGACCCTCGACGACCAAACCCTCAAGACCCAGCTCGACGTGATCATTGACCCGCTGGGCAAGCCAATTCCTTTCGGTGAAATCGTGGGCGATGCGGATGCCAAAAAGGCCCTGGAAAAAGGCTCGGCGCCTCAGGACTACGCATTCGGCCTTAAGGTTAAAGGCCAATACCACGGCCAGAAACTCGACGGCGCCGGCAAGATCGGCGGCCTGCTGGCCCTGCAGGACGCGGCCAAGCCGTTCCCGCTGCAAGCCCAGGTGAAAATCGCCGACACCCGCATCGCCCTGGCCGGCACCCTGACCGACCCGCTGAACCTCGGCGCACTGGACCTGCGCCTGAAACTGGCAGGCACCAGCCTGGGTAACCTATACCCGCTGACCGGCGTGACGCTGCCCGATTCCCCCGCCTATTCCACCGACGGTCACCTGATCGCCAAGCTGCATGAAGCCAGCGGCGCCTCGTTCACCTATGAGAACTTCAACGGCAAAATCGGCGACAGCGACATCCACGGCAACCTGAGTTACGTCGCCAGTCAACCACGGCCCAAGCTCAGCGGCGCGCTGGTGTCCAACCAACTGCTGATGAATGACCTTGCGCCGCTGATCGGCGCAGACTCCAACGCCAAGCAAAAGGCCCGTGGCGGTGAAAGCAAACAACCAGCGACCAAGGTGCTGCCGGTGGAGGAGTTCCGCACCGAACGCTGGCGCGACATGGACGCCGACGTCGAATTCACCGGCAAACGCATCGTGCACAGTGCCGATTTACCCTTCACCGATCTCTACACACACCTGGTGCTCAACGATGGCGAACTCAGCCTGGAGCCGCTGCGTTTCGGCGTGGCGGGCGGCAAGCTGGATGCGCAGATTCGCTTGAACGGCCGCACCGTGCCGATGGAAGGGCGCGCCAAACTCACCGCGCGCAACTTCAAGCTCAAGCAGCTGTTCCCGACCTTCGAACCGATGAAAACCAGCTTTGGTGAACTCAACGGTGATGCGGATATTTCCGGGCGTGGTAATTCCGTGGCGGCGCTGTTGGGTACCTCCAACGGCGACCTGAAAATGCTTATCAACGATGGCGCGATCAGCCGTGGCTTGATGGAAATTGCCGGGCTCAACGTGGGCAACTACGTGGTGGGCCGCCTGTTCGGCGACAAGGAAGTGAAGATCAACTGCGCGGCGGCGGACTTCGGCATCAAGACCGGCCTGGCCACCACCCGCCTGTTTGTGTTCGATACCGAGAACGCGATCATCTACATCGACGGCACGGCCAACATGGCCACCGAGCAGTTGGACCTCACGATCACGCCTGAGTCGAAAGGCTTTCGCCTGTTCTCGCTGCGCTCGCCGCTGTACGTCAACGGGCCGTTTATCAAGCCGAATGCGGGTGTGAAGGCGGTGCCGCTGATGCTGCGTGGCGCGGGTATGGTTGCACTCGGCGTGATCGCCGGCCCGGCGGCTGGGTTGTTGGCCTTGGTCGCGCCAAGCGGCGATGAGCCCAACCAGTGCGCGCCGTTGCTGCAGCAGATGAAGGAAGGCAAGGCGCCGAAAACCGTGAAAAGTAACTGACAACACCCGAATGCAAATGTGGGAGCTGGCTTGCCTGCGATAGCGGTGTAACAGTCGAAAAATGAGCTGACTGATCGATCGCTATCGCGGGCAAGCCCGCTCCCACAAGGGTATTGAGGTATTGCAGTGTTGCGGGTTACAGGTCTTGCAGAATGTCGGCCATGTCGTCGGCGTGTTCTTCTTCCTGGGCCAGGATCTCTTCGAAGATGCGACGTGTGGTCGGGTCTTTGTCGCCGATGTACTGGATGATTTCGCGGTAGCTGTCCACCGCAATGCGCTCGGCCACCAAGTCTTCGTAGACCATTTCTTTCAGGTTATTGCCGGCCACGTATTGGGCGTGGGAGTTCTTCGACAGCAGGTCGGGGTTGAACTCCGGCTCGCCGCCCAATTGCACGATGCGCTCGGCCAGTTTGTCGGCGTGCTCGGCTTCCTGGGTCGCGTGCTCGAGGAATTCATCAGCGGCGACGCTGGCTTTCAGGCCGGTGGCCATGAAGTAGTGACGCTTGTAGCGCAACACGCAGACCAACTCAGTGGCCAGCGAGGCGTTGAGCAGGCGGATGATTTCTTCGCGATCAGCGTCGTAGCCTTCGGTCACGGCGCCGTTTTCGACGTTCTGGCGGGCGCGTGAGCGCAGGGTCGCAACGTCAGTCAAATGTGCTTCAGTCATCTCAATCTCCTGGTGCTAATCCGGTTTTACGCCACGCTCTGCCGGCGTGATCGCTCCCAGTTGTGAGTCCCGCGCAACGCAAAAAGTTTTATCGGATTTCACGGATTCCTGCGCGCCTGTGACGAAGCCGAGCGCCAGTTGCACGACCTGGCCGGGCATTTCTAAAGCGCTGGCGGTCATGGGGCGGTCATGTCGAGTGGTCTAGGATGACGTTATCGCCCCCAATCAGGATGCCCGCCGCACGCCCGAATCCCTCGCCACGCGTTACCCGCTCGTGCTGGTGCCCGGCATGCTGGGTTTTGTGCGCCTGGTGCTGTTCCCTTACTGGTACGGCATTGTCCCGGCACTGCGGGCGGGTGGCGCGCAGGTGTTTGCCGTGCAGGTGGCGCCGCTGGATTCCAGCGAAGTGCGCGGCGAGCAGTTGCTGGTGCAGATCGAGCGGATCCGCCGCGAGACCGGCGCCGACAAGGTTAACCTGATCGGCCATAGCCAAGGCTCGCTCACCGCCCGTTATGCCGCGGCCAAGCGCCCGGAATGGGTGGCGTCGGTGACGTCGGTGGCCGGGCCCAACCACGGTTCGGAATTGGCGGACCATTTCCATATTCACTATCCGCCGGACCGCTGGAAAGGCCGGGTCGTGAGCGCGGTGTTTCATCTGGTCGCCTGGGTGATGGGCCTGCTGGAAACCGGTTATCGCGGGCCACGCTTCAAGGCGGATTTACAGGCGTCGCACCAGTCCTTGACGTGCGAAGGCGTGGCCCGGTTTAACCGCCAGTATCCCCAAGGGCTGCCGGAAACCTGGGGCGGGCAGGGCGCCGAGGTGGTCAACGGCGTGCGTTATTACTCGTGGTCCGGCACCTTGCAGCCGGGCAAGACTGATCGCGGGCGGAACCTGCTGGACGGCACGAACCGCAGTTGCCGGTTATTCGCCCGCAGTTTTGTGCGGGAGAAGGGCCAGTGCGACGGCATGGTCGGGCGCTATAGCTCACACCTGGGCGTGGTGATCGGCGATGACTATGCGCTGGACCACTTTGATATCGTCAACCAGTCGTTGGGGCTGGTGGGCAAGGGCGCGGAGCCGATTCGGTTGTTTGTTGAGCATGCGCGAAGGCTGAAGGCGGCGGGGGTTTAGCAGGTGGACCGCGTTATCGTTCATCGCAGGCAAGCCAGCTCCCACATTCCAAGGTTGGAACACGGTCAACTGTGGGAGCTGGCTTGCCTGCGATAGCGGTGTATCAGGCCACACTGACCTCACGGCGCACCGGCGTCGTCCAACGCTCCGACAAAATCACCCCGCCCAACGTCAGCAAGCCGCCCACCAAGTGGTACAGCGCCAACTCTTCCTTCAGCACCACCGCCGCAATCAGCGCGGTAATCAACGGCAGCAAGTTGAAAAACAGCGTGGTGCGGCTTGGCCCCAGGGTTTTCACCGAGTGCATCCACGCCAGGGGTGCGAGCATCGACGCCAGCAAGCAGGCGTACAGCACCAGCGGAATATTCGCCCAGCCCAGGCCCGCCTTGGTCGAGAACAGGAACAGCGGGAACAACACCACCACCGCCACCAGCACCTGCAGGTACAGCAACACCAACGGCGGCAGGCGCAGCTGCCATTTTTTCAGCAGGGTGCTGTAGACCGCGTAGGCCAGCGTGGCGATCAGCATCATGCCGTCGCCCAGGTTGAGCCCGTGTTGCAGCAGTGCGCCGAGGTTGCCGGCCGAGACCACCACCACCACGCCGGCGAACGACAGCACCGCGCCGGTCAGCGCGCCGAAGGTCAGGCGCTGGCCGAGGCTGATGATGGCGGCGGTCAATGACATCAACGGCATCAGCGAGAGGATGATGCCCATGTTGGTGGCGCTGGTCAGGGTCGCGGCGTAGTAAGCCAGGCTTTGGTACACCGCCATGCCCAGCACGCCGAGGATGAAGATCTTGCCCAGGTTCGGGCGGATCAGCGCCCAGTTGGCAATCACTGGCTTGAGCATGAACGGGGTAAACAGCAGCGCCGCGAGCAACCAGCGGTAAAAGCCGATCTCTGCGGGGAAAATCGTGCCCACGGCCAGTTTGTTGACCACGGTGTTACCAGCCCAGATAAAAATGGCCAGCAGGGGATAGGCGTATTGCATCGAAAGAAACCAGGTGTGTTGATGAGGCAGGATTATCCCTTGTCTGGATCGAAGCCTATACTGCGATCCAGACAAACGACCTTTGTATCCAGACAATATGGCCAGACACACCGTACGCCTCGCGGATTTCCACAGCCTGCCGAGCCCGGTCTACTTTCGTTACTCGGATTTCGCCCCCGACACCGAGTGCACACCGCACCGGCATTTCTGGGGTTCGCTGGACTATTCGGCCAACGGCGTGATGCGCATGGAGGTCGCCGGCAGCCGCTTTATGTCGCCGCCGCAGTACGCGGTCTGGATCCCGCCGAACACCGAGCACAGTTCTTACAACGCCCAAGCGATAGTCTATCGCTCGGTGGGTTTGGCCCCGGAACTCTGCGAGCAATTGCCGAAAGCGCCGTGCACCCTGGCGATCAGCGAGATTCTCAAGGCCATCCTCAGCGACTTTGCCCAGCGTGACGTCAATATTGCGCAGACCGAAGCCGACATCCGTTTGGCCCAGGTGCTGGTGGACCAACTCAAGCAAGCCCCGATTCACGATTGCTTCCTGCCCTATGCGCGCCACCCCGGGCTGCTCGGCGTGCTCGAAGGCATGCAGGCTCAACCGGGCGATAACCGCCCGCTGGCGCAGTGGGCTGAGCAAGTGCACGTCAGCGAGCGCACCTTGGCGCGCCAGTTTGTGCGCGAACTGGGCATGAGCTTTGGCGAATGGCGCCAGCGCCTGCGCTATCTGGCGGCCATCGAGGCCTTGGACAGCGACCACAGCGTGCAACACGTGGCGTTTGACCTGGGTTATAGCACCGCCTCGGCGTTTATCGCCATGTTCCAGCGCCACGCCGGCTGCACGCCGGAGCAGTATCGCCGAACAAATATTCGCAGCCGGTGAAGATGTAACAGGCTTTGACTACACTCCTGCGTAGGCCGTGCCCCCCCGGCACGGTAACAGGGAGAAAACTCCATGAAGATGCTGCGTATTCCGCTGTTGATGATGGGCCTGCTGCTGTGTTCCCAAGGGTTTGCCGCCACCGCTGCACAGACCGCCCAGCAACAAAAAATGACCACGTGCAACGCCGAAGCCAAAGGCAAGACCGGCGACGAGCGCAAAACATTTATGAGCACCTGCCTCAAGGCCGCTCCTGCAGCCAACGACGCCAAGACCCTGACGCCCCAGCAGCAGAAGATGAAAGACTGCAATGCCACGGCAAAAACCAAGGCGTTGACCGGCGATGCACGCAAGACCTTTATGAGCACTTGCCTCAAAGGAAGCTGATAACGCGAATCCCCTGTGGGAGCGGGCTTGCTCGCGAAAGCGGTGGGTCATTCAACACATCATTGACTGAACGACCGCTTTCGCGAGCAAGCCCGCTCCCACACTGACGGTGTTCGCACTCTTCAGAACTCTCGCTTGATTCCCTCAAGGCTGGCAGACTGCCCATCCTTTAACGCCGTTCGTTTTGAGGCTGTATGCCAACGTTTTCTCAGCGTCACGTGTTGTTGCTGGTCAGTTGCATCATCATTTTCGGTGGATTACTGCTGGTCCTGCCGCTCAAACTGCTGCCCAGCCTGTTGGCCGGCCTGCTGGTTTATGAACTGGTCAACATGCTCACCCCGCAGTTACAGCGGCTGATCGAAGGTCGGCGCGCGCGTTGGCTGGCTGTGGCGTTGCTCGGCACCTTGATTGTCAGCGTGCTGACGTTGATCTTCGCCGGCGCCATCAGCTTCCTGCTCCACGAAGCGGAAAACCCCGGGGCTTCCCTCGACAAATTCATGGGCGTGGTCGACCGTGCGCGCGGCCAGTTGCCGCCGTTCCTCGACGCCTACCTGCCCGCCAGCGCCGCGGAATTTCGCGTGGCCATTGGCGATTGGCTGAGCAAACACCTGAGCGAGCTGCAACTGGTCGGCAAAGACGCCGCGCACATGTTCGTCACCTTGCTGATCGGCATGGTGCTCGGCGCGATCATCGCGCTGCAGCGCGTGCCCGACCTGACCAAGCGCAAACCGCTGGCCGCCGCGTTGTTCGACCGCCTGCACCTGCTGGTCCAGGCCTTTCGCAACATCGTCTTCGCCCAGATCAAGATCGCCGCGCTCAACACCATGTTCACCGCGATCTTCCTCGCGGTGGTCCTGCCGTTGTGCGGGATTCACCTGCCGCTGACCAAAACCCTGATCGTGCTGACCTTCCTGCTCGGCCTGCTGCCGGTGATCGGCAACCTCATGTCCAATACGCTGATCACCATCGTCGCGCTGTCACTGTCGATTTGGGTGGCGGTGGCGGCGTTGGGGTATTTGATCGTGATCCACAAGGTTGAGTACTTTCTCAATGCGCGCATCGTCGGCGGGCAGATCAGTGCCAAATCGTGGGAATTGCTGCTGGCAATGCTGGTGTTCGAAGCCGCATTCGGCCTGCCGGGTGTGGTGGCGGGGCCGATTTACTATGCGTACCTGAAGAGTGAGCTGAAGCTCGCCGGAATGGTTTGACGCACTCACTTGAACTTTAAAGGGACTTAAGGGGAAACAAGCAGTGAGCGACAATATCTACGCTCCGCCAACGGCGGAGCTGACCGAGACGGTACACACGTCCTCAGAGTTTTACGTCATTTCCAAAACCAAGCTGCTGGTGTTGAGCTTGCTCAGCTTTGGGCTGTACACCTACATCTGGTCGTATAAAAACTGGAGCTTGTACAAGAAAGCCCATCAGCTGGATATCTGGCCGTTGGCGCGGGCTATTTTCTTTATATTCTTTATCCACCAGCTCTATCGCCGGGCCGATGATAGCGTGGCCCGCAGCGGTCGAAAGTTCGATTTTGACTTTGAGCAGTGGGCGACGGTATTCGTCGTGGTCACGGTAGGTGCCAGGCTTTTCGAAATGGCCGCTGACCGTTTTCAGCCCTGGTTTGCCTATAAGCCCCTGATGCTCCTGGCCGTTCCGCTGTGTGCCTACATCCTTCAACACGCCCAAGGCCTGGTCAATTTCGCGGCAGGTGACCCGGAGGGGCAGAGCAATGCGCGTTTTAACCTGTGGAACTACCTGGTGATCGTGCCCGGCGCGGTGATGTGGTGCCTGACGTTGCTTGGGGTGTGGGCGGTCTATCACCACTAGGCGGTGTGGGAGCGGGCTTGCTCGCGAAAGCGGTGTGTCAGTCAGTACATCTGGTACTGAAGCACCGCCTTCGCGGGCAAGCCCGCTCCCACATTTGGATTTGCTGTGTTGGTGAGGGTCAGCTGCCGTAACGCTTGCTGGCCTCGATCGCCAAACCGCTGCCGATACTGCCGAAGATATTGCCTTCCACATGCCGCGCATTCGGCAACATCGCCGAGATGCTGTGGCGCAGGGCCGGGATGCCGCTGGAACCGCCGGTGAAGAACACCGTGTCCACTTGCGCCACTTCCACCGAGGCATCGTTGAGCAATTGCGTGACGCTGTTGCGCACGCGCTCCAGCAAGCCATCAATCGCCGACTCGAACAGCGCGCGGCTCAGCTCAACGCTCAGGCCCGGTTCAACCCGGTCCAGGAGCACGTGGCGGCTGTCGGCGTGGGTCAGCTGGATCTTGGTTTCTTCCACTTCCATCGCCAGCCAGTGCCCGGCGCGCTGTTCGATCAACTTGAACAGGCGGTCGATGCCGCCGGTGTCTTCGATGTCGTAGCGCATGCTGCCCAGGGCCAGCTGGGATTTTTGCGAGTACACCGAGTTGATGGTGTGCCAGGTGGCCAGGTTCATGTGGTGGCTGGTGGGCATGTAGGCGCCGCTTTTCATGCGGCTGCCGTAGCCGAACAGCGGCATCATGCCTTGCAGGCTCAGCTGTTTGTCGAAGTCGGTACCGCCGATGTGCACGCCGCCGGTGGCGAGGATGTCGCTCTGGCGGTTGTCGTTGTGGCGGCGGTCCGGTGACAGGCGCACCAGGGAAAAGTCAGACGTACCACCGCCGATGTCGACGATCAGTACCAGCTCTTCTTTTTCAATGGTGGACTCGTAGTCGAACGCGGCCGCAATCGGCTCGTACTGGAACGAAATATCCTTGAAGCCGATTTTGCGCGCCACGTCGACCAGGGTGTTCTCGGCTTCCTGGTCGGCCATTGGGTCGTCATCGACGAAAAACACCGGGCGGCCCAGCACCACTTCTTCGAACTCGCGGCCGGCATTGGCTTCGGCGCGGCTCTTGAGCTGGCCGATAAACAGCGCCAGCAGGTCGGTGAACGGCATGGCCGTGCCGAGTACGCTGGTGTCGTGCTTGATCAGCTTGGAACCCAGCAGGCTCTTGAGCGAGCGCATCAGCCGGCCTTCGTAGTTTTCCAGGTATTCGTGCAGGGCCAGGCGACCGTACACCGGGCGACGCTCCTCGAAGTTGAAGAACACCACCGACGGCAACGTGATCTTGTCGTCCTCCAGCGCAATAAGCGTCTCCTCGCCGGGGCGGATCCAGCCGACGGTGGAGTTGGACGTGCCGAAGTCGATACCGCAGGCACGGGCTGGGGATGGGTTTTTCATGTCTATCAGGTTCCGGTTGAAAAACGGCCGCGCAGTGTATGCCAGTCGAAGGCGGATGCGTAGGCCAGCCATCCGTTAAATTGAGCTTGAAAGTTCGGGATTTGCCCCCACATCTGTTGCACACGGCTAGCGCCGATAACACTTTGACGTACCCCCGGGCCACAACCCTCAACAAGTGCAAAGCAGCGCACGTTGTGCCCCGGGCTGTGCGATCTCGATTGAGGATGGTGATCCGCCGATGGATTTCAAAGACTACTACAAGATTCTGGGTGTCGAGCCGACGGCCGATGACAAGGCAATCAAGGCCGCGTACCGCAAGCTCGCGCGCAAATATCACCCAGACGTGAGCAAGGAAAAAGACGCCGAAGAAAAATTCAAGGACGCGTCCGAAGCCTATGAAGCGCTTAAAAGCGCGGATAAGCGCGCGGAATACGACGAACTGCGTAAATACGGCCAGCATGGCCAGCCGTTCCAGGGCCCGCCGGGCTGGCAGAGCCGTGGCGGTTTTGGCGGCGGCGCAGGCACTGAAGACTTCTCCGACTTCTTCAGCTCGATCTTCGGCAACCGTGGCGACGCCTTCGGTGGCGGCCAGCGCCGCCCGACCGGGCGCAAGGGCCAGGACGTGGAGATGCAGCTGTCGGTGTCGCTGGAGGACACGCTGTCCACCGAATCCAAGCAGATCAGCTTCCAGGTGCCGCAGTACGACGGCTCGGGTCGCCACGTCAGCAACACCACCAAGAGCCTGAACGTGAAGATCCCCGCCGGCGTGGCCGACGGTGAGCGCATCCGCCTCAAGGGCCAGGGCGCGCCGGGCATTGGTGGGGGAGCGAATGGCGATCTGTACCTGATCATCAAGTTTGCGCCGCACGCCAAATTCGAAGTGGATGGCGAAAACCTGATCATCAACCTGCCCCTGGCGCCGTGGGAACTGGCGTTGGGCGCGGAAGTGGCGGTGCCGACCCTCACCGGCAAGATCAACCTCAAAGTGCCGGCCGGCAGCCAGAACGGCCAGCGCATGCGCGCCAAGGGCCATGGCTTGCTGAACAAGGCCGGGCAGCGCGGCTATCTGTTTGTGCAGCTCAAGGCCGTGATGCCTAAAAGCAGTGACGAGGAGGTCAAGGCGTTGTGGCAAGAGCTGGCGCAGAAAGCCGCGTTCAACCCGCGTGAGCATTTCTGAGCCGCGATAAATACCTAGTGCTTTTCAGGCAGGGCTATTCGATAGGTTGGTGGTTTTACAGCCCGTCATGGATGGCCCGATATGCCAGAACAACCCGTTACCTCGCCCCCCGAAGGCAGCTTCAACGTTGACCTTCGGGGCGTGCATTACGACTTCCTCAAAGACCGCGTCCCTGCGTGGTTCAGCCAAGGCTCGACTCAGCGCCAGGAAGAACTCGCCAACCACGAAATGGAGCTGCCCAGCTGGTACCTGACTGCCACAGCGCAGCAGAAGGCTGACCTGGCCGACAGCCACACCCGTTATCGTGAAACCTTGAACCAGGTGGAGAACAGCCTGGGCAACATCCAGGATGTGCTGGCTTTTGCCGAGCAGCCGCTTAAAGACGCGATCAAGCAACGCTTCAACCTGGAACTGGACGTGCGGAACGTCTATTTCGCGCGCAAGTATGGGTTTAAAAGCCGTGACGATCTGTTCGGTGTGCTGGTCTTCGACCAGGCCCCGGATCCGTCACTGAGCTATGAGTACCGCGGTGTTTCGTTGCTCGAGGTTGCCCTGGCCAACTTCACGCCGGACGAAGAACGCGCCAGCCTTTGTAACGATTGCCAGGTGATTACCACCTGGAACTCGTATGACGGCGAAGTCATCGCGACGCCCCATGCGGTCAACTCCCAGGCCTTGGCCATTCCCGCCCATGAATTTGCGCAGATGTGCCGCACCCTGGATCTGGGCAATTTGTACCAGCAGCACCTCCAGGCCATCGTCCAGCCCCAGGACGAAACCCAGCGCACGGCGCTGGAGCAGCAACTGCAAGAACACCAGCGCCAACTGCTGGCACTGAGCGCCGAGGTTGCCTCTCACCAGGCTGAGTGGGGCATCGGCGCGGACGCTTACCGGATGATCAAACAGGTCATCACTGACCCCGCCACCGCCACCCTTGATGGCAAGCCGGTGACGTTTGCCGCGCTGAAGGTGTTTGGCTGTGTCTTGGTGGGGCCGTTGCTGATCGGGCCGGCGCGTAAAGACAGTGACAGTGCCGAGCGGCTGCTGGTGTTCATCCCCAATGACCCACAACAGCCGCTCAAGGAATATGCCGACAGCGGCGCCTTTATGGCCGACCTGCGCACTCGCTTGCACAGCGCTTCGTACCGGCGGTTTTTCAGCCGCTTCGTACCCCAACGTGAGCAGGGCCTGTTTTTTCAGCAGTTCAATCGGTTGTACAAACCCACCAACGGCAATGGTGCGGCGGGCGACTATCCGCTGGCGCAAAAACCGTCGAAATTGCCCCTGGATGAGCTGCGCATCAACGGCAACTTGTGGGAGCAACTGCGCAAAGCGCAGGTGAGCAAAATACTCTCCGACGCCCGCGCCGTGGCCGTGCCCACTGGCGATGAAGACCGCAAAGCGCGCATGGACCGGCTGGCAAGCTATGCCGACGCAGTGAACAGCGCGTTCAACCTCCTCGCGTTCGTGGTGCCTGGGCTGGGGCCGATCATGCTGGTAGTGGGCGCGGCGCAGATGTGCACTGAAGTGTATGAAGGTATCGAAGTCGCCAACCAAGGCGACCTGAGGACGATGTGGGCGCACTTTTCCAGCGTGGCACTGAATGCAGCGATGCTGGGCACCGGGGCCAAGGTGTTGCCCGAAGTCAAACTGTCGAGCAGGGTCGACAACCTCCGGCCGGTGACCATGCCATCAGGCAAGCAGCTGCTGTGGAACCCTGATCTGACGCCCTATAAAGTGCCTGTCGAATTGCTGGCGGATGCCAAACCGGACGCCCTGGGCCTCTACCAGCACAACGGGCAGGCGGTGTTGCCCCATGAAGGTGACTACTATCAAGTCCGACAGGAGCCCGACACCGGGCAGTACCGCATCCAGCACCCCAGCCGCCCTGGTGCGTACGAACCGCAACTGGAACATAACCACGCGGGTGCCTGGAGCCATGAAGTCGAAGAACCCCTGACCTGGGACTCGCCGACCCTGATACGACGCCTGGGGCTGGATCAGCGTGGCCTTGATACCCAAACGCTGGAACAGGCCCGCATGGCCAGTGGCGTCGAAGAAGACGCCTTGCGCCAGACCTTTGTCGAGCACGAGCCGGTGCCCTTGCTGCTGGAAGACTCGATCCAGCACTTCAAGGCCCACCAGGCGCTGACGACGTTCGTTGAGCACATGCACAGCAGCGACCCGGCGGTGTACAGCCAGGCTGATCCGGTGCTGCAACTGAACATGCTGCAGCGTCGTGGAATGCTGCCCGCCGATACGCCCCTTCGCGTCATGCGCGGCGACGGCCGCCTGCTTTGGGAGAATGATGCGCCGGTTACGGCGTCCAGGCGCGTGGTGGTTGTCTCTGACAACCAAATGGCACGTGGCGAGTTGCTCAAGGAAGTCTTGAACACCTTGCAGGGCGTTGACCCCACGCTCAAGGAAATCCCCGGCAGCGCCGCCGACTCGCTGGAGGTGCGCGCCGGCAAGCTACGCCAGTACCTTGGCGACACCGTTGAGACATTCAAAGGCCCGCTGGCGGAGGAACGCTACAAGGCGTCCACTTCGTCGGCGGATCCCGATGTGCAAATGGTACTGCTCAGTTATCCCAAGCTGCCGACAGCGGCGGCCGAGCATCTGCTCAAGCGCCTGAACAACGAGCAATTGCAGGTGTTGCGCCGCACCGGGATGTTGCCCAAGCAGCAGGCCGAACAGGCCAAATGGTGTGAACAGGAAACCCGCGTTTCTCGCGCCTACGAAGGCTTGCACCTGGACACCCTGGCAGATGTTGACAGCCAGCGCCTGGCCTTGCGTACCCTCGAAACCTTGCCCGGCTGGCCGAGCGGAACGCGGGTGGAACTGCGTCAGTACTCGGCAACGGGGCCACTGCTGGATGCTGTCGGTCCGCCCGACGCATCGGTAAGCAGGACGCTGGTGGTGATGAACAACGGCCAGTTCCAGGCGCCCACGCCCAGGGATTTCTACTCGGCGACCTGGGACCTGTTGTCTGCCACCGAGCGCCAGGGCCTGGGGTTTACCGACGCGTCGCAAATGAAAGCCGCGATCCAGCAAGCGCCCCTGCCGCGTGCGTCGCTGCGCACGGTATTGCTGGAGCATCCGCTGCTCAAGCCGAACGTTGACCCGACAGTGCGCCTGCTGGGCGGTGGGGGCGGCGTTCGACAATGGGCGCGCGGCACCTTCAGTTCTGCCCAAGTCCGCGCTCGAAAACTTTACCCCATGCTCGGTGAGCGCGAGATCACGGTAATTATCGAGCGGTTAGGCGATGACGTCAGCGGCGGGTTATCCCGGTTGGAGGCCGAGTATCGAGGCCTGAAGAAAGCCTTGAAGGTTTGGGAGAGAGCCCAGCCCAGGGACTCGGCCTACGATCCAAGCGCAGAGGCAGCGGCTATCAACGTCAAGAATATCTTGAGCTGCTGGCGTCGAGAGGGCAGGGCTCACGCGCTTTCGTTAGTGGGGATGGATCTGCCAGCATTGAAGGCCGATTTCAGCCATGTCGAGTCAATCGAGCTGTTAAATATGAAGTGGTCCGACAATGCCGATACGTTTCTCCAGAACTTTCCCCGTCTGAAACGTTTGAACATCGATGGCTCCATCGGGCTTATGTCATTGCCTGATGTGATCGGCGGCATGAATAACCTGACTGTATTGAGTCTGGGCTTCAACGATATCCGTTTGACCTCGCAAAGCGCGGCGAAACTGAGTGCCCTCAGCAACCTTGAGACGCTCATGCTCAACAACAATCCCCTGGGTATGTCTCCCGATTTCAGTGCTATGACCCGGTTGAGAAAGGTGAGCCTGCTGGGTACCGGGATCGACCAGTGGCCAGTGGGGCTGCGTGCTGATACAGGGTTGGATTACGTCAACCTGGAGGGTAACTGGCTCAGTGAGGTGCCTGCGATCAATCTGGACCCGCCGCCTGATCAGCTCGAAGCGATTGCCCGGATCAATCGTGTCACCCTGCTTGATAGAAACAAGTTTCCTGCCGATTACTGGCAAAAATTTGATAGCTACTGGCTGCGCCTGAGCCGGGAACGGCCTGACCTGTTGGAAGGCACGCTGTCCGGCGCGTTCGACGTTGGCGGCCCCAGCATTGAACGGTATCAGAGCGTGTACCCCGCAAGGACGCGTCAACAAGCCCGGGAGTTTCTCAGAAACCTGGGGGCAGGTGCCGACGCGGAACTGCTGAGGCTTGAGCAAGAGCACTCGACGTTAAGCAACAAGTTGTACGATTGGGTTTACGAGCAAGGCGATCTGCCCCCACCACTCGGGGGGGGCTTCCGGCGCAGGCCCCTGCCGCCGAACATGGCTGATCGATCTACGGCAAAAGATCGCATTATTGAGTGCTGGCGACGGGAAACGGAGCAAATGCTGGCCAGTGACGATACGGGCCCGGGTTATACACTCGACCTGTCCCACTTGAATTTGCCGAGCTTGCCGGACCTCGGCGTAGACTTTAGTCATGTTGTCTCTCTCAAATTGAGGTTCATGAATCTCAGCACCTTGCCCGAAGGTTTTCTCTCCCGCTTCCCGAATGTGCGGCATCTGGACATGGCATTCAATGAGCTCAGGGAAGTGCCCGTTGCTCTGGGCAACATGAATGCACTGACCAGCCTGTACCTTAATTCCAACCGAATCAGTTTGACCCCGCAGACGTCCGCGATCCTGTCCGCACGAACTGCCCTTCAAGCGTTACGCCTGGGGAACAACCCGCTCGGCATTACCCCGACTTTCAGCGCGATGACGGATTTGCGCGTCCTCAGCCTGCACAACACAGGCATTGACGCCTGGCCAAATGGGCTGCTTGAACTGCAAGCGTTGGAGGATGTGGACCTGCGGAGTAACGAGATCACGACGATCCCTGACGCGATCATTGCACCGACAGACGAGTTGTTGGCAACGGCAAAGCGCATCAACGATTTAACCAATGCCAGCAACAACCCACTGTTACCAGCCACTCAGCAGAAAGTGCGGGATTACGCTGAGCGACTTCATCAAGAGGGGCTGGAGACCACGAACACGTCAAATGTGTTTGCGGTGCGTGCGCTGAATGTGCGCCGCGTTGAAGTGATCGACGCGGGCCCACACGATGCGTTTCTGCGCTGGGCCGAAGGGATGCCCACTGATGAGGTGGCAAGCAAGAGGGCCCAGTGGTTTGCATTGCGTGGCGAGCAGAAGGCGGATGGTTTTTTCAATCAGCTTGAACGATTGGAGACAACGGCCGCGAGCCATGCCGATCAGCAGCGGCGGATATGGGAACTGATCGATGCGATCAGTCCAAATACCCCTGAATCCGAGCGGCTGCGCGCGGAGGTTTTCGAGTTGGGCGGGGAGGCGAAATGCTGTGACCGTGCGGTGTTTACCTTCAGCAATATGGAACTCGCGGTGATGGTTTCCAAGGCTCGCGTAACGGCCGGCGATCTGACGCAAGGCCCGCAGTTGCGGACATTGGCGCGGGGGCTGTTTCGGCTGGACGCGCTGGACCGGATCGCCTCGGCCGATATCGCCCGCAGCCAGGCGATCGTGAATGATCCGGCGGTAACCCTGGCTGACAAACTCCCCCACACCCTGCGCCTGAGTGAAGAGGTCGAGATAAGGCTGGCCTATCGTGTCGGCCTCAAGGCCCGTCTGCAATTACCGGGTCAGCCGCAGAAAATGCAGTTCGCCGACCTTGCCCACGTTACCCCGGCGATGCTGGAGGCTGCGTATAACGAAGTCGTGGCCCTGGACCACTCACCCAAAGAGTTCCAGGCATTGCTGGCGAGGGCGTTCTGGCAGGACTACCTCGCCAACAAATACCACGCGCAATTTGAGGCTCAGCGCGAACCCTATCATGCGCAAATGGCCGATCTGACCCGTCGCTTTGACGCGCAGACGTTGGCCGAGGCTCTGTACCGGCAACAGGCCGATGACCTGCAGGCGCAGTGGGCGATTAAGAACGCGGCACTGCTCAATACCCTGACCCGTCAAGAAATCGCCCAAGCCTTGCTGCCACGGGGAACCCTTGAAGTGCTGGAGAACCCGGTGTCTGGCTTACAACTCGCCCAGGCGCAAGCCATTGAGTTCGGCGGCAAGCCGTACTTCATTGCGAGCATGCCCGATGCAGGCGATGGTGAGCACTACGTGTTATGGGTGCAGGCGCCGGATAATCCATTTGCCTTGGTCAGTAGCGCGATTATTGCCAAGCCCGATGTCGCCGGGGTTTGGAAACGCAGAGGCTCGACGGGCGGGATTCGGCCGGGAGTTTCCCAGGAGGTGTTTGAAGACGCCTCGGAGTCTATGCCGATGCAGCCCTACACCGCGGACGAACTCATTGCCATGCGACGGCAAACTCACTTCACACAGCTGCGCAATACGCCGGGCAGTTATAGCCGCGTGAACAACGCCCGATATCCGCTCAGGGATTTACAGGGCAAACCGATACGAATTCGTAAACTGCAGAGAAAGGTTCGGTCGGCGTCCGGTGTTGAATACACCTCGGAGCAGATCAAGCCTTACATCAAGTTTGAAGGGTATGAGGACGTTGGGGCTCTTTATGAAGCGAAGCTGCAGCAGCGTGTGTTCACTGCGCACGATATGAAGGCGCCTGGGGAGAAGTCGCTGGTCGGCCAGTCCATGGTGGTTGCCAACCGGCGAATCGCCAAAGGGGAAATAGTCGGTGTTTATGGCGGGACCGTCCTGCCCTCTCAAGTCGCCAGCCCCGGCGGGCAGACTTACATCCTGCTGGCAGGCTCGCGGCCGGCTTCAGGAAGGCTTGGAAGGGAGCCGATCGAAATATCGGGGGACAACATTATCTCCAGGATAAATACCAACTTTGACTATGACGCCAATGGCAAGCCGTTGCGTCAGGCCGCAGGCGGTTACAACGTTGAAGGTGTCGGGTTCGACATCGAAGCGGATGAAGTGTGGGGCGCAAAAACCACCAGGACGGATTTTATCCTGACGGCGGTGTTTGCGACTGAAGACATTCCGGCGGGCGCTGAGCTGCGCATGAATTACGACTACAGCGAGGGCATGATCGCAACACAATTTGCGTAAGCAACACTGCGACTGCGCCCCGAGGACCCACAAGCGTCTTCGGGGCGCAGTCGTCTGCGCTAAAACAAAAAGTACCGCTGCGCCATCGGCAGCACATCCGCAGGCTCACACCACAGCAACACGCTGTCGGCCTTGACCTGGTAGGTCTGCGGGTCCACCTCGATATCCGGCAGGTAATCGTTGTGGATCAGGTCGGTTTTCTGCACGTTGCGGCAGCCTTTGACCACGGCGATTTGCTTCTTCAACCCCAATGCTTCGGGCAACCCCGCGTCGGCCGCTGCCTGGCTGATAAAGGTCAGGCTGGTGGCGTGCAGCGAGCTGCCGAAACTGGCGAACATGGGGCGGTAGTGCACCGGCTGTGGCGTTGGAATCGAGGCGTTGGCGTCGCCCATCAGGCTTGAAGCAATCGCGCCGCCCTTGAGAATCAGGGTCGGCTTGATGCCAAAAAACGCCGGGCGCCACAGCACCAGGTCGGCCCACTTGCCCACCTCGATGGAGCCGACGATATGGCTGACGCCGTGGGTAATTGCCGGGTTGATGGTGTACTTGGCGATGTAGCGCTTGGCGCGGAAGTTGTCGTTGCCAGGCCCGTCGCCAGGCAGCGCGCCGCGCTGTTTTTTCATCTTGTCGGCGGTCTGCCAGGTGCGCGTGATCACTTCGCCGACGCGGCCCATGGCCTGGCTGTCGGAGCTGATCATCGAGAACGCGCCCAGATCATGCAGGATGTCTTCGGCGGCGATGGTCTCACGGCGGATGCGGCTTTCGGCGAACGCCACGTCTTCGGCGATACTCGGGTCCAGGTGATGGCAGACCATCAACATGTCCAGATGCTCATCGATGGTGTTGCGCGTGAACGGGCGGGTCGGGTTGGTCGAGCTGGGCAGCACGTTCGCAAAGCCGCAGGCCTTGATGATGTCCGGCGCGTGGCCGCCACCGGCGCCTTCGGTGTGATAGGTGTGGATGGTGCGGCCCTTCAGCGCGGCCAGAGTGGTTTCGACAAAGCCGGACTCGTTGAGGGTGTCGCTGTGGATCGCCACTTGCACGTCATATTGGTCGGCGACGTTCAGGCAGTTGTCGATGCTGGCGGGTGTGGTACCCCAGTCTTCATGCAGCTTCAAACCGATGGCGCCGGCCTTGACCTGCTCGATCAACGGCTCCGGCAAACTGGCGTTGCCCTTGCCGGTAAAACCAATGTTCATCGGGAACGAGTCGCTGGCCTGCAGCATGCGCGCCAGGTGCCACGGCCCGGAGGTGCAGGTGGTGGCGTTGGTGCCGGTGGCCGGGCCGGTGCCGCCGCCGATCATGGTGGTGACGCCACTGGTCAGCGCCTCTTCGATCTGCTGCGGGCAGATGAAATGCACGTGGGAGTCGATGCCGCCGGCGGTGAGGATCATGCCTTCACCGGCGATCACTTCGGTGCTGGCGCCGATGGCCATGGTCACGCCGGGCTGGATGTCCGGGTTGCCGGCTTTGCCGATTGCGTGAATGCGGCCGTTCTTCAAGCCGACGTCGGCCTTGACGATGCCCCAGTGGTCAATGATCAGCGCATTGGTGATCAAGGTGTCCACCACCTCATGGGCGAGCAATTGGCTCTGGCCCTGGCCATCGCGGATCACCTTGCCGCCGCCGAATTTCACTTCTTCGCCATAAATGGTGAAGTCCTGCTCGACTTCGACGAACAGATCGGTGTCGGCCAGGCGGACCTTGTCACCGACGGTGGGGCCGTACATGTCGGCGTAGGCTTGTCTGGAAATCTTCATGTGCATGCCTTGAGATTCAGGAAAGTTTGAAATCGTTCGCTTCGCTCTCTATCGCGGGCAAGCCCGCTCCCACATTTGGAACGCATTCCCCTGTGGGAGCTGGCTTGCCTGCGATGAGGCCCGAGCAGACACCAGAAAAACTACAGGTCGCCCATGATGCGTCCG
Source organism: Pseudomonas sp. R76 (assembly GCF_009834565.1). Taxonomy (GTDB): domain Bacteria; phylum Pseudomonadota; class Gammaproteobacteria; order Pseudomonadales; family Pseudomonadaceae; genus Aquipseudomonas. The sequence goes on from NZ_CP019428.1 coordinate 736,467, forward strand.
GCAAACCCGAACACCCGGCGCCCACCGCTCAAATCCACCAACTCCACGTCGCGGCTCTGCCCTGGCTCAAACCGAACCGCCGTGCCCGCCGGAATATTCAGGCGCATGCCACGGCTCGCGGCGCGATCAAACGTCAGTGCGTCATTGGTCTCGAAAAAATGGTAATGCGAGCCCACCTGAATCGGCCGGTCGCCGCTGTTGGCCACGCTGAGGGTGACGGTGCGCCGGCCCACGTTGAGTTCGATGTCGCCAGGCTGGATCTGATATTCACCAGGAATCATGCAGGTTGCCCCAGGGTCTTGAAGTAGATGGCGGTCGGGCTGTAGCGCCCGTCCGGGCTTTGGCAGTAGTCGGGCAGCTCACCGATCTTGGTGTAGTGCAGCGACTGGTAGAAGGCTTCGGCGCCCGAGCCGGCCTCGGTGTCCAGGTACAGCAGGCCGCGCTTGTGCTGGCGCGCGGCGAGTTCCAGGGCGTTCATCAATTGCTGGCCCAGACCATGGCGACGCGCCGTGCTGTGCACCAGCAGCTTTTGCACTTCGGCGCGGTTGAGGCCGTTGGCTTTCTGGCACAGCGCCAATTGCACGCTGGCGATCACCTGCTCGTCGCGCACCACCACCCACAGCAGCAGGCTGGCGTCTTCAACACTGGCTTGCACGCCTTTGAGGTAGTCGCGGGCCTGGGCTTCGTCGAAGTCGGCCATGAAGCCAACCGAGGCGCCGTGCTGCACCGCGTCGAGCAATAGCTCAATCAAACCCAGGCGGTAATGGGCAAAACTTTCAGCATTGACTCGACGCAGTTGTGCAGCGCTCATCGATCTCACTCCTTGGGCGGTTCGGCGCCCGGATTCAATGTCAGTTGCATAAAGGTAAGGTCCAGCCAGTGGCCGAACTTGATGCCCACTTGCGGCATCTGCCCGGTGGTGATGAACCCCAGGCGCTCATGCAGGCGAATAGACGCCTGGTTGCCGCTTTCGATGGCAGCGACCATCACGTGTTTGCCGCAGGCGCCGGCGCGTTCGATCAACGCGTGCATCAGGCGCGGGCCAAGGCCTTTGCCGCGTTGGTCATTGCGCACGTACACCGAGTGCTCGACGCTGTAGCGGAAACCCTCGAAGGGTCGCCAGTCGCCGAACGAGGCGTAGCCGGTGACTTCATCGTTTTCGACGCTCACCAATATCGGATACGCCTGGGCCTGGCGCGCACTGAACCAGGCCTGGCGGTTGGCAAGGTCCACCGGTTGTTCGTTCCAGATCGCCGTGGTGTTGAGCACCGCGTCGTTGTAGATGTCTCGAATGGCCGGCAGGTCTTGCTCGGTGGCATCACGAATCATGGCTGGCCTCACGCGATAGGCTGGTGGACGGTGACCAGCTTGGTGCCGTCAGGGAAGGTGGCTTCCACCTGGATATCCGGGATCATTTCCGGAATGCCTTCCATCACTTGTTCACGGCTGAGCAGGGTGGTGCCGAAGTGCATCAGCTCGGCGACGGTGCGCCCATCGCGGGCGCCTTCCATCAAGGCGGCGGAAATGTAGGCGATGGTTTCCGGGTAGTTGAGCTTCACGCCACGTGCCAGGCGGCGCTCGGCGACCAGGCCTGCGGTGAAGATCAGCAGTTTGTCTTTTTCCCGTGGGGTCAAATCCATGGTTCAAGGTCCTTCGTAAAAAGCATTCTTAACTGCAATAGAGATCAAATGTGGGAGCGGGCCTGTGTGGGAGCTGGCTTGCCTGCGATGGCATCACCTCAGTACATCAGCAATACCGAGTTGTCTGCATCGCAGGCAAGCCAGCTCCCACAGGGGGCCTGCTCAACTTCAGATCTTCATGTGCTCCAAATTCGTGGGGCCACGGCTTCCCGCCCCAGCACCGCCGGGCGCAACAGTTTCCATAAATCAATCAACCAACCCCGCGCCAGCAGCGCCTCACTGGCCAGGCAGCGGGCGACCAGCAAGCCGGGCAGTTGGGTCAGATCACCGCGCACCGCATGCGGCAAGGCGCGGCAGGTTTCCAATAATTCAGGTTCGATATCAGCCGTGAGCAACAGCGTGGCAAACACCGGTTGCCCGTCCAGCCCGATGGGCGAGTCGAGCAGGCCATCGGCGCCTACAATGCGCTGGCGCTCATGCCAGAGCAACTGGCCGTCGCGGCGAATATCCAGGTGCGATTGAAAGTGGCCGAGGTCGAAACGCTCACCACTGGCCGGGCGGCCGAGGGCGACCACGTCCCAGTAAAACAGCCGCGCATCACCTTGCAGGTCAATGCGCGTGGTGAGTTCGGCCTGGGCCGCACTGAACACGATGGTTTCCTGGGGCAGCCATTCCAGGGTGGCGCCGGCTTGCACGGTCAACGCCAGCTGTTGATACGCCGGGCCACTGGCGCGGTACCACTTGGCTGCGCCGGGGCTGGTCAATTGCGCCCAGGCACCGGCGCCAACATGGGCGCTGATGTCCAGGCGATCACCGCCGGCAATTCCGCCGGGCGGGTGCACGATGATGTGTTGGCACACTTCTGGGCCTTCGGCGTACAGGTGCTTTTGCACCCGCAGCGGGCCGAGGTGGCGGCGCATCACCGGGCGCGTGGTATCGCCGAAACGCGCGTAGCCGAGCTCCAGCTCGGCGTGCCAGCTGGGAGTGAACAGGGCGGGGGTAACGGGCAAGTTCATGTTCTTGTGCTTATCGTTAGGACGCTACAGATTAGATGGTAACCAGCCCGCGTACACCCTCACTTTGCATATTTTCACCTCGGCCTTGCTGAACGATTTCACCGCGGGACATCACCAAATACTGGTCCGCCAGTTCGGCGGCGAAGTCGTAGAACTGCTCCACCAGCAGGATCGCCATATCGCCACGCGCCGCGAGTTTCTTGATCACCATGCCGATTTCCTTGATCACCGACGGCTGGATGCCTTCGGTGGGTTCATCGAGAATCAACAGGCGCGGGCGGCTGGCCAGGGCGCGACCGATCGCCAACTGTTGCTGCTGGCCACCGGATAAATCGCCGCCGCGCCGATGTTTCATCTGCTGCAACACCGGGAACAGTTCGTAGATAAACGCCGGCACTTCCTTGGCTTCGGAGCCTGGAAAACGCGAAAGGCCCATCAACAGGTTCTCTTCCACTGTGAGTCGGCCAAAAATCTCGCGGCCCTGAGGCACATAGGCGATGCCGGCGTGCACGCGCTGGTGCGGCTTGAGGCCGGTGATGGCTTTGCCTTCCCAGTTCACCGCGCCTTCTTTGGCCGGCAGCAAACCCATCAGGCACTTGAGCAGGGTGGTTTTGCCCACGCCGTTACGGCCGAGCAGGCAAGTGACTTCGCCGATCTTCACATCAAAGGACAGCCCGCGCAGGATGTGGCTACCGCCGTAGTACTGGTGCAGCTTGTCGACTTGCAGCATGTTCAAATTCCTCAATGATCGTTCCCACGCTTGATCGTTCCCACGCTCTGCGTGGGAATGCATACCGTGACGCTCCGCGTCACACAGCGGACGCAGAGCGTCCAGGGCGGCATTCCCACGCGGAGCGTGGGAACGATCAGCGGCCCAAATAAACCTCAATCACCCGCTCGTTTTCCTGCACCTGCTCCAGCGACCCTTCGGCCAGCACGCTGCCCTGGTGCAACACGGTGACGTGGTCGGCAATCGAGCCGACAAAGCCCATGTCGTGTTCCACCACCATCAGCGAATGCTTGCCCGCCAGGCGCTTGAACAGTTCGGCGGTGAATTCGGTTTCGGCGTCGGTCATGCCTGCCACCGGCTCGTCCAACAGCAACAGCTGTGGGTCTTGCATCAGCAGCATGCCGATTTCCAGGAACTGCTTTTGCCCGTGGGACAGCAGCCCGGCCGGGCGCTGCACCGAGGCGGTCAGGCGGATGGTGTCGAGCACTTCATCGATGCGGTCTTTCTGCTCGCCGCTCAGGCGCGCGCGCAGGCTGGCCCACACGGACTTATCGGTTTTCTGCGCCAGCTCCAGGTTTTCGAACACGCTGAGGGCTTCGAACACCGTGGGTTTCTGGAACTTGCGCCCGATGCCGGCCTGGGCGATCTGCACTTCGCTCATGCTGGTCAGGTCCAGGGTTTCACCGAACCAGGCCTTGCCGTGGCTGGGGCGGGTCTTGCCGGTGATCACGTCCATCAGCGTGGTCTTGCCCGCGCCGTTGGGGCCGATGATGCAGCGCAATTCGCCGACGCCGATGTACAGGTTCAAGTCATTGAGCGCCTTGAAACCATCGAAGCTGACGCTGATGTCTTCCAGGGTCAGGATGGTGCCGTGGCGGGTGTTGAGGCCCTTGCCGGCGGCCTGGCCGAGGCCGATGGCATCGCGGCTGCTGCCCGCATCGAAAATAGGTTCGAGCATGACATTCCTCATTTCTTCAGCAAGCCGATAACGCCCTTGGGCAAATACAGGGTGACGATGATGAACAGCGCCCCGAGGAAGAACAGCCAGTATTCCGGGAACGCCACGGTAAACCAGCTCTTCATGCCGTTCACCACGCCGGCGCCGAGCAGCGGGCCGATCAGCGTGCCGCGCCCGCCCAAGGCCACCCACACGGCGGCTTCGATGGAGTTGGTCGGCGACATCTCGCTGGGGTTGATAATGCCCACTTGCGGCACGTACAACGCACCAGCCAAACCGCACAACACCGCGCTCAACACCCACACAAACAACTTGAAACCGCGCGGGTCGTAGCCGCAGAACATCAGGCGATTTTCGGCATCGCGCAATGCCGTCAGCACGCGGCCGAACTTGCTCTGCGCCAGGCGCCAGCCGGTGTACAAACTCGCCACCAGCAACACCACGGTGGCAAAGAACAACACCGCCCGCGTGCCCGGCTCGGTAATCCCAAAGCCCAGGATGCTGCGGAAGTTGGTGAAGCCGTTATTGCCGCCGAACCCGGTCTCGTTACGGAAAAACAGCAGCATCCCCGCGAACGTCAGCGCCTGGGTCATGATCGAGAAATACACGCCCTTGATCCGCGAACGAAAGGCGAAAAAGCCGAACACCAGCGCCAGCAAACCCGGCGCCAGCACCACCAGGCACATGGCCCAGAGGAAGTGTTCGGTGCCGACCCAATACCAAGGCAACTCGGTCCACGACAAGAAGGTCATGAACGCCGGCAGCTCATCCCCGGAGGCCTGGCGCATCAAGTACATGCCCATCGCATAACCGCCCAGGGCAAAGAACAAACCGTGGCCCAGGGACAACATGCCCGCATAACCCCACACCAGGTCCAGCGCGAGGGCGACGATGGCGTAGCAGAGGATCTTGCCCACCAGTGTCAGGGTGTAGGCCGACACGTGCAGCGGGTTTTCCGGCGACAGCAGCGAGCACAGTGGCAGCGCCAGCAGCAGGATCAGGATCACCGCGCCGACCGCTATCGTCACCTTGGGGCCGGCCTTTTGTGTGGCCGTAAGCATCAATGGCTGGTTCATCAGTCGATCACCCGTCCTTTCAGTGCGAAGAGTCCTTGCGGGCGTTTCTGGATAAACAGAATGATCAGCGCGAGGATCAGGATCTTGCCGAGCACGGCGCCGATCTGCGGTTCGAGAATTTTGTTGGCGATGCCCAGCCCGAAGGCGGCCATCACGCTACCGGCCAACTGGCCGACACCACCGAGCACCACCACCAGGAACGAGTCGATGATGTAGCTCTGGCCCAGGTCCGGGCCGACGTTGCCGATCTGGCTGAGCGCCACGCCACCGAGACCTGCGATGCCGGAGCCCAAGCCAAACGCGAGCATGTCCACGCGCCCGGTCGGTACGCCACAGCAGGCGGCCATGTTGCGGTTCTGGGTGACTGCGCGCACGTTGAGGCCCAGGCGCGTCTTGTTCAGCAGCAGCCAGGTCAGCACCACCACGCACAGCGCGAAGGCGATGATCACGATGCGGTTGTACGGCAGCACCAGGTTGGGCAGCACTTGAATGCCGCCGGACAGCCATTCGGGGTTGGACACTTCGACGTTCTGCGCACCGAATACCAGGCGCACCAGCTGGATCAGCATCAAGCTGATGCCCCAGGTGGCCAGCAGGGTTTCCAGCGGGCGGCCGTAGAGGTGACGAATCACCGTGCGTTCCAAGGCCATGCCGATGGCGGCGGTGACAAAAAACGCGACGGGCAGCGCAATCAACGGGTAGAACTCGATGGCCGCGGGCACGTAGCGCTGCATCATCAACTGCACTACGTAGGTGGAATAGGCGCCGAGCATCAGCATCTCGCCGTGGGCCATATTGATCACGCCGAGCAGGCCGAAGGTGATCGCCAAACCCAAGGCCGCGAGCAACAGGATCGAGCCCAGGGACATGCCGCTGAAGGCCTGGCCGAGGATTTCGCCGACCATCAATTTGCGTTTGACCTGGGCCAGGCTGGTCTCGGCGGCGGTGTGCACGGCGGCGTCGGTTTCGACGCCGGGCGCGAGCAACGCTTCGAGGCGCGTGCGCGCCAGTGGGTCGCCGGTGCCGCCAAGCAAACGCACGGCGGCGAGGCGCACCACGGGGTCGCTGTCGACCAGTTGCAGGTTGGCCAGGGCCAGGCTGAGGGCGGTGTGCACGTCCTCGTTGGTTTCGGCGGCGACTTGCTGGTCGAGGAATTTGAGCTGTGCAGGTACAGCGCTTTTTTGCAGGGTTTGTGCCGCTGCCAGGCGCACCTTGGGGTCGGCGGCGAGCAGTTGCTGGCTGGCTTGTACGTTGTCGATCAGGCCACGCAGGCGGTTGTTCAGGTGTACGGTCCTGGTTTCGCCATTGACCGTGATCTGGCCTTGTTGAAGGGCGTCCACCAGCTCGATGCGTGCAGGGTCGGGCTGTGCGGCCCAATCCTGGAGCAGCTTGGCTTGTTGCATCGGGTTGGCAGCGAGGAAGTCGTCGGCGTCGCTGGCCTGTGCTGCAAAAGGCAGCAACAGCAGGGCGGCGAGGATGAAGCGGTAAAGGGCAGTGGGCATAAAATTTTCCTGTAGATCGTTCCCACGCTCTGCGTGGGAATGCCGCCTTGGACGCTCTGCGTCCGCGTTGTGACGCAGAGCGTCACGGGATGCATTCCCACGCGGAGCGTGGGAACGATCAGCGGCTTAGTTGCTCTTCACGGCGTAATCCGGCTTCTTGTCATTGCCCGGAATGTACGGGCTCCACGGCTGGGCGCGGATCGGTTTTTCGGTCTGCCACACCACCGAGAACTGCCCGTCAGACTGGATCTCACCAATCATCACCGGCTTGTGCAGGTGGTGGTTGGTCTTGTCCATGGTCAGGGTGAAGCCCGACGGCGCGGCGAAGGTCTGGCCGGCCATGGCTTCACGCACTTTGTCGACATCGGTGGACTTGGCTTTCTCAACCGCCTGCGCCCACATATGGATGCCCACGTAGGTGGCTTCCATCGGGTCGTTGGTCACGGCTTTATCCGCGCCCGGCAGGTTGTGCGCTTTGGCGTAAGCCTTCCAGTCGGCGACGAATTTCTTGTTCACCGGGTTCTCCACCGACTGGAAGTAGTTCCAGGCCGCGAGGTTGCCCACCAGCGGTTTGGTGTCGATGCCGCGCAGCTCTTCTTCACCCACGGAGAACGCCACCACCGGCACGTCGGTGGCTTTCAAGCCCTGGTTGGCCAGCTCTTTGTAGAACGGCACGTTGGAGTCGCCGTTCACGGTGGAGATCACCGCGGTCTTGCCGCCGGCCGAGAATTTTTTGATGTTGGCCACAATGGTCTGGTAATCGGCGTGGCCGAACGGGGTGTAGACCTCTTCGATGTCTTTATCCGCTACACCTTTGGAGTGCAGGAACGAACGCAAAATCTTGTTGGTGGTGCGCGGGTACACGTAGTCGGTGCCGAGCAGGAAGAAGCGCTTGGCGCCGCCGCCTTCTTCGCTCATCAGGTATTCCACCGCCGGGATCGCCTGCTGGTTCGGCGCCGCACCGGTATAGAACACGTTCGGCGACATTTCTTCGCCTTCGTACTGCACCGGGTAGAACAGCAAGCCGTTGAGTTCTTCAAACACCGGCAACACCGATTTACGCGACACCGAAGTCCAGCAGCCGAACACCACGGCAACCTTGTCCTGGGTCAGCAACTGGCGGCCTTTTTCCGCGAACAGCGGCCAGTTCGACGCCGGGTCGACCACCACCGGTTCGAGCATCTTGCCGTTCACACCGCCTTTGGCGTTGATCTCGTCAATGGTCATCAACGCCATGTCTTTGAGCGAGGTCTCGGAGATCGCCATGGTCCCGGACAGCGAGTGCAGGATGCCGACCTTGATGGTCTCGGCGGCCTGGACGGTCCAGGTCAACCCCATGGCGAGAATGGATGCCGACAAAGTAAAAGCCTTGATCAAGCTACGACGCTGCATGGTGCGATCTCCGTAAACCGATTTTTTTGTGGGGCAGATACACAGGACTTTGCAAAGGCTGTGCCTGCGCGACTTAACACGCGTAATGGCGGGGGCCGGCCGATACCGACGGGGGAGATGCGCACCAACTTGGCGCTGCGCTGAGCGTCGTGTGCACGCCAAGCCCTGAAAAAGGGCGCAGGCTTAGATATGCAGCGCAAGTGGTCGGCAAGGATGTTTCAGCATGAGGCCCTACGTGAGGCGCACCGACTGCGCCCGCGACCCTCTTGTCAGCGAGACACTTATGGACATTACTCAAGCCCACCCCTCACACGACCTTGCCAAGTTACCGGCCCTGAGCCCGGCCTTTATCAGCGCCGACGACGCTGCGCATTGGGCACACGAGGCCATCGGTACACGGCGCGATGTCGAGTACGGTGGCGTTATTCTCAAGCGCGCCCATCGCTACTACGCCACCCACCCGGTGCCGGACCAGCGTAATAGTTTCGATCACCGGATCCTGTTGGCCCTGGACAGTCAAGGCAACTTCATCGCCCCCGCTGACTACAGCGCCGAGGCGTTCTACCACTCCCATCCGGCGGATGCGGCACAGATCCAAAGGATGTTTCCCTACTTCACGACCGACCAAGTCGTGGTGTTCAACAATTTCTACTCCATGCCGGACCAGCTCTTCAGCTTCAGAAACAGAGCATTCGCCAAGACCCACTATTTCTCCGGGCCGGATAACGTGCTGCTCAAATATGTCAGCAGTGGCTCGGCGGCGGAAAATACCTTCGCCCAGCAAGTGCGCGATGGCACGCTTGAGGCCAAAAGTGATTTCGAGAACCCGATCTGGAACCTGGCGCAGATCGGTGAACTGTGGGTGCTGATTGCGAACAAGGTGTGGGGCGGCGTGCGCGGCCGGGTGAAAACAGGCTGGCGAATCAACACGCCTGTGACCAGCAGCAGTACTGCACAACAACCCTTTTTCACCTCGGTGTTCCCAACGGCGGATACGGCCGTTTTGGGTGCGCTTTCGGCTGCTGGCTCGCCCACTGCAGGCGCCATAGGCTTTGTCCTCAAGCACACCCGTGAAGACGCCTTTGTGGCGACGCTGGCAGTGCCCACGCGTCAGCCGCTGTTTTCGCCAAACGAAGTGTTCCCAAAACGCGCCGACGGCAAACTTCGATTGCCTTCCAACTTCCGATTGGAGGCTATTTACTTCAATAGCTGGTACGAGAAGAACGAAGTCGCAGCGCGGGAAACCTGGCTGGCGAGCACCTTCTTTACCCCTGCACAGGTGGTGGCCGCGACCCGTCAGGCGCGGGCCACCCTGGGCATTCAGGACCCGGCGCGCGGGTTACGCCTGTACATGCACGCTTCAGACGGCGCCCTGTTGGCCTTCAAAGTGCCCGAGGCCACGGCCACAACTGAGCTGGTCAGGCAAAAAAACGAGGGTGAACTTGACGATAACGGCGCACAGGCGGCCATGGTCGACGGCACGCTGAGCCCTCGGGATTATGTGCGCAGGGTCATTGCCCAGACCGATCTGTCGGTGGTTCAGGCCGGAGGCTTATGGCGCACGGTGGGCATGTTGGATAACCGCTCCAACCTGCTGATGTCGTTTTACAAGGCCACCTTGAGCCGTTCGTTTCTCTCTGCACGGGATGCGGCCGTGTATGCCCACGAGCAAATTGGCAACTGGCGAGCCCGCAGCTACGGCGGTTATATCCTCAAGGACGCAGACGGTCGTTTTGTCATCACCGAACCCATCGCCAGTGTGGCCAACCCGTTTGCCTTCACGCTGTTCTTTCCGTTCGACAACCAGGGGCCGCTGATCCCGCCGGAACCCTATGTGTTGCACGGGCGCTACTGCTCCCACACCGCCCTGTCGATGGCCGACCCGGCCCGGGTTGCACAGCGTGGCTGGACGCGGGATGAGGCGCAGATCATCCAGCAAGGGTTTTCCGACGCTGAAATGTACTCGATCATCACGGCCGGCCGGGTGGCGTACCTGTCGGGCGCGCAGGATTGCCTGTTGGAGTACACCCCAAACCATTCGTCCCATGAAGAGGTGCTGCTGGGTAATATCGGCCCGGAAGTCGGCAGCAGCAGCCTGGGCAAGCGCCTTGAAAACGGGCAGGTCCGGCCCGCCGACTGGGTCCGGCGCGTGGCCGAAGCCGGGGATTTCAAGATCATCCAGGGCAACCCATTGTGGGGGCCGCGCTCGGTGATCTACGAAGACTGGACGCCCAGCTACAACTACACGCCACGGTCCGGCCCGCCCGACTACGCCACCTACGGCGCCGTGTTCAACAGTGCCGATGCGGCTGCGCGTAATCTGCACGGGCGAGTGCATGGGCGAAACTTTGCCGAGCAGGCCTGCTTTGCCTTCATTCTCAAGCACAAGGACCAGGAGCAGTACATTGCCAGCGAAGTCGTGGGCGTGGCGGGGCGGCAAAAGTTGTTCAATCTCAACAGCCTGTTTGAGCGCACCGCCGATGACAGCTACCGCCTGCCTGACGGTTTTGTGTTGTATGGGCTGTTCCGTTCGCAGCAATGGTCGCCAACCGGGCTGAATGCCTCGATCGCGTGGCTGACGCTGTTTTTTGTCACGCCCGATGTGTTGTACGCGGCCCTCTACGCGGCTAATCGGCAGGGCATGAACAACCTGTCGATTTACTTCTCAACCCTGGATGGCGCGCTGCTGCGGTATGTGCCTGCGCCGATGGACGTGAGAAGTGCGGGCCTGGCCGACAGGTCGCTGATTCAGGCACAGGAGCAGTTGAACTCCGGTCAGAAAACCCCTGCGGAGTTTGTCCGGGAGTGGGCCGTGAAGGGCGGGCTGCACGTGGTTCGCACCAGCCAGTGCTGGGACAAAAACGGGCTGGTCGACAACAACTGGAGCAACTATGCGACGTTGTCTCCGCGCCGGTTAAGCCCGGCTTTCGCCAACCTCGATGACGCGGCCCGCTATGCCGCCGCCATGATCAGCAACGGCTGGCAGCGGGGGTATGGCGGGGTAATCCTGCGGTTACCCAACGGGTTGTTTGCTGCGACTGAGCCGCTGGCACTTCCGATGCAGGGGTTTGCGCTGAACTGGATTTACCCGGACCAGGCGGTTGCGGTAGGGCTGTACCCCGGAGGCAGTGCGATGGTGGCGCGCTATCGGTCGTTGTTGGATCAAGAGGTCCCGTTGCTGCTGTCCGCCGAGCAGAAAGCCTTGTACAAAACCATGCTGCCGAGCGCGGTATTGTCGAGCCTGTTGCACCGCCAGGACCCAATCAAACTGGAGTATGTGTTCGGCGCCACGGGTTCGATCCTCAGCTACCAACTGTCGGACTCTGCCGAGGAAGTGCTGCTCAAGCAGCGCCTGACGCCACTGAGCCCGGTCAAGCTGGACTTCAGCGACAACCCTGTCGAAGAGCAGCTGCGCAGCGGGGCGCTCTCGCCACAGGCGTTCATCAATGAGACGGCGAAGGCCGGTGAACTGCGTGTGGTGAAGGGCGACAGCGTATGGGGCGAACCCAGGAAGATAACTCCGGGTTTTGTGCCGTATCAAACGCGACCCCAGCCTGGGGATATTCGCCAGGTATTCGCCGACGCGCCTTGCGGCCCGATCTTCACCCAGGCGTATGACGCCGTTCGTTATGCCCAGCGCCAGTGCGCGCCGCAAACCGATGTGGCGTTCGGTTATGTACTCAAGTCAGTGAACAAGCCGCTGTACATGACGACGCTGGCGTTGGTCAGGGAAAACCTGGCCGACTTCAAGCAGGTTTTTCTCGACGGCCAGTTGCCCCAGGGGTATGTGCTCGATGGCCTGTATCTGTGTGCTTCGACGACTGCCGTCGCCCCGGCCGATGATGAAATGGCATACAGTTTTTTCCCGCCTCACTACATCGCCAAGGCCCTGCAATTCACCCTGTATGCGCGCAACGGTGGTGTGCTGCCGCTGTATTTGTTGTGCGGCGACGGCGCGTTGCTCAAGTACGTGTTTCCCAAGACTTCGCCACTCTACCCATGGACGAGCGCGGACTACCGCCTGCAATTACTCGAAGGCTCGCTGAAGGTCCAAGACTATGTGCGCCGCCTCGCCGGGGTGGGTGAACTGGACATTCGCAGCACCAGTGAAGTTTGGGGCAGGAAAGAGCGGGTCACGGCCGATTGGGTGCCGAAAAGAACGCCCCACCCGTTTGCCGACGACCCGCATGTTCATTCCTACTGCGGGCCGGTGTTTTATTACCCCGATGACGCAGCCCGCTATGCCCAACGGCTGGTGGCGCCCTACAAGACCAAGCAGTATGTGGGCGCGGTACTGGTTCCGGGGCAAACGCCGGGGTATGTGGCGATCGAGCCGGTGGAAGATCAGGGCACCGGCGCTGCACGCAGCCTGGAACGGTTGTTCCGGGTTGATCATCCAGGCCTCGACGTGCCGCCGGGCAACGTGTTGAGCACCTATAAAATTGCCGCCGTGCAGGCGTTCTACAAGGCGATACAGTCGACGTCCAGCTATGCGCAGATTGATAAGGATCTGCTGGAAAACTTCGTCTCCAAGGATGATCTGCGCGACTACCTGGCGCTGGTCAAAAGGAATGCGCCCGATGCCAAGAGTTGTTACCTGTCCTGCCGGGGTGGGGCGATGCTCAAGTATGTGCCGGCGTTTAACGCAGCTGAAACGGAGCTGCTGGAGGCGGGGGGCGCGCCGGACCCGAGTGTGTTGGTCAGTCGATTGCGCAGCCAGGGCAGTTTGTCGGTGCAGGTCCCCGACGCCTTCTGGTCGCGTCCGGGCTTGCTGGCTGAAGAGTGGAGCGTCAGTGAGTTGCAGGCAGAACCGGAAGCCGACGAGTTCTGGTACGCACGGGCAAAAGATGAACTATGACCTCAGCGCTTGCGCATCAGGCCGATAAAAAACAACCCGCCAATCGCCGCCGTCGCCACGCCAATGGGCAGGTCTTCGGGGGCGATCAGGGTGCGTGCGGCGACGTCGACCCACACCAGGAACGCACTGCCCAGCAGCACGCACACGGGCAGTAACCGTCGATGCTCGGCACCGACCAAACGCCGGGCAATGTGCGGCACCATCAACCCGACAAAACCGATGGAGCCGCTGATCGACACCAGCACGCCGGTCATCAGCGACGCCACCAGGAACACCTTGAGCCGCACGTTGCGCGCGTTCAGGCCCAGGGTCACGGCGGTCTGCTCGCCGGCCATCAACGCATTCAGCGGCCGCGCCATGCCCAGCAGCAACAGCAATCCCAGCAGCACGGTCGCGGCGGGGATCGCCAGCAGCTCCCAGCGGGCGAGGCCCAGGCCGCCGAGCATCCAGAACATCACCGCCGACGCGGCGCGGTGGTCGCCCATGAACAGCAGCAAATTGGCCACCGCCATCATCACGAACGACACCGCCACGCCGCACAGCAGCAGGCGATCACTTTCCAGGCGACCGTTGCGACTGGCCACGGCCAGCACCACCAGCATGCTCAGCAGCGCACCGATAAACGCAGCGATGGGCAGGGTCAGCAGGCCGATGATTTCACCCACATGCAGCACCACGATCACCGCGCCAAGCGTGGCGCCGGAGGTAACCCCGAGCAGGTGCGGGTCGGCCAGCGGGTTGCGCGTTACTGCCTGCAACACCGCGCCAATCAACGCCAGCCCGGCGCCCACCAGCGCGCCGAGCAACATGCGCGGCACGCGGATCAGCCACACGATATGTTCCTGGCCGGTGCTCCAGTTCACCTCACCGATACCGAACGCCTTGTTCAGCAAAATCCGCCACACCACGTCCACCGGCACCCGCGCCGAGCCGAACCCCAGCGAGATCACGCAAGAGACCAGCAACAACGCGCCAAGCGCGACCAGCAACAAGGCGTAGCGCCGGGTAATCATTCGCCGTGAAACCCCTTGGCCAGGGCTTCCACCGCCAGCACATTATCGATGCCCGGCGTGGCCTGCACATACGGGATCACGATAAACCGCTGGTTCTTGATGGCGTCCACCGATTGCAGGGCCGGGTTGTTGAGCAGGAACTGCTGTTTTTGCTCTGCGGTGACTTCGCTGTAGTCGACGATCACGATCACCTGCGGGTTGCGCTCCACCACGGTCTCCCAGTTGACGCGGGTCCAGCTGGCGTCGATGTCATCGAGAATGTTGCGCCCACCGGCCGCGTCGATCAGCGCCTGCGGCATGCCCAGGCGGCCGGTGGTCATGGCGCGGTCTTCACCGCTGTCGTAGAGAAACACGCGCGGCTTGTCGGCGGGCAGGTCCTTTTGCACCTCGGCGACTTGCGCCTGCATCTGCGCGATCAAGGCATTGGCGCGGTCCTGCACGTCGAAGATCTTGCCCAGGTTGCGCAGGTCGTTATAGGTGTCTTCCAGGGTTGCGGGCGGGCGCTTCATCACAAACGCACACGACTCGGTCAGCTCGTACACGTTGATGCCCAAGGGTTGCAGGGTTTGCGGCGTCAGGTCGCCGCCCACGCGCATGCCGTAGTCCCAGCCGGCGAAGAAAAAATCCACGCTGGCGTTGAGCAAGGTTTCCACTGACGGGTACTTGCTGGCCAGTTCCGGCAGGCCGTCGAGCAGGTGGGCCATTTGCGGGGTCACTGACTTCCAGCCGGTCACGCCGCTGTAGCCGGCCATATGCGACTTGAGCCCCAGGGCGAGCATCATCTGGGTCATGTTGATGTCGTGGCTGACCGCGTGTTTCGGCGCCTCCTGGAAGGTCACGTCGCGGTTGCAACTTTTGATGGTCACCGGGTAATGGGTCGCGTCCGCGAAGGCTTGAGCGGTGCCGAACGACAGGGCGAGAGACAGCAGGGCGCGCAGGATCATGGTTGGGTTATCCAGGTGATTCGGGGGTAGCCGGACAAGGGGTGCGTGTCGATCAGGGCTTCGACGCCAAACACGTCGCGCAGTAATTCGGTAGTCAGTACCTGGTGCGGTGTGCCGCTGGCGACGATGCGCCCGTGGTTGATCACGTACAGGCGATCGCAAAAAGCGGCGGCCAGGTTCAGGTCGTGGATGCTCGCCAGGGTGCCGATGTTCAAACGTTTGACCAGCCGCAACAGTTCCAGCTGATAGCGTGGGTCGAGGTGGTTGGTCGGCTCGTCGAGGATCAGCAAATGCGGTTGCTGGGCCAAGGCGCGGGCGAGAATCACCCGCTGCTTTTCGCCGCCGGAGAGGGTGGCAAAGGCATGGTCTTCGAAGCCCTGCATGCCCACCGACGCCAATGCCTCCTGGATCAGTTGCTGATCGTGCAGCGTGTCGCCATCGAACAAACCCTTGTGCGGCGTGCGGCCCATGGCGACCACTTCATCCACGCGCAAACCGAAGGCATCGGGAAACTCCTGCAGCACCACGGCGATGCGTTGCGCGCACCACTTGGCGCTTTGCTTCCACACGTTCTGGTGGTCGAGCAGCACGTCGCCGTGCTCCGGTTTAGTGAAGCGATAGGCGCAGCGCAACAGGCTGGTCTTGCCACTGCCATTGGGGCCGATCAGCCCGACAAACTCCCCCGCAGCAACCTGCAGGCTGGCCTCACGCAGCTGGAACCGGTGATTGCAGTGGTCGTGGCCCGGTGGGGTCCAGCCAAGCTGGGTGAGGGTGAGTGAGGTCATCGTTATTCTCTGGTTCAACACAGTTCAACTGTGGGAGCTGGCTTGCCTGCGATAGCGGTTTGTCTGGCCCAGATGCACTGCCTGAACCACCGCTATCGCAGGCAAGCCAGCTCCCACATTGGCGTGTGTGACATTCCGTTAAAAGGTGTAATCCGCCGTCACGAAGAACGAGCGCGGCTCCCCCAAAATCCACTGTTGGCCGTTGTTGTACTGGCTGACAGCGTAAGTGCGGTTGAACAGGTTGTTCAGTTCCAGCCCCAGCGTGGTGTTGCGCATGGCCTTCCACGACACGCTCGCATCGGCCACGGTGTAGCTCGGTACTTCGCTGGTGTTGGCGGTGTCGGCATACCGCGCGCTGACGTAACGCACGCCGGCGCCGGCGCGCACATTGTCGGTCACGGCCTTGCTCAGCCACAGGTTGGCGGTGCGGTTGGGCACGTCGACCGGGCGGTTGCCGGCGCGGGACACGGCCTGGTCATTCACCGCTTCGGAAAAGTCATCGTACTTCGCCCGCACAATGGCGGCGTTCGCCTGCAATTGCCAGGCGTTGGCCAGTTGCAGGTCGAGGCTGGCTTCCAGGCCGGTCGAAGATTGCTGCCCGACTTGTTGTTGCAGCGTGGTGCCGGGGATGTCTGTCAGCAGCTTCTTTTTGACGATGTGATAGGCCGCCAATGTCCATTCGCCACGCGAGTCCCAGAACGCCTGCTTGATGCCGACTTCGGCCTGCTTGGCGGTGGATAAGCCAAACTGCTGCTGGCTTGGGCTCAAGCTGATCAGGCTGCCGACGCCGTCGGTGCTGGTCGCGTACTGGCCGTAGACCGAGGTATCCGGTGTGATCGCGTAGACCAGGCCGGCTTTCCAGTTGTTGCCGGTGAGGGTTCTGTCGGCGTCCTGGTTCGCGGTGGTCAGGTCGTTGCTGTCGATGTGCAGATAGTCACGGCGCGCGCCGGTGATCAGCGACAATTTGTCGGTCAGTTGCAGGCGGTTTTCGGCAAACGCGGCGAGCTGTTTGGTGGTGCTGACCGACTGCGCAATAAACGGGCTGGCGCTTTCAAACGGCTGCGGCACTGGGTGGTTGATATCCACCGGCTGGCCTTGCTCCGTTGCATCGGTGAACGGTGCGTTGCTGGCCAGGCGGAAGCGAATTCGGTTGTACTCGACGCCCGTCACCGTCTGGCTGTCGAGACCGAACAGCGTGTGTTTGAAGGTAAAGGTCTGGCGATCGCCGACCTGTTCCTGATCGTGCTTGATGCCCAGGTAGCTCTGGCGTACGAGCCCGCTGTCGACAAAGTTGTAGCTCTCGGCGTTCTGCCAGCGGCGCTGGTTTTTCAGGTACGACAGCTCGTTGGTGGCGGTGACGTTGTCGTTGAGCTGCCACTCGCTGGTCAGGCGCGTCCATTGGTCGTTGTAGTGCTGTTTGTCGTCGCTGACGTTGTAGTTCTTGTCACGCAGGCTTTTGTGCAACTGGCCGTTGATCAGCGGCGTGCCGTAGTAGTTCTGTGGGCTCTGGTCGCCGTAGTCGTGTGCCAGGGTGAAGCTCAGGTTTTCGGCCGGCTGCCAACGCAGGGCACCGCTGACGAAGTCGCTGGCGGAGTCGCCACGGGCGATGAAACCATTGCTGCGCAGGCGGTTGAGGTTCAGGCGGTAGCTCAGCGTATCAGTCAGCGAGCCGCCGCTGTCCAGGGCTTGCTGCTGGCGATCATAGGCCCCATAGCCGAGGCGGATGTGGTTTTCGATCTCGCCTTCAAACGGCTTCTTCGCAAGGGTGTTGATCACCGCGCCGGTAGCGCCCTGACCGTACATCACCGAGGCCGGGCCGCGCAGCACGTCGACACGCTCGACTGACCAGGTGTCCACCGGGAAGGTGGACGTGCCCGCGCCGTCGAACATGCGCTGGCCGTCGTACAGCTGCAGCACCGAACTCTGCCCGGTAAACCCGCGCGCCTGCAACGAGGTGCCGCCGTCGCCGGGCGTGCCGGTGCGGCTGATGCCGGTGGCGCGGGAGATGGCGTCCTGCACACTGGCGTCGCCGCGTTCGCGGATGTTCTCGCCGGTCTGGCTCTCGACACTGCCGGGGGTTTGCAGGGCCGTGAGGTTCAGGCGCGAGCCGGCAGTGGTCGGGGTGTTCAGGTCGACGCGTTCGTCGTCCACGGCGGGCGCGGTCACGGGGCTGGCGGGCAGGGTCAGGGCCTGGGCGCTGTTGTGCAGGGCGAGCAGGCACAGGCCGGACGCTAGGTACTTGTTCATCGGTCGATCAATCGCTTCTTGGAAGGTGCTCGCCGCAGGGCGCGGCGAGCAACGATAACGCAGAAAGTGTTATAAGTTAACACTTATCGGCTGCAAGACAAAAGTCGCGCAAGGCTACAGAAGGGCTCTGTTATGGGCATCTCGCCTGCTTCATGCCGAACCTGAGGCAGATTCACGTTGGCCAAAAAAACGCGCCAACACCAGGCGATCCAATACCCACACCACGATCAACGAAGCCCCCACCAACGGGAAAATGATCGCCAGCCCCAGCATGATCGCCATCGCGGTTTTCCACTTCGGCAGGTCATGACGCAACGGCGGCACACCCAGCCCACCCGCAGGCCGACGCTTCCACCAGATCACCACGCCGCTGACGGCGCTGAGCAAAATCATCAGGCAGATCAGCAGCACGATCAGCTGGTTTACCCAGCCGAACATCTTGCCTTCATGCAGCATCACTCCGGTTTCGGTAGCCCGTGCGATGGTGTTGTAGTGCGCCCAGCGCACATCCGCGAGCACCTTGCCGGTGTATTGGTCCACATGCTGGGTGGCGTCATTGCGCGGGTCGTTGGCGAATACCGCTATGGTGAACACGCCTTCGGCGGTGGTGGGGAAGGTGATGCTGTAGCCGGGCTCGACCTTGCGCGCGTTGGCCAGGTCGACCACTTGTTGCAGGCGCAATGTGGGCGCCGCCGGGCCGGAGTGCATGGCGCCGTGGTTCATGTGCTCGGCGTGGTCGCCGGACATCGGCATCGGCGTGTTTTCCATGGCCCAGGGCACGGTCTGTTGGCTGGCGGTATTGAGCACGCGCGCCTGCTGATCAGACTGCGGCACGTTGTTCCACATCGCCGCCGGAAAGCGATTCCACAGCTCGGCATATTGCTTGCCCCAAAAGCCGGTCCAGGTCATGCCGCTGAGCAGCATCACCAGCAAAAACGCCGCGCCCCAGAACCCGGCGACCGCGTGCATGTCGCGCCAGAACACTCGGCCACGGGTGTTGAACCTCGGCCATAACACCCCGGCCGACGACTTGCCGCGCGGCCACCACAGGTACACACCGGACACCACCAGCATCACGCCCCAGCCTGCCGCGAGTTCCACCAGGCGATCGCCGACGGTGCCGATCATCAGCTCGCCGTGGAGTGCGCGGGCGATGGCTTGCAGGTTGTATTTGGCATCCTGTTCGCCGAGTACGGTGCCGCGATACGGATCGACAAACACCGTCACTTCACGCCCTTCGTTGTGCATCACCAATTGCGCGCTGCTGGTGGCGTCGGCGGGCGGCAGGTACTTGCTGATCTTGCCTTGGGGATACGCCGCCTGGGCGCGTTGCAATTGTTCGTCGGCACTCAGTGCGTGCTCGGCGGCTTGCACCTTGAGCAGGTCGCCATACATCAGCGGGTCGAGCTGGGGTTTGAACAGGTAGATGATGCCGGTCAGGGCCAGCAGCACCATGAACGGCGCGACGAAGAGCCCGGCGTAGAAGTGCCAGCGCCAGGCCAGGTTGTAGAAGGAAATCTTTTGAGTGGTCATCAGGATGCTCCGCAAAGGCTTTAAAAATTTTTGTCAGTTATGCCGCCTTCGCGAGCAAGCCCGCTCCCACATTTGAAATGCATTCCAAGTGTGGGAGCGGGCTTGCTCGCGATGCTTTTAGAAGCTCATGTCCACCTTGGTCCAGAGCGTGCGCCCCGGCTCCTTGATGGCTTGCGGGTCACTGGCCGGGTAGCCGAAACCGGCGTTACCGGCCAGGTTCAAATGCTCGGCATAGGCTTTGCCGAACAGGTTGTCGACGCCAGTGCTGACCTTGAAGTTTTTATTGATGCGGTACGCCGCGTTCAGCGAGAACACGCCAAAGCCGCCACTCTTGTCGAAGTCCTTGCCGACCACGTTGCCCTTGTTCTGGTCGATGCGGTTTTGCGCCGCAACCACACGCCACAAGGCGCCGGCGCTCCAATCGTCTTCGCTGTAGGTCAGGCCGAAGTGTGCGTCCAGCGGCGGCATCTGCGGCAGTGCCTTGCCGTCGCTGGTGTTCTTGCCCCAGGCGTAGGCGAGGCTGGCGTCGGCTTTCCAGTTGCGCGTCAGCTTGTAGGCCGCGCCGACTTCGCCGCCCATGATGCGCGCGTCGACGTTACGTGCCTGGGAGGTGGTGCCCATCATGCCGGGCTTGTAGTCGAACAGAATGAAGTCCTGGACCCGGCCGATGTAACCCGAGGCCCAGGCTTCGAGGTCGGCGGTTTTGTATTGCGCGCCGAAGTCGAGCTGGGTGGTTTTCTCCGGCTTAACGCCATCGAAGGCATTCACAGATCCGACTGCGCCAGTGTTTGGGGAAAACAGCTCCCAGTAGTCCGGGAAGCGTTCGGCGTGGCCCAGCCCGGCGTAGACGGTGGTGGGTGTGTCGGCCAGGTCGTGTTCATAGCGCACAAAGCCCGACGGCAGCGTCTCGGCGCGGGTGTCGTCGGCGGTCGGGTTGGGGCGCGACATCATTCCCGAACCGGTGGTTTGGCGAAAATCCTTGGCCGAGGCGCGGTCCAGGCGTGCGCCGGTGATCAGGCGATCACGGTCGGCGGCGTACCAGGTGAGTTCGCTGAACACGCCATAGTTGTGGAAGTTGGCGTCCTTGTTGCGCGGCAGGTCCTTGTAGGTGTCGATGCCCATGCTGCTGCGCTGGCGGTGCTCGTTGGTCTGCGCATCCAGGCCGCTGATTAACTGCACATCGGCCCAACGCCAGGTCGCCTTGATCCGCGCGCCGAGCGTGCGGCGGTCGACATTGGAGGCCATGGGCCCGGCCATCATGCCGGTGTCCGACGGCGTGCGCAGGCTGTAGTTGTCCATCACGTGGTCGGCGTAGTTGTAGTAGACCTGGGCCTCGACCTTATCCAGCACCTCGCCGATGTTGGATTTTTCAAAACGCAGCCCGAGGCTTTCGCGCAGGAACTGCGAACCGTCCATGCCGCGCCCGGCGTAGCGCGCTTCGCCATCGCCACGCCCGGCGGTGAGTTCCAGCAGGGTGTCGGCGTCGGGGGTGAAACCGACGGCGACGTCGCCGTTCCATTTGTCGTAGCGCGAGGCGACCGTGTGGTTGTTGCCGTCCTTGTAGTCATCGGCATGCGCCTGGTTGCCGATCACGCGCACGTAGCCCAGCGGCCCACCGGCGGCGGCATCGATGACCTTGTCGAAGCGCCCGTTGGAACCGGCCAGCACGCTGGCATTGACCCGTGTGCCCAACTCGCCGAACTGCTCGGGTTCGCGGTCGAACAGGATGGTGCCGGCCGACGCGCCTGGCCCCCAGAGCACGGTTTGCGGGCCTTTGATCACCGTGAGTTTGTCGTAGGTTTCCGGCGAAATATAGGAGGTCGGCGCGTCCATGCGGCCTGGGCAGGCGCCGAGCATCATGCCGCCGTTGGTGAGGATATTCAGACGCGAGCCGAACATGCCGCGCAGCACCGGGTCACCGTTGGTGCCGCCGTTGCGCACCAGGGCAAAGCCGGGGATGGTCTTGAGGTAGTCGCCGCCATCGCTGGCGGGCACCGGTTGGCGTGGGTCTTTCGGGTTGGTGATCACGGTCAGCGGCGAACTGGGGGCAATTGCGGTGATCACCGTGGGGCTCAACTCGTGTTCATCCGCGTGTGCCTGTGGCACCAACAGCGCGCCACACAAAACAGCGAAAACGGGGGTACGTCCCAAACGGGTGTCAGCAGAAAACCTGGACATGACAAATTCCATCAATCAAGCGTAAACAACACGGCCAGCAGCCTGCGGCTGTCTGTCTAAAGTCGGCCGGTGTGAAGTAAGGATGTGAAGTGCTTACGCAGTGATGGGCGGTGCGCGGCTGCGCGCGCCGGGGAAGATGCTTTGCCGGGCATGGCCCAGGCGGGTGGCGGGGGTAATGGCGTTGGCCGGCGGCGGGGTGCCGAGGCTGACGCAGGACACGCTGCCGGGCAGGGCCGGGCAACTGAAGAGCAGGCTGCAATAGCCGCACTTTTCCCAGAGGGCGTGGTGTTCGTCAGGTGCCTGCTTGTGTTCGCCATGGCCGCCGGGCATGTCCATGCCCGCGGGCATTTGCATCGACATTTGCATCGACATACCGGCGTGATGATCCATCGGCATCGCTTGGGAAATCAGCGGACCGATAAAGATCATCAACATGGCGAACAGGCTGATCCAACTGCCGCGCATCAGGCTCATGGGCTGGCGGCGGTGTGCGGATAACCTGGCGCGAGGGGCGCCCATTTACGTTGGCCTATTGCGCGTGTTTATGCTCGTGGCCGGCCATTGGCGGCGTTTTCTGGACCGAGACTTCCACTTCAACCTTGCCGGCTTTTTCGAAAGTCAGGGTCAGCGGGAATTGCTTGCCATCGGCCAACAGGCTGCGGTCCTTGAGGCCCAGCAGCATCACGTGATAGGCCATCGGCGCGAAGGTCAAATCACCCTTGGCGGGCACGGCGACGGTGTCTACTTGCTGCATCTTCATCAAGTCGCCTTGCATCACATGCTCATGCAACTCGGCCTTGTCCGCCACCGGCGTCGCGACGCTGAGCAGGCGGTCCGGCGTTTCACCGGTGTTATGAATCACAAAGTACGCCGCGACAGTCGGCGCATTCGGCGGCAACTCCTGGGACCAGGGATCGCTGACCAGCAGGTCGCCGGCCTTGTAGTCTTCGGCATTGGCAGCACTGAACACCGGCAGCAGCAACGCAGCCAGAAGCAGGGAAGATTTGAGCATGGCAGTTCTCCAGAACGGTTCTAAACGCAGTTCACTTGCGAAGAAATCAGACCGTTGGAGAGGCGCGCGGGTTAAGGCTCGGCCATTGCTGGCGCGGCGTAGGGGCTTGCAACGAAGGCGGCGGCAGGCTCTGCACCGCCGCAAACCGCGTCACATACAACTGCGGCACATGCCCCGGCAACGCCACCAACGGCGGTGAGCCCGAGCAACACCAGCAATGCTGCATGGTGGAGTGATCGTCCTGTTGCGGCGCCGGAATCTCCAGCTTGCCCAGGGCAATCGTCTTCAGGCTGGCGCCATTGGACGAACAGAAACCGCCCCACAGCAATTGCTGAACAGGGTCTTGGGACTGCTGCATCGCACTGGCCATCGGCATGGCAAAGGCGTTGAACAGCACTGCAAAGCAGGCGATCCACACAATTGCAAAGCGTTGACGGGCCATGGCGGACAATCCGTAGGGTTAAGCGATCAGGTGGGTATTTAGCCTGATCGTTGGGGATAAGTAAAAAGCGGCGGTGTGGTTTGGTGTCGCAGTAGTTGCCTTCATGATAGTCGGGAACCACAGATTGCCAATCTTAACCCTGTGGGAGCTGGCTTGCCTGCGATGGCATCACCTTGGCCTGGCTGGAAGACCGAGTCGCCTGCATCGCAGGCAAGCCAGCTCCCACACTTATTTGTGCCTGGCCAAAATTTTGCGCCCGCCACAATCCAAATGTGGTGTTTAGAGCGTGTTGACGGCCTGTAGCACCGCCGCCACGGTAGTGAATTCTCGGTCTACCTCAGCCAACACCGGCCGCTTCAAGACAAGCACCGGAATTCCCTGCTCCCGCGCCACTTCCAGCTTCGGCTCGGTGGCCGCACTGCCGCTGTTCTTGCTGATCAGCACATCAATCCCACGCCGCTCAAACAGCGCGCGCTCGTCCTCGATCAGAAACGGCCCACGGGCGCCAATGACTTCACAGCGCGCATTTCCCGGGTACACGTCCAGCGCGCGGAGCGTCCAGAACTGATCGGCGGGGATTTCATCGAGGTGCTGCAATGGCTCACGCCCCAGTGTGAACAACGGGCGCTTGAAGGGTTTCAACGCTTCAATCAACTCGGCCCAATCACTGACCTCACGCCAGTCATCCCCGGCTTGCGGTTGCCACGCTGGTCGCCTCAAGGCCCAGCAAGGAATGTCGCACGACTGCGCAGCCAGGGCGGCATTCCGGCTGATCTGAGCCGCATAGGGATGTGTGGCGTCGAGGATCAAGCGGATATTTTCATCGCGAACAAACTGGGCGAGGCCTTCAGCCCCGCCATAACCACCCACACGCACTTGGCAGGTGAGGTCGGTAGGCACACGGCCCACACCGGCCAAACTGTAGAGATGTTCCGGCCCCAGTGTGCGGGCGATGGCCAGCGCTTCCGTCACGCCGCCCAGCAGCAGGATGCGTTTCATAACGGCTTGACCACGTCCAGCAGCGTGATCGGCAGCGCCTGGCGCCAGGTGTCGAACTCGCCCAACGGCTGGGCCTGGGCCACATGAATGCGCGTCAGCTCGCCGCCGTGTTGGGCGCGCCAGGCCATCAAGGTCATTTCGCTTTGCAGGGTCACGGCATTCGCCACCAGGCGGCCGCCGGGGCGCAGCTGCTGCCAGCAGGTGTCGAGTACGCCATCGCGGGTGACGCCGCCGCCGATGAAGATGGCGTCCGGTGCTTCCAGGCCGTGCAGCACGTCCGGCGCCTTTCCACGAATCAATTGCAAACCGGGCACGCCAAGGGCGTCGCGGTTGTGTTCGATCAAGCCCTGGCGGCCGGCATCGGCTTCAATCGCCAGCGCGCGGCAGCTCGGGTGGGCGCGCATCCATTCGATGCCGATGGAGCCGCTGCCTGCGCCCACGTCCCAGAGCAATTCGCCGGGCATGGGCGCGAGGCGGGCGAGGGTCATGGCGCGCACGTCGCGCTTGGTCAGTTGGCCGTCGTGTTTGAAGGCTGAATCGGGCAGACCGGCGAGGCGCGACAGGCGCGGTGTATTGGCGTCGGCGAGGCAGTCGATGGCGACCACGTTCAAGTCGGCGACCGAGGCGTGTTCCCATGACTGGGCCAGCCCATCGATACGCTGCTCATCTGCGCCGCCCAAATGTTCAAACACGCTCAACCGGCTTGGCCCAAACCCGGACTCAACCAGTAGCGACGCAATCGCTGCAGGGCTGCGCCCATCATTGCTCAACACCAGCACGCGCACGCCGCTGGCCAGATGCGCGTTCAGCGCCGCCAATGGCCGAGCCACCACGGATAACGTCACCACTTCCTGCAACGGCCAACCCAACCGCGCCGCTGCCAGGGAAACAGACGACGGCGCCGGCAAAATCAGCAACTCTTCAGCCGCCACCTGCCGCGCCAGGCTGGCGCCCACGCCATAGAACATCGGGTCGCCGCTGGCCAGCACGCACACAGGCTCGCCGCGCCGCGCCAGTACCGGCTCCAGGGAAAACGGGCTCGGCCACAGTTGGCGTTCGCCACGGATACACACCGGCAACAAGTCCAACTGGCGTTGGCCACCTATAATCCGAGTGGCGCGCAGCAGGGCATGCCGGGCGTTTCTGCCCAGCCCCTTGAAGCCGTCTTCACCGATGCCTACAACCGTCAGCCAGGGCGACATATGAATTCCTTGAACGACATCCGACGGGCAGGCTTTTCATGCCGCCGGACAAAGCAGGCATAATACCGCGCCTTTACCCGTCAACCGGTAGCCCCGTGAACCCAACGCCCGCTGTGAATACCTTGCGCCCCTCGGCTTGTCCGGGGTTGCTGCGTATTGTCCAGGCGTTGGATGGTGGCATTTGTCGGATCAAATTGGCCGGTGGCTCGATCACTGCCGCCCAGGCGATTGCGGTGGCGGACGCGGCCCAGGCCTATGCGGGCGGGGTGATCGAGGCCACCAACCGCGCCAACCTGCAGATTCGCGGGATCGGCGCCGAGCAGGACGCCTTGATCGCCCTGCTGCTGGCTGCCGACCTTGGCCCGAACAACGCCGCCGGCGATGATGTGCGCAACTTGATGCTCAGCCCCAGCGCCGGCATCGACCCGCAGATGCTGTTCGACACGCGCCCGCTGGCCGAGCAGATCCTGGCGACGCTGCAAAACCATCCGCGTTTCCATGAGCTGTCAGCCAAATTCGCTGTGCAACTGGATGGCTGTGAGGCCCTGGTGATGCTTGAGCATCACCATGACGTGTGGCTGTCGGCGTTTGAACGGGATGGCGAGACGTTGTTGGCCTTCGGCCTGGCCGGTTGCCCGGGGTTGGATGCGCCCTTCGCGGCGGTGCCACTGGAGCAAGGTCATGCCTTGGTCGTCGCGGTGCTGGAGTTGTTTCTCGACCTGGCGACCCCGACGCAAACCCGCATGCGTCATCTGGCTGTGGATAACTTATTGAGCCGTTTGAGCCTGCCGCTGCTGCCGGTGGATGGCTTCAAACGCCCGGTCAGCGGGGCCGGGTTGCACCTGGGCACTTATCCACAGCGTCAAAAAGATCTGTTCTACGTGGGCGCCGTTGCGCCGTTGGGGCGTCTGGATTCCACCATGCTCAAAAGCGTCGCGCAGTTGGCCAGCGCATTCGGCGATGGCACGTTGCGCTTCACGCCCTGGCAGGGCGTACTGCTGCCCAACGTTAAAAACCCTGCCGCCGTGACTGAAGGTTTGCAGCGGTTGGGCTTTCTCTGCTCGGTCGACCAACCCCTGGCGCGCTTGATCGCCTGCACCGGTTCCAGCGGCTGCGGCAAAGGCCTGGCCGATACCAAGGCCGACGCCCTGCAATTGGCTGCGCTGCAACCTGGCACTGAGGTGCACTTGTCCGGCTGCCCGCGTTCCTGCGCCGCCGCGCACACCGCACCGGTCACCTTGCTGGCGGTGAGCCCCGGCCACTACGACGTCTATTTTCGCGAGGCAGCCCAACCCGGTTTCGGCCGGCTGCACGCACGCACTCTTTCCATTGAAGCGGCGGGCGCCCTGTTACGCGCACGCTCACGGAGCAACACCGATGATTGATTACATCCGCGACGGTCAGGAGATCTATCGCAACTCCTTCGCCATTATTCGCGCGGAAGCCAAGTTAGAGCGCATCCCGGCTGATTTGGAAAAACTCGCGGTGCGGGTGATTCATGCCTGCGGCATGGTCGAGGCGATTGACGGCCTGCAGTTCTCCGAAGGCGCCGGTAAGGCCGGGCGCGATGCGCTGGCCGCTGGTGCGCCGATTCTGTGTGATGCGCGGATGGTCTCCGAAGGGGTGACCCGCGCGCGCTTGCCGGCCAACAATGAAGTGATCTGCACCTTGCGTGATGACAGCGTGCCGGAGCTGGCGCGTGAGTTGGGCAACACCCGCTCCGCCGCTGCGCTGGAGCTGTGGCGCCCGCACCTGGAAGGCAGCGTGGTGGTGATCGGCAACGCGCCGACCGCGTTGTTCTACCTGCTGGAGATGCTCGACGCCGGCGCACCGAAACCGGCGCTGATTCTCGGCTTCCCGGTCGGCTTTGTCGGCGCCGCCGAATCCAAGGCCATGCTCGCGGCTGACAGCCGTGGCGTGCCGTTTGTGATCATGCAAGGCCGCCTCGGCGGCAGTGCGATGGCCGCCGCTGCGGTCAACGCCTTGGCCACGGAGGTCGAGTAATGCCGGCACGTGGACGTTTGATTGGCCTGGGCGTCGGCCCCGGCGACCCGGAACTGATCACCCTCAAGGCCCTGCGCCTGCTGCGTGAGTCGCCGGTGGTGGCGTACTTCGTGGCCAAGGGCAAGAAAGGCAACGCCTTCGGCATCATCGAAGACCACTTGGTGGCGCAACAGACCTTGATGCCGCTGGTCTACCCGGTGACCACCGAAGTGCTGCCGGCGCCGCTGTCCTACGAGCAAGTCATCAGCGACTTCTATGACACGGCCAGCCTGGATGTAGCGGCGCACTTGGACGCCGGGCGCGATGTGGCGGTGATCTGCGAAGGCGACCCGTTCTTCTACGGTTCCTACATGTACCTGCACGACCGCCTGGCCGAGCGGTATGAAGCCCAGGTCATTCCTGGCGTGTGCTCGATGCTCGGCGGCGCCTCGGTGCTCGGCGCGCCGTTGGTGTATCGCAATCAGAGCCTGTCGGTGTTGTCGGGCGTGCTGCCCCATGACGACCTCAAGCGTCGACTGGCGGACGCCGATGCGGCGGTAATCATGAAGCTCGGTCGCAACTTCCCCAAAGTGCGCCAGGTGCTGGAAGAACTCGGCCTGGCCGAGCGCGCGCTGTATGTGGAGCGCGCGACCATGGCCAACCAGAAAATCGTGCCGCTGGATCAGGTTGACCCGGCGTCTTCGCCGTATTTCTCGCTGATCATCGTGCCGGGTGAAAGGTGGCAAGGTTGATGCGCCCGGCGATTGTCATTCTGGGCCAGGGCAGCCTGGCCACGGCGCGCAAGATTGCGCAGGTTTACCCCGGCGCGCTGATCCATGGCCTGGCCGGGCGCGTTGAAGGCGCCGACCAGACCTACACCGAGTTCGGCGCGACCCTGCGCCAGTTGTATCAACACGGCACGCCGCTGATTGCGTTGTGTGCAGCCGGCATTGTGATCCGCACCCTGGCGCCGCTGCTGCTGGAAAAAGGTGAAGAACCCGCCGTGCTGGCCGTGGCGGAAGACGGCAGCGCTGTGGTGCCGTTGCTCGGTGGCCTTGGCGGTGTGAACGTGATGGCGCGGGACATCGCCGCTGCACTGGACGTGTCTGCTGCGATCACCACCAGCGGCGAGCTGCGTTTCGGCACCTGCCTGCTCAACCCGCCTGCGGGTTACCAATTGGCGGATCTGGAACTGGGCAAGCGTTTTGTCTCGGACCTGCTGGCCGGCGAAAGTGTGCGTATCGAAGGCGCAGCGCCCTGGCTGGACGAGGCCAATTTGCCGCAGGATCAGCAGGCACGCCTGGCGATTCATGTGGGCAGCGCCGAGCGTGCGCCCGTGGCCAATGAATTGCTGATTTACCCCAAGACCGTGTGCGTCACCTGCAAGCCCGGCGCGCATTTGGCTGAACGTGTGCGGGCGGCATTGCACGACGCGGGCATTGCGCTGCAATCCCTGGCCTGCCTGGTGGCCAGCGATACGCAGATGGCCGACACTTTGCTGCATGAAGCTGCATTGGAATTGGGCGTGCCGTTGCGTTTCTCTGGCGTCACGCAAGAGGCGGACATCGTTATCAGTGTTGCCGAGCAACCGCTGGACCTGGCGCACGTCGGGCGCCCGCGTGGCCGCCTGGCGGTGATTGGCCTGGGCCCTGGCGCCGCCGAATTGATGGTGCCGGCCGTCAAGGCCGAGCTGGCGCGTTGCACCGATGTGCTGGGCTATGAAACCTATGTGCGCATGGCCGGGCCGTTCCGCGACGATCAGGTGCAACATTGCACGGATAACCGCGAAGAGATGCAGCGCGCGCGGCATGCGTTTGAGCTCGCCGCGCAGGGCCGTTCCGTGGTGGTGGTGTCGTCCGGTGACCCGGGCGTCTTCGCCATGGCTGCTGCCGTGATCGAGGCTTTGCATGAGTCGAATGACCCGGCCTGGCATCAGGTCAACCTGGAAATTCTGCCGGGCGTTTCGGCTTCGCTGGCCACCGCCGCCCAGGCGGGTGCGCCGCTGGGCCATGACTTCTGCGTGATGTCGCTGTCGGACAACCTCAAGCCGTGGTCGATTATCGAAAAGCGCCTGGACCTGGCATCCCAGGCCGACCTGGCGCTGGCGTTCTACAACCCGATCTCGCGTTCGCGGCCATGGCAACTGGGACGCGCCCTGGAAATCGTCGCGCTGCACCGCACGCCTGAAACGCCGGTGGTGCTGGGGCGCGATATCGGTCGTCCAGGCCAGACCCTGCGCGTCACCACGCTTGGGCAATTGACACCCGAGCAGGTCGACATGCGCACCATGGTGCTGATCGGCTCATCCACCACCTGTGTATTCCCGCGCGCCGGTGGCGGTGAGTGGGTGTACACGCCACGTTGGTATGGCAACAAGCCCGCCTCCTGAAAACAGCCTGCCGCACGTAAGAAAGCTCCGAGTAATGCTGGGTGAAAGCCTGGCGCTGCTCGGAGCTTTTTCTTTTTTCATCGACGAAATACGCAAGGCCGCGAGGTACGCCTTGTAATTGCTGGGTCAGCCTTTTTCGGAGGGCGAGCCAAGCGATGTTTGTCGTCTGGATAGCCCGCCAGGCACTCGTCTAGTGTGGAGGCAAACCCCATGTGGGGTGCTTGTGGAGAACTGAAAAATGGAGCGACATCACAAAAGGATCATCAGCGCGAAAAGGCGCAAATTGATTGCCGCCTACAAGTTGCCAGGGGCGCCTGCAACAAAGCCTGCCGGGCCGGTGGAGACTGACGATGAGTGCAATGCGGCCGTGGTAAACAACGGGGTGATCTCGTTTATCGAGGGTATGTCCGCCCTCAACCGCGAGTACGTGCGCAAGAGCTACCTGCTTGCGAGTAGTTATGTCAGCGATGTGTTGAAGGTACAGCGTGGCACAGAGGCCTGGTACGACGAATTTATCAAGGTGATGGTCAGCCTCGGCTGGTTGCCGGTGCGCAGCCGTTTCGAACGGGTCTCACACACCGGCAAGGGCCTGACCGTGCAGCTGGCGGCACTGAATATGATTGCCGCGATGTTGGCCTCGACAGCACTGGGCGGGCCATTGCTCGCGGTACTGCCCAAGTTGGCGGCTGATGCACTTGAAGCGCTGAAGCGACAACCGGCTTCATTCGAGCTATTCATGCGCAACAGCACGGTGCACCAGGGCGGGGATTTCGGCCTGGCGTCCTGTGCCGAAGCCGAGGGTGAAGTGACGATGGTGCTGGTGACTTACAGCTCCCACGGCGTGAGCAAACAGCTGGGGCTGCCGTTTCTGGAGTGGGACAGCGCCTCGTTCGAGGCCTTCAGCGGGCAGACCTGCCTGGTGCTGAATACCTCGGTGGTCAACGAAAACACGATTCAACTGATGCGTGAAAGCGCGGGCGATAAAGTGCAATTGGCGATCGCCAAATACCGAATTTAAGGCACCAGGTAGCCGCGCACGCCCGTAAAGATGATTTGTGCGGCGAGGGCGCATACGAACAACCCCATCAACCGGCTGACAATCTGCAAGCCCTGGTCACCCAGAATGCGTTCGATACGGTTGGACAGGTACAACACCACGCCCACCGTCAGGCTGGCCAGGGCGATGCTGAGAATGGCGGTGATCTTGTCATCCCAGTGCGGTTGGCTGACGCCCATTACCAGCAGCGCACCAATGGTGCCGGGGCCAACCGTGAGCGGAATGGTCAGCGGCACGATGGTCACGTCCTGCTGCACGTTGTCGGTTTGTACGGCGGATTTGCCTTGGGCCATGCCCAGGGCAGAGATAAACAGCACGCTGCCGGCGCCGATGCGGAAGGCGTCCACGGTGATGCCGAAAACACTGAAAATCACCCGGCCGAACAAGTAGAGCAACACGCTCGACACCAGCGTCGCCAGGGCCACTTTCCAGGCCAGGCGCCGACGCTCTTTGCTGGAATAGCCACGGGTCAGGCTGATAAAGCAGGACAGCACGAAGAATGGGCTGTAGAGCACGAGCATCTTCAGGTAAACGCTGAATAACACGTGGAGCATGAGGGCGGCTCGCGGGTGGAAAGATGGGGGGAGTCTAACAGGCGGCGCAGATCAAATGTGTGGGGCCATGTGGGAGCCAGCTCCCACATGTTGATTGTATTTCAGGTCAGGACGGGGCGTGTTCCGGCCGTTGCTGGCGCTGCGCTACCCAGAACTCCACCAGTTCGCGCAACTGCGACAACTCCACCGGCTTGGCCATATGCCCGTCCATCCCGGCTTGGCGCGCACGCTCTTTATGTTCCGAGAGGATATGCGCAGTCAGCGCAACCACCGGCGTGCGAATGCGCTGGTGGCTGACTTCCCATGCGCGCAGTTGCTGAGTGGCGGAGAAGCCATCGAGGATCGGCATTTCACAGTCCATCAACACCAGGTCGTAACGCTGGGCCTTCATGGCCTCGAGCGCTTCTTCGCCATTGCTGGCGGTATCCGGGTTGAGGTTGAGCTTGCCGAGCATGCCGCGAATGACTTTGGTGGAGATGCTGTTGTCTTCGGCCACCAGGATGCGGAAATCGGCGGGCACGGTCACGGCTGCCGGTACGCTGAGGGCCGGGCGCGGCTGCACCGCGCCTTTGCTGCGCTGGGTCAGTTCGTCGGCCAGGGTGGTCTTCAGCGTATAGCCGGCCACCGGCTTGGCGAGGATGCGCTTGATCCCGCAGTTGCGCGCGATGATCTTGCTCGGCGCGTTGCTGATGCCGGTGAGCATGATCAACAGGATGTCGTGGTTCAGGCTCGGGTCTTCCTTGATCTTTGCCGCCAGTTGCATGCCGGTCATGCCAGGCATGTTCTGGTCCAGCAGTACCACGTCGAAGTAGTCGCGCAGGTGCGCTTTGGTACGCAGCAACGCCAAGGCTTCTTTACCGGACGGCACGGCGCTGACATTCAGGCCCCACGCCGTGCATTGCTGCACGAGAACCTTGCGGCAGGTGTCGTTATCGTCCACCACCAACACCCGTGCGCCTTTGAGTGGACCGTCGAGGTCA
Organism: Pseudomonas sp. R76; assembly: GCF_009834565.1. Lineage (GTDB taxonomy): Bacteria > Pseudomonadota > Gammaproteobacteria > Pseudomonadales > Pseudomonadaceae > Aquipseudomonas. Next base: position 768,957 of record NZ_CP019428.1, read on the forward strand.
GAGGTCGGGTGTTCCAGGCGCTCCGGGTCCAGCGGCAGGGTCAGCCACAGGGTGCTGCCCTGGTGGCTGCCACTCTTGATGCCGAACTCGCCGTTCATCAACAGGATCAGTTGGCGGGCGATCACCAGGCCCAGGTGGCCGCTCAAGCGGGTGGCCGAGAGGAAGTTCTTGCTGTGCAATTCGCTGTGCAGTAACGCATCGCGCTCAGCGGCTTCCATTGGCAGGCCGCTGTCTTGCACGGCGATGCGCAAGCGTGGCTTGGTGCTGCGCTCGTCGAGGGCGACGACGATCAGCACTTCACCTTCGTCGGTTTTTTGCAGGGCGTTTTCCAGCAGGCTCAGCAGTGCCTGGCGCAGACGCGTCGGGTCGCCACTGATGACGCGCGGCACCTGGGGCTGGATGAAGCTGATCAGCTCGACGTTCTGCTGCTCGGCCTTGGCGCGGAAGATACTCAGGCAGTCTTCGATCAGCGCATTGAGGTCGAACTGCACGTCGTCCAGTTCGATCTGCCCGGACTCGAGCTTGGAGATATCGAGGATCTCGTTGATCAGCGTCAGCAGTTCATTACCGGCACTGTGGATGGTCTGCACGTAGTCCCGCTGCTTCACCGACAACGGTGTGCCAAGCAGCAGCTCGGTCATGCCCAGCACGCCGTTCATGGGCGTGCGGATCTCGTGGCTGATCTTGGCCAGGAACTCGGCCTTGGCGGCGATTTCGGCGTTACTGGCTGCCAGGTCGCGGCTGAGGCTGAAGCGCGCCTCGACTATCGCGCGCTGGCGTTCGCCCAGGGCCATGCTCATCAGCAAGCCGCTGAGGCAGATAAAACCGAGCAACGTCACAATCAAACCTTGTGGCGCTACCAGCGTCAGGCCGAGCAGGGCTGGCAGGATGATCAGCGTGCCGATGTTGAACACCACCATCGCCGCCATGAACAAGCGCGCCGGCCGGTAGCCTTTTTGCCAGTGATACGCCGAGACGAACAACATGCTCAAGCCGGCCAGGGCCACCAGGGCGTAGGTGATGATATTCAGCGGCAAGGTGTTGACGAACAACAGCAGCAGGCCGCACAGCACGATCACCAGGATATCGGCCATCAACAGCTTGTTCAGCGGGTGCGGGCCCAACGGCATGAAGAAACGGTAGGCAAACATCAGCCCGCACGGCGCGGTCAGCAGCAGGGCGAGGTAAGCGCCCGGGGTTTGGATAGCGTGCCAGTTCGGCAGCCATGGCCCCACCAGGTTGAGCAACAACGCCAGGCTGAGCATCAACAGTACTTCGCAGGCAGCCAGCCACAGGCTGCTGCGCGAACGGTGATAAGCAAAGCGTGTGAGGTTGTGCAGGATCAGCATCAACAGCACGCCGAACAGCAGGCCGTAGATCAGCGTCTGGGTCTGGTCGGCGGCGGCCAGTACGGCCGGTTCCAAGGTGATATAGGGGCGCAACTCGTGCTCCGAGACCAGGCGCAGGTAAACCTCGAGCGGCTTCTGGCTCTGGGGCATCGGCAGCATGAAGTCGCTGCTGGGCAATGGGCGTTCCGCCTGGGGCTGGCGGGTGCCGGTGCTTTGTTGTTCCACCAGGGTGTCGCCGTCCAGTACATAGAGGCTCAGGTGGGACAGGTCCGGGGCGAATACCCGCAGCACTTGCTCGTGCTTGCCGGGTTGCAGTTTGAAGCGAACCCACAACGCACCGCTCGGATCAGCAGCAGTGATCCGGTCCAGTTCGATGGGGCTGAATTGATTGGTGTAGCGGGCGGAACGGATGTCGCTCAGTTGCAGGTCGGCCTGTTCATCAAGCAATACTGCCCAACCACTGCCTTGCGCGGCGGCCTGGGCCGGGAACAAGCAGAGCAGGGTCAGTAGACTGACTGTGAAGCCTATGGCGATCCTGAGCCAGCGCACGGCGAAATCCCTTCGTAGGTTGATGCACGGGTTAACTATGCGCGGGGTGACATGTCTACGGCAAGGGCCAGAGGCCCTTGCCTAACCGAATGGATAGCTACGGGTGGGTAGCTATTTACTGGTTCTCGCCACGTTCACGGGCAATGGCGCGGTAGCCGATGTCTGTGCGGTAGAAGCAGCCTTTCCAGTCGATCTTCGCGGCCAGTTTGTACGCCTGTTGTTGCGCAGCGTCGACACTGGCACCCATTGCAGTGGCGCACAATACACGGCCACCTGCGGTTACAACTTTGCCATCCTTGAGCGCGGTGCCTGCATGGAACACCTTGCCTTCCAGCGTAGCAGCTGCGTCCAGGCCTTCAATGACATCGCCCTTGGCGTAGTCGGCAGGGTAGCCGCCGGCCGCCAGTACAATGCCGACGCTCGGACGCGGATCCCACTGCGCTTCAACCTTGTCCAGCGCTTGGGCCAGGGCAGCTTCCACCAGCAGCACCAGGCTCGATTGCAGGCGCAGCATCACCGGTTGGGTTTCCGGATCGCCAAAGCGGCAGTTGAACTCGATGACTTTCGGGTTACCGGCTTTGTCGATCATCAGGCCGGCGTAGAGGAAGCCGGTGTACACATTGCCTTCGTCGGCCATGCCGCGCACGGTCGGCCAGATCACCAGGTCCATTACGCGCTTGTGTACTTCAGCGGTGACCACCGGGGCAGGGGAGTAAGCACCCATGCCGCCGGTGTTCGGGCCGCTATCGCCGTCGCCGACGCGTTTGTGGTCTTGGCTGGTGGCCATCGGCAGGACGTTCTTGCCGTCGACCATCACGATGAAGCTGGCTTCTTCGCCGTCGAGGAATTCCTCGATGACCACGCGCGAACCGGCGTCACCAAATGCGTTGCCGGCGAGCATGTCGCGCACGGCGTCTTCGGCTTCCTGCAGGGTCATCGCAACGATCACGCCTTTACCGGCGGCCAGGCCATCGGCCTTGATCACGATCGGTGCACCTTTTTCACGCAGGTAAGCCAGGGCCGGCTCAATCTCGGTGAAGTTCTGGTAGTCGGCGGTCGGAATCTTGTGGCGTGCCAGGAAATCCTTGGTGAACGCCTTGGAGCCTTCCAGCTGTGCAGCGCCGGCGGTCGGGCCAAAGCAGTCCAGGCCACGGCTGCGGAACAGGTCCACGACGCCGGCCACCAATGGTACTTCCGGACCGACGATGGTCAGGGACACATTCTTTTCAGCAAAATCAGCAAGCTGTTCCAGGGCCAGCACGTCGATGGCGACGTTTTCGCACTTGGCTTCAATGGCGGTGCCGGCGTTGCCGGGAGCCACGAATACTTTCTGGACGCGTGGGTCCTGGGCTACTTTCCAGGCCAGGGCGTGTTCACGGCCACCGCTGCCAATGATCAAAACATTCATTTCAAAACCTCGTGTGGATGATCGTTCCCACGCTCTGCGTGGGAATGCCTCTACGGACGCTCTGCGTCCCAGGGACGCGGAGCGTCCCGGGCTGCGTTCCCACGCGGAGCGTGGGAACGATCAATCAGTGGCGGAAGTGGCGCATGCCGGTGAAGACCATGGCAATGCCGGCTTCGTCGGCTGCCGCGATCACTTCAGCATCACGCATCGAACCGCCCGGCTGGATCACGGCGGTCACACCGGCTTTCGCGGCATTGTCCAGGCCGTCACGGAACGGGAAGAACGCATCGGACGCCATCACCGAACCGGCGACCTGCAACCCGGCGTGTTCCGCCTTGATCGCGGCGATACGCGCCGAGTTCACGCGGCTCATCTGGCCGGCGCCGACACCGATGGTCTGGCGGTTCTTGGCGTAGACGATAGCGTTGGATTTAACGTACTTGGCGACTTTCCAGGCGAAGATCAGGTCGTTGATTTCCTGCTCGGTCGGCGCGCGCTTGGTCACGACTTTGAGGTCTTCGCTGCCGATCATGCCGATGTCGCGGCTCTGTACCAGCAGGCCGCCGTTGACGCGCTTGTAGTCCCAGGCAGCTGCGCGGTCAGCCGACCACTCGCCGCAGGCCAGCAGGCGCACGTTGGCTTTGGCGGCCACGATGGCGCGGGCTTCTTCACTCACGCTTGGGGCGATGATCACTTCAACGAACTGACGCTCAACGATCGCCTTGGCGGTCTCGGCGTCCAGTTCACGGTTGAAGGCGATGATGCCGCCGAACGCGGATTCGGTGTCGGTGGCGTAGGCCAGTTCGTACGCCTGGCGGATGCCGCCTTCTGCGTCCGGGCTCACGGCCACGCCGCACGGGTTGGCGTGCTTGACGATCACGCAGGCTGGCTTGACGAAGCTCTTCACACATTCCAGCGCGGCGTCGGTGTCGGCCACGTTGTTGTAGGACAGCTCTTTGCCTTGCAGCTGGGTCGCGGTGGCGATGCCGACTTCGGCCGGTTTGGCTTCCACGTAGAACGCCGCGCTCTGGTGCGGGTTCTCGCCGTAGCGCATTTCCTGGGCCTTGATGAACTGGCTGTTGAAGGTGCGCGGGAACTGGCTGCGACCGGAGGTCGAGAGGGTTTCAGCGGCCTGGTTCACGGTGCCCATGTAGTTGGCGATCATGCCGTCATAGGCGGCAGTGTGTTCGAACGCCTTGAGCATCAGGTCAAAGCGCTGGGCGTAGGTCAGGCCACCGGCTTTCAGGCTTTCAAGCACGTTGGCGTAGTCGCTGGCGTTCACCACGATGGCTACGTCTTTGTGGTTTTTGGCTGCCGAGCGAACCATGGTCGGGCCGCCGATATCGATGTTTTCGATGGCGGTCGGCAGGTCGCAGCCTGGCTTGTTGATGGTGGCTTCGAACGGGTAGAGGTTAACGGCCACCAGGTCGATCGGCTTGATGCCGTGCTCGCTCATGATGGCGTCGTCGATACCGCGACGGCCGAGGATACCGCCGTGGATTTTCGGGTGCAGGGTCTTGACCCGACCGTCCATCATTTCTGCGAAACCGGTGTAGTCCGCGACTTCTACTGCGGCCACGCCGTTGTCCTGCAGCAGTTTGAAGGTCCCGCCTGTGGAGAGGATTTCCACGCCAAGGGCTTCCAGTTCCCGGGCAAATTCGAGGATCCCGGTCTTGTCGGAGACACTGATCAAGGCGCGGCGGATCGGCAGGCGGGTGGTCTGGTCGGTCATTTCAATTTCCATCAAAAGCAAAGGAGTCAGCAAAAAAGGCGACCGTTTTTACGCGGGCGCCTTTCTGGTTTGATTGAATGCTTACAGCAAATCGTACTGCTTGAGCTTTTTGCGCAAGGTGCCACGGTTGAGGCCCAGCAGCTCACTGGCTTTGGTCTGGTTGCCCTTGACGTAGTTCATCACGCTTTCGAGCAAGGGCGCCTCGACTTCGGAGAGCACCAGGTTGTACACGTCCGTGACGGAAGCGCCCTCAAGGTGGGCGAAATAATTGTGCAGCGCCTTCTCGACACTCCCGCGAAGGGTCTGGCCTTCTTCGCTCGGCGTGTTGAGGTGCTGTTTCAAATTGACGTTGTCGCTCACGGGTGTTGTTCCACTCACTAAAGTCTCGGTCATCATCGTCATGCGGCCACCCCCTCTCCGTCCCCTGTCCCCAGGCTCTTGTAACGCTCGCTGAAAAACTCACGAACGTTGGCGCACTGTGCTTCCGTATCATCCAAACGATTGAAGTGGGCGCGAAACTCCCTGGCGCCCGGCAAGGTTGCGAGATACCAGCCGACATGCTTGCGAGCAATGCGTACTCCCATCACGTCCCCATAGAAGGCGTGCAGGGCGGCCAGATGCTCTAGCAGAATACGTTCCACCTCGATCAACTCCGGTGCCGGCAAGACTTCGCCGGTACGCAGAAAATGCTCGATCTCACGAAAAATCCACGGTCGCCCTTGAGCGGCCCGGCCAATCAACAAGCCATCGGCGCCGGTTGCGTGCAGCACGCGCCGGGCTTTCTCGGCTGAGTCGATGTCGCCATTGGCAAAGACCGGCATCGACACCGCCTGCTTGATCGCGGCAATGGTGTCGTACTCGGCTTCACCGGTGTAAAGGTCGGCGCGGGTGCGGCCATGCACCGCCAGCGCTGTAATTCCTGCCTGTTCGGCGATCTTCGCAACCGTCAGGCCGTTCTTGTTGTCCCGGTCCCAGCCGGTACGAATCTTCAGGGTGACCGGCACATCGACTGCGGCGACAACGGCCTGCAGGATCTCGGCTACCAATTGCTCATCTTTCAACAGCGCGGAACCGGCGGCCTTGTTGCAGACCTTCTTGGCCGGGCAGCCCATGTTGATGTCGATGATCTGTGCGCCCAACTCCACGTTGGCCCGGGCCGCATCCGCCAGCATCTGTGCATCACCACCGGCGATCTGTACCGAGCGGGGCTCGGGATCACCTTCGTGGATCATGCGCATCCGCGATTTGCGGGTGTTCCACAAGCTCATGTCGCTGGTGACCATTTCAGAGACTACTAGACCCGCGCCCAAACGCTTGCACAGCTGACGAAAGGGCTGGTCGGTGACGCCCGCCATCGGGGCGAGGATCAAGCCGTTTTGCAATGTGTATGGGCCGATGCGTACCGCCGACATAGGACTTCCCTGTTGTGGGGCCGGATCATTAGAGTTCGAAAAAGGGTTGGCATGATACCCGCTCTCGATGACTGGATAAAGGCTGAATTGGATAAAATCTGAACAGTTATTTCTTTATCGCCGCCGGTTTGGTTGCGCAGCGTCAAGTCAATAATCTGCCGTCAAACCTCGACGCACGTGTTGTTTCACTCGGGCGAGTGAAAGCTCAGGCTGTAATTCACGGCTTTGCTACCTGGGTCGAGGATGTCCAGGGAGATATGGATCGGTGTCTGCGAAGGCATTTCGCTCACCCCGGCCAGCTCGCCGCTGAGGTATTCGGCCGGTTTGAAGCGACGACTGGCAATCAGGCTGCCGTTCAAGTCGGCAAAGCGCAGCTCCAGCAGCGGGAACGGCTGGGTGAACGTTGCACGGTTATAAATGATCGCGTCCACCACCAGCGCCCCGGCGAACTCCGGGTTGCTGCGTACCACCAGGTTGCTGCTCTTGATGTGGGCGATATCGACCCGTGATGGCACGGTGCAGCCCAGGGTTGGACACAGCTGCTGGAACCACGGTCGATAGGCGTCCTGGCGGGCCAGGTCGTCGAATTGGTAGGCGATGTACTGGCCTGCGAGGCCGGCAGCGGCCAATAAGACCAGGATTATCCAGATAAGGCGGCGGCCCCAGCTTGGCGGGCGTTTTTGCGCGTAAAGATGCAGCGGGTCGTCTTCCAGGTCCTGGAGCACGTCATCGTGAATGCTGGCTTCGGGGCGCGGGCGCTTGCGACGGGGTTTAGGGGGGACTTGCGGTTCCGGCTCGTCCAGGGGCTCGGTCACGGGCGTGAGCGGCGGGTCGAGATCGTCGTCGTCATCGTCAGGGGCTGAGCGCAGTGGTGGCTCTTCGTCGATATCGCCGGTGTGAAACGACATGGACGGCTCGGTGCGCTGCTTGGTCGCAGGCGCCTTGGGCGGTTCAGGTTCGTCTTGCGCTGCTTGGGCGCGTTCCTCAGGCGGTTCGCTGAACAGGCTGGCGGCCCATTTTTCTTCCTCGGCCTTGACGCTGACGCGACTGGCACTAAGGGCGTCCTCCGGTTGCCGACGGTCAGCGTTCGCCTGGCGGCGCTCCGCACTCATCGGCTGAGTGTGCTGAATCTCGCGGCGCTCAAGTTTGGCCAGCTCTTCGTCCAGGTCCAGGTTGTCCAGGTCCAGCTCTTCGGCGGTCCACTGTTTCTGGCTGATAGCGCGTGGCGCCTCAACAATGGGTTCAATTGCTTCTTCAGCGCCGGCCGGCTTTTGCGCAGCTGGCGCCGATGCGTTGGCGCGCTGCTCCAGCAGTTGGCGCACCGCGTTGAACACCTGCAGGCATGAGCCGCAGCGCACAACGCCACGGGCCACGTTCAATTGAGCATGGCTGACGCGAAAGCGCGCTTGGCAATGTGGGCACTGGGTGACGAAACTGTCGGTCATGCGGCCATCCGATTCAGGCAAGCGCTCATTCTAGCGCCGACGACCACTGATGCGTACCCAGCCATCGCGGTTGGCGATCGGGTCCAGCTCGAAATCCTTGGCGTAGGCCGCCGCCACGTCTTCACCTTGCTCGGCGAGGATGCCCGACAGTGCCAGGCGGCCGCCCGACTTGACCAGGCTCGACAGTTGCGGCGCCAAAGAAACCAGCGGCCCGGCGAGGATATTGGCAACCAGCACATCAGCCTGCACCTGGGGCAATTGCTCCGGCAGGTACAGTGGGAATTTGCCTTCAGGAATGTTGTTGCGCCCGGCGTTATCGCGGGAGGCTTCCAGCGCTTGCACGTCGATGTCGGTGCCGACGGCTTCCTTGGCGCCCAGCAGCAGGGCGGCAATCGCCAGGATCCCCGAGCCGCAGCCGAAGTCCAGCACGTTGCAGTCGGTCAGGTCCTGGCCGTCCAGCCATTCCAGGCACAGCGCGGTGGTGGGGTGGGTGCCGGTGCCGAACGCCAGGCCCGGGTCGAGCAGCAGGTTGACGGCATCCGGCTCAGGCGCGGCGTGCCAGCTTGGCACGATCCACAGGCGCTGGCCGAAACGCATTGGTTGGAAGTTGTCCATCCAGCTGCGTTCCCAGTCCTGGTCTTCGATCACTTCGCTGTGGTGCTCGGGCAGCGGGCTGCCGGTGAGCAGTTCCATATGGGCCAGCACGGCGGCGGCATCGGTGCCGTCTTCGAACAGGGCCAGCAGGTGGGTGTGAGACCACAGCGGGGTGGTGTTGAGTTCCGGTTCGAAGATCGGTTGGTCTTCGGCGTCCATGAACGTCACCGAGACAGCGCCCACTTCGAGGAAAGCGTCTTCGTAGGTTTCGGCTTGTTCTGGGCTGATGGCGAGACGGACTTGCAGCCAAGGCATGGCGGGCACCTTTGAAAAAAATGAGTGTGCAGCGGGGAGGGGCTGCGAAAGGGCGCAAGTTTACGCGAGCGGCGGGCATAAGACGACTGTACTGAATGCACGCGCAGTCCAAATTTAGGAAAGGTTCATGTGGGAGCCGGGCTTGCCCGCGATGCAGGCGCCTCGGTCTTGCCTGGGGGCGCGGCGACGCTATCGCAGGCAAGCCAGCTCCCACAAAAGCCGGCACCCACTGAATTTTGTGGGGGTGTGGATAGCCCAGAAACAACAAAGCCGCCCGAAGGCGGCTTTGTTGGGTGGAGCACTTACTAGTTGGCCAACTTGTGTTCCAGGTAGTGAATGTTCACACCACCTTCGCAGAAGCCTTCATCGCGAACCAGATCCCGGTGCAGCGGGATGTTGGTCTTGATGCCGTCAACCACGATTTCGTCCAGGGCGTTACGCATACGGGCCATGGCCTCGTCGCGGGTGGCGCCCCAGGTGATCAGCTTGCCGATCAACGAGTCGTAGTTGGACGGAACCTTGTAGCCGCTGTACAGGTGCGAATCCACACGTACGCCGTTGCCGCCGGGCGCGTGGAAATGCTTGACCAGGCCAGGGCTTGGGATAAAGGTTTTCGGGTCTTCGGCGTTGATCCGGCACTCCAGGGAGTGGCCGTGGATCTTCACGTCGTCCTGGGTGAAGGACAGCACATTGCCGGCGGCGATGCTGAGCATCTCCTTGACGATGTCGATACCGGTGACCATCTCGGATACCGGGTGCTCTACTTGCACACGAGTGTTCATCTCGATGAAGTAGAAACGGCCGTTCTCGTAGAGGAACTCGAACGTACCGGCGCCACGGTAGTTGATGTCGATGCACGCCTTGACGCAGCGAGCCAGCACTTCCTGGCGCGCGGTTTCATCCAGGCCTGGTGCCGGTGCTTCTTCCAGTACCTTCTGGTGACGACGTTGCAGCGAGCAATCGCGGTCGCCCAGGTGGATGGCGTGGCCCTGGCCGTCGGACAGCACCTGCACTTCCACGTGACGTGGGTTGGTCAGGTACTTTTCCAGGTAGACCATCGGGTTGCCGAACCAGGCAGCCGCTTCGGAGCGGGTCTGCTTGGCGGCTTCGATCAGCTCTTCTTCCTTGTGCACCACACGCATGCCACGACCACCACCGCCACCGGCGGCCTTGATGATCACCGGGTAGCCGACTTCGCGACCAATGCGCAGAGCGGTTTCCTCGTCTTCAGGCAGCGGGCCGTCGGAACCTGGAACGGTTGGCACGCCGGCTCCGATCATCGCGTCCTTGGCCGATACCTTGTCGCCCATCAGGCGAATGGTTTCGGCTTTCGGGCCGATGAAGGCGAACCCGGATTTTTCCACCTGTTCGGCGAAATCGGCGTTTTCCGCAAGGAAGCCGTAGCCTGGGTGAATGCCATCAGCACCGGTCACTTCAGCGGCCGCGATGATGTTGGAGACTTTCAGGTACGAGTTGGTCGCCAGTGGCGGGCCGATGCAGATGCTCTCGTCCGCCAGTTTCACGTGCATCAGTTCGGTATCGGCCGTCGAGTAAACAGCGACGGTCTTGATGCCCTCTTCCTTACAGGCGCGCAGGATCCGCAGCGCGATCTCGCCGCGGTTGGCGATCAGGACTTTTTGCAGTTTCTTCGCAGGTTTCAACATCGAAGGTGCTCCGCGGTTCAAACGATGGTGAACAGCGGCTGGTCGTACTCAACCGGCTGACCGTTTTCTACCAGGATGGATTCGATGACGCCGGCTTTTTCAGCGGTGATGTGGTTCATCATCTTCATCGCTTCAACGATGCAGATGGTGTCGCCCACTTTCACAGTCTTGCCGACTTCAACGAAGGCTGGCGAGGTCGGTGCCGGGGTGCGGTAGAACGTACCGACCATTGGCGACTTGACCACGAAGCCGTTCAGTGCAGGCGCAGCCGGTGCTGCAGGCGCTGCGGCAGCAGCAAGTGCGGCGGCCGGAGCAGCAGCGGCTGGAGCCGGTGCTTGCATTTGCGGTGCGTAGAACTGTTGGGCTGGGGTTTTGCTGTGACGGCTGATCCGTACGGACTCTTCGCCTTCCTTGATTTCCAGCTCGTCGATACCGGATTCTTCCAGCAGTTCGATCAGTTTCTTAACTTTACGGATATCCATGAATCATCAACTCCCAAGGGTCGGTCAGGGGCGCTTGGCCGGTTGTTCAAGCTGTTCCAGGGCGGCCTCCAGGGCCAGTCGGTAACCGCTGGCGCCAAGGCCGCAGATCACTCCTACCGCTACGTCGGAGAAGTAAGAGTGATGGCGGAAAGGTTCGCGTTTGTGCACGTTCGACAAATGCACTTCGATAAATGGGATGCTCACCGCCAGCAGCGCGTCACGTAATGCAACACTCGTGTGCGTAAAAGCGGCGGGATTGATCAGAATAAAGTCCACGCCTTCGCTGCGCGCGGCATGGATGCGATCAATCAATTCGTACTCGGCATTACTTTGCAGGTAGAGCAAATGGTGGCCGGCTTCACGTGCCCGTCGTTCCAGATCGAGGTTGATCTGATCGAGGGTGACTGCCCCGTAGACGCCCGGTTCACGGGTGCCGAGCAGGTTCAGGTTGGGTCCGTGAAGAACCAGTAAGGTCGCCATCGGCTGTTCCTTGTTATTGATGTGGGTACGGCAGAACCCGGCGACTATGCCGCAAAGCCTTTGTGACTGTCCAGTTCTATGCAGTAGGCAGCACGATTAGCGAGGATTGCGCAAAATTTGTGACTGGGGCTTGAATTCCGGTCATTGGTAGCACGGTCCTGAAATCGGCGCGGATCTAATGTGGGAGCTGGCTTGCCTGCGATAGCGCTATGCCTGTGCAAGACGGGCCAGCTGATCGGCAAGCCAGCTCCCACATTTTGAACTCCACATGGCTGCAGAGTAGGTCAAACCCGGAACGCCTGCACCGCCGTATTAAGCTGCCCACCCAGCACCAACAGATGCTCTCCCTGGCGACGGCCCTGGCCAATACGCAGCAAATTATCCTCACCCAACTGGTGAATCCGCTCGCTGTTGTCGCGAATCTCACTGACGGCGCCACTCTGCTGCGCGGTCACATCGGCGATGCGCACTGCCGTGTCGGAAATCGTCTGGATCGCGCCGACAATTTCATCCAAGGCACCGTCGGCCGCCTGGGCTTGCTGGGCGGTAGCTTCGGCGTGCTCGACCTGCGCGCGCATGCCTTGCACCGATTGGTGGGCGGCGGTTTGCAGGCCGGCGATCAGGCTCTGGATTTCAGCGGTGGCGCCGGCGGTGCGTTGGGCCAGCGAACGCACCTCATCGGCGACCACCGCAAACCCGCGCCCGGCTTCACCGGCACGTGCGGCTTCGATGGCGGCGTTCAGCGCGAGCAGGTTGGTCTGGTCGGCAATCGCGCGAATCACCGTCAGCACGCCGCCGATGGTGGCGGATTCCTCGGCGAGTTTTTCGATCATCTGGGCGTTTTGCTGCACTTCACCCACCAAGGCATGCAGCCCGGTCAGGCTCAGGCCGATCACCCGCTGGCCCTGTTCCACGGCCTGGCCTGCACTGCGGCTGGCACCGGCGGCCTGGCTGGCATCACCGGCCACTTGCTGAATGGTCGCTTCCAGTTCACCCAGCGAATTACGGATCTGCGCGGTGTCCCCGGCCTGGCGCTCGGCCCCGTCGTGCAGGCCACTGCTTAGCTCTGCGAGGGCGCGGCTGCTGCCGGCGACTTCTTCGGCGTTGCCGCGAATGGTGCCGACCAGATCGACCAGGTAAGCGCGCAAGCGGTTAAGCGAGGCTTCGATATCGTGCAGTTCGCGGTTGGTCTTGCCCAGCGCAATCGGCTGGCTGAAGTCGCCTTCGGCCCAGGTCGACAAGGCCGGGGCCAAGTTGGTCAATACGCGCGCCAGGCGCCGTTGCAGGGTGTCGATCAGCAGCGCAATCAACAGGATCAGGCCGATCATCACGCCCTGCATCAGGCGCACTTCGCCCTGGATCTTGCCGTGCTGCGCGCGCACCACCGGCTCCAGGCCGGCGATGGCGTGCTGCACGGCGGCGATTTTCACGTGGGTGCTGTCGGCCAGCGCGGTGCGTGTCTGGATTTGGTCGCGGGTGCGCTTGAGTTCGGCGGGGTAGCGGGTCAACAGGCTGTTGAGTTCACGCTTGAGGTCGACGCCGGTGTCCTGCACTTCAGCTTTTTCGCTGTTTTCCAGGCCCATCATGGCGGAAAAGTCGTCGGTGCTGGACTCGGTACTGGCCTTTACGCCCAGCAACGGCAGCTGTGCCAGCAGGTCGGCCTGGGCACGGATGCTGGCGACTTCGCGCTCCACCTCATCGGCCAATTCCGCGCGCCCGCTGCTGACCAGCTTGTCGCGGGCCAGGGACAGTTTGCCCAAGTGTTGGGCGGCGGCCAGCAGTGGCGGCAAGTAACGCGCGGCCTCCGGCGAGTTGACGCCCATGGCGTACTGGCTCAATTGCTCCAGGTTCGCACCCAGCTCACGTTCGGCTTGCAGCAACAGCGCTTGTGGGTCGCCCGCCAGTTTGCCGGCGGCGAGCAGGTCGGTTTTGCTGAAGGTGTCCAGGTCGACGAGGCTGGGGCGCAGGTTTTGCGCGAGGTCCGCCGGCAGTTCATCAACCTGCTGCAACAGCGCTTCCAGGCTCTGGCCGGCACTGCTCAAGCGCAAGGCGTCGCCGCTGGCGAGGTAGTCGTCGATGTTGCGCGCGGCCTGGTTCTGAAAGGTCTGCGACAGGCCGAGGTAGCGTTCCATCAGCAAATACGGGCGTTCCAGTGCCCGTTGCGACCACCACAACGTGGCCCCAAGGGCCAGGCACACGGCCACCAGAAGAAGGGTGTTCAGATTGGTCAGCAGCTTCAGGCGCATGCGTGGTTTCAACCGACAGCAAAAGATAAGTGCCTGAAGTTATTGCGTTTGCGTTACAAAGTTATGACGGATTCAGTGAATTCCGGTGAAAAGGTGGCACTTTGCTTTGACGTACGCGCAGCGTGCACACGGTTACGCCCGGCGTCCTTGGCGCGGTACAGCGCCTCATCCGCCTGGGCGGCCATCATCAGGCTGTCGGAGCCGTCGCACAGCTCCACCAGCCCGGCGCTGAAGGTGCACCACAAATCCTGCGGTTGGGCCGGGTAATGGATTTCGGCAAAGCGCCCGCGGATTTCGTCGAGCACTTTGCAGGCCGATTCCAGATCGGTGTCGGGCATCACGATGGCGAACTCTTCGCCGCCGTAGCGGCCGATGTAGTCGGTCTTGCGCAAACGCTGCTTGAGAAACAGCGCCAGGCTCTTGATCACACGGTCGCCCATTGGGTGGCCGTGGCTGTCATTGACCCGTTTGAAGTGGTCGATATCCAGCATGGCGAAGCTCAGCGGCTTGTTCTCGCGGCGCGCGCGAAAGCTGCAGTCTTCGAGCAATTGCAGGATGTGCGTGTGGTTGTACAACCCGGTCAGGCTGTCGCGCACCATCCGCGCCTTGAGGTTGCGCGCGCGGGCGGCGCGGTTGCGCACGGTGGTGATCAGGTGGCGCGGCTTGATCGGCTTGGTGAGGAAGTCGTCACCGCCTTCGCTCATGGCGTCCAGCTGCTTATCCAGGTCGTCTTCGGCCGACAGGTAAATGATCGGCACGCTGACGTAACGGTCATTGTGGCGAATCACCTTGGCCAGTTCAGTGCCGGTGCAGGCGGGCATGTACATGTCGAGGATGATCAGGTCCGGCTGGAAATCCGCCAGCTCGGCCATGGCCTGGATCGGCTCGATCAAGGTGCGCGTGACAATGCCGGCGCTGTTGAGCAGGCGCTCGGTGTGCAGCGCCTGGGCGCGCGAATCGTCGATGATCAGTACTTTGTAGGGCTCGTACTGCGCGACGCAGGTCAGCACTTCGATCTTTTCCAGCAGGCTCGAGGCTTCGAGGGTGCCGGTGAGGAATTCCTGGCCGCCGGCACGCACGGCGGCCAGGCGCGTCGGGGTGTCGGTTTCATGCAGGCTGAAAAACAACAGCGGCAGCTTTTGCTCCAGGCCTTCCTGGGCCTCGGCTGCGAGTTTGAGGCCTAAACCTTGGCCGCAGAAATCCACGTCCATCACAATCGCTGACGGCAGGCGCTCGGCCAGCGAGGCGCGAAATGCCGCCACGCTGTCCAGCGGCTGGGCGCTCATGCCAAAGAATTCCAGCTGCTTGGCCAGGCGCTCGGCGCGGTCGTGGTCCGCCAGCATCACGTAGATCGGCTTGCGCATCGGCGGCAGGAAGGTTTGTTCCAGCTGATCGCCCTGGCGCAGGCCGGTGCGGGACAGGCGCTGCATCAGGCGGTTGAGTTCGGTGATGACCTGGCTGCTCAGGCGCCCGCGATTTTCGTCGACTGCCTTGAGCGATTCGCCAATGTGCCGCGCCAGCTGGCCGTGCTCCGGCTGTTCGAAACGCTCGGCAAAGCGCAGCAGGCGCAGGTTGGCTTCGCTGAGTTCGGACAAATCGGTGTTCGACCATTCGCTGCGTTGCAGGCGTTGCCAGATCTCAAGAATTTGACGTGCCTGATGAATTACCCGCTGGGCAAAATGGTGCTTGAGACGCTCACGGCTGGGGTCTTCTGGCTCGGTCATATCCTGACTACTAGTTAGGGTGCATGCTGAGGTCGACTGATGGCTCTATGCTAGCACCTCTTTTCTTCTACATGAGTGTCATACGTCAATTAAGTACACGTCTGCCGTATTCAGTTTTTGACCTTGTGGTCGCACTGCGTAAAAAGCGTGCATCATTTATAGTCGAACATCTCTGGCGCGCCACTTCTGTTAAAAGCCCCGCACCGATGGGCACGATGGGGTAGGGTTGTGGTCGGAGTGTTTGAACGCACCCGGACAAATGACGTGCATGAACTCAAGTGATTGAAAGGATATCGCCATGCTGGACTGGAAAAACCGCGCAGGCAGTGCCAAAGGCCCCGCCCCTGAGCCCAAGTCGGCCAACCGTAGCTACTTTCGCAACCTGGTGATGAGCCGAGCCGTGCTCAGCGTGCTGGGGTTGTACCTGTTGGTCACCGGCGCGCTGGGCTGGTACTGGAGCGAAGAGCCGGCGCTGTTCCCGGTCCAGCAAAATGCCCAGCTTGCCGCCGAGAAGGAAGGCAAGCAGATGGTGGTGGGCTACACCACCGTCGAAACCCTCAAGACCGTGGTCGGCACCTTGCTGAACAAGCCCGGTGGCTACATCTCCAATGACCGTTTCCCGCCAGGCCTGTGGATGGACAACATGCCGAGCTGGGAATATGGCGTGCTGGTGCAGGTGCGCGACCTGACCCGCGCCCTGCGTAAAGATTTCGCCCGCTCCCAGTCGCAGTCGGCTGAAGACGCTGACTTGGCCAAGGCCGAGCCGCGTTTCAACTTCGACAACAAGAGCTGGGTGCTGCCGTCCAGCGAGTCGGAATACCAGGAAGGCATCAATTCCCTGAGCCGCTACGAAGCGCGCTTGTCGGACCCTAACCAGCGCGGTGCGCTGTTTTATGCGCGTGCCGATAACCTGAACAACTGGCTGGGCGACGTCGCCACCCGTTTGGGCTCGTTGTCGCAACGCCTGTCGGCCAGCGTGGGCCGGGTCAAGTTGAACACCGCACTGAAAACCGAAGCCCTGGCACCGGGTGAAGTGCCGCAGGTCGATGAAGAAGTGGTGGAAACCCCATGGATGCAGATCGACAACGTGTTCTACGAAGCCCGTGGCCAGGCGTGGGCGCTGTCCCACCTGCTGCGCGCCATCGAAGTCGACTTTGCCGACGTGCTGGCCAAGAAAAACGCCACCGTCAGCGTGCGCCAGATCATTCGTGAGCTGGAGGCCTCGCAGGAACCGGTTTGGAGCCCAATGATTCTTAACGGCAGTGGCTTTGGCATTCTCGCCAACCACTCGCTGGTCATGGCCAACTATATTTCCCGGGCAAACGCCGCAGTTATAGATTTGCGTCAGCTCCTCAACCAGGGGTGATTGATGGACGCTACTCAAAAGGAGGCCGCACACCGTGCGGCCTCCGACGCTGAACTGATCTGCTGGGTCGACGAGCAGGACAACCTGCTCGGCCACCTCGTCAGGTCCGACCTTCGCCAGCGCGGCCTGATCGGCCGATGCACCTTTATCTTCCTGTTCAATTCGGCCGGTGAGCTGTGTGTGCATCGGCGCACCCTGAGCAAAGCCTTGTATCCCGGTTTCTGGGACACGGCGGCGGGTGGCATGGTCGCGGAGGGTGAGAGCTACGCCGCTTCGGCCGCCCGTGAACTGGAAGAAGAACTTGGCGTTGCCGGCGTTGAATTGGTTGAGCATGACCATTTCTACTTTGAAGAGGACGACAGCCGGCTGTGGTGCACGTCCTACTCGGCGGTCTGGGATGGGCCTTTGCGCCTGCAGCCCGAAGAGGTCATGGAAGCGCGCTTTTTACCCATTGAAACTGTCCTGCAGGAAGCTGAACAAAAGCCTTACTGCCCGGATGCTCAAGAAGGCTTGCGGCGCTATCTGGCCTTGCGTCGCTAAAGTTGCATAAATTGGCGCTATTTGGCTCTTAGCAAGTCGGCTTTTTGCCGTTACACTGCGCGACTTTTCACCCGAACCACCTTTGCGGTTCGGTAGCGCTGCCCCTGCCTGAGTGGGGCTTCGCGGTCGGTGATGCTCGTTGCGAGCGCCGATCAGTCTTTGTCCTCCCAAGAGGATTGCCGGTGGCCAAAAAAGCCGCATCCTTCGCCGCCCTTGGTGGCCTGGTATTTTCCACCGACGCAGGTCGACACTGCCCGGACTGTCGTCAGCCCGTGGATTCGTGCACCTGCAAACAGACCCTGATCCCTGAAGGTGACGGCATTGCTCGCGTGCGACGCGAGAGCAAAGGCCGTGGCGGCAAGACGGTGACCACCATCACCGGCGTACCGCTGGCCGAAGAGGCCCTGAAGGAACTGGCTACCACGCTGAAAAAGCGCTGTGGCACCGGTGGCGCGTTGAAAGACGGGGTCATCGAGATTCAGGGCGATCACGTCGAGTTGCTGTTGGCCGAGCTGATCAAGCTCGGGTACAAGGCCAAGAAGTCCGGCGGCTGAAAGCCTCTTCCCAACCTGTGTCTAAACTCTGTCCTGCGAGTGAGGTCTACCTCCCTTACAGGCAAATCGTCATTTTCATTCTTTAGACTGCGCCAGCCTCAAACCCGGGGCGGCGCCTTCGCCTTCATTTATAGGGGACTTCGATGTCCGTACGACGCACACGCAAAGACGATGGCAGCCAATGGACAGTTGCGGACAGCCGCAGTGTTTACGGGATTCGCCATTGGGGGGCCGGGTATTTCGCGATCAATGAAGCCGGTCGCGTTGAAGTCCGTCCGAACGGCCCGAACAGCACGCCTGTCGACCTGTACGAGCAAGTCGACGAGCTGCGCAAAAGCGGCCTGTCCTTGCCGTTGCTGGTGCGCTTCCCCGATATCCTGCAAGACCGGGTGCGCCAGCTGACCGGTGCTTTCGATGCGAACATCGAGCGCCTGGAATACCAGAGCAAATACACCGCGCTGTACCCGATCAAGGTGAACCAGCAGGAAGCGGTGATCGAGAACATCATCGCTACCCAGGACGTGTCCATCGGCCTGGAAGCCGGCTCCAAGCCTGAGCTGCTGGCCGTGCTGGCCCTGGCGCCGAAGGGCGGCACCATCGTCTGCAACGGTTACAAGGACCGTGAGTTCATCCGCCTCGCGCTGATGGGCCAGAAGCTCGGCCACAACGTGTTCATCGTGATCGAGAAAGAATCCGAAGTGGCGCTGGTGATCGAAGAGGCGGCCAACCTCAAGGTCAAGCCACAGGTCGGCCTGCGCGTGCGTTTGTCGTCCCTGGCGTCGAGCAAGTGGGCGGACACCGGTGGCGAGAAATCCAAGTTCGGTTTGTCGGCGGCGCAACTGCTGTCGGTGGTCGAGCGCTTCCGCGACGCTGGCCTCGACCAGGGCATCCGCCTGCTGCACTTCCACATGGGTTCGCAGATTGCCAACCTGGCCGACTACCAGCACGGGTTCAAGGAAGCCATTCGTTACTACGGCGAGCTGCGCAACCTCGGCCTGCCAGTCGATCACATCGACGTCGGCGGCGGCCTGGGTGTGGACTACGACGGCACGCACTCGCGCAACGCCAGCTCGATCAACTACGACATGGACGACTACGCTGGCGTGGTGGTGGGCATGCTCAAGGAATTCTGCGACGCGCAGAGCCTGCCGCACCCGCATATCTTCTCCGAAAGCGGCCGCTCCCTGACCGCCCACCACGCCATGCTGGTGGTGCAAGTCACCGACGTCGAGAAGCACAACGACGAAATCCCGCTGATCGAAAACAAGGAAAGCCTGCCGGAAACCGTGCAGTGGCTGGTCGACCTGCTGGGCCCGACCGACATTGAAATGGTCACTGAAACCTACTGGCGCGCCACGCACTACATGAGCGACGTGGCCACCCAGTACGCCGACGGCAAAATCACCCTGGCCGAAAAAGCCCTCGCCGAGCAGTGCTACTTCGCCGTATGCCGTCGCCTGCACGACTCGCTCAAAGCGCGTCAACGCTCGCACCGCCAAGTGCTGGACGAGCTCAACGACAAGCTGGCCGACAAGTACATCTGCAACTTCTCGGTGTTCCAGAGCCTGCCGGACACCTGGGCGATCGGCCAGGTCCTGCCAATCCTGCCGCTGCACCGTCTCGACGAAGAGCCGCTGCGCCGCGCCGTGCTGCAGGATTTGACCTGCGACTCCGACGGCAAGATCAAGCAATACGTCGACGAGCAGAGCATCGAGACCAGCCTGCCGGTGCACGCCTTGAACGAAGGTGAAGACTACTTGCTGGGCATCTTCCTGGTCGGCGCTTACCAGGAAATTCTCGGTGATATGCACAACCTGTTCGGTGACACCGACTCGGTGAACATCTACCAGCGCGAAGACGGTTCGGTGTACAGCGCCGGGATCGAGACCCACGACACCATCGAAGACATGTTGCGCTATGTGCACTTGTCGCCGGAGGAGTTGATGACGCACTACCGTGACAAGTGTGCGAGTGCGAAGATCAGTGCCAGTGAGCGCACGCAGTTCCTCGACGCGTTGCGTCTGGGCCTGACGCGTTCTTCGTACCTGTCGTCGTGATCTAAGCTGATAGCAATCTAATGTGGGAGCGGGCTTGCTCGCGAAGGCGGTACATCAGTCACACATGTGTTAACTGACCCACCGCCTTCGCGAGCAAGCCCGCTCCCACATTTGGATCTTCGTTTGGTAGTACCTTCTGTGTGAGGCCTGAACGATGTCGAGCAAACTCCTGCAAGCCTTGACCCTGGCATTCGCCGCGCTTCTAGCAGCGTGCTCCCCGATCAAAGTGCTCAACGCACTGACGCCCTCCAGCACCTTCACCAAAACATCCTCAATTGCCTACGGTGCCGACCCGCGCCAAACACTCGATGTCTACCGTCCAACCAAGGCAGCGCCCAATGCCCCAGTCGTGGTGTTCTTCTACGGCGGCAGCTGGAACAGCGGCGCCAAGGACGATTACGGTTTTGTCGGCGAAGCCCTGGCCTCACGCGGCATCGTGGTGGTGATTGCGGATTACCGGCTCTACCCACAAGTGCGTTACCCACTGTTTCTGCAGGACAACGCCCAGGCCGTCGCCTGGACTTATCAGCACATCGCCGACTATGGCGCCGACCCCAAGCAGCTTTACCTCATGGGCCACAGCTCCGGTGCCTATAACGCGTCGATGTTGGCGCTGGATGCGCGCTGGCTTGGCGAAGTGAAGATGTCGCCATCGATGCTCAAAGGCTGGATCGGCCTGGCCGGGCCGTATGACTTCCTGCCGATTGATAACCGCGACGTACGGCCCGTGTTTTTCTTCCCCGATTCACCGCCGGATTCTCAGCCGATCAATCACGTCAGCCGTGACGCTCCACCGAGCCTGTTGATCGCCTCGGTGAGCGACACGCTGGTCAACCCAACGCGCAATACCGGCGGGCTGGCGAAGAAACTGCGCGAAGCAGGCGTGCCGGTGGAGGCGTTTTACTTCACCCGGACCAGCCACGCGACCTTAGTGGCATCGATTGCCAAGCCCTTACGCTGGCTGGCCCCAGTGCTGGACCGCGTCACGGCGTTTATCCAAGCCACTGATTCTGCCGATTCAAGCGCCAGGCAATCGCCCACAAAGTAAGGCTGCGCAGGGCCATGAACAGCAGAAAGGTTATCCACAGCCCGTGGTTGCCGTACGGCTGCAGCGCCCAGGCGAAGGGCAGCAGAACCACCACGGTGAGCAGCATGCCGTTGCGCATTTCCCGCGCGCGGGTGGCGCCGATGAACAGGCCGTCCAGCAAGTAACTCCACACCGCAATCAACGGCAGCACGGCCAGATAAGGCAGGTAGATGTCGGCGGTTTCGCGCACGCTGGGGATGTCGGTTTGCATGGCGATAAACAGGTGGCCGGCGAACGTGAACAGCAACGCGAACCCGACGCTGGCGATCAATGACCAGCCACAGGCGACCACCAATGAGCGGCGCAACGCCTGGCGATCATGGGCGCCGATGGCATGCCCGCACAGCGCTTCCACGGCGTGGGCCAAACCGTCCAGGGCGTGGGCGGTCAGCAGCAGGCCGTTGAGCAGCAGCGCGTTGGCCGCGACCGTGGCATCGCCGAGTCGCGCGCCTTGTACCGTGATCATGAAAAACACCGACTGCAACGCCAGGCTGCGGATAAAGATATCGCGGTTCACCGCCAGCAACGGGCGCCAACTTTCCCACACTTTCAGTGCGGCCCAGGCGATATGGCCGGGGTAAGCGCGCAGGGCTTTTTGCGTCAGGGCCAGGCCGAGCAGGGCGCCGGTCCATTCAGCGATGACCGACGCCCGCGCGGAGCCGACCACACCCCACTCCAGGCCGAGGACGAACCACAGGTTCAAGGCAATATTGACCAGGTTGGTGGTCAATAGAATCGCCAGCGGCGCGCGGGCGTTTTGCGTGCCGAGGAACCAGCCGACCAAGGCATAGCTGGCCAGCGCGGCGGGCAGGCCGAACAGGCGCGTGTGGAAAAACTCGCGGGTCAGTTGATTCAATTCGGCTGAGGGCTGCATCCACTCCAGGGCCAGATGGCTCAGCGGAATGCCCACGGTGCCCAGCAACATCGCCAAGCCCAGTGCCAGCAGCAAGCCTTGCAGCAGGATTTGCCGCAGTGCCGCGCCATCATTGCGCCCGGCGGCCTGGGCGGCAAAGCCGGTGGAGCCCATGCGCAGAAAGCCCATGGCCCAGGCGAGGAAGGTATACAGGCTGGCGCCGACGGCCACGGCGCCCAACTGGTGAGCGTGGGGCAGGTGGCCGATGACCATGCTGTCGACCAGGGCCACCAGCGGCACCGAGATGTTGGACAGAATCATCGGCGCGGCCAGCGCCCAGACGCGGCGGTGGGTGGGGCGGTGGCGCCAGTCGGTGAGCAGGGAAGTCATGGAGGCTCCTTTGGGGGAGCGGCATTGTAACTGGCCCTCAACAACACAACAGCACCCACATTTTGATCTTCAGTGGCAATGGGATTTGGCTTGGTTACAAGAGGACCGAGAACCAAACCACCCTCCGTCGGTCAATGTGACCAGCACCCCATCGGCCCCACCCAGGCTGATATATAGTTCACCCCTCGGCCCCCTCTCACTACGAGTGCCCCATGCTTAACAAAGGATTGTTCCTGGCCTGCGCGCTGGCCCTGCTGAGCGCCTGCGATTCCTCCGATAAACCGGCTGCCCCATCTGCTCCAACGGTGTCGGCCGCGCCGAAACCCGTCAAGGCAGCGGTGGACGTGGCAGCGCTCAAGCAGCGTTACGCCGGGCGTGAGTTGAGCGTGGTGGATGTGTCCGAAGTCCAGCTGGACGGGGCCAGCACCTTGTCGGTGAGTTTTTCCATCCCCTTGGATCCCGACCAAAAGTTCGCCGACAAACTGCATCTGGTCGACAGCAAGTCCGGCAAGGTCGACGGCGCGTGGGAGCTGTCCGATAACTTGATGGAGTTGCGCCTGCGTCACTTGGAGCCGCAGCGCAAACTGGTGCTGACCGTGGATGCCGGGGTCAGGGCGGTCAACGACAACACGCTCGCCGCCGAGTACAGCGCGCGCCTGGAAACCCGCGACCTGCAAGCCACGGTCGGCTTCGCCAGCCGTGGCACTTTGCTGCCGACCCGTCTGGCTGAAGGCTTGCCGGTGATCGCGCTGAATGTCGACAAGATCGACGTCGAATTCTTCCGCATCAAACCCGAATCCCTGCCGTCGTTCCTGGCGCAGTGGGGGCGCAATACCAGCCTGCAAAGTTATGAGTCCCGTGAGCTGCTGCCGATGGCCGACCTGGTTTACGGCGGCCGTTTCGACCTGAACCCGGCGCGCAATACCCGCGAAACCCTGTTGCTGCCGATTGCCGGCCTCAAGCAGCTGCAACAGCCGGGCGTGTACCTGGCGGTGATGCGCGCCTCGGGCACCTACAACTATTCGCAACCGGCCACGCTGTTCACCTTGAGTGATATCGGCCTGTCGGTGCACCGCTATGCCAATCGCCTGGATGTGTTTACCCAGGCACTGGAAGGCGGCAAGGCGCTGGACGGCGTTGACCTCGAAGTGCTGGATGCCGAAGGCCGCGTGCTCGGCCAGGGCAAAACCGAGAAGGGCGGCCACGCCGAATTGCCGCTGCCGAAAAAGGCCCAGGTGTTACTGTCCAAGCAGGGCGAACAAACCAGCATGCTGCGCCTGGACAGTGCCGCGCTGGACCTGGCTGAGTTCGACATCGGCGGCCAACCGGCACACCCGCTGCAATTCTTCGTATTCGGCCCGCGTGACCTGTATCGCCCCGGCGAAACCGTGCTGCTCAATGCGCTGCTGCGTGACAAGGATGGCAATGCCGTCAAGCCGCAACCGGTGAGTGTCGAAGTGCGCCGCCCGGATGAGCAGGTCAGCCGTAAGTTCGTGTGGGATGCCGATGCGTCAGGCCTCTATCAATATCAACTGCAATTGGCCGGTGAGGCGCCGACCGGGCGCTGGCAACTGGTGTTCGACCTCGGCGACGGCAAGCCGCAGCTGTATGAATTCCTCGTCGAAGACTTCCTGCCCGAGCGCCTGGCGCTGGAACTCAAGGGCAGCGACACGGCCTTGAGCCCGGCGGATAACCCGGTGATTCACGTCAATGGCCGCTACCTCTACGGCGCACCGGCGTCGGGCAATCGCGTCAGCGGGCAGGTTTATGTGCGCCCCCTGCGCGAAGCGGTCAAGTCGCTGCCGGGTTATCAGTTCGGCTCCGTCACTGAAGAAGAACTGAGCCAGGATTTCGAGCTGGACGAAAGCGTACTCGACGCCAAGGGCCAGGAAGAACTGACCCTGGAAAGCAAATGGGCCGAGGCCAAGTCGCCGCTGCAACTGATTGTGCAAGCCAGCCTGCAAGAGTCGGGAGGTCGGCCAATCACCCGGCGCCTGGTGCAACCGATCTGGCCGGCCGAGCAATTACCGGGCTTGCGTGGCTTGTTCGACGGCAAGGAAACCAATGGCGACGGCCCGGCAGAGTTCGAAGTACTGGTGGCCAATCAGGACGGGCAAAAACTCGCTGCGCAAAACCTCAAGGTGCGCCTGGTGCGCGAGCGCCGCGACTACTACTGGAACTACTCGGAAAGTGACGGCTGGAGTTATCACTTCAACGAGAAATTCCTCAACCTCGACGAACAGACCCTGAACATCAAGGCCGGCGACACCGCCAAGGTCAGCTTCCAGGTGGCGTGGGGCCCCTACCGCGTCGAAGTCGAAGACCCGCAAACCGGGTTGGTCAGCAGCCTGCGTTTCTGGGCCGGCTACCAGGCTCAGGACAACACCGAAGGCGGCGCCGTGCGCCCGGACCAAGTCAAGTTGGCACTGGATAAACCCGCGTACGGCGATGGCGATACCGCCACTGTCACCGTCACGCCACCGGCGGCCGGCAAGGGCTACTTGCTGGTGGAGTCCAGCGAAGGGCCGCTGTGGTGGCAGGAAATCGATGTGCCGGCCGAGGGCAAAAGCTTCGCCGTGAAACTCGACCCGAAATGGTCGCGCCATGACCTTTATGTCAGCGCGCTGGTGATTCGCCCAGGTGAGCGCAAAGCCAATATCACCCCCAAACGTGCCGTGGGCCTGCTTCACCTGCCGCTGGATCGCACCCAGCGCAAACTGGGCCTGACCCTCACGGCACCGGAAAAAATGCGCCCCAAACAAGCGCTGACGGTGAAGATCGCCGCCAAGAACGCCGATGGCAGCGTGCCGAAGCAGGTGCATGTGCTGCTGGCGGCTGTGGACGTGGGCATCCTCAATATCACCGAATACCCGACGCCGGACCCGTACTCCAGCCTGTTTGGTCGCAAGGCCTATGGCGTGGACCAGTTCGATATCTACGGCCAGTTGATCGAAGCCGGCCAGGGCCGTTTGGCCAGCCTGGCCTTTGGTGGTGATGCGGCGCTGGCCAAGGGCGGCAAGCGCCCGGACACCAGCGTGACCATCGTCGCGTTGCAAAGCGCGCCCGTGACCTTGAACGAGCAGGGCGAGGGTGAAGTCAGCGTCAATATCCCCGACTTTAACGGCGAGCTGCGCCTGATGGCCCAGGCCTGGAGCGATGACCGTTATGGCATGGCCGAAGGCAAGACGGTGATTGCCGCGCCGCTGATTGCCGAGCTGTCGGCGCCGCGCTTCCTGGCCGGCGGTGACCAGACGACGTTGGCGCTGGACCTGTCCAACCTGTCGGGCAAAGCGCAGAAGCTCGACGTGCAACTGAGGGCCGAAGGGCAGTTGGAGTTGGTCAACAGCGCTGCGCAGACGGTGGAACTCAAGCAAGGCCAGCGCATCACTTTGCGTATCCCGGTGAAAGCCTGGGGTGGGCTGGGGCAGGGCAAGGTCAACGTCACGGTGAATGGCCTGGACCTGCCGGGTGAAAACCTGCCGCCGTTCAGCCGCGAGTGGACCCTGGGTGTACGCCCGGCCTACCCGGCATTGCTCAAGCATTACCGCGCAGTGCTCAAGGATCAGCCTTGGAGCCTCCCGGCCGGCACGTTGGACCAGTTCGAGGCCTCGGGGCGTGAGGCGCTGCTGAGCCTGTCGAGCCGGCCGCCGCTGAACCTCGGTGCGCAGATCAGCGCGCTCAAGGCCTACCCTTATGGTTGCCTGGAGCAGACTGCCAGCGGCTTGTACCCGTCGCTGTATGCCGACGCTGCGTTGCTCAAGCGCCTGGGCGTCAAGGGCGAGGCGGACAGCGAGCGCAAGCGCAAGATCGAACTGGGCATCGAGCGGCTGCTGGGCATGCAGCGCTACAACGGCAGCTTCGGTTTGTGGGGCGCCGATGGCGAAGAAGAATATTGGCTGACCGCCTACGTCACCGATTTCCTGTTGCGCGCCCGCGACCAAGGCTTTGCCGTGCCGCCTGAAGCGCTGAAAAAAGCCAGCGAGCGCCTGCTGCGCTATGTGCAGGAGCGCAACCTGATTGAGGTGAGTTACAGCGACAACGCCGACCACACCCGCTTTGCCGTGCAGGCCTACGCCGGCATGGTGTTGGCGCGCAGTCAGCAGGCGCCATTGGGCGCGTTGCGCAGTATCTTCGAACGCCGCAGCGATGCGCGCTCCGGCTTGCCGTTGGTGCAGCTGTCTATCGCCCTGCAAAAAATGGGCGACCAGCCGCGTGCCGATCAAGCCTTGCTCGCCGGTTTGGCGGCGCAACGCAACGCCAATGAGTGGCTGGCCGACTACGGCAGCCCGCTGCGCGATCAAGCGATGATCCTGGCGTTGCTCGAAGAGAACGACTTGGCCAAAGGCAAGCGCGAGGAGCGTTTGTTCACGCTGTCGGACCAGTTGGCCGCCAGCCCGTACCTCTCGACCCAGGAGCGTAATTCGCTGTTCCTGGCCGGGCGCCTTGGGTTCTCGCAGCCGGAGCCGAACTGGCAGGTGTCGCTGACCGGCAGCGGCGGTGTGCATGAGCTGAATAACCAGCAGTCGACGTTGGAGCTGGACGGCAAACTGCTGTCCAGTGACCTGGCCTTGAGCAATCAGGGCGAGGCGCCGGTGTACCAGCAACTGACGATTTCGGGTTACCCGCAAGTGCCACCGGCACCGGGTGGCGACAACCTGAGTATCCGTCGCGAGTACCTGGGTATGAACGGCCAGCCGTTGAACCTGCGTAACGTAAACAGTGGTGATTTGGTGCTGGTGCACCTGGCGGTGAGTGCCAAGCAGCGGGTGCCGGATGCCTTGGTGGTCGACCTGTTGCCGGCGGGCCTGGAGCTGGAAAACCACAACCTGGCGCAAAGCGCGGCCAGCCTGGAAAACGCCAGCAGCCAGGTCAAGGAATGGCGCGAGTCGATGCAGAACGCGTCGCTCAAGCATCAGGAGTTCCGCGATGACCGCTATGTGGCGGCGATGAACCTGGACGGCTATGGCACCACGCACCTGTTGTACCTGGCGCGCGCGGTGACGCCGGGCACGTACCGCGTGCCACCGCCGCAGGTGGAGTCGATGTATCGGCCGAACTGGCAGGCGGTGGGGGAGACGCCGGCGGATCTGGTGATCAAGGGCCGCTGAGGTCTACGGGGTTCAAATGTGGGAGCTGGCAAGCCAGCTCCCACAGGGGATTGGGGAAGTGTTTGGGTTTAGTGCACAACCCAACTCAGCAGCCACAGGCCGAGCATCAGCCAGATCACGCCAATGATGATCGAGGCACGCATGAAGGCGCGTACGGCCGAGTACAGGAACAGCAGACCGATGATCAGCGTGATGATGCTGATGATCGAGGTGTCCATGCCCAGTGAGCGGGACATGCCTTCGACGAAGTTGCCGCCCGCATTGGACAGCATGTTGAACAGCCCACTGAAGAACTCGACGATGTAGTGGATGATCAAGCCAACGGTGTTACCCAACCATCCGAAAAAGTCTACTTGCATAGGTGTGTCTCGATGAATAAGTGGACGAAATTGCCAGCACTGAGCCTTTGTTCGCGATGGGTCGCGGCTAGTTCCATGAAGCATAGAGGTTTGCGGGGTTGAATTTGCGATTAGTTGTGGGCGGGGTGGGGCCGTTGTGAGTGAGGTGACTGACAAATCGCTTTCGCGAGCAAGCCCGCTCCCACATTTACTGGGCTGGGCATTTGGATGTGTCTTGGCGGTGATTGCGCTGTTGTGGCTGGCGGATCGGATTTGGCCGTTGCCGTTGCCCAAGGATGACTTGGCGCGGGTGGTGCTGGCTGAGGATGGCACGCCGTTGTGGCGGTTTGCTGATGCCAACGGTGTGTGGCGTTATCCGGTGCAAACCAATGAAGTGTCGCCGTATTACCTGGATGCGCTGCTCACCTACGAAGACCGCTGGTTTTATGAACACCCCGGCGTGAACCCGTTGGCGCTGGCGCGGGCGACCTGGCAGAACTTGACCGGCGCGCGGGTGGTGTCGGGCGGCAGCACCTTGTCGATGCAAGTGGCGCGGCTGCTTGACCCGCACTCACGCACCTTCCACGGCAAGCTGCGCCAGCTGTGGCGCACTGCGCAGTTGGAATGGCATTTGTCCAAGGACGAGATTCTCAACCTGTACCTGAACCGCGCGCCGTTTGGCGGTACGTTGCAAGGCGTGGCGGCGGCCAGTTGGGCGTATTTGGGCAAGTCCCCGGCACAACTGACCCACGCCGAAGCGGCCTTGCTCGCCGTATTACCCCAGGCGCCGAGCCGCCTGCGCCCGGACCGCCATCCGCAACGCGCCCAGCAAGCCCGCGACAAAGTGCTGCGGCGTCTCGCCGAATTCCAGGTGTGGCCGCAATCGGCGGTCGATGAAGCCCTGGAAGAACCGCTGCTGCTCGCCCCGCGCCTGGAGCCGAGCCTGGCACCGCTGCTCGCCCGCCGCCTGAACCGCCCCGACAGCCCGCCGCTGATCCGTACCACTCTCGACGCCACGCTGCAACGCCGCCTTGAAGACCTGTTGCTGGGCTGGCGCGCGCGGCTGCCGGAACACACCTCCGCTGCCATTCTGGTGGTGGAAGAAGAAAGCATGGCCGTGCGTGCCTACCTCGGTTCGGTGGACATCAATGACGCCAAGCGCTTCGGCCACGTGGACATGATCAGTGCGCTGCGCTCGCCCGGTTCCACCTTGAAACCATTTCTGTACGGCATGGCCCTGGACGATGGGCTGATTCACTCCGAATCACTGCTGCAGGACGTGCCGCGGCGCTATGGCGATTACCGGCCGGGCAACTTCTCCATGGGCTTCAGCGGCGCGGTGCCGGCGAGTACGGCGCTGTCCAGTTCGCTGAACTTGCCGGCGGTGCAACTGCTGGAGGCCTACGGGCCGAAGCGCTTTGCCGCCGAAATGCGCATCGGCGGCGTGCCCTTGGCGCTGCCTGCGCTGGCCGAGCCAAACCTGGCGTTGATTCTGGGCGGTGCAGGCAGCCGACTGGAAGACTTGGTCAGCGGCTACAGCGCCTTCGCCCGCGACGGCAAGAGTGCGTCTATCCGCTTGCAGCCGGACGATACGCTTAAAGAACGGCCTTTATTGTCGCCAGGGTCCGCCTGGATTGTGCGGCGTATCCTCAGCGGCCAGGCGCGACCTGACCGCGACCCGCGCGCCGAGCTGGTGCAGCGCCCGGTGCTGGCCTGGAAAACCGGCACCAGCTACGGCTTTCGCGATGCCTGGGCGATTGGTGTGGGGCCGCGCTACTTGATCGGCGTGTGGATCGGCCGACCGGATGGCACGCCGGTGCCGGGCCAGTTCGGCCTGGCGTCGGCGGCGCCGTTGATGTTGCAGGTGCATGACGTGCTGACCAACCGCGACAGTCAGCGCGGGATCAGCGCGCCTGTCAGACCGGTGCCGGCCAATGTCGGCGTCGCGGCCATCTGTTGGCCGCTGGGCCAGCCGATGAGCCGCAGCGACCCCAATTGCCGTCGCCAGCGCTTTGCCTGGACGCTGGACAACACCACGCCGCCAACCTTGCAGGCGCTGGACCAGCCATTAAGTGTGGGCTTGAAGGAAACGGTGTGGGTCAATGCCAAGGGCTTGCGGGTCGATGCCCATTGCCCAGGTGCTGTGGCCAAAGACATCGCCTTGTGGCCG
This sequence comes from Pseudomonas sp. R76, assembly GCF_009834565.1. Taxonomy (GTDB): domain Bacteria; phylum Pseudomonadota; class Gammaproteobacteria; order Pseudomonadales; family Pseudomonadaceae; genus Aquipseudomonas. Next base: position 798,820 of record NZ_CP019428.1, read on the forward strand.
GCGCCGCTGGAGCCGTGGCTGCCCAGGGTCGAACGCCGTGAAGCGCGTATCCCGGCTGCCGACCCCGATTGCCCGCCTCCGGCGTTGGCGGCGGCGTCGCCGTTGTCGATCGTCGGTGTTCGCGAAGGCGACCAGTTGCGCCTGCCCGCCGCCAGCCAGCAAGCGCTGCGCCTGAAAATCTCCGCCCTGGGCGGCAGCGGTCGACGCTGGTGGTTCCTCAACGGCGCGCCGCTGGGCGACAGCGCCAACCAGGACAGCATCAACGCCAGCTTCGAACACCTGGGCCGCTACCAGCTCAGCGTCCTCGACGAAGCCGGCCAAACCGCCCGCCTCGAGTTCAGTGTCGTCGACTAGAGCCTCATCGCAGGCAAGCCAGCTCCCACAAATTGAATTGTGAACACATTTAAAATGTGGGAGCTGGCTTGCCTGCGATGGCGGCCTCAAGCCCACCGCCGGGATTCACTTGCCTTCATCCCTGATCCCCCCGAAGCTATACACCTTCAGGAGCCCCCGCATGAACCTCGAACACCTCACCGAACGCCTGCACCGCATCCGCGATAACAACAACTGGAAGCAGTTCCACAGCCCGAAAAACCTGGCCATGGCCGCCAGTGTGGAAATGGCCGAGCTGGTGGAAATTTTCCAATGGCTGACCGAAGACCAATCGCGTCAGCTACCCGCCGAAAAACTTGCCCATGCCGGGCAGGAAGTCGGCGATATCGTGCTGTACCTGCTGTTGCTGTGCAGTGAGTTGGGCCTGGACATGAACGAGGTGGTGCGCGCCAAATTGGCCGACAGCGAACGGCGGTTTGCCCATGAGTGACCGTCATTTCGACCAACTGGCCACGCGCTTCGCCGAGAAAATATACGGCGGTGCCAAAGGCGCGATTCGCCTGGCGGTGCTCCAGGCCGACCTGATCGAAGCGCTGCCCGACCGTCCGCTGCGGGTGTTGGATATCGGCGCCGGCCTTGGGCATATGTCGCTGTGGCTGGCCGAGCGCGGCCACCAAGTCACCCTGGCCGAGCCCGCCGAGCCGATGCTCGAAGGCGCGCGCAAGCGCTTTGCCGACGCTGGGCAGACTGCAACCTTTATCCATGCGCCCTGGCAAGACCTGCTCGGCCAACTCACCGAACCGTACGACCTGGTGCTCTGCCACGCCGTGCTGGAATGGTTGGCCGAACCCCATGCGATCCTGCCGGTGCTGCACCAGCTCACGGTGCCGGGTGGCTGGCTGTCGCTGGCGTTCTACAACCGCGATGCGCTGATTTATCGCAACCTGCTCAAAGGCCACTTCCGCAAAATGCGCAAGAACGACATGGCCGGCGAGAAGCAGAGCCTGACCCCGCAACAGCCGCTCGACCCACGTGAGTTGGCGGCGCAACTAGAGGGGCTTTGGCAGGTCGAAAGCCAAAGTGGCGTGCGGGTGTTCCACGACTATATGCCGGTGGAATTCCAGGCCCGCGCCGATTTACAGGACTTGTTGGAGATGGAACTCGCTCACCGTCGTCACCCAAGCTTTGCCGGACTTGGGCGTTATTTGCACTGGATCTGCCGTCCGGTTTAAGCGGCCCAGTCTGCGGAGGTCGAAATGCGTCGTCTCTGTTTGATCCTGTTATCGGTGGGCTTGAGCGCCTGCTCCAGCCCCAATCCTTACGTGGCCACTTCTGCGCCCATGCCACCGGCGCCGGCGCAGGCGGCCAACACCTTTGATGCCAGCGCCTACCCGGCACCGGTGCGCGACTATGGCGCCTACCGCAACTGGGCCTGGCTCAACGGCCAGCTGCCGGCGGGCACGGCGTGGGCCGATTCGGCGCAAATTGCCGAAGCGGTCAGCGGCGCCCTTGACCAGCGCGGCTTGCGCCCCTTGCATGACAACCGTGCGCCCGACCTGCTGGTGAGCGCCGACGTGCGCCTGGAAAAGCGCCTGCGCCAGGTCCAGGACGACTATGGCTACGGTTACGGCGGCTATAACCGCTACGGCAACGGCTACGGCATGTACAACACGGTGCCGGTGGTTCGCACCTATGAAGTGACAGTCGCGGTGGCGCGCATCAGCTTGTTCGACGCCCGCACCCGTCAGCCCGTGTGGAGCACCAGCGCCGAAACCGCCAGCCAGGGCAGCCTCGGCGAACGGGCGGATGCCTTGCGCGAGGCCATGCAGAAGGCCATGGCCGCTTATCCACCGAGTTAGCCGCTATTCTCATCGCAGGCTCAGTTTGTCTTTTGGAGAAAAACCATGCTTCGTCGCATTGCTGCACTTGCTGTTGTTGTAGTGCTGGGCGGCTGCCAGACCAATCAGGTCAACCACGACTTTGACGCCAGCCGCGACTTCGGCGCCTACCGCAACTGGGCCTGGAAAGACCCGGCCCTGCAATACCGCCCGGATGACCCACGGATCAAGAGTGACCTCACCGAGCAACGCATCCGCCAGGCGGTGGGCGAACAACTTGACCAACGCGGCCTGCGGCCTGCAGCGGCGGGCACCAAGGCTGACTTGACCGTGCAGGCCTACCTGATCGTCGAAGACCGCCAGCAACAAGTCACCACCAACTACGGCGGCGCCTGGGGCGGCCCGTGGAATGGCTACTGGGGCGCGCCGATGTACAACGAAACGCGCAACATCACCTACAAGGTGGCAACCATCCAGATCGACTTGCTGGACGGCAAGGACGGCAAACTGGTGTGGCGCGGCAGTGACGAACAGATGATGGCCAGCTCGCCGAACCCGCAGGATCGCAGCAACGCTATCCGCACCACCGTCACCAAAATCCTCTCCAACTACCCACCGCATTAACCCCCTCAATGATCGTTCCCACGCTCCGCGTGGGAACGCATCCGAGGACGCTCCGCGTCACATCTCGCAAGGCTTAAATGTCAGGACGCGGAGCGTCCGGGGCGGCATTCCCACGCAGAGCGTGGGAACGATCAGCTCCCACAGGGGATCTGCTGCAGCCTTTAGCCAGCGCACCTCTCAGGCCTTGTCTACACTCAACTACACCCCAGGAGAGTAAGCGCTCGGCGACTCGCCGGCACAGGAGTGCTCGATGTCTCCCCGATTTCAGTGCAAGCAGCGCGGCGCCATCGGCTTAATGGCCGTCGGCGTATTGGCGGTGGTATTGGCCTTTACCTTGCTGGTGGTCGACAGCGGCCGCCTGTACCTGGAGAAACGCAAGTTGCAGGGCGTGGCAGACACCGCGGCGCTGGAGGCCGTCAGCCGCAATGGCACCTGCCTGGCGGGCCTCAGTGCGGCGTCTTATGCCGGGCAAAGTGTGGCGCGCAATCATTTCGTGGTGGGTAACGGCAACACGCTTGTCACCCAATGTGGCTCCGTCACCACCGGCGCTTCGGGCCAGCGCACGTTCAGCGCCAACCCGGCGCTGTCGTCGGCTATCCAAGTGGTTGCCAGCAAAACCGTAACGACCAGCGTGGCCGGCGGAATCTGGTCACTGTTTTCCGGCAACTCGGTCAGCCTCAATACGGTATTGAGCGCTACGGCGGTGGCGGCCAAGCCCACGCCAACCTTGGCCCAGCTGACCATCAACAGCACGTTGGCCAGTGTCGACACCACCAGCTCCAACCTGTTGAACCCGCTGTTCAGCGGCTTGCTCGGCGGCAACGTCAACCTGACACTCGCCGGCTGGAATGGCCTGCTCAACACCAATATCAGCCTGCTCAGTTACCTCGACCAGTTGGCGATCAACCTGGGCGTGTCCGCCGGCAACTACACCCAACTGCTCAACACCAATGTCACTGCCTCGCAGTTGATCCAGGCGGCGATCACGGTGCTGACCGCCAACGGTGCGACGGCAGATGTCTTGACCGCCCTGGGCAGCCTGAAAATCGCCGCAATCAACCAGGCGCCACTGACCCTCGGGAAGATTCTGCAGCTGCAGACGGGCACCACATCTGCGGCGCTGAATGCCAACTTGCAGGTGTTCCAACTGATTCAGGGCGTGGTGCAACTGTCCAACAGCCAGAGCGCGGCCGCCGCAACCTTGCCGGTCAGCTTGCTGGGGCTGGCGAATATCACCACCCAAGTGAAAGTGATTCAACCGCCGCAGTTGTCGGCCATCGGCGATCCGGCGCTTGCCGTCGCCAACCCCACAGGCCCGAATGCGATTTACGTGCGTACCGCCCAGGTTCGCACCCAGGTGACGGTCAGCTTGCCAGTGCTGAGCAGTCTGTCGGGGCTCACCACGGCGGTGAATAACCTGGTGGGGCCGCTGACGCCGGTGATCAACAGCCTGTTGAGCCTGAACCTGGTGAGCACCATCAACTCGGCACTGTGCTTGCTGGGGGCCGGCTGCCAGCACTTGGCCCTGCACGCGATACCAGGTCGGCGGCTGGTCGCTGTTGCCACGGTGGAGGCGCACGCTGGCGAGCAAGGGCTTGCCAAGGGTTTTCAGGTCACGCAGGCGGCTGTGCAGTTCCTGGCGGTCGGCGGGGTGGATGAGTTCCAGCCAGGCGTCCAGGGGCTGGCGGGTCGGGGCTTGTTCCGGGCCGAGGTTGCGCATCAATTGGGGCGCGAGTTGGATCTCGCCGCTGGCCGGCAACAACTCGAACCAGCCAGTGCCCAGCAAGCCTTGCAGGGCTTCCAGGCGCTCCAATTGTTGATGATGGCGTTGTTCGCGCAGGCGGCTGAGCAGTGGCACAGCGAGGGCGGCGGCGAGGTTCAGCCAGTCGCGGTCGCGCATCTGCGGCTGGCCGCTGTAGGCCCCGCACAGCAGCCACGCGGCCACGCCTTGGCCATCGCGATACGGCACCAGAAAGCCATCGGCATTGCCGAACACGCTGTGCAAGCGCGGGTGCTCGCCGCGCCCATAAGGCGCCTGCAAGCTCAGCGGCGTGGTGCCGTTGAGGCTGTCCAGGCACGTACCGAGGCGCTGCCCGTTGTGCCAGAACATCGGCGCATCATGGTTGGCGTACTGGCTGTAGATGATCCAGCCCTGGTCTTCCTGATCGAGCAACGCGAGGGCCACACACGGGATGCGCCAGCGCTGTGCCACGCTGGCCAGTTGTTCGTTGAACACCTCAGGCAATCGGCTGAGGCTGCACACGCGCAGGTGCTCACTCACCAGGCTGGTCAGTTGCTGATTCTGTTCACGCTGCTCGGCCAGGTGGCGGCCATTGAGCAAGTCGCCGATATCCATGGCATGCAGCAACCAGCCGCTGTCGTGGGCTTCAATCGTGCCGCGGGTCTGCAGGATTTGCCCGGCGACGCCCTGGAAATCCAGGTCGAGGCTGTGGCGCTGCCAATCGGCGGGCACGCCTTCAACCGTCAGCGCACTATGGGGGCACAGCAGGTCTTGCAGGTACGGCGAGTCGGCGTACTGCGCCAACTGCTGGCGCAGCGTGCCGCTGATGTCGAGCACACGGCCTTGCGCGTCCAAATGCACCTGCAACCCGGCAGACGCCGGTGCCGGTGTGTCGACGGCCAGCGCGCTGCTGCGGCCGAGCAGGCGCCCGAAAAGTTTGTCGCCCGAGGTCAAAACTGCAGGCTCGAGGTGGCCTGCAGCGTCGCCGGCAACTGCGGCACGGTGCCGATGCCGGGCAGGACAATAAAGGGCATCACCGCCTGCAGGTTGGCCGTGGGGTAGTTGATTTGCACAGACAGCAAGCCGCCGACGAAGGTGGTGGTGACTTGGTTGGCGTTAAATTTGTACGTGGAGGGAATCCACACCAAGCGGTTGATGACGGCGGCTTTGGCAGTGCTTTGCACGGCGGCCTGATAGCCGGTCATGGTGGGGTCCAGCGCCACGCTCAGGCGCACGGCTTCGGCGGTGGCCTGGTTGAACGACTGCAACAGCAGCAGCGGCAGGCTATAGCTGACCATGCCGTAGAACACGGCGAAAAAAATCACGAACACAGCAATGAACTCGATTGCTGCCGCGCCTTTTTGCTTCTTCGGGAGGCTTGTTCTCATCACCGCGTCTACCCTGACGGCTACTACTTGATATCAGCATAGAATCAATCGGCAAAAAGGGATGTTTTTTACGTGATCCATGGCGCAGTGGTGGTGGTGTGGTTGGTGCTGTGTGCGGTGCAGGATATTCGGCAGCGATTGCTCGCCAATCGCCTGACGCTGGGCGCTGCGCTGTTGGCGTTGATCTATGCGCTGTGGACGGGCAGCACCTGGCTGGGTGCGCCAGCCGGGCAAGGTTTTCTGGCGTTTCTTCTGGCGCTGCTGCTGACCTTGCCGGGTTACGCCCTCGGCCGCCTGGGCGCGGGCGATGTGAAGCTGCTCGCGGCATTGGCGCTGGCGTCGGATGCCGAGTACCTGCTGTGGTCGTTTGTAGGGGCTACGGTGGCCAATGGGCTGTGGATTTTATGCGCGCCAAAACTAATCCCGCTTATGAGTCATGGGCTTAAGAAGGGCATGGGTTATCTGGTGGCGGAGCCGTCAAAAAAACTGCCATTTGCGCCGTTTCTGCTGGTGGGTTTTGCCGCTGCCTGGTTTTGGATCCATTAGTCGCCAGCGGGTATTAACGCTATGTACATAGTCGGAAAGTACGTCTACGTTTAATACATAGATGTACGGGATTATGTGTCGTAAAGGATCAGTCAAACATTTGGCTTGCTAGGCATGGAGTAGCGCGTGAACAAGCTTACCTCTGCGGTAAAAGTGCTCGTTGTCGATGATCAACCGCTGATCGTGGAAGAGCTCTGTGAATTTCTTGAAAGCAGCGGTTTCCGCTGTGTCCCGTGTGAATCCAGCCAACAGGCCTTGAAGCGTTTCAGCGAAGACGCCGAGATCGGCCTGGTGCTCTGCGACCTGCACATGCCGGACATGGACGGCATCGAGCTGGTCCAGGCCCTGCAAAAGGTCGCCGGTAAACAGCGTGCCTTCGAGGCGATCATGTTGACCGGCCGCGCCGACAAGCAGGATGTGATCAAAGCCCTGCGTGCGGGGATCGCGGACTATTACCAGAAACCCATCAACCTCGATGAATTGCTCGAAGGCTTGCAGCGCCAGGAAGCGGCGTTGCAAGAGCGCAAGAAGGACCTGCAACTGGGCAACTTGAACCAGAAGCTGCAGTTCCTTTCCGAGTCGATCAACGACCTGTACCAGGACCTCGACAAAGTGCGCAGCAGCCGGCCTGGGATGGACGGTGAAGAACTCTCGGCCGAGGACGCGGGGGCGGTGGAGATTCCGGCGATCTTCAACCAGTTGTCGCCGCGCCAATTGGACGTCGCACGGCTGGTGGGGAAAGGGCAGACCAACTATCAGATTGCCTGTGAATTGGGCATTACTGAAAACACCGTGAAGTTGTATGTGTCCCAGGTGCTGCGCTTGACGCACATGCATAACCGCACGCAACTGGCGTTGGCGTTGTCGCCGAATAATTCTGCGTTGCGTCAGCGGGTAACTGCACACTGATTTTGCAACAAATGTGGGAGCGGGCTTGCCCGCGATAGCGGTAGATCAGTCACAGATACAGTGGCTGACACTCCGTCATCGCGGGCAAGCCCGCTCCCACATTTAGAGAGTGGCCTGGCAGAAATTTACTCAATTACTCCCTTCGGTTTTCCCGCCCACCTTCTGCTCGAAATACTCCGGAATCGGATACTTGTAGCTGTCCAAAAACCGCTGGTTGGCTTTGTCGCGTTCGGCCGCCGAGGCTTTCTGTGGCTTCTGCGATGCGGCGCTGCCCGTGGACTGCAACGTCAACCATTGCTCGGTGAGCGCCTGCTGCGGTGACGACGGGCCGGGTTCTATGGCCATGACGCTCATGGGCAACGCGAGCACGGCCAGGCTGGCGAGATAAGGCATGTTCATCATCAATTCCTCGGGTTGCTTGCGGCGCCACTGACGGCGGCGACTTGATCCTTGGCCTTGGCCACAGGTGCGCTTGAGCCCTTGAGTTTCTCGGCGCGGGCCTGGGCTTCAGTGACTTGTTCGGGGCTCAAGCTCATCTGGCTGACCAGTTGCGCCGCCTGTTTCCAGTTGTCCTGATAGATCAGCAGGGTCACCAGGTTGACCGCGGCCAATGGGTCGCTCTGCTTGAGTTCCATGGCGGTCATGAATTCAAAGCGCGCGTCTTCCAGGCGCAGTTGGTTGAGGTAGACCACGCCCAGGTCATTGCGGATTTTCTCGTCGGTGGGCGCCAGCCGGGCCGCGCGTTGCAAGTGGGCCATGGCTTGCCCGTTATCGCCCTTGGCCGAGGCGATTTGCCCCAGGCCGTGTTCGCCTTCGGCGGCCATGCAGGTGCCGATCAGGCTGCGGTACAACGGCTCGGCTTCGCTGCGCCCGAGCAGGCGATAAGCCTTGGCCTGGCGCAGGCGTACCTGGGGCAGATTCGCCGGCAGGCTTTGCAAGTTGGCGAGGCTGGCGTGCAGCTTGCCGTCGCCGGCCATTTCATCGGCCAGGTTCAACGACAGTTCCTGTTCGGAGCTGGGCTTGGGGCAACTGCCGGTGGCCAACAACGTGTCCCACGGGGCTTGGCCGTTGGTGGCACAACCGCCCAGCAGCAACAGGCTACAACCGGCTATCAAGGCTCTCATCGGGCGCTCCTCATAAGTTACTCAAGGCTCGGGTGATGCCGATAAACGCCGGCCCCCCGAGCACGATCAGCAAGGCGGGAAACAAAAACACCATCATCACGACGGACATTTTTGCCGACATCTTCGAGACGAATTCCTGGATGCGTGTAAGGCGTCGGTCATCAAGCAATTGCTTGAGCGACAGCAACGATTTCATCGCGCCGCCGCCTTGCTGAACCAGTTGCTGGAGGATGGTGCAGGTGTCGGTAAATTCATCCACGGCCAGCAGGCGGGCGGTCTTGCCCAGCTCCTCGCTCAGCTCCAGGCCGGAGTCGACCCGTGTGAGGATCAGGCGCAGTTCAAAGGTCAGCGCCGGCAACAGACGTTGCGCTTCAGTGCTCAATACGCGCAGCGCTTGTTCAACCGCCATGCCGGACTCGAACAGAATGCGCAGCAGCGGAATGAAGGTCGACACCTCGCGGGAGATCCGCTGCTGCCGCGCCTTGGCCGCCCTGGCCAGGATGCGTTTGGGCAGCAGGTAGCCGATGCCCAGGGCCAACAGCGGCGCCAGCCACGGCGAAGCGGCGTGAGGAAAGAGTAATTGCTGGCCCACCAAGGTAACCACCAACAGCAGCAACGGCGTGCCGACCTGGAAGGCAGCGAACATCGAGCGCTGGTTGGCTTTGCGCCAGCCGACGCGGTTGAGCAGCACTTGGGTTTCGTTGTCCAGGCTCACCGAGCGTTGCGCGAGCGGGCTGCTGCCCAGTTGCCGCATCAGCGTGCCGAACCGGTGTTCGCGCGCCATCTGGCCCTGCAAGCGTTGGGCGACCAGACGCTGGCCGCGCCGGTGTTTGAGCAGGTTGGCCAGCACCAGCAGCAGGGCGGCGATGAACAGTACAGCGCTGATCAGCAGTGCAATCGCCATCTCATACGCTCCGCAACATGCGCCACAAGGTGAAGCACCCCAGCAGCTGCATGATCAAGGCTACGAACAACAGGATGCGCCCGGTGCCGTCGTCCCACATGGTCATCAGGTACGCGGGGTTCACCGCCAGGAAGTAGCCAATCATTGAGATCGGCAGGGCGGTGAGCACATACGCGGTCACTCGCGTTTCGCCGGTCAGGGCGCGCAGCTGGCGGGCGGCTTGCTCGCGCTCGCGGATCATCTTGATCAGGTTTTCCAACAGCTCGCTGGCATTGCCGCCGTAGCGATGGTTGACCTTCAAACCCAGCGCGAACAGGCGAAACTCATCGCGCTCGTAAAATTCGGCAAAGTCGTGGGACGATTCCGGCAGGCTCACGCCGAGCTGCACGTTGCGGCGGATGCGGCCCATGGCTTGTTGCAGCGGGTCCTCGGTGATCTCGATACCGCCCAGCACGGCGTCGGCCAGGGTGCGCCCGGCCTTGAGGCTGCGCACGGTGTGGTCGAGCAATTGCGGCAGCTGTTCGATCATGCGCTTGATGCGCCGTTGATAGCGCCAGGCGATGTACACGCGCAGCAGCAGGGGCGGCAGCACCAGCATCACCAGCAGGCCGACCCAACCGGCCACCAGCAACCCCAGCACCACGCCCAGGCCCCAGACGGCCAGCCACAGGCCGAGGTTGTCACTGGGTTTGCCCAGGCCGGCGCGCAGGAACATGCGTTCTACGCCGCTCCACTGGTTGTTTTCTTCGACCAGCTGCGGCTGGCCTTCGGCAAGGCGGCCGAGTACGCGTTCGGTCTGGGCGCGGCGCAAACCGTTCTGGAAGGAGCGAATCGACAGGCCGATCAGGATCAGGCAGATGAGCAGCAGGATGGCCCCGGTCATGGTTGCGTCCCCTTCAAGGCAGTGTCGGTTCGCGGCGCAATTTTTCGCCGGCCGGGTTGACCGCCTCACGCAGGAAGCCGAAGCCGGTGCGCCGGTCATGGCGGAACAGGGTGTTGGTCACGTACACGTCTTCACGGATGCCCACCACCTCGACCACTTCGCTGACGCAACGTCGGCCATCCGGCAGGCGGGTCAGTTGGATCACCACATCCAGCGCCGCGCAGATCATTTGCCGCAGGGTTTTTTCCGCCACCACGCGGCCGGTCAAACCCACCAGCGTTTCCAGGCGCAGCAGCGCGTCGGCGGCGTTGTTGGCGTGCACGGTACTCATGGAACCGTCGTGGCCGGTGTTCATCGCGGTGAGTACGTCGAGTACTTCCACACCCCGGATTTCGCCGAGGATGATGCGGTCGGGGCGCATCCGCAGGGCGTTGCGGATCAGGTCGCTGGCCTTGACCTCGCCGTGGCCCTCGGCATTCGGCGGGCGGGTTTCCAGGCGCACCACGTGTGGGTGCCCCAGTTGCAGCTCGGCAACGTCTTCGATGGTCACCAGACGTTCATGCGGGTTGATCAACTGACTGAGGATATTCAGCAGCGTGGTTTTACCCGTGCCGGTGCCGCCGCTGATGAGGATGTTGCAACGCTTGCCCACCGCTTCCTGGAAGAAATCGAAGATGTTCTGGTCGATGGTCTGCATCGCGACCAGGTCGCTGCTTTTGAGCATGTCCTTGCGAAACTTACGAATCGACAGGCATGGCCCGTCCAGGGCAATCGGCGGGATGATCGCGTTGACCCGGCTGCCATCGGGCAGGCGCGCATCGACCATCGGCGACGATTCATCCAGGCGCCGGCCCAGGGGCGCGAGGATGCGTTGCATCACGCGCTCCACATGGTGGGCGTCGATAAATCGCAGGTCACTCTGGTGCAGCAAACCGTCACGTTCGATAAACACCCGGTGCGGGCCGTTGACCAGAATCTCGGTCACCGACGGGTCGCGCAGCAGCACTTCCAGCGGGCCGAAACCGGTCAGCTCATCAACGATTTCTTCGGCCAGGCGCTCCATCTCGTAGCGGGAGATCGCCAGGTGCATGCGGTTGATGTATTCGGCGACTTTGTCGATGACAAATTGCGCCAGCAGCGGGCGCGAACCTTCGAGCAAATTTTTCCCCGACTCTTCGATGGCGTCGATGATGTAGCGATGCAGCACCAGTTTCAGCCCGTCGTGGTCGGTGTTGCCACCGACGCCGCGAGCGGGTGCGCCGAAGAGTTTTTCGCCGTTCATTTGCCGGATCCGATCAGGCGTTCAAACCAATTGTGTGACGGCTTTTTCATACCTTCCGAACGTTTTGCCAGGCGGTCACCGAGGGTTTTCAGGCCCTGGGTCAGGGGTTCTCGCGGGGCCAGGGCGAACAAGGTTTGCCCCTGGTTTTTCGCGTTCAGGCGCACTTCCGGGCTCAGCGGCAACACGGCGATCACCTCCAGCCCAAAGCTCTTGCTCAGAGCCTCGGAGTCAGGCGCGCAGCTTTTGACATAGCGATCAACCAACAGCTTGGCGTGCTCCAGTTTCATGCCTTTTTCGCGCCACTGGTTCAGCACCGCGAGGTTGCGACGGCAGTCCAGCACGCTTTGGTCGGTGCACCAGAGCAGCTTGTCGCAGTGGCTGACAAAGGTGCGCAGCGCTTCGCTGTCCGGCTGGCCGGCAAGGTTCACCACAATGTGCTGGAAGTGTTGGCGCAAGGCGCTGAGCAGCATGTACAGCTCGGCGGCGCTGGTCTGCTCCAGCGGCTCGTCGTTGGAGGCGTAGGCGAGAATGCGCAGGCCGTCTTCGGCGGAGGTAAACGCGCTGTTGATCAACGTCGCGTCCAGCCGCCGCAGGTGGCGCAGCGCATCGCCGAAATTGAACGAGCTTTCCAGGCCCAGCAGCGCCAGGCTGTCACCGCGTGGCAGGCCCAGGTCGAGCAGCAGGGTTTGCTGGCCGCTCTTTTGGACGACCAGCGCCAAGTGGCTGGCGAGCAGCGCGCCGTCGGCATTGCTTTGGGTGCCGTACAGCACGGTGAGGCCGCCCAGTTGCGTGTTGGTGGTCACCGGCGGCAGGCGTTTACTCAGGCGGCGCACCAGCCCGGCGACTTCGCTGGAGCGTGAACCGTAGGCGACAAAATCCCGTGCGCCGGCACGCATTGCATTGAGCACCAACTGGTTGTCCATGCCGTCACCGAGGGCGACGATGGCCAGCATCGGCTTGGCTTCCAGTGCGCCTTCGATCAGCGCGCTCTGGGCTACCACGTGCTCGCGATCGAGGCCGACAAACACCAGATTGGCGAAGGTCACGTCGACCAGTGCCAGCAGCTCGTCGAGGGTGCCACTGCCGGCGCTGACCACTTGGCCAAGCGGCGCCAGCGCGCCCTGCAGCCATTCCAGGTCGGTGGTATTACGGGTGATTGCCAGGAAGGTCTGGCTCAGGCTATCGCTCATTGAGACAACCCATCGTTGCGGTCGAAATTGCCGTTTTCGAGGAAGTACAGGCGGTACCAATTCGGATCGTAGTTGCGCAGGTTCTCGCCGGGCAAGGACGGCAGCTGCGCGTTGGCGGCCAGCGGCTGCACCAGATGCGGGGTGACGATCATCAGCAGTTCTTTGTCCTGACGGTTGACTGAGGAATCGCGAAAGAACGCACCCAGGATCGGGATGTCACCCAGGCCAGGAAACTTGCTGATATTGGTGGTGTTATTGCTGCTGATCAGGCCACTGATCACGAAACTTTCGCCATCGGCCAGCGAAACGGTGGTGTCAGTCCGGCGGATGGTCAGGGCCGGCACCTTGATGCTCTGAATCACCAAGGCGTTGGTGTAATCCAGCTCGCTGACTTCCGGTGCCACCTTGAGGGAAATCCGGTTGCGGTCGATCACGGTGGGGGTCAGGGTCAGGCGAATGCCGAACTCTTTGTACTCGATGGAAATGGTGTCGCTGCCACTGCTGGGCACCGGGATCGGTATCTCGCCACCGGCCAAAAAGGTCGCGCTTTGCCCACTCATGGCCACCAGGCTTGGGCGCGCCAGGGTGTAGGCAAAGCCGCTGCTTTCGAGGGCGTTGATCATCGCCGAGACGCGCCCGCCGCCGAAGCCGATATTGAATTGGTCAGCGCTCACCGGCAGCTTGAAGGTGCTGGGAGTGGGAAATAACAGGTTGGGGCTGCCGAGGAAAAAGTTCTTGCCCATGCCCAGAATCTTGGTGCTGGCTTCCTTGAGCTTGGTGCGGCTGACCTCGACAAAACGGATATCGGTCTGCACCTGGCTGGGTAGAGAAGGGTCATCCGCTGGCGCCAGTGACAAGCTGGTCAAGGCGGCGGTGGCCTTGCCCTTGACGAACACCATGCTCTGGCGCGGTGTGGTCGAGCAGGCGGTCCAGACCATCAGGCTGGTGGTGCCGGAAGCGATGCCGGTGAGCAGGAAACCGCGATCGCCATTGAGGTGGACGTCGGCGATTTTCGGGTCGCCAATCGCCAGGCGCGTGATCGCCACCGGCGACTGCAGTTCTTGTTGCAAGCCCTCGCCGACCGACAGCGCGGCGGGCAATTGGCCGAGGCTGGCGCAGTTGCCCGTGGCGGCCACCGCCAGGCCCACAGCCAGGTTCGACAGCAGCAGGGCACAGGCGATTTTCAGCGTGAACACCGGTGCGAAACGTCGGGTCATGCACAGCATCCTTGTTCAGTCGGGCGTTGTTTGGGTTGCTTGGTTGCCGCGTATCACCTCGACACCGGTGCGGCGCGGTGCGCTCTGAGCGACTTTTTTCGGGGCTTGGGCGAAGGCCAGCTGGGTGAATTGGTAGAGGTCACGGTTGGCGCTTTGCAGCTTGGCCGGCGTATCGCTTTCGCCGGCCCAGTAGTGGCTCAACAGGCGTTCGTCGCTGCTGCGCACGGCCAGGCGCAAGGTGCCGGCCTGGGAGGCGAGCATCAACCGGCTCAGCAGTTGCTCGGGCACCGCCAGCACCACGGTGCGGGAGGGCGCGCGGCGTTGGGCTTTTTCTTCGGCGGTCATGGCGGGCGGGGAAGCAGGGGTGCCGTCGTTGGTCAGGCCCAGTTGGTCGCCGACGCTGAGCAGGCGCATGGCGGGGACCACCACTTGGGCCGATTGTTCGAGGTTGGCGGTGTCTTGGCGCAGGTACAGCAGCACGTCCACATAGTCGCCGGGGCTCAACTGGCCGGCGGCGCCGATCACTTCATCGACGGCAACGGCCAGGGCGCGTTCATCCGGGCGAATCATGCGTGCCAGCGGGCCGCCGGGGGTGAAACTTTCCTCGTTGAGCCAGGTGCCCGCCTGCAGCGCACGCCACGGGGTGCGGCCGATGGCCTGGTCAACACTGGTCATGCTGCCGGCGGGCACGGTGCGCAATTTTTCTACGGTAAGGTCAGCGGCATTCAGGGCAACAAAGGGCGGCACATCATGGGCCAGCACCACCACCGGTTGGCGGGTCTGGTCTTCAACCACGGCGACGGCTTTTTCGGCAGGAGCGGTTTGTGGCGGTGGCGGTGGTGCCGCAGCGGGCTCACGGCTGAGTACCAAGCCCCAATAACCGGCAAACAGCGCGCCGACCAAAAGCACACCGGCCAGTATCATGCTCAGACGCGTGTTCATGACGGCTCTCCTTTTCCTGTTGCACCACAACCCGTCTATCCGAACAGGTCAAATCCGCAACCCGGCTGCTATGAACAGTGGACTAACTATTTCGCTATTTGAAGGTAGTTCAGCTAGGACGAAATGCCATTACTGACAGAAAGATTTCTTTGACGGGCAGTGCTCAGCCTTAGAAATCACGGATTTAAGGCGTCAGCAAAGCACCCACTACTTTGTGATTAATCCGTTTTTACAGTTGTGAGGGCGGGGTTTGTTGACAATGCTCAGATGGCACATCGCAATTACTGTGCAGCACCGAGCTAGGGCGCCTGGCCGCCCATGGAGCAGTACGATGATTCTTGATTTCCTGATTAGACTTCACGTCCAACTGCAGTTGCTTTTTCAGCGCAAAGACGGCGCGACGGCAATTGAATATCTCATTCTTGTAGCGATTGTAGCGTTGGTGATACTGGCAGCTGGTACTACGCTGAAACCACAGATCACCGCCTTCTTCACCAAGATCACCACCGCTGTTACGCCACCGTAAATTTCCAGGGTGTCTGGTGACTGTGCAGTACCTTTTGATCAGGCGCGAAAGCGCCTAGAGGAGCCGTATCATGATCCTTGATCTGTTGATGAGATGTTGTGTTCAGCTGCAACTGCTGTTTCGTCGTAAAGACGGTGCAACGGCGATTGAGTACCTCATACTCGTGGCAATTGTAGCGCTGGTGATACTGGCAGCAGGGACTACGCTGTCGCCACAGATCACCGCCTTGTTTGCGAAGATAACGACCGCCATCACCACGTGACCCCTAACCAGCACTCTATGAGTACGCTTGTTTCTGATAAGCACTGCCAGGTAGTACCCATGAATGCTGCATCCGCACCTTTTCGCCAACAAATCCTGTTGGTGGACGACGAAGAAGATGCCCTCGACGAACTGGCGGAGTCGCTGGAGAACGAGGGCTTCGTTTGTTTTACCGCCACCTCCGTCACCTACGCGCTGCAGGAGCTGACCCTGAACCCCGACATCGCGCTGGTCATCACTGACCTGCGCATGCCCGAGGAAAGCGGCATCTCCCTGATCAAACGCCTGCGTGAACACACCGCCCGCCAACACTTGCCGGTGATCGTGATGTCGGGTCATGCCGAGATGGATGATGTGAGCGATATGCTGCGCCTGCAGGTACTGGACCTGTTTCGCAAGCCCATCTACCTGGTGCGGTTGATTGATACGCTCAACAGCCTGTTTCCACAGAAAAAGACTCACCTGTAGGTGCGAGCTTGCTGTAGTAAGCGGGCTTGTAGTGGCCAGTGGGCTTCCTGTGGCGAGCGGGCTTATCGTGGCGAGCGGGCTTGCCCCGCGTTGGGGCGAAAAGCGGCCCTGACCCAGGCACCGCATTTCTCCAGTTAGAACTCATCGGCAGGTTTTGGCGCTGCTTCGCAGCGCAACGCGGGGCAAGCCCGCTCGCCACAGGAAGCCCGCTCGCCACAAAAGGTATTCCTACCACTCACAGCTGATAGCTGAAGCTCAGCGTATACCGCGGGCGCCGGTTGAAACTGTCCAGCGCGATGTCCGACATGGGTTTGGCGGCTTCCAAGGCAATGTTGTAGTACTTGTTGTCGCCAAAGCGCAGGCCTACCGCCGCCGATGACATGTCATTGCCTTTGACCGGCAGCTCGTTGAACCAGGTCTTGGCGCGGTCGAGCACCACATAGGGTTGCAGCACCCGCACCCAATCGCCGGCACGGTTGAAGCTGTAGTTGACCTCATATGCCACGCCCCAGCCCTTGTCGCCAGAGCCCTGGTCATCCGGGTAGCCACGGCCGAAATTCTGCCCGCCGAAGGTCGCGCGTTCACTGTCGGGCAAGGTGTTGTCGCTCCAATAGAAAGCACCCGAGAGCACGCCCTGCCAGTTATCAAAAAACTTGTCGCTCTGCACGCCGGACAGGCGCAGGCGGAAGAAATCCAGGTCAGGTTTTGTACCCTCCAGATCACTGCGCGTCGTGGCGCCCAAACCATTGATGCCTTGATACAAGCCGGCGCTGAGAATACGCAATTGGCGCGTGTCGGACTTGCGCCAGTCGCCCTCGAACGCCAGCGCGCGCAGGTTGGTTTCGATGTCGAAACGGTTGGGTTAGCCGACCAGTTGATAACGGGTGGTTTGGTCCACCGCGTACAGGCGCGTGCCCAGGGTCAAGGATTCGTTGGGCGAGGCAATCAGCGGGTGGCTGAGGCCGATGGTGTAGCGGTCGATCGACTGGTGCGGCTTGAGTTCGAAGCCGCCGTCGAGCTGGATGTTACTTCTGGGGTCGGCGCGATAACGCTCGGCGCCCAGCGCCAGTTGGGTGCCCTCGGCATTGATGAACTGGCTGTAGCCCAAACGGTAGTAGTGTTCTTTGTCGTCGCCCGGTGGGAACAGGCCGCTGACATTCAACTGCTCGCCCATGGACGTCTGCGAATTGCTGGTGGCGGTGAGCAACGCCTGCGTGCCGCCACGGTTTTTGTCGACCAGGCTCATGCTGGTGGTGAAGGGCTTGCGGCTGGCCTGGATCGTCATGTGCGTGCCGCCATCGGTGGTGCCCGGCGGTGGCACTTGGGCCTGCAAGGTTACGCCGGGAATACGGCCCATCAGCGTGGTGTAGCGCTCGAAGGTCTTGCGGGTCAACGGGCGTTCGGCGAGCAGTTTATTCGCCAGTTTGTCGACGTAGGCCGAGACCGAACCGATATCGCCACTTTGCTGGTAATCCTTGATGTAACCCTCCACCAGTACCACGCGCACCAGGCCGTTTTCGAAGGTCTGTTGCGGCAGGAATGCGTAGGACAACAGGTAGCCGTCATCCTGGTAGCGGCGCGTGATGCTGCGGGTGGCTTCGATCAGTTGCGCAAGGTTGGTCTCATGGCCAATCAGCGGCGCGTAGGCCTTGGCGGTCTCGTCCAGCGGGTAGATGGTGCCGCCATCGATCTGCAGCTTGCGGATGGTGACTTTGGTGTCCATCAGCAACGGCTGGCCTTGGGTGGCCGGCGCCTCCGGGACCTGGGTCTGGGGCGTGACCGGTCGATAGGCATCGGCGGGCAGGTTCGGCACCGGCAGGTTGCGGATGGTGTCGTTGCTGTTGAGGAAGCTGGGAAGGGTCTCGGCCTGGACGTAGGCACTGAGGGTGAGCAGTAACAACGGCGTCAACACGCGCATAGGACACTCCATGGTCAAACTGCAGCAGCGTTTCTGGCCCGCCGGGTTCTGGGACGCGGTTCGGGAGAGCCAAGCATTAGGTTTTGAAACAAGCCCCATAAAAAAGACGAGAGACTTATAGGGTCTCTCGTCTCAACCAAGCGTAGGCGCTGTAGGGGAGGCCGTCTAATCGGCCAGGTGCAATTCTATTTTTTGCCGGTCAGGCCGTTCAACAAACCGCCCAGGCCGCCGCTTGTACCGGTGCTTGCACTGCCACCGGCCGACGCGTTGGCACCGACGCTCAGGCCACCGAGCAAGCCGCCACCGCTGCTGGTGCCACCGGTGACCAAACCACCTACCGAGCCTACGGTGTTGCCAACGGCGGTGACGGTGGTGCCTACAGCGTTGGTGATCGGGTTGGCGTTGGCTGCGGTCAGGTTGGCGCCGATACCGCTGACTGCACCGCCGACTTGAGTCACCAAACCGTTGACCGGTGCGCCGATGCCGGTGGTGGTGCCGATGTTTTGCGTCAGGTTGGCGACACCGGAGGTCACAGGGTTGAGTGCTGCGCCGACGTTGGTGGCCAGGCCCGCTACCGGTGCAGTGGCGGCGGTGTTGGCCACGCCGTTGCCGCCGATAAGGGTACCCAGGGAGGCAACCGTACTGCCCACTGCCCCACCGGTGACACCCGCTGCGCTAATGGTGCCGTTGGTGTTGCCGACATTCAGGCCGTTGCCCACGTTGGCGACCAGGCCGCCGACCAGTTCAGGCAAACCGGAAGTTGGGCCAGTCGAAGCCGGGTTGATATAGCCGCTCGACTTATCGAGTGCCGAGCCGGTACCGGTCAACACGCCGCCGACGAGTGTGCCCAGAGGGTTGCCCGCACCGCCGGCGCCGGCGACTTGGGTGCCCGCACCTTTGAGAGTGGAGCCGACTTTATCCAGTAGGCCGCCGACCGGGTTGGCCAGGCCAGTCTTGTCGCCGAGGTTGCCGGTGGTGTTTTCCACCAGTGACACGACAGGGACCAGGACTTTACTGCCGAGGGTGTTGGTCACTGAGCCCAGCGGGCCAGTGGTACTGGCGGTGCTGAGGGTGTCGCCGAGCATGGTCACGGCCTGGCCGACTTTATCGACGACGCCGCCTGCTGCAGTACCCACGCCACCGGTCAGCCCGCCGACGACAGGAATACCGCCGAGGGTAGTGCCGAGTGATTTACCTGCGGTCGAAACGCCGGTGCCGAGAATTTCGACGCCATCGCCGACGCCGGCAATCGTGTTGCCCACGGAGTTACTGTCGGTGCCCAGTGTGCCCAGGCTGCCAAGACCCTTGGTGCCAATCGTGCTGACGGCGCTGCCGGTTGCGGTGACCAGGCCACCCGCAGTCGTACCGACGATAGGAACACTGGTCAACGCAGAACCCAGGTCGCCAACCGCGGCCCCTACGTTACCGACCGTGGTGCCCACGGCGCCGACGACTTGGCCGGTGACCAGAGGCGTGGTCGAACCAGTGCCGCCACCTGTGCCGCCGCCAGTGCCACCACCGGTTCCGCCACCCGTGCCGCCGCCAGTGCCACCACCGGTTCCGCCGCCAGTGCCGCCACCTGTGCCACCACCGGTGCCGCCGTCAGTACCGCCACCGGTGCCACCGCCAGTGCCACCGCCCGTACCGCCACCGGTTCCACCGCCAGTGCCACCGCCCGTACCGCCACCGGTTCCGGCTCCTGCGTCAGGAGACGAGGCCGCCACACTGCTGTGATGTCCGCCACCACCGCTGCTGCAACCACCGAGGCTCATCGCCATGATCAGGGCCAGCGCGGTACTTGCTTTCCATAGCACTACTTGAGTTTGAGTTTTCATGATTGAGTTCCCTTGCACCTGTACAACCTTGGTTGTTTCAAACGCTCGTTACTTCTAGGGATAGCGATGCGTTTGTCCGTGTGGCTATCACAGACCCAGGCGCTCTTTCTCGCAACGCTCAACTTGGTATTAACGATTTATATACGGGTCGCCTGACAGCGCTTAGCGACTAATACCAAGGGTATAAAGAGAGGATGTATCAAGATGCATATGTGTTTTATATCAATGGCTTAAATAAAAAAGCGGACCTGATAAGGTCCGCTATAACTTTGGGTGTATATATACAATTAATCAGTGTTTTTCAGGCAATGGGCTGCCATTTACCGCGCATATGTTCAATGTCGCCGGCGCCCTTTAACAGCAACTCGCCACTGGAGCTGGGTGCACTCGCCAGCAAAATAACTTCACTGGGCAGGCGCACCGGTTTTTTAAACTCGACCACGATTTCAATGTTGGCGGCGGGTAAGTGTTCGCCCAGTGCGGCGAGGGTGTGCGCCTTGTTCCACAACCCATGAGCAATGGCTTGGGGGAAGCCGAATAGTTTGGCGGTCAGGGCGCTCAAATGGATCGGGTTGTAATCGCCGGACACCCGGGCATAGCGGCGGCCGATATCGGCGGGGGCTTTCCAGCGGGTCAGTTCAGTGACCTGCGTGGGGCTGGGCAACGCGTTATCCGTCGGCTCGCCCTCTAGCTTCACGCCCCGGCAGAGCATCTGGCTTTCGGCTTCCCACAGCAGGCCGAGGGAATCCTCGACCGTTGTGATCACCTCAAAGGTTGCACCCTTGGCGTGCGGCCTGAGGTTTTGCGCGTGCACCGCCACCGTCAACTCGTTCACCGCGCCCAGCGGCCGGTGAATGCGGATACGGTTACTCAGGTGAATCAGCCCCAGCAGCGGGAACGGAAAATCTTTTGCGGTGAGCAATTGCATCTGCAGGCCGAACGCCAGGATATGCGGGTAAGTGGCCGGCAGGATGGGGCTGTCGGCAAAGCCGCAGACGTTGCGATAGGCCGCCACCGCCTTGGCGTTGACACTCACCCGGCAACGCAACCCGCGCTCGGGCAATGTGCTGCCGGTGATCTTGCGCTTGAGGGCCGCGCGCCAATACAGCGGCGGCAGAAACGGGGTAGTGCCTAAGGTCTGCCATTCCATGTTTATGCTCCCAGCAGGCTCTGCCCACACACCCGCAACGCTTGGCCGCTGACTGCGCCGGAACCCGGCTGGCCGAGCCAGGCCACCGCTTCGGCGACGTCCTGCGGCAAGCCACCCTGGCCCAGCGAGCTCATGCGTCGCCCGGCTTCGCGCAGGGCGAACGGAATGTGCGCGGTCATCTGGGTTTCAATAAAGCCAGGCGCCACGGCGTTAATGCTGATCCCGCGCTCGCCCAGCAACGGCGCCCAGGCCTGGGCCAGGCCGATCAGCCCGGCCTTGCTCGCGGCATAGTTGGTTTGCCCGCGGTTACCGGCGATGCCACTGATGGAGGCCAGCAATACCACGCGACCGTTGTCGTGCAAGGTGCCGCTGTCGAGCAGCGCCTTGGTCAGCACTTGTGGGGCATTGAGGTTGACGGCCAGCACCGCGTCCCAGTATTCCGGGGTCATGTTGGCCAGGGTCTTGTCGCGCGTGATGCCAGCGTTGTGCACCACGATATCGATGCCGTCCGGCAGGTGTTCGATCAACTGCGTGGCCGCGTCTTCGGCGCAAATATCCAGCAATACACTGCGTGCGCCCAGGCGTGCAGCCAGGGCTTCGAGATCAGCCTTGGCCTGGGGCACATCCAGCACGATGACCTCGGCGCCATCGCGCGCCAGGGTTTCGGCGATGGAGGCGCCAATGCCACGGGCGGCACCGGTGACCAGCGCCTTGCGCCCGGCCAGCGGGCGAGTCCAATCCTCGACCGGCGTTGCGCAGGCTTGCAGACGAATCACCTGGCCTGAGATGTAGGCGCTTTTCGGCGAGAGGAAAAACCGCAGTGCGCCTTCCAACTGGTCTTCTGCGCCTGCACCGACATACAGCAGTTGTAGGACGCCACCGCTGCGCAGCTCCTTGGCCAGGGAGCGACTGAAACCTTCCAGGGCGCGCTGGGCACTGGCGGCGAACGGGTCGCTGAGGCTTTCCGGCGCGCGCCCCAGAATCACCAGGTGCGCGCTGTGGTCGAGGTTTTTCAGCAGCGGTTGAAAGAATTCGCGCAGTTGCTTGAGTTGGTCGGTGTGCTGCAAGTCGCTGGCATCGAACACCACGGCCTTGAGTTTGGGGCTATGCCCGGGAATCCATGCGGGCGCGCCCAACGGCTCGGCGCCATAGCTGTAAATCGCGTCGGTGAGCTTGTTGGCAAAGGGCAGCACGTTGGCCGCCAGCGCACCGCCGCCCAACAGCAACGCGCCTTCTACCGGGCGCAGGCGCCCAGCCTGCCAGCGTTCCAGGCGTACCGGTGACGGCAGGCCAATGGCGGCGACCAAGCGATGGCCGAGGCTTGAGTTGGCGAAGTCGATATAACGGTCAGACATGGAACGCTCTCCGAAGGCTGGGGTTCAAAGGGTTGACCACCCCGGTGCGGTAGTCGTTCGATCAGCCTAGGCTAGGCTGGATGATTCCACCCACAACTATCAGGGAGCTTTCCATGACTCAATTGCGCCGTGTAGCGATCATTGGCGGTAATCGCATCCCCTTCGCCCGATCCAACGGCCCGTATGCCACGGCGAGTAACCAGGCGATGTTGACTGCAGCCCTGGAAGGCCTGATCGAACGCTACAACCTGCACGGCCTGCGCATCGGCGAGGTCGCTGCCGGTGCGGTGCTCAAGCATTCGCGCGACTTCAACCTCACCCGCGAATGCGTGCTGGGTTCGCGCCTGTCGCCGCAAACCCCGGCCTACGATATTCAGCAGGCCTGCGGCACGGGGTTGGAAGCGGCGTTGCTGGTGGCCAATAAAATCGCCCTGGGCCAGATAGAGAGCGGGATTGCCGGGGGCGTCGACACCACCTCCGACGCGCCCATCGGCGTAAATGAAGGCCTGCGCAAGATCCTGCTGCAAGCCAACCGCAGCAAGTCCATGGCGGACAAACTAAAAGTCCTGTTACAACTTCGTCCCCACCACCTCAAGCCGGAGCTGCCGCGCAACGGCGAGCCGCGCACAGGCCTGTCGATGGGCCAGCACTGTGAGTTGATGGCGCAGACCTGGCAGATTCCCCGCGCGGAGCAGGATCAGTTGGCCCTGGAAAGCCACCAGAAAATGGCCGCGTCCTACGCTGAAGGCTGGCACAACGATTTGCTCACGCCGTTTCTCGGCCTGACCCGTGACAACAACCTGCGCCCGGACCTGACCCTGGAAAAACTCGCCAGCCTCAAACCGGTGTTCGAGCGCAGCGAAAAAGGCACGCTTACCGCCGGCAACTCCACGCCACTGACTGACGGTGCTTCCCTGGTATTGCTGGGCAGTGAGGCCTGGGCCAGGGAGCGCGGCTTGCCGATCCTCGCTTACCTGCGCGATGGCGAAGCGGCGGCGGTGGATTTCGTCAACGGCGCCGAAGGCCTGCTGATGGCGCCGGTGTACGCGGTGCCGCGTTTGCTGGCCAGGAATGGTCTGACGCTGCAGGACTTCGATTACTACGAGATTCACGAAGCCTTCGCTGCCCAGGTTTTGTGCACGCTGAAGGCTTGGGAAGACCCGCAATACTGCAAAACCCGTTTGGGGCTGGACGCGCCGCTGGGCTCCATCGACCGCAGCCGACTCAACGTCAAAGGCAGTTCACTGGCGGCCGGACACCCGTTTGCGGCGACTGGCGGGCGGATTGTGGCCAACCTGGCCAAGCTGTTGGACGCCGCCGAGAAGGGCCGTGGGCTGATTTCAATCTGTGCGGCGGGTGGTCAAGGTGTAACGGCGATTATCGAACGCTGAATTGTGCAGTTAAATTGGCATATTGGATGCATTCTTGAGTGTCAAAGGTCGGTAGCCTCTCCCCGCGGCGGGCCGATTGCCGTATAACGAGTGCCATACGCGTGTTTGGTAATAAAGGACCCACAATAAAAGCTGATGAAGACTCCTAAACGCATTGAACCCCTGATCGAAGACGGTCTGGTCGACGAAGTGCTGCGCCCACTCATGAGTGGTAAAGAAGCAGCTGTTTATGTGGTGCGCTGCGGCAACGAATTGCGTTGCGCCAAGGTTTACAAGGAGGCGAATAAACGAAGTTTTCGTCAGGCGTCCGAATACCAGGAAGGCCGTAAGGTCCGTAACAGCCGGCAAGCCCGGGCCATGGCCAAGGGCTCCAAATTCGGCAAGAAAGAAACCGAAGATGCCTGGCAGAACGCCGAAGTAGCGGCGTTGTTCCGTCTGGCCGGTGCGGGCGTTCGCGTGCCCAAGCCGTACGACTTCCTCGAAGGCGTGCTGTTGATGGAGCTGGTGGCCGACGAATACGGCGACGCCGCGCCACGTCTGAATGACGTCACGCTGGAGCCGGACCAGGCACGCGAATACCACGCCTTCCTGATTTCCCAGATCGTGCTGATGCTGTGTACCGGCCTGGTGCACGGCGACTTGTCCGAGTTCAACGTACTGCTCACGCCGACGGGCCCGGTGATCATCGACCTGCCCCAGGCGGTGGATGCGGCGGGCAACAACCACGCGTTCAACATGCTGGAACGGGATGTGGGCAACATGGCTTCCTACTTCGGGCGCTTTGCCCCGGAGTTGAAGAAGACCAAGTACGCCAAGGAAATGTGGGCGCTGTATGAAGCCGGCACCTTGCACCCGGCCAGCGTATTGACCGGCGAGTTCGACGAGCCGGAAGAGTTGGCGGATGTTGGCGGTGTGATCCGCGAGATTGAAGCGGCGCGGTTGGATGAAGAGCGTAAGCAAGCGATTCGGGCGGCGGATGATGCGCCACCGACCAAGACGGCAGAGGAACCGCCGCCGCCTTGGATACAGTGATCTTCCGGTAGCTGATCGTTCCCACGCAGAGCGTGGGAACGATCGTCAGGCGCAGCAACTGCCCGACGCCAACTCCTTGAGAATCGGACAGTCCGGCCGATGATCGCCCTGGCAGTGTTCCACTAGGTCCTGCAACGTATCGCGCAGTTGCCCAAGCTCCAGAATCTTCTGATTCAGCTCATCAATATGCTGGCGTGCCAAGGCTTTTACGTCGGCGCTGGCCCGTTGTCGGTCTTGCCACAACGTCAGCAACTTGTCGACTTCCTCCAGCGAAAACCCCAGATCCCGCGAACGCTTGATAAACGCCAGAGTGTGCAAGTCGTCGCTGCCGTACACGCGGTAGCCGCTGTCGGTGCGGTGCGCGGCTTTGAGCAGGCCGATGGATTCGTAGTAGCGAATCATCTTCGCGCTCAGCCCGCTCTGGCGGGCGGCTTGGCCGATGTTCATGGGCGTTGATCCTCCAGATCCTTGGGTTTCCAAGTCTTCAACAGTAACGCATTGCTCACCACACTGACGCTGGACAAGGCCATCGCCGCGCCCGCCAATACCGGGTTGAGCAGGCCGAACGCGGCCAGGGGAATGCCGATCAAGTTATACACAAAGGCCCAGAACAGGTTCTGGCGAATTTTGGCGTAGGTCTTGCGGCTGATCTCCAGCGCGGCCGGCACCAGGCGCGGGTCGCCGCGCATCAACGTGATGCCCGCTGCGTGCATGGCCACGTCGGTGCCGCCGCCCATGGCAATGCCGATATCGGCAGCCGCCAGGGCCGGGGCGTCGTTGATGCCGTCGCCGACCATCGCCACCACGCCGGTTTTCTTCAGCTCGGCGACGGTGGCCGCTTTGTCGGCCGGGAGGACTTCGGCGTGGACATCGTCGATGCCCAGCGCTTCAGCGACCACGCGGGCGCTGCCGCGATTGTCGCCGGTGAGCAAGTGGCTGCTGATGTGCTGCGCCTTGAGTTGTTCCACGGCTTGCAGTGCGCCGGGCTTGAGTGTGTCGCCGAAAGCGAACAGCCCCAGCACGCGCGGTTGTGCACCTTGTTCGATCAGCCAGGACAAGGTCCTGCCTTCGGCCTCCCAGGCCTTGGCGGCAGTGGCGAGGTCGCCCTCGTTCAAGCCGTTTTCTTCCAGCATGCGGCGGTTGCCCAGCGCGAGTGGCTGGCCGTCGAGCGTGCCGGCAATGCCGCGCCCGGTCAGGGATTGACTGGCAGTCACATCGGCCACGTTCAGCCCTTGTTCGCTGCAGGCGTCCAACACAGCCTTGGCCAGCGGGTGTTCGCTGCCGCGTTGCAGTGCCCCGGCCTGTTGCAGCAGTAGGGCTTCATTGCCATCCACCGCCGCCAAGTGCGCAATTTTCGGCGCACCGGAGGTAAGTGTGCCGGTCTTGTCGAAGACCACGGCGCTGACTTCATGGGCGCGCTCCAGGGCTTCGGCGTCCTTGATCAGAATGCCGTAGCGCGCGGCGACGCCGGTGCCGGCCATGATTGCGGTCGGTGTGGCCAGGCCCAAGGCACATGGGCAAGCAATCACCAGCACGGCGACGGCATTGATAATCGCGGTTTCCAGCGACGCGCCGTACAGCCACCAGCCCACCAACGTGATCAGCGCCAGCACCAGCACGGCGGGCACAAACACCTGGCTGACTTTGTCCACCAGTTTCTGGATCGGCGCTTTGGCGGCCTGGGCGTCTTCGACCAGACGGATGATGCGCGCCAGCACGCTCTCGGCGCCCAGCGCCTGGGTGCGCACCAGCAAGCGGCCCTCGCCGTTGATGGCGCCGCCGGTGACCTTGTCGCCCGGCTGTTTCGGCACGGGCAGGCTTTCGCCGCTGATAAGTGCCTCGTCGGCATGGCTTTGGCCGTCGACCACTTCACCGTCCACCGGGAAGCGCTCGCCGGGTTTGACCAGCACCAGGTCATCGAGCTTGAGCGCGCTGATGGCGACGTCTTCTTCGCGGCCATCCAGCACGCGAATTGCCCGCTCCGGGCGCAAGGCTTCGAGGGCGCGGATGGCGCTGGCGGTCTGGCGTTTGGCACGGCTTTCCAGGTATTTACCCAGCAGCACGAGGGCGATCACCACGGCCGAGGCTTCGAAATACAGGTGCGGCATGCTGCCCGCAGGGGCAGTGAGCCATTCATAAATACTCAGGCCGTAACCGGCGCTGGTGCCGATGGCCACCAGCAGATCCATGTTGCCGGCGCCGGCGCGCACGGCTTTCCACGCGGCGATATAGAAGCGCGCGCCAAAGATGAACTGCACCGGCGTGGCCAGGGCGAACTGCACCCAGGCCGGCAGCATCCAGTGCAGGCCGAAGGGCTCCACCAACATCGGCAGCACCAATGGCAGCGCCAGGGCAATTGCCAGCAGCAATGACCAGCGCTCGCGGTGCAGGCGCTGGGCTTGATTGGCGTCGGTGACGGTTTCACTTTGCGCCAGGGTGGCGGTGTAGCCGGCCTTGTCGACGGCGACGATCAAGATGCCGGGGTCCATCTGGCCCTGCACTTGGACATGTGCGCGTTCATTGGCCAGGTTGACGCTGACACTTTGCACCCCCGGCACTTTGCTCAGCGCGCGCTCGACACGGCCGGCGCAGCTGGCACAGGTCATGCCGCTGATGGGCAGGTCAAACGTGGTAGATCCATTCATGGGGCAGCCCTCCAAGAGACATTGCCCCTAGGATCAACCTTGACCTGTGGGGAAGGTCAAGGGGCTTTAATAACCCAGTAAGCGATCGTTCCCACGCTCCGCGTGGGAATGCTGCTAGGGACGCTCCGCGTCCGCTCGTAAGGGTTTGACGCAGAGCGTCGCAGGCTGCATTCCCACGCGGAGCGTGGGAACGATCAATAACCTAAAGTAGCGTTCTTGAGGTACATGCCGTCCGGGCCTTGAGCGATGCGCACCTTACGGACGTCTCCGGCCTTCAGCGTCATGTTTTGCGCAGGTGGCGCCAACAGTCCAGGCAGGCAACCCGGGGATTGGCCCGGCAGCAGCTTCAGGCGCAACGACACATTGCCGGCCGGCAGGTTGAATGAGGTCGCTTGTTCCTGGAATAGACGGCCTGCGAGCTGGTCATTGAGGTAAAGGCCGATCTCGCAGTTGGTCGGCACTTCCAGGCGCTCGCGGGAAATAATCAGCACCGCATAGTCTTCATCTGCACTGGCCATGGGCGCAACGGCAGACAGGCTCAACAGGCCGACAAGGCCAAAAAACGACCAGCGCATGGCGAATGCTCCGTGGTTCATATCTAAGATGGATGAAGCTTGGCCGAGGCGGCGCCTGAATACCAGCCCGGCCGACATTTTAGGCGCTTGACCTTGCCATCGTGGCAAGGTCGAGACTGGCCCCAACCTCATCAAAGGAGTCATGTCATGCAAGTATTCAGTGTTGAAGGAATGACCTGCGGCCATTGCGTTCGGGCGGTGACCCAAGCGCTGCAAAACCAGGACCCGGCGGCGAGCGTGAACGTCAACCTGGCGGCCAAGGAAGTCGGTGTGGAAAGTCGCTTGTCAGCCGAGCAAGTCATCGAGCTGATCACCGAAGAAGGCTACAGCGCCAAGCTCGCGTAAGTTTTCCGATAGTTAGCGAGCTAACGTAATGTTCATCACACCCAAGCGCGGCTAGACTGTCGGGCTGCCGACTCACTTGGGTGTCTGATGAACCTCCGCATAATCCTGATTCTGGGCGCCTTGAGCGCCTTCGCGCCGTTGGCGATCGACTTTTACCTGCCGGGCTTCCCGGCGATGGCCACGGCCTTTGCGACTGACGAAAAACATATCCAGCTGACCCTGGCGGTGTATTTCGCTGGCCTGGCCATCGGCCAATTGATCTACGGCCCGCTGGCGGACCGCTTTGGCCGGCGCGTGCCGCTGCTCAGTGGCGTAACCCTGTTTACCCTCGCGTCCTTTGCCTGCGCCTACGCGCCGTCGCTGGACTGGCTGATCGGCGCGCGCTTTGTACAAGCGCTCGGCGGTTGCGCCGGCATGGTGATTTCCCGTGCGGTGGTCAGCGACAAGTGTGATGCCGTGGGCTCCGCCAAGGTGTATTCGCAACTGATGCTGGTGACCGGCCTGGCGCCGATCCTCGCGCCGTTGGCGGGTGGCGTGATGGTTGGGGTGTGGGGCTGGCAGTCGATCTTCCTGGCGTTGTCGATGTTCAGCGTGATGGCGGCCATCGCGGTTGCGGTCGGCTTGCCGGAAACCTTTCCGGCGCATCAGCCGCGCCAGCCGTTGTCCGGCTCGCTGCGCCGCTATGGCGCGTTGTTGTCCGACCGGGTTTACCTCGGCTACGCCTTGACCGGCGGTATCTCGATTGCCGGGATGTTTGCCTACATCGCCGGTTCCCCCTTCGTATTCATAAAACTCTACGGCGTGCCTGCCGAGCATTACGGCTGGCTGTTCGGCTCCAACGCCGCCGGCTTTATCCTGGTGGCGCAGCTCAATGCACGGTTGCTGGCCAAGCGCGGTCCGGCGTTTTTGCTCTCGCGCACGGTCTGGGTCTACGTCGCGGCGGCGTTGTCGCTGTTGGGCATTGCCGCGTTGCGCACCGAAGCGCTGTGGCCGTTGTTGGTGCCACTGTTTATCTGCATCGCCAGCCTGGGCTGCATTTTGCCCAACACCTCGGCGTGCGCCATGAGCGGGCAGGGCGCACGTGCCGGGAGCGCCTCGGCGTTGCTGGGTTGCATACAGTTCGGTGTGGCGGCGGGCGCGGCATCGCTGGTTGGCGTGTTGCACGACGGCACGGCAATGCCGATGGCGATGGTCATCAGCTTGTGCGGTGTATTGGCAGTGACGATTGCCGTGTCGACCCAGCGCCTGCAACGGGCGAGGGCCGTGCAAGCGCAGGTCTGAAGTGCGGATCAGCCAGCGGCGGAGCGTTGCTGGCTGAGGGGAATGCGGTGGGGCGCTTGAATGCGGGCTTGCAGGGTGTCGGCAAAGGCACGGGCCTCGGCCTCACTGCGGAAGGTGAACGCATCACCGTCGAGGCTGACCTGCCATTTGTTGCCGGGGGATTTTGCTAACGCTCTTATCAGGATCTTCATTGCTGACTTCCTCACGTAAAAGAATCGTGGCAAAGGCGGCCAATATAAACCCGAATGCGCTCACAAATATGACAAAGGTCAACTCTCTGACTAGCGGTGTCGTCCATTACTCACAGGAATAAAGGACGACACTGACAGACGATTTTTAGAACCCTTCGAGCACGATCTTGCCCTTGGCCTTGCCGCTTTCCAGCAGCGCGTGGGCGCGGCGCAGGTTTTCTGCGTTGATCACACCGAAGTGCTCACCCACCGTGGTTTTCAAGGTGCCGGCGTCGATCAGGTCAGCCACACGGTTGAGCAGGTTGTGCTGTTCGATCATGTCCGGCGTCTCGAACATCGAGCGCGTGTACATGAACTCCCAATGCAACGACAGGCTCTTGCGCTTGAGCTTGCTCACATCCAGCGCCTTGGGGTCGTCAATCAGCGCCAGCTTGCCTTGCGGCTCCAGGGCTTCCACCAGTTGGTCCAGGTGATGATCGGTCTGGGTCAGGCTGGCGACGTGTGTCACTTGCGGGTGGCCGGCGTTTTTCAGCGCTTCGCTCAGCGGCTGGCTGTGGTCGATCACCAGGTCGGCGCCGAGGGCCTTGGCCCATGCCTGGGTTTCCGGGCGCGAGGCGGTGCCGATGACTTTCAGCGCAGTGAGCTGGCTGGCCAGTTGGGTCAGGATCGAACCCACACCGCCAGCGGCGCCGACGATCAGCAGGCTTTGGCCTTCGTCGTCTGTACCTTCGCGCACTTGCAGGCGCTCGAACAGCAATTCCCAGGCGGTGATGGCGGTCAGCGGCAGCGCGGCGGCTTCGGCAAACCCCAGGCTCTTGGGCATGTGCCCGACGATGCGCTCATCCACAGTGTGCAGTTCGCTGTTGCCGCCCGGGCGTACCAGGGAGCCGGCGTAAAACACCTTGTCCCCGGCCTTGAACAGCGTCACGTCGCTGCCGACCGCCTTGACCACGCCAGCCACGTCCCAGCCCAGCACCTTGGCGGCGCCGTTTTCCGGGGCGACGTTCTGGCGCACTTTGGTGTCCACCGGGTTGACCGAGATGGCTTTGACTTCCACCAGCAGGTCACGCGGGCCGGCGACCGGCTCGGGCAGTTCGATGTCTTGCAGGGCGTGTGTGTCGGTGATCGGCAGTGAGGCGTAGTAGGCAATGGCTTTCATGTGGGCTCCGGAAAAGGGCGGTGATCAGGCAATAAATTTCAGGCGCTTGAGTTCGAAGTGCTCGATCACGTCAGCGGCCTTGGCGCGGAAATTCTGGATATGCGCGCTCTGGTCGTGGTCGGCCAGCGCTGCGTCGTCGCTCCAGCGTTCGAGCATGTAGAAGGTCTCGGGGTGTTGCAGGTCCTGGTGCAGGTCGTACTGCTCGCAACCGGCTTCCAGGCGGGTCGGCTCCAGGATGTCGCGCAGCAAGGATTCCAATGCGGCGTGTTGGCCGGGTTTGGCGATCAGCGTGGCGATGACGTTAAAGGCAGTGGACATATTCAACTCCTGGCACGTGATGAACGGGATGGGCAGATGATTGGCTATTTCCCAGGAAGATAAAAGCCGCTAAAACAGCAGTCTGTTTCAATGAAATATTGATAATCGGCGGGAATGCATGCTGCGTTTTGATGATTTGCAATTGTTTGTGCGCGCGGCGGACTTGGGTAGCCTGTCTGCTGCTGCGCGGGTCATGGACCTGTCGCCCGCGGTGGCCAGCGCTGCGTTGAAGCGCATTGAGCAGCAACTGGGCGCGCGGTTGCTGGCGCGCTCCACCCGCAGCTTGCGGCTGACCGCCGAGGGCGAAGGTTTTCTGGAATACGCCCGCGCCGCGCTGGGCTCATTGGACGAAGGGCGGCGCTTATTGGCCAGCGGCCAGGACCATGTCAGCGGCGTGCTGCAACTGTCGGCGCCGTCGGACTTCGGGCGTAATCAGCTGCTGCCGTGGCTGGATGAGTTCCAGCTTGAATACCCGCAACTGAGCATCCGCCTGCTGCTGGGCGACCGGATTGCCGACCTGTTTCGCCAGCCAGTGGACATCGCCCTGCGCTACGGCGAGCCCGAAGACTCGAGCCTGATTGCGCTGCCCATCGCCCCGGACAATCTGCGCGTGCTGTGCGCCGCGCCCAGCTACCTGGCGCGGCATGGCGAGCCGCGCCATCTGGAACAACTGGCCCAGCACAATTGCCTGCTGTACATGCTGAGCAGCCGCGTTCACGACCACTGGAGTTTTCACGACGGCAAGCGCGAAGTCAGCCTGACGGTGAGCGGTGACCGTTTCAGTGACGACGCTGATGTGGTGCGCCGCTGGGCCGTGGCGGGGGTCGGCATTGCCTATAAGTCCTGGCTGGATGTGAGCAGCGACGTGCTGGCCGGGCGCTTGCGCGTGATCCTGCCGGAGCTGCGCGGCGAGCGCACGCCGCTCAACCTGCTATGCGCCCATCGTGCGCAATTGAGCAAACCCATCAACCTGCTGCGGGAAATGCTCGTGGCCCGCTGTGCGATGTTGACGGCGCAATGGCCGGAGCGATTAAGCGTCGCGCAATAGCCTCCATCAAAGCAGGAAATTTCACTCAGACCCTGTCCCTATCCGCGCCGTCAGACGCCGCGGAATGGGCGGTTTGCGCCCCTATACTTCAGTTCCAACCGCAGCAGACAAATGATTAACAAGGAGTGAATACATGGAAGCGGCACCTTGCATCAGTCACATCGCCAGCTTGCTTTGCGAGCCCAAGCGCACCGCCATGCTCTGGGCCTTGATGGACGGGTCGGCCAAATCTTCAGAAGAGTTGGCGACGCTCGCCGGGTTGTCATCGGCCTCGGCCATCGCCCATTTGTCGCGGCTGACCGGGGGTGGATTGCTGCGGGTGGAGGCCCGGCGCGGCAAGCGCCTGTTTCGTATGGCGGCCGCCGATGTCTGCGTTGCCATCGACGCGTTGGCCAGTACCACCATGGCCAGTGCCGCGCGCAGTACGCCGAATGTATTGCCGCCGGCATTGCTGGCGCCGGCACCTTTGCGGCGCGCACGCTTATGCCACGGCCACCTGGGCGGAGAGTTGGCGGCGGGGCTTTATAGGCGGATGTTGGAGGCCGGCTGGATCGACCGTTATGAACAGCGTACCGACGTCACCCTGGCGGGCGTGCGGCAGCTGGCGGCCATGGGCATTTTTACCCAGGCACTGGGCGCGCCCTTGGCGTGCGATTGTTTTGACTGGAGCCAGCAGCAACCGCACCTGGGCGGTGCATTGGGGACCGGGCTGCTGAAACTGTTTATGCAGTCCGGCTGGATCAGCCTGGTCAACGAGTCCCACGCCTTGCTGGTCACCGACCTCGGGTTTGCAGAAATCAACCGGCTGGCCGCGTTGTAGCAGGGCAATGGTCGTTCAGAGTTTCAGTCAGGTCGCATCCAGCAATTAGCGGCGCAAACGTTACCGCACACTCGCCGAGGGGTTTCTTCACACAGGGGGTGCGGCATGGGTATGCAAGGCTATAGCGCAGCGGAACGGCTGGAACGGTTGCCCATCAGCGGTTACCACCGAATCATCTTCATCATCATCGCCCTGGCGTTTTTCTTCGATTCCATGGACCTGGCGATGATGACGTTTCTGTTGGGCTCGATCAAAACCGAGTTCGGCCTGAGCACGGCCCAGGCCGGGTTGCTGGCCAGTTCGAGTTTTTTCGGCATGGTGGTCGGTGCGTCTTTGTCCGGGATGTTGGCGGATCGTTTTGGGCGCAAGCCGGTGTTCCAGTGGAGCATCGTGTTGTGGGGCCTCGCCAGCTACCTGTGTTCCACCGCGCAAACGGTGGAGACGTTGACGCTGTTTCGCATTCTGCTGGGGATCGGCATGGGCATGGAGTTTCCGATTGCGCAGTCGATGCTTTCGGAGCTGATCCCGGCCAAAAGGCGCGGGCGCTATATCGCCTTGATGGATGGCTTCTGGCCGCTCGGTTTTGTGGCGGCGGGCGTGCTGTCTTACTTCCTGCTGCCGGTGATTGGCTGGCGCGACATCTTCTTGGTGTTGGCCGTGCCGGCGGTGTTTGTCCTGGCGATTCGGTTTTTTATCCCCGAGTCGCCGCGCTGGCTTGAACAGGCAGGACGGCACGAAGCGGCAGACAAGGTGTTGCAGGGTATTGAGCAAAAAGTGCGCGACTCGCTGGGGCGTGCCGACTTGCCGGAGCCCATCGCGTTGCCACGGGTGGAGAGCGTGCCGGGGACGTTTTTCTCGGCGTTTCAACAACTGTGGTCGGCGCAATATCGCCAACGCACGATGATGATCTGGAGCGTGTGGTTCTTTGCATTGCTTGGCTTTTACGGGCTGACCTCCTGGCTGAGCGCGTTGTTGCAGCAGTCGGGTTTTGCCGTGACTCAGTCGGTGTATTACACGGTGATCATCTCTCTGGGCGGGATTCCCGGCTTCCTGATGGCGGCCTGGCTGGTGGAGCGCTGGGGGCGCAAACCGGTGTGTGTGGTGACGTTGCTGGGCGGCGGGGTGATGGCGTTTCTGTATGGGCAGAGTGCGGTGTTTGGCGGCAACGTGGGGCTGCTGATTACGTCGGGGCTGTTGATGCAGTTCTTTCTGTTTGGCATGTGGGCGGTGCTGTACACCTACACGCCGGAGCTGTATCCCACATCGGCGCGGGCCACGGGTTCCGGGTTTGCCTCGGCGATTGGCCGGGTTGGGTCATTGCTGGGGCCGTTGGTGACCGGGCTGGTGTTTCCGATAACCGGGCAGGGCGGGGTGTTTGCCTTGGGCGCGCTGTGTTTTGCGGTGGCGGCGCTGGTGGTGTGGGTGTTTGGGATGGAGACGAAGGGGAAGACCCTGGAAGAACTTACCGAAATCTAAAGCCGGGTGAGGTCAATGTGGGAGCGGGCTTGCTCGCGAAAGCGGTGCTTCAGTCGACATATGCATTGACTGACACACCGCCTTCGCGAGCAAGCCCGCTCCCACATTTAGCCTGCATTTATTCAGTGAATAAGTGTTATGGCTTTACCAACCGCGCATCCAGGCTGTTCTGCGCCAGGCGTTTGGCCTGGTCCTGGGTCATGCCCAGGCTGGTGTACAGCGCGTGGAAGTTCTCGGTGACATAACCACCGAAGTACGCCGGGTCATCCGAGTTGACCGTCACCTTCACACCACGCTCGAGCATGTCGAGAATATTGTGTTGGGCCATGTCATCGAACACGCACAGCTTGGTGTTGGACAGCGGGCACACGGTCAGCGGGATCTGCTCGTCGATGATGCGCTGCATCAAACGCTCGTCTTCGATGGCGCGTACGCCGTGGTCGATGCGCTGGATTTTCAGCAGGTCGATGGCTTCCCAGATGTACTCCGGCGGGCCTTCTTCGCCGGCGTGGGCCACGGTAAGGAAGCCTTCGTGACGGGCACGGTCGAACACGCGCTTGAACTTGCTTGGCGGATGACCCATTTCCGAGCTGTCCAGGCCGACGGCCACAAACGCGTCACGGAACGGCAGGGCCTGGTCGAGGGTTTTCTCGGCTTCGGCTTCGCTCAAGTGGCGCAGGAAGCTCAAGATCAAACCGCTGGTGATACCCAGTTGCTGCTCACCATCTTTGAGCGCAGCGGCGATGCCGTTGAGCACCACTTCGAACGGCACGCCACGGTCGGTGTGGGTTTGCGGGTCGAAGAAGGGTTCAGTGTGGATCACGTTCTGTGCTTTGCAGCGCAGCAGGTAGGCCCAGGTCAGGTCGTAGAAATCCTGGGAGGTGCGCAGCACATCCGCGCCCTGGTAGTACAGGTCGAGAAACTCTTGCAGGTTGTTGAAGGCGTAGGCCTTGCGCAGGGTTTCGACGTCGTCCCACGGCAGTGCAATCTTGTTGCGCTCGGCCAGGGCGAACAGCAGCTCAGGCTCCAGCGAGCCTTCCAGGTGCAGGTGCAATTCAGCCTTGGGCAGGGCGTTGAGCCAATCGTACATTTTCTAAATTCTCATCAGGTGCAATGGCGGCATTCTACAGGCCATGGCTGAAATAATCGGCAAAACCTGACCAGCAGGAGAGTATTGCTTTTATTCACGCAAGGAGCGCGTGAACTAAGGTGTAACGAAACGTTAGCGGCGTGGTGCAGTCTGTACCCCATCAATGACTGATTTGCTGCACGAAAAGGCCCGGAATGCTCACATCCCTCAAGCAAGAAAAATACATGCTGTTGGCGCTGATTGCCGCCATCGCCGCCTACCCGTTGGAGCACTGGATGCTGCACAGCGGGCAAATCGTGGCGCTGCTCAGCGGAGTGGCGCTGATTGTGTTTATCGTCGTGGCCTCGATGCGAGTCGCCCACCATGCCGAGCAACTCGCGGAAAAGGTCGGCGACCCTTACGGCACCATGATCCTGACCCTTGCCGCCGTGCTGGTAGAAGTGGTGATCCTGGCGATCATGATGAGCAACGAGCCTTCGCCCACCCTGGTGCGCGACACCATTTACTCGGCGGTGATGCTCGATATCAACGGCATCCTCGGCCTGGCCGCGCTGATGGGCGGCATCAAGCATGGCGAACAGTCCTATAACGATGACTCGGCGCGCAGCTATAGCGTGATGATCCTCACCGCCATGGGCGTGTCGATGGTGGTGCCGGAATTTATCCCCGAGGCGGACTGGAAAATTTACTCGGCCTTCACCATCGGCGCGATGATGCTGCTCTACACCCTGTTCCTGCGCATGCAGGTGGGGCCGCACAGTTATTTCTTCAGCTACAGCTACCCGGAAAAACGCCGCAAGAAACAGCCGGAAGAACAGCAGGAGCCGCCGATCAGTTTGGCTTTCTCCATCGGCACCTTGGTGTTTGGCGTGATCGTGATCGGCGCACTGGCCGAGGTGATGTCCAAGACCCTCGACCTGGGTTTGGAAGGTACGGGCGCACCGCCGGTGATCACGGCGATTGTGGTCGCGGCCATTTCGGCGGCGCCGGAGATTCTGACGGCGTTGCGCGCGGCGTTGGCCAACCGCATGCAGTCGGTGGTGAACATCGCACTGGGTGCGTCTTTGTCGACGGTGATCCTCACCGTGCCGGTGATGGAGGCCATGGCGCTTTACACGGGCCAGCCGTTCCAGATGGCGATGACGCCGGTGCAGACCGTGATGGTGCTGATCACGCTGGTGGTCAGCGCGATCAACCTCAACGATGGCGAAACCAACGCCATCGAAGGGATGACCCATTTTGTGTTGTTTGCGACGTTTATCATGCTGTCGCTGTTGGGCCTGTAAACACCACAGAACCCAATGTGGGAACTGGGTTGTGTGGGAGCTGGCTTGCCTGCGATGCAGACACCTCGGTTTTTCAGTTGCACCGAGATGATGCTATCGCAGGCAAGCCAGCTCCCACAGAGGCCCGCTCTCACATTTTCGAAGGTGTTTCTTCAGTTAAGTTTTGTTGATCAGTTCCCGCGCCGCCTGGCTGTGATCGGCGATCAAGCCTTTGAGATCCAGGCCCTCAACCTGCCCATCAATCACCCGCCACTTACCGCCAACCATCACCCGATCCGCGCGGTCCGCACCGCACAGCAGCAGCGCCGAAATCGGATCGTGGCTGCCGGAGAAGCGCAGCTCATCGAGCTTGAACAGTGCCAGGTCGGCCTGTTTGCCCACGGCCAACTCGCCAATATCCGTACGCCCCAGCAACTGCGCGGAGCCCTTGGTGGCCCAGCCCAGCACGCCTTCGGGGGTGATCTTTTCTGCGCCGTAACGCAGGCGCTGGATATACAAGGCCTGGCGCGCTTCAAGGATCATGTTCGATGCATCGTTGGAGGCGGAGCCATCCACGCCAAGACCAATCGGCGCGCCGGCGGCAAGCAGGTCCAGGGTCGGACAGATGCCGGACGCCAGGCGCATGTTCGAGCTTGGGCAATGGCAGATGCCGGTGCCGGCGGCGCCGAGGCGCGCGACTTCATCCGGGTTGAAGTGAATGCCATGGGCCAGCCAGGTGCGCGGGCCGAGCCAACCGACGCTGTCGAGGTAGTCGACGGTGCGCAGGCCGAAACGCTGCAGGCAGAAGTCTTCTTCGTCGAGGGTTTCCGCCAGATGCGTGTGCAGGCGCACGTCGAGGCTGTTGGCGAGTTCGGCGCTGGCTTGCATGATTTGCGGCGTGACCGAAAACGGCGAGCAGGGCGCCAGGGCAATCTGGATCTGCGCGCCGTCGCCGCGTTGGTGGTAGGTGCGGATCAGGCGCTGGCTGTCTTCGAGAATCACGTGGCCTTGTTGCACGGTCTGTTGCGGCGGCAGGCCGCCGTCGGCTTCGCCCAGGCTCATGGAACCGCGAGTGAGCATGGCGCGCATGCCCAGTTCGCGCACGCTTTCGACCTGTACGTCGATGGCATTTTCCAGACCGTCGGGGAACAGGTAGTGATGGTCCGCCGCGGTGGTGCAGCCCGAGAGCAGCAATTCAGCCAAGGCGACTTTGGACGCCAGCGCGAGTTTTTCCGGGGTCAGCCGGGCCCAGACTGGGTACAGGGTTTTCAACCATGGGAACAAGGGCTGGTTAACCACCGGCGCCCAGGCGCGGGTCAGGGTTTGGTAGAAGTGGTGATGGGTGTTGATCAGCCCGGGCAGGATCACGTGTTCGCGAGCATCGAACACTTGCCCGCAAGGCACGGCGGGCTCTTTTCCCCAGCCGAGCACTTCGGTGATCACACCGTCTTGCAGCACCAGGCCGCCACGGGCGTCGAGGCCATTGGCAGTGAAAATCGCGAGGGGGTTTTTTAACCAGATACGGGTCGCAGGCATTGGCCGGCTCCTCTGAATGATGGGTTCAGGTTTGCCAGCTCAGTGTTGCCCTGTCTGCTGATCCAGGGTCGCCGGTGAGGGCGAGGTCGGTAGATTACGTGTTGTCAGAGGTTGGGTCTACATTGCTCAATGCAGGAGGGAGCAAGCCCTCCCACATTTTGATCCGTGGTATTACCAGGCGATGGTGTCGCCTTTGTAGTCGATAAAGTGATGGCCGCCCTTGCCGGTGTAGGCATTCACTTGATCCACCAGGCCACGCACGCTGGTGTCCACATCGATGTGCGCGTTCTCGCCGCCCATATCGGTTTTCACCCAGCCTGGGTGCAGCGACAACACGGTGAGTTTGTGGTCACCCAGTTGCGTAATGAAGCTGTTGGTCATGGAGTTGAGTGCGGCCTTGCTGGCCTTGTACAGCGCCAGGTCGGAACCGTCGGGAATGGTCACGCTGCCGAGTATCGAACTCATGAAGGCCAGCACGCCGCTGTCTTTGCGAATCTGCCCGACAAAACGCTGCGCCAGGTTGATCGGTGCCACCGCGTTGGTGAAAAACAGCTGGCCGACTTCCGCCAGGGTGGCGTGGCCAGGCTCCTGGTTGGCCGGGCCCTTGACGCCGGCGTTGACGAACAGCAGGTCAAGGGTGCGGTCCTTGAGGCGCTGGCTCAGGGCGATCACGGCTTGCTGATCGTCCATGTCCAGCTTCTCGATGTGTACCGGGCCCACGGCTTTCAGCGCATCGGCCTTGCTCGGGTCACGCACGGTGGCAGTCACATCCCAGCCGTCCTGGAGCAATTGCTTGACCAAGCCAAGGCCCAGCCCGCGGGAGGCGCCGATAATCAGTGCGGTTTTTGGCGTAGACATGAAGGCTTCCTTTTGAGTCGCGGTTCAGTGAATTCGGCTGACAACATTACCCCAGGCGTAGGCAAATAGGGTCAAGTGTTGCTGGTTAAAAAAAAAACAGCGCCCGCAAGCCCTTATGACAGAAGGGTTACGGCTGGATGTGCTCAGGTTATCCACAGGCAGGTGCACAGTAGATGTGGGCAATTTCAGCGTTGCAGCAGGATGCGCCCACGGCTCAGGTCGGCAAGCTGGGTTTGCAGGGTGTCGATGTGCGCTTCGCCCAGAGCCAGTTGCAACTCCACGCCATTGGCGGTGAAGGTTTCTTCCACAACTAACCCGCCCAGTTCGGCGACGCGCAGTTTGACCAGGTTCAATTCGGAAAACCCGCAGGCGCAATTCAGTGGCACACGGCTGATCAGCTCGATGCGCTCGGCGGTTTGCAGGCATTTGTTCGCGCCGCCGCCGTAGGCACGGGCCAGGCCGCCGGTGCCCAGTTGGATGCCGCCGTACCAGCGAATCACCAGCACCGCGACTTGATCAAACCCTTGGGCCTCGATGGCGGCCAGGATCGGTCGCCCGGCGGTGCCGCCGGGTTCACCGTCGTCGTTGCTGCGGTACTGGTCGGCGAGTTTCCAGGCCCAGCAGTTGTGGGTGGCGTTGAGGTCGCTGTGTTGCTCGAAAAACGCCTGGGCGTCTTGCGCGCTGGTAATCGGCGCCGCGAGGGTGATGAAGCGGCTTTTGCGTATTTCTTCACGAAATTCGCAAAGGCCGGTGAGCGTGAAAGGCATAAGTCGCTTCGATTATTGGGCTGGCTTGATGCCACAGCCTTTGAGAATGATGTGGATCAGGTTAGTGCCGGCGTCTTCCATGTCTTGCTTGGTCAGCTTGGTGCGACCGGTGACGCGGCAGATCTGGGTGGCAAAGTCGGCGTAGTGCTGGGTGCTGCCCCACAGCAGGAAGATCAGGTGCACGGGGTCGATGGGGTCCATCTTGCCGGCGTCGATCCAGGCCTGGAACACGGCGGCGCGGCCGCTGAACCAGGCGCGGTAGTCCTGGCTGAAATATTCGGTGAGGCATTCGCCGCCACTGATGATTTCCATGGCGAAGATCCGCGAGGCCTGCGGGTGGCGCCGGGAAAACTCCATCTTGGTGCGGATGTAGCGGGTGAGGGCCACGGCCGGGTCATCCTCGGCGGTCAGCGCGTTGAAGGTGCTGTCCCAGAGTTCGAGGATGTTGCTCAGCACCGCGATGTACAGGCCAAGTTTGTTGGTGAAGTAGTAATGCAAGTTGGCTTTGGGCAGCCCGGCACTTGAGGCAATGGTGTTCATGCTGGTGCCTTTGTAGCCATGGCGCGCGAACTCGTCTTCAGCAGCCTGCAGAATCGCTTGTTCATTTTTTTGCCGAATACGGCTGGCGGGTTTACCGGCGTGGTTGCTGTGGGCAGGAACTTCGAGGCTCATGGAGGTTTCCGTGCTGATCGAGAGAGACGACGTGTGCACAGATAACCCACCCTCAAGCCCCAGACAAGTCCCGATGCAATAAAAGCGTCAAAGCGGTTCCAGAGTGTCGCTTTCCAGTGCGTGGTTTGCGGCAGTGGAGGCCGCTTTGGCTTCCGGTAACAAAAGACACAGCACAATCGCAGTCAGGCCGCCGCTGGTGATAGCTGAGTCGAACAGGTTTTGCACCAGCGAGGGCATCAAGTGCAGCAGGTCCGGTTGGGCGGCAATGCCCAGGCCGACGCCGAACGAGGTGGCGATGATCAGCATGCTGCGTCGGTCCAGCGGCGCCTGGGCCAGGATGCGCACGCCAGCAGCGGCCACACTGCCGAACATCACCAGGGTTGCGCCGCCCAATACCGGCTTGGGAATTTGCTGCAGCACGGCGCCGATCAGCGGAAACAAACCGAGGCAAAACAGCAGCACGCCGATGTACAGCCCGACGTAACGACTGGCCACGCCGGTGAGCTGAATCACGCCGTTGTTCTGCGCAAAGGTGGTGTTGGGAAAGGCGCTGAAGGTGGCGGCGATCATGCAACTCACGCCATCGCCCAATACACCGCCTTTGAGTCGGCTTATATAAGAAGGGCCGCTGATGGGCTGGCGCGCAATCATGCAATTGGCGGTGAGGTCGCCGACCGTTTCGATACTGCTGATCAGATAAATCAGCGCGATAGGCAGGAAGGCGCTCCAGTCGAAGTTGAAACCGAAGCGAAACGGCATGGGCACGCTGATCAACGGCAAATCAGGCAGGGCTTGGGGCACCAGCTTGCCGCTGAACCACGCGGCCAAACTGCCGAGGGCCAGGCCGATGATGATCGCCGAAAGACGTACCCACGGCGTGTTGGAGCGGTTGAGCAGGATGATGGTCAG
This sequence comes from Pseudomonas sp. R76, assembly GCF_009834565.1. Lineage (GTDB taxonomy): Bacteria > Pseudomonadota > Gammaproteobacteria > Pseudomonadales > Pseudomonadaceae > Aquipseudomonas. Next base: position 840,632 of record NZ_CP019428.1, read on the forward strand.
CACCACGAACACGCCCAGTGCCAGGTTGATCGGCGCACCAAAGTCCGGCGCGTTGAACCCGCCGCCGAGGTCGGTGATACCGACTTTGATGAGGCTGATGCCGATCAGTGTGATGACAATCCCTGTAACTAATGGCGTGATTACTCGACGTAGCTGGCCGATGAAGCGGCTCAGCACGATCTGCACTGCTGCGCCGAAAAAGCACACGCCAAAGATCATCGCCATGATGTCTTCCGGGCTGCCGCCGCGTTGCTTCACCAGGAATCCCGCCGACAACACTGCGCCGAGAAACGCAAAGCTGGTGCCTTGCAGGCAGATCATCCCGGCGCCGATGCCAAACGGCCTGCGTGCCTGAATGAAAGTACCGACGCCGGAAACCATCAACGCCATGCTGATCAAGTAGGGCAAATGGGCGGTGAGGCCCAGGGTGGAGCCGATAATCAGTGGCGGGGTGATGATGCCGACAAAAGCTGCCAGCACATGTTGCAAGGCGGCCAGTAGTGCGGGAATGGGTTTCGGGCGGTCGTTGAGGCCGTAGATCAGGTCGCTGGGGCTGGCGTTTTCTGGTGGCATGGTGGGCAAACTCGGGGCGGACGGTTCAAGGTCCTGGCTGCCTTGCAAAAAGCTGTCCAGTTGCTCAGCTTTTGACGAGAGGCCCGAGTTAGCGCGTTGCTGCCAAACTCTCGAGGAAGCTTTCCAGCACCAAATGAGGGCGGCGGCCCTTGCGCGTGACCGATGCGAGGCTTAAATCGTAAAAACGTGTAGTCGGTTTCAGCGCGCGCAGTCGGCCTTGTTGCACCCACAGGCTGGCGTAGTGATCGGGCAGGTAACCAATGTAACGACCAGTGAGGATCAGGAACGCCATGCCTTCGCGGTCCGAGGCGCTGGCGGTGCAATTGAGTGCCTGGTAATGCGCCTGGATCTCGGCGGGCAGGCGGAAGGTGGGGGCGATGGCGTCCTGGCTGTCGACGCGGGTGTCGTCCAGCTGCTTGTCGTCGGCATAAAACAACGGGTGGCCGACCGCGCAATAGAGCAGCGAGCGCTCGCTGTACAACGGCTGGTATTCCAGGCCGGACAAGGCACTGGCCTGGGGCACCACGCCGACGTGCAGGCGTCCGTCGAGTACGCCTTGCTCGACTTCGTTGGGGGCGATCATGCGGATTTGTATCTGCACGTCCGGCCCGCGTTCCTTCAACTGCGCCAAGGCGTGGGTAATGCGCATGTGCGGCAGGGTGACGAGGTTGTCGGTGAGGCCGATGATCAGCTCGCCGCGCAAATGCTGGTGCAGGCCGTTGACCTCAGTGCGAAAGCTTTCCAGGGCACTTAACAGTTGCAACGCCGATTGGTAGACCTCGCGGCCTTCTTCGGTCAGCGAGAAGCCGGCGCGCCCGCGTTGGCACAGCCTTAAGCCGAGGCGCTGCTCCAGGTCGCTCATTTGCTGGCTGATGGCCGAGCGGCCGATGCCGAGCACGGTTTCTGCGGCCGAGAAACCGCCGCATTCCACCACGCTGCGAAAGATGCGCAACAGGCGAATATCGAAGTCGCTGACTTGGGCCAGTGGGTCGGGTCGACGGCTGCTCATAGTTTAGTGAAGGCCTGACTGAAGGTTAGAAGAGTTGAATTTCACCGACTTTATCCCCGTGGCAATTTAGCTGCAACAACGCTTTTCAATCCCGACGCTGCCTTTTGCCTTGCGAGGTTTTGCTGATGAACATGCCCGAAAACGCCCCTTCGTCCCTGGCCAGCCAACTGAAGTTGGATGCCCACTGGATGCCCTACACCGCCAACCGTAACTTCCAGCGTGACCCGCGCCTGATCGTGGCCGCCGAAGGCAGCTGGTTGACCGATGACAAGGGCCGCAAGGTGTATGACTCATTGTCGGGCCTGTGGACCTGCGGCGCCGGGCACACGCGCAAGGAAATTCAGGAAGCCGTGTCCAAACAACTGGGCACTTTGGACTACTCCCCAGGCTTCCAATACGGTCATCCGTTGTCGTTCCAACTGGCGGAAAAGATTACCGACCTGACCCCAGGCAACTTGAACCACGTGTTCTTCACCGACTCCGGCTCCGAGTGCGCGGACACTGCGGTGAAGATGGTGCGTGCCTACTGGCGCCTGAAGGGCCAAGCCACCAAGACCAAAATGATTGGCCGCGCCCGTGGTTATCATGGCGTGAACATCGCCGGCACCAGTCTGGGCGGCGTGAACGGTAACCGTAAGCTGTTTGGTCAGGGCTTGATGGATGTTGACCATCTGCCGCACACCTTGCTGGCCAGCAATGCATTCTCCCGTGGCATGCCGGAGCAGGGCGGTATCGCCTTGGCCGACGAGCTGCTCAAGTTGATCGAGCTGCACGACGCGTCGAACATCGCTGCGGTGTTTGTCGAGCCGATGGCCGGCTCCGCTGGCGTGCTGGTGCCGCCACAGGGTTATCTCAAGCGCCTGCGTGAAATCTGCGACCAGCACAACATCCTGCTGGTGTTCGACGAAGTGATCACCGGCTTTGGCCGTACTGGCTCGATGTTCGGTGCCGACAGCTTCGGCGTGACCCCGGACCTGATGTGCATCGCCAAGCAAGTCACCAACGGCGCGATCCCGATGGGCGCGGTGATTGCCAGCAGCGAGATCTATCAGACCTTCATGAACCAGGCGACGCCGGAGTACGCGGTGGAATTCCCCCACGGCTACACCTACTCGGCGCATCCGGTGGCTTGCGCGGCGGGCCTTGCGGCATTGGACCTGTTGCAGAAAGAAAACCTGGTGCAGAGCGTGGCCGAAGTCGCCCCGCACTTTGAGAATGCGCTGCATGGCTTGAAAGGCAGCAAAAACGTGATCGATATTCGTAACTACGGCTTGGCCGGTGCGATCCAGATTGCCCCGCGTGACGGTGATGCCATCGTGCGTCCATTCGAGGCCGGCATGGCCTTGTGGAGAGCCGGTTTCTACGTGCGCTTTGGCGGCGACACCCTGCAGTTCGGGCCAACCTTCAACAGCAAGCCGCAGGACCTGGATCGTCTGTTCGACGCGGTCGGCGAAGTGCTGAACAAAATCGACTGATTTCTCCTTCTATATAAAACAACTTTTCAGGAGCCCTGCATGAGCCTTATCCAGCACTTGATCAACGGTGAGTTGGTCAACGACAGCGGCCGTAGCGCCGACGTGTACAACCCGTCTACCGGCCAGGTGATTCACCAGGTGCCGTTGGCCAGCCGTGAAACCATTCAACAGGCGATCGACTCGGCCAAGGCGGCGTTCCCGGCCTGGCGTAATACTCCACCGGCCAAGCGTGCCCAGGTGATGTTTCGTTTCAAGCAATTGCTGGAGCAGAACGAAGCACGTATCTCGCAGTTGATCAGCGAAGAGCACGGCAAGACCTTGGAGGACGCTGCGGGCGAATTGAAACGCGGTATCGAGAACGTCGAGTACGCGTGCTCGGCGCCGGAGATTCTCAAGGGCGAGTACAGCCGTAACGTGGGGCCGAATATTGATGCCTGGTCGGACTTTCAGCCGCTGGGCGTAGTGGCGGGTATTACACCGTTCAATTTCCCGGCGATGGTTCCGCTGTGGATGTACCCGCTGGCGATTGTCTGCGGTAACTGTTTCATCCTGAAACCTTCGGAGCGTGATCCAAGCTCTACGCTGCTGATCGCGCAATTGCTGCAGGAAGCCGGGCTGCCTAAAGGCGTGTTGAGCGTGGTGCACGGCGACAAGGGCGCGGTGGATGCGCTGATCGAAGCGCCGGAAGTCAAGGCGCTGAGCTTTGTGGGCTCGACGCCGATTGCCGAGTACATCTATTCCGAAGCGACCAAACGCGGCAAACGCGTGCAGGCACTGGGCGGGGCGAAGAACCACGCGGTGTTGATGCCGGATGCAGACCTGGACAATGCCGTGAGTGCATTGATGGGCGCGGCGTATGGTTCCTGCGGTGAGCGTTGCATGGCCATCTCGGTAGCGGTATGCGTGGGAGATCAGGTGGCGGATGCGTTGATTGCCAAGCTGGTGCCGCAGGTGAAGGCGCTGAAGATCGGCGCAGGCACTTCGTGTGGCCTGGATATGGGGCCGTTGGTGACGGGCCAGGCGCGGGACAAGGTCAGTGGCTATATAGAAGACGGTGTGGCTTCGGGCGCTGAGCTGGTAGTGGATGGTCGTGGGTTGAGTATTGCGGGCCATGAAGAAGGCTTCTTCCTCGGTGGCAGCCTGTTTGATCGCGTGACCCCTGAGATGCGTATCTATAAAGAAGAGATCTTTGGGCCGGTGCTGTGTGTGGTTCGGGTGAACAGCCTGGAAGCGGCGATGCAGCTGATCAACGACCATGAATATGGCAACGGCACCTGCATCTTTACGCGTGACGGTGAAGCTGCGCGCCTGTTCTGTGACGAAATTGAAGTGGGCATGGTCGGTGTGAACGTGCCACTGCCGGTACCGGTGGCGTATCACAGCTTTGGCGGCTGGAAGCGCTCGCTGTTTGGCGACCTGCATGCCTATGGGCCGGATGGGGTGCGTTTCTATACGCGTCGCAAGGCGATTACCCAGCGCTGGCCGCAGCGGGCCAGTCATGAAGCGTCGCAGTTTGCCTTTCCTAGTTTGTAAGGCGTTGTAGTTGAAAGCCGGCCCCTCGGGGCCGGCTTTTGCGTTTCTGGGGGCTTTTTGACCGATATGACAGAAATGTGAAAAAAGGTGTTGACGGCAGAGTCTGGAAGTCTATAATTCGCCCCACTTCCGGCGCAGTCGAAACGGAAAACTCCTTGGTAAACAAAGAGTTACGCAGAATTCGACAGCGAGTTGCTTCAGTTCATCGAAGCCCAGAAGGAGTTGGTAGAGCGGTGTTGTTTGGCTCTATTAACGTTTCGATCTTCTCGGTCGAAAGCGGAGAAAAAGAGGTGTTGACAGCAGCGTGTAACGCTGTAGAATTCGCCTCCCGCTAACGAGAGATCGGAAGCGCAAGTGGTTGAAGTTGTTGAAGAAATCTTCGAAAACTTCTGAAAATAATCACTTGACAGCAAATGAGGCTGCTGTAGAATGCGCGCCTCGGTTGAGACGAAAGATCTTAACCAACCGCTCTTTAACAACTGAATCAAGCAATTCGTGTGGGTGCTTGTGGAGTCAGACTGATAGTCAACAAGATTATCAGCATCACAAGTTACTCCGCGAGAAATCAAAGATGTAACCAACGATTGCTGAGCCAAGTTTAGGGTTTCTTAAAAACCCAAAGATGTTTGAACTGAAGAGTTTGATCATGGCTCAGATTGAACGCTGGCGGCAGGCCTAACACATGCAAGTCGAGCGGTAGAGAGAAGCTTGCTTCTCTTGAGAGCGGCGGACGGGTGAGTAATGCCTAGGAATCTGCCTGGTAGTGGGGGATAACGTTCGGAAACGGACGCTAATACCGCATACGTCCTACGGGAGAAAGCAGGGGACCTTCGGGCCTTGCGCTATCAGATGAGCCTAGGTCGGATTAGCTAGTTGGTGAGGTAATGGCTCACCAAGGCGACGATCCGTAACTGGTCTGAGAGGATGATCAGTCACACTGGAACTGAGACACGGTCCAGACTCCTACGGGAGGCAGCAGTGGGGAATATTGGACAATGGGCGAAAGCCTGATCCAGCCATGCCGCGTGTGTGAAGAAGGTCTTCGGATTGTAAAGCACTTTAAGTTGGGAGGAAGGGCAGTTACCTAATACGTAATTGTTTTGACGTTACCGACAGAATAAGCACCGGCTAACTCTGTGCCAGCAGCCGCGGTAATACAGAGGGTGCAAGCGTTAATCGGAATTACTGGGCGTAAAGCGCGCGTAGGTGGTTTGTTAAGTTGGATGTGAAATCCCCGGGCTCAACCTGGGAACTGCATTCAAAACTGACTGACTAGAGTATGGTAGAGGGTGGTGGAATTTCCTGTGTAGCGGTGAAATGCGTAGATATAGGAAGGAACACCAGTGGCGAAGGCGACCACCTGGACTAATACTGACACTGAGGTGCGAAAGCGTGGGGAGCAAACAGGATTAGATACCCTGGTAGTCCACGCCGTAAACGATGTCAACTAGCCGTTGGAAGCCTTGAGCTTTTAGTGGCGCAGCTAACGCATTAAGTTGACCGCCTGGGGAGTACGGCCGCAAGGTTAAAACTCAAATGAATTGACGGGGGCCCGCACAAGCGGTGGAGCATGTGGTTTAATTCGAAGCAACGCGAAGAACCTTACCAGGCCTTGACATCCAATGAACTTTCTAGAGATAGATTGGTGCCTTCGGGAGCATTGAGACAGGTGCTGCATGGCTGTCGTCAGCTCGTGTCGTGAGATGTTGGGTTAAGTCCCGTAACGAGCGCAACCCTTGTCCTTAGTTACCAGCACGTAATGGTGGGCACTCTAAGGAGACTGCCGGTGACAAACCGGAGGAAGGTGGGGATGACGTCAAGTCATCATGGCCCTTACGGCCTGGGCTACACACGTGCTACAATGGTCGGTACAGAGGGTTGCCAAGCCGCGAGGTGGAGCTAATCCCATAAAACCGATCGTAGTCCGGATCGCAGTCTGCAACTCGACTGCGTGAAGTCGGAATCGCTAGTAATCGCGAATCAGAATGTCGCGGTGAATACGTTCCCGGGCCTTGTACACACCGCCCGTCACACCATGGGAGTGGGTTGCACCAGAAGTAGCTAGTCTAACCTTCGGGAGGACGGTTACCACGGTGTGATTCATGACTGGGGTGAAGTCGTAACAAGGTAGCCGTAGGGGAACCTGCGGCTGGATCACCTCCTTAATCGACGACATCAGCTGCTCCATAAGTTCCCACACGAATTGCTTGATTCATTGAAGAAGACGATAAGAAGCAGCCCGAAATTGGGTCTGTAGCTCAGTTGGTTAGAGCGCACCCCTGATAAGGGTGAGGTCGGCAGTTCGAATCTGCCCAGACCCACCAATTTTGTGTGGGAAACGCCTGTAGAAATACGGGGCCATAGCTCAGCTGGGAGAGCGCCTGCCTTGCACGCAGGAGGTCAACGGTTCGATCCCGTTTGGCTCCACCACTACTGCTTCTGAAAGTTTTGAAAGCTTAGAAATGAGCATTCCATCAGGTTGATGGTGAATGTTGATTTCTAGTCTTTGATTAGATCGTTCTTTAAAAATTTGGGTATGTGATAGAAAGATAGACTGAACGTTGCTTTCACTGGTAACGGATCAGGCTAAGGTAAAATTTGTGAGTTCTCTTAACTGAGAAATTCGAATTTTCGGCGAATGTTGTCTTCACAGTATAACCAGATTGCTTGGGGTTATATGGTCAAGTGAAGAAGCGCATACGGTGGATGCCTTGGCAGTCAGAGGCGATGAAAGACGTGGTAGCCTGCGAAAAGCTTCGGGGAGTCGGCAAACAGACTTTGATCCGGAGATGTCTGAATGGGGGAACCCAGCCATCATAAGATGGTTACCTTACACTGAATACATAGGTGTAAGGGGCGAACCAGGGGAACTGAAACATCTAAGTACCCTGAGGAAAAGAAATCAACCGAGATTCCCTTAGTAGTGGCGAGCGAACGGGGACTAGCCCTTAAGTGGCTTTGAGATTAGCGGAACGCTCTGGAAAGTGCGGCCATAGTGGGTGATAGCCCTGTACGCGAAAATCTCTTAGTCATGAAATCGAGTAGGACGGAGCACGAGAAACTTTGTCTGAATATGGGGGGACCATCCTCCAAGGCTAAATACTACTGACTGACCGATAGTGAACTAGTACCGTGAGGGAAAGGCGAAAAGAACCCCGGAGAGGGGAGTGAAATAGATCCTGAAACCGTATGCGTACAAGCAGTGGGAGCAGACTTTGTTCTGTGACTGCGTACCTTTTGTATAATGGGTCAGCGACTTATTTTCAGTGGCGAGCTTAACCGAATAGGGGAGGCGTAGCGAAAGCGAGTCTTAATAGGGCGTCTAGTCGCTGGGAATAGACCCGAAACCGGGCGATCTATCCATGGGCAGGTTGAAGGTTGGGTAACACTAACTGGAGGACCGAACCGACTACCGTTGAAAAGTTAGCGGATGACCTGTGGATCGGAGTGAAAGGCTAATCAAGCTCGGAGATAGCTGGTTCTCCTCGAAAGCTATTTAGGTAGCGCCTCATGTATCACTGTAGGGGGTAGAGCACTGTTTCGGCTAGGGGGTCATCCCGACTTACCAAACCGATGCAAACTCCGAATACCTACAAGTGCCGAGCATGGGAGACACACGGCGGGTGCTAACGTCCGTCGTGAAAAGGGAAACAACCCAGACCGTCAGCTAAGGTCCCAAAGTTATGGTTAAGTGGGAAACGATGTGGGAAGGCTTAGACAGCTAGGAGGTTGGCTTAGAAGCAGCCACCCTTTAAAGAAAGCGTAATAGCTCACTAGTCGAGTCGGCCTGCGCGGAAGATGTAACGGGGCTCAAACCATACACCGAAGCTACGGGTATCACGTAAGTGATGCGGTAGAGGAGCGTTCTGTAAGCCTGTGAAGGTGAGTTGAGAAGCTTGCTGGAGGTATCAGAAGTGCGAATGCTGACATGAGTAACGACAATGGGTGTGAAAAACACCCACGCCGAAAGACCAAGGTTTCCTGCGCAACGTTAATCGACGCAGGGTTAGTCGGTCCCTAAGGCGAGGCTGAAAAGCGTAGTCGATGGAAAACAGGTTAATATTCCTGTACTTCTGGTTATTGCGATGGAGGGACGGAGAAGGCTAGGCCAGCTTGGCGTTGGTTGTCCAAGTTTAAGGTGGTAGGCTGGAATCTTAGGTAAATCCGGGATTCTAAGGCCGAGAGCTGATGACGAGTTAACTTTTAGTTAACGAAGTGGTTGATGCCATGCTTCCAAGAAAAGCTTCTAAGCTTCAGGTAACCAGGAACCGTACCCCAAACCGACACAGGTGGTTGGGTAGAGAATACCAAGGCGCTTGAGAGAACTCGGGTGAAGGAACTAGGCAAAATGGCACCGTAACTTCGGGAGAAGGTGCGCCGGTGAGGGTGAAGGACTTGCTCCGTAAGCTCATGCCGGTCGAAGATACCAGGCCGCTGCGACTGTTTATTAAAAACACAGCACTCTGCAAACACGAAAGTGGACGTATAGGGTGTGACGCCTGCCCGGTGCCGGAAGGTTAATTGATGGGGTTAGCTAACGCGAAGCTCTTGATCGAAGCCCCGGTAAACGGCGGCCGTAACTATAACGGTCCTAAGGTAGCGAAATTCCTTGTCGGGTAAGTTCCGACCTGCACGAATGGCGTAACGATGGCGGCGCTGTCTCCACCCGAGACTCAGTGAAATTGAAATCGCTGTGAAGATGCAGTGTATCCGCGGCTAGACGGAAAGACCCCGTGAACCTTTACTATAGCTTTGCACTGGACTTTGAATTTGCTTGTGTAGGATAGGTGGGAGGCTTTGAAGCGTGGACGCCAGTCTGCGTGGAGCCAACCTTGAAATACCACCCTGGCAACTTTGAGGTTCTAACTCAGGTCCGTTATCCGGATCGAGGACAGTGTATGGTGGGTAGTTTGACTGGGGCGGTCTCCTCCTAAAGAGTAACGGAGGAGTACGAAGGTGCGCTCAGACCGGTCGGAAATCGGTCGTAGAGTATAAAGGCAAAAGCGCGCTTGACTGCGAGACAGACACGTCGAGCAGGTACGAAAGTAGGTCTTAGTGATCCGGTGGTTCTGTATGGAAGGGCCATCGCTCAACGGATAAAAGGTACTCCGGGGATAACAGGCTGATACCGCCCAAGAGTTCATATCGACGGCGGTGTTTGGCACCTCGATGTCGGCTCATCACATCCTGGGGCTGAAGCCGGTCCCAAGGGTATGGCTGTTCGCCATTTAAAGTGGTACGCGAGCTGGGTTTAGAACGTCGTGAGACAGTTCGGTCCCTATCTGCCGTGGACGTTTGAGATTTGAGAGGGGCTGCTCCTAGTACGAGAGGACCGGAGTGGACGAACCTCTGGTGTTCCGGTTGTCACGCCAGTGGCATTGCCGGGTAGCTATGTTCGGAATAGATAACCGCTGAAAGCATCTAAGCGGGAAACTAGCCTCAAGATGAGATCTCACTGGAACCTTGAGTTCCCTGAAGGGCCGTCGAAGACTACGACGTTGATAGGTTGGGTGTGTAAGCGCTGTGAGGCGTTGAGCTAACCAATACTAATTGCCCGTGAGGCTTGACCATATAACACCCAAGCAATTTGAGTCGAAAGGCCAGATTGCGGTGTGTGAAGACGAAATGAACCGAAAGTTCGACGTTCACAAAACACCGAAAGCTATCACATACCCAATTTGCTGAAGCGAGACCACTTGGTCACGACTCAGTACCCGAATTTCTTGACGACCATAGAGCATTGGAACCACCTGATCCCATCCCGAACTCAGCAGTGAAACGATGCATCGCCGATGGTAGTGTGGGGTTTCCCCATGTGAGAGTAGGTCATCGTCAAGATTAAATTCCAGAACCCCTGTTTGCTAACGCAAACAGGGGTTTTGTTTTGGGCGGTCGAAAAGGAACTACAGCACCGATAAGGCTTACATGCCGCCAGCCCATTAAAGTAACGCGCTGCCCGGGTGTAAGAGCCCCCCCGTTTAGATCGATCCCCCCCAGTTTCTCCCGACAAATTTGCACAGTTATTTCTGAACCAGACCACTAGAATAGGCACCTAACCTTTTTTAGAGTTCGAGCCCTATCTATGCCCGATCCAGTTGATACCCTTAAGGTGTCGGACTTACCACTGGAGGATCTGGTGGCATGCCACGAGTGCGACTTGCTGATGTGCAAACCCGTACTCGCCCTCGGTGAAAAAGCCCAATGCCCGCGTTGCGGTTACGAGCTGTACGCTCACCGTCACAACGTCGTTGAACGAAGCCTGGCCCTCGTGCTCGCGGCGCTGTTGCTCTACATCCCTGCGAACTTTTTACCCATCATGCAGCTCAATCTACTCGGGCAGTCCTCGGAAGACACCGTGTGGAGCGGCGTTGTCGGCCTGTTCGATACCGGCATGCAAGGCGTCGCGGCCGTAGTGTTCCTGTGCAGCATGGGCATTCCCCTGCTCAAGTTGCTCTGCCAACTGGCAGTGCTGCTCAGCATTCGCTGGAAGGTCGGCCGCAGTTACGGGCTGTTGCTCTACCGTATTTACCACCACCTGAAGGACTGGGGGATGTTGGAGGTGTACCTGATGGGCGTGCTCGTGGCGATCGTCAAGCTCGCTGACATGGCCTCCATCACGATCGGCGTGGGTCTGGTCTGCTTCATCAGTCTATTAATGGTTCAGGTACTGCTTGAGGTGGTGATGTCGCCCCACCAGATCTGGCAAGCGTTGTCAGGAGAGGATGATCATGCGGGCGATTGATGCAGGCATTCTGATTTGTACCGAATGTCACGAGCTGAACAAGCAAGAGGCTGATACCGATGAGCAGCTCTGCACGCGTTGCGGTGCGCTGATTCATGCCCGCCGGCCCAACAGCCTCACACGTACCTGGGCCTTGCTGATCACGGCGGCGATCTTGTACATCCCCGCCAACCTATTACCAATTATGACCATCAACTCCCTTGGCCAGGGCGATCCAAGTACCATTATGGCCGGCGTGATCCAACTGGTTCAGCACGGCATGTTCCCTATCGCCGCGGTGGTGTTTATCGCCAGTATCCTGGTGCCGACGTTCAAGCTGATCGGCATCGGCCTGCTACTGTTCTCGGTGCAGCGTCATCAGCCGCTGTCCGCGCAGCAACGCATTATCATGTACCGCTTTATCGAATTCATTGGCCGCTGGTCCATGCTGGATATCTTCGTGATCGCCATCCTGGTGGCGGTTGTTAACTTTGGGCGACTTGCCAGTGTCGAGGCCAATCTCGGTGCTGCAGCGTTCGCCAGTGTGGTGATCTTGACGATGCTTGCCGCAGTAACTTTTGATCCCCGACTGATTTGGGACAACACGGAGTCGGACGACGACCATGAGTGATTTGCCAAAAGCTAAAACCCGCCCAGCCTCCAACTGGTCGGCCATTTGGGTGTTGCCACTGGTTGCCCTGATCATCGGCGGCTGGCTGGGGTGGCGTGCCTACTCCCAGCAAGGTCTGGAGATCCAGGTGCGCTTTGAAAGTGGCGAAGGTATCCAGGCCAACAAGACCGAAGTGGTCTACAAGGGGATGTCCGTCGGCAAGGTCAAGACCCTGGCCCTGGACGACGAGGGCAGCAATCGCGGGGTGATTGCCACCATCGAGATGAACAAGGATGTCGAGCAATACCTGAAGACCAACACACGCTTCTGGCTGGTAAAACCCAGCGTCAGCCTTGCCGGCATCACTGGCCTGGAAACCCTGGTCTCGGGCAACTACATTGCCGCCAGCCCGGGCGACGGCGAGCCCACCCGCAAGTTCAAGGCCCTCTCCGAAGAGCCGCCTTTATCTGACGCCAAGCCCGGCTTGCACCTGACGATCAAGGCCGACCGCCTCGGCTCGCTCAACCGTGGCAGCCCGGTGTTTTACAAACAGATTCAGGTCGGCCAGGTCAAAAGCTACCTGCTGTCGGAAGACCAGAGCACGGTCGAGATCAAGGTCTACATCGAGCCGACCTACGCCAGCCTGGTGCGCAAACACACACGTTTCTGGAACGCCAGCGGCATCAGCATCGACGCCAACCTCTCTGGCGTCAAAGTGCGCAGCGAATCCCTCTCCAGCATCGTCGCCGGCGGCATTGCGTTCGCCACCCCCGAGAATCGCAAGGACAGCCCGCCGACCGATCCAAGCCTGCCTTTCCGACTCTACGAAGATTTCGACGCCGCCGCAGCCGGCATCAAGGTCAAGGTCAAACTCACCGACTTCGAAGGCCTGCAAGCCGGGCGTACGCCGGTCATGTACAAGGGCATCCAGGTTGGTAGCCTGAAAACCTTGAAGATTGACCCGGACTTGTCCAGCGCCAATGCCGAGTTGACCCTCGACCCACTGGCCGAAGACTACCTGGTGCAAGACACGCAGTTCTGGGTGGTCAAGCCGTCCATCTCGCTGGCCGGTATCACCGGTTTGGAAGCACTGGTCAAAGGTAACTACATCGCCATTCGTCCCGGCGACAAGGGCAGCGCTCCACAGCGTGAGTTCGTCGCCCGGGCCAAGGCGCCGCCGTTGGACCTGCGCTCCCCAGGCCTGCACATGGTGCTGTTCACCGACAACCTCGGCTCCCTGGATGTCGGCAGCCCGATCCTCTACAAACAAGTCAAAGTCGGTTCGGTGCAGAGCTACCAGTTCTCGCGCAAAAACAAACAATTAGTGATCGGCGTTCATATCGAGAAGGAGTACGAGAACCTGGTCAACGGCTCCACGCGCTTCTGGAATGCCAGCGGTGTAACGCTGACTGGTGGCCTCACCGGCGGTATCCAAGTGAAAAGTGAATCCCTGGCCAGTCTGATGGCCGGTGGTATCGCCTTCGAAACCCCGGAACCGAACGTACCGCTGAAAAAACGCATCCCGCGTTTCCGCCTGTTTGCCGACCGCGAGGCTGCCAACCAACATGGCACCCTGGTGACCATCAAGGTTGACCGCGCCGACGGTCTGCGCCCTGGCACTCCGGTACGCTTCAAAGGCCTGGACGTAGGCAAGATCGAAAGTGTCGACCTGAGTGCCGACATGCAGTCGGTATTGCTTAGCGCGCGCATCACTCAAGTCGCCGATCGGATCGCTCGCGCGGGCAGTCAATTCTGGGTGGTCAAGCCTGAGCTGGGCCTGATGAAAACCTCGAACCTGGAAACCCTGGTGACCGGCCAATACATCGAGGTACAGCCCTCGGCGAAAAACGCCGGCCCGCAAAAAGCCTTCGTCGCGTTGGACAAACCGCCAGAGGCAGCTCATCAGGAAGAAGGCCTGAGCCTGGTCCTCAGCGCCGCACGCCGCGGCTCGTTGAAAGAAGGCGTACCGGTCACTTACCGCGAAGTCACCGTCGGCAAAGTCACCGGCTACGAGCTGGGCCAGACCGCCGACCGCGTGCTGATCCACATCCTGATCGAGCCCAAATACGCGCCGCTGGTACGCAGCGGCAGCCGGTTCTGGAACACCAGCGGCTTCGGCCTCGACTTCGGCCTGTTCAAAGGCGCGACGGTACGTACCGAATCTTTGGAGACGCTGGTCGCGGGCGGCATCGCCTTCGCCACGCCGGACGGCGAGCGCATGGGTAACGCCGCGCGCCCGCAGCAGACCTTCCCGCTGTTCGACAAATTTGAAGATGAATGGCTGACCTGGGCACCTAAGATTCCGCTCGGCAAATAAACCGAGGCGCGTCTATCGCGGGCAACCCCGGCTCCCACAGGAGATATGCATTCCAATGTGGGAGCGGGCTTGCCCGCGATGAGGCCATCAGCAACACCGCAAAAAACCAACAAAAAAGGCCGCGATCCATAAAATCGCGGCCTTTTTGCATTTCAGCTCAGCCGATCAAACCTCATCCAACTCCGGCTCATCTGCCTGCACATTCACCGTCGCTTTCACCACATCGTGACGACGGATGTACTTCCAATCAGCCTCATCAATGTAGATACCATTCGGCCCGCTGCCGCCTTCCAGGTCGATCGCCACTTGGGCGGACACCTGCGGCTTCACACTGGCCAGAATCGGCACAAAGCCCAGCTGCAAGCTGGTTTCCAGCAACGCCGCCTGGTTCTTCTCATCGATGTCCGCCGCTTCATCCAGGTAGTACGGCAAGCGCACGCGCCCTGCCTGGTCACGGTCCATCAAGTGCAACAACAAGTACATGTTGGTCAGCGCCTTGATGGTCATGGTGGTGCCGTTGGACGCCGCGCCATCAATGTCGGTGTGAATCACCGGCTGGCCGTGGACCTTAGTGATCTCGAACGCCAGCTCGAACAAGTCCTTGAGGCCCAACTGGTTATGGTTCGCGGCCACGAGGCGGGCCAGGTATTCCTTGGCCTCTTCGTTCTTGTTGTCCTGCTCGGCGCTTTGGCTGAGGTCGAACACCGACAGCGTCTCGCCTTCTTCATACTGACCGGCACTGTGGATGATCTGGTCGATATGCTTGAGGGCTTCCTTGTTCGGCGCCAGCACGATACGGAAGCTCTGCAGGTTGGACACCTGGCGCTTGTTGATCTCGCGGTTGAACAACGCCAACTGGTGTTCCAGGCTGTCGTAGTCGCTGCGGATATTACGCAAGGTGCGCGCGATATCGGTGACGGCGGCACGGCGCGCCTTACCGAGGGTCAGGGCTTCGTCGGTACGGTGCGCATACGCATTGATCAGCAGTTGCAGGCGACGCTCGACGTCATCCTCGCTGTCGAACTTGGCCACACCTTTGAGACGCACCTGCGCATACAAGGCCTCGATCTGGCCATCAGCGCGCAGCAGGCCTTGCCAGCTGTCCTGATAGTCATTGAGCAGCGGCAGCAGGTTGTCCATGGAGTCGTCGACCGGGTCCATGAACGGCGTGCCGAACGGCAAGTCTGCCGGCAACAACTGGCGACGGCGCAGCGCATCATCCAGCGTGCGTTGCTTGGCTTCCATATCGCCGATCTGGCGGCCGACCAATTGCAGTTTGGCCGACAGTTGCTGCACGCGTTCGGTGAAGGCATCGCTGGAACGCTTCAACTCATCCTGCGCGGCTTCCATCTGGGCCAGGTTTTCCAGCTTCTCGCCTTCTTCGGCGCTCAGTGTCTGCGCGCGACGGAAGTCTTCCAGCGCCTTCTGCGCATCCAGCACTTGCTGGTACAGCGCTTCGGTCTGGGTCTTGCTCGCGGCGCGGTCAGAGGCTACAGCCTGCTGGGTCTTGAGCTGCTTGAGTTCTTTTTCCAGGCGCTCTTTCTGGTCGCGCAACGCCGCGCGATCCGCCAGGGCCTGCAACGCCGGTGGCTCGATGTGGGAGATGTCGATGGACAGCCCCGGCACTTCAAAACGCTCACCTTTGAAGCCGTCGAGGATCTGCTCCAGGGATTTAACCCACTGGCCGTCCTCATCCAGCGTAATGCCATGCTCGCCCAATGGCAGGCTGAACAACGAACTGTTGAACAAGCGCATCAAACGCTCGACATCCTGCTGCGAAAATTCTTCGCGCAGTTTGGCGTAGCTGTTGTTATCGGCGTGATCAAGCTGCTGCTTGACCGACTTCAAGCGCTTTTCCAAATCGCGCAGACGCTCGTCCAGGTCCTCGGCGCTGAACTGTCGCGACTGCGCCAGGGCACCCGCCAATTCGTCGTGGGCATCCTTGGCCGCCAGCAATTGCTGCTCGAGCACCTTGACGTCATCGACCAAGGCAAAACGATGCTTGAGCACCGACAGCTCGCCCAGCCAACGTTGAATGCCACTGATTTCCCGCTCCAGGCGCATCAGCTCCTGGGTGCCGCCTCGCTGATCGTTTTGCAGCGCGTCCTGCTCATTGCGGTAGTGCTCGGCCTGGATGGTCAGCTCTTCCTTGCGCGCACTGGCGTAGTCCGACCAGGTGCCGAGCAACGAATCCAGCAGCGGCGACAAGCGATGCAATTTGCCGCGCAAAATGTCGCGCTGTTTCACGCCGTTGGCCAAGGCTTCAACCAATGGGCCGGCAGCTACCAGCGAGTGGTAGTCCTGCTCCATACGTCGCACATCGCGGAAGGCTTCTTCGCACGCGGCAATGTAATCCACGCTGCCGGAACGCAGGCTGTGTTCGAAGGCATCCAGGAACAACTGCTTGAGCTTGGCCGCGGTGATTTCGCGCATGTGCAGCAAGTTGATAAACAGCGCGCGGAAGGTCTTCAGGCTCTGCTCGCTGGTGGAGCGCAGCGGAATCAGGGTCAGGTCCAACGGGATCGACGTGTGGCCGCCCACCAGCAAACGGCGCAGTTCATCCGGTTTGAGTTCGTAGGCTTTCAGGCCTTCGCGCTCAAGGTTGGTGAACAGCTCTTTCTGACGCAGGCAGGTGTCGTTCTTCTGGTAATGCGCCAGGTCCAACTTGCCGGCATAGGCAAAGAACTGATGGCCAAAACCGCCGCCCGGACCGCGTCCGACCACACCGATCACGTGCGGGCCGTGGGGCAGGGAAACCTCCACGAGGATGTAGCTGGTGTCGGTGGCAAAGTAGAAGCGCCGTGACTGTTCCAGGGTGTATTTGCCGAAACTCATGTCCGACATGCGCGCCAGAATAGGGAATTGCAGGGCGTTGATCGACGCGGATTTACCCAGGTTGTTTGCGCCGTACACCGACAGCGGCTCTTCCAGCGGGAACAGGCCCAAACTGTAACCGGCGGTGTTCAATAGGGCGAAGCGGCGGATGCCGTAGCGTTCCTTACTCATGCATCGGTCTCCTGTTCTTCGGCAATGGCGCGGGCAAGGGCGTCTTCTTCGCTTTCTTCAGCAAAGTCACTGAGGTCCAGCGGGTCGTCGGTCTTGAGCAGTTTTTCATCGCTGTCTTCGTCGATGATCACCGGCGCCGGCAATGGCAACACGCTGTGCACACTGGCCGCGAGGTCGCGGTCCTGCTGCACCGACAGGCACACGTCGAGGAAACGGTGCATCGGCGGCAGGAAGCGATACACGCCGTTGTCTTCGCTGGCAAAACCCAGTTGGGTCATGCGGCGCATGATTTTTTCTTCGAGTTCTTCCTGGGTCTGCACTTCGGCCTGGATAAACAGGTCGCGGTACTTCTCCAGCAGCGACGGCAACTCATCGCGGCCCAGGCTGCCACCGTCGAGCACGGCAATCGGGTCACGGCCCTGGTCGGCCAAGTGCTCGACAATGATGAAGGTGAACAGCGCCAGGCGTTGGGCGGTCTTGTTCACTTGCGCGGCGGCCACGGCGGTGTCCGGCACGAAGTAGTAGAAACCACGCGTGTCGCACACCAGCTCAAAACCCAGGGCCTTGAACAGCGTGCGGTACTGGTCCTGGAAGTTCGACAGTTGCGCGTACAGCTCCGGGTCGCGGCGGCTGACGTGGTAACCCTTGAACAGCTCGCGAAAGATCGGCGCCAGCTGGGACAGTTCGGAAAGATCAAGATGCATAAGGTGTGCTCGCAGAATTCTCGGTAGCGTCGGCGCCGGCCGGGAGCAGGGCGAATGAGCGCAGGCTGACCAGGTGCTCGTGTGTGTGGTAATCGCGGCGTTCCAGGCGTTCGCGCTTGAAGCGTTTTTCACGCGAGAGTCGCGAGAACCAGTACAGCAATTCGTCGGTGGCGCCGTCCGGTTCCTGCTCCAGCAGCCAGGTCATCAGGTCCGGCATCGGCAGCGCGTCTTCGCAGCGCTCGAGCATTTCCTTGACCGTGCGCGGTGCACGCTGGGCGTCGCCCTTGTGGGATTTGTGCGCTTTTGGGAATTTCGCTGGTTTCGGCTCGAAGTTCGCCAGCGCGTACACATAGGCTTCCACCTGGCTCGCGCTGCCGAGAAAGGTGCTTTGCGGCCGGGTAAACATCGGCATCGCCGCCTGAGGCACCGCGTCCAGGCCTTTACGGCGGATGGCCGACAGGGCCAGCGCCGCACCACGGGTCACGGCGTTGTGCCGGCGCGCTTCTTCACGCAACGGCAGCAGCAATTCGCGGGCGTGACGCAAGGTCAGCTGGGCGCTGGTCTGCATTTCGAGGATGCGTGCGTGGGTGCGCAGCAGCATGTCGTCGTCGACCAGGTGGCCGAGGCGCTGTTGCTCGGTGAGCATGCGCAACAGCACATTTTCGACCTTGCGCACGCCTTGTTCGAAGGCACCGTCGGCGTTCACCAGTTGGATCATCGGTTCGACGTACTCATCCCAGGTCGCCAGGACTTCAGCGTAACGCTGGCGCAAAGGGATTTGCCGGTCGCTGGTCTTGGCGCGGTCGGCCACGGCGGCGAGGGCTTGTTCGTCGTTGGCGAGCTTTTTCAGTACATCGCGTACGCGCATGTCCAACAGGCGCAGTTGGCGGGCCAGGTCGTGGCCATCGCGGATGTCGAAGGCGTCTTGGATGTAGCCGGCCAGGCGCTCGAGGTGGCGCAGGTAGGCTTCAATTTCCAGGCACAGGCCAAGCCGGTGCTCCTTGCGAAGATAGGCGAGGAAGTCGTGGATCTGCGCGTTGAGCTCGAAACGGTTCGGGCTCTTGGCGACAGGCACCAGGATATCCAGGCGAATCCACACGTCCAGCAGGCTGGTGATGTCCTGGGGCGTGCTGTCCAGTTGTTGGGCCGCCAGTTGTGCGCGCAGCTCGCTCAGGCTCAGGGTGCCTTGGTCGAAGTGTTCGCACAGTGGCTCAAGCAGGGCCCAGTGTTCGGCGAGGGCGCGCAAGACGCGCTTGGGTTCGATCATCGGAATGGCCGGCTGGTTGGCGATTAAAAGTCGCGATTGTACTGCATCGGGCGCGGGATTTATCCACAGCCGGTCAGTGCACAGTGGGCGATTGTTACCGAACAGCGGTAGAATCCCCGCTCTTTACTTATCCACAAGTGGCCGAGCTGTGCTTATCGAGTCCCGACGTCGCGCTTACTTGACCGCCATGCAGGTGGTCAACTGGCTGCCCCGCACCGAACTGCCGTTTGCCGCCCCGTCGCGGCCCGAGCTGCTGCAGGCGCTTGAGCCCTATGAGGCGTTCGAGGTGTCGGGCGAGGAAGCGGCCGCGCCGGTTGCCGTGGTCAAGCCCACGCCCGAATCGCGCCCTGGCGTTGAGCGGGTGAAGGTCGAAGTGCCGCGCCCGGGCCCCATGGCCAAGCCGGTGGTCGCCGAAGCGGTAACGCCGGTGGCCAAGGCCCCAGTGGTGCCGCCGCCGCGTTTTGCCCTGCAATTATTGCGCGCCGGGCGCTGCCTGTTGCTGGTGGAGTTACCCACAGGCGAGCGCTTCCAGACCCGCGACCCGGCCTACATGCTGCTCAAGGACATGCTGCGCGCTGCCGGCCTGCCCGACAGCCCGCAAATCGTCGGCGACCCGGTGCGCTGGCCGCTGCTGGTGCGCGGCACCATGGACCAAGGCCCGGAAGCCGCGCGAGATTTTGTCCAGGGTTTTGTTTCGGCACGCCTGGAAGACGAACCCTGCGTGTGCCTGTGGCTGATCGGCCTGCCTGCTGTGCGGTTTGCCGGTGAAGCGAATGCCGAAGCCTGGTATCGCGAACTGCAGGTCGAAGGCCTGGGTTCGGTGTGGGCCTTGCCGGGCCTGGAATTATTAATGGAAGAGCCACAGCGTAAGGCTGATGTCTGGCAAGCCATGCGCCGGCTGATGGCGCGCTGGAAAAGTACCGATGAGTGAAGCTTTATCCTTCCGCCCGATGACCGAGGCGGACCTCGACGCTGTACTGAAGATCGAATACGCGGCGTTCAGTCATCCCTGGACCCGCGGGATTTTTCTCGATGGGCTGGGCAAGTACCAGATCTGGCTGATGTTCGAAGGTGAGCAGCAGGTGGGCCACGGCGTGGTGCAGATCATTCTTGATGAAGCGCATCTGCTGAATATTACCGTCAAGCCGGAAAACCAGGGCCGCGGTCTGGGCCTGGCGCTGCTGGAACACTTGATGTCCCGCGCGTATGCCGCCAGTGCGCGGGAATGTTTCCTGGAAGTGCGCGACAGCAATACCGGGGCGTTCCGCCTGTATGAGCGTTATGGTTTCAATGAAATCGGCCGTCGCCGCGATTACTACCCAGCGGTGGGTGGCCGCGAAGATGCGGTTGTGATGGCCTGCACCCTCATCGACTGAACACACAAATCCCATGTGCAAGCAGGCCCTGTGGGAGCTGGCCCCTGTGGGAGCCGGGCTTGCCCGCGATGCAGGCGCCTCGGTGTCTCAGTGAGACCGATGTAATGCCATCGCAGGCAAGCCAGCTCCCACAGGGGCATTGTTTGCCGTTGGGGCAATGTTGTATCAGCGGTTACCGTCTACCGGGTCGATATCGGCCAACTCGGCCTCATCCAGCCCGTTGCCGCCGCCAATCTCATCCTCGTCGACAATGCTCAAGTCGTAATCTGCCGGGCTGTCCTCGCCTTCTTCCCGGGCATCCCGCGCGCCATCCTCATGGATCAGCGTTTCCGGGCTCATGTCATCGTCAGTTGGCTCATGGTCGGCCGTCGAAGCGCCGGTCATGCCCGCTTCGCGTACCCGTTCGTCGGGCATCAGCTGCTCGCGCTCTCCCGGTGGAATCTCATCACCGATTTCGGCCGTCGGCTCTTCCTCGTCGAAGTCCAACTCGCGCATCGAGCCCATGCGGTCTTCGTTGTCATCAATCGGTTCCGGCTGTGTAGCGCCGTAGGGACGTCGTGATTCAGTCATGGCCAATCCTCATACTGTGGGGCTTATAGTGTGTGGACAGGCACGGCGCCCTAAAGATTCAAGCTAATTGACGCTTTGCGTGACCCGGACGAGCGGTTGTCTGTCACACAGCTGCGCATCATTCCTGAGGCTTTCCCTGATGAACGAACTACAAGACCTGCTTGATAACAATGAACGCTGGGCGGACGCGATCAAACAGGAAGATCCCGAATTCTTCGCCAAGCTCGCCCGCCAGCAAACCCCGGAATACCTGTGGATCGGCTGCTCCGACGCCCGCGTGCCGGCCAACGAGATCGTCGGCATGCTGCCAGGTGATCTGTTCGTGCACCGCAACGTGGCCAACGTGGTGCTGCACACTGACCTGAACTGCCTGTCGGTGATCCAGTACGCGGTCGACGTGCTCAAGGTCAAACACATCCTCGTCACCGGCCACTATGGCTGTGGCGGCGTGCGCGCCTCGATGCAGGACCGCCAGTTCGGCCTGATCGACGGCTGGCTGCGTACTATTCGTGACCTTTACTACGAAAACCGCGACGTGCTGGCCCAGTTGCCGACCGAAGAAGAGCGCGTCGACCGCCTCTGCGAGCTGAATGTGATTCAGCAGGTCGCCAACGTCGGCCACACCAGCATTGTGCAAAACGCCTGGCACCGCGGGCAGAGCCTGTCGATTCACGGCTGCATCTACGGCATCAAGGATGGCCGCTGGAAGAGCTTGAACACCACCATCAGTGGCTTTGAGCAACTGCCGCCGCAATATCGCCTGCGCCCGTTGGGTGACGCTTAATCGCGTTTGTCACGGTCGCGCTGCTCCAGGAACCGCTGGCCTTCCGGGCTGAGCTGTTCCTCTGGACCTTTGATCCAGCCCCGGCAGTTGGGGCTGGCGCATTCACAGGCAAACTGGCGGGGCAGGACGTCGCCGGTGGTGGCGTAGTCAATAGTCAGCCATGTGTCGGCGGCAATCGGCATGACTGACCAGAGCTCCAGATAGGACGTGTCGAAGTACACATTCGGCTCGCAGGAGTGTTGCAGCTGGCCGCACACCCACGGGTCATACAGCCGGATGCGCGCCGATATCTGGAAGGTATGCAGGCGGCGTTCGCTCAACGCATAGCCGAACACCTTGGCGATGAGCGTGCGGCTGTCGAAGGCCACGCGAGACTTGATGCCCACGGCTTCGCCGTTCTCGTCGCGTACCAGCTCAAATTGGCGGGTCGACGGGTAGCCGCACTCCGCCAGCGTTGTCGCAAACGGGTAAAGGCAGTCATCGTCCGCGCCAGCAGCCTTATCCTTGGCTTGAGTTTTCATCACTCTCCTTGGGTGGGCTGCATCGACCTGCGAATGGTGTCTGACTGCCAGTCTTGCAGCGAATGGGCCCAGCTCAAGACTCGCCGAACAGATAGCCGATTGCTACTGTCAACTTTGACAGTAGCAATCGGCTATTTTTTATGCGCACTACAAGGCGGGTGCGGTGATGGCGGGCGTTGGGGCAGGAGTCTTCAGTTGTTTGAGCTGTGCCTTGATCGGGGGCGTGGCGCATTTGGCGTTGGCTTGCTCCGGGGTCAGGTTACGGACCGAGGTGTAGAACAGCTCACAGGTCTGCTCCTTGCGCGTGACCTGCCAGGTGTTGATGCACGCCTTGAGCAACACGTTCGGGTCGCTGGCAGGTTTCTGCCCCATGCCGGCCTGCCAGCAGGCAGCGCTCAGGTCTTGCCCCATCACCTTCAAGCCGGCTTCGTCGGCTTTTTGTTCATTGCCGTCGTAGGTTGCCGGGTCTGCCGCATACCAAATGTAGCTCGGGTGGTTGGCGCCCAGCACCGACACGGTTTTGCCCGCTGCCGGGCTGATCTGCGCCAGGCCCAGTACGCCTACTGTCTGGCCGTATTGTTGTTTGATCCAGCTGCGCACCGGTGCGCCGAACGCCACCATCGGCAATGAGCCGCTGGTGCGCAGGCTCAGTTCCTTGACCATGCGTGTCTGATAGTCGGTGAAGTAGCTGTAGACGCTTTCAAGGTCCTTGCCCGCGTTGGACGGTGCGGCGATCGGGGCGATATCGATGATGGTCTGGTAGGCCGGGGTTTCGGTAGCCGGGATGCCATTGTCGGTGAGCAAGGTGGCCCAACGGTCAGTGGTGGCCGATTCCAGGTAATCCTGGGCCTGGGTCAGTGAGTAATCCGGTGGGAAGTGCAGCAGCTCGATGCTTTTGCGGTTTTCCAGGGCCATGCCCAGTGGCAGGAACAAGTACCAGTTGTAAGCCCACTTGCCGTCACTGTTGAGTTTGCTCGCGCCTTGGTAGGCGAGGTCAGCGGTATTGAGCAGCGTGGTCAAGGGCTGGCCGTAGTGGTCGGGCACGCCGCTGAAGGTGGCTGAGACCTGGCCATCGTGGGTTTTCACACTCACCTTGGCACGGCTGTAGCCGTCGCGCTGCAGGCTCTGGTTCAGGTAATGCTCGGCGGTTTGCTCCAGCGTCCATGGCCGAAAGCAGATCACGTTGCAGTTATTGGGAAACGCGAACAACTGGGTGACGCGTTGCGTGCTGCCCAGAGGTACTTCGATATCGGCGTGTACGACCGCACTGGCCAGCAGTGCGGCCAGGGTGAAGGACAGCCTGGTCGGTTTAAGCATAGTTGGTTCCTTGTCAGCGAAAGCCCGTCTGCGCGGGGTGAAAGCCCACCCCCACACAGTAGCGGCTGCCCCGTAAAACCGCGTGTTAAATCGCCAGGCGTGTCGCTTTTGGATAAGAAACCCTACACCTTGAATTGCAACGCGTTGCTCAAGTCGCCCATGGGCTTCTGGCCGCGGGCGGCCATGGCGTCATCGCGCAGCTTGAGGCCGTCGAGCTTCTCCAATTGGAACACTCGGGTGATCAAGCGCAAGATCGACGCGGTGTCGTAAACCGTGTGGTCCACCGTGCCTTTGCGCGCAAACGGCGACACCACCAGCGCCGGAACGCGTGTGCCCGGACCCCAGCGGTCGCCCTTGGGCGGTGCGACGTGGTCCCACCAGCCGCCGTTTTCGTCGACGGTCACCACCACCACCATATTTTTCCACTGCGGGCTTTCCTGCAGCACCTTCAAGGCGCGGGCAATATGACGGTCGCCCGAAGCCACATCCGCATAGCCGGCGTGCATATTCAGGTTGCCCTGAGGCTTGTAGAAGCTCACGGCAGGCAACTTGCCGGCCTCGGCGTCGGCGAAGAATTTGTTGGTGCTCGACTCATCACCCAGGCCGCCGTCACGCAGGCGTTTATCCCGCTCGACGCGGTTCTCTGGCCCTTGCTGCTTGAAGTAGTTGAACGGCTGGTGGTGGTATTGGAAGTTAGGAATCTTTGGAATGCCGCCCGAGTCCTTGAACTGGTCGAGGGTCGCTTGCCATGCCCCGGCGTACCAGGCCCAGTCGATGTTCTTTTTCGACAGCTTGTCGCCGATGTGCTCGTGGGTTTGCGGCACCAGCACGTTGGGCAGGTCGGGTTTGGAATAGTCCGGGTTTTCCGGGTCGCGGATCCAGGTCGGCCAATAGGGCGGGGCCAAGGTGTTCACGCCATAACCATCGGGCGTCAGTGCGCTGGGGCCGAACTGCGGCGGGCCGGTCATCGCGCTGGCAGGGGACTTGTCCAGCGGCTTGAGGCGCGGGTCGGTGGGGTCATCGCTTTGCAGCGTGGCGATCTGCGCCTTGGCCACCGATTGCGCGGCGTTCGGATAAAACGGCGCGGTGGCGCTGATCAAGTACTGATGGTTCAGGAATGAGCCACCAAATGCGCCCTGGAAAAAGTTATCGCAGAGCACAAACTCCTTGGCCACATCCCACAGGCGCAGGGAATAACGGCTCTGGGCGTAATAGCCCATCACCAGGCCGCCGGAATCGGCCCAGGCGACAAAGTTGTCGTTCTTGCCGCCGTTGATCTGCATCTGGTTCTGATAGAACACGTGCCACAAATCGCGGGTGACCAGGCTCAGCGGCAGGTCTTCGGCGTTCGGGCCTTTGAGCGCGAAGGGTGCGTTGGGCAGGTTTTGCTGGAATTGCACTTCGCTGGGGTAAGTCACCCCGTCCACACTTTGCGGGCCGACTTGCAACACGCCGCCCCAGACGGGTGGCAGCGTGGTCAGCAGGCTGCCGTCGCGGTCGCGTTGTTGCGCATCCGCCGCAGAAAGCGCCGACAGGGGTTTCTCAACCCCAGGGAAGTCCGCAAACAAATTGTTGAAGCTGCGGTTTTCGGCATAGATCACCACCACGGTTTTCACCTGGTCGTGCAAGGCCTTGTCCAGTTCCTGTGGCGTGAGCGGCCGCGTCGCCGGCGTGCTCGGGGCCTCGCTGGTATTGCCGCAGGCACTCAAGGTCGCGCCGACCCCCAGCACCGCCGCGCCCCCGAGGAAACGCCGGCGGCTGGTGTCCACCGGCGGTTGGGCGATGGAATCGGGGGAAGGGCGGTCTTCGTGCTCGTCACTCATTGCTGGGAGTCCCTGCGGGGTGGTTGTTGCAAGATATTTCGCAGGACGGTAGCAATGGAATATGACGAAAAGAAGACAGTTATGCGGATGAGACGATTACAGCAGGCTCAGTACCAAATGGCTGCCGGCACGCAAGTACTCCACTTGGGCCGTCACCGCGTCTTTGACGATGGCTTCGCCAGTAGCGGTCAATTTGAGTTTTTTCGCATCGCGGACACTGGTCTGCAATAGCTGCATGGCGACATCCATGGCTTTTTGGAAGGCTGTGACGTTGTTATGCAGACCAAACTCCTGAATAACGGCAGCCATGCGTCGATCCGCGTCGTCTCGCAGGGTGATGTACTCACAGAACGATACGTGGTCGTCCTCGTAAATTTCTTTGAGCAACTCTTCCAGCGATTTGGATAGGGGCGTCATCGGATTTTCCTTGGCTTTTGTGAGAGGGAATCCGAGTCAGGTTAATCAAAGGCGATTGTCGTGGAAGTCAGGGTTTGCCGTCGCGTGAAGTGGGAAAACCCTATGCAGTTCGCCGGGGGACGGCAATTCAATGTGACGGAATGAAGAGATGGATGCGAGGAGCCAGGCATGTCTACACGCGCCGAGCACTGCTAGACTGGCTCGATAATGGATGTCACCGAGGTGAACCGTGAAACCTTCAATCGCCCTTGATCTAAAACGAGCCGCTGTCAGAGAAGTTGTCGGCCGTTTTCGCATCTCAAACCCAAGAGTATTTGGGTCTGTATTACTGGGTACGGATCAAGAAGGCAGTGACCTTGATTTACTGGTCGATGCTCCGCCAGGAACCACCCTTTTTGATCTTGGTGGGCTTCAGGTAGAGCTTGAGGATTTGCTGGGCGTTAATGTGGACCTGCTGACGCCTGCCGACTTGCCTTTGAAGTTTCGGGAGAAAGTGTTGGCTGAGGCGCGGCCGGTATGACGGCAAATCGGCTCGGGGATTATCTGGATCACATAATCTGTTGAGGCGCCTTCCAGTGGCTCCTTTATGACTGCACTTACTGCAACAACAAGTGCAGTCAGCCGCTGATCGCGTATTACGGCATCACCGGCGGCAAATATTTCAACGTCGTCCCCAGCGCCCACAACAGGAACAACACCAGCGGCGTGTGCACCAGCAACTGCACAAACGAAAACCCGATCAAATCCCGCGCCTTGAGCCCCAGCACGCCCAGCAGCGGTAGCATATAGAACGGGTTGATCAGGTTCGGCAGCGCCTCGGCGGCGTTGTAGATCTGCACCGCCCAGCCCAGGTGATATTGCAGGTCATTGGCCACTTGCATCACGTAAGGCGCTTCGATGATCCACTTGCCGCCGCCCGACGGAATAAAGAAGCCCAGCACCGCCGAGTACACACCCATCAACAGCGCGTAGGTGTCGTGGGAGGCGATAGAGGTGAAGAAGGTCGAGATATGGTGCGCCAGGGTTTGGCCGTCGCCGCCCTTGACCACGGTCATCAGCGCCGCGATGGAGCCATACAGCGGGAACTGGATCAGCACGCCGGTGGTGGTCGGCACGGCACGCGCCACCGCATCGAGGAAGCTGCGCGGGCGCCAGTGCAGCAGGGCGCCGACCATGATGAACAGGAAGTTATAGGTGTTCAGCCCCGAGATCGCGCTGATCGCCGGTTTGGTCGAGAACTCATGAAACAGCCAGCCGGCTGCCAGCAACGCCAGCAGAATGGTCAACAGCGGGCTGTGTTCCAGCCATTCGCCGGGGCGGGTTGGCGCTTGAACCTTGGGCAGGTTGAAGGCCGGGTCGACGCCGCAGGCTTTTGCATCACGGGCGCTGTTCGGCCCTGGCGCAGTGGCGTAGGCGATGATCAGCGAGACCACGATCAGCGCCAGCAACATCACCCCGGATTGCCACAGGAAGATCGTGTCGGTGAACGGAATCACCCCGGTAATCGACAGAATCGACGGTGGCAAACTGGCCGGGTTGGCCTGCAACTGCGCGGCCGACGACGACAGCCCCAACGCCCAGACTGCGCCAAGGCCCAGATAGGCCGCAGCACCGGCTGCGCGGTAATCCATGCGCAAATCGGTACGACGCGCCAGCGCGCGCACCAGCAAGCCGCCGAACACCAGGGACAAGCCCCAGTTGAGCAAAGACGCAACCATGGAAATCAACGCGACCCAGGCCACGGCCGAGCGGCCGTTCTTCGGGATGCGCGCCAGGCGGTCAATCAGCTTCACCGCCGGGGGCGAGCTGGCCACCACGTAACCGCCGATCACCACAAAGGCCATCTGCATGGTGAACGGGATCAAGCTCCAGAACCCGTCACCAAAGGCTTTGGCGGCCTCGGTCGGCGCGGCGCCCATGCCCAGGGTCGCCACGGCGACGATGATCACCG
This sequence comes from Pseudomonas sp. R76, assembly GCF_009834565.1. Taxonomy (GTDB): domain Bacteria; phylum Pseudomonadota; class Gammaproteobacteria; order Pseudomonadales; family Pseudomonadaceae; genus Aquipseudomonas. The sequence goes on from NZ_CP019428.1 coordinate 868,606, forward strand.
CGAGGGCGGCAAACACCCAGGAGTCAGGAAACCAGCGTTCGGCGAAGTTGGAACAACGCAGGGCAAATCGGGCATAGCGGCTTTCTTCGATAGCATCGGCCACGAGGCATTCCTCTTGTATTTATTATGGGTGTTGGCAGTTTTACGGCATGTTCCGCTACGGCCATTGATAAGGGAATGCAGTTATCTTCATCGATCCATGAGTAAAACAAATATATCTGTCGCGATTGCCATCATTGGGCTCAGCTCATAACCTGCACGCCATTTTGTTTGTCTGCCGAGCTTGCACATGACTGCCACCCTCTCCCCACAGGCGCAGCGTTTTTCCCGCTCCGACTACAAAACCCTGGGCCTGGCCGCCCTCGGCGGTGCCCTGGAAATCTACGACTTCATTATCTTCGTGTTCTTTGCGCTGACCCTCAGCCAGCTGTTTTTCCCGCCGGAAATGCCCGAGTGGCTGCGCCTGCTGCAAAGTTTCGGCATCTTCGTGACCGGCTACCTGGCACGACCGCTCGGCGGCATCCTGATGGCGCATTTCGCCGATCACCTGGGGCGCAAACGCGTGTTCAGCCTGAGCATCCTGATGATGGCGCTGCCGTGCCTGCTGATCGGGATCATGCCGACCTACGCGCAAATCGGCTATTTCGCCCCGCTGATCCTGCTGGTGCTGCGTGTGTTGCAAGGCGCGGCGGTGGGCGGCGAAGTGCCCAGCGCCTGGACCTTCGTCGCCGAGCACGCCCCACGTCATCACCGCGGCTACGCCCTGGGCTTCCTGCAAGCCGGGCTGACCTTCGGCTACCTGCTCGGCGCACTCACCGCGACGCTGCTGGCGCAAGTCTTCACCCCGGCCGAAATCCTCGATTACGCCTGGCGCTTCCCGTTCCTGCTCGGCGGCGTGTTCGGCGTGATCGGCGTGTGGTTGCGCCGCTGGCTCAGCGAAACCCCGGTGTTCCTCGAAATGCAGGCCCGCCGCCAGGCTGCGGCTGAAATGCCGCTGCGCACCGTGTTGCGCGATCATCGCGCCGTGCTGCTGCCGGCGATGATCCTCACCTGCGTGCTCACCTCGGCCGTGGTGGTGCTGGTGGTCATCACGCCGACCATGATGCAAAAGACCTTCGGCATGAGCCCCAGCCACACCTTCGCCTTGAGCGCGCTGGGCATCGTCTTCCTGAATATCGGCTGCGTGCTCGCCGGCTTGCTGGTAGACCGCATCGGCGCCTGGCGCGCAGTGCTGGTCTACAGCCTGCTGCTGCCGGTGGGCATTGCGGTGTTATACGCCAGCCTGATCGGCGGCGGCGTGTGGCTGGGCGCGGCATACGCCGTGGCGGGCTTGAGTTGCGGCGTAGTCGGCGCGGTGCCGTCGGTGATGGTCGGGCTGTTCCCGGCGCAGGTGCGGGTATCGGGGATTTCGTTTACCTACAACATTGCCTACGCGCTGTGGGCTAGCACCACGCCGCTGCTGTTGATTGCGTTGATGCCGACCAGCCCGTGGATTTGCGTGGGGTATTGCGTGGTGATGGGCGCGGTGGGGGTGGTGAGTGTGGCGCTGTTTGGCAAGCGCCACCCAGTAAACGCTGTTACAAATGGCACTTAGGGCCATCAATTGACGGGTATTGCCGCCGTTCCTATAGTCACTTTCACTTCTGAACGGTATGTAAAACCTTATGACGCAGACTGCCTTTATCAATCCCGCCATCCTGTCCTGGTCTCGCCAGCGGGCGGGGTTGTCTGAGGCGCAAATTGCCAAAGGCCTTGCTCTCAAAATCGTAAAGGTGAAGAGGTGGGAGGGCGGGCAGAACCTTCCTACTTTCAACCAGGCGCAAAAGTGGGCAGTTATTACGCAAATTCCCTTTGGCTTTCTCTTTCTTAAGGCTCCTCCGCAAGAACATCTTCCGATTCCAGACTTACGTACTGTGGGCGGTGTGTTTCCCCACAAACCTAGCTTGAACTTGATGGACACCGTAAGAGACGTGCTCCGTAAGCAAGACTGGTACTTGGAATACTTGCAGGATCACGAACGAGCTCCGCTGCCCTTTGTTGGACGTTTCAATAACCACTCGCCGATCAAAGACGTGGTCGCAGATATTCGTCGCGTACTTGGCGTGACGGATGCCTTTGCTCGAATGGGTTACGAAGACTATGTAAGGGCTTTGGTGAGTGGTGCGGAAGAGGCCGGAATTCTCGTCATGCGAAGTGGTGTTGCCTTGGGCAACACCCACAGGAAACTCGATGTCAGTGAGTTTCGAGGTTTTGCGATCAGCAATCCGATGGCCCCGGTGGTTTTCATCAACAGTGCGGACGCTCCCACGGCGCGGCTTTTTACATTGATGCATGAACTGGCGCATATATGGATTGGTAGCACGGGCGTGTCTGATGGCAGCAGTCAAAGCGCCCGTCAGGAAGAGGCCTTCTGCAATGCGGTGGCGGGAGAGTTTCTAGCGCCGGAACTCATTTTTCGAGCGCATTGGGTTTCCGATGTTCACTGGGAAGAAAACCTGGGGCCTTTGGCCGGACGCTTTCGTGTCAGCGCATTGGTGATTGCACGGCGCGCCCGTGATCTTGGCTACATCAGTAATGATCAATACGGCGCTTACTACCGTCGGATCCTGCAGGAGTATCGAGATAAAGACGGTAGTGGAGGCGACTACTACCGCACAGCGGCTATCAGGAACAGCACTCGGTTGAGCAAGGCCGTTCTCGCAGAAGCACAGAGCGGGCGAATTTTGTTGCGGGACGCAGGAAAATTGCTGGGTGTACAGCCAGCTAAGCTGAAGACTTATGGGATGAAACTATCGGCATGAAGCATCTATTGGATTCGAATACATTAATCGAGGCCAAGAACCGTTATTAAGGGATGACGATCTGCCCAGGCTATTGGGCATGGATACTTCAGCAGCATCAGGCCTTGGAAATTGCCAGTATTGTTCCAGTCAGAGACGAACTAGCCAAAGGCAATGATGAGTTGACGCTGTGGGTAAAGGGGAATGCTGGACTGTTTGAAGACTCGAGTGATCAACAGACCCAAGCGGCCTTTGGGAATATTGTCTCAAGAATTGCCGAGCAAGTACCGGTGATGAAGGCCGGCGCACTGGAAGAGTTTCTTGAGGGGGCAGATGCTTGGCTAATCGCCAAGGCGATGACGACAGGGGCCGTGGTTGTCACACATGAAGTCTACAACCCTGACATCAAGCGCAAATACACCATTCCCAACGTGTGTGCTCTGTTTGGCGTTCCCTACATGAACACCTTCGAGTTGCTCAGTAAGCTCGACGCTCGTTTCGTTCTGCATCACTGACGAAGTGAGGGGAAGCGCGCTCCCCCTCGTTACAAGTTCTTCAGGTCAAGAAGTGCCAGAGCACCAGCGTACCCACCAAACCGACAACAGAAACAATCGTCTGCAACACCGACCATACCCAAATCGTCTGCTTGAGTTGCAAGCCGAAGTACTCGCGCACCATCCAGAACCCGGCGTCGTTGACGTGGCAGAAGAACACCGAGCCGGCGCCAATTGCCAGCGCCACCAGTGAACTCTGGGTCGCCGCCAGCCCGGCCATCATCGGCGCGAGAATGCCCGCTGTGGTGGTGGTGGCGACGGTCGCCGAGCCGGTCGCCTGGCGCAGGGCCACGGCGATCAACCACGCCAGCAGCAGATACGGCATGTGCGCGCCTTCAGCGACTTTACTGATGGTCTGGCTGACGCCGGCGTCCAATAGCGTTTGCTTGAGGCCGCCACCGGCGCCGATGGTCAGCAGCAACACGGCGATGGGCGCTAGGGCTTTACGCAGCGTGTTGCCGACTTCGGCGCGCGGCATGCCGGCGGCCCAGCCCAGGCAGATCACTGCGGCGATCACGGCCAGGCCAAGGGCGATCAGCGGTTCACCAAGGAACTTCAAGGTCAATGCCACTGGGTTTTCCGGCGACATGGCGACTTTGGCCAAGGTGCTGCCGAGCATCAAAATTACTGGCAACAGGATGATCAGCAGCGACACACCGAAGCTCGGCTGGCGCGGCGCCTTGGGCGGTGCGCTGAACAGCGCGCCGATGTCGGCCGGTTCATCCACGTGCAGGCGCTTGGACAGCCAGTTGCCATACAGCGGGCCGGCGAGAATAACCGCCGGCACCGCCAGGCAGAAGCCCAGCAACATGGTCAGGCCCAGGTCGGCGTGCAGCGCGCTCACCGCAATCAACGGCCCCGGATGCGGTGGCATCAAGGCGTGCAAAGTCGTCATGCCGGCCAGCGCCGGAATGGCGATTTTCAGCAGCGGCTGGTTCGAACGTTTGGCCATGACAAAGATGATCGGCACCATCATCACCAGGCCTACTTCGAAGAACAGTGGCAAGCCGATCACCATGGCCACCAGCGCCATCACCCACGGCAACGACTTGCCTTTGCCCAGCCCGAGCAACGTGGTGGCGATACGGTCGGCCGCGCCGGATTCGGCCATCAATGCACCAAGCATCGAGCCCAGGGCAATGATGATCCCGGCTTCACCGAGGATCGCACCGGCGCCTTTGCTGAAGGCCTTGGCGACTTCTTCCGGGGGCAACCCGGCGCCCACACCGGCGATAAACGTGCCGATCAGAATCGACAGGAATGGCGGCAGTTTGGTCGCGCTGATCAACACAATGATGCTGGCGATCGCCAGCAGAACGCAGAACATGAGGCGGGTGTCGTGAACCATCCACGCGGCAGTCGATAACTCCAAAACGGGACTCCTTATCGAACAGGTTGGCTAATTTGTTTCTTTTTGTTTCCTGCTGGAAAAGCATACCTGATAGAACTGTTCCAGAGCGTTCATGTGCGATTTTGGTGCGCAGCGTTTAACGGCGACCTGTCGCGCGTATGACAAATTTGCAACCCATGCGCTGGGATTTGGCCTATAGCTCTATGATCAACGCACCCCACCTTTTGAGGACATTTCATGAGCGCAGGACATAACCACGGCCAGGCCCGCGCCGGCCACGAGCGTCTTTTATGGATCGCGCTGGGCCTGACCGGCAGCTTCATGATTGCCGAGGTGATCGGCGCCTTTATCACCGGCAGCCTGGCGCTGTTGTCCGACGCCGCGCACATGATGACCGACGCCCTGGCCCTGGCGATTTCCCTGGTCGCGATCCAGGTCGCCAAGCGCGCTGCCGACCGCAAACGCACCTTCGGTTATGCGCGTTTCGAGATATTGGCGGCGGCGTTCAATGCGTTGCTGCTGTTCGCCGTGGCGTTTTACATCCTGTATGAGGCCTATCAACGGCTGCAGGCACCGGCTGAAATCCAGTCCACCGGCATGCTGGTGATTGCCGTGCTGGGGCTGGTCGTCAACCTGATTTCCATGAAGCTGCTCAGTGCCGCCAGCGGTGAAAGCCTGAATGTGAAGGGCGCTTACCTGGAAGTGTGGAGCGACATGCTCGGCTCCATCGGTGTGATCATCGCGGCGGTGGTGATCATGTTGACTGGCTGGGGCTGGATCGACTCCGTGGTCGCGGCGGCCATCGGCTTCTGGGTTTTACCGCGCACCTGGACCCTGCTCAAGGAAAGCATGAACGTGTTGCTGCAAGGCGTGCCGGATGGCATCGATATCGATCAGGTCGAGCAGGCAATTCGAGGTGTGCCGGGCGTGAAGGACGTACATGACCTGCATATCTGGGCGCTCACCAGCGGCAAGAACGTGCTGAGCACGCACGTGGTGGCGGATTCGGCGCTGGGCACCGAGCAACAGATCCTCACGCGGGTGACGGAATTGCTGCACGAACAATTCGATATTTCCCACGTCACCTTGCAGGTCGAAGGCGAAGGTTTTCAGCACGACGAGCATGATGAGGTGCATGCCTGATCCAGGCTAACGGATTTGTAATGTTGCGCCCACCGCCCTGATAAGTAACGAAAGCTACATTGCCCCCGCTGGGAAATCTCAGCGACTTCATGGGCGTGGAACTCTCGTTATGGCACTTTCCGTTAAAACACTTTTGGGGGCAGCAGCGTTTTGGGTGGCCGCAAGCGCTGCCCAGGCCCAAACCCTCACCCTCGACTCAGCCCTGCAAGCCGCGTTCGCCAACAATCCTGATTTGGCTGCCGCGCAATGGGAAATCGACATCGCCCAAGGCGGTCGTCAACAGGCGGGCTTGATCCCCAACCCGGTGGCGTCCTGGGATGCCGAAGACACTCGCCGCAACTCGCGTACCACCTCCATCAAACTCAGCCAGACCCTGGAGCTCGGTGGCAAGCGCGGCGCGCGCATCGACGTGGCCACACGCGCACAGGACGCCGCCGCGCTGGCCCTGGAACAGCGTCGCAACGGCCTGCGCGCTGACGTGATCGACAGCTATTACGGCGCCCTGCGCGCCCAGGAACGCCTCGACCTGGCGCAACGCTCAATGGCCTTGGCCGAGCGCGGCCTGGTGGTCGCCAACGGCCGAGTCAAGGCGGGCAAGTCCTCGCCGGTGGAAGCCACGCGTGCCCAGGTGCAGGTGTCGGAGATTCGCCTGGAGTTGAACCGCGCGCAAATCGGCTTAAGCGATGCATATCGTCGCCTTGCCGCCAGTACCGGCAGCGCCACACCCGACTTCCAGGCCGTGGCCACGCAAAGCCAATCCGCACCGCCGTTGCCGGCCTCCGCGCAATTGCTGGCGCGGCTTGAGCAAACCACCGAACTGCGCCTGGCCGAGCTGCAGATTGTTCAAAGCGAAGCCAGCGTGGGCCTGGAAAAGGCCCAGCGGATTCCCGACCTCGATGTGTCGATTGGCAGCCAGTACGACGCCAGCGTGCGTGAGCGCGTGAACCTGGTGGGCGTGTCGATGCCGATTCCGCTGTTCAACCGCAACCAGGGCAATGTGCTCGCTGCCAGCCGTCGCGCCGACCAGGCCCGCGACCTGCGCAATGCCGTCGAACTGCGCCTGCGCACCGAAACGCGCCAGGCCCTGGACCTGTGGCAAACCGCGAATACCGAAGTGCGCACCTTCAACCAGCAAATCCTGCCCGCCGCCCAGAGCGCGGTGGACAGCGCCACCCGTGGTTTCGAGATGGGCAAGTTCAGCTTCCTCGACGTGCTCGACGCCCAGCGCACTTTGATCGCAGCCCGCACCCAATACCTCACGGCGACCGCCCAGGCCACCGACGCCTGGGTGCGCATCGAACGGATTTACGGCGACCTCGCCCGTTTTTGATTTTTCTGGAGTCTTTTATGAAGCATAAACACGGTGTGGCGCTCGCCGTCGCCCTGGGCCTGATGCTGTCTGGTTTTGCACGGGCCGACGAAGAGGAAGGCACACTCGAGCTTACCGAGCAGCAGATCCAGGCCGCCGGTATTCAACTCGCCAAGGCCCAACCGCGCTCGATCAGCACGCTGCTGACGCTGCCGGGCGAAGTGCGATTCGACGAGGACCGCACCTCGCATATCGTCCCGCGCGCGGGCGGTGTGGTGGAGTCGGTGAAGGTCAACCTCGGCCAGTCAGTGAAAAAAGGCGAGCTGTTGGCGGTGATTTCCAGCCAGCAGATTTCCGACCAGCGCAGCGAGCTGGCAGCCAGTGCGCGCCGCGTCGAATTGGCGCGCACCACCTTCCAGCGCGAGCGCCAATTGTGGAAGGACGAGATCTCCGCCGAGCAGGATTACCTGCTGGCGCGCCAGACCTTGCAAGAGGCCGAAATTGCCCTGAACAACGCCCGTCAGAAGATGACCGCACTCAGCGGCAGCGCAGTATTGGTGGGTGGCAATCGTTATGAACTGCGCGCGCCGTTCGCCGGCGTTGTGGTGGAAAAACACCTGGGCGTCGGTGAAGTGGTCGGCGAAACCAGCAACGCGTTCACGCTCTCGGATTTGTCCCAAGTGTGGGTCACCTTCGGCGTGTTTCCCAAGGATTTGAACAAGGTGCGCGTCGGTAAACCGGTAAAAGTCAGCTCCACGGAAATGGGCACCGAAGTGCTCGGCACCGTGGCTTACGTCGGCAACTTGCTCGGCGAGCAGACGCGCACTGCCACCGTGCGCGTGACCGTGCCGAACCCCGACGACGCGTGGCGCCCAGGGCTGTTTGTCACTGTGCAACTGGCCACCGACACCTACCAGGCCAAGGTCACCGTCCCGCAAACCGCGATCCAGACCGTCGAGGACAAACCCTCGGTGTTCGTACGCACTGCGGACGGTTTCATCACCCGCCATCTCGAACTGGGTGTGAGTGAAAACGGCTACGTCGAGGTGCGCAAAGGTCTCGACGCCGGGGCACAAGTGGCGACCGAAGGCAGCTTCATCCTCAAGTCCGAACTGGGTAAAGGCTCGGCCGAGCACGCCCATTGATCCTGCGAGTGATTCCCCATGTTTGAGCGCCTTATCCAATTCGCCATCGAGCAGCGCATCATCGTGCTGCTGGCGGTGCTGTTGATGGCCGGTGTCGGCATCGCCAGCTATCAGAAGTTGCCCATCGACGCGGTGCCTGACATCACCAACGTGCAGGTGCAGATCAACTCGGCGGCGGCTGGTTTTTCGCCGCTGGAAACGGAACAGCGCATTACCTTTCCGATAGAAACGGCCATGGCCGGCTTGCCGGGTTTGCAGCAGACGCGTTCGTTGTCGCGCTCCGGTTTGTCCCAGGTGACGGTGATCTTCAAAGACGGCACCGACCTGTTCTTCGCCCGCCAGTTGGTCAACGAGCGCCTGCAAGTGGCGCGCGAGCAATTGCCTACGGGTATCGAAACCGCGATGGGGCCGATTTCCACCGGCCTCGGGGAAATTTTCCTATGGACTGTCGAAGCGGAAGACGGCGCACTCAAGGACGACGGCACGCCTTACACACCGACGGACCTGCGCGTCATTCAGGATTGGATCATCAAGCCGCAACTGCGCAACGTGCCGGGCGTGGCCGAGATCAACACCATTGGCGGCTTTGCCAAGGAATACCAGATCGCCCCGGACCCAAAACGCCTGGCGGCCTACAACCTGACGTTGACCGATTTAGTCACGGCGCTTGAGCGTAACAACGCCAACGTCGGTGCCGGTTATATCGAGCGCAGCGGCGAGCAACTGTTGATTCGCGCACCAGGGCAAGTGGCGTCGATAGATGACATCGCCAACATCGTAATCACCACCTCAGGCGGCACACCCATCCGCGTGCGCAACGTGGCGCAGGTCGAGATCGGCCGTGAGTTGCGCACCGGCGCCGCCACCGAAAATGGCCGCGAAGTGGTGCTGGGCACGGTGTTCATGTTGATTGGTGAAAACAGCCGAACCGTGTCCCTGGCGGTGGCGAAAAAACTTGAAGAGATCAACCGCTCGTTGCCTGAAGGCGTGGTGGCCGTCACCGTCTACGACCGCACCAACCTGGTGGAAAAAGCCATCGCCACGGTGAAGAAAAACCTCTTCGAAGGCGCGTTGCTGGTGGTCGCGGTGCTGTTCCTGTTCCTGGGCAATATCCGCGCGGCGTTGATCACGGCGATGGTGATTCCCCTGGCAATGTTGTTCACCTTTACCGGGATGTTCACCAACAAAGTCAGCGCCAACCTTATGAGCCTGGGCGCGTTGGACTTCGGGATTATTGTCGACGGCGCGGTGGTGATCGTCGAAAACGCCATTCGCCGCCTGGCCCATGCGCAGCAACGCCATGGCCGCCTGCTGACGCGCAGCGAGCGCCTGCACGAAGTGTTCGCCGCCGCCAAGGAAGCGCGGCGCGCGTTGATTTACGGGCAATTGATCATCATGGTGGTGTACCTGCCGATCTTCGCCCTCACCGGTGTGGCTGGGAAGATGTTCCACCCCATGGCGTTCACCGTGGTCATCGCCTTGCTCGGCGCGATGATTCTGTCGGTGACGTTCGTGCCGGCCGCGATCGCGCTGTTCGTCACCGGCAAGGTCAAGGAAGAAGAAAACCTGGTAATGCGCACCGCACGCCGCACCTATGCGCCGGTGCTTGATTGGGTGATGACGCGCCGTCCACTGGTGTTCGGCCTTGCGGTGCTGACCATTGTCGCCTCTGGGGCAGTGGCCAGTCGTATGGGCAGTGAATTTATCCCCAGCCTCAGCGAAGGTGACTTTGCCCAACAGGCCTTGCGCGTGCCCGGCACCAGCCTGACGCAATCGGTGCAGATGCAACAGCAGTTGGAAAAAACCTTGATGGCCCAGGTGCCGGAAATCGAGCGGGTCTTCGCACGGACCGGCACTGCGGAAATCGCTTCCGACCCGATGCCGCCGAATATTTCCGACAGCTATGTGATGCTTAAACCGAAGGACCAATGGCCGGATCCGAAAAAATCCCGCGAGGCTTTGATCGAAGATATCCAGCGTGCCAGTGCGATTGTGCCGGGCAGTGCGTATGAACTGTCGCAACCGATCCAGCTGCGTTTCAACGAGCTGATTTCCGGGGTGCGCAGTGACGTGGCAGTGAAGGTATTTGGCGACGACATGGCGGTGCTCAACAAGACCGCCGGAGAAATCGCCGAGACCCTGCAAAAGCTTGAGGGCGCTTCGGAAGTGAAGGTCGAGCAGACCTCCGGGCTGCCGGTGCTGACCATCAATATCGACCGCGACAAGGCCGCGCGTTTTGGCCTGAATGTGGGCGATGTGCAAGACACCATTGCCGTCGCGGTCGGTGGGCGCCAGGCCGGTACGTTGTACGAAGGCGACCGGCGCTTTGACATGGTCGTGCGGTTGTCCGACGCGCTGCGCACTGATATCGACGGGTTGTCGCGGTTGTTGATTCCGGTGCCGGCGCTGGCCAGTAGCGCGTCGGGGCAGTTGGGCTTTATTGCCTTGTCCCAGGTCGCCAGTCTGGATCTGGTGCTTGGCCCCAACCAGATCAGCCGCGAGAACGGTAAGCGCTTGGTGATCGTCAGCGCCAACGTACGCGGGCGAGATATCGGTTCGTTCGTTGACGAAGCCGAGGCGGCCATCAGCACCCAGGTGAAGGTGCCGGCGGGTTACTGGACCACTTGGGGCGGCCAGTTCGAACAGCTGAAGGAAGCCTCCGAGCGTTTGCGCATTGTGGTGCCGGTGGCGTTGCTGCTGGTGTTCGGGCTGCTGTTCATGATGTTCAACAACCTCAAGGACGGCCTGCTGGTGTTTACCGGGATTCCCTTCGCGTTGACCGGTGGGATCATGGCGCTGTGGCTGCGGGATATTCCGCTGTCGATCTCGGCGGGCGTGGGCTTTATCGCGCTGTCCGGCGTGGCGGTGCTGAACGGCCTGGTGATGATTGCCTTTATCCGCAACCTGCGTGAGGAAGGGCGCCTGTTGTCGGTGGCCGTCAACGAAGGCGCACTCACGCGTTTGCGCCCGGTATTGATGACCGCATTGGTGGCATCGCTGGGGTTTATCCCCATGGCGTTGGCCACCGGCACCGGCGCCGAGGTGCAGCGGCCGTTGGCGACGGTGGTGATCGGCGGGATTATTTCTTCTACGTTGCTCACGTTGCTGGTACTGCCGGCGCTGTATCAATGGGCGCATCGCAAGGAGGAATAAGGCGGGCGCGGTACTGAAATCCCAGGAATCAACTGTGGGAGCTGTCGAGCTTCAGCGAGGCTGCGAAAGCGGTGGTTCAGGCGATACTTCTATTGGCTGTGCCGCCGTCTTCGCGGCCTCGCTGAAGCTCGACGGCTCCCACATGGATCTGCTTGAGTTTGAAGTACCTGGCAGGCTGCACACATCACACAGTGGGCGCATCGCAAGGAGGAATGAGGCGGGTGCGGTACTGAAATCCCGGAGATCAACTGTGGGAGCTGTCGAGCTTTAGCGAGGCTGCGAAAGCGGTGGTTCAGTCGGCACTTCTATTGGCTGTGCCGCCGCCTTCGCGGCCTCGCTGAAGCTCGACGGCTCCCACATGGATCTGCTTGAGTTTGAAGTACCTGGCAGGCTGCACACATCACACAGTGGGCGCATCGCAAGGAGGAATGAGGCGGACGCGGTACTGAAATCCCAGGGATCAACTGTGGGAGCTGTCGAGCTTCAGCGAGGCTGCGAAAGTGGTGGTTCAGTCGATACTTCTATTGGCTGTGCAGCCGCCTTCGCGGCCTCGCTGAAGCTCGACGGCTCCCACATTGATCTGCTTGAGTTTGAAGTACCTAGGCAGCGACTTGAGGAAACACCAGGCGAAACAAGGTGAAACCACCTGGCAGGCTGCGCACATCGGCTTGCCCCTGGTGCAGGGTCATGATCGACCGCACGATGGCCAGGCCCAGCCCGGTGCCGCCCTCGGTGCGGGCGCGGCTGCTGTCTACACGGTAGAAACGTTCGAACAGGTGCGGCAGGTGTTGCGCTTCGATTCCTGGCCCGGGGTTGCTGACGGACAGCGACACGTGGTTGCCGTAGGCCTCTACCAACAGCGAAATATGCGAACCCGCGGGGCTATGGCGGATCGCGTTGGACAGCAGGTTCGACAAGGCACGTTGGATCATCAGGCGATCACCGTGCACCTGGGCATCGCCACTGAGGGTCAGGGTCAGTTGTTTGTCTTCGGCGCTCAGTGCGAACAGGTCCATCACCCGGTTAGCTTCCTCCATTAACGACACGGCGACGAACGACGCCCGTGCCGCCGGGTGGCTGACCTGGGCCAGAAACAGCATGTCGGAGACGATGCGCGCCAGGCGCTCCAGCTCTTCGGTGTTGGATTCCAACACCGCTTTGTATGCTTCTGGCGGGCGCTGGCGCGACAGCGTCACTTGGGCCTTGCCCATCAGATTGGTCAGCGGCGCGCGCAGTTCGTGGGCGAGGTCGTCGGAAAATTGCGACAGCTGCTGTACGCCCGCATCCAGGCGGTCGAGCATCACGTTGAAGCCGTGCGCCAACTCGCCCAGTTCCTTGGGCAGGTTGTCGACGGACAAGCGATGGGTCAGGTCCTGGGTGGTGACTTTGGCCGCCACACCGCTGAACTGTTTCAACGGCGCCAGCCCACGCTGCACCAGCCACCAGGCGCCCATGCCGATCAATATCAAGAGCATGGGCAACGCGATGACTGTGGCGCGAAGATAGGCACTGAGCAGTGCCTGGTCGTCCATCCGGTCCAGGGACAGCAGCACGCGTACGCGTTCGCCGCTGGCCAGGCGCATCAGGCTGGAAGCGCTGAGTACTTGGTTACCATTGCTGTCGGCCCAGTTGAGGTAACCGAGGGTTTCGCGCGGTGTGAAGTCTGTCAGCAGCGGTTCCTGCGGTTTGGCCCCGGCGCTGAGTAACACGCTGTCATCGGGGGCTGTGCCGACGATGGTCAGGTAGAAGTTGTCATGGCCGATCACCAAGTCCATCAGCGCGTGCGGGCGAGCTCGGATAGCGCTGGCATCCAAGCCCTGTGACAGACTGTGCTGGATCTGTTCCATCTTGCTCTCCAGGCCCTTGCGCGCGAGTTTTTCCAGCTCGTGGGTCAGCGCCAGGTAGGCGAGGGTGGCCAGCAACAGCACCAGGCCTGCGCCCATCACGCTGACCGTCAGCCCCAGGCGCATCGACAAACTGCTGGCTTTCATTGACGCGCCTCCAGCACATATCCCACACCGCGAATGGTGTGGATCAGCTTGACCTCACTCTGGTCATCCACCTTGGCGCGCAGGCGGCTGATAGACACTTCCACCACGTTGGTGTCGCAGTCGAAATTCATGTCCCACACCAGCGAAATAATTTGCGTACGGGTCAGCACTTCACCGGTCTGGCGCATCAGCACCTGCAGCAGCGCGAATTCCTTGGTGGTCAGGTCGATACGCCGGGTACCGCGGTACGCGCGATGGCGGCGTGGGTCCAGCTCCAGGTCCTGCACGCGGAATACGTCCGGCTGTGGGATATGTTCGCTGCGGCGCAACAGCGTGCGCACCCGCGCGAGCAGCTCGGGAAATTCGAAGGGTTTGACCAGGTAATCATCGGCGCCCATGTCCAGGCCCTTGATCTTGTCGGCCAGCCGGCCGCGGGCAGTCAGCATCATGACGCGTTGGCTGCCATTGCGGCGCAATTGCTCCAGCACTTCCCAGCCATCCTTGCCTGGCAGGTTGACGTCGAGGATGACCAGCTCATAGGCGTGCTGCCCGGCCAGGTGCAGGCCGTCGATACCGTTGGACGCACAGTCGACCACATAACCACTTTCATTCAGGCCTTGCTGCAGGTAGTCGGCGGTTTTTTGCTCGTCCTCAACTACAAGGATACGCATGGGGATTTACCTTTTTCGGGTGAGAGAAGGGCGCCATTTCCTTATGGAATAGGGTGTCTTGGGAGTAGGAAAAGTCTGAAGTGTGAAGTAGCTTCAGGGTCAACTGCGACCATTGGTCGCGATTAAGCCGGCGCGCAAAAAAAACGCCCCAGAGGGGCGTTAAAAAATCATCTCTTTCCAAAGGAGCTCCGAAAAAGCTTCAGAGATGAATGTTGCTCGGTGTAAAAAAGTTTGAGCGAGTATAGGAAGCTCAACTTAACGGGAAGCTGGGGCTAATATTACAGTTTTGATAGTTATCACTTTGTGAGCAAATGTTAGTTAAGGGCGAACGAATGTAAACGTTCCCGGCAATGATTATTCAGAGAGCCACCAGTGGGTATTCGGCAATCAGGCGAACTTCCTCCAGGTCCGATTCGAAAGCACTCGAGCGAACGGTTGCCTGGCGCAACCGCAACGACAAATCCTTCAGGTTGCCACTTTGCACCACGTACTTGGCCTCGAAGTTTCGCTCCCAGCGGCGTTGGTCCGTCAGCGGGTTACCCGCCGAATCGCGGCGCATATACACAGCGTTCGAGTTGCTGTAGTCGGCGCCGCTGCCTTTTGCGTAACGGGTCATGAATGACAGGCCGGGAACACCGAAGGCTTGCATGTCCAAGTCATAGCGTGCCATCCACGAGCGTTCCTTGGGCGAGTTGAAGTCGCTGTACTGGATGGAGTTGTTGAGGAAAATCGAGTCCGATTGACGCAGGTAATCGAAGTCGTCATCACCGTTGTTACGCTGGTGCGACACGGCCAGGCTGTGGGCGCCGACCTTGACCCCAAGCCGCGCGCTCCAGATGTTGTTATCGAATTGCCCCAGCAGCTTTTTGCCCTCGTCCACGGCCTTGTAATAGTTGAAGTCGCCGAACAACGACACGTCGTCATTCAGCGGGTAACTGGCGGCACTGCCGAAATAGTACTGGTCCCAGGCGTCCTTCAGGCGGCTGCTGTACAGGCTGACACTGAGGTGTTTATTGACGCTGTATTCACCGCCGAAATAGCCGGCCCAGGGCGAATCGACCTTGCCCGCATAGAAGGTCGCAAAGCCCTTGTTCATGCCGCTTTCGCTGGGCTGGCTCATGCCGCTCAGGCGTCCGCCCTGAACGCTCAAGCCCTCAATGCTGGTGTTCTGTGCGGTGACGCCGCGAAAACTTTCCGGCAATAAACGCGAGTCACCGGCGGCCACCACCGGCGTGGCCGGGAACACGTCGCCGGCCTTGATGACGGTGTCCAACACACGCAATTTCGCGGCGCCGCCGAACTTGCTGTAGCCACTTTCAGGGTGATTGTCGCTGTCTACCGGCAATACGCCAAACGAGCCCTTGCCGCCGCTGCGGCCGGTGCCCGAGTCGAGTTTCAGGCCGTACATGGCAAACGCATCCAGGCCAAATCCCACGGTGCCTTGAGTAAACCCGGATTCGAATTTACCGATCAAACCCTGCGCCCAGGCTTCCGAATAGCCATTGCCGGTAGGGCTGGATTGGCCCTTGCGGTCGTCGCGGTTGAAGTAAAAGTTGCGCGCCAGCACGTTCACGCTGCTGCCTTCGATAAAGCCTTCAGGTTTGTTTTCCACGGCGACGGCTGCCAGTGGCAGTGCGGCAATCAGTGAAAAGGGAAGGGTGTAGTAAGCAATGTTCATGTTTCGCTCCTGGGGGTTGGCAGTTTTCAGCTTCTTATAGGGTGGGCGTTCTTATTGATCTGGCCCGGGCTGATAGTTGCAAACGGCGGATAACGGTTAGGTGGCGTCAACATTACAATTCTGGAAACTCACGCCCACCTAACAGATAAGTAATGTTTTAGTGAACATTGCGACAGGGTCGGTTGATTAGTCTCGTTACTGAACTTTTCAATCGAGGAAACTGTTATGAACGCTTTTAAAATCGGCTTGGGTGTATTAGCGGCAGTCTTGTCATTCGGTGCTTTGGCAGAAGGCGGCGGGGATCGCACCTTTGCCCTGATGATGGAGCGCAATGAAAAAGCCATGGCGGCCTACGCCGAAAGAAAGGGCAAACCGATGCCTGAGGTTCAGGCCTACCGCTACGGCATGAAGCTGGACATTGCCAAAGTCGTCAACGTGACGCCGCCGATCCGTTCGTGCAACCCGGTGCCGTCGCGCATGACTTATGAAGACTCCAGCGGCAAGCTCAATACCCTTGAGTATCAAGTGATGGGCGTGTGCAAAAATAACGGTGGTTAATGGATCCAAGAAAACAGTTGGCCCGGCGTGAAAAAACGCTTCAGAAAACGCCGACAGCGCCGATGCAGGTCAGATCCACCTCCCCAAATGACCATCGGTGCCCAATGTTCAACACCCGTTTGAAGCAGGAGCTGTCGGCTCTTCGCGAAGAGTTGTCCAGCTTGCAACAGGTCAAGGAGAGCCTGGAAAGCGAAATGCTGTGCCTGACGCTGGACGCCGATGGCCGGGTGGAGTGGGCGAACGCCAACTTCCTGCAAGAACTGTCGTACCAGGCCAGCAACATTCTGGGGCGTCACATTGATGACCTGGTGCCGACACACCTGCGCCAGGACGCGTTTCAACTGCGCTTCAAGAATGCCCTGGTGCGCGGCGAACACTTCGCCGGCACCGTGCGGCTGATGCGTGGCAACGGCAAGGAGGCGTGGCTGCGCTCGATCCTGCAACCGGTGCGCACTTCGAACGGGCGCATCAAGCATTTTTCGATCTACTCCAGCGACCTCACTCGCACCATCGAGGCGTCGCGCGAGCATGAAAACCTGATCACCGCGCTGGTGCGTTCCACGGCGGTCATCGAGTTCGACCTTGGCGGGCATGTGTTGACCGCCAATGACCGCTTCCTCGGTGGCATGGGTTACAGCCTGGCGCAGATTCAGGGCAAACATCACCGCATGTTCTGCGAGCCGGAGGAATACAACAGCGCCGAGTACCAGCAGTTCTGGAAGCGTTTGAACGCCGGTGAATTTGTTGCGGCGCGCTTCAAGCGGGTCGATAGCCATGGCCGCGTGGTGTGGCTCGAGGCGACCTACAACCCGGTGCTGGATGCCAACGATCGGCTGTACAAAGTGGTCAAGTTCGCCACCGTGATCACCGACCAGGTCAATCAGGAACAGGCCGTGGCCGAAGCCGCCAACATCGCCTACAGCACCTCGCTGCACACCGACAACAGTGCCCAGCGCGGCACCGCTGTGGTGACGCAGGCGGTGGATGTCATGCGTGACCTGGCCAAGCACATGCAGCAGGCCGGCGACGGAATCGAGGCGCTGAACGCCCAGTCCCAAGTGATTGGCACCATCGTCAAGACCATCAGCGGCATCGCCGAGCAGACCAACTTGCTCGCGCTTAACGCGGCCATTGAGGCCGCGCGTGCGGGTGAGCAAGGCCGTGGTTTTGCCGTGGTGGCCGATGAGGTGCGCCAGTTGGCATCGCGTACCAGCAAGGCCACCGAGGAAATTGTCGGTGTGGTGCGTCAGAACCAGGACATGGCCCGTGATGCGGTGAGCTTGATGACCGAGGGCCGCCAGCAAGCCGAGCATGGTTTGGCGCTGGCCGCCGAGGCGGGCACGGTGATTGTGGAGATCCAGGACGGTGCGCAAAAAGTGGTCAGCGCGGTCGGGCAGTTCGCCAATCAGCTGTCGAGCTGACCCGTCGGGCTTGTGCTTGAGGTATCGTAGGTTTTTTCTTGCTTGAAGAGCCGTCCCTCCATGAGCCCGACCCACCGTCGCCCCGTTCCGCTGTCCAAGGCCTACCGCTTGCTTAACCACGGGCCGACCGTGCTGGTGAGCGCGGCCCACGACGGCAAGCGCAATATCATGGCCGCTGCCTGGGCCATGCCGCTGGATTTCGAACCGCCGAAAGTCGCCGTGGTGCTGGACAAGGCCACCTGGACCCGCCAACTGCTGGAAGGCGCCGGTACCTTCGTGCTGCAAGTGCCTTGCGTGGCCCAGGCCGACCTGGTGCAGACGGTCGGCAACACCAGCGGCGCAGACACCGACAAGTTCGCCGCCTACGGCCTGCAGACATTTAACGGTGAACACACCGAAGCGCCGTTGCTGGAAGGTTGCGTGGCGTGGCTGGAATGCCGTCTGTTGCCCGAGCCTCATAACCAGCAGACCTACGATTTATTCCTCGGCGAAGTGGTCGCGGCCTATGCCGACGAACGCGTGTTCAGCGACGGGCACTGGCACTTCGAAGGCCACGATTCATTGCGCACCTTGCATCACATCGCCGGTGGGAATTTCCTCACCATCGGCGAGCCGGTGGTCGGGCGTCAGCTGTAGGTTTTACCAGCGTGCGTTTGCCAGCGCTTCGGCAAACGCCATCAGCTTCGGCGAATATTGTCGGGACGGCGGATAGACCAGCGAAATCGCCCGACTGCGCCCGGCAACGTCCTCCAGCAGCGGCACCAATCGGCCCGCAGCCAGGTCATCGCGCACGGCAAAATCCATCACCTGGGCGATGCCGAATCCCCCCACCGCGCCGTCTACCAGCGCATCGCCAATATCAAAAATCAGCCGCCCTTCGACGCTGACGTCCTGCACGTTGCCATCAATCATGAACTGCCAATCCACCATGCGCCCGCTGCGCAAATTGCGCACGGTGAGGCAGTTGTGGTCCTTGAGTTCATCAATGCTGTGCGGCGTGCCGAAACGCGCCAGGTAGGCCGGGGAAGCCACCGTGACCCAGCGCAATGGCGGCAGGGCACGGGCGATCAAGCGTTGGTCCTGGATTTCGCCGGTGCGCAGCAGCGCGTCGAAGCCTTCGTCGACGATATCCACCAGGCGGTCGGTCATCACCGCTTCGATACGCAAGTCGGGGTAGCGCAAGGTCAATTCGCCGATAACCGGCATCACTACCTTGCGCCCGAACAGCGACGGCGTGCTGATCTTCAACAGGCCGGACGGAGTGCTGCGGCGGTCGAGCATCAGTTTTTCGGCTTCGGCCAATTCCGCCAACAACGGCGCACTGCGCTCATAGAGCATCTGCCCGTCGGGCGTGAGGCTGACGCTGCGGGTATTGCGTTGCAGCAGGCGCACGCCCAGCTCGTTTTCAAGGCGCGAGATGGCGCGTGACAGCCCGGACTGCGTCAGCCCCAAGTCACCGGCGGCGCGGGTGAAGCTGCGAGTTTCGGCCACGCGGACCAGCAGTCGAACAGCGTTCAGATCCATGATTAAAGTCATTACTGAAAGAGTGATAGCGCTATTTATCATCTGTTGCGCATGAAAGACACTGGCCGCCTCTCATTTTTCAGGCAGGACGCTGTGATGTCTTCCTCTCGACCTTCCGGCTGGATGCTCTTACTGCTGGCCACCGCGCAACTGATCATCGCCCTGGATGCAACCATTGTGTTTGTTGCGTTGCCGCAAATCGGCACGCATCTGGATTTTTCCGCCCAGCAGTTGCAGTGGGTGGTCAGCGCCTACAGTGTGGCCTTTGGCGGCTTCCTGTTGCTGGGCGGGCGGGCCACGGATTTGCTCGGCAAGCGCCGGTTGTATCGGGTGGGCCAGTCGCTGTATGCGCTGGCGTCCCTGGCCGCGGTGCTCGGCGGCAGCGCGATGTTGCTGGTGCTGGCGCGAGCGGTACAAGGCGTGGGTGGAGCGATGTTGTTCCCGGCCACGTTGGCGTTGATCAACACCCACTATGCCGAAGGGCCTGCGCGTAACCGGGCGTTTGCGGTGTGGAGTGCGGCGTCGGCAGCGGGCTTGGCGTTGGGCGCATTGCTCGGCGGCGTGCTGACGCAGGTGTGGGGCTGGGAAGCGGTGTTCCTGGTGAACGTGCCGCTGGCGGGCGGTTGCGCCTGGGCGGCGCGTTACTGGATTCCTGCTGATAGCGAACGAGTGCGCGGGCGCAAATTCGATATCAGCGACGCCTTGACCGTGACGGTCGGTGGCACCTTGCTGGTGTTCTCGCTGGTGCAAGGCCCGGAGTGGGGCTGGGCGGCGCCGTTGACCCTGGGTTGCATCGCCCTGGCGGTGTTGCTGCTCGGGTTGTTCGCCTGGATCGAACATCGCGGCCGCGATCCGCTGATGCCGCTGCGCCTGTTCGCCTACCGCGAGTTGCGCATGGCCATGGTGCTGACGGCGGTGTTCATGAGCAGCTTTGGCGTGCAGTACTACTTCCTGGCGCTGTATTACCAACAGGTCTATGGCTACAGCGTGTTGCAGGCCGGGCTGGCGTTTTTGCCGGCGACTTTGGTGTGCACCTTCGGCATCTGGCTGGCGGAACGCTCGCTGCTCAAGTTGGGGTTGCGTAACACCTTGGTCAGCGGCCAACTGGCGGGCGCGGTGGGGATTGCGCTGGTGTGCTGGGCGCTGCCGACGGGTGTGGGGTTCTGGTCGTTGCTGCCGGGCATCTTCATCTTGAGCATTGGCCAGGGCATGACCTGGACGGCGATGTGGGTGGCGGCCGGGCTGGGGATTCGGCCGGGCGAGCAGGGCGTGGCAGCGGGCATGGCGTCTACCAGCCAGCAGATCGGCGGCGCATTGGGCCTGGCGGTGCTGGTGTCGGTGGCGAATGCCGGCGGGATTGAACTGGCGTTGTGGTGGAGCGCGGCGATTGCCTTGGTGGGTGCGGTGTTGGCGTTGCGGCTCAAACAACAGGCTCCAGCGTCGAGCGTGATATTGGAAACAACATAGTTCTAATGTGGGAGCTGGCTTGCCTGCGATAGCGTCGGATCAGTCTGTTTAGGAATGTCTGACAGACCGTCATCGCAGGCAAGCCAGCTCCCACATTGATTGCATTTCAAATCAGCTATTCAGCGCCCAAGCATCTTCACCCAACGCGATGGCGGCATGCCGTAGGTGCTGCGAAATTGCCGGGTCATATGGCTTTGGTCGGTGAAACCTGCAGTCAGCGCCGCATCGACCAGCGATTGGCCTTGGGCGAGCAAACTGCGCACCAAGTCCAGCCGTCGCATGGTCAGGTAACGATAGGGGCTGGTGCCAAACAGCAACCGGAAATCCCGCGACAAGGCCCAGCGATCACGACCGCAATGGTCGGCCATTTCATCCAGCGTGATGCTGCGGCCCAAGGCACTGTGGATAAATTCCCGGGCGCGTTCGGCGGCGACATAATCGAAGGATTTACGGCTGATGATCACCCCCGACGCAGCGCTCAACGCCTGCGCCAGGTCGTACAGCGCATCCTGCTCCTGCATCGGGTCAACCGGGCAGTCCAGGTTTTGCAGCAACACTTCGCTGGCGCGAAACAGGCGTGGGTCCGTCGACAGGCCGTTGTGGATAAACGGCAACGGCCTGCCGCCGAGAATCTGCTGGATCAGCGCCGGCTCCACATAAATCATGCGGTACTTGAAGCCCTCAACACTGCTGGCGCGGCCGTCGTGGGATTCGTCCGGGTGAATCACCATGGTCGTGCCGGGCAGGCTGTGAGTCATGCAGCCGCGGTAGTGGTAACTCTGCACGCCAAACAGCGTGCGCCCGATGGCGTAGGTGTCGTGGCGATGCGGGTCGAACGCAAAGCCCGCAAAGTACGCTTCGATACGGTCCAGGCCGCTGGCGTGCGGGGCGCGGTGCAGCCAGTCGAGGGTGGAAGTGGGTTGGCCCATGGTGACTTGTCACAAGTAGTGGTGGAAACACGTTAACCCAGTCTGCATCGGCCTGTCTTCCTGGGTCTTGTACGATTGTGCAGGGTGAAAGCGAGGCCTATGATCGTTGCTCGTACGTTGCGCTGACGGAGCTGCCCCTATGGATTTTTTCAACCCCGCCTATGTGGCGCCGTTGGTCTCACTGGCCGTGCTGTGGACGGTGGCAGTCGTGACACCGGGCCCCAACTTTTTCAACACCGCGCAGCTGGCGGCGAGTTGTTCGCGCCGACATGGCGTGGTGGCCTCGGCCGGCGTGGCCTGCGGCACGATTATTTGGGGGCTGGCGGGTGGTCTGGGCATCAAGTCGCTGTTCACCGCTGCGCCCATGCTCTACCTGGCATTCAAGATCATCGGCGGCTGCTACCTGATCTATCTGGGGCTGAAACTGTTCAAGCGTTCGGCCCCTGCCAGCAACCAGGCGATGTTGCCAGACGAACCCCGGCGCTCGCTGTTCTCCGCCTGGCGCTTCGGTTTGCTGGGCAACCTGTCCAACCCCAAGGCCGCGCTGTTCGTCGCCACGGCCTTTGCCTCGACCATGCCGCCTTCGCCGTCGCCAACGTTGTTGGCCCTGGCGGTCATCACCATGGCCACCTTGTCATTCAGTTGGTACACCAGCGTAGCCCTGGTGTTTTCCAGCGAGCGCATGGCCAACCTTTACAGCCGTTCACGCAAGTGGCTCGACCGGTTTGCCGGTGGTTGCTACCTGTTGTTCGGTGCACATCTGGTGGCGAATCGCTGACCGCTCATGGTAAGAAGCCTTACTTTCAACAGTGAGGCCGAGTCATGAGCAAGGTGCGGGTAGGTATTATTTTTGGTGGCCGTTCGGCCGAGCACGAAGTCTCGCTGCAATCGGCGCGCAATATCGTCGACGCACTTGACCGTTCGCGCTTCGAGCCCGTGCTGATCGGCATCGATAAGGCCGGCCACTGGCACCTCAACGACACCTCGAACTTCCTGATCAACCAGGAAAACCCGGCCCTGATCGCCCTCAACCAATCCAACCGCGAATTGGCGGTGGTGCCGGGCAAGGCCAGCCAGCAAGTGGTGGAAACCTCGGGTCAGGGCCTGCTGCAACACATCGATGTGATCTTGCCTATTGTCCACGGCACGCTCGGTGAAGACGGCTGCCTGCAGGGGTTGCTGCGTATGGCTGACTTGCCTTTCGTCGGCTCCGATGTACTCGGCTCGGCCGTGTGCATGGACAAGGACATCAGCAAACGCCTGCTGCGCGATGCCGGGATTGCCGTCACCCCGTTCATCACCCTGAACCGTCGCAATGCGGCGCGCACCTCTTTTGCCATGGCAGTGAACACGCTGGGCTTGCCGATGTTCGTCAAACCCGCCAACCAGGGTTCCTCGGTGGGCGTGAGTAAAGTCGGCAACGAGGCCGAGTACCATGCCGCCGTCGAACTGGCCTTGGGTTTTGATGAAAAGGTGCTGGTGGAATCCGCCGTGCAAGGGCGCGAAATTGAATGTGCCGTGTTGGGCAACGACAACCCCATCGCCAGCGGTTGTGGCGAGATCGTCGTCGGCAGCGGCTTTTATTCCTACGACAGCAAGTACATCGATGACCAGGCCGCCCAAGTGGTGGTGCCGGCGGATATCAGCGTCGAGGCCAGCGAGCGCATTCGCCACCTTGCCATCCAAGCGTTCGAGGTGTTGGGCTGTGCCGGGTTGGCGCGCGTCGACGTGTTCCTCACCGACGACGGTGAAGTGCTGATCAATGAAATCAACTCACTGCCCGGCTTCACTCGCATCAGCATGTACCCCAAGCTGTGGCAGGCGGCGGGGATGAGTTACAGCGAGTTGGTCAGCCGGTTGATTGAGCTGGCGCTGGAGCGGCATGCGGGGCGCAAGGGCTTGAAGATCAGTCGCTGACGTTAGCAGGTGTGAGGGTCAACCCTGTGGCGAGGGAGCTTGCTCCCGTTGGGGCGCGAAGCGCCCCCAGTCGGTTTGACGGGGGCTGTCAGGAAGGACGCGGTGATTGTTTTGGGGCTGCTTCGCAGCCCAACGCGGGGCAAGCCCGCTCGCCACGACAAGCCCGCTCGTCAAAGAGTGGAGGGGCTTCTTTAGGGTTTTCGAGCAATCCACGAATAGATCAGCGTCTTCGGCTCCGCAGGGTTATGTGTCCGCCTGCGGTAGCTGGCAAAGGTCGGTGAGGTGCAATAAGTGCACACCTCACTGACTTCGATCTGCTCACGGCCCAGCCCCGCCGCTTGCAGCAGCATCACCCCGTAACCACTCAAATCAAACCAGGCGCTTCCCGTCTGTCTTGCATGGGGCGGCGCAATCTGCGGTGACAGTTGAGGGGCCGGTTGTTCGAGGTGCCACAAGTGCCCCTGGTCCGCCTGAAACTGCGCAATAAAGCTCTCGCTTACCTCGTAACAACAGGGTTTGATCGACGGCCCGATAGCGACGTGCAACTGGTCCACGGCGATGCCCTGGGCGGCAAATTGCTGCACGGCATTGGCGATAATCCCGGCTTGCAGCCCCTTCCAGCCGCCGTGCACTGCGGCAACCATTTCGCCGTTTTTTGCAGCGATAAGCACGGGCAGGCAATCGGCGGTAATCACCGCGATGGGCTGATGCTCGCCCGTAAACACACCATCCGCCTCAACGGTATTGGTCACCTGATCCGCCTGCCACTCGATCACCGTGGCACTGTGCACCTGCTTGCAGATGAACACCTCGTCCGGTCGCAACGGGTCATTGATCGAACAAAAACCATGGTCGACGCCGGGGAGGGCGCCGAGATTGTTTGCCTGCTGCAAGGGACGCTCTCCGCTCAATAAACTCAATCGCCGACCGCTTCGCCTTCACGCCGAGGGTCGGCGCCTCCGCTCAGTGACACCTTGCCTTGGGCATCTTGCGTGCGAACGATGGCCTGAATGCCGCTGGTCATATCAATCTCGCTTAACGCGTGGCCCTTGTCCCTCAGCGCTTGCTTCACTGCGGGGCTGAACAGGCCGGCTTCCAGCTCGGTAGCACCGTTGCGGCTACCAAAGTTGGGCAGGCTGATGGCCGCTTGCGGGTCGAGGTTCCAATCAAGCATTGCAACCAAGGATTTGCTCACGTATTCGATGATCTGCGAACCGCCCGGTGAACCCACGGTTGCCAGCAACTCGCCGCTCTTGCGGTCGAACACCAGCGTCGGCGCCATGGCCGAGCGTGGGCGTTTGCCGGGCTCGACGCGGTTGGCCACCGGTTGGCCGTTTTCTTCAGGGATGAACGAGAAGTCGGTCATCTGATTGTTCAGCAAAAAGCCCTGAACCATCACGTGCGAACCGAACGCCGCTTCCACCGTGGTCGTCATCGACACGGCGCCGCCCAGGTCATCCACCGCCACCACTTGCGAGGTGGAAATGCGCAATGGCGAGCGGTCCGGGGCGTACGCTACCTGGACCCCCGCAGGTGTGCCCGGCTTGGCAATGCCCATGCTGCGCTCACCGATCAGCGCGGCGCGCTTGGCCAGGTAGTCCGGGGCGACAAGGCCGGCAGTCGGCACCGGCACGAAGTCGGCGTCGGCCACGTACAGCGCGCGGTCGGCGAACGCCAGCCGACCGGCTTCAGCGAGCATGTGCACGGCTTGCGGTGTGGGCTCAAGGCCAGCGGGTGAGGTGCTTTTTACCGGCTTCATTGGTGCGATGGCCAGGCGCGGGTCGCGGGTTTCCAGGGCCTGCAACGTGCCCAGGATCTGTGCGACGGCAATCCCGCCCGACGACGGCGGTGGCATGCCACATAGTTGGTATTGCTTGTAGTCAGTGCACAGCGGCGTGCGTTCCTTGGCGGTGTAACCCTTGAGGTCGGCCTGGGACAGGCTGCCCGCATTGCGGTTGCCCTGGACCTTGCGCGCGATCTCATCGGCAATCGGCCCTTGGTACAACGCGTCCGGCCCTTCCTTGGCGATGCGTTTGAACACGGCGGCCAGCGCCGGGTTTTTCAACAGGGTGCCGGTGGCTTTAGGCGTGCCGTCGGCATTCAGAAAATAGGCGGCCATGTCGGGTGATTGCGCGATGTACCGGTCGGCAGCAATCAGCGCGTGCAGGCGCGGGGAAATCGCAAAGCCTTGCTCCGACAAACGAATCGCCGGTTCAAACAACTTGGCCCATTGCAGGTGGCCGGTCTTCTTGTGTGCCATTTCCAACGCCCGCAAGACGCCCGGCGTGCCCACCGAACGCCCGCCAATCTGCGCTTCGGGAAACGCCATCGGCGTGCCGTCGGCTTTAAGGAACAAGCGCTCAGTCGCCCCGGCCGGCGCTGTTTCGCGGCCGTCATACGCGTGCACGTTTTTGCCATCCCACAGCATGATGAACGCGCCGCCGCCGATGCCGGAAGACTGCGGTTCCACCAGGGTCAACACGGCCTGCATGGCAATCGCCGCGTCAATGGCCGAGCCGCCCTGGCGCAGCATTTCGCGCCCGGCTTCGGCGGCCAGCGGGTTGGCGGCGGCGGCCATATGGCGCTCGGCGTGGCGGGTGCTGAGGTCGGTGCGATAACCCGACCCCAACTCCGGCGCCGGCGGTTGTTCCGTGACGGGGGCGTGACAGCCGGCCAGGGCGAGGGCTGCGGCAATCACTGACAGTTGACGGCGGGAAATCGAAAACACGCGCTGAACTCCGTTCATTTTGAGAATGATCTGTTGTCCTTGGGGTACTGCTTTTTACAGGTAAATCACGCCTTGCAGGTAGAGCACGGCATGGCCCGAAATGATCACGCGATCGCCCTTGAGTTCACAGCGCAGTTGCCCACGGCGCTTGCCGCCCTGTTCGGCGGTCAATATTGACTTGCCCAAACGCTCGGCCCAGAACGGTGCCAGCGAGGTGTGGGCGGAGCCGGTGACCGGGTCTTCATTGACGCCCACGTTGGGGCCGAACCAGCGTGAAACAAAATCAAGCCGGGTGCTTTTGGCCGTCACCGCAATCCCGCGTTTGGGCAAGCCCTTGAGGCGTGCGAAGTCCGGCGTCAGGGCGGCGATTTGAGCTTCGTCGTCAACCAATACGATGTAGTCATCAGCGGCAAACACCTCGGCGTGTTCAATCCCCAATGCGTTCAACAGGCCGCTTGGCGGCTCGCAGGGCTGGGGCTGTTTGGCCGGAAAATCCATCGCCAGTTCGTCGCCATTGCGCGTCACGCGAAGTTCGCCGCTGCGAGTGGCAAAACGCAACACTTCAGGCGCATCCGCCAGCTGGTGGATCAACACCCACGCCGCGGCCAGCGTGGCATGGCCGCACAGGTCCACTTCGACTTCGGGGGTGAACCAGCGCAACTCATAAAAATCGCCACGGGGTACGAAGTAGGCGGTTTCGGAGAGGTTGTTTTCAGCGGCGATATTTTGCAGTTGTTCGTCTGGCAGCCACTCGGTGAGCGGGCAGACGGCTGCCGGGTTGCCGCCGAAAGGCTGTTGGCTGAAAGCGTCGACTTGGTAGATATCCAATTTCATCCGGGGCACTCCGTGTAGGGGAGGCTGGACACTAACAGTGGCTCGGGGAGGCGTCAAAATACAGATACGCAGTTTTTTTGCGCGCGAACACCAAGGCCTGCTCAGCCCAGGCGCAGCAGCATCGCCCCGGCAGCAATGACACACGCGGCAATGATGCGCACGCGCGTGAGGTGTTCTTTCAGCACCCATGCCGAGATCACCACGCCGAACAAAATCGAGGTTTCGCGCAAGGCTGAAACGGTGGCGATGGGGGCGGCGGTCATGGCCCAAAGCGCCAGGCCATAGGAGGCTATCGTGCCCACGCCGCCGACGATGCCCAGGTGCCAGTTACCGGCTACGTAGTCAACGAACACCCTGCGCCGGGCTGCTAACGCCCACGCTGCGAGTGGAATACCGGTCAGCAGGAAGATCCACAGCGTGTAAGCCACCGGCGCGCCGGACTTGCGCACGCCCAGGCCATCGATAAGGGTATAACCCGCGATCACTCCTGCGTTGATCAATGCCAGGGCCAAGCCTTTGCGCGGTCCTGTTGATGGGGCTATGGCCATGCTCAAGATGCCCAGAGAAATCACCGCAATGCCGAGCCAGGCGAACGCCGACAATGACTCGGACAACACAAGCACACTCACCGTCGCCACCAGCAGCGGCGCAGTACCGCGCATGATCGGGTAGGTCTGGCTCATGTCGGCAATGCGGTATGTCGAGGCCACCAGCACGAAATACAGTACTTGGAGAATCACCGACGCACCGATGAACGGCCAGCTCTCTTTTGCCGGCAACGCCAGAAACGGGGTGGCGGCCAACGCGATCAACGAGGCGACGGAGGCGATCATGCAGGTGGTCAACAGCTTGTCGGCGCCACCTTTGACCACGGCATTCCAGGTGGCGTGCAGAGCAGCGCCGAGCAGGATGATGGCGAATACGTCGAAGCTCATGGATGGCACTCAAAGCAGCGTTGTGGTGTGTGGGCCGCTGCGAGTATGCCTGAGCACTTTTCGGCAGGCATAAAAAAACGGCCTACCTTTCGGTAAGCCGTTTTTAGTACTTGGTGGTACACAGTCATTTGAACTGACAGTATAAGGCTTTGTATTTAAAGTATTTAATGTGTTGTGTTTAAGTTGGGCATACACATAGGCATACACGCTGCGTTGTTCTGGCTACAGATATCGTCGTACTCCACTAGGTAAAGCACCGCCAGATGTTTGGTGTTTTGTTGCTATTCGGCCGGGTAGTTACTTCTTTGTCCGACCTTCTGCCGCCAGTGAGGCGAGGGCGAGGGTGATGAATCCTGCATTTTCATCCAAGGTGTCCAGTGCCCCTCGGATGTTTTGTGCCACGTCTGTAGATCCTCTTTGCTCAACCCAGTTCGACAGCTCCTCGATAGCTGCCCCCAATGCCAGTTGGTTTTCATTCATGCGCTTTAGCAGTGATGCAAGCAGTGAGACATCTACCATAGCGATCTCCAAGGGCTGCGTTCCTTTGAACCTGGCTGTAGAGCCCAAGTATCTATTGGCTCTAGAGTGTTCTCGTTTTTGAGGTGATACAGGAAAAGATGCAAGCATGGGCCATGCGTCACTCATGTCAAAGCAGTCGGGAGAGCATTTAACCCGCCGCTGGTACACCTGCGAAGCCGAATAGGGCGCTTGTGATGGGCCCCGCATAAACGATAACGGAACCTTCGCCTTCTCCCACAAGAGTCAATGGTTTTGGACGCTCGCGAGAGCAGAAACTCAATTCATCTTGGGTGATCACCACGGCTACATCTTTATCGGGCCAGCATCCCTGTACCCTCACGATGCCAGGTTTTACCACTTCGATGTCTAGCGCGACGATGCGGTTGTTCGCTGCAAAATCAGGGTTCCGGGCTTGAATTTGCTGTATGAGCCAGCGTGGAACAAAGTCCTCGGTGGCCGGTACCGTCACCCTCACTCGCCCAGCGCGATAGTCAAAGATAATGCTTTCATTCTTGGCTACTCGAACATGATTCTCTATGACTCGTAGAAGCTCCTTTCCCGATTGGTCCTGCAGCCGAATGCTTACGAGCAGTAGATCCCGATCTAGTACTCGAATCTTTAGGTGGTTTGAGTTGGATAGCTCAAACAAAGCGGCCTGATCATTTGTCGTGGTGAAGCTGATGCTGCCCGTCAGAAGCTTCAGTTCAACTCCTGGCTCAACGTATAGATGAATCGAGTTAGGGAGAGAGGCTCGAACTATGTCTTTCCATTGGTAAAGCATTTCATCGGTGATTTGGAGGTGCCCGTAGTGTGCGGCGTCATGGCACGAAGGGCAGACTGCAATCATGTCATCAGCGGTATGGGCCTTGTAGATTGCCCAATGTTTTATGTGATGGATGTGGACGCGCCAGTTAGAGCATCCAGGATTCGCACATTTACCCCCCGCTTTTTCGATCAAAATTCGTTTGAGTGCCGGCTTGATCTTCCTCTGTGCGCTGGCCATGAAATCTACTCTTTAAGGTATGGGACTAACCTAGCCTGTTTGCGCGTGCCAGACATAGTGCCTCGTGACAAATAGTCTACTCGTGGATCATATGAGGCTCGGATGTCAAAAGGTCGCCGGGGACCCTGAGAGCTTTCGATGGGTACGGGGCATGAAACCCGCGGGATCGAGTTAGTGGGAGGCATTGGAAGTTACTGAAATTTCAATCGTTGAAATTGAAAGGATCTTGAAGAAAAAGGGCCATCGTTACAGCTTCGGTAAAGGTGGGTGTATCTGTTGCTGATAGTGAACACCTGCATAGCGTCAACCACGGTAATGGGTGTCAACCACGTCAACCTGTCAACCAACTTAAAAAAACCAGCCGCTAACACGAACGCGCGGGTTTCCTACCCCGTACCTTCAAGAGTGCTCCAGGGTCCCCACAACCGAACCAAAGCTAAGAGCATGACCCACATCGCTTCGCTGGAGGAGCAATACTAATGGGGCTAGGGGGATACCCTAATAGAACCGTGTTACGGGTGTTACGCGTGTTACATGGTTAGATAAACATCTGATTTTAAAGTATTTTTGTTGTGTTACACAGCTGTGGCTGATTTGCCGATATGCGTGTTACATGGCAAATAGGTGTTACATCAATGAACGCCTTGGGAGGAGCTGTTTTGTGATGATTACGGCGTGTGTCATCGAACTAGGGGCTTTCGCTTAGAAGGGCCGCTACCGGCCAAAAGCTGTCAGTCAGAGGTGCACGACTCGGGTATAGCCCACCTATTTTTTTAGCAGGCAAACTGCTTTGAGCTGTGCGGATTTGTGTCAGGCAAAAAATTTGGACGGAGCGACATCATATTGCTATCTTTCTTCAAGATTTGAGCTCAGAGTAAAAATGTAATTTTGGAATCGGCCTGCTCGGCAGGCCACGTCTGCATGCAATCAGCTCTTTGGGATGGAGCCAATGTATAAAGCAAACCAATGGAATGTTGCCCGTGACGAATATCAATCTCATCTTTCCTGAGTCATCTCTGGCCGAGCTTTGGATCGATATCAATCGACCTTTATCACTTTCTATTCAAGCTGAATTGATTCATCGAGGGTACGAGTTGCGGCAGGTGGACGCGGGCTTTCAGGCGCGCTGTTCAAAAAAATCGAACACTCACAAATTTAACGAGCTTTTGACGCAATTATTGGATGACGAAGTTACTCGTAGGAAAATTCCACCCAACAACTTAGTGCGGTTGGATATGTTTATTGGGGTCTCTGAATGAACGCCAACATCATTGTGGGAGACCTGCTGCCATTCGGTTTTCATCGATTCGACGATCAGTCCGTTGTAGCTGTTAGTGCTGCAGGTGATCATGCCTTTTTGACGCAACAGGAATTGTTGAGTCTAGTTCAAGCACCTGAAAATCTAGAGCTCAAAAAGCGCGCCGAACTACAATCTAAGTATTTTCTAACCGGAAAAAAATCTTCCGGAACTCAAGAACTATTACGATCACGAATAGCAGCCCGAAAAGAAACTGTATTGGCAGGTCAGTCACTGCATATAATTGTGCCCACCCTTCAATGCGAACATTCTTGTCAATACTGCCAAGTCAGCAGACGCCTTGAAGATGTAGGGCACTCAATGACCCCAACTCAGATTGATGATGCTTGCGCGACTATCTTTCAAAGTCAGGCCGATGCTCTGACAATTGAGTTTCAAGGTGGCGATCCGTTGCTCCGTTTTGATCTTATTCAACGAGCAGTTGATCTTATTCAAAAAATGAATCTGCAACACAAGCGCCGTATCCGTTTCGTGGTCACATCAACATTGCACCAGTTAACCGCTGGGATGTGTGAGTACTTTAGAAGTAATCAGGTTTACCTCTCAACGAGCCTTGACGGCCCGGCAACGTTGCACAATAAAAACCGCCCATTACCATCGCGTGATTCGCATGCCCGGACTTTAGCAGGAGTCGAACTGGCACGGAGTATCATAGGCCCACAAGCGGTTGCAGCATTGATGACTACAACTAAAGCCTCTCTTGCGTACCCTGAGGCCATTGTGGACGAGTATGTAAAAAATGGATTTACCGAAATCTTCATGCGACCTTTAAGCTTGTATGGATTTGCCAAGCGCAACATCAAGCATTTGGGATACACCCTTCCAGAGTTTACAAACTTTTATCAGAAAGCTTTGCATCGTGTCTTAGAATGGAACGCCAGAGGTACTGAGTTACGCGAAGGTACCGCCGCACTAATTTTTAACAAGCTTTTATCACCTTTCGATGCGGGTTATGTCGACTTGCAAAGCCCGACAGGGTCTGGTCTTGCTGTTCTGGTCTACAACTACGATGGTTATGTCTATCCCAGCGACGAGGCCCGGATGCTTGCCGAAACGGGAGATTGCTCTTTACGTTTAGGTTCTATTGGTGACTCTCTTGCACAGTTAATGACTTCTCCTGTCATGAGGCAGCTGATAGAAACAAGTATTTCTACTAAAGCGGTGGGCTGCGAAACCTGCGCATTCAATAGTTTTTGTGGGCCTGATCCAGTGGGGGCGCAAGCCGAATTTGGCGACATGAGGGCTGTTGCTTTGCTTACTGAACACTGCAAACGCCATAAATGGCTTTTCGAATACTTTTTTCATAAGTTACGAGGTGCCGACGACGTTTTTCTCGATATTGCCTACCGCTGGGCTCACCCCGCTGGACATTCCAATGCGTAAGGTCCGTGTACAAACGCATGGCGTTGAATATCGAACAGTAGCTAGAGTCATTTCCCTCGAGAACTTGAGCGCGCAGTGGCGACCCGAATTGAGATTTTTAGTGAGGGCCGCAGATGTGGAGGGGATCACCAAAGTTGCGCAACTGCGTAATGCTGGGCTAACTAACCTGATTTTACTGACACCTAATCTCTATGCTGCAGGCCAATGGCAGTCGGAAACCGTAGTTGAAACCGATGGCATTCTGATGGACGAAGACGTAGTAGCCGTTGCCGACCATATGAATCACGCGCATGTCTTATTTCGGTATACGGACCAGCACCACACTGTTTTCCTCACCAATCGGTGCAATAGCTATTGCCTCATGTGCTCGCAGCCCCCGACAAAACATGATGATAGCTGGCTGGTAAACGAGGCAGTAGAAGTCGCCAATCATATAGCTAGCTCTCCGTATATATTGGGATTTTCCGGAGGGGAGCCTTTGTTGTTGGGCGAGCATCTGCGTCTAGTGCTTGATACCTTTGCTCATCAACACCCTAGCACTAGGTACGACGTGTTGAGCAACGGAAGACTGTTAGCTGACTCGATCTATGCTGAGCGCATGTTAAAGGGGCTGGGTGAGCGCGTGACATGGATGGTACCGCTCTATGGACATGCTGACTTTCTACATGACTTTGTCGTTCAGAGTCCGGGGGCATTTGAGGAGACACTGGCGGGTCTACTGAATCTTCGTCGATTTGGGCAAGCCGTTCAGCTGAGAATCGTGCTGATTCGCCCTGTTTTGGAAAACCTTGCAGCGCTTTGCGAATTCATTGGTCGTAATTTGCCTTTCGTCCGTGAAGTCGCATTAATGGCATGTGAACCCGTTGGCTTTGCTTTGGCTAACCCCAAACTGACCGACATTGACCTTCGAGACTGGAGCGCGGAACTCAGTCACGGTTTTAGGACACTGAAGCGAGCGAAGGTACCTGCCATTTTGATGAATGCTCCACTCTGCGCTCTGCCACAAACTCTGTGGCCGTATGCACACAAAAGCATCTCCGATTGGAAGCGTACGTTTGCTGAGGACTGTGCTACTTGCAGCGTGAAAACAGATTGTGCAGGGCTTTTTTCATGGCATCACCCAGATAAACATTCGATGAAAATCCAAAAAATTGAAGGGATTATCAATGTCTAAATTCATCACTTCGCTTTCAGCATTCGTCGCCGGGACTTCTATGGTGAACACTGATGTGCAAGCCCTGGAGCAGGGACTGAAGGACCCTTTCGCCAGCAGACTCGATCCGGTCAGTCTACGTCCCCTTAACATGCCAGGCGACAACCTATACGCCGCCCATCGATCCCACTCGTCACATTCCTCGCATTCATCTCACAGTTCAGGAAGCGGTTCTTACTCTACTCCAAGCCGGACTTACACTGCTCCAAGTAAGACTTATTCCCCCCCTAGTCCTGCCTATTCAGCACCAAAAACGCCTTACTCAAGCAACTTTGGAACGAACGGCTCGAACAGTCTTGGTGGTTCCACCGGTAGCCGAAATCCTGTAGACGCAGGAAGACCTACGACAGTCAGCCCCATCGGCTCAGATTTTGACCCTAATAATAAAAAACTCATGGAGTTAATTCGGCGCGTACAGATGGGTTTGATTATCAAAGGTTATGAGCCTGGCACCATAGACGGCGTGATGGGCGAGCAAACTCGTGTGGCACTGAAATTATTCCAGTCTCATAACCGCTTGCCTGTAGATGGCATGATGGGTACGCAAACACTGAACGCCTTAGGCGTGATTGTTCCCAAATGAATCGCAAGATCTATAGAAATATTCGATTTTGGGCTCCCATGATATGTGTGATCGGACTGTGCTTAATTGTCTTCCATGATTATATTCGACCGCTTATCGCCGAATATAGTCATGGTGATGAGTACAAGCGACTCGCTTTAGAGTGCGACTTGGCTATGCATGAGGAAGCTGCCCTACGGGACTTGATCGGAAATGATCCACACACAGAACGTCTCAGGTTAAGTGCAGACGTTGGGATGATTGTCTGTCACGAATACGACTTACTTCGTAAAAAGCTATTAATAAATGGATTATCAGAAGACCGACTGGCAATGTTAGGCTTGGAGGTACTTGAAGTAGAACAAATCACGGTACAGCAGATGGTCGATGCTCATCGCATGGATAGATTTTAATATGAGAAGGTGGGTTCTTACGTATTTTCTTTTCCTTTCTTCGATTAGCCATCTGCAGGCGTCACAACTTAGTCATGAAGATCAACTTCTGAGGAAGGTGCTCGCTGCATACCGGGTTGAACCCATGACCAGCAGAACGTTGTCCATGGGGCCGAAGGAAAAGTTAGGGCAGATGCTGTTTTTTGACCCCATTATGGGGGGGCCAAACAACACGACTTGTGCGACTTGTCACGTCCGAAGCAAAGGCAGTGTTGACGGGTTGCCTATGGCCGTGGGTATCGGCTCAAGCGGAGTGGGGGAACAAAGGCTTAAATCTCCAGAAGCCTTCGTCGTACCGAGAAATGTGCTCCCTTTTTTTAATCGTGGAAAGAGCGATTTTACTGCTTTATTTTGGGACGGACGAGTACAGATGGGCGAAAATGGGAGTTTTGAATCGCCTATGGGTAATAAATTGCCTAAGGGATTCGAAAATCTACTTGCCGTGGCAGCAAGCTTTCCCCAAGTGGAACCTGATGAAATGCTGGGCCGATCTGGACGCCGCGGGGGTGAGAGTGAAACCACCTACCATGCGGATTTAGTCGACATAACAGTTGACCCTGATAATTTTCAAGAGCGAACTCTGAATGTATATAGTAATTTGGTTAAACGCTTACTAGGCACTTCAGTCTCCTCGACCACTATGCAATCAGAATATAGAAAACTCTTCCAGTCAGCTTATCCGGATACAAGCGAGTTTAATATTACTCATGTCGGTAATGCCTTGGCAGCATACATTTCCTTAGCGTTTCAGCTTAAACCAGCAGCTTGGGATATGTATGTAGGAGGAGAAATCGCAGCTTTATCCCAGCAGCAAAAAAAAGGAGCGATGATTTTCTTCGGCAAAGGGCGCTGCGCGGTTTGTCATACAGGTGAGGAGTTCTCGGACTTTAAATATCACGGACTTGCCGTGCCGCAACTCGATGTTGGCAAGCACGGAGGTTATTTAGATTATGGAAGGGCAAAAGCGACGGGGTTGGCCATAGATCGCTTTCAATTTCGCACTCCACCGCTACGTAATGTCACGCGAACTGGGCCATGGGGGCACAACGGGGTATTCACATCCTTGGAAGAAGTCATTAGTCATCACTTCAACCCCATTCCATTAATGTTTGCCGCACAGAAAGGTCGACCTCGCGAAGCGGAACTCGCGGGGCGCCTGCTGAGGTACCGCTCCCCCATCCTTGCCGAGATCTACCCGATGGCGCCAAACGACGTGCAGGCAGTCGTTGCGTTTTTAGAGGCACTGCAATCAGACCCTATATTGTCAACGGATGAAGCGCTGCCTAAATCAGTACCCTCAGGGATGAATCAGTTCATTGTCGAGTGAGTCGCGCAATATCGTGAACACATAGAATGACTGCTTTTGGCCGAAAGCGGTCCTAAGTCCACAGCCGCCAAAAATCAGAAGCCAGAAAAATCTGGAGGCTTGTTTCGTAATGTGAGGATCTAGCGAAGCGAAAGCTGCCTAAGCTTTCGCCACTTTATCAGTCACCTTTTCCTTTGAGTTGGAGGTCAATGAAGGCAAGCTCTGCCTTGATTGCATCAATCGTGAGTGTCTCGACTCGAGTGCTTTTGTTTGCTTTTACATTGAGCTTCTTCATGCTAGCTATGCCGACAATTATCCCGTTCAAATGCAGCTTTCGGGCCTTTAGGTAATCAGGCATCTGAGCACTGTTCTGTGGTGGTTTATTCATGGTTAGACCGATGGTTGGCCCGAAGCAGCCGACCCTCGCCGGTTGCCTTGGGGAGAGTTCAGGTTAGGCCGCCAGTAGGTCAATAAGGCTGTGTTGGCGCGAGCGATCTATGAGTTCTCGCCAAGTCCAGCTTCCAAAATGCTCGCCCTGTTCAGGGATATCCAACTTCATCAGTGCAACCGGGTCACGATTGATCAGATCTCGTGCGGCCCACAGCTTACCGCCAGTTTCCAACAACTCTTTCGCGGCCTCGTTCCACTTTTCTTCTAGCACTGTGTTCGCCAGATGTGCCGCTTTGTTCTCGATCTTGGCGCGTTCTTTTTGTGCCTCCGTGATATGCAGATCAATCGTCACCAGCTCCTGCTCCAGGGCGGTGATGAGCAGTTGTTGGCGGCGGTGATGCTCAGCAGCACCCGTGAGGTTCTTTGCTGCCTTTTGAGCTTCTGCGTTAGCAGCTTTCTCGCCCTCCACATCGCCCCACGCGACGGCCTGTGCATAGGCAGTGGCTGCGTCAGTTTCAGCTTGTCGGGCCTTTGCCATGTCTTCCTGATCGCTCTGGCGGACCTGCTGCAACCGGGTCTCGATGCTGCTGCGCTTTTCGTTGAGTTCCATCTCGTCGGCTTTCCAGTTCGCCATTTCGCTGAGATATCCCGCAGCCAGGCTCTCACGGTTTGCCAATGTCTCAATGCGATAAATCTTTTGATTCAGGTTGCTGATTTCCAGATTTCGCAAGTCGATGCGTCTTTTGTGATCGTTGATTTCATCTTGCACGGCTCGTTGACGGCCCTGCTGGATGACCTCTGGGCTTTCCAGCGCCTCTTCGAAGGGAGCCAGGTCACCCTGAATGCTCTCCATTTCGAGGGTCAGTGTGTCGCGGCGGTCTTTCAGTTCTTGGATAGTGTTCATCTGTATAGTCTCTGAGCATTACGTTTGATAGGAATGGTTGAACGGCTGGCGAGGCCGGGAATTAGCCGGCGCTACCTCGATCAGCAGGCCTGTCGTCAGGCGGCCTTGGCCTCGCTTTCATCCGTTCCAGGGACTGTCTTCACCACATAGCAGCGTTGAGGTCCTAACCCGGGCAGGCGAATCAAGCTGTACGCCTTTCCATCACTTCCCGGCTCGAGCACGCCCCGTTGCAGCAGCTCCTTGTTCACCGCACTGATATTCATGCCCTTGAAGATCTCGGCCCTCCAGGCTTCAGGCAGCACGTAGTAGGTGTTGGTGGTGTGCAGGGCGTCGCCCATGCCGTGTTCCAGGGTCTTGCGAAAGCCCAACCGATCAATCGTGCGTGGGCCGTGCTCATCGATCTTGGCGGCGGCAGATTCCCAGCGGGTAAAGCGGCTTTCTCCGAATCGCTCGATGACCTGGCGTAGTCGTGCCAGGATCGCATCGCCCTCGAAGTTACCGGCGCCGCCGCGTTCGGCCAGCCATGCATGCAGGCACACACGTGCGGCGGTCGTGGCCGTACCGTCCGGCCAGCCGGTGACGCCGAAGGCGGTGGCCAACTCTCCGGCCGCTGCTGCGAGGCCAAAGCGAAGGGCGGCACGCTGGGCCTGGCCGCTGGCCGAGGCGGGCAGGTTTTGAGTGATGAACTGCTCCACCGTGCGGCGAACAATCACCGCCCATCTGAGCATTTCTCCAGGCGCACATAGTGCGTGCAGGAAGGCGGTGAGGGGCGTGCCGTAGTACTTGGCTACGCGAGCCTTGAGCGCATCGGAGAGGGCAGCAGCATCCTCAAAACCGTTCAACACATCGAACATGCCGAGACCTTTGCTCGCATCGGCTGGGACGGCGAGCATGCGCACCTCCATACCGGCTTTCAGCTCCTTGTTGGCATCCGCCATGTGCTGCGCCAACGTCTTCTCGCCGGTCGAGAGAAACAGCAAGCGCCACTCCTGCACCTGTCGGCCCGCTTGTCCTCGATCATTCGCTCGGGCCTTACCGGTGCCGTTGCCGAGCATGTAGACCGTCTCGCCAATAATGCGCGGGTCGCACATGCCGATTTCATCCAGCACCAGGAGGCCGTCTGAGTGTGCAGCAGCGATGGACTCCAAGGCGTTATCGGTCGAGCGCCACGAGCGCACCAGACGCGGCCCTCCATAGACTGAGGCGGCGACCTGCAAGTGGGTGGTCTTGCCACCGGAGCTGTCGCCGTACAGGTGGAAACCGCCCGACTCATGTCCGAGCAGGTTCAGCAACGGGCCTGCAAAGGCCACAGAAACGACAAATGCCAAGCGGTGGTTGCCAACGCACAGCGCGCCGATTTGCTGCTGCCACTGCTCCAGAGAGCCCGCCTCGCTGATCGGTGGTAACTGGGCTCCGGCCTCATAAAAATGCAGGTGTTCGGCGTGCGAGCCGATCTGTTGTTCGGGCAATAAAAACGCCTTGTCGTGCCAGCCCAGGCGCGTCACCAAGCGTGCGCGCTGGGCGCTGTCGAAGCCGCCGAGATAACTCTGTAGGTCATTGCGGGCATTGCGTCCTGATCGGCTTCCGGCAAGGCGCAGCCCCATGTCTACCAGTGGGCCGAGTACATCCTTGCCGAAGTCGCCGGTCATGGTCCTGGCTGGAATGTTCCAGCGTTTTTTGGCGCCGTCCGGGTCGTCGAATTCCACCAACAAGCCCCAGTTGTGGCCCTTGTCGTCGCGAGTGCGAGCGATGATTTCGAGAGGCGAACATACAGGACGCGCCTCGCCATCATCGCCGGAATAAAACACCCCTTCAGGCGTCAGCCGAAAGCCGCCCGGCAACAGATCATTTTTCGATTTCGCGAGGCGTTTGGCGGGCGCCTTGGCCGCCTGTTCTTGGGGTTCAGTTGGCTCAGCGGCACCGCCGAATAACTCACCGCTGCGCACCAGCTCGGCGACGTGGTCTGCGGTCCAGCCTTTGGCTAATGCATCCGCTGCATCATCGCCTTCCGCCCATCTTCCACCCTTAATGAGCGTCGGTTTGCCGCCTTTGCTGCTGGGCTTGAGCTTGAACACGTCGAGCGAGATTCGTTGTACTGATGCGGCGCTCAGCTCAATCAGCTTGAGCTCGATGGCGTCCATGCACGTCTTACCGCTGGCATCGTTATCCGGCCATAGCACCACAGCGCGCCCTTTGAGTGGCGTCAGGTCAGCCTTGTGCCAAGAGTTGGAGCCGTTCGGCCAACAGGTGGCGACGTAGTCGGGCATCAGTTCAGCGGCGGCGTCAGCAGCCTTTTCGCCTTCACATAACACCACTGGCGCATCGGCCCGCTGTGACAGCTCATCCAGGCGTAGCAGTGGCCGAGGCTCCAGCAATCCTTGCCAGCGCCATTGCGTGGTTTGACCATCGGAGCGTTTGCACCAGGTCAACGGCGCAAAGACCTTTCTCGACTTGCCGTCTTCATCGGAGCCCAGGTCGAAGCGATACAGCGCCATGACCGGCAGGCCCTGCGCATCCCGATAGATCCACACCTTGGACGGAACACCGTGTTGCCGGTGTTTGGCTGGGCACTTGTTCATAGCCTCGGCCGGGATCGGTTGAATTGCAATCCACTCTGCCATTGCGCTCTTAGGCGGTGCGGTCTTGGTGGTTGCAGATCCTGCGGAAACGCTGAGCAGATCTGCCAGTTTTTTACAGGCCTCGACGTCCGTGCCGCCGTCGATGTAGCGCACCAGGTCGATCAGGTCGCCGCCCTTATCGCCGGTGGCAAAGTCCGCCCAGGTGCCTTTGCTCAAATTCACCTTGAGTGAGCCTGCACGTTTGTCCGTGCGCGTCGGGTTCGGTGCTGTGTACTCCTTGCCGCCGTCGACGCGTTTGCCGTTCGGCAGCCATTGAGCAAGCACGCGGTCGATGTTCTTGAGAGCAGCGATTTTTACGTCGGCAAAGCTGGGACGTTTTGAGGTGTTGCCGGTGCGCAGAGTCATGGTGCTGTCCTCGTTGCATACAGCGCATCGTTGACGTCATCGATCAGTGCTTTTGCCATCTCGCCCAGGTAGAACGCCGGCCAACTGAAACGCTCGCCCTCGTTACTCATGGCAGCATCGAGGGTCAGTTGATTGGCGTAGTGCTGAAACAGCGATATGGCCTCAAGTGCGTCCTCGATCGGCACGCCTGCATTGACCCTAAACAGCTTTTGAGGACCGCTGGCAACGCATGAGAATTCGGCACGCCCGAGGGTGTTGGCAGTGTTCATAGAGCACCGCCTTTCTGACCCATTGGCACAGAGGAGGCATCACCATACAAGGCGAGTGTTTTGATCAAGCCCAAGGTGCCGCGCACGTCCCAAATGACGGATGACAGCACGCGGTTGGAGAGTGCGGGTTTATCGCCGTCTAAATGATCTTCCAGCAGCATGAGAACTGAATCGGCACGGTCGAGGGCGCAGGTGATAGCGTCGATGGGAATACCGGCTTCAGCGTCCTGGCTGACGCAGAGCAGATCCTCGGGCAGTGAAAAGCCTGGGAGCATGCTCATTGGGCACCCCCGGCGGCTTCCAGGGCGCGAGCCTTTGACATATGGGCGTTGTAACGGGAAAGGCGTGTAGCGAGGCTGGAGTTGGCGTGTAAAGCGGCGAGAGCCATAGCTCGATGAGCAGCGGCGCGAATTTTGGACGGATTGAGGGCGTGCATAGGTGGCGCTCCAAGTTTTGACTATGGAACTGCCACGATCCTTTCCACGGGATTGGGTGGCAGCTGTGCATGGGGTGGAAATACCGGGAAACTTGGAACCCGGCCAGGCCGAAGCCTGCCCACACACAGCCGCCATAACTCGAAATCGAAGGCGTAAAAAAAGACGCCTGCAATCGTAATGGGGGCGCCTGTGCGCCAAGTTTTCAAACGGGTTTCCACGCCCGGTCGCTGAATTTGCAGCGACAGCTAGAGAGTAACGTCCGTTTTTTGAAAGTGCAACTGTGCAGATCACTTGCGGATTTTTTGGATGCGGCATAAATTGATCAGGCATGTAGATTTACCTCAACGCCTCCGGTTGCCGCCGGGGGCGTTTTCGTTTCAGGCATGGATGTCCCAGCGCAGGGAGACAAAGGGCAACAGGTCGCCTTCGAGGCAGGCGCGTGCATCCTCATAGGCGTCTATCTGTTGCCCTTCGTCGACGATGATTGCTTGCGGGGCTTGGCAAGGAACTGACAATGCGCACCAGATGCCATCTCTCCATCGCATCACCATGACGTCCCGGTTCAGGCGTTTTTGCTCCGTGCGGTAACGTTCAAATCGCTGCATACCGCGTGATGAGAAACCCACTTTTCTGAGCACAGAAAAGGGCTGCAGGATTGCCCTGTTGGCAGCTCGATTTTTCATGCTGCCACCTGATCGCGGGCAGCGATGCGTGCACGTGTCCATGCCTGAACTTCCCCCAATACCCACGCAACCGGAGCGCTTCGGGCATTGCTGTTACTCAGCTTTACCGGCAACGGGAATCCGCTTTCAGGTTGACGCATCAGCTTGTAGATAGTCGGGCGTGCGAGCCCTACGATTGAAATGACCTCGGGCATGCGGATGAGGGTCATTGAGGGATCGTGCGAGGGAATTGCTTTTAATACGGTAGTCATAGCGAGCTAACCCTTTGTTAATTGAGACAACGGGTCATACGCTACGCAGGGGAGGAAGAGTGGACTGTGTCCGCTCCCTTTTTTATTTCAGAGGTCTAAGGCCCAGAGCGGTTAAATGCTCTCGAATGGTTTTTTTTGTGCCGTGGCTCTTCCGTTCGGAAAGAATATTGGTCAGCTCAGCATCGGACAGGCTTCGCATTTCAATTTTCCGACCATTAATGATTTGCTCGGCAGCCGCCTTGATTTTTGCTCGTCTATCCATTGTGTCAGTCTGTACTTTTGAGCTGGGATCTCGGTTTCCCTTACCGGCTTCCTGGCCCCTTCTCGTCGCCTTTGTCGACAAGGCGTCGTTGAGAATTCGATGCATCAGGCTTGATGTATTGAAGCCTTTTTTAAACACATCCATCTGCTCCACCTGGCGATAAAGACTCGCCATCAGCAGCGCTTGATTCGCCTCGCCTAGTAACGTCGCGAATTCTTCTCGTGCCCTGATCTCATTCCCGCTGCTGCGATCCCGCTCCTTTTTGATCAGGGCAAGGTACTGGCGTGGTGAGTCATGTTTCAGCTGCTCTATCAGGTCTGCATCAATGTCGTAAGTGGTGAGCTCAAGGTCGAACAGCCAATTTGCAAGCGTTTCCACAGCCTGCGTTCCCATTACAAGGGCAAAGGTCGCCGCAAGCTGTGAGTCTGCTGCGGAATGACTCACCCCAAGAAACCGTCGAATGACACTGGGCAATGAGCCTGCCTCTGCATAACTGGCATGCTCGCTAATGGGATCGCGAAGTCGATAAAGGGTTGTTGTTACCGACTCTGCACACGGAGCGTAGGAGCCCTCCTCAAGCCAGAACGAGGTAGCCGTGTTGATCAGATCAAAGGCATCTCTGAAGTGTTCGTTGAACTGCCGAAACAGCGCAAGATTGCGAACGGCTGCCTCGACATCGTCCTGATCCCACACCAAGCACGTTACGTCGAAACCTGCGATTTCGAGCTCGAGTTCTTCTGCCTCGATGCCCCGCTCAAAGTCCATTTAGATCTCCCCTCCGCCCCGACGCCGGTAGGCTGTTACAGCGATTCCCTAATGGAAACGCTGATGCCAGCAGGGTTGCCGGTGTTCTCTTTCTGTAACACGACTGCCCGATGTAACGCGCGGCGCTCAGAAGCTTTGCAGTGCGTGTAACGCTAAATATATTCAATAAATACAATGGGTTATTGGTAGGCGTAACACGCGTAACACCCGTAACACGATTTTTGAGGGGGTATAGGGCTAACGGCTTCACACGGCCTTCCCAAATTGACCTTGCACTACATTTCCGGCCTCTAGGGAATCAAGATGATCGGCGTACCACTGCATCATCTGCGAGCGTTGCTCAAGGTATTGAGCCTTGTTGTAAATCCCGCGGACACCTTGTGCCTTGTGGCTGAGTTGGGCCTCGATATGGTCAGCAGGATATCCGTGCTCGTTGAGGATCGTACTGGCGATGTGGCGGAAGCCATGACCGGTCTGGCGCCCTTCGTAGCCAAGGCGTCTGAGTGCCATTAGGAACACGGTATCGCTGCGGGGTTTAGTGCGGTCGCTTCTACCTGGAAACAGGAGTGGGTAAGCGCCGGTGAGTTGCCGAAGCTCCAATAGGGCTTCGACTGCTTGAGTGCATAGTGGTACCAGGTGCTCACGACCTTTCTTACGACCCTTGCGCTCGACTGGAACGGTCCACAGCATCTTGTCGAAATCGAACTCTACCCAGTGTGCTTCTCGGAGTTCGCTGGGGCGTACAGCCATCAGGGTCAACAGCCTTAGGCCAAGCTGCACATCTTTGGCGTGGGGATAGGAGCGTATCGCTCGGAGTAACCCTGGAAGCTCATCAGGGGAGACATGGGCGTAGTTCTCTGCCTTTCCCGAGGACAGAAATTTATGCACACCCTCCAGCGGATTGTTGACTGCTCTGCCGGTCACTCGAGCTAGATCATAGATATCTTTGCAGTAAGCCCTCACACGGCTCATCTGTTCCAGAATCCCCTGACGCTCAAGCCCTCTCAATAGCTCCATCC
The DNA here is from genome assembly GCF_009834565.1 of Pseudomonas sp. R76. Taxonomy (GTDB): domain Bacteria; phylum Pseudomonadota; class Gammaproteobacteria; order Pseudomonadales; family Pseudomonadaceae; genus Aquipseudomonas. The sequence goes on from NZ_CP019428.1 coordinate 912,414, forward strand.
ACTCCATCGACATGATTGAGGTGTAGGGGCGTTTACCGAGCGAGGGGAATACATGGCGTTCAAGTGCGCCAAGTATCCTTTTAGCCGTACCAGCATCCCAGCCGCTAAGGCGAGACGTGTGCCACTCCCTTGCCAATGCTTCAAAGGTGTCGTTGGCCGCATCGATCTCGGCGGCTTGGCGAGCTTTCTTGGAGGTGATCGGGTTCTTGCCTTCCGATGCGTCGGAGCGTAGATCAGCCGCTTTCTGTCGAGCGAAAGCGCCACCCACTTCCGGGTAGCCGCCAAGACCAAGCCATGACCATTTGCCGTCCGGCTTCTTGTAGCGTAATTCCCAGGACTTTTGGCCGTTTGGCTTGACCCTGAAATACAGCCCTGGGCTGTCTAGTTCGCGGTATGCCCCCGCCTCAGGCTCCAGGCTGGAAAGTGTCGTGTCAGCGAGAGGGCGTCGCTTGATATCTGTGCGTTTCATCCTTGTATGCCTTCAGTTCAATTATTTATGAAGCATACACGTGGGCATACACGGAGGGGAAGGATAGGGATAGATAGAGGTGGACAGCCAGAAACAAGAAAGCCCGCACTAGGCGGGCTTCTTGAGGTGATTCATAGACTGCTGTAGACATCTATGGATCGGTACTTGGTGGCTACACAGGGACTTGAACCCCGGACCCCAGCATTATGAATGCTATGCTCTAACCAACTGAGCTATGTAGCCAAGTGGCGCGCATTATTCGCGTAGAACGGGAATGCGTCAAGCGTTTATTTTCAATTTTTATCTACGCTTTCAACCGTTTAACCGAAAATGCCGGTTCGGGCGACGAGTGGCGTGGGGGTTTCTCCTACTCAGGACGCCACGCAAATCCCTGTGAGAGCTGGCTTGGCTGCGATGACGGCGGCATATTCAACCTCATCATCGGCTGACCCACTGCAATAGCAGGCAAGCCAGCTCCCACAGTGGATTGGTGTTAGCCGTTAGCGTGTACAGAGCAGAGTATCGAGCGAGTGGCGGCGATACAGCTGCTGCGTATGAAAAGCGTAATTCGGTTGGGCAGATATCCCTGCCGCCCAACGATTACCCTTTAAAGGGCCTTACGGTTGCGACGGGGTGTGTGTGACACGCTTCAGGTGTTCACGCGCGCGTGACAAGCGTGAGCGAACGGTGCCGATCGGGATGTCCAATACGTCGGCCGTGTCCTGGTAACTACCGTCAGTCTCCAGCGAGGCGTACAGCGTCTTGCGCATTTCTACTGGCAGGTGGTCGATCGCCGTCAGGGTTTTTTCCAGTCGGCGGTTGATCTCGAACTCCCAATCCAGATTGTTGTTTTCCTCTTGGCCGTGCCACAGCGATTCATCGAATTCGCAATGCACCGGCTTGGCGTACAGGCGTCGAAAATGGTTGCGCACCAGGTTCTGCGCAATGCCGCACATCCAGGTACTGAGGCTTGCCTGGCCGCTGAAACGCTCCCTGTTGCGCCACGCCTCCAGGTACGTCAGTTGCAGAATGTCGTCGGCATCTTCGGGGTTGAGTACGCGCTTGTGAATGAAGCGCCGAAGTTTTTTTTGTTGATCGTCCGTCAGGTGATGCATGAATTGAGGCGAGCTGCCAACCAGGTGCGCTAAAGCTTCAATAGGGATATTCATGATTTTTTCCTCAGGGTAGACGCTATCGAAATGTTTTCGATGCGAACCCCTTTGCACTGGCTATGCCAATGGAAAAATCTTCTCAACCTATTGATTTATATAAATAAATATATTGAATTCATTATTTTTTACGCCGTAATTTGCAAAAAGCGCCGACGGTTTGTGCGGGTCTTTGCAAGTGTGTCTAAAGTCGAGTTTTGATGGAACCGTATCGGCAGGCCTCGCCACATAGGGACACACTCTTCCCTTCTTGGCATGCTTATGAAAGTCGAATCCCCCAAAGATGCGCCCTCTACCCAGCGCCTGGATCAACAATCCACTGCGCCTGTCTCCAAACCCGCGTCAGAGAAGGTCGATGAGCTTGCCCCGCTATTCGACCAGGACTTGATCGCCAATAACCGGAATCTGCGGTTGGCGCCGATACGCGTTCCCCCCGTCGAGCAGCTTGCACAACTGTATGACCAATTGGGCCATCCGGCTCAGGAGTCGTTGGCAGCTATTTCTCTACGGTTCAGGCAGCAATTGCAGCAGCACTCCAGTGTCGACAAGCTGCTGCAGCTTGCCGAGGGCGACCCCGCGCGTGCGTTCGTGGTGCTCAAGCATTTGGAAAACCAGGCGTCCAATGACGCGCGCGCCTCTGACGCGGCCTTGGCGCGGGATGCCATCGCCGCGCTGACGGTCGGCTTCAAAGGGGAAATCCAGGCGGGCCTTAAGTTCGCCACGGCGTTGACGCAGGCCGGAGGTGATGCGCAGGAACGCCAAGCGCTGCGCGCGCTTTATTACTCCAGTGTAGCCACGCGCCAGTCTCTGGCTACGATGATGCAGGCCCTGCTGGGTGTATATGGTGGCGATACGTTTTCCGCCAGGCTCGGCAGCATGCGCAAAGCCTTGGCTGACGACATCGCGACGCTGGTGTCGAAAACGTCCACGCCGCGGTTGCGCACCTTGTTGCTGGCTCTGCAAAGCTGCGGGAAGCTGGGCACAGTGTTGGCCGCCGGCCAGGCGTTGATCGAGCGCCTGGGCCTGAACCATGACGCCGTGAGCCTTTTGCAGCGCCAGCTGGGGTATGCCGACAGCGGTATCGATGAGCCTGAAATCCTGCGGTTTGGGCAGGATCTGGGGAATGGCACGAGTACCCGACAAGTGGTACTCCTCAACGCGCTTTACCCCATGACTCGCGATTTGCCTTTGGACTTGTGGTCTGACAGCCGGGTACGCGATAAGGCTTTGGGTAGCTTTTTGGCGGTGTTGGACGAACTGCGCCGCGGCGAGCAGGGCCCTGGAAAGTTTTCCGGTGACTTGGGGGCGTCTGCGTGAATGCACTCTCGGCCATCAACCGCGTCTTGCTCAAAGTGGCACAGCGTGCCGAAGTGCTGGGCGCGGTGGTGGTCCTGGGCATTGTGTTTATCTTTATCGTGCCGCTGCCGACCTGGCTCGTGGACATCCTGATTGCGATCAACATTTGCATCTCTTGCCTGTTGATTGTGCTGGCGCTGTATTTGCCGGGGCCTTTGGCGTTTTCATCGTTTCCTTCGATTCTGCTGCTGACCACCATGTTTCGTCTGGCGCTGTCGATCGCCACCACGCGCCTGATTCTGTTGGAGCAGGACGCTGGCGACATCGTTGAGGCTTTCGGCAATTTCGTGGTGGGTGGCAACCTGGCGGTGGGCATGGTGATCTTTCTGATCCTGACCCTGGTCAACTTCCTGGTCATCACCAAGGGCTCGGAACGGGTCGCCGAGGTTGCGGCGCGGTTCAGCCTGGACGCGATGCCGGGTAAACAGATGTCTATCGACAGTGACCTGCGTGCCGGCCTGATCGACGGCACACAAGCGCGGGACAAGCGTGAGCAGTTATCCCGCGAGAGCCAATTGTTCGGCGCCATGGACGGGGCCATGAAGTTCGTCAAAGGCGACGCCGTCGCCGGTTTGATTATCGTCGTGGTCAACCTGTTGGGTGGTTTCACCACGGGCATGTTTCAACATAACTTGAGCGCTGGCGAGTCGATCCAGCTGTATTCGGTACTGACCATCGGCGATGGCCTGATTGCACAGATTCCTGCGCTGCTGATCTCCCTGACGGCGGGCATGATTATCACCCGTGTGGCGCCGGACGGGCGCAAGGGCATCAGTAACATGGGCGCCGAAATCGCCCGGCAAATGACCAGCGAACCCAAGAGTTGGATGATCGCGTCGGTGGGGATGCTCGCGTTTGCGATAGTGCCCGGCATGCCCACCCTGGTGTTTATCCTGATTTCCATGGCAACTGGCGGCCTGGGTTATTACTTGATGCGCCAGCGTCAACGCGCAGAGGCGCCCGCCGATGAAGCCGTCGACGCCGTACGCCCCGAACAGAACGGTGATGAAGACTTGCGCGGGTTCGATCCGTCGCGGCCTTACTTGCTGCAGTTTCCCCCGAGCCTGCGAGGCACCCCTGAGGTTACGGATCTTATTCACGGGATTCGCCTGGCTCGAAACACGCTGGTCGCCAATATTGGTCTGACACTGCCGCCGTTTGAAGTCGAACTCGATGACTCGCTGGCCAATGATGAAATGCGTTTTTGCGTACATGAAGTGCCGATGGTCAAGGCCTCGGTCGTTAACCATGTGGCCGTGGATCGCAAGGCACTGACAGTCGTACCTGAGCACGCTATACCGGGGCTTGCCGAGCGTGATGAGCAGGATTGGGTGTGGTTGGCTCCTGATGATCCGCTGCTGGATGACCCGCAGTTGGAGCGCTTCACCGCGACGAGTTTGATCATCGAACGCATGAGGCAGGCGATGATGCTCAGCGGGCCGCAGTTCCTGGGTATCCAGGAGAGTAAGTCGATCCTCAGTTGGCTTGAACACAACCAGCCGGAATTGGTGCAGGAGTTGCAACGCATCATGCCGCTCTCGCGGTTTTCGGCGGTGTTGCAACGCCTGGCCAGTGAAGGGGTGCCGTTGCGTGCCGTGCGGCTGATTGTCGAGTCGCTGATCGAGTACGGCCAGCATGAGCGTGAGCCTGATGCGTTAGCTGACTATGCGCGCATTGCCCTCAAGGCACAGATCTTCCATCAGTACAGCGAGGAGGACGGCCTGCATGCCTGGCTGCTCTCGCCGCGCACCGAGAACATTTTGCGCGAGGCGCTGCGCCAGACTCAGACCGGGGTGTTTTTTGCGCTCGACAACGAAAACAGCGCCGCGTTGATCAACCTCCTTAACCAGGCCTTTACCGCACGTTCCAAGAGCAAAAGTGTGATGTTGGTGGCGCAAGACCTGCGTAGCCCACTGCGCACCCTGCTCCTGGAAGAGTTCAACCATGTGCCGGTGCTGTCCTTTGCCGAGTTGGGAAGCGCTTCGAAGGTGAAAGTGCTTGGGCGTTTTGACCTGGCTCAGGATGAGCTGATGCGCGGTGCGGTGGCATGAATCTGCAGTTGGCTGCAACGCACGGGAGGGCTCGATAATGTTTGAGTTGCGGGTACTCAATGGCTTGCGCCAGGGCGCCGCGTTGCCGCTTTTTGGTGAGCAGTGGAGCATTGGCGCGCACCCCGACGCTGACCTGATGCTCAATGATCCGGGGATCGCCGAGCAGCACGCGCGGTTGCGACTGATCGGCTCAAACTGGTCGGTGCAGGCCGAGGCCGGGCTGCTGCACGACCATGAGGGGCAAGTGCTGGCACAGATCGCGAGTCTGGTGCTGAACCTGCCGTTTTCAGTGGGGGCTATCCGGCTGTGTGTCACCTTGGCGGATCAACCATGGCCTGAAGCGCCCGCCCCTGCGTCACCGTCGCGGCCCACGCAAGCGCCGCGAGTGCTGCAATTATCATCCATCTCGCAAACGCAGCAAAAACGTCTGATCAGCGCAGTGCTGGTGGTTGCGATAGTCCTCGTAGTGGTGGGGTTGGCGTCCACGGGGGAGCGTCAGGCCCAGGCCTCGTTGATGCCTCCCGTGGTGGTAAAACACGAACTGGCCTCACCGTTTGAAGTGCGCCAGCAGCTGTTGAAGATGCTCAGTGAGCGTGAGTTGAGCAAACGGGTCAGCTTGCAAGTGATCAATGGCCAAGTCGCGCTCAGCGGCGAGGTTTCCCAGGACGATGTGGAGTTGGTATCGCGCATGCTCAACCGTTTTGGTGAGCTGTATGACAGCGCGGTCCCGGTGATCAGCCGCGTGCGTGTACGCGACGGGACACTGCCGTTCAAGATTGTGCAGATTGTTGGCGGGCCGAACGGCCATGTCGTGCTGGAAGAGGGCAGCCGGTTGTTTGTCGGTGATGAAGTGGACGGTTTGCGTCTGGTGCTGATCGACAACAGCAAGGTGGTCTTCGACGGCGCACAGCGTTTTGAGGTGCGCTGGTGAGCGAGGAACTGCAAACGCGTCTGGATGCCTGGCGAGAACGCCAGGCCCAGTCGCTGGTCAACCTGATGCCGGTGACCATGCGCGGCCGGGTCCAGCGCGTCAACGGCATGCTGTTGCAGTGCCGATTGCCCGACGCGCGTATCGGTGACTTGTGCCAGGTTGAAAAGTCTGCCGACGAGTACATGCTCGCCGAGATCATCGGTTTCGATCAGCAGGATGCCGTACTCAGTGCCCTGGGCAACCTTGAAGGCATACGCGTGGGTGCCAGCGTGGAGCGCCTGGGTGTGTCGCATCAGGTACGGGTCAGTGATGAGCTGTTGGGCCAGGTGCTCGATGGTTTCGGTCGGCCGATTACCGGCGTTGGCCCCAGTGCGTTCGTCGAGACCGACGGCCCGGATGCAAGCATGGTGTTGTGTGAGGCGCCGTTGCCGACCGAGCGGCCGAGGATCAATCGAGCCTTGGCCACCGGCGTGCGCTCGATCGATGGTTTGCTGACGCTCGGCGAAGGCCAGCGTGTGGGCCTGTTTGCCGGTGCCGGCTGTGGCAAGACCACCTTGCTGGCGGAGATCGCCCGTAACGTCGAGTGCGATGTGATCGTGTTTGGCCTGATCGGCGAGCGTGGTCGGGAGCTGCGGGAGTTTCTCGATCATGAGCTGGACGATCAGTTGCGGGCCAAAGCCGTGCTGGTGTGCGCCACGTCCGACCGTTCAAGCATGGAGCGTGCCCGTGCAGCGTTCACCGCCACCGCGTTGGCTGAAGGCTATCGACGCAAGGGCAAACGTGTGCTGCTGCTGATTGACTCCTTGACGCGTTTTGCCCGCGCCCAGCGGGAAATCGGCCTGGCGGCCGGTGAGCCCTTGGGCCGCGGTGGTTTACCGCCCTCGGTGTACAGCTTGTTGCCGCGTCTGGTGGAGCGCGCCGGGTTGACCCGCGACGGCGTTATCACTGCGATCTACACGGTACTGACCCACGCGCGCAGATAGTGCAGTGGGTCGTCGATGCTTACCGGGATCGGGTCGGGTGGCAGTGCCTTGCTCAAGCGCTGGCACCAAAGAATCTGATCCTGATTTAACCGGCTGTCGTGGGGCGCGTTGTACACCTCATTGACGAGTGCCAGTGCAAGGTCCCGTTGTTGCGCGTTGCTCAGTACCAGCTGTAACAAGGGCGCAGACGTAGGCGGGGGAAGCGCAGGTTCGATGCCGAACAGGCTGCTCACCCGACCATGATGGCTGCGTGAAAGCGCTGGCGTTTCCACAAAGCCGGTTTTTGTGAGCCAGTCGATGTGAGCATCCTCCCAGGGGAAGGCCCACCATCTAACCCAACTGAGCGCTTCACTCATGAGCGGGTGCCACGGCAGGCGCCACCGCCGGAATGAGCCCTTTGCGACGACGCCAGACCAGCCAGCCAATGCCGCCCAGCAGAATAACGATCACAGGCGCCACAAGGCTGGTGCGCCAAAATCCAAGCTCTTGTACCGGCACCAGAAAGGGCCCGAAATGAGTGAGTTGCTGCTGCTCTGTGTAGGCCGTGGCCGGTACAAAAATGACGGTCAGTTTTGTGGTGTTGTCTATGGCTGAGGCCATGCCCGGAATGCTGCTGGCAACCATCCTGCGAACACGCGGATTGATATTGTCGGGGTCCAGTCGCGGATTGTGCTTGATGAATACCGAGGCAGAGGCCGGCTGTACCGGCTCGCCTGGCGCTACCCGTTCAGGCAGCACCACATGGACTCGCGCGACGATCACGCCGTCTATGTTCGACAAGGTCGATTCCAGTTCCTGCGACAGCGCATAGATGTAGCGTGCGCGCTCTTCCAGCGGGGTGGAGATGACGCCTTCTTTGCGAAAGATATCCCCCAGCGTCGAGCGCGCCGTCCGGGGCAGCCCGGCGGCGTCCAGCGTACGAACAGCTCGACTGATGTCATTTGCCTTGACGCGAACAGCGACGCCGTCTTTTCCTGGAATCTTCTGCGCCCGGATCTGCTTGTCTGCCAGTTCCGCAATGACTTCGTTGGCTTCCTGTTCAGAAATATTGCGATGAAGCTCGACGCTTTCACCGCAGCCGGAGAGCATCAACACCGTTGACAAAAGCACGAGGGTGGTCAGGCGACGGAACATGCATCTAGCCCATGCTTGAAATTTTATCGACGCCTTTTGTGATGGCGCTGATCACCTTGACCCGTGACATCACGTCGATGTGCGCTTCGGCGAGCGATTGGGGGAATTCATTCGCATCCCTGGACCTCTTGTTCTGGCTGGCATCCCGGAACCCCTTGGATACGCGCCTCGATAACGAATCCGACTCTTCCGAGCCCCAGGAAGGAACGGGCGATGCCATGACAGGGCCAACTGCTTTGCCGGACGGTTCGTTGGCGTTGAGTTGAGCGTTGAAAAAATTGACGTCGGAGGCTCGGTTGAGCGTGCCAGACGCATCGGCCTGAGTCGTGAAATTACCGTTTTCCGGGAACCCTGGGGTGATGATGTTCATCTGAATCTCCATCGAACGTATCTATTGTTGTGCCTGTCGTTACAGTGAAACCTCCCCAACCTGAAGGGCTGGGGAGGTCGGTTTGGCTTAGGCGAAGCGCAAAGTTTTGACACGGCCGGCTATGGCTGTAACTTCTTCTTGTTTAGCACTCATCCTGGCCTCCTGGACTACCCTCGCTCCTTTGTCATTGTTGATTTGCTGCAGTTGTTGCATGTGGGCAGGGCTCAAATCGGAGGTAGAGTTATTGACTCCAGACATAGATCACCTTCTTTTTTCTAATCAAAGACGGATAGCGAATGTCAGCTATCGTTGCGTGTTGAATGATTTGGAAACCACTCATATTTTATGTGGTGGGTTGCAGGTAAAGTGTTCCAATTTTAGAGTGGCTATTTATTTAAAAATGTTTCACTGAAGGGCTTTTATACGGCTTTCTGCGCCTCCTCAAATGTGTTTAATAATGCTTGGATGAGGCGAGTGGCGTACGGTTTTCTATTTTGTTTACTAACTTAATATTCGAGAGTATGTCGGGCTAACATTCGGAAAACTCCGCTTGTTATGCTCTGGCGCAGCCTGCGGCAGTTATATCTCAAGTTGTTTCATTCGATAGTAAAGTGTTCGCTTGGCGAGCCCTAGCTCAACTGACACGTTATCGACACAGTGGTCGTTGCGGTGCAGCGACTCTTCTATCAGCGCTTTCTCAATTTGTTGCAGGCGGGCCTTCAGGCTCATTTCACTGTCCTGCGGTTTGCTCATGGGCATTGAGAGCGCTGGCAGACCTAGCACAAACCGCTTGGCCGCCGAGCGCAATTCGCGAATATTGCCCAGCCAGGTGTGGCACAGCAATTGTTGCAGCAGCTCCGCTGGCGGGGTCGGGGCCGGGCATTTGAACTGTTCGGCTTCTTCCTGGAGCATCTTCAGGAACAACGGAATGATCCGCTCTCGCTGGTGCCGCAGGGCCGGAAGTTCGAGGCTGACGACATTCAGGCGAAAGTACAGGTCACGCCTGAAGGTGCCCAGCTCGACCATTTGGTGCAGCGACTGCTGGGCTGACGCGATAACACGCATATCGACCGGAATGAAGCGGGTCGAGCCCAGGCGCTCTACGCCACGCGACTCCAGCACCCGCAGCAATTTGGCTTGCAGGTTCAGGGGCATACTGTCGATTTCGTCGAGGTACAAAGTGCCTAGATGAGCGGCTTCGACAAAACCGGCTCGCGACTGTATCGCCCCGGTAAAGGCGCCGCTGTTAACGCCGAACAATTGGCTTTCTGCGAGGCTTTCCGGGATGGCCGCGCAGTTCACTGCAACAAAGTTGCCTTTTCGCCCCGACAACCGATGGACCCGTTGGGCCAAGGTGTCTTTCCCGGTACCCGTCTCTCCGAGTAACAGGATGTCAATGTTCAGTGATGCTGTGCTGTTAAGTGTGTTTTCAATGTCTGATCCTGCAATGATTGAACGATCCGTTTCAACTTCCCCAAGGTTGGAGTCCGACATCGAGTAGGTGCTCCATTATTACTGTGCGTTATTCAAAGGCGGTCGGCAGTGTGGGGATTATAAATTTTATGTGCTTATCTTGAAGTAGGAACTTACGCAGATGGTGTAGGAGAAATTAGAGATGTTAGGGCGCTAATTTGCTCAGTCGTTTAGCCGGGCAGGTGCCTGAAGGTAATAGGAGAAGTCTTAAAGCGGTTGGTAGTTTGACGTAATAAGACTACTTCGTACGTGAAACCGTTGCCCACAAAAAAGCCGATGCAGGGCATCGGCTTTTTATTTGCGGTGGGCGCCGCAGGTATTATTTACACGTTGAAACGGAAGTGCATCACGTCGCCATCTTTGACGATATATTCCTTGCCTTCCAGGCGCCATTTACCGGCTTCCTTGGTGCCGGCTTCACCCTTGTACTGGATGAAGTCGTTGTAGGCGATGACTTCGGCGCGGATAAAGCCTTTTTCGAAGTCGGTGTGGATCACACCGGCGGCCTGTGGCGCTGTGGCGCCGACTTTGACGGTCCAGGCACGCACTTCTTCGACACCGGCGGTGAAGTAAGTCTGCAGGTGCAGCATTTCGTAGCCGGCACGGATCACACGGTTCAAGCCAGGCTCTTCCAGGCCCAGGGCCTCGAGAAACATGTCTTTCTCTTCGCCGTCATCCAGCTCGGCAATTTCTGCTTCGATCTTGTTGCACACCGGCACCACGATCGCGCCTTCTTCCTCGGCGATGGCCTTGACCACGTCGAGCAGCGGGTTGTTCTCGAAACCGTCTTCAGCGACGTTGGCGATGTACATGACCGGCTTGGTGGTCAGCAGGTGGAAGCCTTTGATGACGATTTTTTCGTCGGCGCTCATGCTCTTCATCAGGCTGCGCGCGGGCTTGCCCAAGGTGAAGTGAGCGATCAACTGCTCCAGCAGGCCTTTCTGGACCACTGCGTCCTTGTCGCCGCCTTTGGCGTTACGCGCGACTTTCTGCAGTTGTTTTTCGCAGCTGTCGAGGTCGGCGAAGATCAGCTCCAGGTCGATGATCTCGATGTCGCGTTTCGGGTCGACGCTGTTGGAAACGTGAATCACGTTCTCGTCTTCAAAGCAGCGGACCACGTGAGCGATGGCATCGGTCTCACGGATGTTGGCCAGAAACTTGTTGCCCAGGCCTTCACCTTTCGACGCGCCGGCCACCAGGCCTGCGATGTCGACGAATTCCATGGTGGTCGGCAGGATGCGCTTGGGGTTAACGATCGCCGCCAATTCCTGCAGGCGCGGGTCAGGCATGGCCACGATGCCGCTGTTGGGTTCGATGGTGCAGAAGGGGAAGTTCTCCGCCGCAATACCGGATTTGGTCAAGGCGTTGAACAGGGTGGATTTGCCGACGTTGGGCAGGCCGACGATGCCGCAATTGAATCCCATGGTGTTTCCCCTCGGTAAGAGTCAGGCCTTCTGGCTGTGCAGGTTTTTCATCGCGCGGTTCCATTCACCGGCGAAGATATCCGGCAGCACGCCGAGGGCAAAGTCGATGCTGGCATCGAGTTTTTCCTGTTCGGCGCGTGGCGCACGACCCAGGACGAAATTTGAAACCATACTGGCAACGCCTGGGTGGCCAATGCCGAGCCGCAGACGGTAAAAATTATTCTGATTGCCCAACTGCGCGATGATGTCGCGCAAGCCATTGTGCCCGCCATGCCCGCCGCCCAACTTGAGTTTGGCAACGCCGGGTGGCAGGTCCAGTTCGTCATGGGCCACCAGGATTTCTTCGGGTTTGATCCGAAAGAAGCCCGCGAGCGCCGCGACAGCCTGGCCGCTGCGGTTCATGTAGGTGGTGGGAATCAGCAGACGAACATCCTGACCCTGATGCGAGAAGCGCCCGGTCAGACCAAAATATTTGCGATCAGCCGTAAGGTTTACACCTTGGGCGTGCGCGATACGCTCAACAAAAAGGGCCCCCGCGTTATGCCGGGTCTGTTCGTATTCGGCGCCTGGATTTCCCAGGCCAACGATCAGTTTAATGGCAGTCACGACAGGGGCCCTTCCTTTGGAGTTTTGGATAACATCACCGACACCTGCGTGCGGCGAAAGTGGACAACAAAAGATCATTTACTCAAGAGTAAACGCCGCGTTATCGCCCGCTTTCTCGCTACGTTTCGGTCCGCGATGTTTCCTCAAGCTCCGGCAATACAGAGTGAATTACTCTGCAGCGCCTTCTTCAGCTTCTGGTGCAACGCGTGGAGCGTGAACGTTTGCAACAGCTTTGTCATCACCGTGAACCAGTGCAACAAACTCAACGCCTTTAGGGGCTTTGAGGTCGGACAGGTGGATGATGGCGCCGATTTCCAGAGCCGACAGGTCGACTTCGATGAACTCAGGCAGGTCTTTCGGCAGGCAGGTCACTTCGATTTCGTTCAGGACGTGCGAGATTTCGCCGCCTTTCTTAACCGGAGCTTCTTCGCCGACGAAGTGTACTGGAACGATGGCGGTCAGTTTCTGACCGGCAACAACGCGTACAAAGTCAGCGTGCAGCACGTGGCCTTTGGCCGGGTGACGTTGCAGCGCCTTGATGATTACGTTTTGCTTTTTGCCGCCAACGTTCAGTTCGATAACGTGGCTGTAAGCAGCATCGTTTTCGAGCAGTTTGGCGATTTCTTTAGCCAGCATGCTGATGGATTCAGGGGCTTTTTCGCCACCGTAAACTACAGCTGGAACCAGGCTTGCGAGACGACGCAGGCGGCGGCTCGCACCTTTCCCCAGGTCGGAACGCAGTTCAGCATTCAAAGTAAAATCGTTCATGTTGTATCTCCAAAATAACCACATTCGCCCCAGCGTTTGCGACCAGCGCTAAAGGCGATATGGGCAAAAAAGCCCCGCCCCAACAGTAGGTTGGGGCGGGGCGCTTTTCGTCAGTGGGGTGCTTCGTAAGGTTTGACCCTTAACGGAACATCGCGCTGATCGATTCTTCGTTGCTGATGCGGCGAACCGCTTCGGCAACTACCGGTGCGATATCCAGTTGACGGATACGCGAACAGGCTTGAGCTGCAGCGGACAACGGGATGGTGTTAGTCACCACCAGTTCGTCCAGCATGGAATTCTCGATGTTCTCGATCGCTCGGCCCGACAGCACAGGGTGTGTGCAGTAGGCGAAGACTTTTGCTGCACCGTGCTCTTTCAAGGCTTTCGCCGCGTGGCACAGGGTGCCGGCGGTATCGACCATGTCATCAACCAGAATACAGGTACGCCCTTCGACATCACCGATGATATGCATCACTTCAGAGTGATTGGCTTTTTCACGGCGTTTGTCGATGATCCCGAGGTCCACGCCCAGGGATTTGGCAACAGCCCGTGCACGCACGACGCCACCAATGTCCGGGGACACGATCATCAGGTTTTCAAAGCGCTGGTCTTCGATGTCATCCACCAATACGGGGGAGCCGTAGATGTTATCCACTGGAATATCGAAGAACCCCTGGATTTGGTCTGCGTGCAGGTCAACCGTGAGAACACGGTCGATGCCTACCACGGTCAGCATGTCAGCCACGACTTTCGCGCTGATAGCCACACGTGCGGAGCGCGGACGGCGATCCTGACGGGCATAACCAAAGTAAGGGATTACAGCTGTGATTCGAGTCGCTGAGGAGCGGCGGAAGGCATCAGCCATCACGACGAGTTCCATCAGGTTATCGTTGGTCGGAGCGCAAGTCGGCTGAATAATGAAGACATCTTTACCGCGAACGTTTTCATTGATCTCGGCTGTAATTTCGCCGTCGGAGAATTTACCGACAGAGATGTCACCGAGAGGGATATGCAGCTGACGTACGACACGTCGAGCCAGATCGGGGTTAGCGTTCCCCGTAAAGACCATCATCTTGGACACGCGCAGTACCTAGAGGCTGAGGGTAACCTGGATGAGTATTAGAAAATGGCAGGGGCGGCTGGATTCGAACCAACGCATGGCAGGATCAAAACCTGCTGCCTTACCGCTTGGCGACGCCCCTGTATCTGTTGCAACGAGTACCCAGTACTCGGTTCCTTTTAGAGCAGACTTTGCAGCTTGCGATGCAACATCGAAACGTTGCTTCCCTTTGCTACAAACCCTGTAAGGGTCTCTGTAAGAAGGGCCGAGACTTTATCAGCTTCAGCTTTGCTTGGGAAGCCCCCAAACACACAACTTCCAGTTCCGGTTAATTTTGCTTCGGTAAATTTACCTAACAAATTCAAAGCGTTACGTACCTCTGGATAACGCCTTGCTACAACCGGTAAGCAGTCATTTCGACTGTTTCCCTTGGGAACGGGGCGCACTTTAATGGGAGGAGAGTTACGTGTCAACAGTGGATCTGAAAAAATTTCTGCTGTACTTACAGATACTTGCGGAACAAGCACGACATACCACGGCTCTTCGGGGTATTCCGGGGTGAGTTTCTCCCCCACGCCCTCGGCAAAAGCTGCGTGCCCACGCACGAAAACCGGGACGTCGGCGCCCAGCGTCAGGCCCAGCGTGGCCAGGCGATCATGGTCCCAACCCAGTTGCCACAAGTGATTCAGGCCAAGCAGCGTCGTCGCAGCATTTGAGCTGCCGCCACCAATGCCACCGCCCATGGGCAAGATTTTATCGATCCAGATGTCGATGCCGAGCGAGCAACCGGATTGCGCTTGAAGTTTTTTCGCGGCCTTCACGATCAGATTGCTGTCGTGGGGCACGCCTTCGAATTCGGTATGCAGCTGGATCACGCCATCGTCGCGTACGGCGAAGGTCAGTTCATCGCCGTAGTCGAGAAACTGAAACAGCGTCTGCAGCTCGTGGTAGCCGTCTTCACGGCGCCCCAGAATGTGCAGCATCAAATTGAGTTTGGCCGGGGAGGGCAACGTCAGCTTTGCAGTCACGTTTATTGCCCCAGCTTGCGCGGTTGCCAGTCCTTGATCACCAGCGTGACGTCAAGGTCGGTGCCATGCAGCTTGATGCGCTCGGGCAACCAATAACCACTTTGCTGCACGTAGCTGAGGTACTCGACCTGCCAGCCATCCTGCTCCAGCGTGGCGAGGCGGCTATCGCCATTGAGGCTCAGGCGACTTTTGCTGTCTGGCGCGGGCAAACCGCGTACCCACCACACCAGGTGTGATACGGGCAGCTTCCAGCCCATTTGCTGTTCCAGCAATTCTTCCGGCGAGGCCGCTTCGTAGCGGCCCTGGTTGGCCACTTCGAGGCTGACTTGCCCCGGGCGACCGGTCAGGCGTGCAGCGCCTCGGCCAAGCGGGCCGGAGAGGCGAATGTCGTAATAGTCCTGGCGTTGCAGCCAAAACAAGGTGCCGCTGCCGGAATCTTTTGGCGCGCGAACCCCGACCTTGCCTTCGATCTGCCAGCCATCGATGCTGCTGAGCTGGTCCTTGTGCTGTTTCCATTGCGCCGGGTTGCCCTGGCCTTCAACGGATTCGCGGGCGCCGAAACCCGCGCAACCGGCGAGCAAGGCGATGAGGCTGAAAACAATAACGTGGCGCAAGAACATAAGCTTAAAGGGTCTCGGATCCGGTCAGGCGCTTGATGGTGCCGCGCAGGATTGGGCTTTCGGGTTGTTCCTTGAGGAATTTTTCCCAGATTTGTCGCGCTTCGCGCTGTTTGCCATTGGCCCAGAGCACTTCGCCCAGGTGAGCGGCCACTTCCTGATCGGGGAAGCGCTCCAGTGCCTGGCGCAGCAAGCGCTCAGCTTCGTCGAGATTGCCCAGGCGGTAATTCACCCAGCCCAGGCTATCGAGTACGGCCGGGTCTTCCGGGTTCAGCTTGTGGGCTTGCTCGATCAACACCTTGGCTTCGGCGTAGCGCGTCGTACGGTCGGACAAGGTGTAACCCAAGGCGTTCAGCGCCATGGCGTTGTCCGGGTCGCGCTTGATGATCAGGCGCAGGTCTTTTTCCATTTGCGCCAAGTCATTGCGTTTTTCCGCCTGCATGGCGCGGGTGTACAGCAGGTTCAAGTCGTCGGGGTATTGCAGCAACGCTTGTTGCAGCAACTTCCAGGCGCGCTCGCCCTGCTTGTTGGCGGACAAGGTCTCGGCCTGGATCAGGTACAGCTGGATCGCGTAATCCGGCTCGGCATCACGCGCCGCGGCCAGGCGTTTTTCCGCCTCGTCGGTGCGGCCATTGCTCATCAGAATATCGGCCTGGCGCAACTGGGCCGGCAGATAGTCATTGCCGGGGCCGACCTGGGCGTATTCCAGCAGTGCAGCCTGCGGGTCGTTGCGCTCTTCAGCGATACGGCCCAGGTTCAGATGTGCCGAGTCCACGTGGCTTTCGCGCTGGATCAGCTCTTCCAGGTAACCCTTGGCCTCGTCCCACGCCTTGGCTTCCAGGCACACCAGTGCCAGGGAATAGCGCAATTCGTCGTCGTCCGGGTATTGCTGGACCAGGTTGGCGAACTGTACTTTGGCGTCCTCCATACGGTCCTGCTCAACCAGCGTGCGCGCATAGGTCAGGCGCAGGCGCTTGTCGTCCGGGTATTTCTTGATGCTTTTTTCCAGCAGCGGAATCGCTTCCTTGCCGCGATTGAGGTTCTGCAGCAGGCGTGCGCGCAGCAGAATCGGCGCGATCTCGCCGTCGTCCGGCGGGTTCTGCTCCAGCAACTTCAGGGCCGCGTCGGCTTCATCATCCTGTTGCAGCAGCAACGCCTTGCCGAAAATCAGCTGGCTGTTCTTTGGATGCTTTTGCAGCAGGCGGTCGAAACTCTTCATCAGGCCATTGCGCGTGTCCTGGTCGGTGTCGGCAGCCGACAGCGCGAGGAAGTCGAAATGGGTGTCGCCCTTGCCCTGCAGGACTTTCTCCATATAGACCATGGAGTCGTCATAGCGCCCCGCGCGCGCCAGTTGGATGGCCGCTGCACGCTGCGCTTCCAGGTCATCCGGCGCGTTTTTCGCCCAGATCAGCGAGGTGTCCAGCGCGGCCTGATCGGCGCCCAGGTATTCGGCGATGCGAAATGCACGCTCGGAAATGCCCGGGTCCTGGGTATTGATGGCCTGGGTCACGTAGTTATCCAGGGCAATATCGAAGCGATTGCGCTGGCCGGCGAGTTCCGCGGTCAGCAGGCTGTAGATCGTTTCTTCATTGAACGAGGAATAAACCTTGGGCTTTTCAGGGGCGGGGGTGCTGTCTTCTACCGGCGGCGTACCGTCCGGCGACACGGGGGCCAAGGCCTGGCAGCCGCTGAGGAAGACAAAAGCAAGGAGCAACGCGGAGGATCTATTCATATAGGAAGAGGACGACTAACCTGCGGTCGGATCATCATGACACAAGCCTTCGGCCAAACATAACCGAGTCTCAGTTGGTGCCTTTATAGGCATAAGCTACTAGGACAATAGACGACGGTGGTTGTTCTGGGTCTTTCGAAGTAGGACAATTGTCGGCTTCCCGACATCATCAGCGATATTGAATGGCCTTCCTCGCACTCGGTATTAACCACAAGACTGCTTCCGTAGACGTGCGCGAGCGCGTGGCGTTCACGCCAGAGCAGTTGGTTGAGGCCTTGCAGCAGCTCTGCCGGATCACCGACAGCCGCGAAGCTGCGATCCTTTCGACCTGCAATCGCAGTGAGCTTTATATAGAGCAGGAACATCTTTCAGCGGATGTGGTGCTGCGCTGGCTGGCCGATTATCACCATTTGAGCCTCGATGACCTGCGCGCCAGTGCCTATGTGCACGAAGAGGATGCGGCAGTTCGTCACATGATGCGCGTCGCCGCAGGGCTCGACTCGCTGGTGTTGGGCGAGCCGCAAATCCTCGGCCAGATGAAGTCCGCCTACGCCGTGGCCCGCGAGGCCGGCACTGTCGGCCCGTTGCTGGGCCGCTTGTTCCAGGCCACCTTCAACTCCGCCAAGCAGGTGCGTACCGACACGGCCATCGGTGAAAACCCCGTGTCCGTGGCATTTGCCGCCGTCAGCCTGGCCAAACAGATTTTCAGCGACTTGCAGCGCAGCCAGGCCCTGCTGATCGGCGCCGGTGAAACCATCACCCTGGTCGCCCGTCATCTGCACGAGCTGGGTGTGAAGCGTATTGTGGTCGCCAACCGCACGCTGGAGCGCGCCAGCATCCTGGCTGAGCAGTTCGGCGCCCACGCGGTGTTGCTGTCGGACATTCCGGCCGAACTGGTGCGCAGCGATATTGTGATCAGCTCCACCGCCAGCCAACTGCCGATCCTTGGCAAAGGCGCGGTCGAGAGCGCGCTGAAGCTGCGTAAGCACAAACCGATCTTTATGGTGGATATCGCCGTTCCCCGCGATATCGAGCCGGAAGTCGGCGAGTTGGACGACGTTTACCTCTATAGCGTCGACGATCTGCACGAAGTGGTCGCCGAAAACCTCAAGAGTCGCCAGGGCGCTGCCCAGGCCGCCGAGGAAATGGTCAGCACCGGCGCCGAAGACTTTATGGTGCGCCTGCGTGAACTGGCGGCGGTCGACGTGCTCAAGGCGTATCGTCAGCAGGGCGAACGCCTGCGCGACGAAGAGTTGGTCAAGGCCCAGCGGATGCTGGCCAACGGCAGCGGCGCCGAAGAGGTGCTGATGCAACTGGCCCGTGGCCTGACCAACAAGTTGCTCCACGCCCCCAGCGTTCAGTTGAAAAAGCTTACCGCCGAAGGCCGCCTCGATGCGCTGGCCATGGCCCAGGAACTCTTTGCCCTCGGTGAGGGCGCGTCAGATAGCTCTTCGGATAAAAAACCGCAATGAAAGCGTCACTGCTCAATAAACTGGACGTGCTCCAGGACCGTTTCGAAGAACTGACCGCCTTGCTCGGCGATGGCGAGGTCATCTCCGATCAGACCAAATTCCGCGCCTATTCCAAGGAATACGCCGAAGTTGAGCCGATTGTGGCCACCTACAAGCACCTGACCAAAGTGCAAGCCGACCTCGAAGGCGCCCAGGCGCTGCTCAAGGACAGCGACCCGGACATGCGCGAAATGGCCGTGGAAGAAGTTCGCGAAGCCAAGGAAAAACTCGCCGAGCTGGAAGGCGATCTGCAGCGCATGTTGCTGCCCAAAGACCCTAACGACGGGCGCAACGTGTTCCTCGAAATCCGCGCCGGCACCGGTGGCGACGAGGCGGCGATTTTCTCCGGCGACCTGTTCCGCATGTATTCGCGCTACGCCGAGCGTCGCGGCTGGCGTGTCGAGATTCTGTCCGAGAACGAAGGCGAACACGGCGGCTATAAAGAAGTCATCGCCCGGGTTGAAGGCGACAACGTCTACGGCAAGCTCAAATTCGAATCCGGCGCCCACCGCGTGCAGCGGGTTCCGGCGACAGAATCCCAGGGCCGTATCCACACCTCGGCGTGCACCGTGGCCGTGTTGCCTGAGCCGGACGAGCAGGAAGCCATTGAGATCAACCCGGCGGACTTGCGTGTCGACACCTATCGTTCGTCGGGCGCCGGTGGCCAGCACGTCAACAAGACCGACTCGGCGATCCGCATCACGCACTTGCCGTCGGGCATTGTGGTGGAGTGCCAGGAAGAACGTTCCCAGCACAAAAACCGTGCGCGGGCCATGTCCTGGCTGTCGGCCAAACTCAACGACCAGCAGACCAGCGCCGCCGCCAACGCGATTGCCAGCGAGCGCAAGCTGCTGGTGGGTTCGGGCGACCGCTCCGAACGCATTCGTACTTACAATTTTGCCCAGGGCCGGGTGACCGACCACCGGGTCAACCTCACACTGTATTCCCTCGACGAGATTCTCGCCGGTGGCGTGGATGCGGTGATCGAGCCCTTGCTTGCCGAGTACCAGGCCGATCAATTGGCGGCGATAGGTGAATAAATGACCATCATTGCCAGCTTGCTGCGCGCCGCGGACTTGCCCGACTCGCCCACCGCGCGCCTGGATGTGGAACTGTTGCTGGCCGCTGCCTTGGGCAAATCGCGCAGCTACCTGCACACCTGGCCGGAAAAGATCGTCAGCAGCGAAGCCGCACTGACCTTTGCCAACTACCTGCAGCGCCGCCGTGGCGGTGAGCCGGTCGCGTATATCCTCGGCCAGCAAGGCTTCTGGAAGCTGGACCTGGAGGTCGCGCCGCACACGCTGATCCCGCGTCCCGAAACCGAATTTCTGGTGGAAGCCGCGTTGGAACTGCTGCCTGCCACGCCTGCCAAGGTTCTCGACCTGGGCACCGGCAGCGGTGCCATCGCCCTGGCCCTGGCCAGCGAGCGCCCGGTTTGGCAGGTCACCGCGGTTGACCGCGTGCTGGAAGCCGTGGCCCTGGCGGAGCGCAACCGCCAGCGCCTGCACCTGAAAAACGCCACGGTGCTGAACAGCCATTGGTTCAGCGCCCTGCAGGGCGAGACGTTCGACCTGATCATCAGCAACCCACCTTACATTGCCGACAACGACCCGCATCTGGTCGCAGGCGATGTGCGCTTTGAGCCTGCCAGCGCCTTGGTGGCCGGCCATGACGGCCTGGACGATTTGCGCTTGATCAGCGCCCAAGCCCCGGCCCACTTGAATGCCAGCGGTTGGCTGTTGCTTGAACATGGCTACGATCAGGCGGCGGCCGTGCGTGACCTGTTGCTGGGCGAGGGTTTTGAAGACGTACACAGCCGCGTCGACCTCGGTGGCCACGAGCGCATCACCCTGGGACGCCGGCCGTGCTGACCGATCAGGAGCTGTTGCGCTATAGCCGACAGATTCTGTTGCAGCATGTCGACATCGAAGGCCAGTTGCGCCTGAAAAACGCGCGTGCATTGATCGTCGGCCTCGGTGGCCTGGGCGCGCCTGTCGCGCTTTACTTGGCCGCAGCGGGTGTGGGCGAGTTGCATTTGGCCGACTTCGACACCGTCGACCTGACCAACCTGCAACGCCAGATCATCCACGACACTGACAGCGTCGGGCAGACCAAGGTCGATTCGGCCATGCGCCGCCTGAGCGCCATCAACCCCGAAGTCACTCTGCTCGCCCATCGCACCGCGCTGGACGCGGACTCTCTGGCAGCGGCGGTGGCAGCGGTGGACGTGGTACTCGATTGCAGCGACAACTTCTCCACCCGTGAAGCCGTCAACGCCGCCTGCGTCGCTGCCGGCACGCCATTGATCAGTGGTGCCGCGATTCGCCTTGAAGGGCAATTGTCGGTGTTTGACCCGCGCCGCGCCGACAGCCCGTGCTACCACTGTTTATACGGGCACGGCAGCGACACCGAACTGACCTGCAGCGAAGCCGGCGTTGTCGGCCCGCTGGTGGGCGTGGTCGGCAGCCTGCAAGCGCTGGAAGCCTTGAAACTGCTGGCCGGTTTCGGTGAGCCGCTGGTGGGTCGCTTGTTGCTGATCGATGCCTTGACCACACGCTTTCGCGAATTACGCGTCAAGCGCGACCCGGGTTGCAGCGTGTGTGGAGTTGAGCGTGGTTAAGGACGCGCCCATCGGTGTGTTCGATTCCGGCGTCGGCGGCCTGTCGGTGCTGGATGAAATCCAACAGTTACTGCCCCATGAGTCACTGCTGTACGTGGCTGACGGCGGTAACATTCCCTACGGCGAGAAAACTCCGGCGTTCATT
Organism: Pseudomonas sp. R76; assembly: GCF_009834565.1. Classification (GTDB taxonomy): domain Bacteria; phylum Pseudomonadota; class Gammaproteobacteria; order Pseudomonadales; family Pseudomonadaceae; genus Aquipseudomonas. The sequence goes on from NZ_CP019428.1 coordinate 933,861, forward strand.
CTCGAGCGCTCCCGGTGCGTCGCCGAGTTTTTCCGCGAGCAGGGCGCCAAGGCGTTTGTGATTGCCTGTAACACGGCGACTGTCGCCGCTGTCGCCGATTTGCGTCAGGACTTCCCCGACTGGCCATTGGTGGGCATGGAGCCCGCCGTCAAACCGGCGGCTGCCGCCACTCGCAGTGGCGTGGTCGGTGTACTCGCCACCACCGGCACCCTGCAAAGCGCCAAGTTCGCGGCGTTGCTCGACCGTTTTGCCACCGACGTGCGTGTCATCACTCAGCCCTGCCCGGGGTTGGTTGAGTTGATTGAAACCGGCGACCTTGGCAGCGCCGCGTTGCGCCAGATGTTGCAAGGTTATGTCGACCCGCTGCTCAGTGCGGGTTGCGACACGATTATTCTCGGCTGCACCCACTACCCCTTCCTCAAGCCACTCCTGGCACAGATGCTTCCCCCCAGCATCATCCTGATCGACACCGGTGCCGCCGTGGCGCGTCAGCTCAAGCGATTGTTGAGCGAGCGCGACCTGTTGGCCGTCGGCAATCCTGAACCTACGCAGTTCTGGACCAGTGGTGATGTCGATCACCTAAGAAATATCCTACCGACTCTATGGGAATATCCCGGAGTTGTGCGAAGCTTCGACGCGTGAAAATTTTGTGAAATAACGCGATCAGACGCTGAACTTCTGGCTCTGCGTTGGCTTCTATAGCGAGTTAGCCTGTACCAAAACATACAACTTCGTCTCAAAGGACTGTTTCTTATGAAGCGCTTGTTCTGTTTGGCTGCGTTTGCGGCCGTCGTAGTAGGGCACTCTGTTTCGGCTCAAGCTGCCGGTCTGGAGTTCGGTGTGGGGAGCACCAGCGATTCGACCATGACCTATCGGCTCGGGTTGACGTCGGATTGGGATAAAAGCTGGTGGCAGAGCGATACCGGTCGATTGACTGGCTATTGGAGTGGCGCTTACACCTATTGGGATGGCGACAAGCGCGCGGGCGCGAGTAGCCTGTCGTTCTCGCCAGTGTTTGTGTACGAGTTTGCCGGGGAAAAGGTCAAGCCCTACATCGAAGCCGGGATCGGCGTGGCCGTGTTCTCGCGCACGCGCCTGGAAGACAACAACATCGGCCAGGCCTTCCAGTTCGAAGACCGTCTGGGCTTTGGTTTGCGCTTTGCCGGTGGGCATGAGGTAGGCATTCGCGCCACGCACTATTCCAACGCCGGCATCAGCAGCAACAACGATGGGGTAGAGAGCTACTCGTTGCACTACACCTTGCCGTTGTAGCCACCAGCACACGATTTTCCAGAACACTGCAAAACCAAATGTGGGAGCGGGCTTGCTCGCGAAAGCGGAGTGTCAGTTACCGAATAATTGACTGATACACCGCTTTCGCGAGCAAGCCCGCTCCCACATTTTTGATCTCTATCTACCCTGGTGTCAGCGGTAGGCCGTCGCAATCCCTTCTCGCTCGGTCAGACACTCCGGTGCCCCCATCTCGAACTCCCGGCAAATCAGCGGCCGGCGCTCGTAGATCGTGCACATCATCGTGTCCCGGTCCAGCGCCGCACACCAGCCGTCATCCAGGCGCAGCATCACTTCGCCGCCCCAATCATCCGTATCGATGTAGCGTTCCGGCACGCCGGTGTCGGTGATCAGCATCACTTCCAACTGGCAGCAGCAGGCCGCGCACGTTGAGCAGGTCACGGCGGGTTCGGTGATTTGAGTGTGGGGAATGTTGGTCATAGACGCGCAGTGTAAGCCAAGCGGGTCAGGTAGGTGTGAATGCTCTGACGGGCGTCAGTGCCCCAATTGCCGCGCGATCCAGTGCAGCACCGGGAACAGCAGCCCCCACAGCAGCGCCAGGCCGATCAGGGTAGGCGCCGTGCCATAGCCGAAACTCACACCGGCCAATTGGCTGCCGGCGTAATACGACAGCGGCCCGCCGACGGCGCCCAACAGGCTGGCACGCCACCAGGGCTGTGCGCTCCAGGCCAGGCAATGGCGCAGCGTGGTGGCAAGCAACGCCCACAGCAGCACCAGCCAGAACGGAATCAGCGGCCCCGGAAAACTGAAATGAAACACGCCAAAGGTGCGCAACGAGGTGTCGATAACGGTGCCCAGCAAGGTAACGGCGAGGATGACTTGCCCCTCCGCAGACCATGAACTTACCCACAACAGGTGGATGGCCAGCACGGCGGCGACCACCCACAGCCAGCGGCTGTCACCGCCCAGCACGCAGGCAAACCAGCCGCACTGAAACAGCACGGCATTCGCCAGCCGTTTAAGCACTGAAACGCCCGAGCAACGGCGGGTTGATCGCCGCCGGCTTGGCCAGCAGCAGTTGCGCAGTACCAATCGTACGTTCCATAAAGCCGCCTTCGCAGTAGCACAAGTAGAATTCCCACAAGCGCAGGAAGTACTCATCGTAGCCCAACTCGGTGAGACGGCCATGGGCGCGGCGAAAGTTCTCATGCCACAGGCGCAGGGTTTTTGCGTAGTGCAGGCCGAAGTCTTCCATGTGCAGCAGGTTCATGTCGGTGTCGCGGCTGACGATGTGCAGCATGTTCTGCACGCAGGGCAGGGCGCCACCGGGGAAAATGTAGCGCTGAATGAAGTCAACGCTGTTCTTGGCCTGCTCAAAGCGCTGCTCACGAATGGTGATGGCTTGCAGCAGCATCAGGCCGTCGCTTTTGAGCAGATGCGCGCACTGCTTGAAGTAGGTCGGCAGGAAGCGATGGCCCACCGCTTCGATCATCTCGATGGACACCAGCTTGTCGTACTGGCCGGTCAGGTCGCGATAGTCCTGCAGCAGCAGGGTTACCTGGCCCTGCAAACCCAAGGCCTCGATGCGTTTCTCGGTGTAGGCAAACTGCTCTTTGGACAAGGTCGTGGTGGTGACTTTGCAGCCGTAATGCTGCGCCGCATACAGCGCCATGCTGCCCCAGCCGGTGCCGATTTCCAGCAAGTGATCAGTGGGCTTGAGCGCGAGTTTCTGGCAGATGCGTTCCAGCTTGTTCAACTGCGCCTGTTCCAGGGTGTCCTCGGGCGTCAGGAACTGCGCCGCCGAGTACATCATGGTCGGGTCGAGGAATTCTTCGAACAGGTCATTGCCGAGGTCGTAGTGGGCGGCGATGTTTTTCTGCGAGCCCTTGCGCGTGTTGCGGTTGAGCCAGTGCAGGCCTTGGGTGAACGGGCGGGCCAGGCGCGCCAGGCCACCTTCCATGGCGTCGAGCACGTCCAGGTTGCTGACCATCACGCGCACCACGTCGGTCAGGTCCGGGGTGGTCCAGTAACCGTGAATAAAGGCTTCGCCGGCGCCGATCGAACCGTTGGCGGCCACCAGCCCCCAGACGGCCGAATCAACAATCTGGATTTCCCCCAGCAGGTGCGCTTCGCGTGCGCCGAACACCTGGCGCTCACCGTCTTCGATCACCACCAACTGGCCGTGGCGCAGTTGGCTGAGTTGGCGCAGCACGGCCTTGCGCAGCAGTGCGCTGGTCAGGCCGTTGACGTTCAGGCGGTTGGTCTTGACCGATAAGCTAGGGGATTTCATGGCGGCGATCCTTGGTATACCCGACTGCGGTGCGAGAGGCGCCATCGGCGGCCTGATGGGAAAAAATCGGTGTGCGTTTAAGCAACAGGCGCATGGCCTGCCAGTAAATCGCCAGGCAGGTCTTGGCGGTCATCCACGGGAAGCGCCACAGGTAGCGATGCAGGCTGGCGCGGCTCAGCGCTTCTTTGTGCAGGCTCAAGGTGGCGTCGAAGACTTTCAGCTCGCCCTGCCAGTCGGCCATGTGCACGCCGAGCTTGGCGGCGGGCGGGCTGAAGCTCATGCGGTATTCCAGGTCACGCGGTAAAAATGGCGACACATGGAAAGCCTTGGCCACGGCAAAGTGCTGATGCTCATCCGCGCCGAGGGCCTGGGCCGGCAGCACGTAGTGATAGCGCTCGCGCCACGGGGTGTTGGTCACTTCACACAGGATCGCGGCCAGTTGCCCATCGGCCTCGAAGCAGTAGAAGAAACTCACCGGGTTAAAAGCCAGGCCCCAACTGCGGGCCTGGGTCAGTAGGCAGATAACGCCCTGAGGCTCACGCCCCAGCGCCTTGCCGACTTGCTGGCGCACGGCATCGCTCAAGCTCATGCCGTGGCGCGTGAATTCACGCAGGTAATCCTGCTGGCGAAAACCGAAGGGTGCCAGGCGGCCCGCGCCAGCCAAAGGCGACAGCCCAAGCACTTGGTCTTCTTCGCTTAAATCCAGGTACAGCAAGCCGATGCGGTAGCGGAAGGCGTGGGCCTTGGGCGCAAACCGGCGATGGGCGATCCAGCCGCTGTACAGGGCGCTGTTCATAGGGTTTCGCCAAAGGCCTGGGCCACGCGCAATGCGCTGACCACGCCGTCTTCATGGAAGCCGTTGGCCCAGTAGGCGCCGCAATAAAAGGTGTTGCGCGCGCCCGCCAATTCTTCCCAGCGCGCTTGCGCGGCAACGGCCGCAAGGCTGTATTGCGGATGCGCATAGGTGTAGCGCGCGAGGATCTTCAGCGGGTTGATCATCGGCGTCTGGTTGAGGCTGACGCAAAAGGTGGTGGCGCTGTCGATGCCTTGCAGGATGTTCATGTCGTAGGTCACGGCAGCCTGGGTCTGCGCATCGCCGGTGAGCCGGTAGTTCCAGCTGGCCCAGGCGAGTTTGCGGTCGGGCAGCAGGCGCGTGTCGGTGTGCAGCACCACGTCGTTGTCGGCGTAGGGCAGGGCACCGAGAATCTCCTGTTCGGCCTGGCTTGGGTCGGCCAGCAGTGCCAGTGCCTGGTCGCTGTGGCAGGCGAATACCACCCGATCAAAAGCCTCGCTGCCGGCGACGCTGTGGATAACTACACCATCGTCTGTGCGCTCGACTTTATGCACAGGGCAATTGAGGCGCACCTGCTCGCGAAAGCTGCGTGTCAGCGGTTCGATGTAACTGCTGGAGCCGCCTTCGATCACGCACCATTGCGGCCGGTTGTTCACCGAGAGCAAGCCGTGGTTCTTGAAGAAGCGTACAAAGAACTGCAGCGGAAAGCCGAGCATGTCGGTCAGGGACATCGACCAGATCGCCGCACCCATCGGCACGATGTAGTGCCGGATAAAACGCTCGCCGTAACCGCCGGCTTCGAGGTAATCACCCAGCGTCATGTCGGCGCTGATGCGCTGCTCTTGCAGGTCCAGCGGCGCCTGGCGGTTGAAGCGCAAGATGTCGCGCAACATGCCCCAGAACCCCGGCGACAAAATATTGCGGCGCTGGGCAAACAAGCTGTTGAGGTTATTGCCGTTGTATTCGAAGCCTGCGTTTTGATCGCACACCGAAAAGCTCATCTCGGTGGGTTTGAAGCTGACGCCAATCTGCCCCAGCAGGCGAATGAAGTTGGGGTAGGTCCAGTCGTTAAATACGATAAAACCGGTGTCCACCGCGTAGCGTTCACCCTCGACCGTCACGTTGACCGTGTGGGTGTGCCCACCGATGCGCTCGCCGGCTTCGAACAGGGTGATGTCGTGGCGGCGGCTGAGCAGGTAGGCGCTGGTGAGCCCGGCGATGCCGCTGCCGATAATAGCGATCTTCACAGGTCGTCCTTCTGCGGCGGCGGGCTGCGCAGCATGCGTTTGCCGATGATCAGTTGCGCACGGTTGGGCAGCTTCGACAGCGGCCATAGGGTGGCGATAAACAGCGCGGGAAAGGCGATTTCCAGCGGGCGTTTATCCAGCTTGGCGAAAATATGCCGCGCGGCCTTGTCGGCGGACCAGCTCAAGGGCATCGGGAAGTCATTGCGTTCGGTCAACGGCGTGTCGACAAAGCCTGGGCTGATCACCGTGACGTCGATGTTCTCGGGCGACAGGCTGATGCGCAGCGACTCGAAAAGGTAGCGCAGCCCGGCCTTGGACGCGCCATAGGCTTCGGCGCGTGGCATTGGCAGGTAGGTCACGGCGCTGGCCACACCGACCAGGTGTGGCGTTTGCCCTTTGCGCAACAGCGGCAGCGCCGCTTCGATGCAATAGCTGCTCGCGAGCAGGTTGGTGCGTACCACGTGCTCGACGATAGACGCGTCAAACTGCCGCGCGTCTACGTATTCACAGGTGCCGGCGTTGAGGATCACCGTGTCCAGTGAGCCCCAGGCCGCGTCGATTTGCTCACCGATTTCGCGCACGGTCTGGCTGTTGGTCAGGTCGCCGGCCACCACCAGCACTTGGCCTGGGTAGCGTTGGGCGAGGGCTTGCAACGGGCCTTTGGTGCGTGAACTGAGCGCAACATGAGCGCCGCTGTTGAGTAACTCAACGGCCAGTGAGGCGCCGATGCCACTGCTGGCGCCGGTCAGCCAATAACGACGGGGCAATGAATGGCTCATCCGACTCTCCTTTTCAGCCAACTGACAACACGGCCGAGTACCGGCAGGTGTTCATAGAGCAAAGCGCCAGCGTCGAAATAATCGCGATGCCGGTAAACCTTGTCGCGCCACAACAGGTGCGAGCAGCCTTCCACCCGGATCACTTGGCCGCTGTTCAGCCGCGGGTGGCAAAAACTCATTTTCCAGCGCAGGTAGCCTTCGCCTTCGGCCACTTGGTCGAAGCCGTGGAAGTCGAAGCGCAGTTGGCTGACATTGCTGTACAGCTCAGTGAAGTAGCGGTGCATCGCGGGCAGCCCGTGCACTTCGTGCAGTGGGTCGGCGAAGGCGATGTCTTTGCTGTACAGGCTGTCGAGCAGGTGCAGGTTGTGCTTGTCCAGCGTGGCAAAGGCCTGGGCAAACCTGCGCAGGAAGTCACTCATGCTCGGCCACCTCCTGGCGTGAAGGCAGGCTGCGGAAGGCGGCCAATGCGCGTTCGCGGGATTTTTTCAGGTCGACAATCGCGCGCGGGTAGTCTGCAACACCAAACAGGCCGCCAACCGCCTCGGGGTTGTGCACTTCCTTTTTATTCAGCGCGGCCAGCTCCGGCAGCCAGTGCTTGATGAATACGCCTTCGCTGTCGAATTTCTCCGACTGGCTCAACGGGCTGAAAATCCGGAAATACGGCGCCGAATCCGTGCCGGTGGATGAGCTCCACTGCCAGCCGCCGTTGTTGGCGGCCAGGTCGCCGTCGATCAGATGGCGCATAAAGAAACGCTCGCCTTCACGCCAGTCGATCAGCAGGTTCTTGGTCAGGAACATTGCCACCACCATGCGCAGGCGGTTGTGCATCCAACCGGTTTCCAGCAATTGGCGCATGGCGGCGTCGATGATCGGCAGGCCGGTGCGCGCCTCTTGCCACGCGGCGAGGTCCTTGGGCGCATTGCGCCAGGCCACGGCTTCGGTCTCGGGGCGAAACGCGCGGTGGCGGGAAACCCGTGGGTAGCCCACCAGAATGTGCTTGTAGAACTCGCGCCACAGCAGTTCGTTGATCCAGGTGATCGCGCCAATATCGCCGCTTTCGAACTCGCCCTGGTTGCTTTGCAAGGCGGCATGCAGGCATTGGCGCGGTGAAACCACACCGGCGGCAAGGTAAGCGGAAAGCTGGCTGGTGCCGGGCTTGGCCGGGAAATCACGCTCATCTTTGTAGTAGCTGATCTGCTGGTCGGCGAAGGCGTCGAGGCGGCGCCGGGCTTCGTCTTCACCGGCCGGCCAGAGGGCGCGCAGGGTTTCGCTGGGCGGCCCGAAACCTTCAACCTGCGTTGGAATGGGGTCGCTTTTCAGGTCCAGCCTGGCCTGGGCTTTGGGGGTTGCCACCACGCGCGGCAAGGCACTGTGCAGGCGCGTGTAGCAGACCTTGCGGAACTGGCTGAAGACTTGGAAGTAAGTGCCGGTTTTGGTCAGCACACTGCCGGGTTGGAAAAACAGTTGGTCCAGGTAGCTGTGAAAGGTCACGCCGTCGGCTTCCAGGGCCTTGGCCACAGCAGCATCGCGGCGGCTCTCGTGGATGCCGTATTCCTCGTTGACGTGCACAGATTCAACCGACAGCTCCCGGCACAGCGCGCTCAGCACGCCCGGCGCCTGGTCCCAGGTGGCGGCGCTGCGGATCAGCAGGGGAATGTTCAGCTCGCCGAGCTTGTGGCTCAAGTGCTGCAGGTTACGCAGCCAGAAGTCGACTTTGCACGGCGCGTCATCGTGGGCCAGCCATTGCTCGGGGCTGATCAGGTACACGGCCGCCATCGGGCCTCGCTGGCGTGCGGCGGCCAGGGCGGTGTTGTCGTGTAGGCGCAGGTCGGTGCGCAGCCAGATCAAATGCATTTAAACAATTCCACGCTGGATCAGTAGCTGGTGTGCCGACAACGGGTCTTCGGCCAAGCACAGTTCAGGGATGTCACGGGTAAATACGGCCAACTCGGTCTGATGGATGCATACCGTTGGTCCGGCAATCAAAATTGGGCAACTGATGCCGCTCAACAGTTTGCCGAGTGCCGACAAGTGGAGGGCTTTGCTCGAGTACAGCAGCACGGCGCGCGGTTGCAGGTGTTCCACCGCCAGTGCCAGTTCGCCGGCCGGCAGTGGCCAATCGAAGACTTCTACCGGGCAGTCGGCGCTGCTGGCCAGCCAGGCGCTGAGCCACAGGTGCGGCTCCAGCGGCAGGTCGGAATGGTTGACCAGCAACAATGGCGGGCCTTGGAGCTGGCGGTTGTTGTGGTAAATCCGCGCGCCAAACTTGCTGCGCAGCCATGACAGGAAAAACACCCGTTCCATCTGCGCGCCGAATTGGCCCTGCCATCTTTGCTCAAGCTCCTTGAGCAGCGGCAATAACAATTGCTCACACAAGGTCCGCGGCGGGTACAGCGCCATGGCCTGGTTGAAGGCGTCGTCGACCCGGCGTTCGGCCAGTTCGCTGATCGCGTTCAGCAGGTTCTGGCGCAGGGCGTGCCATTCGTTTTCGACGGTGTCGGGGCTGGCCTGGGCGGAATCAATCAGGCCTTTTACCTGGCTGACCGGCACGCCACGGTTGAGCCAGGTCAGGATGGTGTGGATGCGTTGGACATGGTCGGCGCTGAACAGCCGGTGACCTTTGGGCGTGCGCTGGGGCACGATCAAACCGTAGCGACGCTCCCACGCGCGCAGGGTCACGGCGTTAACGCCGGTCTGGCGCGCCACTTCGCGAATCGGCAGCCAACCGTCTTCGAGGGCTTGGGCGATGTCTTCGCCGGGTTCGTCTTGCAGGGCAGCTTTCATGGTCTAGATCGCATTACGCAGGCTGAGGTTTTCCGGGTGCGGCTGCAGGTAGGCCTGCTGCGCGATATAGCGGTCCGGGTGTTGACGAAAGTGGTGTTTGAGCAGCGTCAACGGCACCACCAGCGGCACGATGCCGTGGCGATACTGGCCAATGACGGTTTGCATTTCCTGTTTGTCATCGGCGCTGATGGCCTGCTTGAGGTAGCCGCTGATGTGTTGCAGCACGTTGGTGTGGGTGCCACGGGTGGCGCACTTTTTCAGCCCGATCATCAACTCGCTGAAATAGCCGGCGGCCAGTTCGTCGAGATCAATGCCCTTGCCCATGCTGCCGAGCAACTGGCCGAGGCTTTTGTAGTGCGCCGGGCTGTGGGCCATCAACAAGTATTTGTAGCGTGAATGGAAGGCCAGCAGTCGGTGACGGGTGAGGCCTTCGGCGAGCAATTGCTGCCAGCTGGCATACACGAAAACGCGGGTCAGGAAGTTCTCCCGCAGTACCGGGTCATTCAGCCGACCGTCTTCTTCCACCGGCAAGTTGGGGTGACGTGCGCAAAACGCCTGGGCGTAAATGCCACGCCCGCCACCGTCGACGGGCGTGCCGTTGTCGCGATAGACCTTGACCCGCTCCAGGCCGCACGACGGCGATTTCTGCATGAAGATGTAGCCGCACAAGTCGGTGTGTTCCTGAGCCATTTGCTGGCCGTAGTCATTCAGTGGCTGCGTGACGTTCAGCTCGCGGTGCACGGTGCCGATGGCTTGCGGGTTCGCAGGGTCGCCGACCAAGCGAATCGGTTCGCGGGGAATGCCCAGGCCGATGGCGACTTCGGGGCACAGCGGCACAAAGTCGAAGTAGTCGGCGAGGGTCTGGCTGCACAGCAGGGATTGTTTGTGTCCGCCGTTGAAGCGCACGTTTTCGCCCAACAGGCAGGCGCTGATGGCAATCTTCGGTTTGACGGTGCTGGACATGGCCGAACCTCTGCAAAAATTCCTATACAAGCTAGAAAGCTTGTACAACTAAATCTCATCATAGATTTGATGCTGTACAAGTCAAATATTTTGTACAAGTATTTTTAGTGGCACTACTTCCAGCCGATTTTCCACGCCTCGGCGTTTTGCAGCGTTTGCCAGGCCAGGCGTTCAGCGCGACGCGTCATGACGGCTTGCAGCTCGATTTCGAGCACGGTGCCTTCCTCGTCACGAAACAGCTCGGTGACCAGGAAGTGTTTTTCCTTGTTGCGAGGCGCGGCTGCTGTCCACTTTGACAGCAGCAACTTGGCGGGATTGATGCGGTTCATTGCAGGTGCTCGATCAGGCGTCGCGCGGCCTCCTGGCCGCTGAGCCAGGCGCCTTCGACCCGCCCGGACAAGCACCAGTCGCCACACACGTACAGGCCCAGGTCGGCGTCGGCCAGCACCCCGAATTCGTGCGCGCTGGACGGTCGTGCGTAGAGCCAGCGATGCGCCAGGCTGAAGGACGGTGCGGGCATGGCGCTGTGCAGCAGTTCGGCGAAGGCACCGTGCAGGTGTTCGATCACGGCTTCCTTGGGCAGGTCGAGGTGCGCCTTGCTCCAGGTGCTGGTGGCGTGCAGCACCCAGGTGTCGAGTGTGGTGTCGCGCCCCGGTTTGCTGCGGTTGCGCGCCAGCCAATCCAGAGGGCTGTCTTGTACGAAGCAGCCTTCCATGGGCGTATCCAGGGGCTTGTCGAAGGCCAGGGCGATGGCCCAGGTCGGGTCCATTTTCACCCCGGCGGCGGCACTTGCCAGTTTGGGTGCGGCGGCCAGCAGCGCTGTGGCCTGTGGCGCCGGCGTGGCGATCACCACATGGCTGAACGGGCCGTGATTGCCGCCGTCTGCGTCGAGCAGGTTCCAGTGCTGTTTGCCCTGGAACACTTCGGTAATACGGCAACCGAACTCCACCGGCAAATCATCCAGCAACGCACGCGTGATCGCACTCATGCGCGGCGTGCCGACCCAGCGAATCTGCTCATCGGGGGAGGGCGTGAGTTGCCCGGACTTGAAGTTGTAGAGCTGAGGCTTCCACTGCTCCACCCAGCCGTTGCTTTGCCAGCGTTGCACTTCGTTGACGAAGCGCCGGTCGCGGGCGGTGAAGTACTGCGCGCCCATATCCAGCGCGCCGGCATCACTGCGCTTGCTGGACATGCGGCCGCCACTGCCGCGGCTTTTATCGAAGAGTTGCACAACGTGCCCCGCGTCTTGTAACGCTCGGGCGGCGGAGAGACCGGCGATGCCGGTGCCGATGATCGCGATGGGAACAGTCATGGGAGGCCTCGTTTTACCGTTGGGTACAGACTACGCCGACGCCCATAGCTGTACAATATTGTTTTTTGGTATAAGTTTTGGCGTACCTGTTCTTACGGCGTGGCCTATGGTTAAACCCTGGGCTTCAACCAAAAACCGCGCCGGATTACAAATGATCCCTCTCTATAAAATAGACCAGTGATCGGCGGCGAACGTTACATGAGGAGTGTCCCATGCACATTTTGCTGACCGGCGGTACAGGCTTGATCGGGCGTCAGCTTTGCCTGCGCTGGCTTGCCCAAGGGCATCGCCTGACCGTGTGGAGCCGCGAGCCGGACACCGTCGCCCAATGGTGCGGCCCTGAGGTGTTGGGGGTCGGCCGCTTGCAGGACGTGATCGGCCACGTGGACGCGGTGGTCAACCTGGCCGGCGCGCCCATCGCCGATCGCCCGTGGACCAAAAAACGCAAGGCATTGCTGTGGAGCAGCCGCATCAGCCTCACCGAAACCTTGCTTGCGTGGATGGAAGGCCTGTCGCAGAAACCGGCGGTGTTGATTTCCGGTTCCGCAGTGGGCTGGTACGGCGACGGCGGCGAGCGCGAATTGACCGAAGCCAGCGGCCCGGTGCAGGACGACTTCCCCAGCCAGCTGTGTATCGCCTGGGAAGAAACCGCCCTGCGCGCCGAAGCCATGGGCATTCGTGTGGTGCAGGTGCGCACGGGGTTGGTGCTGGCGGCCAAGGGCGGCTTTTTGTCGCGGCTGTTGCTGCCGTTCAAACTGGGGCTGGGCGGGCCTATCGGCAATGGTCGGCAGTGGATGCCGTGGGTGCATATAAAAGATCAAATCGCCCTGATTGATTTTCTTCTGCACAAGGAAGACGCCCGCGGTCCTTATAATGCCTGCGCGCCACACCCGGTGCGTAACCGCGATTTTGCCAAGACCTTGGGCCAGGTGCTGCACCGCCCTGCGTTTATGCCGATGCCGGCGTTTGCCTTGAAGGTCGGGCTGGGCGAGTTGTCCGGGTTGTTGCTGGGCGGTCAGAAGGCGGTTCCCGAACGGCTGCTGGCGGCCGGTTTCACTTTTCAGTTCACTGAGTTGCATGCGGCCCTGGAAGACTTGTCCAGCCGCCTCTAGCCATAGGATGTTGCATGACGGATCACGCGTTGTTACTGGTCAACCTGGGTTCACCGGCGTCCACTTCGGTGGCCGATGTGCGCAGTTACCTCAATCAGTTCCTGATGGACCCTTACGTGATCGACCTGCCGTGGCCGGTGCGACGGTTGCTGGTGTCGCTGATCCTGATCAAGCGCCCCGAGCAGTCGGCGCATGCCTATGCGTCCATCTGGTGGGACGAAGGCTCGCCGCTGGTGGTGCTGAGCCGTCGCCTGCAACAGCAAATGACGGCGCAGTGGACGCAGGGCCCGGTGGAATTGGCGATGCGTTACGGCGAACCGTCCCTTGAAACGACGTTGACGCGCCTCGCCGCCCAGGGCATTGAGAAAGTCACCCTCGCGCCGTTGTACCCGCAGTTTGCCGACAGCACCGTGACCACCGTGATTGAAGAGGCCCGGCGCGTGGTGCGCGAGAAAAAGCTCAAGGTGCAGTTCTCGATCCTGCAGCCGTTCTACGATCAGCCGGAATACCTGGATGCGCTGGTGGCGAGCGCCCGGCCGTATGTAGAGCAGGAATACGATCATTTACTGCTGAGTTTTCACGGCCTGCCGGAGCGTCATCTGACCAAGCTCGACCCTACCGGCCAGCATTGTTTCAAAGATGCGGACTGCTGCAAGAACGCCTCGCCGGAGGTGCTTGCTACCTGTTATCGCGCGCAATGCTTCAGCGTCGCCCGGAATTTTGCCGCGCGCATGGGCTTGCCGGAAGGTAAATGGTCGGTGGCGTTTCAATCCCGTCTGGGCCGCGCCAAGTGGATCGAACCCTACACCGAGGCGCGCCTTGAGGCCTTGGCCCAGCAAGGCGTGAAAAAGCTGCTGGTGATGTGCCCGGCATTTGTGGCGGACTGCATCGAGACGCTGGAAGAGATTGGTGATCGCGGGCTGGAGCAGTTCCGTGAAGCGGGCGGCGAGGAGTTGGTGCTGGTGCCGTGTCTTAATGATGATCCGCAGTGGGCGGCGGCGCTGAATACGCTGTGCGAGCGCGCGCCGTTGTCACTCTGACCAAGCCAAACGAGGACTAAATGTGGGAGCGGGCTTGCCTGCGATAGCATCACCTTGGTGTGCCTGATACACCAGGGTGCCTGCATCGCGGGCAAGCCCGACTCCCACAGTGTTTTGTAGTGTTTATTCGTGGTGTGGCTCACCCAGGAATGTAAGCGAGCTGAACAACCCGCGCGTCGCCACATCGGCATTGTCTTTGAGCGGGATCTCCACCTGCGCCGCAATCACATTCAACCCTTCATTCCTCACCAGCACCTGGGCGCGGCCATCCTTGTCGGTCTCGGTGCTCAAGGTGTTTGGCGCATTGCGATAGTCGCCCACCAACTTGATCCCCGCCGCCGGCTTGCCATCCAGCAGCACCCGCACCGGCAGTGAATGGCCCGGCCCTACGGTCAGCGGGTCAACTTCCGGCAGGATCAGCAGCTTGATCTGATCCAGTTTCGGCAACTTCGCCCCCGGCTGGTAAATCGCCAGGCTGTACTTGAACGTCTGCGTTGATTGAATGGCTCCCGGTACGTGGCTGCGGCCCTGGTTAATCCACTGCTTGTCCGGCGTTTGCGACCACATGCCGTTATCCAGGGCCACGGCTAACACGGCGGGCGATTTGAGTGGCTGGAGGCGTGCGTGGTCGGCCAGGCGCTCCACGGTGACCGGAATCATCCTGGCGCGGGCGTCATACGCCCAGGCGCCGCTGATTTTTTGCGCCTTGAAGGCGTTGTCCTCGGCGCCGTGGCCGTAGATCACTTCGATATTGCCGCGCCGTTGTTCGGTCCACAGGCCGTGGGCAGAAACGTGGCTGGCAAACAGCAGGCCGAGCACGGCCAGGGATTTCAGGGCTTGCATGGGGCGTCCTTTTACAGGTTGAGGGTCAGGCTGACGGTGACGTTGCGCGGCTCGCCGGGTGTGACCCAGTAATTGCTGTAGGAGCGCTCGTAGTACTTTTCGTCAAATACGTTGTTGAGGTTCAGGCCCACGGTGACGTTGTCGCTGGCCTTGTAATGCGCCAGCAGGTCGACGGTGTGGTAGGCGGGCAACTCAAACCGGCTGCCGGCTTCGCCGGAGCGATCGCCAACGTAGGTGAACGCCGCACCCAGGTCCGAACCGCGAAGCAGGCCATCCTGAAACTCATACACACCCAACAGACTGCCGCTGCGCTTGGCCACGCCAAGAATGCGGCTGCCGGTGGGGATGGCTTTGTCACCCTTGGTCACTTCGGCGTCGATGTAGGCGAAGGCGCCGATGACCCTTACCGCGTCAGTCAATTGCCCGGTCAGTTGCAGGTCGAAACCCTGGCTGCGTGCCTTGCCCATGGCGCGGTTAGTGTCGGTGGCCGGGTCCAGGGCCAGGACGTTTTGCTTGTCGATATGGAAGGCGGCGAGGGTGGTACTCAAGCGGTCGTCGAACAGCTCGCTCTTGATCCCCACTTCATAGCCCACGCCTTCTTCCGGCTTGAAGGATTTGCCGCCGGCGTCCAGGCCGTTGTTGGGCTTGAACGAGGTTGAGGCGTTGGCGAACACCCCGACTTGCGGGGTGAGCTGGTAGAGCAAACCGGCGCGCTGGGTGAGGGCGTCATGGGTTTGCCGGCTTTTGGCGTGGTTGCGGGCGAAGTCATCGGTGCTTTGTTCAACGTGTTCAAAGCGCGCACCGAGCATGCCGCGCAGCCGGTCGGTGAAGACGATCTGGTCCTGCAGGTTCAGCGCCTGGCTTTTCGTCTGTTCGAAGAAGTCGGTGCCGGTGCGTGCGCCGTTGGGTTTGGCCTGGCCATAGACCGGCTTATAGATGTCGATGGGGTAGAGGCTGCCGCCGATGGCCGTCACGCGTTCCTTTTTGCGGTAGTCCTCGTACTCGGTGCCGATCAACAGTTCGTGCTGCCAACTGCCGATGTCGAACAACCCGCGCAGTTCCAGCTGGGTAATGCTGTCGTGCCAACCGCTGGAGCGTTCGCGGTAGCGGCGGTTGACGGTATGGCCGTCGGCGTTCAGCGCGCGGCTTTCCGAGGCGTCGCCCCACAGGCTGCCCTGTTTGTAGTGGCTGGCGAGGCGCAGTTGCCAGGCGTCGTTGAGGTGATGTTCAAGGGCCGCCTGGAGGCGGTTGTTGTGGTTGCGGATGTTGCCGTCGTTGGGCTCGCCGAGGAAGGTGGAGCGCGACATACCGTGCGGCGCGACAATGCCGCGGTCGAAGGTTGAGCTGTGGCGTACGAATTCGCTTTCCACCAGCAGGCGCGTGTCCGGGCTCAACTGCCAACTGAAGGATGGCGCGACGAAGACGCGCTGGGCATCCACGTGATCGCGAAAGCTGTGGTTGTCTTCCACTGCCAGGTTGACCCGCGACAGCACGCGGCCTTCGCTGTCCAGCGGGGTATTTACGTCCAAGGCGGTGCGATAGCGGTCCCAACTGCCGGCGCTGGTTTGCACGGTGGTGAAGGCTTGCGGTTGGGGTTTCTTGGTGACGATATTGACTGTGCCGCCCGGATCGCCGCGCCCGTACAGGCTGGCAGCGGGGCCTTTGAGCACTTCAATGCGCTCGATATTGGCGGCGTCCGGCGTGCTCGGGTAGCCACGGTTGGCGCTGAAACCGTCCTGGTAGAACTCAGAGGTGGTGAAGCCACGCACGCTGTATTCGTAAAGCGTCAGGCCGCCGAAGTTGTTTTGCTTGGACACGCCGCCAGCAAATTCCAGCGCGCGCTCCACGCTGGTGCTGCCCAGGTCCTTGAGCACTGTGGCGGGAATTAAGCTGATGGATTGTGGGATGTCGCGCAGAGCGGTGTCAGTCTTGGTCGCGCTGGCCGAGCGGGTGGCGCGGTAGCCTTTGACCGGGCCGGTGGCGGATTCATAGGCGTCGGAGGTGACGCTGATGGTGTCCAGTTCTACGGTGTTGTCTTCAGCGTAGGCGGGGTCGAGCAGCAAACCCAAGGCCAGGCCGGCCATGGGGGCAATTCTTCGAGACGGCATGATAGAGCGTTCCAATGTCTATATTGAAACAATATAACATGCCTAATGAGAATGGATTTCTTTTGAAATATTAGGTTACAGGAGCCCGCGAACGGGCTCCCAAGAACCGTTATTCCTCTTCTTTCACCGGCGCCGGTGGTGGGCGCAAGCCGATTTCCGCCAGCAGTTTTATCTCTTTACCGTTGCGCATCACCTGGATTGCCACCTTGTCGGTCGGCTTGATCCGCGCCACCTGATTCATCGACTTGCGGCCATCACCGGCCGGCTCGCCATCGATGCTGAGGATCACATCGCCCAACTGCAGGCCGGCTTTCTGCGCCGGGCCGTCGCGGAAGATACCGGCGACCACGATGCCTGGGCGTCCGGTCAAGCCGAACGACTCAGCCAACTCTTTAGTCAGCGGCTGTACTTCAATGCCCAGCCAGCCGCGAATCACCTGGCCGTGCTCGATGATCGACTTCATCACTTCCATCGCCAGCTTCACCGGGATCGCAAAACCGATGCCCTGGGAGCCGCCGGACTTGGAGAAAATCGCGGTGTTGATGCCGGTCAGGTTGCCATTGGCATCCACCAGCGCGCCGCCGGAGTTGCCCGGGTTGATCGCCGCGTCGGTCTGGATAAAGTCTTCGTAGCTGTTGAGCCCCAACTGGTTACGCCCGGTGGCGCTGATGATGCCCATGGTCACCGTCTGGCCGACGCCGAACGGGTTGCCGATGGCCAGCGCCACATCACCGACGCGCAGCCCTTCGGAGCGGCCGATGGTGATCGACGGCAGGCTCTTCAAATCGATTTTCAGCACCGCGAGGTCGGTTTCCGGATCGCTGCCGACCACGCGGGCCAGGGTTTCGCGGCCGTCGCGCAAGGCCACCACAATCTGGTCGGCGCCGGTGGTCACGTGGTTGTTGGTGAGGATGTAGCCTTCCGGGCTCATGATCACCCCGGAACCAAGGCTGGACTCCATGCGGCGCTGCTTGGGCCCGTTATCGCCGAAATAGCGGCGAAATTGCGGGTCTTCAAACAACGGGTGCGCCGGTTTGTTGATGACTTTGGTGGTGTACAGGTTGACCACCGCGGGCGCGGCGATGACCACGGCGTCGGCATAAGTCACCGGACCTTGCACTACCGAGTTGGTTTGCGGGGCTTGTTGCAGGTTCACATCCAGGCTGGGTAAGCCCACCCACTGGGGATAACGCTGAATAATCAGCATCGCGATCAGCACGCCAGCCAACAATGGCCATCCAAAAAAACGCAGTGCCTTGAGCATCAAGTAAGTCCTGACAGGTTGCAGGGGGCGGGAGAGCGCCCATAATGTCGCGCATTATACGAGGCTGCGAGCGCCTCGGAACGGGATATTTAGGAGTCTTTTATGGCCGTCCCCCTTACCACCCTCGTCGAGGAAGCGGACCGCTACCTCGGCAGTGCAAAAATTGCCGATTATTGCCCCAATGGCCTGCAGGTCGAGGGTCGCCCGCAGGTGATGCGCATCGTCAGCGGCGTGACCGCCAGCCAAGCCCTGCTGGACGCCGCCGTCGAGGCCCAGGCCGACTTGGTGCTGGTGCACCACGGTTATTTCTGGAAAGGCGAAAACCCGTGCATCACCGGCATGAAGCAGCGCCGCCTGAAAACCCTGCTCAAACACGACATCAGTTTGCTCGCCTACCACCTGCCGCTGGACCTGCACGCTGAGGTGGGCAATAACGTGCAACTGGCCCGCCAGCTGGACATCACCGTCGAAGGCCCGCTGGACCCGAGCAACCCGAAAATCGTAGGCCTGGTCGGCTCCCTCGCCGAGCCGTTGTCGCCTCGCGACTTCGCCCGCCGTGTGCAGGACGTGATGGGCCGCGAGCCACTGCTGATCGAAGGCAGCGAAATGATCCGCCGTGTCGGCTGGTGCACGGGCGGTGGCCAGGGCTACATCGACGACGCGATTGCGGCCGGCGTCGACCTGTATTTGAGCGGCGAAGCCTCCGAGCAAACCTTCCACAGCGCGCGGGAAAACGACATCAGTTTCATCGCCGCCGGGCACCACGCCACTGAGCGCTACGGTGTCCAGGCGTTGGGCGATTACCTGGCCCGACGGTTTGCCCTGGAACACCTTTTCATCGATTGCCCCAACCCGATCTAAGCCTCGCCACTGGCCCAATGTGGGAGCTGGCTTGCCTGCGATGCGAGCAACTCGGTACATCTGGCACACCGGGTGGATGCCATCGCAGGCAAGCCAGCTCCCACACAAGCCAGCTCCCACCGCTGGGCGAGTTTCACGCCAAACCCAGTGGCATATTCATATACCGTTTCGATCTAGCCAGCTCCCTGAATAGAAGAAGGTGCTGTGCTAGCATGCCTCGCTCGAACACGGCCCGCTGGCCGTCCATAAGATCGTTTTTCCGTGAGTAGCCATGGTCGACAAACTGACGCATCTGAAACAGCTGGAGGCGGAAAGCATCCACATCATCCGCGAGGTCGCCGCCGAGTTCGACAACCCGGTGATGCTCTACTCGATCGGTAAAGACTCCGCCGTGATGCTGCATCTGGCGCGCAAGGCTTTCTTCCCGGGCAAGCTGCCGTTCCCGGTGATGCACGTCGACACCCGCTGGAAATTCCAGGAGATGTACAAGTTCCGCGACAAGATGGTCGAAGAGCTGGGCCTGGACCTGATCACCCACGTCAACCAGGATGGCGTGGCGCAGGGCATCAACCCGTTCACCCACGGCAGTGCCAAGCACACCGACATCATGAAAACCGAAGGCCTCAAGCAGGCCCTGGACAAGCATGGTTTCGACGCAGCCTTTGGCGGTGCCCGTCGCGATGAAGAGAAATCCCGCGCCAAAGAGCGTGTGTACTCGTTCCGCGACAGCAAGCACCGCTGGGACCCGAAAAACCAGCGCCCGGAGCTGTGGAACGTCTACAACGGCAACGTCAACAAGGGTGAGTCGATCCGTGTGTTCCCGCTGTCCAACTGGACCGAGCTGGACATCTGGCAGTACATCTACCTCGAAGGCATCCCGATTGTGCCGCTGTATTTTGCCGCCGAGCGCGACGTGATCGAGAAGAACGGCACGTTGATCATGATCGACGACGACCGCATCCTCGAGCACTTGTCTGACGAAGACAAAGCCCGAATCGTCAAAAAGAAAGTACGTTTCCGTACCCTTGGCTGCTACCCGTTGACGGGCGCGGTGGAGTCCGAAGCCGAGACGCTGACGGACATCATTCAGGAAATGCTCCTGACGCGAACTTCCGAGCGCCAGGGCCGTGTCATCGACCACGATGGTGCAGGCTCGATGGAAGATAAAAAACGTCAAGGCTATTTCTAAGGGGCTGTCATGTCGCACGTATCTGATTTGATCAGCGAGGACATCCTCGCCTACCTGGGCCAGCACGAGCGCAAGGAAATGTTGCGCTTCCTGACCTGCGGCAACGTCGACGACGGCAAGAGCACCCTGATCGGGCGCCTGCTGCACGACTCCAAGATGATCTACGAAGATCACCTGGAAGCCATCACCCGCGATTCGAAGAAGTCCGGCACCACCGGTGACGACATCGACCTGGCGTTGCTGGTCGACGGCCTGCAGGCTGAGCGCGAGCAGGGCATCACCATCGATGTTGCCTACCGCTACTTCTCCACCGCCAAGCGCAAATTCATCATCGCCGACACCCCCGGCCATGAGCAGTACACCCGCAACATGGCCACCGGTGCCTCTACCTGTGACCTGGCGATTATCCTGATCGACGCCCGCTACGGCGTGCAGACCCAGACCCGTCGCCACAGCTTTATTGCTTCGCTGCTGGGTATCAAGCACATCGTGGTGGCCGTCAACAAGATGGACATCAATGGCTTTGACCAAAGCATCTTCGAGCAGATCAAGGCCGATTACCTGAAGTTCGCCGAGGGCATCGCGTTCAAGCCGAGCACCATGGCGTTCGTACCGATGTCGGCGCTCAAGGGCGACAACGTGGTGAACAAGAGCGAGCGTTCGCCTTGGTACACCGGCCAGTCGCTGATGGAGATTCTCGAAAGCGTCGAGATCGCCAACGACCGCAACTACACCGACCTGCGTTTCCCGGTGCAGTACGTCAACCGTCCGAACCTGAACTTCCGTGGTTTCGCCGGCACCCTGGCCAGCGGCATCGTGCACAAAGGCGACGAAGTCGTGGTGCTGCCGTCGGGCAAGAGCAGCCGCGTCAAATCCATCGTCACCTTTGAAGGTGAGCTGGAACACGCCGGCCCAGGCCAGGCCGTGACCCTGACCATGGAAGACGAGATCGACATCTCCCGTGGCGACCTGCTGGTGCATGCCGACAACGTGCCGCAAGTGACCGACGCCTTCGACGCCATGCTGGTGTGGATGGCCGAAGAGCCGATGCTGCCGGGCAAGAAATACGACATCAAGCGCGCCACCAGCTACGTGCCGGGTTCCATCACCAGCATCGTGCACCGTGTGGACGTGAACACCCTGGCCGAAGGCCCGGCAAGTTCGCTGCAGTTGAACGAGATCGGCCGGGTCAAGGTCAGCCTCGACGCCGCCATCGCGCTCGACGGCTACGACAGCAACCGCACCACCGGTGCGTTTATCGTCATCGACCGGTTGACCAACGGCACCGTGGCTGCGGGCATGATCATTGCGCCGCCGGTCAATCATGGCGGTTCTGCGCAGCACGGCAGCCTTGCTCATGTCGCCACCGAAGAGCGTGCTCTGCGCTTTGGCCAGCAGCCGGCCACCGTGTTGTTCAGCGGCCTGTCGGGCGCGGGTAAAAGCACCTTGGCCTACGCGGTTGAACGCAAGCTGTTCGACATGGGCCGTGCGGTATTTGTGCTGGATGGCCAGAACCTGCGTCACGACCTGAACAAGGGCTTGCCGCAGGACCGCGCCGGGCGCACCGAGAACTGGCGTCGTGCCGCTCACGTGGCGCGCCAGTTCAACGAAGCCGGCCTGCTGACCCTGGCTGCTTTCGTTGCTCCGGATGCCGAAGGCCGTGAACAGGCCAAGGCGCTGATCGGTGCCGACCGCCTGCTCACCGTTTACGTGCAAGCGTCGCCGCTGGTGTGCGCCGAGCGTGACCCGCAAGGCTTGTACGCTGCCGGCGGGGATAACATCCCTGGCGAATCCTTCCCGTACGACGTGCCGTTGAATGCCGATCTGGTGATCGACACCCAGGCCCTGTCGCTGGAAGACAGCGTCAAGCAAGTGCTGGAATTGTTGCGTCAGCGCGGCGCGATCTAAACCTCGCCGCCACAAAAAAGCCCGCCACCGAGCACTCGGTGGCGGGCTGATCGTTCCCATGCTCTGCGTGGGAATGCCGCTTTGGACGCTCTGCGTCCGCTCTTGAGGTCGTGACGCGGAGCGTCACAGGAAGCATTCCCACGCAGAGCGTGGGAACGATCATCTGGCAGGGTAATCGGTGTGCAGCTTCTCCAGCAACGCATCCTTGTCTTCCCACAGCTGGTTGATCCAGCCCTGAAACGCCAACCGATACTCACCATCCTGCTCGTAATTCTTGCCGATAAACCCGGCCGGAATCTGCACCTCTTCAAAGTGCACCACCACATCCTTCACATTCCCACAGAGCAAATCCCAATACCCCGGGCGCCCGGCAGGGTAGTGAATCGTCACGTTCACCAGTGATTTCAACTGCTCACCCATGGCATCCAGCACAAACGCGATCCCGCCGGCCTTGGGCTTGAGCAAATAGCGAAATGGGGATTTCTGCTGGGCATGCTTGCCCGGCGTAAACCGTGTGCCTTCGGCAAAGTTGAATATGCCCACCGGGTTGTCGCGAAACTTCGCACAGGTCTTGCGCGTGGTTACCAGGTCTTTGCCTTTCTTCTCCGGGTGCTTCTCCAAGTAGGCCTTGGTGTAGCGCTTCATGAACGGAAAGCCCAACGCCCACCACGCCAGGCCGATCACCGGCACCCAGATCAACTCCTGCTTGAGGAAGAACTTCAACGGGCGAATGCGTCGATTGAGCAAGTACTGCAGCACCATGATGTCCACCCAACTCTGGTGGTTACTGGTCACCAGGTATGAGTGCTGATAGTCCAACCCCTCAAGGCCAGTCAGGTGCCAGCGCGTGCGGCGTACCAGGTTCATCCAGCCCTTGTTGTTGGTGACCCAGGCTTCATGGGTGTGGTTCATCAGCCATTCACTGAAGCGCTTGGCAAACGGCAGCGCCTTGAACAGCGCGACGATAAACAGAAACGAGCACAGCAGGATCGTGTTCAGCGCCAACAACAAGGACGCGATCACCCCGCGCACGGCGGCAGGTAGAAAATCCAGCATTTAGATATCCATAGGTCGGTTGGCGGCTTGAATCGCAGTCAGTGCGATGGTGTAAACGATGTCGTCGACCTGAGCGCCGCGCGGCAGGTCGTTCACCGGTTTGCGCAGGCCTTGCAGCATCGGCCCCAGGCTTACGCAATCGGCGCTGCGTTGCACGGCTTTGTGCGTGGTGTTGCCGGTGTTCAGGTCCGGGAACACAAACACCGTGGCTTTGCCGGCGACCAGGCTGTTGGGCGCCAGCTGCCGTGCGACGGTTTCGTTGGCGGCGGCGTCGTACTGCAACGGCCCGTCGATCAGCAACGAGCTTTGCTGTTCGTGGGCGAGCAGGGTGGCTTCACGAACTTTTTCCACTTCTTCGCCGCTGGCCGAGTCACCGCTGGAATAGCTGATCATTGCCACGCGCGGGGTAATGCCGAACGCGGCGGCCGAGTCGGCGCTTTGCAGGGCGATTTCCGCGAGTTCCGCAGCGCTCGGGTGCGGGTTCATCACGCAGTCGCCGTACACCAGCACCTGCTCGGGGAACAACATGAAGAACACCGACGACACCAGGGTGCAGCCCGGCGCCGTTTTGATCAGTTGCAGGGCAGGGCGGATGGTGTTGGCAGTGGAGTGAATGACGCCGGAAACCAGGCCGTCCACTTCGTCCAACGCGAGCATCATCGTGGCGATCACTACGGTGTCTTCCAGTTGCTGCTCGGCCATCGGCGCGTTGAGGCTCTTGCTCTTGCGCAGCGCGACCATCGGTTCGACATAACGCTGGCGAATCAGGTCCGGGTCGAGAATCTCCAGGCCTTCGGGCAGCTCGATGCCGTGGGCGCGGGCGACCGCTTCTACATCGGCTGGCTTGGCCAGCAACACGCAGCGAGCAATGCCGCGCGCCTGACAGATGGCGGCAGCTTGCACAGTCAGCGGCTCGCTGCCTTCGGGCAACACAATGCGTTTGTTGGCGGCCTGGGCGCGCTGGATCAGTTGATAACGGAATACGGCAGGCGACAGGCGCATCTCCCGTGGCGTGCCGCAGCGCTGGTGCAGCCAGCGCGCATCGAGGTGGCTGGCGACAAAGTCAGTGATGATTTCCGCACGCTCGCGGTCATCAATCGGGATCTCTTTGTTCAGGCTGTTGAGCTGATTGGCGGTGTCGTAGGAGCCGGTGCTCACGGACAGTACTGGCAGCCCGGCCTGGAACGCGCCACGGCACAGATCCATGATGCGTGGGTCGGGCAGCGTGTCGCTGGTCAGCAACAGCCCGGCCAGCGGTACACCGTTGATTGCGGCCAGGCTGACCGCGAGGATGATATCGTCGCGATCGCCTGGGGTTACCACCAGCACGCCGGGTTTGAGCAGCTCCACGGTGTTACGCATGGTGCGGGCACAGATGATGATCTTGGTCATGCGCCGGCTTTCATAATCGCCGGCGTTGAGGATCTGTGCGCCCATCAGGTCAGCCACGTCGCGGGTGCGCGGCGCGTTGAGTTCGGGCTGGTAGGGAATGCAGCCGAGCAGGCGGAAGTCACCGCTGCGCAACAGGGGCGAATGCTCTTTGAGGCGCGCCGAGAAGGCTTCCATGCTTTCGTCGGTGCGCACTTTATTGAGGATTACGCCCAGCACTTTCGGGTCTTTGGGGCCGCCGAACAGCTGGGCCTGCAATTCCACGCGGCCGGACAGCTCGGTGAGCACTTCGTTTTCCGGCGCCGACACCAGGATCACTTCGGCATCGAGGCTCTTGGCCAGGTGCAGGTTGACCCGCGCCGCATAGCTGGCGCTGCGGGTCGGCACCATGCCTTCGACGATCAGCACGTCCTTGCCCACAGCGGCTTGCTGGTAAAGAGTGATGATCTCTTCGAGCAGCTCGTCGAGCTGGCCGTCACCGAGCATGCGCTCCACATGGGCCAGGCCCAGCGGTTGAGGCGGTTTCAGGCCGTGGGTGCGCGCCACCAGTTCGGTGGAGCGTTCGGGGCCGGTGTCGCCCGGGTGCGGCTGGGCAATCGGTTTGAAGAAGCCGACTTTCAGCCCGGCCCGTTCAAGGGTACGCACCAGCCCAAGGCTGATGGAGGTCAGACCCACACCAAAATCGGTGGGCGCGATAAAAAAAGTCTGCATGCGAATTCTCTGGAGGTGCATGGCTTCGGTGGCGCTCTATGGCTGAGTACCTACCGGGAATCAGACGCCAAGGTTATCGTTATTCGTGCTGTTGCGCACACCAGCCGCACGCAAAGGGTTGGCCTATTTTTTCAAGGCGTTGCGCGGGGTCGAGTACCCAGGCGCGGGACTGCCAGGGCGGCTGGTGGCGCAGGTGTTGGGTGTGGCCGCAGGACAGCTCGGCGACCCAGTGCCCGTCGTCATCCTGTCGGAAGCCGATGATGAAGGATGCCGTTGATCGGCCCCGTCTGTCCGGGTTGTGTTCGCTTTCGGGCAAATCCTTGTTTAGACTTGTCCGTTCTTCATTCTTATGCAAAAGGTCTCGCCCCATGACGATCGCCGCTAACAAGGCTGTCTCCATCGACTATACCCTGACCAACGACGCTGGTGAGGTCATCGACAGCTCCGCCGGCGGCGCGCCGCTGGTCTACCTGCAAGGCGCAGGTAACATCATCCCGGGCCTGGAGAAGGCTCTGGAAGGCAAGAGCGTCGGTGACGAACTGACCGTCGCCGTAGAACCTGAAGATGCTTACGGCGAATACTCCGCCGAACTGGTCAGCACCTTGAGCCGCAGCATGTTCGAAGGCGTTGACGAGCTGGAAGTGGGCATGCAGTTCCACGCTTCCGCGCCGGACGGCCAAATGCAGATCGTCACCATCCGCGACCTGGACGGCGACGACGTGACTGTCGACGGTAACCACCCTCTGGCTGGCCAGCGCCTGAACTTCCAGGTGAAGATCGTTGCCATCCGTGATGCTTCCCAGGAAGAAGTGGCCCACGGCCACGTTCACGGTGAAGGCGGTCATCACCATTGATTGTGGTTTGATCAATAGGTAGCAAAACGCCCCGACTGGTTCGGGGCGTTTTTTTTGCCTTGAAAATGCACCGCAGTCCAAATGTGGGAGCGGGCTTGCCCGCGATAGCGGTGTATCAGCCAGGTATTCGGTGACTGACACACTGTCATCGCGGGCAAGCCCGCTCCCACAAGGAGAGCTGTGGTGATTCTGTAGGCAAACAAAAATGCCCCGGACCTTTCGGTACGGGGCATTTCTTAACTGTTACGCAACCTGGGTTACGCGGCAGTTGTTACCACTTAGGCTGCTGCAGCGACGTTCAGAGCCTTGATGTGGCCATTCAGGCGGCTCTTATGACGAGCGGCCTTGTTCTTGTGGATGATGCCTTTATCGGCCATACGGTCGATAACTGGCACGGCCAGAACGTAAGCAGCTTGGGCTTTTTCAGCGTCTTTGGTGTCGATGGCTTTAACTACATTCTTGATGTAGGTACGAACCATGGAACGCAGGCTGGCGTTGTGGCTGCGACGCTTCTCAGCCTGTTTTGCACGTTTTTTGGCGGAAGGTGTGTTGGCCACCGTCGAGCTCCTCGAAAGACTTTTTAGGAAATAGCAAACAAAATAGGCCGCGAATCATGCCGATGACTTGATGGGTTGTCAAGGGCGGCTGATGCGAACTGCTGAGTGGTCGATCTGAAGAGGCGGGTGATTTATTTCCGGCGCTTGACCTGTAAACTCGCGAGCTTTGGCTCTGTGCTGTTGCAGGCGCGCAGTATCGCATAAGTGGGCGCTTTGTTCGCCTGCTCTTTATCTATAGGCGCAAACTCTTTCAATGAATCTGCTCAAATCGTTGGCTGCCGTCAGCTCTATCACGATGATCTCCCGGGTTTTGGGGTTCGTGCGTGACACCCTGCTGGCGCGCATTTTTGGCGCCAGCATGGCCACGGATGCGTTCTTTATTGCCTTTAAATTGCCCAATCTGCTGCGGCGAATCTTTGCCGAAGGCGCATTTTCCCAGGCGTTCGTGCCGATCCTGGCCGAATACAAGACCCAGCAGGGCGAAGAAGCCACTCGCACCTTTATTGCCTATGTTTCCGGCCTGCTGACCCTGGTACTGAAGCTGGTGACCATCGCCGGCATGCTCGCCGCGCCTTGGGTGATCTGGGCCACCGCCCCCGGTTTCGCCAATACCCCGGAAAAATTCGCGCTGACCACTGATCTGCTGCGGGTGACCTTTCCTTATATATTGCTGATTTCCCTGTCGTCCCTGGCCGGTGCGATCCTCAACACCTGGAACCGCTTCTCGGTGCCGGCCTTCGTGCCGACATTGCTGAACGTCAGCATGATTATTTTCGCGCTGTTCCTCACGCCGTACTTCGATCCGCCGGTGATGGCCCTGGGCTGGGCGGTGCTGGCCGGTGGCCTGGCGCAATTGCTGTACCAGCTGCCACACCTGAAAAAGATCGGCATGCTCGTGCTGCCGCGCCTGAACCTCAAAGACACCGGCGTCTGGCGCGTGATGCGCAATATGCTGCCGGCGATCCTTGGCGTTTCGGTCAGCCAGATTTCGCTGATCATCAACACCGCCTTCGCCTCGCTGCTGGTTTCAGGCTCGGTATCGTGGATGTATTACGCCGACCGTCTGATGGAGCTGCCGTCCGGCGTACTTGGCGTAGCGTTGGGCACGATTCTGCTGCCGACCCTGGCGCGCACCTACGCCAGCAAAGACCGTCAGGAATACTCGCGCATTCTCGACTGGGGCCTGCGCCTGTGTTTCATGCTGGTGCTGCCGTGCTCCCTGGCCTTGGGGATTCTGGCCGAGCCATTGACTGTCTCGCTGTTCCAATACGGCCAGTTTGACGCGCATGACGCACTGATGACCCAGCACGCGCTGGTCGCTTATTCCGTCGGGCTGCTCGGTATTATCGTGATCAAAGTGCTGGCCCCAGGCTTTTACGCTCAGCAGAACATCCGCACGCCGGTCAAAATCGCGATTTTCACGCTGATCGTCACGCAACTGCTCAACCTGGTGTTTATCGGCCCGCTGGCCCACGCTGGCCTGGCGTTGGCGATCAGCGCCGGCGCCTGCATCAATGCCGGCCTGCTGTTTTATCAACTGCGCAAGCAGCAGATGTACCAACCGCAGCCGGGCTGGGGCATGTTTGCCCTCAAGTTGCTGGTGGCGGTTGCGGCCATGTCGGCGGTACTGCTCGGCCTGATGCACTTTATGCCAGCCTGGGACCAGGGCCATATGCTGGAGCGCTTCATGCGCCTGGGCGTGTTGGTGGTCGCAGGCGTGTTGGTGTACTTCGGGATGTTGCTGCTGCAGGGTTTCCGACTGCGGGATTTCAATCGCAAGTCGTTGGGATAGAGAGTTTGCCGCGATAAAACGGTTGTTTTATCGATTCGATCCATTTGGCCTGCGCTGTTGCCTGTCGTCCGGGGCTGGGTGTGGTTATAATCGACCACTTTATGAGCAAGAAGCGCGTTATGCAGCTGGTTCGAGGTCTCCACAACCTGCGCCCCGAGCATCGGGGCTGCGTCGCCACTATTGGCAACTTTGACGGTGTTCACCGTGGCCACCAGGCTATCCTGGGCCGGCTGCGTGAACGTGCGGTCGAGTTGGGCGTGCCCAGCTGCGTGGTGATTTTTGAGCCGCAGCCACGGGAATTCTTTACCCCTGAAACGGCGCCGGCACGTTTGGCGCGTTTGCGCGACAAGCTGCAGCTGCTGGCGGAAGAGGGCGTAGACCGTGTGCTTTGCCTGGCCTTCAACCAGCGTTTGCAAAGCCTCAGCGCCGCCGAGTTCGTCGACCGTATTCTGGTGGATGGCCTGGGCGTACAGCACCTGGAGGTCGGCGACGACTTCCGTTTCGGTTGCGACCGCGTCGGGGATTTCGACTTTCTGCAGCACGCCGGCGTGAATCAAGGTTTTACCGTCGAAGCCGCGCAAACCGTCGAACTGGACGGCCTGCGCGTGAGCAGTACCCAGGTGCGTAACGCCCTGGCCGCTGCCGACTTCGCCTTGGCCGAGCGCTTGCTCGGTCGCCCGTTCCGCATTGCCGGGCGGGTATTGCACGGTCAGAAGCTGGCGCGCCAACTCGGTACGCCAACCGCCAACGTGCAACTCAAGCGCCGTCGTGTACCACTCACCGGGGTTTACCTGGTGAGCGTCGACATCGACGGCCAATCGTGGCCGGGAGTCGCCAACATAGGCGTCAGACCCACGGTTGCAGGTGATGGCAAGGCCCACCTGGAAGTTCACCTTTTGGATTTTGCCGGTGATTTGTATGACCGGCGTTTGACGGTGGTTTTCCACCAGAAGCTGCGTGAAGAGCAGCGTTTCGCCTCCCTTGAGGCGTTGAAAACGGCGATCAATGCGGATGTCGCCGCCGCCCGTGCACTAGCCGCACCTAGCGCCCATCGCTAACCGAAGAGCCTTAAATGACCGACTATAAAGCCACGCTAAACCTTCCGGACACCGCCTTCCCAATGAAGGCCGGCCTGCCACAGCGCGAACCGCAGATCCTGCAGCGCTGGGACAGTATTGGCCTGTACGGAAAGTTGCGCGAAATTGGCAAGGATCGTCCGAAATTCGTCCTGCACGACGGCCCTCCTTATGCTAACGGCACGATTCACATCGGTCATGCGCTGAACAAAATTCTCAAGGACATGATCCTGCGCTCGAAAACCCTGTCGGGTTTCGACGCGCCTTATGTTCCGGGTTGGGACTGCCACGGTCTGCCGATCGAACACAAAGTCGAAGTGACCTACGGCAAGAACCTGGGCGCGGATAAAACCCGTGAACTGTGCCGTGCCTACGCCACCGAGCAAATCGAAGGGCAGAAGTCCGAATTCATCCGCCTGGGCGTGTTGGGCGAGTGGGACAACCCGTACAAGACCATGAACTTCAAGAACGAGGCCGGAGAGATCCGCGCCTTGGCCGAAATCGTCAAGGGCGGCTTCGTGTTCAAGGGGCTCAAGCCTGTGAACTGGTGCTTCGACTGCGGTTCGGCCCTGGCCGAAGCGGAAGTCGAGTACGAAGACAAAAAGTCCTCGACCATCGACGTGGCCTTCCCGGTTGCCGACGACGCCAAGCTGGCCGAAGCCTTTGGCCTGGCATCGCTGGCCAAGCCGGCCGCCATCGTGATCTGGACCACCACGCCGTGGACCATCCCGGCCAACCAGGCACTGAACGTGCACCCGGAATTCACCTATGCCCTGGTGGACGTCGGTGACCGCCTGCTGGTGCTGGCCGAGGAAATGGTCGAGGCCTGCCTGGCACGCTACGAACTGCAAGGTTCGGTGATCGCCACCACCACCGGCACCGCGCTGGAACTGATCAACTTCCGTCACCCGTTCTATGACCGTCTGTCGCCGGTGTACCTGGCCGACTACGTCGAACTGGGTTCGGGTACGGGTGTGGTTCACTGCTCGCCCGCTTATGGCGTGGACGACTTCGTGATCTGCAAGAAGTACGGCATGGTCAACGATGACATCATCAACCCGGTGCAAAGCAACGGCGTCTACGTGCCTTCGCTGGAGTTCTTCGGCGGCCAGTTCATCTTCAAGGCCGACCAGCCGATCATCGACAAGCTGCGTGAAGTCGGTGCGCTGGTGCAAACCGACACCATCAAGCACAGCTACATGCACTGCTGGCGTCACAAGAGCCCGCTGATCTACCGCGCCACCGCGCAGTGGTTCATCGGCATGGACAAAGAGCCCGTCAACGGCGACACCCTGCGTGTGCGCTCGCTCAAAGCCATCGAAGACACCAAGTTCGTTCCGGCCTGGGGCCAGGCGCGCCTGCACTCGATGATCGCCAACCGTCCGGACTGGTGCATCTCCCGCCAACGTAACTGGGGCGTGCCGATCCCGTTTTTCCTGAACAAGGAAAGCGGCGAGCTGCATCCACGCACCGTCGAACTGATGGAAGTCGTGGCCCAGCGTGTTGAGAGCGAAGGCATCGAAGCCTGGTTCAAGCTGGACGCCGCCGAGCTGTTGGGCGACGAAGCGCCGCTGTACGACAAGATCAGCGACACCCTCGACGTGTGGTTCGACTCCGGCACCACCCACTGGCACGTGCTGCGCGGCTCGCACCCGATGGGCCACGAAACCGGCCCGCGTGCCGACCTGTACCTGGAAGGTTCGGACCAGCACCGTGGCTGGTTCCACTCCTCCTTGCTGACCGGTTGCGCCATCGACAACCACGCGCCGTACCGTGAGTTGCTGACCCACGGTTTCACCGTCGATGAGACGGGCCGCAAGATGTCCAAGTCGCTGAAAAACGTGATCGAGCCGAAAAAGATCAACGACACCTTGGGCGCCGACATCATGCGTCTGTGGGTAGCGTCGACCGATTACTCGGGCGAAATCGCCGTGTCGGACCAGATCCTGGCCCGTAGCGCCGATGCCTATCGCCGTATCCGTAATACCGCACGCTTCCTGCTGTCGAACCTGACCGGTTTCAACCCGGCCACCGACATCCTGCCGGCCGAGGACATGCTCGCCCTGGACCGCTGGGCCGTGGACCGTACCCTGTTGCTGCAGCGCGAGTTGCAGGAACACTACGGTGAATACCGTTTCTGGAACGTCTACTCGAAGATCCACAACTTCTGCGTGCAGGAGCTGGGTGGTTTCTACCTCGACATCATCAAGGACCGCCAGTACACCACCGGCGCCAACAGCAAGGCACGCCGTTCGGCGCAGACCGCGCTGTACCACATCTCTGAAGCGCTGGTGCGCTGGATCGCGCCGATCCTGGCCTTCACCGCCGACGAACTGTGGGAATACCTGCCGGGCGAGCGTAACGAATCGGTAATGCTCAACACCTGGTACGAAGGCCTGACCGAACTGCCGGCCGACTTCGAACTGGGCCGCGAGTACTGGGAAGGCGTGATGGCCGTCAAAGTTGCGGTGAACAAGGAGCTGGAAGTTCAGCGTGCGGCCAAGGCCGTCGGTGGCAACCTGCAAGCCGAAGTCACCCTGTTTGCCGAGGAAGGCCTGAGCGCCGACCTGGCCAAGCTGAGCAACGAATTGCGCTTTGTGCTGATCACCTCGACCGCCAGCCTGGCACCGTTTGCCCAGGCGCCTGCGGACGCCGTGGCCACCGAAGTACCGGGCCTCAAGCTGCAAGTGGTCAAGTCGGCCTTCCCTAAGTGCGCCCGTTGCTGGCACTGCCGTGAAGACGTTGGCGTAAACCCTGAGCATCCGGAAATCTGCGGTCGTTGCGTGGACAACATCAGCGGTGCCGGTGAGGTTCGCCACTATGCCTAACACCAGCCGTTTCGGACGTCTGGGCTGGCTCGTACTGAGCGTGCTGGTGCTGGTCATTGACCAGCTCAGCAAGGCTCATTTCGAAGGCGCCTTACAGATGTACCAGCAGATTGTGGTCATTCCCGACTACTTCAGCTGGACCTTGGCTTACAACACCGGCGCGGCCTTCAGCTTCCTCGCCGACAGCTCCGGCTGGCAGCGCTGGCTGTTCGCGCTGATCGCCGTGGTGGTCAGTGCCGTGCTGGTGGTCTGGCTCAAACGCCTGGGCCGCGATGACACCTGGCTCGCCATCGCCCTGGCCTTGGTGCTGGGCGGCGCCCTGGGTAACCTTTACGACCGCATTGCCCTGGGCCATGTGATCGACTTTATCCTGGTGCATTGGCAGAACCGCTGGTACTTCCCGGCGTTCAACTTTGCCGACAGCGCCATCACCGTCGGTGCAATCATGCTGGCGTTGGACATGTTCAAAAGCAAGAAAACCGGAGAGACCGTCAATGACTGATCAGGTATTGGCTGAGCAACGCATCGGCCAGAACACGGAAGTCACTTTGCATTTCGCACTGCGCCTGGAGAACGGCGACACGGTCGACAGCACGTTCGACAAAGCCCCGGCGACCTTCAAGGTCGGCGATGGCAACCTGCTGCCGGGTTTCGAAGCGGCACTGTTCGGTTTCAAGGCCGGTGACAAGCGCACCCTGCAGATTTTGCCGGAAAATGCTTTTGGCCAGCCCAACCCGCAAAACGTACAGATCATCCCGCGTTCGCAGTTCCAGGACATGGACCTGTCGGAAGGCCTGTTGGTGATTTTCAACGATGCGGCGAATACCGAGCTGCCCGGCGTGGTGAAAACCTTCGATGACGCGCAAGTGACCATCGACTTCAACCACCCGTTGGCCGGTAAAACCTTGACGTTTGACGTCGAAATC
Organism: Pseudomonas sp. R76; assembly: GCF_009834565.1. Taxonomy (GTDB): domain Bacteria; phylum Pseudomonadota; class Gammaproteobacteria; order Pseudomonadales; family Pseudomonadaceae; genus Aquipseudomonas. The sequence goes on from NZ_CP019428.1 coordinate 966,794, forward strand.
ATCGACGTTAAAGCGCTCTGATCAACGACGCTGGCTCCTGTGGGGCTGGTTTATGTGGGAGCTGGCTTGCCTGCGATAGCATCACCTCGGTGTACCTGATACACCCAGTCGTCTGCATCGCGGGCAAGCCCGGCTCCCACAGGGGCTCACTCCTGTAGAGTTGAGTCGATCCAATTTCTTGCCCTGCAAGACACGAGGCACAGCATGCAAATCAAACTCGCCAACCCCCGTGGCTTCTGCGCTGGTGTGGACCGGGCGATCGAAATCGTCAACCGCGCCCTGGAAGTCTTCGGGCCGCCGATTTACGTGCGCCATGAAGTCGTCCATAACAAATTTGTGGTTGAAGACCTGCGCGCGCGCGGTGCCATCTTTGTCGAAGAACTCGATCAGGTGCCGGACGACGTCATCGTCATCTTCAGCGCCCACGGCGTTTCCCAAGCCGTGCGCACCGAAGCTGCCGGCCGTGGCCTGAAAGTATTCGATGCCACCTGCCCGTTGGTCACCAAGGTGCACATCGAAGTCGCGCGTTACAGCCGCGACGGCCGTGAATGCATCCTGATCGGCCACGCCGGCCACCCGGAAGTCGAAGGCACAATGGGCCAGTACGACGCCAGTAATGGTGGCGCGATCTACCTGGTGGAAGACGAAAAAGACGTCGCCAACCTGCAAGTCCAAAACCCAGAGCGTCTGGCCTTTGTCACGCAGACCACCTTGTCGATGGACGACACCAGCCGCGTAATCGATGCCCTGCGCACGCGATTCCCAGCCATTGGTGGTCCGCGCAAAGACGACATCTGCTACGCCACGCAAAACCGCCAGGACGCGGTCAAGCAACTGGCGGACGAATGCGATGTGGTACTGGTCGTCGGCAGCCCCAACAGCTCCAACTCCAACCGCCTGCGCGAACTGGCTGAACGCATGGCCACGCCCGCGTACCTGATCGACGGCGCCGAAGACATGCAGCGCAGCTGGTTCGACGGCGTCGAGCGTATCGGCATCACCGCGGGCGCTTCGGCTCCCGAAGTGCTGGTGCGCGGCGTGATCCAGCAACTGCAGGCCTGGGGTGCCACCGGTGCCGATGAGTTGGCCGGTCGTGAAGAGAACATCACGTTCTCGATGCCCAAGGAGCTGCGGGTTCGCTCGCTGGTCTGAGTGCCGAGGTGCCGGAGCCCATCCGGCACAATGCCTGCTCGGTGGTGTCGCTGCGCAGGCTGATGCGCCCGCTGGGGGCAAGTACTACCTGAAACAGGCTTTGCGCCTGGCCCGTGTCGCACACATGCACGGTGCCTGCACGGAAACCTCCGGCTGAAAATATCGGTTCGCCCAAGCCGCTGAAGCGCACCTGGCTCTTGACCGGCCCATTCCCGACAATCGGTATTTTCCCGCTGTCCTGTCGTTCCAACAGCACTGGGTTGTTGTCGTCCGAGTGGCCGCGTCCGCTTTCGTCCACGATCACTCGCCAGCCCAGGCTCCAGTCCTCCTGCCGTGCATGAATGACCACCGCACGATTGCGCGCAATCGCCTCGGTGCGGGCGTAGCGCAGCCCGCTGGCCAGCGACTGCGCAGCGGTTTGTCGTTGCTGCGACTCAAGCAAACCCCTGAAACCCGGCACTGCCAGGTTCGCCAGGATGCCGCTCAGAAGCAGGCTCAGCAGCAGTTCAATCAGGGTGAAGCCGCGTTGTCTCATGTGCCGTCCCTCCGTGGACGTAGTCAGTGTTTCAGGTGGTAGGTCTAGGTATAGCGCCACTCTCTGGGTGTGCAGTGATGGCCTTTATGTCCAAAGTATTTCCCTTTGTTCCGAGAGCAGCGCCGGCCCAAAACCGACGCTAGTCTTGGGCCGCACAGCAGGTTTCTCCTGCTTTTTTTCGGCCTTCGACACGGATGACGACGGTAATGCTTGTTTGCCCCAACACAAACGCTGCCCGTGCTTTGCCCCGGCGCCAATCCGGCATGACGCTGATCGAGGTACTGGTGGCTGTGCTGATTCTTGCCGTTGGCCTGCTGGGCGCGGCGGTTATCCAGCTCAATGCACTCACGTACACCGACAGCTCAAGGATGATCAGCCAGGCCAGCTTCATTGCCTACGACATGCTCGACCGCGTTCGGGCCAACTCGGGTGCCGATTACTCTGGGGGCCGAAACGAAGGGAGCCGAAACGAAGGCGGCCCGCCCAATACGGCTACCGCCAGCGTACGTGACCTGGACCTGCATGATTTCGAAGCCAATATCATCGGCTTTGCCGGGGCGAGCGCCAAAGGCTCTGTGGTGGTCAGCGGCAGCGAGGTCACCGTGAGTATCAGTTGGGACGATGCCAGGGCAGCGAAAAGCCGCGGTGCGCGGGAAACCTTCACCCTCACCAGCCGCATTGCCGGCGCGCGGGAGGTGGCGCAATGAGTCGCTGTGCGCGGGGTTTTAGCCTGGTGGAGTTGTTGCTGGCGCTGGCTATCGGGTTGGTGCTGATACTCGGGCTCAGCCAGGTCGTCATCAGCGCACGGGCCACCCATGCCAGCCAGCAGGCCGCCATGTTGCTGCAGGATGATGCGCGGTTTGTGCTGGGCAAGATCATTCAGGATGTGCGCCAGGCGGGCATGTTTGGCTGCCTGGCGACGGCCTATATCGATAACGCACCGGCCGCGTTTGAGCGGCCGGTCAGTTGGAGTGCCGCAGGGAGCGCCAGGTCACTGACGCTGGTCACCGCCGATTCGGGAGGCGAGGGCGGCAAGCCCGACTGGACGGTGCTCTCCGATTGCACCGGCACAGCCCAGGCCTATGCGGGCAGCTCGCCAGCACCGGCGCCTGGGCAGATCCGGTTTGCGCTACGCCAGCTCACCTACACCTTTGAAGCCGGGCAGTTGAAGGTCAGTACACCCGCAGCGCCGGCCAGGACGGTGCTGGTGGATAACGTTCAGGCGTTCGACGTCAGTTTTGGTCTAGCGGCCAAGCCCGGCGCCACGCGTGTGGTGCGCTATGACGCCAGCCCGGCGGACGAATCGCTGATACGCAGCGTGCGCATCCAGATGACGCTGCGAGACCCGGCCGGGCGTGTTCAGGACCAGGTCTACAGCGTCGTGGCCGCGCTGCGCAATCGGCTGGGGTAGGGTGATTATGCTCAGCTATCACGGTTTTTACCTGCGTCAGACCGGCATGGTCCTGGTGATCAGCCTGGTGTTTCTGCTGGTGTTATCACTGATCGGCCTGGCGTCGATGCAAGGGGCTGTGTCCCAGCAAAAGATTGCCGGTGGCATCTGGCATCGTAATCAATCATTTCAGACTGCTGAAAGTGGGCTGAGGCTGGGTGAATTGATCGTGCAACGCACAGGGTCGGTGCTGCCGCTCTGCCAGTCGATCAGTGCCTGCGCGCCCCCGCAGGAGGCGTTTTCGGTGGTGGGTGCCGGGGCGAACCCTGTTTCAGCCGTTAATTGGGCTGCCCTGAAGGGCGGGCTGTATGGCGTTCAATCGCTGGGGCAGGCAGAGGGCGTGGTTGGTCTGCCCGCGCAAACGCCTGCCGCGTTGTTCCGCGTGACGGCTGTTGGGTTCAGTGGTCAATCGCGCACGGTGCTGGAGACGGTGTATGCGCAGGTCAACGAAGCGCAAGGTTCGAGATTTCGTCGAGTTTTATGGCGTCAACTTCAATAAGGAGCGTATCAATGGGCAAGGATTGCCAAGGTTTTACCCTGATCGAGTTACTGATCGCTGTTGCGATCGTCGCGTTACTGGCCGCAGTCGCCTACCCCGGCTATACCGGCTATGTAAAAAAAGCCTACCGCGCAGAGATCGTTGCGTTGTTGTCTGAGCAAGTCCACTACCTGGAGCGCTTTTACACGCGCAACGGTACTTTTATTGATGCAAGCGGCGTCAGTGTGGGCAATGAACGCTATAGAATCAGCGCAGTATTAAACCCTCAGGAATTTCACCTGGTGGCCGCGCCTGCAGTCGGCTCAGTCATGGCAGGCGACCCTTGCGGTGAGTTCAGCTTGAGCAGTTCCGGCGTGCGCAGCAATCCGGGCGCGTCGCCTGACATGTCGCGCAAGGCGTGCTGGGGGCAATGATGAGAGTGCTGGATGAGTGGGCGCCGAGTGCGCTTTTCCCTTTTTATCGGCTGGATCAAGTGATGGCTAAGCAACAGCAAGTGGTGATTGTCGGTGGCGGAGTAATCGGGTTGTTGACGGCGTACAACCTGGCCACCCAGGGGCAGGCAGTCACACTGCTGGAGCGCGCGGGGCTTGGGCAGGAGTCTTCCTGGGCGGGCGGCGGCATTGTGTCGCCGCTGTACCCGTGGCGCTACAGCCCGGCGGTCACGGCTCTGGCGCATTGGTCCCAGGATTTTTATCCGCAACTGGCGCAACGGTTGTTCGCCGCCACGGGCGTTGATCCAGAGGTGCATACCACGGGTTTGTACTGGCTGGACCTGGACGACGAGGCCGAAGCACTGGCCTGGGCTGCCCGTGAAGGCCGGCCGTTGAGCAAAGTGGATGTGTCGGCTGCCCATGACGCGGTGCCGGTGTTGGGCGGGGGGTATTCCCAGGCGATCTACATGGCGAACGTGGCCAATGTGCGCAACCCGCGCCTGGTCAAATCCCTCAAGGCGGCGCTGTCGGCGTTACCCGGCGTGACTATCCATGAGCAGTGTGAGGTGAACGGTTTTGTCCTCGAGGGCGAAAACGTCGTGGGCGTGAACACGGCTGCGGGGCCGATCCTTGGGGATCAGGTCGTGCTGGCGGCCGGTGCCTGGAGCGGGGAACTGCTGGGCAAACTGGGCTTGGCACTTCCCGTAGAGCCGGTCAAAGGCCAGATGATTTTGTACAAGTGCGCGTCAGATTTCTTGTCGAGTATGGTCCTGGCCAAGGGGCGCTATGCGATCCCGCGGCGTGATGGGCACATTCTGATCGGCAGCACGCTTGAACATGAAGGGTTCGACAAGACCCCGACCGACGCTGCGCTGGAAAGCCTCAAGGCTTCTGCGGTGGAATTGATACCCGCGCTGGCGGACGCCGAGGTCGTGGGGCATTGGGCGGGTCTGCGGCCCGGCTCACCGGAGGGCATTCCCTACATCGGTGAAGTCCCAGGCCTCAAAGGGCTGTGGCTCAATTGCGGGCATTACCGCAATGGCCTGGTGCTCGCGCCAGCATCCTGCCAGTTATTTTGCGACTTGTTGCTGGGGCGCACACCGATCATCGACCCGGCGCCCTATGCGCCTGAAGGTCGGCTCAACGCTGGATAGACTTCGGGCCTTGCTCCAGGTGTGCCTGGGTGCAGTACCACTGTTGGTTTGAACTCAGTGCGCGATCCTGCGGCAAATGCACGCCGCAGTGGGCGCAGCGCACCATCAAGGCTGCGTCGGGCTCGCCGCTGCGTTGCTGCTTGGCAGCCGGGCTTTTGAATTTGCGCCAGAACCATACCGCGGCAGCAATGACGGCAATCCAGAACAGTAGACGAAGCATGATGGGCAGTTTCTCGACAAGGAATGCGCCAGTTTAGCCAAGGTCGTAGCAGGCGCACAGCGCAATAATGCTGGCCCATAAAAAAGGGAGCCCCGAGGGGCTCCCTTTTTGCGTTGCGTCGAACAATCAGTCGAACACACCGAAGGTCATGTAGCTGAACCACGAACGGTCCTGGTTGTTGCCGAGGGCCTGCGGCTCCTGCTCTTCGATCACGTCGCCGTTTTCGTCGTGCGGCTTGAGCTCCGAAGGAATAGCTTCCTTGGCGTCCTGGTATTGCTTCATCACGTCCTGGTTGGCGCGGGTTTCGCCCGGCGGCAGCGGTGGACGGGATTCGATCAGGCCCAAGGTGTACTTGCTCAGCCACGAACGGTTGTCCGCTTCGGCAACCTGAGGCACGAACTGGCCGTCTTTCAGGCTTGGGTGATCCGGGTAGTTGAGTTTCAGGGTTTCCAGGCTGGTGGCCGCCAGGGCGTCCAGGTGCAGGCGCTGGTAAGCCTCGGTCATCACTGCCAGGCCGTCACCCACGGATGGGGTTTCCTGGAAGTTTTCCACTACATAACGGCCACGGTTGGCGGCTGCCACGTACGCCTGACGGGTCAGGTAGTAGTGGGCCACGTGAATCTCGTAGGACGCCAGCAGGTTGCGCAGGTAGATCATGCGCTGCTTGGCGTCCGGCGCGTAGCGGCTGTTGGGGTAGCGGCTGGTCAGCTGGGCGAACTCGTTGTAGGAGTCGCGGGCAGCGCCCGGGTCACGCTTGGTCATGTCCAGCGGCAGGAAGCGCGCCAGCAGGCCCACGTCCTGGTCGAACGAGGTCAGGCCCTTCATGTAGTAGGCGTAGTCCACGTTCGGATGCTGCGGGTGCAGACGGATAAAACGCTCGGCGGCGGACTTGGCAGCTTCCGGCTCGGCGTTCTTGTAGTTGGCGTAGATCAGCTCGAGCTGTGCCTGGTCGGCGTAGCGCCCGAACGGATAGCGCGACTCCAGGGCCTTCAGCTTCGCTGTGGCGCTGGTGTAGCTATTATTGTCCAAGTCTTTTTGAGCTAATTGATACAGCTCGACTTCGCTCAGGTTTTCGTCGACGACTTCCTTTGTTGACGAGCAAGCAGCAGTCATGGCGAGGATGGCGATCAGCAGCAGGTGTTTCACTTGCATGGCGGCTTGCGTCCCTATGACGGCCGCTGTCTTGGGCGGGGCCGTCCTGTTATGATGAGCGCCCCGTTGAAAGCCTCGGGGCAAAAGACGCCGTATTTAACCACAAGCGCGCAGCCGAAACCAAAGGCTGTGCCACGCCTAGTCTGAGCATGTCCGATAAAATTGAACTTCGCGCAGAGGTGCCGTCCGAATTGGGCGGCCAACGCCTCGATCAAGTCGCCGCACAATTATTCGCTGAGCACTCGCGCTCGCGCCTTTCCGCCTGGATCAAAGACGGCCGCCTGACTGTGGATGGAGCGGTTATCCGCCCGCGAGACATAGTCCATGGCGGTGCGATTCTTGAGCTGACTGCCGAGCAGGAAGCCCAGGGAGAATGGGTCGCCCAGGACATCGAGCTGGACATCGTCTATGAAGACGACGACATCCTGGTCATCAATAAACCCGCAGGCCTGGTGGTTCACCCGGCAGCCGGGCACGCTGATGGCACCTTGCTCAATGCCCTGTTGCACCACGTGCCGGACATCATCAATGTGCCGCGCTGCGGCATCGTGCACCGCCTGGACAAGGACACCACCGGCCTGATGGTGGTGGCCAAGACTATCCAGGCGCAGACGCAGTTGGTCACACAATTGCAGAGCCGCAGCGTCAGCCGCATCTACGAATGCATCGTGATCGGCGTGGTGGTGGCAGGTGGCAAGATCAACGCGCCTATCGGCCGCCACGGCCAGCAGCGCCAGCGTATGGCGGTGATGGAAGGCGGCAAGCAAGCCGTCAGCCACTACCGTGTACTGGAGCGTTTTCGCTCCCACACGCATGTGCGGGTCAAGCTGGAAACCGGTCGTACGCACCAGATTCGCGTGCACATGGCGCACATTAACTTCCCGTTGGTCGGAGATCCGGCCTACGGCGGTCGCTTCCGTATTCCGCCGGCGGCGAGCCAGACCATGGTCGAATCGCTGAAATCCTTCCCGCGCCAGGCACTGCATGCACGTTTCCTGGAGCTGGATCATCCGACGAGCGGTAAGCGGATGAGCTGGGAATCGCCTCTTCCAGACGATTTGGTCTGGTTGTTGTCGCTGCTCAAGCAGGATCGCGAGGCGTTTATCGGATGAGTGACTGGCTGATTCCTGACTGGCCCGCGCCGGCCGGGGTGAAAGCCTGCGTCACCACACGAGCGGGCGGCGTCAGTCTGGCGCCGTTCGACAGCCTCAATTTGGGCGATCATGTCGAGGACAGCCTTGAGGCCGTTCTTGAAAATCGCCGTCGCCTTACCGATGCCTTTGATATTCAGCCTGCGTGGCTGCGCCAAGTCCACGGCACCACCGTGGTCGAAGCTGATCCGTCGCGCACCGCCGAAGCCGATGGCAGTTGGACCAGCACCCCCGGCATTGCCTGCACATCAATGACCGCCGATTGCCTGCCCGCGTTGTTCTGCAACCGTGCCGGCACACGTGTGGCCGCCGCCCATGCCGGTTGGCGTGGCCTGGCGGCAGGCGTGCTCGAAGCGGCGTTCGAACGCCTGGAGTCCGAGCCCGACGACGTGTTGGTCTGGCTCGGCCCGGCCATAGGCCCTGAAGCCTTTGAAGTCGGCCCGGAAGTGCGCGAAGCCTTTATGCAGCAGTTGCCGATCACTGCCCAAGCCTTTGTACCAAGCCGTATCGCTGGCAAGTACATGGCCGATATCTATGAGTTGGCGCGCCTGCGCCTGGCCGCTCGCGGTGTCACCGCTGTTTATGGTGGTGGTTTCTGCACCGTCACCGACCCACGTTTCTTTTCTTACCGCCGCAGCGCTCGCACCGGTCGGTTTGCCTCCCTGATCTGGCTTGACCGCTAGACTCTCCTGATCTGCGTCAACTATCCACCCCTTGAATCTCCCAGAATCGACCACATCTATAGGGGTATCTGGCAGGTTTCTTCATTCAGGATGTATTTACAGCTCCGGCCTGCTCAAAAGGAAGGTGACTAATGCGTATTGATCGTTTAACCAGCAAATTGCAGTTGGCTCTATCAGACTCTCAATCCTTGGCGGTGGGCCTCGACCACCCGGCCATCGAGCCTGCGCACTTGATGCAGGCGCTTCTGGAGCAGCAAGGTGGTTCTATCAAACCCTTGTTGATGCAGGTGGGCTTTGACGTCAACAGCCTGCGCAAGGAGTTGAGCAAAGAGCTCGACCAACTGCCGAAAATCCAAAATCCTACCGGCGACGTGAATATGTCGCAGGACTTGGCACGCCTGCTTAACCAGGCGGATCGCCTGGCCCAGCAAAAAGGTGACCAGTTCATCTCCAGCGAACTGGTGCTGCTGGCTGCGATGGACGACAACAGCAAGCTTGGCAAATTGTTGCTGGGCCAGGGCGTGAGCAAAAAGGCCCTGGAGAACGCCATCAACAACCTGCGTGGCGGTGAGGCAGTAAACGACCCGAACCACGAGGAGTCGCGCCAGGCCCTGGACAAATACACCGTCGACCTGACCAAGCGTGCCGAAGAAGGCAAGCTGGACCCGGTGATCGGCCGTGACGATGAGATTCGTCGCACCATTCAAGTGTTGCAACGTCGTACCAAGAACAACCCGGTGCTGATCGGCGAGCCTGGCGTGGGTAAAACCGCGATTGCCGAAGGCCTGGCCCAACGCATCATTAATGGTGAGGTGCCGGACGGCCTCAAAGGCAAGCGCCTGCTGTCTCTGGACATGGGCTCGCTGATCGCGGGTGCCAAGTTCCGTGGTGAGTTCGAGGAGCGCCTGAAATCCCTGCTCAACGAACTGTCGAAGCAGGAAGGGCAGATCATTCTGTTTATCGACGAACTGCACACCATGGTCGGCGCCGGTAAAGGCGAAGGCTCTATGGATGCGGGCAACATGCTCAAGCCGGCACTGGCTCGTGGCGAGTTGCACTGCGTTGGCGCGACCACGCTCAACGAATACCGCCAGTACATTGAAAAGGACGCAGCGCTTGAGCGTCGTTTCCAGAAAGTGCTGGTGGAAGAACCGAGCGAAGAAGACACCATCGCGATCCTGCGTGGCCTGAAAGAGCGCTATGAGGTCCACCACAAGGTGGCGATTACCGACGGCGCGATCATTGCAGCGGCCAAGTTGAGCCATCGCTATATCACTGACCGTCAGTTGCCGGATAAGGCCATTGACCTGATCGACGAAGCGGCCAGCCGCATTCGCATGGAGATCGACTCCAAGCCGGAAGTGCTCGACCGCCTGGATCGGCGCCTGATTCAACTGAAAGTCGAATCCCAAGCGTTGAAAAAGGAAGAGGACGAGGCCGCGAAGAAACGCCTGGAAAAACTCCAGGAAGAAATCGTGCGGCTGGAGCGTGAATATTCGGACCTCGAAGAGATCTGGACCTCGGAAAAAGCCGAAGTGCAGGGTTCTGCGCAGATCCAGCAAAAGATCGAGCAGTCGCGCCAGGAGCTCGAAGCCGCGCGCCGTAAAGGCGACCTGAACCGTATGGCCGAGTTGCAGTACGGGGTAATCCCCGACCTGGAGCGCAGCCTGCAAATGGTCGACCAGCACGGCAAGCCCGAGAACCAGCTGCTGCGCAGCAAGGTGACCGAGGAAGAAATCGCCGAAGTCGTCTCGAAATGGACCGGCATCCCCGTGTCGAAAATGCTCGAGGGCGAGCGTGACAAGCTGCTGAAAATGGAAAGCCTGTTGCACCAGCGCGTTATCGGCCAGGAAGAGGCGGTGGTAGCGGTGTCCAACGCGGTACGGCGTTCCCGGGCCGGCTTGTCCGACCCGAACCGTCCGAGCGGCTCGTTCATGTTCCTCGGCCCAACCGGCGTGGGCAAGACCGAGCTGTGCAAGGCTTTGGCCGAGTTCCTCTTTGATACCGAAGAGGCCATGGTGCGGATCGATATGTCCGAATTCATGGAGAAACACTCGGTGGCGCGCTTGATTGGCGCACCACCAGGCTACGTGGGCTACGAGGAGGGCGGTTACCTGACCGAAGCCGTGCGGCGTAAGCCTTACTCGGTGATCCTGCTGGACGAGGTCGAGAAGGCCCACCCGGATGTGTTCAACATCTTGCTGCAGGTGCTGGAAGATGGCCGTCTGACGGACAGCCACGGGCGTACTGTGGATTTTCGCAACACGGTGATCGTGATGACCTCCAACCTGGGCTCGGCGCAGATCCAGGAACTGGTCGGCGATCGTGAAGCACAGCGTGCTGCGGTCATGGATGCACTGACGTCGCACTTCCGCCCGGAATTTATCAACCGGGTCGATGAAGTGGTGATCTTCGAGCCTCTGGCGCGGGATCAGATCGCGGGCATCACCGAGATCCAGTTGGGCCGCCTGCGCAGCCGTCTGGCCGAGCGCGAGCTGGACCTGGAGCTGAGCAGCGAGGCGTTGGACAAGCTGATCGCGGTGGGTTACGACCCGGTGTATGGCGCACGGCCGCTTAAACGTGCGATCCAGCGCTGGATCGAGAACCCGCTGGCGCAGTTGATCCTGTCGGGCAGCTTCATGCCGGGGACCAGCGTTGCGGCCACCGTGGAAAACGACGAAATCGTCTTCCACTGAGCCTAGCCGGCATGGCTATAAGAGGAGGCCCCGCATTGCGGGGCCTTTTTTTTCGATAGGGCGTTGAACTGTAAGGCAAAGGCTTGTAAAGTGCGCCCCGCAGCAACGTCAGCCCACGGGTTTCTTCTCCCCAAGAAGAAATCAGAAAGAAGCGCAAATCATTGTCTTAAAAGCAATTTAAAGGGTTGACAGGGGTTTTTAAGATTGTAGAATAGCGCGCCTCAGAGACATGAACGTAGCGATACGGACGGGTCGAAGAGAAGGTTACATCGCAGTAAAAGTTGTACATTTGAAATGTGTAGTTCCGTGATAGCTCAGTCGGTAGAGCAAATGACTGTTAATCATTGGGTCCCAGGTTCGAGTCCTGGTCACGGAGCCAATTTCAAAACCGGGGTATAGCGCAGTCCGGTAGCGCGCCTGCTTTGGGAGCAGGATGTCAGGAGTTCGAATCCCCTTACCCCGACCATATTTGGGTCGTTAGCTCAGTTGGTAGAGCAGTTGGCTTTTAACCAATTGGTCGTAGGTTCGAATCCCACACGACCCACCATTTTCAAAGCGGATGTGTGTTTAGTAGGGCGGAGTTGAGCAGTATCTACTCGATCGACATGCAGCCGTCTGCGGCAAACAGTAGTTTTGTTGTCGCATGATGTCAATGTGCAACGGCTTTTCGTTGCACATGCCGGGGTATAGCGCAGTCCGGTAGCGCGCCTGCTTTGGGAGCAGGATGTCGGGAGTTCGAATCCCCCTACCCCGACCATATCCGTTGAAAAAGACGCCTCTTAGGCGTCTTTTTTTTGACTTTTTTTTGTGCGCTCATATTTTTTGCGCGCAGAATCCTCTACCAGCGCGACGTTGGCATGCGCGATACGTGCTAGTAAGCGGTAGGGTGCTGCTGCTCCGCCGGCGCGCTTAACCGTGGTCGGTAGTCATGGTGATAATTTGGTTGGTCTTGCTAATTGGGCGATCGAATACCCTGATGCCATGCTTGGCCTTCTGATCGCAGAAGACATGAGTGCAGCTAGGGTATTCATTTCTACAGGCGGATGTTCCTGATCGCTCGGAGGTTCCTGTATTTCACCAAAATAATTGGCTACGTGATTCAAAGCTTGCTTAAGCGCTGGATTCGTCGACAGTTCCATGGCTATAGCTATTTCTTCCAACGCTTTGGAAGAGGGCAGCTTCACAGTCGGTCTGTCTAGCCTTCTGACCGTCCCATGTGATCGTGTTGACGCCCCGCTAGAGTCTTCGCGCCGGATACGCTTTAATGCCCCTTGCATTACGCTACGCTCATGCAAGACCGTGCGCATGTGGCTGTAGTCGACCTCGACATAGCTCATCGTCGTTGCGATGTTCGAATGATTCAGCAGATTTTTCGTGAGATGGATATTGCGATCTGGTTCTTTCATCAGATCTGTGGCCAAGGTATGACGAAAACGATGGGGGGTGATTCGGGCTCCAAATTTTTGAGTTAGCTTACGGTACATTGCTTCGACCTGATCCGACGTCATTACTCGCCCACGGTAATGCATTGAAAAACGATTCACGTTGAACAATTGGTCATCTGGGGTAAAGCCAGCGCGCTTAGCTTTATCCATAATTAGTTTTAGGTGGGGCGCAAGACCTTCCATGATGGGCACAGAGAACTCTCGATGTGTCTTTTCCGTTTCACCACGTATTAGAATCATCTGCTTATCAAGATCGACGTCTTTGTAGCGCAAGTGCAATAAAGCATTCAGTCGTATGCCGGTGTAGTAGAAAACCTCGAATACAGCAAGCCAAAACCAAGCGGGTGTGACTTGGCTGCGCTCATTTGTGCAGCGCTCTTGTGCCTCTAGCCCGTCGAGCCAACTCCGAGATCTTTGAATTAAATTAGCATCAAGTATTTTGCTAGGGCGTTTTGGGGGAGTTACACAGGTTTCTTTGAAGGGGTTGACCGTCGTATGTTTAAGCATTTCGTGCTTTATCGCATATTTCCATACAGTACGTAGGTGGCTGGAATAAGTATTCCAACTGCGTCTAGCCTTACCATTTGCCAGAAACTCCTTTCGCCACGAGAGGATCGACCGGTGGTCTATCTGTTCGATTGGGGTGGCCCCGAAATGTGCGAGCATCGCTTTGGCTGAGGATTGATAAATCTTTGCAGTTGCTGGCCGAAGGTCACGCGCAAAGATGTATTCCTCCGTAAGTAGCAAGGCGGTGGTCATTGTTGGGACTCCATAGATTCTAATTTTAACGAGAGGCTTGCGTTATCGAGAGGTACTTCTGAAAAAATCGTCTTTGGATCTATAAGGAGATAACCTTTGAGCTGTTTTGTTTTTCGTGGGCCAATGACGTTGCACGTCCATATGTTCAAACTTTTCTCGGTCTTTCTATGAAGCTTCTGCTTCTCGAAACTACGTTGAACAAGCTGCCAGGCGCTTACTTGCTGTTGTTTTGCTAGCTGTTCAATTTTTGGGAACTCCAAAACGTAACGCTTGAAAATTCCGGGCGTTACTAGCATCCCGGTCCCATCTACGGTATGAACCAGAGCTTTAGTGTCGTTAATAATGATTTTTCGGGATGCAATGCCGTGTTTAAGCCACTCGACAAATCCTTGACCGATTTCGGCGTTATTGCTTGGCGATGGGGAAGCCTCTTCAGTCTGCGGTTCAGCCGAGGTGACATGATCAGAAGCTTGAGAAGGTTGGATACCACCCGTTTTCATTTGGTCTGTCTGTTCAGTAAATACCTGACTGTTCTGAGCTGGCTCTGATGGCTCGTTGATATTGCCAAGGAGCGCCAGTAATTCGTCAATTTCACCAGGATTTTCTGAAGAATGTTTCATCGTTTCGGCTTCTGGGGCCGGCGATTTAGGCGGATTGGCACACGGTGTGGGTAGCTCGGATGTAGTGTTTGTCAGCGCTACAGGAATAGAGTTTGCGATGTTGCTCACTGGCGAATCATCACTCACCGGATCGCTGGATTCCAACTCAACGGTGCCTGAGTAAGCAGTGGGTCGATCATTTGGATCATTCCAGATGAGTGCTGGTGATAGCTTGAGTAGGGTGAAGGTGTTGCGCCACCCGCGGCCGTTGTCGATCGTGACTTTCCAAATGGCTTTGTCCTGAGCGTTGGTCTGGATCACGCCTTGGTCCTGGAGCATGTTGAAGAAGGGAGCATTTGAGCTCGGCACACCCTCAACTCCCTGGGTCAGCAAATAGGCTCGAAGTTGGTCAGCAATCGGTTTGCTCACCAGCCACAAGGCATCCTGTGTCAGCCATCCATCTGACGGGCCATCTGGCTGATTCAGCTTGAACGTGTCACGCACCAGGTAGCGCAAACCGTCCGCCAGTTGACGTTGCAAGGACTGTTTTGGCGCTGACAACGCACGAGCAGGGTTACCGCCGAGTTCCTGCGCGACAGAGGCTTGGTCGGCCTTGACCACAATCTCGCCCAATATGCCGGCGTGCTCATACTGGCCGGCCAGCACAAAGATCAGTTGCGACCAGGCTTCGGGGAACCCGCTGAGCCAGTCCAGGATTTCCGAGGAAAGGATCTGCGCGTAGATCAGTGCGGCAGCGGCCCCGTGCAATTGGTAGTTGCGTCCTTTCACATAGCGAAAGCGATAAGGGCGGTTGATTGGGCCATGCCATGGGTGCCAGGTTTTACCTCCCTCCAGTTCGATGTGCACGTCGACGGCAATCTTGCCGAGGTCGTGAATCAGAGCGCCATAAGCAGCTGCGGCAGTCCACGCTTCGGCCTGGGCCGATTGAGACTCCGGTGGTGCACCTATGGGTAGGAGGTAGGTCTGTCGAATCTTCAGCGCATAGGCGACGATCTCTAAGCCGTGATCAAGCATGCCGCCTGGGTGTGCATGGTGGTGGTTCTGCGAGGCAGGGAGCTGCTGGACCAACTCTGCGTACCGCTCCAGTGGGCGCCGATAGAGCTCCACAAACTGTGAGCGCGATAACGAAGCACGCTGCCAGATGTTCTCCAGCAATTTTTGACGCCGTGGGGTCGCCAGCAAATCCTGTCCCTGGGCAGGCTTCAGAAAACCGTTTGGTGAAGGGGCAGCAGCAGGTAAGGTTTTGCTGCGGCGGAAAAATGAGAACATCACCAGCTCCATCAATGAATCATGGACTGGCTTTTCCGCTATTTGGTGGGTTTACTTCAATGGGAAAAGGTCACCGGCTGCGTTAGGGTATTTCGAGAGGCGTTACGCCATCAGTGTGAGGCTTTAGGTGACTTCGCCTGCGCAGAACAGTTGCACGACTAGGTTCCGAACCCTTTTTTATTGAGTGTCGCTCCAGGAGTTGCGACTAACTGCAGGTGAGGGCGACGACCTTTTTGCGTAGCAAGCCCTTTCAGGTAGGGCTTTTACCCTTGTGAACCATTCCATTCGCTTTTAGAGACCATTTACCCTTTTGGGCCATTTTGCGGTGGCCGGGATTAGGGCGTCCGCTAACGCATGACGGAGCATCCGTTTATCTATTGGTCTTGCGGCGGCGAGAAATCAGGATTATAAATAATGTCAAAGCGCCTCCAGTTTAAGGTTGGCCAGGAGAAGCATGATGACCGTGAACACCTCACAGACCGTTGCAAGCCGCTTGGGCTATAGCCTTGGTCGTGCGGTGCGCGCCGTTTGGTACAGCGAGAACCGCACTTTACGGTGGGTCAAACGTCTTGCCCTAATCGCATTGGCTGTATATTCCTGGGTATGGTTGGCTCATGCCGTCATTGCGGCTTTAACCGTTGGTCTAATTTTGCTAGCAGTTGTCTTAGGTGGAGGCCTTCGTCCGGCTGTGGTATCTGCGAATGTATATAAGCCCTTCCAATCTGAATATGACAATGACCCATACTCTCTAGGGAATCAAAATAATCCATTGTTTCACGCAAAATATGAAGATAATTTTTTAAACTAATAATCTTCATATGATTTGACACTCTGAAGCCGAAAAGCAGCGTAATGGCCGAGTTATTTGATTTTGCTTTTAGCAAACTCACCACCCTCGGCCCCAGCTTTTTCTACAGAATTAGTACCTCTCGATAGACCCTCCAGCGCATTCCCGGCGCTAATACCCGCCCACCCAAGTGCACCTATCCAGAACAAAGGCAGGATGATAAACATCGAACCCATCACGAAGTTCAGGATTGCATCCTGAGTCGTAGCGTTCAATCCCATGACAGGGTCAAATGACAAATGGGGTGAGCCTGCTCCATATAGGGCGTCCAAGATAGTTGTATCTACCCACCGTGCCAGTTGAAACCAAAAGTCCACGAAGATCAGCGCAAAAAAAACCACTGTCATGGTCATGGCTACTTTCAACTGATAAGCGCCGACGATCAGTACAAGCGGGATGCAAATCACCATCGCCATCTTCAAAAACGCCATAACCATTGGTAAGGCCTGACGAACCATGTCCATAGCCGGGAAGTAGGCCATGGATCCCAGCGCAACTCCAAGAGTGCCGGCTGCGCGAGCTGCGCCATTCCACACCGTCCCGTTTATTTGCCCACCGTAGTCTGTATAGACATCTCCTTTCACCTGGTTCGACGGCGAGACCAGTTGCCGAACAAGCGAGTCGGTCACTTCGTCCTGGGACAGCCACTTCGCCCAACCAAGCATTTTTGTCATGAGGTCAGGTGAAACTTGATCTTTGATACGATCTCGTAAGCCTACTCCGCTATCGGACCACCATTGTTTACACGTTGGATATCCTCCACCTCCGCTCACTTGTGGCAACCCCACATCACGCGAAGCGTTGTATGGCCAGGACGTTCTGGGTGTTTTGGAGTAGTCCGTGTCGTAGTAGCCCGAAGTGTTCAGCAAGAAGTGGGAGCCGATCCAACTAAGATCCTGCAAGAACTGGGGATCATTGGCTTTCGTGCCCATGTCTGGTTGACGCATGAAGAGGCGGGCGCGTGAAGGTCCATAACAGTCATGAGTAAAGTCGCCGATTTCCTGTGCCAGCAATGGGTTATTGATCTTGGTGTTGTTTACGTCCATTCGCATTTGTCGCAGGTCGGTCCCGCAAGGGATGGCTGCGACCGCCCCGCTGGTCAACCCTTTTGACAACGCATGCATAAATGCCCACCACATGGGCATCTGCGCACTCTTTCCAGCCAAAGAGCTAAATGTCGTGTTCCAGCCCGTGTCAGCTGGTTTGGGTAAGTTGTACTGGCATTGCTGGGCTCTACTTTGATCGAACGCCAAGGTATCGAAGCTCACATTGACGGCAGGGACTGCGAAGAATGCGACGACGACGTAGCCAACATAGATGTTGGTCTCGATTCGGGCCAGTGAGAGCACGCCTTTGTTACCCTCATCAGCCCCTTCACCACGGACCTTGAGCCATTCTCGAATCACGATTATGCAGAAGGGCAGGGCGAACAGGCCGGTATCTGAAATCATGTCCCAGATGCCGTTGTTTATGATCCAGCCGACCAGCGTGAGGTAGTACTCCAGATAGTCATTGGTGTAGAGCGTCACTGGACACCTCCTGCCTGATACAGCACTTTGCTCATCTCAACCATGGCAAACAATAAAACCACCATGACCTCGATCTTCAACAGGCCTTTGCGCCTCGATTGCGGCAAACGAGCCTTGAGCTTGAGCCAGGCAACCGTCAGTGCGATATAAAGCATCAGTCGCCAGGTGAAGAGCGGCCAGTAGTTGTCGACACGCCATGCTTGCCATTGCTCAGCACTGTCGAACATGCTCATCAAGACGGCGTTGAGTAACACCACGAGTGCTGTCGCGGCTAGTAGAGTGCCTAGAACAACTAGAATGCCCCGTCCGACTCGTCGAGTCAGTGAGCGGTTGGGGGCGGCGACAGGATCTTGAATATCAGTCATGGCCTACACCTCACTATTTGCTCTTGGTAGGTGTTTGCAACTGATTCAGGCGATCCGTTTCTGGATCTCCTGGAAAAACGCCGCGTGAGTCTTCTGCCCGAGCTTTACCACGCTCAATGATGGTCAGTGGTGAGTTCTTCGCGAGCTGCTGACGCATGTCCAGCTCCATCTTCAGGTTGCTGATTTCCTGTTGCAGCGACGAGCTCTGCTGGCCGACTGCCTGAACGGCCAGGTCGTTAGCCGCGACGTTTGGTTCTCGGCTACCTGCCATCAGGGTGCGTTGAAGGGTCAAGGCTTTCTCCAGTACATCCGACAGCGCGACTTCGGAGGCAAGTCTGCGAGCGAGTACGTCTTGATCTCGCTCATCCTTGAGAGCCGCCACAACACCACGGGTGATGGGCAGAGAGTTGCTGCTTGCGGCCTCTAGGTTTTCGACCGATAAACTTTTGCTCCCAGTCAGCAGCTCCTGCAGCGCTTTAAGCTTTGTGTCATACGTTTCCTGGATCAGCGGCGTGAGGCCTACACCTGCTGCTGTCACCGTTTTAGGGCAACTGTCACAGGTTTGTTGTTGCTGTTCTCCCAGCACGCGATTGGCGAATGAGGTCGCCTCTTGGGGCGATGACCAGACATTGCAGACCATGCCGTTGTTGCAGCTGTCTTTGCTGATCGAGCCGGTGTCGCCGGCCGCGCGTTTGTTCAGTAGGTTGTAACCCGCTTTGGTGACGTCACCGACAATGCGGATTGGCTTCTGGCCGGAACCTCCTGCTCGATCACCCCCAACCCAGGTGACGCCATCGTTGCCACCTTTCTTTTCGACCTGCTCCACAGCCGACACTGCATCCGTGTTGGACGTCAGCGCCTGGCTCATTGCTTGACCTTCAGCGAGCTTGCCCCAGCCCATTTGATTGCCGGCGATATCCGCCATTTTTTCGCCAATGGCCCTGCAGGTGCCCTTGGACCGGTCAAAGTCCAATCGAGCCTGCAAGATGCCATTCGTGATGAGGTTGTATAGCGCTGGGTTTGCACGTTGGAGGATCAAGGCTGGCAGCGAGGCGACGGCGCTGGTGGCGTTCTGCACCACCGAGCTCATGATGTTTTGGAATCCAGAGGTGGCACCATTCAACTGGTTCTGCAGGGTGTTGCTCATGCTCATGTTTCCGCAGACCAGGTTGTTGTTCCAGCCACCGCCGACGGAAATACTGTCCATGTTGCCGGCGCTCCCCATTGTCACGGCGTTCCCCCCGCCGATGTTGTAGAGCACGTCGTCGCCGATGACGCTGCCAGAGGACGAGACATTGATTGGGTCAGCAGATTGAGCTACTGCGCTGCTAAAACAGCAGATGAGGCAGATCGCCAAGGGGGTAAGTTTCATGTGGTGCTCCGATCACTGAGGTTCATAGGAAGTCCGTACTGCCGAGAAATGTCTGGCCACGACGTTGGCAGCACGAATACGGACGCCAGAGCGCCCAGGCGTATCCGCCGTCCTGGGCATCGATATTGGGTGTGATGGTTGGAAATGTTGCGCAGGTGGGATTGAGCACCGGGGTCAGTTCCTGCCACTTACCGGTGGAGGCGTCACCTTCGCGCAGTGCTCCCGCTGGCCAGTAACCAGGGTAGGGTAGGGCAAGCATCGGTAGGTAGACATGGACCTGACCCAGTCGGGTGGTCACGTCACCGGCGCGCTGTGCAATTACGGCACCGGTCTTGTAGTCATCTGTCTGGTTGAGAAAACCGCTACGGGGATAAACGTTCCCCCAACTGCTTGCAGATAGCAGGCTGCCTACCTCGCGCAGACCTGGGATGAGTGCTTCGGGGTAGACGGCCTCCGGGACGCCATATCTCCACGCAATCGGGTCCAGTGTGCTGAGGAAGTAAGGAACGAGCGGTAATGTGGCGCCTTTGCAGACATAACCAGAAGCGCTGGCGAATTGGCTTAATGTGGCACCACCGGGATGGCCAATGACGTCGGCCTCCTTGAACTTGATGATGTTGTTTTCGGCAACGTGGTTGGTGGTGCCGTCATTACCGGCTTGGGCCATAGGATTTGGCGTGCCGAGAGGCGACATCTCAATCCACGGGTTTGCTCCCGTATTTGAGTAGGCCGATACCACGGCATCCGGCACGTAGTGACGAACCTTGGTAGACGTTTTGACTTTGCAACCGAAGGGTGTGCAAAGGAGCCAATAGCAAATGCCGACCACCCTGTATTCCAGGCACGTAGGTGACAGCGTCGAAGCAATGATTGTCGCCGAGGTTATCGCTGCTGAAGCGCTGAAAGACAAACTGAAGGTGATGGCCAGCGATAGTGGGCGGATCACGAAGCGTGAGCGTCTCATCGTGACAAGCTCCGTGCTCGATCTATCTGCGCAACGGCTTTAGACACGTCTGTCTCCCCGTACACAACATATCGGCGGTCGACGACGACTGCGGGGATCTTTGCTACACCCACACTCCAGGCATCGGTGACGCCCTGCTGGGCTTGAGCAAGCTCGCTTTGAAGACGTTTGCCGGCAGGGCTCGATAGGAAATGTTGAATGGTTGCTTCAGCCTGGCGCGGATCGGCAGGGAGCTGTCGGGATAGCAGCTCCTCAAGGCGTTGCTGGTCGTCGAGACGAATGATGCGCACGCCAGTAGGTGCGGAAACAGGATGTGCCTGATCAGTGATGACCCATGTTTCCGCGTGTGCTGCGGCAGACAGGCACGTTAAGGCTATGGAGGCAAGCCAATGCCTCGACGTGCGGGAAGGCTTATGGATATGGTTCATCGCACCGTACCTGAAGTGAATTCAGGTACAGGAAAACCGATGGCCGCGTTTGTTGCAGTAAGAAATAGGAGTTCGAGTGGTATGGGTTTTTGGCAGGGCTGAATTCAGGGCGAAGGGCATTTGGTCGGCTCAAATTGACGCGCATTCAGCGGCAGCGTTAACTGTGTATCCATACAGTTATTTGTTCAGGCTAGGTTTATGAGCGTGACCCTTCTTGGTCCCATTGCTGGAGGTGGGATAGCACTCCCGCTGTATTCCTCCCAGGTGTCTGCCGGTTTTCCATCGCCTGCAGCGGACCACCTTGAAAAATTGATTTCCCTCGATGAGCTGTTTGAAATCCGAGCCCCGCACATGTACCTGGCCAAGATCCAAGGCGACAGCATGCAAGGCGCCGGGATTTTCAGCGGTGACCTGGTGCTGGTTGATCGAAGCAAAACGGCGCGGCATGGCGATATCGTCATTGCCGCGCTCAATGCCGAGTGCGTGTGTAAGCGTCTGCACAAGCTGGATGACCAGGTGGTGTTGATGGCCGAAAATCCCAAATTTCCGCCCAGGTACGTCATGGAGGGAGACGAACTGGTGATATGGGGGGTGGTGAACTACAGCGTGCGCGACCATGCACGTTAGAACGGCGCTCTACGCGGGCTTGCCCGTGTTCGGTTTGGTTGATTGCAATCATTTCTACGGCGCCGTTGAACGGGTGTTTCGACCGGACTTGGCCCACACGCCCATTGTCGTTCTCAGTAACAACGACGGATGCGTGATCGCCCGTACGTACGACGCCAAGCCTTACGTCAAAATGGGCGCGCCGTATTTCCAGATCAAAGACACGCTGCGCCGGCACGGAATTATGGCTTTTAGCAGCAATTACGCGCTGTAGTAAGTTAGGTGGAATGCTTTTTCTTGAGCTAGGCTGAACCCTCTGGCGTTCTGGGGAGACACCCATGACTTCCACCCCCTCCTATGCCGTGATGCTAAGCCGCTACCCCAGTGTTGATGAGTGGCTGCAACTGCTCGATAACCTGGGCCGTGCACCGGCGACGCTCGATGCGTATGCGCGGGGGCTGGCGCATTACCTGAGCTACTGCGAGACCGCTGGGTGGGACGCTGAAGCCGTGACCTTTGAGCAGATCACCCTCTACATCCGCCAACTGCTACCCGGTCAAGCCAGCGCAGTGGCAAATGCCACCCTGCACCAACGTCTCAGTGCCCTCCGTTTGTGGTATGACCATTTGGTCTTCCAAGGGCTCCGCGAGCAAAACCCCATACCGCGTGGGCAACACACACGCCTGCTCCATCCACAGACTCACGCAGGCTTTACCCGCGGCCTGGTGCCGCGTCTGGTCAAACTCCCCAACCTGCTCAACGATGAACAATGGCGGCATTTCCTGAGAATCGCTGCCAGCGCGTCGGTGCGCGACCGACTGATGCTCTCGCTGGCGTATTGTGGGGCACTACGGCGCGCGGAATTGGTGGCCTTAAGAGTCGAAGACCTTGACGTGGCGCACCGTCTGATCTCGGTGCGGGCTGAAACCACTAAGGGCCGACGTAGCCGGGTGGTGTGCTACAGCCCCGCCATTACCCCGGTCTTGATGATTCACCTTCAACAGTTGCACCGTGCTGGGTGGACAAAAGGCCCCCTGTTTCGTTCCGATTCAGACCGCAACCGGGGCGCAGGGCTGACCCGCTGGACCTGGAGTAAAACAGTAGAGGCCTGGGCCAAGCAATCAGACCTAGCCCACCTGAGCACGCACACCTTCCGTCACTTGCGGCTGACACATTTGGCGCGCGCAGGCTGGAAGCTCCATGAACTCACGGCCTACGCCGGTCATCGCGATCCGAAAACCACCCTGATGTACCTGCACTTATCCGGCGCGGACCTCACCGCGAAAATGGCAAAATCAGTGGGTAGCCTGGATGAGCGGTTGTTCAGTGAGCTTTTCAGCCCGGAGTCATCATCATGAACCTTGCATCAGCAGCAGATTATGTAGCGTTTGATGCGGGTCGGTATACGCGGCAAGAGGGACTGTCCGATGATGAGCAGGCCGTGCTGTCTAATCACCTTTACCGTTCTGATTGGCCTTATCTGCAATCGATAATGCCGGGGCTTATAAATCCCCTAATTGACCTCGTCGCCTACAGTGGCGTGTCGGATCGATTGGCCGCCCCGTCAGTGGCGGCCATACTCTGGCAGGTCAGCAAGATAGGCCGCCCTTATTGGGTCTGGTCAGACATGCAATGGCTTGACTTGCTCAACACCGGAGCAGGCTCGCGTCCGTATCTTGCTACGGTCGCTTACCACTTGGGCGGTTTTCATAAGCCTCAACGTATCGCCAAATTTCGCCAATCGGCGATCTACGCCTCCTTTATCTTTGGTCACGCGGTATTCGAATATGAGCATGTGCGTTTAAGCCAGGTGTTGAAATCGCTGGGCTATGAGGCACGTCACCTCGAGCAATTCCTGAGCAGTGTGCTCGGTGCACTGATGTTGGAAAACGGCGATCCGCGCCTTGAAACCTTCACTGAAGCGCTTTTGCTGAAAGGCCAGGCGCATCGAAGCGAAGGAGTGGCCAGATCGGTTGGAAAGGTTTCGCATGGGCTCGCTTCGATGGGGGTTTTGGAAAAGCCACTGCGTATGCGTAGCTACGTGAGCTGGCGTACAAAAAGCATCGAAGGCATTGACCCCAATTGGGTCAAGTGGTGTCGTCGGTGGCGAGATACCTCGACCTTGCGTCCTCGTACTCGGGAAAGCAACTACAGTTTTATCTTGAGAACCGGCCTCTGGCTCGCGCGCGAGCAACCTGGGGTTAGCTCCCCTGTCGATTGGAGCCTGTCGACCTGCGCGGCGTTTATTGCAGCGGTGGATCGCATGACCGTCGGTGAATGGGCCCTGGCGTCGGGGCGAGGTACGAAACTTAAGAGACTCGGCCTCCCAATCGCACCGAATTCAAAAGGGGGCTTTTTGCAAGCCGTACGACGCTTTTTTATCGATGTTGAGCTGTGGGGCTGGGGTAGGTTGAAATTCAGTCCTCGGCACCATCTGGCGACGCCTCAGTCCGTGGCTTTCAATTCGGGTATCAACCCTCGCGTCATTGACGATTCAAGCTGGCTCAAATTGATCTGGGCCAGTCTTAATTTAGAACGCAAGGATTTGCTCTCGGAAATTCATTACCCGCTGTCCATGGTCCAAGCAATGGCCGTCGTATGGACGCATTCGGGGCTGCGCAGCAATGAAATTAGGCGACTTGCCATCGGTTGCGCCCATACTCAGTCGAGCGATGTCGTGCATGAGGACGGTACCACCGTTCCGGCAGGCACCTTATGCTACCTCGACATTCCGGCGAGTAAGACCTTTAAAGCCTTCGTCAAACCCGTAGCAGCCGTGGTCAAGGAGCGCATTGACGGCTGGCTGCTGGAAAGGCCCGTCAATCAAGCACCGCTGCTGGATGAGCGAACCGGTGAAAAAGTCAGCTACCTGTTCCAGTTTCGCGGTAAACGCATGGGCGCTGGTGTCATCAACAGCACCATCATCCCGATGCTCTGCGCCAAGGCAGGTGTCCCGCTAGAGGACAGCCGCGGGCGGATTACCAGCCACCGTGGTCGGGCCTCTGCGGTGACGGCGCTGGCCAGCGTTCCACAAGGCATGTCACTGATTGAATTGATGCAGTGGTCGGGGCACAGCTCACCGAGTTCGACGTTGCATTATATTCGGATCCGACCCACCAAGCTGGCGGCCTCTTTTGCCAAGGCCGATCAGATGTCCCATTTGATTTCGGTCCTGATTGATCACGACGTGATTGCGCGTCAGGCGCAAGAGCCCTATGCATTTTATGACTTGGGCGACTCGTATTGCTCGAATCCGTTTTGGAGCAGTTGCCCACACCGCATGGCCTGTGCAGGGTGTGATTTCAACCTGCCGAAAGCCAGTGCGCGGGCTCAGGCTTTGGAAAGCAAGGCTTCAATTAGGCGTTATCTGGAGGCGGTGCCGTTGACGGCGGATGAGAAGGCCATTGTGGAGGGCGATTTGGCGAAGCTTGAGGGGCTTATTCAAAAACTGGATAATGTCCCAACATTGGATGGACGAACGCCTCATGAAATCGAAACCAAAAAGGGCTGATACCCAAGCGTCACCTTACGTTGCTGGTGGGGTGCTCATCCGGAAAGCCAAAGATCAAAAATCGCTGGGAAACTCGATTTTGCTGTTATCTCTGCCGGGCTATCGATAAGCCCGGCAAGAATTCTTATCCCATATCTATTATCCAAAAGCAGCAAGGGTATGCACCATGGCAGTTCGATACGGTAGTGAGGCGGGCGAGGTTGTGGCTCGCGAACTGAGGGAGTCGATTGTTCGCCAGGTTAAGGAGCGAGCCGGGCTTGACCTACCGCGCACTCAGTCAATTGATCAAATGATACGAGCAGCAGCAAAACGCGGTGTTCGATTTACTCTTGTGTCTTACATGGGATAAGGAATGGGCGTGAATCGGCTGCTCTGGAGCAACCAAGGTCCAACTTTCGCGTCCGCGAAAACGGATAAGGAATGGCGCCTGTGAAACCTATGGCGCTCTGGGTCAATGTTGTGTCCCCCCCCTCTACGACTTTTTGCCTCGACAGCTATTCAAAATAATATCGCGTATTGCCGCTGATCGGTAATTGATGCCGTTTGTCGGAAGAGAAACGCTAAATGTAGATGTTTTATTGGTAGTTTTTATTTTTATATTTTATTAATCAATGGTTTAATGATTCTGTAGGAAATTTCCGGCAAGGAAGTCGGGATATTGGCTCGCCCATGCTTCGATGTTAGTTTGCCAGCCTTCCTAATTCGACGGATCGAACATGCCTTCTCTTGTGCCAAGGACTCGGCTACTGCTGGGCGTCTGCCTGCTGACTTGCTTCGCGCTGAACAGCGCGGCGGCTGCTCCGACGCCTGGCGATCAGGATTTGATCCGCGACCGGCAAAACCGTCTGTTGGAAGAACAACAGCGACGCCTTGAAGAACTCAAAGACCTGCCCGGCGAAGCGGCAAAACCCGTCGTCCCCACCACCCCGGTGGATGCTCGTTGCTTCCCCATCCAAGACATTGAGTTCAAGGGCGCCGATAGCCTGCCCGCCTCTGACCGCGAGCGCTTGCTCAAGCCTTATATCGGCCAGTGCCTGGGCGTGTCTCAGCTTAATGAACTGCTCAAGGCCATTACCGACTACTACATCGACAAAGGCCTGGTGACCAGCCGCGCTTACTTGCCGCAACAGGACCTGTCCAAAGGTCATCTGCAAGTGTTAGTGGTGGAGGGCAAACTTGAAAATTTGAAAGGCGCCGACAACAGCAAACTGTCAGAGCGCGAACTGGCGATGGCCTTCCCGGGTAAAAATGGCGACTTGCTGAACTTGCGCGAAATCGAGCAGGCCATCGATCAGCTCAATCGTTTGCCATCAAACCAGGCGCAAATGGAACTGGCGCCAGGCGATGCCGTTGGTGGTAGTTCGGTACTGGTGAAAAACAACCCGCAAAAGCCTTGGCGCGCGAGCCTGTCGCGCAATAACGACGGGCAAAAAAGCACCGGCGAACAGCAGTGGGGCACAGGCCTTGAGTGGGACAACCCGCTCGGCCTCGCTGATCAATTGATTCTGCGCGGTGGCCACGACGCCATCAGCGACCACCAGAAGACCTCGAAAAACGCGATGTTCTACTACAACCTGCCATGGGGTTGGTGGAACTTCAGCTACAGCTACAACCAGAGTGATTACCGCTCGGTCGCGCAGGGCGACGGCTTTGATTTCAAACAAAGCGGTGACAGCCAAAACCATCAGTTGCGTGCCGAGCGTGTGATTCACCGCGATGCGCTGAGCAAGACCTCGATCAACGTCGGGCTGTCGCATCTGCGCACGAACAACTACATCGAAGACAGCCGCCTGGCTGTCAGCAGCAATCGACTCAGCGAATTGCAACTTGGGATTAACCACGGTCGCCGGATAGGCAGCGCCTACGTCAACATCGATCTTGGCGTGCAGAACGGCATCGGCGCCTTCGATTCCCAGCGCAACGATCAGCACCGTGATCGCTTCGGCAACCTCACCGCCACCCCGGACTACCGCAAATACACCGCCACCATCAGTTACCTGCAACCGTTCACGTTGTGGGGCGAGTCGTTCAGCTTTACCAGCCTGGCCACCGGGCAGCGCAGTGAAGACGTGCTGTTCAGCCCGCAACGCATGAGCCTCGGCGGTTCGTCCTCGATACGCGGTTTCAAGGACCAGCAACTGACTGGCGACAGCGGCGGCTACTGGCGCAACGACCTGCGCTGGTCGCGCCCGGTGGCCTGGGGTTGGATGCGCCCGGTGTTCGCGGAATACGGCGCCAGCGTCGGTTACGACCAAGGCGTGATTCGCAATGATCGCTACAACGGCGAAGTGCACGGGCGGGTCTCGAGTAATTCGTTGGAGCTGTTTGCCCGTGGCCAATACGTCAGCACCAGCGTGACCTTTGCCCACTCGCTGGAACGCCCGGGCGCGCTGCTTGAACGCGAAGCGCCGATCTACTTCCGCATGGACTTTTTCCTGTAATTCAACGCCTAGTTGCATCGAGAATTTAATATGGACGTTCGCCGCCTCGCCTTCATGGCTCGCCAACCCTCTGCCCGTGTGCAACCACGTGAACATTTTTGGGGTTTGCCCAAGCGTGGACTGGCGCTGATTTTGGCGAACGCTCTGTTCTGGCAGCCCCTGTTGGCCAATGCCGACGGCATCGTGGTCAGCGCGCCGGGCACTAGCCTGGGCGCGGCGGGCAATGGAGTGCCGATCGTAAACATCGCTGCTCCCAATGGCAGTGGTTTGTCCCACAACCAGTTCAAGGACTACAACGTCGGCGCCAACGGCGTGATCCTCAATAACGCCACCGACCGCACCCAGTCGACCCAACTGGGCGGCATCATCCTCGGCAACTCGAACCTGCAAGGCCGCGCGGCCAACATCATCCTCAACGAGGTCAACGGCGGCAGCCCCAGCCAACTGCGCGGCTACACCGAAGTGGCGGGCCAGTCGGCCAAGGTCATCGTCGCCAACCCCTACGGCATCAGCTGTAATGGTTGCGGCTTCATCAACACTCCCAACGTCACCTTGACAACCGGTAAACCCGTCCTCGATAACGGTCGCCTGGACCGTTATCAGGTCGACGGCGGCGCCGTGACCATCGACGGCCAGGGCCTGAATGCCAGCAACGTCGACCGCTTCGAAATCATCACCCGCTCGGCGAAGATCAACGCGCAGATCAATGCGCGCAACTTGACCGTGATTGCCGGTCGCAACGACGTCAACGCCCAGACCCTGAATGCCACCGCGCGTGCCGATGACGGCAGCGCCAAGCCGGAGTTGGCGATTGATTCGTCGGCGTTGGGCGGGATGTACGCTGGCGCGATCAAACTGGTAGGCACTGAGGCCGGGGTCGGGGTGAAGCTCGACGGGACGTTGGCGGCCAGCGGTGGGGATATTCAGCTCGATGCCAATGGGCACTTGAGCATGGCGCAGGCGGCGGCCAGCGGCGCGGTCAACGTCAAGGCCGCAAGCCTCGAGGCTCAGGGGGCGGTCTACGCCGGCACTGCGCTGGGGCTGCAGACCCAAGGCGACTTGAACAGCCGAAAAACCCTGGCCGCTCGCGACAGCATCACGCTGTCAAGTGGTGGTCAACTGACCAACAACGGCATTATCGAAGCCGGCGTCAACGCGGATAACACGCGCAACACCACGGGCGATGTCAGCCTTACCGCACAGACCCTCAACAATACCGGCAACAGTGTGATCGCCAGCCGTGCGCTGACGGTCAACACCCAGGCCTTGAACAACCAGGGTGGCACCCTCAGCGCGAAACAGAGCGCGAAGATCACCGCTGTCACCCTCGACAACCAGAACAAAGGCCGCGTGCTCAGCAACGCCAGCCTGGATGTGAAAGCCGATCGCGTGCTGAACGCCCAAGGTGGGCTCATCACCAGCAGTGGCCCGCTGACCGCCACCCTTGGCGAGTTGAATAACCGCGGCGGCGAAGTGTCCAGCCTCGACGTGGCAGCCCTGAATGTCGCCACCCTGGACAACGTCGCCGGGCTGGTCACGGCGGGCAACACCCTGAGCCTCACCGCCAGCGGCGCCGTCAACAACCAGGGCGGCACCCTCAGTAGCCAGGGCACGCTCGCGCTCAAGGCGGGCGCCGTGGATAACAGCGCGGTCGGCCGCATCGCCAGCAACCAGGCATTGACGGCCAACGTCGCCAGTCTCAACAACAACGGTGGCCGGCTCACCAGCGTCAACGGTCTGAACCTGGACCTTAATCACGGCCAACTGGACAACCAAGGCGGCCTGATCCGTGGTCCGGGCCTGGTGTTCAACAACCTCGCCAATGTGGCGAACCAGGGCGGCGAAATTTCCAGTACCCAGAGCTTCACCCTGACGGCGCAAAACCTCGATAACAGTGGCGGCAACCTGATCAGTGATCAAGGTTTGACCCTGCGACTCGCCCAGGCCTTGAGCAACATCAAAGGGCTGGTGTCTGCCGGCAGTCTCGACGCCCATGTCGCGAGCCTGGACAACAGCAATGGCATGTTCAGCAGCAAGGGCGCGTTGGATTTGACCGTCGATGGCGCGCTGACAAACCAGAGCGGCGTAGTGGTCGCCGATGGCAACGCCAACCTGATCGCCACGAGCCTGGATAACAGCAGCGGCCAGATTTCCGGCAAGCAAAACGTCAACGCTCGTATCGCTGATGTGGCCAACCACAATGGCCTGGTGATCGCTCAAGGTGTCATGAGCCTGGGTGGCAATGCTCTGGACAACCGCCAGAACGGCCTGGTGTCTGGTACTCAAGGTGTGCAGCTCACCGTTGCCCGTGTCGACAACCGTGGCGGCGAGGTGTCGAGCAAGGCCGCTGTCACCCTCAACGGCGCGCACCTGGACAATAGCGACAGCGGCCGAGTGATTGCGGGCAGTGCGCTGAACCTGACCGTCGATGACATTCTCAACCGCAACCTGGGCGTGTTGCGCGGGCAAGCCGGCGTGAGCCTGAGCGCCGCACAACTGGACAACACCGGTGGCACCGTCGCCAGTCAAAAAGACAGCGTATTGACCCTCAGGGGTGACTTGCAAAATGCTCAAGGCCTGATCAGCAGCGAAGGCTTGCTGACGGTCACTGCAACAGCCTTGGCCAACCGTCTGGGCAGCCTGTCCAGCGCCGGCCAACTGAGTGTCACCACCACGGGCTCCGTGGATAACCAGGGCGGCCGTTTGGTCACGGACAGTGGCCTGGACCTGCGCAGCGCCAGTCTCGACAACAGTCAGAAAGGCACCTTGAGCGCGCGCCAGGCGGCACACATCAATACCGGCACTCTGGACAATCATCACGGTGGCGGTATCAGTTCCGCTGAAACGCTGGGCATCACCGCCGGCCAGCTCAACAACGGCGACGGTGGGCAAATTAGCAGCGCCAAGGCTCTTACCGCCAGCGTCAGCGGACTGGACCAGCAAGGCGGTCAGTTGACCAGCGGCGAGTCCCTGAGCCTGGACCTGAACCGTGGCCAGTTGAATAACCAGGGCGGCTTGATCAACGGCCCATTGTTGTTGCTCAAGAATCTCAAGGACGTGAACAACCAGGGCGGTGAAATCTCCAGCCGCCAGGCCTTCACCCTCACTGCCGATAATGTCGATAACGGTAACGGCAAACTGCTGAGCAACGATGTGCTGACCGTGCGCATCAGCCAGGCGCTGTCCAACGTCAAAGGCCTGATCGCTGCGGCGTCGGTGGACGCCCATGCGGCGACGCTCGATAACAGTGGCGGGACGCTCACCAGTCGTGGGGATGCACTGCTCAATGTTGATGGGCAACTGACCAACCAGAACCAGGGCCTGATCAACGCAACCGACACCCTGACCATCAACAGCGCTGCGTTGGACAATCAGAAAGGCTCGTTGCTGGGCAGCGCCATTGCGCTGGATTTCGGTAGCGCCACAGGCGACCTGAACAACGCTGGTGGTCTGATCACCACAGCAGGTGTCCTGAGCCTGGACCACCTGCGTGATGTGAATAACCAGGGAGGCGAGATCTCCAGTGCGCAGAGCCTGAACCTCAGCGGCCGCACCCTGGACAACAGCGCCGGCAAGCTGATCAGCAACAACCTGCTGGTGCTCAAGGCCAGCAACCTGATCAACCAGGGCGGTTTGATGTCTGGCTGGCAGGGCTTGACCGTCAGCGGTGAGAGCCTGGACAACCGCAACAACGGCACGCTCTCCAGCCGTTACGGCGACCTCAACGCGACGCTCACCAACCGCCTGCTCAACAGTGGCGCCGGTGCACTGGTCAGCCAGAAAGCACTGACGGTCACCACCGCCGAGTTGGACAACAGCGACAAGGGCATTCTCTCCAGTGCGAGTGACCAGACCCTCACCGTCAGTGGCCTGCTAAACAACGCCCAGGGCGGCGTGATCGACAGCGGCGCAGCCCTGAACCTGACGGCACAGAATCTCGACAATAGCGGCGGCAGCATCACTGGCGGTACGGCGGCCACCCTCGGCCTGCTCGCGACCCTGACCAATACCAACGGCAAACTGTCCAGCGGTGGCCCGTTGCTGATTTCCCGTGCCACGCAGATCAACAACCAGGGCGGCCAAATCGCCAGTCAAGGTTTGTTGACCCTGTTGACGGGCGGCCTCGATAACCGCAATCGCGGCACCGTCGCGGCCAATGAGCGCCTGACCCTCACTGCCAGCGGTGTCGTGCAAAACGGTAGCGATGGTTTGATCTATAGCCAAAACGCTGATCTGAAGCTCACCGCCAACCGCTTGGACAACGCCAAGGGCGCGGTACAAAGCAAGGCGGGCCTGACACTGGACGTCGCAGGCGATATCGATAACCAAAGCGGCAAGCTGATTGCTCAAACGGGCGACCTCAGCGCGCAAGCCGCCAGCCTCGATAACCGTGGCGGCGTACTTTCCAGCCTCGCAGGCGCGCTGCAAAGCCGTGTTGTCGGTGTGCTGCGCAATGGTTATGACCTGAACAACAACCGCCAGGGCGGCATTGTCCAGGGGCAATCCCTGAACCTGCTGGCTGGGACTCTGGATAACTATGGCGGGCGGCTCTCTGCGCAAAGTGGCAATGCCTTGGTCAGCACCGGTAACTTCGACAACCGCGACGGTGGGCTCTATGCCAAGGGCCTGGTGAGCGTCACCGGCCATGATTTCGACAACAGCGGCGACAACGATGGCCAGATTGCCGGCCAGCAGATCGACCTCAACCTGAGCGGTGCACTGAATAACCGCAAGGGCATTATCGAAAGTGAATCGACCCTCAAGGTCAGCGCCGCCAGCCTGGACAACCAGACCGGTCGGCTGCGGGCGCTGGGCGCCAACGGCAGCACCGAGTTCACCATCGGCGGCCTGTTTGATAACCACAATGGCCTGTTGGAAACCGCCAACAACACCCTGACCCTCGCTGCGGGCAGCCTGCAGAACGCAGGCGGCACGGTGTTGCACGTGGGCACCGGTCGCTTCGACATCGCTCCGGGCAACCTCAATAGTGTCGGCGGCAGCCTGGTGACGCGGGGCGACCTGACCGTCAATCAGGACACCTGGACCAACAGCAGCGTGATCCAGGCCGGGCGCCTGACCGTCAACGTCAATCAACTCGACCAGACCAGCGGCGGTCAACTGTTGGCTGCCCAACGCTTTATCGGCAGCGGTGGCAACTGGTCCACCAATGGCCTGATTGCCAGTGATGGCAGCCTCGACTTGACCCTGAGCGGCGCCCTGAACGGCACCGGGCGCATCAGCAGCCTGGGCAACCTGACCCTCAGCGCCGCGCAACTGAACCTGAGCAACACCGCCAGCATCGCAGGCGGCGGCATTACCACCGCCAACATCACTGGCACCCTGAACAACTACGGACGCCTGACGTCCACCACCGACCTGAACCTGACCGCTGGTGCTATCAACAACTACGCGACCCTGGGCAGCGGCCAGAACCTCACCACCACCACCGGTGCGTTGCTCAACGACCACGGGCTGATCTTCAGCGGTGGCGACATGAGCCTGCGGGTGGATGCGCTGAACAACAGCTACGCCGATATCTACAGCATGGGCGACCTGAGCGTCGACCGTGACGGCAAGGGCGGCTTGGCCAGTAGCATCATCAACAGTTCCTCCAGCATCCAGAGCGACGGCAACCTGAGCCTGACCGCCTCGATGATCAGCAATCGGCGTTCAGTGCTGACCACCAATGACGGCGGCATCTACACCGCTTCGATTACGGAATTCCCCTGCCAGGAAGGTCCCAACTATGCCGGCGATTGCAGCGGCGGCAAGGAAAACCACCTGTGGCAAATCGTTCAGCGAGACAAGTTCGAAGTCACCGACGCCAGTGCCGCATCGAGTATCAGCGCTGGAAAGAACCTGACCATTACCGGTGGTGACCTGCTCAACGCGAGCAGCAGCATCGGCACCGCTGGCAACCTGAATATCTCGGTCAACAACCTGGCCAACAACGGGATTGAAACCGGCGAGACCGAAACCTGGCGCCTGTTTATCTCCGAGCGTACCCGTGATGCCAGCGGCTGGTATTCAGCTGCGGCTGCCTTTAACAATCGCTATTCCAGCACCGGCGCAGCCTATGACCCCAAGGACTTGACCGGTCTTGAAGCGGCCATGGCCTCGTTCATCGGCATGACCGAACAAGAGCGCACCGCGCTGCGTCGAGTCACGAAAATCGACTCCGGCGATCAACGTTACGCGGCCGTGATCCAGGCCGCCGGTGTGGCTACCGTCAAGGCCCAGGGCAACATCGATAACAGCGTTGTGCGGCCAGGCTTCAACTACGTGGGCGCAGGCGCCAAGACTACCACCGACGCTTCGGGTGCCAGCGCGGCCAACGGTTTCTCGACCCGCATCACCATCAACCAGCAACTTCCGCCAGACCTCGCCCAACAGCAGATCAACCCGCTGAGCCTGCCCGGCTTCAGCTTGCCCACCGGCCAGGGCGGCTTGTTCCGCCTGAGCGGCGAGGGCACTGCCACCCCTACCGATACCGGCCCACAAAGCTGGACGTTGGGTGGCAACAACCTGGCGGCGGCGGATCGCCCGCAAGCGACGCCAGGCACCCCGTCACGCACGGTGGCCGGTCAAGGCTCGGCCAACCCACTCGACCCGGGCCAAGCGACTGTCACGGGCAGTGGCACGTCAGTCAACGGCTTGACCGTCAACCGCGTGCAAGGCCTGCCCGACAGCCAGTTCGCATCCAACCCGCAAAAATACCTGATCGAAACCAACCCGCTGCTCACCAACCTGCAGCAGTTCATGGGCTCCGATTACCTGTTGTCGAAACTGGGCTATGACCCGGACCAGTCCCAAAAGCGCCTGGGGGATGGGCTCTACGAACAACGCCTGATTCAACAGGCCGTGATCGCCCGCACCGGCCAACGCTTCATCGACGGCCAGACCAGCGACGCCTCGATGTTCAAGTACCTGATGGACAACGCCATCGCCAGCAAGCAACAACTGAACCTGGCGGTGGGCGTGAGCCTTACCGCCGAACAAGTCGCGGCCCTGACCCATGACATCGTCTGGATGGAAAACGCCACCGTCGCCGGCCAACAAGTGCTGGTGCCGGTGCTCTACCTGGCCCAGGCCAACAACCGCCTGGCGCCCAACGGTGCGCTGATTGCCGGCAGTGACCTGAACCTGATGGCCGGGGCCAACCTCGACAACGTCGGCACCCTGCGCGCTACCCAAAACCTGGCCGCCAGCGCCGGGCGCGACATGGTCAACAGCGGCCTGATCGAAGCCGGCAACCGCCTCGACCTGCTGGCCACCAACAACCTGACCAACCGCGCCGGCGGCATCATCGCCGGCCGCGACGTCAGCGTCTCGGCGGTCAATGGCGATGTGCTCAACGAACGCAGTGTCACCAGCCACCAGAGCAGCAGCGGCTACCGCACCGAACGCACCGATGTCGTCGACAACGCCGCGCGTATCGAAGCCGCCAACAACCTGAGCCTGGGCGCCGGGCGCGACGTCAACAGTGTGGGCGGGGTGCTGAAAAGCGGCGCCGACACGGTCATCCAGGCCGGACGTGACGTTAATCTTGTCTCCGCTGAACAACGCAACGCCAACGCGGTGACTGACATGTCTCGCGGCAGCAGCGCCACCCAATACGGCACCGTGATTGAGGCTGGCCGCGACTTCCAGGTCGTCGCCGCACGGGACATCAGCGCCATCGGCAGCCAGATCGATGCCAAGCGTGACTTGGCCATGGCGGCCACGGGCAATTTGACCTTGGCCTCGGCGGAGAATGAACAGCATTCGGCGTTCAACTCGAAGAAGGTTAAGAGTCAGGAGGATCATGTTCAGCAAGTCGGCACGTCGTTGGTCGCCGGTGGCAACGCTTCTCTAAGCGCGGGCAGCGACCTGGCGCTCATCGCCAGTCGAGTGAGTGCCGGTAAGGAAGCTTATCTGTACGCAGGCGGTGACCTGGACCTGAATGCCGCGCAGAACAGCGATTACAGCTATTACCGCAAAACCAAGACCAGCAGTTCAGGGTTGTCCAGCACCCAGAAGACGCGCATCGATAGCAGCAGTTCAACGACGCAGCAAGGCTCCTCTGTCAGTGCCGACACCGTGGTCGTACGTGCAGGGCAGGACATTGGCACTTCTGCCAGCGACATCGTCTCCACTAACGGCACCAGCTTGATAGCTGGGCGCAATGTGGTGATCGACGGGGCCACTGAAACCTTCGAACAAAGTCATTCCTCATCGACGAAAAAATCGGGTTTGTTGAGCAGCGGCGGGATTGGCTTCACCTTGGGCTCCACCAGCAACCAGAACACCTCGACCAGCTCCACTGAAACCACCCGAGCCAGTAACGTCGGCAGTGTGCTTGGCAGCGTGAATATCGAGGCGGGTAAGGACCTGACGATCAGAGGTTCTGACGTCGTTGCGGGCAAGGACATTCGTCTCGTCGGGCAGAACGTCAACATCCTTGCGGACGAAAACAACAACCGGAGCGAGCAGACCTCCAAGAGCAAGAGCAGTGGCCTGACCTTGGCATTGTCCGGGACCGTGGGCAGTGCGGTCGACTCCGCTTACCAGACGGCCAAGCAAGCCAAGAACGAAGACGATAGTCGCCTCTCCGCGTTGCAAGGTATCAAAGCTGGCCTGACAGGTGTTCAGGCTTGGCAGGCGGCTCAACAAAATGGAGGAATGACCGGCGATAACGCAGGGCAGTTCGTTGGTATCGCCATCTCGCTCGGCTCGCAAAAATCCAGCTCCAAGCAGACCCAGGAACAGACAGTCAGCCAGGGTAGCAGCCTGACCAGCGGCAATAATCTCACCATCGTCGCGGCCGGTAATGGTACCCCCGGTGCGGACGGTGATATCCGTATTCAAGGCAGCAAGCTTCAGGCAGGCAACGAAATGTTGTTGGCTGCTGAACGCGATATCCGCTTGGAGGCTGCGGCTAACACGCAAAAGCTCGACGGCAAGAACAACAGCAGCGGAGGCGCCATAGGTGCAAGCATAGGTTTTAGCTCCAGCGGTGGTGGCTTGAGTATTTTCGCCAACGCAAACAAGGGTACGGGCAGTGAGAAAGGCAACGGCACTACGTGGACCGAGACGACGCTGGATGCGGGTAAGCAAGTCAGCATGATCAGCGGGCGAGACACCACCCTCAAGGGTGCGCAGGTCAATGCGGACAAGATCACTGCCAACGTAGGCCGCGACCTTACGCTGCAAAGCTTGCAGGACTCCGACGATTACAAGTCCAAGCAAACCAATGTCAGTGGGGGCGCCAGTGTCGCCATCATCGGCACGGGCGGAAGCGCGAGCCTTAGCGTCAGCAAAAGCAAGATCGACTCCAAATACGAGAGTGTGCAGGAACAAACCGGCCTGTTTAGCGGCAAGGGCGGTTATCAAGTCGATGTGAAAAATCACACACAGCTCGATGGCAGTGTCATTGCCAGTACCGCAGACGCCGACAAAAATCGGCTGAGCACAGGGACTCTTGGTTGGAGTGAGATCAAGAACAAAGCCGATTACACCAGCAAGCTGCAGAGTGCCAGCGTCAGTAGTAGCAGCGATGGCGCTGGCAAATTTGTCAGCAACATGCCCAGTGGCACGTTGATCGCCTTCAACCATGGCGACAGTGCCAGCGGCACTACTTCATCGGCTATTTCCAAAGGCACCCTGGATATTCGTGACCCTGCAAAACAGCAGCAGGACGTTGCGACCCTGAGCCACGACGTTGAACACGCCAACGACAGTATCAGCCCGATCTTCGACAAGGAGAAAGAGCAGAGACGGTTGCAGCAGGTGCAGTTGATTGGGGATATCGGAACGCAAGCTGCGGATGTTGTTCGCACTCAAGGTGCCATTAACGCTGCCAATGCTCAAAAAGACCCTAAAGCGATAGCGGCTGCGCGAGACAAGCTGATCAGTGAGGGTAATACCCGGCCAACCGATGAACAGATCGCCGCGCAGGTGACCCGTACGGTGATGCAGCCGTACGGTACGGGGGGCGATTATCAACGTGCGGCTCAAGCGGTGACGGCTGCCTTACGAGGATTGGTGGGAGGGGATATCGGTTCAGCAATCACCGGTGCATCGGCGCCGTACCTGGCGAACATTATCAAGCAGACAGCCGGGAGCAACGACACGGCGCGCATCATGGCGCAGGCTGTGTTGGGAGCTGTGGTTGCTCAGGTTCAGGGTAACTCCGCTGGTGCAGGTGCGGCAGGAGCAGCCACAGGCGAGCTAATTGCGGCACGACTATATCCAAATACTGCACTCAAGGATTTGAGCGAGGAGCAGAGGCAGACGGTGTCGGCGCTTTCGACATTGGCGTCGGGGTTGGTGGGCGGGCTTGCTGGTGGTGATCTGAGCGGTGCCGTGACGGGCGCGCAGGCGGGTACTAATGCTGTTCAGAACAACTGGTTAAGCCTGGAGCAATCGTTAACCTTTGATAAAGAAATGTCTGACTGCCGCAAATCAGGTAATCCTGATTGCCAAGGAGTGATTGATAAATGGAAGCAGGTCAGTGATAAGCAGAGCGCCGAAACAGACCAGAGATTGAAGGACGATCCGCTCAGAGCTCTGGGTGAGGATAAAGAACTTGTACAGGGTGGGATTGAGGTCACTCAACGTCCGGATTGGCTAAGTCATATCGGCCTGGATGTGATGAGCAATGATGAAGCCAAGGCATATATTCAAGAATGGAATGGGCAAGATTTAGCAAAAATAGACGTAAATAGCCCGAAATGGGCGAGTTTCGCATTGTTTATATCTGATCCTGAAAACCAAGCTGCAGTCGCTTCTGTAGCTGTGCTAGGTAAAAGTTTAATTGGCCTTGCTAAGACGACTGTTTCTAATATTTCCAGGTCAGGGGCATCAACCGGTATAAAAAGTATGCAGGTAGGTCTTCGGAATCCGAAGCAAGTGGATCAAATTAAAAATGATATGCTATCTAATAACTATAGGTTTACAGCCCCGGAAGGACGCATTGCTGGCTATGTAGACAGCAAGGGCACTTATTATATATCTGAGGGAAATCATCGCATGGTCGCCGCTCAGGAAATATTTAGAAAGACAGGCGATGCTTCTTTTATAGATAAACTATTGAAAAATGGGTCTTGGACTCAAACAAAAAATGCTCCTGCTGGAGCCCAATCCATGCCGGTAAGAAAATGATGACCGCTCATATTAAAAAAAATGAAATATACGTTAGGATGTTGTCTCTAGCTCTACCTTATATAAGAAATATCCAGACCCTGGATGAAAAGATAAAGGGTAAAGATAGGTCGTGTTATTTTGAGGTGGAATTAGTGCATAATCTTACAGTCGGTTTGTTGGATTCTGAGTTTTCTGAGCATGATATATGGTTTTTAAATTATCAGGCCAAATATTATTTTGACAATTGCAGTGATGATATTTCACCTAATTACTCGGAGCATATAAAGTTTATTCAGGCTCTTTTTGAACTGGTTCCTGATTCACTAAAAGCAAAGCTACTATGGCTTGGGCCATGCCATAATCAGCAAAGATAAGGGAAGAAAAACGGGGTCAGATCCCGAGGTCAAGACGTTGTTCAGCAATGCGCTCGATCCAGCTCGCTCCGTTGAGCTACGCGACAAGATGTTTGCGGCGGGCTTGTCGATATGAGCCCGATTGTTTCATTCGTAGTTAATGTGAGTCGGAGCCGATGGAATGCAATCCGGCACGGCTGAGTGCAAGCTCGCTCGCAGCTAATGTTAGCGGGAGGGCTCCGTCAATCGCACCTAATCTGAGTCGAAGTGCGCTCATTGCGAGCACGACGGGTTTCGATTGCAAGCCGTTACACCTAATGTCTGCCCTGTGTGCTCCAGGACAATTGCTCTCAGCGGCAAAAATGGTTTTTTTCTATTGATTTTCTATTCCACATAAACGGCCAAATGTCAGAAAGGGTCATGACCCTAATAGAATCAATGGTTTGCGACAGCGAAGTGTATTCCATCGACGAAATTTTTTGTGACCTCTCCGGCATGCCCGGCGACCTCACCGAATTCGGGCGAACGATTCGGTCCAAAGTCCTAAAACACACCGGCATCCCTGTCGGTGTGGGCATTGCCCACACCAAAACCCTGGCCAAACTGGCCAACCACACAGCGAAGCGCCTGCAGGCGCAGACCGGCGGCGTCGTGGATCTGTGCGACCCTTTCAAGCGCGACTGGGTGTTGCGCAATACGGCCGTTGAAGAGGTGTGGGGCATTGGTCGACGTATGACGGCGCACATGCACGCCTTGGGCATTCACACCGCAATGGACTTGGCCAAGGCCGACCCAGGGCTGCTCGGCCGTAAATTCAGTGTTGTGCTGGAGAAGACGGTGCGTGAACTCGCCGGCACGTCGTGCCTTGCCCTGGAGGACGCGGCGCCGGCCAAGCAGGAGATCTGCTGCAGCCGTGCGTTTGGTACCCGGCTGACGACGATTGAGCCCATCAAGGAAGCGGTGGCCACCTACGCGCAGCGGGCCTCAGAAAAGCTGAGAGCCCAGCATTCGCTGTGCAAGAAGCTCCGCGTGAGCATTCGCACTGGCATGTTTAACCCGGACGAGGCGCGTTACGCTAACGGCGTGTTGGTGGAGCTGCCCTACCCCACCAATGACGTGCGCTTGATCACCCGCGAAGCAACGCAGGCGGTGGAACGCCTTTTCCGTCCTGGGTTCCGATACAGCAAGGCGGAAGTGTTGCTGATGGATCTGCGTCAACCTGGTGAGTTCACCGATGATCTTTTTGCGCACACACAGCCTGTTACGGCCGACAAGGTGATGAGCGTCCTGGACGAAATCAATAACCGCTGGGGCCGAGGCACGCTGCGTACGGCCGCGGTGCCGGCGGCGCCGGCCTGGGGCATGCGTCGTGAGCTGAAAAGCCCAAGCTACACCACCAGGCTCGACCAGTTATGGACGGTAAACGCCAATTGAGGCGTCAGGATCTGGAAGGAGTTTGTGTATGTGCAGTCATTACGAGGCCCCGGCGCCGCAGCGGGTGGCCGAGACATTCGGCGTTGAGCCATTTGAGCAGGGCAAGCTGGATCTGTACCCAGGCTATACCGGGCCTTTCATTCGCCGTGCGGAGCACGTCGACGACGAATCGTCGGTGCTAACGGAGGCGCTGCAAGGCGCGTTTGGGCTGATTCCGACCTGGAGCAAGGACACCAAAATCGTTCGCAGCACCTACAACTGCCGATCGGAGACGGCCAGTCAAAAGCCATCGTTCCGCACGGCTTGGCGAAAGGCTCAGCACTGCATTATCCCTGCAGCGGCCATCTATGAACCCGATTGGCGATCCGGAAAGGCGATCGCCACGCGGATTGCGCGGGCAGACGGTGAGATAATGGGCATTGCGGGTCTCTGGGAGCGGTGGCGTGATCCTGGTACCGGTGAGGATCTGCACAGCTTCACCATGCTGACCATCAATGCGGATGACCACCCCTTCATGCGCAACTACCACAAGTCTCAGGACGAAAAACGCATGGTCGTGATACTCCCTCAGGGGCTATACGGTGATTGGTTGAATTCCGGTGCCGACGACAGCATGGAGTTTATGCGCCAGTACCCGGCCGACCGCATGATTGTTGCCATGTAGCCCAGGACAGAGCCAAGCCAAGCCATGACCTGAGCAAATAAAAACGAGAGCGATTGAATGACCAAAGCAGAATTGAGAAAACAACTGCAGGAGCAGTTTGAGCAGCACCTGCAGGTCAATCCTGATGCTGTGACGGTTTATGCCGCAGAGCCGGAACCTGAAACCAAACCGTGGAAAAAGAAACCGAGCCTGCTTGATCAGGCATTTGCCCAAGACCTGGCCGAAATTGAAAAAGACCTGCAGGGCAAAGACTGATTTCCCCACTGGATCGAGCAGGAAAAGACGATGGCCATCTACGAAGAAATTCAGGCACAGCTACAGGAACTAGTGGACCTGGTGAAGCAGGACGAGCAGTAGACCGCAGCTGTCGCCTATGGGGCTATAGTCGTCGATCAGGGCACCGCTGAGGCCCACCAGCAGCGTGCGGCTCGCATCGTCGAACTTAAGCGCAACTACGGGCTTAAGTGAGCCCTCACAGCCACAACGGAAAAATGTTATGTCATCCATGGTCTTTTTTCTCCGTACTGACAATCCCGGGCAGTTGAAGGGCTTTATCGATGAATCACTAAATTGCAATATCGTTTTGGTGCGGATTGATCCGACTTCGGCACTGGAACTATCAGGCTCAGGATCGGAGGGGGCCGGCGAATGGTACGAATGGTATACGTATGCCAATTGGGCCAGCTTTGAACACTGTCTTTACATTTCGGTTATCGAAGATGGCGCGAGCCTCCATACAGGATTCCTTGAGCTGCATAGCGTGTGCCTAGACCTTGAGTTAGCTGGAAACCCCGGTCGAGGCCTTCGCTTTAACCGGTCGGTGTTTTTGGAGCATCTTGAACGCTACAGAGCGGCGCCTGGCTGGTTCGATGACGAAGGGCACCGCCGATTTCCTTTCCCAGAAGAGGTTGTGGTCAACAACATGGAGCGGCCGGATTACCTGGCTCGCTTCAATATCGAAAAATTCTAGGAAAACGCTTGTGAGCATTCAACAATCACTTCGAGATTATGAATCTGCTCTCTACGGGGCGCTGCGGGAACATTCACACCGGTGCAGCTGAGTCTCGTGATTATCGTGCAGATTGAGCCAGCGTGATTTATTACCACGTCAATACCGCCAGCATTTCGAACGATAAACTTCTAACGATGATTGACCCGATCGCCATCCACATAGGTGTTCCCGTAAAAAAATCCGCCTCGTAGACCACTACTGGCTGGCTGCTCGATTC
Organism: Pseudomonas sp. R76; assembly: GCF_009834565.1. Lineage (GTDB taxonomy): Bacteria > Pseudomonadota > Gammaproteobacteria > Pseudomonadales > Pseudomonadaceae > Aquipseudomonas. The sequence goes on from NZ_CP019428.1 coordinate 1,008,877, forward strand.
ATCGACTCGGTTAGTCGCTATGAGGGGAGGCTACAGAATTCGGAAAAAATCGTACGGTAAGCCCCAGGCTGTCAAGTTTAGGTCATAGAAGTTGAAAGCGAGCCGTCAGGAAATGCAGAAACAGCCCTATTCTGACACTGCGCCAGTGCCCCACCTGACGCCCGTTTGAGGTGTACTTCAACTGGACACAAGCTATATCCATTGAGGCTTACAACGGTATCGCGCGGCTTAACGTACAAAAATCTCCGATTCTGTGGGATTCCCATCTACGAAATTAAATAGATCGTACATTAACGGGCGATTGTAAGAATTTGCGGCTAATTTTAGCTGCCTATTCTGTTCAAAATTAAGGGGGACGCATGGCTAACTACACGGTTACCGTACTCAACTGCAACAGTATTGACCGCGCAGATGTAGTTATTTCTGAGGGGGCGCTAAACATCAAATTTGGGCCAAACGGCCTTGGAAAAAGCACTATTGCGAAAGCTATCATCAGCCATATTCGTGCTGACGGCTCTCTCCAGGAGTTAATCCCTTTCAAGCACCGCGGCAAGCCTGATATGCCAGCCCCGGAGGTTCGGGGAGTGGACCAACTCAGGAAAGTCCTCGTTTTTGACGACAGTTATGTGCAGCAATTCGTCTTTCAAAAAGATGAGATTGTGAAAAATAGTTTCGAGATTTTCATCAGAACGCCGGAATATCTGGCGGAGATGGCCGATATCGATACGCTGCTCTCGGGTATCCGAAAAGCGTTTTCCGACAATGCTGAAATCGGGCAAGTCGTAACCGACCTGAAAGAATTACGGGAGGCCTTCGGAAAATCCAAGACAGGTGCCATTCCCAAGACAAGCAAGATCCACAAGGCATTCGGAACTGGCAATAAGCTGGAAAACATTCCTGATGTCCTGCAACCATTTTCGACGTTTATTAAAAGTCAGGAACCCGCCAAATGGATCGCATGGCAGGTAAAAGGCAATGAATTTCTACAAATAGCAGATAGCTGCCCCTACTGTTCAATAGCGCTGACTAGCGCAGAACAGAAGGACACAGCTTTGGCCGTCGAAAAAGAGTATGACTCCAACACCGTCGGGCACATTAACCTCCTTCGAGGAATCATCGACAGGCTGGGAAAATATTTCAGCGAGAAGTGCCGGGAGAATCTAGAGAATGTGACAAAGGCAAAGGTTGAATTGCAGGCGGAGGAGCAAAGTTTCCTGACGGGCCTCAAAGCGGACATTGATGCATTGATCAACAAGCTGGAGGGGTTGCGAACTATATCTTTCTTCTCTCTGCGCGATTTCGAAGATGTTGGCGACCAACTGACACCGTTGAAAATTGAGCTCAATTTGATCGACAAGCTTGATTCCGAGGAGACGCGCAAGACCGTCGACCCTATCAACCTTCAGCTCGACGACTTGATTGGGAAAGTTGGTAGCCTCAAAGGGAAAATCAATCGACACAAAGCGAAAATTAAAAAAAGCATCGAGGACAACCAGAACAGCATCAATGGTTTCCTGAAGTCTGCAGGCTACAAGTACGTTGTTGAAATCGTAGCCGAACCAGAATCCTACAAAATGAAGCTAATCCACAAAGACCAGGTGAATTACATAGAGACGGCCTCACGTCATCTGAGCTACGGCGAAAAAAACGCATTTGCGCTTGTGCTATTCATGCACCAGGTCCTCAGTGAAAAACCGGATTTGGTCGTATTGGATGATCCGATCTCATCTTTCGACAAGAACAAGAAATTTGCGATCCTCCAGGAGCTATTCCGGGGTAAGGCCAGTCTGCGCGGCATAACCACGCTGATGCTCACCCACGACATCGAACCCGCGATTGATGTCATAAAAAGCACCAACGCCATATTCAAAGCCGCCGAACCATCTGCTTGCTTCTTATCTTCGCGCGCCGGGGTTGTAACGGAGGTTCCGATCGAGAGGAACGATATCCAGACCTTCGCCAAAATCTGCAAAGTTAATATCGAGGCACTTACCGACACCGTCCTGAAGACAATCTACCTGCGACGACACTTCGAGCTGCTGGACGACGCAGGCTTGGAATACAACCTGCTTGCTAGCCTGTTCAAGGGACGGGATACACCGACAATTCAGTCAGGGTCTTCTATTCGGGACATGACGGCTGCCGAACAGGCAGATGCCGAGTCATTAATCCGCGACAACCATATCGCCGACTTTAATTACATTGCCCTGGTGGCTGAGGTGAAGGACGTGGAGGCCATCAAGGCCAAGTTTTATGCGACCGCTGTGGGTTATGAAAAAATCCAGCTGTTCCGGCTCATCAATGATGAGCACGACGACAGCGTCATCCGCAAATTCATCAACGAGTCCTATCACATCGAGAATGAGTACGTGATGCAGCTCAACCCGCATAAATTCGAGAGCATTCCGGAATATGTCATCGAGGAGTGTGTCGCGCTGCTTACGCCTGCTCCCATCGTTGCGTAAGTCAGTACCAGGTCAACAGCTCGGCACGGATCTGCATTAATCCCTACTGACACTTGGGGGGCTTTTTGACCTGGACGCACGCATGGCCAGCGCCTGGTCAACACAAACAAGCCCTCGGCCGGCAGGATTAGCGATCAACGATCGCTTAACACTTTCTATGACCTAAACTTGACAGCCTGGGGCTTACCGTACGATTTTTTCCGAATTCTGTGGTTTCCCCTATGAGGACTACCTCCTGGCTGTTGACGTGGGAAAACTGCGGGAAGTACAGGCGAAGTCAGAACGGCAGCTTTCATTCCAAGCGGTGGAATGATGCTGCAAGTTGGCCGTACCTATTCGCGGCGGTAGGGGAGCGCGCAGAATTCGGAAAAATCCTACGCTAAGCCATCTTGAGACAGTTACTGGTGCGATAGATGCTCAAAAAGTGCAGGGTCAAAACGACCTGTTTTTTTTGGGTTAATATAGGGCCACTACAAGGAGATTTGTGTGGCCGATCAGCCCTATTTTGCACCCTTGGCCATCGGCGGCGAGCACATTGATCTCACGCACCTTGAGCCGTTTACATTCGAGATCGATAGTAGGTTGGCCAAGAAAACTTTGGCGGTGCACGTCACTTTTTCAAACCACTGCTTTTCGCGCAAATATAGCGCGGAGAAACATCCTCCCGGCGAACCGATCATTGATCCGACCAGTCCGCGACCACGCACGTTCTGTCCGATCCGTTATCGGCTGTCCAAGCAGCTGCCAGCGCTGATCCTTGGTCTGAATCACCCCAAGTGCAAAGTGAGCCAGACCAAGGCGTTGCGAAATTGGGCATACACCCTGCAAATCAATGATCCATCGGGTCCGTATTACGTCATTTTCGAGATCCGCAAAGCGGTGCAGCCAGGACGGCAGAAACAGGATCTGACAATCGTGGTCGAAAGCGCCTATCACGATGATCCGGAGCAACCCGATCCTGTACTGCTGGGCGAGATGGGTTTTCTGATCCTCTGCGCGAATACCTATATGCGCAAGCCAGTGGCTGTAAAACGCTGAAAGCAGTAACGAAAAAAGGCGCCCTAAGGCGCCCTTCTCGTATTCTGGTAAAGCAGATCCGGTCACCACTTCGCCTTTTCAGGCTTCGGCCCGCCTTGCGCGAGCACCCTTTCGGGCCAGGGGACGTTCAAATCTCAACCGGTTAGTCGTCCCGCAGTTGCATTGACATAGTAATTAAAAGTTGACGCGAGTGTCAATCACATTGACAACCCTTGCCCCTGCGCGTTGGGCGAACTCACCGATGCTCCCAAGTCACGATGGCCCGTGTCCAGTTAAAGAATACCCTAATCGGCGTCAGGCCGAGGCTCTGCACAGCGTCAGGATAGGGCCAATGTTGGTATTTTCTGGAGCCTCGGTGGCGTCCTCTAGTTATTTTTTTGTATCAACAAGTCAATTGCCGACAGCAACATCACATCATCGGCAGCACCTTCCAGTTTTAGAGACCTGCCGGTTTTGTTGTCTTTAATCAGTACGGTGGGTGTAGCTGTGACCCCGAACTTTATGGCCTCTTCTGCCTGCCTGCTAATGCGCAGAGAAATCTGTTTATTGTTAACGGCACAGTCCATCAGCGCTTGGGGACTTACGTCGCTTATGTCCAGCTGACCATTGAAGCCTAGGCCATTGCTACGGGTTTGCTTAAAGACCTGGTCGACTGCTTGCCAGAAAGCCGAAGCGCCGCCCAACTCTCCCGCGCACTCAACCATTTTGGCTTCGTTAATCGCGGCCGAACCGTGAAAGTCCAGTGGCAGGTGGTGCCACTGCAGGTTCACGTCCTTCTGCTGCTGCACCCAGGCTTTCAGTGCGGGTGTATATGTCTTGCAGTAGGGGCATTCCAGGTCCGCAAATTCGGTCACGCTCCAGCGGGCACCAGGTGGCCCAAACAGCCACGGGCCGGCGAATTGTGGTGTTTGTATCTTGTTCCACACTAGCATCGCGTAACCCACCACCAAAGCTGCAGCCACGAGGCATCCTAGTATTACCCCCCGTGGCTTTCGAAGGCCTGTCATGCCCTGGCCTCGGAGGGTTTCGAGCCTAATAGTGCTTGTTTGCGCAGGGCTTCAAGAAGCGCGCTTTCCGCGCTCTCGGGTTGCGGGTGCTGCCGAAGCCAATTGGCTAGTACTGCTTGAAGCTGGGACTCGATATCGCGACGATCCACCGCTCGTACCAAGACCTGTTGCAGCTCCTCTATCAGCACGGGCGCGCACACCTCCAAGGTCTGCAAAGCATCCTCTCCGGGCTGTTCAAGCAACTGGGTCAGACTTTCAATGAGGTTCTGGGTCAAGGAATTCAGTGTTCTCATGCGTGGCGCTCCAAGGCCGTGACTTGCTCGGGAAAAGTGATGATGTGTGGTTCGATGCCGCGATAGCGGTCTAGCGTTGCAGCAACTTCAATAGCCGCGTCGAGCTCGTTGCAGCCTGTGGCCTGCATGATGTCGTAGCGTTGTTTCTTCTCTTCCGGTTCTGTCATGGCCAGGGCCAGGTACAAGCTAGGCGGAACTACCCGGAACAACATTTCCATGCTTTTGGACAGCACTACGCCCTCGGTGAACTTCCCGCTTTCTTTGCGTGCGGACAGCATCATCGACTTCTGAGCTGGGGTCAGTTCACGAAAGCGTGCAATTTTCTCCACCTCATCAGGCGGCATATTCAGGCAGATCCACCACTCGATCATGTTGAGTAGGGCCGATGCCTCTGGCGGTACGTCGTCAACGTTTTGAGTGGCCATCCAAAACCAGGCTCCCAGCTTTCGCCACATTTTGGTGATCTTGACGGAGTAGGGGGACAGCAGCGGAACCTTCAACTGGATGTGGCCTTCGTCGGTGAAGAAGATCAAGGGGCGGCCTTTGAATTGATCCCGCTCGGCAATGTTATTGACGGTGTTGAGCAGCGAAATGTAGGCGATGGCCATCTGAGCGCTGTAGCCCTCTCGGGCATACGTGGCCAAGTCGACAATAGTGATGTCTGCTTCGGGCCATGGCGTACCAGGACGATTGAACATGTCGCCTTCAGTGCCCATGCAGAACATGGACAAGGCTTCCGCCATCTCCAGGAAGCGTGAGCTTCGAGCGGCTGGTATACCCGGTTCATGCCCCATCTCTCGCAGTGCCTCACGGATGTCTTCAGGGAGCACGATGCGTTGTTCCGCTACACATTTCTGTGCTGCATTGAGAATGCATTGGCGGATGGCACTGCGATCTGCTCGGGTAAGGCGCGCATCTTCTTTATCCTCCCCGCCAGTGATCATCAGCCTGGCCGTAATTTCCATCTCTCCCAGGATGTCGCGCTGTTCGTCTTCGGTTTGGCTTGCCAGGTGTTCGTCCGAGGCCTCGAGGTCATCAGCCTTGAGCGTTTTGACGTTCGCGGTCGGCTCAATGAGTTTTTCAGCATCGGCGAAGGGCGCTAAGCTAACCCCAGATCCAGGAGCGAGCCGGACACGGTTGACCGTCAATCCGAGCTTCTTGGCAAAGTCTCCCAGCAGGCCAAAGCTATTGCCGGCCTCAACGATGAACAGTCGCGGCCGATAGATGGCAACGATCTGACTAAGGATATTCGTTGCGCTGGCCGACTTTCCTGAACCCGTAGGGCCAAATATGAACAGATGCGCGTTCATCTGGCGATCCAGCTTGTTCAGCGGATCGAAGGTGATCGGCGCTCCACCTCGGTTGAACAAGGTGATTCCAGGGTGTCCCGTTCCGGTCGACCTTCCCCAGATTGGGGCCAGGTTCGCAATGTGTTGAGCGAACATCAGTTGCGCGTACCACTCCAGTGCTTTGCGCTCATTGGGATCAAAATTGCCGGGTAACCATCTGAGGTACGAGTTTAAGGGGGCAACTTCATCGCGGGGCTCCACGGGTTCCATACCCGCTCCCAGCAAGGCACTGCTCAGTTGCAAACTGCGCTCTTGTAACTCCACGTCATCTTTCCCGCGTAGGTAAAACGCTACGCTGCCTCGATATAGCTTGTGCTTGCGGCCAAGCAACTGGCGTGCGACAGCAACGTCTTCGCGGGTCAGGATCGACGCCTGGGTATCACCAACGGCTTTGCGTGAGAGCTGTTCCAGATGGCCTTCAAGGATGTCCTGCGGAGTGATCACGAGGGTGATACAGAGAATGGTGTCCTCTGGCATTTTGTCGAACAGGGCGTTGAGCGCATCACCACCCTTGCGTGTTTCTCCGGTCAGATGGCCTGTTTTGGGCGCTTCGCGCAGACGATCGAGCATCACCACGCGGTGGGGCAGACCATCGAAGTACCATAAGCCTTTCTCAGTGTCCGATAGCGGTTCGCGGTAACACAGGTTTTGCGAAAAGTCGGTCCCGCTGGCCAGCGGTAACTCGCCTTCCTCCGCTGCCGGCACTTGCTTGCAAACCACCTCATAGAAACGGCGGACATCAGCGTCTGCAGGGCCAAGATGGTCAGGTCGTGGATTGAACCAGTGAATCAACCAGTGACGTATAGCGTAGCCATCCATGCGATGAGTCTTGATGCCGGCGTTTGCCAGCCCGCCTACCAGGCGATCACAGATGATTTTTAGGTAGGGGGCCGGTGCTTGGCCGCGCACGTCCGCTTGTGCCCCTTGTGTGCGTCGATACACAACAATGCGGACACGGCGTTGCTGGCCCCTCCAAGGCAGTTGGCTGACCTTAGTGTCTTCAAACAGCCCGCCCGGCTTGGAAATGGCTTCCAGGTGCTGCTTCATCAGCTTCAGATAAAGCTCGGTGAAGTCACTGCCCTGTGCCCGGGGTTGGATGTAGTCGTGCAGCTGCTGCAGGTAGTTGTCCCAACTGGTTTCGTCCTGAGCGTATAACTGCACGACCCACGGGGAGGTCTCCAGCTCATCGAAAGAGTCTTGCAGGGCGTTTTCCAGGGCGTCTCGGGCTTTGCGCAACCAGTCGGGATCTCGACCTTCGGTGCCGATCGGTGTCAGCTCGAAGAACGCAGCACGAGACACGCCGTCTTCCAGCAGCATGGCTTTTTCCGCCGGCAGATAGTCCACCCACGGCAGAAGATCCACAAACGAGGGATTCACGTCATACATGCGGTCGACGTCAGCGGTAGTGGCAGGTTTTTTCTTTGGGTTACGCCAATCACTCGGCGAGGGAACACCCATGGCCGCCAGGCGTGCGAAGTAGCGCTCGGTCGCTGCCTCTAAAGATTCAGTCGCTGATGCCTGGACGTCGACATGCTCGGTAGCATTAGCGGCGAGGTCCGGCTCGACTCGGTCTGAGCCACGTCGTGTTTTAAACCGCTCAAAAAACCTCATTAATAGGCCTCCGTGCGTTCACCGGGCATGGCGTATTGCACGCGTTGGTACAGTGGAAATACTGTGGTGTAGCCAGGGATTGGAGCTGGATCTGAGCCTGCCAGGTGAGGAAACACATACATCACCAGGTCGGGGTTGGGCAGACGCTTGAACTGGCTGTAGATCTCGTTTTGGGCTGTACGGGTGAATTTGGCGTTGTCTGTTTCACCCGCCTCCAGAGGTCGACGGAGGTCTTGGCGCGCATCGAGCAACTGGCGGCTACGCGTACTATTGCCTGAACCACTGGCGCCTTGATCCCAAACGTCCATCATCGTGTTGTCGCCATGGGGAAGCAGCTCGTCCTTGCTCGTAGAGCAGCCCGAGGTAATGAGTGAGATGACGATGTATGCACCTAATTTGAGGCAGCAGTTAGTCAAGCGAAGTCGAGGCATGACGGGCTCCTGAGCGATAGTTGACCTTGCGGCCTTGGAGTTCGTAATCGATGGTCAGCTGCTGATCCAGGTGCACCGCGACCTTTGCCCCGGGCTGCACGTACACTGCCGCGAAGGCTTGCCCGTAGAGCTTGTTTACCCAACTGGATACATCATTGACGCCTTGGCCGATGATCTTGCCCATGGCGTCACTGCCTGAGCCGCCAACTGAACCGATGGTCCCGGACTGCGGATTGATAAATGAACCGCTGTTTCCGTCCGATTTGATGAGGGAGGCAGCGCCGGCGCCGGCAGCGGTAATCAGTACCTGGGAACCGATGTATTGCGAGGCGTTGCTTTTACGATCGCCACTGATGCAGGGAATACCGTAGGCATCGCTGATCCAGCCCAGACCACCCTGGATGGTTGTTTGGTTGCCATTGTTCTGGTTATTGCTGTTCTGACTGCCATTTGTTTCCTCTTGGGGCTGTGGCAGCGTGCGCACGGTACCGTCGTTGAAAACAAAGGTCAGGCTTTTGATCTGCCCGCGTACGCAAGACAAGGTCCAGTCGCCGGACGCTGTACCGCTTGCCACTGCGCCGGCGACTTCGGGTAGGTCGATACCGTTGGCCGTCAGATTGTCCGGGCCGATCAGCACTTTGAATGGGTAGGGGTCGTTGACCGTGCCGTCGATGGGCACCCGGCCGATCAATGCGGACATAGCGACTGAGCCCATCAATGTGGAGTTCTGTGGCAGCGTATAGACCTTGCGTACCTGTTTGCGGGCCTCCTGTGGCGAGATCTCACTCGCAACGTTCTGAGCGCCCGTACGCAGAGCATTTTGGCCTCGATCTACGGACTCGCCGAAGGAGGTGGGGAAGTTAAATCCCGAGGCGGTTTGATTGGATCCGGCAGCGATGGGCTTTCCATTGATATCGACAGGAGTAGCGTCCTGTGGCTCGATCCAAACGACATCCGGTCCAGGTGCGCCTTTGAAGTCTTGCCCATCACCAGGCTGAACGCCGAATCCGATCGGCAAATCCGATCCAGACTGATTGCTGCTAGCTGATTTGCTGCTCAGGCTGTTGTATTGCTGCTGCAGCGTATCCAGGATGGTCTGGCTCTGTTGTTGTGACTCCTGTTTCATCGTTTGCTGGGCGTTTTGTAGCTTGCTGTCAACGTTGTCGTTGATCGACTGCAAGCGTCTTTGTAGCTCAAGGTTTTGTTGCTTCAACTCATCGTTGTTCTTCAGCGCATTGGACACCTGGTCTTTGAGCTGTCTGCTTTCCACGACGATGGTGCGCAGCGTGTCGCCGGGGGTATCGCCGTCAACGCCAAGCTTTTTAGCTTCCCCCGTACTGAGCACGAGCGTTTCTGGAGCCTGAGCCTGCTTCTCAGAACTGTCCTTACTGAATAGTTTGACCACCACGAATAACGCCATGATCGCGAAAGGGATGACCAGGAATTTGACCAGAGGATTACTCTTCACGGCGACCTCCTTTCGGATCGATCTGGCTGACGGCCGCCGGCAGTAACGATTCGGCCAAACCATGGCCGCGTGTCACCAGATAAACCGTTGTGGTGTCACTTGCATCACCCTTGGTGCCGAGGTACGGGTGCTGAAACGTCGCCGTTGTGAAGTCCCCCATCAGATCCCGAGGATCCAGTGCAAGTTGCTGAGTGCTGGTGTTGCGCAGTTTCACTGCCGTCACCCAGTAGTCGTCTAACCGCCACGCTCCTAATGCAGAGGCCTCGACCGGCAACGTCGGGAGCAAAGTGGTGAGGTTAAGGCCCCGCTTAAGATTGACCTGGGCGATACCGTCTACAGGCTCAACGGTGCGCAGAGGGGCATATAGCATCTGTGCGGCATAGCGTGTAATGACCACAGGGATAGGCGTCTCACGGCGAGGCGTCGGCGGATCCTCGTCTTGAACGTTGGGCTCCGACATGGTGGCCGGAGCGCGACTGGTCGTTGGCTTAGAGCTGGCCTGCCCGTAACGAGGCGAGGGACCTTCACCGGCAACAATTTTTGCAGGCTCGGGCGCAGCCTGATTTGGTTTGCCTTCTGTAGCGATGATGTCCACCAACATGATTTCGCCACTGCTCATATTTTGGAGCTGCAGGCGAGTCGGAGGTATGGGTTCTTTGGCCAGAAGGTACAGTGCGCCACCCGTGCTCTGGACGCGCAGCTTATCAACCAAATTCCGGGGCAGACCCACTCGAACATTTTGGTCGACAAAGACAATGCGTTCCTGGCCGACGATCAAAGGCAGTGCCAGTGGAATTCGGTCCCAGCGTAAAATTTCAACGGCGTTGGCCAGCCCGCAGAAGTTGAGAATCAGTAATCCGATAATCAGCAGCCGACGCATCATCATTTACCTCCCGAACGGGCAGGTTCTGCGGAGACTTCGATGCGCTGAGGGTTACTGCTGTAGCAGTCCCAAGCCAAGCCAAAAGGATTTTTTTCGGGATCAACGTCGGAACGAATGATGTGTAAGGGGTAGCGAGCCAGAGCTCTTTTTACACGCTCACCTCCGTAATGCTCGTCGGCAGTGATATCTAAGTTCACCGTCCAGTCGTTGATGCTGTGCTGCTCGACATGCTGCTCCGAGGTATCGGTTATGCCTCGACCTGGTATTTCAAATACACCACGTTCGCGCTTGCGTAATTCCCCGCTGTTGCGGCGCAGTTCGAAGTCTTTTTGCAGATAAGCTTTGCAACTAGGCGTCAGGTATCCACCCAAGCGGGCGATGTTATCCTCGTAGTCGGTTTCCCCGTCGACAGGCCAACGATTCATTTGCTGGAAGATATACAACCCAAAGGCATACACAGACTCTGGGGGGACATCCCACCACTGACGGGTGCTGCCCGACCGGAGGTCAGGCGGCACATGAATAGTCAGATCACGCGGCGCGCTCTGCCAGCCGTAGGCCATGTAAAGACCCAGGGCAATCAGTAGGCCAATGACCAGGCGCAGGCTGTTGATATGGGACAGTTGGGCGTCCACTTTTTTTCGATAAGTCATTGAGCCCCCGTTCTACGGCAGGTCCACGCACCCGTGCGTGTGATCAGGTGGGCCTTGTTCCAGGTAGGAAGATATCGTGCAACGCTCAGTTGCATCTGGCGGTAGAGCCAGGTGTCCGGTCGGCCGCGTTTCCAACGCCGTAAAAAACGGCTGGAGAGTGTCAGCCCAAGGATCGCAAAGAGCATGGCTGTGGCGATAATCAGCGCCCAGATATGGGTCAAAATTGCTGCCAGAATCCCAATTACCAATCCTGAGCCGGCACTGATCGCTAGGGTTGCCCACATTTCATCGGCAGTGAGGCCGCCCATGATGACCGGCTGATTGTTCAGCCGCACCGGGAGGAAAATTAGCGTCCCATCATCAGAGAGTTCTGTCATGGCCAAGGCTCTTTAAAGAATGTTAGTTGCCTTGGTGATCAGGAAGATGGCGACACCCAAGATGGCCACACCGACAGCGGCCGTCGCTCCAAGATCAGCCCATTTCTTCTTGCCGTGTTGGATCTCGTGGTAAACGCCGAAGGCGTGCCACGCTACCCCGGTGAAAATGACGGCGCAGACGATCAGACCCATCAGCGACATGCCGTCAAAGGCGTAGTTCTGCATGGTTTGCATCAGGTTAGAGCCCTCACCTCGAGTCGGAGGTTGTGACTGGGGGAGGGCAGCCATGGACAGTTGTGGAAGAGCAAGCATGCCGATCAGCATGTAGCGTGTTTGTGAAAGCAAATTCATGGTGAGTCTCCAATACGATCAACTGAGTACAAAGGTGGTGAGGATCATGCAAAGCAGCAGGATGCGAACCAAAGAGGTCGAAGCAATCGTCCGGTCAAGGTTGCCGGTGGCCCATCCTCGGTAGCAGCTCCAGACGGCCCAGGCCCCCCACACGAACGTGATAGCCACGGCCACGCCGACGAAAAATAGGTAGCTCGACGAAGCCGGGAAACCACTCGCCGCTTGAAAGGCGGACGCCTGAGTGCCGTTCATGCTCATGGCTTGCGACCTTCGGTGGTGTATTGGCCCGAAAGCTCGGCTGGATCCCGAGGTTGGGCTCGGCTTGGCGTCAGGTAGCCCTCCAAGCCATGGCGGATGCGGGCGATGTCACCCGCCAAGCGCTGGTAATCGAAGAAGTACCGTTTGCCCGGCTCGTCTGCTACTTGAGCGCTACGACGTGCTGTGTCCTCCAAGGCATTCAACTGGCGGATCATGACGTCCAGGTTGGCCTGTTCGGAGGCAGAAGCAGCTACCGCTTGGGAGGTAGACAGAATGATCCCGAAAAGCGAGATCAGTCCTGTCAATACGAATCGGCATGTAAGGGCGGGTAGACGCAGTGTCTGGATCACGGCTAGGCTCAAGTCATTCCTGTTGCCGTCAGCTTGCCGTGATCACACTATAGTCGCCGCAAGAAAACCATATTCCGGGCCGTTAGGATTTCTTCGTACGGTAACTGCACCCTCAGTCTCGGTGGATCGAGCGTTTGAAGAAAAGAAGATAGCCGGTGGGCAAGGCAATGCCGTATGCCCAGCCCTGGGCATTTTGATTGCCAATCTGGACTTCGCCCCTGACTACGGGTTGAACGCTGATCAGTTCCCAACCCTCTTGGCCTAGCTGAGCAAGGCGCTGCTGGTGTTCCGGATCCTGCAGGAAACCTTGAATGTCAGGTTCGGTAGATGGCTCTTCGGACTTGAACATGAAGAGTTTTTTGGTTCGGACGAGATAGTTCAGCGGGGCGAATTCGGTATGGTATTCAAATGCCTGGCGACTCATGGCGACATCCTTCATGTGTGGAGCTGCCAGGTTTTCAGTATTGAGGATGTGCAATCAACCGGAAATACTCTGCGACTGAATCGGTGATTTTCGTTGCTTGGCGAAGCTGACGTTTAAGCCTGGTCGGTGTAGCATCTTAGTGAATCTCATTACTACGAGCGTCTTATGACGGCCTATCAAAAAGATTTTCGACGTTTTCAGTTTCCAGGATTTGATCACATAGGTACTTGTTTTTTAAGGGTGCGAGTGAATTCAGATGGAACGTCTATATTTCTATGTTCCCAGCTCAAAAATTACACCGGCACATCCGTGACTAATGTTGTTGAAGAAATTTTCGTAAAAGCCGTGAGTGAGTTGCAGAAATCTGGCCTATTCAAAATAAAGCGTCCACATTGGTACAGTCTCAAGCGCGAGTTGAGCTTTTCAGAAATTGTAGCCCGCAGCTCATGGGTGGAGCATTACCCCAAGGGCGTGGGCATTTCATCCGACAAAGATACATATGCGTTGGTGAGTTTTGATCGCGATCTTAAACCCGCTTGGGACTACGTCTCATTAGAGCGTGCGATAAAAATATGCGGCGTTGAAAAAGATTTCTTCCACATCTCGCAAGAAGATCTCGATTATGAGCAGAAATTGGAGTCTCCCTACTAGCCGTCTATGAGCCGCCTAACAGAGGTATCAAAGACGCTCTGCTGGGTGCAAATTCCCTTTAGCGTACTTGCCCTGCTAGAGATGTTCTTGCATCCACATAGCGCTGCATGATGGATAACACCATCGAATTTAATGCCAGTATCTTCATTGCCCGCGTCACGGCCACATACAGCAAATTCAGCTCATCGTCTTTACGACCCTGATCGATATCGGGGGACAGAGGGTCAGCGCTAAAGTCGTCATACAGGCTGACAAAGTCCCACTCTAACCCCTTGGCTTTATGCCCTGTCGTCAGTGTGATCGTGGCATCCAACTCGTTGTCTACTGACCGAGAGCGTAGTGTCTGGATGCGCTGAGGCAGATCGGGATAGGCAGCGATGATCTTGATCGATCGCAGCATCTCCGAGTCTTGGCTCACCTCGGCAATTTCAACGTATTGCGAGAAGTCCCGGTAATCGCGCAGTAACTTACGGTTTTGCACGGATTGGTTTTGGTTGCGGCTGAACAGATACAAGTCTTCCAGGTCGCGCAATGAATAACTGTCGATGCCACCTACCCAATAGATCTTAGGCTTGCTCGCTACCAAACTAAGCGCGTTCTCTATGACGCCGGTAACCGTGCGATGGATGTATGTGCGATGCGGTAGGTCTTCAGGAAGCGCACGTTTAACCTGGGTTTTGGGGCCTAACCCTTGCAGCTTTCGAGTTTCACCCTTGTAAAAAAGGATGATGTTGGCCACATGCGCGACTGCTGGACCGAAGCGAAAGCTCTGGGTCAGGTAGTGGCGCTCTGCATCGGCCATCCAATCGCTGTTGAGAGCGTCTTCGGCACCACGGAAACGGTAAATCTGCTGGTGAGGGTCGCCGACGGTGACTTTGCAGATGCGCTGTATCCTTACCAAGTCGGCAATGACCGGGTTCACGTCTTGACCTTCATCGAGCAGAATCGCCTTAAATCGCTGGCTCAGGTCAGGTTTACTCAACTGATACAGCTTTAAATATCCATCGTGGGTGATCAACATTCCCGTGTCCTGCAGGTCGATCATCCGGTTCCAGATAATTCTGGCGACACCCAGTGCACTGTCCAGAAATCGTTCCTGCGCGCTGGTGAGCATTCGTTGACCCTGAAACCTGGGAAAGTGTCCGCGGCCGAGCTCGTTATCGGCGCTGGCCATGAAGTTGTTCAGCGTACTCAGTACATCTCGTACCAGCTCCCAGTCCTGGGTATTGATGGCCCTGGCGATATCGGTGAGGCGTAAGTTATTGGTCTGTTTGGCGGCGTATTGGCTGCCATAGACCGCATAAGCCAAGCCATGCGCCGTCTTGCAGACCACATTGCGAGGAAAGCGTCCCTTGGCAGCGAGCTCGACGGGTTTGTTGTAGCAGAGATAAAGCATTTTCACCGAGGCGTGGTGGGTGGCATAACCAACCAGTGTTGTGGTTTTGCCTGTGCCGGCGAAGGCTTGGACCAGTAGCTTCTCTGCTGTTGAATCGACGATGGGCAGCTGTTCTTGTGTCCACTGCATGGGCAGCTCCTAGAGGTATTTTTTGAAGCTGGAGACAGTGATGTAAACCGATACGCCCAATAACAACGCGCACGGCAGCAAAATAAGCAGGGGGCTGACGCTGATCGGGATAGCCAGGTAAATCGTCCATGGCACGATGGCCAGCGGAATAATGGTTCCGCGTGCTTTGTGATACAGGTAGCTCGACTCACGGCCGGAGCCGAACTTGCGTAGATCACGTCGCACCAGGCCATCCACCAGGCCCGTAAACGCCGCCAGTGCAAACAGTGGGATTGTCAGTGTCAGGATGACCATTCGTACGCAAAAGGTGAGCACGGTATAAAGCATGGCCAAGCCGTAATCCTGGAACTTGATCATGACCCGACCGAGTTCGTAGCGCAGGTCGAACATGCCGGCGTGCTGCGGCGACGTGGAGCGAGCGTATTGGGTCAATGAGTTAATGCTGTCTTGCAGGCCGCTTTTTACCATCAGCCAATCATAGGTAGTTTTTGCCAGCCAGGTTGCGGTGCGCCCCGGTTCTTTGATGACAACGCTATGTAACAAGTCCTGGGACAGCCAGCCTAGTTCATGCTCAAACATCTGCTGGGCGTGCTTCCATCCAGCATCAGGCCAAAACACGTACATGCACAGCCACTCAACGAGAATGGCGCCCAGCAGTGAGCCGAACATCACCCCCAGAAAGTGGAAGGGGGCTGAAATCACCATGCCCAAAAATGATTTTTGCCCTTCCTGCTGTTGCTGGGCTTTTTCCGCCATATCGGCCATCGCTTTGCTCCTTTACGCTAAGCGACTTTGTCGTCGTTGGCCATCAGGCGGAAATCGTCGACCAGGTCTTCGGGCAGCGATTCGCTTAGTGACTGATATCCCGGCGCTTGCCACCATTCGCTGTTGGTTCCTGATCCTTTACGCATTCCTTCAACCAGGGCCTGCAGATCCTTGGGCATCACCTCGTCGGGATCACTTGCCGGCAACGGCATACGGATTTTCCAGAGGTTGCCGCCTTCGATCAGGGCAAAGCATTGCCCCTTGGGCAGAGCAACCACATGCGCCGGCTCGATCATTGGCACGCTGACGCTTTGGATCTGGTCGTGGGTGTTGGAGGTAAAGGCCGTCTTGCCGTTGATTGCGTCATTGGCGCTGCTGGCCGGTGTGCTGGTAAACACCTGAACCTTGGGTAATTGATTGGTCAGCAGCTCGGCAGTGGCGGTCTCGCGCACACGCAACATAAATAAGTTGTTGAAGTTACCGATGACCTGGCCAGCTTTGGCCCGGTTACCGATCTTGGCTTCAATGTCGCTCATGGTCTGGGTATAGGCTGTGACCTGCATGCCGGCGCCGCCGCCTTTGTTGATCATTGGTATAAATTCTTCGCCCATGAGTTCGTTAAACTCATCGGCATGCACGTTAATCGCCACCTTGGCGCCGGAGGCGCCGGGCAAACCGTCGTCGATGCCGAACTTGTAGATGTGACCTGCGACTGACACCAGGTCGCTGAACATGGAGTTCCCAACGGCCGCAGCCACTTCGGTATCCGACAATGCATCCAGTCCCACATAGACCACCGCTCGTTTCCGGATGACCTGCATCCAGTCGAAGATGGGTCGCGGATCTTCAAGATCCATGTAGTCAGGCGAAAGCAGCTCGGCAATTCGTCCTGTGGTCAGCTTCTCCAGCAGCGGCAGCAGGCTGGCAACGATCTTGTCGAAGTAGGTTTTGTCATAGCGAACTGCTGATCGCAGACCCTCCATCACAGGGTCCGATATGCGCTTCTGAGTCAAGTACATGTCCAAGGCCACTACACGCAGTGGACGGTCCTTCATGGCGAAACTGAGGTTTTTGCGATCGATCTTGCCCTCAAGCTCGACAATGGTCTGCCAGGCCCTGGGGTCATGTTCAGCAAAGTACTTCTGTGCATACTCGATGAATAGCGCATCGATGTTGGTCACATGCTTGAGGATCTGCTCATAGTCCGGTCGCCGACCGAGGGCCACGAGGGCGCGTGCAATGATGTTGACGAACCTCCAGGCAAACTCACGGAACGCAGCGGAGTTGCCTTCCCCCGACAGTTGACCGGCGATCCGGGTTGCCACCTCGGAGATCCTCCCAAAGCGGCCAACCGCGTTGTAGCGTGCTGAATGGTCGGGCCAGCCCAAATGGAATACGTAAAACTCATCCAGTCGGCCTGCTCGTTTGCATTCAATGTACATACGCTTGAGCAAATCGGCATCGCCTTTGGGGTCGAAGACAATCACCACCTCGCGATCAAGGTTCATCTCATCAATTTTATCTACGCTGCGCTGGCTCCGATGAACAGGCTGAACACGGCGCCTCATCTGCACGCGCCGCCGGGGCCGTCTGCGGGTTCGCCTGATGTCTTGGGTGATAAACAGTTCGGCAAGGCGGGTTTTGCCCACCCGCGTCGTACCCAGTACCAGGGAGTGCCCTACGCGCTCCCCCAGCGGCATGCTGACGTCACCTTCGTTCGGTTCAATACCGTGCAAGCGCGGTAAACCCCCAACAGGTGGAAGTGGGCGTGCTGGGTTGATCGCAACGTCCCAAGATGTGGCCTTGGCGATTAATTTGAGCGGGAAGGGAGCGAACTCCAATCTTTCCTCGATACGCCGCGCCCAGGTATAGATCGAGGTTGGCTCGATATATTCGGCATATTTTGGGAGGTAAGTGTCCATCAACCGCTGGGTATGTTTTTGAGTCCAGCGAAAGCCCTTACCAATGAACAGTCGCTCATTGCTAACGGGAATGTCTTTACTGGTCATGGTGTAGTGGGGGAGCCGTCGAATATTGCGTCGGTATCGTAAAACCACCAGAGCTTGTTTCAGGCGAACATATCCAAGGCCTATAAAGCCAAGGGCGGAAATCACTCCAAATAATGGCGTTAGCGCAAAGGCCCAGGGCGCGAAAATACAGAGCAGAGCTGCTGCTGCACAGACACAGACCGTGTATAGCTCGACGGCAGGACGGAGCAATGCCTCAATGGTGAAAGAACCGGCCATGGTTGGAGCCTTCTATAGCTAAGAGGTTTTCAATGGGAGCTGTTCGTCCAGCTCCTGGCTTACTTGTGATATCTCGGGTGAAGCCAATCGATCGGCTAATTTCAAACGCATTGCTATGGCATCACCTGGTTCTGTCGAGGTCACACGACCGCCATAAAGCCAGACCACATACTTCACTTGCTCCAAGATGAGCTGGCATGTTCGCGGGTCTTCAGGTTGTCTGATCACCACGGTGAGTGACTGAGGTGGTGGCATCCCTGGCCCCCTATTGCTGAATGGCTGTCGCAGTGATGAGCAGCGGGTAATGCTTGATTCCAAGACGTTGCGCCAGGTCATTCGACGGGGCCGGTACCATTTGAAGGCCGCTTCCCCAACGTTGTACTTCGGCGAATCGCTCGGCGTTGACCACGTTGACCACCAGGCCAACAGCGTTTAGGTGCTGGAGCTGTTCGAGGCGTTGCGATAGCCAAACCCTTGAGCTTTCATCGTCACCCACAAGAAACAAGGGTTGCAGGCCTGGCGCATTGATTACTCGACCCTGTATCTGACCTGGTGTCAGTTGGTCAGACCGCACGGGGAAAGATCCCACGCCTCGTACCCCTATATCTTCGGGCTGGGTGGCGTGGGTATCAGGTTCGGGTGCGAGATCCTGGTAGTAGGGCAGCGCTGAAACCCCGCCACGGTCTTCCACCACGATCAATGGGCCGCCATGCGCCACAATCGGCCCGATCAACCCTAGCAACAGCATTACATTCAACAGTCTATTCATGGGTTATTCGCCATCAGGTTGATGCCGGTTACACGGCTGAGATGTTGGGCAAATGCTCGGCGGTAGCGGGCAGCAGGTTCGCCCCCGGCCGGGCGATGGTAGCGGCCAGCGGCCGTGATCCAATCCCCGCCTTTGGCCTTCTGCTCGGCCAGAATTTGAGCTGTAACAGAAAGGTTTTTGTAAGGATCCAGTCCTTCGCACGGATAGCTGTAACGATGTCCGTTGGCACCAATATTGGTTTGCCCTAGGCCTACGTCGACCCGATTGGGACCTGCGGTCTGAAGCGCAAGCATAAGTGCCCTGCAGGCATCGCTTCGGGTCGCAAACCTGTAGCCTGCGCCGGCGACATTCAATGTCCAGGGCCAGGGCACAATTTGGCCGCGTAGCCGCGTACCGCTTTCCTGCAGCGCGACGGAATACAGCACCTCGGACGGAACGCCGGCAGGCAAGGCAATCAATTGGTAGGCCGGTGGGGGGACTTCCGCACTGTTGGCCAACGCCGCGCCCAGCAGAAGAGAGCCAGCCATTACTGCGCGTACTACTGACGCTGCCATTGCCCATTCACCTCGCGCACCACAGCTGGGAGCTCGCCGCCGAGCCCAAGCCCGAGCCAGCGGCCGGCATCGTGATTCAGTGTGATCTGCCGGTTTCGAACACCTGCCGGTTCCACGCCCGCTAGAATGGCCCAACGTCGAATTTTCTCGTCATCACCCTGACTACCGATGAAATACAGGTCAAAAGGTTGTTTTTGGGCCTGTAGATCCTTCACACGAACGATGCACGCGCTGCAGTTGTCCTGAACGAAAACGGCTAAACGTCCGCTGCTCTTCAAGGGACTTATCGCGCCTGAGCTAGTAGCGGATGTTGGGTCGGGTGAAATTTGAATAACTTTTTCATTGGGGTAGAGGCGGGCGAAGGCCTGGTCATAGGCTCGCTGATAAGCAAGTTCCTTATCTATACGCTTTCGTTCAGCTTGCACTTGAAGTTCGGCATAGCGTCGCCGCTCATCATCCGATTTGGCTTCGATACCGAGTGCGGTGAGAGGATCCAGGCCAGGCGAATAGATCCCGCGAGGGCCTTCCATCACTGTTTTATAGCGGGTCCACTCCTGCGGGGTTAACCCCCATTCGCGGGAGAGTTCTGTCTGGCTGGCTCCTTGGGAGGAGTTTTGGGTTTGGCTGTTCTGTGTATCCGAAATGGAGGTTGGTTGTCCCGGGGCTGCATGGCAGCCGTAGGCAATTGCTAAAGTTGCCAAGCCTCCAATGAATCGCGAGATGATCGTGGCATTCGTTTTCACGGGGAGGGTGCTGGGGATGCACATAAGCTAGGTCCTATTGAGCGACGGTTACTGTTTGCGGTGTTCCTGCCACATCAAAACGTGCAGACCTACCGTCCAAAGCGTTAAGGCGCCAGGCGGTGCCTGCCACGGCATCACCAGGTCGAATTAGGTAGATCTGGTTCAACTGCGTGCTGCCAGGAGGGGCTACGGACAAAAAACGTTCACCGCCCCGGTACTCGATACCGACGACGGTGAAGGGCGGTGTTTGCGGTGTAACAACGCTGGTGCTGGGCTTCTGGGCAGGTCGAGGTTTGCGAGCGACGGTTTTGGGTTTGGAGGGAGGGACGGCAACTTGCTTGATCTGGGATTGGCTTAACTCGTGAACACGGCCATCGAGCGTTTCGACGCTGGCCTTGAGTACCACCAGTTCGCCAGAGGACGCAGCATTTCGTGAGAGCTCTTGCAGCGATTCGGTTGCCTGCTTGGCATATGCTTGTGCCGCATCGATCCGGTTTGACAATGCTTGTTGTCCGGAGCGGAAGTCATCATTACTGACCCACTGCTTGCCATCCACTGCGTCAAGCCGTTCATCGACTTTGCTAAGTCGCGTCAGCATTGCATCCAGGGATTCTTTATCAGCAGTCGTAGACATGCTGATCCTGAGTAGGGACAGTTGATGATGTTCATAGGCCAACATGCCTGTCAGGGCGACGAGGCAGAGGCTGAGTATCACAGTGGTTCGGGTAGGGCGTGGTAGGTTCATGGGCGTCCTCGCGCAGAAGCGAAGACACCCTCTCAAACCGGCTAGTGGGGTGCAGCAGGAAATAGGTTTTCCATACTGCTTTGTTTTTAGGGCATGCCTTTGTGAGCGGTTTGCCTACGGACAGCTAGGCTGCACCGCAGTGACGGATTTCTACTTTGCGATATTTCTGAACAAACCCTTTAACTGTAGATTGCCCGAGTCAACCAAGTGGTTGTCATCATAGTACAAAGCCACTCCATTTTTAGAACCCATGCATTGCCCATTTGGGCAAAGGTAAGGAGTCGGATCAATAACTGTGGCGTTACACTGTTTCGCAGCAGCATCTATTGCATTGTTGGCGTCGTAATTCCGCTTCTGATAGCTCATAAGAGATATCGAGATATCTGATTCATGTTGAAAAATACGTTTATGCAAATTTAATCCTTTATAAACGCTAAAAGGCATTTCAGGGATAGGTCTAACGATATATACAGGATGATTTTTAGCGATAGAGCAAACAGTCTTCGAATATTCTGAAGTGTATGCATTGATAAATTTCTGACCTTGAAGATGCTCTTGTCCAGTAATATAGGTGCGATAGCTGTTTCCACGGTCTGAGTCTAAGTACATAGCTGCCCGACTAAACAGGATAACTGGAATTCCGTGGTAGGACTTAGCCAGCGTATCCATTTTTTCGCGCATAAAGCCATGACATTTATCAGCTAGCTCTTTGTCATGCATCTCAAAGTTTTGCAGTATCGGGCAGCCGCCACGTGCCCAAGATAAAGCCGCTTGTTTATTCTCCATTTGCACTGCTGCTGCAGTGGACTCTGCGTGACTGTCACCGAACAATATGACAGATACTTCTCCAGAGCCAAGCTTGCAATCAGAAGCACCATAAGGGTTGGGGTAGCATTCTCGATCATAAAGCTTGCTTGTGTATTCAGGTCGACCTAAATCGACGTAAGCAAACCGTACTCCAGGATGGTCTTTGACCACGGAGGATAGGATTGCAGAGATACCAATCATGACCAAAACAGCACATGCATATTGTATTGCTGCTTTGCGTGGCAATATTTTTTTGTTTGTTCTCGATTCAATAAAGTAAAAAGAGAGGGTGCCTAGTACAAAAGAAAGAATAACTGCGGCTACCACATGGGGAAGGCTGTTTAGTAATCCGCAGGTGTACAGGAATACAACTAGTGGCCAATGCCATAGATATACAGAATATGAAACCGTGCCTGTATACTGTAATACTCGATTATTGCCAAAGATCGATTGCGAATTTGCTGAAATTACAAGGGCTGCTCCGAGAACAGGAATCAAGGCTAGATATCCCGGCCAAGGGTCTTGCTCTGTGAAGCAAAAAATACTCATGAGAATAGCTGCTAGGCCAAGGCCCTCACACGCATATCCGAGCCGTCTACTGAAGTGAAGCGGGTACAAAAATACCAATCCACCGACGATTAGCTCCCAAGCACGAGTAGGCAGCATATAGAAAGCGATGACCGGGTCAGTATTCGAAAGATAGATCGAAGTTGCCAGAGAAGCTATAGCGAGAAAAATCAAAGATTTTTTGGTTTTTTGAGTGCCAAATAACTTGTGAAGGCCCATTAAAATCAGTGGGTAAACGAGGTAGAATTGCCATTCGACAGATAGCGACCAGGTGTGCAGTAGCCAGTTTTCGTGCAGTGGTGCATCAAAGTAGTTCCCAGTTTTGGCGAACATAAAGTTTGAGCTAAAGAAAAGACTGCTTTTAATTGACCGAATAGCTTCGCGGTAGTCATCTAAAGGAAGGTATATGAACCCAAATATCAGTAGTGCTGCGCATAGTGTCAGGAGTGCCGGAATAATGCGGCGAGCTCTCGAAACATAAAAACTTATAATGGAAAAGTTCTGCGCCTGCAAACCCTTGAAGATAATTCCGGTCATCAAAAAACCGGAAATCACAAAGAAAACGTCGACCCCTACGAATCCCCCAGCAAATCCACTGATCTGGAAGTGGAAAAGCACTACGGATAAAACCGCCAGTGCTCGTAGTGCATTTATACTTTTCCGGAATTGCATCTTCGCGCCCATGGTCACCTACATTGTGGGGTGGCATTGTAGTGGCCATGGAGTCGCATTTGAACAAGAAATTGGTGTTCGACGTCAGTAGCTTTTATCGGCGATGTCTCTGGATCAGAGGAGGATCGTCCGCATAGGCATTTTGCACATGACAAGCTGAGATTACCTTTCTGAACAAAAATGGCCACCCGAAGGTGGCCATGCAGTCATGCAGCAATCAACTGTCTTGCGAGTGCCATTTCAACCGAGTCCCCATCCTGGTTTAAAGAATCGAGGCCCGAATCAGGAACATCTCCCGACGTGCTTTGCGCCACGGCGATCTTTTTGGCCATCAGCTGCAGACAGGTGATCTGAGAGCTGTTGGCATAGCCAAAGAAAATCACCCGCACGGCTTGCTTCTGCCCAATCCGCCAAGACCGCCGAGCTGCCTGTTGAAGGGTGTACACGTTGTACCCCGTCTGCAGGAACGCGATGGTCGGAAAGTCGAGCAGATCCAGACCGGTCTTAACCAGCTCCGGGTTAGTGATCAGCACATCGATCCCACGATCTACCTGGTCGAGAATCCAATCCTCGCGCCTGGCGGTATCGACTGACGCCTTTAACACCGCTACCTTCAAACCGGCCTGTTCCAGCAACCGTTTGAGACGTGAAGTGGTGTCACGAGTGCCGCTGTACACGGTGTAGACCAAGACTTTGCGGCCTTTGGCTTTTTCCGTGAGGCAGAGGTCGAGCAGTGCCTGTTCCTTGGGCATACGTTGTTCATCTGCAAAGATCGACGGCACAAAAGCCAGCGTGTCCTTGCTGCGTGGATGTTTGACAATCTCCGGCCGGAAACAGCAGTCCGGCCAGGCCAGCAGTACGTTGAGTACAACCCCCAGAAGGGTCGTATCTCGGCGTGCCAGTGCCTGGCGAAGCTCCTGAGTCAATTTTCCTGCCAACTGCTGATAGGCCGAAGCCTGTTCAGCAGACATGGTTATGTCGATGAACTCCTCTTGGTACGCCGGCAACACGTTCCCGCCGATATCTTTGAGTTTCAGAAAGACAGTGAACGGCAGCACGAACCGGTGGATGCCTTTTGGACCGAAGCCTGGGGCCTTCACCGTTCGCACCGAGAGTTTTTTACCCTTGGCGGTTTTGTGAGACTCGTTATCTCGCTCGGTGTAGATATCCTTCAACACGCCGTGATCACGCATGAACGACATGGCCGCAGGGGCCATGCTGCCACGTGCGTTTGGTCGGTAACCGTCCTCGATCATGCGTCGGGTTAGGATTCGAAACAGAAGATAAAACAAGTCGTCGGCATAGCCGCCCATGAGCGTACCGGTCAGCAAAACACACTTGCGTGATTTGGCTGCCAGTACACCCATGGCCTGGCCCTGAGCCGAACCACTGTTTTTGTACTCATGCCCTTCGTCCACCACCAGCAGGTCAAAATATCCATCAGGCAAGTAGCGCTTGATGAACTCCGTGGGTTGATAGCCACCTTCACCAAAGCCAAACTCAATGTTGGCCATGGCACGTTCCATGCGTTTGGCCTGCCGGTCGCTGAAGATGAAGTTGCCCTTGGCGTCCATTAGGTTGATGAATTCGCTGACGTTATCGATCAGCATCGAGGCGAGAAAATCCTCCCCGAAGTCATTCAGCAATCTGTCTGCACGTATTGGGCCGATGGTCGGAATTCGGCACATCGACTTCAGTATGGTTGCCCGGCGCGTTCCGTTTTCGGCCTTGCCTGGACGCATCAGCGTCCAGAGTTGGCCATGACATTGAGGGCAGCTTTGACGGCGTTCCTCTCGGTGAAACTCTTCGACAGTGATCCGGTTGCCTTCTAGATCTTCCAGAAGGTGACCGCAGTCTGGGCAGCCTGCAAATCGGTGTCCGCCGGCAGAGCGACGTGGCCAACACGCGGGACGCCAGTGAAACCCCATCCGCATACGCACGCGCCCTAGGATGAAGAACTCTTGCCGACCGTCGTAGGGATCTCCCAGTTGATCACGCAGTTTGAGCAGTTTGACCAGGGTATCGGGGCCATTGAGCACCCAAACGCGAGCATCTGGAATGGTTTCAAGGATCTCCCGCCGCCATTTGTAGACCAGGTGAGGAGGCGAAACGACCATGGTGCGGCGGTAGCCGGCGCCGTGCATGACGGCCGCCACGGCAATGGCCATCATGGTTTTACCAGTGCCCATTTCCGCATTGATAACGGCTGCCTCTTCATTGCGGTCCAGCAGCAGAGCGGCAACGGCCTGAACTACCTCAGATTGCGCTGGGAAAGGTTGGCGTTTCAGTGCGTTCATCACCTGATGACGAGCTTCGTTGGCGTTGCCGGCATAGACTGGTGGGTTAGAGCGGTTTAGAGAGTTCAGCAACTCATCACCGAACTCGTCGATGAATTCGGTCAGGCCGATGGTCAACGGTGGGCACGCGGTGTGTGATAGGTCGTTCATGTTTGTTTCTCCGTAAGGAATGAAACAGGGCATGCACGACACCCCGACGGGTATGGTGAATACCCTGCGGGTTGGTTGATGAGTAGTCAGATTGATGTGATAGGTCAGTAGTCCGATGGCAGCAACACGGTAGTAGCACTCCGGTCAGCTTCGGTGATGATCCACAACCGTGTTTCATCGCCGGCATCGACGTTGTAGCAGGAGAACAATCGCTCCCCTGTGTTCAAGGCGCGCTGATTGCTGTTCCAGTCTTCATCGGGCAGTTCTCCCCAGTCACCGGAGAAATGGCGTCGTAAGTAAGGGCTAGGGTCGAGATGTCCTTGCTCAACCAGGTAGTGCACCGACTGGGTCATCACTAAGCGTCCGGGTTCAAATATCATCCGCGGTGCTTGGGTCGGAGTGGGAGTAGCTTCTGGTTCTTCAGGCCCAGTCTGTGTATCCGCCGATGAACTGATGGTGATCACCTTGCCGAAGTTGGTGGAGCCTGGCGTCATGTCCCATGCCCGAATAATGGGTACGAAACGATCTGTCAGGATCCTTACCTCTGAGACGTTGCCGTCCTGATCCTCGGTGAACTCGGTCTTCCGGACCTTATCTTTGTAGGTATCGCCCTTGAGTACCAATACACGACCGGTCTTGGATGTCACCACGCCGGATATCGCGCCGGCAGCCAAGGCCAACGCCAAGTGCCAACGCGAGAGTTCCCTTACGGGAGGGCGTGGCTGAGCTCCGGTTTGACCAAAGTGCAGTGTGAAGTCAGGCCACATGCCACGAAGGCGTTTGACCTCATCGCAGAGCTGTTCAGGTTCAAGGCTAATACGGTAGAAGTGTTCCAGTTCAGTAGGTGCCGGGAGAACCCTGTAGGGCTCCCATGGCCAACTGGTTGGTAACGCTTCCGCACTCAATGTGCCGGCGCCGATTGCCTGGAGGCGTGCGCGTACGTATTTGACCTCTTGCGGTCGAGCCAGGTCCTGGCGGCGAATACGAATGCCGAAGATCACCACCTGTTTGAAGGTCGGATCAGCGGCATTGTAGATCCGCAGTTCAGTGAAGTGATTGCACAGCCAACCGCACAGCTCATCGTCCAGCACGTAGTGCGGAACAATCAGCACCATGACTCCGCCGTACTGCAGCAGTGGGAGCGCCCGTTGATAGAACATCTTCTCAAGGCGCCGACGGCCGTTACCTTGGTACTGTGAGGCACCTGCATGGTCAGCGACCAGGTCACCGTAGGGTGGGTTGAGCCAGAGCAAGCCAAAGGCCTGGCGGCTGATCATGGTGTCCATGAGATCGCTATGCAACACGCGATCCAGCAGTGTCTTGCAGTGATTGGCACGTTCCTGATCGTACTCGACTGCGTAGGTTTCTACGCGGTCACACCCTAGCACATGAGCCGTTTCAGCCAGTGCAGCACCCTCACCAGCACAGGGATCAAAGATCCGCATCTTGCCGGTGGGAGAGGGTGCCAACGCCTGCAGAGTTCGTTCCAGCGTCGTTTCGTCAGTGGGGTAGTAGCCATTGCGAGCGAAGTTGCGCGCCAAGCGTGGGAACATCAAGGCCATGATGAGGCTCCTGAATCAAGGCTCAAAACTGAGCGTGGGTTGAGAGAAGCCCCTGGCGGATCAGATCACCCAGGGCGGGTTCGAGTACGTCGAGCTGCAGCGACACACGCCAGGCCGAGATAGCACCTAACGATCCCGGTAGGGACTGCAACATGTCGTGTTGGGTGAGCACTTCCATAACTTCGTTATGCCAATGCGGTAGCAGCGGTAATGGGCATGTATCCATGACCAGGGGCCAAAGCTTTTGAAGAGGCGATTGCCCGTCCTGTAGAAGGGCGTAGGAGAAGTGGTTAGCCCGGTCGGGCTGCGCGCAGCGCCGGTCGAACAGCCAGAGGTGTACCAGGCTGCCGAATAACGTCCCGCGGAATTGCCGGGTGGTTCGTTTTTCCAGCAGATCGACGTTGGGGAAGACAGGAAGACTCCGGCCGTCAACGACGATATGAAACTGGTCCAGACCGTTTTCAGCGGCGCCGAGGGTCAGTCTGGCCAAGAACTCCTGCAGTGCCGTGTCACGGCCCCAAGCCGAGAAAAACACTAGGTTGCGTTGTTCATCACAGACGAAAGCATCGACGTAAAGGTCAGGACATTCGTCAACCTGATACAGCCGTGTGAGAGAAGGGGTGGACATTGAGCATCCTCCGGATCGGAGGGCGGCCCCGCCCCTGAGGGGCAGGACACTGCCCCTCAGGGTTAATGGTTGGTGGGTTATCGATCGCGCTTGAAAGAGCGGGTGTGTGGATCGAAGCTAGAGGTGGTGTCGCCTTGGAACAACGGCGATTGACCAATCATGTAGAGGTTTACCCGGTACAGGGGGCGCAGTTGTAGGGCAGCGTCCGCTTGGGCCTCTGTCAGTCCGATTTCGATGAAGTGCTCGCGCATTTCGTCATCATCGGACACTTCGTTGTTGGTCAGTTGATCTTCTACGGTCAGCAGGATTTGCTCACCGATGTCTGAGAAAGTCGGATTCATGGAGTGCTTCCTTGGTGGGTGATCTCCCTCACGGGGAGCTCTTTGTGGAGTAGTGAATCAGGCGACCAGTCGGCTCATTTTT
The DNA here is from genome assembly GCF_009834565.1 of Pseudomonas sp. R76. Taxonomy (GTDB): domain Bacteria; phylum Pseudomonadota; class Gammaproteobacteria; order Pseudomonadales; family Pseudomonadaceae; genus Aquipseudomonas. Next base: position 1,036,939 of record NZ_CP019428.1, read on the forward strand.
TGAAATAGCCGAAAAGCTGTTTCATTGGCGAACTGACCGTCGTTGGAATTTGAGGCGTTATTAACGAGCATTTGCAGAGCCTCCAACGCCTGAGCTACGAGTTGGCGATCGAAGAGTGCTTCTCGAAAAAGACCGGCTACTTCGTCAAATCCAACTTCTCTTAGAGCAGAACTGGTCAGCAACAGCGCGTCAGAAACATCAGAGGTGTGATGGCGGTTGTTCATGAGGTTTCCTCTAGGGGGTGAGATTGGCAGCTCCAAGTTTGTTGCTTGAAGTCCAGCACATAGCCAAGCTCGCCGAGGCGAGTGCATTGCTGACGTAGGCGCTGCCGGTCAACGGTGGTGTCAAGTTTGACGGCGTCCCCCAGTGGCCAGATCGTGCCAAACAGTGCCGCGTCTAGCTCTGCGGCGTTTTCCGATCTGGGAAGTGGCATCCCAAAGGGGGCGTCCTCTGGTGAGGACTGTTTGTCGACGTTGCTTACAGTCGTTGTGATGGGTAGCGTTTTGCGCTGTCGCGCAGGTTTTGTTTGAGTTGAAGACGACTCTTCATCTATAGGATCTGGCTCGCTCGGTGAAAGCTTGGCAGCGTCTTCCGCCGTCAAGTTGTCCACGTCGTCGAGACTCATGCTTTCGAGCTTGGCCCGGATCTCAACCACTAACCGTCCAGCGGTTGAGTAGTACGAGGGGCGTATTTCAGTGATGAAGAAATCGCCTCTGTATTTGCCTTCATCGTATTGGTCGAGAAGCGCGTCTTTGATAACGAACTCGCCGATTGAGGTGGATAGCCGGCCGACGTTGAAGTCGCCATTGCGGCCGCTGATAGTGCGGATGGCCAACTGGCCTGGGATGTTGATCATGGGCAGCTCCACACTGCATGGGTGTAAGGCTACGAGCGCATTACTCGCACAATGAAAAAAGCCCGACAGTGTCGGGCTTGGGGTGGTGCAGTGAGTTCAGAAGGGTTTATGGGCAGGAGGTATGGGTTTCTTCCTTGAGTGAGATGTACAGATAGAATGAACCTGGCGGCGATTCTATGCGGTCAAGTTTTAGGTCCAACCAGACTCGATCCGAGTTGTCGCCAGCAGGCAGCAATCGATAGAGCCCGAAATGTATTTGTGAACAGTCAGGCTGCATATGCAGTTCTCGGTAGGCCTCCAGGACGACATCGCCCAATCGGTTACTGATGACAGATACATCCTGTGGGTTTTCGATATGCACCGCTTCTTGCCAGGCCCGAGGCGTTAGAACGACCGGGAGTTTGAGCAAGTCAGACGTCACGAGGTTATTGGTGTTTTGCATGGTGAACTCCAGGTGTGAGAAACCACCTGGCCCGTCCGGGAAGTGGTTTCCCGGTTAGGTATATTTACGTTATGTCAGGACCAGCTCACTCGGCGTTGTGTCCAGAGGTTGAGTTCAAAAGCTTGTTTCACGGCATCAACGCTGCGGTAGTACTCCTCGGACTCCCTGGATACGGGTTCAAATCCTTCAACGGTGCCGATGTAATAGCCGGCAGCGCTCTTCAGTATTTGGAGTGGGTACTTGATACCGCATTCGTCGAACGCGAGTTTTCCGTATGCCAAATCCGCCGTAGTGAGTGTCAGGCTCGGTGCCTGTAGTTGCATGTCTTCTCCTGTAACTCGTGACCAACCGACGCCATTAAAGGCCGCGTTCACTCCTTCATCCCAAGCTTGATTGAGCGCGGGAACGGACTTGAACAGCCCGGGTACGTTTGGATGGCCGGCGCGGTGCGCGTCGGCGCCTAGAATATGAGCATAGATCTCAGACTCAAATTTGGTACTTTCGTCGCCAAAGATATCTGCCTTTGCATAAGCAACGCGTATATCGAGAGCTTGTGTAAATATCGTGTCCAAATTAACTGGATGTTCATTGTCGTGCATCATGGTGAGCCTCCAAGGTTTGGAAATCACCATGCCCGTAGGGAGGTGTTCCCTTCGGGTATTGAAAATAGTGAAAGGCACCCCGGAGGGCGCCTTGATTTCAGTCATGCAGACTGACGCATTTGCGCGTCAGGCTCTTGTTGACCATCTTCCGAATTGGCATCCGCGTTACCGTCCTGGTTTGCCAGGGGCTCAGCAGAGTCTTTCGGTTTGGCTTGGTAGACAGTATCGCCATCTACCTTGATCCAGCCGATAAAAAGAAGACGTCCTTTGAGGCTTGCCCCAGGTTGACCCTTCTTATCGCCCTTTTCATAGATAAAGCAGTCGGTCCAGATGTCACCGATACGGAAGCTCACAAGGACCTTCTTTCCTGCATCAACAGCGGCTTGGCTACGACGAATCAGCTTTTCAGCTTCGGCGCCGACGACATTGCAGTCGATGTAGGAGTACTCGGTGTCGTCAGACGAACCGCGTAATGCAGCAACAGTGACAGCCATGAATGGCTTGCCCTTGCCGCGAGGTTTCACTTCACGGATACGGTTGAGATAACCAATACCAGTGGTGTGCAGGTCGAAGAATTTGGTTTCGTTGGTTTGAGTAGTGCTCATGGTTATTCTCCAATTTCGAAATAGCAGAAAGCGGAGAAACACTTCGCCCTGGGGGAAAAGTATTCCCCGCGAGGGTGGGTAGAGCAGACAGTGGAGCTTAGTGCAGCATGAGTTTCATAGCGGCAATCATCACACCAGCGGTTGCTGACATCATGACGCCCATGCGAATAGTCAACTTAACCTCAAGCTGAGATATCACTGTTCTCAAATCAGCTGACAGGTCAGTACGAAGAGCTGCGATGTCAGATTTAGTGGCCAAACGTGAAAACATATCAGCCTCCAAAGCATCAATTACAGCGTTTGCTTTCTGTTCCGGAACGTTGATCGAAATCAGCGCTTGGTAGAGAGCCAGTTCGGTTTTCATCAGACCTCCAAAAAATTGAGAGGCCTGCCCTGACGGGAAAGGCCCGTCATGGGTGGGAAAGGTGCTTCCATCGACAAAGTCGACTGATCGCGCTACCGGAAGCTATGGCGATCTTGGGAGTGGATCAATGCGGTAAACCGCATCGTAGTCTTTCGGATCCAGACTACATGGGCATGTTGCTGACGACGTCAGCTATACATGGATACAGCATGAAAATCCTGTTGCTGATTGTCAAGCCCCAGGTGAAGGGTTTCAGAGAAACCTCCCCAGCGGGAGGTTTCCTGCTGGGGTGAATGAGGGAGGTTTAGCAAGCAGCAGGTGTCAGCTGTTGAGCCTTACCTCGTGAGCGCGGTTTGCGCGTTGTCTTTTCGATCACTCGGGTATTTGCCGCATACCACAGGTTCAAATCAACACCCTTGGCACGAACCATCGCTGGCAAGTGATCCATTTCACGCACCATGCTGTCAGGGACGCATGGTGGTGGAAGCAGCCCATGAGATTTAGCCTGTGCCTGATCTGCTGGACGTATGTTCGACTTCTTCATGGCGCGCAAAAACTCTCGGGCAACAACGCCGAGTGCAAAACCGAAGTTATAAGTGAGTTTGGACATGGTGATTCTCCTGCAGGTTGGGATGCGGAGAAAGCACTGGCCCTGTCGGGGAAGTGATTCCCCGCGAGGTGAGTAACATCAGATGCTTCTATCGACGATTGTCGACCGACCGCGCTACCAGAAGCTCAGCAGTCTTGGGCGAATCAACACGATTGACGTGTCGCAACCTTAAAGATCCTGGTTGCCTGGGCATGATGCTGACGACGTCAGCAAAACACGTCCATATCATCGAAGGGGGGATAGTGATGTGTCAAGCGGGGAGGGATATTTCGGGGAGGTCAAAGCAGGTCCAGTTTTGCAGGAGAAGCTACCGAGAGTAGCTGGTTCAACAGTCACTCTCGGATTTAGTACAAAGCGTCTTTCAGAAAAAAATACCACCTGTGTGGTGTAAAGGCGTCATCGATCCCTGGGCTGTGATCTGAACGTCTCACTTCCTACACCTGGCCGATTATCGTGGCTGAGGCCAGCAAACATAAGGCACGCATCCGCGCACAAAGGGAGCCCTGCGTTTCGCCGGCGGGCCACCGGCAGGGAAAAGCAGCTACCAAGGGGTAGCCTGATAATCCTTCACAAGATCATCAGGCTACCCATTGTGTGAGCTTTAAAAAATGTGGGCCACAACACCAGTGTGGCCCTGAGATTACTGTGCTTCGAACCTCAACAAAGCTCTATGCGCCTTTGAACTCGCAATTCACGAGTTAGACGGCTGCGTGTCTGGCTTGAACAGGGAGACACAGGGAGAGCTTTGAACCAGATCCGCACGCCCTTCCCGGAGCTCAGCGTGCTTTGGGGATGGAGATGAGGCGAACCGCATCTCCGGGCGCTACTGATGACCGCCAGTAGCCAACGGGGTGGAAACGTTGTTGCGTGCATTATGTTGTTAGGCTGGGCGATATGCAACATAGCCAGTGTTGACCTGGGCTTTGGTCAGTTCACTGCAGTGACGGCACCGTCAGGTATAACAGATGGAATGGGGATACCGGTCACTCCAGCTTTCGGGGAGACAAGCACTCCCGCGCGATTTACACCAACAGTAGTCGACTGAGTCAGATCGACCAGCGTCGAGGGCATCCCTGCCGGCGCAGTGCCGTTGTAAAAGGTGTAGGTTGTTCCGGCATTGATGTAGGCCTCAATACCGAGCGGTTTTACAAACCATTTCGGTAGATTTAGAGCAGTGTCGTCGGGTGTTCCAGAGAAGCCCGGATTTGACTGAGTAAAACCAGCTGCAGCAGATCGATAGATCAAAAAGTTGCGGCCAAGCGAATCAAGGGTTGCGAAGTCGGAGGCGGTTTGGGCTTGATGCTGGGTTTCCATCGTAATCCCAGTGGCAATGATCAGAATCATCAAGACAGCCCACTGCAGTGTCATATCTGTTGATCTCTATATGCTTGCGAGGGACAGCAAAACCTTTGCGAAAAGTTTTAGTCTTCTTTGTAACAAGAATAGGAAGCGCAGGGATTGCAGCCGCCAATTGCGATTGCGAATTGGCCGTTTACCTTGTATCCAGCAGGGCAGCTACACGTACCTGTGTAAGGATTAGAACCAGCGCACCCCCCGGATGCCCAAGAGGCTGTCCAAAATGATCCACCCCACCTGCCAGCGCCTCCTACGCCTTTCCATACGCCGTTCTGACAAGAGAGCACTATTCCCACTGCACTCTTTGCAATGAGCGTGCGATCGCTGCAGGCGGAACCTTCTGTAGCAAGTCCACCGACGGAGATGAATTCGTTGGTAGCGATTCGATCGTAGGCAGTTATTTTACCGGTTGAAGTGATCTTCCCACCCCAGAGCTGGCCGCCGGTTGAGAAGTTTTTGTCGTTGTACACCTGGACCCAATCGGGGCTGTTCTGATAGATACCACCTCCCCATTTTTCGCTGTACCAGCCAGTGTCGCCCCGAGTTCTAAACCATCCACCCGTGTAAGTTTCGCCCGTGACGTTCGCGGTCGCCGCGTTCACATTCGCGGTGGCTGTGACGTTGCGCGCTGTCACGTCGGCACCAGTCGTAACGTTGCCAGAGGCGGAGATGCTCCCCGCATTATTAATGTTGTGGTTGCCCATACCGAGGTCAGTATTCATCGTGTTGAGCTCAGGATGGTTTGGCACAGCATTTCGATACAAGTAATCGTTGGCCAAGGCGCCGTCCATGAGAAACAGTGCACTGGCAGTGTGGCCTGGCCCAGGCGCAATGGAGTAATTACTCAGCGCAACTTGCCAGCCACCGCGGATGCCTTGAACGACGTTCGGGTTGGTTGTAGATATAAAACCACCAGGTCCTCCAAGGTTTTCAGCAATGGTACGCACCCCCATTTCTGGGAGCGTCTGTCCGCCCGTGGTGACGACAATCGCTTCTAGCTGATTGGGATTGGGTTTTCGGGCAAGGCCTAGGATGGTCTGCCCGAAAACATTGGTGGAACTGTAACCTGCAGGCAGGTAATTAGCGTTGATGAGCATCGGCACCGTAATTTGCACTGGCACGGTCGCCGACGCGTTGGCGAGCACAACGTTGAAATTGTCTTTCAGGTACTTGGCCTGGGCCTCTGAAATAGTTCGCTGTTGATCGGCCGCAATTCGATATTCCTGGGCATCCATTTGTTTGATTTGCCAAACCATTGCCAAGGTCACAACGACACCAAATACGAGCAATCCGATTGCCATATCCAGGCTTAAGAAGCCTCGCTGTTTATTCTTACTGGTCATTCCAGAGGCTCCTCGAAGATTGGTTTGCGATGTCTTGGCCGAGCAAGGTGATCTTTCCTGAGTGGACTTTTTCGCGGATGCTAGGCCCGTCCTCGCCCGTAAAGAGCAGGCTTTGAAGTGTCAAACGCCGGCCCCCGTCACTATCCATGGACAATGACTGATGAATGACAGCCACCAGGCCTTTGGAAAGCAGCTCTCTGGCGTTTTTCAATAAGGGCTGGCCCAGGGCCGCTAAGCGTTCAATGCCATGCGTGACACTGCCGGAATGGCCAGTACAGATAATGAGATGACCGTTGATTGAGGCCTGGATGACTTGCGCAGCAGTTGGCCCGTCACGTACCTCACCCACAAACAGAAAGTCGGCCCTCGTTCGCAGAGCAAGGACTAAGGCTTCTTCGTAGCCACCCATACGCCTGGAAACAGGGACTTGTATGCACCGACCTTCTCCATGCCTACCATGTAGGAATGGTTCGGGTGGGTCCTCTACCGCCAGGCAGATGCCGCCCCAAGCCTCAAGGCGGGCTTTAACAAGGGATGCAGCACTTGAGGTTTTCCCTGCACCCATCTCTCCGCAGATGAAGATAAGGCCGCGTATCGTGTCGCTCATCAGAGCATTCTGCAGGTGATCGGGCAGGCCTAGCATGTCCAGCGGACGAATTTGAACCGACGACTTGCTGAGGACAAATACCGGCTTGCCGTTTAGGTCCATCAACTGTGTGACTCGAATGACAACGCCATCTTCGAGCAGCGCGAACTCCGGATCCAGGGTCGCGGCGTATTTCTCCGCGCATAGCTGGCGGATTCGTTCTAGATCAGCCCGCCATTCGACGGGCGCCTCGACTCTTCGCGCTTGTCCAGGGAGACCCTTAGCGTCCGCGAATCCATCGCCCAGATACAGGTCGACGAACTCAGCTTCAGAGATAACGCTCACTCAGCGCTCCTTAGTACGATGTCCAAGCGATGGTATTGGCATCCGATGAGCAACTGGTCGCAGCGGCTACCGCTGTGATTTCGCCGGCAATGGCAGTACCACCGTTGATCGCCGTCGTGGTCTGTTTGTCCTTGGCCATGTTGGACGCAAGCGTGATGCAGGCATTTTTCGGAAGGTTGGATTCGGTGATGGTGAAGGTCATACCATTACTGGTCACAGTAACGGCTCCGTTCCAACGATTGGATAAGGCGTTGCCATTAATGCTCATACCTCCCGTGGCCTCCAGGTTGATCAAGGACGGGGCCAGGTTGGTACCGGCTGTTGCGTACCCAGTTGTGCTTTTCAGCCTTTTGGTATTGCTCAGCAAGGTGCCCAGGTTGCTCTGTTCGATGGTGACGTCCGAGCTGCCGAACGTCCTGTACCCCATGAACACGATGAAACCGAGTGCCACGGCGATCAGCATCAGCCAGAACATCCCGTCCAGGGAAAGAAATCCGCGTTGGTTTTGGCGGGTATTTGTTCTCATCTTTACGACCTCATTTGGGTTTATTTAAGCGTTTCTGTCACATTGCCGGCCAACTGGAAGATGCCGATCACCACCAGAATCATCATGATTCCCATGGCCATCGAGGACACCCCAATAAGCGACTTCGCGATGGCCTCGACACGCTGGAGCGTTTGCTCCAGCCAACGGTTGGAAAACCTTTCCATCGATTCGGCGAAGCCTTTGCGGGTGGCGAGCACTTCAAGAAAATGCATGGCCATGGGGTCTGGAAATTCATGGCCAGCAAGTTTCAAGGCGGTACCGAAGTTTTTGCCGGCACTGACACCGTAATGGATGGCGCTCAACCGTTCCTTGAGCCACGGAGATGCGTTGCGCTGCAGCGACTTCAATGCGTCGAGCTGGTTGATGCCTGAGCGCAACATCACGGCCATGTTGAGCAAAAAGATGGAACCGTGAAGCGCCTTGTAGACCGACCAAGGGGGAAGGCGCTCTGCTCGGACTCTCAGGACCTGGAGCAATTTGTTCAACTGCAGCTTCCATGTCGGGCTGGCGGCCGTGATCTGAAGTCCGCAAAACACCGGCAAGGTGAAGATCGATACGAGGATGAAGATGACGGCCGCGATCAGGGTCACCAGTCCGTAGTGGGTCACGAAATTCGATAGGGCGTAGAGAAACGCCGGTACACCCGTCCAAGCTTCGGGGTTAGACCGACGTGTCATGGAAGGCACCATCCACGCGGCGATCACATACAGCAGCGCTGCCATAACGCTCCACACCACCGAAGGGTAAACCGTGGCTGAGGCCACCAGCTTGCCGATCCTCTGGCGTACTTCAATAATCCTCACGCAATCTCTAAAGGCCTGCACCAGGTTGCCGGTCTCTTCCCCGGAAGCGATCAGTGAGTTTTCGTCATAAGGCACCCAGCCTTCGCATGAAACGCTGAACGACTTTCCTCCTTTGACCGATTGCGCGATTTCACGACAGGCAATCGATACAGGGTGGCGTTTCTGGCCGTTATCACTGAATGCTCGCGCAACAGTATTCAGGGCATCTTCAAGTGAAACGCCATCCCCGTGGATGCCCATAAGGCTTTCATAAAATTGGATTCGCTCGTTCTTGCCGAACTGTTTGGCGTAGAAGGTTTCTGCCCAGCGGTTTAGCACCGCTCTGACGTCACTCAGCATGGGCGAGCTCCAGGGTTTGCCGGTCAAAGTCCAACGGCCCCACTATCATTTCGGCGTGACGTGGATCTACCAAACCTTGTTTGAGCTTGAGGATTGTGTGGGCAGTTTTGGTGATGCCGCCCATTTCCTTCACCCAGTAACGACGTGCTGCACTGGCCCCTTTCTTATTGAAAACGTGCATGAAATTGTTGTCGGCGATGAGCGCCTCCGCGGCTACTGTACGATCAACGACACCCAAACCTTTGCAGTGTGGGCACCCAGGGCCTTTGAGGTAGGTCAGGTCGACCGCGTCCAGGCCGCGCAGGCGTTGCACCAATGCACCGTTGAGCTGGTCCAGGTGAGCTGCGGCAGGTACACAGCAGTGAGGGCATAGCACGGGAAGCAAGGACTGATTGACGATGCTGGTCATCAGTGCGGGATCTGTCACGAGGTAGCGGTCTACCCCCATGTCGATTAGCCGCTGAAGCCCTGCCACTGAGTTATTGGTGTGCAATGTGGAGGACACCAGGTGCCCGGTCATCCCACCACGGAAAGCCGCTTGGGCCGAGGCCAGGTCTCTGATCTCCCCATACATCAGGACGTCCGGATCGAGTCGCATCGTGTTGGTGATGCCGTCGCTCCAGGTTTCTCCTGCGCCTAAAGGGGACTGGTTGGCCATGATTGGATATTCGGGCGGATCCTCCATGGTCAAAATGTGTTTTGTGCCACCACACTCTTCATAGAGCAGGTTCAGGTTGACCTGCTGAGTCTTGGATTTGCCGGAACCTGTAGGGCCGGTGACCAAGTTCACGCCATAAGGAAAGCTGCGGATACGGCTAAACGCCTCAATTTGCTCGGGTAGAAAACCGAGAGCCTCAAGGGTCATTTTGGTTTTGTCGTCATACAGCAGACGCAGAACCATCAAAGGACCCTCTACGAGCGGTCTGGTGGCAACCCGGGCACCGAACAGACCAAGTTGATCCACGTAGGATCGTTTTATACGTGCGTCCTGGCTGACTTGTGGCTGGTAGTGGTCTTTCGCAACATCACACATGCTGTTGTAGAGGGATGAGCAGAGTTCAAGGCCCACCTGACTTTGATGCTGCTCTGCCTCCCACAACAGCCCGTGAATGCGAAAGAAGATCTTGGTGATGTCGTGGCCCACCACAAAGTGAACATCGCTTGCATTATCCCGATGTGCCTTGCCAAGCAGTTGTACCACCTGCGCCTGGCGTTTGGTCTCGGTGGTCGAGAGGGCTCTGCCATTGGCGTCGTCATTCGCCTGGTAGAGCGCCTTGATCGTGCTCATCGAACAGACCTTGACTTCAAACTGATGATTTTTGTGTTCTAACTCATCCTCGAATGCCATGACATAGGGATCGGTTTGATGCTGGGCGGACACGTACAGGATTCCATCGCTGGTCAATGCGCACAGCTGACGTAACTCCGGTTTCAGCTCGAAAGATCCGCCAGGCGCAGTGAGCAATTGCTGATGCGAATTCAGCAGCGCAGCAGCGGCCTCATCGAGGACTGGTTCCACTTCAGTTGGTATTTCAGTCAAAGTCGTCATTGGCTCGTACCTTCACCGTTGTCCTTGGATCAAACCGGGCAGCATGGTGGCTGACGGGGTACTGCTGGAGACCGAGTTGTGGGTGCTGGAAGCGCCTCCCGGTGGAACATTGGAAAACCCGAGGGGGAAGCGCTTGCCATCACGTTCCAGTGTCACGCTGTCCAGGGTGAGGTTCGCCACGCGGTAGCCTCCTGGGAGTTCCCGCGCAGAGGCGTCTGCGTCCACTTCGAATCCGCTGCTGTAGAGCAACGTGGCACGAAGTCGCCTTGCAGAGCCGAATATGGCTTTGACGACAGGCAGTTCTTGCTGGGTATCGGTAGCGCGTGTGGCGGTAATAGGGGGTGGGAGTAGGCCTTGAGGTACGAATGAGGCTGAAGACTGAGCGGTTGAATGGTTGTCTTCGCCATTGATTGACCGCTCAGCTGCTGCTCTCTCAGCTTGGGCTTTAAATAGAATTGTCTGACTTTGAACGATAGCCAGCTCCCCGACATTGATGCCTGAGAGATTGGCTTCTGCCGTCCAGCCCAGTGATGGAGCGATAGCAATTGCCGAACAGAGAAAACGCACAGTTTTATTTCGCATAGAGGTCACCTGTCACTGTCCAACGAAGATGGCCAGTCTCATATTTGGTCTTTATTTCGCTCAGCCGTAGGCCTTGAGCGGGTGCACCCGTGAGAGCGTCCAGCGGCGTTATTCCAGTCTCGTAACGCACCTCAAACTGTCTCCACTGAGGAGGTGGCGGTGGAGGTGGCGCAGGTTGACCTGGCACTGCGGGCTTTACTGGAACCACCACAGGGATTTCCTTGAATGTGGGTTCTTGCGAAAACTTGTGTAGCCAGGATGACAAGTTCGCCAACATCTCATCAGTCGGCTTGAGAGGTTCGTCACCAGCAGCAGGTAGCGATATGTCGATTTTTAGGAGCGCCAGAGATTTGCTTTCGTCAAAGGCTGGCCCGCCTGGGAAATGTCCCTGGGTTGCTTTGATGAGGTTGTCAGCCGTGCTGTTGCCGGAACGCTTGTATGAGGAAACCACCTGGGCGCCGTTGCAAAGCGCGTCTGTGAATTCCCATCCCGCAATAGAAAGCGGCAGTTGATAAATAACGCGGCTGCATTGCTCCAGAAAGTCGTCGACATAAGGGCGTTTAGCCCAAGGGTGCTCCAACGCCTGGGGCAACTGTTCGACGCCAGACTCTTGCTGCAGCCTAGCTAACTCTGCCAGGCGAAGTTGTTCAGCCTGGAATGCTGCTTCTTTGGCTATCCGGTCCTGATGACTCTGCCATTGAAGCCAGCCGATGATGCCGGCAGCGATCAGCGCACCAACAATCGTCAGTTGCACCAATTCTGCTTTGGATAACCCAAAGACAAGTGGTCGAAGTCGGTACTCGCGTTTCAAATGCGAGGGTTGCAGCAGCTCTTCCACGTCCAGTGGTTGACCACCCATTTCAAACTCTGTGGGTAGGTACTCTTGGTCGAAGTTGATACCGCGACTGCGTTGCTGAACGACTCTACGACGAACCTCGGCACCGGTGCCGATCATGTCGCACCCGGAGATCACACCTCCTTGATACACCGCGACAAGGGCATACTGGTCGAGGTCAGCGTCCGTTCTCCAGGCCGCAATCCACGAGTCTCCCAATTGACCAGCGAGCGTCGCTGCGAGGGAATACATGCCTTTGGTGACTTCGTCGCTGCGCGCAACGAAACCAGCCTGAATGATTGCCGATGTTCTGCGAATGGCGACGATATCTAACTGGTGTTCACGGCCGTACTGCCTTGCTTCCTTCATGTGTCCAGTGACACTGCCCAATGGATGCCAGCGTAGGCCTGTGACGAACGATTTTCCTCTGTGCTGCAGCACCTGCACGCGCGCCGAGCGAGTGCTTTTGGCGATCTCCGCGACCATGGCTTACCCCTTGAATGCGCTGCAACGCAGCAAAGGGCTGGGGCAAGAGCCCCACGGATCGTTGGCGGCTGGAAAATTCAGGGCGCTCGGGCTGCCAGTGTCGCTATCAACAACAGGTGTAATCAGCACGACCAACACATTGTGCTCGGTGTTGCGGATGCGACTACCGCCCAGGCCGAAGAATCCAGGATCACCGACACCGGATTTGGTCGCGTTTTCGCTGTTCTCCTCAAAGCCCGTCAGAACCAAGGTTTGGCCGCTACGCAATTTGACTTTGGGAGACAGGTTCTTGGTGTCGTAATCGGCGGTTTGAACGCTGGAACCATTGCTGGTGAAGGGGGTGAAGGTGGGTTTGCTGCTCATGCTCAGGGTGATCATGAGCAGCAGATTGTCCTGATCAATAATCCGAGGAAGCAACATCATGTTGAAACCGCTGGTGATCGTCGCCGGAGTCAGTGAGGTTGACGATCCGACAGAGGCCGTCGTGGTTGTCGAACTTGAGGCGATGTAGCTTTGGACATTGCCGATCTGGATAGGGGCCGGTTGCAAATTGAGCGTAGTCACCGACGGCGAACGGACATTTGAAATTCTGCCCTGCTCCGACAGTGCCTTTATGATCAAGTTAGATCCCGCCCAGGGCGACCTGGAGGTGTCCAAGATGCTCAGAGAGCCTGAGACCGCATTTGCGCCAATGCCCGTTGTGGCATTTTTAAGGGAGAAGCCCCACTTGTTGTTCAGGTTGGTATAGACCGCGGTCCAGTCCAGACCATTCTGGTCCTTATCGCTGAGGGTCACCTCGAAGACTTTGACGTTGAACAGCACCTGGCGCGTGATGCTGCGGTTGATCGAGTTCAAGTATTTCGAAACGTTGGAAAGGACTTCAGGACGGTCGTTCACCGTCAATGTCCCTGTTGATCGAGAAAGGAACATACGACCCTGCGGCTGCTGGCTTAGCATTGCTTGGACGTTTTTTTCGATATCTCCGATCAGTGATGTCTTGATTGAGACGGTCGTGCTCTGGTTACTGCCAGACTCGCCCGAAGCGCCAGATGATGAAGATCCGCCGCCCCCTCCGGAGCTCCCACTGCCAGTGGAGGTCAGCAAACCGGATTTCACAGTGCTTTCGATGACCTGATCATCACCAAACGCCCAGACATCGAAGGTTTTGGTATCGAAGTAGGTAACGTGCACGCTGCGATCATCGGATAAATAGTTCCATGCCAGGCCCTGTTGAGCGGTCACCTGATTCAACAAACCAGAAAGCTTGCCGCTGTACTTAACTGGGAATGTACGAGTCGCAAAGAGCCCATCCATACCCGTAGATCGGGCGTTGCTCGGCATGTTGCCGATGACACCGGCTGGCATGAAACTGGACAGGTTATCCGGTGATGCCATAACCGGTGGCGTATTAGATCCTGCGTTACCTTGATTGCGAGTGGATAGAACGCTTGGGTCGATCGCATCTGGAGCCACGATGACTGGAACGCCACACTCGCTCGTGATGTAGTTCGCGACCTCTGCGATCCCAACGTTATAAGACGGGCGATAAGTAATGTCGCAATCCATGGACAGCGGCAAACCGCGCTTGGCGACCATGGGTTGTTTTGAGACCCATGGCTTGTCGCTGAATACCACGGTTTCGCGTGCAGGCTCTTGTTGCTGATTGCGAAGGAAGCGGCTGTATTGAGAGGCGGTCGCTGCGTCGTTTTCGGCACGGCTGGCCGACTCATTCACCCGCTGCAGTGAGCAGGAACTGATCAGAGTCATGATCAGCAATGAGGCTGTGCCTCGGATCCAGAGGCCTGCAGTCATCATTTTTTCCTCTCTGCGATGTAAAGCACCAACTGTGCTGGGCTGCCGTCTACGACGAATGAGCGAGGGGCTGAGTCGTACAGCGGAAAGATCTCTTTGATAGCCTCCTCAAAGCTGCCCTCAAACCGAAGCGGGGCGTCGATGGGGTAATCCAAGTCGTCGACCTTCCAAATTAGCGTCCACTTAGCCCTTGCTGCCCAGGCTTCTACGGTTTGCCGAAGGGTTGAGCCAGTGGTCGCCGTCCATATCTGGGCCAGCGGCTTTGGAGCGGTTACCACTGCGGGAGTAGGCTTTGGCGCGACTGAGGTACTTGGGGCAACGTGTCCAGACTTCCCAATGCTTGCAGGCTGAGTGGTGGAAGCGTTAAGCGCCGAGGTGACTGACGGGCTCGCTTTGGTTTTCCCGGAAGAGGTCGTAATAGAGCCATCCTTGGCGGGCACTGCTGGGGTAGATACTGGGGTTGCAGCTGCTGGTGCTGCAGGAGCAGTTTTTATCGGCGCCGGTGAGGGCACGGCGACGACAACGGTACCGGGCGTTTCGCCGCTGGTAGTGTTTTTCGGAGTCGCTGAAGCCAATGGAGTGGAAGGTGCGGAGGTAGCGGCCACTTGCATTGGAGCAGTGCGCGATGATTCCGGGAGCTGGTAACCAGGGCGCAGCACGTAACACACCTGGCGATTCACTTCATCCACCTTCACCTGCCAGGCCGGACCCGCGAGCACTTGCAGCGTGTTACGCAATGTCATTGGCCCAAGCTTGTACTGGGCCGCTGGGAGTGGTCGCGTGTAAAGGATGTTGACGTGACCGGTGTCGGGCGAGCACAGCGTGTAGCCTGAACGATCCACGACGTATTGCATGGCATCGCGCACATTGGGGTGCATGTTGGCAGGAATGCTGATGTCAATGATCTGAGCCATCAGGTCACGCTGACCCGAGTCAGGCAAGGTACTGACCAGGGTGTAACGCCCGTATCGCACGACCGGTTCCTTCTCAGGCACGGCGCCGCTAGGGTAGAGGTCCGGCGTCAACATGTCCGGGTTACGGCTGCTATCAAACGCCGGCTTAGGCGTCTGTGGCGTGTGGGTTGCGCAACTGGCGACGAGCGCGAGCAGGGAGAGTGTGGTGAAGTGCCTGATCATGTGCCGAAAGGCCCCCTTTGATGATGGAGGCACAGTGACAGCCGGTCATTGGTGGCGCAGCAGGAAATAGAGAACTGCGTCTTAAGGTTTTTATGCGAGCGCTAAGCCAAGCCGTCCGTCAAAACATTGTGATCCTCAGTCTTGGAGAAAGCCTAATGAATTGCTCACAAGTAATTCACGAGTTCGGATCTAGCGTTGGCCGCTGCATCCGGCTCTATCAGGTCGCTCGCTAGTTGTCGTTTATCCATCAGCATTTGCCATAGCATCTGATCAATGGTGTTCTCCACCAGCGGGATTTTCACCACAACCATTCGTAGCTGCCCATTCCGGTAGGCTCTATCCTCAGCCTGATCCTGTAGTCCTGGCGTCCAGGGCAGCCCGAGGAACATCACATAGTTGGCAGCCGTCAGGTTGTTGCCGGTACCAGCGGCAGAGGTGGTCGCTGCGAACACTCTGGTGTCAGGATCACTTTGAAATCGGTCGATCGCCTTTTGGCGTTTGCCTATGGAGTCACTGCCTACCACGGTAACGCAACCGTGTCCGGCCTCCTCGCACTGCGCACGCAGGGTGCTGACCGTGTCCTTGAACTCACAGAACAAGATGACTTTGTCTTCCACATCCAGTTCGCACAGCAGCTCCATGACGACCCGAACCTTCACCTTTTCCAGCAATTGGCGCAGCGAGCCTAGCCTGGCCAGACTTGGTCTGTCTTCAAGGCGTATCCGGTCGTATTCACGACGTTCCTCGACTGAAAGCTCTACCGGCAAAGTCTGACGCTGCTTGCCCTTGAGATCTGTGAGCACGTCTTTACGTCGACGAAGCATCCAGTCGCTAATCGCATCTCGAAGATTCTTGCGAAATTCCGGGCTGCCGGCGAACTGTTCGCAGAACTCCTTGAGTGACAGCTTTCCAACGGGATGGCCGGAAAGCCGCAATAGCGTGTGAAGTTCTGACTCTCGATTCAGGACGGGTGTACCGGTCAACAAATAACGATTGGCAACCTTGGCTGCAATGTCGAAGCCATGGCGCGTCCATGCAGCGGTGGGCTCTTTCAGACGGTGAGCCTCATCGATGATCATTACTTCAAAATGGCCGGCCTGCAGGACATAGTCGCCCAAGCGCTCGTAGTTGACGATGGTCCACTGCAACGACGGATCAAAGACCTGCTGACCTATTCTGGCTTCGGGATACACCATCTGGATTTCACGTTGCCAGTTGATAATCAGAGTCGACAAAGTGATGACAAGGATGGGGCGGTCTCCCGCTCGAATAGCGGCAGCGATGATGGCCTGACGTGTTTTTCCAAGGCCCATATCATCGGCGAGCAATGCACTGGTCCGTTGCAGCAAATGCCGGATGCCCGCTGGTTGATGGCTGAGCAATGAATAACTCGCCAGGGCCAGATCGATTTGTTCAGTGGTGAACTCGGTCCGCTCGATGGATGGCACAGCGGCAAGGTAAACGTCGGTTGAAACATCTTCGTTGCCAGACGGAGCCGCGCGCTCTTGGGGCGGACCTCCGAGGCTGATGCGAGTTACTTCATCTGCGGGAACAATAGATCCGTCGGTCAGCAGCTCCTGCACGGTGTCGAGGATCTCGAACTGATCTTCAGAAAGCCCCAGCTCAAGTATGAGGTTTGAGCGCACCAGTTCGGCGGTCGAATCAATGCGCCAAGACTTGGACTGGCCAAGGAACACGCCGTGCATACGGCGAGATACAGCAACGGCTCCAGGGTGATAGTCGCCAGACAACAGAATGCCCCCCTGAGCCAGTGGAGCAATTCTGAAAGTTAAACCCCAGGTGAATGCTTGCCGGTCTGGTGATTGTTGCGCGTCTGCAAATTTTGCGGAGAAGGTCTGCCAGCTCTCGTTGAAACGGCTTTCGGTCAACTCCATCAGGCGGTGAAAGAGCAGATTCAGGTCGTCCAATAACTTGCCTTTCGGCAATCGCCAATATCGATGATGTGGATGCTCCGCACGACGGATGTAGAAACCATCACGCTCAAGAAACAGGCGGTTGGCCCCCTCGACGTACTGCAGCAGGATCCCGAAGTCATAGCCGTCGAAGGTCACCTTTTCGACCAGTTCCTGCCGGCCGTTTATGAGACGCGGACGGCTCATGTTCTGCTCAGGCGCAGGTTGATCCATTCCGCAATTTGTCGGTCAGAGAACTTCTCCAGCTTCGGCGCTAAGAGGCGCAGTCCCAACACCGATTGTCTCTTCTGTTCGCTCACCCATGACCTCCTCTGCAATTTCGCAGAGGAATGTCAGGTATAGGCGCGGTCGGCTTCCAGGGTTAATGCGTAACGGCGTTGACGGTGATTTGTATCGACAATGGCAGAGGTCAACCCCCTCTGGGTTTATTGAGATCGGGTTTGCCATTCAAGTTTGGAAAACTCACCTTGCAACCATTCGATTTGAAGCCTGTGCAACCCCAAAAGTCATAGCCACCGTCCCCTTTTTTTTGTCGCCTTGCGAGGGGCTGATTGCACTTGGGACAGTTGAAATCGCCGCCTGCTTTGGCTGGGCGTGGAGCTGACGCCATGGGCACACTTGGCATTCCACGTTGCTGAGACAGTTCCTCTTCCAAGCGCCTATGCAGGCGTGCAACGACAGCTCCATAGGTGTCTTGGCCCTGGGCGATTTTGTCCAAATCGCGCTCCAGCTCCCTCGTAAAATCGAGCTCCACGAAACTGAAGAACCCTTCCAGCTTCGCGATTGTTTCCTCCCCCAGCGGCGCCGGTACCAGCTTGCGGCTTTTTTCCTCGATCATTCCTTTGCTGGTGATGTTCTTCAAGATCGAAGCGAACGTACTGGGACGACCAATACCGCGGCGCTCCATTTCCTTGATTAGACTGGCCTTGGTGTAGCGGGATGGCGGCTGAGTTTTCTTCTTCAGCAGTTCTCCGTTGTGCACAGAGAGGATCTGTTTTGGTGAGAGTGCAGGAACTGGGTTGCTCGCTGCTGCATCTTCCTCATCATCTGTGTCATCGCCTTTGAGCAGTTTCCGCCACCCAGGATGAAAAAGGGTTTCACCAGTTGCATTGAATCGCAGAGCCTTACCATTTGGGCCAACCGCGAGCAGTTTTACAGCACGCACGTCGAATACCGCCGCTTCGATCTGGCTGGCCAGCGCCCGGACCCAAATCAACTTGTACAGGGCGAGCTCCTCGTCGTTCTCACCAGCTTTTGCATCAGCCCAATGCGTCGGGGTAATAGCGGGGTGGCCTTCCTGCGCGCCTTCGGCGGCCTTGAATGTACGTCGCTCGCCGACGGTCTTCAACCCGATGGATCTAGCTACGGTTCTTATATCCTCCATGGCCTCGTCTGGTACGTTGGGATTATCCGTCCTGTGGTAGGTAATGACGCCTTGTTCATACAATCGCTGAGCGACTTGCATGGTCTTGTCCGGGTCCCATTTCAAGGCGTTGCTGGCTGCTTGTTGAAGGGTGGAAGAGATGAAGGGCGCAGGTGGGTGGCGCTCGGCCTTGCGGTCTTCACAGGACTCGACGACGACATTACGTGTGCCGGCGACGAGTTGGGCCAGGTTGGCATCTTGAACGTAAGGAAAGTCCTTGCTCGCGAAATCCGGTACCGATTGCCAATCTGCATACCAGGTGGTGCCCTGATTCATATCCACAAAGTTCAGACGCACACCGAAGTGGTTGACTACCTGAAAGTTGCGGATCTCGCGCTCGCGCAAAACCACCAGGTATACGGCAGGCGATTGCACGCGGCCTGCAGAGGTGGGCTTGCCCATCAGTCGGCGTAGCTCCTGAGTCACCAGGTAACCCACCAAGCGATCAAGTACACGCCGGCATTCTTGTGAGGCGACTCTGTTCAAATCGATTTGGCGAGGATTGGCTAGAGCCTCTGCGACACGCTTGAGGGTGATTTCATTGAAGGTTATGCGTTTGTAGGATTCGACCGCCAGTACCTGCTGGATGTGCCAGCTGATGCTTTCACCTTCGCGATCCGGGTCGGTTGCGAGGTAGATTTCATCGGCCTGTTTAGCTGCGGCCTTGATGGTCCGCACGGCCTTGGCGCTCTTATCCAGGATCTCGTACACCGGTGTGTAATTTTTACGGACGCCTGTGGTGATCATGCTGTCGTCCTGCCCTCTGGCCGGCAAGTCACGTATGTGCCCACCACTGGCAACCACCTGCCAGTCTTCGCCTGGGCGTAGCTTCTTCATCATTGGCTGGAGCTTTTTCAGCTTACCAGGTGCCTCGATGATCAATAGCTTCACGGTGTGACCCTCTCAATTAATCAGAGCGGGACTGTTGCGTCAGGCGGGTAGGGCTTCAATAGGAAATGGTCAATACGTAGGGGAGGGCATTATGCGGCTATAGGTCCAGCGATAGCTGCTGTGACTGGGCAAAGCCCTTTAGCCACGATGCACGCATAGCGGGGTGTTGGTAAGGGCAGTCATACACCCGTAGCCCTTTCCGCGCAGCGGCCGCACCAGTGGCAATAACCGTCAGGTGAGGGTTGTTGGAATGTCGCTTGTCAGAGGTTTTAGGCAAGAAGGCGTTATCACCCATGCCGGTTGCTCCTCGATGCTCAAATTAATCTACCAGCAGATCCGCGCATGGCGCGATTTTTTACGGGAAATTGTTGTAGTCAGATGCCGGGGTGTCGAACCAATCGGCGGCCCTTAGCCAATGTACGAAGAACTCGACAGATTGACCACTTCGACGTTGCAAATCGTGTAGATCGCCATGCAGCTCAAGATCCTCAGACTCCTCATCCCAGTTGAAAAGTTCGAAGTAGTTGGTGTCGTAGCGATCAGGATTTAAAAGCTCTTGTATGAATCTTCGTGCGACAAATGAGCTCATGTCACTGTAGTCATTCGCCCAGACGTCTTTATCACGCCAACCAGCTTTTATCCAGGAGGCGAGTTGAATGTTATCGGTGATACCGTAGTAGTCTGCTGCGTTTACGTCGCTTTCATCACAGTACCGCCAGTACAGCCGCCCCAAAGTGGGATGATCCGCAGCCACCAGAAGCCAGCCATCTGGACACCTCACCTCATCATCGTCCCGCATTGTCATACACCTTAAGGCTTCACGGTTGGGGAGGGAAAGACGTTGAGGGTTTCCCTCCACCACAAGTTTCACGATTGGGGGGCCAAAATTAAGCCCCTGTAATCAGAACGGACGGTCAGGGTCCGGGTATTCGTCGAAATCAGGCGCAGGCTGCGGACTGGATTGATCACGTGACGTGCTGCCTTGGCTCTGCGAAGTTGACAGGGTCACGCTCGCAATCCTGTGCGGCAAGATGGCGACCCGCGAGGCTTGAACCTTCAGAGCTGCATTTTCCTCACCATCTTTTTCCCAGCGATCCATTACGGCTCGGCCGGAAACGATCACGCGCATGCCCTTCTGAAACAGGTGCGAGTAGTGTTCAGCATCTTTGTGCCACCACTCGACGTTCGCCCAAAATCCCCCTCGATCTTCGTATCCGCCTTTACCGTCCGGAATCGAGTTGTCGAAGTAGACGTTGGCCCGCATTAGCCTCCGTGGGTCCTTGTTGCCGTTGGCGAACTCTTTGAATTCCGGGGTGGAGCCGATATTGCCTTCCCAGCCTTGTACGGGTGTGGACATGAGTGTTCTCCGACGTTATGGATGTTACGTTTGATTGGTGAGCTGCTGCAGTCGAGCGGTGTACATGGCCTCTGCCTGGCCCATTTTTTCGGCGCACTCGGCGGCCTGTTTGGTAATCGAGTGCAACAAACTCATTTGCATGTTCAAGGTGATGCGCTGCAGCTCCATCACGTAGAGGTCCTGCAGCATGGATTCCGGTGTTCTGGGTGAGCTCATCATCTCTGCCCAAACTCCCACGCCCATCCGACGGTCCGTCACTTTCTGCCAGCGTAGAAACTGGGTACCGGCTTGGGTGTTCTGTTCAGTGAGTCGCACTGGAACAAGGGTGAATGGATATTGGCGTGCCTGGCTCAGCACTTCCTGGGCAAGTGCTTTCAACTCCGCTTCTTGAACCCGGCATAGATCGGCAAATTGGCTCAGCTCCCCCTTACCTTTAAAAGGCTTTAAAAGGCCTTTTAGTGAGGCAGCCTGTTGCAGTCGCTGAAAGGCTTCCTGTTGCAGTGGCCGGAAGGCGGTCTGTTGCAGCACGCCGTCTTCTGAGGACGTCTGGCCCATGACCATCAGCCTTCCTCGGTATCATCAAAGTGATCATTCACCTCGGACTGCTGTTGGCCGCGAATGATGGGGGGAGCAAAATTGGAGCGGCGGGTGCCTTCCAGGATGTCCTGCGGCAGTTCACCGTAGCGCTCGTACATTTTGCGGGCTGCTTCAGCCTTGGCATTGTTGGCGGCGAAGTCATCGCGTGCAGCGCCGGAGTATTTGTAGATCTGGGCCAGACCAAAAAGTCTGCGCAGTACGGCTGCGCCTTCATCGATCCAGGTTTCCATGTCATGACGACCGACCAGACCGACGTGCTGGGCCAGCAAAATGCGCCTGACAATTTCGTCGTAGTTAGTCAGCAGGTACACAGCCTGGAAGCCGAGTGGATTTGCGATATATAGAGGGAGGCTGACAGGCTGGATGGACAGATTCTCGCTAATGCTGATGGCCGGGGGGAGGGAAGCCATGGCAGTGTCGAGACGATCTTCGATGGTTTTGAGTGCTTCCTTTGAATCCCGGATTTTCTCCTCCAGCTGGATCATCCACCAATCTGAATACGGATCATCCTGCTGGGCGCCACGTGACATGCGATTGACAACAGTACAGAAGCCCGACAATCCGATGATGCCAACCTTCAAATCATTTTTTGGGCGCCCCATCCAGATCCGTGCAGCATGATGCGTGTGAAGGGTGAGCTTCACATCGCTGCGTAGTGAGCCAATATTGAGCCGGTAATTGTCAGCCATGGTGCAGTTATTCCTTGGAAAGAGGATTGACATGGCCATGCTGCAATTGAGCTGCTATGCACGCAGCAATAAATCCATAGTCAGACGGAAGGGGATTTATTGACGCAGTTATATACAAATGTCCGTGCGTACCACTCGGACTGTTGCTGCCATAGCTGCCCGCCATTTCTGAGTAACCGTGACCTATTGAATATTGTTGGCAGTTATGTGGGCCACATAGCTTCGACCCGGCATTGAAGTGAGCCATCAATGGTCGACCATGTCCTACTGCATATTGTTGGCAGTTATGTGGGCCACATAGCTGCGACCCGGCATTGAGGTAGACCATCAATGATCGACCATACCCTAATGGATATTGTTGGCAGTTATGTGGGCCACATAGCTGCGACCCGGCATTGAGGTAGGCCATCAATGGTCGACCATGTCCTACTGCATATTGTTGGCAGTTATGTGGGCCACATAGCTGCGACCCGGCATTGAGGTAGACCATCAATGATCGACCATACCCTAATGGATATTGTTGGCAGTTATGTGGGCCACATAGCTGCGACCCGGCATTGAGGTAGGCCATCAATGGTCGACCATGTCCTACTGCATATTGTTGGCAGTTATGTGGGCCACATAGCTTCGACCCGGCATTGAAGTGAGCCATCAATGGTCGACCATGCCCTACTGCATATTGTTGGCAGCTATGTGGGCCACATAGCTTCGACCCGGCATTGAAGTGAGCCATCAATGGTCGACCATGCCCTACTGCATATTGTTGGCAGCTATGTGGGCCACATAGTACCGGACTCATGGTTGCGCGCTCCGCTGAGGCTTCAGCAGGTTAAGCATCTCGCTCAGAGTCTGGTTGGCGGTTTGTATCGATTCTGGATTACGTGGAATAGCCGCCACTTTTGCCGGTTGCCCAACTTGCACGGTGCTTGAGCCCGTCGACGGACTTCCAGCGCTCACGTGGCCGAGACGTGGCTTGTCCTCCGGTTTCCAGTTGCTGTTGAAGTCACCTCGTACCGCCGTGGCGACAAGCGTCATCAGATACCCCAAAGGGTTTCGCACGCTTCCCGTGTCACATCGGTGCACCCATTGCTTGATGAGTGCAGGTTTCACCTCTGGAGGGACTTTCTGCAACGCCACTAGGGCACTCTGTTTCTGATCTGCGGGCAGCCGTTGCAGGGCATCCAGGAAATCTGCAGCCGTATCATCTGACCTGGGGGGTACATGTACAGAGTTTTTACAAACATCTTTGTTTGTATCTGTATACGTACTATATGAGTTCGGATTCCGAACTGAGTCCGAACTCAGTGATTTACGGCTGAGTTCGGATTCCGAACTCAGCTCAAAAGCGATTCGCTTATCGTTGGATTCACTGAGTTCGGATTCCGAACTCGGGGGGGAGACAGCTATATTTTGCTGAGTTCGGATACCGAACTCGGGCGCAGTCAAACGCTGAAGGGCTGTTGGCTGCACCCATGACTGACTGTTCAAGCGAGTTTCGATGATGTTCAACCGAGTTGGTAAGCGCTCACCTACCTCCGGATCCGCGGCGAACTCCTTCCAAGCAATTTCAGCGACTTCTCGAATCGCCTTGGTCTGATGCTCCATAGATTGAGCGAGTAACTGCAGATAGTCTCTGTCGAACTCCAGTGCTTCACCGGGTGTTACGGGTTCATCGTGAAGGAGGTAGACATTGCCTTGAACCTGACCACTGAGGTCATTACGCACTCGACGACCCAGGCTGAGCCAGCGAGTGAGGCGAAGGGTGACTAAGGCTTTAGATACGGTTTCGCGGGACGCCGGTCTGCCGGGTAGCATGCCCAGATATGGCCGTAACTGCTCATAGGTGGGGAACGCCGTCAGGCCGTCGTCATTAATCAATAGGCGGAAAACCTGCCAGGTGTTTCGTTCAAGCGGAGACAGTCGATCATCCAGAAGCAATCGACGAGGAACTGTCTCATGAGGGTTACCGCTGAAAATAATGCCGGAGTAGGGCGCTGAGCCCTCAATCCCCGGGGGCGTCGACTCTTTTTTCTGACGCAGATGAGCCTCAAGATACCCTGATGCAGAGTCCAGAAGTGTCGAGAAGGGGAGCCTGGACAACTTCATAGATCGTTGTCACCTTGCTCCAAAGTCATTACTGGTAGAGACCGCTGATGGTTGCTCGTTGATGACACCAGTTTTAAATTCTTTGTAAATCCTGCGTTTGGATGCGAAGGCGGATAAAGACCGTCTCTGATCCAGGACTGAACGCGGTGCCAGATAATCGCTAGGCTGAGATTTTCCGCACCTTCAGTTGAGTCGGCGCCCTGTGGGGCAATGAGCTCTTCTGCCACCAGCATGGCCACGTCCAGCAACGCGAGGCTGTCATCCAGCTCAACCTGATGCTCTTTCATCAGGTGGGTCCAGCGGTACCAAAGCTGAGCATCCATTTCTTCGCTGAACTCTCGCCACCGGCCACGGCGTGCTGTTACGCCAATCACCAGGCGTTGTAGGGCCACGTCTTGGGGGGATAAGCCAAAGAACTGTTGCAGCATCTGTGTCGTTGCCCCCAATCGAAGAGCACGTTCAATCATGCGCACTTCTTCGTCAGAACGTTGTGCCCCGGTCAGCAGCTTCTTCACCATGTCTCCATCAATCGTGACGCTGCACCAGGAAACAGGAGTGTTGAGTAGTAAACTCAGCACTGAGGGCTGTTGAAGCTGGGCCAAAATTTCGGGCTCCAGTCCCATCTCAATACAGCGCCGGAGTTGGCCGTTGCGCATGTGGTGCAGCACCTGAGACAGGATGGCTTCATTGATAGGTGTTTTGGACATACGACTCTCTCCCTGCCATTGACCAAATCAGCTAGGTAAACTCGGATTGTTGGCCATTAACTTGATTTCTAAGTCGATCAAACGTCGTGCAAGACGAATGATTCGAAACAGCTTCACCAAGGCGCCATCGCCAAGACGATTCTCGTTTTCTGGGGGTTGATCTTTGGCATAGGGTTGACCTAACAGGATCTGGCCGAGGCCTGCAGCAAATTCAAAATCGGCAAGTGAGCCAGCCTGTTCAGGCTGTTGCTGAATCATCTTCAACGCGATGGCGATCGACCCACTCAGTGACTGGAGCAGCGTCAAGGTATGCTGGGCGGTAGCGGTGACTTCAACGTCTTCAGTTGGATGGCGATAGCTAAATCCCACGCCTCCGTCGAGGTCTTGGAATTCACCTGGTGCATTTACTGAGTTCGCCACCTCACGCGCCAACTGAGCAATATGCTGACGCAGGGTGACGGGATTATCGATCTCGCGTTCGATGTACCAGAGGTCAGAAATGGGATTCAGACCACCGGCTTGTACCGGGATGGCTACCAAAGAATTGGCTGCAAAATCAGGCAGTATTTCCCCATCAAGCGCCGCGACTTCGCGCTTCATCTTTTCGACCCTTGCCGAAGTCGACACTGGACTCGCAATGTGCCCTTCCAGACGGTTCTTCTGCTCCTCAGGGCTCATCTGCTCCAAGGGTGGTGGCGCGAGCTGCTTCTTGATTGGCTCTTTGCTTTTTTGTTGTGTAGTGCTCGTTTGAATCGCCTCCCCGGTTTGGGGGGAGGGCGATTGTTGTACCGGGTTTTGAGGGTGAACGTCACTGCTCTCGGTCGAGCTACCACCCTGCGGAACACCGCTTAAGGTTATGGTAGGTTGAGGTAGTTCGAGTATCGGTGTGGATCTGCGCAATTGGTCCTGATTCTGGGTAATTTCCAGCAGAATTTTCTCGTACCCAAGATTCAGTGGCTTTTGCAGTTGCGCAATCAACTCGTCTTGAAACCGCTGAAACAGAAACTCTTCCGCATCTCCCTCAAACTGAGACAGAACGTCTTGGAAGACTGTCTCGAACTCAAGAGGCGGCTCCTTTTCTTGTTGCTGATAATTACGTTCCCAGCACTGAAGGGCGGTTTTCCTCAATCCCAATAATTTTATAACGCGGTCAAATCCAAGCCCGGAGTACAGCATTGCAGGAATTATGGGAAGCAGGTAACGGATAGCATCCTGCATCCGGCTGATATGAGGCTGAGAGATCGGATACCCGTCAGCTTTTAAACGTCGAGATAGCTCACTTTGAGATATCGACTCGCCAGCTTCTTCCTCATAAAGTGCTCTTGCCTTATCGACACCAATTGCCCGCTCGATGAAAAGAAGCTGCCCCTGCAGATCGTTTTCGGCCAAGTGGCCGGTGAGAGAAATAATCTCCCCACGGACTGCATCCCATGGACGAAACAGGCAGTGGAACCTGAAGAATTTCTCGTCCCCGGTCTCACGATACAATTCGTTGAGAATCGCGAGTCGAGTGTTACCACCGTTCCTGATCCGGAACTTCTCCTCACCTGGCTTACGGGTCACGGGCGGTGGCGTATCCAGGCCACGCTGACGGATCGACTCTTTGATGTCGTCGTACTTTGGGTTGCGCGTGGTCCTTGGGTTTTCGTCATACGGCAGCGTCTCGTCCAATGTCAGCAACATCGGTGTGTCGACGATGGGGTCGCTCAAGCGAGCGGCAGCTGGCGACTTGGATTCAAAGCCAGGAAGCTGCAGCTTTTCTTTCATGCTCTGGGCCAATGACGGTTTCATACTCTTGCCCCAGCTTGCTCATTGGCCGGAGCTGCAGCCAACAGTTGGTCAATGATCTTGTGGGCTCGATCCAAAGCGGCCTCAAGCCCTGCGGTCGCTTCAAGGCGGTGAACGATTTCCGAGTTCATTGACCGGGTGTTTTCACGTGCCTGCAGTGCGATTCGCTCGCGCATCCCGTCAGGAAGACGGACTACGAATTTTTCTTCGAGCTGACGTTTGGTTTCATTGCTCATGGCGTTCTCCATTACTTATCGGGCAGGGTTGTGTTCAGCGACGTTTCAACTGATCACTGAGTTGGGTAGGTAAACCTTTGATGGTGAGCGTGCTGGAAGCCTCGTCGTACTCGATCTTGTCGCCCAGCAGGTGCGCCTCGAAGCTGATGGACAAGCCTTCGGCGCGGCCGGTGAAACGGCGGAACTGGTTGAGGGTGCGCTTATCCGCCGGGATTTCCGGCGACAGGCCGTAGTCCTTGTTGCGGATATGGTCGTAGAACGCTTTTGGCCGATCTTCATCGATCAACCCCGACAGTTCTTCCAGGCCCATGGGTTCGCCGAGCTTGGCCTGGCTGCTGGCGTAATCCACCAGGGTCTTGGTTTTCTCGCGGGCGGATTCGTCCGGCAGGTCTTCGCTTTCGACGAAGTCGCTGAAGGCCTTGAGCAAGGTGCGGGTCTCGCCCGGCCCGTCGACGCCTTCCTGGCAACCGATGAAGTCGCGGAAGTACTCCGAGACCTTCTTGCCGTTCTTGCCCTTGATAAACGAGATGTACTGCTTGGATTGCTTGTTGTTCTGCCACTCGGACACATTGATCCGCGCCGCCAGGTGCAATTGCCCAAGGTCGAGGTGGCGCGACGGGGTCACGTCTAGCTCGTCGGTCACCGCCACACCTTCACTGTGGTGCAGCAGGGCGATGGCCAGGTAATCGGTCATGCCTTGCTGGTAGTGCGCAAACAGCACGTGGCCACCCGTAGACAGATTGGACTCTTCCATCAATCGCTGCAGGTGCTCGACTGCGTCCAGGCTAAACTGCGTAAAGTCCTGCTTACCGTCGAAGTACACCTTTAGCCAACCACTGAGAGGGTATGCGCCGGACTCTGCATGGAAGAAACCCCAGGCCTTACCTTGCTTTGCGTTGTAGGCTTCGTTGAAATCGGACAGCATATTTTCTAGGGCTTGCGACTTCGCCAATTCGTGTTGGCTGGCATGCAGGACCGCAGGTGTGCCGTCGAGCTTCTTGTCGATCAAGTGAACGATGCAATGACGAATAGGCATTAGATGGCTTCCTGAGTACGTTGAGATTGAGTCCGATCAGCGCGACGAAGTCGGGCCTTAGCGTTGAGGCCTGAGCGGTGATCGCTTGAGGTCGATGAGGTGTAAATGGACCCAAGTCCAGCTTTTGTGAACTTGATGTGGCCACCGTGAGTTCGAGAGACGGTCCAGCCGTTTGCCTCAGCAAACTCCACCAACTGGCGAAGGTTTTCGTGCTGTCCACGTAAGCGGCTGACAGTCATTGATCAACATCCTTGTCTGCCAGAACATTGCCCGCCTGAATCGCAATGATTTCAGCCTGGTCACCAGGAAACTTGGTACCCAACTCATGTAGAAAATGACGTGTTGCTTCACGAGCGCCTGGCACGCGAAATACAACGCTGCAGTGTTGAACCGGCTCTGGATGTTGCAGGTGGGACATCACGGCCACTTTCAAAGAGCAGCTTTGGAGATGACGGGGTACCCAAATCGACCAGAAGTAGCTTGAGAGCAGCGCTCCTGCGCAGAGCAGTTCGACGGTGAGCGTTGAACTTGCTGTTTCGGATACCTCGATGTAGCCGAGCTGCTGAAACTCAAGAAGATCGCCACGCATACTCAACGGGACTACTGTGCTGTGGTCACGAGCGAGGCGACCAATAGCTTGAGCAAGAGCGTCCAGTTCAACGGGATTGATCCCTGTTTTATGAGCGTGAACCACGGCCGAGGATTCGAATCCTTCGCCGGCATGAATGTTTGGGAAAAGCGAGGCGTTACTGTGCATCTGGCACCTCCAGAAGCTCCTCGATTTCATAGCTATTGCAAGTTGGGCAAATCAGCACGTCCACTTCACCGTCAGTGGAGGCCGGTACAGCTCCACTCACCTGATATTTCGGATGGTGACTGTCACAATGACGGCACCAATGAGTGATGGCAGGAATGTTTTTCATGGCTGAACTCCTTGCCAGCCACTGCTAGCACTGAGATTTGCAAAACGTGTTTGGTGTGGAATGAAGGCGGTTCGCACCGTTCCGGTCGGGCCATTACGAGCCTTGCCGATGATGATTTCTGCAATGCCTTTGTGTTCGGTCTCCGGGTGATACTTCTCGTCGCGGTAGACGAAAAGAATCAGGTCAGCGTCCTGTTCAATGGCGCCGCTGTCACGCAAATCGGCGTTTACTGGGCGCTTGTTAGGGCGGCGTTCCAGTTCCCGATTGAGCTGAGAAAGGGCGACTACAGGGCAGTTCATCTCCTTGGCCAGCGCTTTAAGTGCTTGGGAGATGGCGCTGATTTCATTCGCCCGGTTTTCTTGACCTGGGCAGCGCATGAGTTGCAGATAATCGATAAGGATCAGGCTCGGGTGGCCGAACCGGCGAGCCGCACGGCGTGATTTAGCCCTGATTGCACCAGGTGTAAGACCTGATGAGTCGTCTATGACCAAGCGCTCACCGTAGCTATTGATGCGCGAAACTGCGGCGGTCAGTTTCGGCCAGTCTTCGTCATCGAGCTTGCCCTTCAAGAGCTTGCCAAGGTCGAGATGGCCAAGGATAGCCATCAGTCGATAGAGCAGCGCTTTAGCGGGCATCTCCATGCTGAAAACCTGGACGGTACGATCAGGTTTTGCCTGCAGCGCTGTATCCACAAAGTTCAAGGCCAGGGATGTTTTACCCATCGACGGACGTGCGCCGAGGATGATCAGGTCAGCTTCCTGGAATCCAGATGTCATCTCATCCAGGTCGTCCAGGCCTGAAGGCACACCGGTCACCACTACATCACCATTGAAGTGCTCATCGATTTGTTCGACGACCGCCGTCAGGCACTTGTTGATGTTGACGAATTCCGATGCGCTTTTACCTTCCCCCAGGGCGAAGAGTTGCTGCTCGATGGATTCCTGAACTTCCGTGGCATCTGCCTGCGGATCTGTAGCTTCGCGAGAGCACTGATAGCCCAGTGTCATGAGCTGCCTGAGCTGAGAGCGGTTACGTACGATGAATGCGTAGTGCTCTATGTTGGCCACTGACGGGGTGTTTTTTGCTAATTCGCCGAGGTAGGCTAGGCCACCCGCTTCGTCGGGATTCTCCAATGCGTCATGTATGGTGACGATATCGAACGGAATCGCCTTGTCGGCCAGGCTAGCAATTGTCCCGAATAGCAACCGATGGTCGTGCCGAAAAAAATCGGAGTATTCCAGTTTGTCCGCGACGAGATCCCAGGCGTTATTGTCGAGCAGTAGCCCGCCTAATACGCCTTGTTCGGCCTCGACGGAGTGGGGTGGAGATAGGTCGAGATGATTCATTTCAACCGCCCCTGATCTATCTGCATAAAGCCGCTGCCGGTAGCTGCACCCAGAGCTTTGACCATGTCCACTTCGACCTTGGCCGAATTGATCATCACCTGCGCAACTTCGGCCACGGCTTTGGCGCGATCGATTTCCATTGGCTTGTCTGGATCCAGCAGGCCTTCAATGGCGACGAACAGGTGATTGCGAAGATCCTCAATCTTGTTTTTCATGTTCAGCCTCACGAATGGTGCGCTTGAGTTTGCCGACGGCGCGGATTACTGACTTCAGCTCTTCCGGATAGCGATGGATGGTGTTGCGGCGCATACGCTCCGCTCGTGTGAGCAGCTCAAGATTGTCGAGAGCGATGTGGGCCTTATTACCGTCCTTGAAGCACACGCAATGGTTGATAGGAACGGGACCGTGGTGCTCTTCCCACAGCAGGATGTGCACACCTTGCCAGTCAACTGGTGGGTAACCGGTGTCAGTGATTTTTCGTTGTTGATACCCATCGGGTGTTGTGCGCAGGCTGCCAATCGGGAGCCAGTTCTCAGGCTTATTGCCTGCCTTGAACTGTGTTGTTGCCATGCGGCCGACGGAGGGGAGTCCCTTGACGCCTTTGTTCCAAGGGGTCATTCCCTTGGCAAAGCGGTGCACCGTGCCTGACCTGCCATCAAATCGACCACAGAGATTGCTGTTTAGGAATTCAGCGCTTTTGGATAAGCCAAGACGTTTGGCTTTGGCATAAACCTGATAGGCGCTGAGACCGAATTCATCGGCCAGGGCCTGGGTAGTTTCGTTGGGATAGCGGGCAATGAGCATGCGCTCCTCAGCCTCACTCCAAATATGATGCTTTTGAACCGGCACCAAACCCAATCGGGAGCGCGCGTGCTCCAAGGTAGCCTTAGCCAGAGGGGACAGACATTGACGTGTCATTGGCCACCTCCAGAACTGAGAGCGGTGTGGGTCGTTTTACCTACCCCGTGATGAAGTCGAACGTGTTGCCCTTGATTCCAACCTGCGGTCAGCGAGCCGGTATCGTGGCCTTTGGCTTCGAGGGACTGGATCTCGAAGGTTTTCAGCATTGGATGGTGGTGTTCCAAGTAAGCGCTGATAGCTTTGCTTGTTTCACTGTCCATTGAGCCGGCGAATTCAGCCACTTTGTAACTCACGGCGTTTATCCAACCTTCGGCGAACAGGGCACCTCTACGGCGCTTGGTTTTAAGTTGGCATCGCTTTTGTTGGGCTACATGCCCACGGCGTGCTGCTACCAATTGGTGATGCAGTGCGGAGTACGCATGCGCAGCGAGCTCTGGCGAAATACCTTTGCCCAAGAACTTGAAAGACCAGCCCTGTAAAGGGTTGTAGTAGGCAATGTGTTGGCAATCGAACGCTCGCGCACACGTCTGAGCGAGCAGGTGAAGCCAATCTTGGGGAGCTCGGCGGGTATGTGTGGCAACGCTCGCTTCATCAACCGTGTGAGCCGCAACTTCGATGTCCTCGAGGTTGTACTGTTTCATCAGGTTTCGGGCTTGGCGAAGCGCTGTTTCAACTTCATTAAGCGATGCACCGTTGGAGTTGGCCAGTGCAAAGCATTTAGCAACTTTTTCAAGAACTCGTTGCTTATCCATCACTCATCCCCTTCCTGCTGGGCACGAGGGGAGAGCGCCTCTGACCAAAGACGCAATGTTTCCTCTTCATCCACTGAGAGATAAACCCGGGCGCGACAGTCCGAAACCTTCTGTTTCAGCACATTGAGACGGTCCTGGACGCTGGAACCATCGTCGTAAGCAATTTCCTGCTCGATAGCTTGCACAACTTCATTACGCAGAGAGAGGACCGTGCTTATCCAGAACGCACTTGGGCTGGTCCAACCAATGAGCTTTCGTGTGCGGGCAGGCGACAGGTAGTCACGGAGCCTGAGATTGAACTCACCAGGGGAATAACCATTCCTGAAAACGTCTGCGCGATTGAGGGTAAGCGCGGTTTTAAGAATCTCCAGGAGAGGTTCCAGAGCAGCTGGATCAGGGACAAAAGGTTTCAGATATGTATCAGCTACCAGTCGCTTCGCTTCTGCATCTCGTGCTTGTTGACGCCGCTTAGCCACGCTTTCGTCGCGGCCGCGCTTCTCCTTTGCGTGCTTTATGTTCGAATTCAACGACTCGATGAGCTTCGCGGCGTCCTGCAAAAGCTGACGCTGTTCAAAGCTCAAATGAGCACCAATACGGCCGGGTAAATGTGTTCCGCTTGTCAGAGAGTGGATGTCACGAGCGGTACCACTTAGCTTGGCTTGCAAGTTGCGCAATTGTTGAGCGCTGTAGTACTTGCCAATCTCAAGGATGACGTCTGCAGTAATGCTGCGAGCATCGGTGATAGAGGGCTTCGCCATCTCAACGATCCTCCTTCACCAATTTGGCCACCTTTTCTTCGGTCATGGCCTCGAAGCGCTCGCGCCATTCAGGGAAGATCTCTATGGCCAATTGGCGGATGACAACTAGGGCTGCTGGGGATTTTCGGTTGGAAGGCTGGCGATATTCCAGGCGGTGTGCTGGAACGCCTAGGGATGCAGCGCTACGAAACACCACTGCAGTTGGAATGATGCTGTTCAAGACGCTGATTTCGTCATTGTCCTGGAATATTTCTCGGACTGACTGCTCGATCACTTGCGCGTCGGTGGTTTGATCGAGGTTGTTTATGGCGATCCGCACGGGGGGTATTTTCATACCCAGGCGCCCATATGCACGGAGGCCATCCAACATCTGCATGGTTCCACGGCTGAATTCGCGTGCGGCGAGCATGTTGGGTGGAAGAGGGGATATGACCAGGTCAGACGCCAGAACCACCATCTCCAGCATGGCCGATCTAGCACCTTGGGTGTCAATCAGTACCAGGTCGAAATGACCTTCGAATGCCGGCATCAGATTGGATAGGCGCAATCTGCCGTCCGGTGCCTGCAGGAGCAAGCTGTTCAGTTGGTTATTTTCGTCGTTCGAGATCACCAGGGACAGATTAGGAATCGTCGTGCTGGAGATGATCTTGAGGGAGTCGGTGATATTGAACGCGAGCAGGTCATAGATGCCGCCCTGAGCTTCCTCGACCAATTGGTAATACGAAGAAAGCGAGGGCTGGGCAGGATCCAGATCGATTAGGAGGGTACGAAGGCCTGCGTCCGCGCAGAATGCGCCGAGGTTGGCCTCTATGGTGGTTTTACCAACGCCGCCTTTGGTCGAAACGACCGCAGTGATTTTCATGGTTTGGAGCCTCTAATGTGAATTCATTAGAGGCTGCATCGAAAATCGAGTAGATTTAGGCCCAGAACCAATTGGTTTCGAGACCTGAAAACCAGTTGGCTTTTAACCAATTGGTCGTAGGTTCGAATCCCACACGACCCACCATTTTTGAGACCAGTTAACGCTGGAATCGAATCTTAAGATCAGAGGCCAAAAGCGCTGATCGAAGAAGGCGACTGAGAGGTCGCCTTTTTTTTACCGGGGTATAGCGCAGTCCGGTAGCGCGCCTGCTTTGGGAGCAGGATGTCAGGAGTTCGAATCCCCTTACCCCGACCATATTAAAAATCCTCGTATCGAAAGATACGGGGATTTTTTTTGTCCTTTTTTTGCTTTATTTGTGCAATTTCCAAACAGGCATTGTGTTCATTGGTGCGTTGGAGTGGTGGGCGCGGCCTCCTAGACTGGGCTTCGTCAATCTAACCAGCCCAAAGGAATTCGCATCATGACACTCGCCGTTACCGCTCAACCCACGCGCTCGTTGCCTGCCTTGCTCAAGTCCACGCTGGTGGGGCTCGGCATGCTGATGGGCCTCGGCCACTATGCCGTCGCCGCAGAAACTGCCGCGAACAAGCAGCCGACTATTCGCGCGATGCTGGGCGCCAAGCCGACCGATCGACTCGACCCGAAAACCACCGCCTTACTGGTCATCGACTTCCAGAACGAATACTTCACCGGCCGCATGCCGATCCCGGACGGCATGAAAGCCCTGGAAAACACCCAGCGCCTGATCCGGTTTGCCGACAAAGAAAAAATCCAGGTCATTCATGTGCAGCACATCGCCCCAGACGATGCGGCGGTATTCGCCAAGAACGGCAAAACCGTTGATTTTCACCCGCTGATGAAGCCTCGCCCGCAAGACATACTCGTGCAGAAGACCACCGTCAGTGTGTTTGCCAGCACCGACCTGGATGCGCAATTGAAGAAAGCCGGCATTAAAACGCTGATTATCAGTGGCCTGATGACCCACGCGTGTGTCGCAGGCGCCGCTCGGGACGCCGCGCCGTTGGGTTATGACGTTGTGGTAGCATCCGATGCCAGTGCCACCCGGGCGATTACCCGCGCCGATGGCCGTTCGGTCACCAAGGATGAGTTGCACAACTCGGCGCTGGCTGAAATCGAAGACACCTTCGGTTCTGTGCTGACCACCGCGCAAATTATCGCGTTACCGGTTAACTGATTCCCCCTAAAACCGCTGGGATCGCCCGTTGCATGAACCAGTTATCCGCCATGCGCGCCTTTCGGTGCATCGTCGAAGCCAAAGGCTTTTCTGCCGCAGCAGAGCGCCTGGATACCACGCACTCGACGATTTCCCGGCAATTGCAGCAACTGGAGATTGAACTGGGCGCCCAACTGATCAACCGCAATACGCGGCGCTTCAGTCTGACGACGGCCGGGGAGCAGTACTACGCGGCGTGTGTGGATATTCTCGATCGCATCGACGCCGCATCCCAGGCCATCGCGCATGGGCACCAACGCCCCGCCGGCGTACTGAGAGTAAGTGTGCCGCTGGTGGTGGGGACCCTGGACCTTGCGCACTGGCTGCCGGGCTTTCAGCGACGCTACCCCGATATCGAGCTGCAGCTGCGCTGTGACGATCAGTTCGTCGACCTGGTTGCCGACGGGTTTGATGTCGCGATACGCATCGCCAGTGCCCTGGCGGATACCTCATTGATCGCCCGCACGTTGACGGTTTCCAGCCTGGTGCTGGTGGCGTCGGCAGGGTACATCGGCCGCCATGGTTTGCCGCGTTCGGCCCAGGAGCTCGACAAGCATCGCCTGCTGACGTTCATGGGGGCGTCTTCGGATTGGGCGTTGAGCGCAGCACGTGGTGCGGTGGTCAAGGTCACGCCATCGGGGCGGTTCAGCACCAACACTATCAGTGCGTTGCACGCAGCTACATTGGCCGGGGCTGGCATTGCGTGTTTCACCCAGGCCACCGTGCACAATGATCTGGCGCAGGGCCAGTTGGTGCGCATTCTGCCCAATTACTCATTGGGTGAACGGCATTATTACGCGCTCTATCCACCATCTCGACACCTGGCGCCCAAAGTGCGCGCATTTGTCGACTACATGGCCGAGTTCTATCAGAAGAGTTAGCCCAATAAAAAATCCCCCTGTCGTTGGACGGGGGGATTTTTTTGTTGCCGTTCAGCCGATCAGTGCAGTTTGAGCCTCGGCTCAGTCCCGCGCCCAATCTTGCTGCCCAGCATCAGCATCGCCGTGCGGAAAAAACCGTACAACGCCATCTGGTGCATGCGGTACAGCGACACGTAGAACATCCGCGCCAACCAACCTTCAAGCATCACGCTGCCGGTCAGGTTGCCCATCAAGTTACCCACAGCCGAGAACCGCGACAGCGAGATCAGTGAGCCGTAGTCGGTGTACTTGTACGACGGCAGGTCCTTGCCTTCGATGCGCAGTTTCAGCGACTTGGCCAGCAACGACGCCTGCTGGTGAGCCGCTTGGGCGCGTGGCGGTACGTTGCGGTCGGTGCCCGGTTGCGGGCAGGCGGCGCAGTCGCCGAAGGCGAAGATATTTTCGTCGCAGGTGGTCTGCAGTGTCGGCAGCACTTGGAGCTGGTTGATGCGGTTGGTTTCCAGGCCATCGATGTCCTTGAGGAAGCCTGGCGCACGAATACCGGCCGCCCACACCTTGAGGCTGGCCGGGATGACCTGGCCGCTGCTGGTGATCAGGGCGTCGGCCGTCACTTCGCTGACCGCCGAGTTGGTCAGCACGGTGACCCCGAGTTTTTCCAGGGTTTTATGCACAGGCCCGCCAATGCGCTCCGGCAGCGCGGGCAATACCCGTGGGCCGGCTTCGATCAGGGTGATGTGCATGTTTTCCGGTTTGATCCGGTCCAGGCCATAGGCCGCCAGTTCATGGGCGGCGTTATGCAGCTCGGCGGCCAGTTCGACGCCGGTGGCACCGGCGCCGACGATGGCGACGCTGATCTGTTCAATGGTATCGGTCTGCCCGGCATGGGCGCGCAGGTAGTGGTTCAGCAACTGCTGGTGGAAACGCTCGGCCTGCTTGCGCGTGTCGAGGAACAGGCAGTGCTGCGCCGCGCCCTCGGTGCCGAAGTCATTGGTGGTGCTGCCGACCGCGATCACCAGGCTGTCATAGCCCAGCACGCGCGCAGGCACCAGTTCGCGGCCCTCTTCATCGAGGGTGGCGGCCAGCTGGATCTTCTTCTGTTCACGGTCGAGCCCGCTCATGCGCCCCAGTTGGAACTCGAAGTGGTTCCATTTGGCCTGGGCGACATAGTTGAGTTCGTCTTCGGAAGAGTTCAGCGAACCGGCCGCCACTTCGTGCAGCAACGGCTTCCAGATATGGGTCAGGTTGGCGTCCACCAGCGTGATGCTGGCGGTGCCGCGCTTGCCCAGAGTCTTACCCAGGCGGGTAGCCAACTCCAGGCCGCCGGCGCCGCCGCCGACGATAATAATACGATGGGTCATGGGGATATCTCGCAAGGCTAAAAGAAATCGGAGCAGTTACCCCCGCGAGCGCCAGGCAGCTCATAGCGTCAGGTAACTCAAAAGGCGGCTCAGCAGACCAAGCCCGATCACCGCCACCAGCACCACACCAAGGAGCAGCCACGGCCGGAAAGGCTTGCGCTCGACTCGGTTCTGGGAGAGTTGCAGGTACTCTTCGACATGCTGTTGGTCATCGGGGTTCAGGCGGCTGGTCATAAAGGCCTCGTCAGGTAGACGTTGCGAAAGGGCGCCACGTTACAGTCAGGAGATTGGCGGCATCGCCACAAGCGTAGCCTGTGCCCGCGTCACAGGCTGATGCCCACGTCGAATACTATGCTGCGCCCCAGGTTGTTGCGCAAGAAGTCCGGTGCATCCGGATGGGCGAACAGCACGCGGGCAAAGGTCGGCCCTACCAGCGACAACGAGCGCCAGCCCTGGCGTAAATATTCGGTGGGCGGTGGGAAATGGCTGTTGAGGTCCAGCACTTCGCGCTTGAGGCTGGTGAAGGCGATGAGGTCCAGCTCGCCCAGGTCCATGCCGCGCTCTTTATAGTTGTGCGCTTTTTTACGCAGGGTCGGCGCCAGGCGCAGCAGGAACTCATGGGCCGGGATGCGCCGCGGCTTGGCCTCGCGCCGTACCAATTGGCTCAGGGAAAACGCACTGCGCCTACGCAGCAGTTCATCGCGCCATTCGTCGTTCAGGCGGCGCCCTTCATCCAGCACGAAAAACACTTCGAAACTGGCGTCGCGAAACAGCACATCCGGCGGCTCTTGACCGGCGGCATGAAACTCCTTGGCCCGATAGGGCACATTCAAGCCTTGCAGCAGGCGCTGGCAGACCCAACGCTCACGCTCCCATTTGCGGGCATTGGACAGGAACGCATTGGCTTGTTCGGCCGCTACGGTGAGCAGGCGCAGATAATCTGAGTCATCCATATTTGCAGCTTAGCGTCCAAATGATGACCGCAGGAAGTCTTGCTTTAAAACGCCGGTGTAGACTGGCGACTCGACTGTCATCCGAACCAAGGAGTACGCGGTGAAGTGTTTTGTAGTGCTGTTTTTGAGCCTTTTGCCCTTGTGGGCCCAAGCCATCGAAGTTGGTGAACGCGTGGCGCCGTGGACCTTGCTCGACCAGTTCGACCAAGCCTACACCCTGGATGACCAAGCGCAGATTCTATTGGTTGCCCGCAGTATGGACGCCGCCAAGCTGGTAGATGCTGCGCTGCAAGGCCAGCCCAAAGGCTATCTCGACGCGCGGCACGCCGTGTTTGTTGCCGATATCCAGCGCATGCCCCGGCTAATTGCCAAGCTGTTCGCCGTGCCGGCCATGCAGGCCTACAACTACCGAGTCATGCTCGACCGCGATGCGCGTATCGCCCCGCGTTATCCAGGGGCTGTGGATAAGGTGCTGTGGCTGCAACTCGATAACGGCAAGTTGGTCGCGCAACACGAATACAGTTCGGCTGCCGAGTTGCGCCAGGCACTGGAGCAGGTGAAGCCGTGATCAGCGCCGCCGTGCTGGCGCCGCAAACCCTCAGCATCGGCTGGCTGCTGTATGTGCCGGTGGTGATGTGGGCGATCCTGCGCTCGCCATGGGTCGAGCTATTTGCCGACCGTCGGCGTCAGCATTTGCTGTTCGGCACGGTATTCGCGCTGTTCATGTTGTGGCTGGTACGGCGGGATTTTGATACCGGCGTGTCCTACCACTTTATCGGCATGACTGCCGTCACGCTGCTGCTCGATTGGCCATTGGCAATCGTCGGCGGGTTGGCCGCGCAGTTCGGGTTGGTGCTGCTGGGGCGTCAGGATCTGGCCGCTGTCGGCATCAATGGCGTGCTGCTGATCGTGCTGCCGGTGCTGGTGACCGAAGCCTGCGCGGTGCTGGTCGAGCGGGCGCAACCACGCAATCCCTTCGTGTATATCTTCTGCTCCGGCTTTTTTGCCGCCGCGCTGTCGGCGCTGCTCTGTCTTTTGGCGGCATTGGGGCTGCTGTGGTTCGACGGCCGTTTCGCAATGCCGGAATGGCTGGAAGACTTCGTCGGCTACCTGTGGCTGATTATCTTCCCCGAAGCCTTTATCAACGGCATGGTCGTCAGTGCCCTGGT
Source organism: Pseudomonas sp. R76 (assembly GCF_009834565.1). GTDB lineage: Bacteria > Pseudomonadota > Gammaproteobacteria > Pseudomonadales > Pseudomonadaceae > Aquipseudomonas. The sequence goes on from NZ_CP019428.1 coordinate 1,076,019, forward strand.
GGTGTTTTGCCCGGAATGGCTGGAGACGTTCAACCGCACGCGCTATCTCTCGGCGCCCTGGAAGGATGACGATACGCAGCGTTGATCCAGGTCAAATCCCGGGCTGACGCGCACGCCCATGCTCTGCGAAATTCTTCTAGAGGCTTGAATGATGAGTGTGTACGAGTGGGCACGGCAGGAGTTGCGCAGAAGCCAGGACGCAGCCCAGGAAATCGGTTTTGACCCAGGCCTTACCCTGCGCGCCATGCTCAGTGCGGTGGTGCAGCAGAGCAAAGGTGTGCGCAGTTTCGAAGACCTGGCCGACGAGCTGCAATACCTTGCAGAGAACCTCGACGACCAGCAGGAATACGCCTTTATGCGGCCTTAGTGTTTAGGCTGAAAGTCTTCGGAGAACAGCTCGTCCTCGGCATCCGGGCTGACCGGAATCTTGTGCTCTTCCGACGCCCAGGCGCCGAGGTCGATGAGTTTGCAACGGTCCGAGCAGAACGGCCGGTTCGGGTTGGTCGCTTTCCATTCCACGGGTGCACCGCAGGTTGGGCAATCGACGGTCATAGGTTGGCTCATGATCGGCCTCCACGCAAAGTAAGGTAAAAGTGGTGCAGTCGCTCGACCTCGCTGTGCAACCAGGCGAGGTCCTGGTCATTGACCAGCACGTCATCGGCATGGTTCAGGCGGTCTTCACGGCTCGACTGGGCCTTCAGAATTGCCTGCACCTGCTGCTCGCTGATGCCGTCGCGCTGCAGGGTACGCTGAATCTGCAGTGATTGCGGCACGTCGATCACCAGGATGCGTTGGGTCATGCTGTACTGGCCGGACTCGATCAGCAGCGGTGACACCAGAATCGCGTAAGGCGACTGCGCGCGCGCCAGATGGCTGCGAATTTCCTCACCGATCAGCGGGTGCAGCAAGGCCTCCAGCCAGCGACGCTCTTCGGGTACTTCAAAGATCAGCTTGCGCAGCGCGGCGCGGTCCAACTGGCCGTCGGGCTGCAATACGCCCGCACCAAAATGCTCAGCGATCTGCGCCAGTGCCGGCCGGCCGGGCTCGACCACCCAGCGGGCGGCATGGTCGGCGTCGATCAAGTCGATGCCCAGTTCCATAAAGTGCTTGGCCGCCGCGCTTTTACCACTGCCGATGCCGCCAGTGAGGCCAAGAATCCAAGGTGTTGCGACAGAAGTGGTCATCTGAAACCGACAGACTGCAAATAGAAGTCGGTTATTTGACCACCCCAGAGCAATGCAATCCAGCCGGCAATCGCCAGGCATGGACCAAACGGCATCGGAATCGATGCCTGGGGCTTGCGCAAGCGCAACAGAACCATCCCGGCAGCTACTCCCAGCAGCGACGACATCAGCAGTGTCATCGGCAAAATCTGCCAGCCACCCCAGGCGCCGAGCAAGGCCAATAACTTGAAGTCGCCATAGCCCATGCCGTCCTTGCCGGTAACCACCTTGAACAGCCAGAACACCGTCCACAGGCTCAAATAACCAATGACCGCGCCCCAGAGCGCATCGGGCAGCGATGTCAGCACGTCAGCGCTGTTGAGGATCAACCCCAGCCATAACAGCGGCAGCACCAGAACGTCGGGCAGCAATTGATGGTCCACGTCGATCAGGCTCATCGCCAGCAAGCCCCAACTCAGCAACATCACCGCGCCGGCTTGCCAGCCGAAGCCGAAATGCCAGGCAACTGTCGCCGAGATCAGCGCGCAGGCCAACTCGGTGAAAGGGTAGCGGGCACTGATGGGTTCACGACAATGGGCGCAACGGCCCTTGAGCAGCAGGTAGCTGAGCAGCGGAATATTTTCCCAGGCGCGAATCGGATGGTTGCACTGCGGGCAGCACGAACCGGGATGCATCAAGTTATACCTGGCGCCCGCAGGGTCGGCAGGCAAGCCGAGCACTTCCTGGGCCTGGCCGCGCCACTCGCGCTCGAGCATCTTCGGCAGGCGCCACACCAGCACATTGAGGAAACTGCCGACGATCAGCCCAAGCAGCAGCGCTATCGCGACAAAGACCCAAGGCTCTTCCTGAAGCAACAGGTTCAAAATGCCGACCCCATTTGGAATACCGGCAAGTACATGGCGATGACCAAGGTGCCGACAATGCCACCCAGTACCACCATGATCAGCGGCTCCATCAGGCTGGTGAGGTTGTCGACCAGGTTGTCCACGTCGGCCTCGTAGTGATTGGCGACTTTTTCCAGCAGGGTGTCGAGGGTGCCGGATTCTTCGCCAATCGCCGTCATCTGGACCGCCATACCGGGAAACAGCCCCTTGCTGGCCATGGATTGATGCAACGGCATGCCTGTGGATACATCGTGACGCATATGCTCGATCGCCTGTTTGAACAACCCATTACCCACCGCGCCTGCCACGGAATCCAACGCCTGCACCAAGGGCACGCCCGCGGCAAAGGTGGTCGAGAGTGTGCGGGCATAGCGAGCCACGGCGGTTTTTTTCAGCAGTGTGCCTGCCAGCGGCGCGTTCAACAAACCGGTATCCAGCCAGTGACGAAAACCTGGCGCTGCGCGGTAGGCCTGGCGCAGGCCCGCCAGGGTGGCGGCCACGCCAAGCGCAAGCATCCACCAGGCGCGCTGGAGGAATTCGGACAGGGCAATCACCGTCAACGTCAGGTCGGGCAGTTGGCCGTCGACCCCGGCAAACAGGTTCTGGAACTGCGGCACCACATGAATCAGCAGGACGCTGCTGACCACGCAGGCGACCACGATGACGGCGATGGGGTAGGTCATGGCCTTCTTGATGCGTGCCTTGAGCAGCTGGCTTTTTTCCAAGTGCACGGCGACCCGCTCCAGCAGGGTTTCCAGCGCGCCGGCCTGCTCACCGGCGGCCACCAGGTTGCAATACAGGTCATCGAAGTGACGAGGGTGCTTACGCAGTGCTGCGGCGAGGTTGTTGCCGGCGGCGATCTCCTGTTTCAAGGCCCTGACCAGCTCGCGCATCGGGCGGCTATCGAAGCCTTCGCGGATAATGTCGAAGGCTTGCAGCAACGGAATGCCAGCCTTCAGCAATGTCGCCAACTGGCGCGTGAACAAGGCAATATCGGCGGGTTTTATCGGCGGCGCGAAGCGTGGCAGGCGTGTGGTCTTCTTGCGCACACGGCCGGGGCAGATCCCTTGCTGGCGTAGCTGCGCCTTGATCAGCGCCAGGTTTTGGCCGACGGTGTGCCCGGACACCCTGCGCCCTTTGCGGTTGATGCCTTCCCAGGCGTAGATCGTTGCAGTGTCATTCATGTCACGTTTCCGCACGCAGCTCGTTGAAGATTTATAGCTTAGTCAGCTGCGGGATTCGGACAGGCTGGCGGCGGGGAGTAAAATGTCAGATTGTGCGTCTTACGCGCGATTGGCCGCTCGCGCATGAGTACACTGGCGCCGCTGCATACTGCGGGGCGCAGGACGCGCCTTGTTATGAGTTCTATATCTGGAGAGTGAAAGTGATGCGTCAGAAAGGCTTTACCTTGATTGAGTTATTGATCGTCGTGGCAATCATCGGCATTTTGGCCACCGTCTGTTTGCCCCTGTACACCAAGCATCAGGCCAAGGCCAAGTTGACGGCGGGTTTGGCCGAAATCTCGGCGCTGAAGGCCGGTTTCGAAGACACCCTCAACCAGGGCACCGTGCCGACCCTTGCCTTGATCGGTGGCATCAGCCCCACCGCCAATTGCAAGATCGACGTGGCCGGTGATGTGGCGACCGGCGCCGGTTCCATCAGCTGTGAAATCCTTGATGCGCCTGCGCCCGTGCTGGGCAAGACCATCACCTTGACGCGCAGCGCCACCACGGGCTGGAAGTGCGCTACCAACGCCGACGCGCAATACGTTGTAAAGGGTTGCGGCGCCGACGGGGCCTGATTGCCGCTGGGCGGTGGGCGAGTTAGTTGCTGCACGCCCAATGCGGTGCTAGCTTTAGCCCACCGCCCGTGTAGCTCAGCCGGTAGAGCAGCGCACTCGTAACGCGAAGGTCGCAGGTTCGATTCCTGTCTCGGGCACAAAGGCAATACTGTTTCAAAGGCAGCGTTTCAAAGGCAGCACTGTTTTCAGATGATCCCAGAATGGTTCTGAAGGCCAGACGAGCCGGCATTCGTGCCCGCTCTTTCGTATCTGCGCAACCTTGATGACCCAGATGCATCCCCATTCCTCGATCTAAGAGAACAACATGACCACACCAGAAATGACCCAGGAAGAGCGGCACGAAGCAGCCCTCAAAAAGTACGTCGCGGAGTCGCCGGAACTGCTGGACGAGATCAAGGACCTGAGTGCTGATGATCAGCGCGATCAGATCCAATGGGCATTTGAGGATGAGGCCGAGGCCCAGGGCCTGCAGCCGTGGGAGCTGACGCTCAAGTACACCTCGACTCCGGAAGAATTCGAAGCCGCACGCCTGGCCTTGCACAAGGAGGCCGCCGAGGTGCTGGGTGTCGACTGGAACGAGTATTGCGGGATGAGCAACCTCGCGATCTAAGCACCAAGTCTGACGCGAGCTTGTTGTGGAAGGCGCGCTTGGTTGGCGAGTGGCTTGAACGGGTTAGTGGGTTTGTTGTGGCGAGCGGGCTTGCCCCGCGTTGGGCTGCGAAGCGGCCCCAATACAGGCACCGCGTAGTTCCAGTTACACCCTGGCGTCTGGTTTCAGGGCCGCTTCGCGCCCCAACGCGGGGCAAGCCCGCTCGCCACGACTGCCCCGCTCACCGCAACAAGCAGCCGCACAATTTTCGGTCATGTGCCTCAGAGACTGAGGCGCATCGACAAATCCACCGCCTTCACATCCTTGGTCATCGCGCCGATGGAGATGTAATCCACCCCGGTTTCAGCGATGGGCAACAGGGTGGTTTCATTGATCCCGCCGCTGGCTTCCAATTTGGCTTTGCCGGCGTTCAGGCGCACCGCCTCACGCATGTCATCCAGGCTCAACTCGTCGAGCATGATGATATCGGCGCCCGCCGCCAGGGCTTCGCGCAACTCATCCAAACTTTCCACTTCGATTTCGACTGGCTTGCCCGGGGCGATCTTGTGGGCCGCCGTAATTGCCTGGGCAATGCCGCCACAGGCCGCGATATGGTTTTCCTTGATCAGGAACGCGTCATACAGGCCGATGCGGTGGTTATGGCAACCGCCGCAGGTCACCGCGTATTTCTGCGCCAGGCGCAGGCCCGGCAGGGTTTTGCGGGTGTCCAGCAGCTTGACCTGGGTGGTTGCGACAAAGTCTGCCAGGGACTGAGCGCGGGTGGCGACGCCTGACAACATTTGCAGAAAATTCAGTGCACAGCGTTCACCGCTCAGCAGCGAGCGGGCCGGGCCTTCCAGATGGAACAACGCCTGGTTGGGGCTGACGCGCTCACCGTCGGCCACCTGCCAATGCACTGCAACCCGCGGGTCGAGTTGGCGGAAGACGGCGTCCACCCAGGCGGTGCCGGCAATAACGGCCGCGTCGCGGGTAATGATCGTGGCCTTGGCCAGCCGTTCGGCCGGGATCAGTTGCGCAGTGATGTCGCCGCTGCCGATGTCTTCCAGCAGTGCGCGGCGCACGTTGGCTTCGATTTCGGCGGTGAGGTCGGCAAGACGGAGATTCGGCATAACAGGCTCCACAAACAAAGTGCCTCGATTATAGGGGCAGTGCAGCGATGAACACAGGCTCACCACTCATTTGCAGCGTAACGGCAGAGTTTGCTGGCGCAACTACCCTCATTTGCAAGATAATCTCGCGCCTTGCAATTGGCGTCATAGCTTTGACGTCCTGGTGATAAACGGCTTTTTGCAGCCCTAATGGGGCCTGTCGCCGATATTTCCCCACCCCAACACCGCCGTTTCAGGAGGCCAGGATGCACATTGACGGGAAGGTGGTGCCAATCAACAAGGCACAGGCCACGCCATCGCCGCTCGCGCGCTTGCCGGTGGTGTTGCTGCAGGTGCGTGACAAGGCTGCTCAACAACTGCAACAAGGCTTGCAGGAGTTGTTCGATAACGCCGACGACACCCTGTTCGAAATGGCCGACAAGGCTCGCAGCAACGTTGACCATCACATTTTCTTTGAAGCCATGCGCGACTTGCGCCTCAAGCGCAAGAATTTCGAACGCGTGTTCATGGAGCAGCTGTTCGCCGCGTTCGCCAGCCTGGGGCAAGCCGGGCGGGGCGATCCGCACTTGGTGCCGGTGGTCTCCTTTGACGCGGCGCCCGGTACGTCCAGCGATGAGCTGGAAAAAGCCGTGGCGCTGGAGGCCATGCTTGGTCGGGTGCGGCATCGCGATGGCCTGGCGCTGGGGCAATTGACTGCGCGCTTGAGCGTGTTGCTCGGCAAGCCCCTGGATGAGCGCGATAACCCGCTGGGACCGGCACTGCTGTGTGAGTTCTTTTTGCGTGCAGGACGCAGCCTGGGGGTGGAGATCCGCGTCAAGCTGATCATGCTCAAGCTGTTTGAAAAGTATGTGCTCAGTGACGCTGACCAGTTGTTCGGCGAAGCCAACCAGTTACTGGTTGCCACCGGGGTGTTGCCTGAGCTCAAGGCGGTGCCGTCACGTCGACCCGGCGGGCGGGCGGCGCGCGAACAACAGCATGAGGGCGGCTCGCCCAGCGTCGACCAGCCCCTTGATGAAACCGGCCAGGAAGCCTTCGCCGCCCTGCAGAAATTGCTGGCTGCCGTGCGTGGCAGCGTAGCGCCGACCCTGGAAGCCAGCGCCGAGCCGCAACCCATTGCCACGCGTGACCTGTTGCGGTTGCTCTCGCACCTGCAGCAATACGTGCCGGAACCCGAGGTTGAGGATGATTTCGACCTGCGCAACCAGCTTGGGCAGTTGTTGACCCGGGTCAGCGTCAAGAGTGGTAAATCCCGCGTCGTGGAAGAAGCGGACGAGGACGTGATCAACCTGATCGCCTTGCTGTTCGAGTTCATCCTTAACGACCGCACCGTGCCTGCGGCCTTCAAGGGCCTGATCGCGAGCCTGCAGATCCCGATGTTGAAAGTCGCGGTGCTGGACAAGAGTTTCTTCAGCCGTACCAGCCACCCGGCGCGGCGACTGCTTAATGAGATTGCTTCAGCCGCCATGGGCTGGAGCCCGCACGCGGACTATCAGCATGACAGCCTGTATCTGCAGATTGAGCAGGTGGTTCAGTGCCTGTTGAATGATTTTGTCGAAGACCCGGCGATTTTTTCCCAACTGCTCGCGCAGTTCACGGCGTTTACCTCGGATGAGCGTCGCCGTAGCGAGCTGCTTGAACAGCACACCCGTGAGGCCGAAGAAGGGCGCGTGCGCACGCAAGCCGCCCGTGAGCGTGTAGCCGACCTGCTTAACCGGCGTTTGCTGGGCAAGGTATTGCCACAATCGGTGGTGCAGTTTCTCCAGCAGGCCTGGAGCCAGGTGTTGTTGCTGGCCAGCCTCAAGCACGACGAACAGTCGGTGCAATGGCAGGCGGCGGTGCGCACCATGGACGAGTTGATCTGGAGTGTGGGCCTGCAGCAAGACACGCAAGCTGGCCGGCACCTGCTGGAGCAACTGCCCGGGCTGCTCGCGGCATTGCGCAACGGCTTGACCAGCGCGGCATTCGATCCCTTCAGCACGCGTGAATTTTTTGTGCGGTTACAGGCCATGCACCTTCAGTCTTGCGAAGGCGAGGGCATCGACACGTTGATCAAGGTGCGCGAGCCCTTTTCATTCAGTGCCGGGGTGCCTGACCCCGTCGAAGAGCTGCCGAGCGATGATCCGGACCTGCTCAAGGCCCACCAACTGCGCATCGGCGGCTGGTTTGAGTATCGGCAAGGCGCAGGCACCTGCTTGCGGTGCAAGCTGACGGCGATCATGGCACCGGCCAATACCTATATTTTTGTCAGCCGTACCGGGCTCAAAGTCCTGGAGAAAAGCGCCGGCCAATTGGCCATGGCGTTTAAACGCGACGCGCTGCGCACCTTGGACGATAAACCGCTGTTCGACCGTGCGCTGGCGTGCGTGGTGGGCAACCTGCGTCAACTCAATCGCGGCAAGTGATCGCAACCGCAGGGCTGAACGCGGCATACTGGTAACACCTCGTCTCATTCAAGGAACCTGTATGCAGTTGGACCCCACCAGTGGTTGGTGCCAGGGCATTCGACATTGCCCTTCGCCCAACTTCAACGAGCGCCCCGCCGGCGAAATCTCACTGTTGGTGGTGCATAACATCAGTTTGCCACCGGCGCAATTTGCCACGGGCAAGGTGCATGAGTTTTTCCAGAATCGCCTGGATGTCACGGAGCATCCTTACTTTGAAGGGATTAGCGACTTACGGGTGTCTGCGCATTTTCTGATTGAACGCGACGGCGCGGTGACGCAATTTGTATCGTGCCTGGACCGCGCCTGGCATGCGGGCGTGTCCAGTTTCGCAGGGCGTGAAGTCTGCAATGATTTTTCCTTGGGGATCGAGCTGGAAGGGACGGACGAGCTACCGTTTACCGATGCTCAATATACGTCGCTGATCGACCTGACGCGTCAGTTGCTGGCCGCCTACCCGGACATTACCCAGCAACGTATTTGTGGTCACAGTGATATCGCCCCGGGGCGCAAGACCGACCCGGGCCCGGCTTTTGATTGGTTGCGCTTTCGCAGCGCCCTGCAGGATGGAGGACACGCACGATGAGTTTTCTGGTGTTAATGCTGGCAGTCTGGATCGAGAAATTCTCGGCCCTGCGTCGGCGATTGCAGCGCGACGGCGGATGGTTGCGAGAGCTGGCCAAACTGGAGTCGAGCCCACGCCTGGGCAAGCGGCCGTGGTTGATTCTTGTGCTGCTGGTGTTGTTGCCGGTGGCCCTGCTGGCGCTGTTGCTGGTGGTGCTGGAGCCGGTGGCTTATGGGTTGCTGGCGCTGCCGGTGCACTTGCTGGTGGTGATTTACAGCCTGGGCCGTGGCGACTTGTTGGCCGAGCTTGGGCCGTTTCGCGATGCCTGGCGGCGCGGCGATCTGCAAGCCGCCGAGCATGTGGCCGAACGCGACCTGAAGATTGCGGCCGACACTGGCGAGCAATTGCTGGAGCGTGTGCAAGGCCATCTGCTCTGGCAGGCGTACCAAAGTTTTTTCGCGGTGATTTTCTGGTATTTCTTGCTGGGGCCGGTCGCGGCGCTGGCCTATCGCCTGTTGGCGTTGGCCAGCGAGCATAGCCAGAACCCCTTGGTCGCTGAACGTGCCGGGCAGTTGCGCCATGCATTCGACTGGTTACCGGTGCGCCTGCTGGCGGCGAGTTTTGCCTTGGTGGGTAACTTTGTCGCGGTCAGCCGAGTGATGCTGCATGAACTGCTGAGCTGGGACATCAGCGCTGCGCAACTGATGGAAAAAGTCGGTTTGGTGGCCGCTGAAATCCCACCGCCGGTGGTGGGGGCTGACGGTATCAACAGCCTCGATCGCCTGTGGGAACTGCTGCTGCGTGCGGCGGTGCTGTGGTACGCCGGGTTTGCGATCTGGACGGTGTTGCCGTAAACGGCTGAACGCGTTTAAAAATGTGGGAGCGGGCTTGCTCGCGAATACGGTAGCTCAGTCACAAATTTGTTGACTGATATTCCGCCTTCGCGAGCAAGCCCGCTCTCACATTTGGTTTGTGGTGTACCTGAGGTCCGTTAACCTTACGTTACAAAACTCCCTTTCAAATTGAGCTATACAGACAGAGCGCCAAATAGTGGCTATCTGCCGTATTTCCCTGCGCCTCAATAAAAATAATAGAAAGGGAGTTCACCTGTGAAGAGCTTGCTCTATCCCGCCGTCGCGCTGATGAACCGCCTGAGTTTCGGCATGAAATTCAGCCTGATCAGTGTGCTGTTCCTGCTGCCGATGTTGGCGACCAACTACTTCCTGGTGCGCGACTCCTGGTCTGAATTCCAGGGCACGCGGATCGAACTGCAAAGCCTCGACCTGCTGGGCAGCAGCCTGGCGCTGCGCCGCGACCTGGAAACCCTCAATAACCAGGTTCAGATCAACGCGGTGCTCGGTCAATCCGGCAAGGCCGGTGAGCTGGAAGGCACCATCACCACCCTGGAACAGAGCGTACTAAGCCGCCTGCAAGGCCTTGAAACAATGGCCGGCGACCCGGAGCGCGTCAGCGCGTTTAACGGCAAGCGCGACGAGATGATTACCGCGTTCAAAGCCCAGCAACAGGAAACCTCGCTGCTGAGCAAAAGCGCGTTGATCGGCAAATTGCTTAACCAGGCGCAGATGCTCAGCCAGATCATCGCCAGCCAAGCCGGCTTGAGCCGCGACGCCCAGAGCGATGTGCGGCAACTCAGCGAGTTGGTCACCAGCGTCACCCCGCAGGTCACTCAAACCTTGGGTGAAGGGCGGGCCATGGGCGCGTATTCCCTGGGCCAGGGCTTTCTCAATTCAGCCTCCAGCACGCGCTTTGACGAGCTGCTGCAACAGGTGGAAAAACTCCAGGCTGAGTACGCCTTGAAGTTGCAGGATGCACTGGGTGCCAGCCAGGCCGCGCATGCGGCGCTCGACAACCTGGCCAGGGCCAGCAGCGCGAGCCTCAAGCAAGGCAGTGAAGTGTTTGAAGAACAGGTCGTGATGGTCGATACCCTCGACGCGCCTTGGCAGCCCTTTTACGAAGACGTCAGCAAGCTGATGGCCCAGACCTATCAGTTCAACGAAGCCACCCTGATGTTCATCCAGCAGCAACTCGAGCAACGCCTGGCGCAAAACCGCACGCACATGCTGGTGCTGGTCTGTGCCCTGGCGGCGGTGTTTTTTCTGATCTTCTATTTGTATGCCGGGTTCTATGCCTCCACCCGCACCACCTTGCGCCGCCTGGGGGCGACGATGGACAAGGTTGCGGCCGGCGACATGACCGTGACCTTTGTTGCCCACAGCCGCGATGAACTCGGGGATTTGGGCCAGGTGTTCAACGCCACCGTGGCCAAGATTCACGACTTGATCGAGCGTGTCGGGCATACCGTCAGCCAGGTAGAACAGCAGGCCGGCCAGGTGCAGACGGTGTCGGCGCACAGCAATCAGGCGGTGGCCGGGCAGCGCAGCCAGATCGAACAGGTGGCGACGGCCATGAACCAGATGTCATCCACCGCCCAGGAAGTGGCGCGCAGCGCGGCGGCGGCGGTCAGCAGTGCCCACAGCGTGAATGATGAAACCGTGAGCGGCCGTGGCCTGGTGCAGTCCCAGCAGGGCAGCATCGCGCGCCTGGCCACCGAGATTGATGAGTCGGTGCGCGTCATCAATCAATTGGCCATCGACAGCCAGTCGATCAGCAGTGTGTTGGAAGTGATCAAGAGCATCGCCGAACAGACCAACTTGCTGGCGCTGAACGCTGCGATTGAGGCGGCGCGCGCGGGTGAGCAAGGCCGGGGTTTTGCGGTGGTCGCCGACGAGGTGCGCACCCTGGCCCGGCGCACCCAGCATTCCACCGAAGAAATCGAACAGATGATCAGCCGGCTGCACAGCGGAGTCGGCGCGGCGGTGAAGGCCATGGGCACCAGCCATGCCATGGCGAACGGTACAGTTGGGCAGTCGGAGAAGGTCCAGCAGGCCCTGGAAAATATCCTCGGCGCCGTCGGCATGATCGTCGATCAGAACCAGCAGATTGCCGCGGCCGTGGAGCAGCAGACCGCTGTGGCCCACGATATCGACCAGAACATCGTGGCGATCAACCGCGCGGGCGAGCATGCAGCCCAAGGCGCGCATCAGACCGAAACGGCCAGCCGCTTGCTGTCGATGCAGGTCATCGAGTTGAAGCAATTGATCGGAGCGTTTCGCGTGTAGGTTGGGCGTGTAGGAATTTACCCTGGCGTGATGTGGTGCCTGTCCTGATTTACCTGTGGATCTTTTCTGAGTACGTGAATGGGGGAGAATTTGTTTCAACCAGTCACGGACCCGGGGAGGCACGGCGATGACCGCTGTTATCGGCATCAAAGGGCACTGCGCCCATTGCGACATCACGTTTTCACTCAAGCCTTGGCAGCTGAACGCCATTGCCATCCATGAGCCCTTTGGTTGCACGTACTGTCAGCGCATCTTGCAGTTGAGCTGCCCAAGACAGCTGCGCCAATTCAAGTCGCTGGACCACTGGGCCATGGTGCACCCGAGCATGATAGTGCTGACCAGTGTGGTGCTGATTGTGGCGATGGTGGCCGAATGGGTGGGGCTGCTCAGCGTGATTGGGCAACTCAATGTGTCACTGGTGGTCGTGCTGGTGCACTTTCTGGTGCTGCGTTATGCCCGGCATCGGCAGCGACTGACGTTGGACTTGCAGGCCGTCAACCCACTACCAATTGAACAACTCGCACGCATTGCGTGTGCTCGCCTCAGCCAATAGCAACGGGCTGATACCCATGCGTTCGGCCAGGGCGGTGCAGATGTCCGGCAAGTGTTGCGGGCTGTTGCGCTGGCCGGGGTACATGGCGGGCGCCATGTCCGGCGAATCGGTTTCCAGCACCACCGCATCAAGGGGCAATTGGGCGAGCACCTTGTGCATGCGCAGCGCCTGGGGCCAGGTGGCCGCGCCGCCCAGGCCCAGCTTGAAGCCGAGCTTGATGTACTCGCGGGCCTCTTCAACGCTGCCGGCGAATGCGTGGATGATGCCGCCGCGCGGCAGGCGGATGCGCTTGAGCGTGGCGATCACCGCTGCGTGGCTGCGGCGCACGTGCAGCAGCGCGGGGAGCTGGAAGTCCACCGCCAGTTTCAGTTGAGCCTCAAACAGGCTTTGCTGGCGCTCGCGGTCCAGATGTTCAAGAAAGTAGTCCAGGCCGATCTCACCCATAGCGCACAGTTGCCGGTGCCCGTGCAGGCGGGTCAGCCAGTCGCCCAGCTCAGTCAGGTCGGCGGGGCGATGGTCATCGAGGTACACCGGGTGCAGGCCGAAGGCGGCGAACAAGCCTTCATCGTCTTGCACCAGGTCCCACAGCCGCTGCCAATTCTGCTGATACACGCCCAGCACCACCATGCGCCGCACGCCGAGTTGGCGGCTGTTGGCGAGGACTTCCCGGCGATCATCATCGAAGTCCGGGAAGTCCAGGTGGGTGTGGGTGTCGATCAGCTCCACGCTCAGGCCTCGTGGATACGCTGCTTGAAGGTCCGGCCAATGGCATGCACGCCCGGTTGGTACTGTTCTTCCTCGATGGCGGCCAATGCCAGGCGCAGGGCGGTGTCGGCAATCAGCTGGTGTTGCTGGGCCATGGCGTTGACCGGCAGCGGCAGGAAGTCCAGCAGTTGGGTGTCGCCAAAGGTGCCCAGGCGCAACGGCCGGGACTTGAGCGGGAAGTCATGCAGCGCGTCAAACACGCCCTGCAGCAGCACGTAGGATGTAGTCACCAGGGCGTCAGGCAAATGCCCCAGTTGCTGTAGAAGTTGCTCCATCAGCTGTCGGCCGCAATCACGGCTGAAGGCTTCACCCTGTTCAATGATGACGTCACCCGTGAACCCTTGCAGGGCTTCACGGAAACCCGCCGCACGCTCCTGGCTGATACTCAGCTCAGGCCGTGCGCCGATCAGCACGATCTGCTTGGGCAGCGGCTGCAACAGGCTGCTGGTCAGTTGCTGGCAGGCTTGGCGGTCATCGCTGACCACCGAACAGAACTGCCCAGGCTCCATGACCCGGTCGATGGCGATCACCGGCAGGCCCTTGGCTTGCAGCTCGCGGTAGCTGTCATCGCTGGCCGGCAGGCAGCTGGCGACAAACAACGCATCGCAACGCCGCGCGCGAAACAGCTGCAGCAACTGGCGCTCGCTGTCGGCCTCGTCGTCGGAGCTGGCAATCAGCAACTGATAGCCGCGCGCTCGTGCACCTTGCTCCAGCAGCTTGGCGATGCGTGCATAACTGGGGTTTTCCAGGTCCGGCAGGATGAAACCCAACGTACGCGTATGCCGGCTGCGCAGCCCGGCTGCCTGAGGGTTGGGCGTAAAACCATGGGCTTCGACCACCGCACGCACCCGCTCGACGGTGGCGTTGCTGATGCGTTGCTGTTCGGCCTTGCCATTGATGACGTAGCTTGCGGTGGTCACGGACACACCGGCCAGACGTGCGATATCACTGAGTTTCAAACCGGGATTTCCTTGTTTTTTAGAGCGTGCCCCGACATTTTGTCCAATCGTAACCGATTCCTGCACACGACTATTGTCTGAGCTCAAGCGCCGAGTGGTTCTTCAAGCTTGCATAATTAGCGCGTAATCTGCCATAAATTCTAGATTAAACGTTTCAGCAGGCGTATTTTTGCGATGTTCGCCACTGAGTGGCTACTGCCAATTGACCACTCAGTCAGTTATTTTTGAACACCGCCACGCTGATTTATTCAAAACAATACCTAGTGCGTTCCACGCACTAACTAGGAGAACGGCATGCTTGAGCTCACTGTAGAGCAGATTTCCATGGGCCAGAGGGCTGTGGATAAATCTGCTGCCTTGCACCTGCTCGCTGACAAATTGGTGGCCGATGGCCTGGTCGCCGAGGGTTACCTCAGTGGCTTGCAAGCCCGTGAAGCCCAAGGCTCGACCTTTCTCGGCCAAGGTATTGCCATCCCCCACGGCACCCCGGAAACCCGCGACCAAGTCTTTTCTACCGGCGTACGTCTGCTGCAGTTCCCCGAAGGCGTGGACTGGGGCGACGGCCAGATCGTCTACCTGGCCATCGGCATTGCCGCCAAATCCGATGAACACTTGCGCCTGCTGCAACTGCTCACCCGCGCCCTCGGCGAGACCGACCTGGGCCAGGCCCTGCGCCGTGCCGGTTCCGCCGAAGCCTTGCTGAAACTGCTGCAAGGCGCGCCGCAGGAACTGGCGCTGGATGCGCAGATGATCAGCCTTGGTGTGTCTGCCGATGATTTTGAAGAGCTGGTCTGGCGCGGCGCACGCCTGCTGCGCCAGGCCGATTGTGTAAGCAATGGTTTCGCTGCCGTATTGCAGCAAGTCGACGCGCTGCCGCTGGGCGATGGCCTTTGGTGGCTGCACAGCGAGCAGACGGTGAAGCGTCCCGGCCTGGCTTTTGTAACGCCGGACAAACCCATGCGCTACCTCGGCCAGCCCCTCAACGGTTTGTTCTGCCTGGCCAGCCTCGGCGAAGCGCACCAGACCCTGCTGGAGCGCCTGTGCGCATTGCTGATTGAGGGCCGCGGCCAGGAGCTCGGCCGCGCCACCAGCAGCCGTGCCGTGCTTGAAGTGCTCGGCGGTGAACTGCCGCCGGACTGGCCAAGTGCGCGCATCACCCTGGCCAACGCCCATGGGTTACATGCGCGGCCGGCGAAGATCCTTGCGCAATTGGCGAAAAGTTTTGACGGCGATATTCGCGTGCGCATCGTCGATGGCCCGGTGGGCGCCGTGTCGGTAAAAAGCCTGAGCAAGTTGCTGAGCCTCGGCGCGCGGCGTGGCCAGGTGCTGGAATTCGTCGCGGAACCGACGATTGCCGGCGATGCATTGCCAGCTTTATTGGCGGCGGTGGAAGAAGGTCTCGGCGAAGAGGTCGAGCCGCTGCCCACCGTCAGTGCCCAGCCCGCAGCCGTCGACATCGAGCCGGTGATCAGCGCCCCCGCCTCCGGCAGCCAGATCCAGGCCATCGCCGCCGCGCCAGGCATTGCTATCGGCCCGGCGCATATTCAGGTTCAGCAGGTCTTCGATTACCCACTGCGTGGCGAATCCTCAGGCGTTGAACGCCAGCGTCTGCACGCAGCGCTCAGCGATGTACGCGGGGATATCCAAGGCCTGATCGAACGCAGTAAATCCAAAGCCATCCGCGAGATTTTCATCACCCACCAGGAAATGCTCGACGACCCGGAACTGACCGACGAAGTCGACACCCGCCTCAAGCAGGGCGAGAGCGCCGAAGCCGCGTGGATGAGCGTGATCGAAGCCGCCGCCAAGCAGCAGGAGTCGCTGCAGGACGCCTTGCTCGCCGAGCGCGCCGCCGACCTGCGCGACATCGGCCGCCGGGTGCTGGCGCAACTGTGCGGCGTCGACACCGCCGAGGAACCGAGCGAGCCTTACATTCTGGTGATGGACGAAGTCGGCCCTTCCGACGTTGCGCGTCTGGACCCGGCGCGCGTCGCCGGCATCCTCACCGCGCGTGGCGGCGCCACCGCACACAGCGCCATCGTCGCGCGTGCCCTGGGCATTCCGGCGTTGGTGGGCGCAGGTGCAGCAGTGTTGCTGTTGGCCGCCGGCACGCCGTTGTTGCTCGATGGCCAGCGCGGCCGCCTGCACGTCGACCCCGACGCCGCTACCTTGCAGCGCGCCAGCGTCGAGCGCGACACCCGCGAACAACGTCTGCAAGCCGCCTCGGCCCAGCGCCACGAGCCCGCCCTGACCCGTGACGGTCACGCCGTGGAAGTGTTCGCCAATATCGGCGAAAGCGCCGGTGTTGCCGCGGCGGTGGAGCAGGGCGCCGAAGGCATTGGCCTGCTGCGCACCGAGCTGATTTTCATGGCCCACCCGCAGGCGCCGGATGAAGCCACCCAGGAAGCCGAATACCGCCGCGTGCTCGACGGCCTCGGCGGCCGTCCGCTGGTGGTGCGCACCCTCGACGTCGGTGGCGATAAACCGCTGCCGTATTGGCCGATTGCCGAGGAAGAGAACCCCTTCCTCGGCGTGCGCGGTATCCGCCTGACCTTGCAACGCCCGCAGATCATGGAGGCGCAATTGCGTGCGCTGCTGCGCTCGGCGGATAACCGGCCGCTGCGCATCATGTTTCCCATGGTCGGCAGCGTCGATGAATGGCACGCCGCCCGCGATATGACCGAGCGCCTGCGCCTGGAAATCCCGGTGGCCGACTTGCAACTGGGCATCATGATCGAAGTGCCGTCCGCCGCCCTGCTCGCGCCGGTGCTGGCCAAGGAAGTCGACTTTTTCAGCGTCGGCACCAACGACCTGACCCAGTACACCCTGGCCATCGACCGTGGCCATCCGACCTTGTCGGCCCAGGCGGATGGCCTGCACCCAGCCGTGCTGCAACTGATCGACATCACCGTTCGCGCCGCCCATGCCCATGGCAAATGGGTCGGTGTGTGTGGCGAGTTGGCGGCGGACCCGCTGGCGGTGCCGGTGCTGGTCGGCCTGGGTGTGGATGAGTTGAGTGTGTCGGCCCGCAGCATTCCTGAAGTGAAGGCGCGGGTGCGTGAATTCAGTCTGAGCGAGGCCCAGGGCCTGGCGCAAAAGGCCCTTGCGGTGGGTTCGCCCGCGCAAGTGCGAGCCCTAGTGGAGGCCGTGTAAATGGCGCATATTCTGACCCTGACGCTGAACCCGGCGTTGGACCTCACCGTACGCCTGGCGCACTTGGAGCCGGGCGCGGTGAACCGTAGCGAAACCCTGCTGACCCACGCCGCCGGCAAGGGCGTGAACGTGGCACAGGTGTTGGCCGATCTCGGCCATTACGTGAGCGTGGGCGGTTTTCTCGGTGGCGCAAACCCCGAGGCTTTTGAAGCATTGATCGCCAGCCGTGGGTTTGGCGACGCGTTCGTCCGCGTGCCCGGCGAAACCCGCAGCAATATCAAGATTGCCGAACAGGATGGCCGGGTCACCGACATCAACGCGCCGGGGCCGGTGGTGAGCGAGCAGGCGCAAAAACAACTGCTGAAGCTGCTGGCGGTGATCGCGCCTGAATTCGACGTGGTGGTGGTCGCCGGCAGTTTGCCGCGTGGCGTCAGCGTGCAGTGGTTCCAGGCATTGCTGGAGCAACTCAAATCGCTCGGTTTGAAAATCGCCCTCGACACCAGCGGCGAAGCCTTGCGTGCAGGCCTTAAGGTGGGCCCGTGGTTGATCAAACCCAACGCTGAAGAACTCGCCGAAGCCCTGGATTGCCCCACCGATTCCATCGCACAACAGGCCCTGGCTGCCGAGCGCTTGCACGCTCAAGGCGTGGAGCATGTGGTGATCTCCCACGGCGCTGACGGTGTGAACTGGTTCAGCCCGGGCACGGCGTTGCATGCCACGCCGCCCAAAGTCAGCGTCGCCAGTACCGTGGGCGCGGGCGACTCGTTGCTGGCCGGGATGCTCCACGGTTTGCTCAGTGCTGATCTGCCGGAAACCACCCTGCGCCGCGCCACGGCGATTGCCGCGATGGCGGTCACGCAAATTGGCTTCGGTATCAGCGATGACGCGCAGCTGGCGCGTCTCGAAAGCGGCGTTCACGTGCGCGCGCTGACAGAACAATAAGAGGGTTTGTGATGAAGTTAGCCATTGTTACCGCCTGCCCGAACGGCATGGTCACCAGTGTGCTGTGCGCCCGCTTGTTGGACGCCGCCGCGCAACGCCAAGGCTGGAGCACCAGCGTCGAAGTGGTGGACGTGCAGCGCCCGGAACGCCAGTTGTCCCAGGCCACGCTCGATGACGCCGAATGGGTGTTGCTGGTCAGCAGCACACCGGTGGACATGCAGCGGTTTGTCGGCAAGCGCGTGTTCCAGAGCACGCCGGCCCAGGCG
The DNA here is from genome assembly GCF_009834565.1 of Pseudomonas sp. R76. GTDB lineage: Bacteria > Pseudomonadota > Gammaproteobacteria > Pseudomonadales > Pseudomonadaceae > Aquipseudomonas. The sequence goes on from NZ_CP019428.1 coordinate 1,094,391, forward strand.
CTGGCGGATGTCGAAGCCGTGCTGCGCCTGGGCGCTGAAGAGGCTGCGGTGTATGTAGCGACTGAACAGGCGGTGAAAAACGCCCCGCGTATCGTCGCGATCACGGCCTGCCCGACGGGCGTCGCCCACACCTTCATGGCCGCCGAGGCCTTGCAGCAAACCGCCAAGCGCCTGGGCTATGACTTGCAGGTCGAGACCCAAGGCTCGGTCGGCGCACGCACGCCGTTGAGCCCGCAGGCGATTGCCGAGGCTGACGTGGTGTTACTGGCAGCCGACATTGAAGTCGCCACCGAGCGCTTCGCCGGCAAGAAGATTTACCGCTGCGGCACCGGCATTGCGCTCAAGCAATCCGAAGCCACGCTCAACAAGGCCCTGGCCGAAGGCGCGGTAGAAAGCGCAGCCAGTGGTACGACGGCCAGGAAGTCGGAAAAAACCGGCGTGTACAAACACCTGCTCACTGGCGTGTCGTTCATGTTGCCGATGGTGGTGGCGGGCGGGTTATTGATCGCCTTGTCGTTTGTGTTCGGCATTCACGCCTTTGAAGAAAAAGGCACCTTGGCGGCGGCCCTCAAAACCGTCGGCGACCAGGCCTTTATGCTGATGGTGCCGCTGCTGGCGGGTTATATCGCCTATTCGATTGCTGATCGGCCTGGGCTGGCGCCCGGCATGATCGGCGGGTTGTTGGCGGGTACATTGGGGGCGGGTTTTATCGGCGGCATCCTCGCTGGTTTCCTTGCCGGTTACTGCGTCAAGCTGATCACTCGCGCGGTGAAACTGCCGCAGAGCCTGGAAGCACTCAAGCCGATCCTGATCATTCCGTTGCTGGCGAGTTTGTTCACGGGCCTGGCGATGATCTACCTGGTCGGCCCACCGGTTGCGCGGTTGCTCACCAGCCTCACGGACTTTCTCAGCACCATGGGCACCACCAACGCGGTGCTGCTGGGCATCCTGTTGGGCGGCATGATGTGCGTCGACTTGGGCGGGCCGATCAACAAAGCGGCGTACGCGTTTTCGGTCGGCTTGCTGGCGGCTTCCAGCGGTGCGCCGATGGCCGCGACCATGGCCGCCGGCATGGTGCCGCCGATTGGCATGGGCATCGCCACGTTTCTGGCGCGCCGCAAGTTCGCGCAGACTGAGCGCGAAGCCGGCAAGGCTGCGATGATTCTGGGCCTGTGCTTTATCTCCGAGGGCGCGATTCCGTTTGCGGCCAAAGACCCGCTGCGCGTCATCCCGGCCAGCATCGCCGGTGGTGCGCTGACCGGGGCTTTATCGATGTACTTCGGCTGCAAACTCGCCGCGCCGCATGGTGGCTTGTTTGTGCTGGTGATCCCGAATGCGATGAACCATGCGTTGCTGTACTTGCTGGCGATTGTTGCCGGTAGCCTGTTGACGGGGTTGGTGTATGCGCTGATCAAGCGTCCGGAAGCGGTGGAGTTGGCAGTCACCTCTGCCAAAGCCTGACACAGGGTAAAAAATGTGGGAGCTGGCTTGCCTGCGATAGCATCACCTCGGTGTCATTGGTATACCGAGGTGCCCGCATCGCAGGCAAGCCAGCTCCCACAGTTGATCTCCATTGTCCTTTAGGTCGGTGTCATCTGCGCTTCATCCCGCCATGCTTTAGTTGCCCTTTTGATCCTCAAGAGGGCACCTGCATGAGCCACTTCGATCTCGGCCGTCGCCGTGTGATGCAAGCCGTCGGCGCCGGGCTGTTACTGCCGGGCCTGGCGCCGGCGGTGATCGCCTCGGTCAAGGACCGGCCGCAACTCACCGACGGCGTGCAGTCCGGCGACCTGCTGGGCGACCGCGCGATGATCTGGAGCCGCAGCGACCGCCCGGCAAAAATGGTGGTGGAGTGGGACACTCGCAGCGTATTCAGCAACCCGCGCAAATTCATCTCGCCCCTGGCCGACAGCCGCACCGACTTTACCGCCCGCGTCGAGCTCACCGGGTTGCCGGTCGACCAGGCGATTTTCTACCGCGTGCATTTCGAAGATGCCCAGACCGGCGTCGCCAGCGAGCCATGGTTCGGCCACTTGCGCAGCGTGCCGCAGCAACGGCGCGACATCCGTTTTGTGTGGAGCGGCGATACCGTCGGCCAGGGCTTCGGCATCAACCCGGACATCGGCGGCATGCGCATCTACGAAGCCATGCGCCTGCGCCTGCCGGACTTCTTTATCCACAGCGGCGACACCATCTACGCCGACGGCCCGGTGCCGGCCCAGTTGACCGTTGAAGACGGGCGGATTTGGCGCAACATCACCACCGAGGCCAAGAGCAAAGTCGCCGAAACCCTGGACGAATATCGCGGCAATTACCGCTACAACCTGCTCGATGAAAACGTGCGCCGCTTTAATGCCGAGGTGCCGCAGATCTGGCAGTGGGACGATCACGAAGTGGTGAATAACTGGTCGCCGAGCAAGCAGCTTGATGAGCGTTATCAGATCAAAGACATCAACACCCTGGTCGGCCGTGCGCGCCAGGCCTGGCTGGAATATTCACCGATGCGCCGGCAAAGCGCCGACGGCGGCGGGCGGATTTATCGCAAGCTCAGCTACGGGCCATTGCTGGATGTGTTTGTGCTGGATATGCGCAGCTATCGCGGCCCCAACGATGACAACCTGGGCGGCGAAAAGCCCTTTCTCGGCCGTGAGCAATTGGACTGGCTCAAGCGCGAACTCAAGGCGTCCCAGGCGCAATGGAAAGTGATTGCCGCCGACATGCCCATCGGCCTTGGCGTGCCCGACGGCGAGGTCAGCCCCGGCGTGCCGCGCTGGGAAGCCATCGCCAACAATGACCCTGGCCCGGCGCAAGGCCGCGAATTGGAAATTGCCGAGCTGTTGGGCTTCTTGCGTGCCCAGCAGGTGCGCAACCATGTGTGGCTGACGGCGGATGTGCACTACTGCGCGGCGCATCACTATCACCCGGATCGGGCGGCGTTTCAGGATTTCGAGCCGTTCTGGGAGTTTGTGGCCGGGCCGTTGAATGCCGGGAGTTTCGGGCCTAATCCACTGGATAAGACGTTTGGCCCTGAGGTGGTGTTCGAGAAGGCGCCACCTGCGCAAAACACCTCACCGTTTGCCGGCTTTCAGTTTTTTGGTGAGGTGCAGATTGATGGGCAGACGGCGGAGATGACCGTGATATTGCGCGATTTGGATGGGGTGTCAGTATTCGAGCAGAAACTGCAGCCCGTCTGACCTGAAATGCATTAGACGATCGTTCCCACGCTCTGCGTGGGAACGCCGCTATGGACGCTCTGCGTCCGCTTTTAAAGTCGTGACGCGGAGCGTCACAAGATGCATTCCCACGCAGAGCGTGGGAACGATCAATCAGTAGACGTCGCGGCGATAACGCCCTTGCTCGATCAACCGCTCCACCGCCTCGCTGCCCAGCACCTCGTGCAACACCTGATCCACGCCGGTCGCCATGCCCTGCAAACTGCCGCAGACATAAATCGCCGCGCCTTCCGCCAGCCATCGGCGCAGCACGTCCGCCGACTCGCGCAGGCGATCCTGCACATAGATCTTCTCTTCCTGATCCCGCGAAAACGCCAGGTCCAGCAGGGCCAGATCGCCGCTGGCCAGCCAGCCTTGCAGTTCGTCCTGGCACAGGTAGTCATGGGCGATATTGCGCTCGCCGAACAGCAACCAATTGCGCTGCTGGCCATCGGCAATGCGCGCCTTGAGCAAGCTGCGCAGGCCAGCAAGGCCGGTGCCGTTGCCCAGCAGGATCAGCGGCATCGGCGCGTCCGGCAGGTGGAAGCCGCTGTTGCGGCGCAGGCGCAGGCTGATGCTGGAACCGACGGCGGCGTGTTCCGTCAGCCAGCCCGAACCCAGGCCCAGTCTGCCGTCAGGGTGCCGTTCCTGGCGCACGATCAGCTCCAAAATGCCGTCGCTGGCAATCGAGGCGATGGAATATTCGCGCATGCCCAAAGGCACCAAGGCCTCCACCAGCGCTTGGGCATGCAGGCCCACCAAGTGCGCGCGGTTGTCCGGCAGTTGGCGGGTGGCCAGGGCTTGGTTGAGGGTTTGCGCCAGGCCGTCGATCAGCACGCCATCGCTGCCGGCCAGGCCCAGGCCTTCGAGGAAGTGTTCGATGGCCCAGGAGCAATTACGCGGCAGTACTTCGACCAGGTCACCGGCCAGCCAGCTGTGCGGCGAGGGCGGGGTTAGGCCGAGCAAGTAAATATCTGAACCGACGCTGCCACGGTTGAGCAGGCGGCGCTGGGTCAGGGTCCAGTTTTCATAGTGGGCGCTCTGCCACGCCGCTGCCGGCGCGTGCCCGGTAAGCTCGCCCAGTTGCTGTTGCCAGGTGAGCAAGGCGTCGGTGTCACCGCTGTCGACTTCCACCGGCGCGAACAACGGGTTGCCGCCTTGGTGGGTCAGCCAGAAATGCAGGCGCCGGGCAAAGCCGCAAAAGTGTTGGTATTGGCGATCACCCAGGGCCAGTACCGAGTAGTTCAGACCTTTGAGCGACAGGTCTTGGCCGAGCACACTGCGCTCAAACCAACGGGCGCTGTCGGGGGCTTCACCGTCGCCGAACGTGCTGACCACGAACAGCGCGTTTTCTGATTGGCGCAGGTCGTCCTGGCTGACTGTGCCCAAGCTCTGCACCTTCACCGGCAAGCCGGCGGCTTGTAATTGCCCTGCCGTCTGCCACGCCAGTTGCTCGGCAAAGCCACTCTGGCTGGCGAAACCGATCAGCCAGGCCGGGGCGTCGCCAGGGTTGGCGCCGAGGCCTTTGCGTGCATCGCGTACCTGGCGTTTTTTGCGCCGACGGTCGAGGTACAGCAGCCAGCCGGTGATAAAAAACAGCGGCATGCACAGCGCGCTGACGGTGAGGATGATGCGCCCGATCAGGCCGAAATAACTGCCGGTGTGCAGCGCGTAAATACTGGTCAGCCATTGCGACTTGAGGGTCTTGCTGGCGTAGCGGTCGTGGAAGTTGACCTCGCCGGTGGCCGGGTCGAGGTTGATCTGGTTCAGCGCGCGGTCGTGAGGCGAGGTTTTGAGCAGGTAATAGACAATCGCCGGTTGCCCGGCGACGGCCGGCATGCGGATGTTGTAAGCGCTCAAGCCGGGGCCGGCGTTGGCGTAGATGCTGCTCCAGATGGCGTCGTAATTGGCCACCGGCGCAGGGCCTGCGGGCGGTGGGCCGCGTTTGCGCATGCGCTCGTTGTTCGGGGCGTCGGACAACAGCTTGGTCAGGCCCTGGTTGTACCAATCGTAGGACCACGACAAACCGGTCAACGCCGCGAACAGATAGAACAGCAGGCACCAGGTGCCAAACACCGAGTGCAAATCCCAGTTGAAGCTGCGGCCCTTTTTGCGCCAGTCCAGGGTCAACCAGGCGCGCCAGCTTGCCACTTGGCGCGGCCAGCGCAGGTACAGGCCGGAGAGGCAGAAAAACACCAGGATCAGCGTGCAGGCGCCGGTGATTTGCCGGCCGGTGTCGCCCATGGCCAGGAAGCGATGCAGTTGCAGCACAAAACCGAAGAAGTCCTGGCCGACGGCGTCACCCATGTAGTCGCCGGTGTAGGGGTCGAAGTAGCGCATCTGGCCACGACGCTCGCCGGGCGGTGCGGTGAAGAACACGCGCGCCGCGTTGCCGCTTTCGCTTTCCACCCACAGCATCGACACGGTCTTGCCTTCGGTGGCTTCCAGCTTGCGCACCAACTCCGCAGGCGGCAGCACCCCGGCTTCGCGTTTTTCGACGTGCAGTACCGTGGGGTTGAGTGCGCGCAGAATTTCATCCTGAAACGAGACCGTGGCCCCGGTGATCCCCATCAATGCCAACACCAGCCCGGCGGTAATGCCGAAGAACCAGTGCAACTGGAACAGGGTTTTCTTCAACACGTCGGACGGCCTCGCTGAGCTGGATAGTAGGTCACGGCGCGCATTATGCCGTGGGTTAACGAGAAATATTCTGTTTTACATGTAAATCTCTCGCGCATCCGATGCGTGGGTTTGGGCCGGGCGTTTTTGCGCGCGTCTGTCTGCTGTGTTTTACACAGCGGATAGGAATCAATACCATTGGCGCCTCTCTGATTTCAGGTGACGCCCATGCTGCTGCACATTCCCGGCCTGTTCTCTCGCGAGGAGGTGCTGCGCATTCGCCAAGCCCTGGAAACCACCGAGTGGGCCGACGGTAAAATCACCGCCGGGCACCAGTCCGCCAAAGCCAAACACAACCTGCAATTGCCCGAAGGCCACCCGCTGGCCAAGGAAATCGGCGCGGCGATGCTCGAACGGTTGTGGAAAAATCCCTTGTTCATGTCAGCGGCGCTGCCGCACAAAGTCTTCCCGCCGCTGCTTAATTGCTACACGGCAGGCGGCAGTTTCGACTTCCATATCGATAACGCCGTGCGCCAGGCGCGAGGCAGCCATGAGCGGGTGCGCACTGATCTGTCGTCCACATTGTTTTTCAGCGACCCTGATGAGTACGACGGCGGCGAGCTGGAGATCCAGGACACTTTCGGCCTGCAGCGGGTAAAACTGCCGGCCGGCGACATGGTGCTGTACCCAGGCTCCAGCTTGCATAAGGTTAACGCCGTGACCCGCGGCGCACGTTACGCCTCGTTCTTCTGGACCCAAAGCCTGGTGCGCGAAGACAGCCAGCGCACCTTGCTGTTCGAAATGGACGGCGCGATCCAGCAACTGACCCGAGATGTGCCGGACCACCCGGCGCTGATCCAGCTCACCGGCACCTACCACAACCTGCTGCGCCGCTGGGTTGAGGTCTGACGTGGGCTTTTTATTGCGCCGTGAAGAAGTGCTCAACGTCGAACAATTGCAGTCCATGCTCGACGACTCGCCGGTGCGCGCCGCCCAGGCGATACTGATGGCGGCGAAGGAAGGCGTGATCGACGCCCAGGCCTTGCTCGGGCAAATCCTGCTGGAGGGGCGCGGCATTGCGCGTGATCAAGCGCTGGCTTTGCGCTGGTTCCAGATCGCGGCCCAGGGCGGGCATTTAATTGCGCGCAATATGGCGGGGCGTTGCCTGGAACATGGCTGGGGCTGCAGCGTGGATGAAGCGGCAGCGGCGCGCGAGTTTCGCCTGGCGGCAGAGGCGGGGCTGGATTGGGCGCAATACAAGCCCTGGTAGGCGGGAATTTGAAGTTTTTGCGAACAGCGTATACGGCGCTGGCGGCGGCGGATGATCCGCAGATTCGGGCAATGGCCGACGCTTACCAACAACGCGCTACAGAACTCGATCGTTCCCACGCTCTGCGTGGGAATGCCGGTCTGGACGCTCTGCGTCCGTACTTGAAGGCGTAACGCGGAGCGTCACCGGATGCGTTCCCACGCAGAGCGTGGGAACGATCACTCAGCGTTAAACGTAGTAGGACTTCAATGGTGGGAAGCCATTGAACTCAACCGCGCTGTAGCTGGTGGTGTAGGCACCGGTCGACAACCAGTACAAACGATCACCAATCGCCAGGTTCAGCGGCAGGCCGTACTTGTAGTTTTCGTACATGATATCGGCGCTGTCGCAGGTTGGGCCGGCGATGACCACTTCTTCCATCTCGCCTTTCTTCTCAGTCCAGATCGGGAACTTGATGGCTTCGTCCATGGTTTCGATCAGGCCGGAGAATTTGCCCACATCGGTGTACACCCAACGCTCGACGGCGGTGCGGGATTTACGCGCAACCAATACCACTTCACTGACCAGGATGCCGGCGTTGGCGATCAACGAACGGCCCGGCTCCAGGATGATTTCCGGCAGGTCGTCGCCGAAATCTTCCTTGAGGAAGCGGATGATTTCTTCGGCGTAGGTTTCCAGGCTGTTGGTGCGGGTGATGTAGTTGGCCGGGAAGCCGCCGCCCATGTTGATCAGCTTCAGATGAATGCCGTCTTCTTCCTTCAGGCGCTCGAAGATCACTTTGACCTTGGCGATCGCCGCGTCCCACACGCTGATGTCGCGCTGCTGCGAGCCGACGTGGAAGGAGATGCCGTACGGCACCAGGCCCAGGTCGCGGGCGAGGATCAGCAGGTCCATGGCCATGTCGGTCTGGCAGCCGAATTTGCGCGACAAAGGCCAGTCAGCCGTGGTCGAGCCTTCGGTGAGGATACGCACGTAGACTTTCGAGCCCGGCGCAGCCTTGGCGATGTTGCGCAGGTCGGCTTCGGAGTCGGTGGAGAACAGACGTACGCCCTTCTCATAGAAGTAGCGGATGTCCTTGGATTTCTTGATGGTGTTGCCGTAGCTGATACGGTCGGGGCTGACGCCGCGATCCATGACCTTGTCCAGCTCGTAGATCGAGGCGATGTCGAAGCTCGAACCCTTGTCTTTCAACAGGTCGATGATTTCGACGGCCGGGTTGGCCTTGACTGCGTAATAGACTTTGGCGAATTCGAAACCGGCGCGCAGGTCATCGTAGGCCTGGCTGATCATCGCGGTGTCGATCACCACGAACGGGGTTTCTTGCTTGTCGGCGAACGCCTTCATTTTGTCAAAAGTGGCGCGCGCGAAATAATCTTCGACGTTGATCGACATGCTGGGAACTCCTAAGGGCAAACTGAATTGATCAATGGGTGCAAATGAACGTCCTCCGTATCCCCACTTTGGTTCGCCTACTTCCCAAGGCATGTCGCCGAAAGCAAAAAGGCCATGGGAATAGACGCTTCCCTTGGCCTTGCTGTCTCGTCGTCAGTACTTGAGCCGGATGGATCGTTTCCAGCATGGACGTTCGGCGCGAACTTTAGGACGTGAGGGGCCATAGATCAACTAAAAATGTCGCGTTTTTGCACGCGTTCGTCGCGGAGCCGCGTGCAGCTACTTATGTAACCGACCGGTGTGACGGATTGATGTTCCCCGGATGGGGCAAATCAGGAGGATTTGTGGTGCCTTCATCGCGGGCAAGCCCGGCTCCCACAGGGGAATGCATTCCAACAGATGAATGCAATTCAATGTGGGAGCCGGGCTTGCCCGCGATAGCGGTCTATCAGGCCAGCGCGGTTTCGGCAGGCGAAACGATGCTGGTCTTGCCGCCACGCGACTTACCGGAGCTCAGGTACTCGGCAATCGACTCCTGGGTCACTTCACCCAGGAACACCCGCTCAGCGTCCATCACCGGCAACCACGAACGGTTGAACTCGTACATGCGCGACAGCAGGATGCGCAAGTGCTCGTCGTACGCCGCCGTGGCGTTAAATTCGCGCAAGTACTGGCCGCAAGTCCCGGTCTGACGGTGCAGGTCGCGGCGTCGTACATAACCCAGCGCCTTATTCTCGGCGCAGGTGACCACCACGTAACGACGGTCGGTTTCGTCCATCAGCTCCAGCGCCTCGGCCACCGGGGTTTCCGGGCTCACCGACGGGGCGTTGTCTGCGGCGTCTTCGGCTTTCACCAGCAGCAGGCGCTTGAGGGTGCTGTCCTGGCCGACGAAGTTGCTCACAAATTCATCCGCCGGATGCGCCAGCAGCGTGTCCGGGTGGTCAATCTGCAGCAGTTTGCCGGCGCGGAAGATGGCGATTTTGTCGCCCAGCTTGATGGCTTCGTCGATGTCGTGGCTGACCATGATCACGGTCTTGTTCAGCGCGCGCTGCATCTCGAAGAACTCGTTCTGGATCATCTCGCGGTTGATCGGGTCGACTGCGCCGAACGGTTCGTCCATCAGCAACAGCGGCGCATCGGCGGCCAGCGCGCGAATCACACCGATCCGCTGCTGCTGGCCACCCGACAGTTCACGCGGGTAGCGATGCAGGTATTGCTTGGGTTCCAGCTTGATCATGCTCATCAACTCGCGGGCGCGGTCGTGGCATTTCTGTTTGTCCCAACCGAGCAGCTTGGGCACCACCACGATGTTTTCCTCGATGGTCATGTTCGGGAACAGACCAATCTGCTGGATCACATAACCGATGTTGCGACGCAGGGTCACCTCATCCAGGTCGGTGGTGTCTTCGCCGTTGATCAGGATCTTGCCCGAGGTGGGCTTGATCAGGCGGTTGATCATTTTCAGCGTGGTGCTCTTGCCGCAACCCGATGGGCCGAGGAATACGCAAATCTCGCCTTCGTTGACGGTCAGGCTTACGTCGTTCACGGCGGAGACAGTTTTGCCGTTGCTTTGAAAAGTCTTGGTCAGGTTTTGAAGTTCGATCATTTGAGCAGTCCTTTTGGAGTCAGCGAGCGTTGCAGCCATTGCAGAAGCAGGTCGGCGAAGATGGCCAGGAGACTGACCAGCACGGCGCCGACGATCAGCATCGACATGTCGCTGCGGCTGATGGAAGCCAGAATAAGTACACCCAGGCCACCGGCGCCGATGGTGGCGGCGATGGTCATCACACCAATGTTCATCACCACGGCGGTGCGCACACCGGCGAGGATCACCGGTACGGCGATGGGCAGCTCGACCATGCGCAGGCGCTGGCCGAAGGTCATGCCGATGCCTTTGGCGGCTTCGCGAATGCCCGGTTCCACGCCGGTGAGGGCGAGGTAGGTGTTACGCATGATCGGCAGCAGGGAGTAGAGGAACACCGCGGTAATCGCCGGCATCGGCCCCAGGCCCTGGCCGAACTTGGAGTAGAACGGCAGCAGCAGGCCAAACAGCGCGATGGACGGCACGGTCAGCAGCACCGTGGCGCTGGCTTGCAGCGGGCCGGCGAGCGTCGGGAAGCGCGTCATCAGCACGCCCAGGGGCACACCGACGACGATTGCCAGGATGACTGCAATGCCGACCAGGGTGATGTGCTGCCAGGTCAGGTGCAGGACTTGTGCCCAATCAAGATGGGAAAAGGCGTTCAGAAATTCCATGTCTTCTCCTCTTATGGGTTGATCGGATGTTGGCGCAGGAAATCTGCGGCCACGGCGGACGGGCTTTCATGGTCGACGTCGACCCGCGCATTCAGCTGGCGCATGGTTGCATCGTCGAACAGCGCGGCCAGAGGCTTGAGGTCCGCTTCCAGCTGCGGGTGAGCATCCAGATAAACCTGGCGCACCACGGGCGCGGCGGTGTAGTCCGGGAAATAATGCTTGTCGTCTTCCAGCAGCTTCAATTTGAAGGCGTTCAAGCGACCGTCGGTGGTGTAGACCAAGCCTGCGAACACCTGGCCATTACGCAGCGCGGTGTAGACCAGGCCGGCGTCCATCTGCCGAGTGTTTTTGCGCGTGAGGTTCATGTCGTACAGCTTGACCATGCCAGCCATGCCGTCGGAACGGTTGGCGAACTCGGTGTCCAGGGCCACCAGGCGGGTGCCTTTGGTTTTTTCCGCCAGGGCTAGGGTCAGGTCGCTGATGCTGTTGATCTGCGGGAATTCCTTGGCCACGTTCTCCGGCAATGCCAGCGCGTAGGTGTTGCTGAATTTCGACGGGGAGAGCCAGACCAGGCCTTTTTTCGCGTCGAGTTCTTTAACTCGGGCGTAGGACTGTTCACTGTCGAGCTTCTCGTCGACGTGGTTGTAGGCCACCAGCGACACACCGGTGTATTCCCAGATCAGGTCCAGTTGCCCGCTTTCCTGGGCACTGCGCGCCAGGTTGCTGCCCAGGCCGCCGGTCACACGGGTGTCGTAACCCTTGGCGCGCAGGTACTGGGAAGTGATTTCGGCGAGCAGGGTCTGTTCGGTGAACACCCGGGCGCCGATGCGGATGACCGGTTTTTCGGCGGCTTGCGCAATGCCTGCAAACAGCAGGACGCAGCTCAATATCAACGTCAGTTTTTTCATGTGATTTCCTTTGCCAAGCCTTAAGACGGACGCAACCCGCGTTCCAGCCAGAGGCGGCTGGCCATGGTCACCAGACCGTCGAGCAGCAATGCCAGCAACGCGGTGCACGCGGCGCCGAGCAGCAATTGCGGCTGATTGTTCAGGGCGATGCCGGGGAAAATCAGGCTGCCCAGGCTGTTGGCGCCAATCAGGAACGCCAGCGGTGCGGTGCCGACGTTGATCGCCAGGGCCACGCGCACGCCGCCGATGATGATCGGCACGGCGTTGGGCAATTCCACGCGAAACAGCACCTGGCGTGGCGTCATGCCGATGCCGGTGGCGGCTTCTTTCAGCGAGCCTTGTACGTTTTTGAGGCCTTCGTAGGTGTTGCGCACGATGGGCAGCAACGAGGCGAGGAACAACGCGAAGATGGCCGGGCCACTGCCGATGCCGAGGACGCCGAGGGCGATGGCCAGTACGGCCAGGGGAGGGACGGTGTTGCCGATGTTGAATATTTGCATGAAGCGTTCTGCGCGCCCGACCATGTTCGGTCGGCTGAGCAGGATACCGGCGGGGATGCCTACAACAAGGGCGGCCAGCATGGAGACTAGAACGAGGATCAGGTGTGCTTGCAGGTAAAACAACAAATCGTCGCGGTACAGTTCGATCGTGTTGATGCCGATCCAGTGGACCAGCAGGGCCAGGAGAGCGACGACAACCGCTCCTCCTATCAGCCCTTTGCCATAGCGAATAGCCACAGGCGGACTCCTTTTTTTCTTTTGTCGGCGAACACATTTCCGAGCGGCAATGCCATTCCTGGCTGTCGGCAAATATGGTCGCGAAATGCAGCTTGTCGATACCGGCAACGCGGTATGCGATCAAGCCATGAGCGCAGCCTCGTCAGGCTAACTTGCTGATTTATCAGCCCCTGTTCCGAGTGCGGTAGCAGGGGAGTGGACGTCTCGACCTTTTAAAAGGTTCCACACTTGGCAGCATTTAGCCACCCCCAATCGGGTGAACGGTGGTCTGGCTCCCTGGGTTTGCGCTATACTCGCCGCCCTTTTTTGACTCACCTGCCAGGCGATTTCCCATGACCCACCAGGCCGCCGAAGTCGCGAAACGCCGCACTTTCGCCATTATTTCCCACCCCGATGCCGGTAAAACCACCATCACCGAGAAGCTCCTGCTGATGGGCAAGGCAATCGCTGTGGCCGGCACGGTGAAATCCCGCAAATCCGACCGCCATGCCACCTCCGACTGGATGGAAATGGAAAAACAACGGGGTATTTCCATTACCACGTCGGTCATGCAGTTCCCGTATCGCGACCACATGGTCAACCTGCTCGACACCCCAGGTCACGAGGACTTCTCCGAAGATACCTACCGCACCCTGACTGCGGTGGACTCGGCCCTGATGGTCCTCGACGGCGGTAAAGGCGTTGAGCCACGCACCATCGCGTTGATGGACGTGTGCCGCCTGCGCGACACGCCCATCGTCAGCTTCATCAACAAACTCGACCGCGATATCCGCGACCCCATCGAGCTGCTGGATGAAATCGAAGCGGTCCTGAAGATCAAGGCTGCGCCGATCACTTGGCCAATCGGTTGCTACCGCGACTTCAAGGGCGTGTACCACCTGGCCGACGACTACATCATTGTCTACACCGCCGGTCACGGCCACGAGCGTACCGACGTCAAGATCATCGAGAAGCTCGATTCCGACGAAGCCCGCGCCCACCTGGGTGACGAGTACGACCGTTTCGTCGATCAGCTGGAGCTGGTGCAGGGCGCCTGCCACGAGTTCAACCAGCAGGAATTCCTCGACGGCCAGCTGACGCCGGTGTTCTTCGGTACTGCGCTGGGCAACTTCGGTGTCGACCACGTACTCGACGCCGTCGTGAACTGGGCGCCGAAGCCGCTGGCCCGCGTCGCCAACGAGCGTACGGTAGAACCGGTCGAAGAGAAATTCACCGGTTTCGTGTTCAAGATCCAGGCAAACATGGACCCTAAACACCGTGACCGTATCGCCTTCATGCGTATCTGCTCTGGCAAATATGAAAAAGGCATGAAGATGCGCCACGTGCGCACCGGCAAGGACGTGCGCATCGGCGACGCCCTGACGTTCTTCTCCTCTGAGCGTGAACAGCTTGAAGAAGCCTACGCCGGCGACATCATCGGCCTGCACAACCACGGCACCATCCAGATCGGTGACACCTTCACCGAAGGCGAAGTGCTGGGCTTTACCGGTATCCCGCACTTCGCCCCGGAACTGTTCCGCCGCGTGCGCCTGCGTGACCCGCTCAAGTCCAAGCAACTGCGCCAAGGCCTGCAGCAATTGGCGGAAGAGGGCGCCACCCAGGTGTTCTTCCCCGAGCGCAGCAACGACATCATCCTCGGCGCCGTCGGTGTGCTGCAGTTCGACGTGGTCGCCAGCCGCTTGAAAGAGGAATACAAGGTCGAATGCTCCTACGAGCCGATCACCGTGTACTCCGCGCGCTGGATCGATTGTGCCGATAAGAAGAAGCTGGAAGAGTTCTCCAACAAGGCCGTGGAAAACCTCGCGGTGGACGGCGGCGGTCACCTGACCTACCTGGCGCCGACGCGGGTGAACCTGGCATTGATGGAAGAGCGCTGGCCGGATGTGAAATTCCGCGCGACCCGTGAACATCATTAAGGTCTGAGCGGTATAAAAAGGGCGAAGCTGTGATGGCTTCGCCCTTTTTTGTGGGCGTGTTCCGTCCTGAATAAGGTTTACACCTTCTGACCCATTCTCAGGAGGGAGTAATGAATACGGGAGAAAGGCGCAGTCAGCGTGATTACACGCTGACCTTTAAATTGTCGGTCGTCGACCAGGTCGAAAAAGGCGAGTTGAGTTATAAAGAGGCTCAAGAGCGCTATGGCATTCAGGGTAAAACGACCGTACTGAATTGGTTACGCAGGCATGGTCGGCAGGACTGGAGTCAAGGCGCGTCCATTCGCTCCAAGAGACCCCGATCCATGGATGAGCCCGATAAACCGCTGACACCCGAACAGCGAATCAAAGAGCTTGAAGAAAAGCTTGCCCAAGCCAACCAGAAAGCTCAGTTTTTCGAAGCCGTCGTTGATGTTTTGAAGAACGACTTCGGTGTTTCTGTCGTAAAAAAGCGATCCGGCAAGTCCTCTCCCAGGGGCAGATCCAAGACCTGAGCATTAGTCGGGCTTGCCAGTTCATGGGGATTTCCCGTCAGGCTTATTACAAGCGCAACCGGGCGTGTGATGCCCGGGCCCGTCATGCCCAGGAAGTGATGGGGTTCGTGAGGGAAAAGCGACTTCGGCAACCGCGCATTGGCACCCGAAAACTTCACAATCTAATGCGCACTGAGCCAGAAGTGTCCGTAAAGGTTGGTCGAGACCGTTTATTCGATATCTTGCGAGATCGGCGCGAACTGGTTCCCCGCAGACGGGCCTATCACAAAACAACAGACAGCCATCATCGCTTTCGCCGTCATCCAAACCTGCTCAAAGATGGGCCGATTCAGGTAATCGCCAAGGCGCCAGAGCAAGTATGGGTTGCGGACATCACCTACTTACCAACGCAAACGGGTGTGGCTTATCTGAGTTTGATCACCGATGCGTACTCTCGAAAAATCGTGGGGCACCATATCCATGAAAGCTTGCACACCGAATCGGTGATCCAGGCGTTCAAAAAAGCCCTCAAGCAGCGGACAACGGAACAACGCCTGGTGCATTACTCGGACAGAGGTGTCCAATACTGCTCCGAGCTTTATCAGCGGCTGCATGCCAAATACGGCATCACCTGCTCAATGACCGATGGCTACGACTGCTACCAAAATGCATTGGCTGAACGTGTGAATGGGATTTTGAAAAACGAGTTATTGCTGCATCGCCCCAAAGATTTTGCAGAGGCCATCCGGATGGTGGACGAGTCGGTGCAGATCTATAACAACGAGCGGCCTCATCTGTCGCTGAAATACAAAACGCCCGATGCGGTGCATCGGGCGTTTTAAGGCTAAAACAGGTGTAAACCTATTTCAGGACTAGACAGCGTATACCGCCGACTATTGTGGGAGCTGGCTTGCCTGCGATTGCGGTGGGCCAGTCACTGATAGGTTGGCTGACGGGCCGCTATCGCAGGCAAGCCAGCTCCCACATGTTGATCTTCATCCGCCTGGGAAATTGGCGCTAACCCAGCATCCGGTCTAGCGTTTCGAATAGTTCACCCTTTCACCGACGGAATAGGAGGCCACCGTGCGTATAACTCAACGTGCCAGCCATTTGCTGCTGGGGGCACTGGCGTTGTCCATCGCCATGGCGCATACGTTGGCGCTGGCTGACACCGGCACGCCCCAATGGAAAGACACCGGTCCGGTCACCAAAAAGAAACAGAACGAGGTCAACTCCGGCAGTTGGCAACCCCAAGCCCAACCCGCGCCCAAGGAGGATGCGGAAAACCCCTATAACGAAGGGGAAGACAGTGAAACCTATGACGACGGTGACACCTGAGGCCTGGCGCAAACCTGGCATTGGGACTAGCTTCTAACCTGGCGACGGTAAACCGCTGTCGTGCAGGATTCATCTACTGACTGGACGGAAATCGACCATGAGTATTTTTCAACGTGTAGTGCTGTTGATAAAAGTGCTGGTGCTGTTGTCGCTGGGAATGTCGACGGCCTGGGCGCATAACCCGGTGCAGGGCAGCCAGGTGGGCTTTTCTGCGGTGCAGACGGCGCAGGGCAAAGGGTTGCAGTTGGCCAAGTCTGAATCCGAAGCGGGTGACGAAGACCAGGGCGGCTCCAAGGATGATGACGACCAGCAAGCTCCGCCGGATGACGATGACTCCCCTGAAGGCGACAGCGATACCTGAGTCGCGCTAAAAAAAGCCCCTCCCGTCAGGGCATGCGTCACCTGATGGGAAGGGCTTTTGAAAACCAAACTCACCCCACGCGTAAATCAACCGATTTCTTTAAAATAATCGTGGCTAGTGATGTGCTCTATAGAAAGACCTTGTTCTGGTGTGTAGCTGGTACTTCGAACGGTAGAGAACCCTGTTCCCTTATCACCCAAGCTAATAGTGCGGTCTTCCCCTGTTTTTGTGCTGATGGTGTAAACCGTGTTGCGCATCGTCATATAGCTCGCTGAGTCATTCTTTATTTTTTCGAGCAGGCTGTTTATCTGGGCTGGCGTCAGATTGAGTGTTTTTTCCAGGCCAACACCCCAGCGAGCCAAGCATGTTTCGGCATAGTGTCGAACGATCTGCCCCGGCTCAGGAAGAATTTTCGAACCCTTGTTACCATTGGCAGCCGCATTACCCACCAGAGTTGCGTGTCGCCCGGGCAGTGGGTAAATATGGATTTTAGTGCCGCTGGAAAACAGGGGCACAACGCAGTCAAAGCCAGCTGATCGCTCGTCGCGCGCATAAAAACCTATATATTCTTTTACGTTGCTCCCGAGTTCGACTCTGTTCTTTTGGAAGTTAAAAGCGCCCGGTACTGGGTCAATCGCGAAGATGTTGACCGGCACGCCAGAAAGTTCACTGTCTTCGAGCATGGCGTTCGCCAACATATGGCAACTAACCCCTCCGCGGCTCCACCCTACTAAATTGACCTGAGTTGGAATAATGCCGTCCGATCGAAAGGTCTTTATAATCTGTTCTTGAAGCTGTTGCGGCGTAACCTGACGTGTACCATATTCATATTTGCGCCAGAACCAGCAGCCTGTTGTATTAACGTCTTCGATGGGGATGCCAGCATTCTCCAGTTGTTTATAGTTTTCTGCAGTTAATTTTTCTCGTTGCCAGGTGAACTTGCCTTTTATCATATTGACAGCGTGCGCGACGTTTTCCTTCCAGCCATCTCCGAATAGCACTCCCTTCGTTTGATAATAGCCGCCAGGCTTTGTGAACATTTCGTCTGCTTGTAAGTTTCCACTGCCAGGCCCGTCCACGATGATCCAACTGGCGAATTCATTGTTTTGGCTTCGAGTGTTCTGAGCCAGTGTGGAAACCAGTTCGCCATTCCAGTAATTATTATTGCTGTCATCGAATTTGTTAGAGCCAGTGCCGCAAAAGTATACAGTAAAGGTGGTCATATATTTTGCCGATAAGTTTATGGAATTGAATACTTATGGAATCCTAAAGTCCGCGCTCAGGCTACTGTGAGAACTAACAGGTATTGATATTTTTTGTGAATATTGAATTGATTTTTTATGCCGTTTTTCATTCGGTAGCATCGGTATGGGTTTTATAAAAAAAAACGGTTTTTTTTGGGGGACTCAGGTTATTTACCGGGGGCAACATTTCGTTATCGGCCATTTTTCCTCGGTAAGCTACCTGTCAGATTTGACAGTAGACGCTGGGTGCAGCGGCGTTTATACCTATGAGTCCCCGGGCGTTGTACAGCCTTCAGGTTGTTAGACTAACTATTTTGTGAGGTTGAGATGAGTGCTGGACAAGAAAAAATCATATTTACAGCCACGGAAGTGGCGAGCCTGAAGTCATATGTGTCAATGGCACAAGACCTCCCCACCGAAGTCGATGTTATTGAGGGGCGCTACAACACAAAAAAGCTTAATGAAAAGGGCCTGAGCGCTTCTGATATGAGTGAGCTGTTTAAGATCATTCAAAGAAATGCAAACGGTTGGCCTTCAATTCAAACAGACTTAATCGCATTGATGGGAAAGTTATTAGAGTTTGCGGAGTTGTTTAAAATAAGCGGCCAGGGAACAATCGATATATTGGAATCAATCCCGGGATATAAAGAGTTCAATGCACAAGTTTCTGGGTTGTCGCAGGAGCAAATAAACAGTCTTCCATTGAACTCAATGAGAGAGGGGTATGATCCTGACTTAAACAAAGTTGAAGATATCTATAATGATTTGGGGATTGAAGTAAAAAAGCGTCGGGATGAGATTGAAGGCATAGAGGCTCGAGTCTCAGCGTATAAGCGTGAGTTGAGTGATGAGGTGCTGGTCGCTGTAACAGCCAAGCTGAATCTCGTCGGTAGCGATCCGCTTGATAGGGAAATTGCGGAGCTTAATAAAGAAATTGAAAAAGAAAACCTTGCGGTCGCCGAGAATCAGAAGATCTTAGATCAGATGCGAAGTATGAGTCTTTGGCCGGAGTTTACACAAATTTATATTGTGAGGCCTGCTGTGAGTTCGGCGAAAAAAAAGAGAGATCAACTGTTAATTAAGTTGGGCGAGCGGAATGAAATTAAATCGATTTTAGAAAGCATAAAAATTTTACTAACAGGAATGGAGGTAATTATTGCTGCTGCGCTCGATGCGGTGAGGAAGATAGAGAGTATCTGGACCTTGACGTTAGATTTTGCCAGGTCTTCCGTGTTGAAAATAACGAATGCAACAAAGATGACAAAAATAAATTCATTGGTGAGCATGCAAAAAGGCGCGCTTAACGATTGGCGGATTGTTCAAGATTATATGCAGTCCCTGAAGAGTGCGTTTGAGAGTTGACTTTGTTGAATGTTATTCAAACGATGCATGATGGAGGCTATGATGACTAATACGACGGCTGCATCAATTCCAGTGGTAACGAAGAACGATGTAGAAAGCATTCGGCGTTACGTTACGAAGGGTAAGTCTTTACCGACAGATATTAATAGCATAAATAATTTATTGAAAGTTTCCACTACAAATATTCCAGGTCTTGAGCCAAGCGATATCAGGGTGTTATATGAAGATATTAGCGCCAGTGCCTATGCTTGGAATAGCGTTGAAGTCGCTATGAAAAAAGTGGCCGGCGCGCTGTCAACTTTTGCAGAAGATATAAAGCTCTATGGAGACGAGCTGGTGAGTACGATTGTCACCATGCCCGGATATATTGACTATATGGGCAAGGTCGCTGATATCAGTGATGAGGATATCAGTGCCCTTCCTCCGGTCTATATGACTGATGGCGACGGGCAAAGGGTTACCAGTATCCATGATTTTCTGGAATATTTGAAAACCTCAATTGAGGCTAAGCAATTAAATACCCAGGGTGTTATTAACATCATTATGGCTTTCAGAAAACGACTGGAAGAGATAAAGCCCAACGTGGGGGCGGCGCTTAAGTTAGCATCCAAAGATGAATTGAACGCTGAAATTACAGCGTTGCAAGCAAAAATCGATGATGTAGAGTTGAGAATTGATAATAAAAAACAAGAATATGGTTGGGGAGGGGTGTGGGATTATTTAACTCTTGTGAATGTGTATTCAATTATTGGATATCAGGTTCAGAAAGCAAAGGATCAAGCGTCTGAGCTGGAACCATTACGCAACAATAAGCGGGAACTTATCCGGCAGATGGATGCTAGAAACGCGCTAATTGGGCCGCTTCACGCCGTGTCCACTGAGCTCAACACGCTGTTTGATTATGTGTTGAGTGCACAGAACACGGTGTCTCAGCTTGAAAGTATCTGGCGCGGATTGATTGAGTATATCGAGTCCTCTAAGCAAAGTATCAATAAGGTCAGCCAATACACTGTGTTGCGCACCTTTGTCATAAAAATCCAATCCACGATTAAAAGTTGGGAAAAGATTAAAGAAAGTGCAAGTGTGTTGGTGGTGGCTTTGAGTTGAACTTGATTGATATTTACACGACAGGAGACGTGTGTCATGAACACAGATGAACTGCAGGTCCTCGATCTGGGTGTTGTGAGAAAGGCTCGGGTTATCATTCGCAATGAAACACTTATCAATTCCAGTAATGTTTTATACGAGTCTCTCCGGCAGGAGTTGAAACAGCTCAATGCATCAATTGATGAAGTTGACCTGGTTGTCAATAACGCCCTGGCTGCCGTCCCGGTATTACTGGATGTCGATGAACTGCGAGAATACGTCAATGGGTTGGAGGACATGGGGGCTGATTCGGATCGCCAGCCAGCACGGGATAGCTACTTGCAAGAAATAGGTAAGCTGCTTGATAATTTTTCGGTCAGATTTACTAAAGTTCGTGAAGGTGTAAATGCGGCAATTTTTGTTGCCGAAACGGCTGTTATTAGTGGCAACGATTACATGTTGAGTGCTTTGCAAGCGGAACGGAGCGTGCTATTAAGTCAAGTCTCGCCTGAGGAGAAGCCTCTCATTAGAATGAAGGAGCAGATGGCCGTTATCGACCAGGCTATCAAAGTATATACGGATAACTCAGATTTGGATAAGGCACTTGTTCTGGTAGATAATGCGACCAGCGTGCTTGATAAGGCTGAGGTGCCTGGTGGTATGAAGGCGGCGGCAATAAAGGCAGGTGCTGAAACCGCTAAGCTGGTTTTAAAAACTCTTAATGAGGCGATTAAGTTTGAGCACTTGATTGCAGCGCGAAAGTCGCTTCAGGAAAGCATTGATCGAAGAGCACATCGAATGACAAGTCTCGAGCAACAGCTTGATGCTAATCAAAAAAAATCACAGCAGTTTATTGATTCGCAAAATATTGTGGAGCCTCGGAGGGCTTATGTATATCAAGTTAAGAAGGTTGCGGATGCGTTTTCGAATTTTCACAGTGCGGTTTTTTTAAAACCTAAAGACGTGCAAGCGACTGCGAAACTACTATTGGCTGATGCTGATAGCTTAAAAAACTATTGTCAAAATCTTCAGCCCTATTGGCTTCGCGACGTTTAGCGTGATCAGGCTTGTTGACGAGTATCAATGCAGTAATTGATTGCGTTGCTTGGTCGGGCTACACCATTTCAAGCTTATTATTTCTGTATGAAATAAGGGTAAGACACAAAAAAATCCCCCTCAACAGACTGATGCGCAATCTGGTGAGGGGGACGGTGCAACTCGATAGAGCGTTGTTGTTGCAGCTTGTCAGCGATGTCCGGGACGACTGTGTCGCCCTACAAGGTTCAAGCCACAAACTGCTCCGCGTAGTGGCAAGCCACCTGACGGTTATCCAACGCACGCAACTGCGGCTCTTCGCTGCTGCACCGCGCGGTCGCGTAGGGGCAGCGCTTGTGGAAAGCGCAGCCAGGCGGCGGGTTCAGCGGGTTGGGCAGCTCGCCGACGATCTTGATCTTCGGCTTGTTCGGGTCCGGGTGAATGGTCGGGGTGGCCGACAGCAGCGCCTGGGTGTAGGGGTGCAGCGGGCGGGCGTAGATGTCGTCCTTGGGGCCGACTTCCACCGGGCGACCGAGGTACATCACCATCACGTCATCGGCGACGTGTTGCACCACCGCCAGGTTGTGGGAAATGAACACGTAGGCCGTGTTGAATTCCTGCTGCAGGTCCATGAACAGGTTGAGCACCTGAGCCTGGATCGACACGTCGAGTGCGGAGGTCGGTTCGTCCGCCACCAGCACTTTGGGTTGCAGCATCATCGCGCGGGCCAGTGCAATACGCTGGCGCTGGCCACCGGAAAACATGTGCGGGTAGCGCTGATAATGCTCAGGGCGCAGGCCCACTTGCTTCATCATTGCCTGCACTTTCTCGCGGCGTTCGGCGGCGGACAGGTTGGTGTTGATCAGCAGCGGCTCGCCGAGTTGATCACCGACCTTCTGGCGCGGGTTCAGCGAGGCGTACGGGCTCTGGAACACCATCTGCACGTCTTTGCGCAATTGCTTGCGCTGGGCCTTGTCGGCGCCGGCGACTTCCTGACCGGCGATTTTCAAGGAGCCCGAAGACGGTTCTTCAATCAGCGTCAGCGCGCGGGCCAGGGTGGATTTGCCGCAACCCGATTCGCCAACCACGGCGAGGGTTTTGCCGGCTTCCAGTTCAAACGACACACCATTAAGCGCGCGTACCAGCGCGTGGCCCTTGAACAGGCCACGGGACACTTCGTAGTGACGGGTGAGGTCGCGGGCGGTAAGAACGACGGCCATTACGCCACCTCCTGGTTCAAGGGGTAGAAGCAGCGCGCGAGGCTGTTGGTTTTCGGGTCAAGGCCGGGGCGCTGGGCACGGCAGGATTCCTGCACATACGGGCAGCGTGGCGACAGCAGGCAACCCTGCGGGCGGTCGTAGCGACCGGGCACGATACCCGGCAGCGTGGCCAGACGCGTGGCGCCCAGGCTGTGCTCGGGGATCGCCTTGAGCAGCGCTTCGCTGTACGGGTGCGCCGGGATGTCGAACAACTGCGGCACCTGGCCGACTTCCACGGCTTGGCCGGCGTACATCACGCACACGCGCTGGGCGGTTTCGGCTACCACGGCCAGGTCGTGGGTGATCAGCACCAGGCCCATGTTCTGCTCTTTCTGCAGGGCCAGCAGCAGTTCCATGATCTGCGCCTGGATGGTCACGTCCAAGGCCGTGGTCGGTTCGTCGGCGATCAGCAGTTTCGGTTCGCCGGCAATCGCCATGGCGATTGCAACACGCTGGCTCATACCACCGGACAGTTGGTGCGGGTAGGCGTCCATACGGCTGGCAGCGCCTGGGATTTCAACCTTTTCGAGCAGTTTGATCGCACGTTTACGCGCTTGCTTGCCGGACATTTTCAGGTGCAGGCGCAGCACTTCTTCAATCTGGAAGCCCACGGTGTAGCTGGGGTTCAACGCGGTCATCGGGTCCTGGAACACCATCGCCAGGTCTTTGCCGACGATTTGGCGGCGTTGACGGTTGCTCAGCTTGAGCATGTCCTTGCCGTCGAAGTTCAGCGCGTCGGCGGTAACAATGCCGGGGTGCTCGATCAGGCCCATCAGCGCCATCATGGTCACGGATTTACCCGAGCCCGACTCGCCAACAATGGCCAATACTTCGCCTTTGTCGACGGAAATGTCGAGTCCATCGACCACCGGCACGGCGGTCTTGTCGCCGAAGCGGACGTTGAGATTCTTGATTTCTAACAGTGACATGGGAATCTCCTCAGGCGGCGTTCTTGAGTTTCGGGTCCAGCGCGTCGCGCAGGCCGTCACCCATCAAGTTGATTGCCAGCACGCTGAGCAAAATGGTCAAACCAGGCAAGCTCACCACCCACCAGGCGCGTTCGATGTAGTCACGGGCCGAAGCCAGCATGGTGCCCCACTCAGGGGTTGGCGGTTGTACGCCAAGGCCCAGGAAGCCCAGAGCCGCGGCATCGAGAATCGCCGACGAGAAGCTCAAGGTGGCCTGTACGATCAGCGGCGCCATGCAGTTAGGCAGCACGGTGATGAACATCAGGCGCGGCAGGCCGGCGCCGGCAAGGCGGGCGGCGGTCACGTAGTCGCGGTTCAGTTCGCCCATCACCGCCGCGCGGGTCAAACGCACGTAGGACGGCAAGGACACGATGGCGATGGCGATTACGGTGTTGATCAGGCCAGGGCCGAGGATCGCGACAATGGCGACAGCCAGCAGCAGCGACGGCAGGGCCAGCATGATGTCCATCAAACGCATGATGGTTGGGCCAAGCACGCGCGGGAAGAACCCGGCGAACAAGCCGAGCAGGATGCCCGGAATCAGCGACATCACCACCGACGACAAACCGATCAGCAAGGACAGGCGTGAGCCCTGGATCAGGCGCGAGAGCAGGTCACGGCCGAGTTCGTCGGTGCCGAGCAGGAATTGCATCTGCCCACCTTCCAGCCAGGCTGGCGGGGTCAGCAGGAAGTCACGGTATTGCTCGCTGGGGTTATGCGGTGCAACCCACGGGGCGAAGATCGCGCAGAACACGATCAGCAACATGAACAGCAGGCCGGCAACCGCGCCTTTGTTCTTGGAGAAGGCTTGCCAGAATTCTTTGTACGGGGACGGATACAGCAGGCTTTGATCGACTGCTACCGCTTGAGTAGGTGTGCTCATGGTCATGATCTCAGCGCTGGTGACGGATGCGTGGGTTGGCGAAGCCGTAGAGGATATCCACCACGAAGTTCACCAGGATCACCAGGCAGGCGATCAGCAGGATGCCGTTTTGCACCACCGGGTAGTCCCGCGCGCCAATGGCTTCGATCAGCCATTTGCCGATGCCGGGCCACGAGAAGATGGTTTCGGTCAGAACCGCACCGGCCAGCAGGGTGCCGACTTGCAGGCCGACCACGGTGAGTACCGGGATCAGCGCGTTACGCAGGCCGTGTACGAAGACCACGCGCGCCGGCGACAGGCCTTTGGCCTTGGCGGTACGGATGTAGTCTTCGCGCAGTACTTCGAGCATCGACGAACGGGTCATCCGCGCAATCACCGCCAGCGGGATGGTGCCGAGCACGATGGCCGGCAGGATCAGGTGGTGCAGGGCGTCGAAGAAGGCGTCTGGCTCGTCAGCCAGCAGGGTGTCGATCAGCATGAAGCCGGTGCGCGGCTCGATGTCGTAGAGCAGGTCGATACGCCCGGAAACCGGGGTCCAGCCCAGGCTTACGGAGAAGAACATGATCAGGATCAGGCCCCACCAGAAGATCGGCATCGAATATCCCGCGAGGGAGATGCCCATCACCCCATGGTCGAACAGGGATCCTCGTTTCAAGGCCGCGATCACCCCGGCCAACAGGCCCAGGATACCGGCGAACAGCAGGGCGGCCATGGACAGTTCCAGGGTCGCGGGGAAGAGGGCGGTGAATTCGGTCCACACGTTGGTGCGCGTGCGCAGGGATTCGCCGAGGTCGCCGTGGGCGAGCTTGCCTACATAGTCAAAGTATTGCGCGTACAGCGGCTTGTTAAGGCCGAGGCGTTCCATTGCCTGTGCGTGCATCTCGGGGTCGACTCGTCGTTCGCCCATCATGACTTCGACGGGGTCGCCGGGGATCATGCGAATCAACGCAAACGTCAGCAACGTGATGCCGAAAAACGTGGGGATCAATAACCCCAATCGGCGGGCAATAAAACTAAACATCTTGTTGTGTACCTCAATCAGCCGGTTAGGCAGGTTCGGCACCGTCAATGGCGACGGTGCCGAGCGTCTTCTCTTATTACTTCACCTGGGTGGTGGCGAAGTTATTGGTGGTCAGAGGGCTTTGGGTAAAACCCTCGACGTTTTTGCGCATGGCGGTGAACAATTTCGGGTAAGCCATGGGAATCCATGGTTGGTCTTTGTCGAAAACGTCCATGGCTTGTTCATAGAGTGCAGCGCGCTGGGCGGGTTCAGCGAGCGCGCGCGCCTTGTCGATCAAGTCTTGAAACTCTTTGTTACACCAGCGGGCGTAGTTTTCGCCGTTTTTGGCTGCATCGCAACTCAGGTTTGGCGTGAGGAAGTTATCCGGGTCGCCGTTATCGCCTGCCCAGCCGGCGGAAACCATGTCGTGCTCGCCGTTTTTAGCACGCTTGAGCATCTCGCCCCATTCCATAACTTTGATATTGACCTTCAGGCCAATCTGCGCCAGATCCGCCTGCATGCGCTGGGCGCCGAGCATCGGGTTCGGGTTGGTCGGGCCGCCGCCGTTACGGGTGAACAGGGTGAACTCGGTGCCTTCCGGTACACCGGCTTCCTTGAGCAGGGCGCGGGCTTTATCCAGGTCACGCGCCGGGTTTTTCAGTTTGTCGCTGAAGCCCAGCAGCGTTGGCGGATACGGGCCGGTGGCATCGATGGCGTTGCCTTTGCCGTACAGGGACTCGTTGTAGCCTTTTTTGTCGAACGCGATGTTGATCGCGTGACGCACGCGTGCATCGCTCATGTACTTGTGCGTGGTGTTCAGCGCGGTGTAAGCGGTGGTCATCGCCGCCAGTTCCGTGACTTTCAGGTTCGGGTCGGCCTTCATGCTCGGCACGTCATCCGGTTTCGGATACAGCGCGATCTGGCACTCGTTGGCCTTGAGCTTTTGCAGGCGCACGTTGTTGTCAGTGGTAATCGCCAGGATCAGCGGGTCAGCTGGCGGCTTGCCACGGAAGTACTCCGGGTTGGCCTTGAAGCGCACTTGGGCGTCTTTGGCGTAGCGGGTGAAGATGAACGGCCCGGTACCGATTGGCTTGGCGTTCAGGTCATCGGTCTTGCCGGACTTGAGCAACTGGTCGGCGTATTCGGCGGAGTGGATCGAGGAAAACGCCATGGCCAGGTCGGCCAGGAATGGGGCTTCAGGACGGGTCAGCGTGAAGACAACGGTGTGGTCGTCGGTCTTCGTGACGCTTTTGAGCAGTTCCTTGAAACCCATGCTTTCAAAGTACGGGTAGCCCACGTTGGACTTTTTGTGCCAAGGGTGATTCGGGTCCAGCTGGCGCTGGAAGCTCCAAAGCACGTCGTCGGCATTCATGTTGCGCGTGGGTTTGAAGTAGTCGGTGGTGTGGAACTTGATGTCGTCACGCAGGTGGAACGTGTAGGTCAACCCATCGGCGCTGATTTGTGGCAGGTCTTTGGCCAGTGCAGGCACGACTTCGGTGGTGCCGGGCTTGAAGTCCACCAGGCGGTTGAACAGGGTCTCGGCGGCGGCGTCAGCGGTGACGGCCGTGGTGTACAGGACCGGGTCGAAACCCTCCGGGCTGGCTTCGGTGCAGACCACCAGCGGTTTGGCCGAAACGCCGATCGCGACGCTCAACAGCGCAGCGGCAATGGCGGCTTGTAGCGGGAGCATTTTCATTCAGAGCCCTCTGCAATCGATTGAACCAGACAAGCGTAGAAGGCAGGCTCGTGATGAGCCCGCCGTCTACCTGGCGCTAATTAAAGAATGTTGAACGGGATGGTGGTCACCAGGCGGAACTCACGGATGTTGCCGTCAGCCTGTTGGGCGCTCGCACGGTGAGTGACGTAGGTGCCACGGATGGTGGTGGCTTTCAGAGGGCCGCTCTGGATAGCGTAGGAAGTACCCACGCCGTATTCCTGGTGCTTCTCGCCGTCTTGCGACTGAATGCCGTTATAAGCGAAGCCTTTCACGCCGCCGTCGCCGGTGTAGTGAGTACCGTCGATGCCCCAACCGCGAGCCGAGTAGATGTTGAACTTCAGGCCAGGCACGCCGTATTCGGCCATGTTGAGGCCGTAGGCGACCTGGAAAGACTTCTCGTTCGGACCGTTGAAGTCAGAGGTCAAGGAGTTGGCCAGGTAGATGCCGTTGGTTTCGTGCAGGTAGTCGAAGTACTCGTCACCGTTAACGGCCTGGTAGGAGAAGGTCAGGCTGTGAGCTTGGTGAGTCAGGCCCAGCGACAGCGAGTAGGTGTCGTTGTCGATCTTGCCCATCAACTTTTTGCCTTCGTCGACGGTTTTGTAGTAGTTCAGGCCGGTGGTCAGGGACAGGGTCTGGCTGTCACCCAGCTCGTGGGTAGCACCGACGTAGTACTGGTTCCAGAAGTCTTCGACGTTAGCGGCGAACACGCTGGTCTTCAGGCTTTTGAACGGCTGGTAGTTAAAACCTACAGTGCTTACCTTGTCGGTTTCCTGCTTGCCATTGCCGTATTCGGAACGGAATTTCGACAGGCTCTGCTCGGTACGTGGCGATACGCGATCAAAGATACCGCCCTGGAAGGACAGGTTGCTGAATTCCTGGCTGTCGAACGACACACCTTCAAAGCTCGAAGGCAGCGCACGGTTACCGATGGTGTCGACGATGCCGCTGCTGAAGTTCTGGCGACCGGCAGTCAAGGTGGTGTTCGAAACACGGAACTTGACGTTGGCCAGGCCCAGTTTGCTCCACTGGCCTACGGCATCGCCGTCGGAGTCAGCCAGGGTGCGGTTGGAACCGCCCTTGATGTCACGCTTGCTGCGATCCAGTGCCACAACGTTGTAAGCCGCCACTTCGGTCGACACGCCCACGGTGCCTTGGGTGAAGCCCGAGGAGTAGTTGAGGATGGTACCTTGCAGCCAGTTCGTGCGGTTCGCGTCGGTTTCTGTCACGCCGTGCTTCTGATACGAGAAGCGCTGACCACGGAATTTACGCTCGCTGGAGAACCAGTTACGGGTAGTACCGCCCAGGCTTTGGCCGTCGATAAAGCCTTTGGCCTCGCTTTGGGCGCTGGTGCCGGCCAAGGTGGTTGGAACGAAGTCCTGGCTTTGGGTTTCAGCGAAGGCGGTTGCCGTGATGCTGCTGATGGCCAAGGCCAGAAGCGCTTTGCTGCTCAGTTTCATGGGTGGAGCTCCTTTGGTTCTCTTTTTAATGCCGGTCTTTTTAGGTGAACCGGCTATTGGGTGTGTAACTCGTTCAAGCCTTTGCAAACGTTTGCCGTAGGAAATTTCCCAACAAAAGGCTGCACGTTTGCCAGGAAGCCAGTTTGGCTCCCTGCGATCCGGTTATATTTTTATGGGGTGATACTGACGCCCGAGAACACGTTGCGGCCGAAGGGGCTCACTTTGAAACCTTCGACTTTGGCGCTTAACGGCTGGTTGACCGTCGAGTGGGCGACTGGCGTGATCGGCACCTGTGCTTTAAGCAGTTGCTGCGCCTGTTTGTACAGAACAGTCCTTTGTTCGCGGTCGGTGACGACCTTGGCTTGCTTGATCAGCTTGTCGTACGCCGGGTCACACCACATGGAGTAGTTGTTCCCGCCGATGGCGTCGCAGCTATAAAGAGTGCCCAGCCAGTTGTCCGGGTCACCGTTGTCGCCGGTCCAGCCGATCAGGCTGATGTCGTGCTCACCGTTCTTGGTGCGCTTGATGTATTCGCCCCACTCGTAGCTGACGATCTTGACCTTGAGGCCGATCTTGGCCCAGTCACTTTGCAGCATCTCGGCCATCAGCTTGGCGTTGGGGTTATACGGACGTTGCACCGGCATCGCCCACAGGGTGATCTCGGTGCCTTCCTTTACGCCGGCCGCCTTGAGCAACTCTTTGGCTTTTTCCGGGTTGTAGGCGGCGTCCTTGATGGTGTCGTCGTAGGACCACTGGGTCGGCGGCATGGCGTTGACTGCCAGCTGGCCGGCGCCCTGGTACACGGCATTGAGGATGCTTTGCTTGTTCACCGCCATGTCCAGCGCCTGGCGCACTTCGAGCTGATCGAAGGGCTTGTGGCGCACGTTGTAGGCGATGTAGCCGAGGTTGAAGCCTGGCTTGGTCAGCAGTTGCAGGTTGGGGTCGGCCTTGAGGGCGTCGACGTCGGCCGGGCGTGGGTGCAGGGTTACCTGGCACTCGCCGGCCTTGAGTTTTTGCACCCGCACCGAGGCGTCGGTGTTGATGGCGAAGATCAGTTGGTCCAGCTTTACCCGGCTCGGGTCCCAGTACTGTTTGTTGCCCACATAACGGATCTGCGAGTCTTTCTGGTAGCGCTGGAACACAAACGGGCCAGTGCCGATCGGCTTCTGGTTGATGTCGCTGGGTTTGCCTTCTTTAAGCAATTGCTCGGCGTATTCGGCCGACAGAATCGAGGCAAAGCTCATGGCGATGTTTTGCACGAACGCGGCGTCGACCGTGTTCAAGGTGATCACCACGGTGTGCGGGTCGGTTTTTTCGACCTTGGCAATGTTCTTGTTCAGGCTCATCCCGTTGAAGTACGGAAACTCGGTGGGGTAGGCCTTGCGAAACGGATGGTCAGGGTCAAGCATGCGGTTGAAGGTGAACAGCACGTCGTCGGCGTTGAAGTCGCGCGTCGGTTTGAACTCCTTGTTGCTGTGGAATTTCACCCCTTCACGCAGGTGAAAGGTGTAGGTCAGGCCGTCTTCGGAAATATCCCACTTGGTTGCCAGCCCAGGCACCACATTGGTCGCGCCCTTTTCGAACTCAACCAGTCGGTTGTACAGCGGCTCGGCCGCATCGTTGTCGGTGGCGGTGGTGTATTGCGCGGTGTCAAACCCTGCCGGGCTGCCTTCAGAGCAGAACACCAGGCTCTTCTTTTCGGCGGCTTGGCCCATCGTGGCCACAGCCAGCAGGCTGGTGCCAAAAATTGCGGATAGAACGGTGGTATGGCGCATGACGATCCCGATCCTTGTTTGTAATTGTCATCAGCGAGCAATCACCCAGGCTTTTGCCTGGGAGACATCACTGATCCCACACGCAGCAAGTGCCTTTCCGAGATTGGAGCCTCTGCTGTCCTACGACGTTATGGGTCGCGGACCTCGCAGTAAATGCGCCAAAACGGATTGACCTTGTAGGTAACGGAGCTGTACGTCGCGGCTCATTGCTGTAAGACGCAATGAGTACGGTCGTGGTCTGTTTCCTACGGTCTGGGCGGATGCAATAACGGCGACGTTGTGAAACGTCGCCGTTATTAATCCTTACTTGCCGCTTACGCTCACGCCGTAGAAGGAGTTCAAGCCAAACGGGCTGATCTTGAAGTCCTGCACGGTGTTGCGCATGGGTTGATACACCGTCGAGTGCGCGATAGGTGTCATCGGGACTGCATCTTTGAGGATATGTTGCGCCTGCTTGTACAGCTCGGTGCGTTTGGCGACATCCGATGTGGCCTTGGCTTCTTTCACGATGCCATCGAATTTTTTGTCGCACCATTTGGAGAAGTTGTTACCGGCCAGCGAGTCGCAGCCGAACAGCACGTTCAGCCAGTTGTCCGGGTCACCATTGTCGCCGCTCCAGCCAATGATCATGGCCTGGTTCTCGCCGCCTTTGGAGCGCTTGATGTACTCGCCCCACTCGTAGCTGACGATGTTGACCTTCAGGCCGATCTGTTTCCAGTCGTTCTGCAGCATCTCAGCCATCAGCTTGGCGTTCGGGTTGTACGGACGTTGAACCGGCATCGCCCACAGGGTGATTTCGGTGCCTTCCTTGACGCCTGCTTCCTTGAGCAAAGCCTTGGCTTTGGTCACGTCGTGCGGGGCATCCTTGATGGTGGTGTCGTATGACCATTGGGTCGGCGGCATGGCGTTGACGGCCAGTTGACCGGCGCCTTGGTACACGGAGTCGATGATCTGCTGCTTGTTCACCGACATGTCCAGGGCTTCACGCACCCGCAGGTCCGACAGCGGGTTAGGCGCGGTCTGGCCTTTGAGTACCGGCATGACGTTGTAGGCGATGTAGCCCAGGTTGAAACCGGCCTGGTGCGGCAGTTTCAGGTCCTTGTCTTCACCCAGCGCCTTGAGGTCGGCCGGACGTGGGAACAGGGTGACCTGGCATTCGTTTTTCTTCAGCTTCTGGATACGCACCGACGGGTCGGTGGTGATGGCGAAGATCAGGTTGTCGATCTTCACGTCCTCAGGCTTCCAGTAATCCTTGTTGCCGGTGTAACGGATGTTGGAGTCTTTCTGGTAGCTCTTGAACACGAACGGGCCAGTGCCGATTGGCTTCTGGTTGATGTCCTGTGCCTTGCCTTCTTTCAACAGTTGGGCGGCGTATTCAGCCGACTGGATCGAGGCGAAGCTCATCGCCAGGTTCTGGATGAACGCTGCGTCCACGGTGCCAAGGGTGAACTTGACGGTGTGGTCATCGACTTTCTCGATGTTCTTGATGTTGGTGTCCATCCCCATGTCCGTGAAGTACGGGAACTCGGTGGGGTAGGCTTTGCGGAACGGATCGTCCTTGTTGATCATGCGGTTGAACGTGAACAGCACGTCATCGGCATTGAAGGTACGGGTTGGCTTGAAGTACGAGGTGGTGTGGAACTTGACGCCGTCACGCAAGTGGAAGGTGTACGTCAGGCCATCCGGGGACACGTCCCAGCTGGTGGCCAGCCCAGGAATCACAGCGGTGCCGCCGCGTTCGAACTGGGTCAGACGGTTGAACATGGTTTCGGCCGAAGCATCGAAGTCTGTTCCGGTGGTGTACTGGCCTGGGTCAAAACCGGCCGGGCTCCCTTCGGAGCAGAACACCAGGTTAGTCGCCGCTTGGGCGAAAGGGGCTGCGGCCATAAGGCCAGCACTAACTAAAAGCGGAATGACTGCGTGTTTAAGCATGTTGGCCTCATGATTTGTTGTCATTTTTGGTGGTGAGGGCGACCTCGTGAGTCGGCCTGCGGATACTTATGCAGGGGCCATACCCATTGCAAGATGCTGAACGGTTACGAAGGGAAAACTGTGGTACGAACGTACAGGAATGTCGCATTTATGAAAGTTTGTACATAAATGCATATATATAGAGGTTTTTTTCGGTGCATGGCGCGCACCAAAAATGCCCAACCGAGCGGTCTGGCGCACTCGGTTGGGGCGTAGCTGTTACTTATCTAGACTGACACCATAAAACGGCGTCAGACCAAAAGGACTGATCTTGAAGTCCTTGACTTCCTTTCGCAGGGGCTGGAAAACCGTCGAGTTTGCAATAGGCGTTATAGGTACTTGTTCCTTAAGTATTTTCTGCGCCTGTTGATACCACTTGATGCGCTGCTCACGGTCGCTGCTGACCTTCGCCTGCTGCACGAGTTTGTCGTAGGCCGGGTTACACCATTTGGCGTAGTTGCTGCCTTTGACCGCGGCACAACTGTAGAGCACACCGAGCCAGTTATCCGGGTCGCCATTGTCGCCGGTCCAGCCATAAATCATCGCGTCATGCTCGCCATTTTTGGCGCGCTTGATGTACTCGCCCCACTCATAGCTGACGATGTTGGCTTTGATACCGATTTTTTCCCAATCCTGTTGAATCATTTGCGCCGACATCCGCGCGTTGGGATTGGAAGCGCGCTGCACGGTCATCGCCCACAAGTTGATGGTGGTACCTGGTGCAACCCCTGCTTCTTTTAGTAGCGCCCGAGCCTTGGCCGGGTCGTACGGCGCGTCCTTGATCGTGGGGTCATAAGACCACTGCGCCGGAGGCAGGGCGTTCTGCGCCAATTGCCCGGCGCTTTGGTACACGGCTTTGATAATTGCCGGTTTATCGATAGCCATGTCCAGTGCCTGACGCACCTTGAGTTGATCCAGCGGCGGGTGGGTCACGTTGTAGGCGAGAAAGCCCAGGTTGAACCCCGCTTGTTGCAACACTCGCAGCTTCGGGTCCTGTTTCATCACCTCGATATCGGCCGGGCGCGGGTAACCGCTGACCTGGCATTCGCCGGCCTTGAGTTTCTGCAAGCGCGAGGCGGCGTCCGGGGTGATGGCGAACACCAGGTTGTCGAGCTTCACATCCTCCGGTTTCCAATACTGCTTATTGGCCGCGTAGCGAATCTGCGAGTCTTTCTGGTAGCGCTTGAACACAAACGGCCCGGTGCCCACGGGTTTCTGGTTGATCTCTTCGGCCTTGCCTTCTTTTAAAAGCTGGGCGGCGTATTCGGCCGATTGCACCGAGGCAAAACTCATCGCCAGGTTCTGCACGAACGAGGCATCGACGTTGTTCAGGTTGAAACGCACGGTGTGCTCGTCGAGTTTTTCGACGTTTTTGATCGTGGTGTTCAAGCCCATGTCGGTGAAGTACGGCGACTCGGACGGGTAAGCCTTGCGAAACGGACTGTCGGCATCCAGCAGGCGGTTGAAGGTGAACAGCACGTCATCCGCGTTGAAGTCGCGGGTAGGGGTGAAGTAGTCGGTGGTGTGAAACTTGACGCCATCGCGCAGATGGAAGGTGTAGGTCAGGCCGTCATTGGATACATCCCAGCGCGTCGCCAGGCCGGGTTCGACTTCAGTGCCGCCACGCTTGAACTGGGTCAGGCGGTTGAACACGGTTTCGGCGGAGGCATCGAAGTCGGTGCCGCTGGTGTACTGGCTGGGGTCGAAACCGGCGGGGCTGGCTTCGGAGCAGTAGACTAAGGTGCTGGCGGCGTGGGCAGCCGGCATTAAGGCCAGGAGGCTGGCGGCGAGCAGCATTGGTTTAAACGCGATTCTTTCCATGGAGTCTCCTGAAGTAGCAGGCATAAAAGGTGCCCAAACGAAAACGGCGGTCACCGAGGTTACCGCCGTTCAAGAGGGGCAGATAGAGGGGCAGTAGTGATCAGTCCAGGTTAGGCGTGATCTCTATACGGGTAGGCGCTGATGGGTTTATGACATAAGCGTTGCCGTCAATTTCATTGCTGGCTGTAATAGTTATGGACCTTGACGCTTTGGTATGTATGTCAGTCAGTGTTTCAAGTTCGCCATTACTTTCGTCTAATCGGGTAAGTATAAAGTCAGATTTCCCTGTGACGGTCGTTGTCTCTTTTGCCGGGTCATAATCGATAATGTAGTGAGGGTCTCGACCGCTACCAAATATAGTGCCCTTAAATCGAGATGTCTGAAATTCATCGGGAGCAGCGCCGAGCAACCATTGATTGGCTACTTCAGAAATTCGGGCTCTTAACGCGGGATTTGGTATAGCCGTCTCAAATTTTTCAATATTTTGTTGTATGACGCTATTGAGTTCGGCGGTTGACAACTTGGCGCCTTTTTGCTGCTCAAGCAGTTTCACCTGTTTGGGGATGTCGATTTCCAGCGTGATGCCTTCCGGCGTGTTAATTGTGAACCTGCTGCGGTTTATATCTTTAGTAAATTGCTCACTGTATTCACTCGTACCGAACGTTGATTTTTCAGCCGTCGGGTGTGCTGTGGCGTTTTTTGGGTTCTCGTCAACTGTCCAGGAAATTTGCGGTGTGCTCTCACCTTTATCGTTAATGGCGACACCGTAGGTATATGAGTGCTCCTCACTGTTGAGGTATTTATCCAACGTCGTGGAGCCCTTCATTTTTGTCCCGTCTATTTCTAGAAACTGATCCGACATTAACGGGATTTTGGGTTCGATACTCGGGGTTGGCGATTCGGGGCGTTGCCATGGCCAAAGTCGAACGCCGCCATCTCCCGGTGCGCGCGCCCATTCGCCCTCGCGACCGGGTGTGACGACCACCAGCCCTGCACCCTCGCGGTTAATGATTTTGGCAAAGGTATCGCCAGTCCGGTAGCGGCCGGATATCTCAAAGACCCTGCTTGTCCCGGTTTCATCGGTAAGGCGCACGAATTGGCGGAACGCCCCCGTGGCGTCGGTCATTCGATACACCCCCAGTGCGTCACGGGTGGCATTTTTTATCAATGTCTCACCGTTGGGCACGGCATGTTGCGCCAAGGGGATGAGTGACTGGGATTTAGGCTGGGGCAGTGGTACAGGTTCGTTGAGTACGGAAGGTTTACCGGAGGAAGGGTCAGGTTTTGCTTTCTCTATTTCAGTGGGTTTGGGCGGCGCAGGCAACTCCGTGGCGGGTAATCCTGTTTCTGGAGGGCGTGCAAAAGGGTCTTCAGGGATCGCACTGGCCCCGACCGAGAATAGCGTATTCAGCAAGCCGTCAAAAGCCTTGGAAGCACCGTCATTGCGTTCCGCTTCGGTGTCGCCGGAGGCTGATTTTTCCACACCTAGCGCCACCTCGGTCACTCCAGCAATTATCGCAGCGGCGGCAACCGGCGCAGCGATTGGTGCAAGCTTGGCCAGCAACCCGGCGGCGGTGGTGACGTCGTTCAGCCAGGTATCCCGATTCACCTCGGAGTTGGACTTGATAACAACGTCGGCATCACTGTTCATCCGCTCTTTACTGGCCGCTGTTATTTCTTGAAACACGTCCCCTTCAATTTTCGAGTGTTTGTCATTGACCACCGGGTCTTTCAATTTACCGGCGGCCATTTTGTCGAAAAGGGTGTTCAGGCCTTCCTTCTTTTCCCCAACGTGGGTGAACCACAACACCGGGATAATTACTTTTTCCAGGCGTGAAAGAAAGTTGGCGGTTTGGTCCTGGTGATACAGCAACGGAAAACGTGCCAGTAATGCGTCCCGTTTTTTTGGATCTTTGGTTTGGTCAATAACCCATTGATCGAGTTTCTCAAGAGAGTCAAACCTGAGAAAGGCGGGCACGGCTCCAGGAATGTAAAGAGCTTGCCAGCCACCGTCGCTAGCACTGAAACGCATGATGTCGCTGGAGGTATAGCCATGGATGTTGAGGGCGTTCACTTGAACGTTGCCTTTCATCTGCGCCCGGGTTTTGAGTTGTTCGACGGTGAGCGGCGCATTTTCGTCGAGCGGGAGGTTGGACACTGCCCCCATAACCCGTTTGTAGTCTTCGCGGGTGAAGCGCTCCTCGGGTGGTTGCAGCGCGCGCTCAGCCGGTGATCGTGCTTCATTCGTTTTTAATTGCTTGCGAGCCTGGTAGACGAACTCGCCTTTGATGGCGGTCTCGTAGTTACCCGCATGAGTGTTCCAGAAATTGTCGATCTTCTGGGTCATCTGGGCTTGGAAGTCAGTCTTCCAGCTGTCGTGTATGAGCTTGGACGGCTCGAGAGGGAATTCGTTATGGGCGCCGTACCCGCCCTTTGTGCTTTCACCTGCGCCGACGGTGTACAAACCGGCTTGTGCATCCAGGGTGCCCGGTATCTTATCGTGTTCGGAGAAGTTTTTTAGCAGGGCATCCGGCAGGCGTAACGAAGAGTAGGGCTCTTCACCGGGGTGCTCCCAGCCGGTAATCGGTCTCGGGTCACCGGTTGGCGGGGTGTTATAGCTATGGAAGCGGTTAAAATAAATGGTGTCAGCGTCGACGACTTTGCCGGTCAGTTTGAAAATCAGCGCTTCGGCCCACTTTTTGGCTTCTGCCCGCGTGTTGGGCAGGTTATCGGCAACCTCAACGGCCAAGTGTTTGTAAGCCAATGTTTGGGGGGCGGCACTGTAATACGTGGCAGCATTCTCTTTATGCACTTGCAAGGCATCGGCGGAACGACTGCCGACAGGCCGTAAGCGGTCATCGGGGGAGATGGGGTCGAAGGCAACTTTATGTTCCATCTGCCTGATTTGCGCTCGCCCCTCGGCGAGGGTGGCAGGCAGTGGTACGCCAGCGAAGTTTGCCACTACCTGTGCGCTGACTTGTACGTAGCCATCACGCAAGCTCACTTGCAGCACGCCACTGTCTCCCGGTGCGATGACTTTGGCTGCCGCCAACAGTGGCCCTGAAATCTGCCCCCATCCCGTGGTGTCCGTGAGACTGAAGGTTTTCTCTTCGCCTCTCACCATGGCCCGTAATGTACCTGTAGAGGGGTTGATCGAGAGCAGGCTGTCGGGGTCGATTTTCTGTTCACGCATCCAGCCTTGAACAACCGGATGCTCCAGTTGGGCTCTATACAGTGCAAGCCACTGGCCTAATGTGCTCTCAGGGGGAACGGTTACCAGTTTGGGGGGCCGGCCCAGTACGATGCTTTGTACCGCTCCCAAGTAAGACTTGAGCAACTCTGTTTCTTCGGGCCGGACCATTTCACCGGCTGGCGGTTCAGGCGCTTGTGTCTTTGATAGTTGGGGTGGGAAGGCGGAATCGGCAGGAAGGCCGGTCTCTTGTGGCACCTGCACAGAGAGTCTTGGATTAAGCGCTAAGGTCATTATTTCGGTTCTCAGGAAGTGATTGATGCCTGCGTGTCCCTCCCTGGTGGCGGTGGCAACAGTGAGTTGTGAGAACCGAGTATTTGATTCCGTAGTGATATGTCACGAAGTAATACATCTGTAGGTGACGGCATCTCCAAAAAAAACGGCGCAAACCTACAGGTTGCGCCGTTTTTTCGCTCTTGACGGGCTTATTGCAGTACTTCAATGACCCCGTCAGCACTCATATTTACCTGGCTGGTGCCGGCTTCGACTTCAGGTGTCGGTGCCGAATCCGCCATGGCCGCTTTCATCATCATGCCGGCACCGCGCGCGTAAGGCATCGGGTAGCCATTGGTGTTGAAGTTCAGGTTGACGATTTTGTAACCCTTGCCACCGAGCGCATCGGTGGCCAGTTGGGCGCGGGCCTTGAATGCGGTGACGGCGTCTTTGAGCAACGCGTCTTCGCTGGACTTGCGCGTGCTGTCGGCGATGGCGAAGTCCATGTTTTCCATTTTCAGCGTGTTCAGCAGGTCGCCAGTAAGCTTGGACAGGGCCGGGAAGTCGGCACTTTCCAGGCGCAGCTCGGCGCGCTCACGCCAGCCGGTGATCTTCTGGTTCTTGTTGTCGTAGATCGGGTAGCTGTTACGGCTGCCCTGGCGCAGGGTCACGCCTTTGACTTCGCGCGCCTCGCCCAGGGCCTTGTTCATCGTGTTGGTGATTTCGGCGGCGAGCTTGGCCGGGTCGGTGTTCTGCGACTCGGTGTAGAGGGTGACGATCATCTTGTCGCGAGCCACTTCCTGGCTGACTTCGGCACGCAGGGATATCTGGTTGTAGTGCAGCTCATCGGCAGCCATCGCCGGAAGGCTGGCCAGGGCGCTGGCGCTGAGGGTCAGAACGGCGGCACTGCGAGTGAAACGAGACATGGAAGCTCCTTGGAATGTTCGTGTTCGGTATGACTGTAGACGGTGCTATCGGGTTCTTCGGGTTTACACATTCGCTACAAGTTGTCGCGACGCCGACGAACGGTTATTTGCCAGGCCTGCGGCAAAGAGCCACACGCGCCGTGCCAGCAGGTCGGCTTCGTTTATACTCCTGCCGATCCGCCTGCAGCGCTCACCGGGAGAGCTCATGCTCGCCGCCGTAAAACTGACTTCCGCCACCCGCCAGAACCTATGGCGCCTGACGTTTATCCGCACCCTGGTACTGGCCGCACAGGCCGGCTCCGTCGGGCTCGCGTATTGGTTCGACCTGCTGCCGTTGCCTTGGCTGCAACTGGCCGTGACCCTCTGCTTCTCCATCGTCTTGTGTGTGTTCACGGCCATTCGGCTGCGCACCACATGGCCGGTGACCGAGCTGGAATACGCCCTGCAACTGGCCTGCGACCTGTTTATCCACAGCGTGTTGCTGTATTTCTCCGGTGGTTCCACCAACCCATTCGTTTCGTATTACCTGGTGCCACTGACCATCGCAGCCGTGACGTTGCCGTGGCGCTATTCGGTGGTGCTGTCGGGTATCGCGCTGACCCTGTACACCTTGCTGTTGGCACAGTTCTACCCGTTGCAGACATTCCCCATCGCCAGGGAAAATCTGCAGATCTACGGGATGTGGCTGAGTTTCGCCCTGTCTGCCGCCGTGATCACCTTCTTTGCTGCACGCATGGCCGAAGAGTTGCGTCGCCAGGAGGAATTGCGCGCCATTCGCCGCGAAGAAGGTCTGCGTGACCAGCAATTGCTCGCGGTCGCCACCCAGGCTGCCGGCGCCGCCCATGAATTAGGCACGCCGCTGGCGACCATGAGCGTGCTGCTTAATGAAATGGTCCAGGACCATCACGATCCGGCCCTGCAAGATGACTTGAGTGTGTTGCAGGAACAGGTCAAGCAATGCAAGCAGACCTTGCAGCAACTGGTGCGTGCCGCCGAAGCCAATCGCCGCCTGGCCGTCGAGATGCAGGACGTGACCCAGTGGCTCGATGAAGCCCTGAACCGCTGGCACCTGATGCGCCCCGAGGCCAGCTATCGCTTCAACCTGCTGGGCCAGGGCACGGTGCCGCGCATGGCGCCGCCGCCGGACCTGACCCAAGCCCTGCTCAACCTGCTGAACAACGCCGCCGATGCCTGCCCCGAAGGCCTGGGCGTGCAGTTGGACTGGGACGCGGAAAACGTGACCATCAGCATTCGTGACCACGGCGCGGGCGTGCCGCTGGCGATTGCCGAGCAAATCGGCAAACCCTTCTTTACCACCAAGGGCAAAGGCTTCGGCCTCGGCCTGTTTTTGAGCAAGGCCAGCGTGACCCGCGCGGGCGGCTCAGTGAAGCTCTATAGTCATGAGGAAGGCGGCACGCTCACCGAGCTGCGCCTGCCCCGTGTCGCACGAGGAGATATCGATGAGTGACGAGATCCAAGTCGAAGGCGAAGAACTGCCGCACCTGTTGCTGGTAGATGACGACGCCACCTTTACCCGCGTGATGGCCCGCGCCATGAGCCGCCGTGGTTTCCGCGTCAGCACCGCAGGCTCGGCCGAAGAAGGCCTGACCATCGCCCAGGCCGATTTGCCGGACTACGCCGCGCTCGACCTGAAAATGGACGGCGACTCCGGCCTGGTGCTGCTGCCCAAGCTGCTCGAGCTTGACCCGGAAATGCGCGTGGTGATCCTCACCGGTTACTCCAGCATCGCCACCGCCGTCGAGGCGATCAAGCGCGGCGCCTGCAACTACCTGTGCAAACCGGCGGACGCCGACGACGTGCTGGCCGCCTTGCTGTCCGAGCACGCTGACCTGGACACGCTGGTGCCGGAAAACCCGATGTCGGTGGACCGCCTGCAGTGGGAACACATCCAGCGCGTGCTGACCGAACACGAAGGCAACATCTCCGCCACCGCCCGCGCCCTGGGCATGCACCGGCGTACCTTGCAGCGCAAGCTGCAGAAGCGCCCGGTTCGGCGCTGAACAAAGTCTGAACAATCCGCTTCAGGCCGCACGGAGCCCTGAACCGATCGTCTATGATCGGTTCAAACGCCTGTCACATTTTCTTACAGAGCCTGAACGATGAATCAGAACGCTGAGTATTCCGCGGTCAACGACGCGGTGCGTGGGCAATTCTTACGTCGCACCTGGGCGCTGATCGCGCCCTATTGGCGCAGTGAAGAGAAGGGCAAGGCCTGGTTGTTGCTGGCCGCGGTGATTGGTTTGTCGCTGTTCAGCGTGGCTTTTTCCGTTTGGATCAACCATTGGTACAAGGATTTCTACAACGCCCTTGAGAAGAAGGACACGGCGGCTTTCTGGCAACTGATCGGCTATTTTTGCGTGCTTGCCGCAGTGGCCATTGTGGGTGCGGTCTACCGCTTGTACCTGACGCAGATGCTGACCATCCGCTGGCGCGCCTGGCTCACCGAAAAGTATTTTGCGCGCTGGCTCAGCCACAAGAACTACTACCAGCTGGAACAGGGTGGCTACACCGACAACCCGGACCAGCGCATTTCCGAAGACCTCAATAACTTCACCTCCACGACGTTGAGCCTCAGCCTGGGGCTGCTGCGTAACGTGGTCAGCCTGGTGTCGTTCTCCATCATTCTGTGGGGCGTGTCGGGCAGCATCGAAGTGTTTGGCATCTCCATCCCCGGTTACATGTTCTGGTGTGCGCTGCTGTATGCCGCCGTCGGCAGTTGGCTGACGCACCTGATCGGCCGACGCTTGATCGGCTTGAGCAACCAACAACAACGTTTCGAAGCGGACCTGCGTTTCTCCATGATTCGGGTGCGGGAGAATGCCGAGAGCATCGCCCTGTATAACGGCGAGTCAAACGAAAATCAGCGTTTGAGCACGCGGTTCGGCAGGGTCTGGCACAACTACTGGGACATTATGCGAGTGTCCAAGCGCCTGACGTTCTTCACCGCCGGTTACGAGCAGATCGCCATCGTCTTTGCGTTTATCGTCGCGGCACCGCGCTACTTCGCCGGCAAAATCGAGCTCGGCGAGCTGATGCAAATCAACTCGGCGTTCGGCAACGTGCAGGGCAACTTCAGTTGGTTTATCACCGCTTACTCCGACCTGGCCAGCTGGCGCGCCACCAGTGATCGTCTGCTGAGTTTCCATCAAGCCATGAGCGAAAACGAGCAGCGTGCGCCGGCCATTGATGTGCGCCCGGAAGGCGAGCGTTTGGTGGTGAGCGACTTGGGCATGGACCTGGCCGACGGCCGCCACTTGCTCACCGATGCCGACATGACCGTAGAGCCGGGGCAGCGTGTGATGCTCAGCGGGCGTTCCGGCAGTGGCAAAAGTACGCTGCTGCGGGCGATGGGGCACTTGTGGCCGGCGGGTCATGGCAGCATTCGTTTGCCGGCGGCGCGTTACCTGTTCCTGCCGCAAAAGCCTTATTTGCCGATTGGTACGTTGAAGGCGGTGTTGAGTTATCCACAGGATGACAGCGTTTACTCGGCAGAACGTTATGCACAGGTCCTGGAAACCTGCCGCTTGCCGCATCTGGTCGCGCGTCTGGATGAAGCCAATCACTGGCAACGCTTGCTCTCGCCGGGTGAGCAGCAGCGCCTGGCGTTTGCCCGTGCGCTGTTGTTCGCGCCGCAATGGCTGTACATGGACGAAGCCACCTCGGCGATGGATGAAGAGGATGAGGCGAGTTTGTATCAGGCGTTGATCGATGAGTTGCCGGGGTTGAGCATCGTCAGCGTCGGCCACCGCAGCAGCCTCAAGCGCTTCCATGGGCGGCATGTGCGGATTGAGGGTGGGTTGTTGCAGGAACAGCAGCCGGCCTAAGGTTATATGCAGTCGGTGTGGGAGCTGGCTTGCCTGCGATGCGAGCGCCTCGGTGTATCAGTGAGATACAGTCGATGCCATCGCAGGCAAGCCAGCTCCCACAGTGGATCTTCACCAATCAAGTTATTAGCACCCACAAAAAAGCCCGGCTGATCATCGATCAGCCGGGCTTTTTAGTGCTTGAAAATAACTTACTTCTTCAAGCCGTAATGCTCATCCAGCATGCCTGGGGCGTTTGGCGTTTTTGGCGCGTAGTCCCGTGGTGGCTCCTGGTTTTCCCGCGGTGGGGTCAGGCGTTCCCGCGGAGTTTGCGGCGCATCGGAATGCAGCGCAGCCAGCAGACGCTGACGGGTGATGTCGTCGAGGGCCAGGCGGTTGGCGCCATCGGCGAGGTGATCCTGTACTTCCTGGTAGCTCTGGGTGAGCTTCTTGACCAGGGTCGCGGTGCTGTTGAAGTGGGTAACAACCTCGTTCTGATAACTGTCAAAACGTTCCTGAATGTCATCCAGCTGACGTTGCGTGCGGTTAGGCGCGGCATTCGGCAGCAAGCGGGCAACCAGAAATCCAATGGCGACACCGGCAACCAAGGCGAGAGTCGGCAACAACCAAACTAAGAGCGAGTGTTCCACGAGTCCTTCCTCTATAAACGGCTTTGCTTTACGTTAACGGCTCGGACCTGCGCTGTATACCGCGATTAAGCTCGCAATCATGCCAAGCACAGACTTTTAGCTAGACGAGTCGACCCTTTGAGAGGTCACGGAGTTCATTCCTTGCTCATGCGTGAAACCCCCGTTTTGATCGATGGCCCGGTTGGCCAATTGGAAGCCCTGTACCTTGATCACCCCGAGCCACGTGGCCTGGCGCTGATCTGCCACCCGAACCCGGTGCAGGGCGGGACCATGCTTAATAAAGTCGTTTCGACCCTGCAACGCACCGCCCGCGATGCCGGTTTGATTACTTTACGTTTCAACTACCGTGGCGTCGGTGCCAGCGCCGGTACTCACGACATGGCCACGGGTGAAGTGGACGATGCCGAGGCGGCCGCCACCTGGCTGCGGGAAAAACACCCCGAGTTGCCAATCACTCTGCTCGGGTTCTCATTCGGCGGTTACGTGGCCGCCAGCCTCGGCGGGCGCCTGGAAGCCAAGGGCGAACAGCTGGCGCACCTGTTCATGGTCGCCGCTGCCGTGATGCGCCTGCGCGATACCGACGTGCTGCCCCAAGGCTGCCCATTGACCCTGATCCAGCCGGAAACCGACGAGGTGGTCGACCCGCAAGTGGTCTACGACTGGTCCGCGGCCCTGAAACGCCCCCATGAGCTGCTGAAAGTGGCAGAATGCGGACACTTTTTTCATGGCAAGCTGACCGATCTCAAGGATCTGGTGCTGCCGCGCCTCTCGAATTGATAGCAGTCTGATAAGCGATTACCCATGACGACTCGTACCCGTATCCTCACCGGCATCACCACCACCGGCACGCCGCACCTGGGCAACTACGCCGGCGCGATCCGCCCGGCGATCCTTGCCAGCCAGGACGCGAATGCCGACTCCTTCTACTTCCTGGCCGACTACCACGCCCTGATCAAGTGCGATGACCCGCAGCGCATCCAGCGCTCGCGCATGGAAATCGCCGCGACTTGGCTGGCCGGTGGCCTGGATGTGAACCGAGTGACCTTCTACCGCCAGTCGGACATCCCGGAAATCCCCGAGCTGACCTGGCTGCTGACCTGCGTTGCCGCCAAGGGCCTGCTTAACCGCGCCCACGCCTACAAGGCTTCGGTGGACAAGAACGTCGAAACCGGCGAAGACCCGGACGCGGGTATCACCATGGGCTTGTACAGCTACCCGGTGCTGATGGCCGCGGACATCCTGATGTTCAACGCGCACAAGGTGCCGGTCGGCCGCGACCAGATCCAGCACGTGGAAATGGCCCGCGACATCGGCCAGCGTTTCAACCATCTGTTCGGCAACGGTAAAGAATTCTTCACCATGCCCGAGGCGTTGATCGAAGAAAGCGTCGCCACCTTGCCGGGCCTGGATGG
Source organism: Pseudomonas sp. R76 (assembly GCF_009834565.1). Taxonomy (GTDB): domain Bacteria; phylum Pseudomonadota; class Gammaproteobacteria; order Pseudomonadales; family Pseudomonadaceae; genus Aquipseudomonas. The sequence goes on from NZ_CP019428.1 coordinate 1,138,744, forward strand.
CCGCAAGATGTCGAAAAGCTACGACAACACCATCCCGTTGTTCACCAGCGCCAAGGACATGAAGGAAGCGATCTCGCGGATCGTCACCGATTCGCGCGCGCCTGGCGAAGCCAAAGACCCGGACAACTCGCACTTGTTCACCTTGTTCCAGGCGTTTGCCACCAAAGCCCAGGAAGAAGAGTTCCGCGCCGAATTGCTGCAAGGCCTGGGTTGGGGCGAGGCGAAGAACCGTCTGTTCCAACTGCTGGACGGCCAGTTGGGTGAGGCGCGCGAGCGTTATCACCAGTTGATGTCGCGCCCATCCGACATGGAAGACTTGCTGCTGATCGGCGCCAAGAAAGCCCGTGCGGTCGCGGCGCCGTTCCTGGCCGAGTTGCGTGAGGCTGTTGGCCTGCGCTCGTTCGTCAACCAGGCCGCCGCGCCGGTGGCTGCCAAGAAGAAAGCCGCCAAAGCCGCACGCTTTGTGAGCTTCCGTGAAGACGACGGCAGCTTCCGCTTCCGCCTGCTGTCGGCCGAGGGCGAGCAACTGCTGCTGTCGCGCAACTTTGCCGACGGCAAAGCGGCGGGCGCGGTGACCAAGCAATTGCAAAACGGTGACGCGCTGGATGTACGCCCTGAGACTCTGAGCTTCAGCGTATGGCTGGATGGCGCTGTGGTAGCTGACAGTGCCGCGTTCGCCGACGAAACGTCGCGTGACGCCGCCATCGCCGCTCTGCGCGTGGCGTTGACGCCAATCGAGGATTAACCCGACCAAGGGTTGATTGCCATTATCCGGGGCCGTCGTTACAGTGGCGGCCCGTTTTTGTTGCCTTGCTAACGAAATTATGACGCCCCTAGAACGATATCAAGCTGATCTGAAACGCCCTGAATTCTTCCATGACGCCGCCCAGGAAAACGCCGTGCGTCATTTGCAGCGCCTGTACGACGACCTGATCGCGGCCTCGCACAACAAGCCAGGGATGTTCAGCAAGCTGTTTGGCAAGAAAGACCACACACCGGTCAAAGGCCTGTACTTCTGGGGTGGCGTGGGCCGGGGCAAGACTTACCTGGTCGACACCTTCTTCGAAGCGCTGCCGTTCAAGGAAAAGGTCCGTACGCACTTCCACCGCTTCATGAAGCGCGTGCACGAAGAAATGAAGACCCTGCCGGGCGAGAAAAACCCGCTGACCATCATTGCCAAGCGCTTCTCCGAAGAAGCGCGGGTGATCTGCTTCGATGAATTCTTCGTTTCCGACATCACCGACGCCATGATCCTGGGCACGCTGATGGAAGAGCTGTTCAAGAACGGCGTGACCCTGGTCGCCACCTCGAACATCGTGCCCGACGGCCTGTACAAGGACGGCCTGCAGCGCGCACGCTTCCTGCCCGCCATCGCGCTGATCAAGCAGAACACCGAGATCGTCAACGTCGACAGCGGCGTCGACTACCGCCTGCGTCACCTTGAGCAAGCCGAGCTGTTCCACTTCCCGCTGAACGAAGCGGCGCATGAAAGCCTGAAAAAGAGCTTCCGCGCGCTCACGCCGGAATGCACAAAGGCGGTGGAAAACGACAAGCTGATGATCGAGAACCGCGAAATCATCGCGCTGCGCACGTGCGATGACGTGGCCTGGTTCGAATTCCGCCAACTGTGCGACGGCCCGCGCAGCCAGAATGACTACATCGAACTGGGCAAGATCTTCCACGCGGTGATCTTGAGCGGCGTAGAACAGATGAGCGTCACCACCGACGACATCGCACGGCGTTTCATCAACATGGTCGACGAGTTCTACGACCGTAACGTGAAGCTGATCATCTCGGCGGAAGTCGAACTCAAGGACCTCTACACCGGCGGTCGCTTGAACTTCGAATTCCAGCGTACGCTGAGCCGCTTGCTGGAAATGCAATCCCACGAGTTCCTGTCGCGCGGGCATAAGTCGTAAGTGAAGTGATCGAACTATGAAAGGCCCGCAGTCATCACGGGCCTTTTATAGGGTTGGCGCAGGTTAAAAAGTGATCTGGTCGTCGCGCGGCGGCGGCGGTGTCACGGGGATCGTGAGGCCGTCTGGGGTAAGCAAATTCACTGCGCCGTCTGGCTCGATCTGGAGTTTGGCCTCCCTCGGTTGATCCCTTGCACCCTTTTTTTTCTTGTTCTTCTCTTCGTCGTTCTGATCGTTCTGCAGCGACTCAGCCTGATTCGCGTCTGGTTTATCGGCGCTGGATGTCTGGTTCAACTGAACAGCCGGGTTGAACGAGTTGCTTGATATGGATGACATGGTTGAATCTCCGCTCTGGTTTAAGCCAAATGAATTTAGAAAAAGCCTTTCGCGAGTCTGAATTCAATCCGACAGAAACAGCCGACTTCTTCTAGCGCTTAACATGCCAGCCGCACTGGGCGCAGGGGATTCGTCTTCGTCCTGTACTGCTGTAGGAAATGGAGGCCTTGCTTGAGGTGTGGGTAGGGCTCAACGGGTTGTTAGTTCGACCCTGCACCATTGCGGTATGGCAGGGTCGCTTGCATCGTCAGGCGGCGGATCTATGCGGCTTGCTGAAATTGCTGCCGGTACTGGTTCGGCGACAACTCCGTGTGCTGCCTGAACAACCGCGCAAAGAAGCTCGCATCGTCGTAACCCACCTCATAACTGATGGTCTTGATGCTCTTGCGGCTGCCCGACAGCAAGCCCTTGGCGGTCTCGATGCGCAGGCGTTGCAGGTAATGCAGCGGCTTGTCGCCGGTGGCAGTCTGGAAGCGTCGCATGAAGTTGCGAATGCTCATGCCGTGCTCCCGCGCGACGTCTTCAAAGCGGAACTTGTCGGCAAAATGCTCTTCGAGCCAGTGCTGGATCTGCAGGATGATCACGTCCTGGTGCAGCTTCTGGCCGCCAAAACCGATGCGCCCCGGCGCGTAGCTGCGCTGCACTTCGTAAAGAATGTCGCGGGCCACGGCCTGGGCGATGTTGGCGCCGCAGAAACGTTCGATCAAATAGATGTAGAGGTCGCAGGCCGAGGTGGTGCCGCCGGCGCAATACAGGTTGTCGGCGTCGGTCAGGTGCTTGTCCTGGTTGAGCTGCACCTTGGGGAAGCGTTCGCTGAAGGCCGTGAAGAATCGCCAATAGGTGGTCGCCTCCTTGCCATCCAGCAGGCCAGCTTCGGCCAGCCAGAACACGCCGGTGGCTTCACCGCAGAGCACCGCGCCACGCGCATGTTGGGCGCGCAACCAGGGCAGCACTTGCGGATAGCGTGTGCACAGCGCGTCGAAGTCGTCCCAGAAGGCCGGCAGCACGATGATGTCGGCGTCTTCGAGGCCGCCATCCACCGGCATGATCACATCACTGAAGCTGCGCACCGATTGCCCGTCGGGGCTGACCAGGCGCGTTTCAAACGCTGGGGTCAGGCCCAGGCCTTGTTGTTTGCCATACCGCAGGCTGGCGAGATGGAAGAAATCCTTGGCTTGCATGAGGGTTGAAGCGAATACCCGATCAATGGCCAAAATGCTGACGCGCCGCAACGGCGTGGAGATTTGGTTAGACATAATTTCATTTATTCTTATAGGGGAAAGTGGTCACCAGACGGCTGGATCGTCTTATTTTTTGTCGCATGTGTCCAGTGTCCTGTGACGCCTTCGCGGCATAGGCTCTGGGGTCTGGCTTTTGTCCGACAATCCACGCAGGTGACCCATGATCCCCAGAACCTTGTTCAGCTCGGAGCACGAACTCTTCCGCGAGAGTGTGCGCACCTTCCTCGAAAAACACGCCGCGCCGTTCCATGCGCAATGGGAGAAGCAGGGCTATATCGACCGTGGGCTGTGGAGCAAGGCGGGGGAGGCGGGCATGTTGTGTTCGCATCTGCCGGAGGAATATGGCGGCCTGGGCGCGGACTTTTTGTACAGCGCGGTGGTGATCGAAGAGATCAGCCGCCTCGGTTTGACCGGCATCGGGTTTTCCCTGCATTCGGACATCGTCGCGCCGTACATCCTGCATTACGGCAGTGAAGCGCTGAAACACAAATACCTGCCCAAGTTGATTTCCGGCGAGATGGTCACAGCCATCGCCATGACCGAACCGGGCGCCGGCTCCGACTTGCAGGGCGTCAAGACCACGGCGGTGCTGGACGGCGATGAGTACGTGATCAACGGTTCCAAGACCTTTATCACCAATGGCTTTCTCGCCGAGCTGGTGATCGTGGTGGCCAAGACCGACCCCAAGGCCGGCGCGAAGGGCACCAGCCTGTTTTTGGTGGAAGCGGATACGCCGGGCTTCGACAAGGGCAAGCGCCTGGAGAAGGTCGGCATGAAGGCCCAGGACACCTCGGAGCTGTTCTTCCAGGACGTGCGCGTGCCCAAGGACAACCTGCTGGGCCAGGCGGGCATGGGCTTCGCGTATTTGATGCAGGAGTTGCCGCAGGAGCGTTTGACCGTGGCGATTGGCGCGCTCTCATCGGCTGAAGCGGCGTTGGCGTGGACGTTGGAATACACCCGCGAGCGCAAGGCGTTCGGCAAGGCGATTGCCGACTTCCAGAACACCCGGTTCAAGCTGGCGGAGATGGCCACCGAGATTCAGATTGGTCGTGTGTTCGTCGACAAATGCATGGCGTTGCACCTGGAAGGCAAGCTCGACGTGCCTACCGCGGCGATGGCCAAGTATTGGGCCACGGACCTGCAATGCAAGGTGCTCGACGAGTGCGTGCAGTTGCACGGCGGCTACGGTTTCATGTGGGAATACCCGATTGCACGGGCTTGGGCGGATGCGCGAGTGCAGCGAATTTATGCGGGGACCAATGAGATCATGAAAGAGATTATTGCGCGGGCGCTCTGATTTTGTGGTGTGGCTGAGGGCCCCATCGCAGGCAAGCGCGCTCCCACATTTGACGGTGTTCGCAGTTCAAAATGTGGGAGCCGGGCTTGCCCGCGATGGCGGTCTACAGATCAATCAAGGCGCTGGATTCGGATGATCCTTCTGAATCGCCTCAATCCCTTCCAACACTTCTTTCGACAGTTTCAGGTCGGCACTGGCAATGTTGCTGTCCAGTTGCTCCAGTGTCGTGGCACCAATAATGTTGCTGGTCACAAACGGCTGTTGCGTCACGAACGCCAGCGCCATCTGCGCCGGGTCCAGGCCGTGCTCACGCGCCAGTGCCACATAACGGCTGCAGGCGGCTTCCGACTGCGGGTTGAAGTAGCGGCTGAAGCGGCTGTATTCGGTCAGGCGCGCCTTGGCTGGGCGTGCGCCGTTCTCGTACTTGCCGCTGAGCATGCCGAATGCCAGCGGCGAGTAGGCCAGCAGACCGCATTGTTCACGAATCGCAATTTCCGCCAGGCCCACTTCAAAGCTGCGGTTAAGCAGGTTGTAGGGGTTCTGGATCGACACCGCGCGGGTCCAGCCACGGGCTTCGGCCAGGGCCAGGAACTTCATGGTGCCCCACGGGGTTTCGTTGGACAGGCCGATGTGACGGATCTTGCCGGCCTTCACCTGTTCGTCCAGCGCTTCGAGGGTTTCTTCCAGCGGGGGCAGGTCGTCTTCGTCCTTGTGCTTGTAGCTCAGTTGGCCGAAGAAGTTGGTGCTGCGCTCCGGCCAGTGCAACTGGTAGAGGTCGATCCAGTCGGTCTGCAGGCGTTTGAGGCTGGCATCCAGGGCTTCGACGATGTGCTTGCGGTTGTGGCGCAGGTGACCATCACGGATGTAGTCGATGGTATTACCGGGGCCGGCGATCTTGCTGGCGAGGATCCAGTCGGCACGGTCGCCGCGGCTTTTGAAGTAATTACCGATGTAACGCTCGGTGGTGGCATAGGTGTCTGCCTTCGGCGGCACCGGGTACATTTCGGCGGTATCGAGGAAGTTGATCCCCGCGGCCTTGGCCCGTTCGATCTGCGCGAAGGCCTCTGCCTCGCTGTTCTGCTCACCCCAGGTCATGGTGCCCAAGGCTATCGCGCTTACGTTCAGATCGGTCCGGCCCAGCTGTCGATAATCCATCGGGTACTCCTTCGGGGAAAACAATCATAAAAGCAGGTTGAATTTTTTTTCGCAATCTGCATAATTGCCCACCTCTTTCTGCAGTGGAAGTGATGCGCCGCCTGCCGAAGAATCTTGCCGTTGAACGGACGCGCCGACCCGAGCCCCCGATAGCGTCTGTATCCGGCTGCCTTTGACTTGTCAAAGTACGCACTATTCAGTAAGATCCGCCGTCTAATTTACAGGGCGGCCCCTGAGGCTATTAAAGAATGACAACTTTTACTGCAAAACCGGAAACAGTTCAGCGCGACTGGTTTGTCGTCGACGCCGCTGGTCAGACCCTGGGTCGTCTGGCCACTGAAGTCGCCAGCCGTCTGCGTGGCAAGCACAAGCCTGAGTACACCCCTCACGTTGACACCGGTGACTACATCGTGATCATCAACGCTGAGCAGGTACGTGTTACCGGCAACAAAGCGCAAGACAAAATGTACTACCGTCACTCCGGTTTCCCAGGCGGTATCAAGTCTTCGAACTTTGAAGGCCTGATTTCCAAGAAGCCTGAAGCCCCGATCGAAATCGCGGTCAAAGGCATGCTGCCGAAGGGCCCACTGGGTCGCGATATGTTTCGCAAGCTGAAAGTCTATGCGGGCGCTGTACACCCTCATGCTGCTCAGCAGCCCCAAGAACTGAAGTTTTAACGGAATAGTTCATTATGTCGGCGACTCAAAATTACGGCACTGGCCGTCGCAAAACCGCAACCGCACGCGTTTTCCTGCGTCCGGGCACTGGTAACATCTCGATCAACAACCGCACTCTGGACAACTTCTTCGGTCGCGAAACTGCCCGCATGGTAGTTCGTCAGCCGCTGGAACTGACCGAGACCGTTGAAAAGTTCGACATCTACGTCACCGTTATCGGTGGCGGTGTAAGTGGTCAAGCTGGCGCAATCCGCCACGGTATCACTCGCGCTCTGATGCAGTACGACGAAACCCTGCGTGGCGCTCTGCGCAAAGCTGGCTTCGTTACTCGCGATGCTCGTGAAGTTGAACGTAAGAAAGTCGGTCTGCGTAAAGCGCGTAAGCGTCCGCAGTACTCGAAGCGTTAATTCGCTTTACGTTCCACAAAAACGCCCAACTCCTCACGGAGCTGGGCGTTTTTTATTGCCTGCGATTTATGCACATTTTTCGCCGTGACAACTTGCCACATCCGTAGACCCCCTATACTACAAGGCCTGGAGGGGCAGCCCCGGGCAATTCCCTTGTCATACGTGGGGCTTTTCATTACCATCCGACAAAATTTTTATAAGTAAAGATTCAACACTTAGTAGACGCCTGATTTAACAGGCCAAAAAGCTGATGGGAGAGGACTGAATGAGCAATGACGGCGTGAATGCAGGCCGGCGTCGCTTCTTGGTAGCAGCCACATCCGTGGTGGGTGCTGCAGGAGCGGTGGGGGCTGCGGTCCCGTTCGTGGGGTCATGGTTTCCCAGTGCCAAGGCGAAAGCCGCAGGTGCACCGGTGAAGGTGAATGTCAGCAAGATCGACCCGGGCCAGCAGATGATTGCTGAGTGGCGCGGTCAGCCGGTCTTCATCGTTCGTCGTACTGAGGAAATCCTGGGGAATCTGAAGAAAATCGAAGGTCAGCTGTCTGATCCCGATTCGAAGAATTCCGAACAACCCGCCTACGTCGATAAGGAAATCCGTTCGATCAAGCCAGAGATCCTGCTGCTGATCGGTATCTGCACCCACTTGGGTTGCTCGCCTACTTTCCGCCCTGAAGTTGCTCCTGCCGACCTGGGCAAAGACTGGGTCGGGGGTTACTTCTGCCCCTGCCACGGCTCCCATTACGACCTGGCTGGTCGCGTCTACAAGTCACAACCCGCACCACTGAACCTGCCAGTTCCGCCACATCACTACGAGACTGACAGTGTCATTGTCATTGGCGTCGACGAGGGGGAGAAAGCCTGATGAGCAAGTTCATGGATTGGGTGGATGCGCGTTTCCCCGCTACCAAAATGTGGGAAGACCATCTCAGCAAATATTACGCACCAAAAAACTTCAACTTCTTCTACTTCTTCGGCTCACTGGCACTCTTGGTGCTGGTCAACCAGCTGGTCACGGGTGTGTGGCTGACGATGAGTTACACGCCGTCGGCCGAAGAGGCCTTCGCCTCCGTTGAAGGGATCATGCGCGACGTCGAGTACGGCTCGATTCTGCGCTTGCTGCACTCCACCGGCGCCTCGGCGTTCTTCATCGTGGTCTACATGCACATGTTCCGTGGCTTGCTCTACGGTTCGTACCAGAAACCCCGCGAGCTGGTGTGGGTGTTCGGCATGCTGATCTACCTGGCGCTGATGGCGGAGGCCTTCATGGGCTATCTGCTGCCGTGGGGCCAGATGTCGTACTGGGGCGCCCAGGTGATCATCTCGCTGTTCGGCGCAATCCCGGTCATCGGCAACGACCTGACCCAGTGGATTCGTGGCGACTACCTGATCTCCGGCATCACCCTGAACCGCTTCTTCGCCCTGCACGTCGTGGCGCTGCCGATCGTGATTCTGGGCCTGGTGGTGCTGCACATCCTGGCGCTGCACGAAGTCGGTTCGAACAACCCGGATGGCGTCGACATCAAGAAGCACAAAGACGAAAACGGCATACCGCTGGACGGCATTCCGTTCCACCCGTACTACACCGTGAAAGATATCGTCGGCGTGGTGGTGTTCCTGTTCATCTTCTGCTCGATCGTGTTCTTTTTCCCGGAGATGGGCGGGTATTTCCTCGAGAAGCCTAACTTCGAACAGGCCAACGCCTTCAAGACACCTGAACACATTGCGCCGGTCTGGTACTTCACGCCGTTCTACGCGATCTTGCGGGCGATTCCAGACAAACTCATGGGCGTTGTTGCCATGGGGGCGTCGATTGCGCTGCTGTTCGTGCTGCCGTGGCTTGACCGCAGCCCGGTCAAGTCGATGCGCTACAAGGGATGGTTGAGCCGGATCTGGCTGGTCGTGTTCTGCATCGCGTTCATGCTGCTGGGCTGGACCGGCGTCAAGGCACCGACGCCTGCGCTGACAGTGCTGTCGCAGGTCTGCACCTTCCTGTACTTCGCCTACTTCATTCTGATGCCGTTCTACACCCGGCTCGAGAAGACCAAACCGGTTCCGGAAAGGGTGACTGGCTGATGAAAAAATTATTTGTTGCATTGATGCTTGCGGCGCTGCCGCTACTGTCCTTCGCCGCCGAGCATGGCGCAGAGCTGGAGAGCGTCGACATCGACGTCTCTGACAAGGCCGCCATGCAGGATGGCGCGCGTACGTTCGCCAACTACTGCATGGGCTGTCACAGCGCCAAGTTCCAGCGTTATGAGCGTGTTGCCGATGACCTGGGAATACCCCACGAACTCATGATGGAGAAACTGGTGTTCACGGGCGCCAAGATCGGCGACCACATGAACATCGGCATGCAGCCTGCCGACGCCAAGGCCTGGTTCGGTGCTGCACCACCTGACCTGACCCTGGTGGCGCGCGTGCGCGGCACCGATTGGCTGTATGGCTACCTCAAATCCTTCTACGAGGACCCGGCACGCCCTTGGGGTGTGAACAATAAAGTCTTCCCGAACGTCGGCATGCCTAACGTTCTGGTCGGCCTGCAGGGTCGCCAAGTGGTAGGATGCAAGCAGGTTCAGGTCGTTGAAGACGGCAAGAAGCAATATGATCCGTTGACCGGCACGCCTTTGACTCATGAAGCGTGCGATCAACTGACCATCGTGCCCAAAACCGGTACGCTGAATGAAGAGCAGTTCGACGAGAAGGTCAAGAATCTGGTGACCTTCCTGGCCTACTCGGCCAACCCGGTCAAACTGCAACATCAGCGCATCGGCACCTATGTATTGCTGTACCTGGCTTTCTTCTTCGTGTTCGCCTATCTGCTTAAACGCGAATACTGGAAGGATGTGCATTGATCCAACCGTAAGCAATTGCTGTTAATCTTGCGCGCCCAGCGGCATCTCTGAACACGTAGTGGTCTGGTTGAACCAGGCACTGCAGAGATGCTCTCTGGGCGCGCTCGTTTTTGAGCTTTCGATAATTTCAACAAGCGAGGAGGACCGCCATGGGCGTGACCAATCGGTTGGCCTGTTACTCCGACCCCGCCGACCACTATTCCCACCGAGTACGCATCGTGCTCGCAGAGAAGGGTGTCAGCGCCGAGATCATCAGTGTGGAGGTGGGTCGTCATCCACCAAAACTGATCGAAGTGAACCCTTACGGCAGCTTGCCCACCCTGGTCGATCGTGACCTGGCGTTGTGGGAGTCAACCGTGGTGATGGAATACCTGGATGAGCGTTACCCTCATCCGCCTTTGCTGCCGGTGTACCCGGTGGCGCGTGCCAACAGCCGCCTGCTGATCCATCGGATCCAGCGTGACTGGTGCGGGCTGGTGGATGTGATTCTGGATTCACGTACAAAAGAAGCCGTTCGAGTGCAGGCACGCAAGGAATTGCGTGAGAGCCTGACCGGTGTTTCGCCGCTGTTCGCCGACAAACCTTTTTTCCTCAGCGAGGAACAAAGTTTGGTGGATTGCTGCCTATTACCCATACTCTGGCGCTTGCCGATTCTCGGTATTGAACTGCCGCGGCCGGCCAAGCCGTTGCTTGATTACATGGAGCGCCAGTTTGCGCGTGAGGCTTTCCAGGCGAGTCTGTCTGGTGTCGAACGCGATATGCGCTAAGGCTTAAGGAGCCGCTGATGAACTCCAGTCGACCCTATTTGGTCCGCGCGCTCTATGAGTGGATTGTGGACAACGATTGCACCCCGCACATGCTGGTCAACTCTGAATTTCCGAAAGTTGACGTACCGCAGGGTTTTGCCAGTGATGGGCAAATTGTGCTGAACGTATCGCCGAGTGCCGTGCGCCACCTGCACATGGACAACGAGGCGGTGAGCTTTGAAGGGCGTTTTGGCGGCGTGCCGCATACGCTGTTCGTGCCGATTGGCGCGATTCTCGGGATCTATGCCCGTGAGAATGGCCAAGGCATGGTGTTCGATCTGGAGTCGCCTTTCGAGGACGACGAATCGATCGAAGGCGAAGACGGTGATGATGTGCCACCACCCGATTCCGAGCCACCGCGTCCAAGCGGTCGGCCGAGCCTGAAAGTGGTGAAGTAAGCGGCTTTCACCCTCGGGTGGGTCGTAAAGATGCCTCGACATATGTCGGGGCATTTTTTTGCGTGAAGGATGTGGATGAAAGTCGCGACAGAACGGTGATCGTACAACCGCCATGTGCTATGATGCGGGCTCAAGTTCGCCGAGAAAGATGGTTCATCATGGAAAACGCCAACACCGCCCCTCGTCTTCCCCGCAAGCGCCGCAGCCTTGCCCAGGAATTGGTCACGGTGTTGTCCGAGCAGATCCGCGACGGCCAACTCAAGCGTGGCGATAAGTTGCCCACCGAGTCGGCCATCATGGAAGCCCATGGCGTCAGCCGCACCGTGGTGCGTGAAGCCATCTCGCGCTTGCAGGCGGCGGGGCAGGTGGAAACCCGCCACGGTATCGGCACCTTTGTGCTGGACACGCCAAGCCCCAGCGGTTTCCGCATTGACCCGGCCACGGTGGTGACATTGCGTGATGTGCTGGCGATTCTGGAACTGCGCATCAGCCTGGAAGTGGAGTCGGCAGGCCTTGCCGCGTTGCGTCGCAGCGACGAGCAACTGGCCGCCATGCGTGCCGCCCTCGATGCCCTGAATGAAAGCGCGGCGCACGCCGGCGATGCAGTGGCCTCAGACTTCGCGTTCCACCTGGAAATTGCGCTGTCCACCGGCAACCGCTACTTCACCGACATCATGACCCACCTGGGCACCAGCATCATTCCGCGTACCCGCTTGAATTCGGCGCGCCTGGCCCATGATGACCAGCAGCACTACATGGGCCGCTTGAGCCGCGAACACGAAGAAATTTATGAGGCGATTGCCCGCCAGGATTCGGATGCGGCGCGGGCAGCCATGCGCTTGCACTTGACCAACAGCCGTGAGCGGCTGCGCCATGCCCATGAAGAGGCAGAAGCGCAGCGCGTTTAACCGGGCAACCGAGTTGCGCCGGGTGTAAATTGATCCAAGTGTGGGAGCGGGCTTGCTCGCGAATGCGGTGTGTCAGTCTGCACATGCATCAACTGAAAGAACGCCTTCGCGAGCAAGCCCGCTCCCACTTTTGACCTCCTTGGCCTTGAGGTTTGCGTCTATTTAGTTCGCCGGCTGGTTAGGCTTGTAAGACTGAAGCAGCAAGTACGTACTCCAACCCCACCAATCATTGGTCCAGTGTTTGTCGTTGAGGTCATTCACGTCCTTGCGACGCAGCACCTTGTCTCCCTCCATCTTGAACAGCGGCGAGAAGTTGTTCGCCGGGTTCTGCGCGGCATTCAGGTCCGGCACATACAGCGGCGCCTTGAAGTTGGCCGGGGAGGGCGCGACACCGCTGATAAAGGTCTCGAAGATCTCATCAGCCGAGGCTTGCACCGCGCGTTTGACCATCGCCCGATTGTCCGCGTCGATGGCGTCGAAGTAGCGTTTATCCCCATAGGCATGCCATTGATCACCCATGGCATTGCGCACCTTGAGCCCGAACTTGCTGTCTTCATCGTGCATGAAGCGGCTGATCAGCGAGCCCAGTTCGCCCGGCGTCACCACCGCTGCCAATTGTTTGCGCGGCACGCGCAGATGGCCGGCGGAAAACAGGTCGGTCAAAAAGTGATCAGCAAAGCTGTTCATTGCATAGGCCAGTTCCAGTGCCTGGTCGGTGCCGGTTTGATGGGCCACGACTGCTTGTTGCAACGCCGCCGTATGCCCGGCCAGATAGGCCGACAGCGCCCATTCGCCGAAGTGGTCAGCGTTGTCCGCAGCCAGCTTCAAATAGCGCCCCAGCGGAATCAAGGCTGAAACAGCACTGCCACCGCCGGTGATGCGGTTCCATTCTTCAGACAACGTATCGCCCAGCGCGTCATAGGCTTCGTGGGGTTGTTTGCCGTCCTTGATCGCCTGCTTGACTGCGTTGATCTCCTTTTGCATCACCGCGAGGATTTTCCCGACTTCTTCCCGCGAGGCGGGCAGCACTGCCAGCGAATTGAACGCGGCGCCAAAGCGCTGCACGCGCTCTGCAGGCGTCGCGCCATCGCTGATGGGCTGGCCGGGAATGCCATAGAAGTCACCGCCCAAGGCGATCACTTGGCCGTATGTGAGCGCCAGCCCGTTGGGCAGGTGCAGTTCGACTTGGTGGGCGGGAATCGCCGGGGCATCTTTGACGAAACGCAACAGCGTTTCATCGCCGATAGCCGTGTGTTCGCCGCCTTCGAAACGCAGAGTCGGTGGGTTTTTTTCGGGTACTGCGAGTTCAAGACCTGACATGTTAGCTCCTTGCTATGTCGTAGGAATCTTCCTTAATAACTGTATGTATATACAGTTATCTTGAGCATAGAGGAATAATTTCCTACGTCAAGAAGTCAGGTTTAAACGCTCAACCGCGGATGAAGCCCGATGAATTGCAGTTGACGAATCTTTTTATAGTTGTACGATGACGTACGACATCACCAAAACCAACAACAACCTTTCGACAGAAAGTCTTCGCCCAGGGTGTTCGAATAATGAATCCACAAGAACTGAAGTCCATCCTCTCCCACGGTCTGCTGTCTTTCCCCGTGACCGATTTCAATGCGCAGGGTGACTTCCACCAGGCGGGTTACATCAAGCGTCTGGAATGGCTGGCCCCGTACGGCGCCACGGCCTTGTTCGCCGCCGGCGGCACCGGTGAGTTTTTCTCCCTGGCCGCCAGCGAATACTCCCAAGTGGTGAAGACCGCTGTAGATACTTGCGCCACCAGCGTGCCAATCCTCGCCGGTGTCGGTGGTTCGACGCGTCAGGCCATCGAGTACGCCCAGGAAGCCGAACGCCTGGGTGCCAAAGGCCTGCTGCTGCTGCCGCACTACCTGACCGAAGCCAGCCAGGACGGCGTTGCCGCCCACGTGGAAGCGGTGTGCAAGTCGGTCAAGATCGGCGTGGTGGTCTACAACCGCAACGTCTGCCGCCTGACCGCGCCCTTGCTGGAACGCCTGGCCGAACGCTGCCCGAACCTGATCGGCTACAAAGACGGCCTGGGTGATATCGAGTTGATGGTGTCGATCCGCCGTCGCCTGGGTGACCGTTTCAGCTACCTCGGCGGCCTGCCGACTGCAGAAGTTTACGCCGCTGCCTACAAGGCCCTGGGCGTGCCGGTGTACTCCTCGGCGGTGTTCAACTTCATCCCGAAAACCGCGATGGACTTCTACCACGCGATTGCCCAGGACGATCACGCCACCGTCGGCAAGATCATCGACAACTTCTTCCTGCCTTACCTCGATATCCGTAACCGCAAAGCCGGTTATGCCGTGAGCATCGTCAAGGCCGGGGCAAAAATCGCCGGCTACGACGCAGGCCCGGTCCGCACGCCGCTGACCGATCTGCTGCCGGAAGAATACGAAGCCCTGGCCGCGCTGATCGACAAGCAAGGTCCGCAGTAACTCATCAACAAGGCCGCTGAGAGATCAGCGGCCTTTTGCGTCAGGAGAAGATTTGTGTCCCAAGCCAAACGTTTTGAGAACTACATTAACGGCGAGTGGGTGGCCGGTGCCGACTACTGCAACAATATCAACCCGTCGGAGTTGTCCGATGTCATTGGCGAATACGCCAAGGCTGACGTAGCCCAAGTCAACGCCGCCATCGACGCCGCCCGCGCTGCTTTCCCAGCCTGGTCGACCTCCGGCATCCAGGCTCGTCACGATGCCCTGGATAAAGTCGGCAGTGAAATCCTCGCGCGCCGCGAAGAACTCGGCACCCTGCTGGCCCGGGAAGAGGGCAAGACCCTGCCCGAAGCCATCGGCGAAGTCACCCGCGCCGGCAACATTTTCAAGTTCTTCGCCGGTGAATGCCTGCGCTTGTCTGGTGACTACGTGCCGTCGGTGCGCCCGGGCGTGAATGTTGAAGTCACCCGCGAAGCCCTGGGTGTGGTCGGCTTGATCACGCCGTGGAACTTCCCGATTGCGATCCCTGCCTGGAAAATCGCCCCGGCCCTGGCCTACGGCAACTGCGTAGTCATCAAACCGGCCGAATTGGTGCCGGGTTGCGCCTGGGCTTTGGCCGAAATCATCTCCCGCGCCGGCTTCCCTGCCGGTGTGTTCAACCTGGTGATGGGCAGCGGCCGTGTGGTCGGCGACGTGTTGGTCAACAGCCCGAAAGTCGACGGCATCAGCTTTACCGGCTCGGTCGGCGTTGGTCGTCAGATCGCCGTCAGCTGCGTGTCGCGCCAGGCCAAAGTGCAGTTGGAAATGGGCGGCAAGAACCCGCAGATCATTCTTGACGACGCCGACCTCAAGCAGGCCGTCGAGTTGTCGGTACAGAGCGCGTTCTACTCCACCGGCCAGCGTTGCACCGCCTCCAGCCGCTTGATCGTCACCGCCGGTATTCACGACCAGTTCGTCGCGGCCATGGCCGAGCGCATGAAGTCGATCAAAGTCGGCCACGCGCTGAAAAGCGGCACTGACATCGGCCCAGTGGTTTCCCAGGCCCAGCTGGATCAGGACCTGAAATACATCGACATCGGCCAAAGCGAGGGCGCGCGGCTGGTCAGCGGTGGCGGCCTGGTGACCTGTGACACCGAAGGTTACTACTTGGCGCCGACGCTGTTTGCCGACAGCGAAGCCGCCATGCGCATCAGCCGTGAAGAAATCTTCGGCCCAGTGGCCAACGTGGTGCGCGTAGCGGACTACGAGGCGGCGCTGGCCATGGCCAACGACACCGAGTTCGGCCTCTCGGCGGGTATCGCCACCACCTCGCTGAAGTACGCCAACCACTTCAAGCGCCACTCCCAGGCCGGGATGGTGATGGTCAACCTGCCGACCGCCGGTGTGGATTACCACGTGCCGTTCGGTGGGCGTAAGGGCTCGTCGTACGGTTCGCGTGAGCAAGGTCGCTATGCGCAAGAGTTCTACACCGTGGTGAAAACCAGCTACATCGGTTCGTAACACGCAACACCCGTGGGAACTGGCTTGTGTGGGAGCTGGCTTGCCTGCGATAGCGGTACATCAGTCATAGAGAGGTTGACTGATACACCGCTATCGCAGGCAAGCCAGCTCCCACAGAAAGCGGCTCCTGCACTTAAAACAGAAATGCTTACCCGCAAAAAAAAATAATTAGTGGGAGTACATCTTCATGCAAGCGACCAAGCCGACCCACGTCCGCTATTTGATCCTGCTCATGCTGTTTCTGGTGACCACGATCAACTACGCCGACCGGGCTACTATCGCTATCGCCGGCTCCAGCCTGCAAAAAGACCTCGGTATCAGCGCGGTCACCCTCGGTTATATCTTCTCCGCATTCGGTTGGGCCTACGTGGCCGGGCAAATCCCCGGCGGCTGGCTGCTGGACCGGTTCGGCTCGAAAAAAGTCTATGCCCTGAGCATCTTCACCTGGTCGCTGTTCACCATCCTGCAAGGCTATGTCGGCGAGTTTGGTGTCTCCACTGCCATCGTCGCGCTGTTTATGCTGCGCTTCCTGGTGGGCCTGGCCGAAGCGCCGTCGTTCCCCGGTAATGCGCGCATCGTGGCCGGTTGGTTCCCCACCGCCGAACGCGGTACGGCCTCGGCGATCTTCAACTCGGCGCAATACTTCGCCACGGTGCTGTTCGCGCCGCTGATGGGCTGGATCGTCTACACCTTCGGCTGGCGGCACGTGTTTATCGTGATGGGTGGCATTGGCGTACTGTTCTCGCTGATCTGGCTGAAAATTATCCACAGCCCGCGCCAGCACCCGATGATCAACGACGCCGAACTCAAGTACATCTCCGAGAACGGTGCGATGGTCGACATGGACCAGGAAAAAGCCAAGGGCCAGAAAACCGACGGACCCAAGTGGGATTACATCCGCCAACTGCTGACCAACCGCATGATGCTCGGCGTGTACCTGGGCCAGTACTGCATCAATGGCATTACCTATTTCTTCCTGACCTGGTTCCCGGTGTACCTGGTGCAGGAACGCGGCATGACCATTCTCAAGGCTGGCTTCATTGCGTCGCTGCCGGCGATCTGCGGGTTTATCGGCGGCGTATTGGGCGGGTTGATTTCCGATTACCTGCTGCGCAAGGGCCACTCGCTGACCTTCGCGCGCAAGGCGCCGATCATTGGCGGCTTGCTGGTGTCGTGCAGCATCGTGGCGTGCAATTACGTGGATATCGAATGGATGGTGGTGGGCTTCATGGCCTTGGCCTTCTTCGGTAAAGGCGTTGGCGCACTGGGTTGGGCGGTGGTGTCCGACACCTCGCCGAAACAAATCGCCGGGCTCAGTGGCGGCCTGTTCAATATGTTTGGCA
This sequence comes from Pseudomonas sp. R76, assembly GCF_009834565.1. Lineage (GTDB taxonomy): Bacteria > Pseudomonadota > Gammaproteobacteria > Pseudomonadales > Pseudomonadaceae > Aquipseudomonas. The sequence continues at coordinate 1,156,048 of NZ_CP019428.1, forward strand.
ACCTGGCGTCCATCAGCACGCCGATCGTGATTGGCTACATCATCGCCACAACCGGCTCGTTCAAGTGGGCCTTGGTATTTGTCGGCGCCAACGCGCTGCTGGCGGTGTTCAGCTACCTGGTGATCGTTGGCCCGATCAAGCGTGTGGTGCTCAAAGAGCCGCCCAGCAAAGGGCCTGAGCTGACCCAATTTACCCAAGCGCATTCCTGAGGGGCGATGTAATGCAGTTGATTGAACATGCCGACTCGCCGCGCTCGATCCGTTTGCACGAGCGCGACAACGTGGTGATCGTGGTCAACGACCAGGGCGTACCGGCCGGGACCGAGTTCCCGGACGGCCTGGTGACCGTGGATTTCATCCCGCAAAGCCACAAGGTGACCCTGGAAGACATCCCCGAAGGCGGTCAGATTATTCGCTACGGCCAGACCATTGGTTACGCCCTGGCGCCAATACCGCGTGGCAGTTGGGTGCAGGAAGACCAACTGCGCATGCCCACCGCGCCGCCGTTGGACAGCCTGCCGTTGTCCACCGAAGTGCCTGAAACCCAGGCGCCGTTGGAAGGCTTTACCTTCGAGGGTTATCGCAATGCCGACGGCACCGTGGGCACGCGCAATATCCTCGGCATCACCACCACGGTGCAGTGCGTCACCGGCGTGCTGGACCATGCGGTCAAGCGCATCAAGGACGAGTTGCTGCCCAAGTACCCACATGTCGATGACGTGGTGGCGCTAACCCACAGCTACGGCTGCGGCGTGGCGATCACCGCGACGGATGCTTACATCCCGATCCGCACCGTGCGCAACCTGGCGCGCAACCCGAACCTGGGCGGCGAAGCGCTGGTGATCAGCCTGGGCTGCGAGAAGCTGCAGGCCGGGCAGGTGATGCACGACAACGACAGCTCCGTCGACTTGAGCGAGCCGTGGCTGTATCGGCTGCAGGATTCCAGCCATGGCTTTACCGAGATGATCGAGCAGATCATGGCGCTGGCCGAAGTGCGCTTGAAGAAACTCGACCTGCGCCGCCGCGAAACCGTGCCGGCGTCGGAGCTGATCCTGGGCATGCAGTGCGGCGGCAGCGATGCGTTTTCCGGCATCACCGCCAACCCGGCGCTCGGCTATGCCTCGGACCTGCTGCTGCGGGCCGGGGCGACGGTGATGTTTTCCGAAGTCACTGAAGTGCGTGACGCCATTTACCTGCTGACTTCCCGTGCCGAGAGCAAAGAAGTTGCCCAGGCCCTGGTCAGGGAAATGGACTGGTACGACCGCTACCTGGCCAAAGGCGAGGCGGACCGTAGCGCGAACACCACGCCGGGCAACAAGAAAGGCGGGTTGTCGAATATCGTCGAGAAGTCCTTGGGCTCGATCGTCAAATCCGGCAGCAGCGCGATCAACGGCGTGCTCGGCCCGGGCGAGCGTTTCAAAGGTAAAGGCCTGATCTTTTGCGCGACGCCGGCCAGTGACTTTGTCTGCGGCACCTTGCAGTTGGCGGCCGGGATGAACCTGCACGTATTCACCACCGGGCGTGGCACACCTTATGGGTTGGCGATGGCGCCGGTGGTGAAGGTCTCGACGCGTACGGAATTGGCGCAACGCTGGCCGGACCTGATCGATATCGATGCCGGACGCATCGCTACCGGGCGTGCGAGCATTGAGGAATTGGGCTGGGAGTTGTTCCACTTCTACCTGGATGTGGCCAGCGGCAAGAAACAGACGTGGGCGGAGCGGCACAAGCTGCATAACGACATCACCCTGTTCAACCCGGCACCGATCACCTGAGACCGCGTGATCGTTCCCACGCTCTGCGTGGGAATGCCTCTTTGGACGCTCCGCGTCCGCTGTGAAGGGGCGCGGAGCGCCCCGGGCTGCGTTCCCACGCAGAGCGTGGGAACGATCCGGGTGAATCTGGCTTATCATTAGCCACCTGACGACACCCGCCCAAGGTTCTCCCCGGCATGCTGGCTATCTTCCTCACCACCCTCACCATCACCGCGCCGGTGTTTGCCATGCTGTTTCTCGGTGTGCTGCTCAAGCGCATCAACTGGATCAACGACAACTTTATCCACACCGCCTCGTCCCTGGTGTTCAACGTCACCATGCCGGCGCTGCTGTTCCTCGGCATCCTGCATGCCGACCTGCACGCGGCGCTCAAGCCGGGTTTGCTGATTTACTTTGCCGTCGCCACGCTGCTGAGCTTTGCCCTGGCCTGGGGCTGGGCGATTTTCCGCTGCCCGCCCGAAGACCGTGGCATCTACACCCAGGGCGCGTTTCGCGGCAATAACGGCGTGATCGGCCTGGCGCTGGCGGCCAGCATGTACGGCGACTACGGCATTTCCCTCGGCGCGATCCTCGCCGCCCTGGTGATCCTGTTATACAACACCCTGTCGACCATCGTGCTGGCGGTGTACAGCCCGGTGATCAAGTCCGACCCGTGGAGCATCTTCAAAAGTGTGGTGGCCAACCCGCTGATCATCAGCGTGATTGCGGCGGCGCCGTTCGCGATTTTCAAGATCGGCCTGCCGGGCTGGCTGGAGTCGTCCGGGCAGTACCTGGCGGACATGACCTTGCCGCTGGCGTTGATCTGTATCGGTGGCACCTTGTCGTTGGCGGCCTTGCGCAAAAGCGGGAGCATGGCGTTGAGTGCCAGCCTGGTGAAGATGGTGGGCCTGCCGGTGTTCGCGACGCTGGGTGCGTGGTTGCTGGGCTTTCGAGGGCCGGAACTGGGGATTCTGTTTTTGTACTTCGGCGCACCGACGGCGGCGGCGAGTTTTGTCATGGCCCGGGCGGCCGAGGGCAATCATGAACTGGCGGCGGCGATTATTGTGATTACTACCTTGATGGCGGCGGTGACCACCAATATCGGGATTTTTGTGTTGCAGGCGGGTGGTTGGATCTGAATATTGTGGTGGGTTCGAGGGCCATTCGCGAGCAAGCCCGCTCCCACATTTGACTGAGTTCCGGCATGAAAATGCGGTCGAATGTGGGAGCGGGCTTGCTCGCGAAAGCTATCTGACAGTCACTACTTATCTGCCTGATACGCCTCAATCACTTCCTGCGCTGCCCGAAACGCATCAATCGCCGCCGGCACGCCCGCGTACACCGCGCAATGCAGCAGCGCCTCGCGAATCTCCTCCACCGTGCACCCGTTGTTCAGGGCGCCACGTACGTGGCCCTTGAGTTCCTGCGGGCACTTGAGCGCAGTGAGGGCGGCGAGGGTGATCAGGCTGCGCGTCTTCAGCGGCAGGCCTTCACGGTTCCACACGCTGCCCCATGCGTGTTCGTTGACGAAATCCTGCAGCGGCTGGGTGAACTCGGTGGCATTACCCAAGGCGCGGTCGACAAACACATCGCCCATAACCTGGCGACGCATTTCAACCCCGGGCTTTTTCTGATCGGTCATTGCGATTCCCTCTTTTGTTGGCGGCGCCAGGCTTGCAGCGAGCTGAACAACAGGAACGCCACCAGCGCCGGCAGGACGTAATACAGCATCAATTGTTCAAGCTTGGTCGCCAGCGGCATGCCAAAGGTGAACGACACCACATGCAGCCCATACGCCAGGTACAGGCCCAGGAACACCAGGCCTTCGGCGCGGGTGACGCGGTAGCCGGTATAAAACACCGGCAGGCACAGCACAATCACGCCGAGCATCACCGGCAAATCAAAATCCAGCGCATTGGGCGACACGGACAGCGGCGACGGCGCCACGAGGGCGGTAAACCCGAGCACCCCAAGCAGGTTGAACAGGTTGCTGCCGATCACGTTGCCCACGGCAATCTCGCGCTCGCCGCGCAGCGCGGCAATCAGTGACGTGGCCAGGCACGGCAGCGAGGTGCCGACACCAATCAGCGTGAGGCCGATGATGCGCTCGGACAAGCCCAAGTCGCTCGCCACGTCCACTGCCGCGCCCAGCAGCAAATGCCCGGCCAGCACCAGGATCAACAGCCCGCTCAGCATCAGCGATGCGCTGCTCAGCCAGGGCGCCCTAGCCACGGTGTCCAGTGTGCGCGGGCGGCGGGAGTGGCGGGTCTGATAGTGCAAAACACCCAGGTAGGCCGCCAGTGCAATCAGCAGGAACAGGCCATCGAGCGGGGTCAGTTCTTCGTTGGCGGCCAGGGTAAACACCAGCAGGCCGGCACAAATCATCACCGGGATATCCAGGCGCACCAACTGCCGGGACACGCGCAATGGGATGATCAGCGCGGCGAGGCCCAGAGTGACCAGCGTGTTGAAGATACTGCTGCCGATCACGCTGCCCACTGCGATATCGGTATTACCGGCCAGGGTGGCCTGCAGGCTCACGGTCATCTGTGGCGCGCTGCTGCCGAAGGCGACGATGCTCAGGCCGATGATCAGTGGCCGCACCTTGAGGCTGGCCGCCAGGCGCACGGCGGCGCGCACCAGGATTTCGGCGCCGACGATCAGCAGCACCAGGCCGCTGACCAGTTCGATCAGGCTCCAGGATGAGAGGGCGGTTAATGCGGAAATGGCCAAGGCTCCCTTGATTAGTTGCTCATGGCTTGCACGCGAACCCGCGCAGTGCCGCTGCCCAGCATACCGAGTTGTTCGGCGGCCCTGCGTGAAACGTCGATCAGGCGCCCACGGGTATGTGGGCCGCGATCATTGATGCGCAGTACCACGGATTTGTTGTTGTCGAGGTTGGTTACCTTGACCTGTGTGCCGAAGGGCAGGCGCCGATGGGCGGCGGTCAGGGCATTCTGGTTGAAGGGTTCACCGCTGGCGGTTTTGTTGCCATGGTGCTTGGCGCCGTAATACGAGGCGGTGCCGGTTTCGTCGTAGCCGTTGGGGTCGATGAGGCCGCTGGCACAACCGGCCAACAGAGAGAACAGGGCCAGCAGGCCGAGTAGACGCTTCATTCAAGGTGTCCCCGGTGATCGTTCCCACGCTCCGCGTGGGAATTCAGCCCGTGACGCTCCGCGTCACAAAAGCGGACGCGGAGCGTCCTGTGAGGCGTTCCCACGCAGAGCGTGGGAACGATCAGTGTTGCGAATCAGCCTTCGAGCTTGCTCTTCAGCAGTTCGTTCACTTGTTGCGGGTTGGCCTTGCCTTTGGACGCTTTCATTGCCTGCCCGACGAAGAAGCCGAACATCTTGCCGCGCTTGGCTTCGTCGGCGGCGCGGTATTGCTCGACCTGTTCGGCGTTGGCCGCCAGCATTTCATCGAGTACGGCCGAAATCGCGCCGCTGTCGGTGACTTGCTTGAGGCCGCGCTTCTCGATGATGTCGTCGGCATTGCCTTCACCGCTGGCCATGGCTTCAAACACGGTCTTGGCGATTTTGCCGGAGATGGTGTTGTCCTTGATGCGCAGCAGCATGCCGCCCAGTTGCTCGGCGGTGACAGGGGCTTCGTCGATTTCCAGGCCCTGTTTGTTCAACAGACTGCCCAGCTCAACCATCACCCAGTTGGCCGCCAACTTGGCGTCGCCGGCAATGCTCACGACTTTTTCGAAGTAGTTGGCTTGCTCACGGCTGGAAGCCAGCACGCTGGCATCGTAGACCGACAGGCCGAACTGCGCCTGGAAGCGCTCGCGTTTCTGCTGCGGCAATTCCGGCAGGGTGGCGCGGATGTCATTGAGGAACGAATCTTCAAGGACCACCGGCAACAGGTCCGGGTCGGGGAAGTAACGGTAGTCGTTGGCTTCCTCTTTGCTGCGCATGGCGCGGGTTTCGTCTTTGTTCGGGTCGTACAGGCGCGTTTGCTGGATCACCTTGCCGCCGTCTTCGATCAGCTCGATCTGGCGACGCACTTCGCTGTTGATCGCCTTTTCGATAAAGCGGAACGAGTTGACGTTCTTGATCTCGCAGCGGGTGCCGAACTCGACCTGGCCTTTTGGACGGATCGACACGTTGCAGTCGCAACGCAGCGAGCCTTCGGCCATGTTGCCATCGCAGATGCCCAGGTAACGCACCAGCGCGTGGATGGTCTTGACGTAGGCCACGGCCTCCTTGGCGCTGCGCATGTCCGGCTCGGACACGATTTCCAGCAACGGCGTGCCGGCACGGTTCAGGTCGATGCCGGTAGCGCCCGGGAATTCCTCGTGCAGGCTCTTGCCGGCGTCTTCTTCCAGGTGCGCGCGGGTCACGCCGACACGTTTGATGGTGCCGTCTTCCAGCGGGATGTCCAGGTAGCCCTTGCCGACGATCGGCAACTCCATCTGGCTGATCTGGTAGCCCTTGGGCAGATCCGGGTAGAAGTAGTTCTTGCGCGCGAACACGTTGTGCTGGCCGATCTCGGCGTCAATCGCCAGGCCGAACATCACCGCCATGCGCACCGCTTCCTGGTTCAGCACCGGCAATACGCCGGGCATGCCCAGGTCTACCAGGCTGGCCTGGGTATTCGGCTCGGAGCCGAAGGTGGTGGCGCTACCGGAGAAAATCTTCGATTGGGTGGCGAGCTGGGTATGAATCTCCAGCCCGATCACAACTTCCCATTGCATAGTGTTCTCCTCAGAAGCCGGTAGGGGTGCGGGTGTGCCAGTCGGTGTTCAACTGGTACTGGTGCGCCACATTGAGCAGGCGGCCTTCCTGGAAATACGGGGCGAGCAATTGCACGCCGACCGGCAGGCCATCGACGAAACCAGCTGGCATGGACAAGCCCGGCAAGCCCGCGAGGTTGGCGGTGATGGTGTACAGGTCTTCCAGGTACTCGGCGATCGGGTCGCCGGTCTTGGCGCCGATCTTCCAGGCCGGGTTCGGCGTGGTTGGGCCGAGGATCACGTCGACTTCTTCGAAGGCGGCCATGAAGTCGTTCTTCACCAGGCGACGGATCTTTTGCGCCTTGAGGTAGTAGGCGTCGTAGTAGCCGGCCGACAGGGCATAAGCACCGACCATGATCCGGCGTTGTACTTCGGCGCCGAAGCCTTCGCCGCGGGAGCGCTTATAAAGGTCGGTCAAGTCTTTCGGGTTTTCGCAGCGATAGCCGAAACGCACGCCGTCGAAACGCGACAGGTTGGAGGAGGCTTCTGCCGGCGCGATAACGTAGTACGCAGGAATCGCGTGCTGGTTGTTCGGCAGGCTGATTTCCTTGATCACGGCGCCGAGCTTTTCCAGCTCCTTGACGCTGTTGTGCACCAGTTCGGCGATACGCGGGTCGAGACCGGCGCTGAAATACTCTTTCGGCACGCCGATGCGCAGGCCTTTGATCGAGTTATTCAGGCTGGCGCTGTAGTCCGGCACTGGCTCATCGATGCTGGTGGAGTCCTGTGTGTCGAACCCGGCCATACCTTGTAACAAAATTGCGCAGTCTTCAGCGGTGCGCGCCAGAGGGCCGCCCTGATCAAGGCTGGACGCGTAGGCGATCATGCCCCAACGGGAAACGCGACCGTAGGTCGGCTTCAAGCCGGTGAGGTTGGTGAAGGCCGCTGGCTGGCGGATCGAGCCACCGGTGTCGGTGGCTGTAGCGGCCGGCAGGAAGCGCGCGGCAACGGCGGCAGCCGAACCACCGGACGAACCGCCGGGCACGTGTTCCAGGTTCCACGGGTTTTTAACTGCGCCGTAGTAGCTGGATTCGTTGGCCGAACCCATGGCGAACTCGTCCATGTTGGTCTTGCCCAGGGTCACGGCCCCGGCGGCAGCCAGCTTGGACACCACGGTGGCGTCGTAGGGTGCTTTAAAATTGTCGAGCATCTTCGAGCCGCAACTGGTGCGAATGCCCTGGGTGCAGAACAAGTCTTTGTGGGCGATTGGTGCGCCCAGCAGTGCGCCATTCTCACCGTTGGCGCGACGAACGTCGGCGGCCTTGGCCTGGCTCAGGGCCAGCTCTTCGGTGAGGCTGATGAAGCTGTTGACCTTGGGATCGTGCTCGGCAATGCGCGCAAGCAGGGTCTTGGTCAGCTCTTCGGAAGAAAACTTTTTGTCGGCGAGACCGCGGGCGATCTCGGCCAGAGTCATGTGATGCATGAAAGGCTCTTTCCCTTTAGTCGATGACTTTCGGAACCAGGTACAGGCCGTTTTCGACCGCTGGCGCGATGGACTGGTAGGCCTCGCGATTATTTCGCTCGGTCACAACGTCTGCGCGCAGGCGCTGGCTGGCTTCCAGCGGGTGAGCCAGGGGCTCGATGCCGTCGGTATTGACGGCCTGCATTTGGTCAACCAGCCCGAGAATGCTGTTCAGGGCTGCGGTGGTCTGTGGAAGATCGGCTTCATTCAGGCCAAGCGAGGCCAGATGAGCGATTTTTTCCACGTCGGAGCGTTCAAGCGCCATGGGATTCTCCAGTGGAAAACAGAACGGAGGGCGTCCGTGTGTTAGATTGTCGGAACACTACCGCATTTCTACGGTCATATGGCCGCGATTGTGGGGGTTGGTGCACAGAAAGTCGGCCAATTTAGCACATTGGCGCCTTGCCCAAAATCCCTGTCGTTGTTAGAGTTTGCCGCACTTTTTTACCCACGCGTTGCCTAGGGTCCTTTCCCCATGTTCAAGAAACTGCGTGGCATGTTTTCCAGCGATCTTTCCATTGACCTGGGCACTGCCAACACCCTTATTTACGTGCGCGAGCGCGGAATCGTTCTGAATGAGCCATCGGTTGTGGCCATTCGGACCCATGGTAATCAGAAAAGTGTCGTTGCCGTTGGCACCGAGGCCAAGCGCATGCTCGGCCGAACACCAGGCAATATTGCTGCCATTCGTCCGATGAAAGACGGCGTGATCGCCGACTTCAGTGTCTGCGAGAAGATGCTGCAGTATTTCATCAACAAGGTTCACGAAAACAGTTTCCTGCAGCCCAGCCCTCGTGTGCTGATCTGCGTTCCGTGCAAGTCCACCCAGGTTGAGCGTCGTGCCATCCGTGAATCGGCCCTTGGCGCCGGTGCGCGTGAAGTGTTCCTGATCGAAGAGCCAATGGCTGCTGCGATCGGTGCCGGCCTGCCGGTTGAAGAAGCACGCGGTTCGATGGTGGTGGATATCGGTGGTGGTACTACCGAAATCGCCCTGATTTCCCTGAACGGTGTGGTGTATGCCGAATCCGTACGCGTTGGCGGCGACCGCTTCGACGAAGCGATCATCACCTATGTGCGCCGTAACTACGGCAGCCTGATCGGCGAATCCACCGCCGAGCGTATCAAGCAGGAAATCGGCACCGCCTACCCGGGCGGCGAAGTGCGCGAAGTTGATGTTCGCGGTCGCAACCTGGCCGAAGGCGTTCCACGTGCCTTCACCCTGAACTCCAATGAAGTGCTGGAAGCTCTGCAAGAGTCCCTGGCCACCATCGTTCAGGCCGTGAAAAGCGCCCTGGAGCAATCGCCTCCGGAACTGGCATCCGATATCGCCGAGCGTGGCCTGGTGCTGACCGGTGGTGGCGCCTTGCTGCGTGACCTCGACAAGCTGCTGGCCCAGGAAACCGGCCTGCCGGTGATCGTCGCCGAAGACCCGCTGACCTGCGTCGCCCGTGGCGGTGGCCGTGCACTGGAAATGATGGATAAACACACCATGGACCTGCTCTCCAGCGAATAAGATTGCTTGGATGGTTCATGCTTCGTCCGCAGGCAGCACTTTGCAGTGCTGCCTGTTGGCGTTTATCTTCTTCAATCTGCATCCAGGCCGGTTTGATGCCGTATGAATAAAGAGAACATTTGCCTGGGAGGAGCGGCTTATTAAACCGCTTTTCGCCAAAGGCCCCTCATTGGGCGTGCGCTTATTGGTGCTGGTCGTGCTTTCGGTCGCGCTGATGGTGGTCGATGCCCGCTTTGCACTGCTCAAGCCCGTGCGTAGCCAGATGTCGCTGGTGTTGATGCAGACTTACTGGATCACCGACCTGCCGCAACGTCTCTACCAGGGCGTGGCCAGCCAATTCGGCAGCCGCACTGAGCTGGTCGCCGAGAACGAAAAACTCAAGACTGAAAACCTGCTGTTGCAGGGGCGCATGCAAAAGCTGGCGGCCCTCACCGAGCAGAACGTTCGGCTGCGCGAGTTGCTCAATTCTTCCGCACTGGTCAACGAGAAGGTCGAAGTGGCCGAGTTGATCGGCATGGACCCAAATCCGTTTACCCATCGCATCATCATCAACAAGGGTGAACGCGACGGTGTGGTCCTTGGCCAGCCGGTGCTCGATGCCCGTGGCCTGATGGGCCAGGTGGTCGAGTTGATGCCCTACACCTCGCGGGTATTGCTGCTGACGGACACCACCCACAGCATCCCGGTGCAGGTGAATCGCAACGGCTTGCGCGCGATTGCCAGCGGCACCGGTAACCCGGAGCGCCTTGAGTTGCGCCATGTTGCCGATACCGCCGACATCAAGGAAGGCGACCTGCTGGTCAGTTCCGGCCTGGGCCAGCGCTTCCCGGCGGGTTACCCAGTGGCGACGGTGAAGGAAGTAATTCACGATTCCGGTCAGCCGTTCGCCATCGTGCGTGCCGTGCCGACGGCTGCCTTGAACCGTAGCCGCTACCTGCTGCTGGTGTTCAGTGACAACCGCACCCCCGAAGAACGTGCCAATGACGCCGCCCAAGCGCAGGAAGCGGAAGACAAGCAGAACGGCGCCGTACCCACCACCCCCGCTACGGTGCCGAAACCGGCGTTTGTCGGGCCGCCCGCACCTTCGGCAACCCCGGCAGCGCCCGTCGCGACACCTGTCAAACCTGCAGCTCACAGCACGCGTGCGGCAAAGCCATCGGCGTCTACACCCGCTGCCACCGCGCCAGCGGCTAAACCGCCTGCTGCCACACCGGCTACCCGCCCAGCGGCTACCGCCCCGGCAACCACGCGGAAGAGGGAGGAATAATGGCCGGTACCCATTCGCGTAATGGCTGGATCGTCTGGCTGACGTTCGCCATCGGTTTGCTGCTCAGCGTTTCGCCGCTGCCGCAATTCATGGAAATCCTGCGTCCTTTATGGCTGGCCTTGCTGCTGGCTTTCTGGTCGCTGACCTTGCCGCATAAAGTCGGGATGGTCACCGCGATGTGCCTGGGCTTGGCGGAAGATGTGCTCTATGGCACCTTGCTGGGCCAGAACGCGTTGATCCTCACCCTGATCACTTTCCTGGTGCTGTCGTTGCAACAACGCTTGCGCATGTTCCCGATGTGGCAGCAGTGCCTGGTGATCCTGGTGATCTTCGGCCTGGCGCAGTTGGTGCAACTGTGGCTCAGCGCCTTGACCGGTAACCGCCAGCCGACCCTGGCGTTGGTGCTGCCGGCGCTGGTCAGTGCGTTGCTGTGGCCATGGGTCAGTTTCGGTCTGCGTGGATTACGTCGTCGCTATAAAATCAATTGAATGGATTGCGAGGCTCTGCCTGGTTATCGAACCCTACAGGGAGAGTCTGGAATGAATTCGCTTTATCTGGCCTCGGGCTCCCCAAGGCGGCGTGAACTGCTGACCCAGATCGGTGTGCCCTTCACCGTGGTCAGCGCCGCTATTGATGAAACTCCTCTTACAAACGAACCGGCTGTGGCCTACGTCGAGCGCCTTGCGCGCGGCAAGGCTACGGCGGGTTTTGCTGCGCTTGAACACACCGCGGACACCTGCGTGCTGGGTGCTGACACGGCTGTGATCGTTGATGGGAAAATCCTCGGCAAGCCAGTGGATCAGGCCGACGCCCTGGCGATGTTGATGGCCTTGGCCGGGCGTGAGCACGAGGTGCTGACCGCTATTGCCGTCACCGACGGTTCGCGCTGCGAAACACGCTGTGTAAGCAGTCGCGTACGGTTTCGCGGTATTTCTGTCGAGGAGGCGACAACCTACTGGCACAGTGGAGAACCTCAGGACAAGGCAGGCGGCTATGCTATCCAGGGGCTTGGTTCGGTGTTTGTCGCCGGGCTCAATGGCAGCTATTCCGCCGTGGTAGGCCTGCCGGTGTGCGAAACCGCGCAACTGCTTGGCCAATTCGGCATACCCTGTTGGCAAAACCTTACCGCGCGCTGAACGCCTTACTTGCGCGCCAAGCCTTAAGCGATCGGTCACTATTGTGAAAACGCCTGAACGAGACCCAGCCATGAGTGAAGAGATTCTGATCAATATCACGCCGATGGAATCGCGCGTGGCGGTGGTAGAGAACGGTGTTCTGCAAGAAGTGCACGTCGAGCGCACCCAGAAGCGCGGCATTGTCGGCAATATCTATAAAGGCAAAGTGGTACGCGTGTTGCCGGGGATGCAGGCTGCTTTCGTCGATATCGGCCTGGACCGCGCGGCGTTTATCCATGCCTCGGAAATCTCCTTGCGCGAAGGCCCGGCGGTCGAAAGCATCAGTGCGCTGGTGCATGAAGGGCAGAGCCTGGTGGTGCAAGTCACCAAGGACCCTATCGGCTCAAAAGGCGCGCGGCTGACGACTCAGCTGTCGATTCCTTCGCGTTACCTGGTGTACATGCCGCGCACCGCCCACGTCGGCATTTCCTTGAAGATCGAAGATGAAGCCGAGCGTGAGCGCCTGAAAAAGGTGGTCAGCGACTGCGTGGCTGCCGAAGGCATCAAGGAAGCGGGTGGCTTTATCCTGCGCACCGCCGCAGAAGGCGCCGGTGCCGATGAAATCCTCATGGATATCCGCTACCTGCGGCGTTTGTGGGACCAGATCGGCGCTCAGATCAAAACCATCGGCGCACCAAGCGTCATCTATGAAGACCTCGGCCTGGCCCTGCGCACCCTGCGCGATCTGGTCAGCCCGAAGATTGAGAAAATTCGCATCGATTCGCGGGAAACTTTCCAGCGCACCACGCAATTTGTCGCCGAATTGATGCCGGAAATTGCCGATCGCCTGGAGCACTACCCTGGCGAACGGCCGATTTTCGACTTGTATGGCGTTGAAGACGAGATCCAGAAAGCTCTGGAGCGCAAGGTGCCGCTCAAGTCCGGCGGCTATCTGGTGGTCGACCCGGCGGAAGCCATGACCACCATTGACGTCAACACCGGCGCGTTCGTTGGCCACCGCAACCTCGAAGAGACTATCTTCAAGACCAATCTCGAGGCGGCCACCGCCATTGCCCGTCAGATGCGCCTGCGCAACATGGGCGGCATCATCATCATTGACTTCATCGACATGGAAGACGAAGAACATCAGCGCCAGGTGCTGCGCACGCTCGAGAAGCAACTGGAACGCGATCACGCCAAGACCAATATCATCGGCATCACCGAGCTTGGCCTGGTGCAGATGACCCGCAAGCGTACCCGCGAAAGCCTCGAGCAAGTGCTCTGCGAGCCTTGCAGCAGTTGCCAGGGACGCGGCAAGTTAAAGACCCCGGAAACGGTTTGCTACGAGATTTTCCGCGAAATCTTACGGGAGGCACGCGCCTATCAAGCCGAAGGTTATAGAGTGCTCGCCAACCAGAAAGTGGTTGATCGGTTGCTGGATGAGGAGTCCGGTAACGTCGCTGAACTGGAGGTTTTTATCGGGCGCACGATTCGCTTCCAGGTCGAAACCATGTATTCCCAGGAACAATACGACGTGGTGCTGCTCTGATCCCCAATCGCTTTCTTTCTTCGAGACCGGCAGACCTTGATCTGCCGTCCGCTAACTGCCTTGAGGGTCGCCTGACATGGAGCGTCTGAAACGCTTTTTTGCCGCTTTGACCCGTTGGGGCCTAGGCTTGTGCGCCTTGCTGCTGGTGTTGGCAGCGGTGTACGTGAGCCTGGGTCGTGAATTGACCCCGCTGGTGGCTGAATACCGCGCCGAAATCGAAGCCAAGGCCCAGGCCGCGGTGGATATGCCCGTGCACATCGGCAGCCTGGAAGGGCGCTGGAGCGGCTTCGCGCCGGTGCTGCTGGCCCACGACGTGATGGTCGGCGAGGGCAGCAGTGCCTTGCGCCTTGACCAGGTTGAAGTGGTGCCGGATCTGTGGGCCAGCCTGATGGCGCGCGAAGTGCGCATTGCCCACCTGGAAGTCAGTGGCCTGCAATTGAGCGTCAAGGAAGACAAGGATGGCCGTTGGGCGCTGCAAGGCTTGCCGGTGCAGGATGACCAGCCGCTGGACCCGGAGCAATTGCTCACGCGTATGCAAATGGTCAAGCGTGTGTCGTTGCTCGATAGCCAAGTTACCTTGCAACCCTTCGACCAGTCGCCGCTGACCCTGACTTACGTGGGCCTGAGCCTGCACACCGGCGCCACCCGCCAACGCCTCGATGCCCGCCTGACCTTGCCTGATGGGCAGCCTCTTGCCCTGAGCCTGCGCAGCCGAATTCGCGCCAGCCAATGGAAAGACGGCCAAGTCGAAGCCTACCTGAGCCTGCCCCAAAGCGATTGGGCAAAATGGATTCCGGCCAAGCTGACCCAGCAGTGGAAACTCACCCAATTCAAAGCGGGTGGCGAGTTCTGGCTGACCTGGGCAAAGGGCGCTGTGCAAAGCGCAGCGGTGCGCCTCAATTCACCTCAGGTGAAGGGCAGCTACGCCGAGCGCAAGCCGGTGCATATTGAAAACCTTGCCCTGACAGCTTACCTGCAACGCAGCGATACCGGCCTCAAGGTGCTGTTTGATTCGCTGGCGATGAACATCGGTGAGACGCGCTGGGAGTCACGCCTGCAATTGCAGCAGAGCCTGGCTACCGACAAGGACCTGGAAGTCTGGAAGCTGCAGGCTGATCGCCTCGACCTGACGCCCATCACGCCGCTGCTGAATGCCTTGGCACCCTTGCCTGAAGGCTTTGCCAAAACCATAGAACACCTCAAAGCCACCGGCTTGCTGCGCAATGTGCTGGTGGATTTCCGCCCCCAGGACACCAGCGACCAGAAGGTCAGCTTTGCCGCAAACCTGGAGCGCATCGGCTTCGATGCTTACCTTGGTGCGCCAGCCGCGCGGAACGTGTCCGGCAGCATCAGTGGCGACCTGGGCCACGGCGAACTGCGCATGGACAGCAAGGACTTTTCCTTGCACCTGTTCCCGATCTTCGCCAAGCCCTGGCAGTACATCCAGGCCAACGCGCGCCTGACGTGGAAGCTGGATAAGGAAGGCTTCACCCTGATCGCTCCGTACATCAAGGTGCTGGGCGAGGAGGGCAAGGTTGCTGCGGACTTCCTGATTCGTCTGCATTTTGACCACAGCCAGGAAGACTACATGGACCTGCGGGTCGGCATGGTCGATGGCGATGGCCGTTTCACGCCCAAGTACCTGCCAGCGGTGTTGAGCCCGTCACTGGATGAATGGCTGCGCACGGCGATTCTCAAAGGTGCGGTTGACCAGGGTTTCTTCCAGTACCAAGGCTCGCTGAACCACGATGCATTGCCGGCTGCACGCAATATCAGCCTGTTCTTCAAGGTGCATGACGCCGAACTGGCATTCCAGCCGGGCTGGCCCCATGTGAGCAAGGTCAATGGCGAAGTGTTTGTCGAGGAGAGCGGCGTACGCATCCTGGCGAGCAAGGGTCAGTTGCTCGACACCAAGGTCAAGGACGTCTACGTCAACATTCCTCACGCGCCAGCCGGTAAGGACAGTCACCTGCTGATCACCGGTGGGTTTGCCGGTGGTTTGGGCGATGGCTTGAAAATCCTCCAGGATGCGCCGATAGGCACCGGCTCGACCTTTGCCGGGTGGAAAGGCGAGGGTGACCTGCAAGGCTCGCTGGACCTGGATATTCCATTGGCCAAGGGCACTGAGCCGAAGATTGTGGTGGACTTCCAGACCGACAAGTCCCGCCTGCAATTGGCCGAGCCGACCCTGGACCTGACTCAGCTCAAAGGTAATTTCCGCTTCGACAGTGCCAAGGGCTTGAGTGGTCAGAACATCTCGGCGCAAGCGTTTGACCGACCGATCACCGCGCAAATCTTCGCTGATGGCAAGCCGGGCAATATCAGTACGCGCGTTACCGCCAAAGGCCAAGTCACGGTTAAACGCCTGACGGACTGGTTAAAAATCAGCCAGCCAATGCCGGTGTCCGGCGATATTCCCTATCAACTGCAACTGACCCTGGATGGCGCTGATAGCCAACTGATGGTCAGCTCCAGCATGAAGGGCGTAGCGGTCGATTTGCCGGCACCGTTTGGCATGCCCGCCAGCCAGGGTCGCGACAGTGTGTTCCGCATGACTTTGCAGGGCTCCGAGCGTCGCTACTGGTTCGACTACGGCGAGCTGGCGAGCTTTACCTTTGCCTCGCCACCCGACAAATTCAATGATGGCCGCGGGGAGTTGTTCCTGGGGGATGGGAGTGCCGTGCTCCCGGCTGCCAAAGGCCTGCGCATTCGCGGTGTGTTGTCTGAGCTGGACATCGACCCTTGGAAAAAACTGGTAAACCGCTACGCCGGCAATGATCCAGGCGGCAGTGCCAAGCAACTGCTCAGTGGCGCAGATTTCAAGGTAGGCAAGCTGACCGGTTTTGGTACGCAGTTTGATCAGGTCAATCTGCAATTGGATCGTAAGCCGGCTGCCTGGGGTTTGCAGTTAGACAGCCAGCAGGCCAAAGGCGCTGTGAACCTGCCGGATGCCAAGGGTGCACCTATTGCGATCAACTTGCAGTACGTGAAATTGCCGGCGGTGGACCCGACGGTGCAGGCGGATGAGAATGCGCCGGACCCATTGGCTGATATTGATCCAAAAGACATCCCTGCCCTGGATATAGCCATCAATCAGTTGTTCCAGGGGCCGGACCTGGTGGGGGCCTGGTCGCTGAAGATCCGGCCAACCGCCAAAGGGCTGGCCTTCAACAACCTGGACCTGGGCCTCAAAGGCATGCAACTCAAGGGGGCCGGTGGCTGGGAAGGTGCGCCGGGCGCCAGCAGCAGTTGGTACAAAGGCCGCCTGGATGGCAAGAACATCGCCGATGTACTCAAGGGCTGGGGCTTTGCGCCAACGGTGACCAGCGAGGACTTCCACCTCGACGTGGACGGTCGCTGGCCGGGTTCGCCGGCCTGGGTTGGGCCCAAGCGTTTCTCCGGCAGCCTGGATGCGGCGTTCCGCAAAGGCCAGTTCGTTGAGGTTGAAGGTGGTGCCCAAGCCCTGCGGGTGTTTGGTTTGCTGAACTTCAACTCTATTGGGCGCCGTTTGCGACTGGACTTCTCGGACTTGTTAGGCAAAGGCTTGAGTTATGACCGGGTCAAAGGTTTGTTAGCCGCCAGCAATGGCGTGTTCGTGACCCGTGAGCCCATCACCATGACTGGGCCATCCACTAACCTTGAGCTAAATGGCACGTTGGACCTGGTCGCTGACCGGGTCGATGCCAAGCTGCTGGTTACATTGCCGGTGACCAATAACCTGCCGATTGCCGCGTTGATCGTGGGGGCGCCGGCCATTGGTGGCGCGCTGTTCCTGATCGACAAGTTGATCGGTGACCGCGTGTCGCGCTTCGCCAGCGTGCAATACAAGGTGCAAGGTCCTTGGAAGGATCCAAAAATCACCTTCGACAAGCCATTTGAAAAACCAAACTGAGAGCCTGTGGAGTAGCATGGCCGCATGCCCTTTACGGAGTGTCGGCCTATGTCCCTTGCGGTAATTCAAATGGTCAGTCAGAGCGATGTTCTGGCCAACCTGGCCCAGGCCCGGCGCTTGCTGGAACAAGCGGCGGCAGGCGGTGCGAAGCTGGCAGTGCTGCCGGAAAACTTCGCCGCCATGGGCCGCCGTGACGTAGCCGATATCGGTCGCGCCGAAGCATTAGGCGAAGGCCCGATCCTGCCATGGTTGAAACAGACCGCCCGCGACCTCACCTTATGGATAGTGGCCGGCACATTGCCGTTGCCGCCCAAGGACCAACCCAACGCCAAGTCCAACGCCTGCTCGCTGCTGATCGACGATCAGGGCGAAATCGTAGCCCGTTACGACAAGCTGCACCTGTTCGATGTCGACGTGGCGGATGCTCGAGGTCGTTATCGTGAATCCGACGACTATGCTTTCGGTGGCAATGTGGTGGTGGCGGACACGCCGGTGGGGCGTTTGGGCCTGACGGTGTGTTACGACTTGCGCTTCCCCGAGCTGTACAGCGAGTTGCGCGCGGCGGGGGCTGAATTGATTACCGCGCCCTCGGCCTTTACAGCCGTAACCGGTGCTGCGCATTGGGATGTGCTGATTCGTGCGCGTGCCATCGAAACCCAGTGCTATCTGCTGGCGGCCGCTCAAGGCGGCGTACATCCAGGCCCGCGTGAAACCTACGGCCACGCGGCGATTGTCGACCCTTGGGGGCGTGTGCTGACACAACAGGATCAAGGCGAAGCGGTGTTACTGGCCGAACGCGACAGCAGTGAACAGGCGTCGATACGGGCGCGCATGCCGGTGGTCAACCATCGGCGCTTTTTCTCGCAGGGCGCGCAGCGGCCTGCCTCGGAACGATGAATTTAAGGCCAAACCTATGAGCGAGTTGTTGTCCTCAGTCAGTGAACATCTCCTGGCACCCGGTGGCGTGACCATCGAAAGTTTGCAAACCGTGCTCGGCGATCTGGCCGGGCCAGGCATCGACGCAGCCGACCTGTATTTCCAGGGGCAGATTTCCGAGTCCTGGGCTCTGGAAGACGGCATCGTCAAGGAAGGCAGCTTCAACCTTGACCAAGGTGTGGGCGTGCGCGCGCAATCCGGTGAAAAGACCGGTTTTGCCTACAGCAACGCGATCACCCCTGAAGCCCTGGGCCTGGCGGCGCGTGCGGCGCGCTCGATTTCCCGCGCCGGCCAGAACGGTACGGTGCAGGCGTTCAGCACTCAGGACGTGGCGCAGTTGTATGCGCCGGACAATCCCCTTGAAGTGATCAGCCGCGCGGAAAAAGTTGATTTGCTCAAGCGTATCGACGCCGCTACCCGCGCGCTCGACCCGCGCATCCAGCAAGTCACGGTGAGCATGGCCGGCGTTTGGGAACGCATCCTGGTGGCGTCCACTGACGGTGGCCTGGCGGCAGATGTTCGGCCGCTGGTACGGTTTAACGTCAGTGTGATCGTCGAACAGAACGGTCGCCGCGAGCGCGGTGGCCATGGCGGCGGCGGGCGTACCGACTACCGTTATTTCCTCGCTGAAGACCGCGCCATGGGGTACGCCCGTGAAGCGCTGCGCCAGGCGCTGGTCAACCTGGAGGCCATTCCGGCGCCGGCGGGTACGTTGCCGGTGGTATTGGGTTCGGGTTGGTCCGGGGTTCTACTCCACGAAGCGGTGGGCCATGGCCTTGAAGGCGACTTCAACCGCAAGGGCAGTTCCGCCTACAGCGGGCGCATGGGCGAAATGGTCGCGTCCAAGCTGTGCACCATTGTCGATGACGGCACCCTGGCCGGTCGCCGTGGCTCGCTGAGCGTCGACGACGAAGGCACGCCCACCGAGTGCACCACGCTGATTGAAAACGGCGTGCTCAAGGGCTACATGCAAGACAAGCTCAATGCTCGCCTGATGGGCGTGGCGCGCACCGGTAACGGCCGCCGCGAGTCCTACGCGCACCTGCCGATGCCACGCATGACCAACACCTACATGCTCGGCGGCGAAAGCGACCCGGCAGAAATCATCGCCTCGGTAAAACGCGGGATCTACTGCGCCAACCTCGGCGGCGGCCAGGTGGATATCACCAGCGGCAAGTTTGTGTTCTCCACCAGCGAGGCGTACCTGATCGAAGACGGCAAGATTACCGCGCCGGTCAAGGGGGCGACGTTGATTGGTAACGGGCCGGAAGCCATGAGCAAGGTGTCGATGGTCGGTAACGACCTGTCGCTGGACAGCGGTGTCGGCACGTGCGGCAAGGATGGGCAGTCGGTGCCGGTGGGTGTCGGCCAGCCAACCTTGAAAATTGATGCGATCACCGTGGGTGGCACGGGGTCGTAAGGGCCGGAGCTTCGGGTGGCGAAGGTCGCCACCCGGGGAAGAGGATCAGCGCAGACCGCGTTGAGTCTCGTCCAGCTCACGGATGTACTTGAAGATTTTACGGCTGGTGGCCGGCGCCTTGTTATGCGCCTGCTCGTGCTGAGCCTGACGGATCAGGGAGCGCAGTTGCTGGCGGTCAGCATCCGGGTAGTCCAGCACGAATTTCTCCAGCACCGCGTCATCGCCCGAGATCAGGCGGTCACGCCAACGTTCCAGGTTATGGAAACGTTCGTTGTACTGGCGAGTGGAGGCATCGGTTTGATCAAGCAACGCCAGAATCGCGTCAGTGTCCTGATCGCGCATCAGCTTGCCGATAAACATGATGTGCCGTTTACGCGCGATATTCGCGGTGTGCTTGGGTGCATCCGCAAGCGCCCGGCGCATTTCGTCGGTCAGTGGCAGTTTTGCAATCAAGTCTTTCTTGAGCGTTGTAAGGCGCTCGCCGAGGTCAACCAGAGCATGCAGCTCACGTTTGACCTGGGTTTTGCTTTTCTCCCCATCGAGGGAGTCGTCGTAAGAATCAACCATGGTGGCAGTCCGCAAAGAAACGCCGCCATGATAACCAGTCGGGGGCCGCTTGTCCGGCCCGGTCGCTCGATGGCCTTAACCGAAAGCAGAATTTGAGTGGAGAAAACCATGAGTGCAGCCCAAAGCGTCGGTCCGCAAGCGTTACCGGCACTGCAGGAACAAGTCGAGCAGATCCTTGCCGAGGCCAAGCGCCAGGGGGCCAGTGCCTGTGAAGTGGCGGTGTCGCTGGAGCAGGGGCTGTCGACGTCGGTACGCCAGCGCGAAGTGGAAACCGTTGAGTTCAACCGCGACCAGGGTTTCGGTATCACCTTGTATTCGGGGCAGCGCAAGGGCTCGGCCAGCACGTCGGCCAGCGGGCCGGAGGCGATTCGTGAAACTGTCGCCGCTGCATTGGCAATTGCCAAACACACCTCTGAAGACGAAAGCTCAGGTCTCGCCGACAAAGCGTTGATGGCGAAGGACTTGAAGGATTTCGATCTGTTTCACGCCTGGGACATCACGCCTGAACAGGCGATCGAATTAGCGCTGACCTGCGAAGCGGCGGCCTTTGATGCCGACCCCCGTATCAAAAATGCTGACGGCACCACGTTGAACACGCATCAGGGCTGCCGTGTATACGGCAACAGCCATGGTTTTATCGGGGGTTACGCCTCCACTCGGCACAGCCTGAGCTGCGTGATGATCGCCGAAGCCGATGGCCAGATGCAGCGTGATTACTGGTACGACGTGAGCCGTAAGGGCGAATTGCTGGCGGACCCGATCAGCATTGGCCAGCGCGCGGCGCAGCGTGCGGCGAGCCGTCTGGGCGCGCGCCCGGTGCCGACCTGTGAAGTGCCTGTGCTGTTTTCGGCCGAACTCGCAGGTGGCCTGTTCGGCAGCTTCCTGGGCGCCATCTCGGGTGGCAATCTGTACCGCAAGTCCTCATTCCTTGAGGGGGCAATCGGCCAGAAGCTGTTTCCTGAGTGGTTGACCATCGATGAGCGTCCGCACCTGATGCGCGCAATGGGCAGTGCGGCGTTCGACGGTGATGGCCTGGCGACCTATGCCAAACCGTTCGTCGAGAAGGGCGAGTTGGTGTCCTATGTCCTGGGTACTTACTCCGGTCGCAAACTCGGCCTGCCAAGCACCGCCAACGCCGGTGGCGTGCACAACCTGTTCGTGACCCATGGCGACGAGGACCAGGCTGCGCTGTTGCGTCGTATGGGCAGAGGCTTGCTGGTCACCGAATTGATGGGCAGTGGCCTGAATATGGTGACCGGTGATTACTCACGTGGCGCGGCGGGTTTCTGGGTGGAAAACGGTGAGATTCAGTTCGCCGTTCAGGAAGTGACCATTGCTGGCAACATGCGCGATATGTTCAAGCAAATCGTCGCAGTGGGTAATGACTTGGAGCTGCGCAGCAACATTCGCACTGGGTCGGTACTGATCGAGCGGATGACTGTCGCCGGTAGCTAAAACACCACCACGCTCCACTAAAAAGGCGCGCCATCCTACAGATGGCGCGCTTTTTTTATGCCTGTGTCACAGATGGATTCATGTGCCACTCTTGTTTTGATTCTCAATATCATTTAATAATAACTATCATTACCGAATGAGTGTGGATCATGAGTTCTGTCCTGCATGAGGATCCGTACCTGGAAAGCTGGCGCTGGATGAGTCGTCAGATTCGCTGCGGCCTCGATCCCAATGAACCTCGCCTGATCGAACATTACCTCAACGAGGGTCGATACCTGGCGTGTTGCTCCGCGACGCATCCATGGACGATTGCCGAAACATCCTTCCGCCTGTTGATCGACACTGCCAGTGATATCGCCTTGCCCTGGCATTGGCGATCCACGTGTCTCGACCAAGCGTGGCGCCCGCTGCGCGACCTGGAAAACCTCTCTCACTGTGCCTGCCGCCTAAAGCGCTGGCAGACCTTTGCCTGGCAATTGGCAACTTGCGAATTGCTGCCTTCCATTTCTGTTTCTGACCTGGTGCAAGGATCCTCCGATGAGTAACACCCGTATCGAACGCGACAGCATGGGCGAACTGCAGGTGCCGGCCGAGGCCTTGTATGGCGCGCAAACCCAGCGCGCGGTGAACAATTTTCCGATCAGCAACCAACGCATGCCGAAGCAATTTATTCGCGCGCTGATCCTGGCCAAGGCCGCCGCCGCCAAGGTCAATGTCGACCTCAAGCAGATCAGCGAAAGCCAAGGCAAGGCCATCGTCGATGCCGCCCAAGGCTTGCTGGAAGGCGATTTCATGCCGCACTTCCCGGTGGATATCTTCCAGACCGGTTCCGGCACCAGCTCTAATATGAACGCCAACGAAGTGATTGCGACTCTGGCCACACGGCTGTTGGGCGAGACGGTCAACCCCAACGACCATGTCAATTGTGGCCAAAGCAGCAACGACATCATTCCGACCACGATCCACGTCAGCGCCGCATTGGTGCTGCACGAGCAAACGCTGCCGGCCCTGCTGCATCTGGTCCAGGTAATCGAACACAAGGCCGAGGAGGTTCACCCGTACATCAAGACCGGCCGCACTCACCTGATGGACGCCATGCCGGTGCGCATGAGCCAGGTGCTCAATGGTTGGGCGCAACAGCTCAAGGCCAATATCGGCCACTTGCAAGACCTGCTGCCGAGCTTGCAGGCCCTGGCCCAGGGCGGTACGGCGGTCGGCACGGGGATCAACGCGCACCCTGAATTCGCGGCACGTTTCAGCCAACAACTGAGCAGCCTCACTGGCGTGAAGTTCACGCCGGGCAAAAACCTGTTCGCATTGATCGGCTCTCAGGACACGGCCGTCGCCGTCTCCGGCCAGCTGAAAGCCACCGCGGTCTCGCTGATGAAAATCGCCAATGACCTGCGCTGGATGAACTCCGGCCCGCTTGCAGGTCTGGGTGAAATCGAGCTGGAAGGCCTGCAGCCGGGCTCCTCGATCATGCCGGGCAAGGTCAACCCGGTGATTCCGGAGGCGACCGCCATGGTCGCGGCCCAGGTGATCGGCAATGACACGGTCATTACCGTCGCCGGCCAATCCGGTAACTTCGAGCTGAATGTGATGCTGCCGATCATTGCCCAGAACCTGCTCGGCAGCCTCGAACTGCTGGCCAATGCCAGCCGCTTACTGGCCGACAAGGCCATCGCCAGCTTCAAGGTCAACGAAGCCAAGCTTAAGGAGGCGCTGTCGCGCAACCCGATCCTGGTCACCGCACTTAACCCAATCATTGGTTACCAAAAAGCCGCTGAAATCGCCAAGAAGGCCTATCAGCAGGGCCGTCCGGTCATTGACGTCGCCCTCGAGCACACCGACCTGCCCCGCAGCCAGCTTGAGATCCTATTGGATCCGGAAAAGCTCACGGCTGGCGGCGTGTAATCACCGACTCTGCTTTGGAGGCTCACCATGGAGCACTGGAAACGCACGATCGAACGGGCCAATCGCTGCTTTATGCAGGGCGAGCTGGTCGACGCTCGCGAGGCCTATCTGCAAGCCCTGGCCCTGGCTCAAGTGTTATTCGAGCGCTGGGCGGATGCCGACGAAGCAGTGGCGGCTTGCGTCATTTCCCATCACAACCTGGCGGACCTGCACTTGCGCCTGAACCAGCCTGAGGAAAGCGCGGAATACCTCTGCGCTATCCATCAACGCCTGTTGCAGACCATGCAGGACCCGCGCCTGAGCCCGCAATTGCGCGAGGCGGCACTGCGCCAGAGCAGCAAGACTTACGTCGAACTGTTGAATTTCATCAGCGATCACGGCGAGTACCCGCGTACCCATCGCTTGCTCGGTGGCACTGCGGCGCAATCGGATGCGTCGACCCGCAACAGTCCTTATTACGGAGCACATTGATATGTCCTACACCTTGCCTGCCTTGCCTTACGCCTACGATGCGCTGGAGCCGCATATCGATGCGCAAACCATGGAAATCCACTACACCAAGCACCACCAGACCTACATCAACAACTTGAATGCGGCGGTCGAGGGCACAGAGTTCGCGGGCTGGCCAGTTGAGAAGCTGGTGTCCAGCGTTCAGCAACTGCCGGAAAAACTACGTGCCGCCGTCATCAACCAGGGCGGCGGGCATGCAAACCACTCGTTGTTCTGGGCGGTGATGTCGCCAAAAGGAGGCGGCAAACCTGAAGGTGCGTTGGGCAAAGCGATCGAGGAGCAGCTGGGCGGTTTCGACAGCTTCAAAGACGCTTTCACCAAAGCCGCCCTGACCCGTTTCGGCAGCGGTTGGGCCTGGCTGAGCGTCACGCCGCAGAAGACCCTGGTGGTCGAAAGCAGTGGCAATCAGGACAGCCCGTTGATGAGCGGCAATACGCCAATCCTCGGCCTCGACGTCTGGGAGCACGCCTACTACCTGCTCTACCAGAACCGTCGCCCCGAATACATCAACGCCTTCTACAGCGTCATCAATTGGCCGGAAGTCGCCGCACGCTACCAGGCTGCCCTGGCCTGATATTCACCCAATAACAAGATCTAAGGCCGACTATGGGCACTGAAACACTGGCGATCAGCAGCGGACGAATGTTTCGTTATGCGTTTGGCTCGCTGCTGCTATTGGCAGGTACAGCATTGCTGGTGGCCCACGGGTTGGCCTGGCTGGATCTTGAACCGCGAATCCTGCGCGCCTTGCAGGGCGGGGCGATTTGCGCGCTCGGCACGGCACTCGGTGCGGTCCCGGTGCTGGTTATTCGTCGCATGCCGGTGGCGCTCAGCGACATGTTGCTGGGCTTTGGTGCCGGCGTGATGCTGGCGGCGACGGCATTTTCGCTGGTCGTCCCAGGTATTGCTGCCGCTGAAAGCTTGGGGCTCTCGCCTTGGGGCGCCAGTGGTTTGATCAGCTTCGGCATCATGCTGGGAGCATTCGGGCTGTACCTGGTTGACCGCAAGGTCTCTGGTGCCAGCCCGGAAATGCTGGTGGGCACGCCGGATAAACCGGTTATACCGCCGCGTATCTGGCTGTTTGTGTTTGCGATCATTGCCCACAACATCCCGGAGGGCATGGCCGTGGGCGTGTCTGCAGGTGGCGGGCTGCCGGATGCTGACAGCTTGGCTATGGGCATTGCCCTGCAAGACGTGCCGGAAGGTTTAGTGATTGCGCTGGTATTGGCTGGAGCAGGGATGTCGCGGGTCAAAGCCTTTCTGATAGGTGCAGCGTCAGGTCTGGTTGAGCCGGTGTTTGCCGTCCTCTGTGCCTGGCTGGTAAGCCTGGCCGAAGTGCTGCTGCCTTTGGGGTTGGCGCTAGCCGCTGGGGCGATGCTGTTGGTGGTGACTCATGAAGTCATTCCCGAGTCACGGCGTAACGGCCACGAAAAGCTTGCCAGCCTTGGGCTATGCATCGGGTTTTGTTTGATGATGGCGATGGATACAGCATTAGGGTGAGGCTATTGCAGCCTCACACTCATCTTAAAGGCGGGGTTTATTCACCCTCGTCGAAGTAGTTATTGATCAGCTTCACCAAGGCGTCCATCGCTTCCTGTTCTTGCTCGCCTTCTGTCTTCAAGTGGATCTTGGTGCCCTTGCCGGCGGCCAGCATCATCATTGCCATGATGCTCTTGCCGTCAACCATGGATTCCGGCGTGCGCCCTGCGCGGATCTGGCAGGGGAACTGCCCGGCAACACCGACGAATTTGGCGGAAGCGCGAGCGTGCAGGCCCAGCTTGTTGATGATTTCAATTTCCAGAGCGGGCATCGCGGGGGTGTTCCTTTCAGCTAAGGTCGCGGTGGCGAACCTGGACGTTCTTGAGGGTTTGTTGCAGCACCTGGCCGAGGCGTTCGGTCAGGTAGACGGAGCGATGGTGACCGCCGGTGCAGCCAATGGCAATGGTGACATAGGCCCGATTGCTCGCAGCAAACCGCGGCAACCATTTGAGCAGGTAGCTGGAGATATCCTGGAACATCTCCTCAACATCCGGTTGTGCGGCCAGATATTCGGCCACGGGTTGGTCCAGCCCCGACTGATCACGCAGTTCAGGCTTCCAATAAGGGTTGGGCAGGCAGCGCACATCGAAGACCAGGTCGGCATCCACGGGCATGCCGCGCTTGAAACCGAACGACTCGACGAGGAATGCCGTACCGGGCTCGGGCTGGTTCAGCAGACGCAGCTTGATGGCGTCGCGCAACTGATACAGGTTCAGGCCGGTGGTGTTGATCTTGAGGTCGGCGAGGTCAATGATCGGGCCCAGCAGGGTGGTCTCGTCCTCGATGGCTTCGGCCAGCGAGCGGTGAGGGCTGCTGAGAGGGTGGCGTCGTCGGGTCTCGGAGAAACGCTTGAGCAGTGTTTCCTCGTCGGCGTCCAGGTACAGCACGTCGCAATGAATATGCTTGGCACGTACCTCCTCGAGCAATTGCGGGAATCGCTCAAGGTGGCTGGGCAGGTTGCGGGCGTCGATTGAAACGGCAACCAGAGGTTGCGCCAGTTCGGTGTGGATCAGCGCACGTTCCGCCAGTTCCGGCAGCAGGCCTGCGGGCAGGTTGTCGATGCAATAGAAACCGTTGTCCTCAAGAACGTTGAGGGCGGTGCTTTTACCCGAGCCAGAGCGGCCGCTGACGATGATCAAACGCATGATTACGGCCTGTTTTGTTCATCCAGGACAACCTGATAGAGCGCCTCATTGGTACTGGCACTGCGCAGTTTGTCGCGTACTTCCTTGCGGTCGAGCATGCTGGCTATCTGCCGGAGCAGTTCCAGGTGCGCATCGGTGGCAGCTTGCGGGACCAGCAGAACGAACAGCAGGTCGACCGGCGCGCCGTCGATGGCGTCGAAATCGATGGGTTTTTCCATGTGCAGCAGGGCACTGACCGGCGATTCACAGCCTTGAAGGCGACAGTGAGGAATGGCGATGCCGTTACCAAAACCGGTCGAACCGAGTTTTTCACGGGCGATCAGCGACTCGTACACAACTTGCTCATCCAGTTCAGGCACTTCGCGACTGATCAGTTTGGCAATTTCTTCGAGGGCTTTCTTTTTACTGCCGCCCGGCACGTTCACAAGAGAACGGCCGGGGGTCAGGATGGTTTCAAGTCGGATCATGGGTGGGGAGTGTTAGCGGCCTGTGCCCTGAAGAAGGCTCTGCTGCTTTTCCTTATGCTTTTTAAGTTGGCGGTCAAGCTTGTCAGTCAAGGCATCGATTGATGCATACATGTCTTCATGCTCGGCATTGGCGACTACTTCGCCGCCGGGAATCTGGAGGGTCGCCTCGATTTTCTGCTGGAGTTTGTCGACCTTCATGATCACTTGCACATTGGTGATCTTGTCAAAATGACCCTCAAGCCGCTTCAGCTTCTGCTCGACATACTCGCGCAGTGGAGGGGTGACTTCTACATGGTGTCCACTGATGTTGACTTGCATACAGCTTCTCCTTCGTTGCCAGTGCATAAAGCGGCAGGCCGGGGTGCCTGCCACTGGAACGCTATGGCCCGCCCGTCACATCAAACGCTTACGCTCGCTGGAAGGCGCGATCCCGAGAGACTCGCGGTACTTGGCGACGGTTCGACGGGCGACCTGAATGCCTTGTGCCTCCAGTAAACCAGCGATCTTACTGTCACTCAATGGCTTTTTCTGATTTTCCGCGGCAACCAGTTTTTTGATGATCGCGCGGATTGCCGTGGACGAGCATTCGCCGCCTTCGGAAGTGCTGACGTGGCTGGAGAAAAAGTATTTCAACTCATAAATACCCCGCGGGGTATGCATGAATTTCTGCGTGGTCACCCGCGAAATCGTTGATTCATGCATGCCTACCGCCTCGGCGATGTCATGCAGTACCAGCGGCTTCATGGCCTCATCGCCATATTCCAGGAAGCCACGCTGGTGCTCGACGATCTGGGTGGCCACTTTCATCAGGGTTTCGTTGCGGCTTTGCAGGCTCTTGATGAACCAGCGTGCTTCCTGCAACTGGTTGCGCATGAAGGTGTTGTCGGCGCTGGTGTCGGCACGCCGAACAAAACCTGCGTATTGCGGGTTGACCCGCAGGCGCGGCACTGATTCCTGGTTCAACTCCACCAGCCAACGCTCGTTGTCCTTGCGCACGATCACATCGGGCACGACGTATTCAGCTTCGCTGGACTCAATCTGCGAGCCTGGGCGAGGGTTGAGGCTCTGTACCAGCTCGATGACCTGGCGCAGGTCGTCTTCCTTGAGCTTCATGCGGCGCATCAGCTTGCTGTAGTCGCGGCTGCCCAGCAGGTCAATGTAGTCGGTAACCAGGCGCTGGGCCTCAGCGAGCCAAGGGGTCTTGGCGGGCAGTTGGCGCAGTTGCAGCAGCAGGCACTCGCTGAGAGTGCGGGCGCCGATACCGGCCGGCTCGAACTGCTGGATGCGGTGCAGCACGGCTTCGATTTCGTCCAGCTCGATGTCCAGTTCCGGGTCGAAGGCCTCGAGGATTTCATCGAGGGTTTCGTCCAGATAGCCCTGGTTATTGATGCAGTCGATCAGGGTGACGGCGATCAGGCGATCGGTGTCGGACATCGGTGCCAGGTTCAATTGCCAGAGCAAATGGCTCTGCAGGCTCTCGCCGGCGGACGTGCGGGTAGTGAAATCCCATTCGTCATCATCATTGCTCGGCAGGCTGCTGGCGCTGGTCTGGTAGACGTCTTCCCAGGCGGTGTCCACGGGAAGCTCGTTGGGGATGCGTTCGTTCCAATCGCCTTCCTCAAGGTTATCCACCGTGGGGGCGGTTTCCTGGTAGGAGGGTTCCTGTACGTCGGGATTGGGTTTTTGCTCGATGTTATCGGCCAGCGGGTCTGCGTTATCGAAGTCGTCGCCTTCTTCCTGGCGTTCGAGCATCGGATTTGACTCCAGGGCCTCCTGGATTTCCTGTTGCAGGTCCAGGGTCGACAATTGGAGCAGGCGGATGGCCTGTTGCAGCTGCGGTGTCATCGTCAGCTGCTGGCCCATTCTCAGGACTAGCGATGGTTTCATGGCAGGGGCTTAACACCTTATTCGCCGGCGCAATGCGCCATCCACGACAGGGCGCGTGAGCGCCAAACATAAGCAAATTATATGCCTGATATCGGGGGCTTTGCCTAGAGCGCGGTAACAATAAAAAAGTGGAGGTTTTTATTGACTCCCGCGCGCCTTGGCGAATGGCCAGACACCGCAGTGCTTACAGGCGGAACTCGTGGCCCAGGTACACTTCCTTGACCAGTTCGTTAGCCAGGATGGTGGCGGAATCGCCTTCGGCGATCAGCTGGCCATCGTTGACGATATAAGCCGTTTCACAGATATCGAGGGTCTCACGGACGTTGTGGTCGGTGATCAACACACCGATGCCCTTGGCCTTGAGGTGATGGATGATCTGCTTGATGTCGCCAACCGAGATCGGGTCGACGCCGGCAAACGGTTCGTCGAGCAGGATGAACTTCGGTGCGGTGGCCAGGGCGCGGGCGATTTCCACACGACGACGCTCACCACCCGACAGGCTCATGCCCAGGTTGTCGCGAATGTGGTTGATGTGGAACTCCTGCAGCAGGCTTTCCAGCTCTTTGCGACGGCCGTCACGGTCGAGTTCCTTGCGGGTCTCGAGGATCGCCATGATGTTGTCGGCAACCGACAGTTTGCGGAAGATCGACGCTTCCTGTGGAAGATAGCCGATACCGGCGCGTGCACGACCGTGCATTGGCTGGTGGCTGACGTCCAGGTCGTCAATCAATACACGTCCCTGATCCGCCTGAACCAATCCGACGATCATATAGAAGCAGGTGGTCTTGCCGGCACCGTTTGGGCCAAGCAAACCGACGATCTGGCCACTGTCGATCGACAGGCTCACGTCGCGTACGACTTGGCGGCTTTTATAGGCCTTGGCCAAGTGCTGGGCTTTCAGGGTTGCCATTAGTTCGCCTTCTTCGCAGCGGGTTTAGGCGCAGGCTGAGCCGCACCGTCTTTCTGCTTCGGCTGGATAACCATGTCGATACGCGGCTTCGGAGTGCCGATCTTCGCGCCGGTGGCGCGACCAGCCTGAGCGATCTGCTTCACGGTGTCGTAGGTGATTTTCTCACCGTCTGTCGTGTTGCCATCACTGCTCACAACCCTGGCCTGATCGATCAGGATGATACGGTTCTGCTGGGCGTGGTATTGGATGGTCTTGCCATAGCCCTTGATCGGGGCAGGGTCGGCGGCGGCCTGCTTCTGTTCGAAGTAAGCCAGGTTGCCCACGGATGTCACCACGTCAATGTCGCCAGCCGGCGTACGCGTGAGCGTCACCGTGTTGCCGGTGATTTTCATCGAGCCCTGGGTGATGATCACGCCGCCGGTGTAGGTGGCGACACCTTGTTTGTCATCCAGCTGCGCATCGTCAGCCTGAATGTGGATCGGTTGCTGGCTATCGTTCGGCAGAGCCCAGGCGCTCACGCTTCCCAGTGCTGCGCCCAGACCGAGCAAAATAGGGAGGGTTTTAACGAGCCTCATACTGTCCTCTTACGTTCGATAGCAGGTGTATCCTGCTTTCTTTCAAATACGCTTTCATTCCCTTGCCAGTCGATACACCGCCAGCGCCGTCGATTCTAACGTCTTGCTCGGTCTGCGCATATTGCTGTTGTGGGAAAACGGTCATGCGACTACTGGTAATGATGGTGTCGCGCTTCTTTTCGTCAGTGCGCGCAACGCGCACCGAGTCGATCAGTTCCACTTGAGTGCCGCCCTTGTTCACCTCACCGCGCTTGCTGGTGACGTGCCATGGGAACTCGGTGCCCCGGTAGAGATTCAGGTCGGGATTGGTCAGCAGGCTGACGTCCGTGGCCTTGAGGTTCTCGACTTTATCAGCGGTCATTTCGTACTGAACCTTGCCATCGGGCAGGAACTGTATGGTGTGAGCGTTGATGGCGTAATAGGCGATAGCGCTATCGTCGACGGCCGCGACGGGCTTGTCGAGGAAGCGCTCCGGGCTGATATTCCAGTAGCCCACCGCCAGGAACAGCGCGGCGATGACTGCGAATAGCAGGAAGTTGCGAATCTTTTTGCTCAGCATAAAACGCTCTATAGGTAGGCGGCGTGGGCCGCTTCAAGGCTGCCCTGGGCACGCAGGATCAACTCGCAGAACTCGCGGGCAGCACCTTCACCGCCACGTGCGGCAGTAATGCCGTGGGCGTGTTCGCGAACAAACGCCGCCGCATTCGCGACGGCCATGCCCAGGCCCACCCGGCGAATCACCGGCAGGTCAGGCAGATCGTCACCCAGGTAAGCGACTTGCTCATAGCTTAGGTTGAGTTGGCCAAGAAGCTCGTCCAGAACCACCAGTTTATCCTCGCGGCCCTGATACAGGTGAGGAATCCCCAGGTTTTGTGCGCGGCGTTCCACTACCGGTGTTTTTCGACCACTGATAATCGCCGTTTGCACACCCGCCGCCATCAACATCTTGATGCCTTGGCCGTCGAGGGTGTTGAACGTCTTGAATTCACTGCCATCTTCGAGAAAGTACAGGCGGCCATCGGTCAACACGCCATCGACGTCGAAAATCGCCAGCTTGATGTTTTTGCCGCGTTGCAAAAGGTCGTCGGACATTTACATCACTCCCGCACGCAGCAAGTCGTGCATATTCAGGGCGCCAATCGGGCGGTCGTCGCTATTGACCACCACCAGC
This sequence comes from Pseudomonas sp. R76, assembly GCF_009834565.1. Lineage (GTDB taxonomy): Bacteria > Pseudomonadota > Gammaproteobacteria > Pseudomonadales > Pseudomonadaceae > Aquipseudomonas. The sequence goes on from NZ_CP019428.1 coordinate 1,187,830, forward strand.
GCGCCGATCTTGTGGTCTTCCATGATCTTCAGCGCTTCGGCTGCAAGCATCTCGGGGCGGGCGGTCTTGCCGTGTGGTGTCATGACCGCGTCAATCGTTGCAGTATGGATATCGATGGTGCGGTCCAGTGTGCGGCGCAGGTCGCCGTCAGTGAACACGCCGGCCAGTCGCCCGTCGGCTTCCAGGATGACGGTCATGCCCAGGCCCTTGCGGGTCATTTCCATCAGCGCGTCCTTCAGCAAGGTGCCGCGCTGCACGTGGGGCAATTCATCGCCCGAGTGCATGACGTTTTCCACTTTCAGCAGCAAGCGACGGCCGAGGGCGCCGCCTGGATGGGAAAACGCAAAATCTTCAGCGGTAAAGCCGCGGGCTTCCAGCAGTGCCACGGCCAATGCATCGCCCATGACCAGGGCGGCAGTCGTAGAGGACGTCGGCGCCAGGTTCAGCGGGCAGGCTTCGTGGTCCACGTGAACATTCAAGTTGACCTCGGCGGCCTTGGCCAGCGTCGAGTCCGGGTTGCCGGTAATGCTGATCATCTGGATGCCCAGGCGCTTGATCAGCGGCAACAGTGTCACGATTTCATTGGTACTGCCGGAGTTCGACAGCGCCAGGATGATGTCATCCTTGGTGATCATGCCCATGTCGCCGTGGCTGGCTTCGGCCGGGTGTACGAAAAAAGCCGTGGTGCCGGTGCTTGCCAGCGTGGCGGCGATCTTGTTGCCGACGTGGCCGGATTTGCCCATGCCGACCACGACAACGCGGCCCTTGCTGGCCAGAATCATCTCGCAGGCGCGTACGAAATCCGCGTCGATATGGGCCAGTAAACCTTCTACGGCTTCAAGCTCGAGGCGGATGGTGCGTTGTGCGGATTGAATGAGGTCGCTGGATTGGCTCATGTCTGAAATCGTATAGCCTGACGAAAAGTCGGCGATTATAGCGGTAATGATCAATTCCCTCACGCAAGTTCGTCAGGCTTTATTCGGCAGTTGCTTGAGATTCGTCCTCAGCAGCGTTTTTTCCCTGTCCCGAATCTGAACGAGCGCGGTTCCGGCCTTGGGGACGCTGTACCAGCAGTGATATAGTTCGCCGCCAGTTCGGTCCGCCCAACCCATGTTGCTAATTATTGCGCATCTGTCGCAAACGAATGTCGCAAGCGTGGTGTCTGAGTGAAAGGCTGCATCCCAAGGAGATTAGATGAGTGCCGATAACGCCTACGCGGTCGAGCTGAAGGGCCTTACCTTCAAGCGCGGGACGCGCAGCATCTTCAATAACGTCGATATTCGCATTCCCCGCGGCAAGGTCACGGGCATCATGGGGCCTTCCGGTTGCGGCAAGACCACCCTGTTGCGCCTGATGGGCATGCAATTGCGGCCTAGCGCCGGCGAAGTTTGGGTCAACGGCCAGAACCTGCCGACGCTGTCGCGCAGCGATCTGTTCGATGCGCGCAAGCATATGGGTGTGTTGTTCCAGAGCGGTGCGCTGTTCACCGACCTCGATGTTTTCGAGAACGTAGCCTTTCCGCTGCGGGTGCACACCGAGCTGTCCGATGAAATGATTCGTGACATCGTATTGCTGAAACTGCAGGCCGTCGGCCTTCGCGGCGCCATCGACCTGATGCCCGACGAATTGTCCGGCGGCATGAAGCGCCGCGTTGCGCTGGCGCGGGCCATCGCCCTCGATCCGCAGATCCTCATGTATGACGAGCCCTTCGTAGGCCAGGACCCGATCGCCATGGGCGTGCTGGTGCGCCTGATCCGCCTGCTCAACGATGCGTTGGGGATCACCAGTATCGTGGTATCCCACGACCTGGCCGAAACCGCGAGCATTGCCGACTACCTTTATGTAGTCGGCGATGGTCAGGTGCTGGGGCAGGGCACGCCTGAAGAGCTGATGAACGCTGATAACCCGCGCATTCGCCAATTCATGACCGGCGATCCCGATGGCCCGGTGCCCTTTCATTTTCCGGCAGCGGACTACCGCGCAGATCTTCTGGGGAAGCGCTGATGCGCAAGACATCTTTACTCGAGAAGGTTCGCCTTTTCGGTCGTTCCGGTATTGACCTCGTCGAGGTGCTGGGGCGTTCGACGATTTTACTGTTTCACGCGTTGCTCGGTCGCGGCGGCATTGGCGGCGGTTTCGGCTTGCTGATCAAGCAGCTGCATTCGGTCGGCGTGATGTCCCTGGTCATCATCGTGGTTTCCGGGATTTTCATCGGCATGGTGCTGGCGCTGCAGGGGTTTAACATTCTCTCCAGCTACGGTTCGGAGCAGGCGGTCGGGCAGATGGTGGCCCTGACGCTGTTGCGCGAACTTGGCCCGGTGGTCACCGCCTTGCTGTTTGCCGGGCGTGCAGGTTCTGCATTGACTGCCGAGATCGGCAACATGAAGTCCACCGAGCAGTTGTCCAGCCTGGAAATGATCGGCGTGGACCCGCTCAAGTACATTGTTGCCCCGCGCCTGTGGGCCGGCTTCATTTCCCTGCCTCTGCTGGCAATGATTTTCAGCGTGGTGGGCATTTGGGGCGGTTCCTGGGTGGCGGTTGACTGGTTGGGCGTCTATGACGGCTCGTACTGGGGCAACATGCAAAACAGCGTGACCTTCAGCGGCGACGTGCTCAACGGCATCATAAAGAGCATCGTCTTCGCCTTTGTAGTGACCTGGATCGCCGTATTCCAAGGCTACGACTGTGAGCCCACTTCAGAAGGGATCAGTCGCGCCACCACCAAGACCGTTGTGTACGCCTCGCTGGCGGTACTGGGCCTTGACTTCATTTTGACCGCCTTGATGTTTGGAGATTTCTGATGCAAAACCGCACTGTGGAAATCGGTGTCGGCCTTTTCTTGCTGGCTGGCATCCTGGCTTTACTGTTGCTGGCCCTGCGAGTCAGTGGCCTGTCGGCCAGCCCCACCGCCGATACTTATAAACTTTACGCGTACTTCGACAATATCGCCGGTTTGACTGTCAGAGCTAAAGTGACCATGGCTGGTGTAACCATCGGCAAGGTCACCGCAATCGATCTGGATCGCGACAGCTTCACCGGCCGAGTGACCATGCAAGTGGACAAGAAGGTAGATAATCTGCCGACTGACTCCACTGCATCTATCCTCACTGCGGGTTTGCTGGGCGAGAAGTACATCGGCGTCAGCGTGGGCGGGGAAACAGCCTTGCTCAAGGATGGTTCGACAATCCACGACACACAGTCGTCGTTGGTGCTTGAAGACTTGATCGGTAAATTCCTGCTCAATACGGTCAATAAAGACGCCAAATGAGGAATCTGTTCATGATCTCTACCTTGCGACGTGGCCTGCTGGTGCTGCTTGCAGTACTGCCTATGATGGCCAACGCGGCGGGTTCTGCACACGATCTGGTGCAGGATACGACCAACAAGATGTTGGCTGACCTGACCGCCAACAAAGAGCAGTACAAGCAAGACCCGAGCAAATTTTATGATGCGCTGAATACCATTGTCGGTCCGGTGGTCGATGCCGAAGGCATTTCCCGCAGCATCATGACCGTCAAGTATTCACGCAAGGCCACGCCTGCGCAGATGAAGACCTTCGAGGAAAACTTCAAGAAGGGCCTGTTCCAGTTCTATGGCAATGCCCTGCTGGAGTACAACAACCAAGGCATTACCGTGGCACCGGCCGGGGATGAGTCGGGTGATCGCACCAGCGTCAACATGACCGTCAAGGGCACCAACGGCGCCGTCTATCCAGTGCAATACACGCTGGAGAAGGTTAACGGCGAGTGGAAACTGCGCAATGTGATCATCAACGGCATCAACATTGGCAAGCTGTTCCGCGATCAGTTCGCTGACGCCATGCAGCGCAATGGCAACGACCTGGACAAGACCATCAATGGTTGGGCCGGTGAAGTCGCCAAAGCCAAGGAAGAAACCGACAAACAAGCTGGGAAGCCAGCGCAATGACCGAGTCGGCTGTTCGTCTTGGCGACGCCGGCGAGTTGTTTATCAGCGGCGTGCTGGATTACCGCTCCGGGCCCGACCTGCGCAAGCAAGGTCAGGCGCTGATCAACAGCAGCAACGCGCCTGCGCTGGTGCTGGATTGTTCGGCGGTGACCAAGTCCAGCAGCGTCGGCCTGTCGTTGTTGCTGTGCTTCATGCGCGATGCCGAAGCGGTCAAGAAGCCGGTCAGCGTCCGTGCGTTGCCTGAAGACATGCGCGAAATTGCGCAAGTTTCCGGTCTGACCGAGCTGTTGGCACATCCTTAATACACACTATTAAAGAAGCCCCCCGTCAGAGTCCTGCTATGCGGGGTTCGCAGGCGCGGGGCTTTTTTGTATGATGTGCGACCCGTGCGCACTGGGCGCCGATAGAGGTTGAGCATGCAGGCCCTAGAAGTTAAAAGCTTCCTTGAAGGAAAGCTGCCCGAAACGAACGTAGAAGTTGAAGGCGAAGGCTGCAATTTCCAGCTGAACGTGATTAGCGATGAACTGGCGGCACTCAGCCCGGTCAAGCGTCAACAGCAGATCTATGCCCATTTGAACCCGTGGATCACCGATGGCAGCATCCACGCGGTCACTATGAAATTTTTCAGCCGCGCGGCCTGGGCCGAGCGCACCTGAGCCCCCAAGGCGTCGAGATTCTTATGGATAAATTGATTATTACCGGCGGTGCCCGCCTAGATGGCGAGATCCGCATTTCCGGTGCGAAAAACTCCGCCTTGCCGATCCTGGCAGCGACCCTGCTGTGCGATGGCCCGGTTACCGTGGCCAACCTGCCGCACCTGCACGACATCACCACCATGATCGAGCTGTTCGGTCGCATGGGCATTGAGCCGGTGATCGACGAGAAGCTGTCGGTCGAAATCGACCCGCGCACCATCAAAACCCTGATCGCCCCGTACGAACTGGTGAAAACCATGCGTGCGTCGATCCTGGTACTGGGCCCGATGGTTGCCCGTTTCGGTGAAGCCGAAGTCGCACTGCCTGGCGGTTGCGCCATCGGTTCGCGTCCGGTCGACCTGCATATCCGTGGTCTTGAAGCCATGGGCGCGACCATCGACGTCGAAGGTGGCTACATCAAGGCCAAGGCGCCGGAAGGCGGCCTGCGTGGTGCCAACTTCTTCTTTGATACCGTCAGCGTAACCGGCACCGAGAACATCATGATGGCCGCTGCCCTGGCCAACGGTCGCAGCGTTCTGCAAAACGCCGCGCGCGAGCCGGAAGTGGTCGACCTGGCCAACTTCCTGATCGCCATGGGTGCCAACATCACCGGCGCCGGTACCGATACCATCACCATCGAAGGTGTTAAGCGCCTGCACTCGGCCACCTACAAGGTGATGCCAGACCGCATCGAGACCGGCACCTACCTGGTGGCTGCTGCCGTTACCGGTGGCCGCGTCAAGGTCAAGGACACCGATCCGACCATCCTTGAAGCGGTGCTGGAAAAACTCAAGGAAGCCGGTGCTGAAATCACCACCGGTGCCGACTGGATCGAGCTGAACATGCACGGCAAGCGGCCAAAAGCCGTGAACGTGCGTACCGCTCCGTACCCGGCGTTCCCGACCGACATGCAAGCGCAGTTCATTTCCTTGAACGCAATTGCCGAAGGCACCGGCGCCGTGATCGAGACCATCTTCGAAAACCGCTTCATGCACGTGTATGAACTGCACCGCATGGGCGCCAAGATCCAGGTCGAAGGCAACACGGCCATCGTTACCGGTATCGACAAGCTCAAGGGCGCGCCAGTGATGGCTACCGACCTGCGTGCTTCGGCCAGCCTGGTGATCTCGGCGTTGTGCGCCGACGGCGACACCCTGATCGACCGCATCTACCACATCGACCGTGGTTACGAGTGCATCGAAGAGAAGCTGCAGATGCTCGGCGCCAAGATCCGCCGCGTACCGGGCTAATACCCGTAACTGCAAACCCTTCCTGTGGCAAGCTCCCTCGCCACAGGAAGGTGTTTGTTGTTAAATGGTTCGTTTCAAATCGAGGCTGTAATGGCCTCGATCTGTGTCTGGCGCCGTTTGCGACCGGACAGCAATAGCCTGATGAAGGACTGACGTTTCCCATGTTGACCATCGCACTGTCGAAGGGCCGCATCCTTGACGACACTTTGCCGCTTCTGGCTGAAGCGGGCATCGTGCCAACCGAGAATCCGGACAAGAGCCGCAAGCTGATCATCCCCACGACCCAGGACGACGTTCGCCTGCTGATCGTGCGTGCCACCGACGTGCCGACTTACGTTGAACATGGCGCGGCCGACCTCGGTGTGGCCGGTAAAGACGTGCTGATGGAATACGGTGGCCAGGGCCTGTACGAGCCGCTGGACCTGCGCATCGCCCTGTGCAAGCTGATGACCGCCGGCCGTGTCGGTGACGTCGAGCCTAAAGGCCGCCTGCGCGTGGCCACCAAGTTCGTCAACGTTGCCAAGCGCTACTACGCCGAGCAAGGCCGCCAGGTCGACATCATCAAGCTCTACGGTTCGATGGAGCTGGCCCCGCTGATCGGCCTGGCCGACAAGATCATCGACGTGGTCGACACCGGCAACACCCTGCGCGCCAACGGTCTTGAGCCCCAGGATTTCATCGCTGACATCAGCTCCCGCCTGATCGTCAACAAAGCCTCCATGAAAATGCAACACGCCCGTATCCAGGCGTTGATCGACACCCTGCGCAAGGCAGTGGAGTCTCGACACCGCGGTTGACTCACCCGCGCGACCCCAGGTCGCGCCCGTCTATCCGCCTCATAGCCAGAATTCTCAGGTGCCCAAGCGGATCGACTGCTGGGAAGGTGCGCTGACGTTCAATAACGAAGCGCGCCTTACCCCAAAAGGCAACTTATGTTAGTAGAAGATTCTTTTTTCAATAATTAGCGACGCGTAGCAGCTTGCCTTTTGAGGTAAGGCCCTGCGGGTTGGCACTGTGGTCGCGCCATGCTGCGTTGCGGGACTTGGTAAGGAAACAACCCTTACCAGCGTCCCGCGCCTTGCCTGGCACAACCACAGTACCAACGCGCTTCGTTATTGAACGTCAGCGCACCTTCGGGCGCCTGAGTTTTTGCCAATTCTATTGAGGCCCTCGCTATGACCACGTCCACTGCAATTGCCCGACTCAACGCTGCCGACCCGGATTTCGCCCATCATCTGGATCATCTGCTGAGCTGGGAAAGCGTGTCCGACGACTCGGTCAACGGGCGGGTGCTCGACATCATCAAGGCCGTGCGCGAGCGCGGTGATGCGGCGCTGGTGGACTTCACCCGCCAGTTTGACGGCCTGGATGTGGCGTCCATGTCCGACCTGATCCTGCCGCGCGAGCGCCTTGAGCTGGCCCTGACGCGCATCACCGCGCCTCAGCGTGAAGCCCTCGAAGTCGCGGCGGCGCGGGTTCGCAGCTACCACGAGAAACAGAAGCAGGATTCCTGGAGCTACACCGAGGCCGACGGCACCGTGCTGGGCCAGAAGGTCACGCCGCTGGATCGCGCCGGTTTGTACGTGCCAGGTGGTAAAGCCTCGTACCCGTCTTCGGTGTTGATGAACGCTATCCCGGCCAAAGTGGCGGGCGTGACCGAAGTGGTCATGGTGGTGCCGACGCCACGCGGTGAAATCAACGAGCTGGTGCTGGCGGCTGCGTGCATCGCCGGTGTTGACCGCGTGTTCACCATCGGCGGCGCCCAGGCCGTTGCGGCCCTGGCCTACGGCACCGAAAGCGTGCCGAAAGTCGACAAAGTGGTCGGCCCGGGTAACATCTATGTGGCCACCGCCAAGCGTCACGTGTTCGGCCAGGTCGGTATCGACATGATCGCCGGTCCTTCGGAAATCCTCGTGGTGTGTGACGGCCAGACCGACCCGGACTGGATCGCCATGGACCTGTTCTCCCAGGCCGAGCACGACGAGGACGCCCAGGCGATTCTGGTCAGCCCCGACGCCGAGTTCCTCGACAAGGTCGCCGCCAGCATCGACAAGCTGCTGCCGACCATGGACCGCGCCGAGATCATCGAGAAATCGATCAATGGCCGCGGTGCGCTGATTCTGGTGCGTGACATGGAGCAGGCCATCGAAGTGGCCAACCGCATCGCCCCGGAACACTTGGAGTTGTCCGTCGCCGACCCACAAGCCTGGCTGCCGTCGATTCGTCACGCCGGTGCGATCTTCATGGGCCGCCACACCAGCGAAGCGCTGGGCGACTACTGCGCAGGCCCGAACCACGTGCTGCCGACCTCCGGCACCGCACGGTTCTCGTCGCCGCTTGGGGTGTATGACTTCCAGAAGCGTTCGTCGATCATCTTCTGCTCGCCACAAGGCGCCTCCGAACTGGGCAAGACCGCCTCGGTGCTGGCCCGTGGTGAATCGCTCAGCGCCCACGCCCGCAGCGCTGAATACCGCATCCTTGAAGAGGGGAAATAAGACATGAGTAAATTCTGGAGCCCCTTCGTCAAGGACCTCGTGCCTTACGTGCCCGGCGAACAGCCGAAGCTGACCAAGCTGGTCAAGCTCAACACCAACGAGAACCCCTACGGCCCGTCGCCCAAGGCATTGGCCGCGATGCAGAGCGAGTTGAACGACAACCTGCGCCTGTACCCAGACCCCAACAGCGACCTGCTCAAGCAGGCGGTGGCCAAGTATTACGCAATCGACGCCAGCAAAGTCTTCCTTGGTAACGGTTCCGACGAAGTCCTGGCGCACATCTTCCACGGTTTGCTCCAGCACGATTTGCCGCTGCTGTTCCCGGACATCAGCTACAGCTTCTATCCGGTTTACTGCGGCCTCTATGGCATCAAATCCGACCCGGTGCCATTGGACGAGCAGTTCCAGATTCGTGTGGCCGACTACGCCAAGCCCAACGGCGGGATCATCTTCCCCAACCCGAACGCGCCGACCGGCTGCGTGCTGGCGCTGGATGCAGTCGAGCAGATCCTCAAGGCCAGCCCGGATTCGGTGGTGGTGGTTGATGAAGCCTATATCGACTTCGGTGGCGAAACCGCTATCAGCCTGGTGGACCGCTACCCGAATTTGCTGGTAACACAAACCCTGTCCAAATCGCGCTCACTGGCCGGTTTGCGTGTGGGCCTGGCCGTGGGCCACCCGGACCTGATCGAGGCGCTGGAGCGGGTCAAGAACAGCTTCAACTCCTACCCGCTCGATCGCCTGGCGATTGTTGGTGCGGCGGCGGCGTTCGACGACCGTGAATACTTCGAGAAGACGTGCCAGCTGGTGATCGAGAGCCGCAACAAAGTGGTCGCGCAGTTGGAAGGCAAGGGCTTTGAAGTGCTGCCGTCGGCAGCCAACTTCATCTTTGCCCGTCACCCACAGCACGATGCGGCCGGGTTGGCAGCCAAGTTGCGTGAGCAGGGCGTGATTGTGCGGCACTTCAAGCAGGAGCGGATTGCCCAGTTCCTGCGGATCAGCATCGGTACGCCGGAGCAGAACCAGGCGCTTATCGATGGCCTCGGCGAGCTCTAACGACCACTGAAATCAAATGTGGGAGCTGGCTTGCCTGCGATAGCGGTGTATCAAACGACGTATATGTCGACTGTTACACCGCTATCGCAGGCAAGCCAGCTCCCACACTGATTTGCGTTGGGTCAGTTACAGCAACGGCTCATCCGGCTTCTTGTTCTTCCAGCCATCATTGCCCGGCAGCAGCAGGTTCAACGCAATCGCTACCACCGCACACAAGGCGATGCCCTTGAGGCCGAAATCATCCGGGCCCGTGTCGGTGCCGACCAGCACACCGCCAATACCAAACACCAGGGTCACCGACACAATCACCAGGTTGCGCGCTTCGCCGAGGTCGATCTTGTGGCGGATCAGCGTGTTCATGCCCACGGCCGCAATCGAGCCGAACAGCAAGCACAGAATCCCGCCCATCACCGGCACCGGGATGCTTTGCAGCAGTGCGCCGAACTTGCCGATAAACGCCAGGCTGATGGCAAACACCGCCGCCCAGGTCATGATTTTCGGGTTGTAGTTCTTGGTCAGCATCACCGCGCCGGTCACTTCGGCGTAGGTGGTGTTCGGCGGGCCGCCAAACAGGCCGGCAGCCGTGGTGGCAATGCCGTCACCCAACAGCGTGCGGTGCAAGCCAGGCTTCTTCAGGTAGTCACGACCGGTCACGCTGCCCACCGCAATCACACCGCCGATATGCTCGATCGCCGGGGCCAGGGCCACCGGCACGATGAACAGAATCGCCTGCCAGTTGAATTCCGGCGCGGTGAAGTGGGGCAGGGCGAACCAGGGCGCTGCAGCGATTTTCGCCGTGTCGACCACACCAAAGTAGAACGACATGGCAAAGCCAACCAGCACACCGGAAATGATCGGCACCAGGCGAAATATGCCTTTGCCGAACACCGCCACGATCAAGGTGGTCAGCAGTGCGGGCATCGAGATCAGCATCGCCGTCTGGTAATGGATCAGTTCGCTGCCATCACCGGCTTTACCCATCGCCATGTTGGCGGCAATCGGCGCCATGGCCAGGCCGATGGAAATGATCACCGGGCCGATCACCACCGGCGGCAGCAGCCGGTCGATGAAACCGGTGCCTTTGATCTTCACCGCCAGGCCGAGAAAGGTATAAACGAAACCCGCCGCCATCACTCCGCCCATGGTCGCCGCCAGGCCGAACTGGCCCTTGGCGAGAATGATCGGGGTGATAAACGCAAAGCTCGATGCCAGAAATACCGGCACCTGCCGCCCTGTCACCACCTGGAACAACAACGTGCCCAGGCCTGCGGTAAACAGTGCGACGTTTGGATCAAGACCTGTGATCAGTGGCATCAACACCAGCGCGCCAAATGCTACGAAGAGCATCTGTGCGCCAGACAGGATCTGGCGCCAAAGCGGGTCGTTGAATTCATCCTGCATGCTCACGCGTCCTTCTGCTTGGTGCCGAAGATCTTGTCACCGGCATCACCCAGGCCTGGGATGATGTAGCCGTGTTCGTTCAGGCGCTCATCAATGGACGCGGTGTAGATCTGCACGTCCGGGTGGGCTTTCTCGACGGCGGCAATGCCTTCGGGCGCGGCAACCAGCACCATGGCGCGGATGTCCTTGCAACCGGCCTTTTTCAGCAGGTCGATGGTGGCAACCATGGAACTGCCGGTGGCGAGCATCGGGTCGATGATCATTGCCAGGCGCTCGTTGATTTCCGGGACGAGTTTTTCCAGGTAGGTGTGGGCCTGCAATGTTTCTTCATTGCGGGCCACGCCGACGGCGCTGACTTTGGCGCCCGGGATCAGGCTGAGTACGCCTTCGAGCATGCCGATACCGGCGCGCAGGATCGGCACCACGGTGATTTTCTTACCGGCGATTTTTTCCACCTGTACGGGACCGGCCCAACCGGGGATCTCGTAGCTTTCCAGGGGCAAATCTTTGGTGGCTTCATAAGTGAGCAGCGCTCCGACTTCCTGAGCAAGCTCACGGAAATTCTTCGTGCTAATGTCGGCACGGCGCATAAGGCCGAGTTTGTGTCTGATCAGCGGGTGGCGGATCTCGCGAGTGGGCATGGGAAAAGCTCCGGCGGCGGGCAAAAAAACCGGCCTAGATTAATCTATCCGAGGGTGTTGTCCTATAGACATCTAGTACGTTAGTCCATTAAGGCTTGATCGTTGCGCCTCACATGCTTACCTTTGCCCGCTTTTCTTGCCACAGCACCCCCTTGGAGAGCGCCATGTCCGCTGATCTCGAGCATATCCGTCAAATCATGCGCGAGGCTGACTGCCTGTACACCGAAGCGCAAGTCGAAGAGGCCATCGCCAAGGTCGGCGCGCACATCACTCGCGAAATGGCCGACACCAACCCGGTGGTCTTCTGCGTGATGAACGGTGGCCTGATCTTCGCCGGCAAATTGCTGACTCACCTGCAATTTCCGCTGGAAGCCTCCTACCTGCACGCCACCCGTTATCGCAACGAAACCAGCGGCGGCGATCTGTTCTGGAAGGCCAAGCCGGAAGTCTCGTTCATCGACCGCGACGTGCTGATCATCGACGACATCCTCGATGAAGGTCACACCCTGGGCGCGATCATCGATTTCTGCAAACACGCCGGCGCGCGCAAAGTGCACACCGCCGTGCTGATCGACAAAGACCACGACCGCAAAGCTCGCCCCGACCTGAAAGCCGATTACGTCGGCCTGCCGTGCATCGACCGTTACATTTTCGGTTATGGCATGGACTACAAAGGCTACTGGCGTAACGCCAATGGGATCTACGCCGTTAAAGGGATGTAACCGATGGCCCGCTTTCTTGATCAGGCGTTGTTCACCGAATTGGCCGAGAAAGCGGCCGCCAATCCTCGTGGTCGGCACCATCACAACTTCCATCGGATGGAAGAGCCCTGCCATCGCCTGGCCGTGGGCCTGCAGCCCGACACCTATGTGCCGCCGCATCGGCACCTGAGCGCGGACAAGGCGGAAACCCTGCTGGTGCTAAAAGGCAGCCTGGGCCTGCTGGTGTTCAGCGACACCGGCGAAGTCATTGCCAAGCGCGTGATGCGGGCGGGCGGTGAGTGCGCGGGTGTTGACCTGCCGCCGGGCGTGTTTCACGGCCTGGTGGTGCTGGAGCCCGACAGCGTGATGTTTGAATGCAAGGCCGGGCCGTATCGCGCGTTGGGCGAAGGCGAATCACCTGCCTGGGCGCCCCGTGAAGGCGATGCCGGCGTCGCCGCGTATCAACGCTGGATGCTCGCCCAGTTCGATTGAGCCTCAGCGCAACGGTAGCCCTTGTTCTACCAGAGAGGCCAGCAGGCCCGCGCCCAGCGGGATGATGCTGTCATTGAAGTCATACCGGTCGTTGTGCAATTGGCAATGACCGACACCTTCGCTCGATGAGCCGCCTTGGCCGAGATAAATATAGGCCCCCGGCCGCTCCTGCAGCATGTATGAAAAGTCTTCGGCGCCCATGGTGAGGGGTTCGTTGCACCTCACGTTTGCCTCTCCAACCAGACTTCTGGCAACGCCTGCCGCGAACAATGCCTGCTCGGGATGATTGACGGTTGCGGGGTAACCTCGTTGATAGTCATAGGTGACGGCAGCGCCAAACGCGGTCGCAACGCCATGGGCGATTTCGCCAATGCGCTTCTCCAGCAGATCTCGATTGGCGCTGGTAAAGCTGCGTGCGGTTCCGATCATCTTCACGTGGGCGGGAATAACGTTGTTCGCCGTGAGCTGGCTGGTTTGCAGGCTGGCCACCGTCACGACCCCCGACTCCAGTGGGTGCAGATTGCGGCTGATAATGCTCTGCAAGGCGACAATGATATGGCTGGCAGCCAGCACCGGGTCTATTGCGGCGTGAGGGATGGCCGCATGGCCGCCGCGGCCGGTTACGACAATTTCAAAACTGTCCGCCGCCGCTTCCACCGGGCCGGGCTGTACGGCAATGACCCCGGCGGGGTAGTCGGGGTTGTTGTGCAGGGCATACACCGAATCCACTGGGAACTGCTTGAAGAGCCCTTGTTCGATCATTACGCGAGCACCGCCGCCGCCTTCTTCGGCGGGTTGGAAAATCACGACGGCTTTGCCACTGAATCGGCGCGTCTGGGCCAGGTAACGCGCAGCGGCCATCAACATCACTGTATGCCCGTCATGCCCGCAGCCGTGCATGAGGCCCGGGTGGATGGAGCGGTGGGCGAAGTCGTTGGCTTCGAACATGGGCAGGCAGTCCATGTCCGCACGCAGGCCTATGCTTGCGCCGGGCTGCGTGCCCTGAATGACGCCGACTACGCCGGTTCCCGCCAGCCCACGGTGTACTTTAATACCGTGTTCTTCAAGAAAGCCGGCAACAATCCCGCTGGTCCGGTGTTCATCAAACCCCAACTCTGGGTGCGCGTGAAGGTCGCGTCTCAAGGCAGTAAGTGCTTGAAGCTGTGTTTGGATGTGTTCAACAGGATTCGTGGTCATGGGCGAGACTCTTGTTATTTTGGTTGAGCTGGGAATCTACAGCCTTCGCGTGTTCTTTCAATCAGGCCAGTGCAACCAGAGATGTCGGGCATGATGTGGGCCGTTCAAAGCTGACCTGCGTGCTAGCATGGCTGCCCCTTCGGAGGTGTACATGAGTGTTTTGATCCGCAGTTGCGCCGCCTTGGCGTTGATCTTCAGTTTGCCTTTGTGTGCCGCTCCGGCATTGATGCACAGCCAATTCCTGCCGCCGGACGACCTTACCCTGCGCGCGCAAACCCCTGACCAACAGCAACTGCTGCAAATCACCGAGTACGCGGTAGTGGTCGGCAACCAGCGGCAATCCACCCAGCAGCCGATCCCGGTAACGTCGCCGCTGATGATTCGTCTCAAGGGCAAAGCCCTGAACAAAGGCGCGACCATCGCTCAGGTGGTGCTCAATTTTGATGCCGAAAGCAAAAGCCTGAAAAAGCCGCTGTACGATGACGCCAGCAAAACCCTGACGTTGTCTTACCCGGTGGCGCAGTACCGCGTGATTGTCGACTTGCTGCGCAATGACACGGTGTATGTGCAGTTCCTCAGTTATGCCAACGGGCATATCTGGGCGGATCTGCATACCGGTGCCGTTCGCGCAAAGTAATTGAACCGAATGCAGTCAATGTGGGAGCTGGCTTGCCTGCGATGGCGGCAGGTCAGTAGGCCCAATGGTCACTGATGCACCGCCATCGCAGGCAAGCCAGCTCCCACAGGAGTGTTTGGTTGTTTTCGAAGGTGGTGTCTGGCAGGTAGACTTCCTCTCCCGTGTAAATGTCTGCAGGCTGGAGTCGGTAATGCGTAAAGATAAGAAACAGGTGATTGGTGACGAGATCGGCGACGACCAGATCAAGTTGTTCCTGGACTTCGAGCCGGTTGACGCGACTTCACCGTCCCTGCACAAGCTGATCAAGGCCTACCGTGGCCTGCGTATCGATGACTTTGGGCGGTTCCTGGGCTTTTTCAAGGAAGCCGGCCTGGACCTGGACGGCAAGGACGAGCATGGCCAGACCTTCGTTGACCTGATCAAGGATCAGCGCAACGCCGATGAGTACATTGAACTGATCAACGCCGCCCGCGGCTGATTACGCGAGACATAAAAAAACGCCCCAAGGGGCGTTTTTTTGATCGTTCCCACGCTCTGCGTGGGAGTGCATCCTGTGACGCTCTGCGTCACGTCCTCAAGCGTAGCTTTCGGCTTCGTTGCTTTGCTCAACCAGTTCCAGGCTGATGTTGTTCTGCGTGTTGATCTTGCGATACAACTCGGCATCCGTCTCCAGCACTTTTTCCCGCGCCGGGAAGATCTCGTGCAGCTTGGCCGCCCACTCACCGGCGGCTTTTTCCGGGAAGCAGCGCTCGATCAACTCCAGCATGATCGACACCGTCACCGAAGCGCCTGGGGACGCGCCCAGCAGGGCTGCCAGCGAGCCGTCTTTGGCCGCAACCAGCTCGGTGCCGAACTGCAGCACGCCGCCTTTCTTCGGGTCTTTCTTGATGATCTGCACCCGTTGGCCGGCCACTTCCAGGCGCCAGTCTTCGGCTTTCGCTTCAGGGTAGAAGCGGCGCAGGGATTCCAGGCGTTGCTCCATGGATTGGCGCACTTCGCTGACCAGGTACTTGGTCAGGTCCATGTTGTCGCGGGCTACGGCCAGCATCGGGCCGATGTTGCCGGCGCGAATCGACAGCGGCAGGTCAAGGAACGAGCCGTGCTTGAGGAACTTGGTGGTGAAGCCGGCATATGGCCCGAACAGCAGGGATTTCTTGCCCTCGACGACGCGAGTGTCCAGGTGTGGCACGGACATCGGCGGCGAACCCACCGCAGCCTGGCTGTAGACCTTGGCCTGGTGATGCTTGACCACTTCCGGGTTGTCGCAACGCAGCCACTGGCCGCTGACCGGGAAGCCACCGAAGCCTTTGCTTTCTTCGATACCCGAGGCTTGCAGCAACGGCAGCGCCGCGCCACCGGCACCGAGGAACACGAACTTGGCGTCGACTTCACGGCTGTTGCCGCTATTGACGTCCTTGATGCTCACGGTCCAGCCTGCGCCATTGCGCTTGAGGCCGGTGACACGCTTGCTGTACTTGACCTGGGCATCCGGTGCGCTGGTCAGGTGCGACAGCAGTTGGTTGGTCAGGGCGCCAAAGTTGACGTCAGTGCCATTCATTACGCGGGTGGCAGCGATTTTTTCGTCGAGTGGGCGGCCGGGCATCATCAGTGGCATCCACTCGGCCATTTCGCTGCGGTCTTCGGTGTAGTGCATGTCCGAGAACGCGTGGTGCTGGCTGAGGGTTTCAAAGCGCTTCTTGAGGAAGGAAACGCCTTTGTCGCCCTGCACGAAGCTCAGGTGCGGCACCGGGCTGATAAAGGATTTGGACGAGCCAAAGGTGCCTTTTTTGGTCAGGTACGCCCAAAACTGCTTCGACACCTCGAACTGGGTGTTGATGTGCACGGCTTTCTTGATGTCGATGGAGCCATCGGCGGCCTGCGGCGTGTAGTTCAGCTCACACAGCCCGGCGTGACCGGTACCGGCGTTGTTCCACGGGTTGGAACTTTCCGCGGCACCCGAATCCATCAGCTCAACGACTTCCAGCTTGAGGCCGGGGTCGAGCTCTTTGAGCAGAACGGCCAGGGTGGCACTCATGATGCCGGCCCCTACCAGAACTACGTCGACTGCTTCGTTATGCGCCATTTAACGCGTCTCCAAAATCTGCAGCACCAAATTGACGGCATGGCTGCCAGGAGTGACGGGGCGGTTCACGTGTTGCCCCAGGTTACCCATGGCCAGGATCGCCATGTCCGTTTCGCAATTCTTTGCATCTTCAGCACACGCTTCCTGCCGGGCTAATCTGCCTATGAACGCATTCATGGGCGCCTGTGGCAATTCGACTTATGGTCAAAGCGTGTGATTTGTGCAACCAATCCGTAGCGGACAGGCTCAAGCTCCGGTTTTTGAGGAGTGCTCGGTCCTGTGTGGTTGGGCTGTTCCAGACGCTGATGGTGCTTGTACAAACGCCAAACTATTCATTTGCTCGCCACACTCTTGTGAAGTTGTGAAAACCCGTTTTTTCACGCTCTTTTGAAGACGTGAACCTCAAAAAAGGGCTGCCCCAGCCTGGCACCTGGCCCGCAAACCTCTGCCGACACGCGGCAAAACGGGCAAACAACTCAAGTGGCCGAGCGCAATGGCAGCTCTGGCAGATTCGGTAAGGCGGGAGGTTTGCAAAGAAAACAGCAAGCGCGCCAGCTTCACTCGATCTGTGTGGGCGGCTCTCTGTGGGCGATTTTGGGGTTAATACCGAGGCATTAACGATGCTGCGAGGCCCGATCAGGAGACGTCCTTATAATCGGGGGGAGATTGTAGCGAAGAACGTCAGGGAAATGGGCGTGTTTTATGACTTTTATTAGCGTCTCGGTCAGGAGGCCAACGCATGCCGGGTTTGCGCGTGTGCAACCTTCGGGCTGATCCTGGCACTCGCCGGCAGCGGACGGTGCATCCAGCCCAGGTGTGTCTCTGCGACCTCCACCCAGCCGTCGCCGACGGGCGGCAAGCTGCACTGTTTGAACGCCAGGCAATGGCCATGGCAATCGAGCAGGGCATAGTGACGATGACGGCCGCGAGGCGTGAACAATGATTTGAGAAGGCGCATGGTTTTGTACCTGTTACGTTACATGCTTGAAGGTTGCCAGTGTGCCATGACATTGAAATGACGGATTTATGCGAAATTGTAATTTGAGCCCGCCTTCAGCTGCCGTTCAGGATGGCTGGTGAGTGGCGCGTGTGCACCGTTATACTGGCGGCCTGTTTGCATCTAGTCCTGGAGAAATGAGTATGTTGCAACGCCTGTTGTTCGGTTTGATCACTGTGACCAGTTTGACCCTGGTTGGCTGCGCCAACAGCCCGCAACAACTCAGCCCGCAACCTAAAGTCACCGCGCAGTTGGCCCCTGTCGGCCACGGTCAGCCGGTATCGGTGCGTGTGGTAGACGGTCGTCCGTCGCCGACCCTGGGCTCGCGCGGCGGCCTGTACCCCGAGACTGCGCTGATTTCGGTACAAGGCCAGGACGTGCTGCCCAAGCTGCAAGCCCAGGCTGAAGCCGCCGTGCGCCTGCTGGGCTTCACCCCGGCCAACTCGCCGGGCGCGCCTCAATTGACGATCACCCTGGCCGAACTGAAGTACCAGTCGCCCAAGGAAGGCCTGTATGTGACTGAAGCCTCGATTGGCGCGACGTTCAAGTCCGACGTCAGTGCCGGTACGCGCCGCTACAGTGGCCGCTACGGCGCCTCGCTGAACCAGCGTTTTGGCATGTCGCCGAATCAGGAAACCAACACCAAGCTGGTCAGCGACGTGTTGAGCGACGCGCTGACGCGTTTGTTCAAAGACCCGAGCATCGGTTCGCTTCTCAGCTCGCAGTAACCGTCGGGCGGGCGCGGAGCGCCCCGATCGCCGTTACCACGCAGAGCGTGGGAACGATCACCGGGCTCAGTGATGAGCCCGGTTTTTTTATGCCTGTAACGTTCATGCAGCCGTTTCGACATACAAGTCCAGCACACTCACGCCGGTGAGCAGGTCCAGCTCCGGCAGGTCGGCATGCTGGTGCCCACCCAGCGCGCAATACACCAGCCAGTGGCGATCCTGAACGTTGAACGCCAAGCCGCCGACAAGCGCCTCCTGTTCATCCGTCGGGGCGATCAGATACAGCCGATCCTGGTTTTGCGCATGCAACATGACGAGCTCCTGAGCGTTCGAAGGGCAACAGAGTGGCTTGTTAAGGTGACGTTCAGGTGACGCTGTAAATTAATGGATACATTAATCGTACATGGGGGACGGAACGTTTCAGCGGCAGGATGCCAATATCGTTCAGGTTTGTATCTGAATTGATACCAGAACACTGTCCGACTGAGGTTCGCGATGGCGCTGCCCGCACTGCTGATCAATGCTGTGGCTTTATTGGTGGCCTGCCCGGGTGCAGCGCTGCTGTTCATTACCCGTCTACGCGAGCAACGTGCGCTGGCCGACCTGACCGCGCAAAGCGAAGATCGCGCTATCGACCAACCGATGTTGTTTCTGGATGTGCGCACCGAACGGGCGCATCGCCTGGCTTACCGCGTCGGGTTTGCCTGCCTCGCTCTGGCGCTGGGCGTCTCCTGGCTCAGCACCCACCTCTAACAAACACCACAAAACAAATGTGGGAGCGGGCTTGCCCGCGATAGCAGTGTATCAGTCGATAAATTCAGTGCTGACACGCCGCCATCGCGGGCAAGCCCGGCTCCCACATTTGAGCTGGGGCGGGCGCGAAATATTGGTCTGGCACAAACAAGTGTGGGAGCTGGCTTGCCCGCGATAGCAGTGTGTCAGTCGATAAATTCAGTGCTGACACGCCGCCATCGCGGGCAAGCCCGGCTCCCACATTTGAACGGTGGCGGGCGCGAAATGTTGGTCTGGCACAAACAAGTGTGGGAGCGGGCTTGCCCGCGATAGCAGTGTGTCAGTCGATAAATTCGGTGCTGACACGCCGCCATCGCGGGCAAGCCCGCTCCCACATTTTTTGCTTCAGTGTTTAGAGGGGAATCCCGGCTTTGACCCGATACTGATTACGCACCGGCGTTGCATACTGCACCACCAGGTACGGGCGGTGTTCGGCCGGGCATTCGTTCAAGCGCCGCTCCCATTCCGCCTTGGCCTTGGCCAACTCATCCGCCGGGAACACTTCAGCCGCCGTCGGCACCTGCAATTGCGGGTCGGCGTCGCTCCATTGCGCATACGCCAGGTAATGCACCGGGAACAAGCGATAACCGCCGAGAATCTGCCGGTCCATTTCCACCGCCAGCAGCTTGGTGTCTTCAAAACGTTCGGTGATCGGCGGTGCAAAGTTGATGTGCACCCGGCCTTTGTAGCCGGTGATGCCGAGGGCAATGCTCACGTCATCTTCGCCCGGCGCTTTGGTGTAGGTGCCGGTGGTGGCACGGATATACAGCTCGCGCGCCTTGGCTGTATCGCACGGGTCGTATTCGTAGCTGATCGACACCGGCGTGAGGTTCAGCGACTGGATCACCTCGGCAAACGGCTCATCCTTGCGGCTGACGTGGAACATCTTGAGGATCGCCGACTCGGTGCGATCATCGCCATCCTTGGCACGCCCTTCGGCCTGGGCGATCCAGATCGACTGGCAATCGTTGCGGATCGAATGGTTGATGTAGGCCGACAGCAAGTTGTACGCCGCCATCTTCTCCTTCCGCCCGGTGATCGAGCGGTGCACGATGAAGCTCTTGTTCAGGCGCATCAGGTCGCTGACGAACGGCTTTTGCAGCAGGTTGTCGCCAATCGCGATGCGCGGCGTCGGCAGCCCGGCGTGATACACGGCGTAGTTGACGAAGGCCGGGTCCATCACGATGTCGCGGTGGTTGGCCAAAAACAGGTAGGCAGTGCCGGACTTGAGCTGCTCGACGCCGGTATAAGTAACGCCGTCGGTCGCGCGGTCAATGGTGTGGTCGACGTAATATTCGACTTTGTCCTGCAGCGTGGCCACGGTGGTGACGCCAGCGAACTCGCGGCGCAGCTTGCGGGCGATCATTGGCTTGAGCAGCCAGCCCAGGGCGCCGGCAAAGCGCGGAAAACGAAAGTGGGTCAGGATGTCCAGAAAGGCCTTGTCACTGAACAGACGTGCCAGCACTGCCGGGACTTCGCTGTCGTTGTAAGGTCGGATGGTATCGAATTCGCCCATCATGCTCTCTTGTTAGAAACGGCTAGTGTTAAGTAAAGGAAATATCAGGGTGCGGCCGCAATATTGGCTCTGCCGTGAATAGCCCTGTAAATAGACCGGCGATTATACGCACAAGTCACCTGGGAGACCGCGATGGAAGAGGAGTCGTACGAATGTCCTTATTGTGGCGAAGTGGTCACGGCGCTGCTGGACCTGTCCGCAGGCGATCAGGAATATATAGAGGATTGCCCCGTGTGCTGCCGGCCGATTACATTCGAGCTACAGGTGCACGGTGACGAATGGATGCTGAACGTACGCAGCGAGAATGAATAACAGGTACGCCCATGCAGCGAATCTACGAACCGGAAAACCTGATGGAAGGCGAACTGCTGCAACAGATGCTCGCCAGCGAAGGCATTGAGGCGCACCTGGTGGGGCGCCATTTGCTTGGTGGCACCGGCGAGTTGCCGATTTTCGGCCTGCTGGGCCTGGAAGTGGACAACGACCAGGCTGCCTGCGCCCGCGAGCTGATTACCGCCTACAACGGCGCGCAACCACTGCCCGGCGATGAACCCGACAGCTTCCCCGACGTATTGGTCTGTTAGGCTGTCGGTCGGTTTACCCAAGAGTCGTGTTACCCCATGTGTGGACGTTATGCCCTGTTTCGCTGGAACCCCGCTTTCGCAGCCTTGCCCGGCTTCCCTGCCGATCAGCAGGCCCAGTGGAACATTTCCCCGAATGATTCGGTGCTGATCCAACGCCTGGAAGAAGGTCAGCGCACCCTGGCCCGCGCGCGCTGGGGCCTGACGCCGCCCTGGCTGACCGACCTTTCCCGCACGCCAGCCCATGCCCGCGCCGAAACCCTGGCCGAACAACCGATGTTTCGCGAAGCCTTTCGCCAGCGCCGCTGCCTGCTGCCGGCCAATGGCTTTTACGAATGGCGTGGCACCCAGCGCAAGCGCCCGTATTGGCTGACGCCGGGGGAGGGCTCGACGTTGTTTTTTGCCGCGATCTGGGAAGCGTATCCGGTGCAGGAGCAAGTGTGGCTGAGTACCGCAGTGGTGACCCAGGCGGCGCAGAGTCAGCGGCGGCCGTTGATTCTGGACGCGGCGGGCCAAGAGGCGTGGCTGAATCCGCAGACGCCATTGCATGTGTTGCAGGGCTTGTTGGCGGGTGAGCCGGCTGCGTTGCGTGAGCGGGTGTTGGCCAATATGGTCAATGATCCGAAGCTGAATGGGCCGGAGTGCCTGACCCCAGGCTGAGGTGGGATTCACTGGCCCTATCGCATGCAAGCCAGCTCCCACCATTGACTGTATTCACAAATCCAAGTGTGGGAGCTGGCTTGCCTGCGATAGCGGCCTCAAGACCACCGCCAATCCCTAAACCTTGAACTGATTGATCAACCGCCGCTGCTGCTCCGCCAGCTTGGTCAAATCCGCACTCGCCGCACTCGATTCATCCGCGCCGCCCGCCACTTCATTCGCCACTTGGCCGATATTGATCACATTGCGATTGATGTCCTCAGCCACCGCGCTCTGTTCCTCGGCCGCGCTGGCAATCTGGGTGTTCATGTCATTGATCACCGACACCGCCTGCGTAATCGTCTCCAGTGCCTCGGCCGCTTTGGCTGCATGCTGCACGCTTTCATCGGTGCGGTTCTGGCTGTCTTCCATCACCTTCACCACGTCCCGCGTGCCTTGTTGCAGCTGCTGGATCATAGCCTGGATTTCTTCGGTGGCTTTCTGGGTTTTCTGCGCCAGGTTGCGCACCTCATCGGCCACCACCGCGAAGCCACGGCCTTGCTCGCCGGCCCGCGCCGCCTCGATCGCGGCGTTGAGCGCCAACAGGTTGGTCTGCTCGGCAATCCCGCGAATCGCCGTGAGGATCGCGTTGATGTTCTCGCTGTCCTTGGCCAGGGCTTGCACCACGCCCACCGCCTTGCCAATTTCTTCGGCCAGCGCGCCGATGGACGTGGAGGTGTCGCGCACGATGCGCATGCCCTGGCTCGCGGCCTGATCGGCATGGCTGGCGGCTTGCGCGGCCTGGGTGGCGTTGCGCGCCACGTCCTGGGCGGTGGCGGTCATCTCGTGCACGGCGGTGGCCACCTGGTCGATCTCGACCATCTGTTTATGCACGCCCTGGTTGGTGCGAATCGCGATATCGGCGGTGTGCTCCGACGAATCGCTGACCTTCTGCACTGAACTCACCACTTGGGTGATCATGCCCTGCAGCTTGATCAGGAAGGTATTGAAGCCCGTGGCGATGGCGCCCAGTTCATCGGCGCGGTCACTGGTCAGGCGGCGCGTCAGGTCGCCTTCGCCTTGGGCGATGTCGTTGAGCATGGCCACCATTTGCTTGAGCGGGCGGGCGATGCCGTGGCCCACCAGCCAGATCACCAGCAAGCCGATGCCGGCGATCAGCAGGCCGACCATGGCCATGCCGAAGGTGTCGGTCTTGCGCTGGGCTTGCAGGTCGCTTTGCAGTTGCTGCGAGTCGGCCATCACCGCGCTCAGCGGCAGTTGCAGCATCAAGGTCCAGCGCGCTTCGGCCTGGCCGATGTTGAACGGCAGGAACAGCTCGATATGCCCGTGTTCCTTGTCGATGTCGTAGCGCACCTCGCCGACTTTCAGCTGGCCGAGGTTGGCCAGCTCATTGCTGTCGAGCAGGTCGGTGGCTTTTTCGCCGAGCTTGCTGGCGTCTTTGGTGTAGGCCACCAGGCGCCCATTGCTGGAAATCAGCGCCAGTTCACCGGCGCCGTTATAGAGGTTCTGGTCGGCGCGGGTGAGCATGTCCTGGATGAAGTTCACCGACAGGTCGGCGCCGACAATGCCCTGAAACGTGCCGTCGATCATGATCGGTTCGATAAACGAGGCGAGCATCACCATCGCATTGCCGACCTTGTAAGGCGCGGGGTCGATGGCGCAGGGCTTTTTGCTCTCTTTGGAACACAGGTAGTACTCACTGGCGCGCACGCCGGTGGAAAGAATGTTCTGGTCGTTGACGTCGGCGAGTTTATCCAGGCCCAGGCTGCCATCGGCATTGCGATACCACCACGGCAGGAAACGGCCGTCGGCGGCCATGCCGAGAATCGGCGTGTTCACGTAGGCAGCGTCATTGTGGTCGATCGCATTGGGTTCCCAGCCGATATAAGCGCCGAGGATTTTCGGGGTGCGCACCACGGTTTCGTGCAGCAGGTTGATCAGTTGTTCGCGGCCCACTTGCAAGGCCGGTTCGCCGTTGGCGCCTTTCATGCCGAGCAGGGCGTTGGCGGTGGCCAGGCCTTTGGCGGTCACCAGCGGTGCTTCCAATTCACGTTGGATCAGCGTGGCCTGGGTTTGCGCCAATGCGGTGAGGCGCTGCTCAATGATCTGCTCGAACTGCGCCTGGGTGCGTTCCTGCACCAGTTCCTGGGTGCGCGCGCCGGCAAACACGGCGTAGAGCACCAGTACCGCAACCACACTCAGCACGATGGCGCCGGTCAGTGCGGCGACAGAAAACTGAATCGACTTGAATTTCATGAAGGCTCCGGGCGCAAGGGCAGATGGGCTGCCTTTTTTGTATCGGCCACGAGCGCGGGAGGCTTAAGGCCGGGCCGGTGAAATAGTGCCGGATGTCGCAAATGGGCTGTTCGCCGCCGCTGTGGGAGTGTGGGATGTATCTGAAAGTTAGCGGTTACACGTCTTGTGTATCTGGCGCAGATACACATGAGCGCCTACGATACGCGCCATGTTTTCAGGGAGCGTGTTCATGAAGAAGTCATTGGCGGTAAGTGGGTTGGTTGCGGCGATGTTGTTGGCCGGTTGCCAGTCGGTTAACACCACCAGCGGCGGGGCCGTTGGGGTAGAGCGCAAGCAGTACATGTTCAGCATGCTGTCGAGCCAGGAAGTCGACCAAATGTATGCCCAGTCCTACCAGCAGACGCTGGGTGAGGCGAGCGGCAAAGGCATGCTCGACAAGACCAGCGCCAACGCCAAGCGCGTGCAGGCCATCGCCAATCGTCTGATCGCCCAGGCGCCTACCTTCCGTCCGGATGCGGCGCAGTGGAAGTGGGAAGTGAACCTGATCAAAAGCGATGAGATGAACGCTAACTGCGGGCCTGGCGGCAAGATCTTTGTGTACAGCGCGTTGATCGACAACCTCAAGCTCACCGATGACGAGCTGGCGGCGGTGATGGGCCATGAAATCGCCCACGCCTTGCGTGAACACGGGCGTGAGGCCATGTCCAAGGCCTACGGCATCCAGATGGCCAAGCAGGGCGCCGGTGCCTTGTTCGGTCTGGGCCAGGACAGCCTGGCGTTGGCCGATACCGTGGCCAACTACGGCATGACCTTGCCTAACAGCCGCGCGAATGAAAACGAAGCGGACCTGATCGGTCTGGAACTCTCGGCCCGTGCCGGCTACAACCCGAATGCGGCCATCACGTTGTGGAACAAGATGGCCAAGGCTTCGGAAGGCGCGCCGCCGGAATTCATGAGTACGCACCCGGCATCCGACAGCCGAATCGCCTCGTTGCAGGCGGCGATTCCGAAGGTGATGCCGCTTTACCAGCAGGCCAAAAAGTCCTGATTGATCGTTCCCACGCTCTGCGTGGGAATGCCGCTCTGGACGCTCTGCGTCCGCTCTTAAAGGCGCGACGCAAAGCGTCACAGAATGCATTCCCACGCGGAGCGTGGGAACGATCAGGTCGATCTAGATCCAGCCGCTGCTTTGCATGGCCTTGTACACCGCCACTACCGCCAGAACGAAGAACGCCGTAGCCGCCAGCCTGCGAATCAACGTCAACGGCAGTTTCTCCGCCGCAAAATTCCCCGCCAGAACCACCGGCACGTTGGCAATCAGCATGCCCAGCGTGGTGCCGATAATCACCAGCCACAGCTCAGGGTATTGCGCCGCCAGCATCACCGTGGCGATCTGCGTCTTGTCGCCGATTTCGGCGAGGAAGAACGCAATCAGCGTGGTCAGGAACGGGCCGAACTTGCGCGTGGTACTGGCTTCGTCATCGTCGAGTTTGTCTGGCACCAGGGTCCACAGCGCCGTGGCACAGAAGCTCGCCGCGAGGATCCAGTGCAACACCGCATCCGAGAAGAAACTGCCGAACCAGGCCCCCACGGCACCGGCGGCCGCATGGTTGGCCAGGGTCGCGGCGACGATGCCGGCGATGATCGGCCAGGGTTTGCGAAAGCGTGCGGCCAGGATGAGCGCGAGCAGCTGCGTCTTGTCGCCGATTTCGGCCAAGGCAACGATTGCGGTAGGAACGAGTAATGAATCCAGCATCAGGTAGGTTTCCAGGGGCGGGTCGACACGGCTATGACACGTACAGCCTTCCCGCCCCGGGTAAGGTGTGCGTGTCATAGGTCTTGTCAAACCCCGGTCCGTCTGTGCGGACTCCTGGGTCGCATACGCCATGGTCTGTTGACCAAGTATGTTGACGTATGCCGGACGAGCATGGCGCTCGTGGGAGACTACTCCCCTAGGACGGAGCGGATTCTGCCTAGGCAAAACCCATTCGGCAAGCCTTCTTTTTCAAAAAGCCATCAGCCGCGTTTGGCACGATAAATGCGAAAACCATTGCCTTCGGCCTTGATTGCACACACGCCCAAATGCTCTTCGATCAGCGGTTGATACTTGAGGAAGCTATTGGCAACCAAGCGAAGTTCGCCGCCTTTTGCCAGGTGTTTCGCGGCTTTTCGCAGCAGGTTTTCCGTGGCGAAATAATCCGTATGCACCCCGACATGAAACGGCGGGTTGCTCAAAATCGCATTCAAACCCATCGGCGCGGCGTCGATGCCGTCACCGGTCAACACGTCGGCTTCCAGACCATTGGCTGCCAATGTCAGGCGACTGCTGGCGGCGGCAAATGCATCCACGTCGAGCATCGTCACCGTGTTATGCGGGTAGCGACGCTTGACCGCCGCCCCGAGTACACCGGCGCCGCAACCAAAGTCCAGCAAGTGCCCGCTGGGCAGCTTGTCCAGGTGTTCCAGCAACAGCTCGGTGCCGCGATCCAGACGACCGTGGCTGAACACGCCCGGCAGGCTCACCACCTTGAGCGGCCCTTCGGCCAACGGCACGTCGAACACCTGCGCCAGGCTTTCCAGCTCGACCGCTTGCGGCGCATTGGCCACGGTGACTTGCCACAGTTGGCAGTGCCGCGCGTTGTCGAGCTTGCGCGGCTTGCCGAACGGGATCATCTGCTTGGCGGCGCTTTCGATGCCGCCTTTTTTCTCGCCGACCAGAAACAGCTCGGCGCCGGGCAAGCGCGCGGCCACGGCGTTGAGCAGGTAGTCGGTGAGGTCCTTGGACTTGGGCAGGAAAATCACCGCCGCATCAAACCCGCGTTCGGGCACGTTGACGCCGAACAGGCTGCGCTCCGGGAAGCGTGCGTCGAGCGCCGCCTGGTCGCCGGCGTGCCAGCTCCAGCCGTGGGCATTGGGCAGGCGGCCGAGCAAATCGTCGGCGGGCAAGCCTACCAGCAGCAGGTTGCCTTGAAAAAGTTCGGCCTGACGAAGCAGTACTTCACTGCGCGGATCCATGGTCTGCTCCTTGAAAAGGGGCGCAGTTTATCAACTGACGACGCGCAGCGGGGCGCCGCTGAAAAAGCCTCGGGCGTTTTCCGCCAATTGGCCGACGATACGCTGCCGCGCTTCGCGGCTGCCCCAGGCGTTATGCGGCGTGACGATCAGGCGTGGGATGTCACCGGCCAGCAGCGGGTTGCCATTTACCGGTGGCTCAACGCTCAGCACATCGGTGGCGGCGCCGCCCAAGTGGCCGTTGCGCAGGGCGTCTGCCAGTGCCTGTTCGTTGATCAAGCCACCGCGCGCGGTGTTGACGATAAACGCGCCGGGCTTGAGCAGTGCCAGCTCGCGGGCGCCGATGAAGCCACGGGTGTGTTCATTGAGCGGGCAGTGCAGGGTCAACGCGTCGACCTGCGCGAGCAGTTCATCCAGCGGCACGCGGTCGGCCCGGGCAGGGCGCCCCGGAATCGCGCCGAGCACCACGCGCATGCCGAAGGCTTCGGCCAGGCGTGCCACGGCACTGCCCAGTTCGCCGTGGCCGAGCAGGCCAAGGGTTTTGCCTTCCAGCTCGACAATCGGGTAATCCAGCAGGCAGAACTGCTTGGCCGCTTGCCACTTGCCGGCAGCCACATCGCGTTGGTAGTCCTTCAGTCGCGTCGCCAGGTTGAGCAACAGCATGATCGTATGCTGCGCCACCGACGGCGTGCCGTAGCCCTGGCAGTTGCTCACGGTGATGCCATGGGCGCGGGCCGCGTCGAGGTCGACGTTGTTGGTGCCGGTGGCTGAAACAAGGATCAGCTTGAGCTCGGGGCAGGCTTGCAGGGTTTCGGTGTTGAGCGCGATCTTGTTACTGATGGCCACCTGAGCGCCTTGCAGGCGTTCGATCACATTCTGCGGCGTGGTATGCGCGTACAGCTGCAGGTCGCTGAAGCTGTTGCGCAATTCGCTGAGGTCGAGGTCCCCCAGGTCCAGGGACGGGTGATCAAGGAAGACGGCGCGGCGATTGTTCGTCATCAACTGTACCTTTTGCGACAGGGTTCGAAGGCGTAATCTGCCGAGCCTATCAGATGAAATAATCAGTTACTTAATGGAGTGAGCATGTACGCCGCCGAGTTTTTGACCGTAGCCTTGATTCACTTGTTGGCGGTGGCCAGCCCCGGCCCGGATTTCGCCGTGGTGGTGCGCGAGAGTGTCACCCATGGCCGCCGCGCCGGCACCTGGACCGCGCTGGGCGTGGGTTCGGCGATTTTCCTGCACGTGGGTTATTCGTTGCTCGGGATTGGCTTGATCGTGTCGCAGTCAATCGTGCTGTTCAACGCGCTGAAATGGGCCGCCGCCGCGTATTTGCTGTACATCGGCTTCAAGGCCTTGCGCGCGCAGCCGGCCAAGCCGGTCGCCGAGGGCGAGTTGCACCGTGAAGCGGGCGAGCGCACCCCGCGCGGGGCCTTTACCGCAGGTTTTGTGACCAATGGCTTGAACCCCAAGGCCACGCTGTTTTTCCTGTCGCTGTTCACCGTGGTGATCAACCCGCACACGCCGCTGGCGATCCAGGCCGGTTACGGCGTGTATTTGGCGGTGGCGACGGCGCTGTGGTTCTGCCTGGTGGCGATGCTGTTCAGCCAGCAGCGGGTACGTGCGGGATTTGCGCGGATGGGGCATTGGTTTGATCGGACCATGGGCGCGGTGTTGATTGCGATTGGGGTGAAGTTGGCGTTTACCAGCATGAAGTAAACCCACACGGGTAACACACGGCCCCTGTGGGAGTCGGGCTTGCCCGCGATGCCGGCGCCTCGGTGTATCTGTTGCACCGAGGCGACGCTATCGCAGGCAAGCCAGCTCCCACAGGGAATCGCTGTGAGGCTCCAATAATGGCGCAAAGCTATCATTCATTGGCCTCTACAAATCATTCCTTTGGCTGATTTGGCTGACACATAAGCTCTCTAAAGTGCAGGTCTTCAAGCCAAGACCGTGCAGTCAGATAAGGGATTCGTATGTTGCAGACCCGTGTTATCCCGCCCGCCGAAGGCGCTTACCAATACCCGCTGTTGATCAAACGCCTGCTGATGTCCGGGGCGCGTTACGAGAAGACCCGGGAAATCATCTACCGCGACAAACTGCGCTACACCTACCCAACCCTGATCGAGCGCGTGGCGCGCCTGGCCAATGTGCTCACCGAAGCCGGGGTCAAGGCCGGTGACACCGTCGCCGTGATGGACTGGGACAGCCACCGTTACCTGGAATGCATGTTCGCCATCCCGATGATCGGCGCGGTGATCCACACCATCAACGTGCGCCTGTCGCCGGAACAGATTCTCTACACCATGAACCACGCCGAGGACCGCTTTGTGCTGGTCAACAGTGAGTTCGTGGGGCTTTACCAGGCCATCGCCGGGCACCTGACCACGGTCGACAAGACCTTGCTGCTCACCGACGGCGACGCCAAGACCGCCGAGCTGCCCAACCTGGTCGGCGAGTACGAAACCCTGCTGGCGGCCGCCAGCCCCAGGTATGACTTCCAGGATTTCGACGAAAATTCCGTCGCCACCACCTTCTACACCACCGGCACCACCGGCAACCCCAAGGGTGTGTACTTCACCCACCGCCAGCTCGTGCTGCACACCATGGGCGTGGCGACCATCATGGGCAGCGTCGACAGTGTGCGCCTGCTGGGCACCAACGACGTGTACATGCCGATCACGCCAATGTTCCACGTACACGCCTGGGGCCTGCCGTATGTGGCGACCATGCTCGGTCTGAAACAGGTCTACCCCGGCCGCTACGACCCGGAATACCTGGTGGAGTTGTGGCGCAAGGAAAAGGTCACCTTTTCTCACTGCGTGCCGACCATCCTGCAAATGGTGCTCAACGCCAAGGCCGCCCAAGGCGTGGATTTTGGCGGCTGGAAAATCGTCATCGGCGGCAGCGCGCTCAACCGCACGCTGTATGAAGCGTCCAAGGCGCGTGGCATTCAACTGACCGCCGCGTATGGCATGTCCGAGACCGGGCCGCTGGTGTCCTGCGCCCACCTCAACGAAGAACTGATGGCCGGCACCGAGGACGAGCGCACCACTTACCGCATCAAGGCCGGCGTGCCAGGGCCGTTGGTGGAGGCGGCGATTGTCGACAGTGAGGGCAACTTCCTGCCCGCCGACGGCGAGTCCCAAGGTGAGCTGGTGCTGCGCGCACCGTGGCTGACCGAGGGTTATTACAACGAGCCGCAAAAAGGCGCCGAGCTGTGGGAAGGCGGCTGGATGCACACTGGCGACGTGGCCACCCTCGATGCATTTGGCGTGATCGATATTCGCGACCGCATCAAGGACGTGATCAAGACCGGTGGCGAGTGGATTTCCTCGCTGGCCCTCGAAGACCTGGTCAGCCGCCACCCGGCGGTACGCGAAGTAGCGGTGGTGGGCATCGCCGACCCGCAGTGGGGCGAACGCCCGTTTGCGTTGCTGGTGGTGCGTGATGGCCATGTGATAGGTGCTCGCGAGCTCAAGGAACACCTCAAGCCTTTCGTCGAACTGGGCCATTTGAGCAAGTGGGCGATTCCAAGCCAGATCGCCGTTGTTACGGAAATTCCCAAGACCAGCGTAGGAAAACTCGACAAAAAACGTATCCGTATCGACATCATTGAATGGCAGGCCAACAACAGCACCTTCCTCTCCACCCTCTGACGCCTTTCGCCGCGCCCGTTCGGGCGCGGCAATGCTCTATCTCGCGCCTTCACTTGTGATTTGCCAATTTTCAGCCATCCTTGCCCCGCCGACCTTCGTTGGCGTGGCGAAATGGTTGTGGCAGACGGGTCGGTGATGCAAATCACACTTTAGAGGGATCAAGCGATACCCCCCGCTGGCTATAGTCCCCTTCAGAGTTTTTCAAGGATGTTGTGCTTCGGGCCATGGGGGCTCGGTTGCCGTTCGGCATTGGAATCGTTGTATTCCGGCCGTTACATGCATCCAGAAGACAGAACTCACTGCCATAACAATAATGCACATGGAGTAGCGTCGATGACCTCAGTAAACCAGTTCTGGCGCCGGGCAAGACTGCCCCTGGCCGTCAGTCTCGCTTCTACGCTCGCCGGGCCCGCATTCGGCGTCAGTTTCAATATCGGTGAAATCGAAGGTAGCTTTGACTCATCCCTGTCGGTGGGGGCGAGCTGGTCGACTGCGGGTCGAAATAAAGACCTGATCGGCGTCAACAACGGTGGCAAGGGGTTGTCGCAAACCTCTGATGACGGCCACCTGAACTTTGACAAGGGCGATGCCTTCTCGAAGATCTTCAAGGGTATTCACGACCTTGAATTGAAATACGGCGACACCGGCATTTTTGTGCGGGGCAAGTACTGGTACGACTTCGCGCTGCAAAACGAAGACCTGGATTTCAAGAACGTCAGCAACAACAACCGCAAGGAAGGCGCCAAGTCTTCCGGTGGGCAGATCCTCGACGCCTTCATCTATCACAACTACACCATCGCCGATCAGCCGGGCAACGTGCGCTTCGGTAAGCAGGTGGTGAGTTGGGGTGAAAGTACCTTCATCGGTGGCGGTATCAACTCGATTAACCCCATCGACGTGTCCGCATTCCGTCGCCCGGGGGCTGAAATCAAGGAAGGCCTGATTCCCGTCAACATGTTCTACGTGTCGCAGACGCTGACCGACAACCTGTCGGCGGAAGCGTTCTACCAACTGGAGTGGGACCAGACCGTTACCGACAACTGCGGCACCTTCTTCTCCCAGCCTGATGTGGTCTCCGACGGCTGCAGCGACAACCTGCGCCTGCTTGCCAAACGCTCGACCATTGCCGCCACGGCGGCGGGTCGCGGGGCGCTCGCTCAATTCGCGGCGCGCGGCGTGGACACCAACGAAGAGGGCACCCTGGTTCGTCGTGGCGGTGATCGGGATGCGCGTGACAGCGGCCAGTTTGGCGTGGCCATGCACTACAACTTCGAGCCACTGGACACCGAATTCGGTGCCTACTTCATGAACTACCACAGCCGCGCGCCGATCTTCAGCGCAACCGCGGCACCCGCGTCCGCCTATGCGATTGCACCGGCCTTCGGCACATTGGCTCCGGTATTTATCGCGGGTAACTCCAAGTATTTTATCGAGTACCCGGAAGATATCCGTCTGTACGGTTTGAGCTTCTCGACCACCCTGCCTACCGGGACTGCCTGGAGTGGCGAGCTGAGCTATCGCCCTAACGCGCCGGTACAGCTCAATACCACCGACATCCTGTATGCGGGTGTGAAAGACCTGGGCGGCGCATTTTCGAATGCATCCCTGCTCAGCGGCGCCAAGGGCCAGGACCTGAATGGTTACCGTCGCAAGGAGATCACTCAGTTCCAGACCACCCTGACGCACTTTTTCGATCAGGTGATGGGTGCCAGCCGTCTGACCCTCGTGGGTGAAGTGGGCGTGACGCATGTGGGTGGGCTCGAAAGCAAGAACAAGGTTCGTTATGGCCGCGATCCGGTCTTCGGTCCTGGCGCGTTGCCGTCAACTGGCGGGCGTAACACCTGTGCGCAGATCCTCAACCCGTCCACTATCGGCGGCGCCGGCCCAGGCGCAGATGCCAGCAATGTCTCCAAGTACTGTGACAACGATGGTTTCACCACCGCCACCTCCTGGGGCTACCGTGGTCGCGCCATCTGGGAGTACCCGGATGTGTTTGCCGGTGTGAACCTCAAGCCCAACGTGGCCTGGTCACATGACGTCAAAGGTTATTCGCCAGGCCCTGGCGGCAACTTTGAAGAGGGTCGCAAGGCCGTCAGCCTGGGTGTCGATGCCGAGTACCAGAACACCTACACCGTAGGCCTGAACTACACCAACTTCTTTGGTGGCAAGTTCACCACGGTGGATGACCGCGATTTCATCGCGCTGAGCGCCGGCGTGAACTTCTAAGCACACTCTCTTTAAGCAGTTTGTTTTCAGGAAGAACCAGAGCATGAAAATAACTAAAAGTCTGTTGCACGTGGGTGTGCTTGGGCTGTCGATCCTGGCGAGCAACGTCATGGCGGCGGTCTCGGCGGATGAAGCCGCCAAGCTGGGGACGACCCTGACCCCGATGGGCGCTGAAATGGCCGGTAACGCCGCTGGCACCATCCCCAAATGGTCACCGTTGCCGACCAATGCTGGCGCCGTGGACGCGCGAGGTTTCCTGGCCAACCCGTACGCCAGCGAACAACCGCAGTTCACCATCACCGCGCAGAACGTCGAGCAGTACAAAGACAAGCTGGCGCCTGGGCAGTACGCGATGTTCAAGCGCTACCCGGACACCTTCAAGATGCCGGTCTACCCGACCCATCGCGGCGCCACGGTGCCGGCTGATGTGTTCGCCGCCATCAAGAAGAACGCCACCAACACCAACCTGGTGTCCGGCGGCAACGGCCTGGAAAACTTCGAAACCGCGATTCCGTTCCCTATCCCGAAAAGCGGCGTGGAAGTCATCTGGAACCACATCACCCGCTATCGCGGCGGCAGCGTGACCCGTCTGGTGACCCAGGCGACTCCGCAAACCAACGGCTCGTTCAGCCTGGTGTACTTCCGCGACCAGTTCGTGTTCCGCGACAAAATGAAGGACTACGACCCGAAAAACCCGGGCAACGTGCTGTTCTACTTCAAGCAGCAAGTGACCGCGCCGGCACGTCTGGCCGGTGGTGTGCTGCTGGTGCACGAAACCCTCGACCAAGTGAAAGAGCCGCGTTCGGCGTGGGTCTACAACGCCGGTCAGCGCCGCGTGCGCCGGGCGCCGCAAGTGTCCTATGACGGGCCGGGTACAGCGGCCGACGGCCTGCGCACCTCCGACAACCTCGACATGTACAACGGTGCGCCGGACCGCTACGACTGGAAGCTGGAAGGCAAAAAAGAAATCTACATCGCCTCCAACAGCTACAAGGTCGACGATCCGAAGCTCAAGTACACCGACATCATCAAGGCCGGCCACATCAACCAGGACCTGGCCCGCTACGAGTTGCGCCGCGTCTGGCACGTGGTTGCCACCCTCAAGGAAGGCCAGCGCCACATCTACGCCAAACGTGACTTCTTCATCGACGAAGACACCTGGCAAGCCGCGGTCATCGACCACTACGACGGCCGTGGCCAACTGTGGCGCGTTGCCGAAGCCCACGCCGAGAACTACTACGACAAGCAAGTGCCGTGGTACGCCCTCGAAACCCTCTACGACCTGCAGTCCGGCCGCTACCTGGCCCTGGGCATGAAGAACGAAGAGAAGCAGGCGTATGACTTCGGCTTCACCGCCACCACCAGCGACTTCACCCCGGCGGCGTTGCGCCAGGATGGGGTTCGCTAAGCCGCTTTAACTGAGGCCGCATCCTCGAGTGTGGGAGCGGGCTTGCTCGCGAAGACGGTGTATCAGTGGCACATGTGCTGACTGATACGCCGCTTTCGCGAGCAAGCCCGCTCCCACATTTTATTTGGGGCGTTTGGAATTCCTGAGTCAGACAGCTGGATATTTTTTGTCGTAGTCTTTTTCAGACATTTGTTGCAAAGATCTACAAACCTGCCGCTTTTACCGCTAGTCTGCGGACATCTGCAATGCCGACAACAGCCTTCTACAAGAGCCCGGCGATGACTGATCTGTCCCGAATCCAAGGGCCTGCAAACGCGGTGATTCCAACTCTGGAAGCACGCTTTTACAGGCCGCCTTTGCCTGACGGCTATGTGCTGCGCCCGCGCCTGTGCGAACGGCTGAGTGCCGGTCTTGCCGGGCGGCTGTTGCTGGTCAGCGCACCCGCCGGGTTCGGCAAGAGTTCGTTAGCGGTGGAGTTTTGCCAGAGTTTGCCGGCCCATTGGCAAAGCCTGTGGCTGGGCCTGAGCCCACGGGACAATGACCCCGGCCGATTCCTCGAGCGCCTGCTCGACGGTTTGCAACAGTACTTCCCGCAGATCGGCGCCCAATCCCTGGGCCTGCTGAAAATGCGCCAGCGTCACCAACCCTTTGCCTTTGAAGAATGGCTCGACGGCCTGCTCGATGAGCTGTCGCTGCACCTGTCCAACCGCGCGCCGTTATTGCTGGTGCTGGATGACTACCATCTGGCCCAGGGCCCGGTGCTGGATCGCTGCCTGCAATTTTTCCTCAATCATTTGCCGGACGGGCTGGTGGTGATGGTCACCAGCCGCCAGCGCCCCGACTGGCACCTTGCGCGGTTGCGGCTGTCACGGCACCTGCTCGAACTGCACGAACAAGACCTGCGCCTGACCCACGATGAATCGCTGGCCGTGCTCGATCGGCACAGCAGTTCGTTGCGCGGCGAGGCGCTGGACAACCTGATTCGGCGCAGCGAGGGCTGGGTGGCGGGCCTGCGTTTCTGGCTGCTGGCCTTGTCCGAAGCCGGCAATGAAAGCGCGCTGCCGCAGAGCTTGCACGGCGGTGAAGGGCTGATTCGCGATTATCTGCTCGAAGAAGTCATCGACTGCTTGCCGGCTGAAGTGCAGGCGTTCCTGTACGACACCGCGCCCCAGGATCGTTTTTGCAGCGAGCTGTGCGACGCCGTGCGCGAAGCCCATGACAGCGCCGAGATCCTGCGCTATTTGCAGGCCCATCAAGTGTTTCTGGTGCCGCTGGACGAACAGGGCCATTGGTATCGTTATCACCATCTGTTTTCCGACCTGCTGCGCACCCGCCGTGCCAGTAACGCCACGTTGCCGATAGCCAGCCTGCACCTGCGGGCCTGTCGCTGGTTCAATGCCCAGGGTTTGATCGATGAAGCGGTGGAGCAGGCGTTGCGTGCCGGCCACCTCGATGTGGCGGCGAACCTGGTGCAGAACCTCTCGGAGGAACAACTGCTGGCCGAGCAGAACGTCGGCATGCTGCTGCGCTGGAAGATGGACTTGCCCGACAGCCTGCTGATCAGCACGCCGCGTTTGATCGTGCTGTACAGCTGGGCCTTGGGCTTGGCGTGCCAGCTGGATGCGGCCGAAGAGTTGTCCGGCTACCTCAGCCGCTTCCTGCCGGCGCCGTCGGCCACCGCGCAAAAATCGATGCTGGCGCAGTGGCTGGCGCTGAGCGGGATCATTGCCCGTGGGCGCGGCGACCGCGAGTTGACCCAGCGTTATTGCAGCGAAGCCCTTGAAAGCCTGCCGCATAAACGTTACGGCCAGCGGTTGATGTGCCTGTCGACCCTGTCCAACCTGGCCATTGTGGACGCCGACCTGTGGCGGGCCCGAGGTCTGAATCGCGAATCCCTGGAGTTGGCGCAGCGTGTCGGCAACCCGCTGTTCGAGGCGCTGGCCCACTACGACCGAGCACGTGTCTTACAGGCGCGTGGCGAAATTTTGCGCTCCCTCGACGAAGTCCGCCAAGGCCTGCAGCGCCTGCAAGGCCTGGCGCCCCAGCGGCTGTACGCCGTGCGTGCGCGCTTGTCGCTGTACGAAGGTTATTTGTTGCTGGTGCGTTATCAGCCCGAAGCCGGCCTGGCGCGCCTGCGTGCCGGCTTGAGCGAAGCGCGTGCCTGCCGGGATATCAGCGTGCTGATCGGGCATTGCGTGATCGCCAATTTCGAAGGGCGACGCGGCGATTTTGCCAAAGCCTTCGCCGAACTCGCCGAGGCCGAGCGCTTGATGCACATCTGGGATGTGCCGCCGATCTACTACCTGGCGATGATCACCCTGATCAAATGCGAATTGTGGTTGGCCCAAGGCCGTACCGACCTCGCCGACGCATGGCTGGCTCGGTTGGGGCAAACCTACAACGGCGAGCACGCTGCCGCCGCGCCGGAGTTTCATCCGCACCTGGCGCAACACATCGGGCTGCAACAGGCCGCCCTTGACGCCATCCGCCACCAGCCCGCCGCCGCGTTGCAGCGCCTTGAAGAGCTGGCGCAGCAAGCGCACAACAGCGGGCGCCAGATGATTGCCTTGATGGCCCTGACTCAGCAGGCGCATTTATTGTTGGCCTGTGGCCAGGAAGCCAAGGCGCGGCCGATTCTGGCCCAGGCACTTGAGGCCGGAGCGGGTGGCGCGCTGCAACCGTTCCAGCGCTTGCTGGAAAGCCACCCGGACTGGATGCGCGAGCAACTCGGCAAAGACCCGCACGGCCTGCTCAACCAGAGCCTGTTGGCGCTGCTGCCGGTGGTGGCCGCCATCGAGACCTCGCCCACCCACGAAACCCTCAGCACCCGCGAGCTGGCGGTGCTGCAACTGATCGCCCAGGGTTGCTCAAACCAGGAGATCAGCAACCAGCTGTTCATTTCGCTGCACACGGTGAAAACCCACGCCAGCCACATCAACAGCAAGCTGGGCGTGGAGCGGCGCACCCAGGCGGTGGCGCGCGCCAAGTCGATGGGCCTGCTGGCCTGACAATGGGCCGCTCTCCCACAGAAAAGCAGAGCACAGAAGTCTGAACGCCGAACTCGGTAAAATTGTGGGAGCGGGCTTGCTCGCGAATGCGGAGGGTCAGTGACACATGAGCTGGCTGGCACGCCGCCTTCGTGAGCAAGCCAGCTCCCACAGGTTTACTGCGGCGCAGTCGGGCACGTGTTCAGTGACGTGTCGGCGGTTTTGCTGACCAGGGCGGCGAAGCGCTTGAGGTTGTTCTGATGCGCCACTACCAGGTCGTCAATGCTCGGGCCCGCCGGTGACTGCAAGGTGGTGCGGCAGGTCAGTGGTTGGGCATCACCGCCAAGGGTTGGCCGCAGGCGCCAGCGCACGTCGAGCAGTGCGTATTGGCCGGGCACCGAGTCGAATCGCTGCACTTCAACGCGCAACGATACGGGCTGCCGGGAATGACTGTTGGCCAGTTGATCCACCAGCGCACTTTTCAGCTCATCGGCCAAGGTTGCGGCCCACCACTGGGTTTCAAGAATCGCCACGCCACTATCCCCTTGGCGAATCACGATCTGTGCGCGGTCGACCTGGGGCGGCACGCTGATGCTTTCAATGCGGATATCGCTGGCCTGCGCTTGAGTGCTGTTATTCCAGTGCACCGGGGTCAGGGTGTGGAACGCAATCGGCTCGCTGCGGCAGGCTGCAAGTAACAGCAGCGCGCCGACCAGGGTGATCTTCAACGGAAACGTCATGGCTGCTCCAATGCTCATTTGCGGGGTGGCCCTTGCAGGTCTGTCGGTGCGGCGTTGTCGGGGCGGCCGCGAATCAGCGATTCCGGGTGCCGGCCGAGGTAATCCGACAGCTCGCGCAAGGAGCGCGACATCCGCCCCAGTTCATCCAGGGTCTGGGTCAGTTGCTCGCGTTGCGGCGAGTCTTCGGCCAGGGTTGAGTTGGCCGATTGCAGGGTCTTGCTCACGTCGCCGAGTGTGTTCTGCACGCCGGGCAGGGTCTTGGCGTTGAACTGGTTGAGCCCTTTGCGCAGTTCGACCAGGCTGCCATCCAAGTTGCCGGCGATGCGCTCGATTGGCAGCTGGTTGATCTTGTTGACGATGCCTTCGAGTTTTACCTGCAGTTGTTCCAGGTTGCCGGGAATGGTCGGGATGTTGATCGGGCGCAGGTTCGGGTCAAACGCGACTTTCTCGGCTTTCGGGAAGAAATCCAGAGCAATGTACAACTGGCCGGTGAGCAGGCTGCCGCTGCGAGCCTGGGCGCGCAGGCCGTTTTCGATAAACGTGCCGATCAAGCGTACGCCGCCGGCCTCATCGTTGGGGTCGTGGTTGGTGGCCTTGAGCAGCTTGGTATTGGCCTCCCCGAGCAATTGCGGATAGATCACGATGCCGACGTTGATCGGAAAGCTGCGTTTCTTGGCGTCGTAGTCCAGGTTGATCGACACCACTTTGCCGAATTCAACGCCGAGGAACTCAACCGGCGCGCCGACTTTAAGGCCACGCAGTGCCTGATCAAAGCGCAAGGCCATGTATTGCCCTTTGCCGGTGGGCGGGGCGAGGGCGCTTTGCTGGTCGTCGAACAGCTCGTAGGCATGGTCTTCGTCAGCCGGTTTGTCGTTGGGGCTGTAGGGCGGCGCCTGGAACGCGATGCCGCCGGCCAGCATCGACGACAAGGATTCGGTTTTCAGCGCGAAGCCGTTGGCGCCGACGCTCAGGTCAATGCCGCTGGCATTCCAGAACCGCGTGTTTTCGGTGACATACACATCATTGGGCGCATGCACGAACACCTCGATGTTCACCCCTTTGCCTTCGGCATCCAGCTCATAGGCCACCACCTGGCCCACCGGAATTTTGCGGTAATACACCGGCGAGCCGATATCCAGCGAACCCAGGCCCTGGGTATGCAGGGTGAAGCGCTTGCCCGGCTCGCCGTAGGTGATCGGCGGTGGGTTTTCCAGGCCCTTGAACTGTTTGGCACGGGTGTCGGACTGGCCGATGTCGGCACCGATGTAGTCGCCCGACAGCAAGGTATCGATGCCGGACACGCCACCGGCGCCTATGCGTGGGCGCACCACCCAGAATTTAGAGTCTTCGCGGGTGAAGCTTTCCGCCTGTTTGGCCAACTTGATGGTGGCGTTGACGCTTTTCTGGTCATCACTCAAGGCCACTTCGGAGACTTGGCCGATCACCACATTGCGGTATTTGACTTCGGTTTTGTTGGCGACCAGGCCGCTGCCGGTCTTGAAATTGAGGATGATGGTCGGGCCCTGTTGCAGGACGTTGTGAACCACCAGCGAAATGCCCACCAGCACCGCGACAATCGGCACGATCCACACCAGCGAAACGCTGAAGCGCCGCGTCTTGATCGCAGGCGTGCCTGCCGATTTGCCAGCAGGGGTGTCAGCGTTGTGTGGCGTCATCCAAGCGCTCCTCGTTGTGTGGGGTTTCCCAGATCAGGCGCGGGTCGAAACTCATGGCCGCAAGCATCGTAAACACCACCACCAAGCCAAAAAACAAAATGCCCAGGCGCGGCTCGATCGTGCCCAAGGCCTGGAACTGCACCAGCGCGGCCACCAGCGCCACCACGATCACATCGAGCATTGACCAGTAGCCGATCAGCTCAACAAACCGAAACAGCTTCGAGCGCTCCTTGCGCGCCCAGCGGCTGTTGCGCTGCACGGTGACCAGCAGCAGTGTCAGCGACACGAATTTGATGCCGGGCACCGCAATGCTGGCGATGAAAATGATCAAGGCGATGTCCCAGGCGCCGTGCTGCCAGAACTCCAGCACGCCACTCATGATCGTGCTGTCCGCGCCCGAGCCGAGCATCGTCGTATTCATCACCGGCAACAGGTTCGCCGGAAAATAAAACGCCAGCGCTGTCAGCATGTAGGCCCAGGTGCGGGTCAGCGAGTGCACCTTGCGCCGGTGCAGGGCCGCGCCGCAACGGTCGCACTCAGTGGGCGCGCTGCTCATGTCGCAGGGCTGGCCGCAGGTGTGGCACAGGCACAGGTTGAGTTCACGGGCGGTCGGTGGCGAATTCATAGAACGTCCCACAAATCGCGCACATCACGCCCGGCGATGCGGATCAGCAACAGGCTCAGCGCCGCCAGCGCAAACAGGCCGGTGCCGGGCACCACGTCGAGCATGCCGGCCAGCTTGAACACCGCCACCATGGCGCCGAGCAGGCAGACCTCCAGCATGCTCCACGGCCTGAGGGCTTCCAGCCAGCGCATGCACAGCTTGAACGCGGGTGAGCGCCGGCCGGACAGGGCGAAACTCAAGACCCAGATCAGCAGCACCAGCTGGAATACCGGCGCGATGATGATGGAAATCGCGGCCACCAACGCAATAAAGGTGATCGGCCCCAGGCTCAGCGCAACCACCGAATCCCATAGGGTCGCGCTGTTGTTCAAGCCCTGCAGGCTGATGCTCATCACCGGGTAGAAGTTGGCGAACGTCCACAGGACGGCGGCGGTAACGCTCAACGCGAGGCGTTGTTGCACTGACAGGCCGTTGTAACGCTGCAATACGCCTGCGCAGCGTATGCACAGGGCTTTTTGATGTTTGGCGAGCGTGACTTTTTCATACACGCAGTC
The DNA here is from genome assembly GCF_009834565.1 of Pseudomonas sp. R76. Taxonomy (GTDB): domain Bacteria; phylum Pseudomonadota; class Gammaproteobacteria; order Pseudomonadales; family Pseudomonadaceae; genus Aquipseudomonas. Next base: position 1,228,822 of record NZ_CP019428.1, read on the forward strand.
GCAGTGTTCGCAGATGACCCGTTGATTCGCCATAAGTGTTGCTCCCAACGCGACGCGCTGCGGTCTTGGACAGTGCTGCTGATTCAATGGCGCTTGGACAGCTTAGCAGTAGATGTGTTGCGGGCTGCTCCCTTCCGGATCAGGGGCAAGGTCAACCATACTGCGCGTGGAATGTGCCATAGAGCTTGCAGGAACACCCATGAATAACCAAAAAACCGCGCTGATCCGCGAAACTTTCCCCGTCGGCCCGTTGCAGTGCAACTGCACGATCATTGGCGACCCGATCACTAAAAAAGCCATTGTGGTCGACCCGGGCGGCAATCACGAGCTGATCCTGGCGCGCCTCGATGCGCTGGGTTTGAAGGTGGTGAGCATCATTCATACCCACGCCCACCTGGATCATTTCCTGGCGTCCGGCCAGTTGAAGGAGAAGACTGGCGCCACGTTGCACTTGCACAAGGAAGACCAATTTCTGTGGGACAACCTGGAGATGCAATGCCAGATGTTCCGTGTGCCTTATACGCCAGTGCCGTCGCCGGATCGGTGGTTGGAAGATGACGAAGAGCTGGCGTGTGGCTGCGGGGTGGCCTTGCACACGCCAGGGCATACGCCGGGCTCGATGAGCTTCTGGTTTGCCGAGGCCAAGCTGTTGATTGCCGGTGACACGTTGTTCAAGCGCGGCGTGGGGCGCACCGACCTGTGGGGCGGCGATCAGGCGACCATTGTGCGTTCGATCAAGCAACGTTTGTATACGCTGGATGAAGGCGCGACGGTGGTGACCGGGCACGGGCCGGACACGCGGTTGGGGGACGAGATGCGTGAGAATCCGTTTGTCAGGGCCTAGATACCAAATGGCAACCGTCCGACGAGGCTTATAGAGAAAATGACAATTTCCGTTCAGGAAGTCTCTGCTAGGGTTTTAGTGTGCTCAACCTTTGTAGAGCGCGGGCTGGCCGGGCATGGAATTTTTACCGTTTGTCGCGTTCAAAACCCGGCACAGGTCCATTGCCAATGTCCTTTGCACCACAGAATGCAAAAGTAGGAGCTCCCTTCATGTTTACTCCGCGTCGTCTTCTTGTTGTTGCCACCGCCGTAGCCTTGTTGTCCGGTTGCGCCTCACCTAATCCTTACGACGGCAGCCAGGGGCAGGCAAATGATGGTTCGCAAGGTGGTATCAGCAAGACCGCCAAGTACGGTGGCCTGGCTGCATTGGCCGGTGGTTTGGCCGGTGCCGCAATCGACCATAATAACCGTGGTAAAGGCGCCCTGATTGGTGCCGCCGTCGCAGGTCTTGGTGGTGCGGGTTATGGTTACTATGCCGACCAGCAGGAAAAGAAACTGCGGGCCAGCATGGCCAACACGGGTGTTGAAGTGCAGCGCCAGGGCGATCAGATCAAGCTGATCATGCCGGGTAACATCACCTTCGCCACCAACTCGGATGCGATCTCCAGCAGCTTCTACACACCGCTGAACAACCTGGCGGGCTCGCTGAAGCAGTTCAACCAGAACACCATCCAGATCGTTGGCTACACCGACAGCACCGGCAGCCGTCAGTTGAACATGGACCTGTCCCAGCGCCGTGCGCAAAGCGTGGCCAACTACCTGACGTCCCAAGGTGTGAGCCCGACCAACCTGAGCGCACGCGGTGCCGGCCCGGATAACCCGATTGCCAGCAACGCCGACGTGAATGGTCGCGCCCAGAACCGTCGCGTAGAGGTCAACCTCGGCCCGATCCCTGGCCAGCAATACGGTCAGCCAGGCCAGCAGCAGCAACAACAAGCACCGCAGCAGAACAACCAGTTCCAGGGCAACCCGTACCAGCAGTACCAATAAACCCTGGCCAATAAAAAGGGCGCCGTGCATTCAATGCACGGCGCCCTTTTTTGTGGTCCGCGTTTACATCAGTCGATGTATTCGAAGACTTTTACGATCTTCTGCACGCCGGACACGCCTTGTACCAGGTTGGCTGCGCGAGTGGCTTCCGCCTGGGTCAGCAGGCCCATCAGATAAACGATGCCGTTGTCGGTGACGACCTTGATCCGCGAGCCTGGAACGGCGCTATCTGTGAGCATCTGCGCCTTGATCTTGGTGGTCAGCAAGGCATCGTTGCTGATAGCCAGCAGCGTGATCGGGTCCATGACTTGCAGTTCGTTGTGAACCTTCTTCACCCGTTGCACGCTTGAGGCGGCTTGTTCGGCCTGGGCCTTGAGGTCGGCACGCGGTGTTTGCCCTGCAAGCAGTACTACACCGTTGAAGCTGGTCACCACAATGCGCGACGCGCCGTTACCCAGGTCTGTTGCGGCCTTGGCAACGTTGACCTTGACCTTGGTTTCGATCAGCGAGTCATCAATGGTGCTGCCAAAGGTACGTGTGCCCCGGTCATCCTGAATGGGTGTGTCACGTGTCGCAGTGATTGCCGTGCTGCAGCCGCTGATGGCGAGGCACAGCGTAATGGCCAAAAGGCTGAGGCGGTTAACGGTCATTCTTCACTCCCGAACAGTTGGCTGTCGATCAGATCGCACAGGCAGTGGATCGCCAGCAGGTGGACTTCTTGAATGCGTGCGGTGACATTGGCCGGGACGCGAATCTCGACGTCCTCCGGCAACAGCAGCGAGGCCATGCCGCCGCCATCGCGTCCGGTCAATGCTACGACAATCATTTCGCGATCATGTGCGGCCTGGATCGCTTGAATAATATTCGCCGAGTTGCCGCTGGTGGAAATCGCCAGCAACACATCCCCCGGTTGGCCCAGGGCGCGGATCTGCTTGGAGAAGATCTCGTTGTAGCTGTAGTCGTTGGCGATCGAGGTGATCGTCGACGTGTCGGTGGTCAGGGCGATGGCCGGCAGGCTCGGGCGCTCGCGCTCAAAGCGGTTGAGCAGCTCGGAGGAGAAGTGCTGGGCATCACCGGCCGAACCGCCGTTGCCGCACGAAAGCATTTTGCCCTCGTTGAGCAAGGCATTGACCATGACCTGACTGGCTTGCTCGATGTGCGGTGCAAGTACGTCCATCGCCTGTTGCTTGGTGTCGATACTTGCCTGGAAAAGCTGGCGAATTCGGGATTGCATGTCCATCTGTGTGACCTTAAGTAGCGCGGCTGTTTGGCACAGGAATGTGCAGCCCGCAAAGCAAAGAGCAAAAGTGTGTGGTGAAGGTGTCCGTTGAATCAGCTGTCGAAGGCATCTTTCAGCCAGTTCAGATCAGCGAGGCCAGACGGTGTGCTTTCTATGGCAACCACATCGAAACGGCAGGGGGAATCAGCCCAGCGATGCTCTTTTTGCAGGAAAAACTGCGCGGCGAGTATCAGCTTCTGACGCTTGCGCCCGTCGATACTGGCGAGCGCGCCACCCCATTGTGCGTGTTTTCTGTAGCGGACTTCGACGAATACTACTGTATCGCCGTCAAGCATGACCAGATCAAGCTCACCGCGTTTACACAACCAGTTCTGCGCCAGAAGGCGCAGACCCTGTTGTTGCAGATAGTTGAGCGCTTGAAGTTCGGCATCCTTGCCGCTTTGCGCGCTGGACCGCTCGGGCATCAGCGCGGGGTGTCCGGCAGGCGCTGGATGTCGCCGCCGACGAACTTCGCCCATGGCATCTGGCGGTCAACACGTTGGAAGCCACCGATGCCCAGGCTGCCGGAGAGGCCGTCTACGCGTGTGTCCGGCAGCGCCTTCAGTTGACCCAGGCGCGGTGCCAGGCGGTAGGCGTCGGCGCCCATCGCGTACAGGCGGCCGAGGCTGCCATTGGCCTGTGGCCATTGCGCGGCAACCTGGTTGCGCAGCGGGTCGGTGGTGTTGAGCAGCCAAGGCGTTTCACAGAACATGACGTTGGTCATGTCCAGGTACTGGTTCTTGTCGCCGCTGGCGCTGAACACGTGGGACGTTGCATACACAGGCACATCGCCGGCGTACTGGAAGTTCAGGGTCGGCTTGATCTGCTGGGCCAATTGCGGCGTCACAGCCAGGAAGATGAACTCGATGTCCTGGCGGCGCGACGGTTGTGCCGCGACGTCGGTGCCCACTGTGTTTTGCAGGCTCTTGGCACGGCCTTCGCTTTTACGCAGTTGGAACAGGTCGGCAATTTGCTGGGCGAGGGCGACCGGCTGGTCAACGTACTCGACGCCGACGACGGTGCCGCCGTTGGCTTCCCAATCCTGACGGAAGGCTTTGTAGACACGCTCGCCCCATTCGCCACGCGGCACCATGGCGGCGGCGCGGTGCAGGCCGTCGGCACGGGCGCGGCGCGAGACTTCGCGGGCTTCGTCTTCAGCGGCCAGGCCAAACTGGAACAACTGCGGCGGGTTTTCATTCAGTTCGCTGTAGTTCAGCGCCAGCGTGGTGATGGGCAGTTGCGGGCGAGAAGCAAGTTGTTTGACCAGCGGTTTTTCCAGCGGGCCGACCACCAGTTGCACGCCGGCGGCCTGGGCCTTGGCGTAGAAGTCGTCGAGGGAGGACAGGCGCGAGCTGTCATAGAACTCGATGACCGGCGGCTTCTGCCCGGCTTGTTCAGCCTGGTAGTGAGCGGCCATGAAGCCTTCGCGCAGTGCCTTGCCGACTCCCGCCAAAGGACCTTCCTGCGGCAACAGCAGGGCGATCTTGTTCAGGGGCTGGCTGGCCAGTTCCTTGAGTTTGGTCAGCGGGGTTGGCAGGTTGACTGCCGCTGGGTGGCCTGGATTCTGTGCGCGCCAGGTATCGATGGCGGCCTGTTGTTGCTCCAGGGTGCCGGCGCCTTTGACCGCTTTGGCCAGGCTGATCCAGCCGTCGAGTGTCGGGTTGCCGCTGGCTTGCAGCTGTTCGGCCGGCAGTGCGACAATCAGCGCCCAGATGGCTTCGTGGTTGCTGGCGGCAGCATCGCCCGTCAGCAGCGGGGCCATGGCGACTCGCTCGCGCGCGGCGGCCAGGGTCTGGCCATCAGCTTCATAAGCGCGGGCATGCACGGTGCCGGTGCGCACCTGCTGTTCGGTCGGCAGGTCCTTCAGGCTTTGCAGGCTAGGGTGGTTCAGGGCCGCCAACGCCGCTTTTGGCTGATTGCGTGCCATGGCCAGTTCGGCCGACAGGGTGCTGGCAAATACTTGCGCAGCCGGCTTCAGGACATCCAGGGGCACCTGCGCAAGAATCTGCGCCGAACGACCAGGGTTGTTCTGGCGATAGGCCAGGTCAGCCGCACTCAGGCGCAACATCGCGGCCTTTTCTGGCGTACTGGCGGAAGTCGCCTGTTCGAGCAATTGCTCGATACTGGCATCCGGGGTCCGGGGGAGGTCGCCAAGGCTGGACGAGGGCGAGCTGGCACAAGCGGCCAGCAAGGCAGCGAGGCAGAGGGCGGAGAGCAGCCGCAGGCAAGCGATCATGTAAGTGTTCCTGATACCGATCAAATTAGCGTGGAATTGTACCCAAGCACTGGCCCAGGCGCGATGTTACTGGCGTGAAACCGTTGATTTAGGTCGTGCAATTGTTGCAAACGAGCATCGACGGCCGAACTTGCGGGCATATTATCGAGGCGCCTACGCGCTACAATGCGACTTTTCCCTACCATCGAGGTGTGCGTTTTGACTGCTCCAGGTCCTTTGAATTCCACTGCAGGCTCGCTTTTTGTCGTGGCGACGCCCATTGGCAACCTGGACGACATCAGTGCTCGAGCCCTGAAAGTGTTGCGCGAGGTAAAACTGATCGCGGCGGAAGACACGCGACACTCCCAGCGGTTGATGCAGCATTTTGGTATCAGCACGCCACTCGCCGCGTGCCACGAGCATAACGAGCGCGAAGAAGGCAGCCGTTTTATCACGCGCCTGTTGGCCGGTGACGATGTGGCGCTGATCTCCGATGCCGGTACGCCGCTGATTTCCGATCCTGGCTACCACCTGGTTCGTCAGGCGCGTGCCGCTGGTATCAATGTAGTGCCTGTTCCGGGGGCGTGCGCGCTGATTGCAGCATTATCTGCCGCCGGGTTGCCGTCGGATCGTTTTATCTTCGAGGGCTTCCTGCCGGCCAAGACGGTTGGGCGCCGTGCGCGTCTGCAGGCACTAAAGGAAGAACCGCGCACGTTGATCTTCTATGAAGCCCCGCACCGCATCCTGGAATGCCTGCAGGATATGGAGCTGGTGTTCGGCGGCGAACGCCTAGCGTTGCTGGCGCGCGAGCTGACCAAGACCTTCGAAACCCTCAAGGGCTTGCCGTTGGAAGCGCTGCGCGCATTTGTAGAAGGCGACAGCAATCAACAGCGCGGTGAGTGCGTGGTGCTGGTGGCGGGTTGGACGGCGCCGGAAGAAGAAAATGCGGTGGGCAGTGAGGCCATGCGCATTCTGGATTTGCTGCTCAAGGAAATGCCCCTCAAGCGCGCCGCGGCACTGGCGGCTGAAATTACCGGCGTGCGTAAGAATGTTCTGTATCAGGTTGCGCTGGATAAACAGAAAGCCGAATAGTTCCGGGGTTAAACCTGTATTCCGTCTGAACGTGATGGCATTGCTGTACTTTTAATACTTGTCCTGAGGCCGCCGTGCCGTTAACCTGCGCGGCGGAGAGTCGATTGGACAGTCGCTGCCCTCTATGAAAATTAGGGGGGGGAGGAAAGTCCGGGCTCCATAGGGCGAAGTGCCAGGTAATGCCTGGGAGGCGTGAGCCTACGGAAAGTGCCACAGAAAATAACCGCCCAAGCACTTCGGTGCCGGTAAGGGTGAAAAGGTGCGGTAAGAGCGCACCGCACGACTGGCAACAGTTCGTGGCTAGGTAAACCCCACTTGGAGCAAGACCAAATAGGGTCCCAAGGCGTGGCCCGCGCTGGGACCGGGTAGGTTGCTAAAGATGTCCAGTGATGGCCATCGTAGACGAATGACTGTTCAAGACAGAACCCGGCTTACAGATCGACTCTCCACCTTTTTTTCTTCTGTCTGAATCTCGGGCAGAAAACCGGTAGTAACGCAAGAATCCCTCCCTGCCGAATCATTGGCAGATGCGTCTTCGTAATACCAAAAAAATCTTACTCTTAATAAATTACTTTAACTTTGAGCTATAGCTCTATGAGCTATTTGCGATTGTTGAGTCAAAATCCTCGCCGAACTCGCCTTTCTCCTCCTTTTGCGCTCCTAAATCTCCGTTCTGTAAGGCTTTTCCTTGAATCCGCGCCTTGACGGTGTGGTGGGCGCATTCCTATAGTGTGCGCAAGTGGCGGAAAGTGGCACAAAGTGGGTTTTTTGAACGTAAAACGCTAAAATTTGGAGAAACGCATCTGTGTTTCGCGGAGCTAACGCTATCAGTCTCGATGCAAAAGGCCGTCTCGCCATGCCGAGCCGGTATCGTGACGAGCTCATTTCGCGAAGCTCCGGGCAGTTAATCATCACGATTGACGCCGTTGACCCTTGTTTATGTGTTTACCCCCTCGACGAGTGGGAGTTGATTGAAACCAAGTTGCGCGCTCTGCCTTCATTGCGTGAAGAAAACCGCCGCCTGCAGCGTTTGCTGATTGGTAACGCCGTCGACCTCGAACTCGATGGCAGCGGTCGTTTCCTGGTGCCTCCACGTTTGCGCGAGTACGCCAAGCTGGACAAGCGCGCAATGCTGGTCGGCCAACTGAACAAGTTCCAATTGTGGGACGAAGATGCTTGGGATGCTGTTTCTGCAGCAGACCTGGCTGCTATTCAACAACCGGGCGCCATGCCTGATGAACTGCGTGATTTGATCCTGTGACTATTGATAGCGGCTTTAACCACATCACCGTACTGCTTGACGAAGCCGTTGAGGCTCTCGCCGTACGCGCGGATGGCTGCTATTTGGATGGCACCTTCGGCAGGGGCGGGCACAGTCGGCTGATACTCAGCCAGCTCGGGTCCGACGGCAAACTCCTCGGGTTCGACAAAGACCCTCAAGCGATTGCCACCGGGCAAGCGCTAGCGGCCGAAGACGGCCGCTTTGTCGTTGTGCAGCGCAGCTTTGCCGAACTCGGTGCCGAAGTCGCCGAGCGTGGCATGGCAGGCAAAGTGGCCGGGGTTTTGCTCGATCTGGGCGTGTCTTCGCCGCAGCTTGACGACCCGGAGCGCGGCTTCAGCTTCATGAACGACGGCCCGCTCGACATGCGCATGGACCCGACCCGTGGCGTCAGTGCGGCCCAGTTCATTGCCACTGCTCCGGTTGAAGAAATCGCCCGCGTGTTCAAGGAATACGGTGAAGAACGCTTCGCCGGTCGCATGGCCCGCGCCGTGGTCGAGCGTCGCGAAATCCAGCCGTTCGAGCGCACTGCCGACCTGGCCGAAGTGCTGAAAGTCGCCAACCCTGCCTGGGAAAAGGGCAAGAACCCGGCGACCCGCGCGTTCCAGGGCCTGCGTATTCACGTCAACAACGAATTGGGCGATCTGGAAGCCGGCCTCGAAGCCGCGCTGGAAGCCTTGGAAGTGGGTGGTCGCCTGGTGGTGATCAGCTTCCACTCCCTGGAAGACCGCATCGTCAAACTGTTCATGCGTCGTCTGGTCAAGGGCGAGTCCGATAACCTGCCGCGCAACCTGCCGGTACGTTTCGAAGCCTTTGTGCCGAAAATCAAAATCCATGGCAAAGCGCAGTTCGCTTCCGAAGCCGAACTCAAGGCCAACCCACGTTCCCGTAGCGCCGTCATGCGCGTTGCGGAGAAGCTGCGGTGAGCAAGCTTTTCGCCAAGCCCCTCCCGGGCGGCAGCTTCTTTATGTTGCTGCTGTTTGTCGGCGTATTGATTTCCGCGATTGCGGTGTCCTACAGCGCCCACTACAACCGCCAACTGCTCAATACCCTGTACGGGGAATTGAGTGTGCGTGATAAAGCGCAGGCGGAGTGGGGCCGGTTGATCCTCGAGCAAAGCACCTGGACCGCCCATAGCCGCATCGAAGTGCTGGCGACCGAGCAACTGAAAATGCACATTCCGGGCGCGGCCGAAGTTCGCATGGTGGCGCCATGATGAAACTCGAAGGCGCACTCTACCCATGGCGCTTCCGTCTGATGCTCGGCTTGCTGGCATTGATGGTGGGCGCGATTGCCTGGCGCATCATCGACCTGCAAGTGGTCGACCGTGACTTCCTGATCGGCCAGGGCGATGCCCGTAGCCTGCGTCACATTCCGATTCCTGCGCACCGCGGCCTGATTACCGACCGTAACGGCGAGCCCCTGGCTGTCAGTACACCGGTGACCACCTTGTGGGCCAACGCCAAGGAATTGCAGGTTGCCAAGGACAAATGGCCAGAACTGGCCGCGGCCCTGGGCCAGGACCCGAAAGCCTTGTCCGAGCGCCTGGAAGCCCAAGCCAATAAAGAATTTATCTACCTTGTTCGCGGGCTTACCCCTGAACAGGGCCAGCAAGTGCTCGACCTTAAAGTCCCCGGTGTCTACGGCATCGAGGAATTTCGTCGTTTCTACCCGGCCGGTGAAACCACCGCGCACATGGTGGGCTTTACCGACATTGATGACCACGGCCGCGAAGGCGTGGAACTCGCCTACGATGAATGGCTGGCCGGGGTCCCCGGCAAACGGCAGGTCATCAAGGATCGGCGCGGCAGACTGATCAAAGACGTCCAGGTCACCAAAAACGCCAAGGCCGGTAAGCCCTTGGCGTTGTCGATTGACCTGCGTCTGCAATACCTGGCCAACCGCGAGCTGCGTAACGCAATCATCGAGAACGGCGCCAAGGCCGGTAGCCTGGTGATCATGGACGTGAAGACCGGCGAGATTCTCGCCATGGTCAACCAGCCGACCTACAACCCGAACAACCGTCGCAACCTGCAACCGGCGATGATGCGTAACCGCGCGATGATCGACGTGTTCGAGCCGGGTTCGACCATGAAAGCCATCTCCATGAGTGCCGCCCTGGAAACCGGGCGCTGGAAACCCAGCGACAAAGTCGAGGTTTACCCAGGCACCCTGCAGTTGGGCAAATACACCATTCGAGACGTGTCCCGCACCGAAGGCCCAGTGCTGGATTTGACAGGCATCCTGATCAACTCCAGTAACGTGGGCATGAGTAAAGTCGCCTTCGATATCGGCGGCGAAACCATCTACCACCTGGCGCAAAAAATCGGCTTGGGCCAACCCACCGGTCTGGATTTCCCAGGCGAGCGCGTGGGTAACCTGCCGAACTACCGCGACTGGAAAAAAGCCGAGACTGCCACGCTTTCCTACGGCTACGGCCTGTCGGTGACGGCGATCCAGTTGGCCCATGCTTTCTCTGTATTGGCCAATAATGGCCGGATGGTTCCACTGAGCCTGATCCACGTCGACGAAGCGCCGAAAGCCACCCAGGTCATTCCGGAAAACGTCGCCAAGACCATGCAAGGCATGCTGCAACAAGTGATCGAAGCGCCGCGCGGTGTATTCCGCGCCCAGGTGCCGGCGTATCACGTGGCCGGCAAGTCGGGTACTGCACGTAAAACGTCGGTGGGTACCAAGGGCTACGCCGAGAACTCGTATCGTTCGCTGTTCGCCGGCTTCGGCCCGATGAGCGACCCGCGCTACGCCATCGTTGTGGTGATTGATGAGCCGAGCAAGGCCGGCTATTTCGGTGGCCTCGTGTCGGCGCCGGTGTTCAGCAAAGTGATGTCCGGCACCCTGCGCCTGATGAACATCACGCCGGACAACCTGCCGCCCACCCAACAAGCGAACGCCGGCCCGCCGGCCGCTGCTGCCAAAGCCAATGGAGGGCGCGGCTGATGTCTCTTAGCTTGAACAAGATTTTTGCCCACGCCGGACGCGATCTGCTGATTCGCGAGTTGAGCCTGGACAGCCGAAATGTACGCGCCGGTGACCTGTTCCTGGCCGTGCCTGGCGGCAAGTTCGATGGTCGCGCGCATATCGCCGATGCCCTGCAGCGCGGTGCTGCGGCCGTGGCGTATGAAGTCGAAGGCGCCACCGTGCTGCCGATCACCGACGTGCCGTTGATTCCGGTCAAAGGCCTGGCTGCGCAACTGTCGGATATCGCCGGGCGTTTTTACGGTGACCCGAGCCGTCAGCTCAACCTGGTTGGCGTGACCGGCACCAACGGCAAGACCAGCGTGACCCAGCTTGTGGCGCAGGCGCTTGACCTGCTCGGCCAACACTGCGGCATTGTCGGCACCCTGGGCACCGGTTTTTATGGCGCGCTGCAAAGCGGCCTGCACACCACACCAAACCCGATTGCCGTGCAAGCGACCCTGGCCGACCTGAAAAAGGCCGGTGCCAAGGCGGTTGCCATGGAAGTGTCCTCCCACGGCCTGGACCAAGGCCGCGTGACGGCGCTGGCCTTTGACGTGGCGGTGATGACCAACCTGTCGCGCGATCACCTCGATTACCACGGCACCATGGAGGCATACGCTGCCGCCAAGGCCAAGCTGTTCGCCTGGAATGACTTGAAGTGCCGGGTGGTAAACCTCGATGACGCGTTTGGTCGCCAACTGGCTGCCGAAGACAGTGAAGCGCGCCTGATCAGCTACAGCCTGGAAGACTCCAGCGCGTACCTGTATTGCCGCGACGCCCACTTTAATGACGAAGGCGTGCGCGCCACGCTGGTCACGCCGCAGGGCGAGCACCACTTGCGCAGCACCTTGCTGGGGCGCTTCAACCTGAGCAACGTGCTGGCGGCCATCGGTGCCTTACTCGGCCTGGATTACGCCCTGGATGAAATCCTGCGTGTACTGCCCAAACTGGAAGGCCCGGCCGGTCGCATGCAGCGTTTGGGCGGCGGCTCGCAGCCGCTGGTGGTGGTCGATTACGCCCACACCCCGGACGCCCTGGAAAAAGTCCTCGAAGCCTTGCGCCCACACGCCAAGGGCAAGTTGCTCTGCCTGTTCGGCTGCGGCGGCGATCGTGATCGCGGCAAGCGCCCGTTGATGGCCGAGATCGTCGAGCGCCTGGCTGATGGCGTACTCGTCACCGACGACAACCCGCGCAGCGAAGACCCGAGCCAGATTTTCGATGACATCCGTGTCGGCTTCAAAGACGCGTCCAAGGCGACCTTCGTCGCCGGTCGTGGCGCCGCCATTGCCCAACTGATCGCCAGCGCCAGCGCTGACGATGTGGTGGTGCTGGCCGGCAAAGGTCACGAGGACTACCAGGAAATCAACGGCGAACGCCATGCCTTCTCCGATCTGGTCGAGGCCGATCACGCCTTGACCGCCTGGGAGGTCGCGCATGCTTAAAGCGATGAAATTCAGCGAACTGACCCAAGCCCTGTCGGCCCGCGTAGTGTCGAGTGATTGCAGCTTCGACGGCGTCAGTATCGACAGCCGCAACATCCAGCCTGGGCAATTGTTTGTTGCACTGGCAGGCCCGCGCTTCGACGGCCACGACTACCTGAATGACGTCGCCGCCAAAGGTGCCGTGGGTGCCCTGGTGCAGCGCGAAGTGGCGGATTCCACCTTGCCGCAACTGTTGGTTGCCGACACCCGCCTGGCCCTGGGCCAGTTGGGTGCGCTGAACCGCGCCGCGTTTGACAAGCCCGTTGCAGCCATCACCGGCTCCAGCGGCAAAACCACGGTCAAGGAATTGCTCGCCGGCGTCCTGCGCACGCGCGGGCCGGTGCTCGCCACCCGTGGCAACCTGAACAATGATTTCGGCGCACCGCTGACCCTGCTCGAACTGGCCCCGGAACACACGGCGGCGGTGATCGAACTGGGTGCTTCGCGCGTCGGCGAAATCGCCTACACCGTGGCGCTGACCAAGCCCCACGTTGCCATCATCAACAATGCCGGCACCGCCCACGTTGGCGAGTTCGGCGGCCCCGAGAAAATCGTCGAAGCCAAGGGTGAAATCCTTGAAGGCCTCGACGCCTCGGGCACTGCAGTATTGAACCTCGATGACAAGGCCTTCGAGACCTGGCGTGTACGCGCCGCCGGTCGCAAAGTGCTGACGTTTGCCGTGTTGAATGCAGCCGCCGATTTCCATGCTTCCGATATTCGCGTCGACGCGCGTGGCTGTCCGTCCTTCACCTTGCACACCCCGCAAGGTAGCGAGCACGTACAACTGAATCTGCTGGGCAACCACAACGTCGCCAACGCCTTGGCCGCTGCGGCAGCCGCGCATGCGCTGGGCGTGTCGCTGTTTGGTATCGCCACCGGGTTGGGCGCGGTGCAGCCGGTCAAGGGCCGCACGGTCGCGCAACTCGCGAGCAACGGCATGCGCGTGATTGATGACACCTACAACGCCAACCAGTCCTCGATCTGCGCCGCCATCGACCTGCTGAAAAGCTTCGACGGTCGCAAGGTGCTGGTACTGGGCGATATCGCCGAGCTGGGCGACTGGGCCGAACAGTCCCATCGTGAAGTCGGCGCGTACGCCACCGGCAAAGTCGACGCGTTCTACGCCGTCGGCCCGAACATGGCTCACGCCGTCGACGCCTTCGGCCTCGGCGCGCGGCATTTCGCTACCCAGGCCGAGCTGATCCAGGCACTGGTGGCGGCAGAACACGACAAACACACAACCATTTTGATCAAGGGATCGCGCAGCGCGGTGATGGAAAACGTCGTCGCGGCCTTGTGTGGCTCAAGTACGGAGAAACATTAATGCTGCTGCTGCTGGCTGAGTATCTGCAACAGTTCCACAAAGGCTTCGCGGTCTTTCAGTACCTGACCCTGCGCGGGATTCTGGGTGTGCTGACCGCGCTGTCTCTGTCGCTGTTCCTGGGGCCGTGGATGATCCGCACCCTGCAGAACCTGCAAATTGGTCAATCGGTTCGTAATGACGGCCCGCAGTCGCACCTGTCCAAATCCGGCACCCCGACCATGGGCGGCGCGCTGATCCTGTCGTCCATTGGCGTCAGCACTTTGTTGTGGGCCGACCTGCATAACCGCTACGTGTGGGTGGTGCTGCTGGTGACCCTGTTGTTCGGCGCCATCGGCTGGGTCGATGACTACCGCAAAGTGATCGAGAAAAACTCCAAGGGGCTGCCAAGCCGCTGGAAGTATTTCTGGCAGTCGGTATTCGGCCTTGCCGCCGCGATTTTCCTGTACACCACTGCGCCAAGCGCGGTTGAAACCACCTTGATCATTCCGATGCTCAAGGACGCCAGCATTCCACTGGGCATCGGTTTCGTGGTGCTGACCTACTTCGTGATCGTCGGCTCCAGCAACGCGGTGAACCTGACCGACGGCCTCGACGGCCTGGCGATCATGCCGACGGTGATGGTCGGCGGCGCGCTCGGCATTTTCTGCTACCTGTCGGGTAACGTGAAATTCGCCGAGTACCTGCTGATCCCGTATGTGCCGGGCGCAGGTGAGCTGATTGTGTTCTGCGGCGCGCTGATCGGTGCCGGCCTGGGGTTCCTGTGGTTCAACACCTACCCGGCACAAGTCTTCATGGGCGACGTCGGCGCACTGGCGCTGGGCGCAGCCTTGGGCACCATCGCGGTAATCGTTCGCCAGGAAATCGTGTTGTTCATCATGGGCGGTGTGTTCGTGATGGAAACCCTGTCGGTGGTCATCCAGGTGGCTTCCTTCAAATTGACCGGGCGCCGCGTATTCCGCATGGCGCCGATTCACCACCACTTTGAACTCAAGGGCTGGCCCGAGCCACGCGTGATCGTCCGTTTCTGGATCATCACCGTGATTCTGGTACTGGTCGGCCTTGCCACCCTGAAACTGAGGTAGAAACGAGTGTCCCTGATCGCTTCAGACCACTTCCGCATCGTTGTCGGCCTCGGCAAGAGCGGCATGTCCCTGGTTCGCTTCCTGGCGAACCGGGGCACGTCGTTTGCTGTGGCCGATACGCGGGAAAATCCACCGGAGCTGGTCACGCTGCGCCGTGACTACCCGCACGTGGAAGTGCGTTGTGGCGAGCTGGATGTCGAGTTTCTGTGCCGTGCCGATGAGCTCTACGTGAGCCCAGGCCTGGCCCTGGCGACACCGGCTTTGCAAGCTGCTGCCGCACGTGGCGTGAAGCTCTCCGGCGATATCGACCTGTTCGCGCGCAACGCGAAAGCGCCGATTGTGGCCATCAGCGGCTCCAACGCGAAAAGCACCGTGACCACGCTGGTGGGCGAGATGGCCATTGCGGCCGGCAAGCGCGTGGCCGTGGGCGGTAACCTCGGCACACCGGCGCTGGATTTGCTCAGCGACGACGTCGAGCTGTACGTGATGGAACTGTCGAGCTTCCAGCTGGAAACCACCCACGACCTCGGCGCCGAAGTGGCCACCGTGTTGAACGTCAGCGAAGACCACATGGACCGCTACAGCGGCCTGCCGGCGTATCACCTGGCCAAGCACCGGATTTTCCGTGGTGCCAGGCAAGTCGTGGTCAACCGTCAAGACGCCCTGAGCCGTCCGCTGATGGGCGAGGGCCTGCCGTGCTGGACCTTTGGCCTCGGCAAACCTGATTTCAAAGCCTTCGGCATTCGCGAAGAGAACGGCGAGAAATACCTGGCCTTCGAATTCCAGAACCTGATGCCGGTGCGTGAGCTGAAAATCCGTGGCGCGCATAACCAGTCCAATGCGCTCGCGGCCTTGGCGCTCGGTCATGCGGTCGGCCTGCCGTTCGATGCCATGCTCGCCAGCCTGCGCACCTTCGCCGGTCTTGAGCACCGCTGCCAGTGGGTGCGCGACCTCAACGGCGTCAGCTATTACAACGATTCCAAGGCCACCAACGTCGGTGCTGCCCTGGCTGCCATCGAAGGCCTGGGTGCCGACATCGAAGGCAAGCTTGTGCTGATCGCCGGTGGCGATGGCAAGGGTGCCGACTTCAAGGACCTCAAAGGTCCGGTGGCCGCCCATTGCCGCGCCGTGGTGCTGCTGGGCCGTGATTCCGATCTGATCGCCGCCGCCCTCGGTGACGCGGTGCCGCAAGTGCGCGCCACGTCCCTGGACGACGCCATCGCTCACTGCCAAGCCCTGGCCCAGCCGGGTGATGCAGTGCTGCTGTCGCCGGCGTGCGCCAGTTTCGACATGTTCAAGAACTACGAAGAGCGCGGCCAGCTGTTCGCCCGCGGCGTGGAGGCCTTGGCATGAATTTCAGAAATATCATCAAGCCGTACCCGTCGCCGATCATCACTGGCCGTGGCATCGACCTCGACTTCCCGATGCTCGCCGGTTGCCTCGCGCTGCTGGGCCTGGGCCTGGTGATGATCACTTCGGCATCCTCCGAAGTGGCCGCCGTGCAGTCGGGCAACACCCTGTACATGATGATCCGTCACCTGGTGTATTTGGTCATCGGCCTCGGCGCGTGCATCGTCACCATGATGATCCCGATTGCCACCTGGCAGCGCCTGGGCTGGATGATGCTGATCGGCGCGTTTGGCTTGCTGATCATGGTGATCCTGCCCGGCATCGGCCGCGAGGTGAACGGTTCGATGCGCTGGATCGGCTTCGGTGCGTTCAACGTGCAGCCGTCGGAAATCGCCAAGGTGTTCGTGGTGATCTACCTCGCCGGCTACCTGGTGCGGCGTCAGAAAGAAGTCCGCGAAAGCTGGATGGGTTTCTTCAAGCCCTTCATCGTGCTGCTGCCGATGGCGGGCCTGTTGCTGATGGAGCCCGACTTCGGTGCCACCGTGGTGATGATGGGTGCCGCCGCCGCCATGCTATTCCTCGGTGGCGTCGGCCTGTTCCGTTTCACCTTGATGGTGGTGCTGGCCGTGGCTGCCGTGACGGTGCTGGTGCAGGCGCAACCCTACCGGATGGCGCGTCTGATTACCTTTACCGACCCATGGTCCGACCAGTTCGGTTCCGGCTACCAGTTGACCCAGGCGCTGATCGCCTTCGGTCGCGGCGAATGGCTGGGCGTGGGCCTGGGCAATAGCGTGCAGAAGCAGTTCTACCTGCCGGAAGCGCACACCGACTTCGTGTTCTCGGTACTCGCCGAAGAACTGGGCGTGGTCGGTTCGCTGTGCACCGTCGCACTGTTCGTGTTCGTGTGTGTGCGCGGCATGTACATCGGCTTGTGGGCCGAGAAAGCCAAACAGTATTTCGCCGCGTATGTGGCGTACGGCTTGTCGTTCCTGTGGATCGGCCAGTTCCTGATCAACATCGGCGTGAACGTCGGCCTGCTGCCAACCAAGGGCCTGACCTTGCCGTTCCTCAGTTACGGCGGCAGTTCGTTGGTGATTTGCTGCGCCTGCCTGGGGTTATTGCTGCGCATCGAGTGGGAGAGTCGAACCCACCTGGGCAGCGAAGAGATGGAATTCAGCGAAAGCGATTTTGCCGAGGAGCCGAACCATGGGCGCTAACGTGCTGATCATGGCGGGCGGCACCGGGGGCCACGTGTTCCCGGCCCTGGCGTGCGCGCGCGAATTCCAGAACCGTGGCTACACCGTGCATTGGCTCGGTACACCGCGCGGCATCGAAAATGAATTGGTGCCAAATGCCGGCTTGCAGCTGCATTTGATCAACGTCACCGGCCTGCGTGGCAAGGGTAAGCTGTCCCTGCTCAAGGCGCCGTTCGTGTTGCTCAAGGCGGTGTGGCAGGCACGCAACGTCATCCGCGAATTGAAGCCGGTGTGTGTGCTCGGTTTTGGTGGTTACGTGACCGGCCCTGGCGGCGTGGCAGCCAAGCTCGCCGGCGTGCCGGTGATCGTGCACGAGCAGAACGCCGTCGCCGGCACTGCCAACCGCCTGCTGGTGCCGTTGGCCGCACGGGTGTGTGAAGCGTTCCCGAAAACCTTTGCCGCCTCGGACAAGCTGCGCACCACCGGCAACCCGGTGCGCACCGAACTGTTTATGGCCATTGCCCGTGAGGCATTGGCCGGGCGCAAGGCGCATCTGCTGATTCTGGGCGGAAGCCTGGGCGCCGAGCCGCTGAATAAATTGCTGCCCGAAGCGCTGGCGCAACTCCCTGTGGAATTGCGCCCGGAGATCTTCCACCAGGCCGGCAAGAACCACGATGAAGTGACCGCCACTCGCTATCGCGAGGCCGGGGTCGAGGCGAATGTACAGCCCTTCATTAAAGACATGGCCCACGCCTATGGCTGGGCCGACCTGGTGGTCTGTCGCGCTGGTGCGCTGACCGTCAGTGAACTGGCCGCCGCCGGTCTGCCGTCCTTGCTGGTGCCTTTGCCCCACGCGATTGACGATCACCAGACCCGCAACGCCGAATATTTGGCCGGGGAGGGCGCTGCCTTCCTGCTGCCGCAAAGAACGACTGG
The DNA here is from genome assembly GCF_009834565.1 of Pseudomonas sp. R76. GTDB lineage: Bacteria > Pseudomonadota > Gammaproteobacteria > Pseudomonadales > Pseudomonadaceae > Aquipseudomonas. Next base: position 1,246,868 of record NZ_CP019428.1, read on the forward strand.
CGCCGCCGATTTGGCCGCACGCCTGACCGAGGTTTTGATGCAACCGGAACGACTCAACAGCATGGCGAGCACCGCAAGCCGCCTGGCCAAACCTGACGCAACCCGCACCGTGGTCGATATCTGCCTGGAGGTGGCCCATGGTTGAGAATCAGAAAGCCATGCCACAACCGGAAATGCGCCGCATCCGTCGCATCCACTTCGTCGGTATCGGCGGTGTGGGCATGTGCGGTATTGCCGAAGTACTGCTGAACCTGGGCTACCAAGTGTCCGGCTCCGACTTGAAAGAGTCGCCGGTCACCGACCGCCTGAAGTCCTTTGGCGCGCAAATCTTTATCGGCCACCGCGCCGAGAACGCCGCCGAGGCTGATGTGCTGGTGGTTTCCAGTGCAGTGAACACCTCCAACCCGGAAGTGGCCACCGCCCTTGAGCGCCGTATCCCCGTGGTGCCGCGTGCCGAGATGCTCGCCGAGCTGATGCGTTATCGCCACGGCATCGCCGTTGCCGGTACGCACGGCAAAACCACCACCACCAGCCTGATCGCCTCGGTGTTCGCCGCCGGTGGCCTGGACCCGACCTTCGTGATCGGTGGCCGTCTGAATGCAGCGGGCACCAATGCCCAGCTTGGCACCAGCCGCTACCTGATCGCCGAAGCCGATGAAAGTGACGCGAGCTTCCTGCACCTGCAACCGCTGGTTGCGGTGGTCACCAACATCGACGAAGACCACATGGCGACATACGACGGTGACTTCAACAAGTTGAAGAAAACCTTCGTCGAATTCCTGCACAACCTGCCGTTCTACGGTTTGGCCGTGGTGTGCCTGGACGATCCTGTCGTGCGTGAAATCCTGCCGCTGGTCAAGCGTCCGACCGTGACCTACGGCTTCAGCGAAGACGCCGACGTGCGCGCGATCAATGTACGTCAGGAAGGCATGCAAACCTTCTTCACCGTGCTGCGCCCCGACCGCGAGCCGCTGGACGTCTCGGTGAACATGCCGGGCAACCACAACGTGCTCAACTCCCTGGCGACCATCTGCATCGCCTCCGACGAGGGCGTCAGCGATGAAGCCATCGTTGAAGGCCTGTCGCGCTTTGCCGGGGTTGGCCGTCGCTTCCAGGTCTACGGCCAATTGCCGGTGGACGGCGGCGACGTGATGCTGGTGGACGATTACGGTCACCACCCGACCGAAGTCGCCGCAGTCATCAAAGCCGTGCGCGGTGGCTGGCCGGAGCGTCGCCTGGTGATGGTTTACCAGCCGCACCGCTACAGCCGCACCCGTGATCTGTACGACGATTTCGTCAATGTATTGGCCGATGCCAACGTGCTGCTGTTGATGGAAGTCTACCCGGCCGGTGAAGAACCGATCCCGGGCGCCGACAGCCGCAAGCTGTGCAACAGCATCCGTCAGCGTGGCCAGTTGGACCCGATCTACATCGAGCGCGGTGTGGACCTGGCGCCGATCGTCAAGCCGCTGCTGCGTGCCGGTGACATCCTGCTGTGCCAGGGCGCCGGTGATATCGGTGGCCTTGCGCCCAAGTTGCTGGCGAGCCCGCTGTTTGCCGCCGTGCAGGGGAAGTCGAAATGACCACCCATTACGACGCCCTGGTTTCCACGGTTACGCCTGCCGACTTCGGCCGCGTGGCCGTGCTGTTTGGCGGCAAAAGCGCCGAGCGTGAAGTGTCGCTCAAGTCCGGCAATGCCGTGCTTGAAGCCCTGCAAAGTGCCGGCGTGAACGCGTTCGGTATCGACGTGGGCGATGATTTCCTCGCCCGCCTGCAGGCCGAAAAAATCGACCGTGCCTTCATCATCCTGCACGGCCGTGGCGGCGAAGACGGCAGCATGCAAGGCTTGCTCGAGTGCGCCGGCATCCCTTACACCGGCAGCGGCATCCTCGCGTCGGCACTGGCGATGGACAAGTTGCGCACCAAGCAGGTGTGGCACAGCCTGGGTATTCCAACCCCGCGTCACAACGTGCTGTGCAGCGAAGACGATTGTATTTCTGCAGCCAAGGAACTGGGCCTGCCTTTGATCGTCAAACCAGCCCATGAAGGCTCCAGTATCGGCATGGCCAAAGTGAACTCGGCCGCCGAATTGATCGACGCATGGAAAGCGGCAAGTACCTACGATTCGCAAGTGTTGGTGGAACAGTGGATTCAAGGCCCTGAGTACACCATCGCCACCCTGCGTGGCCAGGTATTGCCGCCTATCGCATTGGGCACGCCCCACACCTTTTACGACTACGACGCCAAGTACGTGGCTTCCGATACCCAGTACCGGATCCCGTGCGGCCTCGACGCAACCAAGGAACAGGAATTGATGGACCTCACGGCGAAAGCCTGTGAGGCGCTGGGTATCGCCGGTTGGGCGCGGGCAGACGTGATGCAGGATGACGAAGGGAATTTCTGGTTCCTGGAAGTCAACACCGCTCCCGGTATGACCGATCACAGCCTGGTACCTATGGCAGCCCGTGCAGCCGGTTTGGATTTCCAGCAGTTGGTGCTGGCGATCCTGGCCGCAAGCATTGAGCCAAGAGGCTAAACACATGAACGGCGCATCGCTTCGTCATCAGCAACCTCCAGTGCCCAGCCGCAAGCCGGTGCCACGAGGTGCCAGCCGAATGGTGGCTAAAGAGCCGATGTCGGCGCGCCTGCCAAAAGCCAACTTTGGTTTTCTCAAAGCGTTGTTCTGGCCGGTGCTGTTGGTAGCGTTGGGCTTTGGTACTTACGAAGGTGCGCAGCGCCTGTTGCCGTATGCCGATCGACCGATCACCAAGATCAGTGTGCAGGGCGACTTGAGCTACATCAGCCAGCAAGCGGTACAGCAGCGCATCGGCCCGTACCTGGCGGCGAGCTTCTTCACCATCGACCTGGCCGGTATGCGCTCGGAGCTGGAGCAAATGCCGTGGATCGCCCACGCCGAAGTCCGCCGCGTCTGGCCGGACCAGGTGACGATCCGCCTGGAAGAACAGCTGCCCGTGGCCCGTTGGGGCGATGGCGCGCTGCTGAACAACCAGGGCCAGGCATTTACCCCGCGTGAGTTGGCGAATTACGAACACCTGCCGCAGTTGATCGGGCCGCAGCGGGCGCAACAGCAAGTAATGCAGCAGTACCAGGCTTTGAGCCAGATGCTGCGCCCGCTGGGTTTCTCCATTGCACGCCTGGAACTGCGTGAACGGGGCAGCTGGTTTTTGACCACCGGGGCAGGCAGCTCCGGCCCGGGCATCGAGTTGCTGCTGGGACGCGGCAACCTGGTGGAAAAGATGCGCCGCTTTATTGCCATCTATGACAAGACCTTGAAAGAACAGATTACGAACATTGCGAGCGTCGACCTGCGTTACGCCAACGGCCTGGCCGTCGGCTGGCGTGAACCAGCTGCGCCGACGACAGCCAAACCCGCTGTCGCGAAGAATTAAGAAGAGGCAGGACCCATGGCAAACGTGCAAAGCGGAAAAATGATCGTCGGTCTCGATATCGGCACCTCCAAAGTGGTGGCGCTGGTCGGCGAGGTCGGTGAAGACGGTGTTATCGAAATCGTCGGTATCGGCACGCATCCGTCCCGGGGCCTGAAGAAGGGCGTGGTGGTGAACATCGAGTCCACCGTGCAATCGATCCAGCGCGCCATCGAAGAAGCGCAGCTGATGGCCGGTTGCCGGATTCACTCGGCGTTCGTCGGCGTGGCCGGCAACCATATCCGCAGCCTGAATTCCCACGGCATCGTGGCGATCCGCGACCGCGAAGTCAGCTCCGCCGACCTTGAGCGCGTACTCGACGCCGCCCAGGCCGTGGCGATCCCGGCTGACCAGCGCGTGCTGCACACCTTGCCGCAGGACTACGTGATCGATAACCAGGAAGGCGTTCGTGAGCCGCTGGGCATGTCGGGCGTACGTCTGGAGGCCAAGGTTCACGTGGTAACCTGCGCCGTCAACGCCGCACAGAACATTGAAAAATGCGTGCGCCGCTGCGGCCTGGAAATCGACGACATCATTCTTGAGCAACTGGCGTCGGCCTACTCGGTACTGACCGACGACGAAAAAGAGCTGGGCGTGTGCCTGGTCGACATCGGCGGCGGCACCACCGACATCGCGATCTTCACCGAGGGTGCGATCCGTCACACCGCCGTGATCCCGATTGCCGGCGACCAGGTCACCAACGACATCGCCATGGCGCTGCGTACGCCGACCCAGTACGCCGAAGAAATCAAGATCCGTTACGCCTGCGCCCTGGCCAAACTGGCCGGTGCCGGTGAAACCATCAAGGTGCCAAGCGTCGGCGATCGCCCACCGCGTGAGCTGTCGCGTCAGGCCCTGGCTGAAGTGGTCGAGCCTCGTTACGACGAGCTGTTCACCCTGATCCAGGCTGAACTGCGCCGCAGCGGTTATGAAGATTTGATCCCGGCCGGCATCGTGCTGACCGGTGGCACCTCGAAGATGGAAGGCGCGGTCGAATTGGCCGAGGAAATCTTCCACATGCCGGTTCGCCTGGGCGTGCCCCATGGCGTCAAAGGCCTGGGCGACGTGGTGCGCAACCCGATTTATTCCACCGGTGTGGGCTTGCTGTTGTACGGGCTGCAAAAGCAGACCGACGGCATTTCCCTGTCGGGCCCGAGTATCCGTGACAGCTACCGCAGCGACGACGAGGCGAAAGCGCCGTTGTTCGAGCGGCTGCAGGCTTGGGTAAAAGGCAATTTCTAAAGATTTACCGCGACACCGCAGCACCGCAGTAAGCAGTAGGCGAAAAAACTAGAGAAAATGAAAGGAGAGGGAACATGTTCGAACTCGTAGACAACATCCCCGCAAGCCCGGTTATCAAAGTAATCGGTGTCGGCGGTGGCGGCGGCAACGCTGTCAACCACATGGTCAAGAGCAACATTGAAGGCGTTGAATTCATCTGCGCCAACACTGATGCCCAGGCGCTGAAAAGCATCGGCGCGCGGACCATCCTGCAATTGGGCACAGCCGTGACCAAGGGCCTCGGCGCTGGCGCCAATCCGGAAGTCGGCCGTCAAGCCGCACTGGAAGACCGCGAGCGTATTGCTGAAGTGCTGCAAGGCACCAACATGGTGTTCATCACCACTGGCATGGGCGGCGGTACCGGTACCGGTGCGGCCCCGATCATTGCCGAAGTGGCCAAGGAAATGGGGATTCTGACGGTTGCTGTCGTCACCCGTCCGTTCCCGTTCGAAGGCCGCAAGCGCATGCAGATCGCCGACGAAGGCATCCGTCTGCTGTCTGAAAGCGTCGACTCGTTGATCACCATTCCCAACGAGAAGCTGCTGACCATCCTGGGCAAGGACGCAAGCCTGCTGTCCGCGTTCGCCAAGGCTGACGATGTACTGGCCGGTGCCGTTCGCGGTATCTCCGACATCATCAAACGCCCAGGCATGATCAACGTCGACTTTGCCGACGTACGTACTGTCATGAGCGAAATGGGCATGGCGATGATGGGCACTGGCTGCGCCAGCGGTCCGAACCGTGCGCGTGAAGCCACTGAAGCGGCGATCCGCAACCCGTTGCTGGAAGACGTGAACCTGCAAGGCGCACGCGGCATCCTGGTGAACATCACCGCCGGTCCTGACCTGTCCCTGGGTGAGTACTCCGACGTGGGTAGCATCATCGAAGCCTTCGCTTCCGAGCACGCGATGGTCAAAGTCGGCACCGTTATCGACCCGGACATGCGTGATGAACTGCACGTGACCGTGGTAGCTACCGGCCTGGGCGCGAAAATCGAGAAGCCTGTGAAGGTCATCGACAATACCGTTCACACCGGCCACAACAGCCACGCCAGCCAGCAAGCTGCCGCTCCAGCGCCTGCGCGCCAGGAACTGCCGTCTGTGAACTATCGTGATCTGGACCGTCCGACCGTGATGCGCAACCAGGCTCAGGCCGGTGCTGCGGCGTCCCGTAGCCCGAATCCGCAAGATGATCTGGACTACCTGGACATCCCGGCATTCCTGCGTCGTCAGGCCGATTAATGGAATGTATCAGGGCTATGAAGGTGATTGGTGTTCAGCAAAGGTCTGGTCTGTTATTATCGCCAGCCTTTGTTGATACCAGTTCGCAATTTGCGCTGAAGCGGTCCAAGCCATGATTAAACAACGCACCCTGAAGAATATTATCCGTGCCACAGGTGTAGGTCTGCACTCCGGGGAGAAGGTATACCTGACCCTCAAGCCCGCACCTGTCGACACCGGCATCGTGTTTGTTCGTGCCGACCTGGACCCTGTGGTGCAGATTCCTGCTCGCGCGGAAAACGTTGGCGAAACCACGATGTCGACCACATTGGTCAACGGTGACGTCAAAGTGGACACGGTGGAGCACTTGCTCTCGGCCATGGCTGGCCTGGGCATCGATAACGCCTACGTCGAGCTCTCCGCGTCCGAAGTCCCGATCATGGATGGCAGCGCTGGACCCTTCGTATTCTTGATTCAATCTGCCGGCCTGGAAGAACAGGACGCAGCCAAGAAGTTCATTCGCATTCTGCGGGAAGTGACAGTAGAAGACGGCGACAAGCGCGCCACCTTCGTCCCGTTCGAAGGCTTTAAAGTGAGCTTTGAGATCGATTTCGATCACCCGGTATTCCGTGACCGCACCCAAAGTGCAAGCGTGGATTTTTCCAGCACTTCGTTCGTAAAAGAAGTCAGCCGCGCCCGTACCTTTGGTTTCATGAGTGACATCGAGTACCTGCGCAAGCACAACCTCGCACTCGGCGGCAGCGTTGAAAACGCCATTGTGGTCGACGCGGATGGTGTACTGAACGAAGACGGCCTTCGCTACGAAGACGAATTCGTGAAGCACAAGATCCTCGATGCAATCGGTGACCTCTACCTGCTGGGCAATAGCCTGATAGGCGAGTTCAAAGGCTTCAAGTCGGGCCACGCCCTTAACAACCAGCTGCTGCGCAAGTTGATTGAGCAGACAGACGCTTGGGAAGTCGTGACCTTCGAAGATGCCAGCACCGCACCGATCTCTTACATGCGTCCCGTTGCGGCGGTGTAAGTAACAACTCTCTTTCTTTAGTTTTGAAAGGCCACCTTCGGGTGGCCTTTTTTTATGCCTGATGTGAAAGCACCGCAGCCCTCCTGTGGGAGCTGGCTTGCCTGCGATAGCATCACTGCGGTACGCCATAAATACCAATGCGCCTGCATCGCAGCTTCGCTATTAATTTACGCGGCACTCACCCAGCTTGAAGCGTTGCAGTATCCACAATCCGATTGCGCCCGCTGTGCTTGGCCTCATACAACGCCTGATCCGCACTCAACAACAACGCCTCCAACGACATGCGGCTGCGCTTGTCCCACGTACTCATGCCGATACTCACCGTAATCGGCCGCTCGGCGCCGGCGACCCGTGGCAGGTGCTCGACACTGCTGCGGATATGCTCGGCGATCAGCCACGCGCCCTTGGCGTCGGTATGCGGCAGCACCACCGCAAACTCCTCCCCGCCGTAGCGCGCCGCCAGGTCAGCGGGGCGGCGGATGTTGTCTTCGATCACCTGGGCCACCGTGCGCAATGCCGCGTCACCGCCGTGGTGGCCATGACGGTCGTTGAAAGCCTTGAAGTGGTCTACGTCGATCATCAGCAAAGTCAGCGGCTCCGTTGAGCGTTGCGCGCGGTCCCATTCCTGGCGCAGGCGCTGGTCCAGGGTGCGGCGGTTGGCCAACCCGGTCAGGGCATCGGTGGCTGCCAGTTCTGACAGCACCTGCTCGGCGCGGTGGCGGCGGCGCAATTCTTTGCTCAGCATCCAGCTCAGCCATAGCAAGCCAATGCACAGCACGCCGGTTGCCAGGCTGATCAGCAAGGCCGCGCGCTTCCATTGGGCGAAGATGTCTTCGGTAGACAGGGCCACCGCCACGATCAGCGGTAAGTCGCCCACACTGGAAAAGGTATAGAGCCGTTCCTGGTGGTCGACGCTGGAAACCCCGCGAAAGCTGCCGTCGCGTTCCTTGAGCATGCGCGCGACGTTGGGGCGCTGGCTCAAGTCCTTGTCGATCATGTCGAGTTCCAGCAGGGGGTATTGCGCAAGCAGGATGCCCTGCTGGTTGATCAGGTTAATGGTGCTGTTGCTGCCGATGTTCAGGCTGCTGAACAGTTGGTGAAAGTACGACAGGCGCATGGACGCCACCGCGACGCCCTGAAAGCGTCCATCGGGCCCGGAAATACGCCGGCTGAATGCAATGCGCCATTGGTCGTCACACACGCAGCGCGCCATGAACGGCCGGCTGATATACAGCCCGATATCAGGTTTTTTCCGGTGCGCCTGAAAATAGTCCCGGTCGGCAAAGTTACCGGTCTTGGGCGTGAGCAAGGACGAGTCGGCAATCACCTCGCCGTTGGCGTCGAGCAGCAGGATGTCGCCGTTGTACGGTGCGGCGGCGGAGCGGTCGAACAGCACCAGGTGACGAATTTCGGCGGAAACGCTGTGCAGGTCATTGCGCTCCGTGGCGGCGATCAGGCCTTTGAGGGCCATGTCGTAGAGCTCGGCATTGCGCAGTACATCCGCGTCGATCAGTTGGGTAATGTTGTTCGCGGTGCGTTTGGCGGTCTGCAGGGTGCTGGCGTGTTCACGAATCAGCAGCACCGCCACGATCGCCACGATCAGCAGGGCCGTGAGCACGCTGCCCAGGATCAGCAAGCGCTCCGGGCGACGTGTAGGGCGGGAAAGGCTCGGGCTCATCGGGCTTACTTCTGCTTCGAGGATGCCAATAGCGTAGTACGTACAGGGCGTTGCAGCCGATCAGCGTGTGGCCGCCTCCACAATCCGGTTGCGCCCGCTGTGCTTGGCCTCATACAGCGCCTGATCCGCGTGCAGCAGCAACGCCTCAAGTGATAGGCGGCTGTGTTTGTCCCAGGTGCTCATGCCGATGCTTACGGTAATCGGCCGCTCGGCACCGGCGACCCGTGGCAGGTGCTCGACACCGCTGCGGATATGCTCGGCGATCACCCAGGCGCCCTTGGCGTCGGTATTCGGCAGCACCACCGCAAACTCTTCCCCGCCATACCGTGCAGCCAGGTCGGCTGGGCGGCGGATGTTGCCGCCGATCACCTGGGCGACCGTGCGCAGTGCCGCGTCACCGCCATGATGGCCATGGCGGTCGTTGAAAGCCTTGAAGTGGTCCACGTCGATCATCAACAGCGTCAGCGGCTCGGTGGAACGCTGTGCGCGTTCCCATTCCAGGCCCAGGCGTTGATCCAGGGTGCGGCGGTTGGCCAGGCCAGTCAGGGCATCGGTGGCGGCCAGCTCCGACAGCACCTGTTCGGCGCGATAACGGCGACGCAGTTCACGGCGCAACATCCAGGTCAGCCATAACAAACCAATGCAAAGCACGCCGGTGGCGCCACTGGTCAGCAGCGCGGCGCGCTTCCAGGGGGCGAACACGTCCTCACTGGCCAGCGCCACCACCACAATCAGCGGCAGCTCACCGACATTGGTGAAGGTGTATAAACGCTCTGTACCACTGATGGCTGAGATAGCTCGAAAGCTGCCTTGGCCTTCGCGCAGTATGCGTTTGAAGTTGGGCCGATCGCTGAGGTCTTTATCGATCATGTCGCGTTCCAGCAGCGGCTGCTGGGCCAGGAGAATGCCGCGATTGTTCAGCAGGTTGACCGAGCTGCCATTGCCGATGGTGAGGCGGTTGAACAACTGATCAAAGTACGCCAAACGCATCGTCGCCACCGCGACACCGGCAAACTCGCCGTCGGGCCCGCTTATTCGGCGACTGAATGCCATGCGCCAGACTTGGTCGCAATCGCAGCGGATCTTGAACGGCCGGCTGATAAACAGGCCTGCCTGGGCATTCTGTTTATGCACCTGGAAATAATCGCGGTTGGCGAAATTGCGCGGTGTGGGCCGCAGCGTCGAGGAGTCGGCAATCACCGCGCCATCGGTATCCAGCAACAGCACTTCGCCTTTAAAGGGCGCCGCGTTGGATTGATCAAACTGCACCATGTGGCGGATTTCCGGCGACGCCTGTGCCAGGTCCTGGCGCTTGGCGGCGCTGATCAAGCCCAGCAACGCCAAGTCATACAGCTCGGCGTTACGCAACACATCGGCATTGATCAGTTGGGTGATATTGGTGGTCGCGCGTTTGGCCGCCTGCAAGGTGCTGGCGTGTTCGCGGTTCAGCAACGCTGCAACGATAATCACAATCAGGATAACGGTGAGGCCACTGCCCAGAATCAGCAAAAGCTCCGAGCGTGCAGGCAAAGAAGGAGGGCGGAGTTGACTCATCGCGCAGGCTTCAACAGGGAAGATACTGGCAGTTTAGTTCTACGCGATGAAAATTAGAGCATGGGCTAAAAAAGAAAAATCAGCGGGTTAGAACACGTTGATCGGGTAGTCCACGATTACCCGGTATTCATCCACATCGCGATCCACCGCCGCGTAGCCATTGCCGCCACGGTTGGTTGCCCATTGCAGGCGTACCGCCAGATCCTTGGCCTTGCCGCCTTGCACCACATACTTCAAATCGATGTCCCGCTCCCAGTGTTTCGCATCTTTGCCATCGGCGCTGTACCAGGCGCTGTAGCCACGGCTGTTGGGGTCGACCTTGGTCAGGTCGGTCTTGCCGCTGATGTAGGACACGGCGGACGTCAGCCCAGGCATGCCGAGGCCGGCGAAGTCATAGGCGTACTTGAGTTTCCACGAGCGCTCGTTGGGGCCGTTGAAGTCCGAGTATTGCTGGGAGTTGTCCAGGTAAACGCTGTCGCCCTGGCTGATGTAGTCGAACGGCGTGTTGCCGTTGACCCGCTGGTAGGCGGCGGTGACGCTGTGGTTGCCCACGCCCACGGTGAAATGCAGGCTGTAGGTGTTGTTGTCGATATTGCCCAGCAGCGATTGGCCGGTGTCCTGGGTGTGGTAGTAGTGCAGGCCCGGGTTGAGGCTGACCAGGTCATTGAGCGCGTAGGTGTAGTCCAGGTCGTAGTAGTACTGGTGCCATACGTCCTTGAGTTCGGAGGCGTACAAGTTGCTGGTCACGCCTGGAATGCCGCTGAACGACACCCCGGCCCAGTTCAGGTGCTTGCTGTCGGCGTGGTCCGGCAGCGCGCCGTAGCTGGTGCCGATGCGCCGGTGGCCGCTCTGGTTGTAGAGCTTGGTGAAGCTGGCCTGGCCACCTTCGAGCATCCAGCCGTCGAAGCTGTGGTTGGTCAGGCTTACGCCACGAAAGTCCTGCGGCAGCATGCGGGTCATGCCGCCGGCGATCACCGGGTTATTGAGGAACAGGTCGCCGGCTTTCAGTTCGGTGTCGAAGGCGCGCATCTTCAAGGTGCCGCCAGCGGTAGAGAACGAACCGGGGGCTTTGCCGTTGCCGCTGCCGTACGGGAGGATGCTGGAACCGTCAGTGCCGCCACCGCCGTCGAGTTTGAGGCCGAGCATGGCGTTGAGGTCCAGGCCGAAGCCGACGGTGCCTTGGGTGTAGCCGGATTCGAAGGTGCCGATAAAACCTTGGCCCCATTCCTTGCTGTCATCGGTGTGAATGTCGCGACGGTCGCGGTTCATGTAGTAGTTGCGGGTGTTGATCTTGAGGCTTGCGCCTTCGACGAAACCGTCGGCGGGGGTGGTGTCTGCGGCGTGGGCGAGGGGGGCGATCGTTGCTGCAATCGCTAGGAATAGCGGGGTGAACGTCAGCGAGTTCTTCACCGGTGGAGCTCCTTTGGTCAATCGTAAACGGCCAATGTCGTGGGGGTGTGCCTGGCCTTTTTTACGGCAAAAAAAGCCGCTGAAGTCAGCGGCTTTAAACAGATTCCCAGTGTAGAGCCCTGGAAATAAGTCGAGGGAAATTGGGGTGAGCGGGAAGCTGTGTTTGCCGTCGCGCTCATCGGTGCGTCAAATTAACGCAGGTGAGCGGTGCGATACAGAGTGTAACAAGATAATGACTGTTGCCCAAATCGCAATAGTCGGGGCGGCAGAGCCTCCTGTGGGAGCTGGCTTGCCTGCGATGGCGTTCCAGAAGACGACTCCGATTCAACGGATACGCCGCGATCCAATTGTGGGAGCGGGCTTGCTCGCGAAGGCGGTGGGTAGGTTGGTGGTTTGGTTCAGGACGACCGAGTACATATCCATTTCTGCGGTAACGGCCACTTAGGGTTCCGCCCTTACGGCGGGTCACTTTTTTACAAACGCCTAAAAAAGTAACCAAAAAACGCTTTGCCCCACCACTCGGTGCCTCGCCTAGGCTCGGCATGCCCGCACGCAGGCTTGAATCCGTGGGCCGCCGCGATGGGCCATCCTTGGCCCAGCGCGGCTAACCCGGCGTCCTGCCGGGTTACCCACGGATTCAAGCCTGCGTTCGGCCAGCGTGGTTGACGGGGCCTGTCAGATCAAAAGCAAGATCAAAAGCAGAGCACGGCGGCCTGGTAGCCGACCTGAGTGGTTGAAGCAAAAACAGAGCAACGGCACAGCAGCACAACTTCTATCTGATGTACCGAAGTCCAAATGTGGGAGCGGGCTTGCTCGCGAAGGCAGTGGGTCAGTCAGCTCATTCATAACCGCTCCACCGCATTCGCGAGCAAGCCCGCTCCCACAATTTGACCGAGTTTAGGTTCCAGAATCAGGTCAGCTGTCAGGCCGATGACTCACTTACACCGGCAACGTAATCCCAAACGTATTCCCGCCCCCATCGCTGCGCACAAACACATCCCCGCCATGCATCAACGCAATCGCCTTGACGATCGCCAACCCCAGCCCATGATTCGCCCCGCTGTTGCTGCGCGATGCATCCACCCGATAAAACCGCTCGAACAGTCGGGGCAAATGCTCACTGGCAATCTCATCCCCCGGGTTGGTCACCCCAATCGCCACCTGATGGTCCTCAACCTCAATATTCACCTCGATAACCTGCCCCGGTGCGGTGTGCTGCACCGCATTGCTCAGCAGGTTGATCAACGCACGGCGCAGGTGCGCTTTCTCGATTTGCACCAATGCGTCACCGCGCACCCGCACTTGGACTTGGGCGTCTTCGAGGATGAAGTCCAGGTAATCGAGGGTCGTGGCCACTTCGTCCGCCAGCGAACTTTCGATCAGCTTGGTGGCCTTGCTGCCCTGATCAGCACTGGCCAGGAACAACATGTCATTGATGATCGAACGCAGGCGCTCCAACTCCTCAAGGTTGGATTGCAGCACCTCGAAATAATGCTCGGCCGAACGCCCACGCGTCAGCGCTACCTGGGTTTGGCCGATCAGGTTGGTCAGCGGCGAACGCAGTTCATGCGCCACGTCGGCATTGAATGACTCCAGGCGCGAATAAGCCTGTTCCACCCGATCCAGGGTGGAGTTGAACGAGTTGACGAACTGGCTCAATTCCGGCGGCAATGGCGACAGTTGCAACCGCCCCGAGAGCTTTGGCGGTGCTAGTTTCTGCGCCTCATCCGAGAGTTTGCCCAACGGCTTGAGGCCAATGCGCGACACCCAGAACCCCAATAGCGCCGCCAGCACCACGCCGACAAACGCCAGGCCGATCAAGGCCACCAGGAGTTGGTGCTGGGTTGCGCGGAAGTTTTCGGTGTCGATGGCGATCATAAAGCGCAGCGGCGGGCGCTGTTCTTTGGCGGCGAACTGGCTCACCAACACCTTGAACGGGTATTCACGCCCTGGCAGGCGCAAGTCGCGCTTGCCGGTCGGCCCCTCGGCGAAGGCGCGGATTTGCGCGTCCGGGTTGCCGTATTCGTAGTTCGGATCGCTGCTGACCACCCAGAAGCGGATGCGTTTGTCTTCTTCACCGAGCAGTTTCAGTTTGGCGGTGATTTTCGCCCAGTGGTCCGGCGTGCCGAAGCGATTGACCGACGACTCCAGCACGCTGTAGCGCGCATCCAGCTCGGCGCCCGGCAACAGCCCCAAACCACGGTCCACTTGCTGGTACAACGCGCCGCCGATCAACACGAAGATCAGCAGCGCCACCAGCGTGAACATGCCGCTCAGGCGCAGGGCGATGGAGTTAGCCGACACTGCGGTTCTCCAGCACATAACCCATGCCGCGAATGGTGTGCAGCAGCTTGGTGTCGAACGGCCCGTCGAGCTTGGCGCGCAGGCGTTTGATCGCGACTTCGACGACGTTGGCGTCGCTGTCGAAATTGATGTCCCAGACCATCTCGGCAATCGCCGTCTTGGAGAGGATTTCACCCTGGCGCCGCGCCAATACGCTGAGCAGCGAGAACTCCTTGGCGGTCAGGTCCAGGCGCAGGCCATTGCGGCTGGCCTTGCGGCTGATCAAGTCGATCCACAGGTCGGCGACGGTGACCTGCACCGGCTCGTGCCCGCCACTGCGGCGGGTCAGCGCTTGCAGGCGCGCCACCAGTTCCAGGAACGAAAACGGTTTGCCCAGGTAATCGTCGGCGCCTTCGCGCAAGCCACGAATGCGGTCCTCAACGCGCTCACGCGCCGTGAGCATGATCACCGGCGTCTGCTTGCGCGCACGCAGCGCGCGCAATACGCCGAAGCCGTCGAGGCCGGGCAGCATCACGTCGAGCACGATCACCGCGTAATCGTTCTCCAGCGCCAGGTGCAAACCTTCGACGCCTTCACGCGCCACATCGACGGTGTAGCCCTGTTCCGTCAGGCCGCGGTGCAAGTAGTCCGCGGTTTTTTCTTCATCTTCAATAATCAGGACGCGCATGACCCCGCCTTTAGTGTGTGGTCGCCAGCGCCAGCGCTGGTTTGGGCCTGTGGAAAAACTTCTCAAGGTACAAGTATATGACCGGTGTGGTGAACAGCGTCAGCGCCTGGCTCACCAGCAAGCCGCCCACCACTGCGATACCCAGCGGCTGGCGCAGTTCCGCACCGGGGCCGGAGCCCAGCATCAGCGGCACGGCGCCGAGCAAGGCGGCGAGGGTGGTCATGATGATCGGCCGGAACCGCGTGACACAGGCTTCATAAATCGCCTCCTCGGGCGGCAGCCCACGCACGCGCTGGGCGTCCAGGGCGAAGTCGATCATCAGGATGCCGTTTTTCTTGACGATACCAATCAGCAGCACCAGCCCGATCAAGGCCATGATCGAAAAGTCCTGGCCCAGCAGCCACAGCATGATCAGCGCGCCCAAGCCCGCCGAAGGCAAGGTCGAGATGATCGTCAGCGGGTGCACAAAGCTCTCATACAGCACACCCAGGATAATGTAGACCGCCACCAGCGCCGCGAGGATCAGCCATGGCTGGCTGGCCAGCGAACTCTGGAACGCCTGGGCCGCGCCCTGGAACGTGCCGATCATGGTCGCCGGCATGCCGATTTCGTTCTTGGCCTGGTTGAGCATGATCACGGCATCGCCCAACGCCACGCCGGGCGCCAGGTTGAAGGACAGGTTGGCGGCCGGGAACATACCGTCATGGCTGATCGACAACGGCCCTACGGTCGGCGGGTCGACCTTGGCCAGCGCCGACAGCGGCACCATCTCATTGGTCAGCGGCGAGCGCAGGTAGAAATAGTTGAGGCTTTCGGCCTTGCCGCGCTGCTGGCTGTCGAGTTCCAGCACCACTTGGTACTGGTTGATCTCGGTCTGGAACTCGTTGATCTGGCGCTGGCCGAAGGCGTCGTACAGCGCCTGGTCGACATCGGTGGCGGTCAGGCCGAAGCGCGCGGCGGCCTGGCGGTCGATGCTGATGTGGGTGATGCTGCCGCCCAGTTGCAGGTCGTTGGACAGGTCACGGAACGCCGGGTTGGCGCGCAGTTTTTCGGTGAGGCGTTGGGTCCAGGTATTCAGCGTCGGGCCGTCGTTGCTCTTGAGCACATATTGATACTGGGCGCGGCTCGGGCCGGAGCTGAGGTTGATGTCCTGGCCGGCGCGCAGGTACAGCACGATGCCCGGCACCTTGGCCAGTTTGGGGCGGATGCGATCAATGAACTGGCTGGCGGACACGTCGCGGTCACCGCGGTCTTTCAAGGCGATCCAGAAGCGGCCGTTGGCGATGGTCTGGTTGCTGCCGGTCACGCCAACGGAGTGGGAGAACGCCTCCACCGCCGGGTCGGCCTTGACGATTTCGGCCAGGGCTTTGTGCTTGGCGACCATGTCCGGGTACGACACGTCGGCAGCCGCTTCGCTGGTGCCGAGCACGAAGCCGGTGTCTTGCACCGGGAAGAAACCCTTGGGGATAAATATGTAGCCGACCACAGCCAGGGCCAGGGTCACCATGAAGATCGCCGCCATCGTACGTTGATGCGCCAGCGCGCGGCGCAGGTTGCGCGCGTAGCCGGCAAGCAGGCGTTCGCTGAAGCCGGGTTTGTCGTGGGCGTGGTGGGTCGGCGCGCGCATGAACAGCGCGGCCAGGGTCGGTGCGAGTGTCAGCGAAACCACCACCGAAATCAAAATGGTCGAGGTCGCCGTCAACGCGAACTCCTTGAACAGCCGCCCGACCACACCGCCCATGAACAGCAGCGGAATAAACGCCGCCACCAGCGAGAAGCTGATGGACACCACGGTGAAGCCGATCTCGCCAGAGCCCTTGATTGCCGCGTCACGTTTGCTCAGGCCTGCTTCCAGGTGGCGGTGAATGTTCTCCACCACCACAATCGCATCGTCCACCACAAAGCCCACGGCAATCACAATCGCCACCAGCGTCAGGTTGTTCAGGCTGAAGCCCATCAGGTACATCAAGGCAAAGCTGGCCACCAGCGACACGCCGAGCACGCTGGACACAATCATTGTCGCCGACAGTTGGCGCAGGAACAGTGCCATCACCGCCACCACCAGCAGGATCGCGATCAGCAGCGTGACTTCCACTTCATGCAAGGACGCGCGAATCGTCTTGGTGCGGTCGGTCAATACGCTGACCTGCACCGAGGCTGGCAGCATGCCTTCCAGGCGCGGCAGTTCGGCTTGAATGCGGTCCACGGTCTCGACGATGTTGGCGCCGGGCTGGCGCGAGATCACCAGGTTCACCCCAGGCGTATCGCCGGACCAGGCCTGCACGTAGGCGTTTTCCGAACCGTTGATGACTTTGGCGATGTCGCGCAGCTGAACCGGCGCGCCGTTCTTGTAGGAAACGATCAATTGGCCGTATTCATCCGGGTGAAACAGTTGGTCATTGGTCGACAGGGTCGACACGCTGTTCTCGCCGTAAATCGCGCCCTTGGCCAGGTTCAAGCTGGACTGCTGGATGGCCACGCGCACGTCGGCGAGGGTCAGGCCAATGGCCGCGAGCTTGTCAGGTGAGGCTTGCACGCGAATCGCCGGTCGCTGTTGGCCGGTGATGTTGATCTGGCCGACGCCGTCGATCTGGCTGATCTGGCGGGCCAGCAGGGTTTCCACGTAGTCGCTCAGCTCGGTGCTGGGCATGCTGTCGGAGCTGACGCTGAGGATCAGCACCGGGCTGTCCGCCGGGTTGACCTTCTTCCAGGTCGGCAGGCTGGGCATATCGCTGGGCAGCTTGCCGGACGCGGTGTTGATCGCCGCCTGCACTTCCTGCGCGGCGGTGTCGATGCTTTTGTTCAGGGTGAATTGCAAGGTCAGCAGGCTTGAGCCCAAGGCGCTGCTGGAAGTCATCTGGGTCATGCCGGGGATGGCGCTGAATTGCACCTCCAGCGGCGTTGCCACCGACGACGCCATGGTGTCCGGGCTGGCGCCGGGCAATTGCGCGGTGACCTGGATCGTCGGAAATTCCGCTTCCGGCAGTGGCGCAATGGCCAGGCTCGGGAAGGCAATAACCCCCAGCAGCACCAAGGCGAACGTCAGCAGCAGGGTGGCGACCGGGTGGTCGACGCACCAGGCGGACGGCGAGCGGCTGCCGCTCATGGCTGCACCTTGGCGTCGACGGTCTGGATGACTTGTGGCGGTTCCTTGAGCACGTCTACCTGCGCACCGGCCTTGAGCCGCGACTGGCCATCGCTGACCAGCACATCACCGGCTTGCACGCCCTTGATGATGTTCACGTCGCTGTCCTGATAGGCGACTTGCACCGGCACGATCTCGACCTTGTCACCTTTGACCCGATACACAAAATGCGAGTCGAGGCCGCGTTGCACCACGGTCGGTGGCACCACCAGGGCGTTTTTGTCGAGGGCGGTCTGGATCTTGATGGTCACCAGTTGGCCCGGCCACAGGCGCTGCGAGGCATTCTTGAACTCGGCCTTGGCGCGCAGGGTGCCGGTGGTGGAACTGATCTGGTTGTCGATCAGGCTCAGGTGGCCTTCACCGAGCAAATCGCCGGTCTGGCCGTCGGTGTCGGCGCCCATATAGGCATCGACGCTGGCCTGGGTCGGCGCGGCGATCAGGCCTTGCAGGGTCGGCAGCATCTGTTGCGGCAAGGAGAACTCGACGGCAATCGGATCGATCTGAGTGACCGAGAACAAGCCTTGGGTATCACTCATGCGCAGGAAGTTGCCTTCATCCACCGTGCGAATGCCGACGCGGCCTGTGACTGGAGAGCGAATCTGGGTGTAGGAAAGCTGAACCTGGGCCGAGTCGATCGCCGCCTGATTGCCCTGCGCCGTGGCTTTGAGTTGGTTGACCAGGGCTTGTTGCTGATCGTAAGTCTGCTTCGACACGCCGTCGTCGATGCTCAATTCCTTGTAGCGCTTGAGGTTCACCAGTGCCACTTGCAGTTGCGCCTGGCTTTCGCCCAGTTGTGCCCTGGCCTGGTCGAGGCTGGCGCGGATCGAGCGGTCATCGATGGTGGCCAGCAGGTCGCCGGTCTTGACCAGTTGGCCTTCCTTGACCAGCAACTTGGTGAGAATGCCGTCGATTTGCGGGCGGATCACCACACTGTGCAACGACAGCACCGAGCCGATCCCGCTGACATACCGGGGGATGTCCTGTTGCGCGACGCTGACGACCCGGACCGGAATCGCGGTCGGCGCCGCCAGTTTGGTCTTGGCGGGCCGGGTCAGTGCCCAGGCTGCAATCGCCACTACCACGAGGACACCCACGATCAGGGCGGTTTTTCGTTGAATGTGCATGGGGTGAGGCGCCGGGGCAAAGGGTTGGGAGGATGAAGGTCTTTATAGCCCGCCAATCCGGTCAGCACGGTGACTGCTAACTGACGGCGCTGTCAGTAAAGTCCGACCATTCGTACTGGCGGTGGTTAAAGATCCGAAGCGCGCAGGTATACTGCGCGCCAGTGGGGCCCGCAAGCCGGCCCCGCCTCATTATTTGCACGCCCCGGAGCTTCCATGACTTCCCCGACACAACCCCCTGTTGAAGTGGCCGACCTCGTCGATCCGGCCGGCGCTGACAGCGTTGAAAAAGCCGAGATCCCAGCGTTCAAGTTTCCGTTCAAGCCGGGTGAGTTGGCCGGGGCCAAGAATGCCGCCCAGCCTTGGTACAAAAACGGCGCCAAAAACGGCCACACCAAGTCGCCAGGCATGGCGCCACCAGGCACTCGCCGCTCCATGGGTAAACGCTGAGAATAATGATGCGCAGACTGTGGCGGTGTTTGCCTACAGGGTCTGCTGAACTTTCTGATTGAAGGCCCGTGACCGTTTCTTGAAAGCTTGTGCAGCCTCTGCTCAGCCCCGATTGTTCTCACCGGGGCAGGGTGTAATGAGGCTGGTCTTTCCAGAAAAGGACGTCCCCTGTGGATTTCATCCGGGTTTTTGTTGTGCCTGCCTTATTGTTCCTGGCCGCCGCTGTCTGCCTCCCTGCGACAGCTGATGAGCCACGGCGCGACATTCGTTTCGCCGTCGTCGCCCAATTCCCACCCTTTGAAAGTCGCGACCAGCACGGTCAGTTGGTGGGGTTGAACATTGAACTGGGCAATGCCATTTGCCAGCAGCTCAATACGCGTTGTACCTGGGTCGATCAGGTCCTGGTCGAAAGTTTTCAAGCCCTTGAAGCCCGTCGATTCGATGCAATCATGGGTATAGCCCCCACCTCAAGACGGCGCCAATGGGTGAGTTTTACCGACAATCTGTATCCGTTTATCACGCGGCTCGTGGCGCGCAAGGGCTCCGGCCTGGTGCCGACCGTAGCGTCGCTGCGGGGCAAGCGTGTCGGTGTGCTGCTGGGCAGTAACCGGGAAGCCTTTGCGCGATCAAAGTGGGCGCCTGCGGGCGTGGTCATCAAGAGCTTCTGGCTCAATGACGAACTGGTTCGCAGCCTGGTGGCCGGGCATATCGATGCGACGCTGCAAGGCACGGTGGAAATCCGCAAGGCACTGCTCGACACCCCTGCCGGCCAGGATTTCGATTTCCTGGGCCCCGCCGTTTCTGCCGAGCTGCTGGGCGACGGCGTGGCCATTGCGGTGCGTAAGCCCGATATCGCTTTGCGCAATGATCTTAACCACGCGTTGGAACGACTGAAACAGAGCGGTGAATACCTGCGCATCGTGCAGCCTTACAACCTTGATGAACCGGTCGTCAGTCCATGATGGCCAATTAATTGCTCGGAACATGAGCTGGATCAGTATTTGCCCCATGGGTGCGCTTAGAGTCGACGCCCTGCCGACTCCTCCAATAATTACGAGCGCGCTTCTCCATGAAGATCAATCTGCCGGTCACCGGTCGAAATGTGGACTTTGCTCCCGATGCCAACATCCTCTCGACCACCGATCTGACCAGCGCGATTACCTATGCCAACAAGGACTTCATCGACGTTTGCGGCTATAGCCGCGATGAACTGCTTGGCTCACCGCACAACCTGCTGCGCCACCCCGATATGCCGTCCGCAGCGTTTGCACAGATGTGGCAAACCCTGAAAAGCGGCCGCTCGTGGATGGGCATGGTGAAAAATCGCTGCAAGAACGGCGACCACTATTGGGTCAGCGCCTACGCCACACCGGTCACGCGGGACGGGGCGGCGGTGGAGTATCAGTCGGTGCGCACCAAACCCGATGGGCGCAAGGTGCAGGCGGCGGAACGTGCTTACGCGCAGTTGCGCGCGGGTAAACGTCAAAGGCCGCCGATGCCCGGCATGCGCATGAAATTGTCACTGTGGGCCACCGCCACCTGTGCGTTGGCGTGGGCCTTGGGGCTGGGTCTGGCGGCTCATTCGCCGATCTGGCAACTGTTGGCGTTAACGCTTGGGTGTGCACTGGCGGCGCTCGGGGTCAAAGCGATTGTGCGACCGCTGGGGCAACTCAACCAGCGCGCGCGCCTGATTGCCGACAACCCTTTGAGCCAGGTGATCTACACCGGTCGCAGCGATGAGTGCGGGCAGATCGAGTTCGCCCTGCAAATGCTCGAAGTCCAAGTGGGCGCCGTGGTGGGGCGCATCGGCGATGCGTCCCAACGTTTGGCGGGGCACGCCGCGCGGCTGGTCGAGCACTTGGACAACAGCCACGCCAGCAGCCTGGGCCAGCAGACCCAGACGGATCAGGTGGCGACGGCGATCCACCAGATGGCCGCCAGCGTGGCGCAAGTGGCCAGCCATGCACTTGAGGCGTCCACGGCGGCGGACCAGGCCGGCAGTGCAACCCGTGAAGGCCATCAGCGCGTCGATGAAAGCCGTGATGCGGTGTTGCGCCTGGCCCAGGAGTTGGCGCGCGCCACCGCAGTCATTCAGCAGTTGGAAAGCCACAGCGGCGAAATCAGTGGCGTGCTGGAAGTGATCCGCACGATTGCCGAGCAAACTAACCTGCTGGCCCTGAATGCCGCCATCGAGGCCGCTCGCGCCGGCGAGCAGGGCCGTGGCTTTGCGGTGGTTGCCGATGAGGTGCGCGGCCTGGCCCAGCGCACGCAGCAATCGACCAATGAGATCCAGCGCATGATCAGCACCCTGCAAGGCGGCGCCCGCGATGCGGTGCAAGCCATGGCGCACAGCAGCGAGCATGTCGATGCGAGCGTTGCACAGGCACAGCAGGCTGCGCTCGCGCTGGATGGCATCAGCCGGCGCGTCAGCCAGATTACATCGATGAGTCAGCAGATTGCCGCGGCGGTGGAGGAACAAAGCGCGGTGAGCGAGGACATTAATCGCAATGTCGTCGGCATTCGTAATGCCGGCGAAGCCACCGTCAGCGCGGGGCAGCAAAGCCAGCTCAGCTCGGCCAATGTGGCCGCGCTGGCGGAGGATTTGCGCCTGTTGGCGCAAGAATTCTGGGGCCACCGGCGCTAGGTCGAAAAACGGTCTACTATCACTTTTGGGAATTTTCCTACTCAATAAACAGGCGTGTCGCAGTTATAGACCAGTCAGTGCTTGTTAGAACGCTGGGGGTGTTTGGGCCATAAGTGATTGAGCCCGAATGCTTCACATCACTTTTGCACAGGACAGGTTTATGACGACGGCAATAAGAATGCTGGCACTCGCTTTGATGGTGTTCGCCGGGAGCGGGTGTGCTGTTTCCACCCCTCCCGCCAATTCCTGGAACGAAATACGTTTTGGGGTCGAGGCGGATGTCCCTCCCTTTGAATACCGCAATGCGCAAGGCGAGCTGGTGGGCTTGGATATTGAGTTGGGTAACGCGCTGTGTGCTGAACTCAACGCGCGCTGCATATGGGTTGATCAGCCTTATGCAACCAATATTGCGGCGCTCCAGGCCAAGCGTTTCGACGCGATCATGCCGATGACCGCGACGCCGCCACGGCGTGAAATTGTAGACTTCACCGACCCACTGTACGCCCTTGAAAGCCGCTTGGTCGCCCCCGTGGGTTCCAACCTGCTGCCAGAACCCAACGCGCTAAAAGGCAAACGCGTGGGCGTTTTGACCGGCACCAGCCGCGCCGCCTATGCAATGGCGCGATGGGCTCCGCAAGGGGTGCAGGTACGCAGTTTCAACCTCAATGCCGAATTGATCACAAGTTTGCTCGCCGGTGAGTTGGACGCGACCTTGCAAGACACCATCGAAATCCGCGAAGCGTTGCTCAACACCCCTCAGGGCAGGGCGTTTGCGTTTGCCGGGCCGGCTATCAAGGATGAATTGTTGGGCAGCGGCCCCGCCATTGCTACGCGCAAGACCGATCCTGAGCTGACTGCCGCGCTGAACAAAGCGCTGCAGCGGCTGAAGGACAATGGCAAGTACGCGGCCATTACCCAGCCTTATCTGGCACCGGTTTCCGGCAAGCCTGAGCCGGCAGCGATGATATTCACCCCGGCAGACGGTGGTTTGCCCTTCTCGGAAACCGTGCAAGTAGGGCAAACCCTCTATGTGTCGGGGCTGCTCGGGCTGGATGAAAACGGCAAGGTGGTGCGCGGCGGCATTCGCAAAGAGACCGCACAGGCACTTGAGACCCTGCGCGACACGCTGCGCAAACACGGTGTGGGCATGGACCGGGTGGCCAAATGCTTGGTGATTCTTGCCGACATCAATGAGTTTTCCGCGATGAACCAAGTTTATGCCAGCTACTTCCCTTCGGACCGCCTTCCCACGCGCACGACCTTCGCCGCCGGCAAGCTGTTAGCCGATGCTCGGATCGAAATCGAGTGCCTGGCCATCCTGTAAGCCTGCGGGCCTAAGAGGCCCGCAACGAAATAAACGCGTAGTTGGCCGGCACCTGGGTTGCGATCTGGGCGCCGGCATCCAACAGCTGTTCGGCGATGTCCATGCCGGACACATGAAACACCCACTCATTGGCTGCGGCTGGCTGATCAGTCGCCAATTCGATTGCCTGGGAAAAGGCGTTCATGTCCGGCAAGTACGCGGTAAACCCATCGCCCTTGAGCGCGGTGGTGCGAATGCCCAGCAAGGCGCACACCGCCTCCTTGGTCTGCACGTCATCGCGGTCGGCCTGGCGCGAGCGGCGGATCAACTCTGCCAGTTCCCGGTCCATCAATTCGCCACCGACGATCAACGCCGGGCCTTGTTCCCAGGATTCCGGCGGGCAGTCTTTGGCCGCTGGGTTCAGCGGGATATGCGGGTTGATTTCCATCGGATAGATGCGACACACCAGCGGGCGACGCTCATAAATGCGGCAACGGTTGTCGTCGTCAAGATTCCGGCAGCGCCCGGCGTTGTAAGCGGCAAAGGTGATTGCCACAAACGCCTCGGTACTGCCGCTCGGCACCACCACTGAACGGCGCTCGGCGTGTTCGCGTTGTTGCACGGGCAAGCCCAGGCCATTGCCGAGAAACCCTTC
This sequence comes from Pseudomonas sp. R76, assembly GCF_009834565.1. Taxonomy (GTDB): domain Bacteria; phylum Pseudomonadota; class Gammaproteobacteria; order Pseudomonadales; family Pseudomonadaceae; genus Aquipseudomonas. The sequence goes on from NZ_CP019428.1 coordinate 1,270,791, forward strand.
CACCAGAACGATGACGTTACCGCCGTCAGCCGCCCAACTGCGGGCCTCTTCGAGGGTCAGGGGCACATGATGGTCGGTGCAGCATTTGCCGCAACCCACGCAGGAAAAGTGAGTGTTCATGGAGGATCTGTCACCAGGCAAGGTCAGAGGGCACTCTTGAACAGTGACGGGTTTTTGCCTCTCTGCACTGTTCAAGTCCTTGCAAAGCAAGTTATGCGCCAGTGCCTGTCAGTCCTCGGGCACCACGTCGCGCAGCACAAACACCATGCCGGCGCTTTCGTACAGTTGCCGGGCGCGCAGGTTGCTCTCGCGCACCTTGAGGTCGACGTAGGGTTCGCCGCGCTGCTTGAACACCTCAAAGGTGTGCAGCAACAGGGCGCGGCCCAGCCCCTGGCCTTGGGCGCCAGGGTGCACGCTGAGGTTCTTGATGAATGCACTGGTCCAGCATTGGGCCACACCGAGTATGCCGTCGCTGTTGCTGGCGACCAGGCACAGCGTGGGGTCGAACTCGGCATCCGTGATGAACCGGTGTTGCCATTGCGCCAGGCTGGCGACGCGGCCGCCGCCTTGGTCCTGGGTCATGCGCAACACCGCATGAATCGCCGGAGCCAGCTCATCGCGGTAATGATCCAGTCGAATATCGGCCGGCCACTGCGGCGCGGGCAGGCTGGCGGTGAGGTCGCGGCGCAGCAGTTGGAAATACTCCGCCACCGGCTACAGACCCTTTTGCGCCACAGATTTCGCAGCCACCACCAGGCACTTGGTCAGTTCGGGCGAGGAGAACTTGGTGAGCACCGCGTCGGCACCGGCCAGCCGCGCCTTTTCGCTGTTCATCGCGCTGTCCAGGGAGGTGTGCAGCAGCACATAAAGCTCCTGGAAGTCCGGGGTTTCGCGCAGGGTGCGGGTGAGGGCGTAACCGTCCATTTCGGACATTTCGATGTCGGAGACCACCACGTTGATCTGCTCGACCGTGCCTTGCAGCTCCAGCAGCACGTCGATGGCTTCCTTGGCGCTGCGTGCGGTGTGGCACGTCAGGCCCAGATTGCGCAGCGTATGCACCGACTGCTGCAGGGCGACCTGGCTGTCATCCACCACCAGAATCCGCGCATTGCCGAGGACTTCGGCCTCTTCCATGGTCAGGTCGGTGGGCGCCGCTTCAATCGGTGCCGGGGCGATACCGTGGATAACCTTCTCGATGTCCAGCACCTGCACCAGCCCGCCTTCCACCTGGGTAACCCCGGTGATAAACGAGCGATTGCCGCCGGAGCCATAGGGCGGCGGGCGAATGTCGGTGGTCAGGCAGTGCACGATCTTGCTCACCGCCTGCACATGCAGGCCCTGCTTGGAGCGGCTGACGTCGGTGACGATCAGGCAGCCGCCGTTCGGGTCTTGCAGGGGCATTTCGCCCAGCGCACGGCTCAGGTCGATCACCGACAGCGACGTACCGCGCAGCGTGGCGATGCCTTTGACGTGTGGGTGCGACTCCGGCAGCTTGGTCAGCGGCGGGCAGGGGATGATTTCACTGACTTTCAACAGGTTGATGGCCATCAGCTTGCCGCTGCGCAGGGTAAAGAGCAGAAGCGAGAGTGAATCTGCGCGGGCTTTGGTGGTGGACATAAAAACCTTCTGTGGATCAGGGATGACGATCTATAGAGGGTTATCGACCTCGGCGGCCGAGGCTTTAACCCGATGATCGTTCCCACGCTCTGCGTGGGAACGCCGCCCCGGACGCTCCGCGTCTCGTGGTGCAAGAGTCAGGTCCTGCGCAGTGGTGACGCGGAGCGTCACAGGATGCATTCCCACGCGGAGCGTGGGAACGATCAGTATCAGGCCTTCCAGACTTGCGGGTTCACCAAGTCTTGCGGGCGCTGGCCCAGCAAGGCGCTGCGCAGGTTTTCCAGGGCGCGATTGGCCATGGCTTCACGGGTTTCACCGGTAGCCGAGCCGATGTGCGGCAAAGTCACCGCATTGCTCAGCTGGAACAGCGGCGATTCGGCCAGCGGCTCTTGCTCATACACATCCAGCCCGGCGCCACGAATCTTCTGGGTTTGCAGGGCTTCGATCAGTGCCGGCTCGTCCACCACCGGCCCACGGGAGATGTTGATCAGGATCGCGCTGGGCTTCATCAGCCCCAGTTCGCGGGTGCTGATCAGGTGGCGAGTCTTGTCGCTCAACGGCACCACCAGGCAGACGAAATCCGACTCGGCCAGCAACTGCTCCAGGCTGCGGAACTGCGCGCCCAGCTCTTGCTCAAGTTGCGTCTTGCGGCTGTTGCCGCTGTACAGGATCGGCATATTGAAACCCAGGCGCCCGCGACGGGCGATGGCCGCGCCGATGTTGCCCATGCCGACGATACCGAGGGTTTTGCCGTGCACATCGCAACCGAACAACGGCGCACCAACGCTGGCCTTCCATTGCCCGGCCTTGGTCCACGCGTCCAACTCGGCCACGCGGCGGGCGCTGCTCATCAGCAAGGCAAAGGCCAGGTCGGCGGTGCTTTCGGTGAGCACGTCGGGGGTGTTGGTGAGCATGATCCCGCGCTCGTTGAAGTACGCCACGTCGTAGTTGTCGTAGCCCACCGACACGCTGGAGACCACTTCCAGCTTGCTCGCGCCTTCAAGCTGCGCACGGCCGAGCTTGCGGCCCACGCCGATCAAGCCGTGGGCGTGGGGCAGAGCCTCATTGAATTGCGCGTTGATGTCACCCAGCTTGGGGTTGGGCGCGATCACCTCGAAGTCCTGTTGCAGGCGTTCGATCATTTCCGGGGTGACGCGGCTGAAGGCGAGGACGGTCTTTTTCATTGCAAAACTCCGCTCAAATTGTGGGAGCTGGCTTGCCTGCGATTGCGGTGTGCCATTTGCCATTGTATTGGCTGATCCTCCGCTATCGCAGGCAAGCCAGCTCCCACAGCCAAATGATGTTGTGTGTGGGGCTGCATTCCAAAATCAGTTCGCCAACCGCGCGCCGCTCAGGCTGCCGCTCAATTCATAGGCCACCAGTTCCGCCTGGTGCGCTGCCAGTATTTCCGGCAGCGACCCGCGCAGGTATTCCACCCACGTCTTGATCTTCGCATCCAGGTATTGGCGCGACGGGTAGATGGCATACAGGTTCAGCTCTTGCGAACGATAAGTCGGCATCACCCGTACCAGCGTGCCGTTGCGCAGGCCTTCGATAGCCGCATACACCGGCAACAGGCCGACGCCCATGCCACTGGTGATCGCGGTTTTCATCGCATCCGCCGAGTTGACCAGGAACGGCGACGTATTGATCGCTACACTTTCCTGGCCTTCGGGGCCGTTGAAGGTCCATTTATCCAGCTGGATCACCGGGCTCACCAGGCGCAGGCAGGCGTGGTTGAGCAAGTCCTGGGGCCGTTGCGCGCAGCCCTTGGCCTTGACGTAATCCGGCGAGGCGCAGGCGATGCTGTAAGTAATGCCCAGGCGCTGGGACACGAAGCCCGAGTCCGGCAGTTCGCTGGCCAGCACGATGGACACGTCGTAGCCCTCGTCGAGCAGGTCCGGCACGCGGTTGGCCAGGGTCAGGTCGAAGGTCACGTCGGGGTGGGTGCGGCGGTAGCGGGCAATCGCATCGATGACGAAATGCTGGCCGATGCCGGTCATGGTGTGCACTTTCAACTGCCCGGCGGGGCGCGCATGCGCGTCGCTGGCTTCGGCCTCGGCTTCTTCGACGTAGGCGAGAATTTGTTCGCAGCGCAGCAAATAGCGTTTACCGGCCTCGGTCAGCGCAATGCGGCGGGTGGTGCGGTTGAGCAAGCGGGTTTGCAGATGGGCTTCCAGGTTGGAGACCGCGCGCGAGACGTTGGCCGTGGTGGTGTCCAGTTGCACGGCGGCGGCGGTGAAGCTGCCAGCTTCGGCCACGCAACTGAACGCGCGCATGTTTTGCAAAGTGTCCATGGAGTGTTCTCAGGGGAGATAACAAATTGTGACACAAAGTTACGCCGTCCAGTGATCCCTACCAACGGATTATCGCTTGAACGGTAACAAAGATTCACAGGAATGCCAGCTTATCGTTCCCCAAGCCGCCCCCTAGAATTGCGCCATCTTCCCGCCACACCACCTCAGGAATACGCTTGCCGTGCCGCGTCGCATCAGCAGAGAGCTGAAGGCTCTCAGTGTTTTGGCCTTATCGTTAGCAATCAGCGGCTGCATCGGAACCGGAGGAATCGCCCCCCAAGGCCAGGCCCTCAACGCCAATACCCTGGCCACCGACGAAGCGATTCAACACGTCACCCAGGACGCCCACTGGCCCACCGCGCAATGGTGGCAAGCCTACGGCGACCCGCAACTGAACCGCTGGGTCGCACTGGCCACGCAAAACAGCCCGAGCCTGGCCATGGCCGCCGCGCGGGTGCGTGAAGCGCGGGCCATGGCCGGTGTTGCCGAGTCGGCCGAGGCGTTGCAGATCAACAGTGACACCACGCTCAAGCGCCACAACTGGCCGAAGGATCAGTTCTACGGGCCGGGCGAGCTGAGCGGCGCCAACACCTGGGACAACAGTTCCTCCCTGGGCTTGAGTTACGCCCTCGACCTGTGGGGCCGCGAAAGCAACGCCAGCGAACGCGCCGTCGACCTGGCGCACATGAGCGCCGCCGAGGCGCGCCAGGCCCAGCTCGAATTGCAAAACAACGTGGTGCGCGCCTATATCCAGCTGTCGTTGCATTACGCCAACCGCGATATCGTCGCCGCCACGCTGGCCCAGCAACAGCAGATTCTCGACCTGGCCAATAAACGCCTGAATGCCGGGATCGGCACGCACTTCGACGTCAGCCAGGCCGAAACGCCGTTGCCGGAGACCCATCGTCAACTGGACGCCTTGGACGAAGAAATCGCCTTGAGCCGTAACCAACTGGCGGCATTGGCCGGCAAAGGCCCAGGTGAGGGCGCGCAACTGCAACGCCCGAGCCTGAGCCTCGCCGCGCCGCTGAAATTACCTTCCAGCCTGCCGGCGCAGTTGCTTGGCCAACGCCCGGACGTGGTCGCCAGCCGCTGGCAAGTCGCCGCGCAAGCGCGTGGCATTGATGTGGCCCATGCCGGTTTCTACCCCAACGTCGACCTCGTCGGCAGCCTCGGCTACATGGCCACTGGCGGCGCCATGCTGGGCTTTTTGAGTGGTGAGAAACTCAATTACAACGTCGGCCCGGCGATCACCTTGCCGATCTTCGACGGCGGCCGTTTGCGCGGGCAGTTGGGCGAAGCCAGCGCCGGCTATGACATCGCCGTGGCCAAGTACAACCAAACCCTGGTCAATGCGCTCAAGGGCATAAGCGACCAGTTGATCCGTCGCGAGTCCATGGACAAGCAGTCGGCGTTCGCCGCGCAGTCGGTGGCCTCGGCGCAAAAAACCTACGACATTGCGATGATCGCCTACCAGCGCGGCCTTACCGATTACCTCAACGTGCTGAACGCCCAGACCTTGCTGTTCCACCAGCAGCAAATCGAGCAACAGGTGCAGGCCGCGCGCCTGAGCGCGCATGCCGAACTGGTCACCGCCCTGGGCGGTGGGCTCGGTGCCGGCAACGATGTGCCGCAGCCTGCCAAAACCCTTCCGAGCAAAACCCCGGCGGCGCTGGCCGTGTTTGATCACTGAGTAGGATTTGATGACGCCCTTGCCTGCACCGCTGCGCTGGTTGCACTCCCTGGAGTGGCGGCGTGGTTTTTTCGACTGGGCACGCAGCGATGGCGTGACCTGGGTGTATATCTTCAAAGTGTTGATCGCCGCGTTCCTCACGCTGTGGCTGGCGATGCGCCTGGAACTGCCGCAACCGCGCACGGCGATGATCACCGTATTTATCGTGATGCAACCGCAGAGCGGCCAGGTGTTCGCCAAGAGTTTTTACCGCTTCCTGGGCACCTTGGCCGGGTCGGCGGTGATGGTCTTTCTGATCGCCTTGTTTGCGCAGAACACCGAATTGTTCCTTGGCGCGCTGGCGATCTGGGTGGGCATTTGCACGGCCGGTGCGACGCGTAATCGCAACTTTCGCGCCTATGGGTTTGTGTTGGCCGGCTACACCGCGGCGATGGTCGGTTTGCCCGCCCTGGCGCACCCGGACGGCGCCTTTATGGCGGCGGTGTGGCGGGTGCTGGAAATCTCCCTGGGGATTCTCTGCTCCACGTTGGTCAGCGCCGCGATCCTGCCGCAAACCAGCAGCGCCGCGATGCGCAACGCCTTGTATCAGCGCTTCGGCGTGTTCGCGCTGTTTGTCACCGACGGTCTGCGTGGGCGCAGTCAGCGTGAAGGGTTCGAGGCCAGCAACGTGCGCTTTATCGCCGAAGCGGTGGGGCTGGAAGGGCTGCGCAGTATCACCGTGTTTGAAGACCCGCATATGCGGCGGCGCAATGGCCGGCTCAGTCGCCTCAACAGCGAATTCATGAGCATCACCACGCGCTTTAACGCCTTGCACCAGTTGCTTGAGCGGCTGCGCACGGATGCGGCCGATCACGTGGTCGCGGCCATCAAGCCGGGCCTGCAAGACCTTGCCGAACTACTCGATGGTTTTTCCGCTCGCGCCCTCACCAGCCCCGACGCGGCGCGGTTGGCCAACCAACTCAGCGCCTATAAAGACGGCTTGCCCGCCAAAGTGCGCAGCCTGCGTGCGCGCTTCCAGGAGGGCGACCCGAGCGAAGCCGAGCAACTGGATTTCCATACCGCCTACGAGCTGCTTTACCGCTTTGTCGACGACCTGCACAACTACGCGTTGACCCACGCGTCACTCGCCGACCACAGCCATGCGCGCGAGCAGTGGGACGAAACCTTTATCCCCAAGACCAACTGGCTGGCCTGCGCCGCGTCCGGCATTCGCGCGTCATTTATCTTGATCGTGCTGGGCAGTTACTGGGTGGCCACCGCCTGGCCGAGCGGCGCGACCATGACCCTGATCGCCGCCGCCACCGTGGGCTTGTCGGCCGCCACGCCCAACCCCAAACGCATGGCGTTCCAGATGGCCTGCGGCACCTTGATCGGCGCGTTGGTGGGGTTCGTCGAAATGTTCTTCGTGTTCCCGTGGATCGACGGCTTCCCGTTGCTGTGCGTGATGCTGGCGCCGGTGATCATCTTCGGCTCTTTCCTCGCTTCACGCCCGCAATACGCCGGTGTCGGCGTCGGCCTGCTGATCTTCTTCAGCACCGGCTCGGTGCCGGATAACCTCACGGTCTACAACCCCTACACCTTTATCAACGACTACATCGCCATGGTCATCGGCATGTTGGTGTGCGCGGCGGCGGGCGCGATCATCCTGCCGCCCAACAGCCGCTGGCTGTGGCGCCGCTTGGAGCAGGACCTGCGTGAGCAGGTGGTGTACGCCATCAGCGGCAAACTCAAGGGCCTGGCCTCGAGTTTTGAAAGCCGCACCCGCGATCTGTTGCACCAGGCCTACGGCCTCGCCGTCGGCCAGCCGCAGGTACAGCGCGACCTGCTGCGCTGGATGTTCGTGGTGCTGGAAGTCGGCCACGCGATCATCGAGTTGCGCAAGGAACAGGCGATTTTGCCGGTGCACCCGGCGTATGCCGAATCCCAGCCGTGGCGACAGGCGATCCGCGTGATGGGCCGGTCGTTGGTGCGGCTGTTTCTGCAGCCCAGCGCGAGCAACCTGGAGCGCGGCCTGATTGCCGTCGACCACGCGATCAGCCGCGTGCAGGCCACCGACGAACCCTTCGCCCCGCACTTCGACACCTCGGCCCTGCGCCGGGTGAAAAGCTACCTGCACTTTATCCGCACCTCGCTGCTCGACCCGCAATCGCCACTCGCGGCCCTCAAAGGAGCCCCGCATGCCTCGTGAAATCGCCTTCCACGGCGTGTACATGCCGACCATGACCTTGATGTTCTTGATCGCGGCAGGGCTGGCCTGGGCTCTGGACCGCTTTCTGGCCGGGTTCGACCTGTACCGTTTTTTCTGGCACCCGGCGTTGTTGCGCCTGAGCCTGTTCGTTTGCTTGTTCGGCGCCCTGGCGCTGACCGTCTACCGTTGAGAATGCCCCGATGAAAAAGTTTTTCAGCCTGCTCGCAACCTTGCTGGTACTGGCTTTGGCGATCTGGATTGGCCGCACATTGTGGGTGCACTACATGGAGACGCCGTGGACCCGCGATGGCCGTGTGCGCGCCGACATCATCAACGTGGCGGCCGACGTCACCGGCGAGGTGGTGGATGTGCCGGTGCGTGACAACCAATTGGTGAAGAAGGGCGACTTGCTGATGCAGATCGACCCCGAGCACTACCGCATCGCGGTCAAGCAGGCGCAATCGCTGGTGGCCTCACGCAAGGCCACCTGGGAAATGCGCAAGGTCAACGCCCACCGCCGCGCCGATCTTGATGCCCTGGTGATCTCCAAGGAAAACCGTGACGACGCCAGCAACATCGCCGACTCGGCGCTGGCCGATTACCAACATGCGCTGGCGCAGCTTGAAGCGGCTGAGTTGAATTTGAAACGCACCCAAGTCGTGGCGGCCGTGGACGGCTATGTCACCAACCTCAATGTGCACCGTGGCGACTACGCGCGCATCGGCGAGGCGAAGATGGCCGTAGTGGATATGAATTCGTTCTGGGTCTACGGCTTCTTCGAAGAAACCAAGCTGCCCCACGTCAAAGTCGGCGACAAAGCCGATATGCAACTGATGAGCGGCGAAACCCTCAAGGGCCATGTGGAAAGCATCTCGCGCGGCATCTACGACCGTGACAACCCGGAGAGTCGCGAACTGATTGCGGATGTGAACCCGACCTTCAACTGGGTGCGTTTGGCCCAGCGCGTGCCGGTACGCATTCACATTGATGAAGTGCCGGAAGGCGTGCTGCTGGCGGCGGGGATCACTTGCACCGTTATCGTCAACCCAACACAAAATTAAACTGTGTGAGCTGGCTATGAGAACTGGCCTGTGTGGGAGCTGGCTTGCCTGCGATGGCGGACGGTCAGTTGAAGCATGTAGTGCTGACCCACCGCTATCGCAGGCAAGCCAGCTCCCACAGTATTGACCGTGTTAAGCCTTGATGAAGGTTTCGTGCAGGTGGCGCCACAGCAGCGCGCCGCTGGCTTGCTTTTCAAACACCACTGTAGCCCTGCGATCAGTCTGCGTGCCGCTGTCGTCAACCTGATGCTCGCGATACGTCACCGTGGCGCCGCGTGCATGGCGGTCGATCCCGGTCATCTCACTCAAGGTGATTTTCAAGCCTGGGCGTATACCGCCAAGGCGCGTGAACAGTGCCTTCACCCCGGCCGTATTCACCCGCGTGCCGGTGGCGGGCGCGACCATGCTGAACTCGGGTGAGAAGCGTGCAAGCAAGGTTTCCAGGGTGCCTTCAGGCGCAACGCCGGCAAACCACTGTTCAATCTCGACGTGGGTCTGGATCACTTCTTCAAAAAAATCGCTGTAATCAATCATGGCTGGGGCTCGCTGGCAGGGTGAAGCAGTGTGCGGACTCTGGACGCATCCAGGCGCAGCACGGCAAAAAGGGGCAGCAGTGTCAGGGCTGCCGCTATCGTGAAGGTTATGGCGAATGAATCCAAGGCCGACAACAGTGCACTGAGTGCCGCCGCGCCGAGGCAAAAACTCACTTGTCGATTGATATTCCACAACGCGCTGGCGTCGCCCATGCGCTCGGCGGGAATGTCCAGAAACGCCAGGGTCTGTGCGGTGCTGCTGCACAGGCTGCCGCCCAGGCCCATCAGGGCGTAGGCAAGAATCACCAAGGCGGGCTGGTTCAGCAGCAGGATGCCGATGCATTGCAGGGCCATGCCCGCCAGCAACAACGGTTTTGGGCCGCAACGGTTAAACAGTTTTTTGCTCAGGTAAATCGCCAGCGCCGACGCCAGTGCCCACGGCAGCATCAGTGCGCCCGTCTTTGTAGCGTCATAGCCGAGGCTGCGCAGGTAGAGAATGGCGATCAGGCTGGTGCCGATAAATACGCCGGGGATGAACAGGTAGATGAGCATCGCCACGCGCAGCATCGGGCTGCGGACCTGTTTGAAAATACTGCCCAGATCCAACGCCGGGCGCGCCGTTGCAGGTGTATCAGGTTTTATCCACAGCATCGCCAGCAGCAGCGTTAATAACGCCAGCGGCAGGTTGGCGTAGAAGATCCAGCGCCACGACACGCTGTCCACAATCACCCCGCCCAATGCCGGCGACAGCGCTGGCACCAGCAGCGCCACCGACATTACACGAGCAGTGAGTTGGCTGCGTTCTGCCGGTGGAAAGTGCCGGTACGCCATCGCTTGCCCCACGGGAATCAGCAAACCACCGCCCAGCCCTTGCAGTGCGCGCCAGCCAATCAGGGTTTCGATAGAGCCCGCCTGGCCCACCATCAGCGAAGCCCCCGCAAATAACAGCAGGCTTGCTGCAATCAGAGTTCGCTCGCCCATGATCGCCGCCAGCCACACGCTCAGGGGAATGATCACGGTCAGCCCGAGCATGTAGGCATTGCTGATCCAGGCCAATTGCGTGACCGAAGCGTGCAGCTCGCGGGCGATATCCGGGTAGGCGACCGTGGCGACAAACATGTTCACCAAGTCCAGGGCGAAGCCGAGTAGGAAGATCCAGGCAACTTTCGAGCGGTAGGTCATGAACGCGATCCTGCGAGAGAGGCGGGCAGGGTAGGCCGCACGCAACGTTTGGGATACGCCGATTTGCCTGTTAGTTTGTCAAAAATATTTTGACAAAGGAGGGCGCGGCCGATGGTCAGCCTGGACCGATTCGACACCTTCAAGGCCGTGGTCGAGGCCGGCTCGCTCACCGCTGCAGCCGACCTGCTGGGCCAGACTCGCGCGGTGGTGAGCTTCAACCTCAAGCGCCTTGAGGCGGAACTCGGCGTGACCCTGCTGACCCGCAACACCCGCCAACTGGCACTGACCGACGCCGGTGAGCGCTTCTACCTGCGCTGCACACGCATGCTCGAAGAAGCCCGCCTGGCGGTGGAAGAGGCGCGGTCCGAACATGCCCAGCTCAAAGGCACGTTGCGCATCACCACCACGGTGGAATACGCGCTGGCGGTGGTTGCCCCCGCAGTTGAGGCGTTTCGGCGCTTGCACCCGGACCTCAACATTCACTTATCCACATCCTCGACCCACGCCGATTTGATCTCGGAACGCTTTGACGTGGCGATTCGATTGGGCCGCCTATTGGATTCCAACCACCGCGCCGTGCAGTTGTCGACGTTCGAGGTGTTTGCCGTAGCAGCACCCGAATTCGCCGGGGTTCAAACGCTGGATGAATTAGAGCAGGTGCCCAAGTTGGGCCACGGTCGTTTGACGGAATTGAGCCTGACCGACCCGGCCGGTGGCGAGCATCAATACCGCCCCGGCCCGACTGCGCTGGTGGCCGACAGTGCGGCGGTGCTTCAGGCATTTGCCGTGCGCGGCCACGGCGTGGCGGTGTTGCCGCAATGGCTGGTGCAGGATGACCTGGACGCGGGGCGGTTGGTGCGCTTGTTGCCGGACCATCGTTTCGCCCCGCAGGGGATTTATGCGATGTACCCGGACACGCGGCATTTGCCGCTGAAGGTGCGGGCGTTTATTGACTTCATGAAAGGCTAGAGCGAGCCCGCCAGCCCAAAGCGCTTCTTCAACACCTTCTCCAGCAATGCCTTGGGCAACAACGCCGCCATCAACGGCAGCGCCCGGCAACCGTTGCCCGCACGCAACAGCCGTGGCGGTTTTGACTGTTGCACGGCCTTGAGCACTTGAGCCGCAAATTGCTCAGCCGAGGTCGGGTTGTTTTGTGAGGCCTGGGAGCGTGCACGAATGCCTTCGCGCAACGGCCACCACGGTGACTTCTCGTTGATCAACAGCTCAGCCTGGGCCCCGGCATTTTTCGCAAAACGCGTGTCGATAGCGCCCGGCTGCACTTCCATCACTCGCACACCGAACGGTGCCAACTCCATGCGCAATGCATCGCTCAAGGCATGCACCGCGGCTTTCGAGGCGCAGTAAGCGCCGGCAAACGGCGTCACCAGCACACCCGACACACTGCCGATATTCACCACTAGGCCGTTAGCGCGACGCAATGCGGGGAACAGCGCCTGGGTTACGCCGACGATGGAAAACACATTGGTTTCGAACTGGCGCTGCATCGCCTCGGTGCCGCCGTCGAGCAGCGGGCCCATGGCGCCGTAGCCGGCGTTGTTGATCAGCACATCCAGCTCGCCCCACTGCTCTGCCAGGTGCTGCAAGGCGGCGCTGTCGTTGACGTCCAGTTGCACTGCATTAAAACCGGCGGCGGTGAGGGCGGCGACGTCGTCTTCGCGGCGGGCGCTGGCCCACACCTCGAAGCCGGCGGACTTGAACGCGTCAGCCAGCGCGCGGCCGATGCCGCTGGAGCAGCCGGTGATGAGTACGTTGGGCATGGATCAATCCTTTGTCAGTCCGAGAAACTGCCTTGCAGGTGCTCGGCGCGGAATTCCAGGGTTTGCGGGCGATAGCCAGGGCGCAACGGCGGTGTGGGCAGGCAATCATCCCAGGTGGCGCCGGCCTGCAACTCGCCGGGGCCACGATAGCGTGGGGCAGCATAGACGTTGTCGGCCAGGTTCACCGTGTCGCCCGGTGCATAGGCGGCGACGCGCCAGCGCAATTCTGTGAGGGGCACGTCATTGCCGTTGTTCAGGATCAGTTTTAACGGGCGATCGGCGGGGCATTCTTGCGGCGCGTAGCTGATGCGCAGTTCCAGGCGCGACAGTTGCGAGGCTTCGCGGTTGTCCAGCCATACCACCCAAATCGCCACAAAGCCCAGGCCGACGGCGGCGGCAAGGGACACCGGCAAGGCCTTGGCAGGGTAGCGCAGCAGCAGGATCAGCCAGGTGATGATCAGTAGAACGCCGATGAACATGGAGACCACCTCGAATAGAGAACGAGCATCCTAACTTAAGCGTAGGTGGGATTGGCTAGCTTGAGATAACTGTTGGTTGGGCGGACGCCATCGCAGGCAAGCCAGCTCCCACAGTTGGAATGCATTCCCCTGTGGGAGCTGGCTTGCCTGCGATGAGGCCCTTACAGCTGATCGTTCCCACGCTCTGCGTGGGCATGCATCCCGTGACGCTCTGCGTCACCAGTGCGCGGAGGGCGGGACGCGGAGCGTCCCAGGCGGCATTCCCACGCGGAGCGTGGGAACGATCAGTCCCCACCCAACCCACTGCGGATAGGGGACGCAATGGGCTGGGTGAGGGCTTCTTTTTACGACTGTTTTATTGCGCGATAGTTTTCACCGACACGCCACGTTCAACCGGCGTGGAGCGTCCATAGATATCTTCGAACCGCTCGATATCGTCTTCGCCCAGGTAGCTGCCCGATTGCACTTCGATGATTTCCAACGGGATCTTGCCCGGGTTGCGCAGGCGGTGCACCGAGGCGATCGGGATGTAGGTGGACTGGTTCTCGCAGAGCAGGAACACGTTGTCGTCACAGGTGACTTCCGCCGTGCCGCTGACCACGATCCAGTGTTCGGCGCGGTGGTGGTGCATTTGCAGCGACAGGCACGCGCCCGGCTTGACCGAGATGTGCTTGACCTGGAAACGCCCGCCCATGTCCACCGAGTCGTAGGAACCCCACGGACGATAGACTTCACAGTGGTTCTGGGTTTCGCTGCGGCCCTGGTCGTTGAGGGTGTTGACCATCTGCTTGACGCCCTGAACCTTGTCTTTGTGGGCAATCATCATCGCGTCTTTGGTTTCCACCACCACGATGTTGTCCAGGCCGATCACCGACACCAGTTTGCCGTTGCCGTGGATCATGCAGTTGCGGCTGTCCTGGATCACCACGTCGCCTTTGCTGACGTTACCGTTGGCGTCTTTGTCGTTGACCGCCCACAGCGAGGCCCAGCAACCCACGTCGCTCCAACCGGCACTCAACGGCACCACACAGGCGCGCTGGGTTTTTTCCATCACGGCGTAGTCGATGGAATTGTCCGGGCAGCAGGCGAACGTGGCTTCGTCGAAGGTCACGGTGTCGGCGGTCTGCTCACTGCGCTCCAGGGTCAGCACGCAAGTGTCGTAGATGTCCGGGTCGTGCTTTTTCAGCTCTTCGAGGAAACGGCTGGCACGGAACAGGAACATGCCGCTGTTCCAGAAATAACCGCCGCTTTTGACAAACTCGACAGCGCGTTTTTCATCCGGTTTTTCCACGAACTGCTGCACAAGGCTCACGCCTTCGGGCAGCAGCGAATCATTGGTGGACTTGATGTAGCCATAACCGGTTTCCGGGCGGGTGGCCGGTACGCCGAACAGCACCATCTCGCCACGCTCGGCGGCCACGGTGGCCAGTGCCAGGGCGCGCTGCAGGGCTTTCTGGTCGTCGAGCACGTGGTCGGCCGGCAGCACCAGCATCAGTTCGTCGCGGCCTTCGTTGACCAGCATCATCGCGGTCAAGGCCACGGCCGGTGCGGTGTTGCGCCCGAACGGCTCCATCAGGATGCGCTGGCATTCGAGGTTACGCGCACTCAGTTGCTCGTTGACGATAAAGCGGTGGTCTTTGTTGCAGACCACAATCGGTGAGTCCATGCCTTCGAACACCAGGCGCTCCAGGGTTTGCTGGAACAGCGTGTGCTCGCCGGTCAGGGCCAGGAATTGTTTCGGGAACTGTTTACGGGAAAGCGGCCAAAGACGTGAGCCGCTACCACCGGAAAGGATAACTGGAATCATGGGGGTTTCTCCTTGAATCGATTTGGGTCAGAGCCTGTGGGAGGGGGCTTGCTCCCGAAAGCGGTGTTTCAGTCAGCACATCTGTTGCTGAACCACCGCATTCGCGAGCAAGCCCGCTCCCACAGGGGGAGCGTCAAATTGAAAAGCTAATCAGCGGGTCGACACTGGGCGTTTCACCCAGACTGGCGAAATGCTCGAACCGGAACCGGTCACGTACAGCACCGCCGCCTCACCACGTTCCAACGCCACCGGCTTCACATCGCCGACTTTCTTGTCACCGTCATACAACGCCAGGCTCACTTTCACTGGGTTGATTTCGCGCTCGCCGCGGCCTTTGGCAGCCACCGACTTGACCACGTCGGTCTTGCCGTCGGCCGTCTTCAAGGTCAGGGCCTTGTCGCTGAGGTTCTGCACGCGTACCAGGGATTTCTGCTTGTTCTTGAACGGCGGTTCTTCGATCAGCTGTGGCTGGCCGCTGCCGCTGTTGACCAGGGTGTAGTAATGATCGGCGGCGAGCTTGACCGGCACGGTCTGGCTGCCGACCTTGGCGCTGTAGTCACCGCCCGGCATAAAGCTGAAGTCGCTGCTGGCCAGTGGCGCAACGTCGCTGAGGTTGGTGGCGCCGACGGTGGCGCTGACTTCCTGGTTGGAAGCGTTGTACACACGTACGAAGCTCGAACCTTTTGGTGCGGTTGGGCCGTAGAGCGCGGCGTCACCACCGGCGAAGGCGGACATCGACACAATGCTCATACCGGCAGCCAGGGCCAGAGTCTTGGCGAGACGACGAGGAGTTGTAGTGAAAGTCATGTGAGTTACCTCTCTTTCAGTTTTGCGCCCGGTCGGGCGTCTCGGATTTTTGGGTTTTAGCTGGGGTGTTCAGTGCCATGTTCTGTTGGCGCGAACCGGCTTGTTTAAGCTGCGCAACCCACTGCGGGTCGGCGTCACCGATTTCGTTGTTGACGGGCAGATAACGTTCAGGGAACTCCCAGATCAGCACCTGTGGCGGGCGGTTCTTGAAGTCGTCGCTTTTCAGGTAGCTGAGCATCGGCAGAATCGGGCCGTGGCCGTCTTCGGAGTAGTTGATGACGTCGCTGTGCAAGGCTTGCTTGAGCGCGCCGACGAAGTTCCAGTTGGGGTTGGCGCTGTAGCTGGTACCGACCAGTGCCACCGGGGTTTCACTGTCCGCAAACAGGGCGTCGTCGCCTTTGTTTTCAGCCAGGTGCGTGACGCGTTTTTGCAGCGGCTCTTTAGGCGGCATCAGGTTTTCAAACAGCGGGTCCAGCGGCAGGAACAGACGCAGGTCGCCTCTGTGGGGTTCGGTCTTTTCCGCTTCGGTGACAAAGCGCTGCGGCTCGCCGCTCAAAGGTGTTTTTTCAGCAATGGTCTTGGCTAATTGCTTGGCGGCGATTTCGGCGCCGTCCGGCGTCCAGTGTGTGTCGGTGCGCAGGAACACTTGCGTGCCACCCAGCTTGGCCTGTTGCAACGGGCCGAGCAGGTCCGGGGCGATGATCTTGTCGGCCGCGACACGGACGTGGAAGTCTTCGTACAGGTTGGCGTGGATGCTCGCCGGTTTTACTTCACCCAGGTGTTCCGGGTACAGGCGCACCTTGGCCGGCACGATGGCCATCACCAATTGAATGCCTTGGGCCTTGAGCTTCTGGCGCACGCCTTCGACCAGCGCATAGTTGCCCTCAAGGTTCTGGTCTTCGTTGACGATGGGGTTGAACTCCTCGTCGCTGTACAACCAGTGATCGCGACCCAGCACCACGCCAGGGCGACCTTCGTTGAACAGCTTGTAGTCCAGCGCCGCCCACAGGTTGGTGCCGATGCGCTTGATCGGGAACTGGTCGTCGTAGTGCGTCTCGACGGCTTTGGTCCAGCGGCCGTTGAGCACTGTGGCGTCGGCATTGGTGCTGAAGCCGAAGAAACTGCGCAGCGACCAGGCGCCCAGGGCCAGCAGCACCAGCAGGAACAGCGCGATATAGAGGACGCGGAATGAACGGGTCATGGTCGGCTCCCTCAGAATTGGAAGTAAAGGAACGGCGAGAAACTCTGCGCCGACAGTTTGAGAATCGACGCCACGAACAGCAGCAGCACCGCAGCGCGCATGGCGTAGCGTGGCCAGTCAGCGGTCCAGTAGGCCGGTTGTACGGCGGCGTCCTGGCCGACGGTGAAACCTGGCTGGTGGATGCTGTCCGGGTTGTCGCCAGGCACCGCTTTGATCAAGCTCGGGTCGGCCGGCTTGGCTTTCTCGGCAGGGCGATTGGTGTAGAAGTCGCGCAGGCCGAAGAACGCCAGCGTTGCGTATGCCACCACCAGGGTTGCCACTTGCAGGCCGGTGAGGCTGGCGCGGTTGAGTTCCGACAGTGACCACTCGCCAAAGCTGAACATCGCACCGTACATACGGCCGGCAACGTGCAGGTTCTCGGCGCGGAAGATCACCCAGCCCATCACCACCAGCAGGAAGGTGAAGGCCCAGCGCACCACGTTGAAGCTGCGCGGCGCGGTGTTGAGGCCGATGGCTTTTTCAATCGCCAGCCACATGCCGTGCCAGGCGCCCCACACGATGTAGGTGATGTTCGCGCCATGCCACAGGCCACCGAGCAGCATGGTCAGGAACAGGTTGCGGTAAGTGGTCAGCGTGCCTTTACGGTTGCCGCCCAGGGTGATGTACAGGTAGTCACGCAGCCAGGTCGACAGGCTGATGTGCCAGCGGCGCCAGAACTCGGTGATCGACTGGCTGATGTACGGCTGTTTGAAGTTTTCCATGAAGCGAAAACCCATCATCAAGCCCAAACCGATGGCCATGTCGCTGTAGCCGGAGAAGTCGAAGTACAGCTGCGCGGTGTAGGCCAGCGCGCCGAGCCAGGCATCGCCGGTAGTGGGGTTTTGCAGGGCGAAGCAATGGTCGGCCACCACCGCCAGGGTGTCGGCGATAAAGACTTTCTTGATGAAACCCTGCATGAACCGCGTGCAGCCCTCGGAGAACTTGTCGAGGGTGTGCGTGCGGTTGTTGAACTGGTCGGCCAGGTCGCGAAAGCGCAACACCGGGCCGGCAATCAAGTGCGGGAAGATCGCCACGAACGCCGCAAAGTCGATGAGGTTGCGCGTGGCCGGGGTGTCACCGCGGTACACGTCGATGATGTAGCTGATCGACTCGAAGATGTAGAACGAGATCCCGATCGGCAACAGCACGTGGGTCAGAATGAACGGCTCCAGGCCCGCCGACTTCATCATCACGTTGATGCTGTCGACACCGAAGTTGGCGTACTTGAAGTAGCCGAGGATGCACAGGTCGATTGCCACGCCGAGCAACAGCCAGCGCTGGGCCGGCTTGGTGCGCACGCCGGCGGCACCGACCTTGAGGCCGATCCAGTAATTCCACAGCGTCACGGCGGCGAACAGCGCCAGGAAGTCCACTCGCCACCAGGCGTAGAACACATAGCTGGCAATCAGCAGCAGCAGGTTGCGATAGCGTTGCCCGCTCAAGTAGTACAAGCCGAGAAAGATCGGCAAGAACAGAAACAGGAACACATTGGACGAGAAAACCATCCCGATCTCTCCATGTTTAACAGACAGTCAAGGGCCAGAGCCCCCCCAACCCCCCCCCCCACGATTTCGGGGGAGGCTGTGATCGTTCCCCCGCTCTGCGTGGGAATGCCTCACTGGACGCTCTGCGTCCGCTTTTGGGACGCAGAGCGTCCCTGGCTGCATTCCCACGCGGAGCGTGGGAACGATCATCAGCCGCTAGTTGCCTTTGTTGCCTTTCTCATGCGTCGGGTCGTAGACCTTGGTCAGGTCACCGCCCAGTCGGAAGGTCTTGAACGGCTGCATGCCATGCTTGCGTTCGAGCACATCCGGGGCGCAGGTGTAGAGGGTGCAGAAGGGTTCAAGCCAGGCGAACTTCATGTCCTCCTTGAGATCCTTCATGTCCTGTTCCTTGCCGTTCTTCTTCTCGAAGATTTCCGGGTCTTTGACCCCGGCCAGCACTTTGTCACCCAGGCGTTTCAACGCGCCGTTGTTTTCCTGGCGCAAATCAACACCATTAACCAGGGCAAAACTGGCGATCATCGACAGCGGTGGCAGCGCGTAGTTGTGGTACGACAAGGCCCGTTGCTGACGCTTCAATTCGTTGGGCAAAAAGCCCTGGTCATCGACCTGGTTGGCGCCGACTTTGTATTCCTTCACCGCCCAATCAAACAGGTCGCGGCGGTTGACGGCGACGGACGTCGCCATCACCGACCAGGCAGCCCAGTAGGAGTGGTTGTTGGTTTTTTCCAGCGGCAGGTTGTCCCAATCGCTCACCACCTGATCGGCCAGCTTGTTGAACCAGGCTTCGATCAACTGCGATTCCTGCTGGTGGTTGGCCAGCGGGTGCGAGTCGGAGAACTTCAGGCGCACATAGGCCGAGGCCATGCTGCCCAACGCCCATTTGCGCATGGACTTGCCGGTGTGGTTGAAGTCCTTGGACATCAACGCATTCGCCTTGGCCCAGCTGGTAAGCCAGTTCAGGGTGCATTCCAGTTGCTGCGGACGACCGTCGCGCATGAACTGCATCACGCGCTTGCTGGTGTCTTTTTCCAGCTTGGTGATGTCGGCGGTGCTGTCGCGAAAGGCTTTTTCGGATTGCACATTCAGGGTGGAACGGGCTTTGTCCGAACCTTCGTACTTGCTGCGAAATTGCAGCGAGCCGGTGTACGGCGCCGGCATGGCGTCGCAGTCATTCTTGAAGTCGCCGGTCTTGAACGCTTCCACCGGGGCGAAATAACCCTGGGGCGGGCGCAGTGGCGCGGCGGCGTTGGCTGCGCCGGCGAATATCGCCAGGCCCAGTAACGATGGGATCAATAACTTCTGCATAGGTAACCTCATTGCATACTTAATTCACGGCGTTGAGGCAGTCTGTTGACCACCCGCTGGGAATACGTTGCGTGTGCAAATTTTCGCTTCGACTTTCTGCGCGGCAGCACCCGCTTCGGGGCCCTGCACTTCAACGGCCAGCAAGTTCTGCGAGGCCCAGTCTTCATCGGTGCGCAGTTCAAAGGCGAAACGCCCGTCTGTATCGGATGTTTCGGGTTTCTCGATCTTGATGTCCTCGTGGCGCCCGTTCATGTACCAGAGGGTGGCTTGCAAGGTTTTCACCGACGGGTCGGCGAAGCGGATGTCGACCTGGTGACTGCTGTTACGCAGGTCTTTGTTCGAACTGTTCACCAGCAATTCGTTCTTGCCGGGTTTCAACGTCGTGCTGGCGCTCATCTGCGCGGTCTTGCCTTCGCAGCCGTTGTCGAGCAGCGACATCATCTGGCGGTAGATGGTCTCCTGGTCGAGGCGGTACAGCGGCGAGAATTCCCAGATCAGAATTTTCGGCGGGGTTTTCTGGAATTCGTCGCTGCCCAGGTACTGGATCATCGAGCCTTCGAGACCACCGCCAGGGAAGGCGACGTTGAGGATGTCGGCACCGATTTCCTGTTCCAGGAAACCGGCAAAGTTGTAGTTCTTGCCGCTGTGGCTGGTGCCGACCAGGGTAATCTGCGGGTTGCCCGAATCGCCGAAGAGGTCGCCGTCACCGGCTTCGCCCTTGGGTTCGGTGGTGAACTGGTCCATGTACTGGATCGCGTAGCTGGTGCCGCACAGTTGCCCGGCCATGTTGTGCAAGGTGCCGGTCTTGCCCATGCGCCCGGAGCGCTTGGTTTCGAACTCACGCTTGGGAATATCCGCGAACTCAGGCATCGCACGGACTTTGGCACCGACGATTTTTGCCGTGCGCTGGGCGCCGTAAGGGGTCCAGTGTTGGTCGCCACGGAAGTAGAAATCGTGGGCCGGCAGTTCATCCGGCAGTTGCTCGTTAGTCAGCGGCGAGAGGTCCGGCACCACGTAACCCATCTTGGCGAAACGGCCGAGCATGGTCTTGTAGTTGCCCAGTGCCTTGTCGAAATCGAACTTGGCTTTTTCTTCCGGGTTGAGCTTGTTGCGGTTCACCAGGCCACGGGTCGGCTGGTAGACCACCACCAGTTCCACGCCCTTGGCCTTGAACGCATCGTGCAGCTGCTGCATGCGTTTGTAGCCGGCGGGGCTGGTGTCGAATTCGGTGCGCAAATCTTCCTGGGTACGGAACAGCCAGTCGCCCTGGGCTTGCACCAGGGTGGTGAAGTTCTGCTGGTAACGCGTGGTGTAGTTCTTCGCGTCATGGGCGGCCGGGCACAGGCTGCAGCACGGTTCGGCGGTAAAGGTCGGCGCCTTGATTTCATCGGCGCGTACGCCTTGGCTGGCCGCCAGCAGGCCGAGGGTCAGACCCGAGAGGCTCAGCAGTTTGATCATGTGTGGGTGCATAAGGGTCATCCTCAGTCCTGCATTTCGGTCTGGCGTTCGACAGGGTCAATCAGCACGGCTTTCTGTTGGCGCACCAACAGGTCGAGAATTTCTTCCTGCCGATCACCCAGCACGCCGTTGAAGCTGATACCGCTGGATTTGGTCGGCGCCAGCATCGACACGCGGTACAGCTCGACACTCAGTGGCGAGTCGATCGACAGCGGCCCGCTGCCGTTACCCGCCAATTCACCGCCAACCACGATCAGCGAGACCTTGGCGTCGAACGGGTCGAGGGCGATGTCGCGGTCGGTGTCGGTCAAATCCTTGATGTGGCCGTACACGCCGGTCAGGCCGTTGGCCATCGCGGTGTTCTCGTACAGGCGGATGTTCACGCTGTTACGGATACGAATGCCGTGGCGACGGTTGGCGATCACCTTGTTGCCCCACAGCAGGTTGTCGGCGCTTTCATACAGCGTGATGCCGTCGGTGTGGTTGCGGTAGATCTCGTTGTCGGCGATCAGGTTGTTGACGCTGTTACGGTCGATCACCAGGCCCGACAGCTTGTTGTCGTAGCTGCGGTTGTTGAAGATGAAGCTGTCGTTCACTTCACGGGAAATGATGATGCCGTGCTTCTTCTTGGTGCCGTAGACGGTGTTGTCGGCGATGATCAGGCCGTGGGAACGGTCGTGCGGGTCAATGCCGTAGACGATGTTGTCTTTGTAGGTGTTGCCCTTGAGCACAAAGCCCGTGGTCTCGTAGCAGTAGAAGCCGTACCACATGTCCGAGAACTCGGAATCGACGATCCAGCCGGTCGGCTCAGGGCGCTTGAGCACCTTGGCCATGTTCGGCGTGTACTGGGAAATACTCACCCCGTACGACTTACTGTTGGCGTAGCCGAAACTGGCCATTTTGCTGTTGGCGACGTAGGTCTCGGTGCCGCCCCAGGCCAGCAGGAACGGGCGGAATTCCTTGGGTGACTGGAACAGTGCCGGGCCATTGGTCTTTTCATTCCAGCCGGTGATCCGGGTGTCACGCACAAACAGCTGGCCGTCGTTGATCAGGAACGAACCGGCTTGTTGCGACAGGCGCAGCTCCTGGGTTTTCTTGTCTATTTCGAGGATGCCTTTGCGCCCGACCACGATCGGCAGCTTGGCCAGAAACACGCCCGGCGAGGTTTCGCTGAGGTACTGCTTGGGCACTTTGCCGAGCAGGTCCTTGAGGTTCATGTAGCCGTCGTCGACAAAGATCGCCTGGGGAATGCCGTGCTGGCGCACCACCCATTCGGCCATCTTGTTGTCGCCGCCGATAAAGTCCTTGAGCGCGTCTTCCTGCATCATGCGGCGGATGCTGATTTTGCCCGGCTTGGTTCTGACGATCTTTTTTTCCATCGCCGCGCCGGTGTAGCCCGACAGGTCCGGCAGCGCGGGCTTGGCCATTTCCAGCGGCGCCGTCGGCGGGCTGGAAATGGTGTAGGTCTTGGCCTGTTGCAGTTCTTTGGCGATGGTCGGCGCCTTGCCCTGCTGCGGGGTGTCGGCAAACGCTGTGGCACTGGCCATCAGCATCGCGGCAACCAGCATTTTTTGAGGAATCATTGCGCAGGCTCCCATCAGAACTTCCAGATCACGTCGACAAAGGCGCGATGCATGTACGAGTCGACCTGGCTGCCATACGCGTCACCCGTCTTGAACACGCCGGCACGAAAGCGCACCAGCGCCGACGGTTCGTCGATCGACTGGCTGAGCGCGGCCGGCAGCAGGCCTTTCTTGAAGTACTTGGTGACCACCAGGTCCATCTCCTGGCCCAGGTCCTTCTTGCCGTCTTCGAGCGGCAGGGAAGTGCTGGACAGGATCGCGCCGGTCACGTCGTCGGTGTTGTTCTGCACGGCATCGATGCCGTTGCTGCCCACCGGCTTGTTGCCGTCGACACGCCAGAACTTGTGGTAGACCAGGCTGGCGTCGTAGTCCTCACGCAGCTGCCAGGAACCGAACAGGCTCATCGACTGCATGTTGTTCATTTCGCCGCGAAACGCCTCGCCGAAGCGGTGCACGCGGGACTGGGTGCCGGTCCAGTTCGAGCGGTTGCTTTGCAGGCCGTTCTGCTCGTAGTTGGCGCTCGCGCGGGAGTACGCCGCGCCGACTTGCCACTGCGGGTCCAGACGCAGGCGAATGCCGAGGTCGGTGGCCCAGCCACTCACGTCGTCGCTGCGCTTGGCTTCGGTTGGGCGAGTGCCGTCTTTGTTCAGGGCGTTGACCGTGTCGCGGTCGCCTTTCATGCCGGTGACGCTGGCCCAGTAGTTGACGGTGTTGGTGTTGCGCCAGTTGTAGGCGTCGCTGTTGGCTTCGATGCCGAGCCAGGTCAGGTCGCCATTCTCGCGTTTGTCCAACGGGTCGGTGGCCACGCCCGGTTCGGCGTAGTCGAGCTTGCCGTCGTCGTGGGTGTGGTGACCGCGCAGGCCGATCCACTGGCCCGGCGTCCACTGGTAGGCGGCGTCGGCGTAGAAGTGCTGGCGGTCCTTGTCCTTGGGCGACAGTTCCTTGAGGTCGGTGCGGTATTCGCTGAAGCGTTCGGCGGCGCCGACATTGGCCTTGAGCAAGGTGGTGTCGAAGGTCCAGTTCAGCGCCTCGATGTTGGTGTCGCGCCATTGGCCGTCGTCATTGCGCAGGCGCTGGCGACCGAACTTGAGGATCTCGCCAGGGTAGGGCGTAAAGCCGCTGTAGCCGACCCAGAACTCGCGCAGGGCCAAGTAGTTTTTCTTGGCTTTGCGGTCGTCGTTGCTCGATTGTTCGGTGGTGTCATCGGCCGACTGTTGCAGGGTGTCGGTCTCGATGATGTCGCTGGAGGTCACGGCCTGACCCATGGCGTAGGCGCTCCACGCGCCGCTTTCGCCGTAGACCCACGGGCGCAGGTCGAGGCCGATGCCGTTGACGTCGCCGCCTTTCTGCGTGCCGAGGTCGCGGTCATCTTCGGACTGCGCGGTGGCTTTGACTTCCAGGCCGAAGTTCTTGGCTTCGGTCAGCGCGGCCAGGGTCGGGCACGACCACAGCAGGGCGAAGGTCAGGCCGATGCCGGCCTTGACGAATGGGTTGAGCTTCATAGGGATTCCTCGCCGTCTTCTTCTTGCAGGGCGTGCAGTTGCAGCGTGCTCTGGGCCAGGGTGCCGCGCGCGGCCAGTTCCTGTTGCACCAGGCGTTGGCCTTCGGCGCGTTGCTCCGGCGTGAGCGGGGCTTCGAGCTGCGTGGCCAAGTCATTGGCCTCTGGCGTGTCCTGGGCTTTAGCCAACTGGCTGAAGACATAGGCGTTCAATGGGTCGGGCTTGGTGCCCTTGCCTTGGGAAAACAACTGGGCGATGGCGAAGTCGGCGCTGTTCTGGCCGTTGCGTGCAGCGGTCAGCAGGTGGTCGAGGGCTTTTTGCGAATAGACCTTGCCCAGGTAGCCCCGGCGGTAGATCTGGCCGAGGTAGTAATCGGCGGCCACTTCCTTGCCCACGGCTTTTTCGAAATGCGCTTCGGCGGCCTTGGCGTCGGCCGGCACCCACTTGCCTTCGTAATAGAGCTTGCCCAGCAACAGCTCGGCGCGCGGCTGGTCGGCGGCGCGGCCGTTGTCCAGGTACTTCATCATCTGGTCGACGTCACCCAGTTCCGGGAAGTCGTAGAGCAGTTGCGCCAGGCTGACCCAGGAAGCGGGGTAGCCAGGGGCGATTTTTTCCAGCAGCGCTTGCGCGGTTTTCTCGTCGGTTTTGCCCAGGGTCGCATCACCCAAGACACGTGCGACGCTGTCGACGCGTTGTGCGGTGACGGTGCCACGGCTGTAACCGGCTTCCATCTGCTTGAGCAGTTCGGCCTGTTTTTCCGGCTCGGCTTTTTTCTGGTAGACCGTGGCCAGCTCGACGTAGCAGATGTCGGTGGTGTTCAGCGCGGCCTTGCAGATGCGCTCCACGTCATCCAGATGCTGGTCGTAGGTGTCCTGGGTGCGGTACAGCAGCACCTGGGCCAGACCGGCTTCCGGGTAACCCGCCGCTTGCCATTTGCTGATCTGCTGCTGGGCATTCACGTTGGGGAAGCTGTGCGGGTATTGCAGGTACAGCATCGCCAGCGGGATCAGGGTGTTGCCTTCGCCATTGGCAAAGGCTTTTTTCAACAGGCCTTCGGCTTCATGCTGCTCAGCCTCGGTGGCGCCGGGTTTGGCCACCAACAGGCGACCCAGGCGCGCCTGAGCGCGGGGCGAGGTATCGGCAGCGGCGCGGTAGGTGGCCTCGGCCTGGCGGATTTGCTCGGGGTCGCGGGTGGTCACCTGGATATCGGCCAGGCCGACTTGGGCCTCGCTGTAACCCAGGTCTGCCAGTTGCTGGTAATTCTGCTGGGCGGTGACGGTGTCGCCGCGCTTCAAGGCTTCGTTGGCCAGGCGCTGGTCGGGCAGGCCGGCGCAACCGGCGAGACTGACCGCAACAGCCAGCAACGCCGCAGTACCCATGTGGGAGCGGGCTTGCTCGCGAAGAGGGCGTGTCAGTTGATGCATGTGTTGGCTGACACACTGCTTTCGCGAGCAAGCCCGCTCCCACAGGGATTGCGGTGTATTTGAGAGAGTCATCACAGGCATGTCCTCGCTTACAGACCGTGAGCCGTGGCTTTGTCGATCAGCCAGTTCAGGGACGGGCCACGGTCGCTGGTCACTTCAACCGGGCGGCCGGCGTAGGTGCTGTCCAGCGGTGCGTCCGGCTTGATCTGCACGCGGATGTCGGAGGACAGGTCGGCGCTGTTCAGGCTGGTGCTGCTGACGATGGTGCCAGTGCGGATCTGTTCTTCGTCGGCGACCTGGAAACTCACTGGAGTGCCTGGGCGAACGTCGGCGAACTGGCGATAGGTGAAGCGCGCTTCCACGTTGGCCAGGCTGCCGCGTGGCACCAGTTGGAAGATCACATCGCCCTTGTTGGCGTACTGGCCGTCGGCGACCATTTGCTGGGCAACCACGCAATCACACGGCGAGGTCAGGGTGCCGGTCATTTGCTTGCCGAACAGCTCTTCAACCTTGGCCGGTTGCAGTTGGTCTTCGTCCAGATGGCCCTTGAGCACATCGAGCATGCTGGTGCTGAAGGTCGCCAGTGGCGCGCCTTTGGCCGCGACCGCGTCACCTTTGAGCAGGCTTTGCACGGTGCCGTCGCGCGGCATCGTCACGTTCATGCCCGGCACGCTGACCAGGCCGGCCTGGGCGTGGCTGACGAAGTACATGCCATACACCGACTTGAAGACAAAGCCGAATGCGGCGAGGCCGACGATGAAAATACCTGCGCTGAACACCACGGCGCGCAGGCGACCGAACGCGGTCATGCCGCTGCCGCCGTCCTTGACCTTGCGCGCCTTGGTGAAGTTGTCGCGTTGCAGGGTGGCGAGTACGTCGCCCATGGTCACAATGTCGCCGGACAAGTGCGAGGTGATCAAGTGGCGCAGGGTCGAGATGTCTTGTTGTTCCAGGTTCTGGAACTGGCAACCGGTGCGGCCGGTCTGGCGGTCGTAGGAGCGAATCTGCAGCTCTACGTCCATCGCCAGGCCTAGGTTGTCGATGACGAATTGCAGGCGGCCTTTGTGCACTTCACCGACGGTCAGCGGCTGGGTGGCGGTGAACGCCAGGCCACCGGCGGACAGGTCGATCACCCGCGCTTCGGTCTGGGAACGGTCGGTGTTGAAGAAGCGCAGCTTGGCCGGGATTTTCACGCGGGCATGTTGGCGCTGGGCTTCGGACTCGTGGACAACGTTGGCGTTTACTTGGCTATTCATGGTGTGTAGTTCCTAGTTAATTCAGGCTTGGCAGGGTCAGACCATCATCAGCAACACGGCGATGAAAATGCTGCCGGCGGAGAAGGTCATGGTCCGAGACGACCAGGTGTTGAACCAACGTTGAAAGCTGGCCAAATCGCGGGTCAGTTTGGTGTCCTGGCGGGTCCAGGACTGTTGATCAAGGCGGAAGAACACGTAGATCTTCACCAGCGCGCCCATGATCTGGTTGTAATAGAGAATCACCGGGTACGCCGGGCCGATCTTGTGGCCGGAGCACGACAGCAGCAGGGTCAGAATCAGGCGGGTGATGCCGATCCACAGCAGGTACGCGAGGATGAACGCGCCGCCGTATTTGAAGGTGGCGATGATTGCCACGGTCAGGCCGAGCAGGGAGGTCCACATCGACACGCGCTGGTCGAACAACACCACGCTGGTGAACAGGCCGAGCCGACGCACGCCCAGGCCCAGGGCGCGGGAGTTCTGGCGCAGGTTGTTGCCGTACCAGCGGAACATCAGCTTGCGGCTGGCCTTGATAAAGCTCTTTTCCGGCGGGTGTTCCACGGTGTTGATCGCGGCGTCCGGCACGTAGAAGGTGTCGTAGCCCAGGCGCATCAGGCTGAACCAGCTGGACTTGTCATCGCCGGTCAGGAACTTGAAACGGCCCAGGCGCCAGTGTTGCAGCGAGTCGCTTTCCACGTCGGCGATAAAGCCCGGGTCGGTGACCACGCTGGCACGGAACACCGACATGCGACCGGTCATGGTCAGCACGCGCTTGGACAGGGCCATGGAGCACATGTTGATGTGGCGCTGGGCGAAGCGCAGCTTGTGCCATTCGCTCATGATGTAGCCGCCGCGCACTTCGCAGAACTCGTTGGTGGTCAGGCCGCCGACATTGCCGAACAGCTGGAACCACGGCACGGTTTTGCGCACTACGCCTTCGGCGAGCACGGTGTCGCCATCGATCACTGCTACCACCGCACGGTCGTCCGGCAGGTGGCGGGAGATGGCGCGGAAGCCAAAGGCCAGGCCGTCGCGCTTGCCAGTACCGGCGATGCGTACGAAATCGAGCTTCACGTGTTCCGGTGGGTTCATGCGTTCCCACAGGCTTTTCACCAGCAGCTCATCGGACATTTCCACCAGCGAGCAGACCACGGTGGTGGGGAAGCCGCATTCGATGGCCTCGCGAATGACCGAGCTGTAAACCTGTGCGGTGGTCAGTGCATCGATACGAAAACTGGTGACCATCAGGAACACATGGGACGGGTCCGCCGACTTGCCCAGCTTGCGCACTTTACGGCGCAGGTGCGGGTAGACCACATACAGGAACAGCATGCCGCGAAAGAAATGCGTAGCACCCATCGAGTAGCGCCAGATACCGACGGCGCCAATCAGGAAAATAAAATTCTTCGACTCGGAGTCGAACGTACTCGCCGGTAAGAGCAGGGCGAGTCCCATCAGCAGGCTCAAGAAGAACAGCCAGCCGGCAGATTGGAGCAGTACGTGTTTTAACTTGGACATAAGCGTCATCCGAAGGTGAAGAAGGCTCCAGGCTGCAAGCGCTGGGGATTGGTACGCTTGCAGCCTGAAACTTGCCGTTGCTGTTACCAGCAAATGCCTTCGGTGCGGCCGGTCACGCTGGTGGCCTTGGACATGAAGCCCACCAGGTCGACCACTTGCTTGCCGTGCGGGGCGTTATGCGCCAGGGCACGGAATTTCTCGTCGCGGTTGCCGAGGATGATCACGTCGGAGTTGTTGATCACATCGTCGAAGTCCGAGTTGAGCAGGGACGACACGTGCGGGATCTTGCCCTCGATGTAGTCCTTGTTGGCGCCGTGGACACGCGCATATTCGACGTTGCTGTCGTAGATGCTCAGGTCGTAGCCCTTGCCGATCAGCATTTCCGCGAGTTCCACCAATGGGCTTTCGCGCAGGTCATCGGTGCCGGCCTTGAAGCTCAGGCCCAGCAGCGCGACTTTGCGTTTGTCGTGGCTTTCGACGATGTCGAAGGCGTTCTGCACCTGGGACTCGTTGCTGCGCATCAGCGAGTTGAGCAGCGGCGCTTCCACGTCCAGGGAGCTGGCGCGGTAGGTCAGGGCACGCACGTCTTTTGGCAGGCACGAGCCGCCGAACGCGAAGCCTGGGCGCATGTAGTACTGGGACAGGTTGAGGGTCTTGTCCTGGCAGACCACTTCCATCACTTCGCGGCCATCGACGCCGACAGCCTTGGCGATGTTGCCGATTTCGTTGGCGAAGGTCACCTTGGTGGCGTGCCACACGTTGCAGGTGTACTTGATCATTTCGGCAACGGCGATGTCCTTGCGGATGATCGGTGCGTCGAGTTCTTCGTACAGCGCCTGCAGGACGTCGCCGGAGGCTTTGTCGAACTCGCCGATGACGGTCATCGGTGGCAGGTCGTAGTCGGCGATGGCGGTGGATTCACGCAGGAATTCCGGGTTGACCGCAACACCGAAGTCGACGCCGGCTTTCTTGCCGGAGCAGTCTTCGAGGATCGGGATGACCACATTGGCCACAGTGCCCGGCAAGACGGTGCTGCGCACCACGATGGTGTGGCGGGTGGTCTTGTCACGCAGGACAAAACCGATCTCGCGGCATACCGATTCGATGTAGTTGAGTTCCAGGTCGCCGTTTTTCTTGCTTGGCGTGCCGACGCAAATCATCGACAAGTCGGTATCGCGGATGGCTTCGGCGAAGTTGGTAGTACCGCGCAGTCGACCGGTCTCGATCCCTTGGCTCAACAGTTCACCCAGACCCGGTTCAACGATTGGCGATTTGCCCGCATTGATCAGGTCAATCTTTTCCTGGGAGATGTCTACGCCGACCACTTCGTGGCCACGGGCAGACAGGCAACCGGCACAGACTGCGCCAACGTAACCTAAACCAAATATGCTGATGCGCATCGCATTTACCTCTTTGTCATTGAAGACGATATTAATCATGCCAATTAGATGGCCGGAGTTCATGTTTGCAAGCGTCACAGTTGCCACGAAAGTTGGGCGAATAGACGCCGACTTACCGTGTGCAGGCATGTTAAATAACGAGTGACTAACGATTGCACTCAAGGTGTGCGAAACATGGCCTTGTTATTGGTACTTGCCCTGAAATGCAGCCGGCCTTCCTGGGAGAAGGGCCTGGCGCCAGTGCCGCAGAGCGTTGATAGAGGCATAAAGCCTCTAAATATCAATGCCTTGGGTTTTCTCACTGACCCATTAGGGGAAGCTGAGCCTTGGCCTTTTAGTGGGTGGCAATTCATCCTTGTCGCCGCTCTTAACTAATCGGTTGGTAATATGACCACGCAGTCAAAGTGTATGTGACAACTTTGCTACTTCCATTGGTCGGTCATGTAAGTCATCTCTTACAGCAACAGAGAATTTCGTTACCGGTGGTATGAGCGGTGCTTTGGAGTGAAGTTCCTGGCCACTCATCCTGTTTCCGGAAATTTCTTGAAATATTAGAAAAGATGGCACTGGTACTATACTGATAGCACTTGCTATTTGGGCCAGTAGTTATAGGGAGTTGGCGCGCAGGGATAGTTTTGTGCCACTACCTTTTAAAAAAAGTGGTGCCACTACGAAAAAATTTCTGAAATGTCGAGTGAAAGATTCGTTAGGAATGCGTCAGGATGTTTTTTGACGCCAAATAAATGACGGTCTTTGGTGTGGAGCGCAGATAAAAATGTGGGAGCTGGCTTGCCTGCGATAGCGGTATTCCAGTCAGAGATAAGTCGACTGATACACCGCTATCGCAGGCAAGCCAGCTCCCACAGTTGATCTATGGCGGCCGTGAGCGTGTGTACGGCCTTATTCCGGTGCGTGATCGCGCAAGAACACCAGGTTATCCGGCTTGGACTGCTCCGCATTGAAGCGATAGCCCTGTACATCAAACTGCTTGAGCTTGGCCGGGTCGTTGATGCGCTCTTCGATCACGAAGCGGCTCATCATGCCCCGCGCTTTCTTCGCGTAGAAGCTGATGATCTTGTATTGGCCGTTCTTCAGGTCCTTGAACTCGGTATTGATGATGCGCGCGTTCAGCGCCGTGCGCTTGACCGCCGAGAAGTACTCGTTGGAGGCCAGGTTGAGCAGCATGTCATCACCTTGCTCGGCGAGTGCCTCGTTGAGCCATTCACTGATACGGGTGCCCCAGAAGGCATAGAGGTCTTTGCCACGGGCGTTGGGCAGTTTGGTGCCCATCTCCAGGCGGTACGGCATCATCAAGTCCAGAGGGCGCAGCAGGCCGTACAGGCCCGAGAGCATGCGCAGGTGGTCTTGGGCGTAGCTGAAGTCGGCGTCGCTGAAGGTCTCGGCGTTGAGGCCGGTGTAGACGTCGCCCTTGAAGGCCAGCAGGGCCTGCTTGGCGTTCTCCGGCGTGAACGCGGGCGTCCAGCTGCCGAAGCGCGCGGCGTTGAGGCCGCCGATCTTGTCGGAGACGTGCATCAATTCGCTGATTTGCGCCGGGCTCAGTTCACGCAATTGTTCGATCAGCTCCTGGGAGTGGTCGAGGTATTGCGGCTGGGTGAAGCGCGGGGTTACCGGCTTGGACTCGAAATCGAGGGTTTTGGCGGGGGAAATCACCATCAGCATGAACTTGGCTCCTTTAAACGTGGGGGGATTCTAGGGGGTTGGGGCTTTTGACTCCACCTATGATGGCGATAGGCACGATCCGCTATGATGGGCGGTGATTCTGGAGAGGGAGACCCTAGGTGCGAATTGCGCTTTTATTATCAGCTTGCCTGTTATGCCTGACCGCCAATGCGGCGCCGGTGGAGGTGGCCAGCCTGGACCGCGGCACCTGGCCGGAAAAACTCAGCAGCCCGGCGCTGTTCGACGTGGCCTCGCGCGCCGAAATCCTGATGTTCGCCCACAGCCTGCTCGCCAGCGAGAACCAGGACGAAACCGCGCTCAAGCAACGCCTGGGCCTGAAGATCATCAACCTGGCCGCCATCGATGACCTGCGTCGCCAGCTCTGGCAGCGCCTGCTGGAAAACTACACCTTCGCCCAGCAAAGCTGTGAAGAAGACGCCTCGTTCTGCTACCTGGTGGAAAACATGGACGACCTGCGCGAGCAGGCCGGCAAGTTCCAGGTCAGCGACAACTCCTTCTATATAGGCTGGGCCGGCCCCAGCCATAATTTCCACGAACGCTACCTCGACGAACTGCTGCGCAAAGCCGCGCTGTTCCCGCAGATCGGCAGTGAAGTGCTGCGTTTCGGCGATCACGAGCGCAATGGCGATGAATTCAACGACCGCCTGTTCCTGCTGACCTTCGACGGCGGCCCGGCACCGGTCAGCGGCAATACCGACTGGCTCACCGATTACCTGCGCAAGCAGAAGATGAACGCCACCTTCTTCGCCCTCGGCAGCAGCTTGCAGACCCGCGTGGAGCGCAGTTCCGCCGCCGATGTGCAGGCGTTGTACCAAGGCCAGTGTGTAGGCACCCAGGGCTGGCAGTATCGTTCCCACAGCCATTGGGTCGACTGGCAAAGCTCGATCACCCGCAGCGCCTCACTGGCGCAGAACCTGATGCCGGAAAACTACGTGCCGCTGTTTCGCCCGCCGTATGGCCAGCGCCGTGCCGACAGCCAGGGCTTCTTCCAGTCCCAGGGTTTGCAGGTGGCGTTGTGGGACATCGATTCCCAGGACGAGCCGGGCAAACTCAAGGCCGATGAGTCGGCGCAACGGGTGCTGACATTGATGTTGCTGTGGCGCAAAGGCGTGATTGTGTTTCACGACACCCAGGACAAGGCGCGGGTCGCATTGCCGATGTTGCTGCAGGCAACGGCGCAAAGTGGGCTGGGTTGGCAGGACTGCCGGGAGGCGTTTCGCTGAAAAAGCTGAAGTGCCCGGCCCTGTTGGGGATGAGGCATTTTTGGGGTGATTTTGTGCGACATTTCGATGCAGGTGGACTTCCGACTTTAACGGGGTGGCTGGCACTCGGCTAGTGCTATTCGTCATCCTGAAAAATAAACTTCAAAAAAGCGTCAAAGTGCTTTTTCCTGTCATGGTTTTTGCGGTATTACGAAGTCAGATCGCCGAAACCTGCAACACAGGTGGCGTCTTCCAAGACTCCTCATGTGGGCACTGCACTTGACGTCACTCAGGTGCAGTCGGTGGTCGAATCGAGGCGCAGCACTGTTGTGGTATTGCGTCGACTGGCTCCCACAAAGGTGACCGAGTATGGATGATCATGGACGTAACCCTTCTTCCGACCAGCCAATCCTTTATGTGCTTGATACCAACGTATTGATCCACGATCCAAACGCACTGCTTAATTTCGAAGAACACCACGTCGCCATCCCGATGATCGTGCTTGAGGAGCTCGACAAACTCAAAAGCGGGCACCACAGCGTTGCCGCCGAATGCCGCCAGGCCATCCGCCTGATCGACAAGACCCTGGGCGAAGCCTCACCCGAGGACGTTGAGGTCGGCGTGCCGATCCAGCGTGGCAAAAGCGGGCCCAAGGGCTTGCTGTCGATTCTGATGAGCAAGCGCAGCGAGCCCAACAGCCTGCTGCCGGAAAACCTCAACGACAACAAAATCATCAACCAATTGATCGACCTGCACGCGCGTGACAAGGACCTGCGCCTGGTGCTGGTGACCAAAGACATCAATATGCGCCTCAAGGCACGAGCGTGTGGGATCGCTGCCGAGGACTACAGCACCGACCAGCTTGTCGACGACGTGTCGATGCTGTCGCGTGGTTATCACACCGTGACCGGCTCCTTCTGGGACCTGGTCAGCAAGGTCGAAACCCGTCAGGACCATGGCCGCACCTGGCATCAGGTGCAGTTGATCGACAACCTGCCGGCCGTGCACATCAATGAATTCATTATCGACGAACAGGGTTTTGTGGGCTGGATCAAAGAGATCCAGGTCGACAAGCTGCTGATCCTCGACCTGCATCAGGAACCCCTGTTGCACCAGGAAGCCTGGGGCCTGAAACCGCGTGACATCTACCAGAGCCTGGCGCTGTATGCGCTGCTCGACCCGGACATTCACCTGGTCAACCTGACCGGCGCCGCAGGCTCGGGGAAAACCATCCTCGCCCTGGCCGCCGCCATCGAGCAGACCATGGTGACCAAGCGTTATCGGCGCATTATCGCCACCCGCAGCGTGCAGGGCCTGGACCAGGAAATCGGCTTCCTGCCCGGCACCGAAGCGGAAAAAATGGAGCCGTGGCTGGGCGCTATCACCGACAACCTCGAAGCCTTGCACATGGATGACGAAAACACCCATGGCAGCGTCGATTACATCCTCAGCAAAGTGCCGTTGCAGTTCAAATCCCTCAACTACATCCGAGGTCGCAGCTTCCAGCAAAGCCTGATTTTGATCGATGAATGCCAGAACCTGACGCCGCACCAGATGAAAACCATCATCACGCGTGCCGGTGCCGGTTCCAAAGTGGTGTGCCTGGGCAACCTGGCACAGATCGACACCCCTTACCTGTCCGCGACCAGCTCCGGGCTGACTTACCTGACGGAACGCTTCAAAGACTTCCCGAACGGCGTGCACATCGCGCTGCAGGGTGTTCCTCGTTCGATTCTGGCCGAGTACGCCGAGTCGCATCTATAACCCACCAAACCATGTGGGAGCGGGCTTGCTCGCGAAAGCGGTGATTCAGTCGATATCTGTATTGGCTGACACACCGCCTTCGCGAGCAAGCCCGCTCCCACATTTGATCTGTGTTGGGTTTACAATCGGGCCTCCTGATCAGGAGTATCCCTGTGCTGACTCATCTCGATTCCCAAGGTCGTGCCCATATGGTCGACGTCACCGACAAAGCCGTGACGTTCCGTGAGGCGGTGGCCGAAGCGCGGGTGCGCATGCTGCCCGAGACCCTGAAAATGATTGTCGACGGCGCCCACCCCAAGGGCGACGTGTTTGCCGTGGCCCGCATTGCCGGGATCCAGGCCGCCAAAAAAACCAGTGATCTGATCCCGCTGTGTCACCCGCTGATGCTCACCGGCGTCAAGGTCGAGCTGAGTGCCGAGGGCGTGGACGCCGTGCGTATCCTGGCGCGCTGCAAACTCAGCGGCCAGACCGGCGTGGAGATGGAAGCACTGACCGCCGCCAGCGTCGCTGCACTGACGATCTACGACATGTGCAAGGCGGTGGACCGTGGCATGACCATCGAAAGCATCCGCCTGCTGGAAAAACTCGGCGGCAAAAGTGGGCATTTCAAGGCGGACCAGGCATGAGCATCAACGTATTGTTTTTTGCCCGCTACGCCGAAGCGGTGGGCTTTGATTCGCTGGAGATGGAGGGCGATTTCGCCACCGTCGATGCCGTGCGCCTGGCGCTGGCCGGTGACCCGGAGTTTGCGGTGCTCAATGAAACCAGCCTGATGTGCGCGCGCAACGAAGAGCTGTGTGGCCTTGATGAGCCGGTGCAGGCCGGTGATGAAGTCGCCTTTTTCCCGCCTGTAACTGGAGGCTGAGCATGGCCATTCGTGTTCAGGCCGAGGCGTTTGACCCAGGCTTCGAAGTCAATGCCATGCACGCGGCGAATGTCGGCGTGGGCGCGGTGGTGAGTTTTGTCGGCTATGTGCGCGACTTCAATGACGGGCGGGATGTGTCGGGGATGTTTCTTGAGCACTACCCTGGCATGACCGAAAAAGCCCTGGCCAAGATAACGGTCGAGGCCGAACAGCGTTGGCCATTGCTCAAGCTGGAAGTGCTGCACCGGATCGGCGCGCTTGAACCGGGCGAGCCGATTGTTTTCGTGGCTGCCGCCAGCGCGCATCGCCAGGCGGCGTTTGATGCCTGTGCGTTTGTGATGGACTACCTGAAGACCCGCGCGCCGTTCTGGAAGAAAGAAAACACGCCGGAAGGCCCGCGCTGGGTGGACGGGCGGGGCAGTGATCACGCCGCGGCGGATCGCTGGAAATAAACACCTGACTAAAGGTGTATGGAGATCCAAATGTGGGAGCCGGGCTTGTGTGGGAGCTGGCTTGCCTGCGATACAGGCACCTCGGTTTTTCAGTTGCACCGAGGAGATGCTATCGCAGGCAAGCCAGCTCCCACATAGCCAGCTCCCACATTTTTAACCGCGTTTCAGGCTTGAGGGCGTTTACGCTCCACAGCCCGCAACAAATGCGTCGGCGGTGTTTCGCAGCTGATCTTGCGGCCCAGCAAGGTCTCAATCGACGGCAGCTGATACGAATCATCCTCGCCCGCAAAGCTGATCGACACACCCGCGGCCCCGGCACGGCCGGTACGGCCAATACGGTGCACGTAGTCGTCCGGCACTTCCGGCAGGGTGAAGTTGATCACGTGGCTGATGCCGTCAATGTGAATCCCGCGCCCGGCCACGTCGGTGGCCACCAGCACGCGAATCTTGCCTTCGCGGAAACCTTCCAACGTCTTGATGCGCTTGTGCTGTGGCACGTCGCCGGACAGTTGCGCGGCGTTGACGCCGTCACGCACCAGGCGCTCTTCGATGCGGCGCACTTCGTCCTTGCGGTTGGCAAAGACCATTACGCGTTCCCAGCCGTTGTCGTTGACCAGGTTGTACAGCAGCTTGTACTTGTCGGCACCGGCTACGGCGTAGATGTGCTGTTCGACGTTTTCACTGGCGACGTTCAGCGCTTCGATCTCGACGATGGACGGGTCGGTGGTCCACTGCTTGGCAAGGTTCATCACGTCTTCGGTGAAGGTCGCGGAGAACAGCAGGGTCTGGCGCTCGTTTTTCGGCGGGGTCTGGCGAATGATCTGGCGCACTTGCGGGATGAAGCCCATGTCGAGCATGCGGTCGGCTTCGTCCAGCACCATTACTTCGACCATGTCCAGGTGCACGTCGCCGCGCTGGTTGAAGTCGAGCAGGCGGCCCGGCGTGGCGACCAGGATGTCGCAGTGACGCGCTTCGAGGTGCTTGAGCTGTTTGTCGAAGTCCATGCCGCCCACGAACGTCATGACGTTGAGGCCGGTGTACTTGGTCAGGTCGGCGGCGTCCTTGGCAATCTGTACCACCAGCTCGCGGGTCGGCGCGATGATCAGTGCACGCGGCTCACCCATGTAGCGCTCTTTGGGCGGCGGCGTTTGCAGCAACTGGGTGATGATCGAGATCAGGAACGCAGCGGTCTTGCCGGTGCCGGTCTGGGCGCGGCCGATGGCGTCTTTGCCCGCGAGGGTGAAGCCCAGCACTTGCGCCTGGATCGGCGTGCAGTACGGGAAACCCAGGTCCTGGATGGCGTGCATCAGTTCCGGGGCCAGTTTGAAATCGTGGAAGCGGGTTTTGCCTTCCTGGGGCTCGACGACGAAGTCTTCGAGTTTCCATGGCGTCACGGGCGGTTTGGGTGCGCGCTCGCGGCGGGGGGCTTTGGGTGCAGGCGCAGGCGTTGGCGCTACCTCGGCCGGTTTCGCCTGTTCAGGCTGTGTCACCGCAGGCGGCTTCGGCGTGGCGACAGGTGCGGTCCGCTCGGGCTGTTTACCGTCGTTGCGGTGGCCGGGCTTGGGGGCAGGAGCACTGGGAACAGGCGCGAGCGGCTCAGCCTCGCTTTTGCCGAACATCTTCTTAAGTGCTTTGAGCACGGTGATCTCATTAATTGATTAAGGAATGTACGCCGGCCAGTGTAATGCAAGAATCGGGCGCGGCGTAGTGCGTCTGTCATACGGCTACATAATGTATGGATTTCAGCCCAGGCGGGCGGCCAACCAGGTGCCTATGTCGTGTATCTCCTGGGGTAACACTTCGTGACCCATTGGGTATTCCTGCCATGTCACGGTGACACCACGGCTCTTCAAATGCTCGTAGGCGCTGCGACCCATGGCGTTCTGCACCACGTCATCGTATTGGCCGTGCAGGCACAGGGCCGGAATCCGCTGCTGGCTGGCGGAAATTTCCAGCTCGTCACCGAAGGTCGGCGCATAGGTGGAGAGGGCGATGACGCCACCCAGCGAGCCCTGCCATTTCAGGAACGCGGTGTGGAAGACCACGGCGCCGCCTTGCGAGAAACCGGCGAGGAAAATCCGCGAGGCGTCTATTCCGCTGCTCTTTTGCTCCTTGATCAAATCCGTGACCATTTTGGCCGACGTTTCCAGCTCTTCCAGGCTGATCGAGCGGGCCGGGCTCATGGCCTTGATGTCGTACCAACTGGGCATCTCGTAGCCGCCATTAATAGTCACCGGACGGGTCGGCGCCTGGGGCAATACAAAGCGTGTGGTCAGCAAAGTTTGCTGCAACGCTTCGGCCACCGGCAGGAAGTCGTAGCGATCGGCACCCAGGCCATGCAACCAGATTACGCAGGCGTCTGCGGGCTTGGCGGGCTGAAGAATCAAGGGTTCGGTCATGTCTGCTCCATATATGTGCGTGCGCTCCGATTGGGTGCATCGGAACGGGGCGCGACAGGTTCATTTGTTAAGAGAATGTCGCAAGTTTGAAAGTTTTACTGTTGACCATGGGCTGAATCGACTCAGCCACCACTCTGGTACGGGGCTTGCTATGTGTAGATCGATGTCAGAACTATCTTAGGACGGTAACACTATCAGTGACTGCCGCTTGTGGGATAGCAACTGGAATTACTGCAACAACTTCATGCCGCTTGACCCCAAAAAAAGCCAACACGGGTCGATATCGCCTCATAAGGGTGCGCTGAGGTTGGAGCTCCGACACAACAAGAGCAAAACTGGAGGTTTGAATGAAGGTATTGAAATCCACCCTGGCCATCGTAAGCGCGGCCGCTGTACTGGGTGTCAGTGGTTTTGCCCAAGCCGGCGCCACCCTGGACGCTGTGCAGAAGAAAGGCTTCGTACAATGTGGCGTGAGTGACGGCCTGCCGGGTTTCTCGGTGCCGGATGCCAGCGGCAAGATCCTCGGGATCGACGCTGACGTTTGCCGCGCTGTAGCTGCTGCCGTTTTCGGTGACGCAACCAAGGTCAAATTCAGCCAGTTGAACGCCAAGGAGCGTTTCACCGCGCTTCAATCCGGCGAAGTCGACATCCTGTCGCGTAACACCACCATGACCAGCTCTCGCGATGCGGGCATGGGCCTGAAATTCCCGGGCTTCATCACCTACTACGATGGCGTTGGCTTCCTGGTTAACAACAAGCTGGGCGTGAAAAGTGCCAAGGAACTGGACGGTGCAACCATCTGCATCCAGGCCGGTACCACCACTGAGCTGAACGTTTCCGACTACTTCCGCGCCAACAACCTCAAATACACCCCGATCACCTTCGACACCTCCGATGAAAGCGCCAAGTCGCTGGAATCCGGTCGTTGCGACGTGCTGACCTCCGACAAGTCCCAACTCTACGCACAGCGCAGCAAGCTGGCCTCGCCGAAAGACTACGTGGTACTGCCGGAAACCATTTCCAAAGAACCGCTGGGCCCGGTCGTGCGTAACGGCGACGACGAGTGGCTGGCCATCGTGCGCTGGGTTGGCTACGCCATGCTCAACGCTGAAGAAGCCGGTATCACCTCGAAAAACGTTGAAGCTGAAGCCAAGTCCACCAAGAACCCGGACGTTGCGCGTCTGCTCGGTGCTGACGGCGAATACGGCAAAGACCTGAAAGTGAAAAAAGACTGGGTCGTACAGATCGTCAAGCAGGTCGGTAACTACGGTGAAGTGTTCGAGAAAAACCTCGGCAAAAGCACCCCACTGGAAATCGACCGTGGCTTGAACGCACTGTGGACCAACGGTGGCATTCAATACGCACCACCTGTGCGCTGATCGCTGATGGTTCTATCACCCGGTGGGCCAACCACCGGGTGATGTTCTGTTCCATTATTTCCGGGGCACTTCATGCAAAATCAAATCGGCGCACCAAAGCAGAAGCTCAGCTTCAGCGATCCCAAAGTGCGTGCGTGGCTCTTCCAGATCATCACGATTGTGGCGGTGATCTCGCTGGGCTGGTACCTCTTCAACAATACCCAGACCAACCTGCAACACCGGGGCATTACCTCGGGTTTCGACTTTCTTGAGCGCAGTGCCGGCTTCGGCATCGCGCAGCACCTGATCGACTACACCGAATCGGACAGCTATGCCCGGGTCTTTGTGATCGGTTTGCTCAACACTTTGCTGGTGACCGTGATCGGTGTGGTCCTGGCGACCCTGCTCGGTTTCATCATCGGCGTGGCGCGGCTGTCGCCCAACTGGATGATCAACAAGCTGGCGACGGTGTATGTGGAAGTGTTCCGCAACATTCCGCCGCTGCTGCAGATCCTGTTCTGGTACTTCGCGGTATTCCTGACCATGCCGGGGCCGCGCAACAGCCATAACTTCGGCGACACCTTCTTTGTCAGCAGCCGTGGCCTGAACATGCCGGCAGCGATTGCCGCCGATGGTTTCTGGCCATTCGTGGTCAGCATCGTGGTCGCCATCGTGGCAATCGTGCTGATGGCGCGCTGGGCCAACAAGCGCTTTGAAGCCACCGGTGTGCCGTTCCACAAGTTCTGGGCGGGCCTGGCGCTGTTTATCCTGATCCCGGCGTTGTGCGCCTTGATCTTCGGCGCGCCGCTGCAATGGGAAATGCCTAAGCTGCAAGGTTTCAACTTCGTCGGCGGCTGGGTATTGATCCCCGAACTGCTCGCGTTGACCCTGGCGCTTACCGTCTACACGGCAGCGTTTATTGCCGAGATCGTGCGTTCGGGCATCAAGTCCGTCAGCCACGGCCAGACCGAAGCGGCGCGCTCCCTGGGCCTGCGCCCTGGGCCGACGCTGCGCAAGGTCATCATCCCGCAAGCCTTGCGGGTGATCATTCCGCCGCTGACCAGCCAATACCTGAACCTGGCGAAAAACTCGTCGTTGGCCGCCGGTATCGGTTACCCGGAAATGGTTTCGCTGTTTGCCGGCACGGTGCTTAACCAGACCGGCCAGGCCATCGAGGTTATTGCCATCACCATGAGCGTGTACCTGGCGATCAGCATCAGCATTTCCCTGCTGATGAACTGGTACAACAAGCGCATTGCGCTGATCGAGCGGTGAGGAAACGCACATGACTTCGCATACTTTCAAACCTGATATGCCGCCACCGAACAAAGTCTTCGGGCCGATGGCATGGATGCGCGCCAACCTGTTTTCCAGCTGGCTCAACACCTTGCTGACGCTGTTGGCGTTCTACCTGATCTACCTGATCGTGCCGCCGATCCTGCACTGGGCCATCCTCGACGCCAACTGGGTCGGGACCACGCGCGCCGATTGCACCAAGGAAGGCGCCTGCTGGGTGTTTATCCAACAGCGCTTCGGGCAGTTCATGTACGGCTACTACCCCGGCGACCTGCGCTGGCGTGTGGACCTGACCGTGTGGCTGGCCATCGTTGGCGTGGCGCCGTTGTTCATCTCGCGTTTCCAGCGCAAGGCGGTCTACGGCCTGAGCTTCCTGGTGCTGTACCCGATCATCGCCTACTGCCTGCTGCATGGCGGCGTCTTCGGCCTGACCAACGTGGCCACCAGCCAGTGGGGCGGCCTGATGCTGACCCTGGTTATCGCCACCGTCGGCATCGCCGGCGCCTTGCCGTTGGGCATTGTGCTGGCGTTGGGGCGGCGTTCGAACATGCCGGCGATTCGTGTGGTCTGCGTGACCTTCATCGAGTTCTGGCGCGGCGTGCCGTTGATCACCGTGCTGTTCATGTCGTCGGTGATGCTGCCGTTGTTCCTGCCCGAAGGCATGGGCATCGACAAACTGCTGCGGGCGTTGATCGGCGTGATCCTGTTCCAGTCGGCCTACGTGGCTGAAGTGGTGCGCGGTGGCTTGCAGGCGATTCCCAAAGGTCAGTACGAGGCCGCCGCAGCGATGGGCCTGGGTTACTGGCGCAGCATGGGCCTGGTGATTCTGCCGCAAGCCCTGAAGCTGGTGATTCCGGGCATCGTCAACACGTTTATTGCGCTGTTCAAGGACACCAGCCTGGTGATCATCATCGGCCTGTTCGACCTGCTCAACAGCGTCAAACAAGCTGCCGCCGACCCTAAATGGCTGGGTATGGCCACTGAAGGCTATGTGTTCGCCGCCCTGGTGTTCTGGATTTTCTGTTTTGGTATGTCGCGCTATTCCATTCATTTGGAACGCAAGCTCGACACAGGCCACAAGCGTTAGGAGTTGTTGTTATGAGCGAAGCGATCAAACAGCCTGTGAGCCCTGAAGGCATTATCCAGATGCAGGGCGTCAACAAGTGGTACGGCCAGTTCCACGTGTTGAAAGACATCAACCTCAACGTCAAGCAGGGCGAGCGTATCGTGCTGTGCGGCCCGTCGGGTTCGGGCAAGTCCACCACCATCCGCTGCCTCAACCGCCTGGAAGAGCACCAGCAAGGGCGCATCGTGGTCGATGGCGTGGAACTGACCAACGACCTCAAGCAGATCGAAGCGATCCGCCGCGAAGTCGGCATGGTGTTCCAGCACTTCAACCTGTTCCCGCACCTGACCATCCTGCAGAACTGCACGCTGGCACCGATGTGGGTACGCAAGATGCCCAAGCGCAAGGCTGAAGAAATTGCCATGCACTACCTGGAGCGTGTGCGCATTCCGGAGCAGGCCCACAAGTTTCCGGGGCAACTGTCCGGCGGCCAGCAACAGCGTGTGGCGATTGCCCGTGCGCTGTGCATGAAACCGAAAATCATGCTGTTTGACGAACCGACCTCGGCACTAGACCCGGAAATGGTCAAGGAAGTACTCGACACCATGATCGGCCTGGCCGAAGACGGCATGACCATGTTGTGCGTGACCCACGAAATGGGCTTCGCCCGCACCGTGGCCAACCGCGTGATCTTCATGGACAAGGGCGAGATCGTCGAACAGGCGGCGCCGAATGACTTCTTCGACAACCCGCAGAATGATCGGACCAAGTTGTTCTTGAGCCAGATTCTGCATTGATCGATGCTTGAAACGATAAACCCGGCCTGGTGCCGGGTTTATTTTTGCCTGTCTAAGAGGCTTTGAGGGCTTCTTGTGTTTCGTGGTTGATGGTGTGAGTGAAGGCGTTGCGCAGGTCCGCACCTTCGGCCAACTCTTTGGCGTCGGTGAGTAAGTGGGGGTAACGATCCAGCAGGCGCATCAACACCATCAACGGTTTGGGCGGTGTTATTTCGCCGCGTTCGTAGCGTGAGAACGCGTTGTGCCCGCCACCGGACAGTAGTTCTACGGTTTGTTTTTGCGTGAGGTGCAGCTTGCGGCGGATACGCTTCAGTTCGGCGCCCATCATCCGTCGGGCGGCGTGGAGTAGCTCGTCACCTGCTTTAGCGTGGCGCTCGGAGCTGTCAGCGTCATACATGCCGTCCTCGCACAGTTGGCATTCCCAGCCCGAGAGGTCATCAACGCGCTGCTCCATGCCTTTGATACGTAGGGTTTCACTGCGCCCCTCAAAACGCACCATGGCGTCAGGGGTACCACAGATGAAGCAGTGTTGGGTTTTCATGGGTTCATCCCTTTGAAGGAGATCACGGGTGGGTTACTGCCGGAGCAGTAAGTGACCTTGATGTAAATCTCCAGACCATGTGATTGGATGTGGTAGACGTCATGCCAGACGCGGTGATCGGCATAGGTCGTCATCGATTTGTACAACATCCTGTTTTGCAGTTTGAAAACGATCATTTGCATCTGCGCGAGATCAAGGTCGAGAGCCTCTGCGGTTCTCTTTGCCCCCCGTGTAAAAGCCCTGGCGCCAAGCCGCCTCACATCAGCCTT
Source organism: Pseudomonas sp. R76 (assembly GCF_009834565.1). GTDB lineage: Bacteria > Pseudomonadota > Gammaproteobacteria > Pseudomonadales > Pseudomonadaceae > Aquipseudomonas. The sequence continues at coordinate 1,314,131 of NZ_CP019428.1, forward strand.
TATCATCGCCAGATCGTAATGAGGTGTGTACTTTTCCATAAGACACCTGCGTCCAATAATTACCCTTATAGGGTAATTTTACCAATCGAAAATTCAGTTCTTTTTGTTGCCCCCAAACCCTAGTGCGTTGCCTTTGTAGGCAACTCCTAATAGGCTGTAGGAAAATTCATCCTATGATTGGACGAAAGCGCAAAACCCATGACAGACATCGCCCCTCTGATCAAACGTTCCCTGGTTGACCAAGCCCTGGAGCAACTGCGCCGGCGCATTACCGAAGGCAGATGGGCCATCGGTGAGCGCTTGCCCACCGAGCCCGAGCTGTCCGCCGAGTTGGGTATCAGCCGCAATACCGTGCGCGAAGCCATGCGGGTGCTGGCGTTTTCCGGCTTGATTGAAATCCGCCAGGGCGACGGCAGTTATTTGCGCTCGATGACCGACCCGCTGGGCGCCATGCGGGCGCTGTCCAGTTGCACCCTGGAGCAGGCGCAGGAGACGCGGCAGATTCTGGAAGTGGAGGCCATCGGCCTCGCGGCACTGCGCCGTACCGATGACGATCTGAAAAAATTACGCCTGGCCTTGAGTGTCAGCGGCGAGCTGTACCACGGTGACCTGGAGGCTTACATCAGCGCCGATCTGGTGTTCCACAAGCACTTGGTCGACGCCGCACATAACCCGGCCTTGAGCGAGCTGTACCAGTATTTTTCCGCCATCGTCGCTGCACAGTTGCGCCAGACCCTGAACATTTCGCCGCGTCGCCAGGCCGTGTTCGACCTGCATGTCGCCCTGCTCGATGCCGTGGAAAACCACGACCCCGAACGCGCCAAATCCCTCTGCCGGCAGTTGATCAATGAACCTTGAAGCCAAACGCACGCCCGAACTCGACGCACTGCTGATCGACGCCGAAGCCGACGACGACGTGGTGCAGCACAGCCACCCGGTGGTCATGCGGCCGTGGCTGTTGCTGCTGGGCTTGATCCTGGTGGCGCTGAACCTGCGCCCGGCGTTGTCGAGCATGTCGCCGTTGCTGGCCGAAGTCTCCAGCAGCCTGGGGCTGTCAGCCGCCAAGGCCGGTTTGCTGACCACCTTGCCGGTGCTCTGCCTTGGCCTGTTCGCGCCGCTGGCGCCGACCCTGGCACGGCGATTCGGCGCCGAGCGCGTCGTGCTGGGGATTCTGCTGACATTGGCGGCCGGGATCATCCTGCGCAGTTCGTTCGGTGAGGTCGGCCTGTTCGCCGGCAGCCTGATTGCCGGTGCGAGCATCGGCATCATCGGTGTATTGCTGCCGGGTATCGTCAAGCGCGATTTCGCCAGGCACGCCGGCACCATGACCGGCGTCTACACCATGGCGTTGTGCTTGGGGGCGGCACTGGCCGCGGGCTCCACGGTGCCGTTGAGTCATTACTTCGGCGACAGCTGGAACATCGGCCTGGGCTTCTGGATTGTGCCGGCATTGGTGGCGGCGCTGTTCTGGTTGCCGCAGGTCGGGCAAAAACATGGCGCGCACCAAGTCGCCTATCGGGTCAAGGGTTTGCTGCGCGATCCGCTGGCCTGGCAGGTGACGTTGTACATGGGCCTGCAATCCTCGCTGGCCTACATTGTGTTCGGCTGGTTGCCTTCTATTCTGATCGGCCGCGGTCTCACGGCGACCGAGGCGGGGCTGGTGCTGTCCGGTTCAGTCATCGTGCAACTGGCCAGTTCCCTCGCCGCGCCGTGGCTGGCCACCCGTGGCAAGGACCAGCGCCTGGCCATCGTGGTGGTGATGCTGCTGACCCTCGGCGGCCTGTTTGGCTGCCTGTACGCGCCACTCGACGGCCTGTGGGGTTGGGCGATTTTGCTCGGCCTGGGCCAGGGCGGTACGTTCAGCCTGGCGCTGACCTTGATCGTGTTGCGCTCGCGTGATTCCCACGTGGCCGCCAACCTGTCGAGCATGGCCCAGGGCATTGGTTACACCCTGGCGTCCATGGGCCCGTTCGCGGTCGGCCTGGTGCATGACTGGACCGGCGGCTGGGGCGCCGTGGGCTGGATCTTCGCAGTGATCGGCCTGGGTGCGATCATCGCCGGCCTCGGCGCCGGGCGGGCGCTGTATGTGCAGGTAAGCAGCGAAAAACGCTGAGGTTAGAGGTACACCACTTCCAGCGTGGCGGAGCCGTCCATCAGCGTATCCACACTCAGGTCCAGGTTCTGCTTGGCGTTGATCACGGCTTCCAGGGTCCGGGTGCTGGTCAGGTTCTGGATCGCCGATGGCCCGGCGGTGCTGCCGACCACATCGGTAAAGCCGAGCAAACTCCTGGAGCCGATGTCGATGGGGTTGGTGTTCGATGTGCGCCACGCCACACCGCCGGTGGTGGATTCGGTGCCGTAAGTCACCGGCAAGGCATCGGCGACGGTTTGCTTGGGATCGAACTTTACCGAATAGACACCCAGTTTGTTGCCGGCGGTGTCCAGCCCCAGCCCGTAATAGATCTCGCTGTTGACGTGGGCCGTGCCGTCGCGGTTATCGCGCATGCGCAGGGCGTAGCGGCCAGGGGCATTGCAACTGACGGTCAAGGTCAGTGTCTTGAGCGGCAGTCGCGTAGCGGTGGCCTGGTTGAGGTCCTTCTGGGAGATCTTGCCGAAGTCCACCAGGCCGCCGGCGGAGAATACCGGCGTGCAGGCCATGGGCGTAATCAGCCCGCCGACGGTCAGTTCAACAGTTGAAGCGGCGTGGGCCATGCCTGTGACCACAGCATGAAAAATTCCCAGGGAGATCAGAAACGCTTTCATTGTTTACTCCTACTGATAGTAAATTTCGAGAGTGCCCGAGCCATCCAGGCGTACTTCACTGCTCAAGTCCAAAGAACCCAAGGGCGCAATCACCGCTTCCAGGCTCAGCGTGGCGTTGAGGTTTTGAATGGGGCTGGGGCCGCTGGTACTGCCGGACGTAGCACCAAAACCCAGGTAGCGATTCGCGCCGACGGCCGCGACGCCCGCGCTGGCGCTGCTCCAGGGCAACCCTCCAGTGGCGGAGTCGGTCGAAAAAACCTGGGCGAAGCTGTCGGCGGTGATGCGGGCCGGGTCGAACAACAACCGGTAACGGCCGATTTTCTGTTGGCGCGCGTCCAGGCCAAGCCCATAGGTGCTTTCATCGGCGGTGCCGGTGGCCGAACCCAGGCGATTGTCTTGCATGCGCACCGCGAAGGCGGTCGGCCCATCGCAGATCACACTGAGTGACAAGGCGCGTGGGGCCAGGGCCGTGTCCTTGTCGACATTCAGGTCGCCGATCGACAGCTTGCCCAGCTCCACATGGCCGCCGTTGGACAGCGTGGGCGTACACGCCGCCGGCGCAAAGCGCGCTTGCAGACGCAGTTCGCGCGAGCGCCCGGCGGCGAGGGCGTCGAACAGCCCGGCGACGTCCCAGGTCACGGCATCGCGTACCCGTGCGGCGTCTTCGCTGGCCCAGGCGCTGGCATCGATCTGCAAGGACAGGCTGCGCCCGCTCACTGCAACGCCGGCGCGCATCGGCACAATGCCCTGCCCCGGTTGCCACGCCAGTTGGGCGCTGACAGCGGCGGGCGGTTGGCCTTGGCCTGCAATCAAGCCCAGTTCCACGGCCTGGCCGTCCAGCAGCGCTTCGCTGACGCGCAAGCCGTAACTGCCGCGCTCGGTAAAACGAAAGCGCTCCGCCCCGGCGCCCAGGCCGCGATAAAACACGCTCATGTCGGTGGGCTGCGGGCAATTCAGCGTCAGGCTGATACGCCGCTCGCCAAGCAAACGCTCAGGCGCGGGCGCCAGCGCTACGGCGCGGTTCATCAGGCCGAAATCCAGCTGTGCCTGGCTCAGGTTGAGCTGGCACTCATCGGCGGCCCAGGCGCCGCTGCTCAGCAGCGCAACGCCCAGTGGATACAACGGGTGTTTCAGGCCCATGGTGAACGTCCTCATGGCTGGCGGCACCGGGCCGCTGCGGTTTCGAAATACACCTCGGGGTCTGCGGTTTTCGGCAGTTCAAAGTCCAGGCGACAGCGTGGCTGCCCCGGTGCCTTGACCCACAAGGTGCGCGGGTCGAGCACGTCGGGCAGGAACACTTGGCTGCCTTCCTGCACCAGGGTGATGAACTCGCCGTCGGCGCTGGTCACGGTTGCGCCGCGTGGCAACGGCTGGCCGCTGTCGGTGGTCACGTTCAACAGCGCGCGGCGGGTCAGGGCGACGCCGAAGTGCACCTTGTCGACCGCACCGCGCCCGGCGGCGATCACGGCCAGGCCGTTGTGGATATCGGCGTTGCGCGGCAGTGAGCGCGTCTGCACTTCCACCGGGCTGCGGCCATAGGCGCTGAGTTGCGGCACCACGGCCTGGCCTTGCCAGTCGGTCCATACCGGGCCGCTTGGGGTGCTGACCTTGATCCCGGCCATCTCGCCCACCGACATCACGGCAAAGGTGTCGCGCACCGGGTACGGCGAGAAGGTCAGGCCGTCTTCATGCAGCACCACGCCGCCACGGGCGCCGCCCTGGTAGCTTGAACGTTCGTCATCGCTGCGGGTGTAGTTGAAATCCAGCTGGCTGTACCACGGCAGTGCCGACACGCCGAGCGACGACTCCACTTCGCGGTCACGGCTGTCGCGTTCCACGCCTACCCGGTAGCTCAATTGGTCGTTGAGTTGCTCGTTCACGCCCACCCCCAGGCGATGCTCGCCACCGGTATTACGCACCCAGGCACGCCCGCGACGGGTTTCACCCAGCGGCACGCTGAGGTTCAGGTAAATGCTGTCGTCATTTTGCTGGCGTCCGCCCACTTGCCATTCGGCGCTGGCCGACACCGACACCCGGCCAAAACTGGTGCCCCAGGACGCCAGCGCGCGGCTGCTGCTTTCACCGTTATACGACGCCGTGCGTGAGACCCCGGCGCTGAACGCGCCCAACGTCGGGTGCGCCCAGGACGCGGTCGCGCTTTGCTGGTCGCGGTAGCGCGTACGTTGTTGATCGTCGCTGTTGCCGACGTAGGTTGAATCCTCAAGGTCGCGGTAACCCTGGGAACGCCAGGAACCGGCGGTGCTCACCGCCCAGCGGTCACTCAACCGCTGGGACCAGGAGAGGTCGGTTTGTACACCCCGCTCAGTGCCCATGCGCTGGGGGCTGGCTTGCGCCGCCTGGGCGGACAATTGCAGCTGGCTGTCTTGCCACGGCAACCAGCCCAGGCTCGCCCCCGCCGAGCGGTAGGCATCCGCCATCAGCCCGCCGGCGCTGACGCTGAGTTGCGGGTGCAACGGGCCGCTCCAGCCTGCGCTGATCACCCAAGGCTCACGGCCGTCGCTGTTGCCGATCTGCCGCACACGCCCGGCCGCCACCGAATAGCCCGGCGCGGGCAGGCCCAGGCCGAGCATGGCGGCGGGCACGGTAAAGCGGCGTTCTTCGCCGGTGGTTTCCTTGACCGTGACTTCCACGTCGGAGCGGCCGTTCAAACGCCGCACGTCGGTCAGCGCGAACGGCCCGGCCGGCACTACGGTGGAGTGGATCAACGCGCCGTTCTGACGGATTTCCACGTGGGCCGGGCTGTTGGCGATACCGGTGATAGTCGCGCCCTGGTTCTGGTCTTGCAGCGCGGTTTCGGTCAGCACCTGGGCGCCGGTAATCTGCGTGCCCGCCAGCACCGGGTTGTAGAGGCTGATTTGCCCGGCCTGCAACACCGCCTGTTGTTCGGCGAACGTGCGCTGGGCGTAGGCGTCAAGGTGGGTGGTGCGCGAGTTGCCGTCCTGCCAGGTTTTCGCCTGCCGACTGCGCACGATCCAGTCGCCGGCGTTGAAGCCGACTTCGGTGTTGGCTGAGCCGAAGCGGCTCGTGTTGTCGCCGAACTCGTTGTAGAGGCCGGTCAGGTCGTAGTTGAGCAGCAAGGCTTTGCCGCCGGTCTGGTAGCCGGAAATGTCCTGTTGGGCGGGGCGCAGGGCATCGGTCGGCACCACCAGGGCCACGGCCAGGGCGGCCGGGTCTTGCTCGATCACGGTTTGCGGGTAGCGCTCGATAAAGGGTTGGCAGGTGCGGGCGCCCTCGTCATCGGGCACGTTCAGGTTGCCCGCATCCAGCAGGGCGCGGTTGAAACACAGGCCGCCCAGGCGGTCGAACTCCACGTCCACCCGGCCACGGCGCAGGCCGTTGACGCTGAGGTTGACGGCATGCCGGCCCGCCGCAAAACGCGGCGCTTGCAGCAGCAGGTTGGCCAGCTCCGGGTCAATGCCGCGTCGGGACAGCGTCTGGGGGTCGAAGGCGCCGGCGATATCACTCGCCAGCACCGCCCCGCACGGCAGTGCGCCGCCCAGGGTCAGCGCCAGGCTCGTCAGTATCTTGCCTGCGCGGCGGGGTGAAACGCCGGGCACGGCGCGGCCGTCGCGGTCAGTCATTGCTGTGCTCACAAGGTCGTACTCAAGTGTTGGGTGGCTTTGGCAAGCCACTCTTTTTTATAGGGCGTTCTTTTTATAGGGTGATCGGTGCTTCGTAAGGCGCTACGGCAAAGCCATACACGGTGGCCGGTTGCAGCTTCACGCGGTTGGCGCCGGTGTCGGTGCTGGTCACCGACACGTTCAGGGTTTCGCCGGGCAGCACATAGGTGCGCGGCAACAAGGCCGAACCGCTGCCGGGCAGCAGGCGCAGTTCCTGGGCCAGGCGCACCACGTACGGGCTCGGGTTGTGCACGCTCAGTTGGTCACGCTTCAAGCGCCACTCCAGTCCGGTCCAGGGCGTGCGGTTGGGGGCCAGGCCTTTGGGGTGCAGGATCACCGGCAGGTTCTGGCGCACCGTCACGCCCACCTGTGCGTGCCCGGCCTGGGCCGCCGAACGGCCTTGGGGCATGCCTTCGAAAATCACCCGTTTCAAGCGTTGGGTGGTCAACGGTTCGGCCGATTGCAGAATGAAGCGGATCAGTTGGCTCTTGTTCGGTTCGACCCTGGCCAAGGGCGGGGTCACAAACAGCAGTGTCGCGGTGTCTTCAGGGATGTCTTCCAGGGTGACGTGCAGCAAGGCCAGCTTGTCGTCAGTGTTGGTCACGGTGACCGAGGCCTCGCCTTCGCCCTCGTGGACGATCACCACCGAGGTGTCGGGCACCATGCCATCGGCCAGCACCAGGGCCGGGCTAGCGATCGCCAATGCCAGCGCACCGAGGTAGAGACCGGCGAGGCGCGTGAAGATGAAGGCTCGGGTAAAAAAGGGCAGGGCAGTCATGGCTACAAATACCTCAGGTCAAGCACGATGGAACCGTCCAGCGGCACTTCTTGCTTGAGGGTCAAATAGGCGGCGGCGTTGATGGACGTATTGATTTGCAGGCTGGCGGTGACTTCGCGATGGGGCTCCGGCACCAGCGTGCCCAGGCGGGCGAACCCCATGTAGTTGTTCGGGAAGGCGTTGGTTTCGGGGAACCAGGTTTCCCCCTTGTTGCTTGAGGCCAATACCAGTACGCGTTCGCCGTCGCCCATGGCGTCGCGATAGGCCAAGGAAACCGTGCCCAGCCGTTCGCTGGGCACATGGATATTGTTGCCCAGGCCATAGTAAAAACCCGGCCCAAGGGACGAGTCAGCGCGGTTGTCCACGCCTACCAGTACGAACAGCACCGGTTGGTTGCAACTCACTATCAGGTCCAGGGATTGCGTGGGCAGCGCGCTGTACTCGTACTGGTTGAGGCTGCGCGCCGGCACTCTGCCATGGTCGACGACGCCGTTGGCAGACAACGTCGGGGTACAGGCATTGGGGGTGATCAGGCCGGTAACATTCAACTCGGTGCTGGACGCCGCTAACACCAGCGGGCTGGCACCGAGCAGGTAAAACAGGGCAAGAAGGCGTGAAGAAATCTGCTTCATGGGGAAGGTTCACCGGTTGCCGGGTTCATCAATTTGCGTAGGTGACAAGGGCAGGCGCGGAGGCCTGCCGTTGTTCGACTCGAAGGTTGTTACAGATAGCGCACGGTGAGGGTCACCGAGCCATCGATGGCGACTTCGTTGGTGAGGGTCAACCCGCTGGTTTTGGCGATAAAGGGCTGCACGCTGAGGTCTGCGTTCCACAGTTGGACCGGGATCGGCGTATCGACGCCGGCCACCGCAGGGGCGAGGATATTGTTGCGCATCAGGTTGCGCTCCGCGCCCCAGGTGACGCCGCCATCGTATGAGCCGACGGTGGCGACCGAGACGCCATCGGCAACCGGGTTCAGCAGCCTTAATTCCATGCCGCCGAGTTTTTCCGTGCCGTTGATCAGGCCCAGGCCGAATTCCATCGTGTCGTTGTTGGCGTCAGACCCTTCGCGGTTGTCCTTGGCCTCCATCGCCATGAGGGTGGCGGCATCACAGGTGACGGTGAATTGCACGACTTGGGTGGGCAGAAAGGTCGACGCGTCAGGTTTCAGATCCTTTGCCGAAATCTTGCCGTAGTCCACGGTGCCGCCGCCGGACAAGGTCGGGGTGCAGGCGCTTGGGGTAATCAGGCCTGTGACCGTCAGGTCGACGCTGGATGCGGCGAGTACGTTGGCACTGCCGAGCAGCAGCAGGGCGGCGGAGAGGGTTTTGAATGCGGTGTTCATGATGGGGTTCCTGAATGGGGAGACGGGAAAAATGGCTTACAAGTACTTGAGTTGCATCACGGCCAGGCCGTCGATCGGCACCTCGTCGACCAAGGTCAGGTCTTTGGCAGGCGCGATCATGGTGAACGCCCGCAGCCGGGCGCTCAGGGTCTGCAGCGCCATCGGCGTGGTCGGGCTGCTCGGCGCCGCGAACGAGGTCAAGGCGGTGTGGCCCAGGTACGAAGAGGGGTACCAGGTGGCGCCGCCGTCACGCGACAAGATGGTCTGCACCGGCGCACCGTCAGCCACCGGGTCGAACAGGCCGAACGCCACGTTGCCGAGTTTCTCGTCATCGTTGGTCATGCCCAGCCCGTGGTGCGCCGGGTTGAGCGCTACGCTTTCGCCGCGGCTGTCTTCGGTGGTCAGGGTGAAAAACGTCGGCCCTTCACAATTCACCAGCAGGTTCATTTCACCGGCTTGCAGGCTGGTGGGTTTGTCCGGGTCGAGGTCCCTGGCGGTCAATTTGCCGTGGTCGACGATGCCGCCATCGGACAGGGTTGGCGTACAAGAGGACGGGGTAATGACCCCGGTGACACTCAAGTCGGTGTTGCTGGCGGCGAATGCGCCGGGGGCGCAGGCCGCGAGCAGCAGGGCAAGAGCGGCGGGCGTGGTTCTTTCCATGGGCACAGGTCCTTGTGAGCGATGCAATGAACGGATGGGTTACAGGTAGCGCACTTCCAGGGTTGCGGAACCGTCGATCGGTTGTTCTTCAGTCAGGGTCAGTGTCTCGGAGGCGGCGATGATCGGGTGGACCCTCACGTCGCTGGTGAGCGTCGTGATCGCGATAGGCGCCCAGTCACCACCTGAGTTACCGCCGAAGGCGGTGAGCCAGCCGGGGATCCAGATGGCGTCTTCGCTGTTCTCGATCCAACTGGCGCCGTTGTTGCGCGAAACCAGCTTGGTCACGGGCTGGCTGTCGGCGAGGTAGTTATTGAGAACCAGCAGGAAACTGCCGACCTTCTCGGTTCCGTTGATGAACCCCAGGCCAAATGACGACCCGTCGACATCGATGGCCGAGCCGGGGCGGTTATCCACGCCGTTGAGGGCAAACAGCGTGGCGGCACTGCAGTTCACGTTGAGTTGCAGGGTGGTGGCCGGCAAGGGCGTGGGTTGGCTTATCTGCAAATCTCTGGCGGCGATCTTTCCATAGTCGGCAACGCCGCCCTGGCTCAGGGTCGGGACGCAGGCGCTGGGCGTAATGAGCCCGGTAACGGCCAAGTCTGTGCTGCTGGCGGCGAATACGGAGCCTGCACCCATAATCATTAGGGTTGCGGCGAGGGTACTGAGAGGGCGAGCCATGGGTCACATCCTGTGGGTTATGGGGTTGGCTTACAGGTATTTCACTTCAACCGTGGCCGAGCCGAGGATGGGGATCTCGTTGGCCAGGTTCATGCCGGCCGTGGGGCCGAGCATGGTTGTCACCTTCATGTCTGAGGTTACGTTCTGCACCGGCGTAGGCGCCCAACTGCCCGTTGAGCGGTCCCCGAACGACGCGAGGTATGCCCGCGGCATGACGTCGCCCGGGAAGCTTTCCGTCCAAGTGAGGCCACTGTCGCTGGACTGAAGTACAGAGATCGGCGCACCGCCGGACGTCGCGTTATCCAGCGACAGCATGTACATGCCCAGTTTTTTACCGTCGACCAGGCCCAGGCCGTAGCCGTTGAACGCGTCAGGGGAGTCGCCACGGTTATCAACACCCTGCAGCGCCAGCAGGGTCGGCGCTTCGCAGGTGATGTTCAGCTGCAGGGTGTGATCGCCAAGCCCCGTCCAGTTGATCGGGCTCAAGTCCTTGGCCGCAACTTTCCCGTGGTCGACCACTCCGCCGCTTGAAAGGCTGGGCGTACAGGCGCTGGGAGTAATCAAGCCCTGGACGGTCAGGTCGACGCTGCTGGCGGCAAACACGGTCGAAGCGCCGGTAAGCAGCAATGCGGTGGCTAACAGGGCGAAGGGAGCATTCATTTCTAGGGTTCCAATACGTTGAGTCACGCCGTAGCGACACTCGCTGTGCGCAGTGTGTCGACGGGTGCAAGGCGGCTTTTAATGTTTATCTGGACTGCTCAGGGGGCGGCGGACCGTCCCTGACTAGAGTGGGCCGTAATCTAACGATGGGCCTGGGCGGGAGACATACAACTTTTACGACAATCACAAAGACTCGGAAAGTGGAGTGATCCGTGTCAGAAGAATGAACAGTTAAATGTAGGTAAATGGTCAGTTTCGTAGTTGTTGTATGGTCAGAGTGGCGTGCGAAACGATACTTTTCCTGGGCGATGACCGTCATTTGAATATTTGAAACCTGCTGCAGAGTGCGTTCCGTTGACTGTCGCGTCAGCGCTCCTCGCCCACACGATATTCGTGTTCCTGGGCGAAGGGCGCTGCACCACCGACACCATCAACGAGGTGAGCGAGCGTGCCTTCGAGCGATGTCTCTGCGCAGCGCATTCCGGTCCATTTCTCCCCGCCCGATCACTGGCGACACTTGGAGGTGTTGGTCGCGGAGGATCATTCGGCCTACCGCGCGCTGTTGGGCTGGTTCCTGGAAAAACTCGGGCTTGGCCATGTAGTGGTAGGCGACGGCTGTGAGGGCTTTGCCGCCTTCACGCGCAGGCACTTCGACCTGGTGATCAGCGACTGCCATATGCCACGCATGGACGGCTATGCCCTGGCCCGCACCATACGCCTGCACGAGCGGGCGAACGGGCGGCGCCGGGTGCCGATCATTGCCCTGACCGCCAACCTGCAGGCTGACGACCCGCATTGCTGCCGCGATGCCGGCATGGATGCCTGGCTGCTCAAGCCGCTGACGTTTGCGCAGTTGTGCGATGTGCTTGGGCGATGGCTGCCCGGCCCACCGAGTGCGGTATCGCTGGCCGTATCCAAGGGCTCAACGGCCTGGCCGACCCGCGCGAGCATGGTCCAGACCTTCGGCAGTGAACAGGTGGTCAACCAGATGCTCGGCAGCTTGCTGCACGAAGCCCGCACGGACTGCGCGGCCCTGGCCGATGCGCGCATCACGTTGAACGCCCGGCTTGCGTTGGAGCGGTTGCATCGTCTGTTGGGCAGCCTGGCTTTTTTAGGCTGCGACGACTTGGAGGCGCGGGGTGGTGCGCTGATTGAACAGGTCCGGCTCCAAGGCGTGTGGGCGAACCTGGGACGGCTGGAGATGTTTGAGCATGACCTCAAGCGTTACTTCGCGTACGTGAGTACGTTATGAGGTTTCATCTTGGCTTGTAGGAAGTTGTTCTTTTGAGTTGTAGTTTTTGTATGTGGGGTTTTTCCTTTTATTTTGTAAGTTTGATGGATGGCACTACAAGGCACTGGGTTTGGCTGAAATGTGCCTTTGCCGGGCGGTTGTTGAAGCGCCCGGTCGGAGGTATTTTGCCCGGAATCAAGTGGCCATCATCCGTGAGTATTTATGCTTCGAGTAATAATTGCCGACGATCACCCCATTGTCCGCATCGGGCAAAGGGTGGTGATTGAGGCGAGTGGCACCTGCAAAGTCGTTGGCGAAGCCAGTGGCCCCGATGAATTGCTGGTGTTGCTGGGCACCACGCCCTGTGACGTATTGGTAACCGATTTCGCCATGCCGGGTGGGCGCCAGGCTGACGGTTATTGCTTGCTGAGCCTGTTGCAGCGCCAGTACCCGAAGATGCCGGTGATTCTGGTCACCATGTTCGCCAACATTGCGACCCTGCGGGCTTCCTTCGCCCATGGCGCACAGGCCATCGTCGCCAAAAAGGCCTCGGCCAAGGAGTTGCCCCTGGCAATCAAGGCCGTCACCAAGGGCCAGACCTTCGCCAGCGAATGTCTACGCGAGCAGTTGCACGAGGCCGGCACGGGCGATCAATCTCAAGCGCCGCAGTTGTCCGGCAAGGAACGTGAAGTGGTGCGCATGCTGGCCAGCGGCATGACCGTCAGCCAGATTGCGGCACGGGTCAACCGCAGCATTTCCACCATCAGCAAACAGAAAAGTACGGCCATGAGCCGGTTGTGTATTTCAACCGATGTGGACTTGTTCGCCTACGCGCGCTCGGCGGGAATGGTGCCGTAGACGGTATCCTTGAGTCTGCCATGGTGATTACTCATTCCCATAGCGAATAGCCATGGCATTCCCTTGTTGCGCAGCTTATCGTTCAGTACCTCTGACCACCGTGCGAAACCTGCCCATGAGTGATGCCCACAACGCCCTGATCACCGAGTTCTACAGTGCATTCCAACGCCTGGACGCCGAAGCCATGGCCGCCTGCTACACCGATGACGTGGTGTTCAGCGACCCGGCCTTCGGCGAACTGCGTGGGCGCGATGCCGGTGATATGTGGCGCATGCTCACCACCCGCGCCAAGGACTTTTCCCTGACCTTCGACCATGTCCGCAGCGACGACAGCACCGGCAGCGCGCATTGGGTGGCGACGTACCTGTTCAGTGCCACCGGCAACACGGTGGTCAACGATATCGGCGCGCGGTTTGTGTTTCGCGACGGCAAGATCTGCGAGCACCACGACCACTTCGACCTGTGGCGTTGGTCACGCCAGGCACTGGGCCTCAAGGGCCTGTTGCTGGGCTGGTCGCCGGCGCTGAAAAACGCTGTGCGCGCCCAGGCGCTTAAAGGCCTGAAGGCATTCCAGGCCGGTCGTTGATAAGATTGGCGCTCCTCTGGTTTGCCGAATTGCCCCGTGACTGAATCGACTGAACCCAAACCCTGGTTCGTGTACCTGGTGCGCGCCGCCAATGGCTCGCTGTATTGCGGCATCAGCAATGACCCGGTGCGCCGTTTTGCTTCCCACCAAAGCGGCAAGGGCGCGCGGTTCTTTTTATCCAGCCCGGCCGTGGCGCTGGTGTACACCGAACAGTGCGCGAGCAAGGGCGAAGCGCTGCGCCAGGAACGGCTGATCAAGAAGCTCAAGAAAAGCGCCAAGGAATGCCTGGCGGCGAGTGGCTCATTGATTTGACTGATGGGTTCCCATCTCGCCTGCGCGCGATTTTGCGCGTTAAGCTAGCCGCTCATTTATCCAGCGGAGCCTGGCATGTCTGAGTTGATCCTGCACCACTACCCGCAGTCCCCTTTTGCTGAAAAAGCCCGGCTGATGCTGGGTTTCAAAGGTTTGTCGTGGCACTCGGTGCTTATCCCACCGATGTCGCCCAAGCCCGACCTGACCGCATTGACGGGCGGCTATCGCAAGACGCCGGTATTGCAGGTGGGCGCGGATATCTACTGCGACACCGCCCTGATCGCACGGCGCCTGGAGCAGGAAAAATCCACCCCGGCGCTGTTTCCGCTGGGCCAGGAAATCAACACCCAGGCCTTCGCTTATTGGGCCGACAGTGTGGTGTCTCACCATAGCGTGACCTTGGTCTTTGAGCCGGAATCCGCCGCCGTGCGCTTTGCCAAAGTGCCGCCGCAAGCGATGCAGGCGCTGATGGCCGACCGCGTCGCGCTGTTCAGCGGTGGTACGGCGAGCAAGGTGCCGCTCGAGCTGGCACGGCATCAATGGCCGGCGCTGATGGTGCGCCTGGAGCAGCAACTGCAGCATGGCGCCGGGGACTTCCTGTTTGGCGAGCCGTCGATTGCCGACTTCGCCATGGCGCACCCGTTGTGGTTTCTCAAAGGCACGCCGGTGACGTCGCCGTTGGTGGATCACTACCCGGCCGTAGCGGCCTGGTTGGCGCGGGTATTGAGCTTTGGCCATGGCAACGCCAGTGAAATGCGCGCCGACCAGGCGCTGGAGATTGCGCGCAATGCCACGCCCGCGCCCTTGCCGGAGGAAATCTTCGAAGACCCCAACGGCTTCAAGCCTGGCCAGCCGGTGACCATCAGCGCGACGGACTACGGCGTAGACCCGGTCGCCGGTGAGTTGCTGTTCGCCGGGCGCGAAGCGCTGATCCTGCGGCGTACGGATGAGCGCGGCGGTATCGTGCATGTGCACTTCCCACGCCTGGGTTTTCGCATTCAGGCGCAATAAACAAAAATATTTGCAAACAAAGGTGAGGTAAATCCACCGCTCAACCGTGTAGTGCTTGAAACTGCGATCAATTCGCATTAACAGCGTTTTCTACACGGGTTCTCACAGCATGAAATCGACGGCGGGCGGTTGGGTAAAACAGTGGCTGGGAGCCTCGGTATTGACGGTGTCGGGGCTGGCATTGCTGCCTTTGGCCGTGGCGCAGGCACAGGAGCAGCAAAGCGCCCAGTTCAACTTTGCCCTGGCAGCCAAACCGCTGCCCCAGGCCTTGAGCGATTTCAGCCGCGTCACCGGCATCAGCGTGATCTACACCGATGAAGCGCCCTACGGCCTCAGCGCCCCGGCGGTCAGCGGGCAGATGAGCGCGACCCAAGCCCTGCAACGCCTGCTGAGCAATTCAGGCTTTACCTTCCGCCAGATCGACGCGCGCACCCTGGCACTGGAACCCGTGCCCACCGACGGCGCGGTCAACCTCGGCGCCACCACCATCAGCGGCGCCGGCCAAGCCCAGGACAGCACCAGCTACCAGCCGCCGCCCACCAGTTCGGTGATGCGTTCCCACGGCCTGCTGCTGGAAACCCCGCAAACCGTCAACGTGGTGCCGGCCCAAGTGCTGCGCGACCAGACACCACGCAACCTGGACGACGCCCTCGCCAATATCAGCGGTATCACCCAGGCGAACACCTTGGCCAGCACCCAGGACGCGGTGATGCTGCGGGGTTTCGGCGATAACCGTAACGGCTCGATCATGCAAGACGGCATGCCGGTGGTGCAGGGCCGGGCGCTCAACTCCACCGCCGAGCGCGTTGAAGTGCTCAAAGGTCCGTCCTCATTGTTGTACGGCATCCAGGACCCGGGCGGCGTGGTCAATATCGTCAGCAAAAAACCCGAACTGGTGCAATCAACTTCCCTGACCGCACGCGGCTCGACCTTCGGCGACGGCAAGAACGGCAGCGGCGGCAACCTCGACACCACCGGCCCGATTGGCGACAGCGGCCTGGCCTATCGACTGATCGTCGACCATGAAGACGAAGATTACTGGCGCAACTTCGGCACCCACCGCGAGACGCTGGTGGCGCCGTCCCTGGCCTGGTACGGCGACACCACCAAAGTGGTGTTCGCCTACGAACACCGCGAATTCCTCTCGCCGTTCGACCGTGGCACCGCCATCGACCCCAAGACCAACCACCCGTTGAACATTCCGGCGACCCGTCGCCTGGATGAGCCGTTCAATAATATGGAAGGCCGCTCCGACCTGTATCGCCTCGAAGTCGACCACGATTTGAACGACGACTGGAAGGCGCACTTCGGCTACAGCTGGAACCGCGAAACCTACGATGCCAGCCAAGTGCGCACGGTGTCGGTCAACCCCAATGGCACCCTGACGCGCAGCATGGACGGCACCCGTGGTGCGTTGACCACCGACCGCTTCGCCACCATGAGCCTGGAAGGCAAGGTCAACATCGCTGGCATGCAGCATGACCTGGTGTTCGGCCTGGACGACGAGTACCGCAAGATCTATCGCGCCGACCTGATTCGCCAGGCGCAACGCAGCGCGTTCAACTACCTCGATCCGGTCTACGGCAAGGATGTACAAGGCACCACCGTCAGTGCCAAAGACAGCGCCCAGACTGACCTGCTGCGCAGCGACTCGCTGTTCTTTCAGGACGCCATTCACCTGACCGACCAGTGGATTCTGGTGGGCGGTGTGCGCTATCAAATGTACGACCAATACGCCGGCAAGGGCGTGCCGTTTACCGCCAACACCAATGGCAATGGCCAGGCGTGGGTGCCGCGTGCCGGCTTGGTGTACCGCTACACCGATGAATTGTCGTTCTACGGCAGCTACACCGAGTCGTTCAAACCCAACTCCACCATCGCCGCCCTGGCCGATGGCAGCACCTTGACCGGCGACTTGACGCCTGAGGAATCCAAGTCCTGGGAACTGGGGGCCAAGCTCGACATGCCAGGGCGTATCACCGCCAGTGCGGCATTGTTCAATATCGATAAGCGCAACGTGCTGGTGTCGGTGGGTTCCGGTGCGAACACCGTCTACAGCATTGCCGGCCAGGTGCGTTCCCGTGGCCTGGAGTTGGACGCCACCGGCCAGTTGACCGACCAATGGAGCCTGATCGGCAGCTACGCCTACACCGACGCCTTGGACACCAAGGACAAAGACCCGACGCTTGAAGGCAACCGCCTGCAAAACGTGGCCAAACACACCGGCTCGCTGTCGGCGGTTTACGATTTCGGCGATATTTTCGGCGGCGATCAACTGCGTGTGGGCGCGGGCGCCCGGTATGTCGGCGAGCGCGCAGGCGATGCCGCCAACGACTTCAACCTGCCCGGCTACACCGTCGCAGACGCGTTTGCCACCTACGACACCAAGATCGAAGGGCAGAAGGTCAAGTTCCAGCTCAACGTGAAAAACCTGTTCGACCGCACGTACTACACCTCGGCCGCGAGCCGGGTGTTTGTATCACTGGGCGATGCGCGGCAGGTGTCGGTGTCCAGTACCCTGCAGTTCTAACCTGGCGGTGGCGAGCGGGCTTGCTGTGGCGAGCGGGCTTGCCCCGCGTCGGGCTGCGAAGCAGCCCCCAAAACCAACCACTGCGGTGTGCCCGGAAAAACGCGGCGGTCTTATCAGGGGCCGCTGCGCGCCCCAACGCGGGGCAAGCCCGCTCGCCACGAAGGTAAGGGTCTGGTAGCGTTGCCGCCACTAAAGACTTCGCGGGAAAACGCTACTGATGCAGTTGGGCAAATGGATACACACCAGCGCAATGCTGGTCGGCTTGAGCTTTTTACTGGGCGGCTGCGCGAGTGTTTCGCCGACTTCCAACTCCCTTGATCAATTGCTGGCCGACCCCGCGCTGCACGGCGCCTCGGTGTCGCTGATGGTGCGTGACGCGCGCAGCGGCGCCACGCTGTACCAGCACAACCCACGCACTCGGCTGGTGCCGGCCTCCAACCTCAAGCTGTTGACCACCGCCGCCGCGATGGACGTGTTGGGGCCGCAATACCGCTTCGCCACGCAGCTGCTGAGCAACGGTATACGCCAGGGCGATCGCCTGACCGGCAACCTGTACCTGCGTGGCCTCGGCGACCCGACGATGCAATTCGCCGACTACCAGGCGCTGGCGGCGCAACTGGCCAGCCAGGGTGTTCGCCAAGTCCAGGGCGATATCGTGTTCGACGACACCTGGTTTGACGCCGAGCGCCTGGGTGTCGATTGGTCCCATGATGATGAAACCACCTATTACGGCGCGCAGATTTCGGCGCTGACCGTGTCACCCAATGCTGATTTTGATGCGGGCAGCGTACTCGTCACGGCCAAAGCGCCGGTGCGTGTCGGCCAGCCTGTGAGCGTTGAGATCTTCCCGCCCACCGATTACCTGCAATTGAGCAACCGCGCAGTGAGTGGGCCGGGTAACACCTACGGGATCAACCGCCGTCATGGCACCAACCTGTTGCAGCTCAGCGGCGCGGTGGCGCCCGGCCGGCAGAGCCCGCAATTGGTCAGCGTCTGGGAGCCGACGCAACTGGTGGCCAATCTGTTTGAACAAGCCCTCAAGCAGCAGGGCATCACCGTGCTGGGCCGTCGAGTGATGGGGGCCGCAACCCCGGCCGGCGTGACCGTGCTGGCCGAGCATCAATCGGCGCCGTTGCAGGAACTGATCACGCCGCTGCTCAAGCTCTCGAACAACAACATGTCCGAAGCCTTGCTCAAGGCCATGGGCCGCAAGACCGCGAACAGCGGCACGGCGGCGGCGGGTGTGGCGGCGGTCGACGGGTTTCTCAAGCGTCAGGGCGTGGACACGGCAACGCTCAAGCAGGTTGACGGTTCCGGCCTGTCGCGGCAGAACCTGGTGTCGTCGCAAACCCTCACCGACCTGCTGCTGGCCGCGAGCAAGCAGCCGTGGTTCAACGCCTGGTACAACGCACTGCCGATTGCCGGCAACACCGACCGCCTGACCGGCGGCAGCCTGCGCTATCGCCTGCGCGGCACTCCGGCGGAAAACAACCTGCATGCCAAGACCGGCTCCATGGGCGGCGTGTCATCGTTGAGCGGCTACATCACCGACGCCCACGGGCGCCGGTTAGTGTTCTCGATGATCAGCAACAACTATGTGGTTGCCGGTGCACAGGTCAAGGCTGTGGAGAACCGCGTGGCGGTGGCCCTGTCACGCTGGGACGAATAATTCAGGGCTGATAGCCCATCCGCCAACTCACGGCCCGGGTCGCCGCCAGCAAGCGCCGCGCCGCCGGGCCGTCTTCATCGGCGTGGAACAGTGAGGTCGGGCCGACCACGGTCATCACTGCCGCCACCTGGCCGACCGCGTTGAACACCGGCGCCGACAACGCATCGACGCCAGGCATCAGCAAACCATGCACAAAGTGCAGGCCACGGCTGCGAATCTGCGCGCAGGCGGCGGCGTAGGCCTGGTCGTCGGCCAAGGCATGGGCGATACCGGCCTGAACCTCGCGTTCGCGCAATTCCACGGTTTCCCGCGACGGCAGATAGGCGCTGAACACCAGCCCGGTGGACGAGCTGAGCAGCGGCAACACCGAACCCAATTGCGTCACCACCGTGATTGCGCGCACCGCCGGCTCGATGTGCACCACGGTTGCGCCCTGGTTGCCCCACACCGCCAAAAAACAGGTTTCATTCAGTTCATCGCGCAGTTCCGCCAAGGGCAGGGCGCCGACTTTCAACACATCCATGCTGCCCAGCGCGGCCAAGCCCACGCGCAACGCCTCGCGGCCCAGGCCGTAATGGTTGGTGGCGGTGTTCTGTTCGGCAAAACCCGAGGCGATCAGCGCCTGCAAATAGCGGTGGACCTTGCTCGCCGGCATCTGCACATGTTCGGCCAGGCGCGACAGCGAAGTGGCCGGGGACAGTTCGGCGAGCGCCTTGAGGATATCGGTGCCGACTTCAGCCGAGCGGACTTTCTGTTTACCGGTGTCGCGGGGCTTTTCCATGGAGGGGCGAGAATCCGAGAGATGAATGGGCGTCTTTATAGCTTGACGGTCGATAGTGATCAAATTACGTTATGCGTAACTGGATTACGATAAAAACAACTTCCGCTCAGAGGATGATCCATGAACCTCGAATACCTGTCGGGCTTCGGCAATGAATTCGCCAGCGAGGCCCTGCCCGGCGCGCTGCCCGTCGGCCAGAACTCCCCGCAAAAAGCCCCTTACGGCCTGTACACCGAACTGTTCTCCGGCACGGCCTTCACCATGGCGCGCAGCGAAGCCCGCCGCACCTGGCTGTATCGCATTCAGCCGTCGGCCAATCACCCGGCATTCGTCAAACTGGAGCGTCAATTAGCCGGTGGGCCGTTGGGCGCGGTGACGCCGAATCGCTTGCGCTGGAACCCACTGGATATTCCCAGCGAGCCGACGGACTTTATCGACGGGCTCGTAGGCATGGTCGCCAACGCCGGGTCGGACAAACCGTCAGGCATCAGCATTTATAACTACCGCGCCAATCGCTCAATGGAGCGCGTGTTCTTCAACGCCGACGGCGAACTGATGATCGTGCCTGAGCAGGGCCGCCTGCGCATCGCCACCGAACTTGGAGTGCTGGACGTCGAGCCGCTGGAAATCGTGGTGCTGCCGCGTGGCCTGAAATTCCGTGTCGAACTGCTGGATGCGCAAGCACGCGGTTACGTCGCGGAAAACCACGGCGCGCCGCTGCGCCTGCCGGACTTGGGCCCAATCGGCAGCAATGGCCTGGCCAACCCGCGTGACTTTTTAACGCCGGTGGCCCACTACGAAGACCTGAAGCAGCCGACGACATTGGTGCAGAAATTCCTCGGCGAGCTGTGGGCCTGCGAGCTCGACCATTCGCCGCTGAATGTGGTCGCCTGGCACGGCAATAACGTGCCGTACAAATACGACCTGCGGCGTTTCAACACCATCGGCACGGTGAGTTTCGATCACCCCGACCCGTCGATCTTCACCGTATTGACCTCACCCACCAGCGTGCATGGCCTGGCCAACCTCGACTTTGTGATCTTCCCGCCACGTTGGATGGTGGCCGAGAACACCTTCCGGCCGCCGTGGTTCCACCGCAACCTGATGAACGAATACATGGGCCTGATCCAGGGCGCCTACGATGCCAAGGCCGAAGGCTTCCTGCCCGGTGGCGCGTCGCTGCACAGCTGCATGAGCGCCCACGGCCCGGATGGCGAGACCTGCACCAAAGCCATCAACGTCGAGCTGGCGCCGCACAAGATCGATAACACCATGGCCTTCATGTTCGAGACCAGCCAAGTGCTGCGCCCCACGCAGTTCGCCCTCGAATGCCCGCAACTGCAACCCGCTTACGACGCGTGCTGGGCCTCGCTGCCCGCCACCTTCAACCCGAACCGGAGATAACCCATGACTCAACCAACGCCAACCCGCAGCTGGGTGGCCTCCGCCAACGGTCACCGCGATTTTCCCCTGCAAAACCTGCCGCTGGGCGTGTTCAGCATCAACGGCTCGGCGCCGCGCAGTGGCGTGGCAATTGGTGATGCGATTCTCGACCTGCACGCCGCGCTGGATGAGTTCGAAGGTGAAGCACGTCGCGCCGTTGAAGCCACTGCCGGTGGCCAACTGAACGCCTTTTTCGAACTCGGCCGTGGCCCGCGCGTGGCCTTGCGCGAGCGTCTGCTGGAACTGCTCGCCGAAGGCAGCAAGCTGCAAACCCGCGAGGCTCAGGTGCTGCACCGCGCCGCCGATTGCCAGATGCACTTGCCGGCCAAAATCAGTGACTACACCGACTTTTACGTCGGCATCGAGCACGCGCAGAACGTCGGCAAACTGTTCCGTCCCGACAACCCGCTGTTGCCGAACTACAAGTACGTGCCGATTGGTTATCACGGCCGTGCCTCGACCATTCGCCCTTCGGGCACCGAGGTGCGTCGGCCTAAAGGCCAAACGCTGCCGGCCGGCCAGACCGAGCCGACTTTTGGCCCCTGCGCGCGCCTGGATTACGAGTTGGAGCTGGGCATCTGGATCGGCCAGGGCAATGCCATGGGCGACTCGATTGCGATTGGCGATGCGGCCGAACACATCGCCGGTTTCTGCCTGCTCAACGACTGGTCGGCACGCGATATCCAGGCCTGGGAATATCAGCCGCTGGGCCCGTTCTTATCCAAAAGCTTCATCACCAGCATCTCGCCCTGGGTGGTGACGGCCGAAGCACTGGCGCCGTTCCGCAAAGCCCAACCGGCGCGCCCCGAAGGCGACCCGCAGCCGCTGCCGTACCTGCTGGACAAGCGTGACCAGGCCGCTGGCGGTTTCGACATCGAACTGGAAGTGCTGCTGACCACCGCCGCGATGCGCGAGCAAAATCTGCCGGCCCATCGCCTGACCCTGAGCAACACCCAGCATATGTACTGGACCGTGGCGCAAATGGTTGCGCACCACAGCGTCAACGGTTGCCAGTTGCAGCCCGGTGATCTGTTCGGTTCGGGCACCTTGTCCGGGCCGCAGCCGGGGCAGTTCGGCAGCCTGCTGGAGATCACCGAAGGCGGCAAAAAGCCGATTGAATTGGCTTCCGGCGAGGTGCGTAAGTTCCTCGAAGACGGCGACGAAATCATCCTGCGCGCGCGCTGCAGCCGCGAAGGGTTTGCCTCCATCGGCTTCGGCGAATGCCGTGGCACCGTGATCGCGGCGCGCTAAGAGGGCAGGGCGATGGAACTCTACACTTACTACCGCTCCACTTCGTCATACCGGGTGCGTATCGCTCTGGCGCTCAAGGGCCTGGATTTTACTGCGGTGCCGGTCAACCTGCTGGTGCCGCCGGGCGGTGCCAATCGCCAACCGGCGTACCTGGCGATCAACCCCCAAGGCCGCGTACCGGCGTTGCGCACCGATGACGGCCAATTGTTGATTCAGTCGCCGGCGATCATCGAGTACCTGGAAGAACGTTATCCACAGGTGCCACTGCTGTCCGAAGACCTGGCGACCCGTGCCCATGAGCGTGCAGTGGCGTCGATTATCGGCTGCGATATTCACCCGCTGCACAACTCCAGCACCCAGAACCTGCTGCGCAAGTGGGGCCATGACGAGGCGCAATTGCTCGAATGGATAGGCCATTGGATCAGCCAGGGCTTGGGTGCGGTGGAGCAGTTGATTGGCGATAAGGGTTTTTGCTTCGGCGAACAGCCGGGGTTGGCGGACACGTTTCTGATTCCGCAGTTGTACGCGGCGGAGCGCTTCAAAGTGCCATTGGCCGCGTACCCGCGCATTGGACGTGTGGCAGCGTTGGCGGCGCAACATCCGGCGTTTGTGCAGGCGCATCCGGCCAACCAACCGGATACCCCAGACACACCCTAAATCAATGTGGGAGCTGGCTTGCCTGCGATAGCGGTCCGTCAGTTGATTATTCACTGACTGACACGCCGTCATCGCAGGCAAGCCAGCTCCCACATTTTGATCGGCGTCATACTTATAAAAATAATAGGTACCTTGCGATGCACAATCAGATTGCCAGCTTTCGCGCGGCACTCGACGCCCGTCCGGTGTCGCGCTATCAGTGGTTGATCCTTCTGTTGCTGGCGCTGCTGCTGGTAACCGATGGCTACGATGCCCAAGTACTCGGTTACGTGGTGCCGGCCTTGGCCAAGGATTGGAGCCTGGAAAAAGCCGCGTTCGGCCCCGTGTTCAGTGCCAACCTGCTCGGGCTGACGTTGGGTTCGTTGCTGGTGACGCCGCTGGCCGACCGCTTTGGCGTGCGGCGTATCCTGCTCGGTTGCGTGCTGATTTATGCCAGCCTCACGGTGCTGATGGTGTTCGCCAATTCCCTGACCACGCTGATGGCTGCGCGGTTTATCTGCGGCATCGGCATGGGCGGCGCGATGCCGAGTGCCATGGCGTTGATGTCGGAATATTCGCCCCCACGTATGCGCACCTTGATGGTGACCTTGGCCGCCTGTGGCTTCTCGTTCGGCGGCGCGGCGGGTGGGTTTGTGGCGGCGGGGTTTATCGAAGGCTACGGTTGGCAGGCGGTCTTCCTGGCGGGCGGTGTGACGCCGTTGCTGCTGTTCCCGTTCCTCGTGTGGCTGCTGCCGGAATCCTTGCCACGTTTATTGCGGGATGCACCGCCGTACGCACGCCTGCAAAAGGTCACGGCGCGCATGCTGCCGGGTTGGCAACCGCCACCGTCGAATGAAGCAGAAAATCGCCAGGCGCAAGGCAGCAAACTCACGGTGGTGGAGCTGTTTCGTAACGGCTACGCGCGCCCGACCGTGCTGATCTGGGCGACGTTTTTTGTCAGCCTGATTCTGTTGTATTTCATGATCAGCTGGTTGCCGTCGCTGTTGCTGGAAAGCGGCCTCGAGTTGAAAGAGGCCAACCTGGTGACCTCAATGTTCCTGTTTGCCGGCACCCTGGGCGCTATCGGCATGGCCTGGTTTGCTGACCGCTTGAAAAGCAAAGTGCGGCTATTGTCCGGCGTATTGGCGGCGGCTGCGGTGTGCACCATTTTGCTCGGCGTGAATCACGACAACCCCCGCTACCTGGTGGCCTGCGTATTCGCGGCCGGGTTCTGCATCATTGGCGGCCAGCTCACGCTTAATGCCTTCGCCAGTAATTTCTACCCGGCACATGTGCGCGCCACGGGCACGGGCTGGGCGCTCGGCGTAGGGCGATTCGGTTCAATTTTAGGACCGTTGTTTGGCAGCCTGCTGCTGGCGATACATATCCCTGTGGAGCAGATTTTCTTCTTCTGCGCGATTCCGGCGGTGATTGCGGCGCTGTTGATCATTCAAGTGCGTTCGCCGGGTTCTGCTGTGCCGAAGAGCCCACTGCACAGTGACATTCTCAAAGCACCGTCCACGACAAACCATGCAGTCCAAAACAAGTAGTTCAGTGCACCACTGAATTAGGCGGCAGGTGCCCCAGCCGCTCGGTCAGGCGCAGGCGCTGGATCGGGTCTTCGCTGAGCAGCAAGGCGTGCTCCAGGTCAAAACGCTCGGCGCTTGGGCAATCCAGGCGCTGGTAAAGGCTGGCCCGCGCCAGATAGTCGGCCGCGCTGGCATTGCCCAGTTCCAGCACGCGTTCGGCGTCGATCAAGGCGGCCAACGGGTTGTCATTTGAGAGGTGCAGCTGGCGCAGGTTGCGTGACAGCCGTTGCAGGATCGCGCGGGGTTCGGCGGTGAGCAGGTGGTCGGCCTTGAGCTTGAGATTCGGCCCATACTGACGGTGCAGCAACTCGCGGCAATCATTGGGGTACAAACGCCGCCCGCCGCACGGGTCCAGCAGATGATCGGCGCCGGGCACGCGCAGCAAAAAATGCCCTGGAAAGTTGACGCCGACCATCGGGATATTCAGGCGCCGCGCCATCTCCAGCGCAATCAGCCCCATGGCCAAGGGTTGCCCGCGTTTGCGCTGCAGCACCTTGTCCAGCAAGGCGGCGGCGGGGCGCAATGGGGTGAAGTCGTCCTGGGCGAACCCCAGGTCATTCATACGCCGCAGCAGTGGCTGGCCGAGTTCATCGGCCGGCAACATGGGCATGCCGACGCTGACCTGCTGTTGCAATAACGCCAGATCTTGCAGGATCAGCAACGGCTGCACGGCCGGGTCGTGCTCGGCAGCAATCCACAGCGCGGCTTCAAACAGCGCAGGGGGTGAACGGTCCAGACAGGCGAAAAAGGCTGTGCGGGGATTCATTGCGTTCTCCGGCGTATGCCCCCGTTTTAGCCTTGCTGTGAATTTTCGTCCAGTGACTTAAGAAATATCCGACCTGCTTATGTCGTGGGGTCTGAGAAATCGGGCGGCTTATTCCAGCGTACTTCGGCAGTTTCCTGCCGTAAGCCTATACTTGGGCCTCAACCAGAAGTGATTCGGGAGCCCGACGATGTTCGCTCTCATGCACAGCACCCGCCTTGAATCGCTGCACCTGAGCGTCGACCCGGTAACCGGGCTGAAGGCAATCATAGCCATCCATAACAGCCGCCTGGGCCCCGCGCTGGGCGGCTGCCGTTATCTCGCCTACCCCGACGATGAAAGTGCCGTGGCCGATGCCGCGCGCCTGGCCCAAGGCATGAGCTACAAAGCCGCCCTGGCCGGCTTGCCGGTGGGCGGCGGCACGGCAGTGATCATCCGGCCCGTGCATGTGGAAAGCCGCGCGGCGCTGTTCGAGGCGTTTGGGCGTTGCGTCGAAAAACTCGACGGCCGCTTTATCACCTCCATCGACAGCGGCACCTCGGTGGCCGACATGGATTGCATCGCCCAACACACCCGCTTCGTCACCAGCACCAGCGCAGCCGGCGACCCGGCGCCGCATGCGGCCATGGGCGTATTCACCGGCATCCGCGCCGCCGCCATGGCGCGCCTGGGCAGCGACAACCTTGAAGGCTTGCGCGTGGCAGTCCAGGGCCTGGGCAACGTCGGCTACGCCCTGGCCGAGCAACTGCACGCGGCGGGCGCTGAACTGTTGGTCAGCGACATCGACAATGGCAAGGTGCAACTGGCCATGGAACAACTCGGCGCGCACCCCATAGCCAACGATGCATTGCTCAGCACGCCTTGCGACATTCTTTCGCCGTGCGGCGTCGGCGCGGTGTTCAATCGCCACAGCGTCGGCCAACTGCGCTGCGCCGCCGTGGCTGGTTCCGCCAGCGCGCAATTGACCAACCTGGAAATCGCCGACCAGCTGGAAGGGCGCGGCATCCTCTACGCCCCGGACTACGTGATCAACTCCGGTGGCCTGATCTACGTCGCGCTCAAACACGCCGGCGCCGAGCTGCCCGGCATCACCGCACACCTGTCGAACATCGGCACGCGCCTTACCGAAATCTTCGCCCACGCCCAAGCCGAAAAACGCTCCCCCGCACGGGTAGCGGATGAGCTGGCCGAACGCCTGCTCTACCCATAAGCCAGGCATTAAAAAGGCCCTGAATCAATGATTCAGGGCCTGTTCAATTCGGGCTTTATTCCGCTGCCGGGTTCAGCAACTCGGACAGTGCGTCCGGTTGGCTCTTGAACGCCTTGGCAAATACATCGCGGTTCTTCGCCATGTAGATCCCGGCTTCTTCCACCTGCTGCTCGCTCAGGGACGGCACGGCTTTTTGCAACACTTCTGCCAGCAACTCAGCGAGTTCAAGCATCTTGTCATGACGGTCAGCTTCGGCTTTATCCATGAACAAACGCTCCAGATCTCGGCTGCTGCGGTATACCACTTCGACGGCCATTCACCACCTCACATGCCTTCACGATAGTTGTCTTTTGCGACTACTGTATTTATATACAGCGAAAAGGGTAAGCCAAACGACAGGGTTTGGGTAGCAGTTTTTTAATGTAGCCCGTAAATACAGGTTTGCTACAACGGAAATTTCTGACAACTTGCCGGGGTTGCGCTGGAATTGTCCGGTGGCTTACCTTCCACCGGCGCTGCACATGCAGCGAGCGGGCTTGGCGGCCTGCTACGAAAGGTGCAACAACGCTCTAATAGGATTTCAGACGCTAACTCCGTTTGCATTCTTATGTCATGGCGGGTTGCACAGGGACCCTTCGGGGTGCCGGGTTCCTTTCGTACCGGTCCGCCAACCTTGTGCAATCCGTCACCCAAACTGCTTGGCGGCAGATGGTGATGGTTTCCCTACGAGAGGAGCTGTGCCATGAAAAAGATCACCCCCAATCCCCCGTCTACTGATCCGACGCTGTTCAGCGTTACTCCTGATTCTGATACAGAAACCTTGCTCGCCAATGCCAGCGAAACCCTAAGCAGCGTCCGTGAGATGGCCAATAAGCTGGCATTCGACCTTGAAGGCCAGCAGCGAAGCTTGGTCTTGGCGATTCACCAACTGGTGGAAATGGGCGGCTTGTTGGTCGACCGAGCTCTGGAGCAAGTCGCACCCGCCTGAGGCCTCAACCGATCGTTCCCACGCTCCGCGTGGTAATGCCGCCTGGGGCGCTCTGCGCCCCGCTGCCCACGCAAGACTCAAGGGGGACGCGGAGCGTCCCGGGATGCATTCCCACGCAGAGCGTGGGAACGATCAAACACCGACCTGAGGCTGGCTAAGCACCTGTGGCGAGCGAGCTTGCTCGCGTTGGGCTGCGAAGCAGCCCCAATTCAGGCGAAGGTATTCTTCCTGTTAAAACCCATCGGCAGGTTTTGGGGGCGCTACGCGCTGGAGCGCCAGCCCGGCCCAGCGGGAGCAAGCTCCCTCGCCACAGGTTATGCGTCTGCCTTGTGCCTCATGTCACGCCGCCACCATCTCAAGTCCTAGTGTCTGGCCTTTTTTCTGCATGCAGAACAACCGTCACGTCCAACCCGCATTATCCGGTCGAGCCGACCTAAGGAAGCATCATCGTGAAAATCAACTGGGCCGAAAAGCTGCGCCAGAACGTCCATGGTCTGGCCGAGTCGCTGGGCAACCTGTTTGTCGAGACGTTCCACTACCTGGCGTTGTTCGCCATTGGTGCGGTAACCGCTTGGGCGGCGGTGATGGAGTTTCTGGGGATGCTGGAGACGGGGCACATCAAGATCGATGACATCTTGCTGCTGTTCATCTACCTGGAATTGGGCGCGATGGTTGGGATTTACTTCAAGACAAACCCACCTGAATCTAACATTTTTTGTTGCGGGCATAAAAAGCGCGAGCCCCCTATGATTGCGAGTCTTTGGTGCGCTTAAGGCCAGCTAGGCAGTATTGTCTTTGATGGTAAGGGTGTGAGTGATGAGTGAAATACTTGGAATAGAAAAGCAGCGCAAAAGCCTTCATGGTGGTGCCGATTCGCTTGGGAGTTTAGTGGTCGAGGCTTTCCACTACCTCTCTCTGTTTGGCATAGCTCTAATTACGATTAGGGCAGCAATTAGCGCATTCATCGGTATGCTCGGTCAAGAGAAAATCAGCGTAGATGACATTCTATTGCTATTCATTCATTTAGATATTGTTGGCAATGAGCGGTATTTATTTTAAAACAAATCATATGCCTCTGCGATTTTTGCTTTATATAGGAGTGACGGCAATGATTAGGCTTTTGATAAGCGACGTTTCGCAAAATAACGCGCCGGACCTAGTGATTATCTACGTGTGTGGTGGGTGCCTTCTGTTGTCTTTAGCAATCCTGGTTGTCAGGTCTTCTTCATCTAGATTCCCATCTACAAAAGACAAGTCCGAAAATTGATTCGGTGAATATATGGGTTCAATTAAATTTAGAAATATATAATTTCTAATTGAAATTTTTCTTGACAGGGGTGTTCGATCTTAAAGCATAATAAGAATTTTGGAGGTAGCAGTGTATAAGAGTTTGGCGCATGAAATGGTCAAGATTTTTAGATAAGGGATTTAGGTTTGTGGATTTGTTAATGGGCGTTGAAATTTGAATTTTTAAAAAAATATATGTTAAATGTAATGATTGAAGGTTTTTTAATATGATGCATGTGGCTTAAAAAGGGCAAGGCGGCATCAAAAAAAAGGGATGCAATCGTTAAAAAAATATTCAATTAATATGAAGGTAAGCTTCTTGTGTGACTTAGTGTTTATGGTTTCAGGTTTTTTAAATGAATAACAAATATTTTTTAAAAATGCAGGAGATTATAGCTATTGATTTTAGACATTCTTAAAAGTGATGGGATATAGTATTCGGGTGCCTATAGTTGTTGCCTTTGAAGCAGCCGTTATAAGCAAAAATTTACAATAGGATTTTTCGCAATAGATAGTGCAGGATATTCAATATGCATGACCACAAAACCCCTAGCTTCCATCGGCTTGATCTGAACCTACTCCGAGTTTTCGATGCGGTTTATCAAGACCGTAGCATACTCCTGGCTAGTAAGCGATTGAACGTTACCAATTCAGCTGTGAGTCATGCACTTGGTCGTTTGCGAGAGTCTCTGTCAGATGAGCTCTTTATACGGACGAGTAGGGGAATGGAGCCGTCTATTCGAGCTGAAGCCATCGCTAGCTCCATTCGGCAGGCCTTGGATTTAATTCAAAATACTCTGGTGGTCGAAAGTTTCGACCCTGGAGCGAGCTCTAGAACGTTCACAATCGCAGCCACTGACTATGTTACGTCAGTACTAATTTCAAGGCTTCTGACTCATCTATCGGGTATTGCTCCGGGGGTTAAGCTAGTCATTCGGCCATCTACGCGTTTGGATCTTGCAGAACAGATTGATATCGGACGAATTGATTTAGTAATTGGGTCATTCGCTGAATTACCTCGACGGGTACAAAGCACAATGCTTTGGGAGCAACAGGACGTTTTGTTAATGCGCTCTGGCCATCCTTTACTTACACACACCCCTATTACGTTAAAATCTTTAAAATGTTATTCCATGGTAATCGTGTCAGTGGGCGGGCAAGAAGAGGGCGCGGTAAACGGTTATATCTCAGAGCGCGGACTTGCGCGCCAGTCAGAAATGTTCGACCGCCAAAGTCTTGAACAGGCGCTCGCAACTATTCGTCAGTCACCTAATTATGGATTGACTGTTCCACACGCACTTGCACTACCTGATATATTGTCAAGCACCAATCTTGTTGGCATAGTTCCTGAGTACCTGGCCCACTCGTTTCAGAAAAAGTTTAGTCTTTGCTATCGCCCGTTACCATACTCAGCGCCACCTTCTATTCTGCAAGCTGTGTGGCATGCTCGTAATGAAGGAGATCAGGGTCACATTTGGTTGCGCCGTCAATTAATAATATTGGCTAAGCAACACATGGAAAGTGTTAAATTTTGTAAAATTTAACTATTGTAATTTATGAAGCGTGTGTTACGAGGTTGTCTTGGTTCAGAAAGTTTCGTTAAAAAATTATAAATGCTGCTGCATTAAATTTCACTGCTTTTTAAAATTTTATATTTTGTTTGTTTTTTTTTGATTGGGGTTTTGTTAATGAATGCTCTCTTCTTATTCGTAAGTCGATCTGGTGTCCATAAAGGGTGATGTGTTGATAGTGTTAAGGTGTTTGGTTTGTTAGTATTGATAGTTCATATCTTTCAGAGAGTAATTTTCTAGAATTGCTGTAATGTGCTAAGTGTTTCTGAGTGATGGTTTTTGCTAGTTAAAAAATGCTGATAAGTTTTTTGCTTTATTTTTGTATGTTTGAGCGCTCGTATTTAAATCTTTCAAGCTTTCTAGTGTTGTGTGGGTTTTGCCATTTTATTAATGTGTGAAATATTAAATTCACACTTTATGTGGCTTGTTGAATGGCTTTCAATGTGGTATTGCATGAGATTCGCTTTCGATTTTTGTGAATATGTGGCAATTTAAGTAAACGTTTAATTTTATCTGTGGGTTTGTTGTCGTTTTGTTTGGTTTAAATTGGTCGTGTGCGTGTGTAGTATTTGTTGGAAATAATGGTTTAACAGATTTGTGCTATGCAAGCGCGTATTTTTTAAGATAGTAATGGTGTTGGGTAAGCTTAAATTCTGTTTGTCGATAAAACTGGATAAATGTGCTTTATTTTTAAATGGCTTTAACAAGTGCGTTATCATTTTCGATGAGCTTCATGTTGAAAGTCGTTGCTGAGGAATGTAGTAATGTTTGTTGAATCTTCTTTCCATAACGATTTTTTCGAAGAGACTGATGGTGAAGTAGAAAGCGGATTTTATTACTTTGACAATTTTTGCTTTGGTGCAAAACGGAAGATGCTTTTTTTCAACGGGGAAACTGTTGAGTTAGGCTCTCGTGCTAGCCATCTTCTGCTTATTTTATTGAAAGGATGTGGTAAGGTCCAGCTAAAAAAGAATCTACTGAAGGCGGTTTGGGGGACGGTGGTAGTAGAGGAATGTAATTTGCGAGCGCAGATATATCAAATTCGTCGTGCCCTATCTAAAGGAAAAAATCAGCGCGATATCCTAACTGTCCCCGGTTACGGCTATATGTTTGTGGGTAGTGTTTGGGTCTGTGATTGTTTTTCGTAAACGTAAACGTAAAATAAACATGAGCTGAATATTTTGTATTTATAAAGCTTTAAAATGGCGTTGCTGTACTAGGTGAATATTTAGTTTTTGTCAAAGGTTAGAGTTTTTTCATTGGGAATGGCTTGGGTAACATGTCTACCTATAATTTTGCTTAGATAATTTAAATTGGTTGCTTGCAAGTCAGGCTCTAAGATTTTGCACTTAAGACTTAGTAAGGCACTATGTTGCTTTTTGTTTTTTTATTTTGTGGTTCTCAAAAAAATATAGGTTGTTAGTTGCATTAGTTGCATAGGTTGCAAGTGTTAATTTGTAAGTTGGCTCGCGAAAGGAATTATAGATTTTAAACGTTCCTAAGTTTTGATTGCTTGTGAGATGTGGTGTCGATTAGTAATGTGGTACATAATGCCGCCGCTTGGCGCTCTGTAGATATTAAGTGTTTTTTTTTTGTATTTGAATTTGAGGTTGGTTGGTGCTGTGTCTTATATTCGTTTGTTCATAGTAATTATATTACTGGCGACAATCCGTCTTGCTATATTTTAATTGGGGTTAGGTTTAAGTTGGGAGGGCGTGTATCACGAATATTAATATATTTTTAAAGATCAATTGCTTGGCTTTAATTTTTTTGGTCTACGGTCTTGGAAGATACTTGCTTTGAAGTATATATTATGAAAATTCGAAATCTTAAGATTGCCACGAGAACCGTTCTCTGTTTTAGTGTTCTTGCTTTGGCTACAATTAGTCTAGGTTTATTTGGTTTAAGCCAATTGTCTATAATTCGTGATCAAGCATTGATTTTAGAGACTAATAGTATGCCAAGTATAATTGAGGCAGATAATTTGGCTTTGCAGTTAGCGCGTGCTCGTATGGAGGTGTTACGTTTGGTAGCAATGCCAGATTTAGATACTCGAATTAGTACGGAATCTAAGTTAAAAAAGATAAATGACGAAATAGATGCCGCCTTCAATCGTTATCAACCACTGCTTAGTAGTATCGAAGAGAGGCAAAAATTTGATTCGTTACATAGGGTCTACCAGGATTATGTTAAGCGATTAGAGCAGCTAAAAAATCTTGTCGCTTTAGACGAAATCGATACAGCTCGTGCATTTATAAAAAGCGATATGGCTGGCGCTGGTGCACAGATGAATGAGATTTCTGAGGCCTTGCGCTTCATAAACTTACGCGACGTTCATGAAGCCTCAGTATCTAGTGATAAAACCTACTGGTACTCAAAAGTAATTACTTTTTTTGCCGT
This sequence comes from Pseudomonas sp. R76, assembly GCF_009834565.1. GTDB lineage: Bacteria > Pseudomonadota > Gammaproteobacteria > Pseudomonadales > Pseudomonadaceae > Aquipseudomonas. The sequence continues at coordinate 1,346,772 of NZ_CP019428.1, forward strand.
GCTTTTGTCTTTGGTTTTTTCGGTAGTTATCGCTTGGCGATTTACACTCAGTTTGGCTCAACCCATAACTCAAGCTGTGATAGCAGCGAAAACTATCGCTAACGGCGACCTAACTCAGTCACTCGATGTGCGAGGTACAGACGAGCCAGCTCTTCTCTTACAGGCTATGAAGCTCATGCAAAATAGCCTGCTTGATACTATCAGTCACCTAGAATACTCGTCCACTCAGCTAGCTTCTTCAGCCGAGGAAATGTCTTCTGTGATGCAAGAGAGTGCTAAGGATATGTTACTTCAGAGAACTGAAATCGAAATGGCTGCTACTGCAATTAATGAAATGAGCCAAGCGGTCGAGGAAGTAGCCAATAACGCAACATCTACCTCTATAGAGTCCCAAAAAGCTGCGGAAATAGCTCGCCAAGGTCAGTCTCAGTTGGAGACCACATTAATCGCTATAGAGACACTGACTGTAGACGTTCTCGACGCTCAGTCGCGAGCACATCGATTAGCAGAACAGACGACTAATATTACAAATGTGCTAGATGTTATCCGTTCGGTGGCCGATCAAACTAATCTCCTAGCCCTAAATGCCGCGATCGAGGCTGCGCGCGCGGGTGACGCCGGTCGCGGATTTGCCGTTGTAGCCGACGAGGTGAGGGCTTTAGCTCATCGCACCAGCGAGTCAACACGCGAAATAGAATCAATGATAGTTAACATTCAAACTGGTACCGCACATACCGTAGAAGCTCTCGAATCTAGTGCTGAGCAGGCAAATCTAACTCGTATTCAGGCGCAATCGGCAAGCCAAGCCCTTACAGCTATCGCAAAAGCGGTATCAGGGATAGATGAGCTTAACCTCGTAATAGCGAGCTCAGCTGAGGAGCAGGCACAGGTATCGCGAGAAGTGGATAGAAATATAATTCGGATACGTGATCTATCTTTACAAACAGCTTCTGGTTCTGAGCAGACTCGAGATGCTAGCCAACAGCTGTCGGAACTCGCATCAGTTTTGAATGCTCAAGTGCGTAAGTTTCGAGTGTGATCGCATGAGCCTTCCCCAGGCATGGTTGCTTATCATAACTTTCTCCAGACTTACGCAATTCAGCACAGACCCTAGATGCCCCATACACACTACGGCTCGCTGCATAGGAATCACTGATCAGTCCTACCAGCCGACGCTCCTCTTTTTTGCGATCAAATACAGGCTTAGATAACTATCGATAAAACTCGGCACGAGCAAATTACAAACGCGACGCAGTGTAGTGATAGCTTATTGATGCTGATGCTCTTACATAAGGCAGTATTTAACTGCAGTTTATTGGCGAAGTATCGTACTGGCTTTTTAATATGTCTTACTCTTCTTCCAAGTACTTCATTTTGGCTCGCTGTCGTAGCATCTCGCTTTCAGCGTCGATCAGTTCATTGGCCTATCTTTAGATTGTGCAAAGCGTCACGGATCCAACCCACTTTTATATGCTGTGGCCGGCACGCCAAGCCACTTCGTTATTTTCGTAACGTTTTATCTGCATTCAATGACATGCCTGACTACTTCCGCATTGAATTTACTCTTTGGCTTCCTTCTATGCTCAAAACTTAGGCTAGAGATTTCTACGATGCTGGAGACAGTACAATTCACAGCTATTCACAAGATATTTATTCAGCTGTTGTTACAATGTCTTAAATATTTTTTCATGGAGGTCGACTGAACAATGATCGATACCAAAATCAACTCAGCTATTGCTAACGCCCACATCAAAGACTCACGTGATGCAGGCTCTAAGTGGAATAGTGCATTGGTCGTTGCTATGCAAAAGAGCGAGGATAGCTCGGGTAAGTCCGCAGACGCCGCGCGTGAGCAGGCCAAGGAATTGGGCATCGTTTGGGAGCGTCCGAACGGTGACAACCGCTCGGTCAAGGCCATCATGGAAGACTCCAAATTGCTTCGCAATTTAGGCAACCAAGAGGGCATGCGCGATGCACTGAAGGCGAGGGTCGGTGACTTCGACAGCGATCCTGATGCCGCTTTTCGTGCAGTGCAGGTGCTGGATCATATCGAGCGGTTCGATGAAGACGGCCGGTTGGTCTCCGGCACTACGCTCGGTAACGAGAGCATCGATGGTGTGAGCTCCAGTGGACAGGTTTACCATGGCACCGAAGCTGGGCGCTTGAAAGACTTTGGCAAGTTCGGCTTCGAGTCCCTCAAGGGTGACCTGGGTAATCGCACCGCCGCCTTCAAAGACCCCAAGACTCGTGACGCCGCTGAAGCCAAGGGTATTAAGTGGGAGCGGCCCGACAAAGATCGACGTTCTGCCCAGGACATTCTTAACAACACTCCGGCGCTTAAGGATATCGACGGTAAGAAGGATGTCGAGCGCCTGCTGATGGATCAGGTCGGTGACTACAAGCACGATGCCGATGCCGCCTATCGCGCATCCCAAGTATTAGAGCATGTCCAGCGCCTGGACGGCGACGGCAAAGCTATCGTCGGCGAGGACGCAGGCAACGGTAAGATCGATGGTTTTACCAGCAGCAACGAGGCCAAGCACGGTACCGAAGCCGGGCGCTTGCAAGACTTCGGTAAGGATGGCTTCGACAGTCTCAAGGGACATCTTGTCGATCGTAGCAAAGTGGGCGAGGACAAAAGCGCCCGTGCTGAGGCCGAAAAGCTCGGTATACACTGGGAGCGTCCGCAGGGAGACGACTCCAGTCCCCAAGCGATTATCGACAGCAGCCCCTTGCTCAGTCGTTTGGGCAACCAGAGCAGTGTCAAGGACATGCTCAAGGACCGCGTCGGCGACTATGAGCACGACGCCGATGCTGCTTACCGTGCCGTCCAGGTGCTGGAGCACATCGAACGCTTCGATGGTGAAGGCAAGAGCCTCGTCGGCAAGGACGTCGGCAATGGCAGCATCGACGGTTTCAAAGGCGAGGAAGCTTCACACGGCAGCGAAGCTGGGCGCTTACAGGATTTCGGCAAGGACGGTTTCGAGAGTCTCAAAGGTACGCTGCCTGACACCCAGTCTGTAAAAACCGACGAGCAGTCCCGCAATAAGGCCAAGGTCAAAGGCATAGTGTGGGAGCGCCCCGACGGTGATACGCGATCAGCCCAAGATATTCTGAAGAATCATCCGCTACTCAAGAGTCTCGAAAACCATAGCGGTGTCAAGGACATGCTCAAGGATCAAGTGGGTGATTATGAGAAGGACGCCGATGCTGCCTACCGCGCTGTGCAGGTGCTCAATCACATTGAGCGCTTCGACGGCGCGGGCAACTTGATCGCCAGCAACAGCGTGGCTAACGACAAGCTCGATGGTTTCACCAGCAGCAACGAGGCCGAGCCAGGTACTGAAGCCGGGCGCCTGCAAGACTTCGGCAAGCATGGCTTCGACAGCTTGAACGGTATCTTGGTTGATCGCAGTGCAGTCGGCAAGGATACCGAGGCGCGCGATAAGGCCCAGGCATTGGGCATCACTTGGAGCCGCCTCGACGGGGACAAACGCAGTGCCCATGAGATCGTCCAGGATACCCCTATACTGCGTGACTTGGGCAACCAGAGCGGGGTCAAAGACCTGCTCAAGGATCGTGTCGGTGACTACGAAACCGATCCTGACGCTGCTTGGCGTGCCGCCCAGGTGCTAGAGCATATCGAAACCTTCGACAGCCTTGGCAAGCAGCAGAGTGGTGCTAAGGTCGGAAATGGCAAAATCGACGACTTTACTCCTGACAACGAGGCCAGCCCCAACAGTGAGGCAGGTCGCCTGCAAGACTTTGGCAAGCATGGCTTCGACAGCCTAAAAGGCAAAATGGATTCGCGCGAAGGCGATAAGGGCGAGCCGCTCGCAGATGAGAATAGCGCTCGTGAGAATGCCGAGAAACTCGGTATCCGCTGGACAAGGCCGAAGGGCGATACGCGCCGAGCCGATGACATTCTCCGCGAAAACCCAATGCTTAAGCATCTAACCGACGACGAAGATGTCAAGCGCATGCTTAAGGCGCGTGTTGGCGATTATGAGAAAAATGCCGACGCCGCCTATCGCGCAGTTCAGGTGCTCGAGCATATCGAGCGCCTCGACGGCGAGGGCAAGCAGATCGTCGGAAAAGAGGTCGGTAACGGCGAAGTGGATGGCTTCAGCAGCGGCCAAGCGCGCCACGGCACTGAGGCTGGGCGCCTAAAGGACTTCGGCAAATACGGCTTCGAGTCTCTCAAAGGCAGCTTGAAGGACCGTGCACAAGTCGGTGATGACAGACAGGCACGCGAGAAGGCCGAGGTCAAGGGTATCGTTTGGCAGCGTCCCGAGGGTGATGGACGAAGTGCCAGTGAGATCGTAAATCAGACGCCAGCGCTCAAGAGCTTGCCGAACGACAGCGGTGCGCGCGACCTGCTGAAGGATCGGGTCGGTGATTTCGAGCACGACGCCGATGCGGCTTTCCGCGCGGCCCAGGTGATCGAGCACATACAGCGCTTCGACGATGAGGGCAAAGCCCTGGTCGGCAAGGACACGGGTAATGGCCAGATCGACGGCTTCACCAGTAGTGGCGAGGCCAAGCATGGTACCGAGGCCGGCCGTTTGCAGGACTTTGGCAAGAACGGTTTCGACAGCCTGAATGGCGTGATTCCTAATCGCACCAAAGCTGGCAGCGACGCTACTGCCCGCGAGCAAGCCAAGAAACTGGGCATTGATTGGACGCGCCCCAGCGATGACAAGCGTTCGGCAGCTGAAATCCAACGCGACTCGTCGCTTTTGCGTGGTTTGGAGAACCAGAGCGGTACCCGCGACATGCTCAAGGATCAGGTCGGTGATTTCGAACACGACGCTGACGCCGCCTACCGTGCCGTGCAAGTGCTCGAGTACATTGAAAGCTATTCCAATGATGGCGCCTTCAACACCGGCGGCGATAAGGGCAATGGCAAGATCGACGGTTTCACCAGCAGTGGTGAAGCCGAGCACGGCACCGAGGCTGGTCGCTTGCAAGATTTCGGTAAGTACGGCTTCTCGGCCCTGGAGCATCACGCCGGTAAGTATCAGGATTTCAAGAAAAACCATTTAGATTCTGACGCTTCGTCGCTGAAGATCGCTGAGTACGCCTCAATCCTGCATGAGAACTTCGACGCGATTCGCGAGGCCACCGGTGCCCGTGAGTTTCTGCGCGTGGGCGACTTGCAAAAATTCAAGAGCGAGCATGCCAATCTGCCCGATAACCTCAAGGAGGCGATCGATTTCTGGAGCAACCCAGGTACGTTCAAGCTGCTGGAAACCAGCGTCGACAAGATGCGCTATGGCTCGGACGGTTTGCTGACCAAGGAGGACATCAGCAATTGGATCGATAAGGAGGCGCCCAAGGACGCGGCCTCGGCCTCGCAGTTCCTGGCCCGCGCTAGCCAAGGTGGCGCTGTCGATGGCGTAGACACCTCGAAGATTGGCCCAGAGATTTTCAAAAAAACCAACCGTTATTCGGCCAAGGAAAAAGCCGCAGTAGTGCAAGACCTTCAGCAGGCCTACGGTTTGGTAATGATGGGTGAGAGTTCAGGTATGTGGAAAAAAAGCCATATCGTCAAGAAGCTTGGGGATCGCGCCGGCGTGGGCGACGATCCCAAGGCTCTGATGAAAGACATACAGGCACACATCGACCAACTGACCGCCGACAAGGAAGTGGTCAAGTACCTCGAACAGGCCGGCGCGACATCGATGGAGAAACTGGTCGGTAAAATCCCCGGTATGAAGGCCAGTGTGCAGAAGACCTACCAGGACGAAATCCTCAGCGGTAAGGCATTGGATGCGCTTTGGGAAAAAAACTCCAAGCAAGAAGGTGCCAGCAAAACCGAGGCGCTTATCGCGTTCAATAACCTCGCGACCTCTACCCAAGCGGCGTTGGGCATTCACGATACGAAGGCAATCCAAAATGCGGTGGCCAAGAGCTCGATCGGTAAGGACCTGCAACGTTACTACGAGCAGGACATCAGCACAGGCAAGCGTCTCGACGCGCTGATGGAAAAGGGGACTCCGGAGCAGGGCCTGAGTGCGTTCAGTATGGAAGTGGCGTTGTTCAACGCGACATTACCGGCTGACGTTACTGCCCCTTACGATGAAAAACTGGGGAAGCTGGTAAGCAAAAAAACTGCCCAAATCTTCCAGAAGGAGCTTACGTTCGACGATCTGAAAGCCGCCTATGGAGTGAACGGCGGCGAGCAGCTCGACGAGAAGAAGATCGAGTCGATTTTCGACTCGATTAAAGAACAGGCGCCCGAGTTGTTGGTGACCGACGCTGGCAAGACAATGAGCCGTGATCAACTCCTAAGCGCCATGCGCGGTTCGTGGGACATGATGCGTCAGGCCACCAAGGTGGGCATCAAGGCTGAATGGCTTACCGGAGGCGGCCTTAAGGACCTTAGTGACAAAGGTATCATGCACACCGTCAGCGGTCTGTTCCTCGCCGGGCTGAGCATTTCTAAAGGCGTCGCGGCCGGTGCTGACATGACGCCCAAAGCTGCTGCCAACGTGGCGATCAGCTCGATCCAAACCGCCGCAATAATCACTGAAGGCGGCAGCAAAGCGTACACACAGTACATCAAGGACCTAGAGAGTGCCGTAGCGGCCAATGGAACGCAGCTTAGGGTCAGCCCTAACATCAAAGACAACCTAAGCCGGATAGGAAACTCTGCGTCGCTCGTGGGAAGCGCTGCGGGCATTGCCGGTGGGGTGCTAGGCATCATCGATGGCGTCCAAGCCATCCGTTCAGGTGACAAGCTTAACGGCGGGTTGAGCGTTACCAGCAGCGGCCTGGGTGTGATTTCCGGACTTGCCGTTGGCATTGAGGCCATCGCCGGCCTTTCCGGTATCTCGGTTACCGCTATTCCGATCATCGCCGGCAGCCTGAGCTTCGCCTCGGCCGCGAGCAACGTGCTCGCTGCCGCCGTGACCTTCGTCATGGTCGCGATCCAACAGAGCGAGCAGTCGTCTCGTGAGAACGACTACGCTGACCTTCTCGGCGATTATGTCGGTAAGTATGGGATTACTGGCAAGGCGTGATCGCAGTGAGCGGCTGGTGCGTGCTGGCCGCTTGCGGCACTGGGTGGTACTACACGACCTCAGGGGAGGCGAACATGTCAGTCATGCTATAGGTTGTGCAAGATTGTCATAAGCCATGGCATCAATGCTCGCGTCATCAGAAGGTGGATGCGGCTCTTTAGATACAAATCTATATTGACTCGGTATTGGATTTGCACTGGCACCGCCTCGGCGCACGCAGTGTGGTTCGGAAAGAGAAGTAATCGTGAGAACTGACGCGTTTTACGCGGGATCAGCGAATAACTTCCGAGCCTTAAGCGCACATCTTGCCTAAATTTTTTAGCTTACACCCATCGATTATTTCCTTCCAAAGTTCATGTCAATTAGTTTCTTAATTATTCTAGAAGTTTAGGCCATGTTTTCATTTCCTAAATGTCCTCTGCTTTCCTTAATTACTGACAAATTTATTGCGAGGAGCGTCGCTAGCTCTTCCTTCTCACCGAGGTATCCTACAGCTTTTGTTGACATGGCCAAGCATCAGATTTTATTGGGTTTTCTGAAAAATGCTTGGTATGCCTCAAGACTTAAGTCATGTACTTGAGCGCATGATCTAAACTGAGATGAAACTGCACATCATCGAATCACACCATCTTCGCTCATTTCTGATTCCGACTGCAAAATTCAACTCCGCTGATTCAGAGCAGCGACCGCAAATCGAATTTTCTCAGCTATACCGTGCGAATAAACGATTACGGACTCGTACGTCTCAGTTACTTTTCCTTAGAGGAATAGCGATCGTCATATTTAGCCATCGCATATTCAACTTCTGAAATATGCTCAACTGTCCATGAATAAAGCGCCTGAAAAGGATAGTCCAGCGAACGACCAAGCTTCGTTATTTCGTATTCGACGGCAATTGGTGAGGTCGCAATCACTCTTCTTTCGACAATCCCGTGTCGTTCAAGCCTGCGCAAACACTCCGTCAGGGCCTTTTGAGTCACTCCTCCTATGCGACGCAGGATAGCGTTAAATCGCAAAGGTCCATTGCGCAGCGAAGCAAGGATGAGTATCGACCACTTGTCGGCGATCTGGTCGAGTATTAGGCGGCTAGGGCAAACGGTTGGTGGTAAGACCTTTTGACGGGATTTCGGCATGGAGGTTTCCTGGAAGTTATCTAGTTACTTTGAAGTGCCTAATTGACGTTTAGTATACGACATATATTATTGTTGAGTCATCCGTTAGTATAAATGTTGGCTAGTTACTGCACGTTAGGTGTGGCTTAGCATATTCGATAAGATGTTTGCTCAATCAAAAGACAAAACCTACACATAGGCATAGGAGGTTCAGAGAATGATTGCTGTTACAGGTGCAAATGGAAATCTAGGTCAACTGGTTATTAGAGAGCTTTTGCGAGTCATTCCCGCAACTCAAATCGTAGCTGCCGTGCGCAGTCCAGAGAAAGCCGACGATTTGCGTGCTTTGGGCGTTAAGGTGCGCGAGGCTGATTACGATCACCCAGAGACGCTGGAGGCGGCGTTTAGAGGTGTTGAGAAATTGTTACTCATCTCGGCAGTGCAGCCTGGCGAAAGATTTCGGCAACACAAGGCCGTGATCGATTTTGCCAAACAAGCGGGTGTAAGGCTGATCGCTTACACCAGTATGTTGCGGACCGACACATCCCGCCTGATCCTTGCCGAAGAGCATAAAGCAACCGAAGATTACCTGAAGAAATCCGGCATGGAGTTTGTGATGCTGCGCAACGGCTGGTATATAGAGAATCATACAGGTATGCTTTCTTTGGCGCTTGCTAATGAATTCATCATTGGTAGCGCTGGACAAGGGCGGTTTGCCTCTGCTTCACGTGCCGATTATGCTGCCGCAGCCTCTGTTGTACTAACGCAACCAGGTCATGTAAATAAAGTTTATGAATTGGCTGGAGACCATTCTTACTCGATGTACGAATTTGCCGAGGAAGTCTCTAGGTATGCTAGTCGAAAAATCCCTTACAACAATCTTTTACCAGCCGAATATGAAGATCAGTTGTTAAGCTTCGGGGTGCCAAAAATGGTTGTTGATGTTGTCATTGATGCAGATATGAAGTCTATGACAGGAGAGCTGGATAGTTCTTCCCGTGACCTATCTAATCTTATTGGCAGAAACACGACGCCTCTGTCTGATGCGATAAAGTTGGTGATTCAGGCCTAACCTAACCCTCAGCATATCAGCGCCATTATTTTATCCTCACCGGCCTTTGCCCGCGAGCAATCCAAACTGTCACGGGCAAAGTCGAAACTTTCGTTTAAGGCGAGCGAGGTCGATTCGGCTCTGAAGAATGGCAATTCGATATTAATCTGATGAAATTGATTCGCGTTTGATTGTGGCTGATTGCTACCGTGAAGAAAGTGCGGGCTGTCGGCGGGGTTTCGATAATAGTCACTGATTCACTGGGTGTTGAAAATAAAATTTCCCTGTTGCATCTGACTTACACAACCAATTGCGTGTAGCTGACCTTCGTACTTCATGACAGTCTACTGCGCGAAATCGAAGTTGATTTTCAGAAATTACTATTTTTAGTGCCACCTCGAGGCTCAGGCGGATCATTTATCTGCTCTGTTGCCCTTGAAAGGCTTGAAAGGCTTGAGAAGAGAGAGTACTCAGATGGGAGTTGAATTGGCTTTAATCTATTAGGATCTACGAACCCCGGTGAGATTAAAAAAACAGAAAATTCGTTGTAGGTACTGGTAGTTTATGAGGATTTTGACTATTTAAAAGACATTCTATAAATGGGATCGAACCAATCCGCCGTGCACTCAAGCCTTAAGCTTATCGGCGATGGTACATATTTTTTCCTATTATGAGCAACTGAGACACTCAACTGGATTGAGTTTCAAAATTTTCTCATTAGTGGAGTTGAGGGCAACTCAAGAGATCCGGGGACCGCACATTAAGTACCTTCGCCTTTGAACAGGTTAATCAAGCTGTGCGGTGTCTCGGTACCGAAGATTAATTAGTGCATTTCATTACCTTCAGCCGCCTCTCTCGCGCTGCGCTGGAACATAGCCAGTTCGTATTCGTGGAGAGCTGTTTCGAGGTGATCAGAGCGTGAAGCTATAGCCAGTTCAGCCCCGTCGTATAACGCAAGATTGGCACCTTCACCATTCGGGATCGATAGGTGTGCTGCATCACCAATTAGTGTTACTCCAGGCACTCGGTTCCAACTGTGCTCGACCTGTAGAGTAAAAAGCGTGCGCCACACCAACTCGGTATCACTTTCTGTGATCAGTGCCGTGAGGTTAGGGGACCAGCACGCGAACTGCTGTGCAATACATGCAGCCGCACCTGCTCTGTCGTTGAAATCGATGCTGGCAAACCAGCTTTGAGATTTGGTAAGCATCACGTAGGTGTGAAGCGTGGCGTTAACCTCACGGTGTGCTTGGATCCCTTTTCCTGGCTGAAGTGCGAACAACGCACCTGAACCTACCACTTTGGCCGTTGCGAGAAACCGGGCGTCGCTGTCATATAAGTAGGTTTCAACTAGCGACATCCCCGTGTACTCGGGTGCGGCGTCGCTAAGCAACGGCTTGGTCTTCGACCACGCACCGTCTGCTCCTACCAGTAGGTTGGTGACAATGTGAGCGCCATCACCGAATGTCACCTCGTGCTGGCCTTCTCCCATGGAGCGCACTCTATCAACCTTGTGGCCCCAACGCACGGTACCGGCAGGTAGTGAGTGGAGAAGTATATTTCGGAGCTCGCCGCGCATAACCTCTGGACGACCGCGGCTGCCATCGTCGGGCTTGTCTAACAAAATAGTTCCTTCGTAATCAAGTACACGAGTCGGCTCGTGCCCTCCAGGATCAGGGCACGGAAATCTTCAACCAAGCCCGCTGCTTGCAAAGCCAGTTGGGAGTCGTAGTCGTGGATGTCGAGCATTCCACCTTGCGCGCGAGAATTTACCGATGGTTCTGCTTCGTAGACTATGGAGGTGATACCGTGGATATATAGCACTCTGGCCAAAGTAAGGCCGCCCAAGCCTCCGTGTACCTATTAGATGAGGGTGATGAGCATGCGACGCTAGCTTTATTATTGATTGCATCGTTACTGATTCTCTAGCACCTTGCAAGATCCTTGCTAAACGCTTTGCAAACTCTAACTTTGACAGCTGATATGAGGGTTTTGGGAGTCTGATACTATTTCAGTATTCAGTATCTTTACTGCGCGGTCGTCGGTAAGGCATTATATGTGGGAATTCGATATGAGCGTATTGTTTAATTTAATAAAGCATTGACCCTGTTTTAATTCTGATCTCCCCAAGCTTGTCGGTTATAAATGATGTCGCGTTAAAGCTTGAGTCAGGCACCTTATCGAAGTTATCGTATCTGTATAAAGGGTAGGGCACGTTTGGCCGAAGACCACCGGCAATTTGAAGTCTATACTAATCCTCAGTAGTACTTAAGTTTAGTGTGTTAGTACCTTTCTGTTGGATAGAAGAATTTTTAGGTTTTTTTCAGCAGGATCAGCACAAGGTATATCGAATATCTGAAGTGGTTTCACGAGTTGTAAAAATATTTCAGGCCATACCCTTAGAGAAATGGTTATCTCGTAGCATCATTATTAAATTTCTATTATCTATAGCTCGTCGTGGAAGCAGATTAAATATATACTATTATTTCATGTGCAAATTGCGGCAAAAGCATCTCGAGGATGATGCTTGTAAGAATTAATTTTTCTAAGGGGAAATCGAAGCGGCAATATCTGCAGCTCTTATTTAAAAAGAATTTCCGTTATTTTATAAGTGACTAAATCTTCTATCTAGTCAATCAGTTTTGCTAAGTCTTCGTGGGTGCAAACCTGAGTAGCCACACTTCTTTATGAATAGAGTATTCTGATTTTTTTGGGTATCAGGCTCTATAATTGTCTTTTGTGATATTGGTTGTTTATCATTTTTACTTGGGGTTGAGGGTTGCTCCGAACTCTATAGCTTTTTTATGGCCAACAAAAAAAATTATCTTCGATCATCAGAGGTCAACCCAGCATAGATCGAGCAGGAACTGCCTGAAAATCTAACTGAGATAAAACATTAGCTGGCTCGAATTAATAGCTCGCTTGAAAATAGAGTCGAGCAACTAACCTAGTTCGGTGCTTAGTACTTGTTTAATTAAAGACATTCAATGAGTGGTTAATAAAATGCTTGTGGAATTAAAAAAAAATTAGAGTATTAGATCAGTTTGCTTTAGTTGTATTTTCTTCATTTTGAGGGTTGATGAATATCCTGCATTCTGAGAATGTACATTATTCAATTGATTAATATTGCAAGTGCGGGTTTCATTGAGGGTGAAACGATTTTTTAGCGAAAATTATGCTTGTACCTTTTTAGGGGGATAAGCTTTGAAATTATTATCCATTGCGGTGTACTAGAACAAGCTCGAGGATCTAGAGTTGAGTTTAAAATTATGGATTTGAATAAGTTGAAACCTGATTTGGATTTGAGTGATATTCGCATCAACGATTTTGTATCTTGTTACCTTCCTTTATCTTGGCAACCATACGCGCGTCTAATGCGTGTAGATCGCCCTGTCGGAACTTGGTTGACACTGCTTCCAGCTTTGGCTTCATTGTTTATGAATGGCGGAACGCTACCTCATATTAAACAGGTTTTAGTATTTTCATTCGGAGCATTTTTAATGCGTAGCGCTGGCTGCGTCATCAACGACATAATTGATCAACGCTTCGACGCATCTGTCAATCGTACGCGTCACCGTCCCTTAGTCAACCGCACATTAAGCGTAAATAAAGCGGTCATTTGCCTGGTATTACTTCTGGCTATGGCTGCTTGCTTATTGTTCCTACTCAAACCCGCTACGGCTTTTCTGGCTTTAGGTTGCGTCCCCTTGATGTTTTTCTACCCGTTCTGCAAACGCTTCACTCACTGGCCACAAGCGTTGCTTGGAGCAACCTTTAACTGGGGCGTACTCATGGCAAGCGTCGAAGTCGCCGACAATATAACGTATTCTGCATTGTATCTGTGGGTTGGTTGTATCTTCTGGCAATTAGGGTACGACACACTTTATGCTTACAGCGATCGGTTAGACGACTTGCGGTTGGGCTTACGTTCTACTGCCGTGCTATTCGCTGAAGCCGGAAAAAAATGGATAGCTGGTTTTTACATATTAACAATATTTTTTTGGTTTATGGCAGCAATCGTCTCAGGTAGCTCTGTTTCTTTTTTGATTTTTCTAGTGCCAATATCAATGATTCTATTTTTTCAAACATCCCAATTTGATTTTAATGTTCCTGATAATTGTAATTTTCTTTTTAGATCTAATTCGCATGTAGGAACTCTGCTTTTAATCGGCGCGGCTTCGTCAGTTTTAAGTTAAATGGTATTTTGTATTCTTAGAGAATTTAGTAGTTGTTTTTATAGGTTTTTCAGCAGCTCAGCGAGGTTCCTTACTTAGCTAACTTGAAGACTGAGAGGTATTTTGATTTGGTTGCTTAACTTTTTAAATGTCGAAAGTGTTTTTTAGTTCATGTAGGTGGTCCGATAAGTGCTGAAAACTTGTAATGCTAGCAAAAAACTCTAACTTTCAGCTATTGAAGGATTTTGCTCCGACTTAATACATCTTTCATTCCATTTTTTATTTTAATCAAAGCGCATGCTTGGGTTTTTTGCGAGAGTTTAGCTAAAAAATAAATAAGTATTTGCAAAAAAATCAAGTGCCTGATATTTAGAGCCTGGCCAGTGCGAAGTATTAAAAATGAAGATTATGGGTGCTAAAATGCAACGGAAGAAAAAGGCCGCTGTGAAATGCTGGCTAAAGCTTTATACTGAGGTAGTAAGTGAGCAAGATATTGAGAGTCAGTACTTTAGGTTGCTGAGGATGGCTGATGATATGGAGAGTTCTGGAGTTATCAGTGGAGAGGAATGGAGAATGCTTGTTCGTCGAGCGGGTGAGTTAATTAGTAGTTCAGCTGATGAAATAAAGTTTGAAAGGTAACTTTTTATTGGTTTAATATTTTGCGAGTGTTAAGCAAATGAGTTGATAAAATGTCGCACGCGATTGGTTGAGATTTTTCTTTCGCAATTTTTATATTAGCTCTTTATGGCTTATGGTTTTTTGAAAAAGTTTTTATATTCATTTTCATGGGTGTTTTTTTGATTCTTGTAAACGATTTTATGGCGGTTTTTATCGTGATGTTTCTTTAAAGATTAACTTTTCAGGCCTCATTTGTTGTCGTTTATATTTTGGTTGTTAAGTATGTTTTAATTTTTAATCGCGGACTTGGTTTGGTTTTTTCAGCTTGCCGAAATAAAGGATGGCTTGGTAATGATGTTGGCAGTATACACAGCGCCATGCGAAAGGCGTTTTATTGTGAGATTATGATTTTGATTGCTGTATGGATTTTAGGTGGAGGATTTAAGTTGATCGGGTACCATAAGCCGTAAGTTGGTTTTTTTGATTTGCTGTTTTTGGCCAAGGTATTAATTATTATGAGTAGGTTTTTATTATGGGGCGGCGTTGGCTTGTAGTTACATTTATGCTGGCTATTTCTTGGTTGTCTTTTTTTGTGCTTTACATGTGTAGATCCTGATTTTTGATATTTTTATATTTGTTCTAGTGTGTGTTAGAGTATTTCAGTGAGCGCGTACTATGTTATCAGTTAAATTGTCAAGTATTACTTGGCGAATTAAGATGATTCGATCAATTCAAACTATCGGGAAACAAATAGACGCGGCAAGTCATTGGTGAGCACATAGCATTATACCTTTTTAATCGCAGATTATATTGGTGTGTGTTAGTTAGTGATTCGTTTGACGCGCACCAGCTTTGCTGGCACGGCAAAGTCATTTAGTATGAAAGAATTGGCTCAAGATTAGAAAGCGATTTTGATTGCTGTCGGAATAGACATGTATTTTTTGTGAGGGGCGAGCTGGCTAATGCGCTCACACCCTCTCCAATATCTTCGTAGCATTATGATATATGTGGCGCAACCTCCGTGAGTACCGAAATGAGCTTTCAGTAGTTCATGTGTAGCCGCTGTTGGGACAGAATTTGTACGCACAAAATATTGCTTGATTAGCAACGAGTCCGATTCGTACAACATCCTACGCGATTAAGTCTTCGTTTTCATCGTAGTTCGGCCCTGCCGAGATGCAGCCAATATTGTCATCAGCATGCCTGCAAGAATGAATGAAAGCCCGATACTGAACCACAGGCTCAACCTTTCGCTCAAGAAAATGACTGAAGCGGTTATACCTATCAGTGGTACGCCCAGCGTGAAGTTTGACATCGCAAACGTACTGATCCTGCGTCCATGTTCAGCTGATATTACGAAGCAGGCGGATGTGGCAATTGGCCCAATGAAAAAAAGCAACTCAAGGAGGCGGCTGTTAACCTCAACGTTATTTGGAACACCCTCGATTGTGTAGGCGGCAATTGTGAGCGGTATGGTGGCTAACGCCATCTGCCAGGGCGCGAGCTGCAGCGGGGATGCCTGCCACTTATGACTCTTAATGTGAAGGATTGCCACCGACCAGGCAATTGCACCGGTAATGAGGAAGCATGCTCCCATCACTGCGCCTGGGGTCGACCAGTTCATCTCCATCGGGGAGCAAATGACGCCGATGCCAATCATTCCGAGTGCAAGGGCAATGAGCTGAATACGGGTTGGCTGAATTTTTTGAAGCACCCATCCTGAAATTAAGCCCCACAGAGGTGTCGTGTAGGCTAAGAGCGTTGCGCGACTTGTATCCACATGCGTCATGGCCACCATTCCTAACCCCGTAAAGACGGTCATCTGCAACAAGCCGATGCTAATGACTATCGGCCAATCAGCTCTGGGTGGGAACTTCAGTTTCCCTCGTAAGGCAACGAATACGAACAGACAAACGGATGCACTTCCGAACCGAAATGCCGAAAGCCATATCGGCGCAACCTCAGTTAGAGCCAATTTCGTAACAGGCCAACTGATTCCCCACAGAAGCACCATGACGCACAGCCAGACAATTGTGGCCGCTCCTTTGTGAATACGTGAACGGTAGGCTGTAGAAGAAGGTTCGTTTTGGGCTTGCATGATCACATCCTTCGGCGGTAGAAATTAGTGCTAAGAATGTGGATAGTTTGTCCTTGTTTTCACAAAATTTCTCTCCTGATTTTATTTCTAATATGATATTTTCAGGATATTATTTTCTGATTTATTTTAATTTAGGGATAAAAATACCTTTGAAGAAGCCTAGCTTAGACGCTTCAAGCCTTGCCATCCTAGATGCTCTTCAAGCCAATGCGGAGTTGAGTAACGCGGATTTGGCTGAATTGGTCGGTATCTCAACGTCCCCGTGCTGGCGACGCGTCTCTGACCTAAAGCAACAGGGTGTGTTGAGAGGCGCGGTTGCTCTTGTGGATCCCTTG
Source organism: Pseudomonas sp. R76 (assembly GCF_009834565.1). Lineage (GTDB taxonomy): Bacteria > Pseudomonadota > Gammaproteobacteria > Pseudomonadales > Pseudomonadaceae > Aquipseudomonas. Next base: position 1,363,186 of record NZ_CP019428.1, read on the forward strand.
AAGCTTGGATTAGCGGTCAACGTCTTTGTGCACGTAACGCTGAAGCAACAAGACAAGGAGTCATTGGAGGTTTTCACCAATGCTATTCAGAAGCGCCCGGAGGTCATGGAATGCTACCTTATGAGTGGAGAAGCTGACTTCATGCTTCGGGTCGTGATAGAGGATCTGCTGAAGTACCAAACGCTGCTGCTTGAGTGCCTTACTCAGATCGCCAGTGTCGCGAGCATCAGGTCTAGCTTTGCATTGAGTCAGGTTAAATACACCACGGCGCTGCCAACGGATCATTTGAGACGAAAGTGACCTCGCATGACGCTATTAATAATTTCTGCAATCGTGACGGTAAGTTGTATTTTAGGCTGCCTTGATTTCAACTGATGCTGGGCTGAGCTAAAAACGCAGGCCCGGCTATGTATCTCGCCTGACAGTTACTCCGTTCTGCGATTTTAAGCTCTGATGGAAGCGCATTTATCTCGCATATCTGGCTACGCCAATTGGCCGGTTTTGCCGCCTAAAGAATTTCTTTCAAGACTATGCTCTTGAACCCGTTATTCTGTTTTGGGGCGGTTCGTACCATTCGGACTCCTTCTAGAACTTCGGGAAAAAATATATAATATCGTCCTCACTGGCTTTTTGAGGACCTAGGCCTAGTGTACAGCTGAGCGGTTACTCCTACCTTTTTCAGCTGTCGGTCAGATGAGCGGCGGGGTGCGTAGTATCTCGCAGATCCTTTTAAATGCGATCTAGCACTGCCTCCAATTTTTTCTCAGCTACATTTGCCCCCCTCCTACTAAGCAATCCCCTGTGCAATTAAGAACCTTATGGACAAGCGCTAAACGACTTAACCAGATATATATAGTCAAATAGCAATAGCTACGAGATTGTTGATATCTAAATTTCTCGTAACTTACGTTGTGTCTAGTTTTTTAGACCGCTTAAACATTTGGAGGGATTGATTCATGATTTATGACGTGATCATCGTAGGCGGGAGCTACTCCGGAATTTCAGCAGGCTTGCAGCTAGCACGGGCGCGCCGCCAAGTTTTGATCATTGATGCTGCCCGGCGACGCAACCGATTCGCCAGCCACTCACGTGGATTTCTAGGACGGGACGGCCAAGATCCCGGCGTGATAGGCAGCGATGCACAAGCCCAACTTCTCGCTTATCCAACTGCCCATTGGGATTCCCAGCCGGTCACTCGTGCCAGTACGAGCGATGCGGGCTTAATGGTTACCGTCGAGAACGGTGAACAATTCACAGCTCGGCGTTTGGTGCTCGCAACAGGAGTTGTGGATGAGCTACCAGAGAATCCGGGTCTGTCGGAGCGATGGGGGCGACGAGTATTTCATTGTCCGTATTGCCACGGATATGAGCTAGATGGCGGGCCAATTGGAGTATTGGCAACATCGCCACTGGCTATCCACCATGCGCTGATGCTGCCCGACTGGGGACCAACCATCTTTTTACTAAACGGGCTTTTCGAGCCGGATGCCGATCAGATGGGGCGCCTTGCGAGGCGTGGGGTAACGGTAATCGCCGAGCCCGTGTTGTCGCTCGGCGGAGAACACGCCGATGTGACACTCTGCAGCGCTAAAGTGATTAAATTAGCCGGATTATTCACACAGCCTTGGACCCACATGAGTAGCCCATTGGGAGCCCAATTGGGCTGCGAATTTGAAGTTGGGCCTACAGGTGATTTCATCAAGGTCGATGGGATGCGCGAAGCCAGCGTGCTTGGAGTATTTGCATGCGGTGATGCAGCGTTAGGCGCAGGCAATGTAGCGACCGTAGTAGGGGACGGCGCACTCACCCGAGTTGCGGCACATCAGTCGCTGATCTTTCGCTGAATTGTGCGGGGGTGGAGATATGAAGATTTTGCACGATACTAAATATTCGCGTGTATCGCATGCTGCGTGTACCATGCACAGCCTTCGCCTGTGGATTCTTCCTCGGATGCGTACTTAGCTATCTATGAAGCCACAGACCGACTGTTTTTCACAAAGTCGGCCTTGATCACCCAATAATTAGAAGATGATATTGGAAATCTGCCTTCTGTTAAGCCCGGCAACACATTGACCCCAAGCAATCCTTATAATTGGAAGCGATCAGTTGATCAAGAATGTCAGCATTCGTATTGGGTACCTGTGCGCTTCTTGAGCAGAACATTTCTGCAAAGGATGAAGAGCTTAACGTAACGGACAGTAGGCTCAATAAAGCCCATGTCTCTACCAATGTAACGATTGGCTGGCCACGGCCAAACTTAAAGCCCTATCCTGAATCAGCTGACCAGTACAGAGTCTACCCCTGCTTGACTTTCAATATTAAAGAGCTTTTTAGCAAAACCCATAAAAGCCGCGCCCTCCTTTGATAGGGCTTTGTCTTTTCGTCTGATAAGCGCTAAGGAATAAAATGGAATGGCCCCATGCAGTTTTATAAATTTCACCGCATTCTGACCTAACTCATGACACGCTGACTCAGGCATAAGTGCCACACACTCCCCGGAAGAGACTACGGAAAAGATAAGATCAACGTGATTGCTTTTCAATGTCACGTTAGGTGTGAAACCTTCTTCAGCACATAAACCTTTTATATATTCGTATATTTTATAATCTTCCGAAAAAGAAATGAAGTTATAATTTTCCAATTCAGCAATCGACACCCATTCGTGTCCTGATAATTGATGATCCGCAGAAACGACCAAGTTCAGTCTGTCCTCGAAAAAAGGTAGGATATCGAATACATCCTCATCGACTGGTAACATCACGGCTGCAATATCTATGTCCATATCAGCAACTGCTCGTTCCAACAAGCACGAGCCACTTTCAAATATTTTGATTTCAACAAGTGGATGAGCCACCTTGAAGTCATTGATGATATCAACAAAAAATGACGAGCTTGTGGTAGATGGCAGCCCTAAGCGCAATATACCCTGAAAATGATGGGCAAGCGTATTGAATTTGAACTTTATGGTTTTCATTTCGTTTAAGATGTTGATTGAGTGCGCATACAGTTCGCGGCCGGCAGCCGTCGCCTCAACCCCTCTTGATGTTCTCTTAAGAAGCTCGGTCCCAAGTTCCCCCTCCAAGGCTCTAATTGATTTACTAATCGCAGGCTGGGTAACGTGCAGCACCTCCGAAGCTCGAATAAAGCTATTTCGACGCACAACTTCAACGAAAAATTCAAGAGCCCTTATATTCATATTTTTCTCGCCTATAACCAATGGTTATTCACCTATAAGATAATTTCACTTCCTTTCCCTTCTACAGGTGCATAAAAATAGCACAGGCGAGATAGTTTTAATACCCTCAAACTTCACGAAGCACGAATACCAACCTCATAATAGGGACTTACGATGTCATCAAAACTGACTGTCGCAAACCACTTGATCAACCGCCTATCTGAAATCGGTATACGGCACGTTTTTGGTGTGCCGGGTGATTATAATCTCGAACTTCTTGACCATATCGTTTCACATCCTGATGTCATCTGGGTGGGTAATACGAATGAACTCAATGCGGCTTACGCGGCCGATGGTTACGCACGCCAATCTGGCGTCGCAGCCTTAGTTACAACCTATGGTGTAGGTGAATTAAGTGCGATCAATGGCATAGCCGGTTCGTACGCAGAATACGTGCCGGTGCTCCAGATCGTCGGCAGCCCCCTTGAAAAAACTATAGAGAACAGGGAATTGGCTCACCACACTTTGGGGGATGGCGTATTCAATCACTTTTCTACTTGCGCTGAACAGGTGACTGTCGCCCAGACAAAATTGACAGCTGAAAATGCACTGCATGAAATCGATAGGGTTTTGGACGCTCTATTAACTGAGAAAAGGCCTGGTTACATAGAGTTACCTTTAAGTGTCGTCAATAAGCAGATAGTCGGAGAGATAAAACCGTATAAACTGAAAGAGCCTATCGCCGATACCTCGCAACTCAAGGCCCTTACTGAGCATTTGGACAGATTACTGACTTCAGTCAAGCGGCCAGTACTTTTAGCCGGTTTCCTGATGGAGCGGTTCGGCCTAATTCCGGAGGTTCGCGCACTTTTAGAAGAACACAAATTACCCAACGCTTCACTCTTTATGGGTAAGGGCGTATTGGATGAAAAACAAAAAAGTTATATAGGAAACTATTCAGGTGGAGCGAGCGACCCTTTATTACTACAGGCGTTAGACAATGCAGATATTGTCCTGTCCTTGGGTGTCAGGTATACCGACAATATTACCGCAAGCTTTAGTCACTTACCCGATCCCAAACATTTAGTCGATTTCCAGCCATACTCCGTGTTCGTGCACGGTGTAGAGTACAAGAACATACCTTTAAAGGAGTCCCTTAAAATACTGACTCAACTCATTGCTCGATGTAAACCAGGATCGTTCAAAATTCCAGCGACAAATTCCTCCGCGGTAAAAGCCATAAATAAACACACCGAGGTACCTATAACCCAGCACACTTTCTGGCAGAAAATTCAGTCATTCATCGAGGATGGAGATCTTATCATCGCCGAGCAAGGAACCTCTTTCTTTGGTTCCGTTACTCTACAAATTGGCCCTCGATCGTCCTTTATCGGTCAGCCTCTATGGGGCTCTATTGGTTACACCTTGCCTGCGACTTTCGGTGCAATGACCGCAAATCCCGCCCGACGGACACTATTATTCATTGGTGACGGCTCTGCATTACTGACCGTGCAAGAACTGAGTAGTCTTTTACGTGACGGCCATGCACCTATAATCTTTCTAATCAATAACAACGGGTATACCGTTGAACGGGCTATCCATGGGGAGCATCAATACTACAACGATATTCCACCTGTCGACTGGTCACTCATTCCTCACGCTTTTGGTATGATAAACAAACCCATAACCTATAGCGTGCGCAATAGCAAAGAACTGGCTGCTGCACTTCGCCATGCCGAAAAACCAACGGTCATGCAGTTCATCGAGGTGCATCTCGGCATGATGGACTTGCCACCTCAACTAAAAGCAGTTTCCGATGGTATCGCTGCTAAAAACTCAATCTCATGAAACGACATTCCAAATTGATAATCATGACTCCTGTTAATACTTCCTGATTCTTAAGAGGGTCTGAATGAAAGCTCATACAGTTTATCTGGATCGACGCGAGCTGGGCATCGCCTGAAGTAGAACGCGATTTTTTCGGATAATGACTCATCACGCTTTCAAAAAATGCCAGCCTTGTAAAATCGATCAAAGTTTTTCGTGCTCCATGCCTTTGGGCTGCTCCGAGCGCCTCGTAGCAGCCATTTTCCACGTTAAGGGGCAGTTCTCCTGTGCTGAAGAGCAAATGTCGACGCGTCATCGTAAGCGTTTAGGCAACACAACTTAAATAGGCCTTTGCGTCATTCGGTTTCGATGATAGCTTGGTGCTCTATGCTTCTCGACTTACCTAAGGATTAGTTGAAACAGGAAGAGGTGTGACGGCATTAGAGTAGATAAATCTTGTCATGTAGTTCTGCGATTCCGTGAAACGCTGGAGAACTGGCATTTGAGCAACCATTTGCAGGGCTATAACTGATCAAGGGCAGTGTGGAACCAGATGAGTCAACCGACTTGGGTGCCGTACGCGAGCTGATAGAGGAGGCTGAAGTTGCACACCGTTCTGTCCGACCTATTGCGCCAGCGATGAGAGGGCAATCGCCTGCCCGGCCCGACCAAAAATCTTCTCTCGCCGATACAGCGGTAAATGGTCGGCAAACTACGCCACCATCAAATGGGCCAACAGACCTGCGGTCGGGATGACCTTGTCGATCACTTGGGCCGGTACAGGCGCCTGGATTAGTGTTTCGCACTGGCCGCAGGCCCATTTTCCACACACATGCTGTTCGACGGTGAACACTCCGGGTGTGCAATCGAGCTTCTCGCTGACGTCTTCGCCAATGCGCTGAGGTTGGCAACCGCAGACGCACTGGGTGCTTTCTAGCTCGTACGGATCACTGTACGTGGTAACTGCGGTGGCAGCGGTGCACGCTTGGGTTTCTGACCTAGCTCATCCGGGGTAAGTGACGGATTGACCGCCTTCAACTCGGCCTCGATGGCCGCGATATCAGTGCCGAGCAGGTAGTCGAGCAAGCTACCTTAGTCAGGGCTAAGCTGTTCGCTGCGCTTGGCGACTTTGTGTTGCTTGAGGATGGCGATCTCAAGAGCGAGTTGCTCGTTGACCATTTGAAGGCGGTGGATTTTCTGGCCCATCAAGTCGACCTGGTGCAGCAACTGCAAGGCTTTTTCGACCAAGGCACGTAGCTGTTCTGGTGTCATTTGATCGAGCTTTGGCGAGGAAGTCATGTCGTTGATTGTGCCAGAGCCTAGAGTCAGCAACGATAAACCGATGTGCCAATGGCAGGCGTTACAACAATGTGATCAAGCCCCCAGCACCGACCCTTTGCCATGGCAAGCCCAGTACCAAAGCCTGAAGTTGCTCGTTATCGAGTTCGAACTCCGAACCTTGCCGAATGCCGGGCCAATCAAACCTGCCGTGATTCAATCGTCGCGCCGCCAACCGGATACCCACGCCGTCATATACCAGAACTTTAATTCGATTGGCGCGGCGATTGGCGAACAGATAAGCGCAATGCGGCTTCGCCGCACCGAACACGGCAATGACCCGCGGCTAACGCCGTTTCGGTGCCGGCGCGCATGTCCACCGGTTCGGTGGAGAGTGAGAGCGCATCGATTCGAATCGCTGCAACTGGTTTTGCAAAAAGGAGGCACAGGCAGCAGCTTTTTTTGGTCGGCCAGTTCACTCAGACTGTGCCACGCGAGTGCTAGATTCCAACGCAGATGCTCGATGAAGCAGCCTGGGAATGGCCTCCGGCGAACTGCAAAGGTAGCGGAGTGAAAGCAGGTTGCAGCTCCGTGACTTCGTTCGTTTGTACCCTAGTCCATTTATGGACGAGGTTCTAGTTGATGCTTTGGTGCTGCGCGACGCTGGCAATTGAAGCGCCGCTCTGAGCGCACTCTTGGAATAGCTGGGCCTTGAGGTATTTAAAATAGGATCGGGGTTATGGCTGCATTGAAAAACCGCTTAAAAGGCTTGAAATGGTGCGTGCCTAAACTAGTTGCGCACCATCGCCTTTAGCGTCGGGGTCAGGAAGGTGAGTTGGCCGGACGGTTACGTTGTTCGAAAATGTAATCCCTGATTTCATTCATGCGCATTAAGAATAACTTCATGCCGAGGCGTTGGGTGTGTGGGCTTCACTTTTGTTCAGGCCCACATGCATGCAGCTGCTTAGCTCGGAACTGTGTCGCCAGCCAAGCATAAACAGTGTGCGTTCGATCGTAACCGTCCGGCCAAGTCACCTACCCAACTCGTAAAGCCAGACACAGCGTATACTTAAGTCAGCGCACACCGCTTCACGCCCTGTAAGAATGTCATTGACGAAGCCTCAAGCCGTTGTGCTGACTATTGAACCGGTAGATGCTTTATCTTCGGCATTGAGTGCAATCAATAGTGCCGAAGTCATGGTCTGTAATTCGGCAGAGGTAGCTGCAATCTGCGTTTGAGCAGCCGCCACAGCCACTGCCTTAGCCTCTGCACTTTGGCTGCTAGCCTGTGCTTTCTGCAAAGCTTGCTGCTGCTCTTGGAGTAGCTTTTGCAATTGCTCGATCTGTTTCTTCAACTCTTTTACAATATCGGATTGCTGCTTAACTGATGTGGCTTGACCGTCACCTGCAGTGCCGGCACCTTTAGCTTCGGCGGGCGAGCTGACAGTCTTACCACTGGTGCTATTGGTCGTGTTAGCCTCCGCCGGGGTCGCACTGCTTGGGCTGCTTGGGCTGCTTGGGCTGCTTGGGCTGCTTGGTATGGAGGAAGAATTGCTAGCATTGATAAGCATGCGAAAATCCTGTCACATTAGAGTATTGGCTTTATCGGCCTGTACTTGGATTTCTTTAGATGTTTTTGATCGTCTGGCTAACCATCCCTGCTTTTTGTTGGTAAGCCTCTGAGAAGTGGGCCTTGCATAGCTTAGCGGACGCCCGCTTATGCGGTAGCAACGCCGTAATTGTAGTGGTCTAATGAAACCGGACACCCATTTAGGCGAGAATGCTCGCCAGATCGAGGTGTCAGATGACCAAACAACGCCGCTCCTTTACTCCAGAATTCAAACGCGAGGCTGCCGACCTCGTGCTCAAGCAAAACTACAGCTACATCGAAGCCAGCCGTTCACTCGGTATTGGCGAGTCAGCGTTGCGCCGCTGGGTTGACCAGGTTCAGAAAGAGCGCCAAGGCATCACTCCGCAGAGCAAGGCGTTGACCCCAGAACAGCAGAAAATTCAGGAGCTGGAAGCACGGATCGCCGGGCTTGAACGGGAAAAATCGATATTAAAAAAGGCTACCGCGCTCTTGATGTCGGAAGATCACGAGCGTACGCGCTGATCAATCAGTTGAGCGTCCATGAGCCAGTTGATTGGCTGTGCAAGTTGTTTGAAGTGACTCGTTCGTGCTACTACGCCCAGCGCCTTAGGCGCCGCACGCCCGATGTTGAACGGCTTAGGTTGCGCAGCCCGGTGAGCGAGTTGTTCACGCAAAGTCGTAGCGCTGCCGGGAGCCGCAGCATCTTTTCGCTGATGCGTGAAGACGGTGAGCAGCTCGGTCGATTCAAAGTACGCAGCTTGATGCGCGAGCTTGATTTAGTCAGTAAACAACCCGGCTCACATGCCTACAAACGAGCGACAGTAGAAAGACTCGATATTCCGAATACCTTGAACCGTGAGTTTGATGTGCCAGGCCCGAATCAAGTCTGGTGCGGCGAAATCACCTATATTTGGGCTCAAGGAAAGTGGCATTACCTGGCTGTCGTTCTGGATCTGTGTACGCGTCGGATCGTGGGCTGGGCACTGTCGGAAAAACCAGACGCTGAGCTGGTGATCAAAGCGCTGGATATGGCTTAGGAGCAGCGTGGCAGGCCTTCGGATCTGCTATTCCACTCGGACCAGGGATCGCAAGGCGGATTCAACCGGTCGTCGCAACACCTTGTTCGAGGTGTTTATGGGACGACCCGCAGGATGGATGCAAAAATTGACGGGCCGGGGAGCGATGCGTTCTCCAGGTGCGCCCTCACTTCGTAATGAGATCGAGCGGCTATTTTGGGTGCAGATTGCAACAGGCATCACAAGCGAAAAGGCAGCACATGCCGTTGGCGTATCAACAGCGGTAGGTACACGCTGGTTCCGTCATCGCGGCGGGATGCCATTATTCATGTCGAATCACATATCAGGACGATACTTATCGTTTGCAGAGCGAGAAGAGATTGGGCTGCTTCGAGCGCAAAGTATTGGCGTTCGTGAGATCGCCCGTCGCCTTGGACGAAGCCCATCGACAATTTCACGGGAGCTGACACGAAATGCTGCTACCCGTTGCGGTCGGCTTGAATATCGAGCGTCAGTAGCGCAATGGAAGGCAGAACTGGTGGCCAAGAGACCGAAACCAGCGAAATTGGTCACTAACCCGCGACTGCACCAGTACGTACGCGACCGCCTTGAGGGCAAGGTTCAAGACGCCGATGGTCGTGAGATTTCTGGGCCTCGGCAAGCACCCTTCAAAGGCCGAAATAAACCGCATCGCAGTGACCGTAAATGGGTCAATGGCTGGTCGCCTGAACAAATTGCCAACCGGCTCCAGATCGATTTTCCGGATGATGAATCCATGCGCATCTCTCATGAAGCCATATATCAGGCGCTCTACATTCAGGGTCGAGGAGCTCTCAAGCGCGAACTGGTGAGCTGCCTGCGCTCAGGACGCGCATTGCGCGTGCCGAGAGCCAGAGCGCAGGCCAAAGTGTGGGCACATGTCAGCGAGGACGTCATGATCTCCAGTCGCCCTGCTGAGGTAGAAGATCGGGCTGTACCCGGGCATTGGGAGGGCGACCTGATCATCGGTCTGAACCGGTCTGCGATTGGAACTCTGGTCGAGCGCTCAACTCGATTTACCATGCTCGTCCATCTGCCTCGCGAGAAAGGTTATGGGCTAATTCCCCGCACGAAGAACGGCCCGGCGCTGGCTGGCTATGGGGCTGTTAGTATGGCCAACGCATTGAAGAAGACGGTGACTGATCTTCCCATCGAGCTGTGGCGATCTTTGACCTGGGATCGTGGAAAGGAGCTGTCGGATCACGCTCGATTTACCATCGAGTCCGGAGTAAAGGTTTTCTTTGCTGATCCACATAGTCCATGGCAGCGCGGTACAAACGAAAATACGAACGGCCTTCTACGGCAATACTTCCCGAAAGGCACTGACCTCTCTCGTTGGAGTGCCCAAGAATTACAGGCGGTAGCTCACGTACTTAACACTAGACCTCGAAAAACACTCGGCTGGAAAACACCTGCCGAAGCACTCAATGAGTATCTAAAGTCTGTACAACAATCCAGTGTTGCGACGACCGGTTGAATCCGCCCAATATGCAAGCCGAATCTTTCGCCAGCGGTTGTGGCGATACCGCATGCGCCACAGCATGAGTCGACGAGGAAACTGCTGGGATAACGCACCGATGGAGCGCTTATTTCGCAGCTTGAAAACGGAATGGATACCGACCGTGGGCTATCGAACTGCGCAGGAAGCAAAGCGCGATATCAGCCATTTTTTGATGCATCGGTACAACTGGATTCGGCCTCATCAATTCAACGATGGGTTGGCACCAGCCCGGGCCGAAGAAAAACTTAACGTCGTGTCCGGGATTAGTTGTCCACTACAAATCTTACTCGCTTGCTGAGTCGGCAGGCGAGTCAAAAAGTCTTTCAGATTGACATATGGATGGTGCCTGTTCGTCTGTGCGGAGTGGGTTAAACTCATGATCGCTGCCGCCTGTTTGCCGCTGCGTAGCGATCCTGCAAATAGCTAGTTCTTGCGTCCAAGAGATCACTGTCGGATATGATTCTCGACCCAATTGTCGTCGACGGGTACGGCCCCGTCATCAAGGTCGCTCGATTGCGCTTCCGATCGTTTCAAGCTGTAATACGGGGCTATGCTGATGGCCGAACCTTCAGGCACGAGATCGGGATGGCCGATCATCCAGGCATGCAGCCTTGCCATAAACGGTGCGGCTTTTTGTTGCTGTATTCGGTGCAGTGAATATGGCTCCAGGTCGCGGACTTTACTCTTTATTTCGTAAAGCAATTGGATATAGCGAAGAGCTTGTTCGACGAGCTTGCTTTTGTTGGTGGCAGGCAGTACGAAGAACTTGCTCCGGTCCTGAGCAATGCAGCCGATTTCCGTCCCGCCGAGCTTGAAGCTGGCTTTGTAAATACCAAAATCGTTGCAGACCAGCTTGCCTTTCCAACCATTCAGGAAGTTACAAGCATGCTTACATGCCCTCCTGGTGCCGAAAGCGCATACAATAGCAGCTGTTTCGCAGAACTGGTTGGTGGCGTACGCCCAAACATAAGAGCGGTTGGTTTTCTTCAAGTCCGCAGCGAGCTTTTGTACCGGTCTTTCTTCCGCGTGCACGAACTATTGCCCGGTCACAACGCTACGCAGGGCATGTACTAAGGGCTGCAACTGCACGCCTGTCATGCCAACCCACTGGGCCAGTTTCGAATGCGGAACCACCAAATCCGCACGACCGGAAATCGATTCCTTGAAGGTAAAGCGGAATATGAACAGCAAACTTCGCTATCACAACGTTTGCAAGGCCCCGGCAGTCCGCATGCTCTCTAGGTTCTCTAATCTTTCTTTTATGTGATAATTTTCTAACTGTAATTTTTGTTTGTGATTTTCCTTGGTTTCATTATTGCCCATCATGTTTTTTGCAAAGCGCTCGCCGAGTGCCAAATTTCCTCTTAATTATTTTGCGGTTTTTCTGTTTCCTGAATTATTAATGCTTCAGGTATTTCGTTTTTCCTAAAGACTCTTTATATAAGCTGACCAATGTTATCCACAAGGGCGTGCTCATATTTTATAAATATTTTTTGATTAGGATCGGTGCTGTGCGATGTATATACAGTTTTAAAGTGCTTAATAATATAAAGTAAGATTATTGCCGTAAAGTAATAACGGATTCTGTTATTGCTTTTTCGAGTTTTTTAAGATTGTTGCCGCAGGAATGTTAATAGTAGTGGTTTTGCCGTGAGCCAATGTTATGCATAAAGAACATTGATTCACCACACTGACCTCACTAGGTATTTTGACGAAAGATATTGACATGACCAACACATGATCGACCTACACGGTTTTTACCTTACTTTTCTGCATGGCCTGCCTTGCCTTTTCGATAAGTTTATAGCTCATGATTTTTGGGTAATAGTTTTCGATAAATTTATCTAAATGCATTTTTGCATTGATATTAGTACTATGAATACATAAATGCTAAAATATATATGGTTTCAAAAATTTATTTTACGCTATTCTGCTTTCATCGCACTTTAGGCGTTTTTTGATTTATTTAATAGTGAAAGTAACTCGCTGTAGTCGCAACGAGCCAGATCAGAGGTTTTACGCACGATATTCTAATTCTAAAGAAAAAATAATTAAAGCTTTTGGTGTTGAATTGTCAGGAGTAACGCCAGAGGATAACATTGGAATTATTTTAATTGGTAATGATGTAATTGGTGCTGTTCTTGCTGATCATGATTTAAATGATTAGCAAAAGCAGTTAAAAAGGCCATTTTATTATCGGCCTTTCTACGCCAGTAACATTGTTGTGATTTAACGATGAAATATTAAATTATTCTGGTGTCACTAAAGCGTTGGCTTTTCGTGAGGTTACCTATAACAATGGTACTAAAGAATTAAACTGTTATTTACCAGCTTGAGGGGGCGGGATAGATCAACATTGGAGCCAGCTTTAAAAGCTAAATCTGAATATGTCACTGATGCGTTAGATAGGATTAAAAATGAGGCAGAACTAAAAAAGGTAGAAAAGCCTGTCGCAAGAGCGGAACTTAAAATATCATGATTAAAATTATTTGTCACAGGAGAACTTTTAGGCTCTTTTTTGTTTTTAGGAAAGCCTAGTATTGGGCTTTCTCATTTAGAATCTCTTAATCTTTAGATTTGAACGGGTTAGCGCTACGTGGGTACGTGCTTTCTTCCTGAATGGTCCCATCTTCCTTATTGTTTTCAGGGAGGCGGTTTTGCCTTCTAAAGAATCGATCGCTAGCTTGATGATTTCTGCCTTTTTATCAGCAGTCTTCGACGCCGGTTCAGCACCTTGCTTCTTGATAATCCAATGGTTGCCAGACTTTGTGATGTGGTAGTCATCCATGAAACCTCCTATTTTTGAGTTCAATCATTCGACGCATATCAGCAGTGATCGTTTGTTTTATTTTGCCGTAGTCCTTCCGCGGGGCTTCCCCAAGCTCGTCAAGACGCTCATGGAGGTTGTGTATGTTCCACATGGTCGCGCCTTTCATCTCTTTCACCTCTTCTTTAAATAGTGGCACGGACAGCAGCATCAACGTAAGATTAAGTCAAATCTGAGGATACAACCTGTAGGCACCAGTAAGCGATCAGGACGCGATGGTATGATTTGTTTCAGGAGTCTGAAGACTTACTGCACCGTGCGTATCAGGTTGGCTTGTCGGTTTTTGAAGGTACGTTTTTTCTGTATGCGCATTGGTAGTGTGCCTCAATCGCCCCGGCTTGTGCCCCCCGACCACTGCCCCATGTAGAAGTGCGGTTGGCTGGTTACGGTAAAGTGCTGATCAAGGGCTCGACGCTGCTCTGTTATCTAGGGGAAGGCCCCTTCGCGAATTAATGGTGGCCGAGCGGAGATCTGGGCGAGCTCGACCAGGAGAGTTTTCTTTATCTCAAGTGCCGCAAGTAGCATCAATTAATCACCAGTTACTGGCTACATCCTTGTAGCCAGTTCTGAAGGTTAGTTTCTATGCGTTGTTTCAGATGGGGTCCGAACAAAGTCGCAGCGAGTCAGGCAGGATATCTTGGTCATATCCGCAACGATCTTTTCATCGAACTTAAACCCGCTGCCTGAAAGCGGTGGGTTGCCATTACTTGAGCGTGACGTCGAGCATCGGTGGGATGTAACCGTAGTCATACTCGGCGACCACGAACGTCTGGTGCCCTTTGATCTTAATCCCCACAGTCGGTGCCTCAGTGCCGCCGATACGAATCTGCGTACCGGCTTCGTCGGTCCTTACGCTGTCAATGAATGAGGTCACCAACCCGTTGGGCATCACACAGTGCGAGTAGGTCTGGAGCGGCTGGGAAGACGGGTTACCCAGTACCAGGCCTGAACCGTTCAAGGGCACGTAAGGGCCGAAAAGCGAATCTGCGACAAAACCGTACACCCCGTCCGGCCCAGTTACCCCGTCGCCATAGGTGAAGGTGTGGCTGATGGTGAACAGGTAGTACTTGCCGTCTTGGAACACGAAGTGCGGGCGTTCGGTCTGGTCGTTGACGCCTACCGCGGTCAGCAGCGGCGGCAGCATTTCCCAGTCGTCGCCGTCTTCGTCACGGGCCACGGCGATGCCGACACAAGCGGTCTGGAAGCGCGAGTTACCAACGTCCTCATAACCTGGCGGCACGTCGCCGATTTCTGCATCACCGACCTTGTGGGAACCGCGCTCGCCGGCGACGTTGCCCTCGAACAGCATGTACAGCTTGCCGTCCCTCGGATCGCGGAACGGCCATGGATCGCGGAAGCCCCAGAAGGCGTTTTGCGCTTCGGTCTGGTACAGCTTGCCGTCGGCCTCGAACAGCGACTTGACCTTCTCGAAGCCCACCAGGCTGACGCCATGCTCGGTGGTCACCACGCGACCACGCACCTTGACGATGGTTGAGCCCGGCGTAACAGCGGTGTAGTACAGATCCAAGTCGCCTTGCTCGCTCAACAGGATCGGCGTGCCGGCCCATTCGCGAACGGTCGGCGAAACACCTTCAGCCATCACCCGGCCGCCGAGTTTCCAGTCCTTGCCGGTGCGAGAGAACCAGTAGTACATCTTTGCCCGGCCATGGCGGTCGCTCCAGTCGCGGGTGATGTCGTAGTTACCATTTTGGTCGAGGTATTGTGGATCGTTCGGGTGACGATCCGCAGTCAGGGTAAAGATCACAGACCAGCCATCGACAGAGATAATGTTTCCGTTGATATCACGCAGCGGCATTGTGTCCCAGATAAACACCTCGTCGCTCAGTACAGGGAAGTTCGCACTGACCAATGGCTGTGTAGTAGTAGGATCGTCCGTGCGGACTTTCAGCGCGTCCGCTCGCGTCCAGAGGCTGGGTTGATGTGGTGTTTTACCAAATTTATGAGTATCGCTTTTCATAGGGAAAAACCTCGTTTATGAAGAAATTCAATTAGATGCTGACGAAATATACTGTATATATATACAGCTTATTGACTGTAGAGGTGCTGTCCTTCCGGGTCAAGGGGGGGGGAATGCATTTATGCATAATTGATTTTTTGGTGAACCTGATGCGTTTCAGCTTGCGATGGTTCTAGAGGTTTTTTGTCGGAAAGATCAGCGACGTTACCTGTATGATGCTGGGTGGACGCCGTTAGTCGCATCGATCAACGCCGTCTAACCGTGCAAGGAGTTTGCTGCGATGGCATGGAGGTGCCCACGAAAAAATGTACGGATTTATTTACCGTTCACGCTTTCGCAAAAAACAATTGAATTCCTCCTTTTGAACGATTTTGTTGAACAAGTCCGCTTCGATTTCCACTGTAGAAAAATACGCGCCTGAGATTGAAATCTAGATTTTTTCAGTAGGTTCCAGATCCGGATTTCACGTAGCAACGTGCGAAAGAGGTCATTTCACCCATGAGTATTCGAGCTTTTTTCGTCAAGCCGACAAGACCAACCACATGCCGGTGCGCTTCCTGATCTACGTGGCGATCACCGCGCTGACGCGCCTGTTGATCTCCAACGTGTCCCACCACAACCCGCCGGACATCGGCATCATCTACCTGTGCGGTGGCATTCTGCTGTTGGCGTTCTCGATTCTGGTGGTGCGCTACGCGTCGTCGGCGTTCCCGTCGGTTAAAGTCGAAGGCCCGCGTCGCAAGGGCGAGGCGAGCCTGGAAACCGAGAAGGGCGAGCTTTAAAGCCCGACGCTGAAGGGCAGGGTGCGGGCGGGCGGCCGCTGCAGGAGTTTATGGTCGCCGTCCGTCATCACCGCCAGGATCTCCATGGCGCTGTGGCCCTGCTCGATGGCGATGCCGAATTGAATGCTTTGCACCAGCCGTTTGAGCCGTTGCGGGTCATTGCGCTGTTCGGCGCTGATCATGCGTTTGGCAACCACGCCCTCCTCATTGGAGAGGGTGAGCATGATGCTGCCATCCAGCCGCTGGATGCTCAGGTTAACCCGGTATTTTGGGCTGAAGGTGTCGGTGATGATCTGAAAAGGATTGTCCATGGTGCGTTACCGCCTGATAAGAACATGCAGTCATTGACGACCGGTGTCGGGATTAGTTCGCGTTGCCTGACCACCGGCCACTCCATCGCTGAGGTTTTCACAAGGTCCGTTTTCCTCAATAGCTGTACAGCAAGGGGCGTGCCGTACAGCGGCTTTCCTGCCATTGAGGTCTGAATGTGGGAGCGGGCTTGCTCGCGAAAGCGGTGTATCAGCCAATAGATACTCGGCTGAAAGACCGCATTCGCGAGCAAGCCCGCTCCCACCTTTGTTTTGTGCTGTGCTTGAGGTCAGTGAGCTATTTCAGGGCACTGCCGAGAAAACGATCGCAGACAGCGCAATCAGCCCGATCACCACCACAAACACATTCGACAGCTGGCCCGAGTACTGGCGCAGGGCAGGCACGCGGCGGATCGCGTACATCGGTCATCGATATGGCCTCGTTATTATTTTTGCGCGGGCTCAGGTTCAGGACGGGGTGCAGTGTTCCGATCAGCACTCCACCCAGCTGACCGCCAGGCCGCCCCGTGAAGTTTCTTTGTATTTGTCATGCATGTCGGCGCCGGTATCGCGCATGGTGCGGATCACGCGGTCGAGGGAAATGAAGTGTTTGCCGTCACCGCGCAGGGCCATTTGCGTGGCGTTGATCGCCTTGACCGCCGCGATGGCGTTGCGCTCGATGCACGGCACTTGCACCAGGCCGCCGACCGGGTCGCAGGTCAGGCCGAGGTTGTGTTCCAGGCCGATTTCGGCGGCGTTTTCGAGCTGCTCCGGGGTGGCGCCGAGGATATCGGCCAGGCCGGCAGCGGCCATTGCGCAGGCCGAACCGACTTCGCCCTGGCAACCGACTTCGGCGCCGGAGATCGAGGCGTTTTTCTTGCAGAGGATGCCGACGGCGGCGGCAGCCAGGAAGAAATTGACCACGTCATCGTCAGGCGCGTCGGCGTTGAACTTCATGTAGTAGTGCAGCACCGCCGGGATGATCCCCGCCGCGCCATTGGTCGGAGCAGTGACCATGCGTCCGCCGGCAGCGTTCTCTTCGTTGACGGCGAGGGCGAACAGGTTGACCCATTCCATGGCCGACAAGGTCGAGGTGATGACATTGGGCTTGCCGATTTCCAACAGGCTGCGGTGCAGTTTCGCCGCGCGGCGTGGCACATCAAGGCCGCCTGGCAAGATGCCTTCATCGCGCAGGCCTTGCTCCACGCATTCGCGCATCACCGACCAGATATGCAGCAAACCGCTGCGGATTTCCTCGTCACTGCGCCACGCGCGTTCGTTGGCCATCATCAGTTCGGAAACCCGCAGGCCATGCTTGTTGCACAAGGCCAGCAGTTCGACGGCGCTGGAAAAGTCGTAGGGCAATTCAACATCGCTGGTCGGCGCAATGCCGGAGGCCGCCTCGGCCGCTTCGATGATGAAACCGCCGCCTACCGAGTAATAGGTTTGTTCGCTCAGCAGGCCATTGTCGCCATAAGCGTGCAGGGACATGGCGTTGGGGTGGTAGGGCAGGCTTTCGTCCAGCAGCAGGAGGTCGGTGTGCCAGTTGAAGGCAATGGCCTGCGTGCCTGCGAGCAACAGTTGGCCGGATTCGCGCAATTGTTGGATGCGCGCGTTGATCGAGGTGGGGTCGACCTTGTCCGGCCATTCGCCCATCAAGCCCATCACGCAGGCGCGGTCGGTGGCGTGGCCGATGCCGGTGGCGGACAGCGAGCCGTACAGGCGCACTTCGACACGGCGTGTGTCGCTCAGCAATTCCTCGTCGGTGAGGGCCTGGGCGAAGGTCGCCGCTGCACGCATCGGACCGACGGTGTGGGAGCTGGATGGGCCGATGCCCACTTTGAATAGATCGAAAACACTGATAGCCATGCTAAAGCCTTACAAGCAATGGAGTAGGAATCGCTGCCATGTTTTGTAGAGCAGGCGGAATTGGCGCGATACTGAGCCTCTGGATCGGCACTGACCAACGAATTATCCTAAGACACCCTTTAGCAGGACTAAACCCTATGACCCGGCCCCTTCATGGCCAGACGTATGTCTGGCTGCACGTTTTTTCCTGCGCGGCGCGGCATTTGTCGTTTACCCGCTGCGCTGAAGAACTGCACATCACACCGGGGGCGGTGAGCCAGCAAATCCGCCAATTGGAGGAGCGTTTGGGCTTCCGTCTGTTTCATCGGCGCGCGCGCGGTGTGGAGCTGAGTGCGGAGGGGAAGCGGTTGGCGGCGACGGTGGGGGAGGCCTATGGCAGCATCGACGCCGAGTTGCAGCGCCTGGATGCGGGGATGATCAGCGGCACCTTGCGCCTGCGCTCAATCCCGTCGTTTCTGGGTAAATGGTTGACGCCGCGCTTGCCGCGTTTGCAGCAACGTTTTCCGGATATCCAACTGCGCATGGTCGCCGAAGACAGCAGCATTGCGCTGCACGAGGGCGACTTCGACTTGGCGATCGACTTGAACGACGGCAGCTACCCTGGCCTGTTATCCACAGCCCTGCTGGATGAACAGATTTTCCCGGTGTGTGCGCCCAGCCTCTTGCGCGGCCGCCCGCCGCTGCATGGCCCGGCCGACCTGGTGCATTTCCCGTTGCTGCACGACATTACCGCCTGGCGTGGGAGTTATGAATACGCCGAGTGGGAGTTTTACCTGAATGCCATCGGCTACCACGACGCCGACGTACGGCGCGGGCACACCTTCAACCGCAACCACCTGACCATCGAAGCCGCCATCGCCGGCATGGGAGTGGCCATCGCACGGCGCACCTTGCTCAATGATGAGCTGGAGCGCGGCACCTTGATCGTGCCCTTCGGCCTGGCTGTGCCGAACCACAAACGCTATGTGCTGCTGTACGCGCCAGGCGCACTGAACCATCCGGGCGTGCGTGCGGTGCATGACTGGCTGGTGGAGGAAGCGGGGATTTTTCGCGGATTGCACCCGTTGGGAGAGGGGCAATTGTGAGGTTCGCTGGGCGTAAGAAGATGTAACTAACTCCCCACCCTAACAGCGTTTTTGCCCGTCGTCAGACTTAATTTGTAATGTGTAATTTATCTTCGCAAAGGGGTTGAAATGTTCCTCCGACTGCTCAATTGTGTAATCAAGAGGTCATGGTTTCACCACCCCGGTGTTGCAGTTTGTGACCTCTCGCGAGCTAGCTGAAATAAGGGAAGAACTATGCAAATCCAAGTCAATAGCGATAACCATATTGAAAGCAGCATCCGACTGGAGGAGTGGGTACGTACTACCATTGAGAGCACGCTCGAACGTTATGAAGAAGACCTGACCCGTGTCGAGGTCTACCTGAAAGATGAGAATGGCGATAAGCCTGGCCCTCATGATCTGAGTTGCCGCCTGGAGGCACGGCCAAAAGGCCATCAGCCACTGTCGGTCCTGCATAAGGCCGATACCCTGGAACAGGCGATTGATGGTGCAGCGACCAAGCTTGAACACGCGCTGGAGCATCTGTACGGAAAGTTACGCGGCAAACCACGCGCCGCCGGGCAAGCATTGCCTGATACAAAGGCCGACGAGGCCGAGCTTGAAGAGGAATTTCTGGAAAACGAACAGGCTGCGCTTAACAGCTGATAGCTGACAGTTTTTTCAACCCCAATCAAACGGGCCTGCATCTGCAGGCCCGTTTTCGTTTAGCTGCCGCGTCGGAAGAAATACCCGCTCAGCATCGCCAGCCCGCCAGCGCCAAGGCCTGCAAAAAGCATTGCCCAACCGGCGCCGTGGCGTAGAGCTGACTGCGCGTCTACCGGGGCCAGCGCCAGCGCGTCCAGCTTGCCCGCCGCAATATTCTGGCTGATGGCGGGCCAATCCAGTGCAGACGTTTGGGGCAGCACGCTGGAAAGGTGATGGCTGATGCCCAGCAGCAACACCAGGCCCATCAAGGCGATGTTCAGCGCCAAGGTGATCAATCGCGCGCTGAAGTCGATGCCCGAGGCCATGCCCGCACGGTCGGCCGAGACCGAGCCGGTGGTGGTGTTGGTGGTCGGTGAGTTAGTCAGCGCCAACCCCACACCGGCCATCGCGCAGCTGAAAAGCACCAGCACAATGCTCGGATGCTCGGCAGCATTGACGGCGGCCATGGCCATGAAACCTGCACCCATCATGCCCAGCCCCAAGGGAATGACGCGCTCGGCGCCAAAGCACAACGCCAGGCGCTCGGCCAGCGGCGGCACCAGCAAGGTGGGCAAGGTGTAGGCGAGCAGGGCCGCGCCGGTGGTCAGCGTGTCGTAACCCAGGCCCGCCTGGAAGTAGAGCGGCAGGTAAATCATGAACGGCCAGAAGCTGAAGTTCATGCCGATCGAGCCCATCAGTGCGCCGTTAAAGCGCTGGATACGGAACACCGAAAAGTCGAACATCGGGTGCGCGCTGCGACGTTCAACAACGATGAACAGCAGCAGCCCGGCTGCTGACAACCCCGCCCAGCCGAGCATGGCCGGTGTGCCGAAGCCGTTTTCACTGCCCTGGGTGATGAAATACACCAGCGCGAACACCGACAGCGTCAAGGTCAGCATGCCGGCGATATCGAGCCGATGGCGGGCCGGGTCGCTGGATTCCTGCACGCTGATGCGCAGCAGCACCAAGGTCAGCAGGGTCAGCGGCACATGCACCAGGAATACCCAGCGCCAGTCCGCGACCGCCAGAATCAACGCGCCCACCATTGGCCCGAAGCCCAGGCCCACGCCTGCGATCACGCCCCATATTGCAAAGGCTCGCGCCCGTGCGGCCGGCTCACGGAACTGGTACGACAGGATCGCGAACTGGCAGATCATCATCGCCCCGGCGCCGACGCCCTGGACAAACCGCGCGGCGATCAGCGTGGAAGCGTCGTTCGCCAGGCCACACGCCAGCGAGGCCAGGCCAAACAGCCACAAGCACAGCACCAGCATGCGCCGCCGCCCAAAGCGATCGGCCAGTGTGCCCGCCGCCATGAGTACGCTGGTGCAGGCCAGGGTGTAGGCATTCATGATCCATTGGGCGTCCTGGAAGCCTGTGCCCAGTTGCTGTTCCAGGGTCGGCAAGATGACCGGCACGCTGGAGATTTCCAGGCCGAACATCAGGGCGACGAGGCAGACGGCGGTAAGGGCCAGGCCATCTTTGGCGGTGCGCGGTGCGCTGACGGCCGATACAGCGGCGGCGGGCGGCATGGGATTTTCCTTGTGATTGGGGGGAGTACCATTCTCGCGGGAACAAAATTCTTTATTCGTGATAACTTTTCCTCTGCTAAGGGAATTAGGGGCGACAATAGAGCCGTGGCCACTCCGCGTTTTGATGGCGTTGAACTGTTTTTGCAAATCGTCGAAAGCGGCAACCTGACAGAGGCTGCCGAGCGCTTGAACCTCACGCGCTCGGCCGTGGGCAAGGGTTTGGCGCGACTGGAGGCACGTTTGGGCACGTGCCTGTTGCAGCGCTCCACTCGCCGTCAGCGCCTGACCGAGGACGGGCAGGCGTACTACGAGCATTGCCTGCGTGCGCTGGCCGAACTTGAAGCTGCTGAATCAGTGCTGGAGAGTGGTCGGCAACAGCCGCGTGGACGGTTAAGGGCGAGCCTGCCGCTGGCATTTGGTCACCACTATGCGGCGCCGGCATTGTGGGGGTTGATGGACCGTTACCCGCAATTGGAAGTCGAGATTTCGTTCTCTGACAGGCTGATCGACCTGGCGCAGGAAGGTTACGACGTTGCCGTGCGTATCGGCCCGCTGCCGGACACCGACCGCCTGAGTGCACGCCGCCTGGGCGAACAGTCCGTGGGCCTGGCCGCTTCGCCTGCGTATTTGCAACGGGTCGGGCGGATTGAACATATCGATGACCTCGCCGGTCACCGAGGCATT
Source organism: Pseudomonas sp. R76 (assembly GCF_009834565.1). Taxonomy (GTDB): domain Bacteria; phylum Pseudomonadota; class Gammaproteobacteria; order Pseudomonadales; family Pseudomonadaceae; genus Aquipseudomonas. The sequence continues at coordinate 1,385,341 of NZ_CP019428.1, forward strand.
GCCTACCGTTGCAATAATTCCCATCGCGCGGGTGTGACATCGCCGTTGGTGCTGGACGACCTCCAGGCCGTGGCTGACGCCGCCATTGCGGGCGTGGGCCTGGCCTGGTTGCCGAGCTGGTTGATTGCGCACTATGTGCTGCGCGGCCAACTGGAAGCGGTATTGCCCAGCTACCGCGACCAGCCTGCACCGATCCATGTGATCTGGCCCACCGCCACACATATGCCAGCCAAGACCCGCTGCGCCATCGACGCCCTGGTCGCCGCCACCCCGAGCTGCCTGGCGGGCAGTTAGCAACGCCGATCCCTTGTGGGAGCTGTCGAGCCCCAGCGAGGCTGCGAAGGCGGCGGCACAGACGAAATTAAATTGCCTGACCCACCGCTTTCGCAGCCTCGCTAAAGCTCGACAGCTCCCACAGGTTTTGCTGTGTTTGTGGGAGCCCACGCTTAACTGAGGTTCTGTGCAGGCAGTCAAACAACGCCGATCCCTTGTGGGAGCTGTCGAGCTCCGGCGAGGCTGCGAAGGCGGCGGCACAGACGAAATTAAGTTGCCTGACCTAACGCTTTCGCAGCCTCGCTAAAGCTCGACAGCTCCCACAGGGTTTTGCTTTGTTTGTGGGAGCCCACGCTTAACTGAGGTTCTGTGCAGGCAGTCAGGCCCCAACTGACAACGCCGATCCCTTGTGGGAGCTGTCGAGCTCCAGCGAGGCTGCGAAGGCGGCGGCACAGACGAAGTTGAGTCGCCTGACCTACCGCTTTCGCAGCCTCGCTAAAGCTCGACAGCTCCCACAGGGTTTTGCTGTGTTTGTGGGAGCCCATGCTTAACTGAGGTTCGATGCAGGCAGTCAGGCCCCAACTGACAACGCCGATCCCTTGTGGGAGCTGTCGAGCCCCGGCGAGGCTGCGAAGGCGGCGGCACAGACGAAATTAAGTCGCCTGACCCACCGCTTTCGCAGCCTCGCTAAAGCTCGACAGCTCCCACAGGGTTTTGCATTGTTTGTGGGAGCCCATGCTTAACTGAAGTTCGATGCAGGCAGTCAAACAACGCCGATCCCTTGTGGGAGCTGTCGAGCCCCAGCGAGGCTGCGAAGGCGGCGGCACAGACGAAATTAAGTCGCCTGACCCACCGCTTTCGCAGCCTCGCTAAAGCTCGACAGCTCCCACAGGGTTTTGCTTTGTTTGTGGGAGCCCATGCTTAACTGAGGTTCGATGCAGGCAGTCAGGCCCCAACTGACAACGCCGATCCCTTGTGGGAGCTGTCGAGCCCCGGCGAGGCTGCGAAGGCGGCGGCACAGACGAAATTGAGTTGTCTGACCTACCGCTTTCGCAGCCTCGCTAAAGCTCGACAGCTCCCACAGGGTTTTGCATTGTTTGGAAGATTCTGGCGGTTAGAACGCGATGGAAGTCTGCACGTACACCGTGCGCGGTTCACCCACGTATTTGCCTTTTTTGTTGTCGTCGAACGAGCGCGTGTAGTACTGCTTGTTGAGGATATTTTTCACACCGACTGCCACGTTCAAGTCCGACAGCTGTGGGCCGAAGTCATACGCCGCGCGGCTGCTGAACAGCATGTAGCCGGGGATGCGGCCATTGGCGCCGTCGGCGGTTTCCGCCTGGGTGTTGGCGTTGTCGGCGAACTGGCTGCTCTGGTAGCTGCTGTCCAGGTTGAGCTTCCAGCGGCCTTCGGTATAGCCGACGCCCAAGGTGCCTTTGTGCTTGGACGAGAAGGGCACGCGGTTGCCTTTGTTCGGGCCGTCTTCGCGGATGGTCGCGTCGACGTAGGCGTAAGTGGCGTACACATCAAAACCGGCCAGCGCCGGGCTCAAACCGTCGAGGGCATAGTTGATGCTCGACTCGATGCCTTGATGGCGGGTTTCGCCACGGGCAATCACCGAATCGTTGGTCTGGTTGCTGTCGTACTGGTTGTCGAAGTTGATCAGGAACGCGCCGATTTCAGCGCGCAGGCTGCCGTTGTCATAACGCGTGCCAAGCTCCCAGGTGCGGGCTTTTTCCGGCTTCACTTCGCCGCTGCTCACGCGGTTCGGCATCTGGCTGTACTGCACGCTGCCGAATGAGCCTTCCGTGTTGGCGTAGAGGTTCCAGTCTTCGGTCAGGTGGTACAGCACATTCAGCGCCGGCAGCGCGGTGTTGTAGTCGCCTTTGTATTTAACGTTGGTCAGGTTGTTGGTTTGCTGGGATTCGATCATCTCGTAGCGAATGCCTGGGGTGATGGTCCACTTGCCGATATCAATACGGTCATCGACGAAAAACGCATTGGCCTCGGTGGCGCCGCGCGTATCGCGGTCGTTGCGGCTGTTGGTGTCAGGCAGTTGCTGGTTGGCGCTGATCGGCGTGCGGTAGCGCAACTCGTGCCCGGCCTCATTGATGTAGCGGTAGCCGACGCCCACTTCATGGCTGGTCGGGCCGAGGTCGAAGCCCTGGGCGAAGCGGGTTTCCAGGCCGCGCACCCAGTACTCGCGCGGCGACAGCGAGAGGAAGTTGCCCTGGTCCAGGTAGCCGTTGCGCAAGGTGGTGGTGAAGAAGGTGTTGGCGGTGAATTCGCGGCGGTCTTCCTGGTAGCGGTAACCGGCGTTGAACATTGTGCGGCGGCCCCAGAATTTGTCGTAGGGGCGGGTGGACTGATACGGGTCAGCCTTGTAGTCCTTGACGTTCAAGCCACCGGGCATGTCGGCCTGGCCTTCGTAGTACTGCGCCATGGCGTTGAAACTGTTGGCGTCGTCCAGCTGGTATTTGCCCTTGAGGATCAAATCGTCGATACGCGTGTTGCTGTTTTCGCGCCAGTCGCCGCCACGGGTGCCGGAGTACAAAATCGCGCCGCCCAGGCCGTTGTCGGCCGTGCCGCCCGCCAACAGGTTGCCAGTGGTCTTGAAGCCGTCATGGCTGGAGGACGGGCTGGTTTCGGTCTGCAGGCCGCCTTTGACGGTCGGCGCATCCGGGATTGCGCGGGTCACGAAGTTGACGATGCCGCCAACGTTTTGCGGGCCGTAGCGCACCGCGCCGCCGCCACGGACCACGTCCACCGCATCCATGTTGCCCATGCTGATCGGCGCGAAAGACAATTGTGGCTGGCCATAGGGTGCGAACGGCACTGGAATGCCGTCCATCAATACCGTGGAGCGCGAGGCCAGGCGCGGGTTGAGCCCGCGAATGCCGAAGTTCAGTGCCATGTCATGGCTGCCGGTGCCGTTGTTTTCCGGGGCGTTGACGCCGGGGATGCGGTTGAGCACGTCACGCGCCTGGGTCGCGCCCTGGCGTTCGAATTCTTCGCGGCGGATGACATCGCGGGCGCCGGGGTGTTCGAACACGTTGGTTTGCGCTGCGTCGCCGAGCCAGTCGCCAACGACGTTGGAGGTCTGTAATTCGAGGGTGGCCGGGGCGCTGGCCGGTTGCAGGCTGTAGGCGTTATCGCCCTCGGCGCGGGCTTGCAGGCCGGTACCTTCCAGGAGTTTTCGCAGGCCTTCATCGGCACTGTAATTGCCCGACAACCCACGGCTCTGCATGCCGGCTGTGACCTCGGAGCCGAAGGAAATCAACACGCCGGCCTCACGCCCGAATTGATTCAGCGCGGCTTCCAGGGTGGCCGGGGCGATGTGATAGGGCTTGGCGTCTGCTGCCAACACCTGCGGCAGCACGGTGAGACTCAGGCTCGCGCCGAGTAGGAGTTGGCGCAAGGTGCGGGCAAGAAGTGTCGGTTGCTGGGGCATGAAGGGCGGTCCTGAGAAGGTAGGATCAAGGTGGCTTTCCTTCTCTGTCACGCGAGGTGTGGAAAACGGCTCATGTTTTCTGAAAATAATTTACGCACGTGCCTGGACAGTCACCCAGTAGCGGGTAAACCGCCGCACTTTGACCGGCAGGCTGACTTCCAGCAGGTCAAGGATGCGTTCGCTGTCGTCCAACGGATAACTGCCGGACAGCAGCAGGTTGGCCACTTGCGGGTCGCAATTGACCTGGCCACGGCGATAGCGGCCCAACTCGGCGAGGAATTCTTCCAGGCGCATGTGCGCCGCCACCAGCATGCCGTCGGCCCAGGCGCCGCTGTTGGCGTCGGTCGGGCGCGGGGTGTCCCAGCCTTTGCGGGTGAAATTGACCTGGCGCGAGGCTTCGACAGTCAGCGGCAGGCCGCTGTAGCGGTTGGGCATCACCTCGACATGGCCGTCGAAGACCGCCAGTTGGGTGTGGTCGTTGAACTGGCGCACGTTGAGGCGCGCAGCCTGGCTGCTGAGCAAACCTTGGCCGGTCAGCACGTGCAGCGGTGTGTCGCCGGGGCGCGCGGTCAGCAGGATCTCGCCTTCCAACAGGCGTACCAAACGTTGATGGCCATCAAAATGCACATCCACCGCGCTGCCGGTATTGAGCTGCAACTGGCTGCCATCGGCCAGTTGCACCTTGCGGCGCTGGCCGACGGGGCTGCGGTAATCGGCGCTCAGCGGCGGCAAAATATGCTGCTGGCGCAGACTCCAGGCTGCGGCCGAACCGGCACCGAGAATCAGCAACAGCTTCAGCGCCTGGCGCCGGCTACGGGATTTCGGCGCGTTCAAGGCGGCATGCGCCAAGGGTGAGGGCATGCCGCGCAGGCGTTGGTTGACCCGTTGAATATGGTCCCATGCACGTTGGTGTTCGCTGTGGGCATCCAGCCATTGTTGCCAGGCCGCTTGCTGGCGCGGGTTGAGCGCGCCTTGCTGCATTTCCATCAGCCAGTGCACGGCTTGTTCGGCGACTTGCGTGGAGAAATTCATAGGGCGAAATAGCAGCGCATGGCGGCTTTATTCAGGTGGCGTTTGACGGTGGCGATGGAGATGCCCAGTTCGCTGCCGATTTGCGCGTAGGTCAAGCCGTCGAGCTGGGCCAGCAGGAAGGCACGTTTGACCTGAACGGGCAGGCCGTCGAGCAGTTGGTCCAGCTCCATCAGCGTTTGCAGGATGATTGCGCGTTCTTCTTCCGACGGCGCCACGTGTTCGGGCAGTTGCGCCAGTGCGTCGAGGTAGGCGCGTTCCAGGTCCTGGCGGCGGTAGAAGTTGAACAGCACGCGCTTGGCCACGGTGGTGAGAAAGGCGCGGGGTTCGATCAGTGTCGGGGTTTCCCGCGCGGTGAGCACACGGATGAACGTGTCCTGGGCCAGGTCGGCGGCGCTTTCCGGGCAGCCGAGCTTGCGTCGCAACCAGCCGGTGAGCCAGTGGTGATGGTCGTTGTACAGAACTTCAACGGTGTTGGACGGCTGCAACGCGTTCACTCAGAAAGTCTCGATGTACTTTAGAGAACAAGAATTGTTCGCATTGTAGGGCGGGTGACACACTAGGGCAATCCTGCCAGGCAGGTGATTCATCTGTTCTCTTTTGCTTATGAGAATATTTATCATTAATATTGCGCGCTGATGACCCTGGCGCCTCCCGCATGAAAAGCAAAACCTCACTTCCCGTCGTTTATCGCCTCGCCGTCACCTCGCGCGTGCTGGCGGCTGTGGTCGGCGGTTACCTGATGGCGTCCCTGGCCGCCGTTTGCCTGGCGCTATGGATGCCCGCGTCGCGCGCCGACGCCGTGATCAGCGGGATGATGAGCTCGTTTGTGTTCTACCTGTTGGCGGTGCTCTGGTGTTTTGCCTGCCGCACGGCGTGGCGTGCCTGGTTTGGCGTGATGCTGCCGAGTGCACTGTTTGCCACGCTGGCGGGTGTCGGTTTTTGGATGGCGCGCACATGAAAGAGGGCTTTCGCCAGGCCATGGCCTGGTTGCACACCTGGGCTGGATTGATTTTCGGCTGGCTGCTGTTTGCGATTTTCCTGACCGGCACCTTGTCCTATTTCAAAGACGAAATTACCCACTGGATGCAGCCCGAAGTGCAGGCGTATCCGCTGGATGACGCGCGCAGCCTCGCCGCCGCGCAAACCTATCTGCAGCAACAGGCGCCGAATGCCGCGCGCTGGTTTATCACCTTGCCGGACAGCCGCGACCCCGGCCTGTCGGTGATGTGGCAAGACAAAGTCGACCCCGGCAAGCGCGGCAACTTCATCCAAAAAGTGCTCGATCCGGTCACCAGCCAGCCCGTACAGGCGCGTGAAAGCATGGGCGGCGAGTTCTTCTACCGTTTCCACTTTCAGCTGCAAATGCCCTACCCGTGGGGCCGCTGGTTGTCGACCATCGCCGCGATGGTAATGTTCGTCGCGCTGATCACCGGCATCATCACCCACAAGAAAATCTTCAAGGACTTCTTCACTTTCCGCCCGCGCAAAGGCCAGCGCTCCTGGCTCGACGGGCATAACGCGGTAGGCGTGCTGGTGCTGCCGTTTCACTTGATGATCACCTACAGCAGCCTGGTGATCTTCATGAGCATGGTGATGCCCGCGCCCATCGTTGCCTCCTACGGCGACGACAGCCGCGCATTTTTCAATGAAGTGTTCCCCAATGCCAACAACGCGCCAGCGCTCGGCCAGCCGGGTCAATTGCTGCCGTTACTGCCGATGTACCAGCAGGCGCGCGAGCAATGGGCGGGTGGGCATGTGGGGCGTTTGGTGGTCAACAACCCTGGCGATGTGAACGCCTCGGTCAACGTGGTGCGTTCAGGTGCCGACCGTGTGGCGCATGATTTCGGCAGCAGCGTGTCGTTCAACGGCACCACCGGCGAGTTGTTGCGGGTCAGTGCCGAGCAGTCGCTGCCGGCCGCAATTGGCGGCAGTTTCTACGGCCTGCACATGGGCCATTTCGCCGGGCCGGTGCTGCGCTGGCTGTACTTTATCTGCGGCCTGGCGGGCACGGCGATGATCGGCACCGGCCTGGTGATCTGGCTCGGCAAGCGCCAGCTCAAGCACGCCAAAACCGGCGTGATGCCGTTTGAACTGCGGCTGGTGGAAGTGCTGAACATCGCCAGCATGTCCGGGCTGATGATCGCCATCGCCGCGTTTTTCTGGGCCAATCGCTTGTTGCCGGTGAGCTTTGCCGGGCGTTCCGACTGGGAAGTGCAGGTGTTCTTTATTGCCTGGGGCTTGAGCCTGTTGCACGCCGTATTGCGTCGAGGCCGTCAGGGCTGGGTTGAGCAATTGAGTGTCGGCGCATTGCTGTTTGTGGCGATTCCATTGCTCAACGCGCTGACCACTTCGCAGCACTTGGGCGCGTCACTGGCCAGCGGTGACTGGGCCATGGCCGGCTTCGACCTGACTTGCCTGGCCAGCGGCCTGTTCCTGACCTGGGCCGCCTGGAAAATGCAGCACCGCGCGGCGCCGCAGCCCAAGGCCGAACGCGCGCGTGGATTGACGCTCAAGCAGGAGGCGAACTGAATGCTGCTCGCCTTGCTTATGTGCTACGCCGGGTTCGTCGCGCTGTGCCTGTGCACCGATCGCCATCACGGTGAATTGCTCCACAGCAAACCCTCGCCACCAAGGCGTCTGGCCTTGCGCATTGCCGGTTGGTTGCTGCTGGCGCTGTCGACCTGGCCTGCAGTGAGTGCCTCGGGTTGGGCCCAAGGGCTGGTGGAATGGTGCGCGGTATTGATGCTCAGCGCGCTGCTGCTGGTGATGCTGTTGCCGTATCGGCCAAGGCTGGCCTTGATCCTGGCGGGCGTCGGCCTGCTGGCCAGCCCGGTTGCGGCGTTCGCCTTACTCTGAGCATGCCATGATGATCAGCACCCCACCGGAATCCCAAGACAGCCCGCACACCGATGTGGCCGGTGGACGTGCGCATTTCCTGCAGGTGTTTTTATCGCAGCGCTCGCAGATGGAAGCCCTTGTCAGCCGACGCGTGGGCTGCCGCGCCACCGCCGCCGACCTGGTGCAAGACCTGTTCCTGCGTTTCTGGCGGCGGCCGTTGGTGCAGGTCGAAGAACTCAGCACCTACCTGTTGCGCTGCGCCGGCAACATCGCCATCGACCACCTGCGCAGCGAAGGCGCGCGCGTACGCAGCAACGAGTGCTGGCTGCCGGAGCAACAGGACAATCAGGGCTCCGAGCCCCAGGCCGCACTTGAAGCGGGCAATGACTTGCGCCATGTCGAAGCTGCCCTGCGCAGCCTGCCGGAGCGCACTCGGCAGATTTTCCTGCTCAACCGCATTCACGGCCGCAAATATGCGCAAATCGCCAAGGCCATGGGCCTGTCCCAAAGCGCCGTGGAAAAACATATGATGCGTGCCCTCGAAGCCTGCAAAGCCAGCCTTCGCGAACCACCGCCCCCACGCACGCCAGGGAAAGCACCGTGAACGTCACCCCCACGCCCGCCCAGGAGCAGGCCGCCCTCGACTGGCTGAGCTTGCTGCACGACCAGCCCAGCAGTGGTGACCAGGCCACGTTCAGCCGCTGGTTGCGTGCCGACCCCGCGCACGTCGAGGCCTATGCCCAGGCCCAGGTGCTGTGGGAATTGAGCGAAGTGCCGGCGCGCAAACTGGCGGACGAGGACGCCTTGGCGTTGCAGGGCTACCTGAATGCGATGAACACCTCGCAACGCTCACGGGCAAGGCGCTGGTCCGGCGCCCTGGCGATGGCCGCGTGCCTGCTGGTGATGGTGTCGATGGGCGCCGGCTGGCAGCCGTCGCGCTGGGTCGATGACTTCGGCGCTGATTACGTGACGGCGCCGGGGCAGGTGAAGACCGTGACCCTGGCCGATCAATCCCAAGTCACCCTGGATGCCGACAGCGCTATCGCCGTGGATTTCAGCCACGGCGAGCGCCATATCCAGTTGCGTCGCGGCGCAGGCTTTTTCAGCGTGACTCACACGGGCGCGCCGTTTGTGGTCGAGGCCGGCAGCGGCGAAGCGCGGGTGTTGGGCACCCAGTTCGAAGTGCGTCTGCAACCGGCTGGCGCCCAGGTGACGGTGCTGTCCGGCCGGGTGGGTGTGACGCCATCCAAGCAGGGCCAGCAGCAAATTCTGACGGCAGGCCAGCAAGTGGCCTACGCCGAAGGTGTGGCTGAGCCCATGCATGCAGTCGACAGCGAATCACGCCTGGCCTGGCGTGACGGTTGGCTCAACTACTACAAGGCGCCGCTCGCCGACGTGGTGCAGGACCTGAGCCGTTACTACCCCGGCCGCATCCTGCTGCTTAACGACGAAATGGCCGCCAAACGCGTCAGCGGCAGCTTTCCGAGCAAAGACCCGCAGGCGGTGCTGAATGCGTTGCAAGCGGTGCTCGGGTTCGAGCAGCACAGCTTGTTGGGCCGGGTGATTGTGTTGCGTTAGAGACACAGCAGGCCTCAATTCCCCCTGTATATTCTCCAGACGGTCTCTGCAGGCCTTGCATCACGGCACCTGCAGGCCTTTCACCGAACCTTCATCGCAATCACCCAAACCTGTCACCAAACCGTTACACGTGGCGTGGATCATCGCCGGGTTCCTGAGCGAGTGGTCAGGAAGCCAAGCGTCGTCTGCCAACGGGTGCCGAGCGACGACCCATACAACAGAGCAACGTCAGTAAGGGATCTACAGGTGAACTACAACAACGTATATGCCCTGCTTTTAGCATCGGGCCTGGGTGGTTTTGCGCCGCTGGTTTTGGCGGACGACACTCAAGATGTGGGTTCGGTGAACGTGGCCGGCAAACAAACCCTGGGCAACGGGCACATGATTCGCGAAGAAAGTGCCAAGGCGCGGTCGACGGTGACCAAGGAGGCCATGGACGAAATGTCGGCGACCGCCAATGCCATCGACAAGCTCAAGTACACGCCGGGCATTAACGTTTCCAGCGACGACGCGAGCGGCACCAGTGGCACCAACTTCACCATGCGCGGCATGAGCTCCGACCAGGTCGGGGTGTCTGTCGACGGCGTGCCGATCAACGATTCGGGCAACTACAGCGTCTATTCAAACCAACTGGGCGACCCGGAAAACCTCGCCGAAGTGTTTGTCACCCAAGGCTCCTCCGAGGCGGACGGCCCGCACATCGGCTCCAGCGGCGGCAACATCGGCATGATCACCATTCGGCCGACTCAAGAGTCCGGGCTGTTTGCCAAACAGATTGTCGGTGCCAATGACTTGCGCAAGACCTTCGTGCGGGTCAACACCGGTGATTTCGGTGGGCTCAAGACGTGGGTGTCGGCGTCTCACTTGGAAGGCGATAAGTGGCGCGGCAAAGGCACGATGCGCAGCGACAAAGTCGAGTGGAGCAGCCTGTTCGAGGACGGTAGCGGCAACTCGACCCTGGCCACGGTGAAGTACAACAACCAGGAAAACTACAACTACAACACCCTGAGCAAGGCGCAATTCGACAATGAAGGGCGACGCAAGGACTACTCGGAAACGCCGGTTTATAAGGCAGGTTTGTTGTCGTCGTCCTACAAGCTCAACCGCAATCCGTTCGAAAGCGTCAACGCCACGCTGACCCAGCGCTGGCAGTTGCAAGACAACCTGGCGCTGACGGTTACGCCGTATTACTACTGGGCCAACGGTGGCAGTTTCAGCGGTCAGACCGCGTCGAACCTGGGGCCAAAATCCGACAAGGCCGGCAACTACGACCTGAGCAACCTGCAATCGGCCAACTACTATCGCCCTTCGTGGACCGAGACCTGGCGCCCTGGCGTCACCGCCAAACTGAAATGGGACATCAACGAAGCACACAGTCTGGACTACGGCTATTGGTATGAACGCGCACGCCAGCGTCAGACCCAACCCTTTATCGGTATCAACAGCGAAGGCGCGCCGGATGATGTGTGGGGCGACTACAACAGCGGCGGCCAAGTGGTCGACAAGAACGGCGCCACCGTCCAGGGCCGCCACTATTACACCGTCACCCCGTCGCAGAAACTCTGGGTGCAGGACAGCTGGCAAGCCACGCCGGACCTGAGTTTTGTCGGCACCCTGGCGTACCAATATGTCGAGCGTGACGGCAACAACCTGGGCAGCCTGTACGACAAGCCGGAAAAACGTAATACCCGTTACCACCAGTTCTTGCCGAGTTTCAGCGCCAAGTACCAGGTCGACGAGAGCAACCAGGCGTTCTACAACGTCACCCGCAACATGCGCACGCCACCCAACTACGTGCTGTACAACAAGGGCGATTCCGTCAGCTTGAAGTCTGAGTTGAGCTGGAACCAGGAACTCGGCTGGCGCTACACCGAAGACGATATGGCATTGAGCGCGACCTTGTTCTATATCAGCTTCAAGGACCGCCAGGTGTCGACCACCGACTCAGCCGGTGACTACATGGTGCTCAACGTCGGCAGCGTCGAGAACAAAGGCCTGGAGCTGGAGTGGAGTGGCCTGCTGCCGCATAACTTTAACTACTACGCTTCGTACACCTACACGAAGTCGGAGCAGCAAGACAATTTGCTCAGCAAAAACGTGTTGTTGCCCACGGCAGGCAAGCAACTGGCCAACGTGCCGGAAAACATGTTCAACCTGGTGTTCGGGTATGACGATGCGCGCTTCTACGGCAACATCGCGGGCAAATACGTCGGCAGCTTCTATGGCGATTTGACCAACAAGGAAAAGATCGAAGGCCGCACGGTGTTCGACCTGAACGCTGGTATTTACTTGCCGGTGGACAAGAAGGTCATCAAGTCAGCGGCGTTGCGGTTCTCGATGCTCAACGTGTTCGACAAGGAATACCTGAGTTCGGCGCGCACCGTGGCATTTAACTCCGCCCCGGTGAATGGCTTGGCGCCGAGCACGGCGTATTACAACGTGGGTGAAGAGCGCACGGCGATGGTGTCGTTGGAGGCCAATTTCTAACTAAGGCTGCCGCAGAGCAAAATGTGGGAAGGCTTGTGTGGGAGCTGGCTTGCCTGCGATGCAGACACCTCGGTTTTTCATCAGGACCGAGTTGAGGCTATCGCAGGCAAGCCAGCTCCCACAAAAGCCCGCTCCCACATTTGATCTGCGGTGTTTTTACACAGTGGGTTATTTCAAGGCAGCCATGATCGCATCCGGGTTGTAATCGCGAATCAACGTGCCATTCACGTCCACAAACGGAATCCCGCCGCCGCCCAGCGCCTCATAGGCCTTGCGCGCCTGGGCGTCCTTCTCGATATCCGGCGCCTGGTACGGGATGCCTTTCTGGTCCAGGAAGCGCCGGATCTGCTTGCAGTAGCCACACCACTCGGTGGAATAGAGCACCACGCGCGCTGAGGCGCGTATTTGCTCAGACACCACCTGCGAGGGGTTGAACAGCCGCTCGATCTTGCCCCAGTTCTGGATGACCACCACGACCAGCAGCACCAGCAGGACTTTCTTCAGAACCCCGCCGAGCATCAGTTACGACGCTTGAGCTGGTCAGTCAGTTGGGTCGGCAGGCCCTTGATGATCAAGGTGCCGGCGGCTTCGTCGTATTCGATCTTGTCGCCCAACAGGTGGGCTTCAAAGCTGATGGACAAGCCTTCAGCGCGGCCGGTGAAGCGGCGGAACTGGTTAAGGGTGCGTTTATCGGCCGGGATCTCCGGCGACAGGCCGTAGTCCTTGTTGCGGATATGGTCATAGAACGCCTTAGGCCGATCTTCATCGATCAAACCCGACAGTTCTTCCAGGCCCATCGGCTCGCCGAGCTTGGCCTGGCTGCTGGCGTAGTCCACCAGGGTTTTGGTTTTCTCGCGGGCGGATTCGTCCGGCAGGTCTTCGCTTTCCACGAAGTCACTGAAGGCCTTGAGCAAGGTGCGGGTCTCGCCCGGGCCGTCGACGCCTTCCTGGCAGCCGATAAAGTCGCGGAAATACTCGGAGACCTTCTTGCCGTTCTTGCCCTTGATAAAGGAGATGTACTGCTTGGACTGCTTGTTGTTCTGCCACTCGGAGACGTTGATGCGCGCCGCCAGGTGCAGTTGGCCGAGGTCCAGGTGGCGCGACGGGGTCACGTCCAGCTCGTCGGTCACGGCCACGCCTTCGCTGTGGTGCAGCAGGGCGATGGCCAGGTAGTCCGTCATGCCTTGTTGGTAGTGGGCAAACAGCACGTGGCCGCCGGTGGAGAGGTTGGACTCCTCCATCAGCTTTTGCAGGTGCTCGACCGCCGTGCGGCTGAAGGTGGTGAAATTCTGGCCACCGTCGAAATAGTCCTTCAACCAGCCGCTGAACGGGTGCGCGCCGGACTCGGCATGGAAGAAACCCCAGGCCTTGCCTTGTTTGGCGTTATAGCTCTCGTTGAGGTCGGCAAGCATGTTCTCGATGGCGGCGGACTCGGACAGCTCCGAATCGCGGGCATGCAGAACTGCAGGTGTGCCGTCGGGTTTTTTGTCGATCAGGTGAACAATGCAATGACGGATCGGCATAGGCTTCTCGGCTGGTTGAAGGGGAGCTGTTGGCCTCCCCAAAAAGTCGCCCAGTGTACCGCACCCATTGGGCATGGCACGCTTCGAAGGGCGTTTTGGCTGCTCTCCGACGGCCTATATGCCTTTTTTTCACGGTTTAGAGCGATAAAGCTGACCAAATGGGTATGTTGAGGCGGATATTTCCCCGTCTCTGTGCTAGTTTTGCCCCGTCTTACGCCAAGACTCGGCGTTAAGCGTGCATTCAGCATCTGTCAGGTCGAACCAATCCCCGTTTCAAGCATCTATAACCCCGATCTCCGTGGTTATGGCCGGGGGTGCCAGGCCTTGACGGTCGGGCTCGACGGCTGACACTGCACTCTGCAATCCATATGAATTTGATAGGGAAGGAACACCACAATGGCTATTACTAAAGACCAACTGATCGCTGACCTGGCTGAAGCAGTAGACGCACCGAAAACTACCGTGCGCGCTCTGCTGGACCAACTGAGCCAAGTTGTTGCTGACCAGCTGGAAAACGGCGGCGAAATCACTCTGCCAGGCGTTGGCAAACTGAAAGTGACTGAGCGTCCAGCCCGTACTGGCCGTAACCCTTCGACTGGCGCTGCCATCGAAATCGCTGCCAAGAAAGTTATCAAGCTGGTTGTGGCCAAAGGCCTGACCGACGCTGTTAACAAGTAAGACGCAGCAAAAAAAACCGTGCTCCGGAGCAATCCGGGCACGGTTTTTTGTTGCCTGCGATTTATGCTGGGCTTTCTTGGGTTAGTCGCGTACCCAGCGCTGGCGCCAGATCTGCTGCTCATTCTTGGTCTGGAAGGTCCAGGCCACAAAACGGCTTTGCTTCTGGCCCTGGGACATCTCCACCACCTGGCTTTCGAGTACGCCGGCTTTTTTCAAGGCGGTCTCGATCGCGGGCAAGTTCGACGCTTTTGAAACCAGGGTGCTGAACCACAACACCTTGTGGGCAAAGTGCGCACTCTCAGCGATCAGCTGCGTTACAAAGCGCGCTTCACCGCCTTCACACCACAACTCCGCCGATTGGCCACCGAAGTTCAGCACCGGCAACTTGCGCTTGGGGTCGGCCTTGCCCAGGGCACGCCATTTACGCTCGCTGCCCTTGGTGGCTTCGTCCATGGACGCGTGGAATGGCGGGTTGCACATGGTCAGGTCAAAGCGTTCGCCTGGCTCCAGCAGGCCCAGCAGGATCTGCTTGGGGTTGGTTTGCTGGCGCAGTTGGATGACCTTGCTCAGGTCATTGGACTGCACGATGGCCTTGGCAGCGGCCACGGCGATCGGGTCGACTTCCGAGCCGAGGAAATTCCAGCGGTACTCCATATAGCCAATCAGCGGATAGACGCAGTTGGCGCCCATGCCGATGTCCAGCACCTTGACGATGGAACCGCGCGGGATCTTGCCGTCGTTGACGCTGGCCAGCAGGTCGGCAAGGAAGTGCACGTAGTCCGCGCGCCCCGGCACCGGCGGGCAGAGGTAATCCTGCGGGATATCCCAATGCTGGATGCCATAGAAGGCTTTCAACAGCGCCCGGTTGAACACCCGCACCGCGTCCGGGCTGGCAAAGTCGATACTTTCCTTGCCATAAGGGTTGATGATCACGAATTTCGCCAGTTCTGGCGTGGTCTTGATCAGCGCCGGGAAGTCGTAACGGCCGGTGTGGCGGTTGCGCGGGTGCAGGGTAGCCTCTTTGCGCGGGGCGACGGGCTTGGCCGGGGTCACAGGTTTCTTGCGTGGCGGTTTGGGGGGGCTGGGCGCGGTCATGCTGGCTCTGGGGTTGGCTTAAAAATGGCGCGTATTGTCCCACATTCATGGCCGAAGAGCGGAGTATCTAACGTGTCGCGGCACACGCAGGTAGCCAATACGGAATAAAACAATAGGTTTGTATTTCTGAAAAATTAGCCTGCCTGTTATTTCTGACAGTAGATTAATCATTTAGCAACATGTTGGTTTTTTAAAGGTTCGAAAAATTTTTTATTTTTATTAAAAGGAGTTTGAAGTTATGAACAAGTATTGTGCAGTGGCTTGGGGAAACTCTGAAAAAGACGTCCAGATCTGGTGAAATAGCCCCCGCACACGAATCAAACGGTTGAGCCCGATGAAACAGATGTCCTTCGCCGATGCCGAGTACTCCGGCAACGTAAGCAGACTCGCCGCGAGCGCTTCCTGATCGAGATGGATCAGGTGTTGCCCTGGAAGGGTTTGATTGCCTTGATCGATCCACATTATCCGAAGGGCGACGGTGGTCGTCCGGCGTATCCGTTGGTGGCCATGTTGCGGGTTCATCTGATGAAGAACTGGTTCGGTTACAGCGATCCGGCGATGGAGGAATCGCTGTATGAACGACGATCCTGCGCCAGTTTGCGGGGCTGCATCTGGATCGAATTCCTGACGAAACCACGATCCTCAACTTTCGCCGCTTGCTGGAGAAACATGAGCTGGCGGCTGGGATTTTGCAGGTTGTCAACGGGTATCTGGGTGACCGTGGATTGATGTTGCGCCATGGAGCGATAGTGGATACGACGATCATTAATGCCCCCAACTCAACCAAGAATAAAGACAAGAAACGCGACCCCGAGATGCATCAGACCAAGAGAGGCAATCAGTACTTTTTTGGAATGAAGTCCCACATTGGCGTGAATGCGGATTCGGGCTTGGTTCATAGCGTTGTCGGTACACCTACCAACGTGGCGGACGTGACGCAAGTAATGCGAAAGCGCAAGTCAGAGCCAAGGTTGAGCATCCGTTTCGGGTGATCAAGCGCCAGTTTGGCTATACGAAAGTGCGCTTTCGTGGTCTGACGAAAAACAGTGCTCAGCAGACGACGTTGTTCGCCTCGTCGAACTTGTGCATGGTGCGAAAACGATTGTTGAATACTGGAGAGGTGCGCCTGTAATGCGGGCTAATCGCCCTGAAATAGCGCGACTTAGAGGAAAATCATGAATTAAGAAGTGGAAAGGTCTAATGTTCGACCGAATCAGCGCTTTTTGAACCTCACGCAAAGAGGGGATCAAAAAACGGTGGGTACTTCAGACCTTCCTTAGGGGGGGGCACTTTCAACTTGGTGGCGGCGTGTATCAGGTCGATGCCGGCTCCCGAGTGCATCGGGAGCGCGGTGTTAGCGAGGTCTCCATCGTGAGTAGGGGATGTTGCTTGGTTAAACTCGATTAGCCAATGAGGCGTCCATGTCCAGTACGAACATGCGCCATTTTGAATGTCTTATTCTTTTGATTTCTGCGACGCCAACGAAATCCCGAATAGGACCCCGGCAAAACGAGCCGTATATTTTTTTGTAGTTCTGCGCTTGAAGTGACGTGATCAATTCGCTGAGCGGTATCTGACCCTTAGGGCGAATAATATCGATACTATGGGCCGCTGCTAATTGTTTCATTACTTTGTCCAGGTCTTGCGGCGTTTTGAGAATATTGTTGGTTACCATGTCTTTAGGCTTGAACTCGGTCAAGATATAGTCGGGTGCTAATTTGGGGTTAAGTGAATTGTGTGCTTTGCTTATATAGTTTCCATTCAGCCTTCCCGAAAGATGCTGTAGCAATCGGCTATCATCTGTCGCAATTGACGCGCCTTTAGGTGCGAAAAAATGAAGGTCCACTCCTGATGGAAGAGCGAATCGGAACTTCTCGGCACGCGACGCTCCGTGGCTGTAAATATACGCTTTAGTAGCGTTCGGACCTCCGCTGTAAAGCTCATATGAAGCGGGTCCATTGTGAAAACCAAGACTCCGTGTCTTAACGGTCAGCGTTTCAACGCCCATCTGGCCTTTGGCTATGCTGCTGTGTTGATACGCGAGACTGGTTTCCCTGGCTGCCCCCTTTGCCCCTGCTCTTGCAGCGCGCAAAGCTAGCCCGGCGCCTGCGCCTGCTTCGAGCAGACCGGTCCCGAGTGCAGCCCAACCTAATGCTTCTGAGAGGTCAGGG
Source organism: Pseudomonas sp. R76 (assembly GCF_009834565.1). GTDB lineage: Bacteria > Pseudomonadota > Gammaproteobacteria > Pseudomonadales > Pseudomonadaceae > Aquipseudomonas. Next base: position 1,402,467 of record NZ_CP019428.1, read on the forward strand.
TCACTTTCTCGTAGTGCCGCAGAGGCGATACCAAAGCCCGCGGACACAGTAGCTAAACCTACCGCTGCTACCGTCCACCCTATTGAAGCACCGCCGGTAAAGGGTGCCAGTGCGATACCGATTACGCCCATCCCCACAGCGGCTACAACCGGGTTTTCGATCGCTGGCGCGTGGGTAATGACAGAGTATTGGTTCAAGACCTCCGCGAACCCAGAGGGGTCACTTTTATTGACCGGGTCGTTGCTGCAATACCGATATCGATTTGATCCACCTGCACCAAACGGACTGATAGGGTCAGGAGCGTCAAAGCTTTGTTTCGCGGGATTGTAGACTCTCGCTCCGTTCCCCAGAGGATAATTACCGGTAACGCTGTCCATGGGGTGGCCGTTAAACCCAACCCACGAGCGCTGATCGATGGTATGAGGGCGATAGCCGTATGGCGTGTAAACAAAGTATGAAATTGAATTGGTAGACAGGTCGTAACTGGCAATCACCGAGCCTTTGATGTCTTTTACCTCGAAACTGCGGCTTGTTGTTGGCAGGTTGCTGTCTTGGTTGATACTCTGTTGCAGCAATAAGCAGGAAGTGCTCTGGTTCATCAAAATAGAAGTGCGGTAGCTAAAAACTCCCTTGCTGCTAAATACACCTTTCCGAGCGTATTGGAAGTCATCTTTATAATAGTACTGGTCGTAGTGGTCCGTACCTGAGCACCCTGCGAGTCGGCCAATGTTGTCGTAATGGTAGTCGAAACGTAGTTGTGCGGCACTGTGAACGGTTAATTGACCCTGGATATTGTAATTGAGTGGGAAGCCGTCTTTGTTTATCAAATAACCAAGGCTGTCATATTTATAAGAATGGGTTTGTTGAGTCGTACCTCTCTGAAGTGTAGTGGATTGAGGTTGGCAGGGGTCTGCAGCCCCAAATGTGTAGCTATCGATAAACGTACTGCCATTGCTTGTCACGGTACATTGAATCAGGTTGCCGGCCATGTCGTATTTAAAATCCTGTCGGTCAATCACATAGCGGTCAGGCGTGGAGGGTTTATGGGGGCCGCTGCACAGATAGGTTTCGAGTTGCCCCCTGGAATCGTAACGGTACTCTTCCTTGCGCAACAGTGATGCACCTTGCAGCATTTCCATTTCAGCGATTAAAGAGGTGGTATACGTTGTTTTTAATGTAAGGGGTGGAAAACCTGTGGCGTTGAATTGACGTTGAATTTCTTGACCGGATGCGTTGTAAGTGTACGCAGTCGTCATGGTCTTACCATGGGTTAGATCATTCAATGTTTCGGATTCCAGTCTACCTAGCGGGCCATATATAAAGTCTACGGTCAGCGTTGCGCTGGCACTGTTCAGTAGACGGCCTTGGGTGTCGTAAGTGTATTGAGTGCTGTTACCGAACGCATCAGTTGATCGCAGTAAGAGGCCTTGAATGGAGTATTCGTATCTTGCTTGAGAGGTAGTTGAATCACTCCCTAGGCTAATGCCTCCGGTAATGGTTTCAGTAAGGGTACGGGTTTGCGCGTCCCAAGCATTGCTCAGCTTAATGCGAGTAGATGAGGTGATCGTTGCGCTGGGTTGAGTATCTGCTTTGCCCCAATTCCCGCTGCCGATATAGGCATAGTTCACTTTAGTGCCGCCGAGTACGGTAGCCGTCACGCGGCTCAGGCCATCTACTGTCTGGGTGCCCAGTGAAACTGTTTGGCCGCTGGATTCCAGCTTGGCAGCTGTCGCTACGGGTGCTTGAATATGGGCAGGAAAGTCATTAATCGTTGTGATACCTGCGGTTTCCAGACGGCTTACGCGACCAAAAGCGTCGTAATTACGGTGAATCGCATATGCCTCGCTTGAAGTCTCGGTGGTCAGACGACCTAGGGCGTTGTAGCGATACGTCTGTGAGCTCACGAACTTACCATTGGCATGAAGATACGACTCGTGGCGTTGTTCTCCACCGGGTTCGTCGAATACCTGTATGGTGCGCCCGCCCGTTTCACTGCCTTGTGCTACCCAGGTTGAGGTCTTGCGGTTGACCGGGTCGTACGAAAAATTCTCGGTCTCACCACTCGCGGCCCACTTGATTTCTGAGAGCTGCCGCCAGCGGTCATAGCTGAAGTTACGTGTTTGCGTGGGCAATTGCGTTTTATTGGCGGTGTAGTCGAATTGTGTCGTGGACGCCTCTCGACCTTGGGCGTCGTAAGTTATTTCGTATAACTTCAGCCATGAACCATCAGTGTGCAGCCACTCGTTTCGTATGGGGCGGCCCAACGTATCAAATACGTCTCTGCTTTGTTCTCCGAACGGGCTGGTACGCGTTACTTGAGTTTCGGTGCCAGCGTCTACGTAGGTGAAAGTGGTCGTGCCTTTGAGCTCGGGCTCGCCGGCATATACGGTTTGTTGGATTATACGGCGCTGCGCGTCGTATTCATAAAGGGTCGTATTGTCTTGTGCATCAATGTGGGCCTTAAGCAAGCCGGTGAGCGTTTGAATGACTTGAGTTCCGGTGACTGCAGGTGCAGTGCCCGCGGTCACAGAAGTGGTTGTAGTGAGTTGATTGTTGCAAAGCCCGTAGCCGATCGCAGTACTGACTACAGAGCCCGGAACGACCTTGCCGGCGGCGTCAAGGATAGATTGCGTGCTGTTCAATAACCGCCCATGGTGAGGTGAATTAACGTCAGTATTATAAGTATTCTCTTCAAGCACCATGTTGCCGTTCGCCCATGATGAGAGCCTGCCATTGGCATCCCCAACCGGGTTATAGATTGTCAATTTTTTCGAAGGTTTGAGGGTTGGACCTTTTACCAGGGCGTCTTTGACCGGCAGCCCATCGTAACTGTAGAAGGTCCACTGCAAGTCAGTCCGTTGGCCGTTGTTCAGGGTATAGACCTTTTCGGATTCGACGTGAACCTTGAAGTAATTTGGGTCGCCAGGGCAACGAATGGCCACCGGGAGGTTGAAGGTCTTTTGACCGTTACTGGTGACGTAAGGCGAAAGAACCTTTTTGCGCAGCTCACGTGTACCCCAGGTCAACCCGGCTTTACCGAACAGCAGGTATCCCCAGCCGATAGGGTTCGCGTAATCACCTATGGCCGCAATAACACTCAAAGGCGTTGTGGGAGTGTTAACTCTTTCTGTTTTGACGAGTATGTCTTCTTCCAGCATTCCCCGATAATAAGTCCACTCCGTTGTTACGCCGTTTTCTGTCTTTGAAATGATGTTGCCTAAGGTGTCCATTGTGATAACGACGACTTCCGTGCGAGCGGTCAGGTCGGGGTTGGTGTAGGTCGTGCTAGTGGTGCTTTCAATACGGTCTGGGAGGGGGTCATTAGCGGCACCCGTGAGGACCGTCCCTCCTTTTTTCACGGCTCTACTTAACTCAACGGTTTTCAATAATAAGCCATCTACCCAAGTTGTTTCTTTTGTCGGTAGGCGGTTGGTCGAAAACTGATATTCAGTTTTTTTATTGCCTATCTCCGTTACTGAGGTGATTTGGTTGCTTTTTGAAGTGGTGTAAATATATTGATTGTTTTGTATGATGGTCGCGTTGTCGTCGGTAATAAGGTGGTTGGAAACTTTGCCGTTCTGATAACTAATTGCCTCCGTGAGGCCGCTGCTGTGTTTTATTTTGCTGATAGGGCCGGTGTACTCGAACGCTGTCGTGTCTGTCCGGTTGCTCTGCCGTACTGTACTCAACAAGCCCTCGTTAAATTGAAAATCCATCGTGTAATTGTCGTTGGTTCCTGGCCATACATTGAAAGTGACCTGCATTATGCTGCCGAGCATGGTGTAACCAACGGTCAATAGGGTTCCTGACTCGTCGGATACTGACTGTAGGCGTGGGAGCGGCAGTTTTATGAGTGAGTTGGTTTTTTTAATCAAATCCCATTGGAGGTAAATTTTATGCCCAGAGGGTGAACTTATTGTAGTTGGAAGGTAATAGCCTTCATCTATTTGCGGGTTGGATGAGGGGACTCGGAATTTGGTAAGATGTTCTTGTTTTCCACTTTTATGTGTGAATTTAAGTTGCTCGCCATCCCGGCTGATAACGACGTGGGGTAAGGCAATATCGCTTTTTGCGTCCCATGTCCAACGGGCTCCGTTCTCTAAGTAAATTTCGCCGTAATTTTTGCTCGGAAGTTTTGGTTGAAGGTCTTCGTAAAAATAAGCATGGTTAAATCGGATACTACAATTTTCGAGGTAGTGGGCGCCGCGGCCCGACGTGTGGTAAACCTTCAGATCCAAAGTCGGGCCCAACCCATTATTTCCAACTAATTCAGCTATCGGTATAAATGTGCAAAATGCGCCCGAAAAGGGGTCGACCCCATGAATATTCGGGTTACCTTCGTCAAGGACACGTTGTTTAACAGCTGTCGAATTAGCCATCTGGAAACTCCTTAAAAAGTAGGCTGCCTCCTGGCTGCAAAATGATGCACGGCAGAGAGCTTTGTTTCAGAGTAATGCGGCTTTCCAGTGGGTTGATACTGTCAATGTTGACAGTTTTTTATAACTTTTCGCGCTTAAGTGTCTCCATAGTTAGATCCGTTAATTTTGCGCAAAAAAAAGAGACCCGAAGGTCTCTCTTTTTATTCCAGCATTGACTTACAAGCTGGCAATCCGACTGCGTTGCTCCGCCAACTTGCCCTGAGCCTGTTCAGCTTCAGCCAACTTGGCGCGCTCCTTATCGATCACCTCCGCCGGCGCCTTGTCGACGAACGCTGCGTTGGACAGCTTGCCGCCCACGCGCTGCACTTCGCCTTGCAGGCGTGCAATTTCCTTATCGAGACGGGCCAGTTCCGCGCCCTTGTCGATCAGGCCGGCCATCGGCACCAGCACTTCCATCTCGCCAACCAGCGCGGTCGCGGACAGCGGTGCTTCGGCGTCGTCAGCCAATACCGTGATCGACTCCAGCTTCGCCAGCTTCTTGAGCAGCGCGTCGTTCTCGGTGAGGCGACGCTGATCTTCGGCGCTGGCGTTCTTCACGAATACGGCCAGTGGCTTGCCCGGCCCGATGTTCATCTCGGCGCGGATGTTGCGCGTGCCGAGCATCAGGGTCTTGAGCCATTCGATATCGCTTTCGGCCGCCTCATCGATGCGCGCTTCGTTGGCCACTGGCCAAGGTTGCAGCATGATGGTCTTGCCTTCGATACCGGCCAGCGGCGCGAGGCGCTGCCAGATTTCTTCGGTGATGAACGGCATGAACGGGTGCGCCAGGCGCAGGGCTACTTCCAGCACGCGCACCAGGGTGCGACGGGTGCCGCGCTGGCGTTCGATCGGCGCGTTTTCGTCCCACAGCACAGGCTTGGACAGTTCCAGGTACCAGTCGCAATACTGGTTCCAGATGAACTCGTACAAGGCCTGTGCGGCCAGGTCGAAACGGAACTGGTCGAGTTGGCGGGTCACTTCGGCTTCGGTGCGTTGCAGCTGCGAGATGATCCAGCGATCAGCCAGGCTCAGCTCATAGGCTTCGCCGTTCTGGCCGCAGTCTTCGCCTTTGTCCAGCACGTAGCGCGCGGCGTTCCAGATCTTGTTGCAGAAGTTGCGATAGCCCTCGACGCGGCCCATGTCGAACTTGATGTCGCGACCGGTGGAGGCCAGCGAACAGAAGGTGAAGCGCAGGGCGTCGGTGCCGTAGCTGGCGATGCCGTCGGCGAATTCGTCGCGGGTCTGCTTCTCGATCTTCTTCGCCAGTTTCGGTTGCATCAGGCCCGAGGTGCGTTTCTGCACCAGGGTTTCCAGGTCGATGCCGTCGATGATGTCCAGCGGGTCCAGGACGTTGCCTTTGGACTTGGACATCTTCTGGCCCTGGCCATCACGCACCAGGCCGTGCACGTACACCGTCTTAAACGGTACCTGCGGGGTGCCGTCCTCGTTCTTCACCAAATGCATGGTCAGCATGATCATCCGGGCAACCCAGAAGAAAATGATGTCGAAACCGGTGACCAGCACGTCGGTGGAGTGGAATTTCTTCAGGAATTCGGTTTGCTGCGGCCAGCCCAGGGTGGAGAAGGTCCACAGGCCGGAGCTGAACCAGGTGTCCAGCACGTCGTTGTCCTGTTGCAGCGCAACGTCCGGGCCGAGGTTGTGCTTGGCGCGCACTTCGGCTTCGTCGCGGCCAACGTAGACCTTGCCCGACTCGTCGTACCAGGCCGGAATCCGGTGGCCCCACCACAGCTGACGGCTGATGCACCAATCCTGGATGTCGCGCATCCACGAGAAGTACATGTTTTCGTACTGTTTAGGCACAAATGCGATACGGCCATCTTCCACCGCCGCAATCGCCGGTTCTGCCAACGGCTTGGTGGACACGTACCACTGGTCGGTCAGCCAAGGCTCGATCACGGTGCCGGAGCGGTCGCCCTTCGGCACTTTCAGGCCGTGGTCATCAACGCTGACCAGCAGGCCGGCGGCGTCGAAGGCGGCCACGATTTGCTTGCGCGCTTCAAAACGGTCGAGACCGGCGTATTCGGCCGGGATCTTGCCGTCGATGCTCTCGTTCAGCGTGCCGTCCAGGTTGAATACCTGGCAGGCCGGCAGAACGGCGGCGTTCTTGTCGAAGATGTTCAGCAGCGGCAGGTTATGGCGCTTGCCGACTTCATAGTCGTTGAAATCGTGGGCCGGGGTGATTTTCACGCAGCCGGTGCCGAATTCAGGGTCGCAGTAGTCGTCAGCGATAATCGGGATGCGACGACCCACCAGCGGCAGTTCGACGAACTTGCCGATCAGCGCCTGGTAGCGCTCATCGTTCGGGTTAACCGCCACGGCGGCGTCGCCGAGCATGGTTTCCGGACGGGTGGTGGCAACGATCAGGTAGTCGTTGCCTTCAGCGGTCTTGGCGCCGTCGGCCAGCGGGTACTTGAGGTTCCACAGGAAGCCTTTCTCGTCGTGGTTTTCCACTTCAAGGTCGGAAATCGCCGTGTGCAACTTGGTGTCCCAGTTGACCAGGCGCTTGCCGCGGTAGATCAGGCCGTCTTCGTGCAAGCGTACAAAGGCTTCTTTCACGGCTTCCGACAGGCCATCGTCCATGGTGAAGCGCTCGCGGCTCCAGTCTACGGACGAGCCCAGGCGACGGATCTGACGGCTGATGTTGCCGCCGGACTGGTCTTTCCATTCCCAGATTTTTTCCAGGAATTTCTCGCGACCCAGGTCATGACGGTTCTGGCCGGTGGCTTCGAGTTGGCGTTCCACCAGCATCTGGGTGGCGATACCCGCGTGGTCGGTGCCCGGTTGCCACAGGGTGTTGCGGCCCTGCATGCGGCGAAAACGGATCAACGCATCCATGATCGCATTGTTGAAGCCATGGCCCATGTGCAGGCTGCCAGTGACGTTCGGTGGCGGAATCATGATGGTGTAGGAATCACCCGCGCCTTGCGGAGCGAAATAATTCTCGGACTCCCAGGTCTCGTACCAGGAAGTTTCAATAGCGTGCGGCTGGTAGGTCTTATCCATGCGCGGCGGGACCCTAGTTGGCATTAATTCAGGAAAGCCGACAAGTATAACGGGGATGGCCGCGAAGGCGTAGAGCGAGTCGGTGCGGGGGAACAAATTTCACGGCGCCTGCGCTAGCAGTCACGCAGCCTGGCTATGAGGGCATCGCGATGCATGGGGTCGGGTCTGGGGGGGAATTCCCCCACGTCGCCCGTTTTGCTCATTGGCACGTGGGGGTAATTCACGTGCAGCGCTCAGTCGTACTCGCGCAGCGTACCCAGGTCGGAACGAGGGGCAGGGAGATAGAGTGCGGCTATTTTCTGCTGGCCTGCAGGCGTGATGGGAAAGCCCCAAGCAGTAAAGAAGCCCCTTAGATCTGCCGATGCGGCAATGCTGGAAAAGAGCGCCAGATTGTCGAATGCCGTGTCTCGTGCAGGGGCAAAACCGCTGGATGACCACTGCTCTCGAGCGGTTTTGTTCATGGTGGGCCAGAAGCCTTCACCAAAGCCGAGCCTCAACTGTTCCAGCGGAATAAGAAGTTCGTAAACACTGCCGTAAGAACTCATGCTCATGTTTGGGCTGTTGTATTTTGGCAGGGTGATATCCCATAAACTCTGTCCTGCGGAATTTCTATCCAATAAGGTACTTTTTTTGCCCAGTGCGCGCTCTACCGCTAAAGCGGCCAAGTTGTTGGTAACCTCGCCAAATTCGGGCGCGTGATAACTCAGCATCTGGTTCTGGTGACCCAGTTCATGGGCAAGGCCCCACGACTCCAGCGCAAGTGTCTTGGGGTCCATCAATATATAGCCAACGCCTTCTGCAAAAGCAGTGTAGAAATGAATGGCGTAGGCGAACCCGTTGCCTTGGAATTTACCATGACATATATGAAATTTCAGCGGTGCCCGAGTGTGGAGTGCAGTAGAGCCATCCAGGCCAATAAGCGCTTCCTCCGCTGAAACTATTCTCTCATAGGTCTGCATGAGTTCATTGAGGTCGATATGCTGATACGCCACTGCGCTGTCGCGAAGAATCGTCAGGATGACCCGCTCCGACACAAACTCGACTTGAGGCGATTGTACGAGTGCGCGCAACATTTCTCGGTAATGTAATAGGCTGGTTTTACCATGTTCGAAGTAAGGCACCGGGATCATGCCGCCTTGGAAGGTAATTTGCACACGGTTGTCTAGACCGGTCATATTGAAATATATCATTCCCCCGTCGGGGTCGGTGATTACGTTCTGCCCGGCGTTGAGTGAGTAGATGCGTGAATTCAGAGAGGCGCCCGGCGTCGGGTTAGTGTCGGGAGCACCAATATGCAGTTCGGGCCGTGCATTGCCATTATTGCTCAGCACTGCCAGGTTCAGGTGGAGTGCGGCCCCCGCGGGCAAATAGAAACCTGTGGGTTGGCGAGGACTGTTCGCAAACAAGTTACCCACTCGTTGAATGGCTCCCAGAGGGTCCACGGTTCCGTTGAATACAACGGGCGTCAGGTTGACGGTCATCGTGGTGGCCGTCCAGCCAGACACCTGACCCCCGCCGGCGTTGAATTCTGCAAGGGCAAGTGGCGTCGAGCCCGGGTAGAGATCCTGGCTCAGTTGCAGTAGCCAATCGCCGTTTATATCTGCCTGGGATTTACCATACAAAGTGCCGCCGCCACTGATGTAAACGTAGACGATCGCATTGGCTGCCGCTTTGCCGATGATTAGTGGGCGAAGTGAAGTGACGTTGGTTGAGCTGGTAATGATGGGTGCACTGCCACTGGCAAGCGCGGTGCCGGTCGTGGGAGCTCCGTTCACGGTCATGGTGACGCTCGTCCAGCCAGAAACCTGACCACCGTCGATATTGAATTCTGCGAGGGCAAGTGGCGTCGCGCCGGAATAGAGTTCCTGGCTCAGTTGCAGTTGCCAATTGCCGTTTATGTCTGCCTGGGGTTTACCATACAAAATGCCGCCGCCACTGATGAAAACGTAGACGATCGCATTGGCTGCCGCTTTGCCGGTGAGCAATGGGCGAGTGGAAGTGACGTTGGTTGGGCTGGTAATGACAGGTGCACTGCCATTGGCAAGCGGGGTATTGGTCGCAAAAATATTGAGTGTGATGTAGGTGTAGTCAGAGAGCTTTTCCGTGTGGCTGTAATGGGCAAAGTTATAGGTATGCGAGCCAGGTTTCAGATCCTGACCAGGCGTAAATTTCCAGACGCCGTTAGTGTCGGCGTAGGTGTCGCCAAGGTAAGTATTGTTTTCATCAAATGCACCAATTCTTGCATTCGGAACGGAGCGGCCAATGAATTGTTGGCGCAGCGACACGACGGTACTGTTATTCGTTGGGCTAGTGATGACGGGGGGTGTGTAATTGGCCATGGATACGTTACCTAAGTGTCAATGTGATAGCCGTATCGGCCGACAGCCGCGCGGTCAGGGTGAACTGCCCGAACATGAGCGTGACCTTGCCGGGAGCCAGTTCCTGGGTAAAGGTGTAGCTCCAGTCGCCGTTGGCGTTGGCGTAGCAATCGCCGTAGTAGACGTAGGCATCGTTATGCACACAAACCCTGCCGTTGGGCGCGGCCCTGCCGGTGACGGTGGGGCGCAGTGTCTGGACGCTGCTGTTATTGGCCGGGGTGGAAATGGTCGGCGGCGTGGTCGTGGTCATGCCAGTTGTGGCTGAGAGCGTCAGCGTGTGCGCCGTATCGGGCGACAGCCGCTCGGTCAGGGTGAACTGCCCGAACATGAGCGTGACCTTGCCGGGAGCCAGTTCCTGGGTAAAGGTGTAGCTCCAGTCGCCGTTGGCGTTGGCGTAGCAATCGCCGTAGTAGACGTAGGCATCGTTATGCACACAAACCCTGCCGTTGGGCGCGGCCTTGCCGGTGAGTGTGGGTCGCAGTGTCTGGACGCTACTGTTGTTGGCCGGGGTAGAAATGGTCGGCGGCGTGGTCGTGGTCATGCCCGTTGTGGCTGAGAGCGTCAGCGTGTGCGCCGTATCGGCCGACAGCCGCTCGGTTAGGCTGAACTGCCCGAACTTGAGCGTGACCTTGCCGGGCGCCAGTTCCTGGGTAAAGGTGTAGGTCCAGTCGCCATTGGCGTTGGCGTAGCAATCGCCGTAATAGACGTTGACGGCCTCGTTGTGCACGCCAACCCTGGCGTTGGGCGCGGCCCTGCCGGTGAAGGTGGGGCGCAGTGTCTGGACGCTACTGTTATTGGCCGGGGTGGAAATGGTCGGCGGCGTGGTCGTGGTCATGCCCGTTGTGGCTGAGAGCGTCAGCGTGTGCGCCGTATCGGGCGATAGCCGCGCGGTCAGGGTGAACTGCCCGAACATGAGCGTGACCTTGCCGGGAGCCAGGTCTTGGGCAAAGGTGTAGCTCCAGTCGCCGTTGGCGTTGGCGTAGCAATCGCCGTAGTAGACGTTGACGGCCTCGTTGTGCACGCCAACCCTGGCGTTGGGCGCGGCCTTGCCGGTGAGTGTGGGTCGCAGTGTCTGGACGTTACTGTTGTTGGCCGGGGTGGAAATGGTCGGCGGCGTGGTTGTGGTCATACCACTTGTGGCTGAGAGCGTCAGCGTGTGCGCGGTATCGGGCGACAGCCGCTCGGTCAGGCTGAACTGCCCGAACTTGAGCGTGACCTTGCCGGGAGCCAGGTCCTGGGTAAAGGTGTAGGTCCAGTCGCCATTGGAATTGGCGTAGCAATCGCCGTAGTAGACGTTGACGGCCTCGTTGTGCACGCCAACCCTGGCGTTGGGCGCGGCCTTGCCGGTGAGTGTGGGTCGCAGTGTCTGGACGTTACTGTTGTTGGCCGGGGTGGAAATGGTCGGCGGCGTGGTTGTGGTCATACCACTTGTGGCTGAGAGCGTCAGCGTGTGCGCCGTATCGGGCGACAGCCGCGCGGTCAGGGTGAACTGCCCGAACATGAGCGTGACCTTGCCGGGAGCCAGTTCCTGGGTAAAGGTGTAGCTCCAGTCGCCGTTGGCGTTGGCGTAGCAATCGCCGTAGTAGACGTAGGCATCGTTGTGCACACAAACCCTGCCGTTGGGCGCGGCCTTGCCGGTGAGTGTGGGTCGCAGTGTCTGGACGCTACTGTTGTTGGCCGGGGTAGAAATGGTCGGCGGCGTGGTCGTGGTCATGCCCGTTGTGGCTGAGAGCGTCAGCGTGTGCGCCGTATCGGCCGACAGCCGCTCGGTTAGGCTGAACTGCCCGAACTTGAGCGTGACCTTGCCGGGCGCCAGTTCCTGGGTAAAGGTGTAGGTCCAGTCGCCATTGGCGTTGGCGTAGCAATCGCCGTAATAGACGTTGACGGCCTCGTTGTGCACGCCAACCCTGGCGTTGGGCGCGGCCCTGCCGGTGACGGTGGGGCGCAGTGTCTGGACGCTGCTGTTATTGGCCGGGCTGGTGATAATGGGGGGTGTGCCATCGACCATGGCGCCGCCGGTGCCGCCGGTGCCGCCAGTGCCGCCAGTGCCGCTTGCCAGGCAAACCGTGAGTGTAACGTTCACCGAAGGCGATAAGGCATTGCCTCCCGCATCAGTTACCATCAAGGCGAGGTTCACCCAGTTATTGGCATCCAATACGAATTCGGTAATCGGTGTTGTTTCCCAGTTGCCATTACTGTCCGCAACAACGCTGCCATAGCGAGGGTTGCCACCCGCATGATTTATGACAACTGTGGTATTGGGCGGGGCTGTCCCTATGAGCAGTGGTTGCAGGGAGTCAACTAAAGTCATGCTAGTGAGAACTGGGGAGTTATCCGGCGGGGTACTGCCAGCTCCCCCCTGTAGAGGAGGGCGACCCACATAAAAGGGAAGATTGGGTGCATACCCTTGGCTCAGGTCGTAATAAGCCGAGATCGAGTAGGGCCCCAAAGGCAATGCTTTATCGGATATGACGAGCCAGTTGCCGTTCTCATCAACCCTTGTTCTCGCCAACACCAGGCCGGTATTCGTTTGGCATACAGTGACGGGTTGGCCTGGAGTTCCTTCGCCATAGAAAATCGGAAAAGGTAAAGGAGTCAATTCAAGGATTGGAAAGTACAGTGTGGGAACGCCCATTACCCGGATCTCCAGCAAGGAATAATCTCAGGTAAGGGTTCTCCCTTATAAACTGGGCATCTACTGTGAAAAGTAACAGTTACGACAGGCGGTCATAAACGGAGTGAGCCCTTCAGGTGCTCTTGATAACAATGGCCGCGACGTTGATTGAGGCGTTTCAGGCTCAAGTTTGATATTGGTTTAATAGCCGCTCCATCCGCGCATCCAGCCGGCGCTTGATCTCGGTTTCAATATGCGGAGCAAAGTCATCGATCACGTCTTGCATGATCAGCTGTGCGGCAGCGCGCAGTTCGTTGTCCAGGTGCAGCAGCAGGGCGTCGGGCGCTTTTTCGGTGGTAACTGGAGCAGGCGCGGCCTCTGCAACGGGGGCGGGTGCCACAGGCGCCGGTGCAGCAGGCTTGCCACCGACCATGTCGAACAACAGCGGAATCTGCACCTCGCCATCGACCGTTTCGGTCAGCAGCGGCGGTTGCAAGCCATCATCACCGAGCAACTGGCGGATCGATTCGAGGTCGTCCAGCAGGTGGTCGTCTTTTTTTATAGGGTTTGGCGTGTCCATCATGTACTCAAAGTCGTTGTAGCCGGTGATCTTGCAGAGAATAGCCCTGTTCGCGGTAGAAACGGAAACTCTCCCGCGCGGCCTGACGAATAGCCGGGTCTTCCACCACCACTTCCGCCACGCGGGCAAACGCCTGGGCAAAGGCCGGTACTTTCAGGTCGAGGTTGACCAGCAGGTCGTGGTGATCGCCGCAACTGTCGCCCAGGCCCAGTACCACTAGGCTCTCGGGCTCGGACTCGGCGGGGCCGTGAGGCACGAAGCTCTCGCCCTTGAAGCGCCACAGGCGGGCGTCGAGGTCATCACGCTGGGCGGCATCGCTGCAATGCAGGTAGATGCGGTGGCCCATGCGCCAGGCTTTTTCGGTGAGTTTGCAGGCAAAGTCCAGGCGCGCAGAGGGATCGGCGCTGGGCAATATATAGAAGTCGACTTGGGTCATTGCGGTTCCTGAGACCGGAGCGGCACGCGGGCCGCCCCGGCATCTTCAGTTTCAGGCTTTGGCGCGATCCAGCAGGTACTGGGTCAGCAGTGGCACTGGGCGGCCGGTGGCGCCCTTGTCCTTGCCGCCGCTGGTCCAGGCCGTGCCGGCGATGTCCAGGTGCGCCCAGTTGAAGTTCTTGGCAAAACGCGACAGGAAGCAGGCCGCGGTGATGGTGCCGGCTTTCGGGCCGCCGATGTTGGCGATGTCCGCGAACGGGCTGTCCAGTTGCTCCTGGTACTCGTCGAACAGCGGCAGTTGCCAGGCGCGGTCGTCGGCAGCCTTGCCGGCGCTGAGCAGTTGCTCGATCAATTCATCGTTGTTGCCCAGCAGGCCCGAAGTGTGGGCGCCCAGGGCAACCACGCAGGCACCGGTCAGGGTGGCGATGTCGATCACGGCTTGTGGCTTGAAGCGTTCGGCGTAGGTCAGCGCATCGCACAGCACCAGGCGGCCTTCGGCGTCGGTGTTGAGGATTTCAACGGTCTGGCCGCTCAAGGTGGTGACGATATCGCCCGGACGGGTCGCGCCGCCGCTTGGCATGTTCTCGGCACACGCCAGGATGCACACCAGGTTGATCGGCAGCTTGAGTTCCAGCACGGCACGCAGGGTGCCGAACACGCTGGCGGCGCCGCCCATGTCGTACTTCATCTCATCCATGCCCAGGCCTGGCTTGAGGCTGATGCCGCCGGTGTCGAAGGTGATGCCTTTGCCCACCAGAGCGTAAGGCTTCTCGGACTTCTTGCCGCCGTTGTATTGCATCACGATCAGGCGTGGCGGCTGGTCGCTGCCCTGGCCCACGGCATAGAACGAGCCCATGCCCAGTTCCTTGATCTTCTTCTCGTCCAGCACTTCAACTTTCAGGCCCTTGAACTCTTTGCCCAGTGCCTTGGCTTGCTCGCCCAGGTACGTCGGGTGGCAGATGTTCGGCGGCAGGTTGCCCAGGTCGCGGGTGAAGGACATGCCGTTGGCGATGGCGGTGGCGTGGGTCACAGCGCGCTCGACTTCAGCCTGGGCTGCCTTGATGGTCAGCAGGGTGATTTTTTTCAGGGCGCGCGGTTCGGCTTTCTGGCTCTTGAACTGATCGAAAATGTAGCCGCCGTCTACCAGGCTTTCGGCCAGCAGGCGGGTCTTGCCGTAGCTGTCGCGGCCTTTTACGACGATTTCATCGAGTGCCAGCGCTGCATCGCTGCCGCCCAGGCCCTTGAGCGTATTGAGGATGCCACTGATGATCTTGCGGAACGGGCGGTCGCCCAGTTCGGCGTCCTTGCCCACGCCCACCAGCAATACGCGGTCGGCTTTGAGGTTAGGCAGGCTTTGCAGCAGCAGGCTCTGACCGACTTTGCCGGCCAGGTCGCCGCGCTTGAGCACGGCGCTGATGGCGCCACCGCTGAGTTCATCCAGTTGCTTGGCGGCGACGCCGAGCTTGCGGCCTTCGCCGACAGCGACCACGAGGGTGGCGGTTTTCAACGTTTCGGGGCTAACGCTTTTTACAACCAATTCCATTTTCGGGTCCCTTATAAAGGTCTGTGAGCCTGAGTTTGTACCCAGGCTTTAACGCGTGGCAGCTCTGTAAACCACCCGCGGCAAAGGCCGCAGTTTGAACCTCGCCGGCGGAGCCTGACAACCCTTGGCGCATGCTTTGTATGTGCGCATGAGGTTGCGCAGTGACAGGCGCGGTCAATCACAGGATAATGCGCCATCTTTTTAGCCGGCCCGTGTAAACGGGTCGACAACGGTATGCTTGCTTGTTTGGCCGCCTTAGCCTGACAACCCTGGAGTGTCTGGTTTGATCGTCTTCCGTTATCTGTCCCGCGAAGTCCTGTTGACCCTGAGTGCCGTGAGTGCGGTGCTGTTGGTCATCACCATGAGTGGTCGTTTCGTCAAATTCCTGGCTCAGGCCGCTTCCGGCGCCCTGGATCCGGGCTCATTGTTCCTGATAATGGGCTTTCGGCTGCCGGGCTTTTTGCAGCTGATCCTGCCGCTTGGCCTGTTTCTCGGCATTCTGCTGGCTTATGGCCGGTTGTACCTTGAAAGTGAAATGACCGTGCTTTCGGCCACCGGCATGAGCCAGCAGCGTCTGCTCGGCATGACCATGGTGCCGGCCGCGGGCGTTGCCTTGGTGGTGGCCTGGCTGAGCATGAGCCTGGCGCCTCAGGGCGCCATGCAGTTTCAATTGCTGCTGAACAAACAGGATGCGATGACTGAGTTCGACACCCTGGAGCCTGGGCGCTTTCAGGCGCTCAACGACGGTACGCGGGTGACCTACACGGAAACCATGACCGATGACCGTGCCAACCTCGGTGGCGTGTTTATTTCCCAGAAAAACCAGGGCGAGAACCAGAAAGACCGTGGCATTTCGATTCTGGTGGCCGACAGCGGGCACCAGGAAGTGCGCCCGGATGGCAGCCGTTACCTGATCCTGGAAAACGGTTATCGCTATGACGGCAGCCCTGGCCTGGCGAATTATCGGGCGATCAAGTACGACACCTATGGCGTAATGCTCGCAAGGCCGGATATCAGTGAAGAGGTGACGGACCGCGATGCGCTGCCGACCGCGTCGCTGTTCGGTAGCCAGGAGCTGCGCTCCATCGCCGAACTGCAATGGCGTATTTCCCTGCCGCTGCTGGTATTCATCGTGACCTTGATGGCCGTGCCGCTGTCCAGGGTCAACCCGCGTCAGGGCCGGTTCCTCAAGCTGTTGCCGGCCATCCTGCTCTATATGGCCTACCTGACATTACTGACGTATGCCCGTGGCTGGCTGGAGAACGGCAAGACGCCGCGTTTGCTCGGCCTGTGGTGGATTCACGCGCTATTCCTGTCCATTGGCCTGGCTCTACTTTATTGGGAACCGTTGCGCTTGAAGATGCAGAGTCGTCGCAGCATGAAGGAGATGGCTCGTGGTTAAGCTCGACCGCTACATTGGCAGCAGTGTACTGATCGCGATCCTGGCCGTGCTGGGCATCATTATCGGCCTGGCATCGCTGTTCGCTTTGGTTGATGAAATGAAAAGCGTCAACGACACCTACACCGTATGGAACGTGCTGAGCTACGTGCTCCTCACCGCCCCGCGACGCCTTTACGAAATGATGCCGATGGCCGCACTGATCGGCTGCCTGATCGGCCTGGGCAGCCTGGCCAGCAACAGCGAACTGACCATCATGCGTGCCGCCGGTGTGTCCATCGGCCGTATCGTCTGGGCGGTCATGAAGCCCATGCTGTTGCTGATGGTGTGCAGCGTGCTGATCGGCGAATACGTGGCGCCGCCGTCCGAAGCCACGGCCCAGGCCAATCGCGCCCTGGCCCAGGGTTCGGGCGATGCGCAAAGCGCCAAGCACGGCCTGTGGCACCGCCAGGGGGATGAGTTCATCCACATCAACGCTGTTCAGCCCGACGGACTGTTGATTGGTGTCACGCGCTACAGGTTCGACAAAGAGCGTCATATGCTGTCGTCCAGTTTCGCCAAAAGCGCGCAGTACAGTAATGAAAAATGGCAACTGACTGACATCACCACGACTTATTTCCGCAATGTCGGCCAAGGTAACAATGCCAGCACCGAAGTGATCAATGTGCCGAGCGAAGAGTGGGGTATCTCGCTCAAGCCGGAATTGCTCAATACGGTGGTGATGATCCCCGAAAGCCTGCCGATCTCCGGTTTGTGGAGCTATATCCATTACCTGAAGGATCAGGGGCTGAACAACGGCCGCTACTGGCTGGCATTTTGGGTGAAGGTGCTGCAGCCGGTAGTGACCGCTGCGCTGGTGCTGATGGCGATCTCGTTCGTCTTCGGCCCGCTGCGTTCGGTGACGCTCGGTCAGCGAGTGTTTACCGGCGTACTCGTGGGCTTTACCTTCCAAATCGCCCAGAACCTGCTCGGCCCCTTGAGCCTGGTATTCGGTTTCTCGCCGCTGTTTGCGGTGCTGGTGCCGACGGGCATCTGCGCCCTGGCCGGGTTCTGGCTGTTGCGCCGGGCCGGTTGATACCGCGCTTATGAACAAAAAATGCCCCGGTCGAGAGATCGGGGCATTTTTGTTCTGGTCAGCAAAGATGACGTTTGGCCTGAGCATCAGGTACAATTCCCGGCTATTTTTCAGCGGGCAATCTGCCTGCAGCCTTTTTGAGTGTTGATCCGTGAGTGATTTGAGTCATATCCGCAATTTCTCCATCATCGCCCACATTGACCATGGCAAGTCGACGCTGGCCGATCGATTCATCCAGATGTGCGGCGGCCTTGCCGAGCGTGAAATGGAAGCCCAGGTCCTGGACTCCATGGACCTCGAGCGGGAACGCGGGATCACCATCAAGGCCCACAGCGTTACCCTGTACTACACCGCCAAAGACGGTATCAAGTACCAGCTGAACTTCATTGACACCCCCGGCCACGTTGACTTCACCTACGAAGTCAGCCGCTCGCTGGCCGCCTGTGAAGGCGCCTTGCTGGTGGTCGATGCGGGCCAGGGCGTAGAAGCCCAGTCCGTCGCCAACTGCTACACCGCGATCGAGCAGGGCCTTGAGGTCATGCCGGTACTGAACAAGATCGACCTGCCACAGGCCGATCCGGACCGCGTCAAAGAAGAAATCGAAAAAATCATCGGCATTGACGCCACCGACGCCGTCGAGTGCAGCGCCAAGACCGGCCTGGGCGTCGACGAAGTGCTCGAGCGCCTGGTCAAGACCATTCCTGCGCCAACCGGCAACTACGAAGATCCGCTGCAAGCGTTGATCATCGACTCCTGGTTCGACAACTACCTGGGCGTTGTTTCCCTGGTGCGTGTACGCCACGGCCGGGTGAAGAAGGGCGACAAGATCCTGGTTAAATCCACCGGCAAGATCCACCTGGTGGACAGCGTCGGCGTATTCAACCCCAAGCACACCGCCACCACCGACCTGAAGGCCGGTGAAGTGGGCTTCATCATTGCCGGTATCAAGGACATTCACGGTGCGCCGGTCGGTGACACCCTGACCTTGAGCTCCACCCCTGACGTCGACGTGCTGCCGGGCTTCAAACGCATCCAGCCGCAGGTCTACGCCGGCCTGTTCCCGGTCAGCTCCGACGACTTCGAAGACTTCCGCGAAGCCCTGCAAAAGCTGACCCTCAACGACTCGTCGTTGCAGTACACCCCGGAAAGCTCCGACGCCCTGGGCTTCGGCTTCCGCTGCGGCTTCCTGGGCATGCTGCACATGGAGATCATCCAGGAGCGCCTGGAGCGCGAATACGACCTGGACCTGATCACTACCGCGCCAACGGTTATTTTTGAGCTGGCGCTGAAAACCGGTGAAACGATTTACGTCGACAACCCGTCCAAGCTCCCAGATCTGTCCTCCATCGAAGACATGCGCGAGCCGATCGTGCGGGCCAATATCCTGGTGCCGCAGGAACACCTGGGCAACGTCATTACCCTGTGTATCGAAAAACGTGGCGTACAACACGACATGTTGTTCCTCGGTACCCAAGTGCAAGTGACCTACGATTTGCCGATGAACGAAGTGGTCCTGGACTTCTTCGACCGTCTCAAATCCACCAGTCGCGGCTATGCTTCGCTGGATTACCATTTCGATCGTTACCAATCGGCTAATCTGGTGAAACTGGATGTGCTGATCAACGGCGACAAGGTCGATGCCCTGGCGCTGATCGTGCACAAGGACAATGCGCACTACAAAGGTCGCCAGTTGACCGAAAAGATGAAAGAACTGATTCCGCGCCAGATGTTCGACGTCGCGATCCAGGCCGCCATTGGCGGGCAGATCATTGCACGGACCTCCGTCAAGGCACTCAGAAAGAACGTACTGGCCAAATGCTACGGCGGTGACGTAAGCCGTAAGCGCAAGCTGCTTGAGAAGCAAAAGGCCGGTAAAAAACGCATGAAGCAAGTGGGCAACGTGGAAATTCCACAGGAAGCCTTCCTTGCGGTGCTCAGGTTGGATAGTTAGGTCCTATGTCACTAAATTTCCCGCTGTTGCTGGTTATCGCCGTCGCCGTTTGCGGCCTCCTGGCGTTGCTCGATCTGGTGTTCTTCGCCCCGCGTCGGCGGGCGGCTATCGCCTCCTATCAGGGCAGCGTCAGCCAGCCCGATGCGGTGGTGGTCGAGAAGCTGAACAAAGAGCCCTTGCTGGTTGAATACGGCAAGTCGTTCTTCCCGGTGTTGTTCATCGTGCTGGTGCTGCGTTCGTTCCTGGTTGAGCCGTTTCAGATTCCTTCGGGGTCGATGAAACCTACCCTGGACGTGGGCGACTTCATTCTGGTGAACAAGTTTTCCTACGGGATCCGCCTGCCGGTGATCGACAAGAAAGTCATCCCGGTCGGTGACCCGCAACGCGGCGATGTGATGGTGTTCCGCTACCCAAGCGACCCGAACGTCAACTACATCAAGCGCGTCGTGGGCCTGCCGGGTGACGTGATTCGCTACACCAGCGACAAGCGCCTGTTCATCAACGGTGAGTCGGTGGCCGAGCAGTTGATCGGCGCTGAGCCGAACACCTTGGGCAGCGCCGAGCTGTACCGGGAAAAACTCGGTGCGGTAGAGCACGAAATCCGCAAGGAAATGAGCCGCTACCGCGCGATGCCCGATGGCGAGTGGAAAGTGCCTGCCGGGCACTACTTCATGATGGGTGACAACCGCGACAACTCCAACGACAGCCGGTACTGGGATGACCCCAATATTCCCAAGGACCTGCTGGGCATGGTTCCCGACGAGAACATTGTCGGCAAGGCCTTTGCGGTCTGGATGAGTTGGCCGGAACCCAAACTCAGCCACCTGCCGAACTTCTCGCGGGTCGGGCTGATCAAGTAATACAGGCGGCGCTGTGAACACAGCGCCGAATGCTTTTCTGGGGCTCGGACAATGCACCGTCCGGCCTCATGCGGCACCAACCAGGATTTGAATTTGAACACTGCGTCAATCGTCGATGGCCGCCGGTGCCACCAACTAGATATGGATAAACCGTGACCGTTTCTCTCAGTCGTCTCGAGCGCCAGCTCGGCTACACCTTCAAGGACCAGGAATTGATGGTCCTTGCCCTCACACACCGCAGTTTTGCAGGGCGTAATAACGAACGCCTGGAATTTCTCGGTGACGCCATTCTCAACTTTGCCGCCGGTGAGGCGCTGTTCGAGCGCTTCCCGCAAGCGCGCGAAGGCCAGCTGTCACGCCTGCGTGCACGCCTGGTGAAAGGCGAGACCCTGGCCGTGCTGGCCCGTGGTTTCGGCCTGGGCGAATACCTGCGCCTGGGTTCCGGTGAATTGAAAAGCGGTGGGTTCCGTCGCGAATCGATCCTGGCCGATGCCCTGGAAGCGTTGATTGGTGCGATCTACCTGGATGCAGGCATGGAGACGGCCAAGGAGCGCGTCGTTGCCTGGCTGGCGTCGGAGATCGAAAGCCTCACGCTGGTCGACACCAACAAAGATCCCAAGACCCGCCTGCAGGAGTACCTGCAGTCGCGTGGTTGCGAACTGCCACGCTACGAAGTGGTGGATATCCAGGGTGAGCCGCATTGCCGCGTCTTCTTCGTGGAATGTGAAATCACCTTATTGAATGAAAAAAGCCGAGGTCAGGGTGTGAGCCGTCGTATTGCCGAACAGGTAGCGGCGGCTGCAGCACTGATTGCCCTGGGCGTGGAGAATGGCCATGACTGATTCAACCGCAACACGCTGTGGCTATGTTGCCATCGTCGGCCGCCCGAACGTGGGCAAGTCCACGCTGCTGAACCACATCCTCGGCCAGAAGCTCGCGATCACCTCGCGCAAGCCGCAGACCACCCGCCACAACATGCTGGGCATCAAGACTGAAGGCGCCGTGCAAGCGGTGTACGTCGACACGCCAGGCATGCACAAGGGCGGCGAAAAAGCGCTGAACCGCTACATGAACAAAACCGCTTCGGCGGCGTTGAAAGACGTCGACGTGGTGATCTTCGTGGTTGACCGCACCAAGTGGACCGACGAAGACCAGATGGTTCTGGAGCGCGTGCAGTACGTCACCGGCCCGTTGATCGTCGCGCTGAACAAGACCGACCGCATCGAAGACAAAGCCGAGCTGATGCCGCACCTGACGTGGCTGCAGGAACAACTGCCGAATGCCCAGATCATGCCGATCTCGGCCCAGCACGGTCACAACCTGGAAGCCCTGGAACGCGTGATCGCCGGTTACCTGCCGGAGAACGAGCACTTCTTCCCGGAAGACCAGATCACCGACCGCAGCAGCCGTTTTCTTGCCGCCGAACTGGTCCGCGAGAAAATCATGCGTCAGATGGGCGCCGAGCTGCCGTACCAGATCACCGTCGAAATCGAAGAGTTCAAGCAGCAGGGCAAAACCCTGCATATCCACGCCTTGATCCTCGTCGAACGTGACGGCCAGAAGAAAATCATCATTGGCGACAAGGGCGAGCGCATCAAGCGCATCGGCACCGAGGCGCGCAAGGACATGGAATTGCTGTTCGATTCCAAGATCATGCTTAACCTGTGGGTGAAGGTTAAGGGTGGCTGGTCCGATGATGAGCGTGCGCTGCGCTCCCTGGGCTACGGCGACCTGTAATCAGTTTCCAGTAACACCGCAGGACAACATGTGGGAGCGGGCTTGCTCGCGAATGCGGTATATCAGTCGACCTAATCAGTGACTGACCCACCGCTTTCGCGAGCAAGCCCGCTCCCACATTGGGTTTGTGTCGTTGTCAAAAATGCATTTCAGCAGTGAGAGCCCATGTCCCAACCCCCCAGCCAACTCGCCTACGTCCTGCACAGCCGCGCCTACCGCGAGACCAGCGCCCTGGTGGACTTCATCACGCCCCAAGGCCGCCTGCGCGCAGTGTTGCGCAGCGCGCGGGGCAAGGCAGGCACGTTGGCACGGCCATTTGTGGCCCTGGACGTGGAATTTCGTGGCAAGGGCGAGCTGAAAAACGTCGGTCGCCTGGAAAGCGTCGGCACTTCCGCCTGGCTTAACGGCGAAGCACTCTTCAGCGGCCTCTACCTCAATGAACTGCTGATACGCCTGCTGCCCGCCGAAGACCCGCACCCTGCGGTCTTCGATCACTACGCCGCGACCTTGTTGGCCCTGGCCGAAGGCCGCCCCCTGGAGCCGCTGCTGCGCGCCTTCGAATGGCGCCTGCTCGACGACCTCGGCTACGGCTTCGAACTGAGCAACGATTTGCACGGCGATCCCATTGCTGAAGACGGCATGTACCGCCTGCAAGTCGACGCCGGCCTTGAGCGCGTGTACCTGCTGCAACCGGGCCTGTTCCAGGGCACTGAGCTGCTGGCCATGAGCGAAGCCGACTGGAGCGCCCCCGGCGCCTTGTCTGCCGCCAAGCGCTTGATGCGTCAGGCACTGGCCGTGCACTTGGGTGGGCGGCCGCTGGTCAGTCGCGAGTTGTTTCGAAAGCCCTGACAACCCCGTGTATGCTGTGCAGCGTTTCTTTCCCTTTTCAGGAGCGCTTCCGTGACCACCAGCAATCGCATTCTTCTTGGCGTCAACATCGACCACGTCGCTACCCTGCGCCAGGCCCGGGGCACCCGTTACCCCGACCCGGTCAAGGCCGCGCTGGACGCCGAAGAAGCGGGCGCCGACGGCATCACCGTGCACCTGCGCGAAGACCGCCGCCACATCCAGGAGCGCGACGTGCTGCTGCTCAAGGACGTGCTGCAAACCCGCATGAACTTCGAAATGGGCGTGACCGAAGAAATGATGGCGTTCGCCGAGCGCATCCGCCCGGCGCATATCTGCCTGGTGCCGGAAACCCGTCAGGAACTCACCACCGAAGGCGGCCTCGACGTGGCCGGCCAGGAGGCGCGGATCAAAGCCGCAGTGGAACGCCTGTCGAAGATCGGCAGTGAAGTCTCGCTGTTCATCGACGCCGATGAGCGCCAGATCGAAGCCTCCCGCCGTGTCGGCGCGCCGGCCATCGAACTGCACACCGGCCGCTACGCCGATGCCACCACGCCGACCGAAGTGGCTGACGAACTGCAGCGCATCATCGACGGCGTCAAATGCGGCCTGAATGAAGGCCTTATCGTCAACGCCGGCCATGGTTTGCATTACCACAACGTTGAAGCCGTGGCTGCGATCAAGGGCATCAACGAACTCAACATCGGCCACGCGCTGGTGGCGCATGCGTTGTTCGTCGGTTTCAAAGGTGCGGTGGCCGAGATGAAAGCGCTGATCCTGGCGGCTGCAAAGCACTGAATAACCCCGGTGGGAGCTGGCTTGTGTGGGAGCTGGCTTGCCTGCGATGCAGGCGACTCGGTCTATCAATCAGACCGAAGCGATGCTATCGCAGGCAAGCCAGCTCCCACAGGAAATCTCCAGAGTCTTCGCCCGTGTTTTCGCCGTGCGGCAATGCGAAGCCTTACTGTTTAGCCGGGGCAGGTGTATCGTATCTGCCCTTTGCAGGCCTCTGGCCTGCGGCAGATACGTGAGGTTGTTGTGTCCCGATCCTTTTCCCGTCGACAAATCCTGGGTGGTCTTGCAGGCCTGGCCGTAGTGGGCGTCGGTGCCGGTGGCGCCTATCGCTACTGGCTGGGGAAAGTCGCAGAAGCCGAAGCCGGGCACGATTACGAACTGATCGCCGCACCGCTGGACGTAGAGTTGGTGCCAGGCCACAAAACCCAAGCCTGGGCATTCGGCCCGTCCGCGCCGGGCACCGAGTTGCGTGTGCGCCAAGGCGAATGGCTGCGGGTGCGCTTTATCAATCACCTGCCGGTCGCCACCACCATTCATTGGCATGGCATCCGCCTGCCGCTGGAAATGGACGGCGTGCCTTACGTCTCACAGTTGCCGGTGTTGCCCGGTGAATACTTCGACTACAAATTCCGCGTGCCCGACGCCGGCAGCTACTGGTATCACCCGCATGTGAACAGCAGCGAAGAACTCGGCCGTGGCCTGGTCGGCCCGTTGATCATCGAAGAGCGCGAACCCACCGGTTTCAAACACGAGCGCACCCTCAGCCTGAAAAGCTGGCACGTGGACGAAGAAGGCGCATTTGTCGCCTTCAGCGTGCCCCGTGAAGCAGCGCGTGGCGGCACGGCCGGGCGCCTGTCGACGATCAATGGCGTGTCCCAGGCCGTGATCGATTTGCCTGCCGGGCAGATCACCCGCGTGCGCCTGCTCAACCTCGACAACACCCTGACCTATCGCATCAACATCCCTGACGTCGAAGCGCAGATCTACGCGCTGGACGGCAACCCCGTCGAGCCGCGCCCGCTGGGCAAGGAATACTGGCTGGGCCCGGGCATGCGCATTTGCCTGGCGATCAAGGCGCCGCCAGCCGGCGAAGAGCTGTCCATCCGCAACGGCCCGGTGCGCCTGGGCACCTTCCGTTCGGTGGCCAACACTGACGCACCCAACGAATGGCCACCGGCGCTGCCCGCCAACCCGATTGCCGAACCCGACCTGGCCAATGCGGAGAAACTCAACTTCAATTTCGAGTGGGTCGGCACGGTGTCGGTGGATGACGGCAAGCCGCCGAGCCTGTGGCAAATCAACGGCAAGGCCTGGGACATCACCGACAAGACCTGCGCCGACCGCCCGATTGCCAAGCTGGAAAAGGGCAAGAGCTACATTCTCGAATTGAAGAACATGACCCAGTACCAGCACCCGATCCACCTGCACGGCATGAGTTTCAAGGTGATCGCCTCGAACCGCCACAAGGTGATCCCGTATTTCACCGACACCTACCTGCTGGGCAAAAACGAGCGAGCCCGCGTGGCGTTGGTGGCGGATAACCCGGGGGTGTGGATGTTCCACTGCCACGTGATCGACCACATGGAAACCGGCCTGATGGCCGCCATCGAGGTGGCGTGATGCGCCAGATTCGCCCCGCGGCGATTATCGACCGCAGCCGCGACCAGGATTTCATGCGCGAAGCCCTGGCCCTCGCCGCCCAAGGCGCTGCGCTGGGCGAAGTGCCCGTGGGCGCGGTGCTGGTGCAGGACGGTGAAATCATCGGCCGCGGGTTTAACTGCCCGATCAGCGGCAACGACCCCAGCGCCCATGCCGAAATGGTCGCCATCCGCGCCGCTGCGCAAGCGATCAGCAACTACCGCCTGGTCGGCAGCACGCTGTATGTGACGCTGGAGCCGTGCAGCATGTGCGCGGGCCTGATCGTGCACTCGCGTATTGCACGGGTGGTGTATGGCGCGCTGGAACCCAAGGCCGGGATTGTGCAAAGTCAGGGGCAGTTTTTTACCCAGGGGTTTCTCAACCATCGGGTGCTGTTTGAAGGTGGGGTGTTGGCTGAGGAATGCGGGACGGTGTTGAGTGAGTTCTTCAAGGCCAGAAGAGCCAAGCCCCCACTCTAAAGAACAACTGAGAGCCCAAATGTGGGAGCGGGCTTGCTCGCGAATACGGAGTGTCAGTCACTGCATGTGTTGCTGATACACCGCCTTCGCGAGCAAGCCCGCTCCCACATTTTGATCTCCATTTAGTCAGGGATATCAATCCTCACTTCTTGGCGATAATCACCGCCCGCATCGGCGCCGGCAGCCCCTCAATCGTCTTGCTGTGATCGTCCGGATCGAGGAAGTCACTCAACGACTGATACTTCATCCACTCCGTGCCGCGCTGTTCCTCAACCGTGGTCACGCTCACATCCACACAGCGCACCTCACTGAAGCCCGCACGCCGCAGCCACAGCATCAACGCCGGCACCGAGGGCAGGAACCACACGTTACGCATCTGCGCGTAGCGGTCTTCCGGCACCAGCACTTGCTGCTGATCGCCTTCCACCACCAAGGTTTCCAATACCAGCTCACCGCCTTTGACCAGGCAATCTTTCAACGCCAGCAAGTGCTCGATCGGCGAGCGGCGGTGGTAGAACACGCCCATGGAAAACACCGTGTCGAAGCCTTCCATGTTCGGCGGCAAATCTTCAAACGGGAACGGCAAGTGCCAGGCCTTCGGCGCCGACAAGTAGCGCTGCACCGCCTGGAACTGGCAGAAGAACAACCAGTTCGGGTCCACGCCAATCACGCTGTCGGCGCCGGCGCCGAGCATGCGCCACATGTAATAGCCGTTACCGCAGCCCACATCGAGGATGCGCTTGCCCTTCAAATCCAGATGAGGCGCGACCCGCGACCACTTCCAGTCCGAACGCCATTCGGTGTCCACGTGCACGCCGAACAGGTTGAACGGGCCCTTGCGCCACGGGCTCAGGCCCATCAGCGCGGCGCGCATTTGCGCGCGGGTGGCGTCGTCGCAATCGGTGTCGAGTGTCAGACCGTTGAGCAGGTCGACGTCGCTGGGCAGGATCTTCGGTAACGCGTCCAGCGCGCTCTGCCAGCGTTCCAGGTCGCCATGACCCTTTTCCATCTTGCTATCGAGTTGCGCTTGCAGGCCCTGGGCCCACACAGCCAAAGGAGTACCGACCAGGTGGCGGGCGAGGGGGGACAGATCAATCATGGCAAGGCAATCAACGAGGCAAAGTTAAGACACTGGAACCACGGCACGACTTTCGAGAACCCGGCCGCCAGCAGGCGCTCACGGTGTTCTTCGAGGCTGTCGGGCTTCATGACGTTTTCGATGGCGCTGCGCTTCTGGGCGATTTCCAGTTCGCTGTAGCCGTTGGCGCGTTTGAACGCGATGTGCAGGTCGGTGAGCAGCGCATGTTCCTGCGGATCATTGAACCGCAGCTTTTCCGACAGGATCAACGCACCGCCCGGCAGCAGCGACTGGCGGATGCGCCCGAGCAACGCCAGGCGCTCATCAGGGGCGATAAATTGCAGGGTGAAGTTCAGCGCCACCACCGAGGCCGGTTGGAACTGCAGTGCGAGGATATCGCCCTCGATCACTTCAACAGGCAGCAGCTCCTGGAACATCGAGTCCTGGCCATTGAGGTATTCGCGGCAGCGCTCGACCATCGCCGCCGAGTTATCCACCGCGATCACCCGGCAACCGTCGGTGCGCACGTGGCGACGCAAGGCCTGGGTCACCGCGCCGAGGGACGAGCCCAGGTCGAAGAGCACGCTGTTGGGTTGCGCAAACTGTGCGGCCAGCACACCGAGGTTCTCGACGATGGTGGGGTAACCGGGCACCGAGCGCTTGATCATGTCCGGGAACACCCGCACCACGTCCTCGTTAAAGGCGAAGTCCGGCACCTGGGGCAGGGGCTGGGCGAATAGGCGATCGGGTTCTTTGCTCACGGTTGTTCCGGCGACGAGGGGGAAAGGCCGGCATTTTAGCCAAATTGATCCTCGTGTGCGCGGGTTAAAGGGTACGCACTCATAGTACGGTGTCTATTTGTAGTGAATGTCGATTTGCCCTTTTAAGGTAATGGAAGTGCCGGTGCCTTCTGGACGGTCGTCTTCGGCATAGATTTCGTACTCGGCGACAATCTGGCGGGTGCTGTGGTCTACGCGAGTAATGTCCAGCTTCACGGTTCTCGGGCTATAGTGTGTCTTGACCAAGCCGGCATCAATGACCACCAAGTTACCTATGTCGGGTGCCTCAAGTCTGTACTGCTTCTCTTCGATGTTGCCTGCCAGCCGGAACTCAATACCTTTTACCTGCTGCTCAAGCTCTGCATACCCGCCTGAAATTCTAAAGCCGTAGGGTTCCTTAAAGGCATTGGCATATTCGAAGTCGCGTGGTTTCGCCCCGTTGATGCCCATGCTAAATACGTTGGTCGTATCAGATGTTGTGCTCATGTCGAGTATCTCGATAGTGCGACAAACCCACCCGGCTATCGCTTGCGAAACACTGTATGTTTTTAATCGAGCGGTTTAACTGTCATAACTGACAGTTCTTTAGACCTGATTTTGCTGTTAAGCCCGATGCTTATCGCCTAATCCTTTATTACACCCGCGATTGAGACGATTGCGAGAACGCCGACGCGGTAATCCCCCACTGGCCCAACCAGTAAGTGGTGATCAACAAATACGGCGCCGCTTCAAATGACACCACAAACCGGTTGATCCCAATCAAGGTGTCGGAAAACACAAACGACACCGCGCCCGCCGCCGCCAGCAGCGCCGACTGTTTCGGCACCTCACTGCCCAGTCGCGCCAATGCCCGCCAGAGCATGGCGCTGATCACCAGCGCATACACCACCACCGGAATCAGCAAGTCGCCCAGGCCGTGGGCAATCAGGATGCTCAACAGGATCGCGCCCACGCCCAGTGCCAATACCAGCGGCAACACCGCCAAACGCCTGCAGTCGCTGAAATAGGCTTTCAAGTACGCCAGGTGCGCGAACAGGAAGGCGCCGAGGCCGAAGATAAACAGGTCGCCCGGCCAAGCGAGCAATACGTCGCCGACCAGGGAAAAAATCAGCCCCAGGCTGATCCAGCGTCGATAGTCGGTGGGCGGCGCATCATGCAGCCAGCCCAGCAATGCCAGCACCGGCAGCGGCTTGACCAACAGGCACAACAAGGTGGCATGGGTGGTCAGGCCGTAGATAAAGGTGCCGGCGCCCATCAACGCAAGAATCAGCCAAGGCATATCAGTTCACCGTAATGGCGCAGTCGAAGGTTTCGGCCGGTTCCGCTTCCGGTTCCCACGGTTGTTGCGACGTCAGGCGCAAACGGCCCTGGCCGGCCGCGAAGGCCTGGAAGCGCCAAGTGGATTGGCCGCCACCGCCGATCACACCGGATTCTGCGCTGCTATAGACCTCGGGGCTCAGCGCACGCAGCACGCCGCCGGCTGAATCCTGGATGGCCCAGCGGTAGCCGGTGGTGGGGTTGCTTGGCAGGGTGAGGATCAGGTTTTGCCCGGTTTTAAGCTGAAGCGGGCAGGCGCTCTGGTTTTCCACGGTGACGTTTTGCTTGGGGGCACTGGCGCAGGCGCCCAGCAGGGCAAGGCTCAAGGGGAGAAGCAGGCGGGCAGCGGTCATGGAGGCTCCTTTTTATGGCGACGAAGGGCGAGCATAACCGAAGATGAGACAAGGTGTGACAGACAGCTGATCGTTCCCACGCTCCGCGTGGGAATGCAGCCAGGGACGCTCTGCGTCCCAGCAGCGGACGCAGAGCGTCCAGAGAGGCGTTCCCACGCAGAGCGTGGGAACGATCAAATCAGATCAGAACAGCACCTTCGCCACATCCGCAAAACGCTTGGCAAAGTGCACCGTCATGCCTTCCTTCAGGTACTCCGGCAACTCTTCAAAACTGCCACGGTTCGGCTCCGGCAGAATCAACTCATGAATCTTCTGACGCCGCGCTGCGATGACCTTCTCACGCACCCCGCCAATCGGCAGCACATGCCCGGTCAGCGTCAGCTCGCCGGTCATGGCCACGCCTTTTTTCGGCGGCTGGTTGCGCGCCAGCGACAACAGTGCACTGGCCATGGTCACGCCCGCACTCGGGCCGTCCTTGGGCGTAGCGCCTTCGGGTACGTGCAAGTGCACGAAGGCTTCATCGAAGAACTTCGGATCGCCGCCAAACGACTTCAGATTCGAGCTGATGTAGCTGTAGGCAATCTCGGCGGACTCTTTCATCACTTCACCCAACTGCCCGGTGAGCTTGAAGCCGCGATTGAGCGTGTGGATGCGCGTCGCCTCAATCGGCAAGGTCGCGCCGCCCATGCTGGTCCAGGCCAGGCCAGTGATCACGCCGGTGCCGGACAGCACTTGCTCATTGCGGAACACCGGCATGCCCAGGGAGCTTTCCAGGTCTTTGTTGCCAATCTTGATCACCGAGTCCGGCTCATCCAGCAGCTTGACCACGGCCTTGCGCACCAGTTTGCCCAGCTGTTTCTCCAGCTGGCGCACCCCGGCTTCCCGCGCATAACCGTCGATCAGTGCGCGCAGGGCACCGTCGCTGATGCTCAGGCTGTTTTTTGATACACCGGCTTTTTCCAGTTGCTTCGGCCACAGGTGACGTTTGGCGATGGCGACTTTTTCCTCGGTGATATAGCCCGACAGGCGAATCACTTCCATCCGGTCCAGCAACGGGCCGGGGATCGAATCCAAGGTATTGGCGGTGCACACGAACAGCACTTTGGACAGGTCCAGGCGCAGGTCCAGGTAGTGGTCGAGGAATTCGACGTTCTGTTCCGGGTCGAGGGTTTCCAGCAAAGCCGAAGCCGGGTCGCCCTGGAAGCTCTGGCCCATCTTGTCGATTTCATCGAGCATGATCACCGGGTTCATCACTTCCACATCTTTAAGCGCCTGCACCAGCTTGCCGGGCAGGGCACCGATGTAGGTGCGGCGATGGCCCTTGATCTCGGCCTCGTCGCGCATGCCGCCGACGCTGAAGCGGTAGAACGGCCGGCCCAGCGACTCGGCGATGGATTTGCCGACACTGGTCTTGCCCACGCCCGGCGGGCCGACCAGCAGCACGATGGAACCGGCGACTTCGCCTTTATAGGCGCCCACCGCGAGGAACTCGAGGATCCGGCTCTTGATGTCATCCAGGCCCGCATGGTGTTTATCCAGCACCTTGCGCGCGTGTTTCAGGTCGAGCTTGTCTTCGCCATACACGCCCCACGGCACGGAGGTCGCCCAGTCCAGGTAGTTGCGGGTCACGGCGTATTCCGGCGAGCCCGTTTCCAGGATCGACAGCTTGTTCATTTCTTCGCCGATGCGCTTTTGCGCCTGGGCGGGCAGCACTTTGCCCACCAGGCGTTGCTCGAACTGCTCGACGTCGGCGCTGCGATCGTCCTTGGTCAAGCCCAGCTCCTGCTGGATGACCTTGAGCTGTTCCTTGAGGAAGAATTCACGCTGGTGCTCGCCGATCTTGCGGTTCACTTCGGCGGAGAGTTCTTTTTGCAGGCGCGCAACTTCGACTTCCTTGCGCAGCATAGGCAGCACTTTTTCCATGCGCTTGAGCATGGGCACGCAGTCCAGCACTTCCTGCAACTCGTTACCGGTGGCCGAGGTCAACGCGGCGGCGAAGTCGGTGAGCGGTGACGGGTCGTTGGGGCTGAAGCGGTTGAGGTAATTCTTCAACTCTTCGCTGTACAGCGGGTTGAGGGGCAGCAGTTCCTTGATCGCATTGATCAGCGCCATGCCGTAGGCCTTGACCTCATCGGTCGGCTGGGTTGGCTGGTGCGGGTATTCGACTTCCACCAGGTACGGTGGGCGGTGGTGCTTGAGCCAGGTCTTGATGCGCACGCGGGTCAGGCCCTGAGCGACGAATTGCAGCTTGCCGTTCTCGCGGCTGGCGTGGTGCACCTTCACCAGCGTGCCGTACAGCGGCAGGCTGGAAGTGTCGAAGTGGCGCGGGTCTTCCGGCGGCGTGTCCATGAAGAACAGGGCCAGGGAGTGGTGGTCGGATTTGCTCACCAGCTCCAGGGTCTCGGCCCACGGTTCTTCATTGACGATCACCGGCAGCACTTGCGCCGGGAAGAACGGCCGATTGTGGATCGGGATGATGTAGACCTTGTCCGGCAGATTTTGCCCAGGCAGGGCCAGGCCGGTGTTGGACGAAGCGTCGTGTTCAGCGTTTTCGGGGTCAGCGTAATCGTTCAAGTCGATGTCCGGGAATTCTTGCTGGTCGCTCATGGGGCACCTGCATAAGGAAGTATGCAGGTTAGATGGGGCGGGTCGTCGGTGGTTTCAATGGCGGGGGAGAGATAGCAACATATTGCATAATATTTTCAAGAATGCCGCTTTACCCCCTGTGGGAGCAGGCAAGCCAGCTCCCACATTTTGTACTGCATAAAGTCAGCTGATTTTGTGCAGGTAGGCCGGCAGCGGCTGTTCCGGCAATACCGACAACACTTTCAACCGCTGCAACATCCGCTGGCGTGCGCGCTGCAAATGCTCACGCAGATTCAACGCTGCCGCATCAAAGGCGCCGTGCAGCAACAGCTCAAGAATCAGGCGATGTTCGGCGAGCATGGTCGGATCGGCACCGATTCCCAGTAAACGGTAAAAAATCCGGCTGATGATCATCGGGCTCTGGCCCTGGCGAATCAGCGCGGCGATCTTGCGGTTTTGCAGGCCGGCCAGGCAGTGCTGGTGCAAATCCTCTTCGATCTGCTCGATGGCTTCCAGGCTGCATTGCGGATTTGCCTGGGCCGCCAACACGCGTTGCAACATGGCTTCGAGCATGTCGCGGTCGAGGTTCGGCGCGCTCTGGCGCAGGGCTTCGGGTTCCAGGCAGGCGCGCAGTTCGTAGTCTTCGGTCACTTCGCGGGCGGTCAGTGGCCCGGCCAGCCATTGTGAGTACGGCTCTTTTTCCACCAGGCCGCGATCGCGCAAGCGCATCAGCGCTTCACGCACCACGGCGCGGCTGACACCGTAGTGGTCGGCAGCGGCTTGCTCGTCCAGGCGGTAATGGCCGAAGGCAATGCAGGTGGACAGCGCCGCACCGATTTCCTCGACGATGCGTTCGCCCAGCGGCCGCGTGTCGACCAGCTCGTCGTCGCCATTGAGGCCCAGGTGCGCGTGGCTCAGGGGCAGGCGCAGTGGCTCCATGGCCAGGCCTTCGGGGTTGATCAGGTAACCGCGGCCGTTAAAACGGCAGATCAGGCCCTCGTCATGCAGCAGGTCCAAGGCCTTGCGCACCGGCACGCGGCTGGTGCCGAACAGTTCGGCCAGCGGCGCTTCGAGCAAGACCAGCCCGTGGCGCGCGGTGCCGTTGACGATCGCGTCACGCAACACCTGGTGAATCATCGCGTAACGGGAGGCCGAGGCGGACACTGCTTTCATCGCATTCTCTGACGTAAAAAGTACTAAGTGGTGTAGGACGCAGGCCGGGGATTCTCTCATAGATGCACCTGTCACTCTGCGCCACGTCAGTGGCCCTTTTTGGGGCCTTGCACATCACAGTGTTACTTTTATGCACCAAAATGTACTGATTAATAAAAGATACATTATTTCATTCGAAGTCATCCCCAACTCCGGCACCGCATTATTTTGCTTCCTGCAAAACCATCTAGCCCGTAGGTCCGGTCGATAAACCCTATCCGCAGAAAAACGGCTGTAAAGAGACTGGCACGAAAGCTGCCTTTATAAAACGTACATTTTATTAATATATACGTTTTGTGAGGACCCTCCTGATGTCAGATGCCACATCAATGGCCGAGGCTTTCGCCAGGGGTCGCAGCGACCCGGTGCAAGTGCTCGAACAGGCTCTGCTCCACGCCAGCATGGCCCCGAGCGTATTTATTTCCCTGACCGCCGAGCGCGCCCGCCGTGAGGCCGAAGCCTCCGCCGCCCGCTGGCGTGCCGGCCAGCCCTTGAGCGCGTTCGATGGCGTGCCCTTGGCCTGGAAAGACCTGTTTGACCTCGCCGGCAGCATCACCACAGCGGGTGCCGCCCACCGTCGCGAGGCGCCCGCCGCCTTGCTCGACGCTCCGAGCGTGGGGTTGCTGTGCCGCGCCGGGATGGTCAGCGTAGGCAAGACCAACCTCAGTGAGTTGGCCTATTCCGGCCTGGGCTTGAACCCACATTTCGGCACGCCCCAAAACCCCGGCAGCGACGATCAACCGCGTATTCCCGGCGGCTCATCGTCGGGGTCGGCCGTGGCCGTGGCTGCCGGGATCGTGCCAATCGCCATGGGCACCGACACCGCCGGCTCGATCCGTATTCCCGCCGCGCTGAATGGCGTGGTCGGCTACCGCAGCAGTTGCCGACGCTACAGCCGCGACGGCGTGTTCCCGCTGGCGCACACCCTCGACAGCCTCGGCCCACTGACCCGCAGCGTGCGCGATGCGCTGGCCATCGACGATTTGCTCAACGGCCGCAGCCAAACCCATAGCCCACGCAGCCTCAAGGGCCAGCGCTTTGTGCTTGAGCAAGGCGCACTCGAAGACATAGAGCCTGGCGTACGCAATAACCTGCTGCGCGCGGTGGACCAACTCAAGGCCGCAGGCGCGCTGATCGAGGTGCGCCCGTCAGCCACCTTCCAGGCCACGCTCAATCTGATCAAGCAGGACGGCTGGCTCGGTTCATTCGAAGCCTTTGCGCTGCACGAAGCCCTGCTCGACAGCCCCGAGGCCGAACAACTCGACCCACGCGTACGCCGCCGCCTTGAAGCCGCGCGCTCATTGCCCGCCAGCCAATTGCTCCACCTGATCGATGCGCGCCGCCGCCTGCAATTGCAACTGGTCGACGAACTCGAGGGCGCCGTGCTGATTACCCCGACCGTTGCCCATGTCGCCCCGCCGTTGGCGCCGCTTGAAGCCGACGACGATCTGTTTGTGAAAACCAACCTCGCCACCCTGCGCCTGACCATGCCCGGCAGTTTGCTCGACATGCCGGGCGTCAGTTTGCCCAGCGGCCGCGATGCCCAGGGCCTGCCCACCGGGTTGCTGCTCAGCGCCCCGACGGGCGAAGACGCACGCCTGTTGCGCACGGCGTTGTCCGTCGAATCCGTAATGACTATTTAAGGAGACACACCATGGCTAAAGACATTCTCTGTGCATTTGGCGTCGACGTTGACGCCGTCGCCGGCTGGCTCGGTTCCTACGGCGGCGAAGACTCGCCGGACGACATTTCCCGTGGCCTGTTCGCCGGTGAAATCGGCGCGCCACGCCTGCTCAAGTTGTTCGAGCGTTACGGCCTGCGCACCACCTGGTTTATCCCTGGCCACTCGATGGAAACCTTCCCCGAGCAGATGAAGGCGGTGGCCGACGCCGGGCATGAAATCGGCGTACACGGCTACAGCCACGAAAACCCCATTGCGATGACGGCCGAACAGGAAGAAATCGTCCTGGATAAATCCATCGAACTGATCACCCAGGTCACCGGCAAACGCCCGACCGGCTACGTCGCGCCCTGGTGGGAATTCAGCAAGGTCACCAACGAGCTGCTGCTGAAAAAAGGCATCAAGTACGACCACAGCCTGATGCACAACGATTTCCACCCGTACTACGTGCGCAAGGGCGACAGCTGGACCAAGATCGACTACAGCCAGCACCCCGACACCTGGATGAAACCCTTGGTGCGCGGCGAAGAAACCGACTTGGTGGAGATCCCGGCCAACTGGTACCTCGATGACCTGCCGCCGATGATGTTCATCAAAAAAGCCCCCAACAGCCACGGCTTCGTCAACCCGCGTCACCTCGAAGAAATGTGGCGCGACCAGTTCGACTGGGTCTACCGCGAGCACGAACACGTGGTGTTCACCATGACCATCCACCCTGACGTGTCCGGTCGCCCGCAAGTGCTGTTGATGCTCGAGCGCTTGATCGAACACATCCAGAGCCATGCCGGCGTGCGCTTCGTCACCTTCGACGAAATCGCCGACGACTTTATCCGCCGCCAACCGCGTTCCTGACCCTTAGCCCACACCCCCGAGGCGCGATTTATGTCCATCTACAACAAGCTTGACCTGACTGGCTGGAAACCCCGGCAACTGACGTCCCAGGAAGTACGCTTTGCCACCTGGATCGCGTTTTTCGCCTGGGTGTTTGCGGTGTATGACTTCATCCTCTTCGGCACCTTGCTGCCGGAGATCGGCCGGCACTTCGGCTGGGGTGAAGTGGAGCAAGCTGAAATCGCGACCTGGGTGGCGGTGGGCACGGCAGTGGTGGCCTTTGCGATTGGCCCGGTCGTCGATAAGTTGGGGCGGCGCAAAGGTATTATTTTCACCGTGGCCGGTTCCGCGCTGTGTTCGGCACTCACCGCGATAGGCGGGGCGTGGGGCAAGTCGCCGTTGATTCTGATCCGTTCGTTGGGCGGCCTGGGCTATGCCGAGGAAACCGTCAACGCCACTTATTTGAGCGAGCTGTACGGCGCCTCCGAAGACCCGCGACTGACCAAACGTCGCGGGTTTATCTACAGCCTGGTGCAGGGTGGCTGGCCGGTGGGTGCGTTAATCGCCGCCGGGTTGACCGCATTGTTATTGCCGATCATTGGCTGGCAGGGCTGCTTCATCTTCGCCGCGATCCCCGCGATTGTGATTGCAATCATGGCGCGCAAGCTCAAGGAGAGCCCGCAGTTCCAGATTCACCAGCGCATCAGCGAGCTGCGCAAAAGCGGCGCAGTAAAAGAAGCGCAAAACGTCGCCGTGACCTACGGCGTGGACTATGACGAGCACAGCAAGGCCGGCCTCAAAGCCGCCTTCCGCGGCCCGGCCCGCCGCGCCACGCTGGTGATCGGCGCTGCGCTGTTGCTCAACTGGGCGGCGATCCAGGTGTTCAGCGTGCTCGGCACTTCGGTGATCGTCAGCGTGCACCACATCTCGTTCGAGAACTCGTTGATCATCCTCGTGCTGTCGAACCTAGTGGGCTATTGCGGCTACCTGACCCACGGTTGGATGGGCGACAAGATCGGCCGTCGCAACGTAATCGGCCTGGGCTGGATGCTCGGCGGCCTGGCGTTTGCCGGCATGCTGTTTGGCCCGAGCAATATGCCGATGGTGGTTGGCCTGTACAGCCTGGGCCTGTTCTTCCTGATCGGGCCGTACTCGGCGGCGCTGTTCTTTATCAGCGAAAGTTTCCCCACCAGCATCCGCGCCACCGGTGGCGCGATCATCCATGCGATGGGCCCGATTGGGGCGGTGGTGGCAGGTTTTGGCGCCACCCAGGTGTTGTCCGCCGGCAGTGACTGGCAGACCGCCGCGCTGTGGTTCGGCGCGCTGCCGTGCTTCTTGTCCGGCGCGTTGATGTTTGCCGCCCGCCATGTGCGCCCGGAAACCGTTCAGTAAGGAGTGTGTGATGAGCCGTAAAGTTGCCTTGATTACCGGTGCCGCCAGCGGCATCGGCCAAGCCCTCGCCGTGGCGTATGCACGCAGCGGCGTGGCGGTGGTGGGCGGGTATTACCCGGCCGACCCGCATGACCCGCACACCACCGTGGCCTTGGTGGAAGAGGCGGGCGGCGAGTGCCTGATGTTGCCGCTGGACGTCGGCAACAGCGCCTCGGTGGACGCGCTGGCCGAACAGGCCGTGCAGCATTTCGGCCGCCTCGATTATGCGGTGGCCAACGCGGGTTTATTGCGCCGCGCACCGCTGCTGGAAATGACCGATGAGCTGTGGGACGAGATGCTCAATGTCGACCTCACGGGGGTGATGCGCACCTTCCGCGCAGCGACGCGGCATATGAACGAAGGCGGCGCATTGGTGGCGATTTCGTCGATTGCCGGTGGCGTGTACGGCTGGCAGGAGCACAGCCACTACGCGGCGGCCAAGGCCGGCGTGCCGGGGCTGTGCCGGTCGTTGGCAGTGGAGTTGGCGCCGTTGGGGATTCGTTGCAATGCGGTGATCCCGGGATTGATCGAGACGCCGCAGTCGTTGGATGCGAAGAATTCGTTGGGGCCGGAAGGCTTGGCGAAGGCTGCGCGGGCGATTCCGTTGGGCCGGGTAGGGCGGGCCGATGAAGTGGCGTCGCTGGTGCAGTTTTTGACCAGTGAGGCGTCGAGTTATCTGACCGGGCAGAGCATCGTTATCGACGGTGGCTTAACTGTGCGCTGGCCCGACTGACTGCATCCAATCCAAATGTGGGAGCGGGCTTGCTCGCGAATGCGTCGTGTCAGTCGATGCATTTGTCACTGACCCACCGTATTCGCGAGCAAGCCCGCTCCCACATTGGAACTGTGTTTGTCCAAGGAGACTTGTATGTCCCAACTCGTTAACCGTCGTGCCGTCATCACCGGCGCCGGCAGCGGCATCGGTGCTGCCATCGCCCGTGTCTATGCCGCCGAAGGCGCGCGCCTGCTGTTGGCCGACCGCAATGCCGCCAGCCTTGCCGAAACCGCCATCACCTGCCGCAACCTCGGCGCCGAGGTGTTTGAATGCCTGGCGGATGTCGGCACGGTCGAAGGCGCCCAGGCCAGTGTCGACCGCTGCGTCGAGCATTTTGGCGGCATCGATATTCTGGTCAACAACGCCGGCATGCTCACCCAGGCGCGTTGCGTCGACCTGTCCATCGAGATGTGGAACGACATGCTGCGCGTCGACCTCACCAGCGTATTCGTCGCCAGCCAGCGCGCCTTGCCGCACATGCTGGCGCAGCGCTGGGGGCGGATCATCAATGTCGCCTCGCAACTGGGCATCAAGGGCGGCGCCGAGCTGACCCATTACGCTGCGGCCAAGGCCGGGGTGATTGGCTTCACCAAGTCGCTGGCACTGGAAGTGGCCAAGGACAATGTACTGGTCAACGCCATCGCGCCGGGCCCTATCGAAACGCCGCTGGTGGGCGGCATCAGCGAGGACTGGAAACGTGCCAAGGCCGCCGAGTTGCCCTTGGGCCGCTTCGGCCTGGCCGATGAGGTGGCGCCCACCGCCGTGCTGCTCGCCAGTGAACCGGGTGGCAACTTGTTCGTCGGCCAGACCCTGGGCCCGAACTCCGGCGATGTCATGCCATGAGTGAGGTGTAGCCATGTGCGGACTCTGCGGTTTGCTCGGCGAAGACCTGCACTGGAGCGACCCCTTGGGCGATGAACTGCCCCGGCGCCGCGAACGTCTGCGCCGGATCGCGGCGATCAACCAGGTACTGGCGGTGTTCCGGCTCAAGGTCGAGGACTTTCAAGGCGCGTCTTATCTGCTGTTGGGCGCCACCGGCAAGCAGGCATTGGCGAGCGGTTTGGATCAACTCTGGCTGGAGGCTGAAAGCATGCTCGGCCGCCCGCTGGACCCACTCGATCCGCGCTTGCTCGATCACTTGGAGTCATCATGAGTATTGCCCTCAACGTCATCACCGGCTTCCTTGGCAGCGGCAAAACCACCTTGCTCAAGCGCCTGCTGCAAGGCGAAAGCCTCGGCGACACCGCGCTGCTGATCAACGAGTTCGGCGATGTCGGCATTGACCATCTGCTGGTGGAGGAGGTCGCACCGGACACGGTGTTGCTGCCCAGCGGCTGCGTGTGCTGCTCGATTCGTGGCGAGTTGAAAGATGCGCTGCTGGGCTTGTTGCAACGTCGTGAGCGCGGTGAAATCCCGGCGTTCAAACGCGTGATCCTGGAAACCACCGGCCTTGCCGACCCGGCGCCGATCCTCGCCACCTTGAACAACGATGTGCAACTGCGCGGACGCTTTCACATTGGCCTAGTGATTACCCTGGTCGACGCCAGCCACGCCGATCTACAGGAGCGCCTGCACCCGGAATGGCTGGCCCAGGTTGCTGCGGCCGATCGGCTGTTGCTCAGCAAGACGGACCTCGCCGGCGACTGTGATTCACTGCGCACGCATTTGCAGGCGCTGAATGCCGGCACACCGATCCTCAATACCCAAGATATTCACAGCGGCGACCAACTGCTGCTTGGCGAAGGTTTGCGCAGCGCCGAGCCTGCCGTTGAAGTCAGCCGCTGGCAATTGCATCAAACCACCACAGCGACCCACGGCGCCGCGCAAGTGTGCTGCCTGACTTTCGAACAGCCGCTGGACTGGGTCGGCTTCGGGGTCTGGTTGTCGATGCTGTTAAGATGCCACGGCGAACGAATCCTTCGCGTCAAAGGACTGCTCAACGTGAACGCAAGCCTGGCCCCCATCGTCATTCATGGCGTGCAGCACTGCCTGCATGCCCCGGTGCACTTGCCCGCGTGGCCGGGCACCGACCGCCAGTCGCGGCTGGTGTTTATCCTGCGTGGCCTCGACCCGGCGCTGCTGCGGCGCTCTTTCGAGGTGTTCTCCCGGCGGTTCGCCGCATGATCACATTGCGCGTGCTGGGTACGTCCGTGACCTTGCTGGAATGTTTGCGCGTGCGCGCTGAGCAAGAATTGGGGATTCGCCTGGTGTATCAGGTGCACGATGTGGCGCAGGCCCAGCGCATCGCCGTGATGCAGCCGGAAAGCTACGACCTGTATGACCAGTGGTTCCACAACGTTGACTTCGTGTGGCCGGCGCGGGCGATCCAGCCCATCGACACGCGGCGCATTGCGCTGTGGCACGAGATCAACGACCTGCCCAAACGCGGGCGGCTGTCGGCCAACGACCGGCTGGGCAGCGGCAGTGTGCCCAGCGAGCGCTTGTTTGTGCAGCACGACGGCAGCCTCGGCAGCACGGTGACCGAGCGCATCAGCATGTTGCCGCTGACCCACAATGCCGACAGTTTTGCCTACCGCCCCGAGCGGTTGCCCGAAGGCTTCAGCCACGGCAATGAAAGCTGGGGCTGGCTGCTCGACCCGGCATGGCGCGCGCGCACCGCGCTGCAAAGTGATGCCGCAATTGGTGCACTGGATGCTGCGCTGGCGGTGCAGGGCGCGGGGCTGGCGCAGTTCGGGGACGTCGGCAATATGAGCATCGAAGAAATCGACGTGCTCGCCGACATTCTGGTACGCAAGCAAAAGGAAGGGCACTTTGCGGCGTTCTGGTCGGATGATGAAGAGGCGGCGCAGTTGATGCTCAGCCCGAGCATTGATATCCAGAGTTTGTGGTCGCCGACCTTGATGCGCTTGCACCGGGCCGGGGTGAAGTACCGGCTGGCGGTGCCCCGCGAAGGCTATCGCGCGTGGTTTGGTGGCTTGTCATTGTCGCGCCATGCCCAGGGGCCGGTGTTGGATGCGGCGTATGCCTATCTGAATTGGTGGTTGTCGGGGTGGCCGGGGGCGGTGATGGCGCGCCAGGGCTATTACATCGGCAACCCGGCGCGTACGCGGGATCATTTGAGCGGTGCCGAGTGGGATTATTGGTATGCGGGGTTGCCTGCTCGGGAAGAGTTGCTTGGCAGCGATGGGCTACCGTTGATTGATATCGGTGATGTGCGCGATGGGGGCTCGTATGAGCAGCGCATGGGCAACATCGCCGTATGGAATTCGGTCATGGACGAGCACAATTACCTGGTGCGGCGCTGGGGGGATTTCATGCGGGCTCGCAGTACTTGATCGAGTAAACCTGGGGGCGCGACGGACGCGGCGGCGTCTGTCGTGCCCGCCGGTAATAGCGGCAGTGTTACGGCGAACCGAGGGGCGAGCAGGGTGTTGTTGCCCGCACGTTATGCCAGCCACACGTTAGAAAGTCACGGCACAGGTCGACCACGAGCGCGCTGTCCCGGGCATTGACAGTCGAATCCCCGTTTACATCCTCATTGATGGCGACATACCGGCCGGCAACGTCATTCAGAAAGACACAGGCGGCGGCCCGCACCAGGGTCTCGTCGCTCGGCGCGCCTTCTCCTTGATGAAACCTCAGCCGGACCAGATCCGGCTTGCCATCCAGGTCGAGGTCTTCGGTATAGATTTCCAGGTAACGGTCGAAGGGGCGATCAACCTTCCACCACTTGAACTGCAGAAACCTCCTCGCCAGTGACCGCGCCAAATCGCCATCGACCTTATCGTTGACTCCGCTGCCGTTGATGTCGTCAGCCAGCACCCACTTCAGGCTGCCACGGTCTTGTTCCGCTGTGTTCATGACCAACGCCTCAGCGACCGCCTTGGGGTTCACGCCATCATAAAACTCCAGGTAAACGGCATCGATAACGTCATTGTCGTAGTCATCCTGAGCCGTGATCTTCAAATAACGCATGGCAACTTCCTTGAAAAAAAGAGCGTCGATGTTTTCACTCCCTCAGTGAGGACGCCATGGACGCCATCAGACGCAAAGTGTGGGAAAGCCGCAGTTGATAAGTGTGACGTTTCGAGCATCAGTCATTTCCTGGTCGTCAATAATATGACGTTATGACTGCAGTATTTACTGGGTTTACTTATCC
The DNA here is from genome assembly GCF_009834565.1 of Pseudomonas sp. R76. GTDB lineage: Bacteria > Pseudomonadota > Gammaproteobacteria > Pseudomonadales > Pseudomonadaceae > Aquipseudomonas. The sequence continues at coordinate 1,444,402 of NZ_CP019428.1, forward strand.
CCGCTCCCAGCTAATCTGCTAACACCAATAACGCAATAAGAATGGATGTTTTTTTGACGCCAGGTGGCAGCCGCCGGGAATGCGTATGAAAAAGGGACGAGTCGGCAAAGAACGGCGAACGCTGCCAGAGGGCACGGCCATGAAGTGGCGCCACACCTTCCAAACCCGTATTGCCGGGGTGTTGGCGCTGTTGCTGCTGGTGGTCGTGGCCGCCACTTACTTTGCCGTCCAGGCTGCCACCACGCGTGCCGTGGAAAACCAGGCCCAGGTGCAACTCACCACCGGCAGCCAAGTGTTCGAACGCTTATTGGACCTGCGTGGGCGTCGCCTGCAATACGGCTTGGATTGGCTGACTGCCGATGGCCCCTTCAAACAGGCGGTGATCGAGGGCAAGGATGAATCGATTCTGACCGCGCTGCGTCGGCATGGCACCGGCCTGCAAGGCAGCGAAGTATTTGTGCTGGGCCTGGATGGCAAGGTGATGGTCAGCACCTTGCCCGTGCTGACACACGGCCAACCGTTTCCCTATGAGGTTGCCTTGCGCCATGCGCGACGCAGTGGCCAGCAAATGCTCATTGTCGCCCTGGACGGCCAGCCCTATTTGCTGGTGCAGAATGACGTGCTCGACCCGGAGCCTATCGCCCGTGTGGTCATGGGTTTCCCGATGGACAAACTGTTCGCCAACGAACTGCGTTCCATGAGCAACCTCGAGGTGTCGTTTCTCAGCGTGCAGGACGGCCGCGTCGGCGAGCTGTTCAGCACCCAGCCCGAGGCGTATGGGGTCTCGATTATCGAAACACTGCACCAGGCGCACCTCAACCCTGGAGCGCAGATCACGCTGTTCCACGGGCAACGCGTGCTCAGCCAGGTATTGCCGCTGGCCAACACCGGCGATGGCGATGAGGTGCGCGTGTTGCTGCAAAGCCCGCTCGACCACGCGCTGGAATCCTTTGCGCCGTTGGACCGGCAGTTTCTCGGGATTGCCCTGGCGGTGCTGCTGGTGTCGCTGGCGGGCGCGTTGTTCCTGGCGCGGCGCGTCTCGCGTCCGCTGAATGCCTTGGTCGAAGCCGCCGAGCGAATTGGCGCCGGTGACTATCACACGCCGGTGCGAGTCCGCAGCCACGATGAGTTCGGCTTGTTGGCCCGAGCGTTCAATGCCATGCAAAGCGGGATCGCCATGCGCGAGCGGCAATTGGCCCATAACGCTTTGCATGACCCGCTCACCGGTTTGCCCAACCGCGCCCTGGCCATGGAGCGCCTGGGCAGTGCGATCAGTGCGCGCAGGCCGGTGGTGTTGCTGTACCTGGGGATTGAAAACTACCGGGTGATCAACGAAGGCTTTGGCCCTCAGGGCGTCGAGCAAATGCTGCGCGAAGCCAGTCGATGCTTGTCCATGAGCCTGTTGGCCAGCGACACCGCAGCGCGCATCGCCGGCAGTGAGTTTCTGCTGTTGCTGGAAAACACCGAGATCGACCGCGCCGTGGCCCGCGCCGACCGTCTTTACGGGCTGCTCACCGAACCCCAGCGCATCGGCAACGACGAAGTGCGCCATGAGGTCAGTATCGGCATTGCCGCCTATCCTGCCGATGGCCAGCAGGTCGAAGAGCTGATCAGCCGCGCGGCGATTGCCCGGCATGATGCGGCGAGCCTGCCCGGGCATTTGCAGATCTACCAGCAGGACCGCGACCTGGCGCACCAGCGCCAGATCACCCTGATCCGCGACTTGCGCCGTGCGGTGGTCGAGGGCGAATTGTTCCTGTGCTATCAGCCCAAACTCGACCTCAACCACGGCCATGTACGCCAGGCCGAAGCCTTGCTGCGCTGGCAGCATTCGACCCTGGGCCAGGTGTCACCTGCCGAGTTCATCCCCTTGGCCGAGCGCACCGGCAGCATGAGTGGCCTGACGCTGTGGGTGATCGAAGAAGCCATCCGCCAGATCGCCGACTGGGCGCAGCGCGGCTTGCACATGCAGCTCTCGGTGAACATTTCGGTGGATGACCTGGCCGATGATGACCTGGCCATTCGCGTCACCGCGTTGCTCATGCAATACCATGTCTCGGCCGAGCAGCTGCTTTTCGAAATCACCGAAAGCGCGATCATGCACAACCCGCAGCAGGCGCTGAGTGTGCTGGAGCAACTGCGCGCCTGCGGCATCAGCCTGTCGGTGGACGACTTCGGCACCGGCTATTCATCGCTGGCGCAACTGCAGCGGTTGCCGGTGCAGGAGTTGAAGATCGACCAGTCCTTCATCCGCAACCTCGACAGCGCCAGCGGCGACGGCGTGATCGTGCGGTCGACCATCGAAATGAGCCACAACCTGGGGCTTAAAGTGGTGGCGGAGGGCGTGGAGTTTGAGCCCAGCCTGAAGCTGCTCAAACAGTGGAAGTGCGACACGGCCCAGGGACACCTGATCAGCCGGCCGTTGAATGCCGCGGCGTTCGAGCGGTGGATGCGGCGTGAGCGGGTTGCCTTGTAAATCCATTCTCCTGAACACCCCTAACCCCTGTGGGAGCGGGCTTGCCCGCGATGGCGGTGTGGCAGTCAAACAATCTGTTTCTGTTGCACCGCCATCGCAGGCAAGCCAGCTCCCACATTGGGTAAATGTGAGGCACAAAAAAAAAAGCGGCTACCCATCAGGTAGCCGCCTTTGTTTTACCGCCGGTTAACACTTAGTCCGGCAGCTTGAACGCCATCACATAGTCACCCTGCTTGGTGCCCAGCGAGCCGTGACCGCCGGCCATGACCAGCACGTACTGCTTGCCGTCCTTGCCGGTGTAGGTCATCGGTGTGGTTTGCGCGCCTGCAGGCAGGCGGCCTTCCCACAACTGCTTGCCGTTTTTCACGTCATAGGCGCGCAGGTACTGGTCGAGGGTGCCGCTGAGGAAGGCCACGCCACCGGCGGTGGTGAATGTACCGCCCAGGCTAGGCACGCCCATGGTCAGCGGGATTGGAACCGGCGAGCTGTCGCGCACGGTACCGTTCTTGTGCATCCAGATGGTCTGGTGGTTGGTCAGGTCGACTGCGGCCACATAACCCCACGCCGGTGCCTGGCACGGCAGGCCCAGAGGCGACAGCAGCGCTTCGAGGATCACGCCGTACGGCGCGCCTTTGTTTGGCTGCACGCCTTCGGTTTCGCTGACACGTGGGCCTTGTTTGGCGATGTCGGCGGCCGGGATCAGTTTCGATTTGAACGCCATGTAGCTCGGGTTCACGAAAGCAATCTGGCGCACTGGGTCGACGGAAATGCCACCCCAGTCGAACACGCCGAAGTTACCTGGGTAAACGATCGAACCTTGCAGCGATGGCGGGGTGAACGGACCGTCGTAGCGCATGGATTTGAAATCGATCCGGCACAGCATCTGGTCGAACGGGGTCACGCCCCACATGTCGCGTTCTTTCAACGGCGGCGGCATGAAGTTCAGGTCGGACTTCGGTTGGGTTGGCGAGGTGTGATCACCGGCCACTGCGCCTTGTGGTACAGGGATTTCGTTGATCGGCACCACCGGCTTGCCGTTGCTGCGGTCCAGCACGTAGATGCTGCCTTGCTTGGTCGAAGCCATTACCGCTTGCTTGACGCCGTCCGCGGTCTTGATGTCGATCAGCGAAGGCTGGCCGCCCACGTCCATGTCCCACAGGTCATGGTGAGTGAACTGGAAGGTCCACTTCACGTGGCCGCTGTCGATGTCCAGGGCAGTGAGGCCGGCGCTGTATTTTTCCGAGTCTTCGGTACGGTCGCCGCCGTATTGGTCGGGCATCTGGTTGCCCATCGGCAGGTAGAGCATGCCGAGTTTTTCATCGACGCTGAACATGGACCACATGTTCGGCGAGTTGCGGGTGTAGGTCTTGCCCTCGGCCAACGGGGTAGTGTCGTCCGGGTTGCCGCTGTCCCAGTTCCACACCAGTTTGCCGGTGTGCACGTCGAACGCGCGGATCACGCCGCTAGGCTCGTCGGTGGAAACGTTGTCGGTGACGTGACCGCCGATCACGACCAGGTTCTTGGTCACGGCCGGTGGCGAGGTGGAGTAGTAACCGCCTGGGGCGAAGCTGCCGATGTTGGCACGCAGGTCGACCTGGCCTTTGTCACCGAAGTCTTCGCACATCTTGCCGGTGTCGGCGTTCAGGGCGATCAGACGGGTGTCGGCAGTCGGTACGAAAATGCGTTTCGGGCAAACGGCACTGACCGGAGCAGCGCTGGCGCTGCCGGTTGGGCTCTGCTCGGAAGCGTACACGGCGTCATCGTGATACGACACGCCACGGCAGGTCATGTGCGCCCAACCTTTGAAGTTCGCGGCACCTTCGGTGCTGATCTTCGGGTCGAAACGCCAGATTTCCTTGCCGGTGTCCGGGTCCAGGGCAATCACTTGGCTGTGCGGCGTGCACACGTAGAGAATGCCGTTGACTTTCAGCGGGGTGTTTTCCGCGGTGGTTTCACCGGGATCGCCTGGGCCAGGAATGTCTCCCGTGCGGAAGGTCCACGCCGGCACCAGCTTGTGGGCGTTTTCCGGGGTGATCTGCGCCAGCGGCGAGTAACGATCACCGAAAGCCGAACGGCCGTAGGAATTCCAGTCGCCATCGGCCTGGGTCGGCGCGGCGCTGGCCATGCCAGGTACGGCGTCGCGGTCCAATTGGCCGGTCTTGACCATCTCACCCGGGTTGGTGAATTGGCTGGCCAGGGCCGCAGCACCGGCGAGCACCACGGCCACGCTCAGGGCGCCAGTGCCCAGCGGCGCGGGTTGGCCACGCAGCAACGGACGGCGAAACCACGGCAGCAACAGGACGATGCCCAAGGCGAACAGCAGGGCCAGGCGCGGCACCAGCTGCCACCAATCCAGGCCGACTTCCCACAGTGCCCACACGGTGCTGGCGAACAACACCAGTGCGTAGAGGCCCAGTGCAGCGCGGCGGGTGGCCAGCAGCAAAACGCCGGTGAGGGCGATGCCGATACCGGCCAGCAGGTAGTACAGCGACCCGCCGAGCATGCTCAGCTTGACGCCGCCGGCCAGCAAGGCCAGCCCCATGATCGCCAGCAAGACGCCTAGCAGCCTGGGCAGCAGGCGGCTTGGGCTTGAAGCACCATCAGTGCTCATAGTGTGTTTCTCCGTGACGTTGGAATTATGTAACCCCGTGCTTCACTGTAGATGACGATTCGGCGCGGGCTTGGTTCAGCGTTATTTGGGTTTTTCTGGGGAAACTGGGGTTATCCACCGGCGGGCGATTTATTCCCAGGCGCAGGTCGGTGTAAGACAGCGCTGTCTTTGAAGAGAGGTACGTTTGGCAAGATGGGATCGACCGCGGGCGTGAAACGTTTCAGTTTGTTGCGGCAAGGATAAAGCGCTGATGCGCCAAGAGAAAGCGCAAATCGCAAGATGCATCATTTCAGATTTGGTAACAGTGACAGAACGTCGCGCGACAGATCGTTCCCACGCTTTGCGTGGGAACGCCTTTTGTGACGCTCTGCGTCACGGTTTACAGGGCGGACGCGGAGCGTCCAGGGCGGCATTCCCACGCGGAGCGTGGGAACGATCAGCTTGTCAGCTCCCTCAGAGTTAGAAGGTGGTGCGCACACCGAATTGCACACTGCGCCCCGGTGCCGGGGCGATATCGCGCAGGATCGAGCTGGCATATCGCACGGTTTGGTTGGTCAGGTTTTCGCCATTGACGAATGCCAGCCACTGGCTGCCGCCGACATTGAAACGGTAACCCGCGCTGGCGCCCAAGGTGGTGTAGCCATCGGTGCCGCTTTCGTTATCCGGCACACGCCCTTGGCCCGCCGCGTGTTCCACATCGATCCGCGCCTGCCAGCGGTCCAGTTCCCAGAGCAAACCGCTGTTCAAACGCAGCGGTGCGATGCGTGGCAAGGCTTCGCCGGTATCCAGATTGGTAGCGCGGGTGTAGTCGCCCGACAGCTCCAGGGCGAACTTGCCGTAGGCGCCTTCGCCCAGCTTCCAGTGATCCTGGGCTTCAAAACCTGCGAAACGTGCGCGCACGCCGGAGTAGGTGTACTCGGGGATGCCGCCTGCGTCCTCTTCACCTTCATCGTTGAGCGTACGACCGGTGCCCAACAAGCCGATGTAATTGGAGAAGCGGCTGTAGAACACGCCGAAGCTGCCCTTGTGGGTGCCATTGTCAAAACGCAACGCCAGGTCGCTGGACACGGCTTTTTCTTTCTTCAGCTTGGCGTCGCCCAGCTCGTAAGTGCCGGTGGCCACGTGGGCGCCGTTGGCATATAGCTCGTAGAAGGTCGGTGCGCGCTCGGTGTAGCCCAGGGTTGCGGCCAGCGACCAGATAGGCGTGAGGGTGTACACCGCGCCCGACGACAGGCTGCCGGCGGTGAAATCGTTGGTTTTGTCGGCATTCGCAAAACGCGCGTTGCCCTTGGCGTCCGGGTCGACACTCGTATGTTCCAGGCGCCCGCCGAGGCTGAGCTTCAGGCGTTCGGTGGCCTGCATTTCCTCGAGGATAAACAGCGCGCCGGCGTTGGTGTCGGTCTGCGGCACGAAGGCTTCTTCACCCAGGGCCGAAAACTCGTTGCGGGTCACCTGCGCGCCGACCACGCCGTCGAACGGGCCGATGGGCTGGTGGCGCGCTTCAACACGCGCCTCGTAACCCTTGTTCTTGAACACCGTGCCGGTTTCGCCGCCTTCAATTTCGCGGTGCTCGTAGTCGGTGTAGCCCGCGTCGAGTTTCACCGAGGTAAACGGGCCTTGCAGGTTGCGGATCTCGGACGCAAAGGCGTAGTGATCCTGCTTCATGCGGATGCGCACATCCTGCTCGGCGGGTGAACCGTAATTGGCGTCGTAGTTGCTGTAGGACAACCCGGCGTAACCGTCGTCCCAGGTGTAGGAACCGCCGACGGCGCCGCCGTCCTGGCGCCCGTCGCTATTGCCCAGGCGGCCATTCTTGCCGGGGCCGTCTTCGGTGGCGGGGGCGTGGCGGCTGCGTGCAAAGCCTGGGATTTTCAGGTCATTGAATTCCCGCGCATTCGCGTCCAGGTGCAAGGCGAAGGTGCCGTTGCCGGCTTCCAGTTTGCCGGCGCTGCTGCGGGTGGTGTCGGCGCCGCCGTAGCGCAATTCACCGGCACCGTGAATGCCTTCGATGGCTTCGGTGGGGATGCGGTTATCAAACGTGTTGACCACGCCGCCGATGGCGCTGCCGCCATACAACAAGGCAGCCGGGCCACGCACGATTTCAACGCGCTCGACATTGACCGGGTCCAGCGGCACCGCGTGGTCGTAGGACAGCGACGACGCATCCAGTGCGCCCACACCGTTGCGCAGGATGCGAATGCGGTCGCCATCCTGGCCACGAATAATGGGCCGGCTGGCACCCGGGCCGAAGTACGACGACGACACACCCGGCTGCTTGTTCAGGGTTTCGCCGAGGCTGCCTTTTTGTTGCAGCGTGAGGTCATCGCCTTCCAGCACGGTCGTCGGCGAGGCGAGTTGTTCACTGCCCAGCGGGTTGCCGGTGATGACTTGGGGTTGCAGCTCAAGGGCGTGGGCTTCGGAGCAGATCAGCAAGACGGCGGCGAGCGGGGTCAAGCGCCACAGAGAAGAAAGGGACATCGGGACATTCCTTGGCAAAACGGCAGAAAAAAGAGAAGGCTTAAAACGGTATCGAGAACGTTACTTTTGATAAGTATCGTTACAATATAACATCTCTTTTTATCCGTGAAGGGGAACTTTCTACTGCTGGTCGTTCCCACGCTCTGCGTGGGCATGCATTCCGTGACGCTTATTTCGAAGCGGGACGCAGAGCGTCCCAGGCAGCATTCCTACGCGGAGCGTAGGAACGATCATGCGTCTACAGTGAATGCAGTGCTTCCACCGGTACGCCCCGTCGGCTAAGGTGCGCGGCTGTGTTTCCTCTTTTTGCAAAAGGCCTGGCATGACCGCGACAAGCAATGACCCACTCCACGGCGTGACCCTGCAGCACGTCCTCACCACCCTGGTGGAACACTACGAATGGAGCGGGCTGGCCGAGCGTATTGATGTGCGCTGTTTCAAGAGCGACCCGAGCATCAAGTCGAGCCTCACGTTCCTGCGCAAAACCCCCTGGGCGCGTGAGAAAGTCGAAGGCTTGTACGTAAAGTTGATGCGCACCAAACGCCCGCTGGATTGAACCCGTGAAGCGTTTTATCGCCACGGCGGCGCTGGCCGGCTGGGTCGGGCTGGCAATTCAGCAATACCTGATTTTCTATTCGCGCTGGGAAGCGGGCGCCAGCCTGCTGGGCGGGCTGATCAACTTTTTCAGTTTCTTCACTGTGCTGACCAACACCCTCGTCGTGGTGGTGTTGAGCTATGCGCTGGTCAATCGGGAGTGTGCCGCGAAGCGGTTTTTTCTCGCGCCTCACATCAGCAGTGGCATTGCCGCGAGCATCATCGTGGTGAGCCTCGCCTACAACCTGCTGCTGCGGCATTTGTGGAGCCCCACCGGCTTTCAATTTATCGCCGACGAATTGCTCCACGACGTGATGCCAGTGCTGTTTGTGGTGTACTGGTGGCGCTGCGTGCCCAAGGGTTTTTTGCGTTTCAAGCACATTGGCGGCTGGGTGATCTACCCGCTGGTGTACTTCGCTTATGTGCTGCTGCGCGGGCATTTGCTCGGGCAGTATCAGTACCCGTTCATTGACGTGGACGCCCTCGGTTATCCACAAGTGTTTGTGAATGCCGGGGGGATTTTGGCGGGGTTCATCGTGATTGCATTGGCAGTAGTAGGGCTGGATAAAATCTTGAAGCCAACCCGACATTAAATGTGGGAGCAAGCTTGTGTGGGCGCTGGCTTGCCTGCGATAGCATCAACTCGGTGTACCAGATAAACCGAGTTGCTGGCATCGCAGGCAAGCCCGGCTCCCACAGTTGATTTGAGTCCGGCTTTACTCTTCTTCGCTGCCTTGCACACGCCAATAGCCCACGGCCTTGAGGAATTCTTCATTGACCTGATGGGTGTCCAGCAGCAGACGGCGCACCTGGCGCGACAGCTTGGTTTCAGTCGCCACAAAGCTGTACAGCGAGCCACCAGGCAGCGTCAGGTTGCGCACGGTTTCGAGCAGGTCATCCTGGCCGCGTATCACCCAAATCATTTGCACATTCGCAGCACTTTGCAGCGCTTGCTGTTCCGCCGCATTGGCGATCTCAATCACCGCCAGCACCGTGCGGCCTGCCGGCAGTTCTTCAAGGCGCCGCGCGATGGCGGGCAGGGCGGTTTCATCGCCGATCAGCAAATAGCTGTCGAAGATATCCGGCACGATCATCGAGCCCCGTGGCCCGCCGATATACAGCTGCTGGCCGACCTGCGCCTGCTCGGCCCAGGTGGACGCGGGGCCATCGCCGTGCAGCACGAAGTCGATATCCAGCTCACCGATGGTCAGGTCGAAACGCCGCGGCGTGTAGTCACGCATGGCCGGCTGTGGGCCGTCGCCCTTGATGCTGAATGTCGGGCTTTGCAGTGCGGCCAATTCGGCGGCGTTCTGCGGGAACAGCAACTTGATGTGGTCGTCGCTGCCCAGGCTGACAAAACCCGCCAGCTCAGGCCCGCCCAAGGTGATGCGGCGCATGCGCGGGGTGATGTCGACGACGCGCAGAACATCCAGGCGGCGACGTTTGATTTCGTGGGTAACGCGATGGATAACTTGAGTATTCATTGGTCCTTCCCGTCGGCAATGGCTTGAGCGGTGCGATTGAGCAGCGCCGCGACACGAACGATTTCTTCCGGGCTCCAGCGCCCGTGATGCGAATGCAAGGCATGGCGCAGGTTATGCACCGCCTCGTGAATTTCCGGTGGGCGGTCCTGGCCCCGCAGCGAGCGCTTGCTGACGTCGATGCGCATGCGTACGCCGTCCAGGGCAACTGCCTGCTCGCTTAAGAAGAGACGACCGGCGTCGGTGATTGTGTAGCGTTTTTTTCCGCCGTCGGCGTCGCCCTGGATCAAGTCGCTTTCTTCCAGAAAGGTCAGGGTCGGGTAGATGACGCCGGGGCTTGGCGTGTAGGCGCCGTCGAACAGGCCTTCGATCCGGCGAATCAGGTCATAACCATGGCACGGCTGTTCGGCGATCAAGGCCGGCAGCAGCAGTTTCAAATCGCCGGGTGCAAATACCCGGGGGCCGCGACCGCGGCCGGCGCGGGGGTCAAAACCGTCGCGCTGGTGAGGATGGTCTCGCATGATGGGAGCCTCTGTGTGTGTCTAGATATAACGTAAGATATATCTTGTGACCGGCGCAACCACCCCCGACGGACGGTCTGCCAGCGACCGCTGGTTCTTTAGTTACTTAGTTTATAAAACCATGTAAAGGCTATTGTTTTTTGAAGTCTGTCATCCCATTCTTACGGACGGTTATGGGGGTAAACCGTTCTCATTGGGCTCGATGTAGTCTGTTTCTTACAGTCCATATTAAAGTTTTGGCAAATTGCCATAATTTTCGTATATGTGTTGCTGTCACCCAGCTACGTGATTAAGGGAAACGGACGGCTTACATAATCAATCTTGAAGTGGAAACTTGCCTGGCTTCGAACGGAGCCTGATTTGCAATACAACTAATTGGAAAACAGGTGTCGCGTTTATCACGTGATGCCACTACCAGTTAAGTGCAATTCAGGGGCTACCCCGTGCTTCGCTTGCTTAATAAGTCCTACGCACCGCTGCGGCAGGGTTTTTTATGACATTTATCAATGTGTGAGTATCTGCAAATGAAAACCAAGATGAAAACTGCGCTGTTGTCCATCGGTCTGCTGGTGGGTTCGATTTCCGTGGCTCAGGCGTCGGAGGGGACGATTACGTTTTTGGGCTCGGTTCACTCGGGGGCGTGCTCCATCAAGCCTGAATCCGTAGACCAGTCCATTCACCTGGGGGCAATTGCCAAGCATCAGTTGCAAACCGGCGGCAAGTCCGAAGCCCGTAGTGTGAAGATCGAACTTGAAGGTTGCGATTTGACCGGCCTCACCGATAACACCGTCACCACCACCTTTACCGGCGCCCCCTCCAGCACTGTTCCAGGTGCAATCGGCACCATCGGTGGCGCGGGCAACGTCGGCGTCATGATGACCCATGGCAGCAAACCCATCGTGCTGGGCACGCCGACCACCCCACAAGCCATTTCCGTGGGTAGAAACACCCTGGAATTCGGGGCTTATGTGCAAGGCGCAGCGACCGGTGACATTGTCCCGGGCGATTTCAGCGCGGTAACCAATTTCACCTTGGCTTATCAGTAAGTTTTTCCCCCGCCACTGCGCGTGGCGGGGGAATGCTGGCGGGAGATTAAGGTGAACACATTCATACGTCTCGCTATTGCCTCTTCATTGACCCTGTTCATCAGCCCTTACGTATTCGCGCAGGCGTCTTCGCAAGGCGATGGCGTGGTCACGCTGGGTGGAGAGGTCGTTGACTCAGCCTGCGGGCTGGAAGCAGTCAGTGCCGACCAGACCATCGAGATGGACCCCGAACCCATTGGCCGGTTGTTGCGCCACACGATAGGGCGACCGCAGCCCTTTCAGTTGCGCCTGGTCAATTGCACGTTGAGCCGCCCCGACCCGTCGCGCCCAGGTGCAAGCCTGCCGGACTGGGAGCATCTGCGGGTGACATTCGATGGCCCAAGCGACATGGACGGGCGCACGTTTGCGCTCTTTGGCAGTTCGGAGGGCGTGGCGCTGCATATCCAGGATGCCGCGGGCGAAGAGAGTGTTCCGGGTGTGCCGATGGCGTTGCGCCCACTGGTGGAAGGCGACATGACACTCCACTACACGCTGCGCCTGGTGGGCAACGGATGGCCGCTGGCGGCGGGACCACACAGTGCCGCAGTGCGTTTCAAGTTGGAATACTTTTGAACATTGATGGACTGCTTTCATGTTGAATAAGTCGAAGGTCAAACATGCGCTGGGCCCGAGCCTCTTTGGCGGGTTGATATCACTGGCAGGCACAGCATTGGCTGCCGGGGATATTGAATTTAATACCGACGTTCTTGATCTGAATGATCGCACCAATATTGACTTGTCTCAGTTTGCACGCAGCGGGTTCATTCTGCCGGGCACTTACTCAATGGTCGTGCAGATCAATACCCAGTCTATAAGTGAGCAGTCGGTTGCATTTTATCCCCCCGATAATGATCCCAAAGGCAGCCAGGCCTGTTTATCGCCCAGTCTTGTAGAGCAGTTGGGCTTGAAAGAGTCGGGCGGGGCCAAACTTGCGTGGTGGAAAGGCGGGGAGTGCCTGGACATTGAAAGTTTGCCTGGCATGGAAGTCAGTGGCGACCTGGCAACGTCCACACTGAACATTAACTTGCCCCAGGCGTACCTTGAGTACAGTGCGATCAATTGGGACCCGCCTTCGCGTTGGGATGAGGGCGTGCCGGGGGTGTTGGTTGACTACAACATGACCGCGCAATCCAGCCACCAGCGAAGTGAAGGCAACCGCACCAACCTCAGTGGTAACGGCACACTCGGCGCCAATGCCGGTGCGTGGCGGCTGCGCGCGGATTGGCAAGGGCGTGTCGAGCAAAACAGTGAGGGCGCAGCCCGGCACCAGAAGCTGGAGTGGAGCCGTTACTACGCTTACCGCGCCATCCCTGCGTTGAAGGCACGCCTGGTGGTGGGCGAGGACTACCTGTATTCGGACCTGTTCGACAGCTTCCGTTTTACCGGTGCGGCGCTCAAGTCGGATGAAAGCCAGCTGCCACCCAACTTGCGCGGTTATGCGCCGGAAGTGGTCGGCGTGGCCAAAACCAATGCCAAAGTCGTCATCAGCCAGCAGGGGCGTGTGCTGTATGAAAGCCTGGTGGCGGCTGGCCCCTTTCGCATTCGCGACCTCAATGACGCCGTAACCGGCAGGCTGGACGTGCGGGTCGAAGAGCAGGACGGCTCGGTGCACACCTCCCAGGTCGACACCGCCAGCGTTCCCTACCTGACGCGTCCAGGCCAAGTGCGTTACAAGCTGGCGACGGGGCGGCCGTCCAATCTTCAGTACGGTGCCGACGGCGACGCTTTCGCAACGGGCGAGTTTTCCTGGGGCGTCAGCAATGGCTGGTCGCTGTTTGGCGGCGGTATCGGCGATAACAACTACCGCGCGCTTTCCGTGGGTGTGGGCCGCGACTTGCTGGCCTTCGGCGCCGTGTCGCTGGACGTTTCACGCTCCCACGCCGAGGTGTGGGACGAGACGCTCACGGGCAAATCCTATCGCCTTCAATACTCCAAGAACTTTGAGGAATACGACAGCCAAGTGACCTTCGCCGGTTACCGCTTTTCCGAGAAAAACTTCTTGAGCATGAGCGAGTACCTGGACGCTCGCCATTACGGGTTGAACGGCGAGCTCGGTGGGCGCGGCAAGTACGATGAAAACGGCGTGTACCGCGAGGGCTGGCGGCCCATCGGCGGCAGCAAGGCCCTGTATACGGTGACGGTAAACAAGCAGTTTCGTGACCTGGGCGCCACCGTCTACGCCAGCTACAGCAAGCAAACCTATTGGGAGCGGCCGGACACCCAGCGCTGGAACCTGTCGGTGGCGCGCTACTTCAACGTGGGCACCATCAAGAACATGAGCCTGTCGTTGAACATGTACCGCAGCCAGGAATTCAACCATAAGGACAATGGTCTGGCGCTGACGGTCAGCCTGCCCTTCGGGCGCTCCGGCACACTGTCGATGGACGCCAACAGAGCCGGGGGCCAGAACCGTTACACAACGCGTTACGCCGACCGTATCGATGAGCGCAACAGCTACCAGTTGTCCGCCAGCGACAACGGTGCCAGTGGTTACCTGAGCCATGTCGGTGACCAGGCTGACATCAACCTCAGCGCCAGCCAGCAAGAAGGCAGTTACACCAGCCTCAGCATGTCGGCGCGCGGCGGTGGCACGCTCACGTCTTACGGCGGGGCGCTGCATCGCACCAACAGCATCGGCGGCACGCGGTTGATGGTCGATACCGCGGGTGTGCCCGATGTGCCGGTACGCGGTTACGGCTCACCGACCCGCAGCAATGCCTTCGGCAAGGCAGTCATTTCCGATATCAGCAGCTATCAGCGCACGGCAGCCAGTGTTGACCTGGAGCATTTGCCGAGCAATGTCGAAGCGACTCAATCGGTCACGCAACTGACGCTCACCGAAGGCGCGATTGGCTACCGCTCGCTGGAAGTGATTTCCGGTGAGAAAGCCATGGCGGTTCTGCGCCTGCCCGACGGCAGCTCACCGCCCTTCGGCGCCACGGTGAGGAACACCAAACAGCAGGACACCGGAATTGTGAATGACGGCGGCAACGTCTACCTGAGCGGTATCCAGGCCGGCGAACAGATGGTCGTCAGTTGGGGCGGCAGCGAGCGCTGTGTCCTCACGCTGCCCGGCACATTGCCCGCTGACGGTTTGACCGATGCCCTGCAACTGCGCTGCCAGATGGTGGCCGCCAACCCCTCCTTGCCCGAGCCAGCGGCGCTGACCGGCAAGCCAATCGACATGGAGAACACATCCTCATGATGCTCACTATACGCACCACACTGCCCGCTGCCGCGCTGCTGGCGCTGGGCTTGAGCCAAAGCGCAAATGCCGCCGTCGGCCTGGACCGTACCCGCGTGATTTTCGAGGGCGGCAAAGACGCCACCAGCGTGAACATCACCAACAACAATACCCAACTGCCGTACCTGGCCCAGGGCTGGATCGAGGACGAGGCGGGTAACAAAATCACCTCGCCGCTGACCGTGCTGCCGCCGGTTCAACGCCTGGAGCCCGGCAAACAAAGCCAGGTGAAAGTCCAGGCGCTGCCGGCAGCCAAGCTATTGCCGCAGGATCGGGAGACGGTCTACTACTTCAACTTGCGGGAAATTCCGCCGCGCACCGATAAAGCCAACACCCTGCAAATTGCGCTGCAAACCCGGATCAAATTGTTCTACCGCCCACAGGCCATTACGCCAAGCCAGCAAGACCTCTCCAACCCCTGGCAGGAAAAGCTGACCCTCACCCGCGAAGGCGATGTTTACCAGGTGCATAACCCGACGCCGTACTACGTGACGCTGGTGGATGCGCGCGCAAGCAAGGAGGGCAAGACCGTGCCCGGCTTCGAGCCCGTGATGATCGCGCCCAAAGGCTCGCAAACCCTGGGGCCGACGGCCAAGGCACTCGGCACCACGCCCTATCTGGCCTACGTGAATGACTACGGCGGGCGCCCGCTGATGGCCTTCACCTGCAACGGCACCACGTGCCAGGTCAGCGCGCAAGTCTCACCGCCGATTCAGTAAGGCCTGCCGCCGGAGAACAACATGAAGTCGCACACACTGAAGCTCCTGGCCGGCCTGCTGGCCTTGGCGGGGAGCGCGCAGGCCCAGGCAGAAGAGGACATCGAAGGCATGAGCGGGATGCTCAACATTCGTGGGTCCATGCATGAAACCCCGTGCAGCGTGGAGATGACATCGCAGCATCAAACGGTTGACCTGGGCGCCGTCACGGCCGGCCAGTTGCAACGGCCGGGCGATCAGGCCATGCCGGTGACCTTTCAGCTGGGTTTCAGGGACTGCCAGCGCACCGCCGGCAGCATCCGTAATGAACGCACCGGGAACCTGACATGGAGCGCCTTTCAACCTGTGCTCTCGATATCGTTTTTAGCGCCGTCCGATGCCGAAGACACACGGCTGATCAAAGTACAGGGCATCACTGGCATGGGTTTGCGTATGACTGACGCCCTGGGGCGGGATGTGCAGCTGGGCTCCAAGGGCGAACCGTTGGTGTTGCCCTTGGGCGACAGCACCCAGACCTGGACGGTTCGGCCCACGCGTACTTCGGCGCCGTTGACCAGCGGGGCATTTCGGGCCGTGGTGGATTTCAGGCTCAATTATGAGTGAGGGCAGCATGAGTGCTAAGTCAACCGGCTCGCGGGCCATTCTTATCGCGGGCGGCCTGCTGTGGGCTGTCAGCCAGGGCGTGCAAGCCGAGACCAGTTTGACCATCCGCGCGGTCATCATCGCGCCGCCGCCGTGTGTGATCAACGGCGGCAGTACCCTGGATGTACCGTTTGGCAACGACCTGCTGACGTCACGGGTGGACGGCGTCAATTACCGTCGGGATGTGCCGTATACCGTCGCGTGCGACGCGCCGTTCAACAACGCAATGAAACTGGAACTCAGGGGCACGGGGGCAGCGTTTGATTCCAAGGTGCTGCTGACCCGCAAGCAGGACCTTGGGGTCAAGCTGTTCGTCAACGGCGCTGATTGGCCCCTGAATACGCCGGTGAATTTTACCTACCCAACCTTTCCAGCGGTGCAGGCGGTGCCAGTCAAGCGCGTGGGCAGCCGGCTGACGGGGGGCGCATTCGATGCCGCCGCCACCCTTGTGATCGATTATCAATGAAGAGGAGCGATCCATGACACGTTGGCAGCAGCGAGCGTTCCTCGCCTTGTGCTCCATCGGCCTGTGCAGCGGTGCGTCGGCCAACCTGACGTTCAGCGGAACATTGAACGAGCCACCGCCTTGCACGATTGATGCGGGCAACACGATTGAAGTGGATTTTGGCGATGTCGGGGTCAAGCGCGTTGACGGCGTGAGATACCGCAAGAGCGTCGGCTACATCATCAGCTGCGGCGCCGACACGCTCCCCTGGGAATTGAAGTTGAGTGTCAACGGCACACCCACGGGGTTTGACGGCGCAGCGGTGCAAACCAATGTGCCGGAGCTGGGCATTCGGATTTTCCAGAACAACGTGCCATTCCCGCTCAATACACCCATGGACATAAACCTGTCGTCACCGCCGATGTTGGAAGTCGTACCGGTCAAGCAGCTCGGCGCAGTCCTGGCCCCCGCACCGTTTGCGGCGGTGGCCACGCTGTTGGCTGAATACGAGTAGGAGTGAAGTCTATGCGACATGAACTGCTTCATAAGGCCTGGCCCTGGGCTGGCCTGGCATTACTGCTGACCTTCGGCCTGGTGCCCAAGGCACAGGCGGCGGACAACCTGCGCTTCAAGGGCAACCTGGTTGAAGAGGCGTGCACCGTCCGGCCTGGCGACGAGGCCATCGTCCTCGAACTCTGGGACGTGACCAGCAAGCACCTCTACATCAACACGCGCACCCAGGGGAAGGGCTTCAAGCTGCACCTGCAAGACTGCGACACCACGATTGGCAAGACGGTAACCATCACCCTGGGCGGCACTGAAAGCATCAAGTTGCCTGGGTTGTTCGCCCTCGACGGTGGCAGTGCCGCGACAGGTATCGCGGTGGGTATAGAGACCCTCAACAACAAGCCGTTGCCGGTGAATACCGTCAGTGACGAACAGGTGCTCAGTGATGGCAGCAATGTGATCGAGCTTAAAGCCTATGTGCAGGGCGAGCCGGATGCGATCCGGGATCAGACCATCGGGCCGGGTGCGTACACGGTGAGCTCCACGTTCACCCTCGACTACCCGTAGCGGTAAGCCGTCATTCATCGGCTGGCAACAGCCTTGGACATACTTCAACTCTCTCTTGGTGCTACGGATTGAATATTCGTCAGGCTGCGCCCGGGGAGGGGGGCAATGAGAGATCAATATGAAACAACTCTATGGCGCCATCGCGCTTCTCATCTTGATGGCTGTTACGGCGACTGCGCAGGCGGTTGATTGTCGAGTGAATGGCGGGCCTTGGCAGAACGGTAATCCCAACCTGTCTGTCCCCGTGACGGTCACGCTGAGTGCAGACCGCACGCGGGTGCTGTTGGAAGGGGCACGGTTGGAATGTCGATTTACCTACAGTGGAGGCCCCGCCTGGCATTCCGACTTCTGGGTCTCCGGAAGTGCAGCAGGCACGCCTTGGACGGCAGGCCCAAAATTTTCTGGCGAACGCACAGGGTTGCGCATCAACGGCGGCTTTTACAACACGCCAGTGCAGACGGGCATAGGGATCATCACCATTCCCAATAACGGGGTGTTTTATCCGATCGATGTCACCCCCTACATTCTGGTGCGCAACTACCCGGCTAACCCGATTGATGTTCGAATCGGCGACAACCTCGGCCTGTTGCGTCTCACCAGTTCAAACAACTACGACGCCACCCGCCCGCAACTGACGGTGACTTACTCCGCCGCCAACAACTTCACCGTGTCGCCGTCAACGTGCACGATCAATAACAACAACCCGATTGATATCAACTTCGGCAACGTCCACCAGCGCGGCATCGGCACCGATCCGCTGACCACCACCATTCGCACCGACCGCAGGCTCAACTATTCCTGCCCGGACGGTGGGGTTAACACGCCGATTACCATCACCTACAAAGGCACGCCGTCGTCGTTCGACACACGCCTGCTGGTGATGAGCAACCCGGACGTAGGCACCGCCCTGGTGCGTGCCGGCTCTGCGGTACAGGTCGGCGGTTCGTTCCTGACCCGCATTACCAACAGCGTGGGCGGCGATGATGTGACCTTCACCCTGGTGCGGCGCAATGGTTCGCTACCCGCGGCGGGGCCCATCAATGGCAGCGGTGTACTGGTGATGGGCGTGCCGTGACTCACGCCTCACTCTGCCTGCTGAGCCCATCCGGGTTCAGCAGCACGCAGTGCTATCCATCCCCTTAAAGAGTGCTTTACACGGCTGTTTTATAAGCTAGAGTGATTACTCAAGTGTAAGCGCAGTGGAAGTTATTGTGCCTTTTAATACATCTGCATCATGGCTTGGTGTGAGGTGTAAGTATGGGATTACAGAAATTTCTTCGGTTAAATAATTCCTGTTTATAAAAGTGTAGTCCTGCTCTTACGGTCAATTCCAAAGTTTTGGCAAAAGGCCACCTTTTTCTTTCAAAGATCACACTTTAAACCCACGCCGAGTAGGGACGTGGCTGGCATACCTGTTGGTTGAATTAACGGATTCTAGTGCAGCGTTGCAACACTGAGTTGGCGGGGTTAACGCGACTGATGTTAATGCGTTCAGACGCAGCGTTTGTCTCGATCTCGCCGTGCAGCGCCTCAACTAAACGTTAAAAACAGGTATTGACCATGTTCAAGAAACTCGCAGTTTGCCTCCCTCTGGCTGTCGCGGTATTAGGCGCTTCGGCTGCGATGGCCGCCAACGATGCCAGCACCCTCATTAACATCCGCGCCGATATTCCGACCAAGCAGTTCCACGCCCAGCCGCTGGACCCTAACTTCGGTCGTGACGAAGTCATGACCTACAACACGGTGAGCGGCGAGTTGAGCCAGCTGTCCACCGTCTTCACCCTGAAAAACACCGGTGGCTCCATCGATGCCTACCTGCAGGACGGTCCCGCAGCGCTCACCAACGGCTCCGACGCCATCCCACTGACCATCACCCTGGGCGATGTGACGCTCGATGGCACGCCTAAAGAAGTGGCGGCAGACGCCGAGTCCAACCCGGGCCTGCAAAAAACCATGGTGATCAAGGCGGCCAAGCCAACCGACACACAAACCGGCCGATACGCCACGGTGTCCACCGTGATCTTCGATAACGTGCCGCGCACCACGCCATGAGTACAAGTGGCCAATAAGGCCAGCCCTTATTGAACGCGTCAGCCGGCTGCTTTCTGCGGTCGGCTTTCAACCGGTTTGCAGTTTGCCAACAGAGTATTGAGTTCATGTTCCCTTTGAGGCCCCTCGTGGCAGCCATTGCGCTCGCCACCTGTTCGGTCGTTATGGCCGCGCCTGATAACAACTACACCCCGCGCAGTTTGTTGTCTCAGGCTAAAGGTTTGCCGAGCGATTTCGAAGAGCACTTTTTCGATGTGCCGCTGGCGGTACGGGTCGAGCGGGATCAACAGTTCGTGGGCGAAGCGATGATTGTGCTGAGCCGGGATGATCGGCTTACCCTGCTGGAGTTTACCGACCACAGCGACAGCCCGATCAGCGGCACCGAGCGTGACGTTTGGGAGAACTACCTCAAGCCCGGTGTACCGTTGGGGCAATGCACTCAGGGCTGCCCGGAACAATTGCCGGCGGTGCACTACAACCTGGAAAACTCCCTGGTCTCCATCCTCACCGAAAATGCCGAGCGTGATGCGGCCCCGCAGCAGTTTTACACCCAGCCCGACGGCGGCAGCACCGGGCTGATCATCAACCACCAATTGAACCTCAATGGCGGGCAGAACCAGGACCTGGGCGGGCGTTTCGGCATTGAAACCAGCAGCAGCCTGGGCAACTGGAGCCAGACCCTGAATATGCAACTGGCGCGCCTCGGCGGGCCGGATACCCAGCTTTACCACGCGCTTTATTCGGCCTACGCCCAGCGTGAGTTCGAGGGCCAGTTCTTGCGCCTGGGCTACTTCACCCCCAACGCCGAAGGCTTGAACCGCCAGCCCCGTTCATTCGGCGCGGCGCCGGATGTGGCCGTCGGGGTGATGGTCGGCAGTTCCGACAGCCTGGCGATCAACAACCCCAAGCCGAGCGTTTACCCGATCTACGTCACGTCCAACCGCCAGGGCTCGGTGGAGATCTACCGCAATGGCCTGTTGATCAACACCCAGCCCGTGCCGGCCGGTTTGCAGACGCTGGACACCCGGCCGTTGCCCGGCGGTATCTATGAAGTGGAAGTGCGCCTGATCGAAGACGGCCAGGTCACGTCCACCCGCCAGGAGCTGGTGTACAAGCCCAATAACTGGCGCAACCATGACGAGCGCTGGCGCTACAACCTGTTTGCCGGGCGTGAAAGCACCTTGCTCAACAACTGGGAACAGCGTGACAAGGGCGACATGACCGCCGGTGCCTCGGTCAACTACCTGGCGCACCCGCGCGTGGTCCTTGGCCTGTCGGGGCGCCAGGTGCAGGACCGCTTGCAGTTGGGCAGTTCCATCGACTGGAGCCTGGCCCAGAGCGCCAGTGTGTATGCCAACGTCTACCAGACCCGCGACTATGGCACCGGCATGGATGTGCAAGGGCTCTTCAGCTACGGCATGGGCAGCGTGATCGCCAGCCATAACCGCAGCTGGCTCGACACCCGCAACACCTACGAAACCTTGCCCGACGGCACACGCCTGCGCCAGCGCAACACGTTTGTCGGCCAGACCAGCACGTCGTCGTTGTCGGTCAACCACCGTTTGGGCAACCAGAATTCCGTCAACGCGCGCGTCTCCCACAGTAAGGGCAATGTCGAAGGTGTCGGCCTGGACCTGGGCTGGTCCCGGCACGACACCCTGTTCGGCAGCGATGCCAACTGGCGCCTGTCGGTGTTCGACCGGCCCGCCACGGGCACCCTCAGCGACAAGCGCAATCGCGGCGTCGACCTGACCCTCAACCTGGCCCTCGGCGGCCCTGGGGAAAGTTGGTCGGGCAGCATCGGTTCGCGCACCGCGCGCGAAGGCCAGCGCGATAACAACGCCTCGCTGACCTACCGCAAAGAACTCAAGGATCACGCCCTGCAAAACGTCTCGGTCACGGCCCTGACCGATGTCTACGGCGTGGGCCTGTCGAGCATGACCAGCTTCGCCACCGACACCCTGGCGGGTGATGCCTTTGCCCAGCGCTCGTCCTATAACGGCGATTTGACCGGCGGCCTCAACCTCAACAACACCCTCGCGGTGGGCGCGCAAAAGATGGTCCTGACCAGCCAGTACCACGGCAGCGGCTCGGGAATGATCATTGACGTGGAAACCGATATGGAGGGCATTGCCCTGCGTGCCGATGACATGACCGGTTCCAGCATGCCCCTGCGGCCCGGGCGTAACTTCGTGCCCATCACCGCCTACAAGAGCAGCTCGGTGGCCTTCGACTTCGAGGGCAATCACCCGCCGGCCGCCACTATCCAACCGGCGCGCACCGCTTACCACCTGAACAAGGGCGGGGTCGGCTACCGCAAGATCAGCGTGATGAAAACCGTGACCGTGCTCGGTCGCCTGGTCGACCCGCAGGGCCGCCCGCTCAAGGGCCACCACCTCATCAACCACGCCAGCCGTGGGGTCAGCGAAGTGGATGGGTTTTTCTCGATGGAAATGAACGCTGGCTCACCGACCCTGGAAGTGCGCCGTGGCACCGAGTTGCTGTGCCAGTTCCGTCTCGACCCGAGCAAGGCGCGCAGCGAAAACGATGTGCTGATGATCGGTGATCTGCGCTGCACCCAAGACACCCTGGCCGACGCGCTGGTGGTGCCGCCAGCGGCGGGTTGAAGGGGTTGAAAAGGGCAGGTGGCCCGTGCCCCTGCGACAGTTATTCGATGAGGTTCACCGCAATGAAACGAGTATTGGCAGTCATGGGTTTTTGCCTGTTGGCCCACGGGGTTCAGGCAGGTCCCAGCATTAACGTCGGGGTGGTGTATGACTACTTGGATGGCGACAAAAGCACCTATCTCAAACGCATTTTCAATGGCGGCACCAGCACCGCTTTTGTGAAGGTCGAGATTCTTGAAATCGTCTACGACGCGCAAGGCGCGGCCAGGGAAATACCCCTCCAGTCCCAGCCCGACAGCAGCGCCCGTGACGGCTTGATCGCCAGCCCCGCCCGGCTGATCGTGCCGGCCAACGGCATGCAGGGCACGCGCCTGGTCTACCTGGGCGAGCGCGGCCGCGAGCGTTACTTCCGGGTGCGCTACATCCCGGTGATGCCCGAAAAGGAGGACGCATTCGCGGTGTCCGAGGAAGAGCGCGAGGCCTACCAAAACACCTTGCAAGCCGGGGTCAGCGTGCTGGCCGGTTACGGCACGGTGTTTTTTGTGCGGCCCAAGGACACCCGCTTCGACACCCGTATTGAAAACGGCGGTGCCCACTACACCCTGCGCAATAGCGGCAACAGTGTGATCGAGGTGGATGAGTTCAAAAACTGCGTGGCCGGCAAGCCGAATGACTGCCACCCCACCACCAAGAACCACGTGTTGCCGGGGCGCGTTTTCTCGTTCGACAAGCAAGCCGGTCGCGAATACCGCTTCAAGCTCGTAGAAGGTGCGGCCCGCAAAGACTATGTGGTGAAAGGGTGAACCGCTCGATGCCGCAGTGGCGGTTGTCGGCGGTGCCGCTGTTGTGCGTGTTGGCGCTGCTGAGTTTTCCCGCCATCGCCGCCCGTGAAGAAGCGGTGTTCCACGTCTCGGTCAAGGTGCCCACCAGCGACTTTTTTGTGCTGGCGCTCAACCCTGGCTTTCTCGAGCGCGAGCAGGTCATGCACTACAACCTGGTGACCGGAAGCCTTAGCCCGTTGCGTGAACCCTTTGATGTGAAGAACGTGCTGGGCGGTATCAATGCGCGCCTGGGGTTTGCGCCGGTGCTGTCCAACGGCACTGACGTGATTGCCCTGCAAGTGACCTTCAATGGCCACCGCCTGGATGTGGTCGACACCCTCGTGGTGCCGGAGGACGAAGCCAAGGTGGGCAAGCGCGTGCCTCTGGTGATTGCCGCCGAGCCGCCGCCCGTGGACGGCTACCTGCCGGGCCAGTACTACGGCAGCGTGCAGATTATTTTTGATGCGCTCAGGCCTTGATGCCGCCGACTCGATGGATGAGTAATAAAAATGAACCTCAAGACATTCAAGCAAAAGGCCGTGGCCGCCGGTTTGGCGAGTGCGTTGTGGACTGTACCTGCAAGCGCAGAAACTCAGCAGATCACCGCCAGTTTCAGGCCTGACCCCACGAATGTGACGGCCAACAAGTTCAAGAACACCACACCGCAAAGCTCGATTTGCGCAGGGCATATCCCGGCCCAATGCAAGGCGTTGGGTATTTTCAGCCTGCGCTTTATCAACTTCGTAGCCAGTTCCCAGGCGCCCATCGTGGCCAACCATGCGGACCCACGAGCCGGGGCCTATTTCAAGGTGCCTTCATCGTTCAGGGACGTGGAGGTGCGCAATACCACAACCGGAGAACTGGAAACCGTGCAGGTGCGAATTGCCGGGCTCGGGGCGCTCTGGTCGTTGCCAAGGCCGCCTGGTGTTTCTGCATGGACACAGCCGGGGGCCAATTGGGACAACCAGTGGCGGCGCGCGCCAAGCCCCTGCGTCAGCACCGGGCATCTGGCAGCATCCGCCTCTTATGCCTCATTTTTCTGGGTCGTACCCAAAGATGCCGGGGCGTGTAACCGTGTACCGTCGTCTGACATTGCGTGGCTCAACTATTACACCCTGGAGTACGCCTACGAACTCGTCACCCCCAACCCCTTGGGCATGGCGTCCGGGCAATACGTGGGCAGCATGACGTACACCGTCGGTGGCGCGGGGGCGGACTTTGACTTTGGCGATAATATGATCCCCACCGGGGATAGCTCGCTCATCCTGGATTTCACCCTGGACGTCGACCATATCCTCAAGGTCGACGTGCCGCCCGGTGGCACCCTTATCGAACTGGTGCCCCAGGGCGGCTGGCAAGCGTGGCTGAACCAGGGCCGCAAACCGACGCGGTTATTCAAGGACCAGACCGTCAACCTCTACGCCTCCTCACGCTTCAAGATGAGCCTCGATTGCCAGTATGCCGAGGCCGACAATACCTGCCGGATTCTCGATAGCGTATCCGGTGAGTCGGTGCCGGTGAACGTCAGTGTCAGCCTGCCCCACGGCATTACCGACCCGGCCGGGCGCCCGGTCAACCGCCGGCCGTTGCGCCGCGATGGCGTGGGCACCGAGCTGTTCCAGCCGACCTTTTATGTGGACCGCAAGCCCAGCACCCTGCATTTCGAGATCGAGCGGGACGAAGTGGAAAAGATGCTCAAGGTGGGTGAGTCGCGGGCTTATTCAGGCAACATCACGGTGATCTGGGATTCGGAAGTTTAGTGCCGATACACCTCGGCCCCACGCGTGCAAGCGGTTCAGGCAACCGCGCCAGCACACCCGGGCTGCCCTTGAGTGGCAGTGCGAGGCAGCTGCGCACTTTTGTCGCCAAGGCGTCAAAGGTGCTGTGGGACGCGCTGAACGCCTGCTCGATATCCGCCTGTTGCTGGTCGCGCAGGGCGTGCAGGCAGGCACTGAATACGGGCCCGGTGATCGGCGTATAGCGCAGGTATTGCCCGTCGCGTAACGTCTCACTGGCCTGGGCGCGATGGCGTTGAGCAACGTTGGCGAGCAGCAGGGTTTTGTCGTCGCCGCTCACCAGACGGCGGCGCAAGACATTCTCCATGGCGGAGAAGTGCTCGAATATCTCAACCCCGAATTGCGGCGTATAAAGCACTGCCGGCCGCGCCCCATGCAGGTGCTCGGTCAGTATGAAGCAGCCGTTGAGCGGCGTGGACCCGTCAGGCGACGCTGTTGAATACAGGCTAATGCCGACGGTTTGCGGTGGCGTGGCGTTGTTCGAGGTTTCATGGAGTATCCGATTCTCGATCAATTGTCGGCCCTCGGTCAGCGTCTTCAGGCGCGCGTTGACGCTGGCGACGGCTGTTAGCGCCTGAGCATCGCCAGGCTTTTTCTCCCGGGCCTGTTCAGCCAGGGCGAGCTGCTGCCGGGCATCCAGCAATTGCAGGTCCGCCTCAAGCGCAAACATCACCCGCTGCTGTTGGCTTACAGCCTCCAGCACGCTCAGGGCGCCGGTGCTGGCGTGGGGCGCTGACCAGAATGCCGCGAGCGCCTGCAAGTACAGGCTCAGGCTGTCATGTCCCTGTGTCGACGTGCTGTCGTAAACGTACTCGTTGAGAAAAACCGTATCAGGGTTCAGCGCACTGAATGCCTGGCGTAACTGAGCGTCCATCACCGTCGCCAAGTCCGGTTGTGCATCCAGCAGATGCTCAATGGCGGTGATACAGGTCAGTAACGGGCGGAGCATTTCCTCGGCAGTGGGCAGTGGGGGTAAAGGCATGGTTTGGGTTCCCTGTGGCGATAGAGGTAACCGTGCAGTGCGGGCACCACACGCGAATGCCCACACTAATCACCTCCAGCAAAGCCACAGGAATACATAACCACTACAGGTCGGTGGATTAGACGCCGGCGATCACCATGGCCTGGCGAGTCAGGCGTCGGCCCAGTTCCTTCTCATCCTCAAAGCCTTGGAGAAACAGGCTCCCGTACAGCTCGTCGCTCATGGGTTCGCCGGTCAAGAATTGCGCAGGGGCCACCTCCAGCGCGTCGGCCAGCTCGATCACGCGCTGGCGCAGTTGCGCGCCGGTGGCCTGGTTTTTTTGCTCTGCCGGCAATTGCTCATGGCCGGCCAAGGCGTTTTGCGCCAGGCGCAAGGCGTCGATGGTTTCGCTGGCCTGTTGCTGCTGGCGTGTGACTTCTGCGTACTCGTCATCATGATAGTTGCGCAAATAGTCGCTCCAGAAGTACTGCTCAAGCATTTGGTCCACCAGCCCTTCATCCTGTTCTTCCTCGATCACTTTGTTGTAGGCACTGACCAGTTGCCCTGCATCGACTTGAGCGGTGGTGCGGTAGAGCATGTGATCGGCCAGCCAGGGCAGCTCCAGGCGTGCCTTCAGGCCAGTCTGGTAGGCGCCGTACACCTCGACTTCATCCAGGGTGCCCGGTTCGCCATTGACCACATCGGTGGTCAGCCGCAAGGGTGGGCCTGCACTGCCGTCATCATTGAGCGTGGGCGTTGCCAGGCGCCTCTGGATATCCCGATTGGCGATATGGTTGACCTTGTCCAGCCGCGCCTTTTGTTTGGCCAGCAGCACCAGTGCATTGGTCCGCGCTTGCACAGTGGGCTTGACCCAGGCCTCCAGTTTCAGCACCTCAAAGCCCATGGCGTTGAACAGTTGGGCGCCGGCATCGGCGCATTGGGCCGGTGCGGCGGCGAGGTTGAACAGTGCGGTACGGGTTTGTTCATCACTGTCGGCAGCGCGCAACAGGCGCAATACGTTTTGGCGCAAGTGGGTAAGGTTCTGTTGATAACGCACCAGGTCCGCCGGGTCCTGGACGACCTCGGGGGCCGGTGCTTGCTGGCTTTTTATCACCTCGAAAAAGCCCTGGGAGCCGTGCGCCTGCTCCAGTTCATCCCAGACTTCCTGCCAGCCTTGACGTAGCACAGGCGCCAGGTGGCCGAGCCAGAACTGGCTGTCCTCAGCGCCTCGCGGGGGGTAGGTGCGGTAAGGGTCCAGGCCGGCGGCGCGGCGGTAGCCGACGACGCGGTCCTCAGCGTCGCGCTCCAGCTTGTGGCGGTCCAGGCGAGTGCGGGCGATCAGTTCCGCCGACGCGGACCCCGGCTCGACGATGGGCACCTGGCTGATAGGCGTGTTCAGCAAGTTGAGGTGGAAAGCCTGATTGCGGGGCAGCTCGAAGAGTCCTTCGGGCCATTGGCTGATGCGCGTGTTATTGAGCATCAGTACCTGCAGTGCGGGCATACGACCGATGTTGGGTGGCAGGCTCAGGTGTGGGTTGTGCGAGAGGATCAGCACCCGCAAACGCTGCAGGTTTTGCAGCTGCTCCAACTGCTGGGAGGTCCAGTGAATGGGGTTTTCCGCCAGCCCCAGGTGCCTGAGCCGAGGCATGCCCGCTATGGCGTCCGGCAGTTTCCTGAGGCGCCTGCCGGTGATATCCAGGCTGCGCAGGTTGGGAAAGTTGTGCAGGAACGGGCTGTCGGCGTCGGTAAATTCGGTATCGGTCAAATTGATGCTGGTGACGTGGCTCAACTTGGTGTTGAGCTGGGGGAAGTTCTGTAAAAAGCCGTGGATGATTTCTCCGCGCAGGTCCAGCTCGCTGCCCAGTTGCCGGGTGCCGGTGTCGGTTTCGTACCCCTTGGCCGATTGCTCCCAACTTTCCCTGATGTGCTTGGTCATGCGTTTTCTGAATAACTGTTCCGGCAGCGATGGCCGTAGGTGCCGGCTGCCGGCGGCGGGGAGTTGCTGCCAGCTCTTGAGTTCTTTGAGCAGGATTTTCTTTTGGGTTTCGAGTTCGAGTAACAGGCTTTGCCCATCGGCCGTGTTCAGGGAATGGGCGTAGGCCGTCACGTCTTCTTCGGTCAGTGTCGGATACAGCTCTTTGAGCCGTTCCTCGATGCTGGTACGGCCTATGCGCTGGCGCAGGGCGCTGAACATGGGTTTTTGCAGCAAGCGCAACGTCTCTCGGCGTGGCTCGGCGAAGATCTGTGGTTCGGCCAGCAGGGTACGGCGTTCGCTCGGTGGTTGTAGGGTTTGCTTGAGCCACTGGCGCAACGCCTCGCCTTGGCCGGGCGTGAAGCCCAGCGTGTCGGCGGGCACGGCGTGCAGCACGGCCTCATATAAATCCCAGGTGGCCTCAGGGTCTGCCCCGTGCAGCGCATACCGCCCGGGCGCAGTGCGTATCAGCAGGGTTTCGGTGGCCGCATCATCCGGGCCGACACGGCAGCGCAATTGCCCGCCAGGCAGTTGCTCATGGATGCTCAGGCGTTGATTGCCGAAGGCGTCACTGTGGATTCTCAGGGCATTGAGCAGCAGGCGTTCGGTGTCGGGTGTCGGCGCATCACCCTGGTAAAAGCCTTCATAGGCGTGGGTGGCTCGCGCTTCGAATTGCAGCTCCCGGGCCTGATGCCTCAGGCGCACCGACAGGCGCTGTTGTTCGTCCATGAGCCGCACCTCGGCGGGGCGCGCCTGGGCCAGTATCGTTTGGGCCAGGTGGTCGGGCAGGTCAGGGAATTGGCGTTGCAGCAGTAAACCATGGGCGCTTTTTGACTGGC
Source organism: Pseudomonas sp. R76 (assembly GCF_009834565.1). GTDB lineage: Bacteria > Pseudomonadota > Gammaproteobacteria > Pseudomonadales > Pseudomonadaceae > Aquipseudomonas. The sequence continues at coordinate 1,472,834 of NZ_CP019428.1, forward strand.
GTTTGAAGCTATACAGATGCTCGAAAATGTCGTCCTTGCGCGATGCCACATAGCGGCTCAGGTGTTCTCGCAGTGCCTGTGCCCGCGTGTTGGGGTCGACGGGCAATGGCTCGCCGAGCAAGCCTGTGAGTTCGCTTTCGTCGAGGAAGTCCACCACGCGCTCGGCCAGCCGGCCTGCCAGCAGGTCTTCACGGCTGATGGACAGGGTCGCATCCGCCGCTGCGCCATGCACGATCGGTTCGCCGCTCAGGTCAGGCGCCTCGAACACGGCGATGGCTTTGCCGCTGGGCCAGCCGTCCATGCGCGTGACCATATCCGCCGACCAGTAGGCGGCTTCACCGTTACCGGCGGGCGACTCGCTGAGGGTCTCGATGTGTTGGCGCAGTTCGAAGCGATCCAGGGTGTCGGCCAGCAGCGGTGGCGGTGCCTGGTTTTCGACGTACATTCGCCTCAGCTCGCCGGGTTCGGTGCCGCTGATGTCGCGCACCTGTTGCAGGCGTGCTTCGGGCCAGGTGGCGGTGGTCGGGCTCACGCGCCGCAACAGTTGCGACGCGTCCCAGGCCCTGGGTTCCTCACCTTCGAGCACCGCCGCGCCGCGACGGTTAAGCACCACCTCGGGGCGATAGGCGTCGGGCCGTTGTGGATGGATGACCCGGTGCTGGCCGCTGTTGGCGTCCTGGCTGACGGCGTAGTGCTTGTTGCAAAGGCGCAGGATTGTTTTGCCGTCGTGCCGATGAAAGCCCTGGGCGTCGGGTTTTGCGCCTGGGGGCAAGGTCACGGCGGTTTGCTCATAAGGGCTCAAGTCCGCATGCCATAACCGCTGTTTGCCATCGGCCAGGGTCACCGGCTTCAGCCCTTCGACAAACGCCGACAACTGGACGTGCGCCAGTTGCCCGGCGGCGCCGAAGGCGATCAGTTGCAGCACGTTTTCGGTCACCCCGACCACATGTTCAATCGCCTCCAGCCCCAAGCCTTCGGCCCAGTCCAACAAGCCTTCACACACTTCGTCGGCGAGTTGGTAAGCGGTATAGGCCAGCATCAGCTCGCCCAAAAATGGCACGAAAGGGGTCACGACCAGCAACGCAGCATTGAGAATGTCCGCGAAGATCTTCTCCAGGTTGTCCCACCAGGCCCAGCGCGCCATGCGGTCGGCGTAGGCCGTGGGCACCGCCAGTTCACGCGCATCGTTGAGGATTTTATTGAGTTTGCGCGGGTACACATGTTCCCACAGCGCCGTGCGGATACGCGTCGCGCGAAACTGCAGCTGGGGGCTGTTCAGCGCCGTTTCGCGCCAGCTCGGCAGTGGGTCGCCGGGCACATGCGCGTGCCACTTCACCGCGCTCAGGCGCGCGCCCATCTGGCTGAAGAAATGCCCCTGGTATTGATGCTCGACAAATCGGCTGAAGAATTTCTGGTAGTCCGGCTGGCGCAGTTGTCGGGTCAGCGTCTGCATGAACGCCACTGTCGAGGCGTAGCGCTTGAGCGGGTGCTGCGGGTCATCCGGCACATAGGCGATGACGGGTAGCGCCTGGCGGTGTTGCTCCAGGTCGGCGGCGATCAACACGACGCCGGTCAAGGTCGCGTCCAACAGGCTCAGGTCATGGCAGTGCGCGGCCTTGCCGTCGAGTGTCAGCCCCTGGCGGCCTTCGATCAGGTGGGTGATCAGTTGATGGTCCTGTGGCTGGATATCGCCTTTCATCAGCGCCATCTGCGCCGCGACTTTGAGGGCCGCCAGCTGGTTGGCGGTCACACGGGCACGCAGCACGCCGTCCACCACCGGCTCGGTGCGGCCCAGGTAAAGTTCAAGGTGCGTTTGATACTGGGCACCGATGTCGAGGCTGCGCACCAGGTTTTTGATATGCTGGATCGACAGTGTGTTGTTGAGCCTCAGCACATCGAAACGGCCCGAAGCATCGGGCCGCGTGATGAATTGCGAGTCGGCGGTGAACACCTCGCTGTCGGCGAAGTTGTGCAACGCCGCGTCCAGCAGCGACACCGTGCGGCTTTGCACGCCGCCGCTGAGGTTCTTGAACCACCACGCTTGCTTGGCCGGCGCATACAGCCGCAAGCAGGTGCGCTGCACATCCACGTCGAGGTTGTAGTGCCGTTTCAGCGCGGCTTTTAACAAGGGCTCGGCAAACCCTTTGACGTCGGTGACCGGGGTCAGTTTCTGGTCGACCAGCGTTTGGGTTTTCCAGTGTTCGGCTATCGCGGTTTTCAACAGCTGGTGCTGCTGGGGCGAGGCACTTTTGTACCAGGCCGGCAGGCTTTTCTGGCTGGTTTTCAAGGCGTTGATGCGTGCGGTTGGGACTGTTTTTATCCAGTCGGGCAAGGCGTCCCGGATCAGTTCGTAGTGCGGGCTTTGAGCTTTGAGGGACGCGGTAGCAAGTGTCGTCATGACGGTGTTTTCTGTGGCAGGAAGGGCCCTCAGACTAGGCCGGCGCAGGGGCCTGCCAGGCGGTAATTGTCTATCGACAGTAGCTGCCGAGCGGCCTGCTGGTCAGCCCGGCGATTTGTTCACTGCCGACTAGCCATCGGCGCGCACAGCGTCTGCTCACCCGGCTTCAAGTACGGCATAAGGATCGGCGCCATGCCTTTGAGCACCTGCACGGGCAGCGCCGAGGTGAAGCGGAAACCCTGCGCCGAGCTGCCGGGCACAAACGCTGTGAGTGTGCCGAAGTGCCGGTCGCCGATGTAAAACACAAAGGTGGCGGTGCGGTTGATCGACTTGGAACTGAGCACCCGCCCACCGGCGCCGATGGCTTCAATGCGGTTGTCGCCGGTGCCGGTCTTGCCGCCCATGGCCAGTGGGGTGCCGTCGTCCAGCTTGAAGCTGCCGGCGACGCGCTTGGCGGTGCCGGCATCCACCACCTGCGACAACGCCCCACGCAGCGCCCGCGCGACTTCTATCGGCATCACGCGTTTGCCTTCGGCCGGGTCGTTGATGACCTGGGTTTCATACGGCGTGCCGGCCGCAAAGTGCAAGCTGTCGATGCGTACCACTTTTGCGCGCAGGCCATCGTTGAGGATGATCCCCATCAGTTCCGCCAACGCCGCCGGGCGGTCGCCGGAACTGCCGATGGCCGTGGCCAGGGACGGCACCAGGTGATCGAACGGATAGCCCACCGCCTGCCAGCGCTGGTGAATTTCGAGGAAGGCTTCCACTTCAAGCATGGTGCGGATACGGCTGTCGCGGGCGCTCTGATGGCGGCTCTTGAACAGCCAGCTGTAGACCTCCTGGCGCTCGAACTGGCTGGCTTTGACCACCTCGCTGAAGGACGCTTCGGGATGGTTGAGCAAGTAACCCAGCAGCCACAGGTCCAGCGGGTGAACCTTGGCGATGTAGCCCTGGTCGGGCAGGTCGTAGGTGCCGGGGCGGTAATCGTTGTAGAGCTTTTGCAGGCGTTCGTCGGTGAGTTTTTCGCCGGTTTTGACGCCGGTCAGGTGCGCGCGCACAAACAGGTTGAAGCTGGCCTGGCTGGCCTCGGGCAACAAGTAGCGGTGCACGGCGGCCAGGCGAATCGGCGTGGGGCGCAGGCCGTCGAGGAACGTGTCGAGGCGCGCCTGGGTGTCTTTCTTCTGGTACTTCTTCCAGAACTTGCGCAGGAAGGTGGTGCCTTCGCGGTCAGCGAAACCGGCGAGGTATTCCTGGCGGCGCGGGTCGCTGTCGTCCTTGAGCAGCGCGGCGCTGTTGTTGGCGCCGGAGTAGGTGGTGAAGCGCACCAGGTCGCGCATCAGGCGAATGAACGGCAGGTTTATCGACTCGCGCAATGCGTCGCGCAGGGTCGGGCTGCGGCCGTTGTCTTCGTTGCGAAAGTTATGGAAATGATGCAAACCGCCACCGGTGAAAAAGCCTTCATTGGGGCTGGCCGAGTAAGTGCGGTTGAGCGCGGCGTCGAGCATTGTCGCGAGGTCATGGTCGGGGTTTTGCGTCAGGTAATCCACGGCCCAACGCGAGAGCGGATCCTGTTCGGGCACCTCGACTTTTTTCAGCGCGGCGGGGGCGAGTGCGGCGTATTTGTCGTGCAGCTCGGTGATGATTTGCAGGTAAGTGGTCAGCACCCGCAGCTTGGCGGTGGAGCCCAGTTCGAGCTTGCTGCCTTCGTTGATGTCGAAGGGCTGGTCGGTGTTGTCGGTTTGCACGCGCACCCGTGAGCCGTCCGGGGTCAGCTCGAACAAGGTGAAGCTGTAGCGCACTTGCGCGGTGTTGGCCGGGGTCAGCAGGCGTTCGCCGAGCAGCCCGACCTGGCGCGCGAAGTCGGGGTCGGCGAGGTGCTTGAGGTAATCGCTGACCTGGCCCTGCAACGGTGCTTGCAGGGTGGTGGTGGCCGACAGGTCGAGACGGTCCAGGTCGTACAGCGGCCGGTCGAGCAGGGCGGCCAGGCGCGCGCGGGCCATGCTGATGCCTTTGTTGGTTTCCACCGGCTGCACGGTGGGTTGTTGCACCCAATCGCGGTAACTGACGCTGGCCGCCAGCGCCGCCTGCAACAGCGCAGGGGTAATGACGCCGTTCTGCGCCAGCAGGCGCAGATGGCTGTCGGTCAGCTCGGCCAGTTCATCGCGGCCTTTGGCCAGGTAGTGAGAAGGGCGGCGCTGGGCAATGATCAACGACAGCACTTCCCGCAGGGCCAGGCCTTGTTCGGCGCTGACCGGGCCGACCAGCGCCTGGTTGACCCTGTTGAAATCGGCGCCGTACCACACCCGCAAACCTTCGGCCAAACCATGCACTTCGCCGTGGCCGGGCACCGCCGACAGCGGCACGCTGTTGAGGTAGTCACGCAGGATATTCTGCCGCGCCGGCAAGGTTTGCGGGCCGTCGCGATAGGCACGCACGGCGGCGGAGAACATCTGCCGCAGTTTTTCCTCGCCCGACACCGTCAGGCCATCCGGGGAGTGGCGGTATTTTTCCAACTGCGTCGCCAAGGTGCTGCCACCGGCACTCTGGCCGGGCAGGTGCAGCACTTTGGCGACTTGCGACCATGCGGCCTTGGCAAAGCGCGGGCAATCCACGGCGGGGTTGGCCTGGGGCTGGCTGGGGTCAAGCAGGTCGCGGTTTTCGATGAACAGCAGGCTGCTGACCACCACCGGTGGAATCGCCGCGAAACTCGCATACAGCTGTTGTGGGTAGTTGTACTGGTACAACGGTTCGGCGCGGCAGTCGGTAATGGTCAGCCCGGCCTGGATTTTTTCCGCATAGGGCACAAACAGGCCTTTGGCGCTGTAGTCCATCAACGCGGGCGAAAAGCGCGCCTGGGCCTCAATGACATAGCCGCGCTTGAGCAGGCGCGGCAGGAAAGTGCCGAGGTCGCTGTAACCCAGGCGGCGGTCGAAGGGGCCGGCGCCCGGATAGCGCATGGCCTGGCTGGGGCCGGGCTCGACCTGCCAGGTGAGGTCGTGGGCCAGGCGGCTGAGTTGCTGGGCCTGCAGGCGCGAGGTGCGCATCTCTTTAAAGGCAGCAAACCCCAGGGCCACCAACGCCATCAGCACGATCAACCAGAACAGGCGCCGCACATAGCGGGGCCTGGGTTTGTTTTTGGGTTGAGGCGCTGGGTCCGAACTGCCTTGTAATTTCGCAGCCTTGCTCGATTCGGTTTGCCACAGTGCGCCCATAGTCGATTGATCCTTAACGCAGATTGATCGGACTTGTATGGAGCTTAGTCGCTGGGGGCTGAGTGTGAGGGAAATGTGTGTGATCGTTCCCACGCTCCGCGTGGTAACGCACCCTATGACGCTCCGCGTCACGATTTTAGGAGCCGGACGCAGAGCGTCCGTAGCGGCATTCCCACGCAGAGCGTGGGAACGATCAAGATCAAATGTGTTCAGGCAGGCGTTTTTACCGGGTTCAGGCACTCGATAGAGCGGTCCACGGTGGTCTTGGCCATCTCCAGCAAATGCCACACCGCCAGAATTTTCGCCCGCTCGGGGCCAGGCAGCAGCTCACTGCAATTGAGCGTTGTGGCCGAAGCGCTGTCGAGCAAGCTTGCGGTGTAGAGCAGGGCGTCTTCGAAGCTCAGGTCTTGGATGTGAACGCCTTGGGTGGGCAGGTAATGGTCGATGGCGCGGTTGAAGGCGGCACGGGCTTTGGCTGAAGTGTGGGGTGGGTCGGGGACGACTTTTTTCATGGGTTAATTCCTTGTGTGAATTAGGAACCAACACCTGTCGCGACTAAACGATGGGTGGCGGCTGTACGCAGGTTAGTCGACCGGCCACAAGGAAACCGGCGCACCCGAAGGTGCCCTGCGCACAGCCACCATAAACTTCATGTGGCCATGCGCCTTGTGTCAATCCGAGCGACTAAACCCGATCACTGATGAGCAGTGACGGATCGCAGACTAGCCATCGATTCCAACAGGCACAAGGCGGCAGGGATTGTCTAGGAAACGTCCTGCAATTTAAAGAGACGCGCCTTGCTGGCCTTTTAAAAACCATGACCAGATGCCACTAACCCCACCCATTGATCGTTCCCACGCTCCGCGTGGGAACGCACCCTGTGACGCTCCGCGTCACGCCTTCAAGAGCCGGACGCAGAGCGTCCGTAACGGCATTCCCACGCAGAGCGTGGGAACGATCGCGGAGATCGACGGTGTTGATCGTTCCCACGCTCCGCGTGGGAACGCACCCTGTGACGCTCCGCGTCACGCCTTCAAGAGCCGGACGCAGAGCGTCCATAGCGGCATTCCCACGCAGAGCGTGGGAACGATCGCGGAGATCGACGGTGATGATCGTTCCCTCGCTCCGCGTGGGAATGCCCCCTGTGACGCTCCGCGTCACGACTTCAAGAGCCGGACGCAGAGCGTCCGTAGCGGCATTCCCACGCAGAGCGTGGGAACGATCGCGCAGATCGACGGTGTTGATCGTTCCCACGCTCCGCGTGGGAATGCCCCCTGTGACGCTCCGCGTCACGCCTTCAAGAGCCGGACGCAGAGCGTCCGTAGCGGCATTCCCACGCAGAGCGTGGGAACGATAATGCACCTAGTGCGTGGGAACGATCGCGCAGTGGCTGTGCGACGTTTTGCCGCTCAATGCAGGTTAGATGCTCCTGTAAAATTGCAATTTCACCGGCACTTCCCCTAAATTGCCCCGTTTTTATAGTGAAAGAACCTGCTCCCGGCTTTTTATACTGCACGCCCGTTGATCTTGCCTGGCAAGAAGGGCCCGTCCATGAGGCGGCCCCGGTTTCGGCAAGGGCGCAGGCTTATCGGTTTGCACCCTGGAGACTCGACGGACACTCCAATAACAAAATGAGGTTGTACCCTTATGCCAGTCGGCAACCCACTGCCCCATGGCGAGACCGCTCAAGGCGGCCCGCTCAAACGCGAACTTGGTGAACGGCATATTCGCCTGATGGCCCTTGGCGCCTGTATCGGTGTCGGCCTGTTCCTCGGCTCGGCCAAGGCGATTGAAATGGCCGGCCCGGCCATCATGCTGTCCTACATCATTGGCGGCCTGGCGATCCTGGTGATCATGCGCGCCCTCGGCGAAATGGCGGTGCACAACCCCGTCGCCGGCTCGTTCAGCCGTTACGCCCAGGATTACCTCGGCCCGTTGGCGGGCTTTCTCACCGGCTGGAATTACTGGTTCCTGTGGCTGGTGACCTGCGTGGCGGAAATCACCGCCGTCGCCGTGTACATGGGCGTGTGGTTCCCCGATGTGCCGCGCTGGATCTGGGCCCTGGCGGCCCTGGTCAGCATGGGCACCATCAACCTGATTGCGGTCAAGGCCTTCGGTGAGTTCGAGTTCTGGTTCGCGCTGATCAAGATCGTCACCATCATTGCGATGGTCATCGGCGGTGTCGGCATCATCGCGTTCGGCTTCGGCAATGACGGCGTCGCGCTGGGGATTTCCAACCTGTGGGCCCACGGCGGCTTTATGCCCAATGGCGTGCAGGGCGTGTTGATGTCGCTGCAAATGGTGATGTTCGCCTACTTGGGCGTGGAGATGATCGGCCTCACCGCCGGTGAAGCGAAGAACCCGCAGAAGACCATCCCGAGTGCCATCGGCTCGGTGTTCTGGCGCATCCTGCTGTTCTACGTGGGCGCGTTGTTTGTGATTCTGTCGATCTACCCGTGGAACGAAATCGGCACCCAGGGCAGCCCGTTCGTGATGACCTTCGAGCGCTTGGGCATCAAGACCGCCGCCGGCATTATCAACTTCGTGGTGATCACCGCCGCACTGTCCTCCTGCAACGGCGGTATCTTCAGCACCGGGCGCATGCTCTACAGCCTGGCGCAAAATGGCCAGGCGCCGGCCACCTTCGGCACCACCTCGAGCAACGGCGTACCGCGCAAGGCGCTGCTGTTGTCGATTTTCGTGCTGTTGCTGGGCGTGCTGCTCAACTACATGGTTCCGGAAAAGGTCTTTGTGTGGGTGACTTCAATCGCCACCTTCGGCGCGATCTGGACCTGGCTGATGATCCTGCTGGCTCAGCTGAAATTCCGCAAAAGCCTGAGCCCGGCCGAAGTGGCCGGCCTCAAGTACCGCATGTGGCTGTACCCGGTCAGTTCCTACCTGGCGCTGGCGTTCCTGGTATTGGTGGTGGGCCTGATGGCGTACTTCCCGGAAACCCGTATCGCGCTGTACGTAGGCCCGGTGTTCCTGTTGCTGCTGACGGTGCTGTTTTACGAGTTAAAGTTGCAGCCGACCAAAGCCGGCCGGGGCGCAGCCTCTAGCCAGCAGTAAACCCTTTACCCGTGGCGAGGGAGCTTGCTCCCTCGCCACGGGTTTACGCGTGCAACAAGGCCGCTTGTGTGGCGACGGTCAGTTGCCGCACCAGGCGGTTCTGTTCTTCCTGCTCCAGGTCCACCAGTGACTGGCGCCGCTCGAGATACTCGTCCGAACGTTTGTCGAGTATTTCCTCATTCAGCTGCCTCTCCTTGTGCTTGATAGCGTCCTTGACCGTAGAAAACGGCTCCGGGTGACTCCTGGCCAGGTATTCGATCCAGAACGCTTGCATCAACAACCACTCCTGCAAGGCCTCGGTTTGGCCCAGCCGGCGCAGTTCACTGCGCGCATTGTCGAGTACGTCCTGGGTGACGTCTCTAGCGGAGTAGAGCAATTCCAGCGGCTCGAAGGGCAGCTTGAACTCATTGGCCAATTGGGCGCGGAAGTAAATGATGACTTCGGCCCGATCAACTTCCAGGCCGGCCGTTTCCTGACTGCGAATGAACCTGTCAGTAATCTCGTCCAGTTGATCCAGATAGAAGCACCCGTTGGACAACGCGATCAGGGCTCGGTCGGCGTCGTAGGTGCGACTTTGTTCCTTGGCCCGGTGGATCCGATGTTCAAGCTCCATATTAGTAAAGGCCAGCAAGGCGCTGTCACCGCACTGGCCGGCGCCTCGGGTCTTGAGGCAAACATTATTGCGCAGCTCCGTGGACTCGCCCATGGCCAGCAGCAAGGTCCAGACGCGTGCGGTCAGCGCTTCCCGAGACGCAATCGACGACCTGTAGGCATGGGTCTTGGGCAGGTCCCGCAGGACCTGGAACACATCGTCTGCACTGACCTGTTCATTGGCGAGCAGTTGCTCCCATAGCAATGTGCGTTCGGCCTGTGCGGTGACGGAGACGCCGGCCAGCCATTGGCTGACCTCGTTCGGTACAACGGGTGCGTGCTGTATTCCTGGTAGTGCACCGCCCAGCCGGATGCCCTCACGCTGCCAATATTCGTCAAGCAGCACCTGCATCCCCGACAAGTCGTTGCCATGCAGCACGGTATTGCGGTTGGTGACGCGCATGCGCGCATCGGTGAACAGCACGAGGGGCACGCTGGTGATCAGGTTTTCCTGCAATAACAATGCGTGCATGTCGGGTCGTCGTTCGGCGCCAGTCGGCCACTGGCTGATACCGGTGCGTTGCAGGCTCAGGGTGCGCAGGCGCGTCATGGCACTGACATCCGGCGTCAGTTCCAACGGGTTGTCGTTCAAATGCAATTCGCGCAAGCGGGTCATGCCGGCCAGGTTTTGGCGGGACTCTTCTGTCAGTCGAATGTTGTTGTCGTCAAGGGTCAGGTGTTCGAGCTGGGTCATGTCGGTGATGCTGGTCGGCAGTTCGGTGAGCCCGCACTCGACCTGCAGGTACCTGAGGTTGGCGAACTTGCTCAGGAACGCGTTGCCGGTAGCGGGGAACGCGTCACCCGTCAGCATCAGCGATTCGATGTGCGCGAACCCTCGCGTACCCAGGATAAAGTCAGCGTCGGGCAGGTCGTTACCGTCCAGTTGCAGTACCAGGTGGTGAGTGTCAAACAGACCGTTGTCGAAAAGTTGCCGGGTTTCTCGGCGCCAGGCGCTGCGGATCTGTTGGGCAATGAAGCGCCGCCTGCCGAGGTTTACGCCCTGGGGGGCGTTGGCGTCGTTGGCATGGGGCGCTTCGGCCCAGAGCGTCAGGCCGTAGTCCAGTGCCTGGTACTCGGCCTTGCGCCGCTGCAGTTCGAGCAACGCGGCGGGTTCGCTCATGCCCAGCTCGGCTATCAGGTCATTGACGCCGGCCCGGCTGAGGCTGGGGTAGAGCTCGCGCACTTTGCTTTGCAGGTCAACCGGCTGCTGGCTGCTGAACGGCCACAGGTTTTGCAATGAGAAAGGATAGGCGCTGAACGAGGTGTCAACCTGCATGGGCGGTTGCAGCCAGAAGGGAACATGGGGGATGCCCAGCAGGGCCTTGATGGCGATGCGTTGGTTAAGGGCCGCATCGGCGATGCCGTTTTGCAAGGTGGATAGCTCGCCATCCCCCAGCACTTGGTGGATGGCGCTCAGCAAGCCCTCGCCCATGCCGCTGATCAGTTGCCCCTGGTCGTCGCAGGCTTGGTAACGCCCGTCGACCTTGGCCAGCACTTTGCGTTGAGTGCCGTTCAGGTGCCCGGCGCTGCTGAGTAACTGGCCGCTGGCGTCGCCTTGATGGATGTCCAGCCGCGTGTCGGCCGGCCAGCCCGCAGCCGAGGCGAGTACGTGCAGGATGATGGTTTCGCTGTCGGGGTTGCCCGAGGATTGCAGGTACACCCCCTCAAACGCGCGGTTCAGGCGCACATCGTTGCGGGTCAGGCGCACCTGCTCGGCCAGGCGCAGGCCGATCTGGTCATGTTCGTGAAGTTGCTTGATCTCGCGTGGGCTGGCTTGCTCCAGAATCGCGTCGAGGGCGCTGCCGGGCAGGTCGGGGTAGTGCTGTTTGAAGCGGCGTTGCAGCACAGTGCCGTTGTTTTCGCTTTGGGCGTAGAGGCTGTCGAACAATTGCGTGCGCTCGCGATAGGCATGCTCCGCGACCTTCCTGGCAAGTTTGAACAGGCGTTCTTCAAGGCTCGCGGGTAGCTCACCCAGCAGGGCGCGTGTCACGGTGTCGTCTTTGGCAATGTTGGTCAGCGGGGCGGAGCCGCGGCTTTGCCTGACGGTCATTTGTAGTGTGTGTGCGGCGCCGACGTTGGCACTCGGGAAGCTGCGAATGATTTGGCCGTCAGTGTCGACCACTTGCAGCACGTGGCTCTTCGGCCATTCGCGCAGGGCGCAGACCAGCAGTAATTGCAGCGCCGGCCGTGCGTTGCCGGTGGCCGAGTAGGTGGTCATGGCCTGGATAAAATGCTCGATTTCGCGTTCGATGCGAAAGCGTTTGCTGGTGTCTGCCAGCAGCGGCGGCGGTGGCCGGTTAGCGCTGTGCACCTCGCGCAAGGCGCGGGCCGGGGTGTCGGTGACCCGCAGGATGCGCGCGGCGGTTGGCTGGTCGACATAGTAGCCCAGTGGGCCGAGGCGGTAGAACAGCGAGTAGTCACTCCAGGCTATTGGGTTCTCGCTGGACAGTCGCCACGCGCCTCGACGGTTGTGCTCAAGGCGCGGGGTGTCGACGCCGACTTTTTCCGGGTGCTTGAGGCGCCATTTGAGCAGCGTGTTATCGAAGGTGATCGGGTACAGCGAGCCGTACAGCGGCATCAACTGCTGGCCGTCGTAGTCGTACAGGCCTTCGGCACTTGGCTGCAGGTCGGAGGGCAAGACGAGGCGCTGTTCGTATTGGACCAGGGAGGTGTTCAGCAGGCTGATGTGGCCGTCGGGGCTGCGTTGAGCACTCATCAAGTCGCCGAGGGTCTTGCGCAAACCTTCGGCATCACTGGCCGATTGCATGCCCAGTTGCAGGCGTTCGTGGGGTTGCAGCACCGAGCCGATAGCCAGGTAAAAACTGTCCACGGCCGGTGTCACCGGGATAGGCCCGCCGTTGAACATGTCGTAGGCCTCGTAGCGGCCTGCGCCGTAATGCAGCAGTTCGACGGTGGTGTCGTCCGGCCCGGTGGAGACGTAGCTATCGGCCGGCCGGCCTTTGCTCATCTCGGTGACCACGAAGTGCCGCTTGAGCGTGTTGCGCACCAGGCTGGCGGCAAACTCACGGGCCCATAGGTCGGTGTCGTGATGAAACGCCCGTGGGTGGTAGAGGCCGTCGATGACCGCGTCGATCCGTAGCGCGGTGCGGTGGTGTTCCAGGCTTTGCCTCACCGGCGCGGGCAGCTTGCCGTGGCTGAGAAATTCGGTTTGCTGCTGCGGGTTCAGGGGCGTCTGCAGCAACAGTTGTTGCAGGTTGGCGGGCGTCAGAGGCGGGTACAGGTCGCGCAGTTTTTGCAGCACCGGGGTCAGTTCCACCAGCGGTGGCGCGACCTTGATCGCCACCAGGTCGCGGGCGCTGTCGGTCACCGGGACTTCGTCGCGGGCCTTGCCGGCGTAACGGGTCATGGCGCTGAACAGGTCCACCTGGCGCGTCTTGGCCAAGGCGCTGATCTGCAACCGCAGGCGGGCGATACGCTGGGCCAGGTTCAGGTGTGCGCTGCCTTCTTTGCCCAGGGTGGAATTGTCGGGTTGCCTGGCGATAATCAGCTCGAACAACTGCTCCTGGGGCGCGGCGCCAATTGTCGTGTCGCCCAACGCCAAGTAGGTGCCGTCATCGCGTCGTGTGAGGTCGATGGTATGGGCGATGGGCGGCGTGTAACGGTTGCCGGCATAGGTCTCAATATGGCTGCCCGACTCATCATGCACACGGATGATCGCGTCCTGCGGCCAGGTCTCAAGCTGTGTCAGCAGGCACAGCACGCTGCTGTCGGCATGCGGCGGCATATGGCCGCGACGGTGGAAGTCGTGGATCAATTGCTTGATCAGTTGATCGACCTGCAGGCGGCGCACGCCTTCGGTGAGGTTAATCGGCGCGGGCTCGCCGCTCCAGATGCGATTCAGTGTGGCGCGGCTGGGGGCGGTGCTGCGCAGCATGCGCTCCATGGCAGCGCGGGGCACCGGGCTTGAGCCTTCGGGCAGCATGCGTTCGGTCAACTCTACGTCCGACAGGGTGTGAGCGTTTTGCAGGTCCAGCGTCCAGGCTTGCTGCGCCGGGTCGAAGATAATCGGCGGCGCGTAGGCACCGCTGTTGTGTTGCTTGAGGGCCATGCGCTTGGTCTGCGGATCAAGGTGCACCTCCACCACCACACGTTGCTGGGCATGGACCAGCCAGACGTATTGATTGCCCTTGACCTGATACACGCCTTGAGGATTGGCGACCTGGCCGTTGAGCAGGTTCTGGTCCAGCGTGGCATAGGCGCTGATATCGGGTTTCCACAGCTCGAATTCGCCGTCGGCACGCTGCACTTTGCGTGGGTTGCCCAGGCTCTGCATTAACCCGTTGATACGCTGGCGGTGGACGCGGCCGGCCGTGGAGATCAACAGGCTGTTGACCGCCAGGTCGGCAACGTCGGTCATGGCCGCGGCAAAGTTGCTCGCGTCACCCTGGGCGGCTTCAGTGATGCCGACCACCACGCTGTAGGTGAGGCTGCCGAACACCACCACTTGCATGATCCGGTTCAACCCGGTGACGCCGCCGGGTACGGGCGTGAGCAGCAGCTGCAGGATTTCGCCGGCGACCGCGGCGGCGGCGTCGATCACGGCTTGCAGGTCCCGTTCGGAGCGGGTGGTCGCCAGGGTCGACAGGTTGGCGTGGTAACGCTGCACCTGGCGCAAGGCAAAGGCGTTGGCCAGGCTTTTTACCGGGCCGGTTTTCGGGTCGGTGCTAAAGCGCAGATGGCCCAGGCTGCGTTCCGGGAACCAGTGATGGAAGGTGTCATAGAGGAACTCCGCCGCATCGCTGAGGCCGACGGGGCGCGGCGCTTCGCTCGGCAGTTGCTTGAACGCGCGCATTTGCGTCATCGGCAGTTGCCGGGAAAACCAGCCCAGGTCACCGCTGCGATGGCTGCTCTGCAAATCGTCGAGGAACTGAGCGTTGGCAGCCCTGGCATCCGTATGAAAGCGCAGCGCGCCGCCGGGGCGAAACGGAAAGTAGGACACGACGCCCAGGCTGGCCACCTGGATCAGCAGCAGCGGCAACGGCGTGGCGATGTCGTAGGGCGAGGCATCCATGCTCACGGTGTCGAAGGCCAGGGCCGGGCCGCTGCCGTCGATGGCCTGGACCAGTTCTTCGTAGAGGGCCAGGGTGATGCCGGTGCTGGCGTGGTTACGGTAGGCCTCCAACGCTTCGAACCGCAGGCAGGCATGCGCGCTGGTTTCGATCAGGGCCTGGAGAGTGCCGCCTGGGGCAAGCGCCGCTTTCAGAAGGGTTTGCAACTGGCCGCCCAAGTCCAGCTCGCGGCTGATGGCGACAAAGCGCGGCACGTCCAGTTGGTCGCTCGGCACCCCGGTGAGGTAGGTCGAATCGACAAAACTGTGCCCGGACCTTTGCTTCGTCTGCGTGGCAAAATCGAAGTTCAGGCAGGCGGCCTCCCAGAGTGACAGCGTGGACAGGTGGGGGCGGTATTTCCATTCATCATAGGTGCGGCGAAAGCGTGAGCCTGAAACGGGCTTGGCGATGCTGGTGCGCGGTTCCCAGGGCAGTGGCACACTCACTTCCTCCAGGTAGCGGGTATGCAGGAATATCGCCTCGGGGTCCAGGCCACCGAGCTTGCTGCGCAATTGCGCCAGGCCCTGGGTTTTGAAGGTGTTGATCAGTGCGGTGTTTGCCGTTTCCACCGCGTTCAGTGCCAGCAGCGCTTCGCGTTGCAGCCGCACATAGGTGTGCTGTTGGTTAGGCGTCAGGCCGGCGAAGTTGCGCGTGAGGGTGTGGCGAATAAACTCCAGGGCCTGTTGGCGGGTCCAGGATTCGTTGGACTGCAGGTTGCCCGACAGTCCGTCGAGCAGTAGATGGGTAGCCATGGGCGTTTCCTTTCACAGTCAAGTGGAAGGCCAATGGAAACACCCGGCCGGGGCAGGCTGGCGCTAGCTATGTAGTGCTGCTGCGCCAGGCGCGCGCGGCGCCTGGTTGAGGCGTTTGTTGAACTCCATCCAGGCAGCAAGGGCGGACATCAGCACCACACCGACCAGGGCCGTCAGCAATTGCACGGCCACGGCGTCACCCGCCAGGGCATTGAGCATGTCCGCCAGGGGCGCCAGCACCACGCCCAGGCAGAAGACTTCCAGGGAATACCGGCCCATCTGGCAAACCCGTTCGGCCAGGCGGTTTTGCGTCCACTCGCGGCCGGGCAGCAGCTTGGCGGTCACGTAGGCCAGGGCCAGGAAATGCACGAGACGCACCGGTGACAGGTCGGTTTTGCTGATGGGGTACAGCCAGTTGCTGAGCGTCTGCGGCATCACCGCGTCATGGATGTGCGGCCAGAGCCAGGACAGCGTGATCACCCCGGCGACCACCACATACAGCGCCGCGGCGACGAACAGCGGTTGCCGTTGCAAGGGGCGCGTCTGGGGCACTTTGGGTCGTTGGCTGTAAATCGCCGCCGCGCCCCCCAGCACAAACAGCAACTGCCAGGTGACCGGGTTGAAATACCACACGCCATCGGCGATGGCCCGCAGGTTCCAGCCCATCCACGGCGCCATCAGGTACACCGCCAGCGAGACGCCGACCACCGCCCAGGTAGCGCGCACCATCAGCGGCAGCACCACCGACAAGCCGGCGAGCAAGACGATGTACAGCGGCAACGGGTCCATCAGGTTGGGCTTGAAGCGCAACAGCAGTTCATCGGTCAGCGCCTGTTGCGGGTGCGTGACGAAGTGCGTCAGGCCCATCTCTTCGACCAGATCGCGGGTTTCCACATGGCTGTTGGCGAAGAATACGATGCCCATCAACATCGCCAGCAGGAAGATATGCACCACGTACAACACCCAGGTGCGGCGCAGGATTTTCAGGCAGGCCAGCCAATAGCCTTCGCGCTGCAGGACTTTGCTGTAGGCCAGCACCGAGGCGAACCCGGCGAGGAATACGAAGACTTCCGCCGCGTCGCTGAAACCGAAGTTGCGCAGGGTGATCAGGCCGAGAGGATTGTGGGGGACGTGATCCCAGAAAATGAAGATCAACGCCAGGCCCCGAAAAAAATCGATGCGCGGGTCGCGTCCGTTCAGCATGGCAGCGGGCTCTTGAACAAAAGGTTTATTAATGACAGGTGAATGCGCGCGTTGTCGTACGCCACACGTCGGGCGGGCGCAGGTTGGCGGTATTTGTAAGCAATTGCAAAGGCTGGGTATTACTGAATGTCTCTAGACATCAATGATCACCAATGTGCCATGGCTGCCGGCGAGTACGGCATGGGCGATACCGGCCTCCATCAGGTACATCTGGCCGGCTTCCACGCGGATTTCCTCATTGCCGATGCTCAGGCGCAGCAGGCCGCTGACGACCAGCAGCCCTTCGTTGTAGTCGTGGGTTTCTTCTTCGTACGCCTGCTCATCCATGCGCAACACCTTAATCCGCGCCGGGCCGACCTGGCCCAGGCGGGTGGATTTCCAGCTATCGGGCAGTTGCCCGGCGATGGCGGCGAAGTCGAGTAACGGCATGTGAATCTCCTTGTTTCAACGATGCCGTCGGTGGTCCGGTTCAGCAGTCAATAATTTCCAAATGATTACGCAGCGACCACTTCATGCGGCTCAAAGCTGTCCGCCCGCGCCATTTGCCACATGCGCGAATAGAACTCGCCGTTCACTTCACCCGTGAGCAATTCACCGGGCTTGAGGAACACATGCAATTGCGAGAACAGCTTGATTTCAGTCGCCGACATGCGTCGTACCAAGTGCTTGGCCGACAGTTGCGAAGGGTGATCCAGGCCGGCCGCCGCGAGCATTTCCGCCAGGGCCTTGAGGGTGTTGCGGTGGAAGTTGAACACGCGCTGGGCTTTGTCCGGCACGACCAGCGCGCGTTGGCGCAGTGGGTCTTGGGTGGCGACGCCGGTCGGGCATTTGTTGGTGTGGCAGCTTTGCGACTGGATGCAGCCGATGGCGAACATGAAGCCGCGCGCCGAGTTGGCCCAGTCGGCGCCGATGGCCAGCACGCTGGCGATATCGAACGCGCTGACGATCTTGCCGCTGGCGCCCAGCTTGATCTTGTCGCGCAGGTTCAAACCGACCAGGGTGTTATGCACAAACAGCAAGCCTTCACGCAGCGGCACGCCGATGTGGTCGGTGAACTCCACCGGCGCGGCGCCGGTGCCGCCTTCCTTGCCATCGACCACGATAAAGTCCGGGAGGATGCCGGTTTCGAGCATGGCCTTGGCGATGCCCATGAACTCCCACGGGTGGCCCAGGCAGAACTTGAAGCCCACCGGTTTGCCGCCGGACAGCTCACGCAGTTGGGCGATGAACTGCATCATTTCAATCGGCGTGGAAAACGCGCTGTGGCGCGACGGCGAAATGCAGTCTTCGCCCATCAGGATGCCGCGGGTTTCGGCGATCTCTTTAGTGACCTTGTGCTTGGGCAGGATCCCGCCATGGCCGGGTTTTGCGCCCTGGCTCATCTTGATTTCGATCATGCGCACTTGCGGGTTTTGCGCCTGCGCGGCGAAGCGCTCCGGGTCGAAACGGCCGTCGCTGGTGCGGCAGCCGAAGTAGCCGCTGCCGAGTTCCCAGGTCAGGTCGCCGCCGTTTTCACGGTGGTAAGGGCTGATGCTGCCTTCGCCGGTGTCATGGGCAAAGTTGCCGAGCTTGGCGCCTTGGTTGAGCGCGCGAATCGCATTGGCGCTCAGTGAGCCGAAGCTCATCGCCGAGATGTTGAACACCGACGCCGAGTACGGTTGTGTGCACTGCGGGCCGCCGACCATCACACGGAAGGCGCTCGGGTCACTCAACGGCGCGGGGCGCATGGAGTGGCCGATAAATTCGAAGCCCGACTGGTACACATCGATCAAGGTGCCGAAGGGTTTGTCGGCGGTTTCGTTCTTGGCGCGCGAATACACCAGCGAACGCTGCGAGCGCGAGAAGGGCAGCGCATCGCTGTCGGACTCCAGCAGGTATTGGCGGATTTCCGGGCGGATGGCCTCCACCAGGTAACGGATATTGCCCAGGATCGGGTAGTTGCGGCGCACCGCGTGGGGGCTTTGCAGCAGGTCGAACAGGCCGATCAGGCTGAGCACGCCGGTGACCACGGTAATCGGCCACAGCCATTCATGTTCAATAAAAGGGAGGCTTGCGACGGTGAAAATGACGCACACGGCAAAGAAGGCGTAACGGCTTAGTAACGACAGGCTCATACGGTTTTCCTTGGTTCGGACTCATCGGCTAGGCGTTTTGCGCCTGAAGAAAGATCGAGAACAGCTCCGACTGGGATTTGATCCCTAGCTTGCTGTACATGTGTTTCTTATGGACTTTCACGGTTTCAACAGAGATTTCCAGCTTACGAGCGATTTCCTTGCTGGAGCAACCGCTGAGCATCAAGCGGCCCACATCCAGCTCACGGGCGGTGAGTTGCGCGCCCCAGTCATCATTCTGGATCGGCGGCTGTGGCGCGCTGACCTGCTTGAGTTCATAGGGCAGGCGCTGGCGCAGCAGGCTCAGCACCCAGGGTTGGATCAGCGATAGCAGGGCGATCTGCTGCGGGTCAAAACGCTGTTTCGAGCCCAGGGACAGGCACAGCGTACGCCCATCCGCCAATTGGCAATTAAATTGGATTTCATCAGCCACCACGTTCAGGCGGAAGTAGCGCTGGTAGTACTCGGTGAGTTCAAAGTGCTCCGGCGCCACTTCGGCCAGGCGAAACAGGCCGGTGCGCGAGTGCTCGCGGCTGGCGGTATAGAAGGGGTCGAGCAGGTACAGGCCGTTGAGGTAGTCCTGGAACAACTGGTCCGGCGTGCCGTCGGCGCCTGGGCATTCGGCGAATACCAGGGGCCGGTGCTCACTGCTGAACAGCAACGCCACCCAACTGTCGAACGGCACGTAGGGGTCCAGCAAGCGCACAAGCTGGGTCCAGAAATTGGCCTGGTCGAGGGCGTCTATCATTTGCCCCACCGAACGGTGCCAGGCGATGTCATCCAGCGACATGGTCATTGATCTACCCCTATCGAGTTACCCCCGCCGCGTAATTCCCTGGCAGGTTGTGGCTGCGCATACTGCGGCACAGATAAAGAACAAGGAATACTCATGAAGGTCGAATTTGCCCAGTTGGCAGGCCGTGATAACGACACAGCTTACAACCTTGAGCGCGCCTTGGCGGCAATTGCTGCGTGCGCCGCCGACACACAACTGATCGTTTTTCCTGAGACCCACTTGATGGGCTTCCCGTCGGCCGAGACCGTTGCTGCCATCGCCGAGCCGGTGGATGGCCCCACGGTACAGGCCGTTATCGACGCCGCGCGCGCGCGCCACATCGCCGTGGTGATCGGCATGGCCGAGCACGACGCTGGCCAATTCTATAACACCACGTTGCTGATCACCCCCGAGGGCATCGCCCTGCGTTATCGCAAGACCCACTTGTGGGCCTCGGACCGCGGCGTGTTCACGCCGGGTGATCGCTACGCCACGTGCCTGTGGAATGGCGTGCGCGTCGGCCTGCTGATCTGCTACGACATCGAGTTCCCGGAAACCGCCCGCGCCAACGCGCAGCTGGGCGCCGAACTGCTGATCGTCACCAACGGCAACATGGACCCGTACGGCCCCACGCACCGCACCGCGATCATGGCCCGCGCCCAGGAAAACCAGGCATTTGCGCTGATGGTCAACCGCGTGGAAGAGGGCGATGGCGGGCTGTTGTTTGCCGGTGGCAGCGCCTTGGTCGACCCGATTGGCACGCTGCTGTTCGAGGCCGGGCGCGAAGAGGGGCAATTTACCGTCGAGCTGGATCTCGACCAATTGGTGGCGGCTCGCAAGGACTACCGCTACCTGGACGACCAGCGCTTGAAATTGCCGGGTGAGGTGATTGAGCGCACGAATGGGACGCGCGAGCTGCTGATCCCTAAACCCTGAAGATTGATCGTTCCCACGCTCTGCGTGGGAATGCCTCCTGTGACGCTCCGCGTCACGGTGTTAAACGCGGACGCGGAGCGTCCCGAGCTGCATACCCACGCGGAGCGTGGGAACGATCGAATAAGAAAAATGACATCCGCTTCACCGACTTCAGTTCTGCCATAAATCTAATAAATCAGCGGAGAATCGCTCATGGCTCGTTTGCAACGCACCCTGTCGTTAGGGTCGGTGGTGCTGTTTGGCATCGCCTATATGACGCCGATCATTGTGCTCGGCACCTTCGGCATCCTCGCGCAATCCACCGCCGGCATGGTCCCGGCCGCTTACCTGGCCGCCCTGGTGGCGATGTTCTTCACCGCCATGAGTTACGGGCGCATGGCGTCGGCCTTCCCGGTGGCCGGGTCCGCCTACAGCTACGTGCGCAAGGCCATCAGCCCCAAGCTGGGCTTTATCGCCGGCTGGGCGGTGTTGCTCGATTACCTGTTCCTGCCCATGGCCATCTGGCTGATCGGTGCTGCGTACCTGCACTCGGCATTCCCGGCGGTGCCGCAGTGGGTCTGGGTGTTGGCGTTTATCGGGATTACCACGGCGATCAATATCATCGGCCTGAAACTGGCCAACGGTATTAACGCGCTGCTGATGCTGGTGCAGTTTCTGGTGCTGATCGCGTTTGTCGCGCTGTGCATCCATTACATCGGGGGCGATGCGAGCAAACCGCTGTGGACGATCACGCCATTCTTCAACGGCCAGATGCAAATGCCGCTGATCATGAGCGGGGCGGCGATTGCCTGCTATTCGTTCCTGGGCTTTGACGCGGTCAGCACGCTGACGGAAGAAACCCGCGACCCACGCCGCACCATTCCTCGGGCGATCATGCTGATTACCTTGATCGGCGGGCTGATCTTCGTCGGCGTGTCGTATTTTGTGCAGATCGCCCACCCGTCCTTCGAGTTTGCCGATGTGGATTCGGCGGCCTATGAAATCGCGCGCAATATCGGCGGTGACCTGTTTGTGTCGATCTTCCTGATCGGCCTGATCGTCGGCCAGTTCGCCTCGGGGCTGTCGGCCCAGGCCAGTGGTTCGCGCCTGTTGTTTGCGATGGGCCGTGACGGCGTGTTGCCCAAGTCGTTCTTTGGCACCTTGCATGCGCGCTTCGGCACGCCGGTCAACAGCATCCTGTTGTGTGCAGTCGTGGCGCTGCTGGCGTTGAAACTGGACGTGACCACCTCCACCTCGTTCATCAACTTCGGCGCCTTCCTGGCGTTCAGCCTGGTCAACTTGTCGGTGATCTTTCACTACTGGATTGGCGCGAAACAACGCGGTGTACGTGAGTTGATCCTGTTCCTGCTATTCCCGGCCATTGGCCTGCTGGCGGATGTGTGGCTGATGGTCAGCCTCGATCACCTGGCGATTTACCTGGGTGTGGTGTGGTTGGCGATCGGCCTGGTTTACCTGGGGTTCCTCACGCGCGGCTTCTCGCAACAGCCGCCGGAAATGGACTTCCAGGAAGCCGCATAGAAGCCCTAGCCTGAAAAACGCCGAGGCGTGAGGGTTTCATGTTTCACCTCAAAGGCCGCTCCCGTTTCTGGAGCGGCTTTTTTTTGCGTTGATATCGCAGTGCCATTATTTCTTCTGAAAACCAACTAAACTACTCAGTAATCGCCAGGAGGCATTGCCCCAGACCGTAAGGAACGCACATCGACGATCCGAGGTGTCCCATGGGAGAGTCAGTTACCTTCACCGATGCCGACCGTCCAGTGGTGCTGTTGATCGATGCCCACCCGGATGTATTGCACAGCCTCACGCAATTGCTGAGCCTGGAACCCTTCGAACTGCACAGCGCTACCTGTGCTGCTGATGCTCTGGCCATTCTCGCCAGGCGACCCATCGACCTGGTGATGAGCGCCGCGCGCCTGCCGGACATGGACGGCGCGTCCTTGCTGGCGCATATCCATCAACACTACCCGCACACGGTGCGCATCCTGCTGACCGGCGAGACCGACCTGACGTTGATCATCAAAGCGATCAACGAGGGCCAGATCTACCGCTACCTGAGCAAACCCTGGAACGACGAAGAATTGCTCCTGGCCCTGCGCCAGTCCCTGGCGCATCAACACTCGGAGCGTGAACGTGGGCTTCTGGAGCAACTGATCCAGCAGCAGAACGATGAGCTCAAGCAACTCAACGCCACCCTGGAAAAACGCGTGGCCTCGCGCACCAGCGAATTGCAGCAAACCGCCGACATGCTTGACCTGGCCTACGAAGAGCTCAAGCACAGCTACGCCACCGGGACTGAAGTGTTTTCGTTGCTGGCCAACCTGCGCCTGCCGCGCGCCAAGCAGACCAACCGGCAGATTATCGAACTGGTGCGCACCTGGTGCGTGGCCCACGGCGTAGACGAGGCGAGCAACCGCGACCTGACCATGGCGGCCGCGCTCTATAACATTGGCAAGCTGAGCTGGAGCGACAGCATGATGGCCTCGCCCTCGGACCTGTTGCACAGCAGCGACCGTGAACGCTATCGCGCCTATGCCACACAAAGTGAATCGTTGCTGATGACCCTGGAGCCGATGAAAGACGCCGCGCGCCTGATCCGCCATCACCAGGAACGCTGGGACGGCAGCGGTTTTCCCGACCACCTCAAGGGCGAGGCGATTCCTGCCGGTTCACGCTTGCTGAAACTCGCCGTGGACTTTATCGAGCTGCAAAAAGGCCTGATCCTGGAACGGCAGATGAACAGCGACGAAGCGCTGCTGTACATCCGCAAATACGCCGGAAGGCTGTATGACCCGGTGATGGTCGAAGACTTTGTGCTGGTGTGTGCCACCTACCTTAATGACGTGACGCTGGGCGACCCGAACGTCAAAGTGCTCGGCACCCGCGAGCTGGAGGAAGGCATGGTGTTGGCGCGCAACCTCAATGCCGACAACGGCATGTTGCTGCTCAATGCGGGCAAGGTCTTGAACCTGCCATTGGTGGATAAGTTGATTGCGTTCGAAACCATGGAGGGCGCGCGGTACAGCGTGTTCATCAAGCAAGACGCAGTCATCTTTGGTTGAGCAGCGCTTATTAAGGTGGGAGCCGGCTTGCCTGCGATAGCGGTGTGTCAGTCAACTCAGGTACTGGCTGATAGACCGCTTTCGCGAGCAAGCCCGCTCCCACATTGGATTGCAGCATGCCTGTGGGTCATGTGATCCTTGCGGCCTTTGCAGCCAAGGAAGACCTCCCATGCCATCCACCCTGCGCATTGCCGCCGCCCTCCTGATCGGCAGCGACGGCCAAACCCTATTGGTGCGCAAGCGCGGCACCCAGGCCTTCATGCAACCGGGCGGCAAGATCGACGCGGGCGAGCAACCCGCCGAGGCTCTGGCCCGTGAGCTGTATGAAGAGCTGAACTTGCACATCGACCCGAGCGCCGCGATTTATCTGGGCCACTTCTCGGCGCCTGCTGCGAACGAGCCGGGCTTTACCGTGGAAGCCGAACTGTTCCAGGTGAATATCGACGTGGCGGTCAGCCCAGCCGCTGAAATCGAAGAAGTGCGCTGGATCGACCCGGCCGGCGATGGTGGCTTGCCCTTGGCGCCCTTGACGCGCGATGTGATCCTGCCGTTTTATCGCGCATCGCTCTCTGTATGCTGATCCGCACGCTAGGCGCCGGCGACGCCGAAAGCTATCGGGCGTTGATGCTTGAAGCGTATGGCGCCTATCCCCAAGCGTTTACCTCCAGTGTGGCCGAGCGTGCGCTGATGCCGCTGAGCTGGTGGCAAAAGCGCCTGGACAACCCGCTGGATAGCCTGCTCGGCGCTTTTGACGGGGACGTATTGGCGGGCATTGTCGGCCTGGCGTTCGAACCGCGTGAGAAGGCGCGGCACAAGGTGACCTTGTTCGGCATGTACGTTAACGAGGCTTACCAGCGCAACGGCCTGGGCCGCCAGTTGGTGGAGGCGGCACTCGCCGAAGCGCGCAAGCATCCGCGCCTTCAAGTGATCCAGCTGACCGTCACCGCCGGCAACGACGCCGCCTTTGCGTTGTACCAGCGTTGCGGCTTCATCCAGTACGGCCTGGAGCCGCTGGCGGTGCGGGTGGGCGAGGATTATTTCGACAAGATTCACATGTGGCGTGAACTCAAGACCGACTGAATCCCCAACCGGGAACTCAATCCCCTGTGGGAGCTGGCTTGCCTGCGATAGCGTCACCTCGCTGCTGCAGCCAGACCGCGGCGTCTGCATCGCAGGCAAGCCAGCTCCCACCTGTTTGACCGGTTTCGGCTAGCGCACAACGCTGACCCCATCCAACGTAGAAAACGACGTGTCCTTGGCCGTCAGCAAAAAGTCGCGCATGTACGGCGCATCCAGCATGTCCGCACGAATCCCCGCATACAACGTCGCAAACAGGCCTTTCTCGCCCAAGCGCTTGGCCTTCACGTAACCGCGCGAACTGTATTCATGCAGCGCCCAATGCGGCATGCCACACACGCCACGGCCGCTGGCCACCAGTTGCATCATCATCACCGTGAGTTCCGAAGTGCGCACCTGGGCGGGTTCCACATCGGCAGGTTCCAGGAAGCGCGTGAAGATATCCAGGCGGTCGCGCTCTACCGGGTAGGTAATCAGGGTTTCCGTCAGCAGGTCTTCGGGCACGATGTACGACTTGTTCGCCAGCGCGTGCTGGTTGGCCACGGCCAGCATGGCTTCGTATGTGAACAGCGGCACATAGGTGATGCCCGGCAGCTCCAGCCGGTCGGAGGTTACCACCAGGTCCAAATCGCCGCGCGCCAGCGCCGGCAATGGGGCGAAGGCAAACCCTGAGGCCAGGTCCAGCTCGACTTCCGGCCACGCATCGCGGAACTGGTCGATGGTCGGCATCAGCCACTGGAAGCAGCTGTGGCATTCGATCGCCATGTGCAAGCGCCCGGCGGTGCCACCGGCCAAACGCGCGATATCACGCTCGGCACCGCGCAGCAGCGGCAGGGTGGCGTCGGCCAATTGCAGCAGACGCAAGCCGGCGCTGGTGAAGCGCAGCGGTTTGGTCTTGCGCACGAACAGCGGCATGCCCAGGCGCTCTTCCAGTTCCTTGAACTGGTGGGACAGCGCCGACTGCGTCAGGTGCAGGCGCTCGGCGGCATCGACCAGGCTGTCGGCTTCGCGCAGGGCATGCAGGGTTTTGAGGTGACGGATTTCGAGCACGGGCTCTCCATGAAGACAATTTGTGAAGAAGCTGAATAGCGTGAGTTTGTCTCATGTTGCTAAGCCTGTCGATAACGCGTCGATTGTGACCGCTGGGCACTCTTCATCAAACTGTCACGCAACTGTGGCAGCGCGCTTGAACAAACTTCATCAGACTCGCGCTCTACTGGGGTTCTGCGTTTCGGTGTTTTTCATGCGCGTGTTGCTTTTACTGGCCGCTCTATTGTTCGGCCTGCCGTCTTTTGCGGCTTCTCGATGTGATGTCAATGTCCCGACACAAACGGTCGACCTGGCTCAGGTAAGCATCGCCTACCAGAGCATCGGCCGTGCGTCCGACCCTGCGTTGCTGCTGGTGATGGGCCTGGGCGGGCAGTTGATCCACTGGCCGGATGAAGTGGTGGTGGCGTTGTGCGAACAGGGGTTTCGGGTGATTCGTTACGACAACCGTGACGTCGGCCTGTCCACTTGGCGCCAGGCGCCGGCCAGCGCCAACCTGACCTTTGAAGTGCTGCGCTACAAGCTCGGCCTGCCGGTGGCGGCGCCCTATACGCTGACCGACATGGCCGACGACGCGCTGGGGTTGATGGACGCGTTGCAGGTCCAGCAATTCCACGTGCTGGGCGCGAGCATGGGCGGCATGATCGCCCAGCACCTGGCAGCCATGGCGTCGCAGCGGGTCGAGAGCCTGACCCTGGTGATGACCAGCTCCGGCGCCGAAGGCCTGCCGGCGCCCAACGCAGCGTTGGTGCAGTTGCTGTCGCGGCGCAGCGCGCCGAATCGTGAAGTGGCGCTGGAGCAGCAGGCGGATTTGCTCGCTGCCTTGGGCAGCCCGTATGTGAAGGATGACCGCCAAGCCTTGCTGCACCAGGCGGCGCTGTCCTACGACCGCGCCTTCAACCCCGAGGGCGTGAAGCGTCAGATCATGGCGATCCTCGCCGAGCCTAGTCGCGTGCCGTTGCTCAACCAATTGCGCGTGCCGACGCTGGTGGTGCATGGCACGGCCGACCCGTTGTTGCCGGTGATGCATGGCGTGCATCTGGCGGCGCATATCCAGGGCAGCCAGTTGAAGCTGATTCCAGGCATGGCCCACCGTTTTCAGGAAGCGTTCAAGGCGCCGCTGCTGACGGCTGTGCTGCCGTACCTCAAAGCCCATCGCGAAGACGCTGCACATTGGGCGCAGATTGACTTGGGCGAGCCTTCGAAGGTGTTGTGAAGTTGGTGTATCGTGCAACCTTTACGGCACATTCATAATGCCAGCGAGGTTGCCTGTCATGAGTACTCTCCTGAAAATCGATTTCGTCAGCGACGTGTCTTGCCCCTGGTGCATTATCGGCCTGCGTGGGCTGACCGAAGCCTTGGACCAGCTGGGCGCCGAGGTGCAGGCCGAGATCCATTTCCAGCCGTTCGAGCTGAACCCGAACATGCCCGCCGAAGGGCAAAACATCGTCGAACACATCACTGAAAAATACGGCTCCACCCCTGAGCAATCCCAGGCTAACCGTGAGCGCATCCGCGACATGGGCGCTGCGCTGGGGTTTGCTTTCCGCACTGACGGTCAGAGCCGCATCTACAACACCTTTGATGCGCATCGCTTGCTGCATTGGGCGGGGTTGGAAGGCCGGCAGTACAACCTCAAGGAAGCGTTGTTCAAGGCTTACTTCACCGATGGGCGCGATCCTTCCGATCATGCGACCTTGGCGATTATTGCTGAAAGCGTGGGCCTGGATATCAAGCGTGCGGCTGAAATTCTGGCGTCTGATGAGTACGCCGCCGAGGTGCGTGAACAGGAACAGTTGTGGATTTCTCGCGGGGTGACGTCCGTACCGACCATCGTTTTCAACGACCAATACGCGGTCAGCGGTGGGCAGCCGGCGGAGGCCTTTGTGGGGGCGATTCGCCAGATTATCCAGGAAGCCAAGGCCTGATGATCGTTCCCACGCTCTGCGTGGGAATGCCGCCCCGGACGCTCCGCGTCCTGCGATCGATGCGTCAGTCAAACTTGTAGCTGATCGCCGTCTGCACCTGCCCCTGATTCACATCACCCTTTTCCTTAACAATGGTGCTGTTGGCCGCCGAACCCACCAGGTGCGTCCAACTGGCGCTGGTCAACAACGACCAATGCGTATCCAGCGGGAATTCAAAACTCTGGGTCAACGTCAGGTTCTGGAAGCCCGCGCTGGCGTTATAGGCGCGAATACCCGAAGCCGCAGATTCCTTGTCATCAACCCCAAAAAAGGTCTGGGTCTGGCGGGCGTCGGCAAAGTGCGCCATCAGCCCGGTGCTGCCGATGATGCCGCCGCCGAGCGGGTAGCCCAGCTCGCCGCCGAGTTTGCCCAGCACACCACTTTGATCACGCCCGCCGCCCACGGCCTGGCCGACTTGCGCGTACACACGCCAGAACTCGGCCGGGGCGTATTGGATAAAGCCGCCGACTTCGGCCATGTCCGACACATCGCGCAGGCCGCGCAACGAGCCATTCGCCGTGCGCCCCGACAGGTAATTGATGTAAGGGCCGGCGGTAATGCCGTGGCTGTTCAGTGCGCTCCAGGTCAGGCCGTCGTCGGTGCCCAGGCTGACACTGCCCCAGTCCAGGTCGAAATAGGGAATCGGCCGGGTTTCGTAGCGGCTGCCGGTCGGGTCGTGGGGCTGATAGCTGACGCCCGCGCCGACTTCACCGCTAATGCCGTCAGCCCACACCGAGCTGGAAAAGCTCCACAGCCCTAGCAAACCAGCGAATAAAGCAGAAGTAACCTTGAACATGCAGCGTTTCCTTATCTGAACTTGCGCGCATTCACGCGCGAAGCGTATCCCTGATGCAAGCACTCATCTTGTTTGTAGCAAGCTACAAAAATTGTAGCTCCTGCGACACAAATCACCCTGAAAATCGACCAAAGCCCCAGCCCTGCTGGGTTTTAACCAGTTGGCACAGTCCCTGCTATAGCCCTGATACAAGCGCACAGAGCGCTACTCTTCAAGGTCAAGGTAAACGCAATGATCCAGTGGCATATCGTGTGCGACTTCGACGGGACCATCACCCCCACCGACGTCATCGACAACGTCCTCCAACGCTTCGCAGGCGAAGAGTGGGAAACCATCGAACAGGAATGGCTGGATGGGCATATCGGTTCACGCGAATGCCTGAGCCGCCAACTGGCGCTGATCAAGGCGACCCCGGCTGAACTGCTGGCGTACTTCGACAGCGTTGAGATCGACCCGGACTTCCCGGATTTCGTCGACCACGTCATGGGCCTGGGCGCGACTATCGAAGTGGTCAGCGACGGCATTGAACAAGGCATCGCGCGCATCCTGTCGCGCAACTACGTGACCTTGCTGCCGATCCTCGCCAACCGCCTGCGCCAGGTCGACCAGAACAGCTGGCGCATCGACTTCCCGTATTCCAGCGACGCCTGCCGTGCCGCGTCCGGCAACTGCAAGTGCAAATCCACCCCGCGCAACAAGCGCGTGCTGGTGATCGGCGACGGCAAGTCCGACATGTGCGTGGCCTCCACCGCCGACTTCGTCTTCGCCAAAGGCAGCCTGGCTGACTACTGCGAAACCAACAAGATCCCCCACGCGCGCTTCGACACCTTTGCCGAAGTGACCGCATTGCTGGCCAAGCTGCCGCAAGGCATTGCCGCCAACGCCACCACCTTTACTGCTGCTGACAATCAGGAACTCTTCCACCATGTCTGATATCCGTATCGCCACCCCCGAAGACCAGATCCTTCTGGATAAAGAAGCCAAATACTGCTCCTACGGCGACACCGTTCACTACATCGAGCCACCGCGTATTTTCAGCCGTTGCGAAGGCTCCTACGTGTGGGACACCGAAGACCAGGCCTACCTCGACCTGCAAATGTGGTACTCGGCCGTTAACTTCGGCTACGCCAACCCGCGCCTGAACAACGCGCTGAAACAGCAGATCGACACCCTGCCGCAAATCGCCAGCCAGTACCTGCACAAAGGCAAGATCGAGCTGTCGGAAATGATCGCGGTCGACGCCAAGAAGAAATTCGGCCTCGACGGTCGCGTGCACTTCAACGTCGGCGGTTCGCAGTCCATCGAAGACTCGCTGAAAGTGGTGCGTAACGCCACCAACGGCAAGAGCCTGATGTTCGCCTTCGAAGGCGGCTACCACGGCCGTACCCTCGGTGCTTCGTCGATTACGTCGAGCTACCGCTACCGTCGCCGCTACGGCCACTTCGGCGAGCGCGCGCAGTTCATACCGTTCCCGTACCACTTCCGTGGCCCTAAAGGCATGACCAAGGAAGAGTACGGCAGCCACTGCGTGCAGCAATTCGCCCGTCTGTTCGAAACCGAATACAACGGCGTGTGGGACCCGAAAGTCGGCCAGAGCGAATACGCAGCGTTCTACGTCGAGCCGATCCAGGGCACCGGCGGCTACGTGATCCCGCCGATGAACTTCTACCGCGAACTCAAGCATGTACTGGATCAGCACGGCATCCTGATGGTCTCGGACGAGATCCAGATGGGCTTCTACCGCACCGGCAAACTGTGGTCGATCGAGCACTTCGACGTGCAGCCGGACGTGATCGTCTTCGGCAAGGCACTGACCAACGGCCTGAACCCACTGGGCGGCATCTGGGCCCGTGAAGAGTTGATCAACCCGAAGATCTTCCCACCAGGTTCGACCCACTCCACCTTCGCCTCCAACCCACTGGGTACGGCGGTAGGCCTGGAAATGTTCAAGATGACCAGCGAAGTCGATTACGGCGCGATGGTCATGGCCAAGGGCAAATACTTCCTCGAAGGCCTGCAAGACCTGCAGAAACGTTTCCCGATCATCGGCGACGTCGACGGCCTGGGCCTGGCCCTGCGCTGCGAAATCTGCGGCCCGGATGGTTTCACGCCGGACAAGGCGACCCTGGACTACATGGTCGAAGAAGGCATGAAGGGCGACATGGTCGTGGATGGCCAGAAACTCGGCTTGATCCTCGACGTGGGCGGCTACTACAAAAACGTGATCACCCTGGCACCGTCGCTGGAAATCAGCTACCCGGAAATCGACCTGGGCCTGAAGCTGCTCGAGCAACTGCTGGTGCGAGCGACTAAGCGGTGAACAGCTTCGGGATCGACCTCGGTGAAGGTGATGCCGGCTTCGTTCTCGGTGAAGGTCCGGTCGGGATCCTGTTGATCCACGGCCTGACCGGCACCCCGACGGAATTGCGCCAGGTCGCCAAAGGCCTGGCCAAGGCGGGTAACTGCACCGTGTATGTGCCGACCCTGGCCGGGCATTGCGGTGACAACAGCGACCTGCAGGCCACCGGCTGGCTGGACTGGTACGAAGGGGTGCGCAAGACCTTCGTACAGGTCAAGCAACGCCACGAGCAGGTGTTTGTCGGGGGCTTGTCCATGGGCGCGGTGATGTCCATGTACGTCGCCGCCGAACACCCGGGGCAAGTGGCCGGGCTGCTGATGTATTCCACCACCTTGAAGTACGATGGCTGGAGCATTAACAAGCTGGCGTTCCTGACGCCGTTGCTGATGAAGATTCCGTTCGGCGTGCACATCTGCCGCTTCGAAGAGAAGCCGCCTTACGGCATCAAGAACGAGCGCCTGCGGGCTATCGTCGAGCGCCAGATGAAGGAAGGGGAGAGCAGCGAGGCCGGTTTGCTGACCATGGAAGGCATCACGGTGCGCGAGTTGCACCGCATGAACGCCGTGGTCAAAAAACGCATGCCCGAGGTCAAGGCGCCGGCGTTGGTGTTGCACTCCATCGAGGATGACATCACCAGCCGTTGGAACGCCGACTACGTGGAGCGCCACTTGGGCGGCCCCGTGACCAAGATCCTGCTGGACAACTGCTACCACATGATCACCGTCGACCTGCAATACCGCCGGGTGATCGAGTTGAGCGCGGAGTTTGTCGAGCAACATGCCGAGGCTATCCAGGCACCCGTAGACTATCGACAGCGGGCTTAAGCCTAAGGACGCGACGTGATCACCGCCCAAGCCTTTTCAACCATCCGGGCCATCCCGCGCAGTGCCTGGAACGACTGTTTTCCCGGAGCCCTGGAGGATTGGGATTTTTACGTTGCCGTGGAAAACGCCGCTATCGATGATTTCAAGTGGCGCTACCTGGCTGTCTACGACGATGAAACGCTGGTGGCCGTGGCCGCCGCGTTCATCACCTATTATCGTCTCGACACCACGGTGTCGGGCGCCGGCAAGCGCTTTACCGAGCGCCTGGAGCGACTGTGGCCGGGTGTTTTACGCTTGCAGCTGTATGCCATCGGCTCGCCAATCGCCGAGCGATGCGACGCAGGAGTCGCCAGCAGCGTGCCTGAAGAGCAGCGCCCGCTGTTGCTCAAGCATTTAATTAACGCCGCCCGCCAGGACGCCACTACCTTCGGCATCGGCCTGGTGGCGGTCAAGGATGTGCCGACCAAAGACCCGCACTGGGCGGCCAGCTGCCGTGCCGCCGGCTTCCAGAGCATGCCGAGCTTGCCCAGCGGTTTGCTGGCCGTGCCTTACGGTTCGGTGGACGCCTACCTGGGCTCGTTGTGCAAATCGACCCGCAAAGACTTGCGACGCAAACTGCGCGCGCCGGGCCCGCGCGTGGAATGGCGCCACAACATTGATGACGTGCTGGCGGACGTGATGCGCTTGTACGAAGCCACGCTCAATCGCGCCGACTTGCAGTTTGAACGCCTGCCGGCGAGTTACTTCACTGGCATCCTCGAACGGCTTGAAGAGCGTGCGGTCTGTGTGCTGTATTGGGTGGACGAGCGGTTGGTGGCGTTCAATCTGGTGCTGTTGGACCAGCACCGTATGATCGACAAGTTTTTCGGGCACGACATGGCGTTCAGCCGCGAGTACAGCTTGTACTTCCGCTATTGGCTGACCAATGTCGACTATTGTATTGAGCACAATATTCCTGTGTACGAGTGCGGTCAGGACGGTTACGCCAGTAAGCTGCGCCTGGGTTGCGAGTTCCGGGGCAACAGCATGTTTTTCCGTCACCGTAATCGGCTGGTCAATGGCCTGCTCAAACTCGTGAAAATGTACCTCAGACCGGATCGTTCCGACCCTGCCATGGCTGCTGCGATAAGCGAAACCTGATGATCACCAAGACCCGCCAGAAAGCCCGCCCCTTTGCCATTTCGCGTTGGAGCGTCCAGCGCAAGCTGGTGCTGGCGTTTTGGCTGGTCAGCGTTATTCCCACCATGATCGCCGCCGAGCTGGCGGCGACCACGTTGTCGCAGATTTTCGACAGTAACGTGCGCATCTGGCTGCAAGAGTCGACCAAGATCGTCAAGGACGAGATTGGCGATATCCTTCATGACAACGCGCGCATGGCCAAGCTGTTCCTGCGCTACACCAGCCCGCCCTCAACCAGGCAGGCGGCCAAGCATGACCGGCTTACGGCCGATATTGCCGAGGCCACTGATATAGACGTGGTCTCGCTGATTCGCGTGAGTGACCACAAGATCGTGTTCAGCACGGCGCCCGACGATGTGGTCAAGCAAATCAACCTGACCAGCAATGCGGTGCTGCAAACCATCCAGGTAGCAGGCGTGAGTACAGGCCTGGTGGTCTCGACGTTCGAAACCAATCAGGAGGGGGTTGATTACCTGCTGTTGGTGGCCACTTACCTGGACAGCAGTTTCCTCACCAGCGTGGCCGATGTGCACTCCCTCGACTTGCGCCTGTACCTGGCCAACCCGTCGGGCTTCAACGAGATATTCTCGACCCAGCGCTTTGAGAATCACCCGTCGCGCATCCCCAAGGATGTCGAGACGGCCATGCGCAGCACCAAGCAGCCGAGTGAGCAGTTCACCAACAACTACAGCGGGTTGTACTGGCCGATCTTCAATGACGCCGGCGACCTGCAAGGCGTGATCTTCAGCGGCTTGTTGCGCCATACCAGCCTGGTCGGGCTGGTGAACCAGAGCAACCTGTTCGTGCTGATTTTCCTGCTCAGCTCAGCGTTGTCGCTGGGCGCCGGCGTACTGGTGTCACGGCGTCTGACCAAGCCGCTGCGGGACTTGTCCCAAGGCGTGAACGCGGTGATCTCCGGTAATTACGAACACCGTGTGCTGGTCACCGGCGGCGATGAGCTGGCGCAACTGAGCAGCACTTTCAACCACATGACCGAGCGCCTCGGTGAGTTGCATCACCTTGAGGCGCAGTTGCGGCGTCGCGATCGGCTGCACGCCTTGGGCGAAGTAGCCATGGGCCTGGCCCATGAGATCCGCAACCCGTTGGGCATCATCAAGACGGCCACGCAGCTGCTGCACCGCCGTGTCGACCTGCCGGACACCGACAAGCGCCACCTGGAATACGTGATCAGTGAGGTCAGCCGCATCAATGACCTGATCACCGAGTTCCTCGATTTTGCCAAACCCAACCCGCCGCTGCGGGTGTTGCAGGCGGCGCGGCCGCTGGTGGAAGAAATCCTCGGTTTCTGCAGCCCTGAG
This sequence comes from Pseudomonas sp. R76, assembly GCF_009834565.1. Taxonomy (GTDB): domain Bacteria; phylum Pseudomonadota; class Gammaproteobacteria; order Pseudomonadales; family Pseudomonadaceae; genus Aquipseudomonas. The sequence goes on from NZ_CP019428.1 coordinate 1,506,637, forward strand.
CTGTCGACGCATAACATCGATGCGCAAATCGACGACCAGGCGCCGGGCGCGACGATCTATGCCGATGCCAAACAGCTCAAGCAGGCGTGCCTCAACCTGATCCTCAACGCGATTGACGCGATGCCCGAAGGCGGCCGCCTTACCCTGGGCATTCGCAGCGTCGACGGCAACACGGTGATCAGCATCGCCGACACCGGCCAGGGCATTCCGTCGGATATGATCGAGCGGATCTTCACCCCGTTCGTCACCACCAAGGCCTCCGGCACGGGCCTGGGCCTGGCCAAAGTCTATTCGATCATGGAAAGTCACGACGGCAGCATCGAATGTGCCAGTGAGAAAGATGCCGGCGCCACCTTCAGCCTGTACATTCCGGCCCAAGGTGAAGACGACGGCGACGATGAGGAAGGTCATGACGCATAACGTATTGGTAGTCGACGATGAGCCCAAGCTCTGCGACTTGCTGTCGTCGGCATTGAGCCAGAACGGCATCCAGGTATTCACCGCCAGCAACGGCCTGCACGCGCTCAAGGTGCTGGAACAGGAAGACATCGACCTGGTCATCAGTGACTGGCGCATGCCGGGCATGGACGGCCCGGCGTTGCTGGCCGAGATCAAGGTGCGGTTCCCGGAGTTGCCGGTGATCGTGATGACCGCCTACAGCACGGTGAAAAATGCCGTGCAGTCGATGCGCAATGGCGCCTATGACTACATCGCCAAGCCGTTCGACATCGACGAACTCGACATCACCGTGGCCAAGGCCCTGCAGTTTCGCGACATCATGCGCGACAACGCGCGGCTGCGTGCCGAGCTGGATCACCACGCACAGTTCGACAGCCTGGTCGGCGACAGCCCGGCGTTTCGCCAGGTGTTGCACGCGATTGACTCGGTGCGTGACAGCAGCGCCACCATCCTGCTGACCGGCGAAAGCGGCACCGGCAAGGAAATGGTCGCCCGCGCCATTCACAAGCATGGCAGCCGTGCCGACAAGCCCTTCGTGGCGGTCAATTGCGCGGCCATCCCGGAAGGCTTGCTGGAAAGCGAGATGTTCGGCCACCGCAAAGGCGCGTTCACCGGCGCCGTGGCGGATCGGGTCGGGCGCTTTATGCAGGCCGACAAAGGCACGATGTTCCTCGATGAAGTGGGTGATATGCCGCTGGCGTTGCAGGCCAAGATTCTGCGCGCATTGCAGGAGCGGGTGATCGAGCCGGTGGGCGACCCCCGCGAGCGCAAGGTGGACGTGCGGGTCATCGCCGCCACCAACAAAAACCTGCTGGATGCGGTGGCCAATAAAGAGTTTCGCGAAGACCTGTATTACCGCCTCAATGTGTTCCCGATCCCGTTGCCGGCCTTGCGCGAACGCGCCGAAGACATTGTGCCCCTTGCCAGACACTTCGCCCAGACCCTGAGCGCCACCGCCGGCAAACGCATCACCGGTTTCAGCCCCGAGGCGTTGCAGGCCATGGCTGCCTACAACTGGCCGGGCAATATCCGTGAGCTGCAGAACTGTGTGGAGCGCGCGACCATCGTCGCGGCCAAACCGGTGATTGAAGACATCGACCTGCCGGCGTACCTGTTTGCGTCCCGGCCGGCCGAAGAGGGCGTTGCGGCGCTGCTGGGTGACAACCCAAGCGTGCCGGCGGACCTGGACGCGGCGCTGGCGGAAGTCGAGAAAACCTACATTCTGGCGGCGTTGAACGAGAGCAACGGCGTGCAGGCGGCAGCGGCGGCGAAGATCGGGATTTCCGAAAGGAGTTTTTGGTATCGGTTGAAGAAGCTGGGGATTCAAGTCGACAAGATCGTGCGCTGATCTATCAGGCTCACTGCTGAACCAAATGTGGGAGCTGGCTTGCCTGCGATAGCGGTCTGTCTGTGCCAAATGAGTTGGCTGATACACCGCTATCGCAGGCAAGCCAGCTCCCACATTTTTTACCCCGGTGTGTCAGCTATGCAGGCGAACCCATACACTCACCAGCACCGTCGCCGCCATCAACCACGCCACCGCCGCCACGGCGAGCGATGCCTCCAGGCGCATGCGGTCGACCATCACGTACAACGTCGCCAAATACACAAAATACGGAATGATCGACCACATCCCGAACAGGATCGTGGTCTTCAAATCGTCCACCGAACGGCCCTTGCCGACGATGTAGTGGGCAATCAGCGCAAAGGTCGGAAACAGCGGCACCAATCCTGCGATGTAATAGTTTTTGGTCTTGGCCAACGCCGCCAGGATCAACACCACTGCCGCGCCAATGGCGGCCTTCAAGAACAGATCCATCAGTGGCTCAACCCGTATTTTTTGACCTTGTCGAACAGCGTGGTCTTGGCCATTCCCAGTTCCTGGCTGGCCTGGGTCAGGTTGCCGCCGCTGCGTTGCAGTGCGTCGTTGAGCAGGTTGCGCTCGAAGGCTTCCACCGCTTCGGTAAAGGCCAGGCCATGGTTGACGTTGCCGCTGCCGCTTTTCTTGAAGGCGGGCAGGCCCAAGGCAAAGCGTTCGGCGACGTTGCGCAGTTCACGCACGTTGCCGGGCCAGTCGTGGCTCATCAGGGTCGACACGGTCTGGTTGTCCAGCTCCGGCGCGGTGCGGTCGAAGCGTAGCGATGACTGCAGCAGGAAATGCTCGAACAACTGCAGGATGTCTTCGCGCCGTTCGCGCAGGGGCGGCAGCTCCAGGGTGACCACGTTGAGGCGGTAGTAAAGGTCGCTGCGAAATTGGCTGGCGCGGCTCAGTTCGTCGAGGTCGGACTTGGTGGCGGCAATCACCCGGCAATCCACCGCCACGCTCTGGTTCGAACCCAGGCGTTCCAGGGTGCGCTCCTGCAGCACCCGCAGCAATTTGATCTGCAGGTTGATCGGCATGCTTTCCACTTCATCGAGAAACAGCGTGCCTTCGTGGGCGTGCTCGATCTTGCCGATGCGGCGTTTGCCGGCGCCGGTAAACGCGTTGGCTTCGTGGCCGAAGATCTCACTTTCAAACAGGTTTTCCGGCAGGCCGCCGCAGTTCAAGGCGACGAACTGATGGGAATGGCGACGGCTGAAATCATGCAGGCAACGCGCGACCAGTTCCTTGCCGGTGCCGGTCTCGCCTTCGATCAGCACGTTGGCCGAGGTGTCGGCGACGTTGGCGATCAATTCGCGCAGGTTCTGCATGGCCGGCGAGCGCCCGATGATGCGGCCTTCCAGGGAGTCGCGCTCGGCCAACTGGCGGCGCAGCGACCAGACTTCCCGCGCCAGCCCGCGTTGCTCCAGGGCGCGACGCGCGACGTCGACCAGGCGCTCGGGGGAAAAGGGTTTTTCCATGAAATCGTAGGCGCCATTGCGCATGGCACCCACGGCCATCGAGATATCGCCATGCCCGGTAATCAGCACCACCGGCAGGCTTTTATCCAGCGCCTTGAGACGGGTCAACAGCTCCAGGCCATCGATGCCTGGCAGGCGGATATCGCTGATGACGATACCAGCGAAGTTCGCGCCGATGCGCTTGAGGGCTTCCTCGGCGCTGCCCACGCCCACGCTGTGAATGTCTTCCAGCGCCAGGGCTTGCTGGCAACCGAGCAGCACATGGGGGTCGTCTTCGACGATCAGGACGGTCAGGGCGTCTTTTGCGGCTGTAGTGTCTGTATTCATGTCGACTCAGCTTTTTGAGTGCCCACCAACGGCAGGCACAAGACAAAGGCCGTACCACCACTGGCCGGGTGTTCCACGGCGAGGTTGCCGCCGGTGGCCGCCGCGAGGCTGGCGGACAGGGTCAGGCCCAGGCCCAGGCCCTGTTCGCCGGGTTTGGTGGTGAAGAACGGCTCGAATAGGTGTTTACGGGTTTCGGGGTCGATGCCGTGGCCGTTATCGCGCACGTGCAGGCGGTATTTGCCTTCGCTGTTGTGGCCGTCCAGCCACAGTTCGGGGGCCGGCTGCGCTTGCATGGCGTCGAGGGCGTTGCCGATCAGGTTGACCAGAATCTGCTCCAGGCGCGTTTGGTCGATCTGCAACTGAGCATTGGCGAAATTGCGGTGCACGGTCAACGGCAGGCCCTCGAGGCGCGCGCCAAGCACCTGGAACGCCGCGTCCACGGCTTTGCCGAGGTTGGCTTCGCCCTGGTCATCACCGCGCCGTGCAAAGGAGCGCAGGCTGGCGGTGATGCGGCCCATGCGGTCGATCAGTTCGTTGATGGTCTTGAGGTTGGCGCTGGCGGTGTCGAGGGCGCCACGCTCGAGGAACCGCACGGTATTGCCCGACAGCGTGCGTAACGCTGCCAGCGGCTGGTTCAACTCATGCGCGATGCTGGTGGACATCTGGCCGATGGCGGCGAGCTTGCCGGCCTGCACCAGTTCATCCTGGGCGCGGCGCAAGGTCTCTTCGGCCTGGCGCCGTTCGCGAATCTGGCCCTTGAGCCGTTCATTGCTGGCGCGCAGGTCGGCGGTGCGTTCGGCAATCCGACGTTCCAGCTGGCTGTTGGCTTCCTGCAAGGCTTCCCGCGCGGCGAGGCGGGTGGCGATAACCTTGCGCCGCTCGTTCCAGGCGATCAGCAAAAACGCGACCAGGCCGAACGCGACGGCCACCAGAATGCCCTGGTTGATTGCTGCGCGGCGCAGGTCGTTGAGCGGGGTGAGCAGGGTGAAATTCCACGGTGTGTCGTTGAGCGGGCGGGTTTGGGCGAGGTAGCTGACTTCGTGCTCGTCGTTGACCACTTCGCTGTTGGCCGGGAAGGTCAGTTTTTCAGTGCCTTCGTTCAGGCGCTCGCGGGCCAGGGGCTCCAGCTCGTTCAGCGTTGCCCAGTAATATTGCAGGCTGTGGGCCAGGCGTTCCTTGGTGTCATCGCTCAGCGGGCGCACGGCTTTGAGACGGCGGGCCGGGTCGCTGGAGAGGATGATGATGCCGTTTTCGTCGCTCACAAACGCTTCGAGGCGCGCACGCTGCCAGCGTTCTTCAAGGGCTTCGAGGCGCACTTTAACCACCGCGACGCCAATGATTTTGCCGTGCTCTTCCAGGCCATGGGCCAGGTAGTAGCCGGGTTCGCCGTTGGTGCTGCCGATGCCATAGAAGCGGCCCGGCTGGCCGCGCACGGCATTCTGGAAATAGGCACGGAAGGACAGGTCTTCACCCTGGTAACTGTCGGCATCGCGCCAGTTACTGGTGGCCAGCACGCGGCCGGTGGTGTCCATCACGTAGATGGCCCGACTGCGACTGCGTCGGTTCAGGCCTTCGAGGTAATCATTGACCGTCTGCCGGGTTTGCTGGTTGGGGTCGGCCAGCAGCGCGGACACGCTGGACTCCAGTTCCAGCAGGCTGGGCAGGTAGGTGTATTTGCTCAGTTCGCTTTCGACGGTGCGCGCATGCAGCTCCAACTGGCGTTCGCCGTTGTCGCTGAGGGTGCGGATGCCATAGTACTCACTGACCCAGAAGCCGATATAGCCCAAGCCGATCATCAGGGCGATGATCAACGGCGGCAGGAACAGTTGGCGGATCAGGCGTGGTTTCACGGCAAGTGATGGCGGTGCGGCGCGAAATTGGTTGGGGTCGCATTTCATCACAGATGCCTTGGGTCAACCAGAGCTTGCCGGCCTGCTCGGTCCAATGTGGGAGCGGGCTTGCTCGCGAATGCGGTGGGTCAATGAAAAATGTACCGATTGACACGACGCCTTCGCGAGCAAGCCCGCTCCCACATGGGCCCGGTTTCTGCAGTGGAAGCTGTGTAGGGCTTAGTGCTGCAGGATTTTCTCAAGGAAGTGCTGCGCGCGTTCGGAGCGGGCGCTGATGTCGCCGAAGAACTCCTCTTTCGGGCAGTCTTCGATGATCTTGCCGGCGTCCATGAAGATCACGCGGTCGGCCACTTTGCGGGCAAAGCCCATTTCGTGGGTCACGCACATCATGGTCATGCCTTCGTGGGCCAGTTGCACCATCACGTCGAGCACTTCGTTGACCATTTCCGGGTCGAGGGCGGAGGTCGGTTCGTCGAACAGCATGACGATCGGGTCCATGGCCAGGGCGCGGGCAATCGCCACACGTTGTTGCTGGCCACCGGACAGCTGGCCCGGATGCTTGTGGGCGTGCGCCGACAGGCCTACGCGCTCAAGCAGTTGCAGGCCTTTTTTGGTGGCTTCTTCCTTGCTGCGGCCGAGCACCTTGATCTGCGCGATGGTCAGGTTTTCGGTGATGGTCAGGTGCGGGAACAGTTCGAAATGCTGGAACACCATGCCCACGCGCGAACGCAGTTTCGGCAGGTTGGTCTTCGGGTCGGCGATGGAGGTGCCGTCGACCACGATGTCGCCTTTCTGGAACGGTTCCAGTGCGTTGACGCACTTGATCAGGGTGGATTTACCCGAGCCGGACGGCCCGCACACCACGATCACTTCGCCTTTTTTAACCTCGGTGCTGCAATCGGTCAGCACCTGGAAGTCGCCATACCACTTGTTGATGTTCTTGATAGAGATCATACGGCAAACCTTTTTTGCAGATGCTTGACCAGCAGCGAGGCGGAAAAGCTGATGATGAAGTAGACGACACCGGCGAAGATCAGGAACTCATTGGAGCGGCCAATGATGTCGCCGTTGGAGCGGGCGGAGTTGAGGAAGTCCACCAGGCCCACGGTGTAGACCAGCGAGGTGTCCTGGAACAGGATGATCGACTGTTGCAGCAGCAACGGGGTCATCTTGCGGAACGCCTGGGGCAGGATGATCAGACGCATGGTCTGGCCATAGGTCATGCCCATCGCTTGGGCGGCGCCCATCTGGCCCTTGGGAATCGACTGCACGCCGGCCCGCACGATTTCACAGAAGTACGCGGCTTCGAACATCATGAAGGCCACGACGCAGGAGGTGAACGCGCCGATCGGCGTGTCTTCACCGGTGATCCAGCGCAGCACGAACGGCACCGCCAGGTAGAACCAGGTGATCACCAGCAGCAGTGGGATCGAGCGGAAGTAGTTCACATAAGCGCCGGCCAGGCGCGACAGCAGTTTGTTGGACGACAGGCGCATCAGCGCCAGGACCGTACCCAACGCGATGCCGCCGATCACGCCCATGACCATCAACTGCAAGGTCATGACCATGCCGTTCCACAGGCCAGGGATGGCGGGGATGATGCCGCTGAAATCGAAGTCCATTATTTACCCCCCACGGAGATCAGGCCGGGCACCGCGACTTTCTTCTCGACCAGGCGCATCAGCAACATCAGGCTCATGTTCAGGGTGAAGTAGATCAGCGTGGCCAGGGTGAAGGCTTCAAACAGGTTGGCCGAGAACTCGGCGGTCTGTTTGGTTTGCGCCAGCAGTTCCATCAGGCCGATCAAGGACGCCACGGAGGAGTTCTTGAACACGTTGAGGAATTCCGAGGTAAGCGGCGGAATGATGATGCGGTAGGCCTGGGGCAGCAGCACGTTCCAGTAGATCTGCGGCAGCTTGAAGCCCATGGCACGCGCAGCGGCTTCCTGGCCACGCGGCAGCGCCTGGATGCCGGTGCGCACTTGTTCGCACACACGGGCGGCGGTGAACAGGCCCAGGCACACGACAACGCTCAGGTAGGCCGAGGTGGTCGGGTTGAGGTCCTGTTTGTACCAGTCCTGCAGGTTTTGCGGCAGCAGGTCGGGTATCAGGAAATACCAGATGAACAGCTGAACCAGCAGCGGCACGTTACGAAACAGTTCCACGTAGCAGGTCGCGATGCCCGATACGATGCGGTTTGGCACGGTACGCATGACCCCCAGAATGGAGCCAAGCAACAAGGCGATAATCCATGCCACGACAGCGATGGCGATGGTCCAGCCCAAACCGGCGATGTACCAGTCGAGATAAGTCTCGCTGCCAACGCCGGTGGACTTGAAGAACACGCCCCAGTCCCAGTTGTAATTCATTAGGGTCTCCCCTCGAGATCGATCGATGTACAAGCACCCGCTTGGGGAAGATCCTTTCCCGCCTGACGTTGAACGCCAGGCACACGCGATCGGCTCGAAAACCGCCAGGTCGAGTGTTCCAAATTAAAGCCCGCAGGTAGTAACAGACGCCTGAGGGAACGTTGGCCCCCTCAGGACATAAGCTTAGTCAGGTATCAGATTTTTACGTCAGGCGCTGGCTTGTCGCTTGGGTTAGCGATCAGCTCCTTAACCTTGTCGCTCATCGGGAAGTTCAGGTTCAGGCCTTTTGGTGGGATCGGGCTCTCGAACCACTTGCTGTAGATCTTGTTGATTTCGCCGGATTTGTACAGGGCAACGATGGCGTCATCCACCGCTTTCTTGAAGGCTGGGTCGTCTTTACGCACCATGCACGCATAGGCTTCAAAGGACTGCGGAGTGCCGGTGATGACCCAGTCGTCCGGCTTCTTGGCCTTGGCTTCTTCGCCGGCCAGCAGGGCGTCGTCCATCATGAAGGCAACGGCGCGGCCGCTTTCCAGCATCTGGAAGGATTCGCCGTGGTCTTTGGCGGAGATGACGTTCATGCCCATCTGCTTGTCGGCGTTCATCGCCTTGATGATGCGCTCGGACGTGGTGCCGGCGGTGGTCACCACGTTTTTGCCTTTCAGGTCGGCAAAGTCAGCGTAGGACGGCTTGCCATCCTTGTCTTTCTTGACCAGCAGACGGGTGCCGATTTCGAAGATGTTGACGGTGAAATCAACTTGCTGGGCGCGCTCGGCGTTGTTGGTGGTCGAACCGCACTCCAGGTCCGCAGTGCCGTTCTGGATCAGCGGGATACGGGTTTGCGAGGTAACCAGGTTGTACTTGGTTTTCAGGTCGGGTTTGTTCAGGTCTTTTTTCAGGGCTTCAACAACAGCCAACTGAACGTCGTGGGAGTAGCCCACGGGTTTGCCCGAGCCATCCGCGATGTAGGAAAACGGAATGGAGCTGTCGCGGTGAGCGAGAGTGATGGTGCCGGAGTCGTTGATTTTCTTCAGTGTGCCGGTGAGTTCGGCGGCGAAAACTGGAGTGCTGATCAGAGCAGCAGCGATAGCTGCGCCCAGGATATGGGGAACGATGCGCATCAATACTTCCTCGACATTTGTTTTTTTTATGAAGCCGGCTAGACGGCTCTCTTTTGTACAGCGAATGCCCATGACGGCTCCTGAAGCGTCGCAGGCAATCGTCAGGGAGTGTAGAGCATGAGTCGTGCCATACCTGAAATAAATGGATATATGGCTGATTTATAAGGATATTAAGTTTATGTTGCGGGGAATTTGTAACGGTGGGATCCGGCAAACCGAATGGTCCGGGTTATGTCGTTCGGAAAACCGAATACTCTGTGATGTGATTGATCGTTCCCACGCTCCGCGTGGGAATGCCGCCCTGGACGCTTTGCGTCCTGCCCTTAAAGGCGTGACGCGGAGCGTCACTGGATGCATTCCCACGCGGAGCGTGGGGAACGATCAATGTGGGCGCAGGCAAGTCAGCTCCCACCAATCAGAACGTGTAGTCAGCCGACACAACCGCCGCACGCCCATCACCCGGCACCGCCCAGCCGTTGTTACGGATGCGGGTCAGGTATTGCTTGTCGAACAGGTTGTTGACGTTCAACTGCAGGTTCAACTGCTTGTTGACCTTGTACCCGAGCATCGCGCGCTGCACCGCATAGCCCGGCGCGGTCGGTGCCCCGGCGGCGCTGACCAGGTATTGCCTGGATTGCGCCGTGATGCCGTAGCCCACCTGGAAATCGTAGGGCAGGTCGTACACGGTCCACAGGCTGGCCGCATGTTTGGGCGTAAACGGCAGCGGCTCGCCTTTCTGCGCGTCAAACCCGGTGTTGGCCAGGGTGAAATCGCTGGCGCTGCGCAAGACGCGGGTGTCCAGGTAGGTGTAGTTGGCGAAGACCTTCCACTTGTCCGTGATCGCACCGCTGAGGCCGAGTGCCACGCCGTCCGCACGGGCTTTACCGTCCAGCGATTGCGTGCCGCTCAGGTTGGTGGGGTCGGGGTCGGCGACTTTGTAGTTGGTGCGGTCATTGCGGAAGATCGCACCGGTGACCGACAGGGCATTGTCGAGGAAGTCCCACTTGGTGCCGATCTCATAGCTGACGGCGGTTTCCGGGGCAACGTTGCAGTTGTTGGTGGACGTGCCTGAGGATTTCGCCGGGGTGAAGCAGCCACCGTTGACGCTGGCCTGGGACGGCGTCTTGCTGTTGCCGTAGGCGATGTAGAAGCTGCCGTTTTCCACCGGCTTGTACACCAGCGCGAGGCGGTAGGATGTCAGGTCATCCGCTTGGCCGTAGCGCACGCCAGGCGTCTCGACGCCGGTGCTCGAATAGGCATTGGTCACCGAACTGCCGGCGTTGTGCTCGTAACGCACGCCGCCGTTGATTTCCCATTGCGGGTTGAGCTTGAGCGTGTCGAAGGCGTAGGCGGCGCGGTTGTTCAGTGCACCGTCGACGTGGGTGGCGCGGGTGAAGTTGACGGGGCCTGTCCACTCGGAGTTGGGGTCGCTGAAACTGACCGGTGGCGGCACGATGGTGCTGCCGTTGCTGTTGGTCAGCCATTTGCCGGTGTCCGCCTCGTATTCCTCACGGCTGATGGCGATGCCGGTCACCAGCGTGTGGTCGATAAAGCCTGTGCTGAAGTGGCTGGTCACGTCGGTCTGGTTGGTGAACATTTTGTTCTGGGTGTTGCGCTCGTTACCCAGCGAGCCGCCGCTTGGCTGGAAATAGCCCGGCTTGAGGCCAGCGGCGCAAGGCGCGCCGGTGATCTGGGTGCCGGTGGCCAGGCAGCCCGCTTGGGCGCCTTCGGGGCCGGAGGCGCGCAGGTCCTGGCGTACACGCTCGACGCGGGTGAAGTTGCGCACGTATACGGCGTCGTTGAAGTCGTGTTCGAGCTTCAGGCTGAACGCGTCCGAGGTGATTTTCTGGTCATTGACGTTGTGGTAGCCGTAGTAGTCGCTCCAACCCACGCCTGGCATCGGCTTGCCGTTGTAGATGGGGATGCCGTATTGCGGCGTGTTGTCGTCTTTCTGGTGTTCATAACTGACGGTGACACGGGTCGGCGTACCCAGGCCAAAGGCGATGGAGGGCGCAATGCCCCAGCGCGAGTAATCTTCATAATCGCGGCCGGGCACGTCGTTACCATGGGCCATCAGGTTCAAGCGGAATGCGGTGGTGTCGTTGAGGGTCTGGTTGGTGTCCAGGGTGGTGCGCTTGTAGTTATCGGTGCCGATGCCGGCGCTGAGGGTGGTTTTATCGCGCAATTCTGGCTGCTTGCTCACCAGGTTGATGGTGCCGCCGACCGCGCCGGAGCCCGAATACACAGAACTTGCGCCGCTGACGACTTCGACCTGTTCGAGGTTGAACGGGTCGGTGCGGCTGTATTGCGCGCTGTCGCGCACGCCGTCGACGTAGATGTCGCCACTGGCGGAGAAACCGCGCAGGTTGATGCTGTCGCCATAACCGCTGCCGCCTTCGCCGGCACCAAAGGTGATGCCTGGCACGGTGCTGAGCACGTCGCGCAGGGTCAGCAGGTTCTGGTCGTGAATGACTTCCTTGGGCACCACCGTGATCGTCTGCGGTGTGTCGCGCAGGGCTTCGGTGTATTTGGGGGACGAAGGCGCCACAGGGTTGTAAGTGCTCTGGCTGGGCGCCTGACCTTCAATGCTGGTCGCGCCGAGCTGAATCACGCCTGTGCCGTCGTCTGCAGTCTCCGCTGCATAACTGAATCCTCCTTGCGCAGCCACTGCCAAACCCACCGCCGACGCGAGCACATGCCGCGATGAAAGGGGGGCAGAACTGATCCCGGTAGCCATTGAATATTCTCGTGTGAGTGAAAGTGAGATGTGATCGTAATTGATAAAGGATCTCAAATGTAATAGTTTGTAACGAAATAATTCATGAAATTTATCGCGGTCCTGGATCGCCATGTGGGGCAGGCATGCAAGGTGGGCAATCAGGCAGTGATGCGTCTGAAATCGGCGACAACCCGCGCGCCTATGCGCGCTGGGTCATGCATGCCGCGCAGCTGGGCGATGCCGACGCGCAAGCGACGCTGGCCCAGCTGTTGCTCGACGGCCGTGGCATCCAGAAGGATCAGCCGCTGGCGTTGAGCTGGTTCCGCATTGCCGCGCAGCAACGCCACCCGATGGCGATCAACATGATCGGGCGCTGCCTGGAGAATGGCTGGGGCTGTGAAGTCGACCTGGCCGAATGCGCCCGGCATTACCGGCAAGCCGCCGACCTGGGTTTGGATTGGGGTTTGTACAACTACGGCCAACTGCTGACGCGCGGGCGCGGTGTGGAGCGCGACCTTCTCGCCGCGTATGAACTGTTCGGTCAGGCTGCCGCAAAAGGGCATGCCAAGTCGATGAACCTGCTGGGGCGCTTTCACCACGAGGGCGTTGTAGTGCCCAAGGATGTGCAAGTGGCGCGGCAGTGGTATCAGCGTTCGGCTGAGGCCGGGGATTTTCGCGGGCAATACAACCATGCCGCCGAGCTGGTGGAATTGGGCGATGAGGCCCAAGCCTGCGTATGGCTTGAGCGCGCCCTGACAACTGCGACGCCGGGTTTTCTGCTGGCGGCTTACCCGGTGTTGTTGGGCTCGGCTTTCAGCGCGATTCGCGAGATGGGCCTGCGTTATCAGCGCCAGGCGCTCGAGGCATAAAAAAGCCCCTGGACCTTTCGGTGCAGGGGCTCTTCAAACCGGCCTGTCAGGCCGCTTCAATCTTTGCGCGGTTGTGTTCAACCTTGGACAGGTAACGCTGCACGTTGTCCTGTTCTTCCGGTGTGGTGAACAGGCCCAGTTTGGTACGGCGCCACAGCACGTCCTGCGGTTGCGTCACCCATTCTTCGGCACACAGGTAATCGACTTCGCGGGTGTACAGGCCGCCACCCAGGTGGTCGCCCAGGTCGGCCAGCGATTGCACGCCTTCCAGCAAGCGCCAGGTGCGGCTGCCGTAGGTGGTGGACCAGCGACGGGCGATCTCGCTCGGCACCCAGTCGAACTTGGCGCGAATCGCCTCGGCCAACGCTTCTGGCGTGCTCATGTTCTCGCCGCCTGGCAGGCTGGCCGTGGCCGTCCAGCTTGGGCGCATCTGCGTGAAGTACGGCGCCAGCTGGGCCATCGCCGACTCGGCGAGTTTGCGGTAGGTGGTCAGCTTGCCGCCGAACACCGACAGGATCGGCGCCTCGCCGGTGCCGCCAGACAGCGACAGGGTGTAGTCGCGGGTGATGGCCGATGGGTTATCTGATTCGTCATTGCACAGCGGGCGCACGCCGGAATAGGTGTGCACGATATCCTCGCGGCTCAACTGCTTCTTGAAGTGGGCATTCACCACTTTCAGCATGTAGTCGGTTTCGCCTTCGGTAATCGCAACCGCGGCCGGGTCGCCGGTGTATTCGCGGTCGGTGGTGCCGATGATGGTCAGGTGGTTCAGGTACGGAATGGTGAAGACGATACGCCCGTCTTCGTTCTGCAGAATGTGCGCGTGGGCGCCTTCGTACAGTTTCGGCACGATCAGGTGGCTGCCCTGGATCAGGCGGATGCCGTACGGCGAATCCAGCTTCAGGTCTTCCTTGATGAACTTGGCGACCCATGGGCCTGCCGCATTCACCAGCGCCCGGGCACGAATCGAGAACAGGCTGCCATCGGCGCGTTCCATGTTCATTTCCCACATGCCGTTGCTGCGGTGTGCGCTGACGCAACGGGTCAGGGTGTGGATATGCGCGCCTTTTTCGCGGGCGGCCATGGCGTTCAGCACTACCAGGCGGGCGTCGTCGACCCAGCAATCGGAGTATTCGAAGCCTTTGGTGATTTCGCTTTTCAGCGGGCTGTCAGGGCCGAACTTGAGGCTTTTCGAGCCGGCGAGCTTTTCGCGCTTGCCCAAGTGGTCATACATGAACAGGCCGGCGCGGATCATCCACGCGGGGCGCAGGTGCGGGCGATGCGGCAGCACAAAGCGCATCTGCTTGACGATGTGCGGGGCCTTGGCCAACAGCACTTCACGCTCGGCCAGGGCTTCGCGCACCAGGCGGAATTCGTAATGTTCGAGGTAGCGCAGGCCGCCGTGGATCAGCTTGCTGCTGGCGGAGGAGGTGTGGCTGGCCAAGTCATCCTTTTCGCAAAGGAATACCGACAAACCGCGACCGGCTGCATCTGCTGCAATGCCGACGCCATTGATCCCGCCGCCGATTACGGCAACGTCATAGACTTCGGCAAGCGGTGGAGCAGGCAAGGTGGAAGAGTTCATCGGCTGGCCTCGCGAATTTTTCGTCTTGGAATTCGAACATTAATGTTCATTTGCGAAAATGGTAGCTGATAAACGCGCGCACAGCCACCCGACTTCGATTGAAAAAACTCATCGAAGGGGCGAAAAAGGAAAATTTGTGAACTGATAGTTCCCACGCTCTGCGTGGGAATTCAGCCCGTGACGCTCCGCGTCACAGTGGACGCAGAGCGTCCTTTGATGCATTCCCACGCGGAGCATGGGAACGAGAGAGAGTTAAACGACTTCCAGCCGAACCTTGTGCTGATTCAACAACTGCACCAACGCCGGCACCGGCTGTTGATCAGTCACCAAACAGTCCACCAGACTGATCGGCCCCAAGCGAATCATGGCGTTGCGTCCGAATTTGCTTGAGTCCGCCGCCAATATCACCTGGCGCGCATTGGCGATAATCGCCTGGGAAACCCGTACTTCCTGGTAGTCAAAGTCGAGCAAACTGCCGTCTTCATCGATGCCGCTGATGCCCACCAACGCAAAGTCGACCTTGAACTGGTTGATGAAATCGACACTCGCCTGACCCACCACACCGCCATCACGGCGCACGTTACCGCCGGTCAGCAACACATCGAAGTCGTCCTTGGCACTGAGCATGGTCGCGACGTTGAGGTTGTTGGTGATGATTTTCAGGTGATTGTGATTCAGCAGCGCACGCGCGATCGACTCGGTGGTGGTGCCGATGTTGATAAACAGCGAGGCATGATCGGGGATTTGTGCGGCGATGGCTTCGCCGATGCGTTGTTTCTCATCACGCATCTGGTCGGCACGCATGGCGTACGCGGTGTTTTCGACACTGGAGTCATAGGCCGCGCCGCCGTGGTAGCGGCGCAGCAGATTGGCGTCCGCCAGCTGGTTGATATCGCGGCGGATGGTTTGCGGGGTGACAACGAATAGCTGCGCCATCTCCTCGATACTGACATAACCGCGTTCGCGGACCAGTTCGAGGATTTGTTGTTGGCGGGGAGGCAGATTCATGGGGCGTCCTTTGGGCTGCCATACAAAAGTGGCCCATGATGACGCAGGAATCTGCTCCCTGCCAGTTACAACCCTCTATCGGTCCGGCGCTTGGCTTATTCAGCGCCTTCGTGCGGTTCCCAGTCGCGGGTGCGGCTTACCGCTTTTTGCCAGCCGGCGTAGAGTTTCTCTTTGGCGGCTTCGTCCAGCGCAGGTTCGAATTCGCGCTCGATCACCGCCTTGCCGCGCATCTCGTCCAGGCTGCCCCAGAAGCCACAGGCCAGGCCTGCCAGGTAAGCCGCGCCCAGTGCCGTGGTCTCGCGCATTTGCGGGCGTTCGACCTGGGTGCCGAGGATGTCGGCCTGGAACTGCATCAGGAAGTTGTTGGCCACCGCACCGCCGTCTACGCGCAGGGCTTTGAGGCGTTCGCCCGAGTCCTGTTGCATCGCGTCCAAAACGTCGCGGGTCTGGTAGGCAATCGACTCCAGGGCTGCACGAATAATGTGATCCACGCGTACGCCACGGGTCAGGCCGAACAGCGCGCCACGCGCATACGGGTCCCAGTACGGAGCGCCCAGGCCGGTGAAGGCCGGCACCAGGTACACGCCGTTGCTGTCTTTGACCTTGCCGGCGAAGTATTCGGTGTCGGTGGCGTCGGCGATGATCTTCAACTCGTCACGCAGCCATTGCACGGTGGAACCACCGTTGAACACCGCGCCTTCCAGGGCGTAAGCCACTTCGCCGCGTGGGCCGCAGGCGATGGTGGTGAGCATGCCGTGCTTGGATTTCACCGCCTTGTCGCCGGTGTTCATCAGCAGGAAGCAACCGGTGCCATAGGTGTTCTTGGCCTGGCCGGCTTCCACGCACATCTGGCCGAACAGGGCAGCTTGTTGGTCGCCAGCGATGCCGCCGATGGCGATACCGCTTTTGGTGCGGCCGTAGATTTCCGAAGAGGACTTCACTTCCGGCAGCATTTCGCGCGGCACGTCGAGGATCTCCAGCATCTTCGCATCCCACTCCAGGGTGTGGATGTTGAAGAGCATGGTGCGCGAGGCGTTGGTGTAGTCGGTGACGTGGGTTTTGCCGCCGGTAAATTTCCAGATCAGCCAGCTGTCGATGGTGCCGAACAGCAGTTCACCGTTGCGCGCACGCTCGCGGCTGCCTTCGACGTTGTCGAGGATCCACTTGAGCTTGGTGCCGGAGAAGTACGGGTCGGTGACCAGGCCGGTGGTGTCATTGATGTATTGCTCGTGGCCGTCGCGCTTGAGCTGCTGGCAGATCTCGGTGCTGCGGCGGCACTGCCAGACGATGGCGTTGTAGATCGGGCGGCCGGTGACCTTGTCCCAGACCACGGTGGTTTCACGCTGGTTGGTGATACCGATGGCGGCGACTTGGTCATGGTGCAGGCCGGCTTGTGCCAGGGCCTCGACCATCACCGCGCTTTGCGTGGCGAAGATTTCCATCGGGTCATGTTCAACCCAGCCGGCTTGCGGGTAATGCTGGGTGAATTCGCGCTGGGCGGTGCAGACCACGTTGGCGTCACGATCAAAGATGATCGCCCGCGAACTAGTGGTGCCCTGATCAAGGGCAATGATGTAGTTCTTATTCTGAATGTCGGTCATGTCGATTGCCTTAGACGGAAAATAAGTAAGTAAGGAATCAGCCTGGGCCGCAAAGGGGCAGTGCGGACCAGGCCGGCGCTATCAGGAAATACGCGTCTTGCCGTTGACAGCCGTGTCAGGTGTTTCATCTATAGCAGGTGCGGCGCTCGGCAGATGACGGGCAATCAGCCCGCGATAGGCCGCAGCACCGAGGCAGGCGCCGACAATCGGCGCGAAAATCGGAATCAGGAAGTAGGGAATATCGCGACCGCCAGTAAAGGCTATTTCACCCCAGCCGGCGAAAAAGGTCATCAGCTTGGGCCCGAAATCCCGCGCCGGATTCATCGCAAAGCCGGTCAACGGGCCCATGGCGCTGCCAATCACCGCGATCAGCAGGCCGATCAGCAGCGGCGCCAGCGGGCCGCGTGGCAGGCCATTGTTGTCATCGGTGAGGGCCATGATCACGCCCATCAAGATGGCGGTGATGACCATTTCCACCAGGAACGCCTGGGCCGTGCTCAACAGGGCGTGCGGGTAGGTGGAGAACACCGACGCCAACTCCAGGCTGGCCTGGGAGCCGCGTACCATGTGGTGGGTTTGTTCGTAATCGAAAAAAAGATTGCTGTACAGCGTGTACACCAAGGCGGCCGCGCAGAAGGCGCCCGCAACCTGGGCGAGGATGTAGAAGGGCAGTTTGCGCTTTTCGAAATCGGCAAAGATGCACAGCGCGATACTCACCGCCGGATTGAGGTGAGCCCCGGAAATACCGGCGCTCAGGTAGATCGCCATACTCACGCCGATCCCCCAGATGATACTGATTTCCCACAACCCAAAGCTGGCACCCGCGACCTTGAGCGCAGCGACACATCCTGTACCGAAGAAGATCAGAAGCGCAGTCCCCAGGAACTCGGCCATGCATTGGCTCGAAAGTGAAGGCTGTTGAAGAGCAGTTGTCATGGAAAACCTCGATTGTTGTTCTTGTTTGGCGCGCGGCCTCAACGGGCTGTTGCGCGATTTTCACCGTGGCGAGGATCCCCATCCAAACCATGGCTTACTGCTGGAGTACTGCAGCTCTATTCCTACAGTATTCGGAAACGAAAAAATATAGACAAGAATGACGGCTGTCAAAGGTCGAAAGTGAACCATTGGTCATTTTCAAACTATTAGTCTGATGAATGATCACGCTTGCCCCCGCCAGTACTCATTTCAGGAGTGGCGCACTAGAGCGTTTTACGTGGCCTTGGCCTAGAATTGACCCTCTGTTTTCCACGCCCGGAATAGCCATGACCCCCGCACTGGACCTGTTGAAAAAAGTTCGCGCCGAACATCACATCCACAGTTACGAACATGATCCCAAGGCGGCGTCCTATGGCCTGGAGGCCGCGGAGAAATTGGCGCTCGACCCGGCCCGGGTGTTCAAGACCTTGCTGGCCAGCAGTGAGAAAGGTGAATTGTTGGTGGCGGTGGTGCCGGTCGTCGGAAGTCTGGATTTAAAGGCGTTGGCGCAGGCGGCCGGGGTCAAAAAAGTCGAGATGGCCGACCCGGCGGCGGCGCAGCGTTCTACCGGTTACTTGTTGGGTGGCATCAGCCCGTTGGGGCAGAAAAAACGTCTGCGCACTTTTATCGATGTGACGGCACAGCCGTTCGCGACGATTTTTGTCAGTGCAGGGAGGAGAGGGTTGGAAGTTGAGCTGCCGGCGGCGGTGCTGGCTGAGCATACCCAGGCTAAATTTGCGCCGATTGGCCGGGCCTGAAACTCAATTTTGAATGCGACGAGATCCAATGTGGGAGCGGGCTTGCTCGCGAATGCGGTGTGTCAGTCAAAGATGCAGTGACTGATGTACCGTATTCGCGAGCAAGCCCGCTCCCACATTTTGATTCGGTTTCGGCAGATTATCAGTTCGCCGGGCTATAACGCCTTACACCAGATTCAGACTGAGGAATCTGCGCCGCCACGCTGCCCGAAGCCTGGAACAACACCAAATGCTCAGCCGCCACCCGAATCCCCACCTGCGCACCGACCTGATGATCCGCGTGGCTGGGGAAAATCGACTCCAGCTGTGCCCCGGTCGGCAGTTGCAGGCGGTACAACGTCGAAGCACCGAGGAAGGTCTTGCCGACGATCCGCGCTTTCAGCGCGCTGTCCGGCGCATAGACGATGTCATCCGGGCGCAGCAATACATCCACCGCGCCGCCTGTAGGCCAGGTGTAGGCGCGATTGCCGCGCAGGTCACCCAGTTCGGTGCTGACCGATTCCGGTGAACTCATTTGGCCACGGATAAAGTAGCCCTGGCCAATAAAGCTGGCGACATACGGCGTCTGCGGTTCGTGATAGAGGTTGTAAGGCGTGTCCCATTGTTCCAGGCGGCCTTCCTTGAATACGCCCACCTGATCGCTTACTGCGAAGGCTTCTTCCTGATCATGGGTCACCAGAATCGCACTGGTGCCGCGCGCCTTGAGAATGTCACGCACCTCGTGGCTGAGCTTGCGCCGCAGTTCGCCGTCGAGGTTGGAGAACGGTTCATCCAGCAGCAGCAGTTGCGGCTCCGGCGCCAGGGCGCGGGCGAGGGCGACGCGTTGTTGCTGGCCACCGGAAAGCTCGTGGGGGAACCGCTTGCCGAGGTTCTTCAGGTTGACCAGTTCCAGCAACTCGGCGACCACGCGGTCTTTTTGCGGGTGCTTACGAATGCCGAAGGCGATGTTGTCGGCCACGCTCAAATGCGGAAACAGCGCGTAGTCCTGGAACACCATGCCGATTCGACGTTTCTCCGGCGCGAGGGTGAACCCGGCGCTGGAAATTACTTCGCCGGCCAAACTGATTTCACCCTCGTGCACGGGTTCGAACCCGGCAATCGCACGCAAGGTGGTGGTTTTGCCGCAGCCAGATGAGCCGAGCAGGCAGCCGATGTCACCGGCGTTGAGGTGCAGGTTGAGGTTCTGCACCACCCGTTGATCTTGATAGCCGCATGCCAGATTGCGCAGGTTCAGCAGTAACGGCTGGCTCATGCGTGGCGGTACGAAGGCTGGACGAGGAATTCGAGCAGCGCCTTTTGCGCGTGCAAGCGGTTTTCGGCCTGGTCCCAGGCGACCGAGCGTTTATCGTCGAGCAGGTCGAGGCTGATTTCTTCGCCACGGTGGGCTGGCAGGCAGTGCATGAACAGCACATCCGGCGCGGCCAGGTCGAGCAACGCGCGGGTTACCTGGAACGGCGCGAACAGGGCCAGGCGCTTGGCGGTTTCTTCTTCCTGGCCCATGGAGGTCCAGACATCCGTGCTGACCAGATGGGCGCCAAGCACGGCATCACGTGGGTCGCGCACAAGGGTCACGCGACTGCCGGCCTGCTCCAGGAGGCGCGCATCCGGCTCGTAGCCTTCGGGGCACGCGATGCGCAGGTGGAAGTCGAACTGGATCGCCGCTTCTATATAGCTGTTGCACATGTTGTTGCCGTCGCCGATCCAGGCCACGGTCTTGCCTTGAATCGAACCGCGGTGTTCGAGAAAGGTTTGCATGTCGGCCAGTAACTGGCACGGGTGCAGGTCATCGGACAGGCCGTTGATCACCGGTACGCGGGAGTTGGCGGAAAATTCGGTCACGGTGCTGTGGGCAAAGGTACGGATCATCACCGCATCGAGCATGCTCGACATCACGATGGCGCTGTCGGCAATCGTCTCGCCACGGCCCAGTTGGGTATCGCGCGAGGACAGGAAGATGGCCTGGCCACCCAGCTGAATCATGCCGGCTTCGAACGACACGCGGGTGCGGGTCGACGACTTCTCGAAAATCATCCCGAGCACACGGTTTTTCAAAGGCTCGAACAGTACGCCGCGGTTACGCAGGTCTTTAAGCTCAATGCCTCGACGGATCACGCTGACCAGCTCTTCGGGCGTGCAATCCATCAGGGAGAGAAAGTGCCTTGCGCTCATCATTAACTACCTTTTTGCAACAGACCGCAGATACTCAAAGCCTTGTTTATTGTGACAACGGGCGAGACCTGCGGCGAAAGCCGCACGGGGCGACGAAATAGGGGAAGGCGCGATCTTATAATTAAATGTCGCGCCTTACCAATAGGGCTACGGTTTTTAAGGGTGTTCAAGAAGGGCGCCGAGACGCTTTTGAAGACTGATTCCTGACAGCAGCAGCCCATTTGTACACTGGCGCCGAGACCTTTTGCAATGTGTGGGGGCGGCTCCGGGCCAGGCTGTGTCGGTTTTAGCCGTGGCGGGCAGGGTTCTGAAACATTTGCTCACGTTTAGCCATGGCCTGGCCTAATGCTTGCCGATTCACAGCACTGACGTTGCTGGTGCCTGCGCCGGTCGCGGCCCATAGTGAAGCTAAAGCCCTAATAAGAGACTGGCCATGACCAAGACTCTCCATCACCGTGCCTGCCATCTGTGTGAAGCCATCTGTGGCCTGACCCTGGAAACCACCCAAGCCGACGACGGCAGCCTGGCGATCACCTCGATCAAGGGCGACCCGCTGGACACCTTCAGCCGTGGGCATATCTGCCCCAAGGCCGTGGCGCTGCAGGACATCCAGAACGACCCGGACCGTTTGCACCAGCCCATGCTGCGAGTGGGCAGCGAATGGCAGCCGATCGCATGGGACGAGGCGTTCAAGCTGGTCGCCGAGCGGCTGGCCGGTATCCAGGCCCGGCATGGGCAAAACGCGGTGGCGGTGTATCAGGGCAACCCCAGCGTGCACAACTATGGGTTGATGACTCACAGCAACTACTTCCTCGGCCAGTTGAAGACGCGCAATCGGTTTTCCGCGACCTCGGTGGACCAGTTGCCCCATCACCTCACCAGCCACTTGATGTACGGCCACGGCCTGTTGTTGCCGATTCCGGATATTGATCACACCGACTTCATGCTGATATTGGGCGGCAACCCACTGGCCTCCAACGGCAGCATCATGACCGTGCCCGATGTGGAAAAACGTCTCAAGGCCATTCAGGCGCGAGGCGGCAAAGTGGTGGTGGTCGACCCTCGGCGCAGCGAGACGGCGGCGATTGCCGACCAGCATCTGTTTGTGCGGCCTGGCGGCGACGCGGCGCTGCTGTTCGGCGTACTCAACACGCTGTTTACCGAGCAACTCACGCGCGACAGCCATTTGCCGGTTGAAGGCCTCGACGACGTGCGCCACGCCATTGCCGGGTTTACCGCTGAAGCCATGAGCCGCCAATGTGCGGTGCCTGCCGAGCAGATCCGCCAATTGGCGCGTGACTTCGCGGCGGCGGACAACGCGGTGTGCTATGGCCGTATGGGCGTATCGACCCAGGCGTTCGGCACCTTGTGTCACTGGCTGGTGCAACTGATCAATTTGGTGACTGGCAACCTCGACCGGGTCGGCGGTGCGTTATGCACCAGCCCGGCGGTCGACCTGGTGGCCTCGACCGGCGGCGGGCATTTCAACCGCTGGCAGAGCCGTGTGTCCGGGCGCCCGGAATATGGCGGCGAGTTGCCGGTCTCGGCGCTGGCCGAAGAAATGCTCACGGAGGGCGAAGGGCAAATCCGTGCCTTGGTGACCGTGGCCGGCAACCCCGTACTGTCGACGCCCAATGGTCGCCAGCTGGAGCAGGCGCTCGATGGCTTGGAGTTTATGGTCAGCATCGACCTGTATATCAACGAGACCACGCGTTACGCCGACCTGATTCTGCCGTCGACATCGGCGCTGGAAAACGATCATTACGACACCACGTTCAACATGTTCGCCGTGCGTAACGTCACCCGCTTCAATCGCGCGATCCTGCCCAAGCCTGCCGGCGCGTTGCATGACTGGGAAATTTTTGTCGGCTTGGCCGAGGCCTTTGCGGCGCAGACGGGCGTGGCGCTTAAACCGACCATGGCACCGGCGCAGATGATCGACTTCGGGTTGCGTGCCGGGGCTTACGGTGATGCATCCGAGCACAAATTGTCGGTGGCCATGCTGGCGGACCATCCGCATGGCGTGGACTTGGGGCCGCTCAAGCCCAACCTTGGCGCACGCTTGAAAACCGCCAGCGGCCAGGTGCAGGCGGCGCCGGCAGTGATTCTGGCGGACTTGGCGCGGTTCGCCTCGCAGCCTGTGCCGGTGGCGGATGAACTGCTGCTGATCGGCCGTCGCCATGTGCGCAGCAATAATTCGTGGATGCATAACTATCACCGCCTGGTGAAAGGCAAGCCGCGCCACCAGCTGCATATGCACCCTGATGACCTCAGCCGCCGGCAGTTGAGCGACGGCCAGCGTGTGCGGGTGAGTTCGCGCATCGGCATGATCGAAGTGGAAGTGGTGGCCAGCCTGGACATGATGCCCGGTGTGGTCAGCCTGCCCCATGGCTGGGGCCATGGCCGCCCGGGTGTGCAGATGAGCATCGCCAGCGGCCAGCCGGGGGCGAGCGCGAACGACCTGACCGACGAGCGGCAATTGGATGAATTGTCCGGAAACGCCGCACTGAACGGCGTGCCAGTGCAGGTGGCCGCCGCATAAGGCCTGAGCACCGCGCTGGAATTTTGCGTTACAATGCGCCACCGTGCCGACCTGTGAGTCGCAAAGTTCCAGCCGAGGTGTTCCATGGATATCATCGAAACGATCAAAGAGCAGATTGCCAACAACACCATTCTGCTTTACATGAAGGGCGCCCCGAACGCTCCTCAGTGCGGTTTCTCCGCGAAGGCTTCCCAGGCCATCATGCAGTGCGGCGAGAAGTTCGCCTACGTGGATATCCTGCAAAACCCTGAAATCCGCGCCAACCTGCCGAAGTACGCCAACTGGCCAACCTTCCCACAACTGTGGGTAGCCGGTGAGCTGGTCGGCGGTAGCGACATCATCACCGAGATGGCGGCTGATGGTTCGCTGCAGGCTCTGATCAAAGAAGCAGCAGCAAACGCGGCAGCCAAGACTGACGCGTGATTTGCATGCAATAAAAAGCCCCGCGTCTCGAAAGAGAGCGGGGCTTTTTTGTGGCTAATTGATCGTTCCCACGCTCCGCGTGGGAATGCATCCTGTGACGCTCCGCGTCACCCTGCTCAAGCATCAAAGACGTCTAGGCAGTATTCCCCGCGCAGAACGTGAGAGCGATCTTCAGCGCTTATTCACCCATCTGCGATTGCAGGTAGTTCTCCAGGCTGACCTTATCGATCAGGCCCAATTGGGTTTCCAGCCAGTCGATATGTTCTTCCTGGTCTTCCAGGATATCTTCCAGCAGTTCACGGCTACCGAAGTCGCCCTTGGTTTCGCAGTGAGCGATGGCGGCCTTGATGTCGCTGTGGCTCTTGCGTTCAAAGCCGAGGTCGCTGCTGATCATTTCCTGGGTGTGCTCGCCGATGTTCAGCTTGCCCAGGTCCTGCACGTTCGGCAGGCCTTCCAGGAACAGGATGCGTTTGATCAGCGCATCTGCGTCTTTCATGGCCTTGATGGATTCTTTGTATTCACGCTTGCCGAGCTTTTCCAGGCCCCAATCGTCATACATGCGCGCATGCAGAAAGTACTGATTGATCGCGACCAGTTCATTGGCAAGGATTTTGTTGAGTTGCTGGATGACTGAGATGTCGCCTTTCATGACTGGGGTCCTGCCCTGTAATAGCTGTATATACGGCGGAGTTTGAGCGGCGAAATCCCTAGTGTCAAACCTAAGTTATTGAATAATAAATGAAAATTAATCGGAATAAGAATGTTTGTGTTCCGCGTCTTGGCGCTAACTAATTGAATTACGGGCATAAAAAAACCGGACACTAAGTCCGGCTCTTCAAAACACGCCTGATTAAGCGTGTGTAAATTCTGCTGAGTAGGGGAGCGCGGCCTGGGCTGTTTGCAGCTGCGTCAGGGTTTCCCGTACCACTTGCTTGGCGAGGCAGGCACATTTACCGCACTGGCTGGCAACGCCGGTGGTTTCACGTACTTCCTTGTAGCTGCAGCAACCTTCATAGATTGCTTCGCGGATTTGTCCGTCGGTGACGCCAGTGCAGAGGCAGACATACATAAGGGAGAACCATCGCGGGTTTAAGGCTTAAGTGCGATGGATCTTAATGTTAACGAGAATGATTGTCAAAGTAGATTCGTAGGGTATTCGCTGGCACTGCGCCCTCACTGACGAACGGTTTTTTCAGTGTATGATGGTCGGTCTTCACGAAGCGTGACTGCGTCACAGGGCTGTCGCTTAGCTGCGCCAGACTTGGGCCGGTCCTTTTACTTCAATCGTCACCCTTACATCAGGAGATACCCAATGAGCGTACTCGTCGGCAAACAAGCCCCGGATTTCGACGTACCTGCCGTCCTCGGCAATGGCGAAATCGTAGACAGCTTCAAACTGTCTGAAGCCATCAAAGGCAAATACGGCCTGGTGTTCTTCTACCCGCTGGACTTCACCTTCGTCTGCCCGTCCGAGCTGATCGCTCTGGACCACCGCATGGACGATTTCAAGGCGCGCAACGTTGAAGTGGTAGCCGTTTCCATCGACTCCCATTTCACCCACAACGCCTGGCGCAACACCGCCATCAATGATGGCGGCATCGGCAAAGTCAAATACACCATGGCTGCCGACATGAAGCACGACATCGCCAAGGCCTACGACGTTGAGTCCGAAGGCGGCGTGGCGTTCCGTGGCGCGTTCCTGATCGACGACAAGGGCGTTGTGCGCTCGCAGATCATCAACGACCTGCCGCTGGGCCGTAACATGGAAGAGCTGATCCGTCTGGTCGACGCCCTGCAATTCCACGAAGAGCACGGCGAAGTGTGCCCTGCCAACTGGAAAAAAGGCGACAAGGGCATGAACGCTTCGCCAGAAGGCGTTGCGGCTTACCTGACCGAGAACGCCGGCAAGCTGTAAGCCTCGTTCGACGCAAAAAAAACCGGCCTGAGAAGGCCGGTTTTTTTATGCGCGGGAAATGACCCTGTGGCGACTGGTGTTCAGTGGCTGGAGGGCTGTTGTGGCGAGCGGGCTTGCCCCGCGTTGGGCTGCGAAGCAGCCCCAATTAGACCGCCGCGATTCATCTGGCGAACCGCGTCGTCTGGTTCTGGGGCTGCTGCGCAGCCCAACGCGGGGTAAGCCCGCTCGCCACAACAAGCCGGCTCGCCACAATGAGCCCGTTCGCCACAACAGCGTTCGGGCAAACCTCAGTCGTTGAAGTCTTCCCAGCCGCCCATCTGCTTCCACCGATTGACGATGCCGCAGAACAGCTCGGCCGTTTTCTCGGTGTCATAGCGAGCCGAGTGGGCCTCACGGCCGTCGAAGTCGATACCGGCCGCCTGGCAGGCTTTCGCCAGCACGGTCTGGCCATACGCCAGGCCTGCGAGGGTGGCGGTGTCGAAGCTGGAGAACGGGTGAAACGGGTTACGTTTCATGTCCAGCCGCGCCACGGCAGCGTTCAGGAAGCCCAGGTCGAAGCTGCTGTTGTGCCCGACCAGAATCGCGCGTTTGCAGCCATTGGCTTTCAACGCCTTGCGCACACCGCGGAAGATATCGGTCAGCGCCGCTTCTTCACTCACTGCCATGCGCAGCGGGTGATCCAGTTTGATCCCGGTGAACTCCAGGGCCGCAGCCTCAATGTTCGCGCCTTCAAACGGCTCAACGCGGAAGAAGTGAGTGTGTTCCGGGAACACAAAACCCTGCTCGTCCATGCCGATGGTGGTGGCGGCGATTTCCAGCAGGGCGTCGGTGGCGCAATTGAAACCACCGGTTTCTACGTCGATGACAACCGGCAGATAGCCGCGAAACCGCTCGGCCATCGGGTGACGGGAGCCGCCACCACTGTGCTCGTGTTCGTCATCGTAATGGTCTTCACTCACTTGCTTTCCTCCAGCAGGCGCCAGCGCAGTGTTTCACCGGCGCGCAGCGGGATAACAGTCAGCTCGCCAAACGGCAGGCTGGCAGGGGCGGTCCAGTCTTCACGGACCAGGGTAATGCGGTCGGTATTCGCCGGCAGGCCGTAGAAACGCGGGCCATTGAGGCTGGCGAAGCCTTCGAGCTTGTCCAGGGCATTGCGCTGTTCAAACGCTTCGGCGTACAGCTCGAGCGCCGCATACGCGGTGTAGCAACCGGCACAGCCACACGCAGCTTCTTTGGCGTGTTGGGCGTGAGGTGCGGAGTCGGTGCCGAGGAAGAACTTCGGGCTGCCGCTGGTGGCGGCATCCAGCAAGGCCACCTGGTGGGTGTTGCGCTTGAGGATCGGCAGGCAATAGAAGTGCGGCCGAATCCCGCCCACCAGCATGTGGTTGCGGTTGTAGAGCAGGTGATGCGCGGTGATGGTCGCGCCCACGTTGGCCGAAGCCTCGCTGACGAACTGCACGGCGTCGGCGGTGGTGATGTGTTCAAACACCACTTTCAGCGTCGGGAACAGCTCGACCACACGGCGCATGTGTTCGTCGATGAAGACCTTCTCGCGATCGAACACGTCCACGTCGCCACGGGTGACTTCACCGTGAATCAGCAGCGGCATGCCGACTTCAGCCATGGCTTCGATGGCCGGCAGTATCTTGTCGATACTGGTCACGCCGGAATCGGAGTTGGTGGTCGCGCCGGCCGGGTAGAGCTTGGCGGCGTGCACGAAGCCGGTCGCTTTGGCAGCGCGAATCTCTTCAGGCTGGGTGCGATCAGTGAGGTAGAGCACCATCAGCGGTTCGAAGCGGCTGCCGGCCGGCCGTGCAGCGAGGATGCGCTGGCGATAGGCGTCGGCTTCAGCGGCATTACGCACCGGTGGCACCAGGTTAGGCATGATGATGGCGCGGCCAAACGTGCGCGCTACATCGGCCACAGTTTGGGGTAACGCAGCACCATCGCGAAGATGAATATGCCAGTCGTCGGGACGCAGCAGGGTCAGGCGGTCGGACATTGGGGATTCCAGGCGGGTCAATCTGGTGGGAATGCTACCGGAAAAGACTCTTGCAGGCACTCGCTATCAAGTTTTGCAGGACGCTACCGATATCCCTGGGTATGCCTTAACGACGTATGACGCTTTGAAGTGTTGTAGAAACCAGTGGAGCCTCCCGTGCGCCAGCATTATCTAGCCCTGCTCAGTGTGTTCGCCAGCCTGCCTGCGATGGCCCTCACGTTCCAGACACGTCTGGAGAATATTGAGTGGAAGGTGGAAGGCGACCAGTTTGAGTGCCGCCTCACCCAGCCGATCACCGATTTCGGCTCGGGCGAGTTCGTGCGGCGGGCCGGCGAGCAGGCGACATTTCGCCTCAAAGCCTACAACGGTGCGCTGGGCGTGGGCTCGGCAACCTTATTGGCGGCCGCAGCACCCTGGCAGCCGGGCCGTGGCGATATCAACCTTGGCGCCGTGCGTGTCGGCAGTGGCGACGTCTTGTTCAACAGCTCCCAGGCCCAGGCCGGGCGCCTGTTCACCGGTTTGCTCGAAGGGCGCAGCCCGACCGTGCGACATTACGGGCGTGAAGGCGGCTACTCGGAAATTCGCCTGCTACCGGTGAAATTCAACAAGGCCTTCAACGACTATCAACTGTGCACCACCAAGCTGCTGCCGATGAATTACGACCAGGTCAAACAGACCGAAGTCGGCTTCCCAGGCGGTGGCATCGAGCTGGACGCGGCGGCGAAGAAGAAGCTGGACGTGATTCTCGCGTTCATGAAAGCCGACCCTACCGTCAACCACATCGAGTTGAACGGCCATTCGGACAACAGTGGCAACCGCCTGACCAACCGTGACGTCTCGCGCCGTCGGGCGCTGGCGGTCACGGACTACTTCAAGGCCAATGGCATCCCGGAATCGCAGATCACCATGCGTTTCCACGGCGAAAGCTACCCGCTGGCGCCGAACACCAATGCCGCCAACCGGGCGCGCAATCGGCGTGTGAACATTCAGCTCGAACGCGTCGCAGCGCCTGAGAAGCCGGCGCCACAGGCCACTGCACCAAGCAACGCCGCCCACACATCCTGAGGTGCGACCATCGGTCGCCCGCTCGACATAATCTGTCGCTTTATCTTCATTTGCTGTCGCGCCTCTGTAAATTCACGGTTTTGGTCGGTAGAATCGACGGCTTTCCGTACAACCCCGTGGAGTGATGGCATGGCCGACGTAAACAAGGTCGTTCTCGCGTATTCCGGCGGCCTGGACACTTCGGTGATCCTCAAGTGGCTGCAGGATACTTATAACTGTGAAGTGGTGACCTTCACCGCTGACCTGGGTCAGGGCGAAGAGGTCGAACCTGCACGTGCCAAGGCGCAAGCCATGGGCGTGAAAGAGATCTACATTGACGACCTGCGCGAAGAATTCGTCCGCGATTTCGTCTACCCGATGTTTCGCGCCAACACCGTCTACGAAGGCGAGTACCTGCTGGGTACTTCCATCGCACGTCCGCTGATCGCCAAACGCCTGATCGAAATCGCCAACGAAACCGGCGCCGACGCCATTTCCCATGGCGCCACCGGCAAGGGTAACGACCAGGTGCGTTTCGAACTGGGTGCCTACGCGCTCAAGCCAGGCGTGAAAGTGATTGCTCCTTGGCGTGAATGGGACCTGCTGTCGCGCGAAAAGCTGATGGATTACGCTGAAAAGCACGCCATCCCAATCGAGCGTCACGGCAAGAAGAAGTCCCCGTATTCGATGGATGCCAACCTGCTGCACATCTCCTATGAAGGCGGCGTGCTGGAAGACACCTGGACCGAACACGAAGAAGACATGTGGAAATGGACCGTCTCCCCGGAGAACGCTCCAGACAAGGCCCAGTACC
Organism: Pseudomonas sp. R76; assembly: GCF_009834565.1. Classification (GTDB taxonomy): domain Bacteria; phylum Pseudomonadota; class Gammaproteobacteria; order Pseudomonadales; family Pseudomonadaceae; genus Aquipseudomonas. The sequence goes on from NZ_CP019428.1 coordinate 1,536,027, forward strand.
TGGAACTGACCTACCGCAACGGCGACATCGTCGCGCTGGACGGCGTTGAGATGACGCCGGCCACCGTGCTGGCGACCCTGAACCGTATCGGTGGCGAACACGGTATCGGCCGTCTCGACATCGTCGAGAACCGTTACGTGGGCATGAAGTCCCGTGGCTGCTACGAAACCCCAGGTGGCACCATCATGTTGCGCGCCCACCGCGCCATCGAGTCCATCACCCTGGACCGTGAAGTCGCTCACCTCAAAGACGAGCTGATGCCCAAGTACGCCAGCCTGATCTACACCGGCTACTGGTGGAGCCCTGAGCGTCTGATGCTGCAACAGATGATCGACGCCTCCCAGGTCCACGTGAACGGTGTGGTTCGCCTGAAGCTGTACAAGGGCAATGTGATCGTCACCGGTCGCAAGTCCGATGAGTCGCTGTTCGACGCCAACATCGCCACCTTCGAAGAAGATGGCGGCGCCTACAACCAGGCGGATGCTGCGGGCTTCATCAAGTTGAATGCGCTGCGCATGCGCATCGCGGCCAACAAGGGTCGCAAGCTGTTCTGAGTGATCCCTTCGCTGTAAAAAAATGGCCCCTGTTTAAGGGGCCATTTTTTTTTGCTTGAATATTCAAGGCACTAGCCATGAGTACGGCGTGATGTTTAAAAGAGTTTGGTAAATGTTTATGGTCTGTCAGTGAAAAAGCTATGGGCTGTGTTTTTGTTTTGGAGTTTTATTTTTTACGTCAGTGAATGATTTTTTAACACCTGTCTAGGAACTATGTCTTACAGAAGATTCACTATATAAGTGCGAATGGTATGTAAGACTAAGAAAATTCTGTAGGAATTAGGGATGTTAGAAAATATGTGGAATGGAACTAAAAGAGTCGGAATTTTCTCACCTGTTCACTCGCCTGGCGGCGCCACGCAATGGGCATTTCCTGAAAGTCTTGTGCGGCACGTTTACCTTGATCCACTTATGCGGCGGATATTTCACTCAAGATATGTATGCCCACGGAAAGGTCTGAAAGTCTGCATAAAATCGGACGCGTCTGGGTTAATGTTTTTTTGTAGGTTAATTCCTATATCGTTGTGGGTTGGGTCTCTGCTTGCTGTTGCTTGGGGGGGAGCGCTATGCCAACTAGGAAACGACTAGGCTATTGTGCTTGCTCTAAATAATTCGAACAGCGAAATTGGACTTTCTCATGAATAAAGTGCTGATCGTGGATGATCATCCCGTCATTCGTCTTGCTGTGCGCATGCTCATGGAGCGTCATGGTTATGAAGTCGTTGCGGAGACTGATAACGGCGTCGATGCGTTGCAACTTGCACGCGAGCATGTGCCGGACATTGTTATATTGGATATCGGAATTCCCAAACTCGATGGCCTGGAGGTTATCTGCCGCCTGGCCTCCACCAAGCAGCCTGCGCCTGTTAAGGTGTTGGTGCTGACGTCCCAGGCGCCCGGGCATTTTTCCATGCGCTGCATGCAGGCGGGCGCGGCGGGCTACGTGTGCAAGCAGCAGGACCTGACTGAGTTGTTGAGCGCCATCAAGGCGGTGCTCTCCGGCTACAGCTATTTCCCCAACCAGGCGCTCAACTCCGTGCGCTCCACCATGGGTAACGCCAGTGAGGCGGACATGGTCGAACGCTTGTCGGGGCGCGAAATGATGGTGTTGCAGCAACTGGCGCGTGGCAAAACCAACAAAGAGATTGCTGACGGCATGTTCCTCAGCAACAAGACCGTGAGTACCTACAAGACGCGCCTGCTGCTCAAGCTCAATGCGCGTTCCCTCGTCGACCTGATTGAGCTGGCCCAACGCAACGGCCTGGTATAACGGCGGCGGGCGTCCCGCAGGAGCTCGTAGAACCGGCAAAAAAAAGCCTCCGTCAGGGAGGCTTCCGGTCGAAGGCGGCTCGATCAGAGATCGAAGTCGTAATCGGCCAGCTGTTTTTGCAAGCGTCGCTCTTCCAGAAGGTTATCGATAGTGCGACGTTTGCTCAAATTGGTCTTGGCCACCTCAGCAACAGGGGCTTCCCCATCGTCATCCGACTCAGCAACGAGGTCGTCTTCTACATCCAGTTGTTCTTTGCCAGTGCTCATAAGGTTAACTCCAGGCTAAGACTGCCGTTGGCGCTCCTTATAACGATAAACCACGACAGGGTAAAAAAGATTTTTTCAATCGACTGATCGAGAAAACCAATGAACCCTCAATCGTCGGACGTCTTGTCCTTGTATTCGCACAGGTCTTCGATGCGGCAACTGCCGCAGCGCGGTTTGCGGGCCTGGCAAACGTAGCGTCCGTGAAGGATCAGCCAGTGATGGGAGTCGAGCAAATACGGCTTGGGCACGAACTTCATCAGCTGCTTTTCCACTTCCACCACGTTCTTGCCGCGCGCGATGCCGGTTCGGTTGCTGACGCGAAAAATATGCGTGTCCACCGCCATGGTCAGTTGCCGGAACGCGGTATTGAGCACCACATTGGCGGTTTTACGCCCCACCCCTGGAAGCGCTTCCAGTGCCTCGCGGGTCTGTGGGACTTCGCCGCCATGCAACTCGACAAGCAGGCGGCAGGTCTCGATCACATTCCTGGCTTTGCTGTTGTACAGGCCGATGGTCTTGATGTATTCCGACAACCCTTCCACGCCCAGGGCATAGATGGCCTGCGGCGTATTGGCCACCGGATACAGTTTGGCCGTGGCCTTGTTGACGCCAACGTCCGTGGACTGGGCCGACAGGATCACCGCAATCAGCAATTCGAACGGCGACGAGTAGGCCAGCTCGGTTTTGGGTTCCGGATTGTCTTCGTGAAGCCTGCGGAAAATTTCCAGGCGTTTTGCGGCGTTCATGGGGCAGGCATTTCCTTACGGGCGGTCAGCGTGAGGGGCGACGTAGGGCCGAGCGTTGCAGGATAAACCATCGTCACCGTGCCCGGCAGCGCCGGTTGCGGCTCAAGCGCCGGTATGGGCATCGACTTGGCGCTGCGCTTCGTCCAGTTTGAGTTGTGCGGCTTTCAGTTCATCCGCGCTGACGTCCGACTGGCGTTGCAGCTTGCTGACATCGGCGCGGGCATAGGCCAGGGCGGTTTTCAACTGACGCAACTGGGCGTCGACGGGGCGTTTTTCCACGCGCTGCAAGACGGGCCGGGGCTGTTCGCTGATCGCCTCGGCATCATGCAGCCCCTGTTCGGCGTTGCACAGTGCGGCGCTCAGCGTTGCCAGTTGCTGCTCGTCGGCATTCAGGTCCTGAGCTTTTTTCAATTCGGCGCGGCGCATGGCCAGCTGGATTTTTGCGCGCTTGAGCTCAGGGTCTTTGGTGGTTGGAGGTGGCGGCGAGCTGTTCACTTCCAGTGCCGCAAGCGCCTGCTCCGCCGCTTCGAACTGCTGCTGCAGGGCAATCAACTGCGACTGCTGCTCAAAGGTTGGCGGGTGGCCGAACGCTTTCAGGGATTTGTGCAGTTGGGCGCGACTCATGGCGACCGTGATCTTGGCTTTCTTGACGGCAGCATCCCTGGCGGCCGCGGCGGAATCGGCCAGCACGGGCGCAATCGGCGCCGAGCGTTTGGCCCGCGCCAGGCGCTCAGCGAGCTTGTGCGCTTCTTCGCGCTGCAAGCGTGCGTTGCGCTGCTCATAACGCCGGCGTGCGCGGTCGCGCTTGAGGCCGCGTTCATGGCGCTGGCGATCGTTGGCCGCCAGGCCGCCCACAATTGGCAGCACGGTGGTCGCCGGGCGCATTTCGATGCAGTCGACAGGGCAGGGCGCGACGCACAGGTCGCAACCGGTGCACTCATCGATGATCACCGTGTGCATCAACTTGGCCGCGCCGACAATCGCATCCACCGGGCAGGCCTGGATGCACTTGGTGCAGCCGATGCACTCGGCCTCGCGGATATAGGCGACTTGGGCAGGAGCTTCACCCCGGCTGGTGTCCAGTTCCAGCACCGGCACGCGCAGCAACTGCGCAAGGCCCGCGATGGTTTCCTGCCCACCGGGCGGGCACTTGTTGATTGCCTCGCCCTGAGCGATGCCTTCGGCGTAAGGCTTGCAGCCCGGGTGCCCGCATTTGCCACATTGGGTCTGCGGCAGCAGCGCGTCGATACGTTGAATCAGGTTCATGGGGTGATCATTGGCGTGCCGGTTAAACAAACAGGGCCTGTCGCGGTAAGCAGGCTTGTTGTGGCGAGCGGGCTTGCCCCGCGTTGGGGCGCGCAGCGGCCCTAGACCAGGCGCCTCGTTCTACTTGTAAAAACGCGGTGGTCCTGATGGGGCTGCTTCGCAGCCCAACGCGGGGCAAGCCCGCTCGCCACAACGAGCCCGTCGACTACAACAGGCCAACTCACTTCAACAAGCCCGCGCCACTCAGCCAGACAGGCTTACTTGATCCGCTGACCCGGCTTGGCGCCGCTGTCAGGGCTCAACAGGTAGATCTCTTCGCCACCAGGGCCGGCGGCCATCACCATGCCTTCAGAGATGCCGAACTTCATTTTCCGTGGCTTGAGGTTGGCGATCATCATGGTCAGGCGGCCATCGAGCTTGGACGGGTCCGGGTAAGCGCTCTTGATGCCGGAGAACACGTTACGTTGCTCGCCGCCCAGGTCCAGGGTCAGGCGCAGCAGCTTGTCGGCACCTTCCACGGCTTCGGCTTTGACGATCAGCGCGACACGCAGGTCCACGGCAGCAAAGGCGTCGAAATCGATTTCCGCCGAAATCGGGTCCTTGTCCAGTTCGCCGTTGCCTGCCGGTGCTGCGTCGCCGGTGTCGGTCTGGCTGGCGACCAGGTCTTCTTTCGAAGCGTCGGTCATCGCCTGCACCTTGACCGGGTCGATACGGGTCATCAACGGCTTGAACTCGTTCAATTGATGGTTGCTGAGCAACGTGGCGTGGTCGTTCCAGGTCAGCGGCGCGACGTTGAGGAACGCCTCGGCGTCAGCGGCCAACAATGGCAGCACCGGCTTGAGGAAGATCACCAACTGGCGGAACAGGTTGACGCCCGTGGCGCAGATCGCCTGGACTTCAGCCTGCTTGCCTTCCTGCTTGTTCAGCGACCACGGTGCCTTGTCGGCGATCCAGGCGTTGGCACGGTCGGCCAGGCCCATGATCTCGCGCATGGCGCGGGCAAAGTCGCGGGCTTCATAGGCGTCGGCGATGCTTGGCGCAGCGGCCAGGAATGCTTCGGTCAGTTCCGGTGCGGCGTTTTCCGCTACCAGTACGCCGGCATTGCCCTTGTGGATAAACCCGGCGCAACGGCTGGCGATGTTGACGACTTTGCCGACCAGGTCCGAGTTGACCTTCTGTACGAAGTCTTCCAGGTTCAGGTCGAGGTCGTCGACGCCACGGCCCAGCTTGGAGGCGTAGTAGTAGCGCAGGTATTCCGGCGACAGATGGTCCAGGTAGGTGCGCGCCTTGATAAAGGTGCCACGGGACTTGGACATCTTCTGGCCGTTGACCGTCAGGTAGCCGTGTACCGCAATGCCGGTTGGCTTGCGGTAGCCCGAACCTTCGAGCATCGCCGGCCAGAACAGGGCGTGGAAGTTGACGATGTCCTTGCCGATGAAGTGGTACAGCTCGGCGGTGGAATCCTTGGCCCAGAACGCGTCGAAATCCAGCTCCGGCGTGCGGTCGCACAGGTTCTTGAAGCTGGCCATGTAGCCGATTGGCGCGTCCAGCCACACATAGAAATACTTGCCCGGCTCGTCCGGGATTTCAAAGCCGAAGTACGGCGCATCGCGGGAGATGTCCCACTGTTGCAGGCCGGCATCCAGCCATTCGGCGATCTTGTTGGCCACGGCGTCTTGCAGGGTGCCGCTGCGCGTCCAGGTTTGCAGCATCTGCTGGAAGTCCGGGAGCTTGAAGAAGAAGTGCTGGGAATCCTTGAGCACCGGAATGGCGCCAGAAATGGCCGAGCGCGGGTTCTTCAGGTCAGTCGGTGCGTAGGTGGCGCCGCACTTCTCGCAGTTGTCGCCGTACTGGTCCTCGGTGCCGCATTTCGGGCAGGTGCCCTTGATGAAGCGGTCGGCCAGGAACATTTTCTTTTCCGGGTCGAAATACTGCGTGATCGAGCGCGTGGCAATGTGCCCGGCGTCGCGCAAGCGCGTGTAGATCTGGCTCGACAGCTCACGGTTTTCGTCGGAGTGGGTCGAGTGGAAATTGTCGAAATCGACCAGGAACTCGGCAAAGTCGGCGCTGTGTTCAGCCTGCACATTGGCGATCAGTTGTTCCGGGGTAATCCCTTCCTTTTCGGCGCGCAACATGATGGCCGAACCGTGGGCGTCGTCCGCGCAGACATAAATGCATTGATTGCCGCGATGCTTCTGAAAGCGCACCCACATATCGGTCTGGATGTACTCAAGCATATGGCCAAGATGGATAGAACCATTGGCATAGGGCAGGGCGCTGGTGACGAGGATCTTGCGTGGCTCGGACATGGGGCTCGGCTACTTGATGAAACGGAGGTCGGCCACTATAAAGCGCCGGGAAATTTATTTCACCCCGTGAGGCTGTTTCAAGCACCTCCCAACCTTCGAAAGCATGCCGCTGGGCGGCTGGAACGGTTAGGATAGCCGCCTGTTTCAGTCAGTCTTTTTTCGGGAGTAGCCCATGAGCGCCGTCAATCGCGCAGCGGTGGAAGCCGTTCTTCGCCAATACACCGACCCCTATTTGAACCAGGACCCGGTCAGTGCCGGCTGTGTACGCGCCATCGAGGTCCAGGGCGACACGGTGTCGGTCCAGCTGGAGCTGGGTTATGCCGCCGGTCTGTTCAAGAGCGGTTGGGCGCAGATGCTGCAAATGGCTATCGAGGGTCTCGACGGCGTGGGTTCGGCCAAGGTCGACATCCAGTGCGTGATCGCCGCGCACAAGGCCCAGGCGCAAATCCCTGGCCTGGCCAACGTCAAGAACGTCGTGGCCGTGGCGTCGGGCAAAGGCGGCGTGGGTAAATCCACCACAGCGGCCAACCTGGCGCTGGCGCTGGCCCGTGAAGGTGCGCGCGTGGGGATTCTCGACGCCGACATTTATGGCCCAAGCCAAGGTGTGATGTTCGGCATCGCCGAAGGCACGCGGCCGAAGGTCAAGGACCAGAAGTGGTTCGTGCCCATTGAGTCGATGGGCGTGGAAGTCATGTCCATGGCCTTCCTCACCGATGACAACACGCCGATGGTCTGGCGCGGGCCGATGGTCTCGGGCGCCTTGCTGCAACTGGTCACCCAGACCGCCTGGGGCGACCTGGATTACCTGGTGATCGACATGCCGCCAGGCACTGGCGATATCCAACTGACCCTGGCGCAGAAAGTCCCGGTGGCCGGTTCGGTGATCGTGACCACACCGCAGGACCTGGCGCTGCTCGACGCGCGAAAAGGCGTGGAGATGTTCCGCAAGGTCAACATCCCGGTGCTGGGCGTGGTGGAAAACATGGCGGTACACATCTGCTCCAACTGCGGGCATGCCGAGCACCTGTTCGGTGAAGGCGGCGGTGCGAAGCTGGCCACCCAATACGGCGTTGAAGTGCTGGCCTCGTTGCCACTGGCGATGGAGATTCGTGAGCAGGCAGACGGCGGCAAACCCACCGTGGCCGCCGAGCCCGATGGGCAGATCGCTCTGATTTACCAGGAGCTGGCCCGTCATGTTGGGGCGCGTATCGTCCTTCAAGAAGCGGCTGCGCCGGCAATGCCGACGATTACGGTCAGCGACGACTGATCCGCCTGAAGGAAAACAAGCCTCGACTGGGTCGGGGCTTTTTCTTGCCTGCGAATAGGTCACCAAGGTGTAACTGCGCATTTACACAATTGCGCGTGTAAGCATTCGCTTACTTTTCCGTAAGTGTTTGGGTTTTTTGCCGGGGCGGGACGTCTCGAATTGACGAGAGTATTTTCTATCTTGTTGAAATATAACAATTATTTATATTTGTTTGAGCGTTCAAGTCTGTCAGCCCGCCGGTTGGATCCCGTTGAACTTACGTTGGAAGTCTCTAAGATCAGCCCTGTGTCCACGGATTGACACAGCCATCAAGGAACGATGGTTGAAGGAACGTCGCAGGATGCGATTCATCAGGACGATGAAAAGGAATACAGGGACTAGGGAAAAAATGTGGGCGGGTCATACCGCCCCTTTTTTTGCCTGCAGAAAAGTGAAACCCGCCACACAGAAACGCAAAAAGGCCCGCAAGGGGCCTTTTTTATTGGGCGGCGGCGCTGTTAGCGCTCCAGGTCTGCAAGCTTGCCTTTCTTGCCATCCCACTGCGCTGCATCCGGCATCGGATCTTTACGCTCAGTGATATTCGGCCAGATTTCCGCCAGCTCGACGTTCAACTGAATGAATTCCTGCATCTCTGCCGGGACTTCGTCCTCGGAGAAAATTGCGACGGCCGGGCACTCTGGTTCACACAGGGCGCAGTCGATGCACTCATCCGGGTGGATAACCAGGAAGTTCGGGCCTTCGTAGAAGCAGTCCACCGGACACACTTCGACGCAGTCGGTGTACTTGCACTTGATGCAGTTGTCGGTAACGACGAAGGTCATTTCTAATTTTCTCCTCAGGCGGCGGCAGCGAAACCCTTTGTGGCAGGGCTCGCGAGGTTCGGGAGCGATAGTCTGCAGGCCAGGCTAAAAGCCTGCAGCATCCCAAACCGCGCGAGAGTCTACCAGCTTGCAAGCGTCTGCGTTATATCCGAACTTGCAGTGCATATAACATTTCTAGCGCTTTTCGCGGCGTCAACCCGTCCAGATCAAGTTTGGCCAGCTCATCCAGCACCGGATGCGGCAGGCTGGCGAACATGTCGCTCTGGTGCGGCGCGGCAGGTTTGCTGCTGGCTTTGGCCGGGCTGGCCACGGGAATGTCGTGGGGCAGCGCGGTTTCTTCCAGGCGGCTCAGATGCTCGCGGGCACGGGTGATGACCTCACTCGGCACACCCGCCAGCTGCGCCACGGCCAGGCCGTAACTCTGGCTGGCCGGCCCCGGCAGCACGTGGTGCAGGAACACAATGCGCTCGTTGTGCTCGGTGGCATTGAGGTGCACGTTGGCCACCAGCGGCTCGCTTTCCGGCAGTACGGTCAGCTCGAAATAGTGCGTGGCGAACAGCGTATAGGCACGCAAATGCGCCAAACGCTCGGCCGCCGCCCATGCCAGCGACAAACCGTCGAAGGTGCTGGTGCCGCGACCGACTTCGTCCATCAGCACCAGGCTGCGCTCGGTGGCGTTGTGCAGGATGTTGGCGGTTTCGCTCATTTCCACCATAAAGGTCGAACGGCCACCGGCCAGGTCATCGCTGGAACCGATCCGCGTGAAAATGCGGTCCACCAGCGACAACTCGCAACTGGCCGCCGGCACAAAGCTGCCGATATGCGCCAGCAACACGATCAAGGCGGTCTGGCGCATGTAGGTGGATTTACCGCCCATGTTCGGACCGGTGATCACCAGCATGCGGGTGTCGTCATCCAGCGACAGGTCGTTGGCGACGAACGGCGTGGTCAACACCTGCTCCACCACCGGGTGACGGCCTTGCACGATGCGCATGCACGGCTCGCTGACAAACCGCGGGCAGTTCAAATCAAGGTTCAGCGCGCGCTCGGCGAGGTTGCTCAACACATCCAGTTCCGCCAGGGCAGCGGCGGTGTCCTGCAACGGCGCCAGGCGGCTGATCAAATCTTCGAGCAACGCTTCATAAAGCATTTTCTCGCGCGCCAGAGCGCGGCTCTTGGCCGACAGCGCCTTGTCTTCAAACTCTTTCAGCTCCGGCGTGATGAAACGCTCGGCACCTTTAAGGGTTTGACGACGCTGATAGTCGATCGGCGCCGACTCGGCCTGCTTGCTCGGCAACTCAATAAAGTAGCCGTGCACGCGGTTGTAACCGACCTTCAAGTTGGCCAGGCCGGTGCGGGCCTTTTCGCGGGCTTCCAGATCAATCAGGAACTGCCCGGCGTTTTCGCTCAGCGACTGCAGCTCATCCAGCTCGGTGTCGTAACCGGTTTTCAGCACGCCGCCGTCACGGATGATCGCCGGCGGGTTGTCGATAATGGCTTTTTCCAGCAGCGCCGCGAGGTCCGGGTAAGTACCGGCGGTCACGGCCAACTGTTGCAGGTGCGGCGTGTCGAGATGGGCCATCGCCGCTTGCAATTGCGGCAGCGCACCCAAGGCATCGCGCAGGCGCGCCAGGTCACGCGGCCGCGCATTGCGCAGGCCGATGCGCGCCAGGATGCGCTCGATATCGCCGATTTCTTTCAACTGCGGCTGCAGCGTTTCAAAGCGATAGCCATCCAGCAGGCAGGTAATAGAGGTCTGGCGCGCTTGCAGCACGGTCAAGTCGCGCAGCGGGCGGTTCAGCCAGCGGGTCAGCAAGCGGCTGCCCATGGCGGTCTGGCAACGGTCGACCACCGATTGCAGCGTGTTATCGCGGCCACCGGCCAGGTTAGTGTCCAACTCCAGGTTGCGACGGCTGGCGCCATCGAGCACCACGGTGTCGTCCAGGCGCTCATGGCGCAGGCTGCGCAAATGCGGCAGGGCGGTGCGCTGGGTTTCCTTGGCATAGCCGAGCAAACAACCGGCGGCGCCGATGGCCAGGGTCAGGTTTTCGCAACCGAAACCTTTAAGGTCTTGCACCGAGAATTGCTGGCACAGACTTTTCAGCGCCGAATCACGCTCAAAATCCCACGGCGCACGACGCTTGGTCCCACGACGCTTTTCCGCCGGCAAATCCTTCGGCCAATCATCCGGAATCAACAACTCCACCGGGTTAATGCGCTCCAGCTCCGCCAGCAGGTTTTCCCAGCCCTTGATCTCCAGCACGCTGAAATTGCCGCTGGTGATATCCAGCACCGACAGGCCGAACAAACGCTCATCGCCCAACACCGCCGCGATCAGGTTGTCACGACGCTCATCCAGCAACGCCTCATCACTCACCGTACCCGGCGTAATAATGCGCACCACCTGACGTTCAACTGGGCCCTTGCTGGTCGCCGGGTCGCCGATCTGCTCACAAATCACCACCGACTCGCCCAGCTTCACCAGCTTGACCAGGTAGCCTTCCAACGAATGGTAAGGAATCCCACACATCGGAATCGACTGCCCCGCCGACTGCCCGCGCGCGGTCAAAGTGATGTCCAGCAACTTGGCGGCCTTCTTCGCGTCTTCATAGAAGATCTCGTAGAAGTCGCCCATGCGATAGAACATCAACTGATCAGGGTGCTGGTTTTTCAGACGCCAGTACTGCTGCATCATTGGAGTGTGGCTTGAAAGGTCTGTCATACGGGGCTTTCGGCTCTACCTGTCTATTTGACAATTCACATCTGTCTAATACTACAGGGATTTTTTGGGCATTGTTGGCGGCAGGCCTACGTTGATTTTGCGCAGGCGCAGATAACGTTGCGTCATCTTGGCGTCGGTGTGACCACCGAGCTTCTGTGCGTCGTTGCCCTGGTCGTCGGTGTCGGAAAGCGATTTGGCGCGTAGGTCATGGAGGCTTGCATCCTCGACGCCGGCCTTCTTGCAACTGATCGCAAACGCATCTTTAACCGAGCTGTAGTGCACAGGCTTTCCGCCGCGCGGCGAGCAGAACAACGTGAGCCCGCGGATCTTCCGTGGAAGCGCCTTTGCACGGGCGACCAGGTCTTCCAGGTCTGGCGTCATCTGCACCAGCAGCCTCGCGTTTGTTTTCTCCTGTTTGAAGGCGATGCCCTCGGGGCTTATGTCGGCCAACCGGATGGCCAGCACGTCACCGATGCGCTGCCCGGTCAGGTAGCACATCTCATAGATCACTCGCATGTTGTCGCTTGAGTTGGCGCAGATCGCTTGGAACTCGCCGTGCGTTATGTACCTGTCGCGCTTGTGCTCCAGGTGCCGCCGCACGCCGATGCACGGATTCGAATCGACAATCTGTTGCTCCAGGGCGTAAGTAAACACCGCCCGCAGTACCGAGATCACCCGGTTCGACATGTTCGGCGTGTCCGCCATGTGCAGCTTTAGCGCAACGACGTGACGCTGCAGCACCTCGCGCGGCTCGAAGTCGGCGAAGTTTTCCTTCAATCGCTCGGCCGCCGCCTCGTATTGCTTGAGCGTGTTCGGCTTCAGCGCCGGCTTCGTCCTGGTGCGCATGTGCTCGAGCGCGTCGTCGATTAGCTTGGGCATTCCACCAAGGCTACGTTTGTCCAGCAGCATGGCGTACTCAGCAAGTGACGCCTGAAACTCTGTGCCGAGGCGCAACCACTTGCCCTTGCGGACCAAGTAATAGGCGCCGTGCTTTTGGTACATGCACGCCGGCAGGTGCCGGTCCTTCTTGCGCGGTCGCATCTATCTCACCTCAGCACAGCCGCAACTCCGGCCCCTTCCTTGATTGAATACCACCTAACCGCCCGATGACAACTTGGCGCAGCACCTTTGGGTGCCCATCACCACCTACCGCGAACCCGTATCGTTCGGCGGTCAGCCACTTTATCTGTGCCCCTGGCTTTTTGTATCCGGTCAGCTCGGCAACTTCCTCTGCTGTCAAAAACATACCTACCTCCCGCAGACCCTGCTGGGCCGCGCTCTCTTGATCAATTTAATTTGGTGTCCTTGCCGCGCTTGGCGGCAGAAGGTGGGTTATCTGATTTGCTTGGCGAGCAGCTCGGTGGCGAAGACCAAGGCGCTACCCGCCCTTTTCGCCGAGACCTCTCCGCCGGTGATCGCCTTACTCAGGCAGTCGGTGACGAGTTCCAGCGCGGATATCAGCTCTTCGGTATTGGCGGATGACTCACGGCCCATATCCCAGAACGTCTGCGCCCAGTGGCCTGCTGGCGGCTGGCACCGGTTTTGGGCTCCAAAGGCCAGGGTTCCGACAATTGAGTCGCAAAGGTCGCGCTTGTAAGCGTTGTCGCCGTCGATGCTCAGGCCGCTCCGGCGCAGCGCGCTGACAACCTCATTTCTATCCAGGCCCTGGTCTTCCAGGATGATGTCTCGCTCCGGCTCGCCCGCGGTGACAATGATCAACGCCAGCTTGGCGCCTGGCAGGCAGTACTCGCTGAGTTTGACCAGGGCGTCGTTGGCTGCTTCGTGGAATCGCTGAACTGCTGACATAGGAATACCTCGCCCGCCGCTCACCGGCAGGCATGTAGGGGGATTGGGGTTAAATGAGTTCGGCGGGGACGCTGCAGGTCTTGCCGATGGCTTCAGCCAGTACGGCGCGGCACACCGCAATCGCTCGTGTCTCGCCGTGAACGCGCCGGAACGGATCTCGTTTTGTGTCGGCCACCCAGTTGGCGTGGTGTCCTGGCTCAACCCATACGGCGTACTTGCCGATCAGGCGATCGCACTGGGCCTCGGTGATTGGTGGCGCACAGAAGGCAAGTTGCAGTTGGCCAGCCGCCGGCGGCACGGGGCCTTCGATTGATTCGATTGCCCAGCCGAGCGCTGGGCCGGCCAGCTCTTCGGTCCGGACGCTGACCATCCTATTCATGGCCTCGGCCCCTTGTAGATGAAGACGTAGGCGAACCAGAGGGTGGCGATCATGGCGTCACCCGCTTGAACTCGACCACCCAGACCCACGGGTTGGCGTTCCACGACTCGGCGCCGTTGATCCCCACCCACAGTTCGCGCCAGGCGTCGAAAGGGTCAGTCCAGCTGCCTGGACCTGGATCGGACTTGAAGGGGTGAAACGCATAATCGCCATCGCCCTGATGGATTCGGTTGATGCCTTCGGCGATGTAGCGGCTTTCGAAGGCCGTCTCACCTTCGCCGTCCTGCAACCGCTCAACGCGCACGTCGGTGATCTCCAGCAGAATGCGGCTGGCCCAGCGGGGCATATGGATAGATGGCTTCCAGATTGGCTGATCAGCTTCGTACGGGGTCAGCCCGTCGGCGGCGTAGACCAGTGTCCCGTCATCGATTGCTTCGCTGACGTTCAGGTCATCCGGCTTGAGGTAGGGCCCGCGCATTACTTCAAAGTGATCGCAGTACCAGGTCTCGCGCACCCACAGCCGGTCGCCGGGCTTGCCGTAGGGGCAGAAGTGATTCTCTGGCAGGGCGACGTATTCAGGCGTGAAGTCGGCGAGGAAGTTTAGGCCGGAGCCTTTCACAGCACGGCGCGTGACCGTCTTCCGGCCCTCCAGGATGGCGCGCACCATCGGCGCCGAGAACAGGATCGGCCGTTCCTTTATTTCAGACATGACTTCGTCCTTGCCGCTATAGCGGCTGACTTTGAAGGGGGAGGAGTTACAGACTAGACTTTGCACCTCACTTCTTGAGGGCTGGGCCATGTCCGTCGAAAGGGTGTTTCATCTTGAGCAGGCATTGCTGGCAGTGCTTCAGCAGGCCGAACAGCAGGGCGTCGATATCGACCGGCTTTACAAGCTGGCGATTGGTGGCCTTATCGGCAATACCTCGTGGCGCTGGGTCACTGCTGACCACGTAGCTGGTGCCTCCGATGAACTGGAAAGCGCTATGAGGGTTTTGCGCGATCGCCCGAACCAGGGTTAGGCGGGGCGCTTGGTGCCGGGATAGATTGCCATGGAAGAAACGCTGCCTTGACGAGCATCTTCATTTCAGAGAAGTCGCTACGGTTCGCCCACAGGATCGCAGCTGCGAAAACGAAGGGCGCGATAGGCAGCATCACCAAGCAGAAGATCCGAGCGGCAAGGCGATACTTGATCATCCAAGGCCGAATACCTTTCGGGTTAAAGGTCGGGATATTCATTGTCCTGCGCCCGCTGGCGCTGTGAGTGATGCGATACGCTCCTGAGCATCAGCGCATGTTTCTTCACTGGTATGACAGATGCCGTCATGCGGGCAGTGCGCGTTCCTGCTGTTATTGGTCCGCTGGGCATCCTGCGACAGCATCGTGTCAATGTCTTTGGTCAGAAGAGTCCATTGATTCTCGCCAATTGCGCCGCGCGCCAGTCGCAACAACCCTTCCATGGTATCCGCCAGCTCATCCGCTGCGGCCAGGCGCTGTTGCAAGGCGTCACGCTCACGGATCGCCTGAGCGTGCTTGCCGCGCCAGTGCAGCACGGCGTCCAGTTCTTCAACTGTTTGAATTACCTTGATCATACTCAAAACCTCAATTGTCTGTGCCGGTGTAGGTGCGCCATGGCACCTTCACGCCGTTGACCAGAAAGCCCCAGTCACCACGCCACTTGCTGGTGATGAAGAGGGTGTAGACGCCGCCGGGCGAGACTTCATCGATTCGGTGGTACTCCCCGTGCCGCAGGCTCGCGGTATCGCCAGGCTCTCGCCAGTAATTAATGTCGGGGTGTCCTCCGGACTCCCATGTATGCCGGCGCTGCTCTTTGTAGAAGCCGCGCAGGATGACGGTGCGGGCGTTCCAAGGGTGGTCGTGCAGGTCCTGGTCTTGGTCGTGCCGCATGATGTGGTGGATGCGGAACGACCACGGGCACCACCACAGCGCAGGTTTGTGCGTTTCGCGGGAGTAGGGGTTGAACAGCCACCAGCGGCCCATGTACATCTCGGAGCCGTCGGCGGACATGATGTGCAGGTAAGGGGTGCGCTGGGCGCGGGCGATTAGCCAGGCGGCAACCGCCGGACGCGCAAGCAGCTTGGCAACCAGGCGCCAGAACAGGTTGATCACGGGGAGTCCTTACCGGGCCATGCCCGGGCGGTGGAGTGGGGGGAGTTACTTCTTCTGGAAAGTTTTCGTCAGTCCAGCGTTGATGCTGTTGCCGCGCTTCAGCACGACGCGGGCGAGTGCTGCCCGGTCCGTGTGGCTGTGACTGGCCTGGCTGAGCAGGCCGAAGTAGCTATTGGCGGTCTCACGGATATCCTCAGCCGGCGCCTCAGCGGTGCGCTTCAGCGCCTGGCCGAGGGAACGCTTGCGGGTGGTTCGCCGCCACGGCTTGATGACGTGGCCGACGAAGTCGACGCCGCGATCCACGGGCTGCAAGATTGTCTTCGTGGGGTTCAGCTTCGCGCCGAGCCTGGGCAGGAACGCTTCGACCTCGGCCAGCCACTGGTTGAGCTGCTGCGGCGACTCATGCAGGAACACGAAGTCATCGACGTACCGGATGTAGTGCTTGGCACGTAGCTGGTGCTTGGCGAACTGGTCCAGGGCGTCGAGGTAGACGTTGGCGAAGAACTGCGAAGACAGGTTGCCGATCGGCAGGCCAAGTCGCGCGGGTTGCGCAACCAGCCGCTTGTGCTGCGGCACCCGGTTGAACAGGTGCGCCGGGCTGCGGGTCTCGTAATCCTCGCGCGGGTCGTGCATGAGGATCTGCGTGGCCAGGGCCAGCCACCAGGGTTCGATGATCTTGACCTCCAGTTGCTTGCGCAGCACCGCCTTGTCGATGGCGACGAAGAAGTTGGCCAGGTCGCACTTGAGGTAGAAGACCGGCTTCGACCAGTTCTCGCTGGCGCTGCGGATCTTCGATTCAAGGCGGGTCGCGGCGTACAGCGTGCCGCGCCCTGGAATGCATGCGCAACTATCCGCTATGAAGCTGGCGTAGAAGCGCGGTGCCACATGGTTGTACATGAGGTGGTGGACGACGCGGTCCCGAAAAGCTGCGGCCCAAACCTCGCGGGCTTTCGGACGGGTGACCACGAAACAAATGGATCGGCCTGGCCGGTAAGTGCCGGCAATCAGGTCGTCGTGCAGCTCCAGCAAGTTGATCTCCATGTCTTTCTCGAACAGCCGAGCGCTTGCGGAATTCCGCTTGTTGCGTCGGCAGTCGTAGTAAGCCTGGACAAGATCCTCGAACTGGAAGGGAGCAACACTTAAATCTGCGGACAGGGCGCGCGAGCCGCTCGTTGTTCTTGTCGTTGTTGTTGAGCCAGCCATCTTCAAAGTCCATGTTGTAGGCGTTGTTGGCGGAGCGCTGCGACCTGTCGAGCTATCTACATCGCCAAACCGAAGGCAGTGCCGATCAGCTTGGAAACTGCGCGAGACCTACGCGGACGCTTTAGACCGGCGGTTTCTGTTGTGCGCATGGCGGTGACCCAGAGGTCAGCGGCTCGACCAGATTTGGCGCACAGGCAAGAGGGCCTTGACCCTCAAGCAGCGGGCGCGGTTGCGGATTTCTTCCAGGCGTTCGCCTGGCGGCCAACTGAGGCCGTCATCATCATCGCCTTGGCGTGTTGTCCCTTGCTGATCAACCCTCGGTTCGTGAGGGCGCGCAGCAAGTAGTTCAGCATCCAGATGCTTTCCAACAGGAGGTTGATGTGCGGTAGCTTCTCCCGGGTCATATTGGCCCGACCGATCAGCACCAGGACCTGCAAGCATTCGTCCCGGATCTTTGCCCCGACAACCTGTTTCAGGTCGCGCGGGATATTGCGCACCAGGTCGAGCGAAAGCCCGAGCAATTCCTCGGCTACCTTGTGGATTTCCAAATCCGTATGCAGCGCCATCCCTGGCCTCCCTGAAAAGCGAGGGTGCTATCGCACCCATGAATGAAGAATTGAATGATCAAATAAACTTTCTGCGGACAGGGCGCGCGAGCCGCTCGTTGACCTTGCCGTCGTAGTAGAGCCAGCCAACTCCAAAGTCCATGCCGTAGGCGCCGTTGGCGGAGCGCTGCGAACTGGTCCAGTGGTAAGCCTGGGTGAACACCTCTGGTACGGTGATTTCAAGGAAGGACGCCTCACGACGCGCCATCAGGTAGAAGTCCTTGTGCCCGTCGCGCTCGAATGCGGCGCAAAACTGAGCGGCGGGGTGGTCATGCTCCCTATTGGTACTTGTCAGGTACGCGGTGTTCGCCTGTCCATCCCATGGGGATTTGGCGCCTTCGAGCTCCTGGCCGTAGCCACCCCACTCAAGGGTGGACTCAGCATCTGCGCCCGTCGGCACGATCAGGTAGTAGGGCTTGTCGCCCCCAGGAAACAGGCCGCCGTTGATTCCACCTTCGCCGGGCCAGCACTCGCCGACGGCGGGGATGCTGCTTGCCGCAATGGCTGGGGCGGAGGCGATGGCCAGGGTTGCCAGTTTCAGCACCACCCCTTCGTCCGGGCTGCTGATAGTCAGATCGCCACGGGTGTACGTGGTCAGTTCATTGGCGCGCATGAGATGCTCCTGTGAGCGAGATAAGTTGCAGGTAGCCGGCGCTTCCCGACGAGCTTCTGGTCTGAGCGCCGTCCTGGCGCTCCCGGGAATCACCTGCGAAAAACGATTGAAGGAATGAATTACTGAATAGGGAGGCTGCGGACAGGGCGCGCGAGCCGCTCGGTGAGCTTGGCGTCGTGGTAGAGCCAGCCATCTACAAAGTCCATGGTGTAGGCGGTGTTGGCGGAGCGCTGCGTACTCAGCCAGTGCCACCGGTCTTCGCGCAGTTCCAACAGGCCATCAGCCTTGGCCGCCATCACTAATTGACCTTCCAGGCATGACGGGATGAAGCCATCCATCTCCAGGGCCTTGATGGCGATCACGCTGCCGGCCTCGGCCATGGCGCGGGTGTTGGCTTCGCCATCGCTGTAGCTGCCGGCACCTTTGATCTCGACGCCATACTCACCCCACGGGCCGCTGAGCTCGTCAGCCAGGAGGATCAGGGCACGCTCGACGCCGTTGAGCCAGTAGCGGGTAACGAACACGCCACCGGCCAGAGGTTGGCCGCGCTCGGGGAGTTCGGCGGCGAGTACTGTTTGCTGTGCTTGCTTGGTCATGGGGTTACTCCGGGTAAGCGCCGCCCTCCGATTACCGGATGCAGCGAGTAGGGTGGGTTGTCAGTCGTTCTCGCCGTCGTCTTCGGCGTTCATTTGGATCGATTCGGCAAAGCCTGTTTGCCGTAATTTGCGCGCCACGTTTTCGGTTATCTCATAACCGTGGCGCTTAATTTCGAAGAGTGGCGCTGACTTCTCGGCACCCAGCGAGTGGGCATGCGCGATCAGGCGCCAGATGGTCGCCCGATCCTTCGTCTCGCCCAGTTCGGCGGAGAGCGCCGCCAACCGGTCACGCATGGCCTGCCGGAAGTAGTGTCGGATGATGTCGGACGGCCCTTTGACTTTCGGCGGCGCCGGCGGCATATCCTCGGCCCGTCCATTCAGCACCAGCAGTTGCACCGCTTCGCTGACTTCCTCTATCTCATGCCAGCGCATCAACTCGCCGAGCATCTGCCGGGTGCCGTGCGGGACTGTGTGCCGCAATTCCTGCTCGCCCAGTTCCTGCCGTTTCTCGGCAAGTTTGGCTGTGCGCTCTTTCTGTTCGGCAGCCATGGCCTACCTCTTCTATTCCGCTGGCCGGCAGTGCGAGCCAGGTTTGACGTTTACGTTGCTGGGTGCGGGCTATGCGGCGCATGAAGTGCTGCCCTGGCGCGCTTTCGGGTAGTCGATGCCGTGGGCGGCGATGATCCGCTCGAAGGCCTTGTTGCCGATTGCCAGCTTCCCGCAGCACTGGCGCCGGGAAATACCGAGTTCCTTGAAGGCCTTGATGCGCTCAGCGAACTTCGCATCGCGTTCCTCATCGACCGCGTTGTGCACCAAGTTCCTGGCGCCGCCTCTGGTGGGCGCTTTGAACGTGATGTCGTACCGCTCGGCGTGGTTGTAGATGAGTCGCCGGCTGACACCAAGGGCTGCCGCTACCTCGGTCTGGGTATGCGTGACACCCAGCTGGCGTATCTGCTCAGTCAGCTTGATTCTGGCCTGGGTGCGAATATCGTTTTTGTCGAGAGGCAGGGGGTCCGCCTCAACCCGCCGCCGAACAAACGGCTTCGGCGCCGGCGGCATCTGGTTACTGTAGGTGATGGGCTTGGGCTTGTAGTTGTAAGCCGGGGCCTGTTCGATCTCGCCGCCGGCTGCCACGAACTCGGCGACCTGAGCCGCCAGTTCGTCCGATGCTGGCCGTAGTGCCTCGACCAGGCTTAGGTGGTTGCTGATCATGCTGCCTTACTCCTGAGCGCTGCCTCGTACCCGTCGACCAGCAGTTTGAATTCCCACAGGTCTTCTTCAAGGCTTTCGATGTAGTCGTCGTCGCGCTGGAATTCTTTCCACCAGAGCTGGCGGCCCACCGGCTTCAACAGCGGGCAGTACATCCCGATGTGCCACCACTTCCGGTCGGTGATCCACATACAACCCTGCACCTGGTCGATGACTTCGCTGGCGTCGTTGTCGATGTGGAAGGACCTGAGCTTGTCAGGCGCCAGGAAGCACTTATATTCGGAGCCACCGTCGTCGCCGATGAATCCATCTGCGCTGGCGCCAAACACGCCATCATCTGTTTTGACCAATCCGACCTGTGTAACGATGAGGCCGGTTTGGATTTCGTGCTCCATTCGCGCTTCGGGTTCCAGTTCGTGGCCCCGGCGCATCTGCCAAGTCTCGAAACCGCCGTCCAGCGGCACGCCGCCGATGCGTTCGACGGCCAACTCAAAGGCGTAGGAGAGCGCGGCGTTTGAGGGTTCACCAACCTTCTCGCCGTCCAGTGCGCGCAACACAACTTCAGCCCTTGGCGCGGCTTTGTAGCCGGCCAATTCTCGCGAGCGGGCCTCGCTATATCCGTTCAGCATCGCATTCACATAGGTTTGCTGCTGCGAGGTCAGTCCGTTCACCTTGGATCGGGCCGTGCTGAACATGCTTGCGGTGATGACGCCGGCGCGGGCCTGCAGCCACTCGGCTGAGCCCTGAGTGCAATTCACGATGATCATTGAGGTGCCTCCAGCTTGGCTTTGTGGACGGTGACCGCAGTCTTCACTGTGGAATACCCGTTGGTGTCACCTGACGCCTGCAGGACTTTCAGGCTTGCCTGCCAAACGTCCTTCAGCTCATCCGGTGTAGTGGTCTGCCCGACACGCTCCAGGATGTCCGCGACGACCTGGGCGCGCATATCCTCCGTTTCTGAACCGTCCGAAGACTGCCCGTCGTCGTCGCGACTCTCGCCGGTCGTGATGTTCAGCAGTGCACACATCACGTACCGTTTGCCGTAGGTAGTCGATGATCCGACGGCCTGTACATCGTTACGGCCTTTGCCGATATCGATCGGTAGGCTCATGGTCGTTTGCTCTCGGTGACCACCCCGATGCATCAAGATTCCAGTGACGCTGATCGCCTTTTCAGCGTTTTCCACCTTGAAGGTAATGGCGAATCCGTGCTGCTGCATGATCGGTTTCAGGGTGTGGGTGATGTGGTCGAGCGTGGCGTAGGAGTTTCCTGTGTGCAGGTTTACCGCGCCCTCGAAAACCGTGGGGATGTTGCACTGCATTTCGGCCATCGCAGCGTTGAAAGCTTGCTCAGCCTCCTTGGCCTGCATGCGCTCATGCATGGCCAGAAGACGCTCCATCTTTTCGATGTCGCAGGTTGGATCGGCGGCAGCACGGCTGATGACGGCCATGATGCTGTTGTCCGTGGAGATCGGTGCCATAGCCTGGCGCCGCTGTTCGGGAACGATGATTTGGCCGCTCATGCTGGCTACCTCAGAAGTGGATGGTGATGTTTGGGACTTCGCGGCGTGCGATCTTCAGGACAATGGCCTTGGCCAGTTCCTCGGTGATGTTCATCGACATCAGCGCCTCTTTGGCGGCGCCCATGATCTTCACCTTGTGAGCCTGGTCCGCTTCGCGGGCCTTCTGCTGGCGCTGCGCTTCTTCAGCCTCCGCCGCCTGCCGGGCAATCTCCGCCAGTCGCGCCTGTGCTACAGCTTCTTCCTGGCGGCGCACCGCGGCGATGCGTTCTTGCTCGGCGCGCTGCTCAGCGGCGATTCGGCTGGTTTCGGCCTGTGCCGCTGCTGCGCGGGACTGTTCGGCCTGTAATTCCAGCTGCAGGCGCTGGCGTTCGGCGGCTGCCTCGGCGCCCAGTGCCGCCTGTGCAGCGGCGCGCTGAGTGGCAGCGGCCTTGTCCAGCAGTTCCTGCTCACGTCGTGCGGCAGCTTCGCGCTCGGCCTGGGCCTGCTGTTCGGCTTGGAGCCGGGCTTGCTCAGCGGCAACTCGTGCAATCTCTGCATCTCGGTCACGCTGGGCCTGTGCTTCAGCTTCGGCGCGCAACCGGACTAGTTCGGTCTGCTCCGCTTCGTACTGGGTGCGCTCGGCGTGCAGGGTGCGCAGCTTCGCCAGGGTCTGGTCTTTCACCTGGGCGGCTTCGGCCAGGAACTCTTCCCAAGCATCGTTGATTTCAATGGCTTCGAGGTCGGCGATCAACTGGGTAACTATGGACGCCGAAGGTGTTTCGCCGAACAGCGCCATACCCTTGATCTGCTGGATGCCTTCGTTGTGCTTGGCAACCCGCGCATCTTCGGCCGCCTGCCAATCATCCAGCGGCTGCCGCACCTCCTTCTGCCATGACTCCAGCGTGTCCCATACACGCTTGCGTTCGGCGTCGATCAGCTTCGGGATCTCCTTTTGCTTTGCGGAAATCTCTTTGCCTACCGCTTCAAGTGCGTTTTTCGATTTTGCGATCTGGTGCGCCATCGATGCATAAGCTTTGCGGCCTTTGTCCGTTTTCAGGTCGGGAAGCACTTTTTTGAATTCGTCTACCTTCGCGCGGACCTGCTGAAGCCACGGGTCAAGTCCCTTAACGGTGCTGAATACGGTTAACGCTGTTTCTTTCGGCGGTACGACTGCCAGTTCGGTTTCTGCGGACATGAGGAATCCTTGCCGCGATGCTCGCAGCGATTGAAGGTGTTGGTTATTGGGTGATTCGATCAGCGAGGGCGCTGAGCAGCATCAGGAAGGTGCAGAGGGAGAGGGCAGAGAAAGAGCCGCGCCAGATGAGCAGGCGCCGGGTGCGCTGGCGGGTGGTCATTGCTGCGCCTCTCTAATCTTCGCAGCAGCCCTCACTATGGCCCTGCATATGGCAGACTCGGAACGACCACCAACCACGTCCTCACAAGCTTGACCATCGTCGTGATAAGCCTGAACCCATCCAGTCTGAAAGCCGCGCTCAGTCACCACGTTCATGTCGATGCTTATTCCCAAGCGCGCCTGAAGAACAAAAGCGTGGCCGGTATTGAAATCGAGAGGGCTAAAGCAGCCAGACGAAAAGGTATGGCTGCTCAAGCACACGTAACCATTCTTGTCTGGGTAATGGCCGTTGCAACGAAGGCCAGCAGCTTCGGCGGCCAAATAGAGCATTTCACGGTCATCCATGACGAACCCTCACCGCGATACGCCCGCCCTTGATCGCAGCAGCAAGTTTTGGCGGTAGTGCCGACACAGGCAGGTCTCGCGGCAGGCCGGCGCCGAGGATTGTCAGGCTGCGTTCGATCTCGGCGATCTGTTCGTCGATCAGTGATTTAACCGGTGCAGTGGTCATGCTGCCTCCTTGCGCGAGACCTTATTGAGGCGTGCGCAGTAGTGGTCGAATTCTTTGAGGGTTAGCGACCGATCAACGAGGAACTGAGTGATCATCCGCTGAACAATTACCGCCTCTTCCTGAGTGCTTGCTGCGTGCTTGAGGCTTTCTAGCGCGTCGTCGATAAGGATGTGAGCGCTCATAGGTCACCATCCACGTCGTCTTCGAGCTCTTCCCGTTCTGCTGCAACCGCGTCGGAGGCGTAGGGCCTGAGCAAGTCCATAGCGATCCGTTCCGCGGCTTCGATGGGGCGCTGTTCGCCCATCAGTTCCGCGGCGTGGCCGCGTGAGTCCGCTTGGCTGCCAAGGATTGAGGACAGGAACAGCCGAGCAAGTGAGTCTCGCTCGTCCAGGCCGTCGATTTGGCGCTGGTTCAGGTGGCCTTGAAGGTACGTGCAGTAACGATCAAACGTCACCACTTGCGGCTGGCCGTGGCGGCGCTTCCACTTGATGTCCATGCCGCACACCAACTGCTCGGCCGAGTGTTCCAGCCACTCCTGTTCCGCGCTCGCCTCGCTGACCTCTGGCGGCAACTGAGCGTCGTAACGCTCCTGGCATATCTTCAATGCTGCGTTCATGGTCGCCTCCAGGGTGGCGTTACTCGGTGGGCCGGGTCAGATCGTTGATCGACTTGATAACGTTCAGAATGTGTTGCGCCTGAACTTCCATGGTCTGATCGGACTTGTTTTGTTGGCAGGTCGAGTCAGAGTCAGCCTGCTGCCAGTAAATCTGCCCAAGGGAGAAAGACCGGCGCAAAGCGCTTTCGACCATTGCAACGATTTCAGCGGTCCAGGCCGTATCCCGCTGCTGCAATGCGGCGCCATAATCGAGGCGGCTTACAAGCTCGACATGAACGTCATCAATGCTTGTCACGAGGTTGCGCTGTAGCGCTTCACACTCCGGCATGTCATAGACCATATCGATATCGCCAAGCTCTCGATTATCAAAGATCCCCCCAAGCACAAGAGTCGCCAGGGTTTTAACTTCACTCAGCTTCTCGCTGCACTTGATCCAATCGCTCATGGCGACCTCCAGTGTTTGGGGTTAGGCGTCTGCGGCAATGTCCGAGAGGATTTGAGCTTTGCGCTTCTCGAAGCGAGCGCTCCAGGTTGGCCTGCCATCTACGCGCCAGATGGTGGCGCCGCGCTTGCGGAGCTTCCGGGCCCGAGCTGGAGAAATTCGATTCCCCCATCCCCTGGTGCGGTAAATGTCCTCCCAGTACTCGACGGTCTCGCGCTTGTCGTACTTGTAATAACGGCTGCTCGGCTTGTTCTCGGACAGCCAAGCCTCTACCAGCGACCTCGCGACAGTGGCTGCACTGAACACGTAGCAACTCTCCAGTGACTCGCGGGTGCCAATGCCGACATGAACCGTGGGGACACCAGGGTCGCCGCCGGAATCCCAGACCTGGCCTTTGCACTCCAGAGTCGAGCCGTCAGAAAGATTGATGCTGAAAGAGCGACCCGCAAACGCATCACGGGTACCTGGCACAATCTTCATGAAGTCGAAGAAGCCATCGTGGCTCGAAACAAGCAGGTTGCCGGTGCGCTCGTATACACGGCGTGGCATTTCATCCAGCAGCAGGAACATCTGCCCCTGCTTGGTTTTGATCACATCCAAAATCTTTGGCATTTCGGGAGCTCCATTCGTTGGTTCACCTGTATTCGTCAACACTCATGCCTCCCGCTGGTTGCCGATGGGCGCGGGGGAGGAGTGCTGACGTAATAGAGGTGGGGAAGGGTAGGTGCCGGTCTTTCCCGGCTGTCATGGCGCTGGTCGTCCTACTCGGCGTCCTGCTCAAGCCAAGCAATCTTCGGCGCCTCTTTGCGAAGCGCGAAGTACTCGACTTGAACCTTGGCGCTGTTGATCATCTTGCCGCCGAGATTGGCGAGTTCGGCCGCTTCGGCCGGCTTCAGCTCGCCGGCCTGCAATTGGCGGAAAACGTCGGCCAAGTTCTTGCGTAATTCTTCAGCGTTCTTCATCTTGACTACCTTTAATGAGCCGCCGGAGCAGCATGTGAGCTCGTTTTGCTTCAATTAATATTTTCGGGATATTCGATTTGTTCAGACTTGGCGAGTACTGCCTGATGTGAGCGATGACTACAGGGTCAGGCAGGGAGTCCCTGTAGTTTTTCGCCTTCTGCTGAACAAGCGCTCTGTTCCGTTTTCGGCTCTCCCTTTGCTGCTCGGCAAGCCTTTCCTTGTTGGTGGCCCGATATTGCTTTCTATCCCTCTTAGGCGCTGGCTTGCTCGGAGAGTCAGGCTTAAGCCGATACCTCTCTTTATACTCAGCAAGCTTTCCTGGATTTTTAGCGCGCCATTCCGCAGCAATATCGTTTTTCGATTTGCGATATTCGGGATCGGACATTCTTTGTTTGCGCTGGGCGGCCTCGACCAAATTGCAGCACGTTCTGCACGAAGATCTCAGGCGAGATCCGTTCTTCCGGTAGTCTGACGCTAGCTTAGGAAGGCGGCATATTGAGCAAATCCTTGTCTCGATTTTCAATTGATTGCTCTCCACTCAATTCAACAATGCCGCCTCATAGAAGCGGCATCAGTAAATCTGTGGGTGCTTCATCTCCACCACGCGCATCGCCCGATTCATATCTCTAGTCGGCGTCACACATTTCGTGGACGGTGTTCTTCGCCGACCGGCTTGCGTGGTTTCGCGTACTCACATCTGATGAGCACGGCCAGTTCCAGAGCTGGCGTGGAGATCGAATTTATTGCTCGCACTGTGCCCATTGCTGGGGATTGATCTGCGAGGTTCCCGTGCTGTTAAAGAGCGGCGGGCTGTGAGGCCCTTCGCAGTCCCTCGTAAGTCGCTGCGATGGATTAAATCTACAACCAAAAGTTACAGCTTGCAAGCTTTTTGGTTGTAGATATTTCGATTTAAAGTTGTCGGTGGGTTCTGTCATGGTTGTAGGTCCGAATCCCAGGCATGAAAAAGCCCGCACTTGGCGGGCTCTGGTGACTCTCGGCTGTCAGTCGGTAATGGGGGGATACTTGCCGCTCACCGAGTCCCTGTAAACGATCTCGCTGAATAGCCTGGGGCCGTCGCGCATCGTGACCATGGCTTGCTTGGCTTCTTCCTTCGTTTCGAATGGGCCGGCACCCACAGCTAGGCCAATCATTGAAACGACCGGAAGCCCGCTACTGGTAATGGCTTCAATGGTTCGCTGCTGCTCTTCTTCGTCACGGCAGGCAGTTGATGCGACCCACCCATTTTTAAGGCGCGGGGCGGCTACTGGCTCAACATCAGCGCCGCAGTGCTTGCATTTGATGGCCGCGCATTTGATCGTCTCGGCACAGTAAGGGCAGGCGCGATCACCGGATACGACAAGGCCCTGCGAACTTTTTTCGGCTGGGCTTTCTGTGTTTGCTGAGGAAGCCCACACCAAGGCTGCAACCCAGCCCAGGAATGTCCACCCCAAGAGCAGGTTCACCAGAAAGATCGAGGTGAAGTTGACGTGCTTGCGATTCGAAGCAACGAACGTAGGCAGGAAATAGATGACAAAGGCAGCCACAAGAAGAACAAAGCCAGCCCAAGGGCTTCCACTATCCATATCGTAAACCTGATCCATTGAATTGAGCTCGCACTCTACCATTCGTGGCGTACGGCCACCATTGGAAGGCAGGGAAGGGTAGGCGCAAGAAGCCCGGCCCAGTTGAAGGCCAGCAATTCGTTTTCAGAGGGAAGTTGCGATCGCCCGGGCGAGTTGGGCGTCTGACATCAGCGGCGGTGCGGCGTTGGAGCGGTAGTATCTGGAGGCTTGCTCAAACTGCGCGCCGCGGATCTCGCCATCCGAACCAATGAACGCCAGAGCGTCGGTCTTCGCCGATTTGAAAACCTTTGGCGGCTCGGTCGTGAGGGATGTGGTCGCCCCAACCAAAATGGTTGGCGCGGAGATTGTGAGAAATATCGCGGCAGCGATAGGGTTGGCGCCATCACCTGATACGGCCTGCGTGCTGAACGATGCCAGTAGGGCTATCGCCAATGTCTTCCATGACTCCATGCTTCATTGCTTCCATTGCGATCTAAGGGCGCCACCATAGCAGGGTAGTGGCTCGCCAGAAACAAGAAGCCCGACGCAGGGCGGGCTCTATGTAACCGCGTCAGAAACTAACGATGCTTGTTATTGTGTTTATGCTTGTTGTTGCCTTTGTGCTTCTTACCATCCGATCGATGATTGCTCTCATCATCCGCCAGGTTGTTTCCAAGCGCGCCACCCGCGGCACCGCCCAGACCTGCGCCGATCGTCGAGCCAGTCGTGCCGCCGAGGCGGTTACCGATGAGGGAGCCACCAGCCGAGCCGATACCGCCACCTAATGCGGCTTCAGCTCTGTTTCCTCTCTGAGCGCCGACAGCACTGCCCGCAGCACCACCTACGCCTGCGCCTACCGCCGCGCCAGTTGAGCCTCCCAGCTGTTGGCCTACGATATTGCCAAGTGCACCACCAACGCCGCCTCCAAGGCCGGCTGTGCCGTCTCCGGCAGCCATTGCTCCTTGCGAAATGAGTACGCCCAAGAATAGGGCGGGCAGTGTCATTTTCATTTTTTGAACCTCTATGGGTTGTCAGCAGGCGCTCACGGTTTAAAGCACGCCTAGCATTAGGACTGGAGTAGAAGTTTGTAGTTCTCTACGGGCGGTGTATGCGGGCGAATGGTTGTAACAATATATGCCGTGATGGATTCGGCTGCAGAGCTCGGGCTAAACGGTTTCACCAGGAGTTGGGATGACCAGAAGAGTCGAGTGTGAAAGAGCAGAAACAAGAAGCCCGGCGCTGGGCCGGGCTCAATCAGATGAAAGGATTTTCTTGAATATCCGCAGGGGAGGCTACGTCGATCTCGAGTCCTGCACAGTACAGCCTCTCGCCGTCAGCTATGACCTCTACGGTCAATTTTCCAGGCCCTTCAATCTGGAAAGGGCTCAGTACAGCCATCAACTGGATATAAGAGCTATGAGCATCAGGTCCAGGTGTTGGGAGTGATGCGTCCATGGCTCTGATTTCCTCGGGACTCAGAAACATCTCGAATGCTGCCTGGCCTCTAAAAACTCCCCGCACAGAAATATTTTGAAAGGCTTGGTTCAAAGGTGTTGAGATGTGAACTACGGTACAAAGCTTAGAAATGGTTCCGGGCAGCGCGGATGTAAGCATTTTGTCGTTGTACACACCGATGTAGCTGTTTTTTCGACCAATTTCGGCGCGAACGTCATCGCAGAAAAATGTATGTGCATAGCGACTCATTTCGGTTCCTTCCGAGCGTTTATTTTCTGCTGGTTCTCTATCATGCATTGAAAGTCGTTTGGCGTTATTACCAAGGCGTCACACAGCCGTAGAACTGTATTAAACATGACGTTGACCGATCCTTTTTCGATATTAGCAACGTGCGGCTGACTAGATCCGATTATTGTCGCCAGCTGCTTTTGCGATAGCCCTCTTCTAAGCCTAACCGTACGAACGGTGTTTTGCTCATCAGGGTAAAAGCGATCGGCAACCCATACCGCAGCAGCAGCAAGGCCTTCGCGATTTGAGTCGTCACTCTCAAGCTCTAGCTCCAAGTCTGCAAAGTCTTGATGAGCTGCAGCAATGTTTGACGGCTTTACGCTAAAACTGCCGATGTGAATATTGGAGTGCCGGGTCTCAGTTTTGACTGGCGGAGGCGAATCGCTACCAAAGGCCTTCGACCAGTCTTTTATAAGAACTGGCGATTCGCTGCGAAATAGGGTGTTTAAGCTCATAATTGAATCTCTCATCGTGTATCACGCCAAATTCAGACTTTTCAATCACCGCTAGGAGCACATAGCGATTCTCAGTAGGAAAAAAAGCGTGAATGAACCTATAACCTGCCAGGTCCTCGTCAAAAAAACGAAGCCTCCAAAGGTTCATTTGGGCGTTTTGCGCTTCAACCCATGGTCCGGTATTGAAGGTGGCTGTTTTGGGGCGAGGCCATTTAGGCGATCCTCCCCAGTCCATTTGTGTCAGCCTGTCCATCGCATCTTGGTCATCGCGGAGCTGTTGAACCGCCCGATAAACGATCAGGCCCTGCTCCTTGTCTTCCGCGATCACGCCCCGAATGTCAGCTGTAGCATCGTTGTGAATGATGTACTCGTACAATATATCGTCCTTAGTATATTTCTACAACAACGCTCTCGCTTGCAAGGTGTAAAATCCGCTTGCTGCTGACTTTTTTGTCCGTATCGGCGATACCTTGAGGAATCTTACCGCCTACCATGCCGATTTGACATGCTGATATGAGCTCTCTCCCCGAGTGAAGCACGCTTACAGCCAGCCAAGGGCAAACGTTCGCGCTTGCATCAGCCAAGCACGCCATAGAATTGGTTCAGCGCTATCAGCTCAACCACCGCCACGAAAACGCACAGAGCAATGAAATTAGGGCTGAATACCCGCTTGCTATTCGATGATCCCCCGCCTGACCAGTTCGCACCAGTATAGATAGTGAGTGTTGCAACGAGTGCGAGCAGAGCATAGGTCCAAGCCTTGCTCCAAAAGCTTTGCTCTCGCCATGCAGTCATTTGCGCTGTTCCGCAGTCCGAATTATCCGGCAGTCCTTCACCTCATCCGCATAACCCTCCAGTCGATCCTCATCAGCATGAAACACGGTGCACATCTTCAGCACGGCCTGGGCGTCTTCCTCATTCCCTGCCAAGCTCAGCCGCTCCGCAATCCTCATCAGCTCTACGGCTGACCATTTTAGGTCGGAGGCGATGCCTTGCAGGTCACGCTTGAGGTCTTGGTTTGGCTTGGTCAGGGACATAGCCGGCTCCTTTTGGTTAGCGGGCGTACATTCCCCACCAGAACACGTGCCCTAGGATGCCGATCTGCTCATCCTGCATCTGCTGGAAGCTATAGTCCTCATCCGGGTGATCGTCGCGGTTGAAGCTTCGCAACCTGATCCCTGATGGAAGCCTGAAAACCTGTTTAACACGCATCTGGCCATTATGGTTTATGGCGTATAGGTCGCCATCGATGATGTCGCCCAGGCTCGTTTTGCCCAAGTCGATGCCCACCGTTGCGCCATCGCGCAACACCGGGGTCATGCTGTTGCCACGGACCGTCACGCACTTGGCGTTGCTGAACTGAACGCCGTTTTCGCGAAGGTTCTTCTTGCGGAAGCGAAGGCTTTCCCCCTCGTCCTCCTGAATGACAAAGCGGCCCGATCCTGCGGCCAGTTCGACTTCGCGCAGAAATGGAACCTCAACCTCGTCATCGTCGAGCGGGGTCTTTTCGTCCCAGCCATCAATAGCCTTCATGGAGCTGGCATTCGAGTCAGGCGCGGTTCGGCCCGTTTCACCAGGACCGCCATCTATTAAGTAGCCCATCGAAGTGCCGAGGGCCTCAGCCAGGTCGCCCAGCTTGCTATTCCGTGGCGTAGAGACGCCAGCCTCCCACTTCTGGACAGCCTGAGGGCTCAGCCCCAAACGACGGGCCAACTCCGACTGGCTAAGGCCTGCCGCCTCTCTTTTTTGCGCGATGCGCTCACCGATATTTTTCATCGCCGAATCATACAAACAACGGTTGTAGATGTAATTGCGAATTTGAGTTGTAGATAAATACGTCCATGGGTTAACCTTAGGTTGTAGCTGTAACTTTGAGGTGCGTATGACGCAGACAGCAATCCAGAAGGCCGCGAAAGCTGCCGGCGGCCAATCCGCCTTAGCCCGGTCACTGAAGGTCACGCCACAAGCAGTGCAGAAGATGTGCGCCACCGGGCGCGTTCCTGCTGAGCGAGTGCTGGAGATCGAGAAATTAACCGGGGTTCATCGCTCTGAGCTGCGCCCAGACCTTTACCCGCCAAGGGTGAAAAGGCCGCAGGCAGCGTAAGCGACATCCCTGTCCGCAGTTCCATTGAAGCCAGATTAGAAGAGAGCAGTGCCCATGCAAACGTCCAGTTCCAGACACACCGTAGAAACCCGTGATCAGGTGCTGGTCGCCCATGCCCAAAACCAGATCGCCCGCACCAGCTTGAGCCAGGACGACTTCGCCCAAGCGCTGAGCCGCGAGATCTACCTGACCGTGCCTGCCGCGAAGATCAACGACGCGAAAGTCCCGGACTTCGTAGAGCTGGCACGCCTGAACGATGTGGGCGAGTTCATTAAGGCCACGGGTCGTTGGCTCAAGCGTGTTCAGCGCTGGCTGTCCGGCGATCAGGAAATGCCGTCCTGGCTTGAAGAGTCGTGGGTCAACGCCCTTGAACCTGAATACCGCGATCACTGCTTGAACGAGCTGGCGAGCCGCCACGGCTTGACCGGCGCCCGCCAGATGACCAGCGACCAATGCGCGAACAAAAGCTTCGGCGCACTGATCCGCGCCCTGGGCGATGTGATCGACACCGGCAGCGAAGTGTTTGATGACCAAGTGATGTGCGAGCAGGACCTGCCGCACTTGCCAGCGTTCGCCAAACAGTGCCGCCAGGTTGAAGCGAAGGCAGGGGAGTTGCGCCGTAAGGCTGAAGCTCTGCTCAACGGCAAGCCAGCACTGAAATCAATCGCCTGAATTCCAGGCACAAAAAAGCCGACGTACGAGGTCGGCTTTTTCTACAGCGGTAAACAACTGGAGCGAATCATGCACCAACATACAGAATCGATCAATACCCCCAACATTTCCGCGCCACGTTTTTCGCAATCTGAAAACGTGGCGCGTAATTCCTCAGTGATCCCGTTCGACTTCGACGGCGCGGCGATCCGGGTCATAACTGACAAGCTCGGTGACCCGTGGTTTGTCGCGCGCGATGTCGCTGATGCCCTCGGTTACTCCAAACCGGAGAATGCCGTGGCCCGCCATTGCAAGGCTGCGACCACTACCCCGAAACAGGGTGGTGGTTTCATGACCATTATCCCGGAGCGGGACCTGTACCGGCTAGTGATGAAGTCCAAGCTGCCGGCCGCCGAGAGGTTCGAAGAGTGGGTGGTTGGCCAGGTCCTGCCGAGCATCCGCAAGACCGGCAACTTTTCTGCCCAAGGCCCAAACAACTCCAAAATCGTCGGCGAGCTGGCCATCCTGGAATGCTTTGACCGCCTGTTGAAGCCTGCCAACTCCAGCAAGATGCTGATGCTGGCCAAGATTGCCGCCAACAACGGCCTGGACGCTAAATTCCTCCCAGGCTACGCCGTTGATGCCGCCCCTGACGCCGCTGGTGGTTCGTCGATGCCCACCAAGGCAATCACCGCCCTGATCAAAGATCACGCCATCGCCAGCACCGCCCGCGGCTTCAACCTTGCTCTTGAGGCCCACGGCTTCCTCAAGGTTCTTCAGCGCAAAAACTCCAGGCAGGAAATGGTCGACTTCTGGTCCGTGACCGAGAAGGGCATGGCCTACGGCAAGAACCTCACCAGCCCTCAATGCCCCCGCGAGACGCAGCCTCACTGGTACGTGGATCGCTTCCTTGAATTGGCCGCTAAGGTCGGGAAGGCCTGACATGCAATACACCGTGACGATTAACCAGGTGAAGGCGCTGGAGTGGGGGCTGAATTCTCAGCAGGCCCTGCTGTTCGCCTTCATCTACGGCTGCCCGAGCTGGACCAAGCCAATCAAGACTGATGACGGGATCTTCTTCGCGCTGAGCAAGGCCAAGATCATCGAGGAGCTGCCGCTGCTCACTGATAAGCCGGACACCGCTTACCGCATGCTGAAGGCCCTGGAAGAGGCCGGCTTGATTGAGCTTTCCAGTACTTCGAACATCACGCTTTTCCGCCTCACAGAGAAGGCCGTCGAGTGGAACCAGAAGCTGGATGGGTCGGAAAAATATCCGACCCCACCAAAAAACAAGGGTCGGAAAAATATCCGATCTACCTCGGATAAATCTCCGAGCAAGGTCGGAAAAAAATCCGAACAAGGGTCGGAAAAATCTCCGACAAATCAGGATACCAATCATCAGGGTACCAATCAGGACACCAGTCAGGACTTGCAGGACGCCACCGGCAAGCCGGCTCAGTCCCGCGGTCTGGTGCTGGTGGTTGATCGCACCGACACCCCACGGGTCGAGATCCCCGCCGACATGCCTGGCCCCAAAGACCAGACCTGCAAAACCTTCAAGGTCTGGGCGAACTACGCCATGGCTTACCGCAAGCGCTACAGCGCCTGGCCTGTGTGGAATGCCAAGGTCGGCGGCCAGCTCGGACAGTTGGTAGACCGTCTCGGCGCCGATGTCGCCCACCACGTCGCCGCCCACTTCCTGAAAACCAGTGATGCCGCAGTCTTGCGCAAGTGCCACAGCCTCAACGAGCTGCTGGCCAACGCCGAGAGCTATCACACCCAGTGGGTGACCGGGCAGCGCATCAACGGCACAACCGCCCGCCAGATGGAAAGGACGGAGGCGAACCACTCTGCAGCCGAGCAGGCCGCCCAGATGGTTCTGGCCAAACGCCAAGCAGGTGACCGCAATGAATACCTCTGAAATGAACGACCACCAGGTCGCCGGGCTTGCCGCCGCCATCTGTGCAACGGCCGAGGCTATGGGCCAGGAGATGAACCCGGGCACCGCCGCAATGATGGCCGAAGATCTTTGCGCCTACCCGGTGCCGGTCGTCAAAGCCGCGTTGAAGGCTTGCCGCTTCGAGGTGAAGGGCAAGCTGGCAATGGCCGACATCCTGCAACGAGTCCAGTCCTCGGATGGGCGTCCTGGCAAGGACGAGGCCTGGGCCATCGCCATGACCACCAACGACGAATTTGAAACCGTGGTGCTGACCGACGAAATCCAACTGGCCCTGGCTGCCGCGAAACCCATCTTGGATGGCGGCGACAAGATCGGTGCGCGCATGGCGTTCATCGATGCCTACCAGCGTTTCGTAGGGCAGGCCCGCGAGGATGCGAAACCGGTCAACTGGCACGTGTCCGTGGGCTTCGACTCCAACCGCCGCATCCAGGCCGTCACCAAGGCTTTGGAGCTGAAACGCATTCCCCAAGAGCACGGCCAGAAGTACTTGGCTGACCTGAGCATCGTGCCAGTTACCGAGGACGGCCGCGCCATTGCCGGTTTACTCACCGGCGCCGTCACCCAGCCTGCGCCAGTGCTGCGCCAAAGGCTGGAACTGGTCAAAAACTCGATGCTGGAGATGCGCAAGGCCAGCGCCGAACGGAAAACCGAAATGCGAATTGAAGCGGCCAACGAGTTGGCGGATCGCCGGGCGCTGCTGATACGGCAGGCCCAGGAACTGGAAGAGAAGAGGGCGGCGCAATGAACGACTACACCGAACTCAAGAAGGCCGCCGAATACGCCGCCCAAGACGTGACAAAGTTCGCCGACGAAGGCGAGGAAATGCGAGCGCTCCAACAGTTCCATGAAGAGGTCGACCCTGAAACGGTCCTGGCCTTGATCAAGGACCTTGAGAGCCACAAACGCATGCTTCTGGCCGCTGCCTGCGACCTTGGCGCGATTGGCGAAGCGCTCAAGTCCGACATGGACGCCGATGGGGATGAGTTGCTTGGCATGGTCATCGACCTGAAGGCACAGAACACCCGAATGCTGGAATGGCTCAAGGACATTAGCCGCACATCCGGCGACAAAGGTGCCGTCATGGGCGCGCGCCAACTGCTCAAGGAGTTCGCCGAATGAATGACTTCGACCAATCGGTGCTCGCGTATTACCAAGAGCAGGGTGGCGCAACCGCCTGGATCTGTTCCGGGGCGTTGAAATGCTCACGTGAAGAGGTCAGCAAGGCGCTACAACGCCTGAAGCGTAAAGGCGTCATGAAAAACAAGGGCCCGTTCTGGGAGTGGAAAGCGCCATCGCGTCAGGAGGTCGGCTATGACTGACAAGATCAGCGTCAACTGCCGCTCTATGCTCACTGAGGCCATCACCCGCATGTCCAAGATGTTCGAGGACAAGCACTTCGTGGTGGTCTCCCTGCGACCAGGCAAGGACCGCACGCTCGACCAGAACCGCCTGTGGTTCGCGATGTACAAGCGCATCGCCGAGATGACCCAGATCGGTGACGCTGCTGACGCCCGCAAGTACTGCAAGCTGCACATCGGCGTGCAGATCCTGCTGAACGAGGACGCCGGCTTCCAGGCCGAGTGGTACCGGGTGATGCGTCACCTGCCGTACGAAACCAAGCTGGACATGATGGGCGAGTGTCACCTGTTCGGGCCTGACGGCTTTCCGGTGACCAGCCTGTTCAATCGGGCCCAGGGCATCGCCTACACCGACCGCATCGTCGCGCGCTTTGCACCGCAGGGCGTGTACTTCTCTGACCTGCTTAGCCAGGAGGCCGCATGAGCCATAACTTCAAGCCGGGCGATCTGGCACTGGTGATTTCAGGTGGGTACCTGGGCGAGACCGCGGAACTGGTGCGTTTTGTAATGCCTGGCGACCTGATCGTCTCACCCACCACGGGCAAGGTTTACGAATTCAGGCCGGCCGCCAGAGTAGGTGGATGGTTGTGCAAATTCAGATGCAGTCATGCGGTAAAGCACGAAAAGAACCTGATGCCCCTGCGCGGCCGATTCACCCTAGAGCAGCAGAAAGCCAAGGAGGCTGTATGAAGCGCACACCGCTGCAACGAAAGACTCCACTCGCGTCCGGTGGCCCGCGCCGCAAGCGCTGCCCAGAGTGCCGGGTGATGTTCACGAAAGCGCGTGAGTCGCAGGTGGTGTGCGGCGAGATCGAGTGCGCCATAGCACACGGTAAGTCGGAGAAGGGTCGGACGATCGCCGGGAAAGCCCTGGCAGAAGTTGGGCGCCGCGAAATCAAGGTCCGCAAGGAGGCCCTGAAGACCAGAGCGGATCACTTGCGCGAAGCTCAGGCGGCGGTGAACGAGTACGTGCGCCTGCGTGACGCTCACCTGCCATGCATCAGCTGCGACTCCACGCCCAACGACAACGACCTCATGACCGGCAGCCGCTGGGATGCCGGGCACTACCGATCCGTCGGCGCCTGCCCAGAGCTGCGCTTCGAGCCGTCGAACATCCACCGGCAGTGCGTGAAGTGCAACCGCAACCTATCCGGAAATGCCGTGGAGTACCGCATCCGCCTGGTGATGCGCATCGGTGCCGAGAAGGTCGCTTGGCTGGAAGGCCTGCACGCGCCCTGCAAGTACACCGTGGATGAGATCAAGGCCATCAAGGCCAAGTACCGTGCAATGACCAGAGAACTCAAGAGGGCTGCAGCATGAACTACCAAAACGTCATTTCTGCAGTCGTCCGCGCTCTGGCAGCGGAAACAATCAACAGCGCCGGGGGTTGCAACGTCGAGCCGCGAGTGCAGACCAGTAAACTGAAGGGCGAGATCACCGGTAAGGATGCGGCACTGCTCGCCGACTGCATCGTGCACAAGCTGCTGCACGCCCAGCTCAGCCCGCGCCACTGGAACGCACTGGTGGCGAAGTACAGCACCCACCGCGGGCGCAAGATCGATTCCATTGGGCGGCTTGTAGCGGTTGTGCCTTCGCCTGCGCCACTGCGCTTCACTCAGCAGGCGGTTCTGGTCTGGGCTGTGCCGCAACAGTCGAAAGGCATCCAGCGCGCAGTGGTCGAGGTCAAAGCTCCAAAGCATCGGGAAAACAAGGATGAGGGCCAGTGGGATTGGCGAAACAAAGCGGCCGACGCCGATGCTGCCCGCGCCAACAAGCACGCCAGGTCAGTGGCTGAAACGAAGCCGGGTGAGATGATCGTCCTCGCCGATTCGAACTACGACATGACGAACTGGGATTCCCAAGGCCTGACGGAGCGCACCTATCAGCGCTGGAATAAGACCATCAAGGGGGCGCTTGAGTCGATGGTGGACGAGGCTTTGGTCGATGCACAGCACATGCTTGAGGTCGTGGGAGTGCTGGAGTGCGAAGCGGCGTGAAATAGTCCCTCAAAAGGGCTTGCAATATCATGTCGCCATGTCGCATTATTCACCCATCCTGTCATTCCTGCGTGTGTAGGACTGAGTTACAAGAACCCCGGCCATCGTTTCGGGGTTTTTCGTTATTACCCTTCTGTTAAAAAACTTGGTGACCTACTATGGCCTTTCTCATTGATTTGCTAGAGGAAGGCGCCTTGACTGATTTTTCGGACATTCGAAACGCGTACGCCAAGCATAAAACAGCGCAGGATGCTTACTGGAATGATCTTCAGACGAAGGCATACAGTATTTATCGAGGTTTTGAGCATCACGTTGGCTTGGCTGGGCAGAAGTTCGCCACGCCAGGTAAGCCAGAAGAAGCCTACTGTCAGGTTGGCGTCATGGAGTCGGGCAAATTCAAGCAGGTACTCGGGCCTTCGTTTAGCGGTTCCGATTTGCAAGTTGAGTTTGCTATTCGCCTTGTCGTCGATGAGTCACCTATCTCGTTACCGAAAAAGGCTCTGATCATCCAGCTGCGACTTGGAAAGTCCAAGGATGGCTACTTGGCTCGCCTGAAAACGAGCGAAGGCTGGTTTGATTTCTCTATTTCTTTCGCATTCGCGGAAAGCGAATTGAAGAATCTTTATGAGGCGATTGCGCTGGATGTGATTGACTCAATGGATGAATCAATTTTCGGTTGAAGCTTCATTCAAAGAGCCCGGCCACTGAGCCGGGTTTTTTATTGCCTGCGTTTCACTGCAGCCAGGGCAGCCTCACGGAAGGCCTGGACGCTGATAAGCCGGTAGTGCAGCGCTACGGAAAAAAACCGGCAGCCCGTGCATCCTGACCTCACTGTGCTTCCAGGGTGGCGCGAGACACGAACGGCGAGATCGGTGCATTGGGGCGTCGACGCCGGAAAGGTCTTTGGCAGACAGCGCGGAAAGACGCGCGCACCTATTCAGGGCCTCAGCATTCGCTGGGGCTTTTCTCGTTATGAGGCACAGCAAATGTCCGGCTCTATCCAATCCAGCAACTACGTGCCGGGCGTTTCCGGCTGGAAAATCGATACTGATACGGGATCCTTCGAGCTTGCATCTGACCGGGTGACAGTTTCAGGGGTTGACCCTAAAGCGGTGTACTGCGGAAAGTCCCGCAAAGAAAGCCATAAGCCATTCATCGTTGTGGACGGCGTGATCTACATCAGCCAGGCATCCATCGAGGACGCCTCAATCGCTAAGGCCAAAATCGGTAACGAATGGTCGGTAAGGATTTGCGTGACGCCAGACGGTGAAAAATACGCAGCCGGCCTTGGTTTGGGCGTCCATCCGGAGTGCCTAGTGCAGCCTGATCGCTTCGACATCAACGGTCTAGATGCCTCGAAGATCCTTGAGATGCTAGCGGGCAAGATCAGCAAGACCGAATTGTGCCGCCAGGTACTGGCAAATAGTGATCAGCTCGGATCCAGCTTCGCCGAACAGGTCAAGGATTTGCTCCGCAAGGAGCTCATGCCTGGCGGTCTGCTGCACCGCTCCCGCTAATCCATTCCTTCACTCCCTATCGAGCAGGTAAAAATATGAGCAAGGAGGACGTGGAAAGAAAAGTCATTGTCCTTGTTCCTTCTGGCGAATTTGATCCACGATCGCTGAGAGCAATGCTCTTAACTACCCAGGGTGAATTCAAAGACACCTTCGTTAAAGTCCATGACAAGGGCGCCTTGTTTCAGGAACTCAAGCCCGAGCACGGCCTGATAGGTTCTTCCGTTGGCTGAGAGCGGGGTTGACACGAAGCTGGCTGCATAATGCTCTGAGTGTCCGTCGATTGAAAAAATCGAAGGCCTCTCCTGTGAGGCGAGAGTCCCCGTACCGCCCATCACGTTTATCGTTGCTGCACGGTGATAGCTAAAGGCGTTAGCCAGGCCTTCATCCATGTAAAAGCGGTCTGCACCTGTATCTATCAACGCGTAAACGATGACGGGTGTCGAGCCCGCAGCGGGGCTGTGAAAGTTTTCGGGCGCAGCTGGCTGCATATTTATCGCGATGACCGGAGAGCCGCCCGGAGTGTCGCTGACTAATCCGGCATCAGACATGAATTGAATCTTGATCTTTGTAGCCATGCTAGCCGTCCATCGTTTTGCTATAGGGGCAATGACGATAGCACGGAGCCATATGCCCTCCACTGAGCGGGCTTTTTATTCCTGCGCTCCCAGACCAGGGAGAACAACAAATACGGAGCAACGATGGATCCTACTGACCTCGGCCCGGGCACAGCTACCTGGCTGGGCGGTAGCGCCACCGTGGTGCTGGGTGGCTTGCTTTGGCTGCGCCGGTTCCTCTCCAAGGATGCGACTGACCGGGCAATGGATAGCGCCGATATCGGCACGCTGAAGCGGCTGAACGAACTGCTGAACCAAGAGCGCGCCGCCCGCAAAGAAGCCGAGTCCCGCGCCGATCAGTTCGCCAAGGAGCGCAACGACCTTGCCGCCGCAGTAGGCCGCATGGAAGGCAAGATCGAGGCCCTGACTAGTCAGGTCGCCCAACTTACTGACCGCGTGACGCAGCAGAGCGACGAGATCACTCGCCTGCGTACCAAGCTGGGAGGTATCGCCTGATGGACAGATGCGCATTGGAATTTATCGCCCGCCGCTGGTGGCGCCGGGCCGAAGTATGGGCGATTGCCGTCGTGCTGGTGGGTGGTGGTGCTGTTCTCGGCTACCAGGCTGCTTACTGGTCGCTCGCCGAGAAGCAGAGCAACCAGGTGACCGACATCCGCAAAGCCTATGACACCGCAATGGGCGAGCGCGATAAGCGCCTGGAAGAGCTGACCCGCCAAACCGGCACTGCTGCCGACAAGGCGACCAAGGCAGCAACGACTGCGGCCCAGGCTGCCGACAAAGCGGATGAAGCCCTCAACCGGGTAACTCAATAAGCCGCGCCACGTTTTCGAATGCGCCAAATCGTGGCGCGCAATCATGAGGAATCACCCATGGATAACCAGCACAAGAAAATCACCGGCTACCGCGACCTGAGCCAGTCCGAGATCGACGGCATGAATTCCATCAAGGCGCTGGAAGCTGACACCGGCGAACTGTTCAAGCAGATCGGCCAGATTGAAGGCGTTGACCCGCGCCTGCTGGCTCTGGCCAAGACCAACCTGCAACAGGGCTTCATGTGGTTCGTGCGCTCTATCGCCAAGCCAGCCGATCCATTCAGCTGATGGGCGACGTAACCCGCCTGCGCCATGCGCTACCGATGAGTCAGGACATCAACGCAGCGGTAAGCGCTCTCGACAAGGCCATTGCTACCGCCGTGGACGCCGCCAAGGCTGCCGGGCTCCCCCAGGGCCTGATCGTTGGATTGCTCCACGGCCATGCCCATGCACAGACACACCAAATGGTGACGCAATGACCGTCAAGGTTCTTGAGTTCAAGCGGGAAGACTGGCGCGACGCCGCGAAGACACTGCGCAAGATCGCCGATGACCTGGATGCCGGTGAACATCCCGAGTGCACTGTAGGTGCCTTGACGCTGATCGGTGCGAAGGGAGAGGTGACTG
This sequence comes from Pseudomonas sp. R76, assembly GCF_009834565.1. GTDB lineage: Bacteria > Pseudomonadota > Gammaproteobacteria > Pseudomonadales > Pseudomonadaceae > Aquipseudomonas. The sequence continues at coordinate 1,576,531 of NZ_CP019428.1, forward strand.
TGTTCGGCCTCGGCCCCAAGTGCGACGACCTGCAATGCCTGGGGGCGATGCGCCTGGGGGAGCAGAAGCTGATTGATGTGCTGCTCGATGGCGGGGAAGGGTAGGTGTGCCGCAGGTGAGTGCGGCACGGGTGGATCACTGCGCTTTCAGAGCCTCTTGGATTTTGTCCGCGTAGCTAGAGAGCTTTCCCAACTCTTGGTCTAGATGGTTTCCGTTGGGGGAGGTTGCCCCAATGCGCACAGAGATGAGTTCCAGCGCAGCATTTACTGCTAGGCCGCGTTTGTCTGCCGCTGAGCCGTTTTCATACTTGACGTGATCCAAAAGAGCCATGTCGCATTCCTTGCTGTTGAGTTGATCCTCACCAATACCGGCAAAACCCTAATATTTCAATCACGCCTTTAGGTTTAGCTGAGACAATTTATGACAACCAAGCAGCCCGACTGGGAGGCAATCGAACGTGCCTACCGGGCCGGTTCGCTTTCCATCAGAACTATCGCTGAGCGCCAGGGCGTGAGCGACACGGCAATCCGGAAGAAAGCCAAGGTTCAAGGATGGGCGAGAGACCTTTCTGACCAGGTGCGCAAAGAGGTTCGCAGCAAGCTGGTTCGCGGAGAGGTTCGCAACGACCAAGGCGCGAACTGCGAACTTGACGCCGAGATCATCGAAGAGGCCGCAGAAGAAGGGGCTCGGGTGGTTCGCAGCCATCGCCGAGACATTCGCAAGGCCACGAACCTTGCGAACTTGCTGATGGATGACCTGCTTAATACCATCCAGCGCCGCGAAGAGATTGAAGACGCGATCATCGACGAGACTGGCGAGGACAATAACGGGATGCGCCGGGCCTCGATGCTCGCTGCTGTCGCGCTACCCAGCAATTCCAAAACCCTGTTCCAGCTTTCCTCTGCAATGAAGAACCTGCAAGTTCTGGAGCGTCAGGCATTCAGCCTGGACGAGAAGGAGAAGACGGACGACGCCGACGAGATCTCGAAGATGATGGACGAATTAACACAGGACGCCTGACATGAAGCCCGAGCACATGAAGCTGCTTCGGGATCGGTTCTGGCGACTGAATAACCTCTACTTCATCACCGACAAGCAGGGTAAGAAGGTTCGCTTCCGCATGACGCAGGAGCAGATCGATTACTTCCAAGGGATGCATACCCGGAACATCATCCTGAAAGCACGCCAGCTTGGCTTCACGACGCTGGTGTGCATCGTCCAGCTGGACGCGGCGCTGTTCGAGGCTGCCAAGTGCGCCTTGATCGCTCACACATTGAACGATGCCAAGCGACTTTTCAGGGAAAAGGTCAAATACGCCTACGACAACCTGCCGAAAGAGCTTCGCGCTGCCAACCCAGCACGAAATGACGCCGCCGGTGAGTTGGTGTTTAGCAAGGGCGGTTCGCTGTACGTCAGTACCTCGTTCCGTGGCGGCACGCTGCGCTACCTGCACGTATCCGAGTTCGGAAAGATCTGCGCCAAGTTCCCGTACAAGGCGCGGGAGATCGTCACCGGTGCTTTCGAGGCTGTCGCTGCTGAGTGTTTCGTCACCATCGAGTCGACGGCAGAGGGCAGGGCCGGGTATTTCTTTGATTACAGTCAGTCGGCAGAGCGCCAGCAACTCGCTGGTGTCCCGCTGGGCCTGCTTGACTGGAAGTTCTTTTTCTTCAGTTGGTGGAACAACAAGGCCTACAGCCTTGATTCGACCGACGTGGTGCTGCCGCAGCGCCTGACCGACTACTTCAACGAGTTGTTCGCCAAGCATGGCATCGACACCAGCCCGGGCCAGCGCGCATGGTACGCCGCCAAGGAGAAGACACTCGGCGACGACATGAAGCGGGAGTACCCGTCGATCCCCGTCGAAGCCTTCCAGCAGTCGGTCGAGGGCGCCTACTACGCGCAGCAACTGACGAAGCTCTATGCGCAGCAGCGCATCGGCGTGATACCGAACAACAGCCACCTGCCGGTGATGACCTTCTGGGACATCGGCGTCGGCGACTCCACGGCCATCTGGTTCGTGCGCCAGGTCGGTGAAGAGTTTCACATCATCGACTACTACGAAAACAGCGGTGAGGGCCTTCGGCACTACATGAAGGTGCTCAAGGACAAGGGTTACACCTACTCCGAGCACTGGGGGCCGCACGACATTGATAACCGGGAGTTCGGCAGCGATGCCAAGACCCGCCGGGAGTTGGCTCGGGAGGGCTACGAGATCGATGGGCAGATTTACAGCATGACGTTCGACGTAGTCCCGAAAATTGGCATCAGCGACGGCATCGAAGCGGCGCGGGAGATTCTTCCGCTCTGTGTGTTCGATGAGGCGAAGTGCGAGCAGGGTGTTTCCTGCCTTGAGAACTATCGCAAGGAGTGGGACGACAAGCGCGGCTGCTGGAAAGACAAACCTCTTCACGACTGGACCTCTCACGGCTCCGACGGATTTCGGTACTTCGCCGTGGCGAAGACCGCCAGGAAGCCGGCCACCTCTATCAAAATGGGATACGCCCGATGAGCAATGACGTCTCCTTCAAGCGGGCGGAATACACGGCAGTGCTGGACCGCTGGGCGACCGTTCGCGACGTCTGCGCAGGACAGCACCGAGTTGTCGATCGGCTGCCTTACATCAACGCGCACGACAAGTCGCCGGAGAACGAAGATCGGAACCGGGCTTACCGCGAGCGGGCTGTGTTCAAGAACGCCACCGGGCACACCCGTAACGGGCTGCTGGGCCTGGCCTTCCACAAAGATCCGACGCTGACAGTGCCGAAGAAACTGGAATACCTGCAGGACAATGCCAACGGCTCCGGCGTGAGCATCTACCAGCACTCCCAAGGCACGCTTGAGAAGGTGCTTGAAGCTGGCCGCCACGGTCTGTACGTCGACTATCACCAGGACGACGGCATCGGCGGTCACTCAGTGATCCTTTCCTACTGCGCCGAGGACATTATCAACTGGCGCACCGGCATGGTGAATGGTCACAGTGTGCTAACGCTGGTGGTGCTGCGGGAGTCGCCGGAGATACCGGACGGGTTTGGCTACAAGACAGCTGAGCAGTACCGGGAACTGGCGCTGGAGGACGACGGTTTTGTCTGCCGCGTCTGGCGTCGGTCCGGTCCGAAAGGTGGCGGGCCGCTGGCGGTCATCGAAGAGTTCAGGCCGGAAGGCGTCACTGGGCGCTTAAAGGAGATTCCGTTCACCTTCGTGGGCGCGCAGAACAACGACTCAAGCATCGACGAATCGCCGCTCTACGACATCGCCATGATTAACCTGGGCCATTACCGGAACAGCGCCGACTACGAAGACAGCGTCTTCTGGTGCGGCCAGGCCCAGCCATGGATTTCGGGCCTGACCGAGCAGTGGGTAAAGCTGCTCGAAGCAAAGGGGGTTTACGTCGGATCGCGCGCGCCGATGCTTTTGCCTGCTGGTGGTACATTCGGCTACGCGCAACCGGCGCCGAACACGCTGGTCAAGGAAGCAATGGCCGACAAGAACCAGATGATGATCGAACTGGGCGCCCGGATGGTGGTTGCGTCTCTGTCGTCCAAGACGGCGACCGAGGCCCGGGGCGATCAGTCGGCGTCCACATCAGTGCTGGCTGGCTGCGTGGCAAACGTCAGCGAGGCCTACACCCGGGCAATCATGTGGTGCTGCGCCTACATGGGTATCGCTGACAAGAAGGTCGCCTATCAGGTGAATCAGGAGTTCGTCGAACTGACGGCCGATCCGCAGATGATCACTGCCCTTGTAGGGTTGTGGCAGAACGGAGGGTTCGCAAAAGCGGATCTTCGGGCATATCTGCGCAAGCTGGGGCTGATCGCGCCAGAGCGAACTGACGAGCAGATCGACGGCGAACTGGAAGAGCAGGGCGATGGCCTGGGCCTGGACGACGAGGACAAAGTAGATGGCGGCGAACCAAGCAATACTTGACGCAACCATCCGGCACGCTGTCTTTCTCGAAAAGCTCAAGGCTGGGGAGGTGGGCAAGTTCGCTCCCTTCCTCAAAGAGATCGACCGGTCCGTTCGGGATCGGCTGACTCAGTCGGACCTGACCGAGTACAACGTCAAGCGCCTGGAAGCTTTGCTTAAAGAGGTCGACAGTCTGCTACTTGGCATCTTCGACCGCTATAGCGCGCAACTGAACCTCGACCTGGTGGACATCGCCAATTACGAGGCCGAGTTCGAGGCGACCAGTCTTGCCAGGTCGGCACCGGTTGGCGTGTCGCTGGATGTAGTCGCGCCGACAGCTGCTGCAATCCGTACCGCCGTGCTGACGAATCCGCTCAGCGTGCGCGGCACCGGTGGCGGCAAGCTGTTGAAAGCCTTCATCAAGGGCTGGACCGGCGCCGAGCGAGAGCGCGTCACCGGCACCATCCGGCAAGGCTTCTTTGAAGGGCAGACGAACTTCCAGATCATCCGCAACATTCGCGGCACCAAGGCGGCAGGGTACAAAGACGGCATCCTGGCCACCACCAACCGCAATGCCAGCACGGTTGTGCATACAGCAATCCAGCATGTGTCGTCACAGGCACGCATGGAGGTGGCGAAGGCCAACACCGACATCGTTGAGGAGATCCAGATAGTCGCAACGCTGGATAGCAAGACAAGCCAGCAATGCCGCTCATTGGATGGTCGTCGGTTTCCCGTAACGTCGGGGCCGCGACCGCCGTTTCACCCGAATTGCCGCTCCACTTTCATCATGCTGACCAAGCTCAGCGAGATGTTCGCAAAGGGCGCGACGCGAGCAGCAGTAGGCGCAGGCGGAGCAGGTCAGGTCAGTGCCAGCCTCGATTACTACAACTGGCTGAAAGATCAGCCAGCAGCGTTCCAGGACGAGGCAATCGGGCCGGTGCGAGCAAAACTGTTTCGCGAAGGGGGCCTGACGGTCGAGCGCTTCACCGAGTTGCAACTCGATCGCAATTTCGCGCCTCTGACGCTTGCCCAAATGAAAGGGCTGGAGCCTTTGGCATTCGAGCGCGCCGGCATTTGACGCAAGAAACTCAATCAGCCGCCTTTGGGCGGTTTTTTATTGCCTGCAAAGCGGGCAACACATACCCAAGGGGTGCATCAACGTGGCAGAAGAAAACGAAATCGACCTGGAAAACCCGGCAATCAAGGCCGCTATCGCGACTGCCGTTGAAGCATCCGTTTCCGGTTTGAAAACCAAGAACTCGGAACTGCTGGGCAAGCTGAAGGAAACCTCCGGCAAGCTGACTCAGTTCGAAACCCAGTTTGAAGGCATCGATATCGACGCCGTCAAAGGTCTGCTCAGTCGGGCGGGCCAGGACGAAGAAACCAAGCTGCTGACCGAGGGCAAGGTAGACGAGGTATTCAATAAGCGCACCGAGCGCCTGCGTGGCGAGCACGACAAGCAACTGAAGACGCTCGCCGGTCGCGCTGAGAAGGCTGAAGCCTTCGCCGCTAAGTTCCAGGGCAAAGTCCTGGGCGACTCGGTGCGCGGTGCAGCACTGAAAGCCGGCGCATTGCCGGAAGCAACCGACGACATCATCTTGCGCGCCAAAGGCGTGTTCTCACTGAACGAAGAGGGCGAAGCCGTCGCTGTTGACGAGAATGGCCAGACCATCCTCGGCAAAGACGGCAAGACCCCTCTGACTCCGCTTGAATGGGCTGAGTCTCTGCGCGAAAGCGCACCTCACCTGTGGCCAAGGGCTTCAGGGACACATGCCCCGGGCGGGGGCGGCGGCCAGGCTGCATTTAAGCGCTCCGAAATGACTGCTGAGCAGAAGCGCGACTTCCAGCGCAAGCACGGCCAAACCGCATATCTCGCATTGCCCAAATAAGGGGAAAGACCCATGGCTACAACTGTCAACAGCGACCTGATCATCTACAACGATGAGGCGCAAACTGCTTACCTGGAGCGCATCCAGGATAACCTGGACGTGTTCAATGCCTCGTCCAACGGCGCGATCGTCCTCGACAACGAACTGATCCAAGGCGACTTCCGCAAGCGTGCTTTCTACAAGCTCGGCGGCGGTCTGGAACACCGCGATGTCAACTCCGACGGCAAGGTAACCGCCAAGAAAATCGGCGCTGGTGAAGCTGTAGGCGTCAAGGCGCCCTGGAAATACGGTCCATACCAAACCACCGAAGAGGCGTTCAAGCGTCGCGGTCGTGCGGTAGATGAGTTTTCCCAGATCATCGGCGCCGATGTGGCTGATGCGACCATCGAAGGCTTCATCGAGTACGCCACCGGCGCCCTCAAGGCTGCCATCGGATCGAACGCCGCAATGGTGGTGTCTGCCAACATCGAAACCGACGGCAAGAAGACCCTGACCCGTGGCATGCGCAAATTCGGCGACAAGTTTGGCCGCATTGCGCTGTGGGTCATGCACTCGTCTGCCTATTTCGACATCGTTGATGAAGCGATCGCGAACAAGGTCTACGAAGAAGCGGGCGTCGTGATCTACGGCGGCCTGCCTGGCACCCTGGGCAAGCCGGTGCTGGTGACCGACAAGGCGCCAGTGGATGCGATCTTCGGCCTGCTGCCGAATGCCGTGGTGATCACCGAGTCCCAGGCCCCGGGTTTCCGTTCTTACGACGTGAACGACGAGGAAAACCTGGCCATCGGTTACCGCGCCGAGGGCACCGTCAACATCGACGTGCTGGGTTACAGCTGGAAGGAAACCACGGGCGGTACCAACCCGACTCTGGCCGCCGTCGGCTCTGCTGCGAACTGGGTCAAACACTCGGACAGCAACAAGGTCACCGCTGGCGTGATGATCAACCTCACCACCACGCCACCAGTCGGCGGCTGATAACCACCCCAGAAAGCGGTCAGTGATGGCCGCTACGGAGATTCCGATGGAACTCGTTTACACAAATCAGCTTGAAGGCTTCGAGCCTGGCAAGCGTTATCGCGTCCCAGGCCTGTTCCGCAGCATTGAGCGCGATGCAACAGCGGTGACCGTAGTGGGTAACTATCCCGAAATCGTCACGGCATACGAAGATGTTGGCGTCGATGTTGAGGTGGTCGCGCTGCCAGAGCCTGTTGTTGTCGGCATGCCGGTGGAGGCATCTAGTGAGTTGTCTAAGCTGCTTGCCGCTCTGCAAGCCGAGAATGGCGCAATGGTTCTGCTGGTCGACGGCCTGGAGGCTGGCGAAATCCACCGTCCAGAGTCTGGCGAACTGGCGTTGCGCCTGTTTGACGTGCTGGGCACCATCCATGCTTCGGTTGGTGAGTTGACCACTGAGCGTGATGGCCTGGCCTTGACTGTCGACGCGCTGCGCGCCGAGGTTGAAGCGCTGAAGAAGTCTGCCCTCGCGCCGCCGGTTGATGAGGCCGGTGAAATCGCGGCGCTGAAAACAAAGCTCGACGAAGCCAAGATTCAGTATCGGGCCAACGCCTCCAAAGAATCCCTGGAAAAGCTCGTCGCTGAGCTGCCCAAGGAGTAATACTGCAGGCTGTCGGTGATCCGGCAGCCGCTCATCAAAACATTCCAGCGAGTTGACGCATGACACTCATCATTGAGGACGGCACTGGCAAGCCAGACGCCGAAAGCTACGCGAGCGCTGAGGACCTGGCTATGTATGCCGTGAAATTCGGCACGGTCATCCCCGCAGGCGTTCCTGAGCAGGAAGCGTTGCTGCGCCGGGCCGCCTTGGCGATGGATGGCATGACCTGGAAGGGGCGCAAGATGAGCAGCGAGCAGGGCCTGTCCTGGCCGCGCCGGGAAGTGCTGCTGGATCATGAGATCAAGCCGAACAACTACCTGCCGGCGCGTATTCAGTACGGCCAGATGGCCCTGGCCGCCGAGATTCACCAGGACGACATCGACCCAGTGGAGAAGCGCAAAGGTGCTGTCTTACTGGATCGTGTCGAGGGAGCGGTGACGCGGCAGTACGCGGCGATCCCATCTACCAGTAACAGGCTGCTGCCGGCGGCGCCGGATCGGCCGAGTGCAACCCAGTTTGCCGACTACCTACAAAAGCGCGGGTTGTTCGCGATCCGCGCATAGCTGCAACGGAGACCACCATGGCCACCTTCTACGACGAAATGGCCGTGATGGCTCTGGAGATGATCACAGAGTTTGGCCAGCCCGTGACCATCAGCAAGACTGAGCCGGGCGAGTACGACCCGGAGACTGGCGGGGAAGCGCCTGGCGCAACAGTCGAGCAAACCGCCCAGGGCATCCTGCTCGACTTCACCGGCCAAGAATTTCAAACCAACAGCCTCATCCGGCAGGGCGACAAGAAGCTCAAGATCGCCGCGCAGGGTTTGGCTTGGGTACCCGGGCTGCTCGACAAGGTGGTCGCTCAGGGGCGCACCTGGTCAATTGTCCCGCCGCTGAAAGAGGTCAACCCGGCGGGCACGCCGATCCTGTATGAGTTGCAGGTGCGGTCATGACGAACAAATACGCGAGTATGAACGGCAGCTTTGCCGAGAACATCCGTGACTTCGCCGAACGGGCGAAAGACGGTATCGACGCAACCATTCGCGAGATTGTGATTGAGATCGGCAGCAGCGTTATCCTCAAGTCGCCAGTCGGCAATCCTGAAATCTGGGCAGCGAACGTCGTTCACCGACAGGCGAACAAGCGAGCCGCCGATGACTACGACTTCAAGGTTTCGGTGCGCAACACGATCATCAACCTCAACGAATCGAACTTCACAAAGGCCGGCAAGCTGCGAAAGGGCGTGAAGTACGCCAAGCCCCTGACCAAGACCGAGCGCGACCAGAACTTCAACGTGAACGGTTTGGTTGCAGGCAAGGGCTACGTCGGCGGGCGGTTTCGCGGGAACTGGCAGTTTTCGATTGATACGCCGGCCGAGGGAGTGCTTGACCAGATCGATGTCAGCGGTAACGTCAGCATCGCCGTGCTCAAGGCGCAGGTTCAATCCCTGACAGCAGGGCAAACGGCCTACATCGTGAATAACCTGCCCTACGGAATCCCGCTTGAGTATGGGCATAGCAAGCAAGCGCCTCACGGGATGATTCGGGTCACGTTGTCTCAGTTCCAGAAAACTGTCGATGACGCCATCAGGAATAACCAAGTATGAGCCACGCCATCATCGCGTCGATCTACGAGGCCAAGTTGCTTGCCTGGAGCAAGGCGCGGGCAGAACCCATCAAGGTCGTGTTCGAAAACACTCAGTACGATCCGGCGGATGCCGAGACCTATCTGCGGGCGTTCATGCTCCCAGGCGACACCGCGAGCAGCACGCTCGCTGGCGACCACCGCGCTTTCATCGGCGTCTACCAAGTCAGCATTGTGGCTCCGGCGAACACCGGGAAGACAAAGACGAACCCACTGGTAGCTGAGCTGACCGCGCTGTTTCCGCTGTACGCGAGAGACACGAAGGCAGGCCTCACCGTCGTTACGATGTCGCCAGTTGACCCCGGCCCAGGCATCCCCGATCCACCCACATTTACCGTGTCGGTGTCGTTCGAATACCGAGCGGACATCGCCACCTGAATAAGCCCGCTGGGCAAACCCCGAAACCCGCCTCTGTGCGGGTTTTGTCATTTATGAAAAGAGGAAACACCCATGCAAATGCCCAACGGCGCCACCCTTGAGATCGCGTCAATCTACGGCACGCCGATCCCATTCACCGCCCTGACCAACGCCAATCCAGCCGTCGCAACGGCTGCGGCGCACGGTCTGGCCGAGGGCGACATCATTGCCGTGAATTCTGGCTGGACCCGCCTCGATGGTCGCGGCGTTCGAGTTGGGACTATTGCCAGCGGCACGTTCGCGCTGGAGAACATCAATACGACCAGCATCCAGCAGTATCCCGCGGGCTCGGGGATTGGTTCCGTTCGCGAGGTGACAGCCTTCACCGAGATCTCGCAGATTACTGAGATGAATTCCAGTGGTGGTGATCAGCAGTTCCTGACCTTCGGCTTCCTGGCCGACGATGATGATCGCCAGATGCCGACCACAAAAAACCCGATCACGCTGACCTTCACGGTCGCTGATGATCCTTCCAAGCCTTACGTGGCGGTGTGTGAAGCTGCTGACGACGACAAGCAGGCTCGTTTGCTTCGCCTGAACCTGCCGGGCGGCAGCAGCATCATCTACAACGGCTATGTGTCGATCACGTCGACCCCGACCATGTCCCGCAACAACCTGATGACCCGTGTGATCAGCCTGGCGCTGACCGGTCGCCCAGCCCGTTACGCGGCTGCGGTGTAACCCATGGCCAAGTTCAAGTTGATCCAGAAACCGACCTTCAAGGCACCGGTGATGATCCAGCGCGCCGGCTACAACGCCGAAAAGGTGGAGTTCGAGTTTAAGTACTTGGACCGCACTGCGCTCGCCGAGCTGTACACCGGCTGGAACGAGCGGCACGACGAACTGGGCAAGCAGGTCGGCGACATGGACCTTAAAGCTTTCACTGCCGCCCAGATCGCCCTGCAAGCCGACCAACTGCTGGATGTGGTTGTCGGCTGGGATATCGAAGAGGAATTCACGCCTGAAAACGTGCGCATCCTCGTTAATTCGATCAACTCGGCGCCGAAGGCAGTGTTGAACGCTTACGCCGAAGCCTTCAGCGAAGCACGCCTGGGAAACTCCTAAGCGCCTCCCGCGCGCTGTATGAGCCAGGGCCGTCAGATGCAGATCTGATGGCCTTCGGTTTATCGCGCCAGGACATCCCCGACAAGGAAGTCGGCATCTGGCCAGACAACTGGGACGCCTTCAAAGTCTTCGAGGCCATGAGTACCCAGTGGCGCACGGGCGCGTGCGGCGCAACAGGCATGGACTACAGCGTTCTCTCCGGTGTGATTCGGATGTGTGGCGTACCGATCAGCCAGCGACAAACCATTTTCAGCGACTTCCGGCGGATGGAGACCGAAGCCCTGCAGGTGATGGCGGAGCAGAGGGAAAGTGCGAGGGGAGCCTGATCCTCAGGCACAAAGACGCAAAACAACCAACATGACGCGGCATGGCCGCAGGAGTGGGTATGCAAAAGAGTGATCAGTTCAGCCCGGTAATCGCTTGGCGCTCAATGCTGGGGAGCAAGCCCAATCGCGAGCCAGTCGAAGTTGATGTCCAAGATGGGCGCGCCGAGTACTTGCTCAGCGGCCCGTATAATCTTTCTGAGGGCGGCAAAATCGAAGTTGTTGGTGGCAAGCTTCTTTTTACAGGCAGCAGAACGAAGATCAGTTGATGTGATGGAAGACCCTGGCGAACGTGCCGTCACCTGAGTAGTTCAGATCACCAGCCAAGATCAGCGCATACCCTGGCCCAACGTTTTTGAGTGATTCGGAGATAGTCTCAAAATCAAACTCCGACAAAAAGGTAATGACGCCACACCCCACTTCAAAACCTTTGTGGGCGAATAATTCCACTACAGGAATGTATTCATTTTTCGACGTGACGATGATGTAGGGGAAGATGGTTTGTGCTTCGCTCACATTGACCTCCAGGTCATAAACGCGCCGATATTGGCGCTATCCCAGTCCTTGGGCTTGCAGGCGTAGGACTGGGAAATCCTTTAATCGAGCATTTCCCGGCGCATCATGGCCTGGAACTTCTCCCGCTCGATTCTGCCGAGAGCCTCCGCCACTTCGAGTATCTGAGGGCCGAAACTGTCTTCATCTTCGGTGCCGGCGGCTGCCTTGGCTTTGCTCATGAGCAAATCGAGGGCGCGGCTGTGCTTGGCGCTTTCCATGCTGAGCCTGGCTATTTCCCTGTCCAGTTCATCAGCCTTTGCCACCTCAACCTCGTCAAGGGTTCGAGGGGAGAAGCTTTCCTCAAGGCGAGCTGTGATTTCAGCGTTGAGGCTGCGCTTGGTCTTTCGAGCAGACTCTTCAAGCTTCTCCCGGAGTGGTAGCGGCATCCGCAGCGGGTAGGCGGTTGGCTGAATCTTCTCGCTCATCTTTGTCCTAGGGGTGAAGGTGTATATGGAGTATGCAAATAGATTTGTTTTGAGATCAAAGAATCTATTTGACGCCACTGATATCTTGATATCTAATAGATTCACACCACAAGGAGCCAGCCATGGCAGCGAAGACACCAATCAGTCCATACCCACTGCGCCTGCGGCCGCACGTGAAAGAGGCTGCGAAAGCGCAGTCGGAGCTCTACCGACGCAGCCTGAATACCGAAATTGAAATGCTTATTGAGGAGGGGCTGAAATGGCGGGAGATGCAGCAGAGCAGGCAGGCGGTAGCCTGAAACGAAGAAGCCCCGGCGTGCAGGCCAGAGCTTCAGATAACGAAATCAACTTCGGAGAAGAAAACGTCATGAGCGATATTAGCACAGCTGTATCCAATGTCATCCCCTTCAAGTTCGGCAAACAACAGGTCCGCACGCTGCTGATCGACGATCAACCTTGGTTCGTGGCCAACGATGTTTCTGCTGCGCTTCAGTACGGCGAAGCGTCGGCGATGACTCGCAATCTGGACGACGACGAAAAGGGTCTGTCTATTGTGCAGACCCTTGGCGGTGATCAGGAGATGCTGGTCATAAACGAATCCGGCCTTTACTCGGCGATCCTGCGCAGTCGCAAGGCCGAAGCCAAGCGCTTTAAGAAGTGGGTCACTGCTGAGGTTCTTCCGGCGATCCGCAAGCACGGTCGATATGAGGACCAGGGCAAGATGGCTACACTCATGGACGAGCTTATCGGCATGAGCGAGCTGAATGTCATCAAAGGCTTGATCCGCGACAAGTCTAAGGCTGTTTCAGCTGATCAGCGCCAAGGTTTTCAGCTGGTGATGCACAATCGCCTGCACACCCGCTTCAATGTTCCACGCACTGAGCTGATCCCTGCTGACCAATTCGATCAAGCCTGCAACTTCATTGGCAGCTATGCACTTGAAGGCGAGTACCTGCCCAAGACAGAGCTGGTCAGCAATACGAATGCACTGTCGGACAAAGAGCTCTACAACGTATTTTTCCTGATGCACCACTTCTTGGCGCTGAAGAGGGTTTACGACGAGTACCAGCTTTATAGCGCGCTCAGCATGCTCGGCTCTCAGGCTGGCGCTGACATGATTGACCACTTCCGCGACCCGATGGTGGCCGTTTCCACTCTGAAGCAACGACTCCCGGACATGGAGGCAGCAGCAGTTCGTATGGGGATGGAGCCTGGTTTTGTGATGAGGATGGCGGCATGAACTTCACACTCAAAGCTGGCGGTCGCGCTCTGATCCTTTCCCCGGAGCTGCCAAATCTGGTCGGCCGCTCTGGCCAGCTGATTCGCAAGGTCGACGAAAATTGGCTGATGCTGGTCGAGGGCAAGCGCTACTCGGTCAGCGAGAAAAGTCTGATGCCTCTGGACGGCTTCAATCCTGGCGCTCCAAGCGCAATGTGTGCGGAGGTGGCGGCATGAATACAGGAATTATTCCGTTCCACTACGAGGGGCAGGCCGTCAGCTTCAATAGTGACGGCTGGATAAATGCCACTGAAGTGGCGGCGCGTTACGGGAAGAAGCCAATCAAGTGGCTAGAGCTGGCCAGCACGAAAAACTACATGGCGGCGCTTTCTCGGCACCTCGGGTTTGATGTCCGCAATTCGGACTTCAAAATGGTCGAGGCGTCCCGGGTTCGTGGTCGCGCCGGTACTTGGCTGCATCCAAAGCTTGCGGTTGCGTTTGCCCGATGGCTGGATGACGACTTTGCGGTCTGGGCTGACCTTCATATTGATGCGCTCCTGCGTGGCGAACTCAACGAAAAGCAACAATTTGACCGGGCATGCAAGGCCCTGAACGACGCTCAGAGCATTGCCAGCCTCAGCGGAAAAGAGCTTTCAAAGTTTCGGTGGAAAAAACCGAAGCTTGTGCACGACGTTGATTACTGGCGAGACCAATTGCAGCTCACGCTCGGCCTCGACGCCGCATAGCCTCCCGCGAACCCGAAGAACCCCGCACATGCGGGGCTTTCGTGTTGCTCCCTTGTTGGTGATAAAGTCCCGCGATATCTCAACGAGGGAACGATATGAAAATGTTCGTGGGGGCTTTGGCGCTCGTAGCGCTGGCAGGGTGTGGTGACCAAGGGCCTTGGGATGGGCCTGTTGGCACTAAAATGGGGGTTACAACTTCTCAGCTGGAGAAATATGTCGCCCTGTCAAAAGATGGGGGCGCCGATCCCCTGGGGCGAACGACCTACTTTTCTCCGCAAGCGCCAAAAAACGAGGCAGGCGCTGATAGGTATTCATATTTAATCGGTGGAAAATCTGGGTTGTGCGAGGTCGGCCAGTGGTTTCAGAGCATTAACTCTACAAACTCCGACGTTGCAAAGTCGCTTGCAGATAAGTACGGGGCGCCAAACAAGGAGGCTGCGCCAAGCTGGGGCGTGTCATGGACGGCTGGCGAACATAAGCTTGACCATGACCTTGAGTCCATCAGGATCAAGTTCAGCGGTGAAGAACCCCGTATCTCTGCCTATGTGAAATACACGTACAAGAACCTGAAAGACTGCAAATAAATCTAATTCTGCAAAGAGCCCGCCTAGAGCGGGTTTTTTATTGCCCGGAGAAAACTGATGAGCACGAACTTCGCCTCGCTGGGCATTTCTGTCGAGTCTTCGCAGGCTGCAAAGGCTGCTGACGATCTGGACAAGTTGGTTGATTCGGCAGTTGATGCCGAGAAGGCGATTGATGACCTTGGCAAAACTGGCGAAGGATTGGCCAATACCGGAAAGAAGATCACTCAGGCAGAAAATGAGGTAGCCCAGGGTGTCGAGAAGTCTACGGCCGCGATAGACCGCAAATCTGGTGCAAGCCGCAAAGCAGCCGACAGCGCTGTGGCTGAGATCAACGTGATCGCCCAGCTTGATCGGGCCATGACCGGCAATATCACCAGTATGGAATCCCTGATGCAGGCTGAGGGCCTGCTTGAGCGCGCCAAGAAAGGCGGATTGGTCACGGCTGAGGAGCAGATCAAGTATCAGGAGCAGTTGGGCAAAGCGTTCGACAAAATAGAGAAGGCGGAAGCCAAGGAAACAGCCCAAAAGCAGCGCCTGATTGACGCAGAAAACCGACAGATTGAGGCGCTGAAACGCACCGTCAATGGAATTGACCCGGTAACCGCAAAGCTGGCAAAGCTTGAGGCGCAGGAGAAGGCAGCGCACGAAGCGTTCCGTGTTGGAGCAATTGATGTCGAGGCCTACAACGCCGCCCTGGCGAAGGTCGGAAAAGATCGAGCGGGCGTTACCGAAGTAGGCGGAGCCTTCGACAAGCTGAAGCTCGGCACTCGGCAAGCCCAAGAAAATGTCATGCAGCTCAGCAATGCCATTCAGTCGGGCGATTGGGGCAGTGGAGCGCGGGCAATTGCGCAGTTAGGCGCCGGCGCAGGCGAGTCGGCGGGGCGAATGATTTCCTTGGCTGCCCCTGTTGCTCTGGTGACTGCTGCCATCGGCACACTAGCAGCTGCCTACTTGCAGGGCGTTGATAGAGCAGAAAAATTCAACAACGCGCTTATTGTTAGTGGTGGGGCTGCGGGCAAGACAACTGCGCAGTTAACTGCAATGTCGCTAGCGCTTGGGAAGGGGGGCAACCTCACTCAGGCGTCAGAGGCTCTTCTCGCAGTCGCAAGTTCTGGAGAACTCACAGGCAGTACTTTTGATTCCGTTGCGCGCGCCGCCACCGAGCTTTCGGTGGCCACAGGGCGGAGCTCTGGGGAAATCGCCAAGCAGATGGTCGGCAGTAAGGGGGACGTTGCTGCACTCGCAGCTGAGTACAACCGCCAATACCACTTCATGAGCAGCGAAACTTACTCGCACATCAAGGTTCTGCAGGAGCAGGGCGATGAAATGGGGGCGTTGGAGCTTCTCACTACTCAGCTTGCCGACTCAATGGCTAAACGGAACAAGGATATTGAGGACTCGGCTCGCGGTGTCGTCGGTGCGTGGCGCGATGCGAAGAAAGCGTTCAGTGACTACTGGGGGGAGTTTACGAGCCGTGCAGGCGCAGATAAGGATACGTTTACTCTGCAAGTTAAGCAGGGACAGCTCGAAGACGTTAAGGCCCTGCCTGAAAGCAATCTCCGAACAAAAGCAATTGCGAACCTTGAGCAAGAGATATCGCTCATCCAGCAGCGTATCGGCGCAAAGCAGAAAGACGCCGAGCAGGATGCCAAGACTGACGAAAAAACTCAGAAAGGCATTGATGCGGAGCGTGACCTTGAAGTTATTCGCAAGGCTGCCTACACAAACAAGCAAAAGCGAGACAAGGAAGAGGAAAAGTATCTTCAGAAGATCGCTGACCTGCGCGAGGCGAACCCAAAAAGCCCGCTGCTCGATCAGAAACTGATTGAGCGAGACCTGGACAATATCCGCAACAAGTACAAAGACCCGAAGGCAGCCTCAACCCAAGTCGATCTGACCAGCTTCAACAACGCCAAGAACAACCTCTCCGATATAGTCAATGAATACCGGAACGCCCAGAAGGAACTGGAGGCCCAGCAGAAAGCCGGCGTGGTATCGCTCTCGGACTATGCGAAGCAGCGTTCGGCACTGATCAATCAGGAAAAGGACGATGTCACCGCGGCGTACCAGGCCGAGATTGATGCACTGGAAGCGGCCAAGGCCAAGAAAGGCACGACGGCGGCCCAGAGCATCCAGCTCGACCAGAAGATCGCCGATGCTCGCACTGGAATGGTCAAAGCGCAAAAGGACGCCGACAGTCAACTGACGATCATCGCCACAAGCGAGAAGGGCCGACTTGAGCAGCTGACGGCCGCCTCAGAGGCGTACGTCAACCAGTTGGAACGCCAGCGGGCCGCACTGGAAGCCGCTGGCTCCCGCGCAGCAAACGGGCTGGGCCTGGGAGACCGGCAAGCGGCACTGCAAGCGAGCCTCGACGCAACCACGGACAAGTTCAACGACGAGCGGGCCAAGCTGCTGGATCGCCGCAAGACCGCGCCTGACAAGTACAGCCAGGAAGACTACATGCGCGACCTGGCCAGTCTTGAGGATGCGGAAAGGAAGTACCGCGACACTGTGGTCGACAACTACGACAAGATGTCGGAGGCCCAGGGTGATTGGCGTAGCGGGGCCTCATCGGCTTTCCAGAACTATCTGCAGTCTGCCAACGATGTGGCTGGCCAGACCAAGAGCCTGTTCACGAATGCTTTTTCCAGCATGGAAGACGCGGTCGCGAATTTTGCTGTAACCGGCAAATTGTCGTTCTCCGATTTCACCAAATCGATCATCGCCGATATGGCGCGGATCGCGACTCGACAAGCTGCCTCTGGTTTGCTTTCGAGCATCGCCGGAAGTGCGCTTGGGGCGTACTTCGGTGGCGGTGCGGGTGCTGGCGCTACCAGCTTCGGGTCAGACATTGGTGGTGCAATCACTGCCAATGCCAAGGGCGGTGTGTACGACTCGCCAAGCTTGTCCAGCTTCAGCAACCAGGTGCACGACAAGCCGCAGATGTTCGCCTTCGCGAAGGGCGCGGGCATCTTCGCCGAAGCCGGGCCGGAGGCGATCATGCCGCTGACCAGGACGGCTGGCGGTGAGCTTGGGGTGCGGGCGCTGGGTGGCGGTGGGGGCGGGGCGGGCGGCGGGAATACCGACTCCAAGATGGAGGTCACCATCAACATCAATCGAGATGGATCTGGCGATGCGACTGCAGATACAGCAATGGGCCAGAAGCTGGCCCCTCAGTTCCTCGCCATGATCCGAGGTGAGATCGCAGCGAATGAACGCAGAACGTTGAGCCCCAGCGGGGGCGCAACGTGGAGAGCAATCAACGGGAGATAAGAAGCGGAAATGATTCGCCGTTAAATTTCGGTCAGGGATGACCGGACCTTATCAATCACAAGTTGCTCAAGCTGGCGATAGGTCAAATCTTTGGCGCCTTCATGCTCGAAAGTCACCCCGAAAGTGCCACCGGCCTGCCCCTCTGCCATCTCCAGCGAAATTTGTACCTTCCCGCCGATGCTGGTTTTCCCTGCGTCCGGGGTGTCTTCGTAGACGCTTACTTCTGCCAGTTTCATTTTCATGTAATTACCCATTTCCTTGGTCAAAAAAACATTCTACCCCGGAGCCATCATGGCGATCGAGACATTCACCTGGGCCACCCAGCACGGGGAGGCGCCCGATATTACCTATCGGGTGCGCACCTCGCAGTTCGGGGACGGCTACAAGCAAGAGGTCGGGGACGGGATCAACAACAAAGTCGATTCCTACCCGATCACCCACACGGGCGGACAGGCGAGAGCGCTGGAAATTATGGCGTTCTTCGACCGTCATAAGGGTGCCAAAGCCTTTCTCTGGACAACCCCGCTTGGCCAGCTTGGCCTGTTCACCTGCAAAAACCCAACCCCTACGCCTATGGGCGGGGGAGTATTCAAATTGACGGCGACGTTCGAGCGCGCTTTCCACCCGTAAAGGTCAATCCATGTCGCTGATCAACGCTATCCAGACTCTTGAGCCTGGCAATGAAGTCATGCTGTTCGAATTGGACGGCAGCGATTACGGCGCCGATGTTCTGCGCTTCCACGGGCACGCAATACCGCATACCCCTGCGGAACTGATCGCCGCCGGCGGTGACGCCGATCAGCTGCCGGCGAAGTCGATCTGGTGGAAGGGCGAAGAGTACGGCGCCTGGCCCATGCAGTACGAGGGCAGCGAGGCGAACGGCGACGGCACTGCGGTAAGGCCCAAGCTGTCGGTCGGTAACGTGAACGGGCGCATCACCGCGCTGTGCCTGGCCTTCGAGGATCTGCTCGAGTTCAAACTGACAATTCGCAACACGCTGGCCGAGTTTCTCGACGCGGTGAACTTCGAAGGCGGCAACCCCACGGCCGATCCCACTCAAGAATCGATCGAGGTCTGGTATGTAGACCAGAAGGCCAACGAGGACGGCGAGACGGTCAGTTGGGACTTGGCCAGCCCGGGCGATGTCGGCGGCGAGACGATCGGCAGGCAGATGACCACGCTATGCCACTGGTGCCTCACCGGTGGCTACCGTGGCCCGAACTGTGGATACACCGGCCCATACGTCACCAAGGACGGCGTCGTCACCGACAACCCAGAACTGGACGTGTGCGACGCCACTCTGGGCAAGGGCTGTATTCCGCGTTTCGGCGAGGGCAATGCCTACCCGTTCGGCGGTTTTCCCGCCGTTTCCTTGATCGCTCGGAGCTGACCATGCGCAAACACATCATTGCGGCCATTCAGGCGCATGCGGCGGCCGAGTACCCGAAGGAGTGCTGTGGGTTGGTGCTGGCCGTGGGCCGGGCGCAGAAGTACTTCCCGTGCCGTAACATCGCAACCGAGCCCAACGAAGAGTTCCGGCTTGAGCCAGAGGATTACGCCGCGGCGGAAGACCAGGGCCAGGTGATCGGTATCGTGCATTCGCATCCGGACGCCACCAGCAGGCCGTCATCGCGCGACCTGGCGATGTGCGAGGCTACGGCCTTGCCCTGGCACATTCTGTCATGGCCTGAAGGGGATTTAAGGACGATCACGCCGACGGGCAGCACGCCGCTGCTCAAGCGCCCGTTCGTACACGGCGCCTGGGACTGCTGGCAGGTCTGCGCGGATTGGTATCAGCGTGAATGGGGGCTCCAGTTTGAAGCTTTCCAGCGCGCCGATGGCTGGTGGGAGAGTGCAGACAGCACAAGCCTTTATGAATCGAACTACGCCGCCGCCGGATTCGAGCAGGTCGACAGCCCGCGGCGAGGCGACATGATCGTAATGGAGGTAGGCCGCACGGCTCACCCGAACCACGCAGGGATCTATCTGGGAACTGACCCGTTGCTTCCCGGTGAAGATTCCGGAGTGTTCGGGCCTGGTCCGTTCGTACTGCACCACCTGTATGGCCGTCCGTCCGAGGTGTTCGTCTACGGCGGTCCGTGGCTCCAGCGCACCCGCTTAATTCTTCGACACAAGGAGGCCCGATGAGCGCCATCGTTTATTCGCCGATGACCACAATCAAACTGTCCTGCTCACTGGCTCAGAAGTTCGGCCGGCTGCACCGCCGCCAAGTTTCATCTGGCGACACATGGGAGGTTTTCCGGGCTCTGAAGGCGACTATCCAAGGTTTCGACGAAGAAATTCGGCGCCTTGACCGACTCGGCATGCGATTTGCCATCTTTCGCAACCGAAAAAATGTCGGTGTCGATGAGTTCGGCATGGGCGGTGCCAGGGAGATACGCATCGTTCCGGTGGTTGAGGGGTCTAAGCGTGCTGGGCTGCTCCAGACAATCATAGGTGTGGTGCTGATCGCGGCGTCATATTTTACCGGGGGTTCTACTCTGGCTTCTGGCATCGCGCTGACTGCGGGAGGCGTTATCCAGATGCTCAGCCCTCAAGCCGCAGGCCTCAAGCAAAGCGCCTCTCCGGAAAACATGCCCAGCTATGCATTTGGCTCGGCAAAGAACACCACGGCGAGCGGCAACCCCGTCCCCATCTGCATCGGTGATCGCCGGTGGGGCGGGGCAATCATCTCGGCATCGATCTATGCCGAGGACAAGACATAAACGCAACGCAGCGAACAGGCCGCCCAAGAGGCGGTTTTTTATTGCCTGGAGGAAAGCATGGGCGCAGCACAGAAGCTGGATATACACGGCGCCAAAGGTGGCGAGAGCAAGCCGAAGTCTCCGGTAGAGTCACCCGACAGCCTGCGCTCGACCAACGTGGCCAAAATCCTGATCGCCGTGGGCGAGGGTGAATTCGACGGAACACCCACTGCGCGCGATATCTTCCTCGACAACACCCCAATCCAGGATGCCAGCGGCAACTACAACTTCACCAACGTGAAGTGGGACTGGCGTCCGGGTTCTGTCGAGCAGACCTACATCCCGGGTATACCATCGGTCGACAACGAGACCTCGCTGAATATAGAGCTGCGTAGCGGAACGCCGTGGGTTCAGTCGCTGACCAACCTGCAGCTGTCGGCGGCACGTATTCGCCTGGCTACGCCGCGGCTTGCGAGCCAGGACAACGAAGGCAATATTGGTGGTTACAGCATCCAGTACGCGGTCGACGTGGCCACCGATGGTGGGGCCTATCAGGAGGTATTGGTTGGCGCTATTACAGGCAAAGCCACCACTCGCTACGAAAAGTCCATGCGTATCGATTTGCCGCCGGCCACCAGTGGATGGCTGATTCGCGTTCGCCGCATTACCCCAAACCAGAACACCGACAAGATTGCAGATAGCCTGTTCATCGCCGGCTACACCCAGGTGATCGATGCAAAGCTGCGCTACCCGAACACCGCGCTACTTTTTGTGCAATTCGACGCCGAGCAGTTCACCAAAATCCCGGCGGTCACCGTGAAGTGCAAGGCCCGCCGCTGGCAGGTGCCGAGCAACTACGACCCGGTGGCCCGCACGTACTCTGGCGCCTGGGATGGCACCATGAAGGAGGCGTGGACGAATAACCCCGCCTGGGTCACTTACGGTATCTGCACTCAGGACCGCTTCGGCCTTGGTAAGCGCATAAAACCGTGGATGGTCGACAAGTGGGAGCTGTACCGCATCGCGCAGTACTGCGACCAGTTGGTGTCGAACGGTGCCGACGGCGTTGAGCCGCGTTTCCTGTGCGACATGAACCTGCAGGGCAAAGCCGATGCATGGTCTCTGCTGCGTGATATCGCCGGCATTTATCGCGGCATGACGTACTGGGCTCAAGGTCAACTGGTCATGCAGGCAGATATGCCGCGCTCGCAAGATATCGACTACGTCTTTACCCGCTCCAATGTGATCGACGGGAAGATCTCGTACGGCAGCGCCTCGGCGAAAACGCGTTTCACTCGGTGCCTGGTCAGCTATGACAATCCGCTGAACAACTACGACACCGACGTCACCGTCTATTCCGACCTGCCGCTGCAGCGCCGTTTGGGCGACAAGCCAACTGAAATCAGTGCCATCGGCTGCACTCGGGCATCTGAGGCCCAGCGCCGCGCTAAATGGCTGGTGCTGAGCAACAACCAGGACCGCACCATCAGCTTCAGGACCGGTATGGAAGGCCGTATCCCGCTGCCAGGGTTCATCATCCCCGTTGCCGACTCGTTGCTGGCTGGTCGGGAGATCGGCGGGCGCATTGCGGCGGCGTCAGGGAAGGTCATTACCCTGGACCGTGACACCCTGGCCAAGGCGGGTGACCGGTTGGTGGTCAACCTTCCCGGCGGGCGGGCAGAAGGCCGCACCGTGGAAAGCGTGAGCGATCGCAACGTAACCGTGACCATTGCTTACAGCGAGGCACCAGCTGCACAGCTTCAGTGGGCAATCGACGCTGACGACCTGGCAATCCCTCTATATAGAGTGATGAGGACTGCACGGACGCCAGGGGGCGATTACGAAATCAGCGCCTTGCAGTACGAGCCAAGCAAGTTCGCCAGCATCGACACTGGCGCACGCCTCGAAGACCGCCCGATCAGCGTCATACCAATCACGGTGGTGCCGCCGCCGGAAAGCGTAACCGTCACGTCGAACGTGTCGATCGACCAGGGCCTGGCCATCAGCACCATGAACATCTCGTGGCCAGCCGTCACCGGCGCGGTCGCCTACGACGTGGAGTGGCGCAAGGACAGCGGCAACTGGATCAAGGTGCAACGCACCGGCTCCACCAGCCTTGATGTCACCGGGATTTACGCGGGCGCCTATCTGGCCCGCGTGCGCTCGGTGAGCGCCTTCGAAATCTCGTCGATCTGGAAGAGCTCAAACCTGACCAACTTGGAAGGCAAGGTTGGCCTGCCGCCGGCGGTGTCTTCCCTGACCACAACCAGCGAATTGTTTGGGGTCGGCATCAAGTGGGGCTTCCCACCTGGTGCAGAGGACACCCAGCGAACCGAGGTGTGGTATGGGCCTGCAAACGATCTGGGAGCCGCTACCAAGCTGGCCGACCTGGCTTACCCGCAGGCTGAATACCGCATGCAGCAGCTGCAGGCGGGCGCAACCCTGTTCTTCTGGGCGCGCTTGGTGGACCGTACCGGCAACGTCGGGCCGTTCTATCCGGTTGTCGACGGGGTTATGGGGCAGGCCAGCTCTGAGGCTGGGCCAATCCTCGATCTGCTCGCCGGCAAGGTCACGAAAACTGAGCTGGGCAAGGATCTTCTGGATGAGCTTGAAGGCCTGCAGGACCAGATCGACTCGCTTGATGGTTTGAAGGGCTACGATCCAGAAGCCACCTACCTGAAAGGCCAGATGGTGGTGGAGGGTGGGCGAATCTATCAGGCCTTCGTAGATGTTCCGGTAGGCACACCACCGCCGAACGGCGCTTTCTGGCTGGATGTTGGCCAGTCTGTCGAGACTGCGAACGGCCTGGCCCAGCAAGTGGCAACCAACAAAGCGGACATCACGGAGCTCGACGGCGTCGTCACGGCCCAGGCCAGCATGACCAACGCATTGCGCGCCTCGGCGCGCGATGACAGTGGCAGCGGTGCGAAGGCTGATGCACTGAGAGGATACGCCAGCACTGTCGCTATCGTCGAAGAGAGCAAGGTCAGGGCTACCGCCATCGAGGCCGAAGCGACCAAGACAACGAAGCTTGAAGCGACTGTTGGACAGAACACTTCTGCCATTCAGCAAACGTCCTCAGCGTTGGCCAACACCAATGGCCGGCTGCAGACATTGTGGTCAGTGAAGATGGAGACCACCGCCGGTGGACAGAGGTACGCGGCCTCGTTCGGTCTCGGTCTTCAGGTCGATCCATCTGGTGTGTCGTCACAGTTCGTGGTCAGGGCTGACACGTTCATGCTGTTGAACTTGAATAACGGCACGCCGGTGTCACCGTTCTCTGTGTCTGGCGGGCAAACCTTTGTCAGTTCGGCGTTTATTCAGGATGGCACCATCACCAACGCTAAGATCGGCGAATACATCAGCTCGACCAACTACATCGCTGGCCAGCAGGGCTGGATTCTCCGGAAGGATGGATCGTTCGAAATCAACGGGATTGTTCCTGGTCAAGGGCGCTCCATGATGACGAATCGCTCTATGCGGTTTTGGGATAACAATAACATGAAGAGAGTGCAGCTAGGAGATCAAACCGAATGAGTTCTGGATTGCGATTGTGGTCATCAACTGGGGCTCTTGAGTTTGATACCAGCACATCTACTTACAGAATCGTTCTTTCTGTGCTGGTTTCTTATGCGGGCGAACCAAGGAGTCAAAAAACTTTTTCCGTTCCTGGGTGTAATCCAAGTAATTCGATCTGCTTTCTTTTGCCGGTTAATAATGATGCGTCGCAAACCGCTACCAATAGGCAACTTGAGTGCCAAATTGGTGAGGGTATTGCCTACGTGAGGAACTATCTTGCGTCTAACCCTAATGACTCTATCTCCCAGGCAACAATGCGATTAATGGTTGCGAGGTGGGCTTGATGAGCTATGGGCTAACAGTTATCAATGACTCAAGTGTAGTGTCTATTGATTCGGAATACGCACGGCTTTGCGTATTCCATAAGGGGACTTACACCGCGAACGTAGGCATAACGTTTCAGAACGTTGTAACTACCCAGGAACCTCCGCTTGTTTTTATAAGGCCCCAGAATAACGGTGCATTCATACAGCTGGGCTTGACTCTAGGCGGTTCCGCCGGTGCTTGGGCCGGAGCCACTGTTGTTTCGGGGCAGGCTCACTCTGGGGAAATATTTGTAGCGGCATTTTCATCAAAACCCATAACTTCATATGGATTGCGGATGTGGGATGCTGACTCAAAGCAGATATTTGACTCTGGAACTCAAGCTGTAATTTTTACTCGCGCGGTTCAAAACTGGAGTTATACACATACTACCTATAGCTCTCAGGGGTTGCCGACAAATTGGTACGCTATTACTTTGAACTACGCGCTTGGTGATTACCTAATGATAAATAACGCGAGAATGCCCATGATGGGGGCAAATAACGAGACCCGCTCCGGGGGACTTAGGTATGATTTTGCATCTTCCGTTTTGAGATTTAGTGTTACAACGGTTTCAAATCCATTTTACTTCTCGCTCCAGGCTATTTTCGGAAAGATTGCAGTCTGACATATGACTCTGTAATAAATTGAAGTTTTATACGCCGCCTTGATCGGTTTTTTATTGCTTGGAGAAAGTTATGGTTTGGCAACGAGCAGGAACTGTTTCTGTGCAAAATGGCAGCACTACAGTCATCGGCACGAACGTAGATTTCGCCGCAAGTAGCAGGAACGGCGACTCATTCGTTGGCCCAGACGGGGCGACTTATGAGTTGGCGAACGTCGCAAGCTCCACCGTTATCTCGATCCTGCCAGAGTACAAAGGGCCAACTGTAGCCGGCGCTGCCTACGCCATCATGCCGGTGCAGGGCTACGACAAAATG
The DNA here is from genome assembly GCF_009834565.1 of Pseudomonas sp. R76. Taxonomy (GTDB): domain Bacteria; phylum Pseudomonadota; class Gammaproteobacteria; order Pseudomonadales; family Pseudomonadaceae; genus Aquipseudomonas. The sequence goes on from NZ_CP019428.1 coordinate 1,601,718, forward strand.
CTGTCGGATGCCTTCAATAACTTGAATAACCAGTTCGGTTCGAAGCTGGCGGCGCTGGGCACCACGGGCAACTACGACATTCTGCCTGTCAGCAAAGGCGGTACGGGTCGCGCATCGGTCGGCACGGCAATTGACTCGGATGTTACGACCGGGGCCATATCCGGTACTGCGGGGCAACTTCTTAAAGTCGGTGACTTCGGTATCGGTTCTACCTCGGTTCCTTATATAGCAAACGTGAACGAGATCTCAAAGGCAGGGATTTATAAGTTCGACTCTAATACCCTGGCTCTTCCGTCGGGATTCGGCACCGTCACTCATTGCGCTTATGACGCATCCAGCAGCAACTGGACGCAGCAGGCCTTCTATATGAACTCTTCTGTGTCCTATTTCAGGCAGTCAATCAACGGATCAATAAGCGATTGGGCGAAGGTTTACACCACCGCCAATACCACCCGAATGGCCGACGGTACACTCAAGGCGATCTGATCATGGCAAGAGCAGCTTTAAATATCGTCGGCAAGACCGGCGAGAAGTATTTCATGGACTCAATGGGCGGCACCGACGTTGGTTGCTACCGCAAAGACGTAGGCGTGTATTGCGTCACCGGCAGCCAAGGCATGGTGCCTTATCCCCCTGAGGATGTGGGCTGGGGCTACACACTTCACCCATCCGAGAGCCGGGCAGAGGTGGAAACGGATTTTCAAGATGGCCTGCTCACCATTTATGTGACCATGCGCGGCGCGCCATACGACCTCAAGACCATAATCACTTTGCACATTTTGGTGCCAGACTTGCCTGCGTCGCAGAATCCGCCAATCGTCAGCACCGCGTCAGCGGGAGATCCTCAGCCACTTGGCGATACCGCTGAATCCTGAGAAACGCCAGAACACCACGGCCGCCTTGAGCGGTTTTTTTTCGCCTGGAGAAAAGCATGCCTATCACCGAAACCCGTGGGGTGCGCAATAAGAACCCCGGCAACATCGACTACAGCCCGGCCAACCAGTGGCAAGGCCAGCTCAAGCCCGACCCGTCCATCGAGAAGCGCTTCGCCAGGTTTGACACCGCCGAGAACGGTATCCGCGCCCTGGGCAAGGTGCTGCTGACGTACCAGCGCAAGCATGGCTTGAAGACCGTGGAGGCCATCATTGGCCGCTGGGCGCCGAGCGGGGAGAATGATACGGCCGCTTACGTCGGTGCCGTCGAAGCGAACACCGGTACCCGGCCAGGTGCCGAAGTCGACCTGACGCGGCCGGCGGTGATGACCGGTTTCGTCAAGGCGATCATCCATCACGAAAACGCGGGGTATGCCTACCCTGATGCTGTGCTGGCTGAAGGCGTGCGGCGGGCGCTGGCATGATGCCTGCGCAGAAACTGGTCGGGCTGGCTGTGTTGGTTATGGTGCTGATGGCCGGTGCCTGCGGCGTGACCTGGCAGGTTCAGGACTGGCGCCTGGGGAAGAAGCTCGCCGAGCAGCTCACGGAGCAGGGCATTGCGCACCAGAAAGATCTGGACGCAATCACCGGCGAGGCCTGGCGTCAGCAGGCCGCCGAGCAAGACAAGCGGCTGGCCACTGAGCAGCAGCTCGCCACCGTGGACCAACAACACACCAAGGAATTATCCGATGCCCAGCGCAATCAGGCTCTGCTGCGTGATCACCTTGCTACTACTGAACTGCGGCTGTCAGTCCTTATCGACGCCACGGATTCAGCCAGTGGCTGCGACGTGCCTGCCGCCCCCGGCGCCGCAGGCGTGGTTCATGCAGCCCGTCGAGCCCAACTTGACCCAGCGCATGCTCAAAGAATTATCGCCATCACCGACGATGGGGATAACGCCGTGATCGCGCTGCGTGCGTGCCAGGCGTACGTCAGGGCTGTGGCTCGGTGACGTTCTTCAACTCCATTAGCAGCCGCTGATTCTCCCTGAGCAGATAGTCGCGCTGTTCGGCAACGAGTTTCATGCTGAGGATGGCGGGCTCGGAGCATTTCTCTTTGAGCGCGTCGATCTCGACCAGGGCAGCCGTCAGGGCTTCTTCCGCTTTGGCCTTGCCGGTGGCCAGCGCGTCATTCATCTGCACCAGCCCGGCGATATTCTTCCGCGCCTTGCTCAGCAGCGCCTGGGCTTGGGTCAGCTCGTCCTCCAACAGGGCGCACTGGTGTTTATACATTTCCAGGGGCGTAGGGCAGCCGAGCCACGCGGAGGTGTCTTCGTCGATGTTCATGGTGAGGTAATCCGAATGCTGTATGCACATACAGTAGTCGAGGCGTTACGGATTTGGGAGTGGTGTTCGTCGGCAGGACGCCGGGGATGGTGTATTTCTGTCTAATACTACCTGTAGCTAACTCGATTTCATTGGCCTTAAAGCCTCAAAAATCGCGGTATGGTTTTAGACATAGGAACCGCGAAAGCCACGCTCTACATGGCTTTCGCATCGATCAAGCCCATACTGCTGCATCATTGGCGTGTGGGAAGACAGATCGGACGTGTTTTTACTCATTGGATAGTAGGCAAATTCGTTGAAAGTGATGGGGCAAAGGGGGCGCTTGGTCCAGTGTCGATCAGTTGCGCAGCGCAGGTTTCCAAACGACGCAGGCCGATGTGGGAGCTGTCGAGCCCTAGCGAGGCTGCGAAGGGATCGCCGCGCTGTACCGGCAGGCCGCAGCCCCTGCATCGCTGAAGTTCGAAAGCTCAACATCGTGCCCAATCGTGGTCGCTTAACTGATCGGCATCGGGCGCTTGGCCCAGCATTTTTGCGATGGGCGCAAGGTTAACACGCGAAGTCGGGGCTTCGCAGGTCGCAAACGGTTAGGTAAAACACAAAAAAGGGCGGTGCATTTAACTAAATGCGCCGCCCCTTTCTTTCTTCCGGCTGTTACTGAAGGTTACCGGGCGAATCCAACACCTTCACCACATCATCCACCACCGCCTTCACCATCTCCTGCAAGTAATGCGACGCCCAGGCGTAACGGTCCGTCTCCTTGGTCATCGCCGCATCTTCTGCGAGCTGCTTGGCAACGTGGAGGAGGTCGGAGGCGTGGTGCAAGGCTTCGTGCAGGGAAACACCGCTGTTGACGCGGAATAGAGGTTGGTCGGAGTGGAAGGAGAAGGGGGTGACGCCGAGGGTGGTTAGATCTTGCGCAGCGTTCATAAAACACCTCCGAGCGCGGAGGAAATGAACCGGGAAGGATGACGCCGTTTGGTGCGGTAACTGTAGAAGCACATAAGTGAAAATTCCTTGATTTGAGGAACTGCCACGAACCTTCTCACAGGTTTGGGTGGCAGCTGTGCGCAGGGTGAGAAACCGGCAATCAAGGCAACCGGTAGACCCGAAGGTCTCCCACGCACAGCCGCCATAAAACGATATCGCAGACGAAAAAAAACGCCGCGATAGGGTTCTTGGGCGCTTTGCGCCTTGATTTGCTCGGGTTCTCACACCCGGTCGCTGAATTTGCAGCGACCGGGGGAGGTTAGCGTGATGGTGGGGTGGGTGCAACTGGGAAACGGCGGACGTCTTTACTTTGCCAGTTGTCAGCGAACCCATGCAGGAGGATATGCCTAGGAAATGATCACCTAAAGATGTCAGCCCCCTGGCTAGTGGCTTAAAGGTGAAGGCAGCTTTCGGCCCAGAAGCAGAAGTTTGCGAGTGGCGGCTGAGGGCTGACCACCGCCTGTCAATACAACAGAAATAGGCCCGGAGCTGGCGTCTAATGTCCAGATGGTAGAGAGTGATCTCTAGCGGCGGAAACGTAGTGGCACACTAGTCTAATAGCTGTATTGACGTGAGGGGACATGGACGTGGCACCGACATCTACAGAGTTAGTTAAGTTGTACGAGTGCGGAGAATTCGCCAGCCAAATGGCCCACCGGTTCGGATTGGGGAGAAGTGCAGAAACTCATTTGGTCGAGGAACTGTGCATAACACTGCACAACTCAGGAGCTATTGACCTATTAGCCCTTGTTGAAGATCGCACCCTGCAGGAGCTTCCAGGAACCGAGTTCTTTATGGCGTCATATTTTTTTTGCCGTCTTTTGCCGGAGTTAGACGCGACCCCTGAGCGAATGATGCGCTGCGTTGATGGATTGGTAACTCGCGGAGGAAATGACGGTGCAGCCAATGAACCCAATGCAGCATTCCGCAAATGGTGCGCGAGCGTTCCTCTGCGTGCTCTTGAAGTTATCGCCGCAGCGCACGAAGGTAATGAGCTCGCCATCCAACATCTCGCCTTCGCATTAGAGGCTATCAGTAACCTCAGCGAAGCGCGTCGAATGGCAATTGAATATGAGGACATTCGTCGCCAAGCCGCCATCTCTGCCCTAGGACGTATCGATCACAAAGGTTCAGAGGAGTGTGGCGAGACGTTTGCAGTTTTCCATTCACTACTTGATGGCAGCATTGGCGATGCTACAAGAGCAAGTGTGCTGCATGCGTCGATGGAAATTCTGAATCGCGGCCAAGATGTTTCGTCTGCTGATGCGAACTCGCTAATAAGTCGGATAGTGAGCGAGCCCGGTCAGTTCACTATACATCAGTGTGCACGTGCACTCTGGTCGTGCCGACAAGCACTTACTCAAGATATCGTTTCTTTCTTGCTGGGTGCATTGGAGCACTTGGACTCGGCAAATAAAGGAACGATTGAGGAGGTAGATCTAGGCCTTCATGTGCTATTGGAACTCGGGTTTGATGAATCGGCCGTTTCTTTCGTAACTATGCTTCTCTCACGTCCAGATAATGAACTAGAACTTGAGGCTTTTGATAGCTTTACTCACAATCTGCTATCCGGCTCTCCGGGTCTTATTAGCCGAGTCGTGGTGAAGTGGCTTCAGCTGGGCTCGCCACAACTGTGTAACGGACTTGCCAAGGCTATAAAGGGCCCCGGACTGGATGGTGTGCCACTGAGCCTTCAGGCTGATGACCTAGCTCTCCCTCCCTCCACACAATTGTTTATCTGTCGAAAAGCATTGGGTTGGTTCTTCTTTAAACCGACTACGGGAGCATCCGTCCTAGTCTCTGTATTGCGAATTTGCGATTCAGACACAGCTCAAGAGGTACAAAACCTGTTGGTTAATCCATTGCTTCAAAACTATGGAGGTGTGCGGGAATATCTGGAAAACCTTGCTACGGAGGATGCAGCGACCAAAGCTGTTTCTGGGGCTCTTGCTCAAAATTTGGCTTATCTCGATGCAAAGCGTTCAGTTCCACTTCTTGTTGAGCTGCAACCAACCGAGCACCATCGCCGTATTGAGCGCTTGCGTATATCAGATCAGATGAGGGAAGCGTATAAAGGGGCGGAGAGTGATTCTGTATTCTTGGGACTGGTGAGCCGCTCCGTGCTGCTCTATGGCAATCGCTCACTTAGTTTTATCGACGATGGCCAAGACGGGCTTCGCCACGTGGAGGTCGATCTTCAGTCCCATGGTATTTCCTACGAGATGCCGCGAATGGAGGTCGTTGATCCCATTGGCCTTGACTACATCCTCCGCGTCTTCCGCAATGAGAGGATGGAAAAATGAAGCTAATGATTCGGGACTATTTGGCTTCTCTGAAGGAAAGGGATGAGCTGGATGCGGTGTTACCAGACTTATTGAGTGAATTAGGTTTTAACGTCTATTCACGTCCTCAAAGAGGAACAAGCCAACTTGGTGTCGATATTGCGGCCATTGGAAAGGACGATGATGGTGAGAAGAAGCTCTTTCTGTTTTCCGTCAAACAGGGTGACCTGACCCGTCAAGACTGGGACGGCAATCCGCAGGCTCTACGATCATCATTAGATGAGATCTTAGATGCGTACATCCCCCACAGAGTTCCGACTAGATACAAAGATCTGAAGATTGTTATCTGTCTCGCTTTTGGAGGTGATGTAAACGAGCAAGTACGAGAGAAGTTAACAGGATTTATCGACAAAAACACTTCGACGAAAATTGCTTTTGATGAATGGAATGGCGATAAGATTGCAGGAATGATTTTAAGAGGAATTCTCAGGGAGGAAATCCTTCCAAAGCCATTGCGTAGCAGCTTTCAGAAAGCTGTCGCTATGGTCGATGAATCAGACGTCTCTTATGAGCACTTTAGTCGCCTTGCTGGAAACCTATGTAAGGCTGGCATGGTGTCGGGAAAATCCCGTATACGCTCTGCCCGACAGTTAAATATCTGTCTGTGGATCCTGTTTGTTTGGGCCCGTAGTGCAGGCAACATCGAGTCGCCATATCGTGCAAGCGAGCTTGCACTTTTGACGACCTGGGAATTGCTCCGGCCTACCCTTGGTAGCAATGGGCGGGAGTTGAAAGCACTCAGCATCGTTGTTCGTCAGTTGATCGAGCTACATCTTACTATTTCTATGGAGTTCATCGAGCAACGTGTGTTGCCGTATGCCGAGATCCCCCATGGGATATCAATGGCCACTGGGTCCAGAAGTTCGTTGGATGTGAACTTAGCGCTATTTGAAGTACTGGCTCGCATTGGCTTGGCAGGGCTATGGCTCTACTGGCTAGGAGAGCGGGGCGATGAGGCATACAAAGATCAGATAAGCCACCGCGTCGCACAACTCACTCATACGGGACTAGAGCTAATTAAAAATAACCCCATACTATTTCTGCCGATAACAGATCCGCAAGGAACCAGTATTGCCCTTTTCCTTCAGCTTTGGCTGGTTAGTGGGCTTGATGCGACGGGAGTAACTTCTTGGCTTCAGGAAATGGCAAAACGCCTAACGTTCACCATTCACACAAGGGGTCGTTATACCACCTCTCTCTCAGACTACCGTGATCTTGCTGACCACCCTCGTGATAGATCCGACAACTATTTCAAAGAGGCGACGGCGGGCAGCACAGTCGTTCCCCTGATCGCCGTTTGGCTGCATGCCCTTGGTGCAACAGAGGCCGTCGAGGCTCTAAGCCGTCTTGCACGGAAAGAGTTAAAACACTGTACGTTACAACTTTGGTTGCCTGATGCCTCGTCGGAAGAGAAATTCTATGTAGGTGACAACTCTCATGGACGAGCAATTTGTGGATTGCCTTTGGATAAAGGGGGACAGAAGTTACTCGCAACTATCGCAGAGGCATGCAGTATGAATGCAGACTTGCAGAATTTATCGCCTGTCAAATCAGGCTTCTGGCCGGTCGTAATGGTCGCCTGCCACCATTATGATTTGCCGGTCCCTCCTGGGTTCTGGATCAATTCATTATTGGATCCAGAGTCGAAACCAGAACTGGAGGCCGATCAAATTTGATTTCGATTGGTCTTGAATTCAGTTTTCGGCCAACACTGTGGTTTGTCCGCTCCTGGCCGATTTCTGCCTGATATGATTGACCGACATCGACCCACTCAGGCCAGTCGTGACAGGTAGATCCCTGCCATGAAAGTGCGAACTGTATGGCACCCAAATGTGTGGAGAAAATCGCTGTGCGAGTAAGGAATGAGCAAAGCATTTGTGAATGGCAGGGGGTTACCCCTGATCGACCACAATCTGGGTCAAAAATCGGCATAGCGTTGGGGACTCTGGGGCTTCAGCCCATAAATGGGTTAAGGGTTAATCCGGATAACGGTACGAACGGTTGGTACCTGTGGTGCGGTATGGAGTGGTCTGAGGCTGACGATTTTTTTTCACCCCTGCATGTGGACCACATCACTGACTATCTACCGGAAGTTGTCGGATATCTTGATTTGCCGCCAGGCTATCGTTTTTACATCGACGGCAATAATTTTGAAGACGTTTGGCTTGACCCAGAGTTGGTACGCACTTGACTCGTCCGGTGAATTGACCTGAGTTTTCATAGACACATTGAATGAGTACTTCTGGTCGATAGCAGCCTCTCAGATTTTGAAATTGACGAGTGCCCAGGCCCCCATAGCTTACTGACGCGTTGGTTAACGGTTTCTAAATTTGCATAAATTATGCAAATTAGCATTTGCCAACCCCAAAATCCCCCGTCATCATCCCCCTTATGCAAAAACGCAACGTTTCAACCGTCTTAAGAGAACTCCTAGACCGCGACCGGATCTCCCCCACGGAGCTTCACCGGCGTACTGGCGTGCCTCAATCCACACTCTCGCGAATCCTCAGCGGCAAGATCGTTGATCCGTCGGACAAGCATATCTCGCGCATCGCCGAGTACTTCCGTGTCAGCACCGACCACTTGCGCGGGCGCGCGGCGGTGGGGGCTTTGCGGGATGACGGGCGTGACCCGATGCATTCGGAACTCAAGGACATAAGCCTGTGGGACGACGACACGCCCGTTAATGATGACGAGGTGTCGATCCCCTTTCTGCGTGAGGTTGAATTGGCTGCTGGATCAGGAAGATTCGTCATCGAGGAAAGCGAGAAGGCCAGCTTGCGTTTCGGCAAGCGCAGCCTGCGGCATAACGGTGTGCAGTTTGACCAGGCCAAGTGTGTAACGGTGCGCGGCAACAGTATGTTGCCGGTGCTGCGCGACGGCGCGACGGTCGGGGTGAACGCAGGCAAGAGTGGCATTGGCGATATCGTCGATGGCGACTTGTATGCCATCAACCACAATGGCCAGCTGCGGGTGAAACAGCTCTACCGCCTGCCTTCGGGGATTCGCCTGCGCAGTTTCAATCGCGATGAACACCCGGATGAGGACTACAGCTTCCAGGATATCCAGGATGAGCAGATCAGCATCCTCGGTCATGTGTTCTGGTGGGGCATGTACGCCCGTTAACCTCCTTACGTAAGACAAAGCCCGCCAGTGCGCGGGCTTTTTTTCGCCTGTAGAAAACCACCAAACCCTTAACCCACAAGGCCTGAAATGCACTCGTGCATTTCGATAGTGAAAATAAATGCATTTGCGCATTGACTGTATATGCATACATGCATATTCTTCATCTCAAGCCAGCCAACAAGGCCTGGTGGAGGCGGCAAGGATGCTGCCAAGGAAGACAAGGAAGGCACGCAACATCGGCAAGGACGCCATCGAAGCGATGGCAGGGAAGCCAGGCAACACCGGCAAGGATGCCGACGCTCTTTAGTTGTACCGCTTCAAGAAAACAGGCAGCGATGAACCGGCCTTAACGGTTCAGAGGGTTGGCAACTGACCCGGGTGTGCAGCGTAAAGCACCAGAAGCAGTTATCCGGCAGACAGGGATCGTGGTCGGAAAAACATCTTAGGAAAGAACCGTACCGCGCCAGTAGCGCCGAACGTTCGAATCTGGACCGCATTACTGAAAAGCCCGGGCCACCGGGCTTTTTGGAATGCCTACCCATAAATGGATTTACCCAAACACCGGCCCGTTGCCGGTAGTGCTCAGCCAGGAGGCGTGACATGACAAACGAGCAGCAAGCGTTAGCGGAAATGCCTATCTGGCTGGTGATCGTACTGGCGCTGATCGGCGGTGTATCCGGTGAAATGTGGCGCGCCGACAAGGAGGGCGCCCGTGGTTGGTCGCTGATTCGGCGCCTGGCCCTGCGGTCCGGGGCGTGCATGGTGTGTGGGGTTTCTGCCCTGATGCTGTGCTACGCCGCCGGTATGTCGATCTGGACGGCCGGCGCCATTGGTTGCCTGACCGCCATGGCCGGCGCCGACGTGGCCATCGGCCTCTATGAACGCTGGGCCGCCAAGCGTATCGGCGTTAACCAAGGCTCCGGCCAGGACCCGCAATAACCGTTGCAAGGACGCTGATCAAAATGGACCTTATCGAAAAACCCTCCCAATTGCCCCAATCCATCGGCGACGCACTGCGCGCCGCCTTCCCGGACTTGAAGGTCGGTAATCATCAGGACTTTCAAGGCACCGGGGATAAAACCGGCGTGCTGATCACGGTCGAGGGCAACGGCCCGGGCATTCGCTCCCGTGAGGGCCGTAAAGCTCACGCCTTGTCGATTTCGCTCAAGGCCATGGTCGCGCCGGGTGCATTGCCGTTCGATGCCTGCGATTTGGCCAGCCAACTAATGGACCTGGTGCTGGATAACCGCTGGAACCTGCCACGGGCTCAGTGTGATTTGCCGACCACTATCGTTGCGGCTCCCTCACTGCATGCCACCGCAGAAACGGACTACGACACCTGGACCGTTTCCTTCACGCAAACCCTCTATCTCGGACCGGTGCTGCTCAACGATCCCACGGGCCAACCGCTGTTTGCCCGCACCTGGGAAGTCTCGAACATCAACGACCCCGATCAATACAAACCACTGGCGGAGTAGCCCATGTTCGACGCGCTGTTACGCATGCAACTGGGGCCGATCATCGAGCGCTTGGCGGAGATGGAAACCCAGCTCGAAGACCTGTATCGACGCGCTGAAAGTTTCTGTCGGATTGGCACCTGCCAGGCAGTCGACGCCGCCAGCAGTACCTGCAAGGTCAGTCACGGTGACCTGCTCTCGCCATCGATCCGTTTTTTCAACCCCAGCGCGGGCGCGCAGAGCGAAACCCGCATCCCATCGGTGGGCGAGCAATGCCTGTTGCTCAACTACGGCGGCGGTGAAGGTGGCGCGCAGTCTGTGGCCTTGTTCGGTCTTAACAGTAGTCTGTTTCCGCCGGTTTCCAGCGTTGCCTCGCTGACCCGACGCCGCCACCAGGACGGCACCCAAAGCGAGTACGACGACGCCAGCCACACCTTCAACTGGGTCAACGGCCCCACCACCTTCAGCGGCTCCCGCGAACAGGTCGACGTCAAGGTCGGCGCCGCCAGCCTGACGATCAATGCCCAGAGCATCACCCTGCAAATCGGCGGCACCCGCCTGTTGCTGGACGCCGGCGGCGCGCACTTCAGCGGCCCGGTGGTGGACCACCAAGGACGCGTCATCAGCCCCTGATAAGGACATCCCATGATCGGAATCGACAGGAACACCGGGGCAGCCGTCGATGACTGGCTGCAATTCGTGCAGCGCGCCACCCGAGCGCTGACCACCCCCGTAGGCACTCGCCAGAAACGGCCGCTGTACGGCTCACTGATCCCGCAATTGCTCGGCCAGAACCTCGGCGACGACCTGCTGATCCTCGCCCAAAGCCACGCCGCGCAAGCGTTCTACAACACCCAGAACGGCATCGCCGACTTTCAACCCCAGGTCATCGTCGCCACCCGCCAGGGCGCCGGTCTGTTGCTGCGTTTTGCCGGCACCTGGAAAAACCGCCAACAAACCTTCGAGGTCGTGACATGAGCATGCTGATCCCCGGCCAGAACCAACTGGCCGAACCGGCCATCATTACGGTGGATGAGTTCGAGCCGTTGCTGGCGGAATTCAAGGCGTTCGTGGTCGATTACGTCGCCACCCGCGCGCCGCAAAGCGCGGCCAAACTCAAGGTCAGCCTCGACAACGAAAGTGAGTTGCTGACTCTGGCCCTGGAAGCCTTTTGCGTGCGGCTGCAAACCCATGAGCGCAAATACAACGCCCGCATCAAGCAGATGCTGGCGTGGTGGGCCACCGGCAGCAACCTGGATGCCCGCCTGGCCGATATGGGCCTGGAGCGCCAAGTGCTTGACCCTGGCGACCCGGCTGCGTTTCCACCCGTACCGCCGACGTTGGAAAGCGATGACGACGCACGCCTGCGTTATTACCTGGCGCCACATGCCCCGGCAGCGGGGTCGCGAATGCAGTATCGGCGTGAGGTTTTCACTCTGGGCGAGCGGCCGTCGGTGAAAGTGCAAAGTGCCACGCCGGGCGTGGTAACCGTCAGCTACACCTTTGACCCGGACGGGTATGCGGCGCAGGTCAAGGACGGCAATGGGCGTCGAACCGCGCCCGGCGAAGTGATGGTCACTGTGCTTTCAAGGGAAGGCGACGGTACGCCGTCCACCGATTTGCTTGACGGCGTTCGACGCCATTTCGCACGGCCGGATGTACGACCGGAGACCGACCTGGTCAGCGTACAAGGCGCGCAAATTTTGCCTTACAAAATCCGCGTGGTCGCAAAGATCAACGCCGGCCCGGATTCCGGACTCACGCAAGTCGCCGCGCAGAAACTGCTGCAGGACTACGCACAGTCCTGTCATCGCCTGGAAGGGCGGGTTGATCCGAGCTGGATTGACTATGCGATTCACAGTGCAGGGGCTGCGCAATTGCAGATCCTCGAACCCCTGGCGCCGATCATCTGCACCGCATTCCAGGCGCCGTATTGCACGGGGGTTGAAGTGGAGGTGCATACGCTATGAGTGAGCCAAAAGCGAGTTTGTTGCCGGCCAATAGTTCGCCGCTGGAAAAGGCGTTGGATTTGGGGTTTGGCAAGTTGTTGGACCGCGTGATGCCGCCGTTTCCGGCGTTGATGAATCCGCTGCAAACCCCGAGCGAGTTTCTTCCTTATCTGGCCGCCGATCGTGGTGTCAGCGAGTGGGATGCGGACGCCATCGAGGAAGAAAAGCGCCTGACGGTGGCCTTGTCCTGGCAGATCCAGCGCCAGGCGGGTACGCCCAAGGCCCTGAATTATGCCGTGGAGTCACTGGGTTTCACCCCAAACATCAGCGCCTGGTATCAACAGCGGCCGTTGGGTTTGCCCTACACGTTCGACGTGCAGGCAATCATCGGGCGCAGTTGGTCCAGCGGTGATCACAATCGACTGATCCGCCGAGTCAATGCCGCACAAAGTGAGCGTGACCAAGCGACGATCACAATCGTGCATGAAACCTCTCAGGGGTTCCGGCTCGCCGCGGCGGCTGATCCGGGGCTGAGCATTCGGGATGACAGCCAGCCGGGTGCCTTGCCCGAGGTGAAGCTACACAGCATCACGTCCATTAGCAGCGCAGCCCACACACCACTGACGGATGGCGAGTTGCAGCTGGGAGGCGTATTGCCTGAATTCGGGCTAGCCGCCCGGCTTAACAGTGCCGGTTTTGCCCGGTACTTCACTATTAACGACTACGACCTCAGGGCGCAGCCATGACAGATGACATTACGCGCCTGGTGCGCTTCACCTCCAAGGGTTTGGATGAAGTGCTGCAGGCAAAGAACCAAGGCTTGAAAGGCGAAATCACCCACGTCGGCGCTGGCACCGGCCGCTACAACCCCGATGGCACAGAAGTGGCCTTGCGCGATGAGCGCCAGCGGGTCGCCATCGTGGATTACGAGGACCTTGGCGACCGACAACTCAGGATGGCTGCGCTGTTTGATGGCGAGGCTGAGTATGAAATTGGCGAATTCGGTTTTTACCTCGCCAGTGGGACCTTGCTGGCGGTGTATTCCGTAGCGGGGAAGTTGCTGACGTATAAAGCGGCAGCGGCGCGTGTACTGCAAAAGTTCACGTTGGATATTTCGCCGCTGCCAGCGAACAGCGTGACGATTGTGGTGGGGAGTGACAACCTCAATATTTTGTTGGGGGAGGATATCGCGGTACTGGCGACGGCGAATATCGACAACATGGCACGTCATACTGAATTGCTGTTTCGTGTGATGTCGTTGGAATCGCGCCGTTAAACATAACTAGTTCAGGAGTTTGAATATGAGTCTAGAAACGACTATTGCGTCGCTGGTGACAGCGGCGAATAACTTGACCACTTCGGTCAATGGAAAAATCGGCAGTATAAACTCGACGATGGCTGGCGCGTTGGCGCAGTTTAACGAATGGCGAAATCTCAAGGATGTTGAGGGGAGCGCTAATGCGATTGGCTCTGTACGGCGTAATATTTTTCAGGGGCATGTCTATACTACCGGTGGGATAGATGGGCTGGGTGCGCCTATGAGTGTTTTGTCGGACGGAGATTTCGAATCGACTGATTTGGGCGGTCTTGAAAAGGTATACGTGCATTTCAAGTTGCCATTGAATATTAACGTTAGTTCTGAAATGTTCTGGTTCAATATTCAGGGGTACAGCTACGGAACCGCTAAAATTATTGATGAGACGGTGGTGGGGTATTGCTATAAGCCCAATAGGTCCATTATGAATGTTTCGACGTTTGGTAATATGACGCCCGCAGTTTACGCGGATGCCAATGGGAACGTCGTAATGCGAATTCTGGTTCCAAATATCTATTATACGACTGTGCGGGTCGACACGATGAGAGTGGGTAATGGTCGGCTTTTTAATGTGGGCGAACTGAAGTCTAAGTTGTCGCGGACTGAAAACGTTGTATTTAACTGAGGTGACTAATATGTCCGATACAGCTATTGACCAGACCCAAACCGCGCCACTTGCGTTTCCGATGCCGGAAGTGGAGTGGGCCGCTACTCGTGCCCGTCGTGATCAATCTCTACGCGCCACCGATTTTACCCAGTTGCCGGACTATCCGGCCACCGACGCACAGCGTGCTGAAGTCGCGGCCTATCGCAAGGCATTGCGCGATATTCCTGAGCAGGCAAGTGACCCCTCGAAGCTGATATGGCCCGCGCTGCCAGCCTTCCTGAAATAACCCACCGCGAAAGCGGTTTTTTTTCGCCTCTCAAAGCCCCTCCCCGCAGGGGCTTTGGCGTTTTCCATTCGGAGAGTTCCAACCATGCACAACCGCCAAACCTACACCGTCCTCATCCCATTCCCCATCGGAGGTGGCCATTGGTCCACCGCCGGCGAGGAGCTGGAACTGCTCGACGTCGAAGCATCCGCGCTACGCACCGCTGGCCGCCTGGAACTGACCAGCGTCCTCAACTCCACCCCCAAGAAGGCTGACTAACCATGGCTGAGGTTCTTAACTTCGAGCACAACGGCATCACCGTGAATGCCACCGAATCCCCCGAGGCCATGGGTGGCCTTGGCGACAACGTCATCGGCCTGGTCGGCACCGCGCCGAATGCCCACGCGTCGATTCCAAAAAACGCGCCGTTTCGCATCAACAGCTTCACCACCCAGGCGCTGCTGGACCCCACCGGCGCCGAGGCGGGCACGCTGTTTCAGGCGGTGTACCAGATCCTTAAAGTGGTGAAGGTGCCGGTGTACGTGGTCATCGTGGAGGAGGGCGCAACCCCGGCCGACACGATCAATAACGTGATCGGCGGCAATGAGCCGACCACGGGCCGCAAGCTAGGCTTGGCAGCACTGAGCAGCGTGCCCGAAGACCTGACCATCATCGGCGCTCCCGGCTTCACCGGCACCAAGGCCGTGGCCGGTGAGTTCGCCTCTTTCGGCAAGCGCATCAAGGCCCGTGTGGTGCTGGATGGCAAGGACGTGTCCGTCGCCGACCAAGTGACCTACAGCGGCGAGCTGGGCGGTGCCGAGCTCGGTTTCGACCGTTGCCTGGTGGTGCACAACATGCCGTCGGTGTATTCCAAGGCGGCGAAGAAAAACGTGTTCCTGGCGCCATCCTCGTTGGCCATCGCCGCGCTGGCCAAGGTCAAGCAGTGGGAAAGCCCAGGCAACCAGGTGACGTTCGCCGAGGACGTTTCCCGCGTGGTCGAGTACAACATCCTCGACACGTCTACCGAGGGCGACCTGCTTAACCGCTACGGCGTGAGCTACTACGCCCGCACCATTCTTGGCGGCTTTTCGCTGCTGGGTAACCGCTCCATCACCGGCAAGTTCATCAGCTACGTCGGCCTGGAAGATGCCATCAGCCGCAAGCTGGTCAAGGCCGGCCAGAAAGCCATGGCCAAGAACCTCACCAAGTCCTTCATGGACCAGGAGGTCAAGCGCATCAACGACTGGCTGCAAACCCTGGTCGCCGACGAAACCATTCCTGGCGGCAGCGTGTACCTGCACCCGGAACTCAACAGTGTCGAGAAGTACAAGAACGGCACCTGGTTCATTGTCATCGACTACGGCCGCTATGCGCCGAACGAACACATGATTTATCAACTCAATGCCCGCGATGAAATCATCGAGCAGTTCCTGGAGGACGTTCTCTAATGTTTACCAACCGTGTAAGACAGGCCATTGCGGCCACCCTTCAAGGCCTGCCGTTGTCCGCGACCGTGGAGGAGTTCGACCCGCCGAAGATTGAATTCGAGATGGAAGCCATGTCCGGCGGGCGTTTTATCGCCGAAGAAATGGCCAAGAGCGGCAAAGTGCTCAACGCCACGCTGGTGCTGCAAGGCGCCGGCCCGGAAATCATGCTGGCCCTCGGCGTGCGCCTGGGTGATGACATCTTGCTGAACGTGCGTGAAGCCGGCCAGGACCAGGACGGCAAGACCTATTTCACTTATCACACCGTCGGCGGCAAGTTGAAATCCCTGGCCGAGGCCAAGCTGAAGATGGGCGAGAAGGCCACCACCACGCTGGAGCTGTCCTGCCGCACCTACAACCGCCTGGAAAACGGCATTCCGGTGATCGACATCGATGTGCGTACCCAGAAGTTCGTGCTCAACGGTGTCGACATTCTCGGTGATGCGCGCCGCGCGGTGCTGATGCCGTAAGGACGACCGTGGTTTGAAGTGGGCACAGTCATGTGGGAGCCGGGCTTGCCCGCGATGCAGGCGACTCGGTGTGCCTGGTGTACCCAGGTGATGCCATCGCAGGCAAGCCAGCTCCCACATTGATTGGCCTCGCTCTGAGATTTTCATACATGTTCAACAAGGAATTGCCCCATGGCCTGGATGCCACCGCTGCATATTCTGCTGTCTCCGATCACCGCCGACACTGGCGCGACGATCCAGCAGATTCAACTCAAACCGCTGTTCTACGCCGCGCAGAAAGCCGCGCTGGCCCGGGCCGGTGATGACGAGGACGACCAGTTTTTTGAACTGGCGAAACTCGCCACCGGCCTGTCGGAAAAAGAGCTCGACCAGCTCAAGCGCCCGGACTACGTGAGCATCGCTCAGTACGTACACGAAATGTCGACGCGCCCTGCGTCGTTCTTCCTGGATGCGCACGAAGAGGCGACCCACGACCAGCCGGTCCAACTCCTTTTGCCCCTCGACGCAGCCGGTCGCACCCTGACCGAACTGCCCCTGGAAATGCCCGCCCTGCGCGCCACCAAGGTGATGAAAAAACTCGCCACCAACAAAGAACGCGCCGAGTTCATCACTGCGCACTGCAGCGGCTTGATGCTCCCCGACCTGGCCGGCCTGACCGTGCCCGACTGGACGCAACTGCAGGAGCGCATCGACGATTTTTTAAATCAACCGGCGGACTTCTTTCGGAGCGCGACATCGAAGTAATCCTCGATGTAGTGCCGCTGATTTACTCGGTCAATGAGGCGGAAATCCTCGACTGGGACGCCGGAAAAGCATTGCGCCGCTACGACATTGCGATCTCTCGCCTTGGCGTCAAACAGGAGTAAGCGGGATGCAAGAGACTCAATTTCAGACCAGGCTTGCTCAGGAAGACAAACGTTGGCTGCTGGGCGATGCGGACCTCGGCCGTGTGCTGGCACCGTTTTCCGCAGACCTTGCTGCGCCGGTCAGTCTGGAGGCTTCGGCGCCGCAGGTGTCGCCGCAACAGGCGCTGACCACGGCGCTGGACAACGTCAGCGTGGACATCAAAGTCCTGACGCTGGAGCAAGTCCAGTTGCGCGAAACGCTGGAGACGCTCAACAGCACGCTGTTCATTACCGAAAATTCGCGGCTGACCCAGACGGCGGATGTTGGCACTGGAGCCACCCATAGCAAGCAGGAAAAACCTGTACCCGCTCCCCGTTCCTGGAGCGACCAGGGCCTTGAAATGGGCGCGGACGCGGCTAAGTTTGTGGGCAAGGAGCTGCTCTCCGGTTTGTGGGATAAGGCCAAGGATCGGCTTTCAGGCAACGCGCTTGATGCCGTGGCTGACAAGTTTCCAACGGCCGCCAAGTGGCTTAAAGAGGGCAAGGACAAGGACGGTAGCAAAGGCAAGGAGTGCTGCTGCACAGGAGCGCTTCCTGCTGATATCCGTGGCCCACTGGAGACGGCGACTGCACAGTTGCCTGAAAGTGTGGGCGAGACCACCCGGGAGAACGACAAGGCCCGCTCCAAAAAAGCCAATAAAAAGGGGCCGCGCGGCAAGCGTAGCAAGACCACTCAATCAAGATCACGCACGGTCAAAACCATCAAGGTCAGCAAATCAGCGGAGGTCAAATCGCAACGTTCCGCCAACGCGGGCAAGGCCGCGCCCCCGATCAACGTCATGGGCCAGCCGCAGCTTCCCTTCGACAGCAGACGGGTGGGCCAGGCCTCGTCCCATCTTCCCGGTCATTCGTTCGCGTCCTCTGCTGCACCCTCAACAGCCCTTCCCTTCGCTCGCGGTGCGAGCAAAGGCGTGGCAGCAGGGCTGCCGGGTGTACTGGCCAAACTTGAATCTTCCGCCGCCCGCCGCCTGGGCCCTTTGAAGTATGTCGACACCGCCATGGATGTGGCCCAGGGCATACGCAACGGCGACGCCAAAGCCGTCGGTGCCGGCCTCACCACCGCCGGTGGCGCCTGGGCTGGAGCCTCTGCTGGCGCCGCGATCGGCACGCTGATTTTTCCCGGCGTCGGCACCGCTGTCGGTGGCGCAATCGGCGGTTTGCTCGGCAGTGAGGCGGGCAGTTGGCTGGGCGATAAAGTGTTCGGCCAAAGTGATCGCTTGCCTGCGCCGACTGCGGTGAGCAAAGAACTTAATAGTGCGCGCGCGGACAGCGTGCAAGTCACCCTCGCACCGAGTATCCAGATCACCGGGGTCAACCCCGCCGATGCCCAGCAGGTCGTCAATCAAGTGATCCAGGCCCTGCAATTCCAGTGCATGCCGATGGTCACTGACGCCCTCGGTATCCGGCGCAACGTGGCACTGGCTGATCCTTCAGGAGGTGATTGATGCGACAACAAATGGTTCTCGGCGACTTTATCTTTGGCCTGTCTCGAGGCTTTGCCTATTCGTCGCTGGTGCGTACCAACGACGGCGGCTGGAGTGATTTGACGATTATTGCCAGCAAGCCTCAGTCGCGCCAGAGCGGTCAGAAGCTGGAAAAGCTCACGTTCAGCGGCACGGCGATGTACGCCGTTGGCATGCAACGCTTGGACGAATTGCGTGCACTGCAAAATGCGCGGGCGCCGCTTCCCCTGGTCGATGGCATCGGCCGCAACTGGGGGCTGTGGCGGATCAATTCGGTGGTCGAAACCCAGAGCAATGTGATCGATGACGGCACCGCCATGGTCATGGCCTGGACCCTTGAACTGGAGGAATTCGTCAATGCGTAGAGTGCGAAGTATTGCCGGTGATTCGGTCAACCTGCTGCTCTATCGCGAGTTGGGGCGATGTGATGACGCGGCGGAAGAGACCCTGTGGCGCCACAACCCTTTGCTTGCCGAATATGGCCCGGTGCTGCCGGCGGGTGTGTGGGTGATCGTGCCGGAAATGCAAGCGCGGCCCGCTGCCGTGCGACCCATTCTGGCCTGGGATTAAGGAGGCTGCATGGCACAGGGATTTACCCCGATCGTGGAGTTTTATGGCGCCAACGCGGCGCTGCTCAATCAACGTCTGATGCACTGGAGCCACACCGACGCTGCGGGCATTGAGGCTGACCGGCTGGAGCTGACGCTCAATATCGAAGGGCTCGAGGGTTTGCCCAGCCTGAACGGCAAGATCGGCCTGCGTGTCGGTTATGTGGAATCAGGCTTGGTGGAAAAGGGCGAGTTTGTCGTCAGCCAACGTACGCCCGTGCTGTTTCCCATGCGCTTGATGGTCGTGGCCACTGCCGCGCCCTTCAGCGTTGCGGACGCCAGCGGCTATCGCCAGCGTCGGTCAGCCAGTTACGGGCCGACCACCCTCGGCGCACTGTTTCGCCAACTGGTCAGCCGTCACGGCTATTCACCGCGTGTGGCGCCGGCCCTGGAGGGCATTGCCATCGCGCATATCGACCAGTCCAACGAAAGCGACATGGCGTTTATTTCGCGTCTGGCCAGGCTCTACCGTGCAGTCACCAAACCGATTAACGAACTGTATGTGTTGGCCGAAGCCGGTCGGGTCAATTCGCTCTCCGGCCAGCTACTGCCGGACGTGAAGCTGTCTGTCACCCAGGACAACCGCCCCGGTGAGCAGAGCTTCATCACCGCCAAACTCGACGAAAAGTCCCGCGCAAAATACGAAGGTTGTCGCGCCAGCTGGTGGGATGCCGGCGCCGGCAAGCAGCGCGTGGTTCAAGTCGGCAATGCGCCGTTCAAAACCTTGCGCCAACGCTACCAGAACGAAGCCGAGGCCCGCGCGGTGGCAGAAGGTGAGCTACGCCGTGTGGGGCGTGAAAAGCTGCAATTGCTGATCGATTGCCCAGGCAATCCATTGTTGGCCGCCGAAGGTCTGTTAGTGCTGGATGAGAGCTGGCCGTCTTATATGCAGGGGCGCTGGTCGATAAAACAAGTGGTGCATGTTGGCGATCCAGCCACGGGATACCGCAGTTCGATCACGGCGAGCGGGTTGTCGAAATAGATAATTTTAAAGAGTAGAACCAATGCTGATAACACTCCCTCAACTGCTGGGTGTGATGCCGGGAGCCCGCCTTAACGCGGGCGTTTTTTTAGCCCCCTTGAATGCAGCGTTTGCGCGTTACGCGATTAACACGGCCAAACGCGTTGCCGCCTTCCTCGCCCAGGTCGGTCACGAGTCCGGCGAACTGCGCTACGTGCGCGAGCTGGGCAGCGATCAATACCTCAGCAAATACGACACCGGCACCTTGGCCGCGCGCCTGGGCAACACCCCCGAGGCGGACGGCGACGGCCAGCAGTATCGAGGCCGGGGGCTGATCCAGATTACCGGGCGGCGTAATTATCTGGCCTGCAGCCAGGCGCTGTTTGGCGACGATCGGCTGTTGCGCCAGCCCGAGCTGCTGGAGCAGCCGCAATGGGCATGTGAATCCGCGGCGTGGTTCTGGCAGAGCAACGGTTTGAACGAACTCGCCGACAAGGACCAGTTCACCACCATCACCCGGCGCATCAATGGCGGGCTGAACGGGCTGGAGGACCGTCTGCAGATGTGGACACGGGCCAGGGTGGTGCTAGGCGTTTCTTAGCTTGCCTGCCAGGCGTACGTGCGCGCCGTCGGGCGTTAGCATCTTGATCCAGTCTGTCGCTTGCGTGTGCGAATTGCTCCTGTAGGGTAGGCAAATCCCCGCCTACTTCTGGAGACGACCGTGAAGGAAATCACTCAACTGGCCGCTGAATTGGGGCGCCGCTTGCAGGTGCTCAATGCCCACGTCACCACCGCAGAGTCCTGCACCGGCGGCGGTATCGCCGAAGCGATCACGCGGATCCCGGGCAGTTCGGCCTGGTTTGAAGCGGGCTATGTCACCTACTCCAATCGGCAGAAGACCCGGCAACTGGGGGTGCCAGAGGCGCTGTTCGCCAAAGTCGGCGCCGTCAGCCAGGAAGTGGTGGAGGCGATGGTGCGAGGCGCGCAGGAAAAAAGCCTGTCGCGTTTTGCCGTGGCGGTCAGCGGCGTCGCAGGGCCGGATGGCGGTTCGCCGGACAAACCGGTCGGCACCGTCTGGCTGGCGTTTGGTGTGGGCGAGGAGGTAACCGCCGAGCTGGCGCACTTCCCCGGTAACCGCGACGAGGTCCGCCGACAAACGGTAAAAGCCGCCTTGGAGGGCTTGTTGCGACGAGCTGCAGCAGAAATAGACAATCAGGGGTAGGCGATCTTCAATCTTTGTGGAACAATACTGTCTACTTATACAGGTGTTGGCCGTCAGGCCTTATTGATTACGTGAGGACTTTAATGGACGACAACAAGAAGAAAGCCTTGGCTGCGGCCCTGGGTCAGATCGAACGTCAATTCGGCAAGGGTGCCGTAATGCGTATGGGCGATCACGACCGTCAGGCGATCCCGGCTATTTCCACTGGCTCTCTGGGTCTGGACATCGCGCTCGGCATTGGCGGCCTGCCAAAAGGCCGTATCGTTGAAATCTACGGTCCTGAATCTTCCGGTAAAACCACCCTGACCCTGTCGGTCATCGCCCAGGCGCAAAAGATGGGCGCCACCTGTGCGTTCGTCGACGCCGAGCACGCCCTTGACCCTGAATACGCCGGCAAACTGGGCGTCAATGTTGACGACCTGCTGGTTTCTCAGCCGGACACTGGCGAGCAAGCCCTGGAAATCACCGACATGCTGGTGCGCTCCAACGCCATCGACGTGATCGTGGTCGACTCCGTGGCGGCCCTGGTGCCAAAAGCGGAAATCGAAGGCGAAATGGGCGACATGCACGTGGGCCTGCAAGCCCGCCTGATGTCCCAGGCGCTGCGTAAAATCACCGGTAACATCAAGAACGCCAACTGCCTGGTGATCTTCATCAACCAGATCCGTATGAAGATCGGCGTGATGTTCGGCAGCCCGGAAACCACCACCGGTGGTAACGCGCTGAAGTTCTACGCTTCGGTCCGTCTGGACATCCGCCGTACCGGCGCGGTGAAGGAAGGTGACGAGGTTGTTGGTAGCGAAACCCGCGTTAAAGTCGTGAAGAACAAAGTGGCTCCGCCATTCCGTCAGGCCGAGTTCCAGATTCTCTACGGCAAAGGTATCTACCTGAACGGCGAGATGATCGACCTGGGCGTGCTGCACGGTTTCGTCGAGAAGTCCGGTGCCTGGTATGCCTACAACGGCAGCAAGATCGGTCAGGGTAAGGCCAACTCGGCCAAGTTCCTGGCGGACAATCCGGACATCGCTGCCACGCTTGAGAAGCAGATTCGCGACAAGCTGCTGACTGCCGCGCCGGACGTGAAAGCTGCCGCCAACCGCGAGCCGGTTGAAGAAGTAGAAGAAGCCGACACTGACATCTGAATTAAACGATGACAGTTGTACTGGATACACTCGTCGCCGTTCGGCGCACGGCAATGGACCTGCTCGCTCGACGCGAGCATGGTCGAGTCGAGCTGACGCGTAAACTGCGTCAGCGCGGCGCAGAGCCCGAGATGATCGAAACTGCCCTCGACCGTTTGACGGAAGAGGGGCTGCTTTCGGAAGCCCGTTACCTCGAAAGCTTTGTTTCCTATCGAGCGCGCTCGGGCTATGGCCCCGCGCGAATTCGCGAAGAACTAAGCCAACGTGGCCTGCAACGCGCCGATATCGACCTCGCCCTGCGTGAGTGCGGCATCAGCTGGCAGTCGCAGTTGGAAGACACCTGGCGCCGCAAGTTTGCCGGCCATCTGCCGATTGATGCCAGGGAGCGTGCGAAGCAAGGCCGCTTCCTGAGTTATCGGGGGTTTTCGATGGACATGATCAGCCGCCTATTAAGCGGCCGGGACATGGACGACTGAGCTTTCGAACTGCTGGAATTTAAAATCGAGCTGGCTTGTGTGGGAGCTGGCTTGCCTGCGATGCAGACACATCGGTCCTTCAGTTGAACCGCGGTGACGCCATCGCAGGCAAGCCAGCTCCCACAGTAAATCTACAGCGGATAGAGCTTGGTAAAACAAAAAGGCCCACTATGAAAATAGTGGGCCTTTTTTTTTGCCTAAAAAATCACGCCGTCTCAGGCGTCACTCGCTGCTGCGCCTTGCCCTGAGCGTGTGCCCAGTTTTCCGGCAAATTGATGTAGTCCACCAACTCCCGCAGCCGGCCCTGATCACGGCCATTGAAGTTGAACACCAGCCGCGTCAAATGGCTGAACTTCGCATCATCATGTTCCTCGCCGGTATAGGCCTGCTGCTGGAACTCCCCACTCAGTCGCAGGCTGGCAAATTCGCTCTGCAAATGGGCCAGGGCACGCTCACTCAGCGGGTGATTCATGCGCACCACAAACTCACGCTTCAACCAGCGTGTGGAATGGAAGTTGGCATAGAACTGGTTGATTTCATCCACGGCTTCTTCAGCGCTGTGCACCAGGCGAACCAACTTGAGGTCGGTGGGCAGGATATAGCGGTTGGCTTCCAGCTGGCTGCGGATAAAGTCCAGGGCGCCCTGCCAGAAACCGCCGCCTGGCGCGTCCAGCAGTACCACCGGCACCAATGGGCTTTTGCCGGTCTGGATCAGTGTGAGTACTTCCAGCGCTTCATCCAGGGTGCCGAAACCGCCAGGGCACAGCACCAGCGCATCAGCTTCTTTGACGAAGAACAGCTTGCGGGTAAAGAAGAAGTGGAAAGACAGCAAGTTCTCGGTGCCGTCGATGGTCGGGTTGGCGTGTTGTTCAAACGGCAGCGTAATGTTGAACCCCAGGCTGTGTTCCAGGCCTGCACCCTCATGGGCGGCAGCCATGATGCCGCCACCGCCGCCGGTGATGACCATCAAGTCCGATTGCGCCAGCAATGCGCCGACTTCTCGGGCCAAGGCGTACAACGGGCTTTCTACCGGTGTGCGCGCCGAGCCGAACACGGTCACCTTGCGGCGGCCTTTGAACTGTTCGAGCACGCGAAAGGTATTGTCCAGTTCGCGGATGGCTTGCAGGGTGATTTTGGCGTTCCAGCGGTTGCGGTCGTCCTGGGCCATGCGCAGAACGGTGAGGATCATGTCGCGATAGAGGGGAATATTCGGGCTGTTGGGAGCGATCAGCTGGAGTTGCGCGTCGACCTGCTGTGTGAGGTCGGTCCCGTGTTCTTCAAAATGCCGGAGCAGAGCGTCATTCGATTCGTAAGGCATTCAACTTCTCCTTCTTCACAGAACCTGGGCCATCGGCGAGAGATTCGTCCGGGCCGCGACACTGCGTGTGTCGCTGCATGCCAGAGGCTGTGCACGGTGTTCGCCAAGCGGCAAAGCGGGTTCTGTATGTTCCTTGTGATTTAGAAACCTTTGCACTGCAAGTCGCAGAAGGGCAACCCTCTTTTGCCCTGAAAATGTTACAGAACGGCGTGGAACACGCACGGGAAGGGTTACCGGGATGACTTGATCATGAGCCGAGAAACCCTTGGCTGGCAACCGGTTATTGGCCACACATCATGGAGTTTAGCTGTCGGCAGGCAACTGCAGCGGGGGAAGTGCGCGCCACTGGACAGCAGCGCGCGACGGTCGAGCAACGGTTACTTTTTCTTCTTGGCAGCCGCAGGTGCCGGGCAATCCGCTTCTACAAACTTGACCGAGGCCACGGGGCGGTTGGTCTTGTTCTCGGTAATGTCGTAGCGCATCACGGCGCCCTTGGCCATCAGCTCGCGGTAGCCCTTGTTCAGGCACACGCTTTGACCCAGCTGGAAATACACGGCCTTGGGGTTGGCGCGCATCTGTTCGGCCCGATCAGGTTGCACACTGAGGTGGTCGATCAGTTGCATGCCTTCAACGGTGTAGGCCACTTCCAGGGTTTTTTCATCGATTTCCCGGGGCAGGTCTTTGTTGCTTTCAGCTGCGACGCTTTGCAGCTTCCTGTTCATTTGAGCCTCCAGCAGCGAGGCCGCGTGGGCGCTCATAGGCAGGACCAGCGCAAGGGCGACGGATGGGGCAACAAGGCGCAGCATGGAACGCAGCATGAAACTCTCCTGATTCGGTTACTGGTGCATAGACCAGCCACTGCGCTGTGCGTTCAGTGGCGCGTAATTATAGGGGAGCGCTTGCCACTACAGCCAGGCGTATCGCTCAGAAGTGCCAGTGGCTCTGTTAAACTGCCGGCACTTAAAGCCTGCCCCGAGTTTCCTCAGTGTCGATTTCCCCTTCTGCGGCGTGTACCCGATGAGCCACGCCGTCTCCCGTTTGCGCACTCAGCGCCTGGCGCGGGCCGTGCGGCCTTTTGTCAACCGGGGTTCGCGCGCCGAACGCTGCCCCGGCTGCCGGGTGATTCCCGCGTACTGCCTGTGTGCCTGGCGCCCGCAGGTGCAGGCCCGCTCGGCCATGTGCCTGCTGATGCACGATGTCGAACCGATGAAACCCAGTAACACCGGCTGGCTGATCGCCGATGTCATCGACGACACCACCGCATTTGCCTGGTCGCGCACCGAGGTCGACCCCGAACTGCTGACCTTGCTGGCCGACCCGCAGTGGCAACCCTACATCGTGTTTCCCGGCGAATTCGTCGCGCCCGAGCGGGTTGTCAGCGAGGTGAAGGTGGAGGAGGGCAAGCGCCCGCTGTTCATCCTGCTGGACGGTACGTGGAGTGAAGCGCGCAAGATGTTCCGCAAGAGTCCCTACCTGGAACACTTGCCGGTGCTGAGCCTGGCGCCCGAGCAGTTGTCGCGCTACAAATTGCGCCGTTCCAAGCGCGATGACCATTTCTGCACCGCCGAAGTCGCGGCGCTGTGCCTGGAGCTGGCGGATGATCAAGTTGCCAGCGAAGTGCTGGACGCTTACCTCGACGTATTCAGCGCCCATTACTTGGCGGCCAAGTTCCTGCTGCCGCTGGACCCGACGGACAGCGTGCATACGCGTCTCTCGCCGCATATCCCGGCGGTATGACCCGACAACGTTTGCATGATGGCACCGTAAACCCGCAACCCGCTAAAATGCCCACGGGCGTAGTGCTTGACCCCCCAGGCTACGCTGGGCATGCTGGGCGCCGATTGGGGCGTAACCGTGAATTTTCAGCGTCGTTGCAGGTGTTTTTGACGTTGAGCGTGCCCTGTGGCGATGGCTGCCTGGCTGTTGCCTTGTGTACTGGCGAACCCTGAACCCATCAGGGCAGCCATAAAAAACAGGATCATTTAATCAATGGCCACATACGAAATCCTGATAGCCGATGACCATCCGCTGTTTCGCAGTGCGCTGCATCAGGCCGTAACCCTGGGCCTTGGCCCCGACGTGCGACTGGTTGAAGTGGCCAGCATTGCCGAGCTGGAAGCCCGCCTCGGCGAAAAATCCGACTGGGACCTGGTGCTGCTCGACCTCAACATGCCGGGCGCCTACGGTTTTTCCGGGCTGGTGCTGTTGCGCGGGCAATACCCGCAAATCCCGGTGGTGATGGTCTCGGCCCAGGAAGAAGCTGACGTGGTGGTACGCTCCAAGGAGTTTGGCGCCAGCGGGTTCATTCCCAAGTCCAGCTCGATGGAAGCGATTCAGCAAGCCGTGCGCACCGTGCTGGACGGCGATGTGTCGTGGCCGCCGCAAGCGTTTGAAGAAATCAATGTGTCCGACGAAGCCAAGGCCGCCCGTGATGGCCTCGCCAGCCTGACGCCGCAGCAGTTTCGCGTGCTGACCATGGTCTGCGAAGGCTTGCTGAACAAACAGATTGCCTACGAGCTGAGTGTGTCGGAAGCGACCATCAAGGCCCACGTGACGGCGATCTTCCGCAAGTTGGGCGTGCGTACGCGCACCCAGGCGGCGCTGCTCTTGCAACAACTTGAGTCAATTTCGCAGCATTAAGTTGTTACTGGTTCACGCTTTTTTGACTTTGCGTCATCTAGTTTCCCCACTCCTTTGGTTCAGTTGCCTACATCTATGTCGCCTTTCAAGGGTCAAACCGGTATCAAACGTATCTTCAACGCAGGGGGCTATTCCCTGGATGGCCTGCGCGCGGCTTTCACTGGCGAGGCGGCGTTCCGTCAACTGGTGTTGCTCAACGTCATCCTGATCCCGTTGAGTTTTTTCCTGCACGTGAGCCGGGTCGAACGCGCCTTGCTGATCGCGGTGTGTCTGCTGGCCTTGATCGTCGAGTTGCTCAACTCCGCTGTGGAAGCCGCCATCGACCGGATCTCGCTGGACCTGCACCCGCTGTCGAAAAACGCCAAGGACATGGGCAGCGCCGCGCAATTCGTGGCACTGACCATGATCACCCTGGTGTGGGCCGTGATCCTGATCTAACGCTCAGGCGATGCTCGGCAGCACGATCTCGTCGCTGCGCTGCACCCCGGCGGTGAAGGCGCGGCACAGTTCCAGGAACTCGCGCATCGCCGAGGTCTGGTACTTCTGTTTATGCCAGATGAAATAGAACTGCCGGGCCAGGTCCAGGTCCGGGGTTTCCACCGGCACCAGGCTGCCACGGCGGAACGCATCGCGCAGCGCCAGGCGGGAAATACAGCCGATCCCCAGCCCGGACTCCACGGCACGCTTGATCGCCTCGGTGTGTTCCAGCTCCAGGCGGATATTCAGCGCGCTGCGGTGATGCCGCATGGCCTGGTCAAAGGTCAAGCGCGTGCCGGAGCCTTGCTCACGCAGAATCCACGCTTCATGGGTCAGCTCTTCCATGCTCGCCACGCCGCGTTTGGCCAGGTGATGTTGCGGTGCGCAAAACACCACCAGTTCGTCCTCCACCCAGGTTTGCACTTCGATGTCCGGGTGGCTGCAGTCGCCTTCGATTAG
The DNA here is from genome assembly GCF_009834565.1 of Pseudomonas sp. R76. Taxonomy (GTDB): domain Bacteria; phylum Pseudomonadota; class Gammaproteobacteria; order Pseudomonadales; family Pseudomonadaceae; genus Aquipseudomonas. Next base: position 1,629,609 of record NZ_CP019428.1, read on the forward strand.
ACCCAGGTCAATTTCGTAGTGCGCCACCTGATGCACGATATGCGCAGTGTTCTGCACATGCAGCTTCACCTGGCTTTCGGGGTGCTGCTGCATGAAGCTGCCGATCAGCAGGGTTGCGAGGTAATTGCCGATGGTCAGGGTGGCGCCGACGGCGAGCGAGCCGAAGCCGGACTTGCCGTTGAGCAGGTCTTCGATCTCCTTGGCCTGGTCCAGCAGCGCCACGGCCTGGGGTAACAGCTGATGGCCGAGGGCGTTGAGGCTCAGGCGTTTGCCCGCGCGGTCGAATAATTGGCAGCTGGATTGGCGCTCCAGCTCGGTGATCGAGGTGCTGGCGGCGGATTGAGATAAGGCCAGAAGGCCAGCAGCGCGTGAGACGCTTTCCTGCTGGGCGACGGCGACGAAAACTTGCAGTTGACGGAGAGTAAATCGCATATCGATATAACCGATAACCCTTATCTTAATAATCCAGTTAACAGATATTGTCGCCGCCATTAGAATGCTGTGCAATTGCGCATCTCAATCTTGGCGCAGACCCATTTCCAGGAGTCCCCCGTACATGAGCAACATGAACCACGAGCGTGTCCTCAGTGTTCATCACTGGAACGACACTCTGTTCAGCTTCAAGTGCACCCGCGATCCGGGCCTGCGCTTCGAGAACGGTCAGTTCGTGATGATCGGCCTGCAACAGCCAAATGGCCGCCCGCTCATGCGCGCTTACTCCATTGCCAGCCCGAACTGGGAAGAGCATCTGGAGTTCTTCAGCATCAAGGTGCCCGATGGCCCGCTGACTTCTCAGTTGCAGCATTTGAAGGAAGGCGACGAGATCATCATCAGCAAAAAACCGACGGGCACCCTGGTGCTTGACGATTTGAAGCCGGGCAAACACTTGTATCTGCTCAGCACCGGTACTGGCCTGGCTCCATTCATGAGCGTGATCCAGGACCCGGAAACCTACGAGCGTTTCGAAAAAGTGATCCTGTGCCACGGCGTGCGTTACGTCAACGAAGTCGCCTACCGCGAATTCATCACCGAGCACCTGCCGCAGAACGAATTCTTCGGCGAGGCCCTGCGTGACAAGTTGATCTACTACCCGACCGTGACCCGTGAGCCGTTCGAAAACGAAGGCCGCCTGACCGACCTTATGCGCAGCGGCAAGCTGTTCAGCGACATCGGCCTGCCACCGATCAACCCCGAAGACGACCGCGCCATGCTGTGCGGCAGCCCAAGCATGTTGGACGAAACCAGCGAAGTGCTGAACAGCTTCGGCCTGAAGGTTTCGCCGCGTATGCGTGAGCCGGGTGATTATCTGATCGAGCGTGCGTTCGTCGAGAAGTAAGCAGTCAGGCCATGTGCTGACTGAGCAACAAAGAAGACCTAAATGTGGGAGCGGGCTTGCTCGCGAAGACGGTGTATAAGTCGCCAAATCGGTTGACTGAACCACCGCTTTCGCGAGCAAGCCCGCTCCCACATTTAGTTTCCGGTTTCAGTCAGTTGGCACCACTTCAAGCACGCAAATCACCCCGGCTTCGGGATAGTGCCAGCGCACATCCACATCCCAGAACTGCACGCCGTACTCGCGCTCCGGCCCTGGCGTCTGATACGCCGGCCGCGGATCCTGCGCCAAACATTGCTCGATCAACGCCACCAACGGCTCATCAAGGCGCTCAGCATGGCCTTGCGCCTGGAACAGCGCCGTCTTCAGCCACTGCACCGGAATCAGCTGCGGCGCGCTGCTGGCGATGTCGTTGGTGGCGGTGTCAATGATGTCGGCGTAGGGCACATACGGCTTGATATCCAGCACGGGCGTGCCATCAAGCAGATCAATTCCGGAAATCCACAACCGCCCTGGCTCGATCTTGTCCAGCTTCACCACCGACTGGCCGATGCCGTTGGGCCGGTGCGTCGCGCGGGTGGCGAACACGCCCATGGACGTGTTACCGCCTAAACGTGGCGGTCGCACTTTCAGGCGCGGCTTGTCTTCCAGGGCCTGGTGGAACAGAAACAGCAACCACACATGGCTGACCTGCTCCAGGCCCTGCACCGCCTCACCTTGATCGAACGGCGCCACCAGTTCCAGCACGCCACGGGCGGCCGGTGCCAGTTGTGGCTGGCGCGGGATGGCGAACTTCTCCTTGAAGCAGGAGCGCACAAAGCCGACGGGCGAGACGTTGTAACTCATGGCTTACGCACGAACCCGCAGGGTCAGGCCCTTGAGGAAGTTGCGCAGCAGCTGGTCGCCGCACGGGCGGTAGTTGGTGTGGCCGAATTTGCGGAACAGCGCGCTCAGCTCCGGTTTGGACACCGGAAACTCGGCGGCCTTGAGGATCGCGTGCATGTCGTCTTCCTTCAGCTCGAAGGCCACGCGCAGCTTCTTGAGGATGATGTTGTTGGTCACCGGGGTTTCGATCGGCTGTGGCGGACGGCTTTCGTCCTTGCCACGCTTGAAGATCACCAGGCCGTCAAGGAAGTGCGCCATCACGTCGTCCGGGCAGAACACAAAGCCTTCTTCCTCATCTTTCTTGAGGTAAGTCAGCAGGTCTTCCTTGGTCACGTCCATGCCGCCGAGCTTGATGATCTCGACCATCTTGTTGTCGCTGATGTCGAGCATGTAGCGCACGCTGCGCAGTACGTCGTTGTGAATCATTGGGCAATCCTGGTATTCAACTGAGGGCACCGCGCAAATGTGCCGGTGCCGATAAAAAAGGGGAACGGCTTAGAACTTCTCTTTGCTGGACAGGTAGCGCCATTGGCCGACCGGCACTTTGCCGATAGACACGCCGCCGATGCGGATGCGACGGATGGCGATGACTTTCAAGCCAACGGCCTCGCAGAACAGGGCGATCACGCCCGGTTGCGGGTTCTTCATCGCAAAGCGCAGACGGTTTTCGTTCTGCCAGCTGGCCTTCACGGCCGGTAGCTCTTTGCCTTTGTAGGTCAGGCCGTGGTTCAGGCGGTTGAGGCCGTGGGCAACCATGTCGCCCTCAACCTCAACCACGTATTCCTGCTCGATCTTGGCGGCATCGGCGGTTAACTTGCGCAGAATCTTCCAGTCCTGGGTGAACACCAGCAGGCCGCTGGCCTTGGCTTGCAGTTCCGCACTGGCGGTCAGGCGCAGGAAGTGGCCTTTGAGCGGGCGTTTGCTGAAGCGGTGTTCTTCGGACAGGGTCTCGGCGCTGATCGAGGCCATTGCCGTTTCGGCATCCACGCCCACCGGCGCGTGCAGCAGAATGGTCACCGGCTCCGGCGCAGTGGCTTTCGCCTCTGGGTCCAGCTCGACCTTCTGGGTGGTGACCTTGAACTGCGGTTCGTCGATCACTTCGCCGTCCACCGAGACCCAGCCGCCTTCAATAAACAGCTCAGCCTCCCGACGGGAGCAACCGACCAGTTCGATAAGGCGTTTGGAGAGGCGTATGGGGTCAGTCATGACAAGGGCCGTAGCAAAAGGGGGCGGCTATTGTACCTGCCTGGCGCCGGTTAATCCCGGCCCCATTTCAGCGCAGGGGCTTTTTGTGGGAGCTGGGCTTGTGTGGGAGTCGGGCTTGTGTGGGAACTGGGCTTGTGTGGGAGTCGGGCTTGTGTGGGAACTGGGCTTGTGTGGGAGTCGGGCTTGCCCGCGATGCAGACACCTCGGTCGTGCATTTGGAATCGAGGTGATGCCATCGCAGGCAAGCCAGCTCCCACACAAACCAGCTCCCACATTTTATTCTTTGCTGAGTCAGCCTCTGCGCAGTTGCTGCTGGCGCAAACGCATGTGCAGCAACGGATACGGCTGGCCTAGCCCATCATGCTCCGCACGGCCGATCACCTCAAAGCCCTGCTTGAAGTAGAACCCCAGGGCCTGCGGGTTCTGTTCGTTGACGTCCAGGGTATCGGCGTTCATGTGTTCGATGGCATACCGCAGCAGTTGCCGGCCAAGGCCCTGGCCACGGTGTTGCGGGTCGATAAACAGCATCTCGACCTTGCCCGCCGCCACCCCGGCAAACCCGGTGATGCGTTGGCGCGCGTCCTTGGTACAAATCAGCATCACCGAGTCCAGATAGCGCGTCAGCACCAGCTCCTTGAGCAGCACGATGTAGCTGTCCGGCAAGAAATCGTGGGTCGCCCGCACCGAGTCTTCCCAGAGTTGCGCCAAGTGCGCGAAGTCGCTGAGTTTGGGTGTATGGATAACCGAAAGCTGACGCATGCCCGCTGCTCCTTGACTGGATCTTCGCCAATGGGCAAACGATAGACCGAAAAAAGCCCCGCATCTTGTCCAGAAGCGGGGCTTTTCAAGTTTTTACAGACTTAGTCGCGCTTTACGGCCCACAGGTCGTATTCGTCGGCGTCGGTCACGGTGCACCAGACCTTGTCGCCCGGCTTCAAACCGCTGGCGTCGTCGATAAACACGTTACCGTCGATTTCCGGCGCATCGAAGAAGCAGCGGCCTACCGCGCCTTGCTCGTCGACTTCGTCGATCAACACTTCGATTTCCTTGCCAATGCGCAGTTGCAGGCGTGCCGAGCTGATCGCCTGCTGGTGCGCCATGAAGCGCTCCCAGCGGTCTTGCTTGACGTCGTCCGGCACGATGGCCGCGTCCAGCAGGTTGGCCGGCGCGCCTTCAACCGGCGAGTACTGGAAGCAACCGACGCGGTCCAGCTGCGCTTCGGTCAGCCAGTCCAGCAGGTACTGGAAGTCTTCTTCGGTTTCGCCAGGGAAGCCGACGATGAAGGTGGAGCGAATGATCAGTTCCGGGCAGATCTCGCGCCAGTTCTTGATGCGCGCCAGGGTCTTGTCTTCGAAGGCCGGGCGTTTCATCGCCTTAAGGATTTTCGGGCTGGCGTGCTGGAACGGGATGTCCAGGTACGGCAGGATCTTGCCGGCGGCCATCAACGGGATCAGCTCGTCCACGTGCGGGTACGGGTAAACGTAGTGCAGGCGCACCCACACGCCCAGGCTGCTGAGGGCTTCGCAGAGTTCGGTCATGCGGGTTTTTACCGGCGCGCCGTTCCAGAAACCGGTGCGGTATTTCACGTCGACGCCGTAGGCGCTGGTGTCCTGGGAGATCACCAACAGCTCTTTCACGCCGGATTTGACCAGGCGCTGGGCCTCATCCAGCACATCACCGACCGGGCGGCTGACCAGCTTGCCGCGCATCGACGGGATGATGCAGAAGCTGCAGCTATGGTTGCAGCCTTCGGAAATCTTCAGGTACGCGTAGTGGCGCGGCGTCAGCTTGATGCCTTGCGGCGGCACCAGGTCGATCAGCGGGTTGTGGTCCTGACGCGGCGGCACCACGTCATGCACGGCGTTGACTACCTGCTCATATTGCTGCGGGCCGGTCACGGCCAGCACGCTAGGGTGCACGTTGCGGATATTGCCTTCTTCCACGCCCATGCAGCCGGTCACGATGACCTTGCCGTTTTCCTTGATGGCTTCGCCGATCACTTCCAGGGACTCTGCCTTGGCCGAGTCGATGAAGCCGCAGGTGTTGACCACCACCACGTCCGCGTCCTGGTAGGTGGACACGACGTCATAGCCTTCCATACGCAGTTGCGTGAGGATGCGCTCGGAGTCGACCAGAGCCTTCGGGCAACCCAGGGATACAAAGCCGACCTTGGGGTTGGCTTTTGCGATGGTGGTGGACATGTCTAACCTCGGTATTGAATGGCGCCGCCAGTCGGGCACGACACGGCGGTAGACGGGCGCTTGGTGCGCCTCTGATCAAAAAGTGCGCAATTCTATCGATGGGCAACGCACTTGACCAGCTTTATGCAGGGAAATGCGACGAGTGCTGCGCTATGCTTCGCGCCGTTGCACATGGGTAAAACCCTTGGGTCAATAAAACGTCTGTTACGAGAAGTAAAACAGCGCATGCTACGGTCAGCTTAGACGCGTTGTTTATAAAAGACCTCAGGTCAAAGGGCAGGAGTGGTTGATGGGTCAGGCAAATAGTCAGGCAGCAGGTGCCGAGCATTCCAATGCAAAGCCGATTGGCATGCTGGTGGCGGCAGTCGGGGTGGTTTACGGCGATATCGGTACCAGCCCGCTCTATACCCTTAAAGAAGTGTTTACTGGTGGTTACGGGGTTCCGGTCAATCATGACGGGGTCTTCGGCATTCTGGCGCTGATTTTCTGGTCGCTGGTGTGGGTCGTGTCGATCAAGTACGTGCTGTTTATCCTGCGCGCTGACAACCAGGGCGAGGGTGGCATCATGGCCCTGACGGCACTGGCGCGGCGGGCGGCGTCGCCGTACCCCAAGTTGCGTTCGGTGCTGGTGATTCTTGGCCTGATCGGTGCGGCGCTGTTCTACGGCGACAGCATGATCACCCCGGCGATCTCGGTGTTGTCGGCGGTCGAGGGCCTGGAATTGGCCTTTGATGGCCTGGAACGTTGGGTCGTGCCGCTGTCGTTGGTGGTGCTGGTCGGGCTGTTCCTGATCCAGAAACACGGCACCGACCGCATTGGCAAGCTGTTCGGGCCGGTGATGGTGGTGTGGTTCCTGGTGTTGGGCGGCCTCGGCGTGCACGGCATTTTGCAACACCCCGAAGTGCTCAATGCGCTTAACCCGGTGTGGGGCGTGCGTTTCTTTACGGCGCATCCTGGCATGGGCGTGGCAATTCTCGGTGCCGTAGTGCTGGCGTTGACCGGCGCCGAAGCGCTGTATGCCGACATGGGCCACTTTGGCCGCAAGCCGATCGCCCGTGCGTGGTTCGCCCTGGTGCTGCCGGCGTTGGTGCTCAACTACTTCGGCCAGGGCGCCTTGCTGCTGGAAAACCCTGAAGCGGCGCGCAACCCCTTCTACCTGCTGGCGCCGGAGTGGGCGTTGATCCCGCTTGTCGCACTGTCGACCCTGGCCACGGTGATTGCCTCCCAGGCGGTGATTTCAGGTGCGTTCTCCTTGACCCGCCAGGCGATCCAACTGGGTTACATCCCGCGCATGCATATCCAGCACACTTCAAGCGCCGAGCAAGGCCAGATCTACATCGGTGCGGTGAACTGGTCGCTGATGGTCGGCGTGATTCTGTTGGTACTGGGCTTTGAATCCTCGAACGCCTTGGCTTCGGCTTACGGCGTGGCGGTGACCGGCACCATGCTGATCACCAGCATCCTGGTGTCGGCGGTGATGCTGCTGCTGTGGAAATGGCCGCCGGTGCTGGCAATTCCGGTGTTGATCGGTTTCCTGTTGGTGGACGGTCTGTTCTTCGCCGCCAACGTGCCGAAAATCGTGCAGGGCGGTGCCTTTCCGGTGTTGGCGGGGATTGTGCTGTTTATCCTGATGACCACTTGGAAGCGCGGCAAGGAGCTGTTGATGGACCGCCTCGACGAAGGCGGCCTGCCATTGCCGATCTTTATCAGCAGTATCCGCGTGCAGCCGCCCCATCGCGTGCAGGGCACCGCCGTGTTCCTGACCGCGCGGCCCGACGCCGTGCCCCACGCGCTGTTGCACAACCTGCTGCATAACCAGGTGTTGCATGAGCAGGTGGTGATGCTGACGGTGGTCTACGAAGATATCCCGCGCGTGCCGGCGTCGCGGCGCTTCGAGGTGGACGCCTATGGCGAAGGCTTCTTCCGCGTGATCCTGCACTTCGGGTTTACCGATGAGCCGGACGTGCCCGAAGCGCTGAAGCTGTGCCATCTGGACGACCTGGATTTCAGCCCGATGCGCACCACCTACTTCCTCAGCCGCGAAACGGTGATCGCCTCGCGCATCAAGGGCATGGCCCGTTGGCGCGAAAGTTTGTTTGCGTTCATGTTGAAGAATGCCAACGGCAACCTGCGCTTCTTCAAACTCCCGGTAAACCGGGTGATCGAGCTGGGCACCCAGGTCGAAATGTAAGCTGTTGCGACACGGGAGCCGGCAATCGGCTCCCGTTTTCCGTCTGAACCCTGTGCAAGCTACCGTTGTCGACTAGGCTCTAAGCACTGTTTGAATAGTGCCCACAGAACCCAGAAGAGGTGCGCCATGAGTCAGCTGCTCGAACCCTACACCCTCCGTCAATTGACCCTGCTCAACCGCATTGCCGTGTCGCCGATGTGCCAGTACTCATCCGACGATGGCCTGGCCAATGACTGGCACCTGGTGCACCTCGGCAGCCGCGCAGTGGGCGGCGCCGGGCTGATTTTCACTGAAGCCACCGCCGTGACCGCCGATGGCCGCATCACCGCCCAGGACCTGGGCCTGTGGAACGACGCACAGATCGAACCGCTGCAGCGCATTACGCGTTTTATCGCCGCCCAGGGTGCGGTGGCGGGCATCCAATTGGCGCATGCCGGGCGCAAGGCCAGCACCCATCGGCCGTGGATCGGCAAGCACGGCAGCGTCAAGCCGGAAGATGGCGGCTGGGTGCCGGTAGGCCCATCGCCCATCGCCTTTGACCCCAATCACGCCCAGCCCAAGCCGCTGGACGAAGGGCAGATCCAGCAGGTGATCGCCGACTTTGTCGCCGCCGCCAAGCGCGCCCTGACCGCCGGTTTTGAAGTGGTGGAAATCCACGCCGCCCACGGTTACCTGTTGCATCAATTCCTCTCGCCCATCAGCAATCAGCGCCAGGACCACTACGGTGGCTCGTTTGAAAACCGTATTCGCCTGGTGCTCGAAGTGACCCAGGCCGTGCGCGAAGTCTGGCCCCAGGAGCTGCCGCTGTTCGTGCGGGTGTCGGCCACCGATTGGGTGGAAGACGGCTGGAACCCGGATGAAACCGTGGAACTGGCGCGCCGCCTGAAAGACTTGGGCGTCGACCTGATCGACGTGTCCTCAGGTGGCACCGCCGCCAATGCCGAGATCCCCACCGGCCCCGGTTACCAGACGCGCTTTGCCGAGCGTGTGCGCAAAGAGTCAGGCATCGCCACCGGCACCGTGGGCATGATTACCGAGCCGGCCCAGGCCGAGCACATCCTGCGCACGTGCCAGGCGGATATCATCTTCCTCGCCCGTGAGTTGTTGCGTGACCCTTACTGGCCGCTGCATGCCGACGATGACCTGGGTGGGCGCAAGGCAATCTGGCCAGCGCAGTACCAACGGGCGACTCATCGGGATCAGCCGATCCATGAGTCTGATCTGAGGGATTGATCCCACGCCTGATTGACCGAAACCCACCTTGACCCGGTGGGTTTTTCTTGCCTGGGTTTAACCCAAGCTTGATCCTTGGTCGCTTGAAAGCAGGAGGCCCCATGTTGCTCGAACGCGCGTTAACCGAAAGCGATATCCCGTTGCTGGCAAGCATCGACCGCACGGAACTGATCCATGAGTGCTATCGCCTGGAGGGCGGCGAGTTGGTGTTATACCCCGACCACCACGACATGCGCGGCTGGCCTGAAGGCGAGGCGCAGCAGGACGCCGTGGCGCTGCTCGCCTGCCTCAGGCGGGGCGGGTGGTTGTGGGGCGTGTTCGACGGGCCGACCCTGGCGGCGGCGGTGGTGGTGGACAACCACCCACTTCACATCCAGGACCTGGTGATGCGGCAATTGAAGTTCCTGCACGTCAGCCACGCCGCGCGGGGGTTGGGGCTTGGTGGGCGTTTATTCAACCTGGCCTGCGAGCACGGCCGGCAGGTCGGGGCCGACGCGCTGTATGTGTCCGCCACCGAATCACGCAACACCGTGGACTTCTATCGACGCCATGGCTGCCGGTTGCTGGCACGCCCCGACCCGGAATTGTTGGCGCAGGAGCCGCACGACATCCACCTGTATCGATCGTTGTGTGGGAAGACGCTGTAGGTATTTGTTACTTAAGCGATTTATTTAAGTTAATACTCTAAAAAAATCCCACACGTGAGCAGATTGTTTCTACGCTTAGGGTAAGTCTGATTTCTGGCCCAGAGAGTCAGGCTGTTGGTTCCGCCAAAGTCTTGCGCCTCACGGAAGGCAGGCGATGGGCACCAGGAGTCTTAGATCGATATCAGGAGAAGCAGTCCATGGCCAAATCCAATGGTGTTGCGGGTGCGGTGGTGAGTTTTCTGACCCGCAGGATGTCCTTGCGTGGCAGCCGGTTGAGTTCGGACGAAGCCGAATTGCTGGCGCAGTATCGCGCCCTGACCGAAAGCGATCAGGTGGCGATGCGGTACTTGATTGGCGCGATGAAAAGCGTGTCGCGGTTCTGAGCCGATCGTTCCCACGCTCCGCGTGGGAACGCATCCCGTGACGCTCCGCGTCATCTCGCGCAGGCCTCAAACGTTGCATGAGTGGCGGGGCGCGGAGCGTCCCAGGCGGCATTCCCACGCAGAGCGTGGGAACGATCAGATGGCTGAGATCAGGTGTACTTACGCGCCTCTGGCGCAGGCGGGAAGTACTGGTACAGCCAGGTTTCACTCAAGGTGCGGTCCTGAGTACGGATAAACAAGCGCAGCTCCACCGGCTCCACGCTGTCGCTGGTCGGGTACCAATCGAACAGAATGCGATAGCCCTTGATGTTGTCGAGCACCAGCACGCTGAAGTCTTTGACTTCACCGTGGGAGCAGGTCACCACCGGTTCGATGCCGGTGCCGGCGGGCAGGCGGTCGAGGCCGCCGCCTTTGAAGTCCACGGCAAACCGACGGGCCCACACTTCGGGGTAATGCTCGCCCGGTGCCCAGCCTTCGGTGAAACCGCCCATGCCGGAACGGGTGGCGTCGACTTGCGCCAACGGCGTGCTCACAGGTGGCAATGCGCTCCAGTACAGCTTGTAGCCATAGTTGAGCGAGTCGCCGGCAGCCACGGGCTTTTTCGGGGTCCAGAAGGCCACGATGTTGTCGAGGGTTTCGCCGGTGGTCGGGATTTCCAGCAGGTCGATCGAGCCTTCGCCCCAGGCCGTCGTCGGTTCCACCCACAGGCTCGGGCGCTTGCTGTACCAGTCCACGGTGTCCTGGTAGCTGGCGAACTCATGGTCGGTCTGCACCAGGCCGAAGCCTTTCGGGTCGGTGTCGGCGAACGCGTTGAATTGCAGCTTGGCCGGGTTGTTCAGCGGACGGCAAATCCACTCGCCGTTGCCGCGCCACATCGCCAGGCGATCCGAGTCGTGGATTTGCGGGTGGATGGTGTCGCACATGCGGCGCTCGTGGGTGCCGCAGCTGAACATGCTGGTCATCGGCGCGATGCCCAGTTGCTCGATGGTGGTGCGCGCGTTGATATTCGCGTCGATGGCCATCACCACCTGATTGGCCTGGCAATCGATGTCAAAGCGGTAGGCACCGGTGGCGCTTGGCGAGTCGAGCAGGGCGTAGACCACAAAGCGCGTGGCGTCCTTGGCCGGGGTTTCGAACCAGAACTGGGTGAAGTCGGGGAATTCCTCGCGCTTTTTCGCGTAGGTATCAATCGCCAGGCCGCGTGCGGACAGGCCGTACTGGCCGGTGGAATCCACTGCGCGGAAGTAGCTGGCGCCGAGAAATGACAGCACGTCATGGCGATCCAGCTCCGGCGCCTTGAACAGCTTGAAGCCGGAGAAGCCCAAGTCGCCGGTCAACTGCTTGGTGTCGACCGTGGTCTTTTCATAGTTGAACAGCGACGGGCGGAAATGCACCTCGCGCGCCTCGCGGGTTTTGGGGTCGACGCTGTGCATGCGCACCGGCGTCTTGAACCCCATGCCGACGTGGAAAAACTGCACGTCGAGCTGGCCGTTCAATTCCTTCCACAACGAATGGTTGCCGTCGTAGCCGATGGCATTGAAATTCTGCGGTGTCATGGTCGCCAGGGTCGGCGGCAGCACCTGCTTGGTGTCTTTGTACGCGGTGCCGGCGAGCTGTTTGGCCTGGGCTTTGAGCGTTTCAAAATCAAACGCCACGGCCTTGCCATCGGCGGCACGGTTGCCGGCCCAGGCCTGCGCAGCGAGCAGGCCGCTGGCCGATAAACCGGTGTAAGCCGCAATGGCCATGGACGCTTTGAGCAAATTCCTGCGGTGCATAGAGAAAACCTGTCGTGAGCAAATCCCGCGCCTTTCCTGGCACGTAGCGGATCAGAAATAACGGTTCGGACATGCCTTCGGCCAAACGCAACGGACTATAAACAGACGCCGGATAGCTTAAGCGGTTCGGTGACGTAGGAAAATTGATTGATAGCGGCGTGATCGCGTTGCATGTGAAACAAGACGTTTCCAGGATTGGCCGGCTACGTTACAACTCGAAGCACTCTAGACATGGGCTTTTTGGCACTAAGTTTTACGCTGGGGGCCTATTGGTCCTACAAACCCAAGTGCCTGGAGGCTGCGAATGAATACCCGTGGATTGCTCGATCAGTTGCTCAAATCTGGCCAGGACATGCTGCAGAACAAGGCGGGTGGCCAGCCAAAGTCAGACGACAAGGGCGCCCTCGGCGGGCTGCTTGGCAGTGGCGGCCTTGGCAGCCTGCTCGGTGGTGCAGGTGGCGGCGCCCTGGCAGCAGGGGCGATGGGGTTGCTGCTGGGGAATAAGAAGGCGCGCAAATTCGGCGGCAAGGCCCTGACTTATGGCGGCTTGGCGGCGTTGGGCGTGATTGCCTACAAGGCGTACGGCAATTGGCAGGCGCAACAGGCCAACGCGCCCCAGGGTGAACCGCAGACTATCGACCGCTTGCCCCCGGCCCAAGTCGAGCAGCACAGCCAGGGCATTCTTAAAGCGCTGGTCGCGGCAGCCAAGGCCGACGGGCATGTGGACGAACGCGAACGCGCGCTGATCGAAGGCGAGTTCACCAAGCTGGACAACGACCGCGAGCTGCAAAACTGGCTGCACGCCGAACTCAACAAACCCCTGGACCCGGCCGATGTGGCGCGCGCGGCAGGCACCCCGGAAATGGCCGCCGAGATGTACATCGCCAGCGTGATGCTGGTGGACGAAGAGAACTTTATGGAAAAAGCCTATCTGGATGAGTTGGCGCGCCAGCTGAAACTGGAGCCCGGCTTAAAGGCCGAGCTGGAAAAACAGGTGCGGCTTAACCAATAACCACCGTCGCTACGCCGATCAAAAAATGTGGGAGCGGGCTTGCTCGCGAATGCGGTGTCTCAGTCCCCAATACGTTGACTGACACTTCGCATTCGCGAGCAAGCCCGCTCCCACATCTGCTTTATGTGATCACTGCATCAAAACCCATTGATAAATGAGGCCATAGGCTCAGCTATACTCCCCTCCATTTGAATGGCCCTTCGAGGAAATACTGTGAAGAACTGGACCTTGCGCCAACGGATTTTGGCGAGCTTTGCGGTCATTATCGCGATCATGCTGTTAATGGTTGTGGTCTCTTATTCACGGTTGCTGAAAATCGAGGGCAGCGAAACGGCTGTCCGTGATGATGCGGTGCCGGGGGTTTACCTCAGCTCGATGATCTGCAGCGCCTGGGTCGACAGTTACCTGCAAACCCTGGAATTGCTCGGTCTGCGTGACGACAAGGGCCTGACCGACGCCGACAAGGCCGATTTCAAATCCTTCGAAGGGCGCATCCAGACGCAGATGGCCAACTACCAGGCAACCATCAACGGTCGCGATGACCAAGCCGAGTTCGACAAATTCGAAGGCATGCACCAGGCCTACAACAAGAGCCTGGCCACCGTGCTCGACGCCCTGCAGCGCAATGACCTGGCCGCAGCGCGCAAGGAGTTCAACACCAACCTGACGCCCGCCTGGACGGCAGGGCGTATGAAGCTCAACGACATCATTACCGAGAACAAAGACGTCGCCGACCGTGCAACCACGGCGATTGATGACGCGGTGTCGGCGGCAAAAGTCAGCATGTTCGTGTCGCTGGCCCTGGCCATCCTTGCCGCCGGCCTGTGTGGCCTGCTGCTGATGCGCGCCATCATGGCGCCGATGCAGCGCATCGTGGCGATCCTCGGCACCATGCGTGACGGCGACCTGAGCAAGCGTTTGAACCTGGAGCGCAAGGACGAATTCGGCGCCGTCGAAACCGGCTTCAACGACATGATGACCGAGCTGACAGCCCTGGTGTCCCAGGCCCAGCGTTCGTCGGTGCAGGTGACCACCTCGGTCACTGAGATTGCCGCCACCTCCAAGCAGCAACAGGCCACCGCCACCGAAACTGCCGCCACCACCACCGAGATCGGCGCCACCTCCCGCGAGATCGCGGCAACGTCCAAGGACCTGGTGCGCACTATGACCGAAGTGTCCACCGCCGCCGATCAGGCGTCGGTCGCCGCCGGTTCCGGCCAGCAAGGCCTGGCGCGCATGGAAGAAACCATGCACTCGGTGATGGGCGCCGCTGACTTGGTCAACGCTAAGCTTGCGATCCTCAACGAGAAGGCGGGCAACATCAACCAAGTGGTGGTGACCATCGTCAAGGTCGCCGACCAGACCAACCTGCTGTCGCTCAATGCCGCCATCGAGGCCGAGAAGGCCGGTGAATACGGGCGCGGGTTTGCCGTGGTCGCCACCGAAGTGCGGCGCCTGGCCGACCAGACTGCCGTGGCCACCTACGACATCGAGCAAATGGTGCGCGAGATCCAGTCGGCGGTATCGGCAGGCGTGATGGGCATGGACAAGTTCTCCGAAGAAGTGCGCCGTGGCATGTTCGAAGTGCAGCAAGTCGGCGAGCAGTTGTCGCAGATCATCCATCAGGTGCAGGCCCTGGCGCCGCGGGTGTTGATGGTCAACGAAGGCATGCAGGCCCAGGCCACCGGTGCCGAGCAGATCAACCACGCATTGGTGCAACTGGGTGATGCCAGCAGCCAGACCGTGGAATCCCTGCGCCAGGCCAGCTTTGCCATCGATGAACTGAGCCAGGTTGCGGTCGGTCTGCGCAGCGGCGTGTCGCGTTTCAAAGTCTGATGAGCGACCTCGCGGCTAAACGCGGCGCCGTCCCGGCAGCGAAAAAGGCGTTGTTCCTGGTGTTCCACATCGGCGGCGAGCGCTTTGCCCTCAAGGCGACGGAAGTCGCCGAGGTGCTGCCGCGCCTGCCGCTCAAACCCATCGCCCATGCACCCGTTTGGGTGGCAGGGATCTTTGCCCACCGTGGCGCGCTGGTGCCGGTGATCGACCTGTGTGCGCTGACGTTCGGCACCCCGGCCCAGGCGCGCACCAGCACGCGGCTGGTGTTGGTCAACTACCAGCCGCAGCCGTGGGTCGAAGCGCGCTGGCTGGGCCTCATCCTCGAACAAGCCACCGACACCCTGCGGTGCGGCCTTGAGGAATTCCAGCCTTATGGGCTGGACAACCGCGAGGCGCCTTACCTGGGGCTGGTGCGTGAAGATGCCCTGGGCTTGATGCAGTGGATTGGCGTCAACGAGCTGCTCACCGAACCGGTGCGCACCTTGCTGTTTTCTGCCGAGCTGAGCGTATGAGCAACGACCCGCGCTTCTTTGCCTTCTTAAAGGAACGCATTGGCCTGGACGTCGCCTCGGTGGGCGAGGCAATTATCGAGCGCGCGGTGCGCCAGCGCACCCAGGTCACGCAGGCGCAGACGCCCCAGGCTTACTGGCAGCACCTGATGAACTCCGACGATGAGCAGCAAGCGCTGATCGAAGCGGTGATCGTGCCCGAGACCTGGTTTTTTCGTTACCCCGAATCCTTTGCGACCCTGGCGCGCCTGGCCAAGGCGCGCCTGGCCGAGATCAAGCAGATGCGCGCGCTGCGTATTCTGAGCCTGCCGTGTTCGACCGGCGAAGAGCCTTACTCGATCGCCATGGCCTTGCTTGATGCGGGCCTGGCGCCGCACCAGTTCAAGGTGCAGGGCATGGACGTCAGCCCGCTGTCGGTAGAACGCGCCAAGCGCGGGGTGTACGGCAAGAATTCGTTTCGCGGCGGCGATATCGAATTCCGTGAGCGCCATTTCACCGAAGAGCCGGACGGTTATCGCATCGCCGACCGGGTGCGCGAACAAGTGCGCCTGCACGTCGGCAACTTGCTCGACCCGGGCCTGCTGGCGAATGAGCCGACGTACGACTTCGTGTTCTGCCGCAACTTGCTGATCTACTTTGACCAGCCGACCCAGAAGCAAGTCTTTGACGTGCTCAAGGGCTTGACCCACGTGGACGGTGTGCTGTTTATCGGCCCGGCCGAAGGCAGCCTGCTGGGGCGCCATGGCATGCGCTCGATTGGCGTGCCGCAATCTTTTGCCTTCAGCCGGCATGTCGAGCCGGTCAAGCCCGAGCCGGTGTTTGTGCCAATACCCGCGCCCGCGCCGCAGCGCAGTGCGGCGCCGATTGCGCCCAAACCGCGTCCGTTCAGCACCGTGAGTGCTCACGTGGCGCCGATCAAGGCGCCGCACACCGACGCCGGCGACTTGCTCAGCCGCATCGCCACGCTGGCCAATGAAGGCAAAAGTGCCGAGGCCCGCGCCGCTTGCGAACAGTATTTGAGTAACCATCCGCCGGCGGCCCAGGTGTTTTACTGGCTGGGCCTGCTCAGCGATGTGGCCGGCAGTGCCCTGGAAGCCCAGGGCTATTATCGAAAAGCCTTGTACCTGGAACCGCAGCACCCGCAGGCCTTGATGCACCTGGCCGCGTTGCTCGAGTCCCAGGGCGACAGTGCGGGGGCGCGCCGCTTGCAAGCGCGGGCCGCGCGTAGCCAGCGAGCTGACAGTGAGTCCAAACCATGAGTAGCACCGACGCGCTCGACACTGCAGGCCTGGACCTGACCCTGGCCGATACCCAAGCCATCGACGACTGCTGGAACCGCATCGGCATCCACGGCGACAAATCCTGCCCGTTGCTGGCGGAGCATATTCATTGCCGCAACTGCTCGGTGTATTCCGCCGCCGCCACGCGTTTGCTCGACCGCTACGCCCTGCAGCAGAACGACCGGCGTCCGCAGGCGGCCACGGAGGTCGACAGCGATGTCGTCACGCGCTCGCTGTTGATGTTCCGGCTCGGCGAAGAATGGCTGGGCATCGCTACCCGTTGCCTGGTGGAAGTGGCGCCGCTGCAACCGATTCACTCACTGCCGCACCAACGCTCGCGGGCGTTGCTCGGCGTGGCCAATGTGCGCGGCGCCTTGGTGGCGTGCCTGTCGTTGGTCGAGCTGTTGGGGCTGGACGCTACCAGCAACGCCCCCAGCGGCGGGCGAGTGATGCCGCGCATGTTGATCATCGCCGCGCAGGATGGCCCGGTCGTGGTGCCGGTGGATGAAGTCGACGGTATCCATGCCATTGATGAGCGCACCTTGAGCGCCGCATCGGCCTCCGGCACCCAGGCCAGCGCGCGTTTCACCCAGGGCGTATTGCAGTGGAAAGGCCGCAGCCTGCGCTGGCTGGATGAGGCGCAATTGTTGTCCGCCGTGACCCGGAGCCTCACATGACCCCCGACCAGATGCGCGATGCCTCGCTGCTCGAACTGTTCAGCCTGGAAGCCGACGCGCAGACCCAAGTGCTGAGCGCCGGTTTGCTGGCCCTGGAACGCAACCCGACCCAGGCCGACCAGCTGGAAGCCTGCATGCGCGCCGCGCACTCGCTCAAGGGCGCGGCGCGGATTGTTGGGGTGGACGCCGGGGTCAGCGTGGCCCACGTCATGGAGGATTGCCTGGTCAGCGCCCAGGAAAGCCGCCTGTACCTGCAACCTGAACATATCGACGCCTTGCTGCAAGGCACCGACCTGCTGATGCGCATCGCCACGCCGGGCAATGACGTCGGTCCGGCGGATATCCAGGCCTATGTGGCACTGATGGAGCGCCTGCTTGATCCGTCGCAGCCGATGGCCAAGGTCGCGCCGCCGTCAACGCCAGCGCCACCGCCGGTGCCTGCTCCGGCGCCTGTCGTCGAAGAACTGCCGCCGGAGCCCGAATCCGCGCCGCCGGTCACCAGCGAACTGCCGCGCCAGAATAAACGCATGACCGAAGGCGGCGAGCGTGTGTTGCGGGTCACCGCCGAGCGCTTGAACAGCCTGCTCGACTTGTCGAGTAAGTCCCTGGTGGAAACCCAGCGGCTCAAGCCTTACCTGGCGAGCATGCAGCGCCTCAAGCGTATTCAAAGCCAGAGCGCACGCGCCTTGGACACCTTGGACGGGCAGCTCAAGACCCTGGATTTGAACCTTGAAGCCCAGGAAGCCTTGGCCGACACACGCCGCCTGTTAAGCGAAGCCCAGGCGCTGCTGGCGGAAAAAACCGCCGAGCTGGATGAGTTCGGCTGGCAGGCCGGGCAGCGCGCCCAGGTGCTGTACGACACTGCGCTGGCGTGCCGCATGCGACCGTTTGCCGATGTGCTCGCCGGGCAGGTGCGCATGGTGCGTGACCTGGGCCGCAGCCTGGGCAAACAAGTGCGCCTGGAGATCGAAGGCGAGAAGACGCAAGTCGACCGCGACGTGCTGGAAAAACTTGAGGCACCGCTTACGCATTTATTGCGCAATGCGGTCGACCACGGCATCGAAATGCCCGAGCAGCGCCTGCTGGCGGGTAAGCCAGCTGAAGGCCTGATCCGCCTGCGCGCGTCTCACCAAGCGGGTTTGCTCGTGCTGGAGTTGAGCGACGACGGCAATGGCGTCGATCTGGAGCGCCTGCGCGGCACCATCGTCGACCGGCACCTGTCACCGCTGGAAACCGCCCTGCGCCTGAGTGAAGAGGAACTGCTGACGTTCCTGTTCCTGCCGGGTTTCAGCCTGCGTGACAAGGTCACCGAAGTGTCCGGGCGCGGCGTCGGCCTGGACGCGGTGCAACATATGGTTCGCCAACTGCGCGGCGCGGTGGTGCTGGAGCAGACGGCGGGGCAGGGCAGCCGCTTCCATCTGGAGGTGCCGCTGACGCTGTCGGTGGTGCGCAGCCTGGTGGTGGAAGTTGGCGAAGAAGCCTACGCGTTCCCGCTGGCGCACATCGAACGCATGTGCGACCTGGCGCCGGACGACATTGTGCAACTGGAAGGCCGCCAGCATTTCTGGCACGAAGGTCGCCACGTCGGCCTGGTCGCGGCCAGCCAGTTGCTGCAGCGCCCGGCCGGGCAGAGCAACGAAGAAACCCTGAAAGTGGTGGTGATCCGCGAGCGTGATGCGATCTATGGCATTGCGTTGGAGCGCTTTATCGGCGAGCGCACCTTGGTGGTGTTGCCGCTGGATGATCGCCTGGGCAAGGTCCAGGATATTTCTGCCGGTGCGTTGCTGGATGACGGCTCGGTGGTGTTGATCGTCGACGTTGAAGACATGCTGCGTTCGGTCGACAAGCTGCTCAATACCGGCCGCCTGGAACGCATCGCCCGGCGCAGCCAGCAGGCCACCGAAGCGCCGCGCAAACGCGTGCTGGTGGTGGATGATTCGCTCACCGTGCGTGAGCTGCAACGCAAATTGTTACTTAATCGCGGTTATGAAGTGGCTGTCGCGGTCGATGGCATGGACGGCTGGAACGCGTTGCGCTCCGAAGACTTCGACCTGCTCATCACTGACATTGATATGCCTCGTATGGACGGTATTGAATTGGTCACACTCTTGCGTCGTGATAGTCGCCTGCAATCGTTGCCGGTGATGGTGGTGTCGTACAAGGATCGCGAAGAAGACCGGCGTCGTGGACTGGACGCCGGCGCCGACTATTATTTAGCTAAAGCCAGTTTCCATGACGACGCCTTGCTGGACGCCGTGGTGGAACTGATTGGAGGCGCACGGGCATGAGGATTGCGATCGTCAATGACATGCCCATGGCCGTCGAGGCCTTGCGCCGCGCCTTGAGTTTTGAACCCGCGCACGAAGTGGTGTGGGTGGCCAGCAATGGCCTGGAAGCCGTGCAGCACTGCGCCGAAGTGACGCCGGACCTGATTCTGATGGACCTGATCATGCCGGTGATGGACGGCGTGGAAGCCACGCGGCGGATCATGGCCGAGACGCCGTGCCCGATCGTGATCGTCACCGTAGACCGCCAGGCCAATGTCAGCCGCGTGTTCGAAGCCATGGGCCACGGCGCGCTGGACGTGGTGGACACGCCGGCGCTGGGCGTCGGCAACGCCAAGGACGCGGCGGCGCCGTTGCTGCGCAAAATCCTCAATATTGGCTGGCTGGTTGGCCAGCGCGGCAGCCGCGTACGCACCGAAACCGCGCCCCAGCGCAGCACCGGCAAGCGCCAGAGCCTGGTGGCGATTGGTTCCTCGGCTGGCGGGCCGGCTGCCCTGGAAAGCCTGCTCAAGGGTTTGCCACGGGACTTTCCCGCGGCCATCGTGCTGGTGCAGCATGTGGACCAGGTGTTCGCCGCCGGCATGGCCGAGTGGCTGAGCAGCGCTTCCGGCTTGCCGGTGCGCCTGGCGCGCGAGGGCGAGCCGCCACAAAGTGGCGTGGTCCTGCTGGCCGGCACCAACCACCATATTCGCCTGTTGAAAAATGGCACGCTAGCCTATACCGCAGAGCCGGTGAACGAGATTTACCGGCCGTCCATCGACGTGTTTTTTGAAAGCGTCGCCAGCCATTGGAACGGCGACGCCGTCGGCGTATTGCTGACCGGCATGGGGCGCGACGGCGCCCAGGGGCTCAAATTGCTGCGTGAACAAGGATATTTGACCATCGCCCAGGATCAGCAGAGCTCGGCGGTGTATGGCATGCCCAAAGCGGCGGCGGCCATTGATGCCGCTGTTGAAATTCGCCCACTGGACAGAATTGCGCCCAGATTGCTGGAGGTCTTTGCAAAATGATCAAAGCCTCCCGCAGTGCCGGCTTGCAGGACAGTAATTCAGGTGACTGCACATGAATGATCTACAGATCGACGACATCAAGACCGACGAAAATGCCGCCATGGTGTTGCTGGTCGACGACCAGGCCATGATCGGCGAAGCCGTGCGGCGTGGCCTGGCCCATGAAGAAAACATCGATTTCCACTTTTGCGCCGACCCGCATCAGGCGATTGCCCAGGCGATTCGCATCAAACCCACGGTGATCCTGCAGGATTTGGTCATGCCGGGCCTCGACGGCCTGACGCTGGTGCGCGAATACCGCAACCATCCGGCCACGGCGAATATCCCGATCATCGTGCTGTCCACCAAGGAAGACCCACTGATCAAAAGCGCGGCGTTTGCGGCCGGGGCCAACGATTACCTGGTCAAACTGCCGGACAACATCGAGCTGGTGGCGCGCATTCGTTATCACTCGCGCTCCTACATGACCCTGTTGCAGCGGGATGCGGCGTATCGCGCATTGCGCGTCAGCCAGCAGCAACTGCTCGACACCAACCTGGTGCTGCAACGCTTGATGAACTCCGACGGCCTGACCGGGCTGTCCAATCGCCGCCACTTCGACGAATACCTGGAACTGGAATGGCGCCGCGCCATGCGTGACCAGACTCAGTTGTCGCTCTTGATGATCGATGTGGACTTCTTCAAGACCTACAACGACAGTTTCGGCCACGTCGAGGGCGATGAAGCCCTGCGCAAGGTCGCGGCGGCAATCCGCGAAGCCAGCAGTCGTCCTTCGGACTTGCCGGCGCGTTACGGCGGTGAAGAGTTTGCCCTGGTGTTGCCGAACACTTCGCCGGGCGGCGCACGCCTGGTGGCGGAAAAGCTGCGCATGGCGGTTGAGGCGTTGAAGATTCCGCATATTGCACCGGCCGAAGGCGCGAGCCTGACGATCAGCATTGGGCTGTCGACCATGACGCCGGTGCAGAGCACGGATTGTCGGCAGCTAATCATGGCGGCGGACAAGGGTTTGTATACGGCCAAGCACAATGGGCGTAATCAGGTCGGTATCGAATAACCCGCAACGACGCTGATCCCCTGTGGGAGCTGGCTTGCCTGCGATAGCGGCCTGTCAGTTACCACCTCCGTATCTGATACACCGCCATCGCAGGCAAGCCAGCTCCCACATTTGATCTGCATCCTTGTGCAGATCGTGCATATACCCGCCTTTTCGCCAAGCGGGCTGCCGTTGTCGCCGGTTTGTCGTTATACTCGTCGGCTTTCAAAAGTTCGCCAACGAGTGCTGCCCGCCATGGAAATCAACCCGATCCTTAACACCATCAAGGACCTGTCCGAGCGCTCCGAAACTATTCGGGGGTATCTTTGACTACGATCAAAAGCATGAGCGTCTGACCGAAGTCAATCGCGAGCTTGAAGATCCGGCTGTCTGGAACAAACCTGAATACGCCCAGGAACTGGGCCGCGAGCGCGCTGCGCTGGCGCAGATCGTCGACACCCTCGACGAGTTGAACACCGGTCTGGGCGATTGCCGCGACCTGCTGGACATGGCCGTCGAAGAAAATGACGAAGGCGCAGTGGGCGATGTCGTCGCCGAGCTGGCCCGTCTCGAGGAAAACCTCGCCAAGCTCGAATTCCGCCGCATGTTCAGCCACGAAATGGACCCGAACAACGCCTACCTGGACATCCAGGCCGGTTCCGGGGGCACCGAGGCCCAGGACTGGGCCAACATCCTGCTGCGCATGTACCTGCGCTGGGCTGACAAACGCGGTTTCGACGCCACCATCATGGAGCTGTCGGCCGGTGAAGTCGCCGGTATCAAAGGCGCGACCGTGCACATCAAGGGTGAATATGCCTTTGGCTGGTTGCGCACCGAGATCGGCGTACACCGTCTGGTGCGCAAGAGCCCGTTCGACTCCGGCAACCGTCGCCACACCTCGTTCTCTGCGGTGTTCGTCTCGCCTGAGATCGACGACAAAGTGGAAATCGAGATCAACCCGGCCGACCTGCGGATCGACACCTACCGCTCCTCCGGTGCCGGTGGTCAGCACGTAAACACCACCGACTCGGCCGTGCGTATCACCCACGTACCGACCAACACCGTGGTCAGCTGCCAGAACGAACGTTCCCAGCACGCGAACAAGGACACCGCCATGAAAATGCTGCGGGCCAAGTTGTACGAGCAGGAAATGCAGAAGCGCAACGCCGCTTCCCAGGCGCTGGAAGACACCAAGTCGGATATCGGCTGGGGTCACCAGATCCGTTCGTACGTGCTCGATGCGTCGCGGATCAAGGATCTGCGCACTAACATCGAACGCAGCGACTGCGACAAGGTACTCGACGGTGATATCGACGAATACCTGGAAGCCAGCCTGAAATCGGGCTTGTAACACATGCAATGCGGGATTGGCTGACACCCCTCGATCCCTGTGGGAGCGGGCTTGCCCGCGATCCCCAGCCACAGGCTGGGGCAACGAACCTGATGGAAAATTTAAAGACATGAGCGACCAACAACTCGACCCGCAAGCCCTGCAACAGGAAGAAAACTCCCTGATCGCCCTGCGCAAGGAAAAGCTGGCTGCCGAGCGCGCCAAGGGTAACGCCTTCCCGAACGACTTCCGCCGCGAAAACTACTGCGATGCCTTGCAGAAACAGTACGCGGACAAGACCAAGGAAGAGCTGGCCGAGGCTGCAATCCCGGTCAAGGTTGCCGGTCGCATCATGCTCAACCGTGGCTCGTTCATGGTGATCCAGGACATGACCGGTCGCATTCAGGTTTACGTCAACCGTAAAACCCTGTCCGAAGAAACCCTGGCCTCGGTGAAAACCTGGGACATGGGCGACATCATTGCCGCCGAAGGCACCCTGGCGCGTTCCGGCAAGGGCGACCTGTACGTTGAAATGACCAGCGTGCGCCTGCTGACCAAGTCGCTGCGCCCGCTGCCGGACAAGCACCACGGCCTGACCGACACCGAACAGCGCTACCGTCAGCGCTACGTTGACCTGATCGTCAACGAAGAAGTACGCCAGACTTTCCGCGTGCGTTCGCAGGTCATTGCGCACATCCGCAGCTTCCTGATGAAGCGTGACTTCCTCGAAGTCGAAACCCCGATGCTGCAAACCATCCCGGGTGGTGCCGCCGCCAAGCCGTTCGAAACCCACCACAACGCGCTGGACATGGAAATGTTCCTGCGCATTGCGCCTGAGCTGTACCTCAAGCGCCTCGTGGTTGGCGGCTTCGAAAAAGTGTTCGAGATCAACCGCAACTTCCGTAACGAAGGCGTTTCGACCCGTCACAACCCGGAATTCACCATGTTGGAGTTCTACCAGGCTTACGCCGACTACGAAGACAACATGGACCTCACCGAAGAACTGTTCCGCGAGCTGGCGCAGCTGGTCCTGGGCAGCACCGACGTGCCGTACGGCGACAAGGTGTTCCACTTCGGCGAGCCGTTTGTGCGCCTGTCGGTGTTCGATTCGATCCTCAAGTACAACCCTGAGTTGACCGCTGACGACCTGAACGATATCGACAAGGCCCGCGCCATCGCCAAGAAAGCCGGCGCCAAGGTGCTGGGCTTTGAAGGCCTGGGCAAACTGCAGGTGATGATTTTCGAAGAGCTGGTGGAGCACAAGCTGGAACAGCCGCACTTCATTACCCAGTACCCGTTCGAAGTGTCGCCGCTGGCCCGTCGCAACGATGACAACCCGAACGTCACCGACCGTTTCGAGCTGTTTATCGGTGGCCGCGAAATCGCCAACGCCTACTCCGAGTTGAACGACGCGGAAGACCAGGCCGAGCGCTTCATGGCCCAGGTGGCCGACAAGGACGCCGGCGACGACGAAGCCATGCATTACGACGCCGACTTCGTCCGCGCCCTGGAATACGGCATGCCGCCAACCGCCGGTGAAGGTATCGGCATCGACCGCCTGGTGATGCTGTTGACCAACTCGCCGTCGATCCGCGACGTGATCTTGTTCCCGCACATGCGGCCACAAGCGTAACCGTAGCGAAACCCGAAGCCGCCTTTTATAAGGCGGCTTTTTTATGTGGTGTATTCAGCCGTCAAGAGAACGGCGCCAGGTGATCGTCCCCACACCGTGCGTGGGATGATCGTTCCCTCGCTCTGCGTGGGAATGCAACCCGTGACGCTCCGCGATGATCGTTCCCACGCTCTGCGTGGGAATGCAGTCCGTGACGCTCCGCGTCACCTTTTAAAGGAAGATCTGTCGTGAACCGCGTAATGGCTCAAAAAGGTGCCGCCGGCATTGCTGCTGCCGTGGCTGAAAGTGTTCAGTACCAGGGCCGCAAGGCCAGCCGACGAGGCAGCGAGCAGCGCAGGCAGGACATTCTTGATGCGGCCATGCGCATCGTCGTGCGCGACGGCGTACGTGGGGTTCGCCATCGCGCCGTCGCGGCCGAGGCCGGCGTGCCGTTGTCGGCCACCACCTACTACTTCAAGGATATCGATGACCTGCTCACCGATACCTTCGCCCAATACGTGGAACGCAGTGCCGCCTTCATGGGCAAGCTGTGGGTGCGCAACGAAGGCCTGCTGCGCGAGATGGTCGCCTATGGCGATGGCAGCCCGCAGTCGCGCTCGCAACTGGCCGACGACATCGCGCGGCTCACCGCCGACTACGTGCTGCGCCAACTGACCAACCGCCGCGAACACCTTATGGCCGAACAGGCCTTTCGCCAGGAAGCCTTGCTCAACCCGCGCCTGGCGGAGTTGGTGCGTTCCCATCAACAGATTCTGCTGCAGGGCACGGGGCAGTTTTTCCAGGTATTGGGCTCCCGCGAGCCGCAACAGGATGCCAAAGTGTTGACGGCGATAATCAGTCGGATGGAATATCAGGGCCTGCTTGGCGGCCCAGAGCCTCTGACCGGTGAAGAGATGCTTGAGATCCTCAAGCGTTACATGCATTTGGTGCTGGCCTCGGTCTAGCCTCATCTGGGAGCTGGCTTGATGGAGTACGCAATGAAAGCCTGGCGTGTCGCGATCATCGCCTTATCGTTCCTGTTGCTCAGCGGTTGTTTGGTGACCTTCAAGGACCCGCTGCCGGCCCGTGAAAGCGCGCCGGATGCCTTGCTCGGCCATTGGTCGAGCAAAAATGCCTGGGGTGAGCCCCTCAACCTGCAGATCACCCGCGACGGTGAGCACCGTTACAAAGCCGTGAGCTACCCTAAAGCCAAGCCGGGCCAGCGCGATGAGTACCTGTTCACGGTCTCGCGCCATGGCAGCCGCTGGTATTTGTCGGCGCCGCTGCCGGACAAACTCGGCGGACATTTTTTCCTGGCGGGCTTTGAGTTTGATGAAAAGCACGAATTGGTGGTCTACAACCTCGACCTTGAGCAGATCCATCAAGCCATAGGTCAAAAAGTGCTGCACGGCAGCACTGTCGATACTGTCGAAGGTGACGGCGTGCTGGTCGACAGCCCCATGGACCAGGTGTTTGCCTACCTGGATGACCCGGCCAATGCCGATGTGTTCGTTGAAGCCGTGCGCTACCAGCGTGCGGGCAAATAACGTTTAAAGGGGAAGCACCGGGTGGACGATTACCAGCAGACGATACGCACCTTGTCTGATCGCATTGTGCTGGCGCAAACACCGATTCGCGTCCTCGACGCCGTGAAGTGGGACGAAAACATTCGCCAAGGGTTCCTCAAGGCCAAGGGCAAGGCCATGCCCGCCGTGGACCGCGATTACTACCTGGGCCGGCCGCTGTCGTTCGACTCCAGCGCGGTCAAGCTGGAGTTCCAGAACATCGAGCGCGACATCACCCGCCGCCTTGGCCAGTTCAGCCCGGTGGGGCAGATCATGCGGCGCATGTGCCGCGAATACCGCATGGTGGTGCGCATGCTCGAAGCGCGCGGCACCGAGGACTTCGGCCTGATCTCCCAAGAGCTGTATGGCGCCGCCTCCGATGCGTTCCACGCCGGCGACCCGACCCTGGCTGACCTCGGCCTGATGCTGTCCGGCTACCTGAACAACATCGACGGCCGTGGCGATCTCAAAGACGAAGCCAAGACCCTCACCGCCAAAGACGCCGTGGCGTTGCTGCAAACCCGACTGAACAAAGTGTTTGGCGAGGCGGAAGAAACCATCCGCGTGTTTGAGTCCGACGGTATCGTCGCCGACGCGGCGGCCGGCGCCGATTACATCAAGATCCGCGCCGACGCGATGTTCAACGACCGCGATGTGCGCGCCCTGGAAGTGCATGAAGGCTTGGTGCACGTCGGCACCACGCTCAACGGCCAGAACCAGCCGATCTGCACGTTCCTGTCCAAAGGCCCGCCGTCCTCGACCGTGACCCAGGAAGGCTTGGCGATTTTGATGGAGATCATCACCTTTGCGTCCTACCCAAGCCGCTTGCGCAAACTGACCAACCGCACCCGCGCCATTCATATGGTCGAGGAGGGCGCCGACTTCCTGCAGGTGTTCGAATTCTTCCGCGAGCAAGGCTTTGAAATGGCCGAAAGCTACGGCAATGCCAGCCGGGTATTCCGTGGTTCAACGCCGACCGGTCTGCCGTTTACCAAGGATTTGTCCTACCTCAAGGGCTTTATCATGGTCTACAACTACATCCAGCTGGCCGTGCGCAAAGGCAAGCTGGAACAAGTGCCGTTGCTGTTCTGCGGCAAGACCACGTTGGAAGACATGCGGACCCTGCGCCAACTGGTGGACGAAGGCCTGGTGGTGCCGCCCAAATACCTGCCCGAGCAGTTCCGCGACATGAATGCGCTGGCGGCGTGGATGTGTTTCTCCAACTTCCTCAACCATCTGAGCCTGGATCGGATCGAGGCGGATTACTCGAATATTCTTTAGGGATTTCCCTGAAGAAACCAGGTCAAAAAATGTGGGAGCTGGCTTGCCTGCGATGGCTGACTGTCAGTTGATGCACTTGTAAATGACAGACCGCTTTCGCAGGCAAGCCAGCTCCCACACTTGATCTTCATTGATCTCAGGAACCGTTTTTCAACCCACTCACGAGGCTTCAACGGATGAGAATCCTCGGCATTCTTTGCCTGCTCTTGACCTTGAACGGCTGCAGTTCGCTGCTGTTCTACCCCGAACCCGGCCTGCCGTTCACGCCGGAAAAGGCCCATCTGCAGTACCGCGACGTCACGCTCACCACCGCCGATGGGGTAAAACTGCACGCCTGGTGGCTGCCGGCCAAAGCAGGGGTTCCGCTCAAGGGCACGGTGCTGCACCTGCATGGCAACGGCGGCAATCTGGCATGGCACCTGGGCGGCAGTTGGTGGTTGCCGGAACAGGGCTATCAAGTGCTGCTGCTGGACTATCGCGGTTATGGCCTGTCGGAAGGCAAGCCGTCGCTGCCGGCGATTTATCAGGACATCGATGCGGCGTTCAGCTGGATCGACAAGGCGCCCGAAACCCAGGGCCAACCGCTGGTTGTGCTGGGCCAAAGCCTGGGCGGCGCACTGGCGGTGCACTACCTGGCGGCGCACCCGCAGCGTCAGCCGCAGCTCAAGGCGTTGGTGCTCGACGGCGTGCCCGCCAGTTATCGTGACGTAGGACAATTCGCCCTCAGCACCTCGTGGTTAACATGGCCGTTTCAGGTGCCGCTGTCCTGGCTGGTGCCCGACGGCGACAGTGCGATCAATGCCATGCCGCAGCTGACCGGCGTGCCCAAGCTGCTGTTTCATAGCCTGGACGACCCGATCGTGCCGCTGGCCAACGGTATTCGCCTGTATCAGGCCGCGCCGCCGCCCAGGGTGTTGCAGTTGACCCGCGGCGGTCATGTGCAGACCTTTGCCGACAAGACCTGGCAAACCGTGATGCTGCGCTATCTGGACGACCCGCAGCACTTCAACGGTCTGCGTCGCCTGGGGGAAATCCCCAACTACCCGAACCCTACAGTTGATTCATCAGAGAGCCCGCAATGAGCGAAGAACGCAACATGATCCCGCTGATCCTCACCGGCATCGGCACCATCATCGGTACTGTCGGCTGCCTGTGGTTCTACGGCTACCTGCACTTCGCCAAGCCGGAGGATGCGTTGCTGCTCAGCGATTTCACCATGCTCAAGACGGTGCCCGGCGAGGACTACAAGATCTCCCTGACCCCTGCCGCGCAGGTGGCGCAGTGTGTGGACGGTGTGCTGGTGATGTTTGATACCGAGCAAAAAGGCTTGAGCGGTGTGCTGGTCAACAATAAGAAGCAAGCTGTGCGTTGTATGGGCCAGGAAACCCCGCAATTGGAGCAATAACCCGACTGCACGGAACCAATATTTGTACGAGACCACTGATGAGGGATGTCGGCAACTATGCGACACAACTTACTCAATGTGAACGTAGGGAGTATGAAGATGGTTTCGGGTATTGGCGGTGTGGGAAACATGGTGGGCAGTCTGTTTGGCGGTATGGACCAGATGCCGCAGGCGGGTGGTCATCAGAAGCAGGAAAAGGGCATAGAGGAGTTGAAGAAACGGTTGGAACAGTTGCTGACCAGCGCAGAGGGCGGTGGTGCTGAGCAAGGTGGCGGCGCTGGTGGTTTTTCGAATGGCTCGAAAATCAATATGCCAGAGATGAACACGAGTCAGGTCAATTTCATGTAGGCACAAAAAACCCCGCCAAGCTGGCGGGGTCCTTTATCTACATCAATCGATCAATTAGCAACGGAAGAACGTGGCTTGACCGGCTGGTTGTCGTTGGAGATGGTCACTTCAACGCGGCGGTTCATGGCACGGCCCGAGACGCTGCCGTTGTCGGCAACCGGGTATTCCTTGCCGTAACCCTGGGTCACGATGCGCGAGATATCCACGCCTTGTTGAGCCAGTGCACGTTGTACGGAAGCTGCACGACGCTCGGACAGGCTCTGGTTGTACGAGTCGGAGCCGGTGCTGTCGGTGTAGCCTTCGACGATCACTTTACGGTCCGGGTTATCACGCAGGAACTGCGCCAGCTTGGTGATGTTCACCAGGCCGCTGGACTTGAGATCGGACTTGTTGGTGGCGAACAGCACGTCACCAAAGGTCACCAGCGTACCGCGATCAGTCTGCTTGGCGTTCAAGCTGTCTTGCAGTTGCTTGATCTGCGCGTCACGGGCTTGCAGCAGGGCGCGAGCACGTTCGTCGCCAGCGTTTTTCAGCTTGGCTTCGGATTCGCGCAGCACGATGGTGTCTTTCGCCACTTCAACGCGCTGGTTGGTCAGGTAGGCCAGTTGGTCAACCTTCTTCTCGTCTTCCTTATCGCGGTAGGCCTTGTCAGCCTTGTCCAGCCATTCGCTGGCGTCCTTGGTTTCCAGCGCCGCAAGCTTGGTCGCTTGTGGGTTGGTTTGCAGGGCCGAGAAGTTGGTCCGTGCGTTTTCCAGGTTCGCGTTCGGCGGGGTGGAGCAGGCCGCCAAGGCAACGCTCATCGCCAGCAGGGCAGGGATCATCAATTGTTTACGCATAGTCGTGTCGTCCTTTCAATTCGATTTCGGGTGCAGTGCAGTCAGTGGTCTGGGCCTTATTGCTGTTGGATAACAGCGGGGCGCATGCCTTCCTGACGCAGCTCCTGAACAGCTTTCTGGGAGTCCTTCACAGCCTGTTGGGCTTTGGCGGCCTGGGATTTACGCTCAGCGACGCGAGCGTCCCACTCGGCTTGTTCAGCCAGTTGGCGAGCCTTGTCGTAGTTCTTGTCGTGCATGGCGATTTCGGCTTCTTTGAGCTTGTCCTGAGCCGACTTCATTTCTACCGCTGCGTACTCGGTGCCGCCGGCGCTGACAGCGCTGTTCACCGCAGATTGGGTCACAGCGTATTGCTCGGTCGGAGGGTTGCCGGCGCAGCCCGCCAGAACGAAGCTGGTGCCGATTGCCAGCGCGGCCAATTTCAGCCCGCGCAGGTGGTTAAACGAGGATTTGGCAGTGCTGGTCTTCATCGTCTTCAACTCCATTGGGTAACT
This sequence comes from Pseudomonas sp. R76, assembly GCF_009834565.1. Classification (GTDB taxonomy): domain Bacteria; phylum Pseudomonadota; class Gammaproteobacteria; order Pseudomonadales; family Pseudomonadaceae; genus Aquipseudomonas. Next base: position 1,659,973 of record NZ_CP019428.1, read on the forward strand.
CCTGAAAAACATCAAAATCCACTTCGTTGGTCAGCGGTTGCGGGCCCGGCGGTAAAGCACGAAATGCCCTTTCAAACGGCCGTTCCAAGTGATGGCTTACTGGCTGTGACCGGAGGCTTTTTTCAAAAGTTCAGAGAAGATGGCGAATTGCCTAAAAAAATATCTGACTGATCGGTCAGCGTTTAAAAGTTGGAACTTTTGCATTGCGCAGAGGTAGTCCGAGCCTCTAGGAGGCCCGGATTATCTGGGGGGAACGGAGTTTAAAGGATGTTTGTCAGTGCTTCTGTTCGTCAGTAGTGGCTGATAAAACATGCAGATAGCGGCGCGATAAAGTCAGAAAGCGTGGTGTGGGGCCGACGTCTTCGTACAGCGGGTCACCCTCTTCATCGGTGGCGATGACGTGCTGGCCCTTGATGTACGGAAAGCTCGCTTCCAGCTCTTCGAGGGCGGCGCCGATCAGCTCGCCGAGCAGTTCTTCGGTGTGGCGCTTGGGGTACATCTCGGCGATGGCGGCCAGGCGTGCGGCGGACTCCACGTCCAGGTGAATCGCGTACTCGGTTTTGGTCAGGCGACCCTTGGCGTTCTCTTCCCAATGCTGGGCCAGTTCTCGAATTTTCATGGCAACCTCAATAAAGCCTGCTGTGGCAGGCGGTGATGAGTGTCCAGTCGCCTGCGTGGATAACGCGACGACTCACTGTTGAGACTAGCTGCAACTCACAAGGTTTAAAGTGTCTTGTCAGAAACCGACGCGGGCGGCACTCTGGAACACCTGCGCGTCCCGGATTTCTGGCTGGAGATTGGTTGATGAGTGATATCGATGCACGCTTGCGTGAGGATGTTCACCTGCTGGGTGAGCTGTTGGGCAACACCATTCGAGAGCAGTACGGCGACGACTTTCTCGACAAGATCGAGCAGATCCGCAAAGGCGCGAAGGCTGACCGTCGTGGTGCCGCCGCCGAGCAGGCCGCCGGCGAGGAACTCAGCGCCAGCTTGAACCAATTGCAGGAAAACGAACTGTTGCCCGTGGCGCGGGCCTTCAACCAGTTCCTCAACCTGGCCAACATTGCCGAGCAATACCAGTTGATCCACCGGCGCGACGAGTCGCAACCGGCGCCGTTCGAGTCCCGCGTATTGCCCGAGCTGCTGGCCCGCTTGCAAGGCGAAGGCCACAGCAACGAATCCCTGGCTCGTCAGTTGGCGCGCCTGGACATTGAACTGGTGCTCACCGCTCACCCGACCGAAGTGGCGCGCCGCACCCTGATTCAGAAATACGATGCGATTGCCGCGCAACTGGCGCTGCAGGATCACCGCGACCTCACCACCGCCGAGCGCGCGCAGATCCGCGAACGCCTGCAACGGCTGATCGCCGAAGCCTGGCACACCGAGGAAATCCGCCGCGTGCGCCCGACGCCGGTCGACGAAGCCAAATGGGGCTTTGCGGTGATCGAACACTCGCTGTGGCATGCCATCCCCAATTACTTGCGCAAGGCTGACCAGGCGTTGCACGCCGCCACGGGCCTGCACCTGCCGTTGGAAGCGGCGCCGATTCGCTTTGCTTCGTGGATGGGCGGCGACCGTGACGGCAACCCGAATGTCACCGCGCCGGTCACCCGCGAAGTGCTGTTGCTGGCGCGCTGGATGGCGGCGGACTTGTACCTGCGCGACATCGACCACCTGGCCTCCGAACTGTCGATGCAGCAGGCCAGCCCGGCGTTGCAAGCCAAGGTCGGCGACAGCGTCGAGCCTTATCGCGCCTTGCTCAAGCAATTGCGCGAACGCCTGCGCGCGACGCGCCAATGGGCGCACACATCGCTGACCACCACCACCCCGGCACCGGCTGAGGTGCTGCAGAACAACCGCGATCTGCTCGACCCGCTGGAGCTGTGCTACCAGTCGTTGCACGAGTGCGGCATGGGCGTGATTGCTGATGGCCCGCTGCTCGACTGCCTGCGCCGCGCGGTGACGTTCGGCCTGTTCCTGGTACGCCTGGACGTGCGCCAGGATTCCAGCCGGCACTCGTCGGCCATGACTGAAATCACCGATTACCTGGGCCTGGGCCGTTATGAGGACTGGGACGAACAGGCGCGGATCAGCTTCCTGACCAAAGAGCTGGCCAACCGTCGACCGCTGTTGCCGGGTTACTTCAAACCGTCGGCAGACACCGCTGAGGTGTTGAACACCTGCAAGGAAATCGCTGCGGCACCGGCGGCCTCGCTGGGCTCTTATGTCATCTCAATGGCGGGCGCCGCCTCCGACGTGCTGGCGGTGCAGCTGCTGCTTAAAGAGTCGGGCGTGCAACGGCCGATGCGCGTGGTGCCGCTGTTTGAAACTCTGGCCGACCTGGATAACGCCGGGCCGGTCATGGAAACGCTGCTGCAATTGCCAGGCTATCGCGCGCGGTTGCAAGGCCCGCAGGAAGTGATGATTGGCTACTCGGACTCGGCCAAGGACGCCGGCACCACCGCCTCCGCCTGGGCGCAGTACCGGGCGCAGGAACGCTTGGTGGATATTTGCCGCGAACAACAGGTGGAATTGCTGTTGTTCCACGGTCGCGGCGGCACCGTCGGCCGTGGCGGCGGCCCGGCGCATGCGGCGATCCTGTCGCAGCCACCGGGCTCGGTGGCGGGGCGCTTCCGCACCACTGAGCAGGGCGAGATGATCCGCTTCAAGTTCGGCCTGCCGGACATCGCCGAGCAGAATCTCAACCTTTACCTGGCCGCCGTGCTGGAAGCCACATTGTTGCCACCGCCGCCGCCCGAACCGGCCTGGCGTCATTTGATGGACGAATTGGCGGCAGACGGTGTCAGCGCTTACCGCGCCGTAGTGCGGGAAAATCCGCAGTTCGTCGAGTACTTCCGCCAATCCACCCCAGAGCAGGAACTCGGCCGTCTGCCGTTGGGCAGTCGCCCCGCCAAGCGGCGTGCGGGGGGGATTGAAAGTTTGCGGGCCATCCCGTGGATCTTCGGCTGGACCCAGACCCGCCTGATGCTGCCCGCCTGGCTCGGCTGGGAAGCGGCCTTGAGCAAGGCGCTGGAGCGCGGCGAAGGCGAGTTGCTGGGGCAGATGCGCGAGCAATGGCCGTTCTTCCGCACCCGCATCGATATGCTGGAAATGGTGCTGGCCAAGGCGGATGCCGATATTGCGCGGCTGTATGACGAGCGTCTGGTGCAGCCTGACCTGCTGCCATTGGGTGCGCACTTACGCGACCTATTGTCGCAGGCGTGCAGCGTGGTGCTTGGCCTGACTGGCCAGTCGCAACTGCTGGCCCATAGCCCCGACACCCTTGAGTTCATCCGGCTGCGCAATACCTACCTCGACCCGCTGCACTTGCTGCAGGCCGAGTTGCTGGCGCGCTCGCGCCAACAGGAAGCAGCACAGGACAGCCCTCTGGAACAGGCGCTGCTGGTGTCTGTGGCCGGTATTGCCGCCGGTTTGCGTAACACCGGCTAAGGTTTTCTGCGTGTTCTCAAAGGCTTGCAGATAAACCACGACGGCCGCCCGGAAAAGGGCGGTCGGCGTTTATGGCGCCGGGTTGCACTCAGGCACACCCGACCTGTGACGCATGCGCGGCGCGGGTTCTTGCGACTTTCGGCGGCTTGTATGGATAGAGCCCGCTGTGTATCTTGATCAGCCTTTGGCCGTTTGATCGGCTAGACCCATATTTTTACGAGATTGGCCCCACGCGGCGAATCCGAGCGTCATCTCTATAAAAAATTGAGGAGCACATCGATGCGCGTCATTCTGCTGGGAGCTCCCGGGGCCGGTAAAGGTACTCAGGCAAAGTTCATCACTGAAAAATTCGGCATTCCACAAATCTCCACCGGTGACATGCTGCGCGCTGCCGTCAAGGCCGGCACCGAGCTGGGCCTGATCGCAAAAAGCGTGATGGACAGCGGCGGCCTGGTTTCCGATGACCTGATCATCAACCTGGTCAAGGAACGCATCAGCCAGGAAGACTGCAAGAACGGTTTCCTGTTCGACGGTTTCCCACGCACCATTCCCCAGGCTGAAGCCCTGGTGAAGGCCGGCGTCGAGCTGGACGCCGTGGTTGAAATCGCGGTTGAAGATGAAGAAATCGTCCAGCGTATCGCTGGCCGTCGTGTTCACGAAGCCTCGGGCCGCGTTTACCACATCGTTTACAACCCGCCAAAAGTGGCCGGAAAGGACGATGTCACCGGCGACGACCTGGTGCAGCGTAAAGACGACACCGAAGAAACCGTGCGCCATCGCCTGTCGGTCTACCATTCGCAGACCAAGCCACTGGTGGATTTCTACCAGAAGCTGTCGGCTGCCCAAGGCAAGCCGAAGTACAGCCACATCCCTGGCGTGGGTTCGGTAGAAGCCATCACCGCCAAGGTGCTGCAAGCGCTGAGCTGATCAAACGATCAGCTGCATGCACAACGGCCCGCTTGCGGGCCGTTGTTGTTTATACTGGCGCACTTTTTTTCGACTTGGACACCTACACCGATGAGCACCCTGCTGGCCCTGGACACCGCGACCGAAGCTTGCTCCGTTGCCTTGCTGCACGATGGCAAAGTAACCAGCCACTACGAGGTGATCCCACGCCTGCATGCGCAGAAGCTGTTGCCGATGATCAAGCAACTGCTTGAGGACGCGGGCACCACGCTTTCTGCCGTGGACGCCATCGCTTTCGGCCGTGGCCCGGGCGCATTCACCGGCGTGCGTATTGCCATCGGCGTGGTGCAGGGCCTGGCGTTTGCGCTGGAGCGCCCGGTGTTGCCGGTGTCCAACCTGGCCGTGCTGGCCCAGCGCGCCCTGCGTGAACACGGCGCTGCGCAAGTGGCGGCCGCCATCGATGCGCGCATGGACGAAGTCTATTGGGGCTGCTATCGCGAAACCGCTGGCGAAATGCGCCTGGTGGGCGTCGAAGCGGTGCAGGCGCCGGAGTCCTCGGTATTGCCTGCCGATGCCAGTGGTGACTGGTTCGGCGCGGGCACTGGTTGGGGTTATGGCGAGCGCATCGGCGTAAAACGGGTTGGCCAGGACGCCACGATGTTGCCACATGCCGAAGACTTGCTGACCCTGGCACGCTTCGCGTTCGAACGCGGCGAGGCGATTGCGGCGGATCAGGCGGCGCCGGTTTACTTGCGCGATAAGGTCGCGCAAACCAAGGCGGAACGCGGGATTATTTGACGCCAAAAATGATGGCAATTTGGGGCAAACTCCGCCAATCGTCAGAATTTGCCCCTGTTTGTAAACCTTTTACAAATTATGTGTTCTAGTTATCACCAGAGCATTTGCGCACTACGGAAAGTGCCGCTAAATTGCCATCATTGATACCGAGTCTGCATGTATGCGTATAGACGGCTTTTCCTCACAGTCCTACCCACTCAAGCGTAAGCCGCGCAAGGCAAACGTGACGGTAGACGATTCCGTCGAAGATTCGCCGGATTTCATCGAGGTTCAGTCCGAGTCGCATGCCAGCGCACAAGGCGCTGCAGGTGGCGCGCGTATCAGCGGTCTTCCCGCCCGTCAGCAAGACATGGTCTTCCCCCGCTCCATGAGCAAAAGCGTCGCCACCGCCCTGGCCAGCTACCTGACCACCGCCGGCTTTGTCGAATGGGATATGGAAGTGCTGGGTCTCGACATCCATATCTGATGCGTCTGCCTTACTTTATCGGCTGCCCGTCCTGGAGTGAAAACGCCTGGCGCGAGTACCTGTACCCGGCCGATGCGCGCTCCGGCGACTACCTTGCGCTGTATTCCCAAGTCTTCAACGCCGTTGAAGGCAACACCACATTTTATGCCCGACCCTCGGCCGCCACTGTGCAGCGCTGGGCTGAAATCATGCCTGAGGATTTTCGCTTCACCGCCAAATTCCCCGGCGACATCAGCCACGCTGGCGACCTGCGCGAGCAACTGCCGGCGGCGGAAAGTTTTGTCGGCTTGATGAGCCCGCTGGGCGAACGTGTTTCGCCGCTGTGGCTGCAATTGTCGGCGAGCTTTTCGCCACAACGCCTCGGTGAACTGGCCGGGTTTATTGATGGCCTGGAGCGCCCGCTGGCGGTGGAGGTGCGTCACCAGGCGTTCTTCGCCAAAGGCGATGCCGAGCGGATGCTCAACCGCCTGCTGCGCGACCGGGGTGTCGAGCGAATCTGCCTCGACCCGCGCGCCCTGTTCAGCTGCACCTCCACCTCGGCGGCCGTGCTGCACGCCCAATCGAAAAAGCCCAAGGTGCCGCCGCGCCCTGCTGCGCTGACGCTGTTTCCCCAAGTGCGTTTCATCGGCCATCCGGAGCTGGAAGCCAACGACCCGTTTCTGATCCCCTGGGTGGAAAAAATCGCCGGTTGGATCGAGGAAGGGCGTACGCCGTACGTGTTCCTGCACACCTCGGATAACCGCCTCGCCGCGCAACTGGCGCTGCGATTTCATGAAAAACTGATGGCGCGGTTGCCGGGCCTGCCGCCGCTGCCGACCTTGCATCGCGAACCCGCAGTGGAGCAACTGGGGTTACTCTAAGGCTCCTTTTTCGCCAGGAGTCAGACATGGATGCCCAAACCCTTCGCGCCGAAACCTTCAAGGCCCTGCACGAGCGTGATCGCGCGTTCGTGATGCCCAACCCGTGGGATGCCGGCTCGGCCATCATGCTTGCCAGCCTGGGCTTTGAGGCGTTGGCCACCACCAGCGCAGGGTTTGCGTTCAGCATCGGGCGGCCGGATGCGGAAGGCGCGTTGTCTCTGGAGGATACCTTGGGCAACGCCGGAACCATCGCGCGGGCGACTTCGCTGCCGGTGGCGGCGGACCTGGAAAACGGCTTCAGCGACACGCCTGAAGGCTGCGCCCAGACGATCCTGCGTGCGGCGGCCACCGGCATCGTCGGCGGCTCCATTGAGGACGCCACGGGCATTGCCGTCGACCCAATCTACCCTTTTGATTTGTCGGTTGAGCGCGTGGAAGCCGCCGTTGTGGCTGCACGCAGCCTGCCATTTCCCTTCACGCTGACGGCTCGCGCGGAAAACCTCCTGCATGGTCGCCTGGATTTGCCTGACACCATCCGCCGCCTGCAGGCCTACGCCGAAGCGGGCGCCGACGTGTTGTATGCCCCGGCGCTGCGCAGCGCCGAAGAAGTACTGGCCGTGGTCAAGGCCGTCGCGCCAAAGCCTGTGAATGTGTTGATGTCCGGTGGCTTGAACCTCAGCGTCGCGCAGTTGAGCGCGATGGGCGTGCGCCGCATCAGCGTCGGCTCGGCCTTGGCGCTGGCGGCGTATGGCGAGTTCTACCGGGCTGCGCAGGAGGTGTATGAGTTGGGCACTTTTACCTTCACCGAGCGCAAGATGCCGTTCAGCCAGGCCAACCAATTCTTCAAGGGCTGAGCCGTGCGGTTTTTCAAAGTGATCGGTGTACTGCTGTTGCTGGCGTGTCTGTGCGCTGTTGGCGTGTGGCGGGGTTGGCTGCCGTTGCCTGATGAGTGGAACCCGTGGGCGCCGCTGGATGTGCGTGCCAGCCCGAACCTGCTGACCCGTTTCAAACTTGGCCGGTTGCAGGATGATCCGGCGCTGTGTGATCAGGTGCTGAAAACCTCGGGTTTGCGCGTCAGCCATCAGGCTGACAGCCCGGCGGACGCCGCATGCCCACTGCGCAACGTCTTGCGCGTACAGGGCGCCGACGTGGCCTTGAGCAGCAGTTTTCTCGCCAGTTGCCCGTTGGCTGTGGCGTTTGCCCTGTTCGAGCGCCACAGCCTGCAACCCGCGGCCCGGGCGGTATTTGGCCAGGCGGTGACGCGGGTCGATCACCTGGGCAGCTTTGCCTGTCGCAACATGTATAACCGCGCAGATGGCCGGCTGAGTCAGCATGCCTCGGCCAATGCCCTGGATATCGCCGGCTTTCGCCTCGCGGACGGGCGCAGCATCAGCGTGCTCAAGGACTGGCCCGGCGAGGGCGAAAGTGCACGGTTTTTGCGGCAAGTGCGCGACGCTGCGTGTGATGATTTCAACGTGGTGTTGAGCCCGGACTACAACGCCGCCCATCGCAACCACTTCCATCTGGACATGGGGCGTTGGTGGGTCTGTCGTTGATACTCAGGCGGCCAGGCGCAGGTTGTTGAGGATCAGTGGACGTGCCCAGTGGTAGTCGAAGTCGAGCGCCTTTTGCTGGGCTGCCAGTTCTTCGGCCGGGTAGGGCGTGGCAGGCGGTGGCAGCAGGTCCAGTTCGAACTCGGCGATCGGCAGGTGCAGCGGCTGGGGTTCCGGCGCCGGGCCAGGTTCAGGCAGCGGTTGGCCGGCGCTCAGTACAATCGGACGGACCCAGCCGCTTGCGAAGTTTTGCTGGCGTTGTTGGGCGACGATTTCATCGGCCGGGAACGGCGTGGCGGGCGGTGGCAGCAGCTCGGTTTCAAATTCGGCGATCGGCAGGAACAGCGGCTCCGGGGGGGCGATCTCGGTGTCTTTTACGTCGCACTCACGTTGGGTGAGGATCTGCGACAGCAGGTCGGCGCCTTCACTGGGCTCTACCGCCGGGTCTCTCGGTGCCGGTGCCTTGGCGGCGAGCGCGTCCGGCGTGTCGCCGAGCTGCTCGGCCAGCGCCCGGGCGAAGAAGTCCTGCCACACATGACTCACCCCGGCCAGCGCTTGAGTATTGCGCAGGCCGTAATGGTTGTGGGTCGGCAGTACACCGATAGTTAGGGGAAGAATGTCTGACATTTTTCTCGGTCGACGCTCAGCTCTGGCAAAATACCTGACTGTTGTTTTTATCGGCCGTTGTTTGCCGATCCTTAATATTTTTGAGCGTAGCGATTGATGAGCGAACAACCAGCGGCCAGCCGCATTCGGGTCGAGGCCTTGGCCGAAGGTTTTAAGGCGCGCGCCGAGCACTGGGCTGCGCAGCTTGGCTTGCCTTTGCAACTGGATGAGGCGGATTTTTCCCTGCAAGTCGGCGAACATGGCCTGCAGCTGCAACAGCTCGGGCCAGACGCGCCGGGGCCGGTGCGCGTGGACTTTGTCGAAGGTGGCGCAGCGCACCGGCGTTTATACGGCGGTGGCAGTGGGCAGATGATCGCCAAGGCCGTGGGCGTTGCCCAAGGCGTACGCCCACGGGTGCTGGACGCCACGGCGGGGCTGGGCAAGGACGCGTTTGTACTGGCCAGCCTGGGTTGCGAGATGAGCCTGATCGAGCGCCAGCCACTGATCGGCGCCTTGCTCGAAGACGGCCTGGCCCGTGGCGCGGATGATTTTGAAGTGGCACCGATTGTGGCGCGCATGCAGTTGCTCAAAGGCAACTCCATCGACGTGATGCGCAATTGGGAAGGTGAGCCGCCGCAGGTGATCTACCTCGACCCGATGTTTCCTCATCGTGAGAAAACTGCGTTAGTGAAGAAGGAAATGCGCCTGTTCCGGCCACTGGTGGGCGATGACCCGGACGCGCCGGCGTTGCTTGCCGCGGCGTTGGCCTTGGCCAGCCACCGTGTGGTGGTCAAGCGCCCGCGCAAGGCGCCGTGCATTGAAGGGCCCAAGCCGAGCCATGCGCTGGATGGCAAGTCGAGCCGGTATGACATCTATCCCAAGAAAGCGCTTAAGCCTTGAGGGCCTCATCGCAGGCAAGCCAGCTCCCACAGTTGACCGTGTTCTCATTGCTGGAATGCATTCTCCTGTGGGAGCTGGCTTGCCTGCGATAGGGCCGGTACAGGCAGCACAAGACGTCAGGGCCGATAAGCCCGCATAAACAACCCCACCACCTCCTGCACATGCGCCTCGGCGGCTTCTTCACTCAGTTGCCCGCCGCAGCCATACAGCAAACAGAAATTCGCCGTGCCCTTGAGCAGGCAAAAGAAGTGTTCGGCCGCCGTAAACGGTTTGTCGATGCTCAGCGCACCGCTCTGGTCGATCTTGCTGAGCAAGCGCTCCATGCCCTGCAGCATGCGCATGGGCCCGGCCTCAAAGAAGATCTGCGAGAGTTTCACGTCCTGATTGCCGGTGGTCATCATCAGGCGATGCAGGTTCACCGACTCTTCGCTGTTGATCAGCCGATGGAAACCCCGTGCGATGTTCAGCAGCACGGTGTCCACGGGCATACCTGCTGGCAGTTCGAAATACATCACCGGCAGTTGCTCTTCGCATTTCGCCACGACGGCGGCGGTGAACAGCGTCTCTTTGTCGGTGAAGTGGCTGTAGACGGTCAGTTTCGACACGCCGGCTTCAAGGGCCACGGCGTCCATGCTGGTGCTCGCGTAGCCATTACTCAAGAACAATACTTTCGCCGCTTCGAGGATTGCCTGGCGTTTTGCCATGTCCTTGGGACGCCCGGGGCTATTGGTGTTCACAGGATTGTCGGACATTTTCACCTTTAATACTGGACTGGTGAGTTTGGTATTAATAACATACCGGCCAGTATAATTATTCCTAGCTCCATTTGCGAAAGGTCCTTCAGCATGCGCAGTACTTTCCTGCCCCTTGCGTTGCCTGTCAGCCTGGTCTTCCTGTTGGCCGCCTGCGGCCATGAAGAAGCGGCCCAAACCACCATCCGCCCGGCCATGGTGGTGCAACCGCAGCCTTCGGCGCAGGCGATGGACAGCTTTCCAGGCGAGGTGCGGGCGCGGTATGAGCCGGACCTGGCCTTTCGCATTGGCGGCAAAGTCAGCAAACGCCTGGTGGAGGAGGGCGAGCGGGTCAAGGCCAACCAGCCGCTGGCCGAACTCGACCCGCAGGATGTGCGCCTGCAACTGGAAGCCACCCGCGCCCAAGTCGCCGCCGCCGAGGCCAACCTGAGCCTGGTGCGTGCCGAGCGTGACCGCTACAAGACCCTGATGGACCGTCAGATGGTCAGCCGTTCCCAGTACGACAATTCCGAAAACCTCTACCGCTCCGGCGAAGCACGCCTGAAGCAGATCAAGGCCGAGTTCGACGTGTCCAACAACCAGGCGAGTTACGCCGTGTTGCGTGCGCCGCAGGACGGTGTGGTCGCCAAGCGCGCGGTGGAAGTTGGCCAAGTGGTTTCCGCAGGCCAGACCGTGTTCACCCTGGCCACCGATGGCGAACGTGAAGTGCTGATCAGCCTGCCCGAGCAAGGCTTTGGCCGGTTCAAGATCGGCCAACCGGTGTCGGTCGAACTGTGGAGCCAGCCCGACCAGCGTTTTGCCGGGCGCATTCGTGAGCTGTCGCCTGCCGCCGACCCCAAATCCCGTACATTCGCTGCCCGCGTCGCGTTCACCGGCGGCAAAGTCCCGGCTGAACTGGGCCAGAGTGCCCGCGTGTTCATACAGGCCGATGGCGTGATTGCGCTGTCGGTGCCGCTGTCGGCCCTGAGTGCGGAGAACGGCGCGTCCTACGTCTGGGTGGTGCAGCCGGACAACACGCTCAAGCGCACCCCGGTGCGCATCGGCGCCTTCGGTGAAAAAAACGTGCCGGTACTGGAAGGCCTGGCGCCCACCGACTGGGTGATTGCAGCCGGTGTGCACGTGCTCCATGAGGGCCAGCAGGTGCGCCCGGTGGATCGCTCCAACCGCGTGGTGAATCTGGCGGCCAACAAGGAGTAGTCCCCGATGGGTTTCAATCTTTCCGAATGGGCGTTGCGTAACCGCCAGATCGTACTGTTCCTGATGATCCTGCTGGCGGTGGTCGGCACGTTGTCCTACACCAAGCTGGGGCAAAGTGAAGACCCGCCGTTTACCTTCAAGGCCATGGTCATCAAGACCAACTGGCCGGGGGCCACGGCCCAGGAAGTCTCACGGCAGGTCACCGAGCGTATCGAGAAAAAACTCATGGAGACCGGCGACTACGAACGCATTGTCTCCTTCTCGCGTCCCGGTGAATCCCAAGTCACCTTCGTGGCCCGCGACTCGATGCGCTCGGCGCAGATTCCCGACTTGTGGTATCAGGTGCGCAAGAAAATCAGCGATATTCGCCAGACCTTGCCGCCGGATATTCAGGGGCCGTTTTTCAACGATGAATTCGGCACCACCTTCGGCAATATCTACGCCCTGACGGGTGACGGCTTCGACTACGCGGTGCTCAAGGACTACGCCGACCGCATCCAGATTCAACTGCAACGTGTGCCGGATGTGGGCAAGGTCGAGCTGCTTGGCCTGCAGGACGAGAAAATCTGGATCGAGCTGTCCAACCTCAAGCTCGCCACCCTCGGCCTGCCATTGGCGGCCGTGCAACAGGCCTTGCAGGAGCAGAACGCCGTCTCTACGGCTGGCTTCTTTGAAACCCCGACCGAGCGTGTACAGCTGCGGGTGTCGGGCAACTTCAAGACGGTGGAGGAGATCCGTAACTTCCCGATCCGTGTCGGTGACCGCACTTTCCGTATTGGTGACGTCGCCGACATCCACCGGGGCTTCAACGACCCACCGGCACCGCGCATGCGCTACATGGGCGCAGACGCCATCGGTTTGGCCGTGGCCATGCGCGACGGCGGCGACATTCTGGTGCTCGGCAAGGCGCTTGAAGGCGAATTCGCACGGCTGCAGAAGAGCCTTCCGGCAGGCATGGAGCTGCGCAAGGTGTCGGACCAACCGGCAGCAGTGAAAACCAGCGTCGGCGAATTCGTCCAGGTACTCGCCGAGGCACTGGCCATCGTCTTGCTGGTGAGCTTCTTCTCCCTCGGCGTGCGCACCGGCATGGTCGTGGCCCTGGCGATTCCGCTGGTGCTGGCGATGACCTTTGCCACCATGTATTACCTCGGCATCGGCCTGCACAAGATCTCCCTCGGCGCCTTGGTGTTGGCCCTGGGCCTGCTGGTGGACGATGCGATCATCGCCGTGGAAATGATGGCGATCAAAATGGAGCAGGGCTACGACCGCCTCAAGGCTGCGAGTTTCGCCTGGACCAGCACCGCGTTCCCGATGCTTACCGGCACGTTGATAACCGCGGCGGGCTTCCTGCCGATTGCCACCGCGCAATCGAGCACCGGCGAATACACCCGCTCGATCTTCCAGGTGGTGACCATCGCGTTGCTGGCATCCTGGGTCGCTGCCGTGGTGTTTGTGCCGTATCTGGGGGAAAAACTCCTGCCTGATCTGGCGAAAATTCATGCGGCCAAACACGGCACAGATGGGCCAGATCCCTACGGCACACCCTTCTATCAGCGTGTAAGACGTTTGGTCGAATGGTGCGTGCGTCGGCGCAAAACCGTGATTTTACTGACGCTGGTGCTGTTTATCGGCTCGGTCGCGCTGTTTCGCTTTGTGCCCCAACAGTTCTTCCCGGCCTCGGGGCGGTTGGAGTTGATGGTCGACCTCAAATTGGCGGAAGGCGCTTCCCTGAGCAACACCGCCGAGCAGGTCAAGCGCCTGGAAGCCTTGCTCAAGGAACACGCCGGTATCGACAACTACGTGGCTTATGTCGGCACCGGTTCGCCACGCTTTTACTTGCCGCTGGACCAGCAGTTGCCGGCCGCCAGCTTCGCGCAATTTGTGGTGCTGGCGAAGACCATCGAAGAGCGCGAAAGCCTGCGCACCTGGCTGATTGAAACCCTGAATGAACAGTTCCCCGAGTTGCGCTCGCGGGTTACGCGCCTGGAGAACGGCCCGCCTGTGGGCTACCCGGTGCAGTTCCGTGTGACCGGCGAACACATCGAAGAAGTTCGCGCCCTGGCGCGCCAGGTGGCGGCCAAGGTTCGCGAAAATACCCACGTGGTCAACGTGCACCTGGACTGGGAAGAACCGAGCAAGATCGTTTACCTCAATATCGACCAGGACCGCGCCCGTGCCCTCGGCGTAAGCACCGCCAACCTGTCGAAATTCCTGCAGAGTTCTCTCACCGGCTCCAGCGTCAGCCAGTACCGCGAGGACAACGAATTGATCGAAATCCTGCTGCGCGGCACCGTGCATGAACGCACCGAATTGTCGCTGCTGCCGAGCCTGGCGGTGCCGACCGACAACGGTAAAAGCGTTGCGCTGTCGCAAATCGCCACCCTCGAATATGGCTTCGAAGAGGGCATTATCTGGCACCGCAACCGGCTGCCGACGGTGACCGTGCGCGCCGATATCTATGGCAAGGAACAACCGGCAACGTTGGTGCAGCAAATCCTGCCGACCCTCGCAGGCGTACGTGCCGAACTGCCGGATGGTTACCTGCTTGAAGTGGGCGGCACCGTCGAGGATTCCGCGCGTGGCCAGAACTCGGTCAAGGCCGGGGTACCACTGTTTATCGTGGTGGTGCTGACGTTGCTGATGCTGCAACTGCGCAGTTTCTCACGCACGGCGATGGTGTTTCTCACAGCGCCGCTGGGCCTTATCGGCGTGACCTTGTTCCTGCTGGTGTTTCGCCAACCGTTCGGCTTTGTCGCCATGCTGGGGACCATCGCCTTGTCGGGGATGATCATGCGTAACTCGGTGATCCTGGTGGACCAGATCGAACAAGACATCAAGGCCGGCCTGGCGCCGTGGCAAGCGATCATCGAAGCCACTGTGCGACGCTTCCGCCCGATTGTGCTGACAGCTCTGGCGGCGGTGCTGGCGATGATTCCGCTGTCACGCAGCGTGTTCTTCGGGCCGATGGCCGTGGCGATCATGGGCGGTTTGATTGTGGCGACGGCGTTGACCCTATTGTTCCTGCCGGCCCTGTATGCTGCGTGGTTCCGAGTGAGGAAGGACGTCGCGTAATCATGTTGGCCACCGTTTCAGCCCTAACGTTGTTGCTACTCGCCCCGGGCCCAACCAACACGCTGCTGTTGCGTGCCGGTGTGTTGTTCGGGTGCCGGGCTTCGTGGAAGCTGGCATTCATCGAGTGCCTGGCGTACCTGTTGCAGGTATCGGTGTGGGGCGTGGCATTGCTGTACCTGGCGGCGTATTCGTCATGGGCTTTGAAAGCCATACAGCTGGGTGCGGCCTGTTACCTTTTGTATGTCTCTTTCAGGCTTTGGCAGCGCAAAAGCGCCGATGCCATTGCGGCCGGCGACCCTTTCTCCAGCCTGTATTTCTTCTGGCTCACGGTGATGAACCCCAAAGGCCTGCTGATCGTTTCGTTTATCGCGCCGGTCAGCACGTTTGATTCGTTGCAAGGCTATGCCGGGTTCATGGCTACGCTGGCGTTGGTGGTAATACCGGTAGGCGCTGCGTGGATCGTACTGGGCAGCCGTTTCGAAGGGGTTCAGCAGACGTGGCTCACACCGTTGAAGATCAATCGGGCAACCTCCGTGGCCATTTGCTGTTTTGCCACGCTCATGATCGGGCGGTTGGCGGACTCGGTTACGGGGTGATTCACATGCTGATGCAAACAGGCATCAATGTGGCTGGAACGATCGGCTTTTTTTACTCCACTCAGATTTGCCTGATGGACAGGCACAGGTTTCGGCTTTGCCAGTTGGCGGCCGGGCTTTTCCAATGAGTTTATGGAGTGTCATATGTCGTTTCTTAATGCTATCGCTGCGTTCAAAGGTGCGTTTCTTGGCGCCTTGTTGGGCAATAACGTAGCTGTTCGGGGGCCTGAAACCGCCTCGCCACACCGGCGTAAGCGCCATCACCCTGCTTATTCATCCACAACTGGCGCGGGCCACTCCCTGCCCGAAAGGCCAGGTCACGGCAACTCCCATCCCTACCCGGTGTGTGAGTACCCGCTGCCCGACAGGCCGATGCACTCGCTGACTTCGTTGCACCGATAAGGTATTAGCGAAGGGCCGGTGCGCCAACGTCCGTGGCAACGGAGGTTGGCGCATCGGGTGTGAATGGTTACAGCGCGCCAAACACTTTCTTGGCCAGGCTGGTGGCTGCGGCCGCCGGGTTCTTGCGAATGGTTTCTTCCTGCTGCGCGATCATCTTGAACAGGCCGTCCAGCGCTTGTTCGGTCACGTAGCTTTCGACGTTGGCACTTTTGGCATCAACCGCGCCAAACGCTGCCGCCTTGCCGGCCAGGGCATTGTACTGCTGGGCAACGCCGACCTTGTCGGTGGCGGCCTTGACGATCGGCAGGAACTTGGCACGGATCTCTTCACGGCTGGTTTTGTTCAGGTACTGAGTGGCCGAGTCCTGGCCGCCGGTGAGGATGCCCTTGGCGTCGGTCACGCTCATGTTCTTCACGGCATTGACCAGAATCGGTTGAGCCTGGGTCACGGCGGTTTCAGCCGCCTTGTTCATGCTGGTTTCCAGTTGCGTGACCTGATCACCCATCCCAAACATTTTCAGCTTGTCGGCGACTTTGCCCAGCTTGCCGGGCAGGCCGATTTTTACTTCAGGGTTATTGCTGAAACCACCGGGAACCCCCAGCTGTTTCACGGCGATTTGTGCGCCTTGGGTCAGTGCGTCCTTGAGGCCACCGCTGGCGTCACCTTGGGACAGGCTGCCGAGTGACAGGGCCATGGCGTTGGCGCCGAGCAGCAGGCCGGCGCACAGGGCAGTGAGGCGAAGAGAGTTACGGAGCATGGGCGCTTCCTTTTGATAGGGCTTATGTTCTGGAAAATATCAGTGCGCGACCGCATCCACCCGCAGGCGCAGCGGTTGTGGGTCTTGGCCATTGAGCTGTACCGCGTGCCGTTCAGTCGTGATGAACAGTAGCTTGCCGTCCAGCTCGATGCGAGCGCTCACCGAGTAAGTGTGGCCGGGCTTGACCTGTGCCGGGTCGTAGCTCAGGTGAAACGGCAGCGGCACCTGGCCTTTGACCGGGCCTTTCTGTTCGGCGAGGGTCACGGCCGGCGCGTCCATCAAGGACACGTCTTGCAGGCTGACGCTCAAGGTGGCGGCGGGCGGCAGGGCGATGCGTTGCAGATAGAACACTTCGCCGTCGAGGCTGGCCTTGGGCGCGGGGTGCATGGATTGGCAGGCTCCGAGCAGGGCGGTCAGGCCCAGGAGGATGATCTTTTTCATGGTACAGCTCCTTTTCAACGGCGCCGGAATCCATCCGGCGCCTTATTCAATCTAGCGGTTTTCTTCAGGCGTGACGGCTGCAGGTTCGACGGGCGCCTCAGCTGCGCCATCGACACGGTGCAATGCCACCTGGCGGATCGACAGGCGAATATCGGCGGGCAGTACGCGTTTCGCCGCGCCTTCAGCCAGCTCACCGAGCAAGTCGTGGTAACTCAACTTGCCGGCCTCATCGCGGCGCAGCACATCTTGCTCCAGCAATGTCTGGATGAAATGTCGGAAAAGGCTCTTGTCGAAGAACTCCGGGGCGTTGAGGCCGTGCAGGATCGACAGGCGCTGGGCCATGATTGTGCACAGGTCTTCCAGTTCCTCGGCGCTGATGCTGTTCTGGCCGCTGTTGAGCAGCAGCGAAATCGCCATGTAGAAACGCTGCAGGGTCTGGGCGATGCTCTTGGACAGCAACGTCAGCAGCACAAAGTGCCGCGAACTCGGTGCCGGGCGCAGGTACACGTCGTTCTCGAAGCGCAGCAGGCCTTGCTCGACAAACGCCTCAAGCCACTGGTCGACCACCGCGTCCAGCTCGTCCAGCGACCAGCGGATAAACAGCTCCGATTGCAGGTACGGGTAAAGCGCGCGGGTGTAGCGCAGGATCTGTTCGCGGCTCATGCGCGAGCTGCTTTGGAAGAAGCTCGCCAGCAACGCCGGCAGGGCGAAGATGTGCAGCACGTTGTTGCGGTAGTAGGTCATCAGGACGGCGTTCTGCTCGTCCAGGTACAAAATCTTGCCGAGGGCGTCGCTCTGTTCCGACAGCAGGTCCATGTCCTTGACGTGCTTGATCAGCGCCAGGCCATCGCCTTCCGGCAGGGTGGTATGCGGCGAGTACGGCACGCGGCGCAGCAGCGCCAGGTACAGGTCCAACTGGCGCGCCATGGCTTGTTCGTCCAGGGCCAGGCGTGTGGTCGACAGCAATGCCAGCGCCACGAGGTTCACCGGGTTGACCGCGGCGGCTTCGTTCAAGTGGCGCGCCACCTGCTCGCCGAGGCGGTTGGTGGTTTCGTTGAGCCACGCCGGTTTGTAGTTCGGGGCCAGCTCCTGGGCGCGCCAGTCGGGTTGCTCGGCATCGAGGAACTCGGCCAGTTTGATCGGCTCGCCGAAGTTGACCGCGACTTGGCCAAAGCGCTGCTTGAGCGCACCAACCACTTTGAAAATATCGAAGATCGACTCTTTCTTCTTGCTCGCGCCGCGCAGCTCGCCCAGATACGTGCGGCCTTCCAGTACACGTTCATAGCCGATGTACACCGGCACAAACACAATCGGCATGCGCGAAGAGCGCAGGAAGCTGCGCAGGGTGATCGCCAGCATCCCGGTCTTCGGTTGCAGCATGCGCCCGGTGCGCGAGCGTCCGCCTTCGACGAAGTACTCCACCGGGAAACCCTTGGTGAACAGGGTATGCAGGTATTCGTTGAATACCGAGGTGTACAGCGGGTTGCCCTTGAAGGTGCGGCGCATGAAAAACGCACCGCCACGGCGCAGCAGGCTGCCGATCACCGGCATGTTCAGGTTGATGCCGGCGGCGATGTGCGGCGGGGTCAGGCCGTTTTTGAACAGCAGGTAAGACAACAGCAGGTAGTCGATGTGGCTGCGGTGACACGGTACGTAGATCACCTCGTAACCCTGGGCAACCTTTTGCACACCTTCGATGTTATTGACCTTGATGCCGTCGTAGATCTTGTTCCAGAACCAGCTCAGCACCACTTCGAGAAAGCGGATGGCGGTGTAGGTGTAGTCCGAGGCGATCTCGTTGCCGTAGCGCAGCGCCTGGGCCTTGGCTTTTTCCGGGGTGATTTTTTCGCGCTCGGCCTCATCCGCGATGGCCTGGCGCACCAGCGGCATATTGACCAGGCCCTTCACCAAGTTGCGGCGGTGGGACAGGTCGGGGCCGATCACGGCGGTCTTCAGGTTACGAAAGTGCACCCGCAGGATGCGCTGGGCCATGCGCACGGTGCGTTCGTGACCTTTATTGTGCTCGATCAATTCACGCAGGTTGATAGGCGCGGAGAATTGCACGCGGGTCTTGCGACCCAGGATCAGGATGCTCAGCAAGCGGCGCAGGCGGCCGGTGACGGCCCAGCTGTCGGCAAACAGCAGTTTCCACGGGCTGGACTCGCTCTCGGGCGACTGCCCCCAGAACACACTGACCGGAATGATTTGTGCATTCTCTTCGGCGTGTTCGCTCAGGGTGTTGACCAGCCGGGTCAGGGTCGGCGGCGCGCCGCGCTTGTCCTGGCGGCCGAGCCAGTCGGGCTCCGGCGTGAGGTAGAAGAACGCCGCCGGTTCCATCAAGGGGCCGACCGACACCGGCAGCACCGGGCGCGGCAGGCCGGCCTTGGTGCACTCGGCATCGACCACGGCCAATTCGGTGAGTGAGGGCGATTGCAGGACGTAAAACACCGGCCGGCTGCGGTCGAGGTTAAGGGTTAGGGACGACTGGTTGATCGTCTCGGAGCGAACCCAGAGGTACAACAGTCGGCGCAAGGTGCCAAACACCAGACGGCGGAACGGGGAGCGGGTCATAGGCGTGCTGCTTCAAGTGGAAAAAAACCGAGCAGGCGCTCGGGCGGGTAGTGTGCCGTATTCGCCGAAAATCGGCAAAAAAGCGGCGAAGTAAACTTGAGTTGAACGTTTTTGAGCCTGTCTTATACTCGGCAGTTCAATGCGAGCGACTCAACAATAAAAGCATGTGGGAGCAAAACAGATGGCAACGCGCGAAACCGGCAATGTGAAGTGGTTCAACGATGCAAAGGGCTATGGCTTTATTCAACGCGAAGACGGCAAGGATGTGTTCGTGCACTACCGCGCGATTCGCGGTGACGGCCACCGCTCATTGGCCGAGGGCCAGCAAGTGGAATACGCCGTGGTAACCGGCGAGAAGGGGTTGCAGGCGGAGGATGTGGTGGGTCTTTAACCAGGACTTCTGCTACACCGCTGAACCCATGTGGGAGCGGGCTTGCTCGCGAAAGCGGTGGATCAGTCGCCTTTATAGTGACTGTCACACCGCTTTCGCGAGCAAGCCCGCTCCCACATTTTGATAGGGTTCTCAATTCAGGTTTAGGCGGTTTTCCAGGTGATCTGCTCTTCACCGTCCACGCTGATGCGAATCCAGGTGTCGGCGCTTTCTTCACCTTCTTCCTCAACCCACGTGCCCGGTGCGCAGCGCACTTCGACGTTCAGCGCGGCAAACGCGGCGCGGGCGCAGGCGATGTCGTCTTCCCACGGGGTTCGGTCGCTTTCCAGGTACAGGCTGTTCCATTTGCCTACGGCCTTGGGCAGCCAGGTGACCGGCACATTGCCGGCCTTGCACTTGTAGGTCTGGCCTTTCTGGACCCAGTCGGTGCACGGCCCCAGCGCGGCGCCCAGCCAGGCGGCGATGGCCTTGTGGTCGACGTCGGCGTCCTTCAGGTAAATCTCGATATCAGGTTGGCGCATGGATGTTCCTCGTTGCGGGATTCGAAAATCCATTCGCGGATGCTTGAAAGTCAGTTATTGAAGCACGAAATAATCGTAGCGCATCGACACCGTGACCTGCAGCGGTTCGGCGGCCTCGATCACTTCGGCGCGGCGCTCTGCACTTGCGCGCCAGCCGTGGGGCGTCATCGCCAGCAGGTTGGCGCGGTCCTTGGGTTCGCTCAGGCTGAGGGTGAACTCAAGGGTTTCGCTGTGCGCCAGGCTCATGCCGTCCGGCACCAGGGCCAGATGCTTGTCGTCGGTGTACTCGCGCACTTCGTCGTACAGGCGTTCGCGCAGTTCCATCAGGTGGCCGGCCGTCGGGCCGACCTTCATCAGGCCGCCGCCGGGGCTGAGCAGGCGCTTGGCCTCTGCCCAGTCCAGTGGGCTGAAAACACTCGCGAGAAATTGGCAGCTGCCCGAGGCCAGTGGCACACGCGCCATGCTGGCGATCAACCAGGTCAGCGCCGGGTTGCGTTTGCACGCGCGTTTCACCGCTTCCTTGGAGATATCCAATGCATAGCCGTCGGCGTGGGGCAGGGCGTCGGCGATTTGCGCGGTGTAGTAACCCTCACCACAGCCGATGTCGACCCAGCGCTGTGGCGCGCGTTCGGCGGCCAGTTCGGCCAGGCGCTTGGCCACCGGGGCGTAGTGCCCGGCGTTGAGGAAGTCACGGCGCGCCTCGACCATGGCGAGGTTATCGCCAGGGTCGCGGCTGTTCTTGTGCTGCACCGGCAACAGGTTCAGGTAACCCTGGCGCGCGCGGTCGAAACGGTGCCCGGCCGGGCACGCCACGCCATTGTCCACCGCGTTGAGCGGTGCGCTGCAAATGGGGCAGGCGAGCATCAGGCGAGCAACTTGATCAGGGTCTGGTAGTAGATTTCGGTCAGCACATCGAGGTCGCTGGCCAGAATACGCTCGTTGACCTGGTGGATCGTCGCGTTGACCGGGCCCAGTTCCACCACCTGAGTGCCGAGGGTGGCAATGAAGCGCCCATCGGACGTACCGCCGCTGGTGGACGCCTTGGTCTCACGGCCAGTGATCGCCTTGATGCTGGCGGAAACTGCATCCAGCAAGGCGCCAGGTTCGGTGAGGAACGGCAGGCCCGACAGCGCCCACTCCACGTGCCAGTCCAGGCCGTGCTTGTCGAGAATCTGTGCCACGCGTTGTTGCAGGCCTTCGACAGTGGACTCGGTGGAGAAACGGAAGTTGAACACCGCCGTCAGGTCACCGGGGATCACGTTGGTGGCGCCGGTGCCGGAATTGAGGTTGGAAATCTGGAAGCTGGTCGGCGGGAAGAAGGTGTTGCCGTCGTCCCAATGCTCGGCGGCCAGTTCGGCCAGGGCCGGGGCGGCCAGATGGATCGGGTTCTTTGCCAGGTGCGGGTAAGCCACATGGCCTTGCACGCCGCGCACGGTCAGGGTCGCGCCGAGGGAGCCACGGCGGCCGTTCTTGACCACATCGCCCACCAGCGTGGTGCTCGACGGCTCGCCGACGATGCACCAGTCCAGGCGCTCCTTGCGTGCGGCCAGGCGTTCGATCACGGCTTTGGTGCCGTGGTGCGCCGGGCCTTCTTCATCGCTGGTGATCAGGAAGGCTACGGAGCCCTTGTGGTCGGGGTAGTCGGTGACGAAGCGCTCGGAAGCGACCAGCATCGCCGCCAGGCTGCCTTTCATGTCTGCCGCGCCACGCCCGCAAAGCATGCCGTTTTCGTCGATCAACGCGTCGAACGGGTCGTTCTGCCAGGCTTGCACCGGGCCGGTCGGCACCACGTCGGTGTGGCCGGCAAAGCACAGTACCGGGCCCTCATGCTTGCCGTGGGTGGCCCAGAAGTTGTCCACGTCCTCGATACGCATCGGCTCCAGCGCAAAGCCGGCATCGCCCAGGCGCTGCATCATCAGCTTCTGGCAGTCGGCGTCAATCGGCGTGACCGATGGGCGCCGGATCAGGTCGATAGCGAGTTGAAGGGTCGGCGAAAGCTCGGCGTGGGCCGTCATGGGAAAACTCCGGGAAGCGTGTAAGGGGCGCTGGACGAATGTGCAATACAAAACCTGAATCGGCGCAGGACGAATGTGGGAGCTGGCTTGCCTGCGATGGCATCGCTGCGGTGTACCTGCCAGGCCGCGGCGTCTGCATCGCAGGCAAGCCAGCTCCCACAAAGAACAGGGCCTGGGCCAGGACTCACAAAACGGCCGTTATCTTATAGCAAAACGGCGGCCAGAGGCCGCCGTTTAGTGCATTGCGCAAGTTTTTACTCTGCCGTTGCCGGCTCAACCGCTGGCGCAGGTTTTGGCAGCGACGAGAGGAACGCCATGATCAGCGCTGCCACGTACGGCAGCGATTGCACCAACAGCATCACCACCCAGAAGCGCATGTCATTGCTTGGCAGGCCTTGCACCAGGTAAATCCCCAGTGCTGCGCCCCACAACAGCAGCATGATGAACATCTCTTCGCGGGCTTCGGAAATCGCCACCCAGAAGCCGTGGTTATCCGCGTTTTTCGGTGTACGAAAGAACGGAATACTGGTGGTGAAGAAGCCATACAGCACCGCCTTGGCGATGGTATGGGACAACGCCAAACCGGCCAGGGCCGCGCAGAACGCATCTTTCAAGTTCACACCCACCGCACGGCGGTAGAGGAAGATGATCTTGCCGACCTTGAACACAAACAGCGCCAACGGCGGAATCGCGAAAATCAGCAGCGGCGGGTCGACCCGCATCGGCACGATGATCATCGCCGCCGACCACAACAGCGCACCGACGGTGAAGAAGATGTTCATGCCGTCCGCCACCCACGGTAACCAGCCCGCGAGGAAGTGGTAGCGCTGGCCACGGGTCAGCTCGGTGTCTTTGCCGCGCAACAGGCTGGCGGTGTGGCGCTTGATGATCTGGATTGCGCCATAGGCCCAGCGGAAGCGCTGTTTCTTGAAGTCGATAAAGGTATCCGGCATCAAGCCCTTGCCGTAGCTGTCGTGGTAATACGCCGCCGACAGGCCTTTCTCGAATACGCGCAGGCCCAGCTCGGCGTCTTCACAGATGCACCAGTCGGCCCAGCCGAGTTCTTCGAGCACCGAGCGACGGGTCATGGTCATGGTGCCGTGCTGGATGATCGCGTCGCGGTCGTTGCGGGTGACCATGCCGATATGGAAGAAGCCTTTGTATTCCGCGTAGCAGAGCTTCTTGAAGGTGCTTTCGTTCTGGTCGCGGTAATCCTGCGGCGACTGCACCACGGCGATTTTCGGGTCGGCGAAGTGCGGCACCATGTGCTTGAGCCAGTTCGGCGACACGCAGTAGTCGGAGTCGATCACCGCGATCACTTCGGCATCCTTGGCGGTGTGCGGGATCAGGTAGTTCAACGCGCCGCCCTTGAAACCGGCCAGGGGCGCGACGTGGAAGAACTTGAAGCGCGGGCCGAGGGTTTCGCAGTAGTCGCGCACCGGCTCCCACACGGCCGGGTCCTTGGTGTTGTTGTCGATGATCAGGACTTCGAAGTCCGGGTAATCGAGGGCGGCCAGGGCGTCGAGGGTCTGTTTGACCATCTCCGGCGGCTCGTTGTAGCACGGCACATGGATCGATACTTTCGGGCGGTAGTCCGAGTCGCCTTCCACCGGCAGGAATTCACGTCGACGCTTGTGGGTCCACACCGCTTCCGCCAGTTCGTGGGCCTCGGTCAGCAACACGATAAACACGCCGAGTGCGCCGAGGGCCAGCAAAATGCCGACGGTTACGCTGAACCAGGTGCTGTATTGCTGGCTGTAGTCGTAACCGATCCACACCAGCACCGAGCCGCACAGGAACGCGATAAACGTCAGGAAGGTACGGCCACGCTGGCGCAGCGCCGAGCCGTCGATCATCAGCAGGGTCAGCGACAGCAGCGCCAGCACCACCGAGCCGATGGCCAGCACACGCCATTGCGGGATCGCGACTACCGGGCCTTCAAAGTTGAATTTCTGCTGGCGCGCGGCGTTGTACACGCCCCAATACGCGCCGGCCGAGCCTTCATCGCTGACTTTCCACGGCTGGTCGAACGCCTCGATCACGAAGTAGTTGTAGCCTTGGCGGTTCAGCTTGTTGACCAGTGTACGCAGGTAAATCGCCTGGTCAGCCGGGGAGGTTTCATTGCCCCCGCGCATGCGGCCGTTGCTCGGCCAGCCCACTTCCGACAGCAGCAGCGGTTTTTTCGGGAACAGTTTTTTCAGGTCGCTGGCGCGGTCGAGTACGTACTGGCCGGCCTTGTCCATCGGGATAAATTCCCAGAACGGCAGGATGTGCGCGGCGATCAGGTCGACGTGCTTGGCCAGTTGCGGGTTCTTTTCCCAGATGTGCCACTGCTCGGAGGTGGTCACCGGCACTTTCACGGCGGCGCGCACACGGTCCAGCAGCACGATCAGCGCTTCAGGGGTGATTTCTTCACGGAACAACGCTTCGTTGCCGACCACCACGCGCACAACGCTGCGCGAGCTGTTGGCAATTTCGATGGCGCGCTGGATTTCGCGCTCGTTGCGTTCCAGGTCCGGGCTGATCCAGATCCCCAGCGTCACGCGCAGGCCGAACTCTTCCGCCAGCTTGGGGATATCGCCCAGGGTGCCGTCGACCGAGTAAGTACGGATGTTGTCCGTCAACTTGCTCATGATCGCCAGGTCCTGACGCATCTGATCGTCCGTGGGGTACTGATCTTTTTGCGGGAACTGGCCTTGCTGGAACGGCGAGTAGGAAAACCCGGAGATCTGTTCAGGCCAGTTAGGGGTCGTGACCGGGCGGTTGATCAGCGCCCAGAAGCCGGTGAACAGCGCGGCAATTGCCAGCACTACCACCAGGTTGAGTCCAAATTTACGCGATGACATGGCGATTTCGGGTTCCAAAGGGTGTGGAACGAAAAGAGGTGTTGGCCTACGCCGAACGGCGCGCATCCTACACCGGCCTTTCACCGAGCGTACAGCAGACAGAGAAAAGCCGGACGTTAGTCAGCGAAAGACCATCGAAGTTCTTTACTTGTAGCTTGTAGCTTCGATCTTGTCGCTGTGTAGTCCATAATGCGCGCCGGTTTTTGGGGTAATGGTCATGAGCACAGAAGATCCGCGGTTTGCAGGCGTCGCCCGCTTGTATGGCATTGAAGGCCTGGAACGCTTGAAAGCGGCCCATGTGGCGATCGTCGGCGTCGGCGGCGTAGGCTCCTGGGCGGCGGAAGCCATGGCCCGTTGCGGCGTGGGCGAGATATCGCTGTTTGACCTGGATGATGTCTGTGTGAGTAACAGCAACCGCCAGTTGCACGCGCTGGACAGCACCGTGGGCAAACCCAAGGTCGAAGTGATGGCTGAACGCCTGCGTGGCATCAACCCGGATTGCACCGTGCACGCGGTGGCGGACTTCGTCACCCGCGACACCATGGCCGAGTACATCACCCCGAACATCGATTGCGTGATCGACTGCATCGATGCCGTCAACGCCAAGGCTGCGCTGATTGCCTGGTGCAAACGCCGCAAGATCCAGATCATCACCACCGGCGGCGCCGGCGGGCAGATCGACCCGACGCTGATTCAGGTCTGCGACCTGAACCGCACCTTCAACGACCCGCTGGCCTCGAAAGTGCGTTCCACCCTGCGCCGCGACTACGGTTTCTCGCGCACGGTGACCCGCCATTACAGCGTGCCGTGCGTGTTTTCCACCGAGCAGCTGCGCTATCCCAAGCCGGACGGCAGCATCTGTTTGCAGAAAAGTTTTGTCGGTGACGGCGTGAAGCTGGACTGCGCCGGAGGGTTTGGCGCGGTGATGATGGTGACGGCCACTTTTGGCATGGTCGCGGCGACGAAGGCGGTGGATAAGATTGTGGCGGGGGTGCGCCGGCCGTCGGAGCGGGTTAAACCCAGCTAAATCTTACAGCCGAACAGAGATCGAAATGTGGGAGCGGACTTGCTCGCGAATGCGGTGGTTCAGTCAATGATGTATTGACTGACACTCTGCCTTCGCGAGCAAGCCCGCTCCCACATTTAGTTTTGTGTAAGGCTCAGGTCTCGCATGCGCAGCAGGACTGCATTGAGGCCATTACTGCGTGACGGGGAGAGTTGCCGGGACAGCCCCAGCTGGTTGAACCACTCCGGCAAGTCAACCGCCTGCAACTGCGCCGCCGACAACCCATTGACCCGCGCCAGCAGCAACGCCACCAACCCCCGAATCATCCGCGCATCGCTGCTGGCGGCGAACTGCCAATGGCCGTCCTCCAAATGCCCCACCAGCCACACCAGGCTCTCACAGCCCTGCACCAGGTTGGCGTCGACTTTGTCCGCATCCGCCAGGGCGGGCAGACGCTCGCCCCATTGCATCAGCATCCGCGCGCGCTGTTCCCAACTGCCGACCTCCTGGAAGGCTTCCAGCGCAGCCGCGGCTTCGGTTGGCAAGCTCATCGCAACATATCCAGCGCCTGGTCCAGCGCTTCAAAGAAGCGTTCCAGGTCATCCGAGTCGTTGTACAGCGCCAGGGACACGCGGATCGCCCCCGACAGGTGCATGGCCTTGAGCAACGGCATCGCGCAATGGTGCCCGGCGCGCACGGCAATGCCTTGCTCGGTCAGCAGGTGAGCGAGGTCGGCGTTGTGCACGCCTTCCACCACAAAGCTGGCCAAGGCTACGTGCGGCGAACCCAAGACGCGGACGCCATTGCGTGCTTTCAAGCCGCGCAGCAGGTAGTCGTGCAGTGCCGCTTCATGGGCGATCACCGCTGGCTGATCCAACGAACTCAGGTAATCCAGGCTGGCGCCCAGGCCGATCACACTGGCAATCGGAGGCGTG
Source organism: Pseudomonas sp. R76 (assembly GCF_009834565.1). Taxonomy (GTDB): domain Bacteria; phylum Pseudomonadota; class Gammaproteobacteria; order Pseudomonadales; family Pseudomonadaceae; genus Aquipseudomonas. Next base: position 1,687,014 of record NZ_CP019428.1, read on the forward strand.
CCCGCTTCAAAACCCAGCGGGGCAGGGCGGAAGCTGGCGCTGTGGTAGTCCGCCTGTTGCACCATCTCGCCGCCAAACTGCCAGTGGCGCAGGTGATGCAGGGCTTCGTTGCGGCCATACAACACGCCCACGCCGTCCGGGCCATACAGCTTGTGGCTGGAAAATACATAGAAGTCGCACCCCAGGGCCTGTACATCGTGGCGGCCGTGGACGATGCCTTGGGCGCCATCGATAACGGTCAGCGCGCCGTGGGCCTTGGCGCGCGCTATCAGCGCTTCCAGCGGCTGCCAGGCGCCGAGCACGTTGGACAGCTGGCTTACCGCCAGCAGGCGTGTGCGCGGGCCGATCAGCTCGGCGGCGGCCTGCAGGTCTATCACGCCATCATCGTCCAGGGACAATACCACGAGGGTGAGCGCGCGACGTTTAGCCAGTTGCTGCCAGGGCAGCAAGTTGGCGTGATGTTCCAGGGCGCTGATGACAATCTCATCGCCCGCATTGAATAAGTGCTCAAGGCCATAGGCCAAGAGGTTCAGCGCTGAGGTTGCGCCATGGGTAAACACGATTTGCCCGCTGTCACCTGCGTTCAACCACTGCGCGACCTTGCTGCGACTGTCTTCAAACGCCTGGGTCGCATGGGCACCCGGCAAATGCTGGGCACGGTGCACATTGGCTGCGCCATTGGCGTAGTAATGGCTGATGGCATCCAACAGGGATTGGGGTTTCTGCGTGGTGGCGGCGTTGTCCAGGTAGGTCTGGTCTTGCCGTTGCAGGGTGGCGATGGCCGGGAAATCGGCGCGCCAGGGAGAGGGCACAAGCATGGTGTTCAAGACTCGTATAAGCGGGCCGACCCGAAGGCGCGACCCGCTAGTGGCATCGAGTGGCTGCTTAGTTGTGAGCGTGCAGCGCTTCGTTCAGTTCGATGGCCGATTTGTGGGTTTTGCACTCCACGGCACCGGTCTCGGAGTTACGACGGAACAGCAGGTCCGGTTGGCCGGCCAGCTCGCGCGCCTTGACCACTTTGACCAGTTGGTTCTTCTCGTCGAGCAGTGCGACCTTGGTGCCAGCGGTTACGTACAGGCCGGATTCCACGGTGTTGCGGTCGCCCAACGGAATGCCAATACCGGCGTTGGCGCCGATCAGGCAGCCTTCGCCGACCTTGATCACGATGTTGCCGCCGCCCGACAGGGTGCCCATGGTGGAGCAACCGCCGCCCAGGTCGGAGCCTTTGCCGACGAACACGCCCGCCGAGACACGGCCTTCGATCATGCCCGGGCCTTCGGTGCCGGCGTTGAAGTTGACGAAACCTTCGTGCATCACGGTAGTGCCTTCGCCCACGTAGGCGCCCAGGCGGATACGCGCGGCGTCAGCGATACGTACGCCGGTCGGGACCACGTAGTCGGTCATTTTCGGGAACTTGTCCACCGAGAACACTTCCAGCAGCTCGCCACGCAGGCGTGCTTCCAGTTGGCGCTCGGCCAGCTCATTGATGTCGATCGCGCCCTGGCTGGTCCATGCCACGTTCGGCAGTTGTGGGAACACGCCGGCCAGGCTCAGGCCGTGCGGCTTGACCAGGCGATGGGACAGCAGATGCAGCTTGAGGTAGGCCTCAGGCGTGGACGTCAGTGCGGCGTCTTCGGCCAGCAGGGTCGCGACCAGCGGGGTGTGGCTTTCCGCCAGACGGCTCAGCAGGGCCGCTTGGGCAGCGTCGACGCCTTTGAGTGCGTCAGCCAGTTGCAGCGCCTGGGAGACGGTGAAGGTGATGGCCTGGTTGCCTTCGGTGTAACCGAGGATCGGCGCGATGGCGGCGACGATTTCGGCCGACGGGTTGAGCAAGGGTTGTGCGTAAAACACTTCCAGCCAAGCACCTTGGCGGTTCTGAGTGCCGACGCCGAAGCCCAGGCTGAACAGGGAATTGGACATGCTGTTACCTCTACAAAAATGGAAGGCTGGCCTACTTGAGGGCCGCCGAATAACTATCTGGCTTGAAGCCAATCAGGGTTCTGTCACCGAGATCGAGCACGGGGCGCTTGATCATCGAGGGTTGTGCGAGCATCAATTCAATGGCTTTCGACTGATCGAGATCGGCTTTGCGTTCGTCTTCGAGTTTGCGAAAGGTGGTGCCCGCACGGTTCAAAACCACCTGCCAACCGTGCTCGTTGCACCATTGGGTCAAGTGTTCGCGGTCGATACCGGCCGTTTTGTAGTCGTGGAATTCATAGCTCACGCCGTGCTCATCGAGCCAGGTGCGGGCTTTTTTCATGGTGTCGCAGGCTTTGATGCCGAAAAGGTGCAACGTTTTGCTTGAAACGGTCAAGGAATTGCCCCCCTTTGGGCCAAGTAAAAACGAAAGGTCACGGATTATGCCATGACCAGCGGATTTGGGTGCCGCTCGTCACGGGTGTGCAGTGCTTCGTGCGACTTTTGTGCAAAAGCCATCGCGTAACCTAGCCCGGTAAGATAGCCCGGTAAGATAGCCGGGTAATGTGGCACTTCAACGGCCAGTTGTTGCCTGATGTGTGTTGCAGCAAGTCGATTGTCCGGGAAACCCGCGTTATGCAAACCGCCTACACCGTTCTTATCCTGCTGATGCTGGTCAGCGTTTCGCGCCTTGTCGGGCGCATCATTCCACTGCCGTTGCCCTTGGTGCAGATTGCCGCCGGTGCCTTGCTGGCCTGGCCGACGCTGGGTCTGCATGTGGCGTTGGACCCGGAGCTGTTCCTGTTTCTGTTTCTGCCGCCGTTGTTGTTCTCCGATGGCTGGCGCATGCCCAAACGCGAGTTGTGGCGCCTGCGTGGGCCGATCCTGACGTTGGCGGTGGGGTTGGTGCTGTTCACCGTGATCGGCGCTGGCTACTTCATTCATTGGATTCTGCCTACGATCCCATTGCCGGTTGCCTTCGCCCTGGCGGCTGTTTTATCACCGACGGATGCCGTAGCGGTGTCAGCCATTTCCCAGAATCGTTTGCCCAAGCCGCTGATGCACATGCTTCAGGGCGAAGCCTTGATGAATGATGCCTCGGGCCTGGTGACCTTCAAGTTCGCCCTGGCGGCGGCGCTGACCGGCGTGTTCTCCCTGGCGGATGCGAGCCTGACCTTTGTGCTGGTGGCCGTCGGTGGCCTGGCGGTTGGCGTGGCATTGAGCTGGCTGGTCGGGCGTTTGCGCGCCTGGATGATCGCGCGGGGTTGGGATGACCCGGCGACCCATGTGGTGTTTATGTTGCTGCTGCCGTTTGCGGCGTATGTATTGGCTGAACGCCTGGGCGCGTCGGGCATTCTCTCGGCGGTGGCGGCGGGCATGATGCAAAGCTGGCTTGACCTGCTGCCACGCCAGACCAGCACGCGCTTGCTCAACCGCAGTGTCTGGTCGCTGCTGGAGTTTGCCTTCAATGGCCTGATCTTCCTGCTGTTGGGCCTGCAACTGCCGGACATCATCAAGGCCGTGGTCAGCCACGAGCCGACGCTGTGGCCAGCCCTGTTGTATCGCTGCCTGGAAGTGGTCGCGATCTTTCTGGTGCTGGTGGTGCTGCGCTTTATCTGGGTGCAGAGTATTTGGCGACTGTCGGGCCTGCTGCGCCGCATTCGTGGCAAAAGTGAACTGACCCTGGTGCCCACTGCCCGTTCCTGCTGGCTGCTGACCGTCGGTGGCGTACGCGGTGCGGTAACGTTGGCGGGTGTCATGTCGGTGCCGTTGCTGCTGGCGCCGGGGCAGGATTTCCCGGAGCGCGACCTGCTGATCTTTATTGCCGCCGGCGTGATCCTGCTGTCATTGATCGCCGCCTGTATCGCTCTGCCGTTGCTGTTGCGCGGCATCGAAAAGAGCCCGGATGAAAAGCGCCACAACGAAGTGCGTGAAGCCTGGAAGAAGACCGCCGTGGCCGCCATCCATGCGCTTGAAGCCGAAGAACCTGCTGAAACCGAAACCCAGGATGCCGCCCAGGCCGCACTGGCCACTGAGCTCAAGGCGCGGCTGATGTCGGAGTATCGCCATCAATTGGAGGTATTCAACGACTCTGCCGAAGCCCAGGCGCTGGCGCAGCAGATGGACCTGCTTGAGCGCAAGCTGCGGCTCAAGGCCCTGCGCGCCCAGCGGTTAGAGTTGTACAGCTTGAGCCGTCATCACCAGATTGGTGATGACGTATTGAGAGAGGTATTGGCAGAGTTGGATATGAGTGAGGCGAGCCTTGGTATGCAGAAGTAGCGGAGGGCGCCGCTTTGCAAGTGGGGAGCAGCGAATGACGGATTAGGCCGTCGCCGGCTCTTCAGGTGGGTAAATAGACATCATGAATGCTTTATCGCCTTCTGATATTTCTTCGTTAAAGGGGACTTCATTTTCATCCGTGGTGACCCATGCTGGCGTTTTATAGTGCATGATTGATTTCGGATCGTACGCGGAACGGGTCGTGAGGTGGGAGGCAAGGGTATCTAGAATATTTTTATAAACTTCTGCTTTTGAAAGTCCAAGTTTCTTACCCTCTTCGTGCAACTTGTCTTTGTCCCAGTTTATCGTGTGGTCCGGATGTTGGTGTTCATGCTCCAACCCCAGTGCATGACCAAACTCATGGCGTATGGTGTGGTTCAGCATGTCGGCCGTTTGTATCAGGTCAATGTGCATCGTGGGTGAGTCTTTTGGATATTCTTTTGCTTGCGTGCCCACGGCTGAATAACTGCCAGTCCCATCGTTTTTTCCAGATATTCTAATGTCACCGTCATTGGTTTCGATGAACTTGAATTTCAGGTTTGTATACGGCTGCCAAAGGTTTATGTTTTTCTTTACATAGTCTTTTGCTTTTTCCGGCATGTCGAACAGTGAGATGGTAATGGTCGAGTGTTGTGGCCATAAGTATCGCGTGCTGGCGATGCCGCGTGTATGTCTAACGGACGCTGGAGGGTCTATTTCAGGGTCGGTTAGTGCGGAACAGGTATGTAAATTGGTCGCGGGTATAGTGAGCATGAGTGTTCCACGGTTCGGAGATGTACGGTAATCCTTTGATTCATTTCTCCATGCCTATATGTGGTTCATTCTGTTACTTGGTTCCAGTTACAGTGATGGGGAGCCGCTGCAACTCTAGTGTTAAACCTGCGCCCCATTGCGGGGTGCAGGTGTGTGGTGCGTTATCGGTTGCGTGTGATAAAAGCGCGGATCCGCTCAGCCGCTTCCACGCACTCCGCCAGCGGCGCAACCAGCGCCATACGCACACGCCCGGCGCCAGGGTTAACGCCATCCACTTCCCGCGACAGGTAGGAACCCGGTACCACGGTCACGTGTTCCTCCACGAACAGGTCGCGGCAGAAGGCGGCATCGTCGCCATTCACATTCGGCCACAGGTAGAACCCACCGTCCGGGCTCTGCACGTCCAGCACCGGTTTGAGGATGGTCAGCACCGCGTCGAACTTCTCGCGGTACAGGTCACGGTTGGCCTGCACGTGCGCTTCGTCCTGCCAGGCAGCGATGCTCGCCAGTTGGGTTTGCACCGGCATCGCGCAACCGTGGTAGGTGCGGTACAGCAGGAACGCCTTGAGAATGTCGGCGTCGCCGGCGACAAAGCCGGAGCGCAGGCCTGGCAGGTTGGAGCGCTTGGACAGACTGTGGAACACCACGCAACGCTTGAAGTCCTGGCGACCCAGTTCCACGCAGGCACTGAGCAAGCCTGGCGGCGGGGTTTGTTCGTCGAAGTACAGCTCGCTGTAGCACTCGTCGGCGGCAATCACGAAGTCGTATTCATCAGCCAGGGCGATGAGCTTTTTCAGAGTGTCGACAGGGATCAGTGCGCCGGTCGGGTTACCTGGGGAGCACAGGAACAGGATCTGGCAGCGCTTCCAGATGTCCGGCGACACGGCGTCGAAATCCGGGTTGAAGCCGTTTTCGTCCAGGCAGGGCAGGTAATGCGGCTTGGCCCCGGCCAGGAACGCGGCGCCTTCGTAGATCTGGTAGAACGGGTTCGGGCTGACCACCAGCGCGTCGTCGCCACGGTTGACCACGGTCTGGGTAAAGGCGAACAGTGCTTCGCGGGTGCCGTTGACCGGCAGGATGTTGCGCGCCGGGTCGAGCCAACCCTTGGGCACGCTGAAGCGGCGTTCGCACCAGGCGCCGATGGCCTCGCGCAAGGCCGGGATGCCCAGGGTGGTCGGGTACACGGCCATCTGGTCGAGGTTATTGCTCAGCGCTTCGGCCACGAACGTCGGCGATTTGTGCTTGGGTTCGCCGATGGACAGCGCGATCGGGCGTTTGTCCGGGTTCGGCGTGACGCTGCCGAGCAGGGCGCGCAGTTTCTCGAACGGGTAGGGCTGCAGCTGGTTCAGGGCGTTGTTCATGTAAGCCTCTAATGCAATGGGCACGAACCCTGTGGGAGCTGGCTTGCCTGCGATGGCATCGCTGCGTTGCGCCAGACACACCGCGGTGCCCGCATCGCAGGCAAGCCAGCTCCCACATGAATCGCGTTCACACAGTTAAGAAATCAAATCGTCAGCCGCGTCAGCTCGACGCCGGGTTCCTGGGTCACGCTCAGTTGCTGGACGATTGCGTCCTGCAGGCGTCGGCACAGTTCAGGGTCGGACAGCGGCTGGTTGTCGGCGTCGGTGATGAAGAACACGTCTTCCACGCGCTCGCCGAGGGTTGCAATCTTGGCGTTCTGCAACGACAGGTCGAACTCCAGGAAAATCCCGCCAATGCGCGCCAGCAAGCCTGGGCGGTCCGGCGCGCTGAGTTCGAGCACGGTCACCGGGCGTTGGGCGTCGTTGGAGATGGTCACCTGGGGCGCGAAGGCAAAATGCTTGAGCTGGCGCGGCACCCGGCGCTGGATGATGGTCGGGTAATCGTCCGGGTTGCGCAGGGCTTCGGTCAGGCCTTCGCGGATCTTTTTCACGCGCACTGGGTTGTCGCCGATCGAGTCGCCGTCGGTGTCGAGCACGATGTAGGTGTCGAGGGTGAACTGGCTGCTGGAGGTGATGACGCGGGCGTCATGGATGTTCAGGTTGAGCTGGTCCATGGCGGCCACGGTCACGGCGAAGAAGTCGTGCTGGTCGGGTGCGTAGATGAAAATCTGCGTACCGCCCTCGAATTCGCGCTGGGTGGTTTCCTTGATCAGTACCAGCGGGCCGCCATCGGCCGGCTGCTGCAGGATCGCGTCACTGTGCCAGGCGACGTCGCCGGCGGTGTGGCGCAGGAAGTAATCGTCACCCAATTGCGACCACAATTGCTCGACGTCGTCCGGGTCGTTGCCGCCCCGCACGAGGATATCCAGGGCCGCGCTTTGGGTGCGGCGGATCTGCTCTTCGCGGTCCACCGGGTTTTCCAGGCCACGGCGCAGCGCGCGCTTGGTCTCGGTGTAGAGCTGGCGCAACAGGCTGGCGCGCCACGAGTTCCACAACGTCGGGTTGGTGGCATTGATGTCGGAGACGGTCAGCACGTAGAGATAGTCGAGGCGGATTTCATCGCCGACGATGCCGGCGAAGTCGTGGATCACCTGCGGGTCGGACAAGTCTTTACGCTGGGCGGTGGTCGACATCACCAAGTGGTTTTGCACCAGCCAGACAATCAGGCGGCTGTCCCACAGCGGCAGTTGATGGCGCTGGCAGAAGGCCGCGGCATCGACCGCGCCGACCTCCGAGTGGTCGCCATGCCGGCCCTTGCCGATATCGTGGTACAGGCCGGCCAAATAGATCAACTCGGGCTTGGGCAGCTTGGCCATCAGCTTACTTGCCAGCGGGAATTTCTCTGACACCTGGGTGTACTGCAACTTACGCAGGTGCTTGATCAGGTTCAGGGTGTGGGCGTCCACGGTGTAAATGTGGAACAGGTCGTGCTGCATCTGCCCGACGATAAAACCGAACTCCGGCAGGTAGCGCCCGAGGATGCCGTAACGGTTCATCCGCCGCAGGTTGCGGTGGATGCCGATCTTGCACTTGAACAGCTCGATAAACAGGCTGGTGTTGCGGATGTCATTGCGAAAATCATCGTCGATCAGGTGACGGTTTTCGCGCAGCAGGCGGATGGTATCGGCGCGTACGCCCTTGATTTCCGGCTGCTGGGCCATCAGCACGAAGATTTCCAGCATGGCGAACGGCGTGCGGCGAAACACGTTGTCGTTGCGCGCCTCGATATAGCCGTCATGCAGTTGGAAGCGTGAGTTGATCGGCTGCGGCGGCGCTTCGTCTTCGGGGGCCAGGATCACCTCTTCGAAGTGCTGGATGATCAGGTCGCTGAGCTGGGCAATGCTCATGACCACCCGGTAATACTGTTGCATGAAGCTTTCGATGCTGGTCTTCGCGTCTTCGCCTTCAAACCCAAGCAGTGTGGCGATGGAGCGCTGGTGGTCGAACAGCAGGCGGTCTTCGGAGCGCCCGGCGAGCATGTGCAGGGCGTAGCGCACTTTCCACAGGAACTCCTGGGACGAGGCCAGCAAGGCGTTTTCGCTCTCGACCAAAAAGCCTTCACCGGCCAGTGCGCGCAGGTTGAGGGTGCCGTATTGACGGCGGGCGACCCACAAAATGGTCTGGATATCGCGCAGCCCGCCCGGTGAGCCTTTTACATTTGGCTCAAGGTTGTATTCGGTATCGTTGTACTTATGGTGACGAGCTTTCTGCTCGGCACGCTTGGCCAGGAAGAACTCCTTGCTCGGCCACATATGCGCGGTGCTGGTGACTTCCAGCATGCGCTGGCGCAGGCGCTCGGGGCCGGCAATGGTGCGGCTTTCCATCAGGTTGGTGATGACGGTGAGGTCGGCACGGGCCTCTTCTGCGCATTCGTCCACCGAGCGTACGCTCTGGCCGACTTCCAGGCCGATGTCCCACAACAGCGTCAGAAAACGCTCGATGGAATCGCGAAAGATCTCATGATCGGCGCTGTCCAGCAGGATCAGCAGGTCGATGTCGGAGTAGGGGTGCAGTTCGCCGCGACCGTAGCCGCCGACGGCCACCAGGGCGATATCGGCGTCTTCACTCCAGCTGAACTGTTCCCAGGCCTTTTGCAGGATGTTGTCGACGAACCAGGCGCGGTCCTCGATCAGTCGTCGAATGTCCCGGCCGCTGCGAAAGCGCGCATCGAGCACTTCGCGCGCCTGGCGAATAGCCTTCTTGAAGGCGGCGATGGGGCTCGCCTTCAGTGCCAGTTCGGCCTGGAACTGGCCACGGTCGAAGAGTTCGGGATCCACCTGGGGCATCGATCGGCTTTCCTTTCTATCTGTCAGTCAGTCACAACACGCTGTGGGAAAACCAAGTCAGCCTTTAAGCCGAAATGCGCGGGATGGTGTCATCGGCGCGCAGGGTGAAGATCTCGTAGCCGGTTTCGGTGACCAGCAGGGTGTGTTCCCACTGGGCCGAGAGCTTGCGGTCCTTGGTGATGGCAGTCCAACCGTCGCCCAGCACCTTGGTGTCGGCCTTGCCCTGGTTGATCATCGGCTCGATGGTAAAGGTCATGCCTGCTTTGAGTTCCATGCCGGTGCCGGCGCGGCCGTAATGCAGGATTTGCGGCTCTTCATGGAACACTGTGCCGATGCCGTGGCCGCAGAAGTCGCGTACCACCGAGAAACCGTTCTTTTCGGCATGCTTCTGGATAACTTCACCGATATCGCCCAGGCGGCAGCCGGGTTTAACGATTTCGATGGCTTTGTACATGCATTCCTGGGTGACCTGGGACAGGCGCTCGGCCCACACCGGTACGGTGCCGACGTGGAACATGCGGCTGGTGTCGCCGAAATAGCGGTCCTTGATCACGGTGACGTCGATGTTCAGGGTGTCGCCGTCCTTCAACGGCTTGTCACCGGGAATCCCGTGGCAGACCACGTGATTGACCGAGGTGCAGATCGACTTGGGGAAACCCTTGTAGTTCAGCGGTGCAGGGATGGCGCCCTGGACGTTGACTATATAGTCGTGGCAGATCTGGTTCAGGGTTTCGGTGGTCACGCCTGGCTTGACATGCTCGGCAATCATTTCCAGCACGTCGGCAGCCAGTTTGCCGGCGATGCGCATGCCGGCGATGTCTTCGGCGGTTTTCAAACTAACGGTCATACAGGCTCTCTCTAGCGCGACGCGCTGAAATCAATACGGTTTACGGGCGTGCGACAAAAAGGTTACAGAATTCGCACAAGCCACAGAAAACACGATTCTAACAGACGATGGCGTCAAATCATGAGCCTCTGATGATCGCTTCTTTCTATAAGGTGGGGGTATATAGGCTCTATTCAAAGGGTTACGTAAACGCCGCTCACGGCAAATGTGATTGCTGGTTCCGTTTTCGTCCTTCGTGTGGTATAAAATGCGCCGCTTTCCGGGGATGCCCCGCAGAGCTTAAATCCACACACGTGTCGACACGATGACCTGGGTGCCGGAGGCGAATGCCGCTGGTTGGTCATTGGGATACGTGGAGGCCAAACCCGACTTATTAAGGAACTATCATGTCCCAAGTCAACATGCGCGATATGCTGAAGGCCGGTGTGCACTTCGGTCACCAGACCCGTTACTGGAACCCGAAAATGGGTAAATACATTTTCGGCGCGCGTAACAAGATCCACATTATCAACCTTGAAAAAACCCTGCCAATGTTCAACGAAGCTCTGACTTTCGTAGAGCGTCTGGCCCAGGGCAAAAACAAGATTCTGTTCGTCGGCACCAAGCGTTCCGCTGGCAAGATCGTTGCTGAAGAAGCAGCACGTTGCGGTTCGCCGTACGTCGATCACCGCTGGTTGGGCGGCATGCTGACCAACTTCAAAACCATCCGTGCTTCCATCAAGCGTCTGCGTGACCTTGAAGTGCAAGCCGAAGACGGTACTTTCGCCAAGCTGACCAAGAAAGAGGCGCTGATGCGCACTCGCGACCTGGAAAAGCTCGATCGTTCCCTGGGTGGTATCAAGGACATGGGCGGCCTGCCTGACGCACTGTTCGTTATCGACGTTGATCACGAGCGCATCGCGATCACCGAAGCCAACAAGCTGGGCATCCCGGTTATCGGCGTAGTCGATACCAACAGCAGCCCGGAAGGCGTTGACTACATCATCCCAGGCAACGATGACGCAATCCGCGCTATCCAGCTGTACATGGGTTCGATGGCTGACGCTGTAATCCGTGGCCGCAACCACGTTGCTGGTGGCACCGAGCAGTTCGTTGAAGAAGCTCCGGTAGCTGCAGCTGAGTAATTGACGCCCTGGCGTTGACTCAGTAAGCAAAAAGGGGGCTTGGCCCCCTTTTTGCCACCTCGAAAACCATTTGTCGGAAGCGCAGCTACAACACCTGTAACGTGCAGCGGCCTACAAAGGTGATTCGGGAAGAATTGATCGCCCGTTTGATCGGGTGGAATGGTTGAAAACCTATCCAAGAGGATTTTGAAATGGCAGAGATTACTGCAGCGTTGGTTAAAGAACTGCGTGAGCGCACCGGCGAAGGCATGATGGATTGCAAAAAGGCCTTGACCAAGGCCGGCGGCGACATCGAAAAAGCCATTGACGACATGCGTGCTTCCGGCGCCATCAAGGCTGCCAAGAAAGCAGGCAACGTAGCTGCCGAAGGCGCTATCGCTCTGAAAGAAGACGGCAAGTCCGCCGTTCTGCTGGAAGTGAACTCGCAGACCGACTTCCTGGCTCTGCAGGACGACTTCAAGGCATTTGTTGCTGCCAGCGTTGAAAAAGCGTTCGCCGACAAACTGACCACTGTTGAGCCTCTGATCGAAGCTCAAGAAGCTGCTCGCCTGGTACTGGTCGGCAAGGTTGGCGAAAACGTCAACATTCGTCGCCTGGCTCGCATCGAAGGTGATGTGGTTGGTGGCTACCTGCACGGCAACAAAATCGGCGTTGTGGTTGCCCTGAAAGGCGGCGACGTTGAGCTGGCTAAAGACATCGCTATGCACGTAGCGGCCAGCAACCCAGAGTTCCTGCTGCCATCGGAAGTGTCTGCTGACGCAATCGAGCGCGAAAAAGCCGTGTTCCTGAGCCTGAACGCCGACAAGATCGCCGGCAAGCCAGAGAACATCGTTGAAAACATGATCAAAGGCCGTATCAGCAAGTTCCTGGCTGAAGCGAGCCTGGTTGAGCAGGCGTTCGTCAAGAACCCTGAAATCAAGGTTGGCGAACTGGCTAAGAAAGCCGGTGCTGAAATCGTTTCCTTCACTTACTACAAAGTAGGCGAAGGCATCGAGAAGCCGGTCGACAACTTCGCTGAAGAAGTTGCTGCCCAGCTGGCTGCCGCCAAGCAATAAGACAGTTTTTAACTGTCGCCCGAAAGAGGCTGCCCGCTCACGCGCGCAGCCTCTTTTCAAATGGGAAGGCCAATTTTTATTTGGCTTCCTTTCGGAACTGGCTTACAAAGCCGTGTTCCGATGGCGCTGTGATAGCGTCCAGCTAGAGTGAACGCAAGCCGTAAACGGCTCGCCAAGAATTTTTAAAAAATACGCCGCAGGAGAGATTCGCAATGGCTCAGCAGGGCAGTGGTTATCAGGCTCGCTATAAACGCATTCTACTCAAGCTTAGCGGCGAGGCCCTGATGGGCTCGGAAGAGTTCGGGATTGATCCCAAGGTACTCGACCGCATGGCACTGGAAGTCGGCCAACTGGTGGGTATCGGTGTTCAGGTCGGCCTGGTGATCGGCGGCGGTAACTTGTTCCGTGGCGCGGCACTGAGTGCTGCGGGTATGGACCGAGTGACCGGCGACCACATGGGCATGCTGGCCACTGTGATGAACGCCTTGGCCATGCGTGACGCCCTGGAGCGTGCCAATATCTCGGCAATCGTGATGTCGGCTATTTCCATGGTCGGCGTGACCGATCACTATGACCGTCGCAAAGCCATGCGTCACCTGAACGCCAAGGAAGTCGTGATCTTTGCTGCCGGTACGGGTAACCCGTTCTTCACCACGGACTCGGCCGCTTGCCTGCGCGCTATCGAAATCGATGCCGACGTAGTGCTCAAAGCCACCAAGGTGGACGGCGTCTACACCGCAGACCCATTCAAAGACCCACATGCCGAGAAGTTCGATCATCTGACCTACGATGAAGTGCTGGATCGCAAGCTGGGCGTGATGGACCTGACGGCTATTTGCCTGTGCCGCGACCACAAGATGCCGCTGCGCGTATTTAACATGAACAAGCCCGGCGCCCTGCTGAATATCGTACACGGCGGCGCGGAAGGGACTCTGATCGAGGAAGGCCAACAATGATCAACGAAATCAAGAAAGACGCCCAAGCGCGTATGCAGAAATCCCTGGAGTCTCTGAGCCACGCATTCGGCCAGATTCGTACCGGTAAAGCGCACCCGAGCATCCTGGGCAGCGTGATGGTGCCTTACTACGGCGCCGACACCCCGCTGAGCGGCGTGGCCAACGTCACCGTTAAAGACTCGCGCACCCTGCAGGTCGTGGCTTTCGAGCGCAACATGCTTGCCGCTGTCGACAAGGCCATCCAGAGCGCCGGCCTGAACCTCAACCCGACCAACCTGGGCGAGTTGTTGCTGATCTCCATGCCTGCGCTGACCGAGGAAACCCGTAAGGGCTTCACCAAGCAGGCGCGCAGCGCAGCGGAAGATGCACGTGTTGCGGTGCGTAACATCCGTCGTGATGCATTGGGTGACCTGAAGAAGCTGGTCAAGGACAAAGAAATCAGCGAAGACGAAGAGCGTCGTGCCGTCGCCGATATCGATAAGCTGACCAAAGACGCCGAGGCCCAGATCACCAAGGCCACGGAAGAGAAAGAAAAGGACCTGATGGCCGTATAAGGGGTCAGGACGCCTTCATGGAAAAGACCAAGCAGACTGTGCCCTCCGTGGTGCCGCGCCATGTCGCGATCATCATGGATGGGAATAATCGCTGGGCGAAGAAACGCTTTATGCCGGGTGTTGCCGGGCATAAAGCGGGTGTCGATGCGGTGCGCGCGGTAATAGAAGTGTGTGCCGAGGCCAAGGTTGAGGTGTTGACCCTGTTTGCCTTCTCCAGCGAGAACTGGCAACGGCCCGCCGAAGAAGTCAGTGCCTTGATGGACCTGTTCTTCAAGGCGCTGCGTCGTGAGGCCAAGCGCCTCAACGACAACAACATCAGCCTGCGCATCATTGGTGATCGCTCGCGGTTCCATCCGGAGCTGCAGGCCGCCATGCGCGAAGCCGAGGCTATCACTGCCGGCGCGAACCGTTTTGTGTTGCAGATTGCAGCCAACTACGGCGGCCAGTGGGATATCGCCCAGGCTGCACAGCGGCTTGCCCGCGAAGTGCAGGCCGGGCACCTGAGGCCCGACGACATCACGCCTGAACTGTTGCAAACCTGCTTGGTGACCGGCGACCTGCCGTTGCCGGACCTGTGCATTCGTACCGGGGGCGAGCACCGCATCAGCAATTTCCTGTTGTGGCAGCTGGCCTACACCGAGCTGTACTTCTCCGACCTGTTCTGGCCGGACTTCAAACACGATGCCATGCGTAATGCACTGGCCGATTTCGCTTCCCGTCAGCGTCGCTTCGGTAAAACGAGCGAGCAGATCGAAGCTGGAGCCCGGGTTTAAATGCTTAAACAACGAATCATCACAGCACTGATCCTGCTGCCGATTGCCTTGTGTGGGTTTTTCCTGCTCGACGGTTCCGGTTTTGCGCTGTTTATCGGCCTGGTCGTGACCTTGGGCGCCTGGGAATGGGCGCGCCTGGCAGGTTTCAACGAGCAGTTGCTGCGCGTGGTGTACGCCGCTGTCGTCGCACTTCTGCTGTTCCTCATGCATACGCTTTCGAGCATTGTGGTGCCCTGGGTGTTGGGGGCGGCGGTGTTGTGGTGGGCGCTCGCGACCTTCCTGGTGCTGACCTATCCGCGTACCAGCGGCCAGTGGTCCAGTGTGGCCAGCAAATTGGTGATTGGTTTATTGATTCTGCTGCCGGCCTGGCAAGGGTTGGTAGAAATCAAGAATTCGCCGATGGGCAACTGGTTGATCATGGCCGTGATGGTGCTGGTGTGGGGGGCTGATATCGGTGCCTACTTCTCCGGGCGGGCTTTCGGTAAACGCAAGCTGGCGCCGGCGGTCAGTCCGGGCAAGAGCTGGGAAGGCGTCTACGGTGGCTTGGCGTTGACCTTGGTGATCACGCTGGTTGTCGGTGTTGTGCGCGACTGGTCGGTGAAGGAGATCCTGCTGGCCTTGTTGGGTACGGCGGTGGTCGTGTTTATCTCGGTGGTGGGTGATCTCACCGAAAGCATGTTCAAGCGTCAGGCCGGGATCAAGGACAGCAGTAACCTGTTGCCGGGTCATGGCGGCGTGCTGGATCGTATCGACAGCCTTACCGCTGCAATTCCGATCTTTGCCGTGCTGCTGTGGATGACGGCGTCGTGAGCCGCCTGCAGCAGGTGACGGTGCTGGGAGCGACCGGCTCGGTCGGGCTGAGCACCCTGGATGTGATCGCACGTCATCCTGATCGATATCAGGTGTTTGCGCTGACCGGCTTCACGCGTTTGGCTGAGTTGCTGGCCTTGTGTGTACGCCACACGCCGCGCTTTGCTGTCGTGCCTGAAGCGTCGGCGGCGCGTGGTTTGCAGGATGATCTGCGCGCTGCCGGCCTGGCTACTCAGGTATTGGTAGGCGAGCAGGGGCTGTGCCAGGTGTCAGCCGATGCGGAAGTCGACACTGTAGTGGCGGCTATTGTCGGGGCAGCAGGCTTGCGGCCGACACTGGCGGCAGTCGATGCAGGCAAGAAGATCCTGCTGGCCAACAAAGAAGCATTGGTCATGTCGGGCACACTGTTTATGCAGGCGGTACGCAAGAGTGGCGCCGTGCTGTTGCCCCTGGACAGCGAGCACAACGCGATTTTCCAATGCATGCCCGGTGATTTTGCCCGTGGCCTGACCCAGGTTGGCGTGCGGCGGATTCTCCTTACGGCTTCCGGTGGACCCTTCCGGCAAACTCCGCTGGATGATCTTGAGCATGTGTCGCCTGATCAGGCGTGTGCGCACCCGAACTGGTCCATGGGGCGCAAAATCTCCGTGGATTCGGCGAGCATGATGAACAAAGGCCTTGAGTTGATCGAGGCGTGCTGGTTGTTCGATGCCCGGCCGGATCAGGTCGAGGTGGTGATCCACCCGCAAAGTGTGATTCATTCCCTGGTCGACTATGTGGATGGTTCGGTGTTGGCGCAGTTGGGTAATCCCGACATGCGTACACCGATCGCCAATGCCCTGGCTTGGCCGGAGCGGATCGACTCCGGTGTCGCACCGTTGGACCTGTTCGCGATTGCCCGCCTGGATTTCGAGGCGCCGGACGAGCAGCGCTTTCCGTGCCTGCGTCTGGCCCGGCAAGCGGCGGAGGAGGGCAGCAGCGCGCCGGCTATGCTCAACGCGGCGAATGAAGTGGCTGTGGCAGCGTTTCTTGACGGGCGTATTCGCTTTCCGCAGATCGCGAGTATCATCGAGGATGTTTTGAGCCTTGAGCCCGTTGTGGCTGTGGATGATCTAGGGGCAGTGTTCGAGGCTGATGCAAAGGCCCGCACCCTGGCCAAGCAATGGTTGAACCGCAACGCGCGTTAGTCTGTGGGCAGGTTTGAGCCTACAGGCACTGGATTGGAATGCGGAGAAATTAGATGAGTGCGCTCTACATGATTGTCGGCACCCTGGTTGCTCTGGGTGTGTTGGTGACCTTCCACGAATTCGGCCACTTTTGGGTGGCCCGTCGTTGCGGCGTCAAGGTACTGCGCTTTTCCGTCGGTTTTGGCATGCCGCTGCTGCGTTGGCATGATCGGCGGGGCACTGAATTCGTGATCGCGGCCATCCCGTTGGGTGGCTACGTGAAGATGCTTGATGAGCGCGAAGGCGAAGTGCCTGCTGATCAGTTGGACCAGTCCTTCAATCGTAAGACCGTTCGTCAGCGTATCGCTATTGTTGCAGCCGGCCCGATCGCCAACTTCCTCTTGGCGATGGTGTTCTTCTGGGTCCTGGCCATGATGGGCAGCCAGCAGGTGCGTCCGGTCATCGGCGCGGTCGAGGCGGATAGCATGGCGGCCAAGGCTGGCCTGGTCGCCGGGCAGGAAATTGTTTCTATTGATGGCGAGCCAACCACGGGTTGGGGCGCTGTGAATTTGCAGTTGGTGCGCCGCATGGGTGAAAGCGGCACCATCAATGTCGTGGTGCGCGAGCAGGATGCCACTACCGAAACGCCGCGTGAATTGGCCCTCGACCATTGGCTCAAGGGCGCTGATGAGCCTGACCCGATCAAGTCCCTGGGCATTCGTCCGTGGCGACCGGCGTTGCCGCCGGTGCTCGCCGAGCTCGACCCGAAAGGTCCGGCGCAGGCTGCTGGTCTGAAAACCGGCGACCGTCTGCTGGCCCTTGATGGTCAGGCGTTGGGCGATTGGCAGCAAGTGGTCGACCTGGTGCGTGTACGCCCTGATACCAAAATTGTGCTGAAAGTTGAGCGCGATGGTGCTCAAATCGACGTCCCTGTGACTCTCGCGGTTCGCGGGGAGGCCAAGGCGGCCGGGGGTTATCTCGGTGCCGGGGTGAAAGGTGTCGAGTGGCCGCCATCGATGGTGCGCGAGGTCAGCTTCGGGCCGTTGGCGGCAATTGGCGAGGGTGCAAAGCGCACTTGGACCATGAGTGTGCTGACCCTCGAATCGCTCAAGAAAATGTTGTTCGGCGAGCTCTCGGTAAAAAACTTGAGTGGACCGATAACCATTGCTAAAGTGGCGGGCGCTTCTGCCCAGTCGGGTGTCGCGGATTTCCTGAATTTCCTGGCTTATCTGAGTATTAGCCTTGGGGTTCTGAATTTGCTGCCCATTCCAGTATTGGATGGGGGGCATCTGTTGTTTTATCTGGTCGAGTGGGTGCGTGGTCGCCCCTTGTCGGATCGGGTGCAGGGTTGGGGGATACAGATCGGTATCAGTTTGGTGGTCGGAGTGATGTTGTTAGCTCTGGTCAACGATCTGGGACGACTGTAACGCTTCGCTGAATTGCGAATCTGCCGCATTTTGCGGCAGTTTGTTTATTGCCAGTTGGAATAAGAAAGGACTTCATGAAACGTCTGCTGCTAACTGCGGTTCTCACCGTATTGATGATCGCCGAAGTTCACGCCGAGTCCTTCACTATCTCCGATATTCGTGTCAACGGCCTCCAGCGGGTTTCCGCGGGTAGTGTCTTTGGTGCCTTGCCGTTGAACGTCGGGGAACAGGCGGATGATCGTCGCCTGGTGGAATCCACTCGTGCGCTGTTCAAAACCGGGTTCTTTCAAGATATCCAACTGGGTCGCGAAGGCAATGTCCTGGTCATCACTGTCGTCGAGCGACCTTCTGTCGCCAGTATCGAGATCGAAGGTAACAAAGCGATCTCCACTGACGACTTGATGAAGGGGCTCAAGCAATCCGGCCTTGCCGAGGGCGAGATCTTCCAGCGCGCCACCCTTGAAGGTGTGCGTAACGAACTGCAACGCCAGTACGTTGCCCAGGGTCGCTACTCCGCGACCGTGGAAACTGAAGTGATCCCTCAGCCTCGTAACCGTGTGGGCCTCAAGGTCAACATCAACGAAGGCACTGTGGCGGCGATCCAGCACATCAACGTGGTGGGCAACACCAAGTTCGCTGATGACGACCTGATCGACCTGTTCGAACTCAAGACCACCAACTGGCTGTCGTTCTTCAAGAACGATGACAAGTATGCGCGTGAGAAGCTGTCGGGTGACCTGGAGCGTCTGCGTTCCTACTACCTGGATCGTGGCTATATCAACATGGATATCGCTTCGACCCAGGTGTCCATCACCCCGGACAAGAAACACGTCTACATTACTGTCAACGTCAACGAAGGCGAGAAGTACACCGTTCGTGACGTGAAGCTCAGTGGCGACCTGAAAGTACCTGAAGACCAGGTCAAGGCGTTGCTGCTGGTGCAGAAGAACCAGGTGTTCTCGCGCAAGCTGATGACCACCACGTCCGAACTGATCACCCGCCGCCTGGGTAACGAAGGCTACACCTTCGCCAACGTCAACGGCGTACCGACGCCGCACGATGATGACCACACTGTGGACATCACTTTCGTGGTCGACCCAGGCAAGCGTGCCTACGTTAACCGCATCAACTTCCGTGGCAACACCAAGTCTGCGGACGAAGTGCTGCGTCGCGAAATGCGTCAGATGGAAGGTGGCTGGGCATCGACTTACCTGATCGACCAGTCCAAGACCCGTCTTGAGCGCCTGGGCTTCTTTAAGGAAGTCAACGTCGAAACCCCGGCCGTACCGGGTGTGGATGACCAGGTTGACGTGAACTACGCCGTTGAAGAGCAAGCCTCGGGCTCGATTACCGCCAGCGTTGGTTTTGCACAGAGTGCCGGCCTGATCCTGGGTGGTTCGATTACCCAGAACAACTTCCTCGGTACCGGTAACAAGGTTTCCATCGGCCTGACCCGAAGCGAATACCAGAGCCGCTATAACTTCGGTTATGTCGACCCCTACTGGACTGCTGACGGTGTGAGCCTGGGCTACAACGCCTTCTATCGCACCACCGACTACAAAGACCTCAACGTTGACGTTGCAAGTTATGCGATCGACAGCCTTGGCGCCGGTGTCAACATCGGTTACCCGATCAGCGAAACGTCGCGTCTGACCTTCGGTTTCACTGCGCAACAGGACAAAATCAAGACCGGTGTGTACACCACGGATGAGATTTTCGACTTCGTGCGTAAAGAGGGCGACCAGTTCCTGAACTTCAAGGCATCGGTCGGCTGGTCTGAATCGACTCTGAACAAAGGTGTGCTGGCGACCCGTGGCCATTCCCAAAGCCTGACTGCGGAAGCCGCCACGCCGGGCAGCGACCTGTCGTTCTTCAAGCTCGACTACCGTGGCCAGTTGTTCCAGCCTCTGAGCGATAACTACACCATGCGCCTGCATACCGAGCTGGGTTATGGCGACGGTTATGGTTCAACCAACGGTCTGCCGTTCTACGAGAACTATTACGCAGGTGGTTTCAACTCGGTTCGTGGTTTCAAGGACAGCACCTTGGGCCCACGTGGTACGCCAAGCCGTGGTGTGGCCGTGACCGGCAACCAGGGTACGCAGCCTGATTCGGACAATAGCGCGCTGGCCTTTGGTGGTAACGTGTTGATCCAAGGTGGTGCGGAGCTTCTGTTCCCGCTGCCATTCGTCAAGGATCAGCGTTCGTTGCGCACTTCGGTTTTCTGGGACGTCGGTAACGTGTTCGACTCCAAGTGCCAACAGATCACTAACCCGAGCGGTGTGAAGTCTCAGACCGAGTGCAACGACATCAGCCTGAGCAACCTCGCCAGCTCCGTGGGTGTTGGTGTGACGTGGGTGACCGCGCTTGGCCCATTGAGCTTTGCTCTGGCCATGCCGATCAAGAAACCGGATAACGCTGAAACCCAGATTTTCCAATTCTCCCTCGGCCAGACGTTCTAAGCGTCTGACCCAAGATAACGACAACGGATTCTGTAGGAGTACATCGTGCGTAAGTTGACTCAATTGGTTCTGCTGGCCACTGTGCTGGTAACCACCCCGGCCTTCGCCGAAATGAAAATCGCCGTTCTGAACTATCAGATGGCTCTGCTGGAATCCGACGCGGCCAAGAAATACGCCGTGGACGCCGAGAAGAAATTCGGTCCGCAACTGACCAAGCTCAAGACGCTGGAAAGCAGTGCCAAGGGTATCCAGGACCGCCTGGTAGCTGGCGGCGACAAAATGCAGCAAGGCGAGCGTGAGCGTCTGGAGCTTGAATTCAAGCAAAAGGCTCGTGACTATCAGTTCCAGTCCAAGGAGCTGAACGAAGCCAAAGCCGTTGCTGACCGTGAAATGCTCAAGCAGCTCAAGCCGAAACTCGACAGCGCTGTGGAAGAAGTCATCAAGAAAGGTGCCTTTGACCTGGTGTTCGAGCGTGGCGCCGTGATTGACGTCAAGCCTCAATACGACATCACCCGTCAGGTGATCGAGCGCATGAACCAGCTGAAGTAAGCCATGACCGCGACTATCAAACTCGGCGAGTTGGCCGAGTTCCTGGGAGCCACCTTGCGTGGCTCCCCGGAGAAAGAAATCACTGGGCTAGCCACCTTGCAGGAGGCTGGCCCAGCTCAGTTGAGCTTCCTCGCAAATCCCCAATACCGTAAATACCTGGTCGACAGCCAAGCCGCAGCCGTGTTGCTGAAGGCCGCCGATGCCGAAGGGTTTACCGGGGATGCGCTGGTGGTGGCTGATCCTTACCTGGCGTATGCCCGGGTCTCGCATTTATTCGATCCAAAGCCCAAGGCCGCTGCCGGTATTCATCCGTCGGCGGTTATTGCCGATGATGCTCAGGTTGACCCTGCGGCCAGCATTGGTGCGTTCGCCGTGATCGAGAGTGGCGCGCGCATTGGCGCCGGCGTCACCGTGGGTGCCCATTGCTTTATCGGTGCGCGCTGTGAAATCGGTGCCGACGGCTGGCTGGCACCCCGCGTCACCCTGTACCACGACGTGCGTATCGGTGAACGTGTGGTGATTCAGTCGGGCGCTGTGATCGGCGGCGAAGGTTTTGGCTTTGCCAACGCCAAAGGCGTCTGGCACAAGATTGCCCAGGTCGGCGGCGTATTGATCGGCGATGACGTGGAAATCGGTGTCAACACCGCTGTGGATCGCGGGGCGTTGGCCGATACCGTGATCGGTAACGGTGTGAAGCTCGACAACCAGATTCAGATTGCCCACAACGTGCAGATTGGCGATCACACCGCCATGGCCGCCTGCGTAGGGATTTCCGGCAGCACCAAGATCGGCAAGCATTGCATGCTCGCCGGTGGCGTTGGGCTGGTGGGGCATATCGAGATTTGCGACAACGTCTTCATTACCGGCATGACCATGGTCACCCACTCGATTACCGAGCCTGGGTCCTACTCTTCCGGTACGGCCATGCAGCCTGCGGCTGAATGGCGTAAAAGTGCGGCACGTTTGCGCAAGATCGATGAAATGGCCCGACGTCTCAAACAGGTCGAAAAGCGTGTCGAGGACGTGACCCCTGGCGGTAATGCTTCATCAGAAGGCTGATACCATTTCCATATCAAGTGTGCACAGCCGCTAGACTGCCTCCTTGATTTGCTAGCGGGGCGTGCGTTTAGTCCGCCCGCCCCCAATCTTTATTACAGGCTTCCCCCCGAAATGATGGACATCAACGAGATTCGCGAATACCTGCCTCACCGTTACCCGTTCCTGCTGGTGGACCGTGTAGTGGACCTCAACGTCGAGGAAAAGCGCATTCGTGCCTACAAGAATGTCAGCATCAACGAACCGTTCTTCAATGGTCACTTCCCTGCGCATCCAATCATGCCGGGCGTGTTGATCATCGAAGCGATGGCCCAGGCTGCCGGTATCCTTGGTTTCAAAATGCTCGACCTCAAGCCTGCCGATGGCACGCTTTACTATTTCGTGGGCTCCGACAAGCTGCGTTTCCGTAACCCGGTCACCCCGGGCGACCAGTTGATCCTGGAAGCCAAGTTCATCAGCTGCAAGCGCCAGATCTGGAAGTTCGAATGCCAGGCCTCGGTGGACGGCAAGCCGGTGTGCTCCGCTGAGATCATCTGCGCGGAACGCAAACTATGAGTTTGATTGACCCTCGCGCAATCATCGATCCGTCGGCCGTTCTGGCCGCCGACGTTGAGGTCGGCCCTTGGTCGATCATCGGCGCAGGTGTTGAAATCGGCGAGGGGACTGTCATCGGGCCGCACGTGATCCTTAAAGGTCCGACCCGCATTGGCAAGCACAATCGTATCTACCAGTTTTCCTCGGTAGGCGAAGACACCCCGGACATGAAGTACAAGGGTGAAGAAACGCGCTTGGTCATCGGTGACCACAACATCATCCGTGAAGGCGTGACCATTCACCGCGGCACCGTGCAGGATCGTGCCGAGACCACCCTGGGCGATCACAACCTGATCATGGCTTATGCGCACATCGGCCATGACAGTGTGATCGGCAACCATTGCATCCTGGTCAACAACACCGCGTTGGCGGGCCACGTGCATGTTGACGACTGGGCGATCCTGTCCGGCTTCACCCTCGTGCACCAGTATTGCCATATTGGCGCCCATAGCTTTTCCGGCATGGGCACAGCCATTGGTAAAGACGTTCCAGCATTCGTCACGGTATTCGGCAACCCAGCCGAAGCGCGTAGCATGAATTTCGAAGGCATGCGCCGTCGCGGCTTCAGCGAAGATGCGATTCACGCCCTGCGCCGTGCCTATAAGGTGGTTTATCGCCAGGGACTCACGGTTGATCAGGCCCTGACCGAACTGACCGAGCCGGCGGCGCTGTTCCCGGAAGTCGCAGTGTTCCGTGACTCGATCCAGGCATCGACTCGCGGCATCACTCGCTGATCATGGCTAATCTGCGTATCGCGCTGGTCGCCGGGGAAGCCTCCGGCGACATTCTTGGCGCCGGCCTGATGCGGGCGCTCAAGGCCCAACATTCTGCGGTGGAATTTATCGGTGTCGGTGGCCCGCTCATGCAGGCTGAAGGCCTCACTTCCTACTTCCCAATGGAACGCCTGTCAGTCATGGGCCTGGTCGAAGTGCTGGGCCGTTTGCGTGAGCTGCTGGCGCGCCGCAAGCTGCTGATTCAGACGCTGATCGAAGAAAAGCCCGACGTCTTTATCGGCATCGACGCACCGGATTTCACCCTCAATATCGAACTCAAGTTACGTCAGGCCGGGATCAAGACCGTGCACTACGTCAGCCCTTCTGTTTGGGCGTGGCGGCAGAAGCGCGTGCTGAAGATCCGTGAAGGTTGCGACTTGATGCTGACTTTGCTGCCCTTCGAAGCCCGGTTCTATGAAGAGAAGGGCGTACCGGTGCGGTTTGTCGGGCACACCCTGGCCGATACCATCCCGCTGCAGGCTGACCGCGCCGCCGCGCGTACCGAACTGGGCCTGCCCGACGGGCCGCTGGTCGCGCTGATGCCGGGCAGTCGTGGTGGCGAAGTCGGTCGTCTGGGGGCGCTGTTTTTTGATGCCGCCGAGCGCTTGCAAGCACTGAAACCGGGTGTCCGTTTTGTTTTGCCCTGCGCGAGCCCGCAGCGTCGCGCGCAAATCGAAACACTACTGGAAGGTCGCAACCTGCCATTGACCCTGCTCGACGGCCAGTCACACCTGGCCCTCGCGGCGTGTGACGCGGTGTTGATCGCCTCAGGCACCGCCACCCTGGAAGCCTTGCTGTACAAGCGCCCAATGGTCGTGGCTTATCGCTTGGCGCCGCTGACCTTCTGGATTCTCAAGCGCATGGTCAAAAGCCCTTACATCTCCTTGCCCAACCTGCTGGCTCAGCGTCTGCTGGTGCCGGAGTTGTTGCAGGACGATGCAACGCCCGAGGCGCTCGCGCAAACTCTACTACCCTTGATCGACGGTGGCGAAGAGCAGACCCGTGGTTTCGACGACATTCACCGCACCCTGCGCCGTGATGCCTCGAACCAGGCGGCGGATGCGGTGCTGACCTTGATCGGCCACAAACAGGAAGCCTTATGAGCGTGCAAATGGGCCTGGATTTCAGCCTCGTTGCCCAAGCCCACGAACTGGTGGCGGGTGTTGACGAAGTCGGGCGCGGCCCGTTGTGTGGCGCAGTCGTGACGGCAGCGGTGATTCTCGACCCGAATCGCCCGATCCTCGGTCTCAACGATTCGAAGAAACTCACCGAAGCCCGTCGTGAAAAGCTCTATGACGAGATCTGTGAAAAAGCCCTGAGCTGGCACATCGCTCGGGCCGAAGTTGAAGAAATCGATAAGTTGAACATCCTCCACGCGACCATGCTGGCCATGCAGCGCGCGGTGGAAGGCCTGCACATCACGCCCAAAATGGCGATGATCGACGGCAACCGTTGCCCGAAACTGGCGATGCCGTCAGAAGCGGTGGTCAAAGGCGATAGCAAGGTTCCGGCTATCGCTGCTGCCTCGATCCTGGCCAAGGTCAGCCGTGACCGTGAAATGGCCGCGTTTGAATTGATCTACCCCGGCTACGGCATTGGCGGTCACAAAGGTTATCCGACGCCCGTTCATCTGGAAGCCCTGGCTCGCCTTGGCCCCACGCCGATCCACCGCCGCTCGTTTGCCCCGGTGCGCCAGGCTTACGAGGCGCGTGAGAGCCTCAGCGAGGTTTAGTCGCGAGGCTGATGTTTTGCTCAAGGCCCGGTACAATCCCGGGCCTTGTTGTTTCTAAGTTTCTAGACAGGATCACTATGCCGGCTTCATTCGTTCACCTGCGCCTGCACACTGAATATTCCCTGGTCGACGGCCTGGTACGGATCAAACCGCTGGTCAAAACCCTGGTGGGCATGAACATGCCTGCGGTAGCGGTGACCGATCAGAACAACATGTGTTCCCTGGTCAAGTTCTACAAAAACGCCATGGGCGCCGGCATCAAGCCGATTTGCGGCGTCGACCTGTGGCTGTCCAACAAAGACCCGGATAACCCCCTGAGCCGCATCAGCCTGTTGGCGATGAACGGCGTCGGTTACCGCAACCTCACCGAACTGATTTCCCGTGGCTTTATCGACGGCCAGCGCAACGGCTCGATCATCATCGAGCGCGAGTGGGTGGCCGAGGCGAGCGAAGGCGTGATCATGCTCTCGGCGGCCAAAGAGGGCGAGATCGGTATCGCGCTGCTCGGCGGTAACCCGCAGGAAGCCGAGGTGTTGGCCCGCGAGTGGATGGACGTTTTCCCTGACCGCTTCTATCTGGAAGTGCAGCGCACCAACCGTCCCAACGACGAAGAGCATCTGCACGCCGCTGTGGCCCTGGCCGACAAGCTGGGCGCGCCGCTGGTGGCGACCAACGATGTGCGTTTTATCAAGAAGGAAGATTTCGAGGCTCACGAAACCCGCGTGTGCATCGGCGAAGGCCGGGCGCTGGATGACCCGCGCCGTTCGAAGAACTACAGCGAAGAGCAGTACCTCAAAAGCGCCGATGAAATGGCCGAGCTGTTCAGCGACCTGCCCGAGGCCCTGGAAAACTCCGTCGAGATCGCCAAGCGCTGCAATATCGAAGTGAAGCTGGGCAAGCACTTCCTGCCCAACTTCCCGATCCCCGATGGCATGACCATCGACGAGTATTTCCGCAAAGTGTCGTTCGATGGCCTGGAAGAGCGCCTCAGCGTGCTGCTGCCCAAGGACACCACCGAAGACTACGACGCCAAGCGCCAGGTCTATGTCGACCGGCTGAATTTCGAGCTGGATATCATTATCCAGATGGGCTTCCCCGGTTACTTCCTGATCGTAATGGACTTTATCCAGTGGGCCAAAAGCAACGGTGTACCGGTGGGGCCTGGCCGGGGGTCGGGTGCTGGCTCGCTGGTGGCCTATGTGCAGAAAATTACCGACCTCGACCCACTGGAATATGACCTGCTGTTCGAACGGTTCCTGAACCCGGAACGGGTGTCCATGCCCGACTTCGACGTCGACTTCTGCATGGATGGCCGTGACCGCGTGATCGAGTACGTGGCCGAAAAATACGGCCGCAACGCGGTCAGCCAGATCATCACCTTCGGTTCCATGGCGGCCAAGGCTGTAATCCGCGACGTGGCCCGGGTGCAGGGCAAGTCCTACGGCTTGGCGGACCGTCTGTCGAAGATGATCCCGTTTGAAGTCGGCATGACCTTGGAAAAGGCCTACGAACAGGAAGAAATCCTGCGCGACTTCATCAAGGTTGATGAAGAAGCCGCCGAAATCTGGGACATGGCGCGCAAGCTTGAAGGCGTGGTGCGTAACGTCGGTAAACACGCCGGTGGTGTGGTTATTGCGCCGACCAAACTCACCGACTTCTCGCCGATCTATTGCGATGAAGAAGGTGACGGCCTGGTTACCCAGTTCGACAAGGACGACGTGGAGGCGGCCGGCCTGGTGAAGTTCGACTTCCTCGGCCTGCGGACCCTGACGATCATCGACTGGGCGCTGAAGACGATTAACCGCGAGCGCGCCAAGGTCAACGAAGAACCGCTGGATATCGCCTTTATCCCGCTGGACGACAAGCCGACGTACACCTTGCTGCAAAAAGCCGAAACCACGGCGGTGTTCCAGCTTGAGTCGCGCGGCATGAAGGAGCTGATCAAAAAGCTCAAGCCCGACTGCCTGGAAGACTTGATCGCACTGGTGGCGCTGTTCCGTCCAGGCCCGCTGCAATCGGGCATGGTGGACGACTTCATCAACCGTAAGCACGGCCGCGCTGAACTGGCGTACCCGCACTCCGACTACCAGTACGAAGGCCTCAAGCCGGTATTGGCGCCGACTTACGGCATCATCCTGTATCAAGAGCAGGTGATGCAGATTGCCCAGGTCATGGCCGGTTACACCCTTGGCGGTGCGGACATGCTGCGTCGCGCCATGGGTAAGAAAAAGCCCGAGGAGATGGCCAAGCAGCGCGGCGGTTTCATTGAAGGTTGCGCCACCAACAATATCGACGCTGACCTGGCCGGTAACATTTTCGACCTGGTGGAAAAATTCGCCGGTTATGGTTTCAACAAATCCCACTCCGCCGCCTACGGCCTGGTGTCGTACCAGACCGCCTGGCTGAAAGCTCACTACCCGGCGCCGTTCATGGCCGCGGTACTCTCGGCGGATATGCACAACACCGACAAGGTCGTGACCTTGATCGAGGAAGTGCGCACCATGAAGCTGCGCCTCGATGCGCCGGACGTGAACGCCTCGGAGTTCAAGTTCACGGTGAACGACGAAGGCCGCATCATCTATGGCCTGGGCGCCATCAAAGGCGTGGGCGAAGGCCCGGTGGAGGCCATCACCGAAGCGCGTCAGGACGGGCCGTTCAAAGACCTGTTCGACTTCTGCGCACGGGTTGACCTCAAGCGCATCAACAAACGTACCCTTGATGGTTTGATCCGCAGCGGCGCACTCGACCGTCTCGGCCCGTATTTCCATGATGAGCCGAAGGCTTACCAGGCAAATATCGACCGCAACCGTGCAGTGCTGCTGACCGCCATGGAAGAGGCGATCAAAGCGGCCGAACAGACCGCGCGCACCCATGACAGCGGCCATGCCGACCTGTTTGGCGGGCTGTTCGTCGAAGAAGACGCCGATGTGTACGCCAACCATCGCAAGGCCAAGGAGCTGACCCTCAAGGAACGCCTCAAAGGTGAGAAAGACACCTTGGGCCTGTACCTCACCGGTCACCCGATTGACGAATACGAAGGTGAAATCCGCCGTTTCGCCCGTCAGCGCATCATCGACCTGAAACCGGCGCGTGATACCCAGACCGTCGCCGGTATGATCATCGCCCTGCGGGTGATGAAAAATAAAAAGGGCGACAAGATGGGCTTTATCACCCTCGACGACCGCTCCGGCCGCATTGAAGCGTCGCTGTTTGCCGACGCCTTCCATTCCGCGCAGTCGTTGCTGCAGACGGATGCGATGGTGGTGGTGGAAGGAGAGGTCAGCAACGATGACTTCTCCGGGGGCCTGCGCCTGCGCATCAAGCGGGTGATGAGCATGGAAGATGCACGCACCAACCTTGCCGAGAGCCTGCGCTTGAAGGTCAAGACCGAAGCCCTCAAAGGCGATCAGCTACGCTGGTTGGGTGACTTGCTCAAGCGCCACCGAGGCGCGTGCCCGGTGACCATGGAGTACACCGGCAATGACGCCAAGGCGATGTTGCAGTTCGGCGAGACGTGGCGAATTGATCCCGCTGATGGCTTGATTCAAGCATTGCGTGACCAGTTCGGGCGAGACAACGTCTTCCTCCAATACCGTTGACGGTCAGATATGTCTGATCTCGACTGAACATTTAATCTCGACCTAAACGCGCCTCTCCCTTAAGGTAGGGCGCGAATAGACAACCGGCTGGCCAGGCACTCCTTGGCCGTCGACCCAAGACGGACGCTTATGAACCCGAATTTTCTTGATTTCGAACAGCCGATCGCTGACCTGCAAGCCAAGATTGAAGAATTGCGCCTGGTCGGCAATGACAATTCGCTGAATATCGGCGATGAGATCGCTCGCCTGCAAGACAAGAGCAGCACTCTCACCGAGGACATCTTCGGCAAGCTGACCAGCTGGCAGATCGCGCGCCTGGCTCGCCACCCGCGCCGTCCGTACACCCTGGACTACATTCAGCACATCTTTACCGAGTTCGACGAGCTGCACGGCGACCGCCACTTCTCCGACGACGCGGCCATCGTGGGCGGTATCGCTCGCCTGGACGACCAGCCGGTAATGGTCATCGGTCACCAGAAAGGCCGTGAAGTGCGCGAGAAAGTGCGCCGTAACTTCGGTATGCCGCGCCCTGAAGGCTACCGCAAGGCGTGCCGCCTGATGGAAATGGCCGAGCGCTTCAAGATGCCGATCCTGACCTTCATCGACACCCCGGGTGCCTACCCAGGTATCGACGCCGAAGAGCGCAACCAGAGCGAAGCAATCGCCTGGAACCTGCGCGTGATGGCCCGCCTGAAAACCCCGATCATCGCCACCGTGATTGGTGAAGGTGGCTCCGGCGGTGCACTGGCCATCGGCGTCTGCGACCAGCTCAACATGCTGCAATATTCGACCTACGCGGTGATCTCGCCGGAAGGTTGCGCTTCGATCCTGTGGAAAACCGCCGAAAAAGCGCCGGATGCTGCCGAAGCCATGGGCATCACCGCTGATCGCCTGAAAGGCCTGGGTATCGTAGATAAAGTGATCGCCGAGCCGTTGGGCGGCGCCCATCGCGACCCGGTTGCCGCTGCTGCGACTATCCGTGCTGAGCTGGGTTCGCAACTGGCGATGCTCAAGAAGTTCGATAACGAGGCGCTGCTGGCCCGTCGTTACGAGCGCTTGATGAGCTACGGCCTCTAAAGTCGACGCAGTCTCAAATGTGGGAGCTGGCTTGTGTGGGAGCTGGCTTGCCTGCGATAGCATCAACTCGGTGTAACAGATAACCCGAGTTGCCTGCATCGCGGGCAAGCCCGGCTCCCACACAAGCCCGCTCCCACATTTGCTTTGTGTATGCTGGGTTATCGCATTCCAGATTGATGGCGGTACTTTGTTATGAAGCCGGCTCTATCCGCCAAGCTCCTGCAAACTCTGGCTCCCTGGCTCAATGCGCCAGCCTGGCATATCGCGTTCTCGGGCGGGCTTGATTCCACGGTCCTGCTGCATCTCCTGGCCAGTCTGGCCAAAACCAACATTCTGCCGCCGCTCAGCGCTGTCCATATTCATCATGGCCTGCAATCTGCCGCTGACGCCTGGCCCAATCATTGCCAAACAGTATGTGACAGCCTGGGCGTGCCCCTGCGGGTGATGCGCGTGCAAGTCCAACTCGGCGCAAGCCTTGAGCGTGCGGCGCGTGAGGCGCGTTATCAGGCGTTTACCGAGGTCACCGGGGCAGGGGAGGTGTTGCTCACCGGGCAGCATCGCGACGATCAGGCTGAAACCTTGTTGTTTCGCCTGCTGCGTGGGGCTGGCGTGCGTGGGTTGGCGGCCATGCCCGTGCATCGCCCTTTGGCGGATGGCCACTTGGTGCGGCCGCTGCTGGAAGCCTCGCGCGCTGAATTGGAAGCCTACGCCCGTGAGCATCAGTTGGCCTGGATCGAAGATCCCTCCAATGCTGATCCACGCTTCTCGAGAAATTATCTGCGTCACCGTGTTTTCCCTGCGCTGACGCAGCGTTGGCCCCAAGCGGTCGCCAGCCTGGCCCGTACTGCTGAGCACCTGAGCGAAGCCCAGGGCCTGCTCGACGAATTGGCGAAGATGGACCTGCGCGCCGCCGACCAACCTTCGCCGTTTCTCTGGCTGGCCTTGCCGTCGCTGGCCCTTGCGCCATTACGCGAACTTTCCGACGCCCGTCAACGCAATGCCCTGCGTCACTGGCTGACACCGCTGACCCGCTTACCCGACAGCGACCACTGGGCGGGCTGGTATTCCCTGCGTGATGCCAAGGGTGACGCACAACCGTTGTGGCGCCTGGCCGACGGCCAACTGCATCGTTGCGGTGAGCGCCTTTGGTGGCTGCCTACCACTTGGTCGGAATTTTCCGACGCTATGGTGAGCTGGCCCGATCCGCAAAAACCACTAGAGTTACCCGGCAATGGCCAGCTCAAGTTTATTGGCGGTGCCCCCGAAGGCCTGTTGTCGGTCCGTTACCGCCAGGGCGGCGAAATCATCGAAGTGCCAGGTCGAGGCCGTCGGGACCTGAAGCGTCTGCTTAACGAACGTGCGGTGCCCGGCTTCATCCGTGGCAGATTGCCGCTCCTCTATCAGGGCGAGCAATTGCTGGCAGTCCCAACCCTTGCGGGGCTATGGGCCAGCGCGTCTGGCGACTGGCAATTACATTGGATGCCACAGATCTGCGATCAAGGTTTGAGCTGATAGAGCCTTTCCGGTAGACTACGCTCCCTTCTTGATACAACTTCTGTGGATTCGACTGAATCGCAGCAGTTGCCGATTACCAAGCAGTCTTTGCTGGGCGATTCCAAAAAATGTGTAGCGATCAACGTACCGGTGTTTCATTGCTGGTCTGTCACAACGCGGCGGTTTTTTTGAAAGGTGCACTGTGATTAATGCAGGTGATCGGGGGCTTCGGCCTTCCTTCGCTTTCCCCGGCGGCTCGGACCGCTTTAACGCAGACTTCTAGGGTTTTTCATGACGCGCTACATATTCGTCACGGGCGGTGTTGTTTCTTCATTGGGGAAAGGCATTGCCTCCGCTTCATTGGCGGCCATCCTGGAGGCGCGGGGACTTAAGGTCACCATGCTCAAGCTGGACCCGTACATCAACGTTGACCCGGGCACCATGAGCCCGTTCCAGCACGGTGAAGTGTTCGTCACACACGACGGCGCCGAGACCGACCTGGACCTGGGCCACTACGAGCGGTTCATCCGCACGACCATGACCCAGAACAACAACTTCACCACCGGCCGTGTCTACGAGCACGTGCTGCGCAAGGAGCGCCGTGGTGACTACCTGGGTGCAACCATCCAGGTGATCCCGCACATCACCGACGAAATCAAGCGCCGCATCATCAAGGGTGCGGGCGATGCCGACGTGGCGATGGTCGAGATCGGTGGCACCGTGGGTGACATCGAATCCCAACCGTTCCTCGAAGCCATCCGCCAGCTGCGTTTCGAAGTCGGCGCCAAGCGCGCGATGCTGATGCACCTGACACTGGTGCCGTACATCGCCACCGCCGGCGAAACCAAAACCAAGCCTACCCAGCACTCGGTCAAGGAACTGCGTTCCATCGGCCTGCAGCCGGACGTGCTGGTGTGCCGCTCCGATCACCCGATCGACATTTCCTCGCGTCGCAAGATCGCGCAGTTCACCAACGTTGAAGAACGTGCGGTGATTGCCCTGGAAGACGCCGACACCATCTACAAGATCCCGGGCATTCTGCACTCCCAAGGCCTGGATGATTTTGTGGTCGAGCGTTTCGGCCTGCAGTGCAACGGCGCGGACTTGTCCGAGTGGGAAGCGGTGGTTGACGCCAAGCTCAACCCAGAGCACGAAGTCACCATCGCCATGGTCGGCAAGTACATGGAACTGCTGGATGCGTACAAGTCGCTGATCGAAGCGATGAGCCACGCCGGTATCAGCAACCGTACCAAGGTCAACCTGCGCTACATCGATTCCGAAGACATCGAGAACCAGGGCACTGCGCTGCTCGAAGGTGTTGACGCGATCCTCGTGCCGGGTGGTTTCGGCCTGCGTGGCGTGGAAGGCAAGATCACTGCCGTTCAGTACGCTCGCGAAAACAAAGTGCCGTACCTGGGGATCTGCCTGGGCATGCAAGTGGCCGTTATCGAGTTCGCCCGTAACGTGCTGGGCTGGAAAGACGCCAACTCCACCGAGTTCGATCACACCAGCGGCCACCCGGTCGTGGGCCTGATCACCGAGTGGGAAGATGCCACCGGCGCCGTTGAAACCCGTACCGAAAGCTCCGACCTGGGCGGCACCATGCGCCTTGGCGCGCAAGACTGCCTGCTGGAGCCGGGCTCGCTGGTTCACGATTGCTACGGCAAGGACGTGATCGTCGAGCGTCACCGTCACCGCTACGAAGTGAACAACAACCTGCTGCCGCAGATCAAAGAAGCCGGCCTGAAAATTTCCGGTCGCTCCGGTGATGGCAAGCTGGTTGAAGTGGTCGAGGCGCCGGATCATCCGTGGTTCGTAGCCTGCCAGTTCCACCCTGAGTTCACCTCGACGCCGCGCGACGGTCACCCGTTGTTCAGCGGTTTCGTTAAAGCTGCACTGACGCAACATCAGAAGAAGGCGTAAACCTGATGGCCCAGAAGATCATTCGCGTAGGCGACATCGAGATTGCCAACGACAAGCCCATGGTGCTGTTCGGCGGCATGAACGTGCTGGAAAGCCGCGACATGGCGATGCAGGTCTGTGAAGAGTACGTCAAGGTTACCGAGAAGCTCGGTATCCCTTACGTGTTCAAGGCCAGCTTCGACAAGGCCAACCGTTCGTCCGTGACTTCCTATCGCGGCCCGGGCCTTGAAGAAGGCATGCGGATCTTCCAGGACATCAAGCAAGCCTTCGGCGTGCCGATCATCACCGACGTCCACGAGCCTGAGCAGGCTGCTGTGGTCGCCGAGGTGTGCGACATCATCCAGTTGCCGGCCTTCCTGTCGCGCCAGACCGATCTGGTCGTCGCGATGGCCAAGACCGGCGCTGTGATCAATATCAAGAAAGCCCAGTTCCTCGCGCCCCAGGAAATGAAACACATCCTGAACAAATGCGTGGAAGCGGGTAACGACCAGTTGATCCTCTGCGAGCGCGGTTCGAGCTTCGGCTACAACAACCTCGTGGTGGACATGCTCGGTTTCGGCATCATGAAACAGTTCGAATACCCGGTGTTCTTCGACGTGACCCACGCGCTGCAAATGCCCGGTGGTCGCGCCGATTCCGCCGGTGGGCGGCGTGCGCAGGTGCTGGACCTGGCCAAGGCCGGCATCAGCCAGTCCCTGGCTGGCCTGTTCCTGGAAGCTCACCCAGACCCGGACAATGCCAAATGCGACGGCCCATGCGCCCTGCGCCTGGACAAGCTGGAGCCGTTCCTGGCGCAGCTCAAGCAGTTGGACGAACTGGTCAAGAGTTTTCCGACGGTAGAGACCGCGTAAGCGCCATTTCTCCGGTAGACTTTCCCTCGCTTTACGCTCAGGCCTGCGGGCCTGAGCCTTGTCGTCTGCAAGCCTGCCTCGTTGTTCCACCCTTGCGGTCGGTCAAAAGATTTCCTTCAGCTGCGTCGTTTTCGTCAACTTTGGAGTGTTTACAACAATGGCAAAAATCGTCGACATCAAAGGTCGTGAAGTTCTCGACTCCCGTGGCAACCCCACCGTCGAAGCCGACGTGCTTCTCGATAACGGCATCATCGGCAGCGCCTGCGCGCCGTCCGGTGCTTCTACCGGTTCGCGCGAAGCGCTGGAACTGCGTGATGGCGACAAGAGCCGTTACCTGGGCAAAGGTGTATTGAAAGCGGTCGCCAAAATCAATGGCCCGATCCGTGACCTGTTGCTGGGCAAGGACCCGCTGGACCAGAAAGCCCTGGACCACGCGATGATCAAGCTCGACGGCACCGAGAACAAAGGCAGCCTGGGCGCCAACGCCATCCTCGCCGTGTCCCTGGCTGCTGCCAAGGCCGCCGCCCAGGACCAGGACCTGCCGCTGTACGCACACATCGCCAACCTGAACGGCACGCCGGGTGTTTACTCGATGCCGGTGCCGATGATGAACATCATCAACGGTGGCGAGCACGCTGATAACAACGTCGACATCCAGGAATTCATGGTTCAGCCGGTTGGCGCCAAGACCTTCTCCGAAGGCCTGCGCATGGGCACCGAGATTTTCCATCACCTCAAAGCTGTGCTGAAGGCCCGTGGCCTGAGCACTGCCGTGGGTGACGAAGGTGGTTTCGCACCGAACCTGGCGTCCAACGAAGATGCACTCAAAGTGATCTCCGAAGCCGTGGCCAACGCTGGCTACAAGCTGGGCACCGACGTGACCCTGGCCCTGGACTGCGCCGCGAGCGAGTTCTACGAAGACGGCAAGTACAACCTGTCCGGTGAAGGCCACGTGTTCACCTCCGAAGGTTTTGCCGACTACCTCAAAGGCCTGACCGAGCGCTACCCGATCATCTCGATCGAAGACGGCCTGGACGAGTCTGACTGGGCCGGCTGGAAAGTCCTCACCGACAAGATCGGCGAGAAAATCCAACTGGTGGGCGACGACCTGTTCGTGACCAACACCAAGATCCTGAAAGAAGGCATCGACAAAAAGATCGCCAACTCGATCCTGATCAAGTTCAACCAGATCGGCACCCTGACCGAAACCCTGGAAGCCATCCAGATGGCCAAGGCTGCGGGCTACACCGCCGTGATCTCGCACCGCTCCGGCGAAACCGAAGACTCGACCATTGCCGACCTGGCCGTGGGCACGTCGGCGGGCCAGATCAAGACCGGTTCCCTGTGCCGTTCCGACCGCGTTTCCAAGTACAACCAATTGCTGCGTATCGAAGAGCAACTGGCGGGTAAAGCCAAGTACAACGGTCGCAGCGAGTTTCGCGGCTGATCGCTCCTTGATGGTAAAGCGTGGTAAAAAGTCAGCGGATTACGTCGGAAAAACCACGACAGCGTGAATTTCGCCGCTAATCTGATGGCTATCAAGCACAAGCCTGGTTCATCCAGGCTTCGTGCTATCAGTTGCTTCAAAAGTTTTGCATGGCTGTCTTTTTTTACTGGATACCCGGATTTCGATGCGCAGTCCCAATTGGTTGTTCCTCGTCTTGCTCTTATTGCTGGCTGGCCTGCAGTACCGCCTATGGGTCGGTAATGGCAGCTTTGCGCAGGTGAAAGAACTGACCCAGCAAATTGCCGATCAGCACGCCGAAAACGAAATCCTGCTGGAGCGCAACCGCGTGCTTGATGCCGAAGTGCTTGAGCTGAAAAAAGGCACCGAGACCGTTGAAGAACGGGCGCGTCATGAGTTGGGCATGGTCAAGGAGGGTGAAACCCTCTACCAGTTGGCCCAATGAGTAACAGTTTACCGGCCTTCTGGGCCGTGATTCCTGCCGCGGGCGTTGGTGCCCGTATGGCCGCGGACCGTCCCAAGCAATATCTGCAACTGGGCGGGCGCACTATTCTCGAACACAGCCTTGGCTGTTTCCTCGATCATCCTGGTCTCAAGGGGCTGGTGATCAGTCTTGCGGTAGATGACCCCTATTGGCCAAGCCTGTCGAGTGCCAACGACTCTCGCATTGTGCGCGCGGACGGCGGCGACGAGCGCTCGGGTTCAGTACTCAATGCGTTGCTGCAACTCAATGCACTCGGCGCCAGCGATGACGACTGGGTGCTGGTGCACGATGCCGCGCGCCCTAACCTGAGCCGTGATGACCTCGACAAGCTGTTGGCGGAACTCGCGGATGATCCGGTCGGCGGCTTGCTCGCCGTACCCGCGCGCGACACCCTCAAGCGTGTCGACAAGCGCGGCCGCGTGGTCGAAACCGTCGACCGCAGCCTGATCTGGCAAGCCTACACGCCGCAGATGTTCCGCCTCGGCGCCTTGCACCGTGCCTTGGCCGACAGCCTGGTCGCAGACGCAGTGATCACCGACGAAGCCTCGGCCATGGAATGGTCTGGCCAGGCACCACGCCTGATCGAAGGGCGCGCGGACAACATCAAGGTCACGCGTCCCGAAGACCTGGAGTGGCTCAGGTTGCGGTGGGCAAACCGCAGATAGTCAGTGACACCGTGTCGACTTCATCGCAGGCAAGCCAGCTCCCACAGTTGAAATGCAATTCCCTGTGGGAGTCGGGCTTGCCCGCGATGAGGCCCGAACAGTCGCCCCAAATTACGCGCTGTACTCCGGCCGCTCAGCCAACCCCTCCTTCAAAAAATCCACCAGCTTCCTGACTTTCGGCGACAAATGCCGTTGCTGTGGGTACAGCGCCCACACCGCTGTGTTCGGCGGTTGATGGGCTTCGAGCAACGGCACCAGGGCGCCACTGTGCAGATGCTCCAGCACGTAATAGTCCGGCAGCTGGCACAACCCGACGCCTTGCAATGCAGCGTCCAGCACCGCTTGCCCACTGTTGCAGCGCCAGTTGCCCTGCACGCGTTGTGAGAATTCGCGCCCGTCCTGGGCGAGTTGCCAGATATCCGAGCTGCCGATCAGGCAGTTATGCCGACTCAATTCCGACAAACTATGTGGCCGACCATACCGGGCCAGGTAGGAAGGTGACGCACACAAATACATGCGCCGTGGCGCCAAGCGACTGGCAACCATGCGCGAGTCTTGCAGGCGGCCGAGGCGGATCGCCAGGTCGAGGCCTTCATGCACCAGGTCCAGCTGGCGATTGGTCAGCTCGATATCGACGCGCAGTTGCGGGCAGAGCCCCATGAACCGCGTGACCAGCGGCACAATAAAGCGCTCGCCGTACGCCACCGCGCAGGTCATGCGCAACATGCCCTTGGGTTCACTGGTGAGGTCGCCCACGGCGCGCAAGGCTTCTTCGCGACCATCCTGTAAACGCTGGCAGTGCTGCAGGAAGGTCTGGCCGGCCTCGGTCAAGGTCACTTTGCGGGTGCTGCGATACAGCAATCGCGTTTGCAACCGCTCCTCCAAGCGTGCGACCTGGCGGCTGATGTGCGACGACGACACGCCCAGGCGTTCGGCAGCCGCCGTAAATTGGCTGCATTCGGCCACCGCGACAAACTCATCAATGCCTTCCCAGCGGTTCTCCAGCATCTCGATTATCCCTGTACGGCAATAAAGTTTTGCTTTGGGCCGGATTATTAATCACTGAGCCATGTTTTACACTCACCGCCTCAGTTTTTAATTCCATGGAGAAACCCGGATGATCAAGTCCCGCGCCGCCGTAGCCTTCGAAGCGAAAAAGCCCCTTGAGATCGTGGAAGTGGATGTCGCCATGCCCAAGGCCGGCGAAGTGCTGTTGCGCGTGGTCGCGTCCGGCGTGTGCCATACCGACGCCTACACCTTGTCGGGCGCCGACCCGGAAGGCATCTTCCCGTCGATCCTTGGCCATGAAGGCGGTGCAGTCGTTGAGGCGATTGGCGAGGGCGTTACGTCGGTGGCCGTCGGCGACCACGTGATCCCGCTGTACACCCCGGAATGCGGCAAGTGCAAATTCTGCCTGTCGGGCAAGACCAACCTGTGCCAGGCCATCCGTTCCACCCAGGGCAAAGGCTTGATGCCCGACGGCACCACGCGTTTCTCCTACAAAGGCCAGCCGATTTTCCACTACATGGGCACCTCGACCTTCTCCGAATACACCGTGCTGCCGGAAATTTCGGTGGCCAAGATTCCTAAAGAAGCGCCGCTGGAAAAAGTCTGCCTGCTGGGCTGTGGTGTCACCACTGGCATTGGCGCGGTGATCAACACTGCCAAGGTCAAGCCGGGCGACACCGTGGCCATCTTTGGCCTCGGCGGCATTGGCCTGTCGGCCGTCATCGGTGCGGTCAAAGCCAAGGCCGGGCGCATCATTGCCATCGACATCAACCCGGCCAAGTTCGAAATCGCCAAGCAACTGGGCGCCACTGACTGCATCAACCCGAAAGACTACGACCGCCCAATCCAGGACGTGATCGTCGACTTGACCGACGGCGGCGTGGACTTCTCGTTCGAGTGCATCGGCAATGTGCACCTGATGCGCGCCGCACTCGAGTGCTGCCACAAGGGTTGGGGCGAGTCGGTGATCATCGGTGTTGCCGGTGCCGGCCAGGAAATCGCTACTCGCCCCTTCCAGCTGGTCACCGGGCGTGTCTGGCGTGGTTCGGCGTTCGGTGGCGTGCGTGGCCGCACCGAATTGCCAAGCTACGTGGAAATGGCCCAGACCGGCGAGATCCCGCTGGACACGTTCATCACCCACACCATGGGCCTGGAAGACATCAACAAAGCGTTTGACCTGATGCATGAAGGCAAGAGCATTCGTACCGTCATCCACTTCTGAGGTCGGCCATGAGTCTGGAAAACCTGTCCTGCCAGAAGAGCTTCGGCGGCTGGCATAAACGCTACAAGCATCATTCCGATGTGCTCGATTGCGACATGACCTTCGCCGTCTACTTGCCGCCGCAAGCGGAGCAGGGCGGCAAGCTGCCGGTGGTGTACTGGCTGTCCGGGCTGACCTGCACCGATGAAAACTTCATGCAGAAGGCCGGCGCGCAGCGCGTGGCCGCCGAGCTGGGGCTGATTATCGTCGCGCCGGACACCAGCCCGCGTGGCCCGGGTGTGCCGGGCGACCCGGACAACGCGTGGGATTTCGGCCTGGGTGCCGGCTTCTACTTGAACGCCACGCAGGAACCCTGGGCCAAGCACTATCGGATGCACGACTACGTGGTGCAGGAATTGCCTGCGTTGGTTGAAGCGCATTTCCCGGCATCGGATAAACGCGGCATCAGCGGTCACTCCATGGGCGGCCACGGTGCATTGGTGTGTGCCTTGCGCAACCCGGGGCGTTACCAGTCGGTGTCAGCCTTTTCGCCGATCAACAACCCGATGGATTGCCCGTGGGGCCAGAAAGCCTTTTCCCGCTACTTGGGCGAAGAGCGCTCGAAGTGGCGCGAATGGGATGCCTGCGTGCTGATCAGCGAAGCCTCGCAAAAGCTGCCATTGCTGGTGGATCAAGGCGACCGCGACGATTTTCTCGCCGTGCAGCTCAAGCCCGAAGCCCTGCAGCAAGCAGCCAAGGCCGCCAACCATCCGCTGGAACTGCGCCTGCAACCTGGCTACGACCACAGCTACTTCTTTATCGCCAGCTTCATCGAAGATCATTTGCGACATCATGGTCGTGCTTTGCTCGGTTAATGTGAGGCAAAAGTAGGTAGAATCACGCCCTGAATTAAATCGGGGCGTTTTTTTATGCGTATTGGCCACGGCTATGATGTGCACCGTTTCGCCGAAGGCGATTTCATCACCTTGGGCGGCGTGCGCATTGCACACCACCATGGGTTGCTGGCTCATTCCGACGGCGACGTTGTGTTGCATGCCTTGAGCGATGCGTTGCTCGGCGCGGCGGCGTTGGGCGATATCGGCAAACACTTTCCGGACACCGACCCTACGTTCAAGGGCGCGGACAGCCGTGTGTTGCTGCGCCATGTGGTTGGCCTGATCCACGCCAAAGGCTGGAAGGTCGGCAACGTCGACAACACCATCGTGGCCCAGGCGCCGAAAATGGCTCCGCACATTGAATCGATGCGCGCACTGATTGCCGCAGATCTGCAAATTGAACTGGATCAAGTCAACGTGAAAGCCACCACCACCGAAAAGCTCGGGTTTACCGGCCGGGAAGAGGGCATCGCGGTGCACTCCGTTGCCTTGTTGCTGCGCGCATGAATGACCTGCAACTGTTGGGCCCACGGGCCTATGGCGAGGCCTTGGGCAGCGCGGTCCTGAAAGCGACGGCTGAAGATTTCCAGGTCGACGAAGTGCTGGATATCCCGCTGACCGGCGACGGCGAGCACCTGTGGTTATGGGTAGAGAAGCGTGGCCTGAATACCGAAGAAGCCGCGCGGCGTATCGCCAAGGCCGCCGGCGTGCCGTTGCGCACCGTCAGTTATGCCGGGCTCAAGGACCGCCAGGCGTTGACCCGCCAGTGGTTCAGCATACAACTGCCGGGCAAGGCCGACCCGGACATGAGCGGTGCGGAAAACGACACCCTCAAGATCCTCAAAATGGCCCGTCACAAGCGTAAGCTGCAGCGCGGCGCGCACTCAGCCAACGGTTTTACCTTGCGCCTGACCCAATTGGCCGGCGACACCGCTGCCATCGACGCGCGGTTGCAACTGATTGCCCAGCATGGCATCCCCAATTACTTCGGCGCGCAGCGTTTCGGCCATAACGGTGGCAACGTGGTGGACGCGCGTGAATGGGCAGCGCGCAAGGCCTTGCCGGAGCAGCGCAATGTGCGTTCGCGACTGCTGTCCACCGCGCGTAGCTTTTTGTTCAACAAAGTCTTGGCGGCGCGTGTGGCAGACGGTTCCTGGCAGCGCGCCCAGGTCGGCGACCTGTTGGCGTTCACCGACAGCCGCAGTTTCTTCCCCGCGGGGGAGGCTGAATGCAGCGACCCGCGCCTGGCCATACTGGACCTGCACCCCACCGGGCCGCAGTGGGGCGAGGGCGATTCGCCCGCCACCGGTGCAACCCACGCGCTGGAGCAAGCCGTCGCCGCCAGCGAAGCCGACCTGCGCGATTGGCTGGTGAATGCCGGCATGAGCCAGGAACGGCGCATTCTGCGACTGCCCATTGGCGGGTTGACGTGGCATTATCCCTCGCTGGACATTCTGCAATTGGAATTCGTCCTGCCGGCCGGATGCTTCGCCACTGTGTTGGTGCGCGAGCTTGTTGATCTGGTGCCGGTGGGGCAGACGGACAACCCATGCGTATTCTGATATCAAACGATGACGGTGCCACCGCACCTGGCCTTGCCGCGCTTTATGCTGCGCTGGAAGATTATGCCGAGTGCGTGGTGGTTGCCCCAGACCAGGACAAGAGCGGCGCCAGCAGTTCGCTGACGCTCGACCGTCCGTTGCACCCGCAGGTTCTGGCCAATGGCTTTATCAGCGTGAACGGCACCCCCACCGATTGCGTGCACCTGGCGATCAACAGCTTGTTGGACCAGGAGCCGGACCTGGTGGTGTCGGGCATCAACCTGGGCGCCAACCTGGGCGATGACGTGTTGTATTCCGGCACCGTGGCGGCGGCCCTTGAAGGCCGTTTTCTGGGGCGTACCTCGTTTGCTTTTTCGTTTGCCTCGCGGCAACTGGATAACCTGGCGACGGCGGCGTATTTCGCGCGCAAGCTGGTAGAGGCCCATGGTTCCCTGGACTTGCCGCCGCGTACCGTGCTCAACGTGAACATTCCCAACTTGCCGCTGGACCATATTCGCGGCATCCAGCTGACGCGCCTGGGCCATCGTGCCCGTGCGGCGGCGCCATTAAAGGTGGTCGACCCGCGTGGCAAGGAAGGTTATTGGATTGCGGCGGCGGGCGACGCCGAAGATGGCGGCCCTGGCACTGACTTTCATGCGGTGATGCAAGGTTATGTTTCGATTACCCCGTTGCAGCTTGATCGCACCTTCAGTGATGCCTTCAGTAGTCTCGATGGCTGGCTCGAGGGGCTGCGTTGATGGCGCGTGAACAAGACGACCTGCTGCGCCGTGGCATCGGGATGACCTCCCAGCGTACCCGCGAGCGTTTGATTCAGCGTCTGTATGAAGAAGGCCTGTCCAACGCTCAGGTGCTGGAAGTCATCCGGCGCACACCACGCCACCTGTTCGTCGATGAAGCGCTGGCGCACCGCGCCTATGAAGACACCGCATTGCCCATCGGCCATAACCAGACCATCTCGCAGCCTTATATGGTCGCGCGCATGAGTGAGCTGCTGCTGGCGGCGGGGCCTTTGGACAAGGTGCTGGAGATCGGCACCGGGTCGGGTTATCAGACCGCCGTGCTGTCGCAACTGGTGGAGCGGGTGTTCTCGGTGGAGCGCATCAAGGTCCTGCAAGATCGTGCCAAAGAGCGCCTGGTGGAGTTGAACCTGCGCAACGTGGTGTTCCGTTGGGGCGATGGCTGGGAAGGCTGGCCAGCGCTGGCGCCGTATAACGGGATCATCGTCACGGCCGTTGCGACCGACGTACCACAAGCGTTGCTCGATCAACTGGCGCCTGGCGGGCGGCTGGTTATCCCGGTGGGCTCCGGCGAAGTGCAACAATTGATGCTCATTATCCGTGAGGACGAAGGCTTTTCGCGGCATGTGCTGGGCGCCGTACGCTTCGTGCCCTTGCTTAATGGCCCGCTGGCCTGATCATTTGTTCGCACACAGTGAATTCTGTGGGTGGGGATGTGTCTTACAGCGGGGCTTATTGAGTCAACATGAATAGACGCCGGCCTTAAACATGATGAATTTTTCGTTTCAGTCGTGTGCCGGTAAAAGTCCAATGCCCAGTTATACTTGCGTCATATTTCAGGCCTGATACAGGCGTTCATGTTCAGCCACCACAAAGGGAGCGGCGGGTGAGTCTCACAGGTCTTGCGCAGCGTATGAGTAAAACAAGCTTTCAGCGACTGGTGCTTGGCCTTGTCTTGAGTTCCTTATTGGCGGGTTGCTCCAGCTCTCCCTCCAGTGGCGCGCGGGTTGTCGACCGAAGTAAGGCCAGCGCCGTGCCGCAAAAACCGACGGTCACCACCGGGCAATATGTAGTGCGAAAGGGGGACACGATGTTCTCGATCGCTTTCCGCTACGGCTGGGATTACAAGGCGCTGGCAGCGCGTAACAATATTCCTGTGCCGTACACGATACATCCGGGGCAAACCATTCGTTTCGATGGGCGCACCGGTTCTGCGCCTACGGCAGTTGTGACAAATTCCGGATCTTCGCCTTCCTCCTCGAGCAGAACCACGATCATCACTCGGCCTGCAGGCAGCGCCACGCCTACGGTTGCGAGCAAGCCGGCACCCGCGCCGCTGCCGCCTGCAGGGCCTGCGCCGACCGGTTGGGGATGGCCTTCAAACGGAGTATTAATTGGAAAATTCTCTTCAAACGGTAGTTTGAATAAAGGCATTGATATCGCCGGGGATTTGGGACAGCCTGTTTTAGCTGCGTCTGATGGGACAGTGGTGTACGCCGGGAGTGGTTTACGGGGCTACGGCGAGCTGGTCATCATCAAACACAGCGATACCTACGTCAGTGCCTACGGTCATAACCGCAGGTTGTTGGTTCGGGAGGGGCAGCAGGTCAAAGTCGGACAGACAATTGCCGAAATGGGGTCAACGGGTACGGACCGGGTGAAACTGCACTTTGAGATTCGCCGTCAAGGGAAGCCTGTAGATCCGCTGCAATTCCTACCCCGTCGTTGATGTGTTGCACAGCCTGTTCCCTCACGTAGAAGGAACAGGCTCCAGCGTTGCCAAGGATAAAGGCGTCGCTTGAGCTTGAGGTCGAACTCACCAAAGGACTATAACAATGGCTCTCAGTAAAGAAGCGCCGGAGTTTGACATCGACGATGAGGTTCTCCTTGAAATGGAGATTCTCACCGAAAAGGAATCGATGTCGAATGATGAGGGGTCTGTTGCACCTTCAGTTCGCACCAAATCCAAGAACTCCACCGCGTTAAAGCAACACAAGTACATTGACTACACGCGGGCGCTCGACGCCACGCAGCTGTACCTCAATGAAATCGGCTTTTCCCCTCTGCTCACTCCCGAAGAAGAAGTCCATTTTGCGCGTTTGTCGCAAAAGGGCGATCCGGCTGGGCGCAAGCGCATGATTGAAAGCAACCTGCGACTGGTGGTGAAAATCGCCCGCCGCTACGTCAATCGTGGCCTGTCGCTGTTGGACCTGATCGAGGAGGGCAACCTGGGCTTGATCCGGGCGGTGGAGAAGTTCGACCCTGAGCGCGGCTTTCGCTTCTCAACCTATGCCACCTGGTGGATTCGCCAGA
The DNA here is from genome assembly GCF_009834565.1 of Pseudomonas sp. R76. Lineage (GTDB taxonomy): Bacteria > Pseudomonadota > Gammaproteobacteria > Pseudomonadales > Pseudomonadaceae > Aquipseudomonas. Next base: position 1,731,324 of record NZ_CP019428.1, read on the forward strand.
CCATCGAACGGGCGATCATGAATCAGACCCGCACGATCCGGTTGCCGATCCATGTGGTCAAGGAGCTCAACGTCTACCTGCGGGCGGCGCGTGAGCTGACCCAAAAACTCGATCATGAACCCTCGCCTGAAGAAATTGCCAACCTGCTGGAGAAACCGGTAGGGGAGGTAAAACGTATGCTCGGCCTGAACGAGCGCGTGTCTTCGGTCGATGTCTCGCTGGGTCCGGATTCGGATAAAACCCTGCTGGACACCCTGACGGATGATCGTCCGACGGATCCTTGTGAGCTGTTGCAGGACGATGATCTTTCCCAAAGCATTGACCAGTGGCTGTCTGAGCTTACGGACAAGCAGCGTGAAGTGGTGATTCGCCGCTTCGGCCTGCGTGGCCATGAGAGCAGCACGCTGGAGGATGTAGGCCTGGAGATCGGCCTGACCCGTGAACGGGTGCGGCAGATCCAGGTAGAGGGCCTCAAGCGCTTGCGTGAGATCCTTGAGAAGAATGGCTTGTCGAGCGAGTCGTTGTTCCAGTAACGGCTTATACGCAGCTATGAAAACGCCCGGTGCATGGGAGTGCACCGGGCGTTTTGCTGTGCGCTGATCGTTCCCACGCGCTGCGTGCGAGTACAGCCAAGGACGCTCTGCGTCCCCCGGCGTGACGCAGAGCGTCACACGAGGCATTCCCACGCAGAGCGTGGGAACGATCAGGCATAAAAAAACCCCGCTTTTAAGGGCGGGGTTTTTTCGACTAAGTCAGTACAAGTTAGATAACTTGAACTTCTTCAGCTTGCATGCCTTTCTGACCGCGGGTAGCGATGAAAGAAACCTGTTGGCCTTCTTTCAGGCTTTTGAAGCCGTCGGATTGGATAGCTTTGAAGTGAACGAACAGGTCGTCACCGGATTGTGGAGTGATGAAGCCGAAGCCTTTTTCATCGTTGAACCACTTAACGGTACCAGTTTGGCGATTAGACATGGTGTATCTCCTTGGACAAAGTTAACTGCGACTCAGGAAAAGCCCTGGCCGAGACTGAGTGCAAAGAGCAGGAAAAATTCTTGGAGATGGTTGGATCGAAATTCAACATATCGTGTAGAGATTCTCAGTGACACAAGCAGCACAGTGGCGCCACCTTAACCCTTTTTGCGGAACGTGCCAATGGTATTTCCGAAGGTTTCTCTATTTTCGTGACTGGCGGTGGTATTTACAGTCACTGCCGGCTGCACTATGAGTCCCGGCCCCGCTGGCTGCGGCTTATAGCAGCCAGTGCATTCGTCAAGAAAAGCCCCGCGCCCTTTGAACCCCACGGCCGGCCCCGGTAAGATGCCCAACAGAATTTTTCCACCTCGCTATTCAGGACACCCGCCATGAGCATCAAATCGGACAAGTGGATTCGCCGCATGGCGCAAGAACACGGCATGATCGAACCGTTCGTTGAACGCCAGATTCGTGGCGAAGGCGATGAGCGTGTGATTTCGTACGGTGTGTCCAGCTACGGCTACGACGTGCGTTGCGCCGATGAGTTCAAGGTGTTCACCAATATCAATTCGGCGATTGTCGACCCGAAAAACTTCGACGAAAAGAGCTTCGTCGACGTCAAGAGCGACGTGTGCATCATCCCGCCAAACTCTTTCGCCCTGGCGCGCACCGTGGAGTTTTTCCGCATTCCCCGCGACGTACTGACCATTTGCCTGGGTAAAAGCACCTACGCGCGTTGCGGCATTATCGTCAACGTGACGCCGCTTGAGCCGGAATGGGAAGGTCACGTGACCCTGGAGTTCTCCAACACCACCACATTGCCGGCGAAGATCTACGCCAACGAAGGCGTGGCACAGATGCTGTTCCTGCAGTCCGACGAGGCCTGTGAAGTGTCCTACAAAGACCGCGCGGGCAAGTATCAGGGCCAGCGCGGCGTCACACTCCCACGCGCTTGATCGAAAGGTCTTACACGTAAAGGGAATTAGTCTGCGGGAAGTGACTCTATTGGGTGTACTGCCTCGGTGCGTGCAAAACGCGCCGAGCCACGCTTGAGGAGTACTTTATGAAGATCGACCCGCGAATCAGCGCCGAACTCGCCCGGCTTGAACCCAACCAGATTGGTGTTTTGGCCTGGTCCCTGATGGCCGACCCTGCGTATGCAGGCGGCATCCCTGGCCAACCTGACGAAGATTACCCCCAGCCCACCGAGCCCGGTGTGCCAACAATTCCCGATGAGCCGCCACCCGCACCCGTCGCTTGACGGTTGTGTGTCAGCACGTCTGGCCGGACCTTTACTGGACTGGCCAGACATCCTCATCGCCGATCACGTAGATCCGCTGATCATCCTTCTGATCCACCGCATAGCCACCGGTAAAGGCGCCAAATGCGGGTAGCAGGCTGACCCGCAGCCCAAGCTGAAAGCAGGGCAGGCGCAAACTCTGCCGGCCCTTGCCGCGCAACCGATACACCGGATGCACATGCCCCGCCAGCACATGGTGGCTGGCGTGCGCTTCCGGCTCGTGTTGCAGCGCAAACGGGCCCATCAGCAAGGGTTCGGTGACAACCTCAATCCCTAGGTCGGCAGGCGGGTCGCCCGCGCGCTTATCATGGTTGCCGCGAATCAACGTCAGGGCCAACTCGCGATTGCGATCCCGCCAGGCCCTCAAGGCGCTCAGGGTGCCGCTGGCGTGCGAGCCGGGGCCATGCAGGAAGTCGCCGAGAAAGATCACCTGCGCGCACGGCAGAGCCGATAACAAGCGGTCCAGACGCTGCAAGTTCTCGGTGGTGGTGCCCTGCGGCACCGGTTGCCCCAGGCTGCGATAGGCCGAGGCCTTGCCAAAATGCGCATCGGCAATCAGCAGGCACCGGCGCGCGGGCCAGTACATGGCCTTTTCCGCCAGCAGCCATAGTTCTTCTCCCTCAAGTGTCACCGAACACACCATCAACGTTTCCCGTTATCCGCGACTTTTTCCAAGTCCTTTACCATCCGCGCAATGCGTTCCGAGAGCTTCTCCGAACTCATGCTCTCGCGCATCCGCTCAACCAGCAGCGGGAAGGCCAGCGGCGTCGTTCGCTCAATCACATGCAAGTCCAGTTTCAGCGCCGACAGGTGGAGCAATGTCGCTTCCAACCGACGAATATCCAACTCGTCACGCAGGACTTCTTCCCCGGCCTGGGTCAGCAAAAGGTTCTCTGGGTCGTATTGCTTGAACACTTCAAAAAACAAACCGCTGGAAGCCTGCACCTGGCGTGTGCTTTTGGGGGCGCCGGGATAACCGGCAAACACCAGCCCGGCGATGCGTGCGATTTCGCGAAAGCGGCGCAAGGCCAGTTCACCTGCATTCAGGCTCTGCGCCACGTCCAACAGCAAGTTGGCCGGACTCAACAGCGCTTCGTTGAGCAACAGGGGCCACTCCACCGGCGTGGCACTCAACAGCTCCAGGCCGTAATCATTCACTGCAATCGAAAAGGTCACAGGTTGCATTTGGCTGACGCGCCACGCCAGCAAACTCGCCAGCCCCAGATGCACCTGGCGCCCGGCAAACGGGTAAAGAAACAGGTGCCATCCCTCCCGCGACTTCAGCGCTTCGGCCAGCAAATGCGTGCGCGTCGGCAGGCCTGACCAGCGCAACTGAGTTTGCAGCAAAGGTTGCACTGCGCGCATTTCCGGGCCGTCGAAGTGTCCGTGCGCTGCCGCATCAAAACGCTCGACCACAGCCTGGGCCAGCTCATTGGAAAGCGGCATGCGCCCGCCATTCCAGCGCGGCACGGCGGCTTTTTTCGCGGTGCTGCGGCGCACATAGGCGGTCATGTTCTCTACCCGCACCAATTCCAGTAAACGCCCGGCAAACAGGAAACCGTCGCCGGGTTTGAGCCGCGCAATAAAACCTTCTTCGACACTGCCCAGGTTCTTGCCGCCGCCGCCCTTGCTCCAGAATTTCAGCTGGATACTCGCATCGCTGACGATGGTGCCGACGCTCATGCGATGGCGCCGCGCCAGGCGCGCATCCGGCACGCGCCAGACGCCTTGCTCATCGGGCTCCACACGGCGGTAGTCGGGGTAGGCGGTCAGCGACAGCCCGCCATGGCGCACAAACCCCAGCGCCCAGGCCCAATCAGCGTCCGTGAGGTCGCGATAAGCCCACGCACCGCGTACTTCCGCGAGCAGCGCGTCGGGCGTAAACCCGCCGCCAAGGGCCATGCTCACCAGATGTTGTACGAGCACATCCAGCGGCTTGTAAGGCGATTCGCGAGCTTCAATGCGCCGCTGCGCAATCGCATCCTGGGCGGCGGCGGCCTCCACCAGCTCCAGGCTATGGGTCGGCACCAGCGTCACCCGCGACGGCCGCCCCGGCGCATGGCCGGAGCGCCCGGCGCGTTGCATCAGGCGCGCCACGCCTTTGGCCGAGCCGATTTGCAGCACGCGCTCCACCGGCAGGAAGTCCACGCCCAAATCCAGGCTGGAGGTGCACACCACCGCCTTGAGCTGGCCGTCTTTCAAGGCGCGCTCCACCCAGTCGCGGGTTTCGCGGGACAGCGAGCCGTGATGCAAGGCGATCACGCCCGCCCAATCCGGGCGCGCCTCCAGCAACGCCTGATACCAGATTTCCGACTGCGCGCGCGTATTGGTAAACACCAGGCAACTGCTGCTGGAGTGCACTTCGGCGACGACCTGCGGCAACATCTTCAAACCAATATGCCCGGCCCAGGGAAAACGCTCGGTGGTAGGCGGCAACAAGGTATCGACCTGCAACGCTTTGGCCGTTTGCCCCTGCACATTGATCCCGCCGCCTTGTGGGACCAACACTTCCAACGCGTGAGCCTGATTACCCAGCGTCGCCGAAATCCCCCACACCATCAGTTCCGGGTGCCAGCGCCGCAAGCGCGCCAACGCCAGTTGCAACTGCACGCCACGCTTATTGCCGATCAGTTCGTGCCACTCATCCACGATCACCATGCGCACGTGCGCCAGGCTCGTCTCGCTGTCAGCCCGCGCCAGCATCAATGTCAGGCTTTCCGGCGTGGTGACCAGCGCGGTCGGCTGGCGGCGGCTCTGGCGCGCGCGTTCACTGCTGCTGGTGTCGCCGGTGCGCAGGCCGACGCTCCAGGGAACCTGCAACGCCGCAAGCGGCGCTTCTAGGGCGCGCGCAGTGTCGGCCGCAAGTGCACGCATGGGCGTGATCCACAGCACTGTCAGCGGTTCAGCAGGTGGCTTGCGTTTACCCGTGGCGGGCGGGCGAGTGATGGCGAAACGATTGAGGGCGGCAAACCACAGCGCATAGGTTTTACCCGCGCCCGTGCTGGCATGCAGTAAGCCCGAGTGGCCTTGCTTGACCGCCGCCCACACCGCTTTCTGAAAGGCGAACGGCTTCCAGCCCTTGGCGGCAAACCAGTGTTTTGCGAAATCGTGGGGTTTTGCCATACGGCGGCTGACGCTCTGGAGGCTCTCTTTCAAAGACCCTCCAGGCGTCGCAAAGGTTTACTTCAAATTACCGCTCAGGAACTGCTGCAGGCGCTCGCTCTTCGGATTGCCCAGCACGTCCTCAGGCTTTCCTTGCTCTTCCACCAGGCCCTTGTGCAGGAACAGCACCTGGCTCGACACCTTGCGCGCAAAGCTCATCTCGTGGGTGACCATGATCATGGTGCGGCCTTCCTCGGCCAGCCCCTGGATCACCTTCAACACTTCTCCGACCAGCTCCGGGTCGAGGGCCGAGGTTGGCTCGTCGAACAGCATTACCTCCGGCTCCATCGCCAGGGCTCGGGCGATGGCCACCCGTTGCTGCTGGCCGCCGGAGAGGAACGCCGGGTATTGATCGGCCACGCGCGCCGGCAAGCCCACCTTGTCCAGGTAGCGACGGGCGCGGTCTTCGGCGTCCTTCTTGCTGCAACCCAGCACCCGGCGCGGGGCCATGGTGATGTTTTCCAGCACGCTCATGTGGCTCCACAGGTTGAAGTGCTGAAACACCATCGCCAGCCGCGTGCGCAGGCGTTGCAGTTCGGCGTCGTCGGCCACGCGCATGCCGTGGCGGTCGCTGACCATGCGGATCGGCTGGCCGTCGAGGGTCATCGCGCCGTCGTTGGGGGTTTCCAGAAAGTTGATGCAGCGCAAAAAGGTACTTTTGCCGGAACCGCTGGCGCCGATCAGGCTGATCACGTCACCGGTCTTGGCCTTGAGCGAAACACCTTTGAGCACTTCATTGTCGCCATAGCTTTTATGCAGGCCTTCAACCGTCAATTTGTACATGGGGCGTGCATCCTCAAGGCGAAAGTAGGTAGCCGCTGCGATAGGCCTCGGTGCCGGCGACATGGCTGATCACCATCCCGGCAGTGGCCATGCGCCGCAGCGAACGGGCGTAAAGCAGGCCGGCCTTTTGGCAGTGCACAGGCGTTACGCGGTCAGTAATGGGGTCGATGATTTCGGCGATCAGTTGCCCGGCTTCCAGGTATTCCCCCGGCAGCACGCTGAACACCAGCAGGCCGCCGACCGGCGTGGTCACCGGTTCCACGCCCGCCAGCGGGGTGGCCGGGTAGGGCAGCTCGGGCAGTGGCGCCGCGTCGCCGGCAATCGCGCCGAAGTGTGTCAGGTAGTCGATGATCGCCTGGCAGTCGAGGCTAGCCAGGCCATGATTGACGTCGCCTTGGCCGCGCAACTCGACGGTCACCGAGAAGCTGCCCATGGGGATCGGGAAGCGCTCGCCGAAGCGTTGCTGCAACTGCCACCACACCAGCGTGAAGCACTCATCAAAGGATTGCCCACCCGAATCGGTGGCGAGCAGGTTGGCTTCCGAGCCGATATAGCGCGCCAACGGTTCCACCTGCGGCCAGGCCTCGGGCGTGGTGTACAGGTGCGCCACGGCTTCGAAGTCGCAATGCAGGTCGAGCACCATGTCGGCATCGCAGGCCAGGCGTTGCAATACCAGGCGCTGGGATTGCAGCTGGGTGTCGGCGGTTTGGGCGGCGAGGGCCAGACTCAAGGCGTCGCGAATCAGCTCGACGTTGTGCTTGGGGTCATCGCCCAAAAAGTCTTCAACCTGATTGCCGACGTCTTCGCTGAGGTCGACAAACAGGCGATTGAAGTTCTGCCCGCTTTCCAGCTCGTAGCGGCCCAGCGGAATGTCCATCAACACCTGTTCCAGGCCCACCGGGTTGGCGATCGGCACCAACACGATTTCGCTGCGCAGCCTGCCGGCAGCCGCCAGTTCAGCCAGGCGCACCTTGAGGTGCCAGGCCACCAGCATGCCCGGCAGTTCATCGGCATGCAGCGATGACTGGATGTAGATTTTGCCTTCGGCCTGTTCCGGGCCGAAGTGGAAACTGTGGATCTGCCGCGCCGTGCCTGGCACCGGCGCGATCAGATCATGTACCTGATGACGCATCACGACTCCTTAGTGACTCGGCCCGAGGAAGGCCAGCCAGCGACGCTCGGCCAACCGAAACAGACCGACCAGGGCAAAGGTTACGGTCAGGTAGATCAACGCGGCGATGCCGAAGGATTGAAAGGTCATGTAGGTGGCCGAGTTGGCGTCCCGGGCGACCTTGAGAATATCCGGCACCGTCGCGGTAAAGGCTACCGTGGTCGAGTGCAGCATCAGGATCACTTCGTTGCTGTAGTACGGCAACGAGCGGCGCAGGGCGGACGGCATGATGACGTAGGCATAGAGCTTCCAGCCGCTTAAGCCGTAGGCCTTGGCCGCTTCGACTTCGCCATGGGCCATGCTGCGAATCGCCCCGGCGAAGATCTCGGTGGTGTAGGCGCAGGTGTTCAGGGCGAACGCGAGGATGGTGCAGTTCATCGCGTCACGAAAGAACGCATCCAGTACCGGCTGCGCCCGCACGGCCGCAATGCTGTAGATCCCGGTGTAGCAAATCAGCAACTGGATATACAGCGGCGTGCCACGAAACAGGTAGGTGTAGAACTGCACCGGCCAGCGAATGGAGCGCTTGCGCGAAACCCGGGCGATGGACAGCGGGATCGACACCACGAAGCCAATCACCAGCGCTGCGCTGAGCAGCCACATGGTCATCGCCAGCCCGGTGATGTGCTGGCCGTCGCTATAAAGGAAGGGCCGCCAGTATTGCTGCAGAAGTTCGATCATCGCACGGCCTCCCGGGACCCAGCGGAGTAGCGGCGCTCAAGCCAGCGCAGGACGAAGTTGGACGCGCTGGTGATCAGCAGGTAGATCAACGCGGCGATAACCAGGAAATAAAACAGCTGGTAGGTGCTCTTGCCCGCGTCTTGAGCGGCCTTGACCAGGTCCGCCAGGCCGATGATCGACACCAGCGCCGTGGCCTTGAGCATCACCATCCAGTTGTTGCCGATGCCTGGCAGGGCAAAGCGCATCATCTGCGGGAAGGTCACGAAGCGAAAGCGCTGCCCGCGCGTGAGCCCGTAGGCGGTCGCCGCTTCCAGCTGGCCGCGCGGCACCGCGAGGATCGCGCCACGAAAGGTTTCGGTGAAATAGGCACCGTAGATAAAGCCCAGGGTGATAACCCCGGCGCTGAATGGGTCGATCTCGATGTAGTCCCATTCCATAAAGTCGGTAAAACCGGTCAGCCAGATTTGCAGGCTGTAGAAAATCAGCAACATCAGCACCAGGTCGGGCACGCCGCGAATCAAGGTGGTGTAGAGCTGGGCGGGAATGCGGATCAGGCTGACGCTGGACAGTTTCGCGCTGGCGCCGAGCAGGCCCAGCAGGACGCTGACGGCCAGGGAGGCGACCGACAGTTTCACGGTCATCCACGTACCTTGCAGCAACAGCGGGCCGAACCCCTTCAAACTGAAGGCACTCAGCCCCAGGGTTTGCAAAAGATCTTCAAACATGAATTCAGGACCTATGGCGATAAAAAAGCGCCCACCTGAAACAGGTGGGCGCCAGGGTGTTATTTACCGCTGTACAGGTTCAGATCGCCGAAGTGTTTCTTCTGGATGGTGGCGTAGGTGCCATCATCGTGTAACGCTTTGATACCTTTATCGAGCAAGGCCTTGAGGTCTTTGTTACCTTTTTTGATACCGACCGCAGTTTTCGACGGCAGCAATGGGTCGTCGATAGCCTTGCTGACTTCGTAGTCAGCGCCTGCCGGCGACTTCAAAAAGCCCAGTTCGGCTTGCAGCATGTCCTGCACCGACGCGTCGAGACGGCCGGAAGTCAGGTCAGCGTACACCTGGTCCTGGTTGGCGTAAGCCTTGGTGGTCACACCGGCCTTGTCCAGCACGGCCTTGGCGTAGGCTTCCTGGATAGTGCCTTGCTCGTAGCCCACGCTCTTGCCCTTGAGGGACTCAGGCGTGGAGAAGTTCGCGCCTTTTTTGAACACCAGGGAGGTCGGGCCGGAGAACAGCTCGCTGGAGAAGTCGATCGCCTTTTCACGGGCTTCGGTCACGGTCATCGAGGAAATCACGCCGTCGAACTTGTTGGCGTTGAGGCCTGGAATCATGCCGTCGAAGTCACTTTCGACCCACTTGCACTTGACCTTCAGCTCGGCGCAGATCGCATTGCCCAGGTCGATATCGAAGCCCACCAGGCTGCCATCGGCGGCCTTGGATTCGAACGGCGCGTAGGAAGGATCGACACCAAAACGCAATTCCTTGTATTCCTTGGCTGTAGCAACACCAGCAGCCATGCACAGAGCCAGTGCAGAAAGGGTCAGCAATGCTTTTTTCATTATGTAATCCCTGGAAACCAAGATAAGCGCTTGTGGCGCGTTTAGGACTGTTACTGAACGGTGTCAGACGGATCACAAGTAGCAATTTCTGCACCATAGTTCCGAATGATTGTTTTAAAAGGTGGGACTAGGGAGATGTCAGTGTAGGAGATGCCCGAAAATGGGCATTGATTTTTCAGTGCACCATTTTGGGGTTTAACCCGAATCAAAATGTGGGAGCGGCGGTGCGACGATTCGACTTGCTCGCGAATACGGTGGGTCAGTCAACTCACCTGTCACTGACCCACCGCCTTCGCGAGCAAGCCCGCTCCCACAGGGGGATTTATGTCAGGTCAACAAGTCCTGCAAGGTCCCGAGGTTATCGGCTTCATCCACCGCCTTATCCTGCCGCCACCGCAGCATCCTGGGAAACCGCACCGCAATCCCGCTCTTATGCCGCTTCGACAGGGCAATCCCCTCAAACCCCAACTCAAACACCATGCTCGGCGTAACACTGCTGACCGGCCCGAACTTCTCCACCGTGGTTTTGCGCACAATGGCGTCAACCTTGCGCATCTCTTCGTCGGTCAGCCCCGAATAAGCCTTGGCAAACGGCACCAACGTGCGCTCAGTGCCGGGCGGGCCGTCCCACACCGCAAAGGTGTAGTCGCTATACAGGCTGGCGCGCCGGCCATGGCCACGTTGGGCGTAGATCAACACCGCATCGACACTGAACGGGTCGACTTTCCACTTCCACCACACGCCCATGTCCTTGGTGCGGCCCACGCCGTACAGGCCGTCCTTGGCCTTGAGCATCATGCCTTCCACGCCGAGGCGGCGAGAGTCTTCGCGTTGCTCGGCCAGGTCGGCCCAACTCGTGCCTGTAAGAAGGGGCGATGGCAACAGTACCGCCTGGTTGCACTGCGCAATAACCTGCTCAAGCTGGGCGCGGCGCTCAGCCTGGGTGTGGTTGCGCCAGTCGTCGCCCTGGTATTCCAGCAGGTCATAGGCGAGGACTGCGACCGGCGCGTCCTCGAGGACTTTTTTGCTCAGGGTCTTGCGGCCGATCCGCTGCTGCAACAGGGCGAAAGGTTGCACCGAGTCCTTCCACACCACGATTTCGCCGTCGATCACCGTGCCATCCGGTAAGCCGCTGACCAGGCGGTGCAGTTCAGGAAAACGGTCGGTCACCAGCTCTTCACCACGCGACCAGACCCACAGCCGGCCTTCACGCTTGACCAGTTGCGCGCGGATGCCGTCCCACTTCCATTCCACCTGCCAGTCGGCGAGCGAACCGAGCAGGGTGTCGAATTGCTCCACCGGTTGCGCCAACCCGTGGGCGAGAAAAAACGGATAAGGCTGCCCGCCGCGTTGCGCATGTTCGTCAGACGATTCGGCGGCGATCAGCTTGAGGTAGCCCTCAGCCGTAGGACGGTTCGACAAGTCGGTGTAACCCACCAAGCGCTGCGCCACGCGTTTGCTGTCCAGCTCAGCCATGGCGGCAAGGGCGCGGGTCACCAGTAATTTGGACACGCCCACGCGAAAGCTGCCGGTGATCAATTTGATGCACACCATCAGGCTCGGCTGATCCAGTTGCGCCCATAACGCGGGCAGGCGTTCGGCCAGTTCCAGCGGCGGCAAACCGCGCAAGGGCAGGAGTTTGTCTTCCAGCCACACCGCCAAGCCGTCTTCTGAGGTGTAGGAAGATTCTGGCAACAGCAGGGAAATGGTTTCGGCCAGGTCACCCACCGACTGGTAACTCTCTTCGAACAACCAGGGTTCGATGCCCGACGCTTCGGTGGCCATGTCGCGCAGCAAACGCGTCGGCACCAGTTGCCGCGGCCGCCCACCGGAGAGGAAATACACCGCCCATGCCGCATCTTCTGCTGGGGCCTGGCGAAAGTAGGCTTGCAGCGCGGCGAGCTTGGCGTTGCTGGAGGTGGTGGCGTCGAGGTTGGCGTACAGCTCGGCGAAGGCTTTCATGCCGTGGCCTCTTCTTCGTCGTCACCGTATTCGGTGGTGAATCCCTGGGCATCCAGGCCTTTTTCCCGCAGGTGACGCACCAGAACGCCGACAGAGCCGTGGGTGACCATCACCCGCTCGGCACCGGTTTGCTCGATGGCCCACAACAGCCCCGGCCAATCGGCGTGGTCCGAGAGCACAAAGCCTCGGTCCACACCACGCCGCCGCCGTGTGCCGCGCAGGCGCATCCAGCCGCTGGCAAAGGCGTCGCTGTACTCACCGAAGCGGCGTATCCAGGTGCTGCCACCGGCCGACGGTGGCGCGATGATCAAGGCTTGGCGCAGCAGCGGGTCGGTCTTTTTGAAGTCGCCGGCGTAGAGGGTTTCGGGGATGTAGACCCCGGCCTCGCGGTACACGCGGTTCAGCGGTTCGACGGCGCCGTGGCTGAGGATCGGGCCGATGCTGGCGTCAATGCCGTGCAGGATGCGTTGGGCCTTGCCGAACGAATAACAGAACAACACGCTGGCCTTGCCGGCGGCGATATTGGCCTGCCACCAGTCATTGATGCCGGCGAAGATTTGCGCCTGGGGCTGCCAGCGGTAGATCGGCAGGCCAAAGGTGGATTCGGTGATAAAGGTGTGGCAACGCACCGGTTCGAAGGGCGCGCAGGTGCCATCGGGCTCGACTTTGTAGTCGCCGGACGCGACCCAGACTTCGCCCTGGTATTCCAAACGCACCTGGGCTGAGCCCAGCACATGCCCGGCCGGGTGAAAACTCAGGGTCACGCCGTGGTGCACGAGTTGTTCGCCGTACGCCAGGGTTTGCAGGTTGATGTCCTGGCCCAGGCGCGAACGCAGAATGCCTTCGCCGGGGGCGGCGGCCAGGTAATGCTGGTTGCCGGTGCGGGCGTGGTCGCCGTGGGCGTGGGTGATGACCGAACGCTCTACCGGGCGCCACGGGTCGATATAGAAATCTCCGGCGGGGCAGTAGAGGCCTTCGGGCCGGGCGATGACAAGGTCCATGGGCGTGCCGGGGCAGTGGGCTTATCAGGTAGGAGGCGGCGGGAATAAAAGAAGTTCGATTGGATATGGGATCGTTCCCACGCTCTGCGTGGGAACGCTGCCATGGACGCTCTGCGTCCGCGCTTGAAGGCGTGACGCGGAGCGTCACAGGATGCACTCCCACGCAGAGCGTGGGAACGATCATTACTTGCCGGGCGTCAGGGTCAACCGCGTCTTCCCATATGCCTTGTCGAAGTTCTGCGGCTGCATCGGGAAGCTCAGGTATTGCGCCTTGAGCGACGGGTCGATGCCATTCGCATAGTTCGGGCTGGCCGGGTTGCCGGACTGGCCGATGCCGCCCTGGCCGGTCATCGGTTCCACTTGGCCGAAGTCGACGATCATGCGCAACGCTGGCACCTGGGTGGTGTTGAAATCCTGGCCCCAGCTGTACGGCGCCGGGTTCAGGGTGTTGTGGTCGCCGCCACTGGCCAGCGGGCCGCGAATCACTTGGCCGCTGGTGTTTTTCCAGGTGGTGCTGTGCAGTTTGCCCCACTGCCAGGCCTTGTGATCGCCGCCCAGTTGGCTGTCGCCAGCCGTGATCGCAGCGGCCAGGCTGCGGGCGAGGATTGCCGGTTTGTCTTCTTTCTGCGCGGTGCGCACGTCGTCCCAGAACGGGCTGTCTTCACGGCCCAGCAAGTGGTCGGCATTGGCGGAGTACGACAGGTTGGCGTTGCTGATAAAGGCTTTCCAGCTGGCGCTGGTTTCCGGGCCGAGTTCGTCGAGGAAGATCTGCTTGGTGCTTTCCTGCAGGAACAACTCGTAGATCGCCGCGTCGGCGGAGGTTGGCGCCAGGCGACCATCAAAGGCCATCAGGCGATTCAGCGCCTCGCGGGCCTTGGTCGCGTCAGCCGCGGGCAGTGCATCGATCGCCTGTTTCAGCGGCTGGGCCATGCCCGGCGCCTGGAACATGGTCTTGAGCTTGGCGGCGAAGGGGGTGGTCTGGTCGTATTGCATGGCGATCATGCTGCGGCTGTCATGCTTGCCGGCATTGGCCAGTTGCGCCAGGCGTTCGCTGCGCTCCGGCGCATCCCAGGAGTTGGACAACTGCATGCCATAGCCGCGCGGCGCGGTGCGCTGGTTGGCGGTGCCGATCCAGCCTTGGGCCGGGTCTTGATCGTAGGGGTGCAGCATCGCGTCGGCGTAACCGTCCCAGTCAAACCGCGCGTCCCAGCCCGGCGAGGGCAGCAGGCCTTCGCCTTCGCGGCGGTTGGGGAAGCGGCCGGTGACTTGCCAGCCGATGTTGCTGGCGTCGGCGAAGATCATGTTCAGTGCAATGGCGCGGATTTCCCGGGTGGCGTCCGAGGCCTTGCCGGCGTTTTGCGCGCGGGACAGGTCGAAGAACGCGTCCAGGCTCTTGTCGTCCTTGAAGTCGGCGGTTTGCAATGCCAGGCCGAATCCGGTGGTCAGCGCCTGGCTGCTGTTGAGCAGGGCGCCGTGGCGGGTTTCGTACACCACTTCGCGCAGCGGCCGCTGGCCTTTGGCGAAGAAGGTTTCGTTGCGCACAATGGCTGGCAGCCATTTGCCGTTGTTCTCGTAGTACAAGGCGTTGCCTTGGCGCTTGACCTTCTCCAGGAACAGGTCCTGGGTGTCGCCTTTGACGGCGCTCATGCTCCACGCCACTTTGCCGTTGAAACCGGACAGCAGCGTTGGCAGGCCAGCAATCGAGGCGCCGACCGCTTGATATTTCGGCGCACGAATCTGCACGTAATTCCACGGCGACGGCGCTTGTGGCTGCGCCGCCAGGTCGCTGGCCAGCAGGCTTTTGCCACTGCGGCTGCGCTGCGGGCCGATGGCCCAGTTGCTTGAGGTCGTCACCGCCAGTGCATTGAGGCTGTTGAGTTGCTGGCCGACGGCTTCCAGCCCGGCAAGGCCGGTGATCTGGCCGAGGTTCACGCCTTTGAGCTTGTCGGTTTCACCCTGCGGAATCGGCTCATCCGGCGCGCTTGGGGTAAGCCAGGCGAGTTTGTCGACGCCAACTTTCTGCGCCAGCACCAGCGACGAGAGTTCTTCCTGCAGGTTGCTCGACTCGCTGAAATTCAGCAGGCAGAACAACAGCGCCGAATCTTCCGGCTTCCAGTACTCGGGCTTGTAGCCGGTCTGGGCCAGGTCTGGTGGCAGCTTGTCGCGGTAGCGGAACAGGTAGGCGTTGACGCCACGGGCGTACACTTCAAAGAAGCGCTTGAGGCGCGGCGACGAAGCGTTATACAGCTCGCCGGCGCTTTTTTTCAGGTTGACGGCGCGCATGAAACGGTCGACGTCGAGCACTTGCGGGCCGGACATTTCCGCCAGACGGCCTTGGGCCAACAGGCGCAAAGTGACCATCTGCGTGATGCGGTCGCTGGCGTGCACATAGCCGAGGCTGAACAGCGCGTCATGAAACGTATTGCTTTCGATCAGCGGCATGCCCTGGGCATTGCGGCGTACCGAAACATTCTGTGCCAGGCCTTTGAGCGGCTGCACGCCGGCAACGGGAGGCAAGGTGTCCTGGGTGCTCTGGAGCTGGCAACCGGCCAGGCTTAATGCACTGGCCACTGCCGCGGCAACGCCGAACCGGGGAAGAAAATGTGAGAGGGCTGGCGAGGCCATGGCAAAGCTCCTGCGGGGGTAGCGTCATTAAAGGCGCTACGTTAGTGAGCGCGGCGAAACGACGCAAGCAGGATCGTTCCCACGCGGAGCGTGGGAATGCATTTTGTGACGCTCTGCGTCACGCTTTGTGAGCGGACGCAGAGCGTCCAGGCGGCATTCCCACGCGGAGCGTGGGAACGATCATTGCCTGGGGCTCAGGCTTTGGGCGGATTCACTTTTTGCACCCATTCATACGCCCGAACCGTCGCCGGGCGTTCCTTTATGCTGTTGAACCAGCGCTGCACGTGGGGGAAATCCTCCAGGCGCTGGCTCTGCCACTTGTGGGAAACAATCCACGGGTAGATCGCCATGTCGGCAATGCTGTAGTCCTCGCCCGCCACGAATGCGCGGTCCGCCAGGCGTCGGTCCAGCACGCCATACAGGCGTGCGGTTTCATCCACGTAGCGTTTGATCGCGTAGGGGATTTTCTCCGGCGCGAACTGGCTGAAGTGATGATTTTGGCCCGCCATCGGCCCCAGTCCGCCCATTTGCCAGAACAGCCACTGCAGCGCTTCCTGGCGACCGCGCAGGTCTTTGGGAATGAACTGCCCGGTTTTTTCCGCGAGGTACAGCAGGATGGCGCCGGATTCAAACAGCGAAATCGGCGCACCACCGTCGGTCGGGTCGTGATCGACGATGGCCGGGATGCGGTTGTTGGGAGCGATCTTCAGGAAGTCCGGCTTGAACTGCTCACCCTGGCCGATATTGATTGGGTGCACCTTATAGGGCAGACCGGCTTCTTCCAGGAACAGCGATACTTTGTGACCGTTGGGGGTAGTCCAGTAGTACAGGTCGATCATGAAGCTCTCCAAATGAGCGAATGCCTGTACCTATAGGTGATGATCGAAGGGCAATAATTCAATCAAACATTTACGTCTAACCTTAGACGCCTTTCACACTGCGCCATCCACCAACACCTGCAGCGACTGCTGCGAGCACCGCTCAATGCGCACCTGCACGCCATACACCTGGGCAAACAACGCTGGGTCGAGCACCTCATCCGCCTTGCCACTGGCATACAAACGGCCTTGGCGCAGCACGGCAATGTGGTCGGCAAAGCGCGCGGCGAGGTTGATGTCGTGCAGCACCACCACGGCGATCAGGTTGTGTTCGCGCACCAGCCCGCGCACGCAGTCCATGACCTTCAACTGGTAATTGAGGTCGAGGGCGCTGGTGGGTTCGTCTAGCAACATCACCTGGGGGCGGCGGGCGATGAGTTGGGCGAGGCTGACCAATTGGCGTTGGCCGCCCGACAAGGTGCTCAACAGTTGATCGGCCAGGTGCGCGATACCGATGCGCTGCAACGCCTCAAAGGCTTCGCGCAGGCAGGCTTCGCCGGACAGCGCAATGCCTTCCACATGGCCCACGCGCAGCGCGGCGATCACGCTTTCCATCACGCTGAGGCTCAGGCCGGGCGGCAGGTTTTGCGGCATGTAAGTGACGCGGCGCGCACGCTCGGCCACGGACATGGCCGACAGGTCGAGGTCGCCCAGCCTTACAACGCCTTGCATCTTTTCCAACCCGGCCACAGCGCGCAACAAGGTGGATTTGCCCGCGCCATTCGGGCCGATCAGTGCCGTCAGGCTGCCGTGGGGCAGGGTGGGCAAACTCAGGTCATGCACGATGTGCCGACGCCCGTAACTGACGTTGGCATTGTGTACCGATAAACCCGCACTCATAACTGTCTCCCGCGTTTGAACACCAGCACCACGAAAATCGGCACGCCCACCAGCGCGGTGACGATGCCGACCGGCACGATCACGCCGGGCATGATCAGTTTGCTGGCGATCGAGGACAGCGCCAGCAACAAGGCGCCGGTCAAGGCGCTGGCGGGCAGCAGGAAGCGTTGGTCTTCGCCCACCAGAATCCGCGCGATATGCGGACCGACCAGGCCGATAAATCCGATGGTGCCTACAAATGCGACGGCGGTGGCTGACAACAAACTGATGCGCAGCAGCGAAAAAAAGCGCAGACGCTTCACGTCCACGCCAAAACTTTGCGCGCGATCTTCGCCCATGCGCAGCAAGGTCAGGCGCGGCGCGGCGGCGAAGGAAAACGGCAGGACCAGCGCGACCACCAGGGCGAGGATGCCGAGTTTGTCCCAGTTGGCCCGGGTCACGCTGCCCAAGGTCCAGAACACCAGTTGTTGCAAAACGTCTTCGGTGGCGACCAGTTGCAGCAACGCCACCACCGCGTTGCAACTGAACACCAGCGCGATGCCGAACAACACCAGGCTTTCCACCCCGGCGCCGCGCAGGCGCGACATCGCTTGCAGCAAAAATACCGACGCCGCTGCGAAGATAAATGCCGAGATCGAAATCGCAGTGTTGGCCGACACCCATAACGTGGTCACCGGAAATACGATCACCAGGGATGCCGCCAGTGCCGCCGCCGACGACACGCCGAGGGTGAACGGGCTGGCCAGCGGGTTATTCAAAATTGCCTGCATTTCGGCCCCCGCCAGCGACAGCGCACAGCCGACCAGCACCGCCATCAGTGCATACGGCAGGCGCACGTTCCAGATGATCACCTGGTCGGTGGCGCTCAGGTGCGACGGGTGCAGGATGCCGTCGAGCAATGCCAACAGGCCCATGCCCGACGGGCCGCTGGCCAGGTCCACCAGCATCGCGCAGACCAGCGCCGAGCCCAGCAGAGCCAGCACCCAGGCGCGGCGTGCCAGCAAACGGCGGTAGCCGTGGGTGGCGCTGGCGAGGTCGAGGGTTTGAGAGGTCATGGCGCTCACATTCTTGAAAACACTGAAAATCCAAATGTGGGAGCTGGCTTGCCTGCGATAGCGGTGTCTCAGTCGAACCATTCAGTGACTGACACTCTGCCATCGCAGGCAAGCCAGCTCCCACAGTTTTTTACCGCGTTTCTACAGGGGCCTTGGCGTCAATCCAGTAAGCACCCTGCAACGGCATGCCCAGGAACTGCTGGTTGATCTGCGCCATGCTCGCCTGTGGATCGAGCTTGGCGAACAACGCCGGGTGCACCCACTTGGCCAGCGCTTCAATCGCCAGCAGGTTGTACGGCGAGTTGTAGAAGTCATGCCACAGCCCGTGGGAATTGCCTTCGCGGATTGCACGAAGATTGGCAAACTCGGGGCGTGCCAACACGCGATCAAACGCCTCACGCGCCTCGTCAGTGCTCACGCCAGCGCCCAGGATCAAGCCCGGCGTGTGGTTGCCGGTGGCCACGTACACATCCGGGTCGGCTTTCAACGCGTACTCGACGCTGATATCCCCCAGCGCACCCGGCACCACATCGGCGGCGATATTGCGCCCGCCGACCAGCTTGATCACTTCACCCATGCCGCTTTTACCGGTGGTGTGCCCCGGCGCTTGCCAGGCACCGGCCAGCAGTTCGAGGAACACGCTCGGGCGCGGGCCGGCAGGCAGGGTGGCGACGGCGTCGGTGATGACCTTGATGTGCTGGTCATAGAAGTCCAGGAAGGCTTTAGCCTGGGCTTCACGCCCCAGCGCCTGGCCCAGCGCGTTCATGCTGGTGTGGGTGCCTTGCACCGGGTTGATACGGAAATCGACGAACAGCACCGGGATGCCGGCCTTGGCCAGCACATCAGCCACCGCGCTGTGTTCGGTTGGGCCGTGGCCGGAGATGCTGAACACCGCCAGGTCGGGTTTGAGCGACAGAATTTCCTCGGCGCTGACGCTTTGCTCCGACGCCTGCCCGATCAGCGGGATGTCTTTTACCGTGGGAAATTTCGCCACGTAAGCGCTGTAGGTGTGCTGGTCCAGCAGCTTCAAATCGTTCTGCCAGCCGACGATGCGCTGGAACGGCGCGTCCTTGTCGAGCAGGGCAAACGCCGAAATCAATCGGCCTTCACCCAGCACTACGCGTTTGACGTCGTCCTTGATTTCGACCTTGCGGCCCAGCACGTCGGTGACTTCGTGGGCGGCGGCGGTTTCGGCGTGGCCGAAGGCGAGCGCGGCGAACAGCACGCCGAGCTTGAGCGCGTTGCGAGGTTTGAACATGGGCAGGACTCCTGGTGAGGGAAAATCAGAATTCATAATCGACACTGGCCGTCAACGTGCGCCCGGCGCCTGGGATGCCGTAGAGCTGGAAACCATCGAGGGACGCGCCGACCTGGCTGTAATAGAACGTGTTGAACACGTTGTTCAGGTTGAGGTTGACCGTGGTGTCCTTGTTGACCTTGTATTGCGCCGCCACGTTACGCAGCCAGTAACCGGGGGCTTTTTCGTGGTCACGCACGTAGATCGCGTTGACCCCGGACGGCCCGTTGGCGTAGCTGCTGTTGTTGTTCAAACCGCCGACGTATTTGTTGTCGCTGTAACGGCGTCGTCCCACGTATTGCTCGCCGTAGCTCAGGCTCAAGGCGTCGGTGACGGCGTAGGTGGTCCACAGGTTGGCGGTCAGGTCGGGAACGTTCTTGGCTTCCGCGCCTTTGTTGATGCCCTTGGTCTGCGTGCTTTTGAGCGCCGAGAAACCGCTGTAGGCAGTCCAGCGCGGGGTGATATTGCCTTGCAGGCCGAGTTCGACGCCGTCCACGCGCTTGGCGGGCAGGGCGCGCACCGGCGCGGACTCGCCGTCCTGGTATTCCCAGGCGTTGTCCAGTTCGGTGCGGAAGATCGCCGCCGTGACATTCAGCATGTCGTGGGCAATGTCCCACTTGGTGCCCATCTCGTAGGTTTTCGATTTGGCCGGGCTGTAATTGCTGGTAGTGGCCGCGCCGTAGATCTGGTTGTTGGTGGACGCGCCCAGCGCCGACGGCTGCGCCGCTTCGCTGTAGGACAGGTAGATGCTGCCGTTCGGCAACGGCTTGTACACCGCGCCGACGCGACCGCTGACGGCGCCGTCGGTGCTGCTGATGCTCGTCTGGCCGCGCTGTGTGGTTTGCGCGCGCCAGTTGTCGTAGCGCAACGAGCCGAGCACTTGCCACTGCTCGTTGAGGGTGACGGTGTCGCCTAAGTAGAGGCCGGCGTTGTCGATCACCGAACGCGGGTCGCCTTCGCCTTTGGTCACGTAAGTGCTGGCGAAGCTGTGGCTGGGGGCGTTCATGTTGAAGAACATGTCGCCGGCGGGTACTTCGGCGTTGCGTTTCAGGCCGCCGTAGGTCTCGTGATAAAACTCCAGGCCGCTGACCACCGCGTGTTGCAGGCTGCCGGTGTTGAACGTGAAGCTGAAGTCGGTCTGGTTATCGAGGATGGTGTAGCGCTTGGACAAGCCGAAATCACTGCCGCGCAGGATGCCGTAGCCGGTGTTGCTGTTGTTCACATAGTCGGTGTAGGCATTCACCGTGCTGCCGGGCACTTGGCTGATTGGTCCTACGCCGGTGTAGCCCAAGGTCGCACAGCGGGCGCCGCTGCAGGTTTTTTTACCGTTGGCGTCGGCGGCGAAGAAACGCGCCGGGGACAGTACGGCGAAGTTGTCGCTGCGTTCCCAGCGGGTCTGGTTGCGCAGGTTGGCGTCGTTCCAGTCGAAGTCATGTTCGAAGCGTGCGGTCAGCGAGGTGGTTTCGTTTTCCTGCGTATACAGGCTGGAATCGCCGTACCCGTTGGAGCGTTTCACACCCGGCATGCGGTGGCCGTCGGTGCCACGCTGGATCGGCACGCCGCCGTCCGGGGTGTTGGTGTCTTTCTGGTAGAAGGTGTCGACAAAGAACCGCGTGTCGGTGCCCAGGCCAAAGCCGAACGAGGTGGCGATGCCCCAGCGGTCGTAGTCCACGTCGTCGCGGTCGGCTACCTGGTTGTAGTGCTTCATCAGGTTGATGCGCACGGCGGTGGTGTCGGTCAGCTGTTTGTTGATGTCGGCGGTGAGGCGTCGGTAGCTGTCGGTGCCGATCCCGGCGGAGACTTTGTTGGCGTCGCCCAGGTGCGCTTCTTTACTGACCAGGTTGACGCTGCCGCCCATTGCCGAAACTCCGGATTCGATAGACCCGGTGCCCTTGAACACTTCAGCCTGTTGCAGGTTGAAGGTGTCGGTGCGCGTGGACATGCCGGCGTCGCGCACGCCGTCGACGGTCAGGCTTTGCTCGGAAGAAAACCCACGAATCGAAAACAGATCGCCCCAGCCCAGGTTGCCCTCGCCGGACATGAAGGTGATGCCCGGCACGTTGCGCAACACTTCCTGCAGGGTTTGCGCGTTCTGCTCCTTGAGCACCTGCTGCGGCACGATGGTCACGCTTTGCGGGGCGTCGAGCAGCGGCTGGCTGATTTTTGCCGAGGTTACCCGGTCGACCTTGAAGCTCGACGTGGCTTCTTCGCCGTCGACTTTGATTTGCGGCAGGCTCACCACCGAATCGTTGGCTGTGGCGGCGGGCGTATCGGCCCAGGCCGTCGGTGCAACGCTGCCGGCAGCAAGAAAACCGAACATCGGCGCCAGGGTTGAATGCAGCGTATGGCGGTGAGGTGTTGGCAATGACATGGGTTACTTCCGAGTCTAAATTACAATTACTCTCATTTAGGTTCGGTAGTCTAAAGAGCGATTCCGCCGGCCATGCCCCGGCTTTGTATCGCTGATGCGTGATTATGGTTTCCCACAACATTCCATTACATTTGCGTACACCGCTGGATGAACTTTCGGCTATCTCCTGCGTTTTGAGTTTTCGGATCGAATGCCCATGGCAAAGCTTGACCACCTGTTAATCGTCGATGACGACCCGCAAATTCGCCAACTGCTCTGTGACTACTTGAGTGACGCCGGTTTTCAGGTGTCCACCGCTGCCGACGGCAAGGAAATGCGCCGCCGCCTGGCGCTGAATGTGATCGACCTGATCGTGCTCGACCTGATGCTGCCCGGCGAAGATGGCCTGAGCCTGTGCCGCGAACTGCGCGTCAGCTCCAACACGCCGGTGGTGATGCTCACGGCCAAGGGCTCGTTGATCGACCGTATTGTCGGCCTGGAAATCGGCGCCGATGACTACCTGCCCAAACCGTTCGACCCACGTGAGTTGCTGGTGCGGATCAAAGTGGTGCTGCGCCGGGTGCAGAGCTTCCCCGACCGTGCGCGGCTGGACGAGGCGCCGAGCATTCGTTTTGCCGGCTGGCAACTCGACACACGGGCGCGGCAATTGCTCACGCCGGAGGGCGTGGTGGTCAGCCTGGGCAATTCGGATTACCGCGTGTTGCGCCTATTGTTGCAGCACCCGAACTGGCCTTTGAGTCGCGATTTTTTGCTCAACCATGTGTTCGACAAGGACAGCACGCCGTTCGACCGCTCCATCGACGTGTGCGTCAGCCGCTTGCGCTCGCAGCTGCCGGCCGGGCTGATCAAGACCGTGCGCAACGAGGGTTACATGCTCACCGCCGATGACGTAGTGCTGGAGTCGTGAGACTGCTGCCGCGTTCGCTGTTTGGGCGGCTGGTGCTGATTCTGGTCAGCGGCATGCTCGCGGCGCAGGCGTTGACCAGCAGCATCTGGTACGACCGGCGCCATGGCCAGGTGCTGGAAATCCCCACGCGGTTGATCGCCACGCGCCTGGCGGACGTGGTGCGCCTGGTGCACAGCGACCCGCAGCAGGCCGACCAGTTGATCAAACTGCTCAACACGCCGGACTTTCAGTTGTCCTTGAGCGACCAGGCCAGCAGCACGCCCAGCAGCCTCACCGACAGCGACCGGCCCACCGAGCGCCTGATCAAGGAGGTGTTGTCGGAGAAAGCCGGCTACACGCAAACCCTGATTCTGCTGCGCCTGTCTTTGGTCGATGGCGAAGGGCAAACCGCCGGGCTCTCGACCTTGCTCAGCTCCAAACCGGTGGTGGGGCAATTTCTGATCAACCTGCGCCTGCCCGATGGGCGCTGGTTGTTGGTCGACGCCAGTGAAGAGCAGGGCTGGACCAGCACCTCGCCGCTGGATCTGTTGTTCGATTACGTGATGCGCATCTATTTGCTGCGGGTGTTGGTGCTGGTGCTGATCGCCCTGGTGGCGGTACGCCTGGCCATCCGCCCGTTGAATGCCCTGGCCAAGGCCGCCGAAGCGCTGGGTCGGGATATCCAGCGCCCGCCGTTATCGGTGGACGGCCCCACCGAAGTGCGCCGCGCCGCCCAGGCGTTTAATGCGATGCAGCAGCGGCTGATCGCCAACATCGCCGAGCGCACGCGGTTTCTCGCAGCGATTTCCCACGACTTGCGCTCGCCGATCACACGCTTGCGCCTGCGCACCGAGATGCTCGAAGACACGCGCACCAAGGAGCGCTTTCGCAGCGACCTGGAAGAAATGGAGCACATGGTGTCCAGCACCCTGGACTTTGTCAGCAGCGGCGAAATCAACGAGACGCGCCAGAACATCGACATCAATGCGTTGCTGCAAAGCCTGCAGGCAGACCTTGAGGACGTGGGCGAAAGCGTGACCATCGTGGGCCGCGCCCGCCAACCGTTGCCGGGGTACGCGCGCAGCCTCAAGCGCTGCGTGCAGAACCTGCTGGAAAATGCGGTGCGCTATGGCAGCGAAGTGGTGGTGCGGGTCGAGGATCAGGCCGACAGCTTGAAAATCGTCATCAGCGACCGTGGCCCCGGGATTCCCCAGGCACAGCTGGAACAGGTGATGGAACCGTTTTACCGGGTTGAAGGCTCACGCAATGCCGAGACGGGCGGGTATGGGCTGGGGCTGAGCATTGCGCACACGATTGCACGGGCGCATGGGGGGCGGTTGAGTTTGAAGAATCGGGAAGGCGGGGGATTGGAGGTGGAGTTGCAGTTGTGGCGAGCGGGCTTGCCCCGCGTTGGGCTGCGGAGCAGCCCCAAAACCTGACATTGCGTTCTGTCTGAAGAAACGTGTTGATCTTATTGGGGCTGCTGCGCAGCCCAACGCGGGGCAAGCCCGCTCGCCACAGCAAGCCAGCTCCCACACTGACTGCATCAGGGCATCAGGCCCCGTGGCACTTCTTGAATTTCTTCTCGCTGCCGCATGGGCAAGGATCGTTGCGGCCAACGTCCTTCAGGGCGTTGCGCACCGGCTCCTGGTGAGCGTGGCCGCAGTTCGGGCCGTGGACATGACCGTGGTCGTGATCGTGATGATCATGGTGATCGTGATCGTGGTTGCAGTCAGGACCATGGACATGGGGTTGCTGAGTCATCGATGTCGCTCCGGAATAAAATTGCCGGGCATTATCTCGCCATTGTGGGCCACCTGCACGTCATTACCGATGAATAATCCGGTTTTCAGCTCGCCCTCCAGGCGATAGGGCACGGGTTTGCTCGGGTTTTTCAGCATCTGCACCACATCGCGAATCTGCGGCCACAGGTTGGTGCGCACCGTCACCTTGAAAAACCCATGGCTGCGCGGCGGTATGGTCAGCCACTCGTTGGACTCGCCTTCGGTCAGCACAAAATTGTCGAGGGTGACCTTGTAGATCAGGCCGCGCACGGTCAGGTCGGCGTCGTCGCGGTTGTCCACGCGAAAGAACAGTTTGAATTTCTGCTCCAGCAACTTGGCGCGCACCACTTCGACTTTTACCAGGGAGACGTGGGGCGGGGGCGCATCGTCCTCGAACCATGAGGCGCAGCCGGTCAGGCCAAGGGTCAACGCCAGCATCAAGCTGCAAATCCGGAGCATGGCGTGAGTCCTGTGGTGATTAGAGGTAGCTGGAACAGCACTTCTTGAATTTTTGCTCGCTGCCGCACAAACATACATCATTGCGTCCGACCTTCACCTCTACCGTCGGGTCGATGAAGTACCAGCGCCCCTCGTTCTGTACGAAAGACGACTGCTCGCGGTGGCTGTGTTCGCCGGTGCTGTCGTGCCAGCGCGCAGTAAAGGTCACGAACGCATGCTCCGGCTGGCCGCCGAACACTTCGGAGCTTTCCACCTCAAGGCCGAGCCAGGTGCTTTGGGCGCTCCAGGCAGCGATGGCGGCGCGGTCCAGGCCCGCCTGTTGCGCGGGCAGCGTGGTGGCGACCAGGTAGTCGACCAGGCCCAGCACATAGGCGCTGTAGCGCGAGCGCATCAACGCGGTGGCGCAGGGCGCCGGGTGGCCGGCGTGATAATGGCCGCAGCAGGCATCCAGCAGGTTGCCACTGCCGCAGGGGCAAATGGATGTACTCATGGTTACCACCAATACTTTCCGAAGTTTTCCGGGTTGGCCCAGAAGCGGGCGTTGAGCCAGTCCGGCACCTGTTTATAGTCAAGCAGATCATAGGTAAACAGCGTCAGAACCTGCTCATCACGCTGGAAACGCTCGCCGGCCTGCAGGGCCAGGGAGAAAAAGTCAGTGTCCTTCCAGCCGCAGGCATTCAGGTCTGCCAGCACCGCAATGCGGCTGGCATTGAGGTTGCGGATGCCGCCGAGCAAGGTCAGGCCTTGCGGTTTTGACAGGTGCTCCAGGCAGTCGACCACCAGCGCCAGGTCAAAACGCTGCGCCGCCAGCTCTGCGGGCAACGGCCCAGGCGCCGCGATGGCGACCACGGTGTCCGGGTGCTCGGCTTGAAAGGCCTCCAGCGCCGGAAACTGGCTGGCACCCAACAGCAACAGGCGTTTGGGCTGGTGCAGAGCGAGCAAAGCAGCCAGTGCTTGCTGGGGCGTACGGGAAGAAATACCAGCGGTCATCAGAGATCCTCACATCAGGACCGTAGAGACTAGCGCGGCTGAGCGTGCGGGCCTAGAGCGGGCGGCGGCGAAAAGTCCTGCATGTGCGGCCAACCTCAACAAATACGGGGGTGCGGCCCAGTGGCGCAGATGAAAAGAGCCGTCTTTACTCCACCTGTCGGCCCCCGCCGATCCCCTCAGGAGAAATCAGATGAGCATCATGCGGACAGCTCTACCCTTGGTTCTGCTAACCGGAGTATTGACAGGTTGCGCAGGTTTGCAAAAAACCGATTGGCCCACCTGCGCAGCCGTCGGTGGTGTAACGGGCGCTGCGATTGGCGCCACTCAAAGTTCGGCGTACGCAGGTTATGGCGCGCTGTTGGTCGGCGGCATGGCCGGCGCCTATTGCTGGGTGCACGGCGATGGCGATGAAGACGGCGATGGCGTGCCGGACAGCCGCGACAAGTGCCCAGGCACGCCTAAAGGCGTGCAGGTGGATGCCAACGGTTGCCCACCGGTGCCGGTCGCGGCCGTGGTTGAGGAAGTTGTGGTCGTCAAGGAAGAAACCATCGTGATCCGCGATGTGCACTTCCAGTTCGACTCGGCCAAGCTGACGGCAGCGGACAAAACCAAACTCGACATCATCGTCACGCGCTTGAAAAAAGAAGCCCCTGGCGCGCAATTGCGGGTCAGCGGGCATACCGACAGCGTCGGCAAAGACGCCTACAACCAGAAACTGTCGGAACGCCGCGCGCACTCGGTGACCGATTACCTGGTAAGTGCGGGCGTGCCGCGCAGTAACTTTGTGTCGGTGGTCGGCGCGGGCGAAAGCCAGCCGGTGGCCGATAACAAAACTGCTGACGGCCGCGCCTTGAACCGCCGCGTGGAAATCAAAATCAACCGCTGACAGCCCTTGCCCCTGTGGGAGCCACAGGGGCATTGCTGACGATCCTCGCCGAAACCGCCGACAAAACGCCCCTTTATCAAGTTTTTTCATCCTTCACTGGCAAATCGCCTGTAGAAGTCGTTACTGTGCGCCCAAAGAATAATAGGCAGGGGCATGCAGGATGAAGGTGTTTTGGGGGCTGGGTAAGTTTCTGACGTTGCTGTTTTGGGTTGTGGTGGTGGTCAATCTGTTCCGACCGCTGGCCAATCCGTTCCACCTGTTGGTCAGCCTGGCCGGCAGTCTGTTGTTTCTCACCCATCTGTTGGAGTTGCTGTTGTTCAACAGCAGCTTGAAATACCGTGCCCACCCCTGGCGTGACCGCTTGCAGATTCTGCTGGTGGGCATGTTCCATGTGCGGGGCCTGTCGGCGCCTGCTGCTATTGATGAAGTAAACAAGGAGGCCAATCATGCGTAAGGTTTTTCTGTTGGCCCTGTTGGTCAGCCCCATTGCCCTGGCTCAGACCGTCAGTGTTGAAACCAACTCGCTGATGCGCCTGCCCAGCAGTACCAGCGTGTTGCAGCTGGAGCGCCTGGATGTGGCGGACTACGGCACGTTGTTGGTGCCGGCGACGATCAGCCAAGTCACGGTGGACGAATTGCACTTGGGGCGTGAGGCGCGCATCGCTATCGCCCCCGGCAATACTGCGCTGCAATTGCAGGTGCGCAACGCGCAGCTGGAACATGGCAGCCAGATCACCTCGCGCGGTGCCCCCGGCACCCACGAAAGGCCGGCCAAAGCCGGGCGTGACCTGGTGCTGCGCATCAACGCGCTGACTGCCGACGAACTGTCGGTGGACGCGCGTGGCGGCGCCGGTGCCCAAGGCTATGCCGGGCTGGATGGCGCCAACGGCGTTGACCCAGGCTGCACCTGGGGTTCGGCCGGGCGTGGCGCGAATGGCGATAACGGCGGTGATGGCCTGCCAGGCGCAGCGGGCGCGACCGTGCGGGTCGAGCTGCCGCAGAGCTTCCCGGCTGAGCAGATCAAGGTCTGGGTGGACGGCGGGGCGGGCGGTTTGGCCGGCACGGCCGGTAAGCCGGGTAAAGGCGGGCAGTCCAAGGGCTGTGTGGTGTATCGCGCCGATGGCGGCGAGAAGGGCCGCCCAGGGCTGGAAGGGCAGCCGGGGCCGGCTGGGCCTGCGGGGGCTGTGACTATTCAAAGGCTTTGAGTCGACGGGTCTGACGCCATCGCGGGCAAGCCCGGCTCCCACATTTGGAATGCATTTGAATGTGGGAGCCGGGCTTGCCCGCGATGGCGGACTAAAGGTCGCCTCAGAACATCGGCCGAGCCGAAGCGATCGCCACCACCACCAACCCCACAATCAAATTAATCCCCACCAGTTTGCGGATCTGCCCCAGCGCAGCCGCACCCGCCGGCCAATCTTCGGCCGCCACCGCCGCACGCAATTGCGGGAACTTCAACGCCTGGATACGGATAAACAGCGCCGTCATCACCAGATACAAGCCCATCATCACCTGCACATAACGCGGCGCGGTTTCAAAACCGCTGAAGCGCAATTGCAGCAGGCCGATGCCGCTGATCGGCAAAACCGCCACGGCGACCCAGACCCACACGAAAAAACGTTGAAACACATTCGCCCACAGCTTGAGCCGGGCAGGGCCCTCAAGTGCCGCCATGGCGGCGGGGCGCAGGATCATCCAGGCGAAAAACATACCGCCGACCCAAACCAGGGCGGCCAATACATGCAGGGTGTAAGCGAGGCTAAACGCGGTCATTGTGGTACTCCGTTCTGCGCGGGATTAATTAGCGGGGTATGATAGCGGCCGATCCGAACCACTGAAAATTTATCCAGCGTTTTTTGCGCCCGACTATCCATGATCAGCACTGAACTCAAAACCACGATCCAGGGCGCCTATTCGCGTTTTCTCGAAGCCAAGAGCTTGAAACCGCGCTACGGCCAACGCCTGATGATCGCCGAAGTGGCCAAAGTCCTCGGCGATATCGACACCGACGACGAAGGTCGGCGCAGTGGCGACCCGGCGGTCGTGGCCGTCGAGGCCGGCACCGGCACCGGCAAGACCGTGGCCTACAGCCTGGCCGCGATCCCGACCGCCAAGGCTGCCGGCAAGCGCCTGGTGATCGCCACCGCCACCGTCGCCCTGCAAGAGCAGATTGTCTACAAAGACCTGCCCGACCTGATGCGCAACAGCGGCCTGAACTTTACTTTCGCCCTGGCCAAGGGCCGTGGCCGCTACATGTGCCTGTCCAAGCTCGACGTGCTGTTGCAGGAAGGCCATGCGCAAACCGCTACCGCTTCGCTGTTCGAAGAAGAAGGCTTCAAGATCGAAGTCGATGAAGTCAGCCAAAAGCTATTTACCAGCATGATCGAGAAGCTCGCCGGCAATAAATGGGACGGCGACCGCGACAGCTGGCCTACCGCGCTGGAAGATTCCGATTGGGCGCGCCTGACCACCGACCACAGCCAGTGCACCAACCGCCATTGCCCCAACTTCGGCCAGTGCGCTTTTTACAAAGCCCGCGAAGGCATGGGCAAGGTCGACGTGATCGTCACCAACCACGACATGGTCCTGGCCGACCTGGCCCTGGGCGGCGGCGCCGTGTTGCCGGACCCGCGCGACACGCTTTACGTGTTCGACGAAGGCCACCACTTGCCGGACAAGGCCATCGGCCATTTCGCCCACTACACGCGCCTGCGCTCCACCGCCGACTGGCTGGAAACCACCGCCAAGAACCTCACCAAATTGCTGGCCCAGCACCCACTGCCCGGCGATCTGGGCAAGCTGATCGAACAGGTGCCGGAGCTGGCGCGTGAGATCAAGACCCAGCAGCAGTTCATGTTCAGCGCCTGCGAACAGGTCGCCGACTTCAAGCCCGGCGAAGACGTGGAAGGCCGTGAGCGGCCGCGTCACCGCTTTGTCGGCGGGCTGATTCCCGAGCACATGCGTGAAATGGGCATTGAACTGAAGAAAGGCTTTTCACGCCTGACCGACCTGTTCACCCGCCTCACCGACCTGCTCAAGGAAGGCATGGACGGTGAGGTCAATATCGGCATCGCCAGCAATCAGGCCGAGGAATGGTATCCGCTGTTCGGCAGCCTGTTGTCGCGCTCCCAGGGTAACTGGGAGCTGTGGACGGCCTTCACCGTCGAAGACCCGGAAGACAACCCGCCGATGGCGCGTTGGTTGACCCTGTCGGAAAGCGGTGCGCTGTTTGATATCGAGGTCAACGCCAGCCCGATCCTCGCCGCCGAAATGCTGCGCCGCAACCTGTGGAACGTGGCCTACGGCTGCCTGGTGACCTCGGCGACGCTGACGGCCCTGGGCACTTTCGACCGCTTCCGCATGCGTGCCGGCTTGCCGAAAAAAGCCGTTACGGCGGTGGTGCCGAGCCCGTTCCATCACGCCGACGCCGGCGTATTGCGCGTGCCGGACCTCAAGGCCGACCCGCGCGACGCAGCGGCGCACACCGCAGCGATCATCCGCGACCTGCCGGAGCTGGTCGAAGGCTCGCGCGGAACCCTGGTGTTGTTCTCCTCGCGCAAACAGATGCAGGACGTGTTCGACGGCCTCGACCGCGACTGGCGCAAGCAGGTGTTTATCCAGGGCAACCTGTCCAAGCAGGAAACCCTCAACAAGCACAAGGCGCGCGTCGATGGCGGCGATTCCAGCGTGTTGTTCGGCCTGGCAAGTTTTGCCGAAGGCGTGGACTTGCCGGGTGCCTACTGCGAACACGTGGTGATCGCCAAGATCCCCTTCTCGGTGCCGGATGATCCGGTCGAGGCGGCTTTGGCCGAGTGGATCGAAGCCCGTGGCGGTAACCCGTTCATGGAAATCTCGGTGCCGGATGCTTCCTTGAAGCTGGTCCAGGCCTGCGGTCGCTTGCTGCGCACCGAAGAAGACCGGGGCACCATCACCTTGCTCGACCGCCGTTTGGTCACGCAGCGCTATGGCAAAGCTATCCTGAATGCTTTGCCGCCTTTCAGGCGCGAAATTTCTTAAGCCACCGTGGGCGAATTCGCCCACTTCGTGGTCTATCTCACTGCCAACGCTTTACGTCATCAGGCCAGTCACCGGCCGTTTGGGAGAACCTTGTTCGTATGATTCGCACGCTGCCCGCTCTTTTTGCTCTGCTGTTCGCCGCACCCTTGATGGCCGCGCCTGCCGGGCAACAAACGCTGTTCAACTTCGTCCGGCCTGCCGATGTGGTCAAGGTGGCGACCCAGGACGCCAGCCTGCCGCAATACAACGCCGAACAAACCCCTGAAGGTGAGGTGCTGCGCCGCATCACGTTCAACCCGGCAGCCGAACCGAGCCTGGTGCTCAGCCCGCAGACCGGCGTGTGGGACTGGTCGCAGTCCGGCGCCATAAGCCTGCGTATCCAGAGCGCCATGGACTGGGCGTTGACCCTCTACGTCAAGGTGCAGAGCACCGACGGCAAAACCCTGGTCAGCCGCATCGACCTGCCGGCCGGCCCGGCCCAGACCCTGGTGATTCCGTTGCAAGCCAACTCGCCGCTGAGCCAGGGCATGAAGGCTGGCCCGCCGATGCCGATCACCGTGGATGGCCAGCGCGTATTGCTGGCCGGCAGCGCCGGGGAAATCGACCGCAGCCAGGTGGCGTCTGTGACGCTGTCGATGCTCAAGCCGAATGCCGCCCAAAGCATCCTGCTGGAGCGTTTTGGCGTGCAGGACAGCGAGCCGGTGCTGAAAGCGGCCTACAGCGAACTGGTGGATGCCTATGGCCAGTCCACCCGCGCGCGCTGGCCGGAAAAAGTCAGCAGCGACGACCAGCTCAAAGCCGCCGCCGCCAAGGAGCAACAGCAGCTCAAAGGCTGGTTGGCTGAGCGCAACAAATCTTCCCTGGACCAATATGGCGGCTGGAACAAAGGCCCGGCGTTCGAAGCCAGCGGCTTTTTCCGTACCGAGAAGCGCGACGGCCGCTGGTACTTGGTGACGCCGGAAGGCCATCCGTTCTATTCCTTGGGGGTTAACACGGTTGCGCCGGATAACAACCAGACCTATGTGGCCGGCCGCGAGTGGATGTTCGCCGCGTTGCCCAAAGCGGGTGAGCCGTTCGACAAGTATTACGGCAGCAGCGACAACCGAGGCGGCAACGGCGCGGATCAGGGCCGGGGCTTCAATGTGGGGCGTTGGTACGACTTCTATGGCGCCAACCTGCAGCGCACCTATGGCACCGAAGGTTTCGACCAGAAACGCTGGGTCAGACACACCCTCGACCGGCTCCAGGCCTGGGGTTTCAACACCGTGGGCAACTGGAGCGACGAGAGCCTCGCCAGCGCCGACCGCGTGCCGTACACCTTGCCGCTGTCGATTGTCGGCGACTACGCCAGCATCAGCACCGGCACCGACTGGTGGGGCGGCATGCCTGACCCGTTCGACCCGCGTTTTGCCATGGCCACCGAGCGTGCCGTAGCGATTGCTGCCCGCGATCACCGCGATGACCCGTGGCTGATCGGCTTCTTTGCCGACAACGAGCTGGCCTGGGCCGGCCCGGGTGACGATGCAAAATCCCGTTACGCCTTGGCCTACGGCACGCTGCGCATGACCACCGACGTACCGGCCAAGCGCGCGTTTCTCAAGCAACTGCGCGACAAGTACCGCAACGAAGAAGGCCTGTCGAAGGCCTGGGGCATTCACTTGGCGGGCTGGGAGCTGATGGAAGACCCAGGCTTCGAGCCGCCGATGCCAAGCCCCGAGCACCCGGAAATCGAAGCTGACTTTAAATATTTCCAGAAGACCTTCGCCGATGCCTATTTCAAGACCATTTCCGACTCCTTGAAGTGGCACGCGCCCAACCAGCTGTTGCTGGGCGGTCGTTATGCCGTAAGTACCCCGGAAGCCGTGGCCTCCTGCGCGCAGTATTGCGATGTGCTGAGCTTCAACATGTACACCCTCAAGCCCCAGGACGGTTATGACTTCGCCGCCCTGCGCGCGCTGGATAAACCGGTGCTGATCACCGAGTTCAATTTCGGCTCCGCCGACCGTGGCCCGTTCTGGGGCGGCGTGACCCAGTTGGCCAAGGAAGAAGACCGTGGCGTGGCCTACGGCAACTTCCTCAAGCAGGCCATGGCCGAGCCGTCGATTGTCGGCGTGCACTGGTTCCAGTACCTGGACCAGCCGGTGACCGGCCGTTTGCTGGACGGTGAGAACGGTCACTTCGGCCTTGTCGGCATTACCGATGTACCGTTCCAGGGCTTTGTCGACAGCGTGCGTAAAAGCAACCTGGCGACAGTCGACCAGTTGGGTAAAGAGGCGGAAAAGGCCAAGGCCGCCGGCGTGGTTCGCGAGAACGAAGCCGGCAAGGGCGGGCATGAAGGCAAAGGCGCAGGCCAGGGCGCCGGACACGCCGGTGGGCACTCTGGAAATGGCCATTGATTCATCGTTGACGGGTTCACAAAACCCCTAATGACTGGAACAATGTCGGCCACTTCCTACAGTGTTGTTCAAGGCGGATCAGGTGCAGATTCAGGGTCATTACGAGCTTCAGTTCGAAGCGGTACGCGAAGCGTTTGCCGCGCTGTTCGATGACCCGCAAGAGCGTGGTGCCGGGCTGTGTATCCAGATCGGCGGCGAAACCGTCGTCGACCTGTGGGCCGGCACTGCGGACAAGGACGGCGCCGAGGCCTGGCACAGCGACACCATCGTCAACCTGTTCTCCTGCACCAAGACCTTCACCGCCGTCACGGCCCTGCAATTGGTGGCCGAGGGCAAGCTGAAACTCGATGCGCCCGTGGCTGACTACTGGCCTGAGTTCGCGGCAGCCGGTAAAGAAGCCATCACCCTGCGCCAACTGCTCTGCCACCAGGCCGGGCTGCCGGCAATCCGCGAGATGCTGCCGACTGAAGCCCTGTACGACTGGCAATTGATGGTCGACACCCTGGCAGCCGAGGCACCGTGGTGGACGCCGGGCCAAGGGCATGGCTACGAGGCCATCACTTACGGCTGGCTGGTCGGTGAATTGCTGCGCCGCGCCGATGGGCGCGGGCCGGGTGAGTCGATCGTCGCACGGGTTGCGCGGCCGTTGGGCCTGGACTTTCACGTGGGGCTGGCAGATGAAGAGTTTTATCGTGTTGCACATATAGCGCGCAGCAAAGGCAATATGGGCGACGAAGCCGCTCAACGCTTATTGCAAGTAATGATGCGTGAACCTGCCGCTATGACTACACGGGCATTTGCCAACCCACCGTCTATTCTGACCAGCACTAATAAGCCCGAATGGCGGCGCATGCAGCAGCCGGCGGCAAATGGTCACGGTAATGCGCGCAGCCTGGCGGGTTTTTATAGCGGATTGTTGGACGGTAGTTTGCTGGAAAGCGACATGCTGGAACAATTGACCCGCGAACACAGTATCGGGCCGGATAAAACCTTATTGACCCAAACCCGCTTCGGCTTGGGCTGCATGTTGGATCAACCGCAATTGCCCAATGCCACGTTCGGCCTTGGCCCACGTGCGTTTGGTCACCCTGGCGCTGGTGGTTCGGTGGGGTTTGCCGACCCTGAACATGATGTAGCATTCGGTTTCGTGACTAATACACTGGGGCCTTACGTACTTATGGACCCGCGTGCACAGAAGTTGGTCGGAATATTGGCCGGTTGTCTGTAAAGAGCTTGCTGTTTCACGTTTTTTTGTTACAAAGGCAACTATAAGAAGGCGCTGAACGAAATTTTGTAACTTTAATGTTCTGTAAGCGTCTGTTTAACGGGTCAACCAGGCCCTCCGGTTTTTTCTCATTTTGTGGATATCTCATGTTATCGAACAAGTCCTTGGCACTGGCGCTGTGCCTCACTATTACTGGCTGCGCACAAACTCCACAAAATGATGCTGAGGGTGGGCATTGGTGGCAATTTGGGTCTGATAAGGCTGCTACCAAGGACGCAGTGACTCAAACCGACGCCAAGCCAGATGCAAAACCTGCCGCTGGCGCCAAGCCCGCCGCGCCGGTAACTGCTGCTGCGCCTGCCCCCGCTGCCGCTGCCGCACCGGCCCCGGTCGCCAAGGCTGACACCGGCTTCAACTGGTGGCCGTTCTCCTCCAAGACCGCCGACGAAAAGGCGGCGGATGCCAAGGCTGACCTGAAAGCCGACCTCAAGGCGGCAACCCCTGCTTTCACGCCTGACGCTGCGCCTGCTGTGGCCAAGACCGACACCGAGAGCAAATGGTGGTGGCCGTTCGAAAGCAAGCCAAAGCCATTGGCAAAGGTCGACGTGACCAACGTGCCGATGCCCGACCCGAAAGTCACCCAAGCCTGGCTGGATGACTATGAGCCGCGCCTGCGCGCCGCCATCAAGGACAGCAACCTGCAACTGGAGCGTCGCGAGAACGTACTGGTTGTGATCGCACCGGTTGATGGCTCCTACAACCCAAAACGTCCAGGGATGCTGCTGCCAGTGACCCTGGGCCCGTTCACCCGCGTTGCCAAGGCGGTTGAAGGCGATCCGAAAACTGCCGTGCTGGTACTCGGCCACGTCGACACCAATGGTGCCGAACCTGCGAGCCAGGCGTTGACGCGTGAGCGCGCGCAATCCATCGCGTCGATTTTCAGCCTCAGTGGCTTGAAGCAGGATCGCCTGATGATGCGTGGCATGGGCGACCTTATGCCGCGTGCCGCCAACGACAGCAATCAGGGGCGTGCGCTGAACCGTCGCATGGAAATCATGTTCACTCAGCGTACAACGATGTTGGCCCTGCTGAGCAAGTACAACTCGGGCAAGCCACCGGTTGCTGATATGGTCGCCGTGCAAACAGCACCAGCCCCCGTGCCTGCTCCGGCTGCGAAAAAGGCAGTACCTGCGAAAAAGGCCCCGGCCAAGAAGGCCGCTGCCAAGCCTGTTGCGAAAAAAGCCGCCGCCAAACCGGCCGCGAAAAAAGCCGCACCTAAGGCTGACGCAGCCGCTGCAAACGACCAGGCGAAAAACTGATCTGCTGAACCAGAAGGATAAAGCCGCATGACCCAGGCACTGGCCGATATGCGCCGTGACTACACACGGGACGGTTTGAGCGAGGCCCAGGCCCCGGGCGAGCCGTTTGCGTTGTTCCACCAGTGGTTTGCCGACGCGGTGAAGACCGAGCAGCCCCCGGTGGAGGCCAATGCCATGACCTTGGCCACGGTCGACCACGACGGTCGTCCGCACTGTCGCATCCTGCTGCTCAAAGGCTTGGATACACAGGGCTTTACCTTCTTCACCAATTATCAGAGTGCCAAGGGCGAACAGCTCGCGGCACAGCCCTTTGCAGCCATGACCTTCTTCTGGCCGACCCTGGAGCGCCAGGTGCGCATCGAGGGGCGGGTGGTCAAGGTCACGCCGGAGGAGTCGGACGCTTATTATCAGGTCCGTCCTTTGGGCAGCCGCCTTGGGGCTTGGGCATCACCGCAGAGCCAGGTCATTCGTGACCGCGAAGAGCTGCAGGACTTGCTCAAGGCCACTGAGCAGCGTTTCAGCGATACCCAACCCGACTGCCCTGAGCATTGGGGCGGTTATCGCCTGCTGCCTGAGCGCATGGAGTTCTGGCAAGGCCGCGCCAGCCGCCTGCATGACCGGCTGAACTATCGCCTGCAAAACGGCGAGTGGACCCGCGAGCGCCTGGCGCCCTGAGTCTCACCTTTCGTCACTTCTCCTGAATATTGCCAGTCACACTGAAGTCTCTACCCAAGAGGCTTCGGCGTGTGCTGCTGGACGACTACAATCAACGGGTCCGTGACATTCTTTGGAACAAGAATCCAGCTACCGTTCGTCGAGTTTTCTGGTGCTGGTAGTCTGTACTAAGGCTGAATGAAAGGAATTTTCTGACGTGCTTGCCGTGACAGGCGCCAAGCTGCGGCGTCTAATGAACACCTGTCCTTTGGAGTTGATGCTATGCGTAAGTCCGTTTTACTAGTTGCCTGCTTTACCACCCTGTCGTTGCTGTTGGGTGGCTGCGCCTCGAGTCTGACCGGCGACTCGTACTCCCGTGACGAGGCGCGCCGTGTACAGACCGTGCGCATGGGCACCATTGAATCCCTGCGTCCGGTGAAAATCGAAGGCACCAAGACCCCAATCGGCGGCGCTGCCGGCGCAGTTATCGGCGGTGTTGGCGGCAGCGCCATCGGCGGCGGCCGTGGCAGTATCGTCACCGCTGTGATCGGCGCCGTAGCCGGCGGCCTGCTGGGTTCGGCCACCGAAGAAGGCCTGACCCGTACCCAAGGCGTGGAAATCACCGTTCGCGAAGACGACGGCAGCATGCGCGCCTACGTCCAGGCGGTTGAAGAGAACGAAATCTTCCGCATCGGCGACCGCGTCCGCATCATGACCGTTAACGGCACCAGCCGCGTTACGCGTTAAGCAACGGTCGTAGAAACACAAAACCCCAACCGGGTGACCGGTTGGGGTTTTTTTGAGGTTTTTTTCCAAAACTGCAGGCGATAAAAACCGCCTTAGTAAGGCGTAGGCTGGAGGTAAGGCCCAACTCATGGGGGCTGAGTATGTTGAAGTTTGCCTGTGGCGAGGGAGCTTGCTCCCGTTGGGCTGCGCAGCAGCCCTGAAGAGTTCATCACGCGCCACTGGCAAACCAATGCCATCCAGAGCGGGCTGCTTCGCAGCCCAACGGGGGGCAAGCCCCCTCGCCACAGTGAGTTCGCTCAGTCCGGCGTTGTGAAGTTTTAAAGCCTCACCTCAAACCTGAAAGTGCTTCACCATCGTGTTCAACTCATGCGCCAGGCTGGCCAGCGATTGCGAGGCCGCAGTCGTCTGGGTCGAGCCTTCCGCCGACTGAATCGACAACTGCTGGATGTTCAGCAAGTTCCGATCAACCGCCCGGGCAACGTCGGCTTGTTCAGCTGCCGCCGTGGTAATCACCAGGTTGCGGCCGTTGATCTCATCGTTGGCCGCCAGGATGTCCGCCAGTGCCTGTTGCGCCAGCTCGGCCAGGCCAAGGGTTTGCTGGGTCATGGAACTGCTGTCGAGCATGGTGTTGACGGTGCTGGCGGTGTTGGTCTGGATGCTGCCGATCATCTGCTCGATTTCTTGCGTTGATTGGGCAGTGCGATGGGCCAGTGCACGCACCTCGTCAGCGACCACCGCAAAACCTCGCCCGGCTTCACCGGCGCGTGCAGCTTCGATGGCGGCGTTCAGTGCCAACAGGTTGGTTTGCTCGGCAATGGTACGGATCACATCGAGTACTTTGCCGATCCCTTTGGCCTGCTCGGCAAGGCCGCCGACTTGACCCGAGCTGACTTCAACCCCACGGGTCAGCGCCTGGATCGAATTCAACGCCTCGACCATGCGCTGCTGGCCTTTCAAGGCGATGCTGCGCGACTCTTGGGAAAGGTCGGAGGTTGATGCCGCGTTCCGTGCGACCTCTTCAATTGCGGTGGTCATTTCAGTGACGGCGGTGGCGGCTTGTTCAATCTCGGCGTGCTGCTGTTGCAAGTCCCGGCTACCCTCGGCGGTTACCGCATTCAGTTGTTCTGCCGCCGCGGCCAATTGGCTGGATGAACCGGTAATTTGCCGCAGGGTCTGCACCAGGTTGTTACGCATGGTTTCTTGCGCCCGCAGCAGGCGCGTGGCTTCGTCGTTGCCCGTCGGGTTGATGGGCTGAGTGAGGTCGCCCCGGGCAATGGTTTCGGCCACCTGCACCGCTTCAATGATGGGAACGGTAATGCTGCGGGTCAGCAGCCAGGCCACCAGCACCGTGCCACCGCTCACCAGCAGAATAACGAGGGTGATACCGCCCACGGCATGTTGGTAAGCGGCGTCGGAGGTCTGGCCGGCTTGCTCGGCGCCTTTGTTGGCCAGATCTATCAGCTGATCGAAGTTCTTGGTCATCTGCTCATAGCTTTCTCGAATACTGTTGAGAAAGTCGCGGGCGCCGGCTTTGTCGCCTGAGCGTGAGCGTTTGAGCATTTCGGTGTGGTTCTTCGCGTACCCCTCGAGGCTCAGGTTGAACACATCGAGACGCGATTTTTCCTCTGGCGTGCGCAGCAGCGCAGCATATTGAGCCAGCTGTTCCTTGACACTTTTCAGGCGGCCTGCGGATTTGTCTTCGTAGGTCTGCATGTCGGCATCGCTGGACGACAGGATGTGCGCCATCTCGCCCAGGCGAAAACGGTCCAGCGAAGCATTGGCCAGGGCCAGGATCCTGACGCGCTGCATCCAGTTATTCTGAATGTCGGCCGCCTGGGACTGGACTTCACCGATCTGCTTCAGGGCGAACAGCCCGAGAAACACACTCAGCGACGCAATAGCGGCGAAGCCGATGAAGGCTCTGGCTGCGATTCTTATATTTCTCAGGAACATGGGATTTTCGCTCGGGCTGGAAACGCGTTGGGGAGCAGTGTCGGGCGGGTGTTCCTGGCGGGAACAGATGGCTCGCCACACTCACTAGTCGGCGGCGGGCAGAAAGTCTTTAGGCAATTGCGGTAAGTGTCATCTTCAGCAAAAGAAAACCCCCAACCAGGCGACCCGTTGGGGGTTTTTGTGGGGCTTTCAGCGCGTTCAGGCTTTCTTGCGACTGGCCATCGCCGTCACCGCATAACCAATACACGCCGCCAGGATCGACCCGGTGAGGATCCCCATTCGATCCTCGCCGGCGAACTCACTGGCACCCGGCACAAACGCCAGCGAGCCGACAAACAGGCTCATGGTGAAGCCGATGCCGCACAGGATCGCCACACCAAACACCTGGCCCCAGTTCGCGCCGCCGGGCAGCGCGGCAAGGCCGGTCTTGATCGCAAGCCAGGTGAAGCCGAACACGCCGACGGTCTTGCCGATCAGCAGGCCGGCGGCGATGCCCATGGGCACATGGTGGGTGAAGCTTTCCAGGCTCACGCCGGTCAGGGACACGCCCGCATTGGCAAACGCGAACAGCGGCAGGATGGCGTACGCCACCCACGGGTGCAGAGCGTGTTCCAGCGTCATCAGCGGCGAAGGCTCGGCATTCTTGGTGCGCATCGGGATGCAGAAGGCCAGTGTCACGCCGGCCAGCGTGGCGTGCACGCCACTCTTGAGCACACATACCCACAGAATCAGGCCGATGATCAAATACGGCCCCAGCTTGATCACGCCCAGGCGGTTCATCGCGATCAAGGCAACCAAACAGGCGCCTGCACCCGCGAGTGCGGCACCCGACAAGTCGGCTGAATAGAACACGGCGAT
Source organism: Pseudomonas sp. R76 (assembly GCF_009834565.1). Classification (GTDB taxonomy): domain Bacteria; phylum Pseudomonadota; class Gammaproteobacteria; order Pseudomonadales; family Pseudomonadaceae; genus Aquipseudomonas. The sequence continues at coordinate 1,771,160 of NZ_CP019428.1, forward strand.
GACGATGATCGCACCAAGGTCATCGATGATGGCCAAGGTCATCAGGAACAGTTTCAGCGACACCGGCACGCGCTTGCCCAGCAGGGCCAGAACGCCGAGCGCAAAGGCAATATCGGTGGCCATGGGGATCGCCCAGCCGGAAAGCGCGGCAGGGTAGTCCTTGTTGATCGCCCAGTAGATCAGCGCCGGCACCACCATGCCGCCAATTGCTGCGGCGCCCGGTAACACCACTTGCGAGGGCTTGGACAGGTGGCCATCGAGCAGCTCGCGTTTCACCTCCAGGCCAATCAACAGGAAGAACAGGGCCATCAGGCCGTCGTTGATCCACAGCAGGGCGGGCTTGGCGATTTTCAGCGCGCCGATTTGTGCCACCACCGGTACGTCGAGAAATGCGTTGTACAGGTGCGACAACGGTGAGTTGTTGATGATCAGCGCCAAGGCGGCAGCGGCGATCAACAACAGACCGCTGGCGGCTTCCAGCTGGAAGAAACGGGTGAAAGTGCTACGCAGAGGCAAGGGATGCTCTCCAATCAAGGTTCAATAGGTGGCTACCCTAACCCGTACCGTTAGTTGTTAAAACAAAAGTTATATTCTTATTTGTTATAAGCAGCTGGCAGAGTTGGCGTCGCGCTTGAGCCTAGCAATTGTGTGTCTAATTGAGACGTCACTGTATCTGTGTGCAGTGTAGGAAACCCCCTAAAATCGGGGCTGAAATCTTCAGAGACGCACCTCATGAGCGACCACCGTACCTGGGCCCGCGAAGCCATTCGTATCATTGAAGCGGACTTTCAGCGCAGCGCCGACACGCACCTTATCCCTTTGGCATTGCCGGGGCTGCCGGGTATCGAGTTGTACTTCAAGGATGAGTCCAGCCACCCGACAGGCAGCCTCAAGCATCGCCTTGCCCGTTCACTGTTCCTGTATGCCTTGTGTAACGGCTGGCTCAAACCGGGCGCCCCGGTGATTGAGGCGTCCAGCGGTTCCACAGCGGTTTCGGAGGCGTACTTTGCGCGTTTGCTCGGTCTGCCGTTTATTGCGGTGATGCCGGCCACGACGTCCCAGGCGAAGATCGACCAGATCGCTTTCTACGGCGGCAAGAGCCATCTGGTGAAGGATCCGACGCAGATCTACACCGAATCCGAACGGCTGGCGAAGGAAAGTGGCGGTCACTTCATGGATCAATTCACCTACGCCGAGCGTGCGACGGACTGGCGGGCGAACAACAACATTGCCGAGTCGATCTTCCAGCAAATGCGTTTTGAGCATTACCCCGAGCCGAGCTGGCTGATTTCCAGCCCCGGCACTGGCGGCACCACGGCAACCTTGGGCCGCTATGTGCGTTATCGCCAGCATTGCACCCGCGTGTTGTGTGCCGACGCCGAGCGTTCGGTGTTCTTCGATTACTACCAGACCGGCGACGCCAGCCTGCGTCTGGATTGCGGCTCGCGGATCGAAGGAATCGGCCGGCCTCGGGTTGAGGCGTCGTTTTTGCCCAAGGTGATCGATGCGATGGTCAAGGTGCCGGACGCGCTGTCACTGGCGGCCATGCATTACCTGGCCGAACGGCTGGGGCGGCGGGTTGGCGGGTCCAGCGGGACCAACCTGATTGGCGCTTTGGTGGCCGCGCAGCAGATGAAAGCGGCCGGAGAGTCGGGGTCGATCGTTGCGATTTTGTGTGATGGGGGCGAGCGGTATGCCAGCACTTATTACGATCAGGCGTGGTTAGCGGGGCAGGGCTATCAGTTGGACGGGTTGATTGCCGCGGTTGCGGCCAGTGTGGAGCGGGGCGAGCCACTACCGGAAACGGTCTTGCGCGCCAACATCTGACACAACCCAAAAACCAATGTGGGAGCTGGCTTGCCAGCGATAGCGCAGTGTCAGTCGCCGAACTTATCGACTGAATCACCGCAATCGCAGGCAAGCCAGCTCCCACATTTGATTGGGTCGGCTGTAATAGCGTGATTACGCCTCAATGCCCAACATATCCCGCGCCAACGCCTCGGCAATCCGAATCCCGTCCACACCCGCCGACAGAATCCCACCGGCATAACCGGCGCCTTCGCCGGCCGGGAACAGGCCTTTCACGTTCAAGCTCTGCATCGACTCGTTGCGGGTAATCCGCAGCGGCGACGAGGTGCGCGTCTCGATACCGGTGAGCACCGCATCGTGCAGCGAGTAGCCCTTGATCTGCTTCTCGAACGCCGGCAGCGCTTCACGAATCGCTTCGATGGCGAAGTCCGGCAATGCCAAGGCCAGGTCACCCAGCGACACGCCTGGTTTGTAGGACGGTTCCACACTGCCGATGGCCGTGGACGGCTTGCCGGCGATGAAATCACCCACCAGTTGGGCCGGCGCCTCGTAGTTGCTGCCGCCGAGGATGTAGGCGTGGGACTCCAGGCGTTCCTGCAACTCGATACCCGCCAGCGGGCCGCCTGGGTAATCCACTTCAGGCGTGATGCCGACCACGATGCCGGAGTTGGCATTGCGTTCGTTACGCGAGTATTGGCTCATGCCGTTGGTCACCACGCGGTTTGGCTCGGAAGTCGCCGCTACCACCGTGCCGCCTGGGCACATGCAGAAGCTGTAGACCGAGCGGCCGTTCTTGGCGTGGTGCACCAGTTTGTAGTCGGCCGCGCCGAGTTTCGGGTGCCCGGCGTATTTGCCCAGGCGCGCGGCGTCGATCAGCGACTGCGGGTGTTCGATACGGAAACCCACCGAGAACGGCTTGGCCTCCATGTACACGCCACGCCCGTGCAGCATGCGGAACGTGTCGCGGGCGCTGTGGCCCAGGGCCAGGATCACGTGCTTGGAGAGGATCTGCTCGCCGCCGTCGATGACCACGCCGTTCAGTTGCCCGTCTTCGATCAGCACATCGGTGACGCGCTGTTCGAAACGCACTTCACCGCCCAGGGCGATGATTTGCTGGCGCATGTTTTCCACCACGCCGGTCAAGCGGAAGGTACCGATGTGCGGCTTGCTGACGTAGAGGATTTCTTCCGGCGCACCGGCCTTGACGAACTCGTGCAGCACTTTGCGACCGTGGAATTTCGGGTCCTTGATCTGGCTGTACAGCTTGCCGTCGGAGAAGGTCCCGGCGCCGCCTTCGCCGAACTGCACGTTGGACTCGGGGTTGAGTACGTTTTTGCGCCACAGGCCCCACGTGTCTTTGGTGCGCTGGCGCACTTCCTTGCCACGTTCGAGGATGATCGGCTTGAAGCCCATCTGCGCGAGCAACAGCCCGGCGAAAATCCCGCAGGGGCCGAAACCCACCACGATCGGGCGCTCGACCAGGCCTTGCGGCGCCTGGCCCACTACCTTGTAGCTGACGTCCGGCGCCGGGTTGATGTTGCGATCATCGGCGAACTTGAGCAGCAGGGCGGCTTCGCCCTTCACGTTCAGGTCGATGGTGTAGATGAAGCACAGCTCCGACGATTTTTTGCGGGCGTCGTAGCTGCGCTTGAACAGGGTGAAATCGAGCAGGTCATCACTGGCGATGCCCAGGCGCTGCACGATGGCAGGGCGCAGGTCTTCTTCGGGATGGTCGATGGGCAGCTTGAGTTCGGTGATTCGTAACATGACGGGATCCGGTAGGCGGCGGACAAAAAGGCCGGCTGTTTTGCAAACCGGCGATTATAAGCCCCAATGGCGGTTTTCCGTCAGGTTAAAACAGCGCAGGGCTGAATCAGTCGTCGCGTGAGCCGCCAAATGCCGCGCAACCACGCTGTACCTGGCCGTTGACGCGCAACTCGGCGGTCATGTGCTGAAGGCTGCCGCTGACCGAGTCGATGCAGCGCTGCGGGGCTACCCACAGTTCGATGTGCTGGTTATTGGCTTCGGTCATCAGGTTGAAACGCCCGTCACCCAGTTGCTCTTCCACAAACGGCACGGCAAGTGGCGGCTGGCCTTCGCGCTCCAGCACCATGCCCTTGGCGGTGACGTTCATTGCCCAGGCGGGTTTATGCCCGTTGGCCCGCAGGACCATGCGCTTGAAGTCCGGGTCGTTGCAGGTTGAGGTCGAACGCTCCATGCGATAGAGCTGTTGCAGGTCCACCGAACCCTGGGTGCCGCTGGCGACCCCGGAGAACTTGCCGCGCAGGTCGGCGAACAGCGCGCCTTGCTGGCCAGCCAGGGAGGCGGCTTCCTGCAGTACGCTGGTGCCACCGGCGTCGTTGACCACGTAGTTGCGTTTGTCGCCGCAAGGCTGGAACAGCAGCTTGCCGCCGACGGCGGTCAACTCACCCTGCATCCGGGTCAAACCTGCGGTAGAGGGTTTGGCCGGCTCGCTTTCAAACATCTGACAAGCGGTGAACAGGGGCAACAGGGCAAACAGAGCAAGGGTACGGGCGGCGCGCATTTATCGGGTCTCCAAACAAGTGCCGCCACGTTACGCAGGCTGACGCTGCATCACAAGTGCAGGACCCGGTTTGAACGATGTGTTCGGAACACGCTGGGAAATGACGCGTTGCTAATTGAGATATTTCCTACAGTTAGTGTTGGGGAATCGTAAGAGTGTCGACGTTTTTGGAGGGGGGATTTCAATGAATATCAAATGGAGCCTGTGCGCTGTTCTGCTCTGGGCAAGTGCGGCCTGTTCGGACGAGCCTGCCCGGCTCGTCTTTTCGTCAGTTACAGACTTCACAGACATCTCGGTGTCGTTGAAACGGGCCGAGAACCCTGATCCGGCCTACGTTGAGGTAAACGTCACGTTGAGTCCTGAAGCCAGGGCAAGGACAAAATCCATCACGCTGCTTACCATCAACAAATACCTGACACTCTACGTAGACGGTTATCAGCTAAGTACTTCAATGGTTCACAGCGAGCTGGGCGGGGAGTTCAGGTTTTTGGCCCCCCGCGCCCTGGTGATTGAATGGATGTCTCAGTTTTCGCGTGAGGCAATTGCCTCTCACCCCACGATGTAGGTTTGACCGGTCTGCAAGCCCTCGACGCTTTTCGCGTAGGCCAATGCCACATCGGCGCCCGCAGCCGGTTTGAAACCACGGAAGTACGGGGCGTAGCTGCCCATGGCTTCCAGCAGCACGGTCGGGCTTACGGAGTTGACGCGCAAGCCGCGTGGCAATTCGATAGCCGCGGCTTTGACAAAGGCGTCAAGCGCGCCATTAACCAGTGCCGCCGAGGCGCCGGTGCGGATCGGGTCACGGTTGAGGATGCCGCTGGTGAAGGTGAACGAGGCGCCGTCGTTGGCGTACTCACGGCCGATCAGCAGCAGGTTGACCTGGCCCATCAACTTGTCGCGCAGGCCCAGTTCAAAATCGCTTTCGCTCATGTCGCCCAACGCCACGAAATTCACGCTGCCCGCTGCGCAGACCAGGGCGTCGAATTTACCGGTCTGTTCGAACAGCTTGCGGATCGAGGCGCTGTCGCTGATATCCACCTGGAAGTCGCCGCTGGTGCGGCCGATGCTGATCACCTCGTGACGTTGGGCGAGTTCTGCCTTGACTGCCGAGCCGACCGTGCCGCTGGCACCAATCAATAGGATTTTCATCGTGCTGTTCCTCCAGGGGTAAGTGAAGGTTCAGTCTAGTGTGGCTTTTCAGGTGGATAAACGCGCTAATAGGCAACCTTTGGTTTTCAAATGGAAACAGTCCATGAGCGAGATGGATGACTTGGCGGCGTTTGCCGTACTGATCGAAGCCGGCAGTTTCACCGTAGCCGCCGAACAACTGGGGTGCAGCAAAGGCCAGCTGTCCAAGCGCATCAGCCAATTGGAAGCGCAGTTTTCCGTGGTGTTGCTGCATCGCACCACCCGCAAGCTTAGCCTGACCGCAGCCGGTGCGGCGTTGTTGCCCCAGGCTCAAGCACTGGTGGTACAGGTGGAGCGCGCCCGTCAGGCATTGGCGCGACTCAAGGACGATTTGGCCGGGCCGGTGCGTATGACGGTTCCGGTGTCGCTGGGGGAAACCTTCTTCGACGGCTTGCTGCTGGAGTTTTCCAAGCAGTATCCGCAGGTGCAGATCGAGCTGGAATTGAATAACAGCTACCGAGACCTGGCGCGCGATGGTTTTGATTTGGGCGTGCGCTTGGGGGCTATCGAAAATGAGCGCCTGGTGGCCAAGCCACTGCTGGCCTGGCACGAGATGACCTGCGCCAGCCCCGCTTACCTGGAACAGCACGGTGAACCGCTGACCCCGGCGGATTTGGCCACGCATACCTGCTTGCTCAACAGCCACTACAGCGGCCGTGAAGAATGGCTGTATCACCAGCAGCATGAACTGCTGCGTGTGCGGGTCAGCGGCACGTTTGCGTCCAACCACTACAACCTGTTGAAAAAAGCCGCGCTGGTGGGCGCCGGCATCGCCCGCCTGCCGTCCTACGTTTTACCTGCGGAATTGGCGGATGGCCGATTGCGCTGGCTCCTGCGTGATTATCAGACGCGAAGCATGCCGATGTACTTGGTTCACCCTTACCAGGGCGGCTTGCCGCGCCGTACTCAGGTGTTGGCCGATTACCTGGTGGACTGGTTCAAGCGCAGCGGCGAAGCCCTGGACCGTCTTCAGCGATAACGCCGCGCGATCAGATGGTCGATGGACAGGCAGCCCGGGCCTTTGGCGACCAACAGCAGCAACAAGGCGATCCAGGTGCCGTGGGTCGGGTAGGCTTCCGGGTAGACGAACAATTGAATGGTCAGGGTCATGCCGATCAGGGCCAGGGCCGAGAACCGCGTGGCAAAACCCACCAGGATCAGCACCGGGAAAAAGTGCTCGGCAAATGCCGCCATGTGCGCGGCCACTTCCGGTGACAGCAAGGGCACGTGGTATTCACTGCGAAACAACGGCAGCGTCGAGGCGGCAAGTTTGGGTTCGCCGAGTTGGAATGTGCCGTTGATGATATCGATGGCAAAGCCTTCAACTTTGGTTTGCCCGGACTTCCAGAACACCGCCGCGATGGAAAACCGCGCGAGAAAGGCGATCAGGCTGTAGGGGATTTTCTCGAACAATGCGATGGCCCGTTTAACCAGGCATGAAGGGGATGCGTTCATGGCGATACCTTTTGTTCTGGATGCAAATGAGTGATGGCGTCGTGGCTGATCAGCAGGGTTAGGCATTGGTTCAGGTCGAATTCGGCGGACGCTTCGAGGGCGTGCTGCACCGCGGTTTCCAACGCTGTGCCGTGGTTCAGGCTGTGGATGAACGCGGCCGAACCACTGTCGATGGCGAACACCTTCACTGCCAGGCCTTGGCGCAACACCAGCGCGCTTTGGGCGTGCCAGGGATTCAAGGTGGCCACGCCGCCGTCGGTCTGGTGCGCAGCCCAAACGGCCACGACCGCGTAGGTGGAGTTCAATATGGCTACGGACGGATGCAGTTGCAGGCGCAGTTTTCCAAGGTCGGTCTGGCCTTGCAGCGCTTGAAGAATGCTGTGCTGCTCCAGCGGTTGTGTATCTGCCGCGTGATAGGCGCGCACCCGCAGGCGCTCGAGCCTGGCGACATCGGCCAGGTAAGGCACGCTGGCGGCGGGTTCGAAGTCCTGGATGAACGCTGAGAATGCGCTGCCGTACTCGCTGATCAGCGGGCTGGTGGGCGGGCACGCCTGAATAAACAGGCCAGCCATGGCACGAAAGAACTCATCGCCGACTAACTGCAGCGTCACTGGGTAAGCCGTCGCCAGTGCGTTAACCAATGAGCTGTGGACGTTGTTGCGGTACACCGCAAAGCGGCTGGCCGGGTCGGCGCCGTTGCTGCTGAAAAGGCCTTCGGGGCACGCCTGGCCGGGGTCGACCAAGGCATTGGCAAACGCGGTGTGATGGCTCATACGTTCACCTGCGACAGGTGCCAGTCGGCGTGTTGGGCTTCGGCTTGCAATACATTGAAGGCCGGCACCTGGTTATCGCGCTCGATCAGCGTAGCCACCGGGCCGGTGCGCGTGAGGACCCGTTCGTACAACTGCCACACGGCGTTATCGATGGGAGCGCCGTGGTCATCAATCAACAGGCGGTCACCCAGGTTGTCGGTGTCTTCGGCAAAACCGGCCAGATGAATCTCACCGACTGCGCGCAAAGGCAGTGCGTCGATGTAGGAAAGTGGGTCGCGTTGGTGGTTGATGCACGATACGTAGACGTTGTTGACGTCCAGCAGCAGGCCACAACCGGTACGGCGGATGATCTCGCTGATGAAGTCCGTCTCGTCCAGGGTGGAGCGTTGGAACTGCAGATACGTCGAAGGGTTCTCCAGCAGCATCGGCCGCTTGAGAGTGCTTTGGACCTGATCGATGTGTTCGCACACCCGGTTGAGGGTGGCGGCATCGTAGGCCAGGGGCAGCAAGTCATTGAGAAACACCGGGCCGTGGCTGGACCAGGCCAGGTGTTCGGAAAAAGAGTGGGGTTGATAGCGGTCGATCAGCGTGGCCAACCGTGGCAGGTGCTCACGGTTCAACGGGCCTTCGCCGCCGATGGACAGGCCCACGCCGTGCAGCGACAGCGGGTACTGCTCGCGGATCAAACCCAGGTAGTGATGAAACGGGCCGCCGGCCACCATGTAGTTTTCGGCGTGCACTTCAAAAAAACCGATGTCGGGCGAGGTCTCGAGCACTTCGATGAAGTGCTCGTTCTTCAGCCCCAGCCCGGCCCTGTAGGGGAGGCCGGGCACCTGAGCCGGTGAGACCGTGTGTTGAGGTAAAAGCGTCATCATCAGTACTCAGGCGGCGCAGGGATCAGGACTTGGCGGTGAAGGCAGCTTCCTGGCCGAAACCGGTCGGCGAGGTGGCGCTTGGGGTTTTGCCGCAGGTGCCGGCTGGGACCAGTTTCCAGGCATTGGCCTGGTCTTTGACTTTCGAGGTGCCGGCGCAGGTAGTGCCGGCGCCTGCGGCGCAATCGTTCTTGCCGGCTTCAGCGACGCCGAAGCATTTGTCCATTTTGGCGTCGTCGGCGTGGGCCATGTTGGACATTGCGGACAGGCTCAGAGCAGAACCGAGGGCCAGGATCAGGGTAGCGGCGGACAGTTTAGTGGTCATGGTGTATCTCCAGCAGTGGGTTGAGGTAGCGAGCTTGATTGCCTGCTTACTCCACTAGAGGCAGCAGGGTGAATTTCGTTACAAGCGCGACGAAAATAATTTCAACAAATGCAAAATTTAAGGACGCCACAAAGCAAATGTGGGAGCTGGCATGTGTGGGAGCCGGGCTTGCCCGCGATGCAGTCACCGCTGTGTGTCAGACACACCGCAGTGATGCAATCGCAGGCAAGCCAGCTCCCACACATGCCAGCTCCCACATTTTTTAGATCAAGTTCCTACAGCAACCGGGTATTAGCCCCCGAGGTACGCCTCCCGTACCTTCGGATCCGTCAGCAACTGCTCGCCCGTGCCCTGCATCACTACCCGGCCGTTTTCCAGCACGTACGCGCGGTCAGCAATCTTCAAGGCCTGGTTGGCGTTCTGCTCCACCAGGAACACCGTCACACCGTCCTTGCGCAGCTGTTCGATGATGTCGAAGATCTGCTGGATGATGATCGGTGCCAGGCCCAGGGACGGTTCATCCAGGAGCAGCAGCTTGGGTTTGCTCATCAGCGCGCGGCCGATGGCGAGCATTTGCTGTTCGCCGCCGGACATGGTGCCGCCACGTTGGCTGAAGCGCTCCTTGAGCCGTGGGAACAGGTGCAACACCTTGTCCATCTGCTCCTGGTAGTCGCCCTTGTCGGTGAAGAACCCGCCCATGGCCAGGTTTTCCTCGACGGTCAGGCGCGAGAACACGCGACGGCCTTCCGGCACCACCGCAATGCTCTTGCGCATGATGTGCGAGGACTGCTGGCCCACCAGCTCTTCACCCATGTAGCGGATGCTGCCGCTGTGGGCCTGAGGCGAACCGCACAGGGTCATCAGCAAGGTCGATTTACCGGCACCGTTGGCGCCGATCAGCGTGACGATTTCACCTTGGCGCACTTCCACGTTGACGCTGTGCAGGGCCTGGATCTTGCCGTAGAAAGTGGAAACGTTTTCGAATTGCAGCATTTTACGCTTCCCCCAAATAGGCTTTGATCACTTCAGGATTGTCGCGGATCTGCTCCGGCGTCCCGTTGGCCAGCGGCGTGCCCTGGTTGATCACCACGATGTGGTCGGAAATGCTCATGACCAGTTTCATGTCGTGTTCGATCAACAGCACCGTGGCATTGTTTTCCTCACGCAACACGCTGATCAGCGCCTTGAGGTCTTCGGTTTCCTTGGGGTTCAGGCCGGCCGCCGGTTCGTCGAGCATGAGGATCCGCGGGCGGGTCATCATGCAACGGGCGATTTCCAGGCGACGTTGCTGCCCGTAGGCCAGGGTGCCGGCAGGGCGGTTGGCAAACTCGGTGAGGTTGACCTTGTCCAGCCAGTACGCCGCGTATTCCATGGCCTCGCGTTCGCTCTTGCGGAACGACGGAGTCTTGAACAAGCCCGCAAAGAAGTTGGTGTTCAGGTGACGGTGCTGGGCGATCAGCAGGTTCTCGACCGCCGTCATGTCCTTGAACAGCCGCACGTTCTGGAAGGTGCGTACCACACCCTTGCGGGCGATTTCGTGGCCGGCCAGGCCCTGGATCGGCTGGCCGTCCAGCAGGATGCTGCCACCGCTCGGCTTGTAGAAACCGGTGAGGCAGTTGAACACCGTGGTCTTGCCGGCGCCGTTCGGGCCGATCAGCGCCACGACCTGTTTCTCTTTCACGGTCAGGCCCACGCCGTTGACCGCCAGCAAGCCGCCGAAGCGCATGCTCAAATTTTCGACTTTCAGGATCTCGCGGCTCATTTGCGCAGCTCCATGTGTGGGCGTTGCATCGGCAGCAGACCTTGAGGACGCCAAATCATCATCAGCACCATCATGGCGCCGAACATCAACATGCGGTATTCGCTGAACTCACGCATCATTTCCGGCAGCAGGATCATCACGATCGCGGCGAGGATCACCCCCAGTTGCGAGCCCATGCCACCCAATACCACGATGGCGAGGATGATCGCCGACTCGATAAAGGTGAACGACTCCGGGGTCACCAGGCCTTGGCGCGCGGCGAAGAAGCTGCCAGCGAAACCGGCGAAGGTTGCCCCGAGGGTGAAGGCCGAAAGTTTGATGACTGTCGGGTTCATGCCCAGTGCACGGCAGGCGATCTCATCTTCGCGCAATGCTTCCCACGCACGGCCGATCGGCATGCGCAGCAGGCGGTTGATCACGAACAGCGCGGCCAGTGCCAGCAACAGCGCCACCAGGTACAGGAACACCACTTTGCTCACTGGGTTGTAGTCGATCCCGAAGTACTCGTGGAAGGTCTGCATGCCTTCGGCGGCGGTGCGGTCGAACGACAGCCCGAAGAACGTCGGCTTGGGGATGCTGCTGATGCCGTTGGGCCCGCCGGTGATATCGGTGAGGTTACGCAGGAACAGTCGGATGATTTCACCGAAGCCCAGGGTCACGATCGCCAAATAGTCACCGCGCAGGCGCAGCACCGGGAAGCCCAGCAGGAAGCCGAACGTGGCCGCCATCAAGCCGGCCAGCGGCAGGCAAACCCAGAAACTCCAGCCCAGGTAGTGCGAGAGCAGTGCGTAGGTGTAGGCACCCACGGCATAGAAGCCCACATAACCCAGGTCGAGCAGCCCGGCCAGGCCCACCACGATGTTCAGGCCCAGGCCCAGCAACACGTAGATGAGGATCAGGGTGGCGATGTCGACCGCGCCGCGCGAGCCGAAGAACGGCCAGATCAACGCGGCCACGATCAGGCCGATGATGATGTAGCGCTGGGTACGCGGCAGGGTCAGGAATTGGCTGACCTTGGGCGAAACCAGCGGGCCACGGTTACCCTTCAGCAGGGCGCCGACTTGCTGGCTGAACAACACGCGCAGGAACATCAGCACCGAGCACAAGGCGATGATGGTCAGGGTCACGGGACCGGTGCCATGTACTTCCAGGTTGATGCCGACAATGCTCAGCTTGAGGCCGAGTACCGGAAAGGCCACGGCCCATACCAGCAAAGCGCTGAAAAACGCTGATTTAAGATATCTGCTCATACTTTCTCAACCTCCGGACGGCCCAGAATGCCGGTCGGACGGAACAACAGCACCAGAACCAACAGGCCGAACGCCACCACATCCTTGTATTGGTCACCGAACACGTCGGCGCCGAAGGCTTCGGCCACACCCAGTACCAGCCCGCCGAGCATGGCGCCCGGAATACTGCCGATACCGCCCAATACCGCTGCGGTGAAGGCCTTGAGGCCCACCAGGAAACCGGCGTTGGGGTTGATCACGCCGTACTGCATGCTCAGCAGCACCGCCGCAACGGCCGCCAGCGCAGCACCGATGACGAAGGTCAGGGCGATGATGTTGTTGGTGTTGATGCCCAGCAGGTTGGCCATCTTGATGTCTTCGGCGCAGGCCCGGCAGGCGCGCCCCAGACGGGAGCGGGAGATGAACAGGGTCAGGCCCAGCATGGCCACCAGCGTGACCACGAAGACCAGGATCTGCATGTACGAAATCAGCACTTCTTGTGCGCCACCTGGGCCGAAGGAGAAGCTCCCCGGGATCAGGTTGGGAATGGACTTATCCTTGGAGTCCTGGGACAGCAGTACGGTGTTCTGCAGGAAAATCGACATGCCGATGGCGGAAATCAGCGGGATCAAACGGTTGCTGCCACGCAAGGGACGGTAGGCAACCCGCTCGATACTGTAGCCATACGCACTGGTCACGACGATCGATGCAAGGAACGCAGCGGTCATCAACAGCGGCAGGGAATGGATACCCAGCATGGCCAGCCCGGCAAGGGCGATGAAGGCCACGTAGGAACCAATCATGTACACCTCGCCATGGGCGAAGTTAATCATTCCAATGATGCCGTAAACCATTGTGTAGCCAATGGCTATCAAGGCATAGGTGCTGCCAACGGTCATGCCGTTAACCAGCGTTTGGAAAAAATGATAGATCTCAGGCATTACAGCGCTCCTAAAAACCCGATACGCATTTCACTGGTGGAGTCATGTTCCGGCCCTGCGCTGTGTTCTATGAGCACATTTGCGCAAAGCGTTTGCCAGCGAACCGCTGGTGACGGTTTTAAGATTTTCAGGTGAGCCAGCCCCCGGATCGCGGGTGTCAGGCCCATAAACCTCCTAAAACAAAGCCCACTGCTTTCACAGTGGGCTTGTTGGACCAGTAACGCCTGGCTTACTGAGGGGAAACTTCGGTTTTTGGTTTACCGAAGTGCCATTCGTAGACCACGAACTTGAAGTCCTTCAGGTCGCCCTTGGCGTCAAAGCTCAGGTCGCCGGTAGGGGTCTTGAAGGTGCCAGCGTGGATGGCAGCCGCCACTTTGGCGGTGTCTTCAGACTTCGCCGCAGCGATACCGCCGGCGATGACTTCAACTGCCGAGTAGGCCGGGAACACGAACGGACCGGTTGGGTCCTGCTTGTTCTTGGTGAACTCTTCAACGATTGCCTTGTTGGCAGGGTCGGTGTCGAACGACTTCGGCAGGGTAACCAGCAGGCCTTCGGAAGCGCCCTGGGCGATTTGCGAGATGGAGTCGTTACCGACGCCCTCTGGGCCCATGAACTTGGCGTTCACGCCTTTTTCCTTGGCTTGGCGCAGGATCAGGCCCAGCTCAGGGTGGTAGCCGCCGTAGTAAACGAAGTCGACGTTGGCTTGCTTGAGCTTCTGGATCAGCGAGCCGAAGTCTTTGTCGCCAGCGTTGATGCCTTCGAAGAGGGCGACTTTCACGCCTTTCTTCTCGAGGGTCTGTTTAACGGCAGTGGCGATGCCTTCACCGTATTGCTGTTTGTCGTGAATAACGGCAACAACTTTTGGCTTCACGTGGTCGGCGATGTAGTTGCCGGCCGCTGGGCCTTGAGCGCTGTCCAGGCCGATGGTACGGAACACCAGTTTGTAACCACGGGAAGTGATTTCCGGGCTGGTGGCCGCAGGGGTAATCATGATCACGCCTTCGTCTTCATAGATGTCGGACGCTGGCTGAGTGGAGCTGGAGCAGAGGTGACCGACCACGAACTTGACGCCGTCGTTGACCACTTTGTTCGCTACGGCAACGGCTTGTTTAGGATCGCAAGCGTCGTCGTATTCTTTCGCTTCAAGCATTTTACCGTCGACGCCGCCCTTGGCGTTGATGTCGGCGATTGCCTGCTTGGCACCCATGAATTGCATGTCGCCGTATTGCGTCACAGGACCTGTCTTAGGCCCGGCGATACCGATCTTGATGGTGTCGGCTGCGAACGTATGGCCGGCAACCCCAGCCAGGACCATAGCGGCAAACAGTTTGGAAATCTGCTTAGTAGCCTTATTCATAGTGCTCCACTCTTACTGTTGTATTTTTTATAGTTCTAGCGGCCTTGTGAGCTGCAGAACCGGATCAGATATCTCGGATATCCCCCCGGCATGCCCTGGCAACTGTACCGGTACAGTGTAGAGCGCCGGTTGATCGCTTGAAAAGCTGGCTGCTGGGGGCAAAACCCGGGGGTGTCGCTTAAATGAAAGAAAAAGACAGAATTGCGGCGGGGTGATGCCAGAGTTTCGGGCAATCCTTGGCTTTCCTGACACTTTCGATCGTTGACTCATTTGCAACTGGGTTTTTCTGCCTGGCTCACGACGTTATGATTGCGCCGATTTTTTCTTCAGGTGAATTCCCATGACGCAAGAACCTAGCACCCTCTATGCCAAGCTGCTCGGTGAAACCGCCGAAATATCCTGGAAGGAGCTTGAGCCGTTCTTCGCCAAGGGTGCCCTATTGTGGGTCGACGCCGGCCTGGATTTGATCGAAGCGGCCGAGGGAATGGCCGAGGATAACCGCGACAAAGTCGCTGCATGGCTGGCTGCGGGGAGCCTTGGCGAGGTGTCTGCAACGCGGGCATTGGACTTGGTTGAGCGTGATCCGAGCTTGTGGGCAGTGGTGGTTTCACCGTGGATCCTGATCCAGGAAAGGGCAGCGTAAGAAGCGCATGCACGAAACTGGTGCGTGATTTTAGTCGGCGCAAGTGTGTAGCGGAGTAACCGCTGGCGCCGTGATGGCACCTTGCCGTAGAGAAAGGTCACAGGTGAGGGTGACGTGCGCGTCACGGGAACAGTTTGGCGCGGGGCTGAAGGCTCGGGGAATTGTTTCTGGGTGTGGCAAAGATGCAGGTATGCAGTGGCTGACAGGCCGCTATCGCAGGCAAGCCAGCTCCCACATTTGATCGGGGTCCACCGTTCGAATGTGGGAGCTGGCTTGCCTGCGATGGCCGCGACGCGGTTTAAGCCGTCTTGCCGGTATGGTTATTCAACGAAATCACCTTGGTCTTGCCAATCCGATGACGATAAATCTCTCGCAGATACTTGATCGCTTTCTTCACACAATCCCGTGACAGGCGAATATCGTTAATCGACACAAACTTCTCCTTGTCGTTGATCAGCTCGCGATACTTCTTCTCGTACATCGGCTTGATCGCATACCAGTTGGTATCCAGGATCTTCGCCGGGTTCTCGAACTCATTGAGCAGCTCATCAATCCGGCCTTCGTCAAAATCCTCATGGATGATGAAATCCAGAATCGAATTATCCAGCGTGTCATCAAACCGGTACGGGTTGCGCGCAAAGCAGCGTTTGATAAACGCCACGATCAACGTGAGGAAATCATCCGACAAGCACGGGCTCTTGGCGATCAAGGTGGTCAGCGACAAGTTGGCCGACGCGCCGATCACCAACGCATAGCGCTTGAGCGTCGTGTTGGGAAACAGGCTGTTAAGGTGGGTCTTGAGTCGGTTCAAGTCCATGTACGACAGCTTGTAATCCTTGGGCAAGGACACAATCGACACCACCGACGAGCAGTTCTTGAAGAAGTGCAGGTCATGCAGCGCCGCCGCGTCATACCCGGAATTCTTGTACTGCTCCAAAGACGCCTTGTAGCGCTTGGACTCAATCGGCAACAAGCTGATGCCCTCGATGGCCTGGGTCACCTTGTTGAAGTGCGGCAGATCGATCGAGCGGAAAAACAGGTCATCGATATTCAGCCGCTGTGGCTCTTTATCAAACACCTTGAACTTGTCGTTGGACGGCGCCGGCGTTTCCGGCACCACGGACTCGGCATAAGCAATCGCCACCGGCCCGGCCAGGCTCATGAACAGGTCGTTGGCATCCAGGCGGATGGTTTCGCCGATGTCGATGCCCGCGCGACGGAAGTAGTTCTGGTCGTAGTCCGTGGTCACCGCCTGGGCGGTGAGGATGTTGAAGATCTGCTGCGAGATGTACTGGTTCGCGTGTTTTTCCATGGCATTGACGTCAATGTTCTGGATATTGCCGTCATCGCTCTCTTCGGCGTAACGCATGATGTCGTTGGAAATCAGCATCATCGCGTTCCACGGGCGAATGCGGCCTTTCACGCTGGCCTCGCTGCTGTCTTCGTTGTCGAAGTTGTATGAGAAATCCCATTCTTCCGACAGGTATTTGCACAACAGCCGCCCGGCGTTGATGTGCAACGCCTCGGACATTTCGCTGCGGTGGTCGGAAATATTCGGCAGCACGCAGATGCCGCTGGTGAAGATCGGCTCGAACACAAAGGCATGGCCGCTCTTGCTGTCGTGCTCGTCGGCCGGTTTGGTGTCGAACGTCTTGTTCATGTACGAGTGTTGCTGGGCCAGGCCGAATTCCGAGGCCATGCCCGAACCCGTGCCGCCGCCGGCGCTGAAGATCGAAAAGTACAGGCGCGACTGGTTGGCCTTGATGCCACAGGAGTCGATCAGGTACGAGTGGATCATCTTCCAGTCAGGGCTGGAAAAACGCTGGGTGTCTTTGTTGAGGATGATCTTGGCCAGGTACTGGCCGAGGATCGGCGCGTTACCGGCGCCACCGGCATGCACCTCCGACAGGTCCATGATCTTCATTTTGCTGTAGTCGCGCAGGAACCCGCTTTTTTCGCCCTTGCGCGAGAAGCGGATGCGCCCGGCGATGTCCTTGTCCAAATCGCCCAGCATCACCAATGGCTCCACCAGGAACACCGGCTTGGTGGCCTTGCCGCCGCCCAGGCGCAGGTTGTTGCGAATCCATTGGGCCGGGCTGTAGCCCTTGTCTGTCGACTTGTCTTCAGTGCTGAACTCGTTCAAGTAAAACTTGCGCGCGTTGTACACCAGCTCCGCCACGTCCAAGGCAATGTTGGAACCGCAGCGGCCCAGGCCGATCAGGCACACCGACGGAAACTCTTGCTCACTGCGCGCATCACCGTCGCCTTCCTGCTGGGGCAGGCAGGGGAACACCATGTCGCGCAGGCCGTCGAGGTTGTCGAGGATGCGGTCGGTGTTGGTTTCGGTGAAGTACAGGTACTGCTGGGTGGCCAGCGGGCGGGCGTTGCTCAATGACTTGGAGCCTGAGGGTTTTTCCGCAGGAACGGTGGGCAACACGTCGGATACCACGGTGGCAGAGTTATTTTTGGAAGTCATTGGGCGCCATGTACCTGGACGGATGGCCAAAAAATCAGGGAGCCATCACTGAATGAGAGTTCGCGACTTTACAGTGCGTCTGAGTCCGGGCCGGTCGGGTTTAACCCCAGTTGCGCTAGGGGAATACTGGCCGGACTCTGATGAATCGGCCGTTCGTCGGCGTTCTTTAGGCAAATGATGGCTAAATGCCAAATATTCGGCGTCAGCGAATTGGCCTGACGGTAGAAGGGGGACCGATACGGCCTGGGTTGGCCTCTTTCGACGCAGACGTGTCCTTGGTGCCTTCCACGCTGAAGGGATAGAGCGGGTTGCGCATCTGAATGCCCTGCATCACGCCAACGATGTCACTGAAGGGCACCGCCGGGCTCAACAAATAGCCCTGAATGAAATCGCAGTCGTGCTTAAGCAGCAGCTCAAATTGCGCTTGGGTTTCCACGCCCTCGGTCACAACCTGCAGATGCAGGGTGTGAGCCATGCCAATAATCGCCTGGACGATCTCGATATCGGCGGTGGACTTGGGAATGTCCTGGATAAATGAACGGTCGATCTTCAAGGTATTGAGCGGCAGGCGCTTGAGGTAAGCCAACGATGAGTAACCGGTGCCGAAATCATCAATGGCCAGCGATACGCCCAGGGCGCGGATTTGCCGCAACAGCGCCAGCGTACTGCTGATATTGCCCATCAGTGCGTTTTCGGTCACCTCCAGCTCAAGGCGGTTGGCGGCAATCCCGGCGAAGCGCAGGGCGGCTTCGATTTCATCCGCCAACTCGTCACGGGCCAGGTTCAGCGCCGAGCAGTTCACGGCCATGGTCAACTCGGTGTAGCCGCGGTCGGACAACAGGCTCAAATCGTGGCAAGCCTGGCGCAACACCCAGTGGTCCAGGTCGGCAATCAACCCGTTGTTTTCGGCAATCCCGATAAACCGGTCCGGGGCCAGCAGCCCGTGTTGCGGGTGCTGCCAGCGTACCAGGGCTTCCAGCCGAGTGACCTTGCCGAGCTTCATGTCGAAGATCGGCTGGTAAAACAGCACCAACTGATTGCGGCCACGCAGGGCTGCGCGCAATTCCTCTTCCAGTTGCAGTTCGAGGAACGCACGGGTTTTCAGGTTGGAGCTGAAAAAGTTGAGGCTGTTGCGCCCGGTGTCCTTGGACTGGTAAAGCGCCAGGTCGGCCGTTTTCAGCAGTTCTTCGCAACTCAAGCCGTCCTCGGGAAACAGGCTGATGCCGATGCTGGTGGTCATCACCATGCGCCGGCCGGCCAGTTCGATCGGTTCTTTCATCTTCTGCATGATGCGCTGCGCCAAGTGCCGCGCTTCGTCGCGATGGTGAATGCTGATCAGGATGCAGAACTCATCGCCGCCAAACCGCGCGACCACATCCTCGTGGCTGCGTACCGAGCCTTTGATATGCCCGGCAAGTACCGTGAGCAACTGGTCGCCGGCGTCATGCCCCAGGCTGTCGTTGATGCGCTTGAAATGGTCGATATCGAGGAAGATCACCGCCATCATGCCGCGACTGGCGGTTTTTTCTGCGACTTTCTCTGCAAAGATCTGGTTGAAGCCGCGACGGTTGAGCAGGCTGGTCAGCGCGTCAAAGTGCGCCACCTGTTGCAGCGAGGCGCGGGCTTGGTCGAGTTCGCTGAGCAGGGCGTTGACCCGGCGCAGGTCGCGTTCCTTGTGCTGCAGCTTTTTGTCCGCCAGGGCCGCGCTGACGCTGCTGCCGATTACCAGCAAGGTAATCACGGCGACTGACAGGCCGAGTTGAATCGGGTTGTTGTCCAGTGGCAACGACAGGTCAGCTTCGGTCGGCACCAGCATTTGCATGGCGGCCATGCCGGTGAAGTGCATGCTCAAGATCCCGGCGCCCAGCACCAGGCTGGCGGCGTATTTAAGCAGTTGATGGAACACGCCCGTACCGTTGCGCAGGTAGCACGACAGCAACAGCGCGGCCAGGCTGGCGCCAATCGCGATGCCGACCGACGCCATGAACAGCCTCGAGTCGAAGTACACCTGCGCCTGGGAGTGCATGGCCGACATGCCGACGTAGTGCATCAACGCAATGCCCAGGCCCATCCAGATAGAGGCCAGCAGGTACTGATGAAAGCGCAGTTGGGCATGACTGAGGGTTTGCATGGCAAACAGCGAGGCAATCAATGCGATCACCAGCGAGGCGAACGTCATGAGCAATTCGTAATGAATGGCGATAGGCGCCTGGAACGCCAGCATGCTGATGAAGTGGGTCGACCAGATGCCGCCTGCCAGGCAACCGGCGCCGAGCCAGCGCCAATGGCGACGGGCGGTGGGGTCTTCGACATGCCCGACGCGTTCAGCCATGTCCAACGTGCCAAACCCGGCCGCGCAAGCGACCAGGTAAGCCAACAACACCAGAAAGGGGTTATGACTGCAATTGAGTAATAATTGCCCGCTGTCCGGAAGGTCGGTAAAAAAATGCATACCTAGCCATTCCATAGCATGTCCCGTCAAAGTCAGTACGTCATTGCCTTCAGCAATGGCCTATGACCTCGAGTATAGAAGCCTCGCGGGATTTGCCAGGAATAATGGCACTTTGCTCTCAATGATTTTGGCATGCCTGCCATAGCGTTTGATGCTAAGCGCTGATCGGCAACTCCAACTCAAAAGGCGCTTGCAGTGGCGGCAGGCCAAAGGCCGCACGTGCCGTATCGCAGTCGACGTTCTGTTCGCCCTGGCTCCAGGACGCGTCGAACTCGCGGCACGGGCTCGACCGTTGTTCATAAATGGTGCAACGGGTGCCCTTGCCGACTTCACCCTCAAGGCTGCAGCAGCGTGCAGGTTTCTGGTCGGTGCCGATCATCGCCACGCGCGTGGGGTTGATCTGCACCACCAGATCATCGGGCACCGTGCCCCCCGATGAGGCGCACTCACCCCAGAAGAAAGACACACGAAAGTGTGAACAGCAGGCACCGCAACTCAGACACGGACTGGCTTCGGACATGGGCGTCATCGATAAGAAAAGTAGGATTGGGTATTACAGGAAGGCTCGCCATTCTATCCGTGGCGTTGCCGTTGGGAAGGGGGGCGTGAACTTATATTTTCGTAGGTAAAGTCCCGTGAAGCCGGGTGAAATCATGCCCTATCAGCTTTACGAATCATTACAGACAACCGGCCGCTGCCTGACTATGTTGCAGACACCGGGCAGGATGCATCGGGCATCGCAGCTCTCATAACAATAAAAGAGACGGACCCATGCAGAACTCGACCCAAGCGGCGAATGCCTGGCGCATTCTGTTCCTGCTGTTCCTCGCCAACCTGTTCAATTTCTTCGACCGCACCATCCCCGCGATCATCATCGAGCCAATCCGCATGGAATGGCACCTGAGCGACTTCCAGCTCGGCATCATCGGCACCGCCTTCACCATTGTCTACGCCATCGCCGGCCTGCCGCTCGGGCGCCTGGCCGACACCGGTTCGCGCAGCAAACTGATGGGCTGGGGCTTGTTTGCCTGGAGCGGGCTGACGGCGATCAACGGCATGGTCGGCAGCTTCTGGACCTTTTTGCTGGTGCGCATGGGCATTGGCATTGGCGAAGCCAGCTATGCGCCGGCGGCCAACTCGCTGATTGGCGACCTGTTTCCGGCGCACCGCCGCGCCCGCGCCATGGGCATTTTCATGCTCGGTTTGCCATTGGGTCTGCTGCTGGCGTTCTTCACCATCGGCGCGATGGTCAAGGCGTTCGACAGCTGGCGCGCGCCGTTCTTTATTGCCGCCGTGCCGGGGATGATCCTCGCGGTGTTCATGTTCTATATCAAGGAACCCAAGCGCGGCGCGGCCGAAACCGTGCAGGTGTCCCAGGAGCGCGTCGACCGCCCGATTCGCCGCGTGCTGGCGGTGCCGACCTTTCTGTGGCTGGTGCTGGCCGGGCTGTGCTTCAACTTCGCCACCTACGCGTGTAACTCGTTCCTGGTGCCGATGCTGCAGCGCTACTTCCTCATGCCATTGCAGGAAGCGGCCGTTGCCACCGGCGTGATCGTGGGTATTACCGGGCTTGTCGGGCTGACCTTGGGCGGCTGGATTGCCGACAAGATCCATCAGCGTGTCGCCAATGGCCGGCTGCTGTTTGCGGCGTGCAGCTTGATCATCTCCACTGTCACCACCGCCTGGGCATTGCACGCCGGGCGCATCGAGATTGGCGTGTTTGTGGCGCTGTTCAGTGTGGGCTGGCTGTTTGCCTATAACTTCTACACCTGCGTGTACACGGCGATTCAAGACGTGGTTGAGCCACGCTTGCGGGCCACGGCGATGGCACTGTTCTTTGCCGGGTTGTATTTGCTCGGTGGTGGCATGGGGCCAATTGTCGTGGGCGGGCTGTCGGATCACTTTGCCCATTCGGCGATGTACGCCGATGGCGCGGCGCAGATGACTGAAGCGTACAAGGCGGTCGGGTTGCATGACGCCATGTACCTGATCCCGGTGGCGCTGTTCTTGACCATGCTGTTTCTGTTCCAGGCCTCGCGCAGCTTTGTGCGTGATGCCAAGCGGATGAAGGATGGGTTGGGGGCGGTGGAGGTGCCGGCTGCGGCGGCTGTAGCTTGATCAACAAAAAAGGCCCGCATTGTGCGGGCCTTCTTCTTAACAGGGCAGGGCGGTTATCAACCCGCCACCAACACCCGAATCGCTTCCAGTCGCAGCGCCGCCTTGTCGAGCATGGCCAGGCCTTGCTCGCGTTGCTGACGCAGGGCCACCAGCTCGCTGTCGCGCACGGTCGGGTTGACCGCTTGCAACGCGGTCAGGCGCGCCAGCTCTTCGTCGGTGTCCGCCGCCAGACGGCGCTTGGCCTCGGCCACACGCTCGGCGTGGCGCGGGGTGATCTTCTCTTCGCCGGCATTGATGCGCGGCGTAAGTTGGTCGCGCTGGGCCTGCACGAACTTGTTGGCGCTGGCGCGTGGCACGCTTTCCAGCTGGTCGTTCAGGGTTTCAAACGACACACGGCCGGACAGGTCATTGCAATTCGCATCCAGCAGGCAGCGCAAAGCGGCCGGTGGCAAGTAACGGCCCAGTTGCAAGGAGCGCGGCGCAACCACTTCACTCACGTAGAGCAATTCCAGCAACACGGTGCCCGGCTTGAGCGCCTTGTTCTTGATCAGCGCCACGGCGGTGTTGCCCATCGAGCCGGACAGCACCAGGTCCATGCCGCCCTGCACCATCGGGTGTTCCCAGGTGATGAACTGCATGTCTTCGCGCGACAGCGCCTGGTTGCGGTCGTAGGTGATGGTCACACCTTCGTCGTCGCCCAGCGGGAAGCTGGCGTCGAGCATTTTTTCGCTGGGCTTGAGGATCAGCGCATTTTCCGAATGGTCTTCGCTGTCGATGCCGAAGGCGTCGAACAGGGTTTCCATGTAGATCGGCAGGGCAAACTGGTCGTCTTGCTCAAGAATGTCTTCCACCAGTGCATCGCCTTCACCCGCGCCGCCGGAGTTGAGTTCCAGCAGGCGGTCACGACCGGTGTGCAGCTCCTGTTCCAGACGCTCGCGCTCGGCACGGGCTTCGTCGATCAGGGCTTGCCACTCGCCATCGTCGGCGTTTTCCAGCAACGGCAGCAGGCGTGGGCCGAACTGATGCTGCAAGGCGTTGCCGGTCGGGCAGGTGTTGAGGAATGCGTTCAGCGCTTCGTGATACCACTGGAACAGGCGCTCTTGCGGGCTGGTTTCCAGGTAGGGCACGTGCAACTCGATCACATGTTTCTGGCCGATCCGGTCCAGACGCCCGATCCGCTGTTCCAGCAAGTCTGGGTGGGACGGCAGGTCGAACAGCACCAAGTGGTGAGAAAACTGGAAGTTGCGACCTTCACTGCCGATTTCCGAGCAGATCAACACCTGGGCGCCAAACTCTTCATCGGCGAAGTAGGCGGCGGCGCGGTCACGCTCGAGGATGTTCATGCCCTCGTGGAACACCGTGGCCGGGATGCCGGAACGCACGCGCAGGGCGTCTTCCAGGTCCATGGCGGTTTCGGCGTGGGCGCAGATCACCAGCACTTTGGTGCGCTTGAGCATCTTCAACTGGTCGATCAGCCATTCGACGCGCGGGTCGAAGCGCCACCAGCGGTTCTCTTCCTCGACATCCGGCTGCGACTGGAAGCTGACTTCCGGGTACAGCTCGGCGTGTTCGCCCAGCGGCAACTCGAGGTATTCGTCCGGGTTCGGCAGCGGGTAGGCGTGCAGCTTGCGCTCCGGGAAACCCTGCACGGCAGCGCGGGTGTTGCGGAACAGCACGCGGCCGGTGCCGTGGCGGTCGAGCAGCTCACGCACCAGGCGCGCGCTGGCTTCGGTGTCGCCATCGTTGACCGCGGTGAGCAGCGCTTCACCTTCGTCGCCGAGGAAACCCTGAATGGTCTTGTGCGCGGTTGGCGACAGGCGGCCTTTATCCAGCAGCTCCTGCACGGCTTCGGCCACCGGGCGATAGTTCTCGCTCTCGGCGCGGAAGGCGTGCAGGTCGTGGAAACGGTTCGGGTCCAGCAGGCGCAGGCGTGCGAAGTGGCTGTCCTGGCCCAGTTGTTCCGGGGTGGCGGTGAGCAGCAGCACGCCGGGAATCACCTCGGCAAGCTGTTCGACCAGCGAATACTCCGGGCTGGCTTTGTCTTCATGCCAGACCAGGTGGTGGGCTTCGTCGACCACAAGCAAGTCCCAGCCGGCGGCGAACAGCGCGTCCTGGGCTTTCTCGTCGTCCACCAGCCACTCCAGGGCCACCAGCGCAAGCTGGGTGTCTTCGAACGGGTTGGTGGCATCGCTTTCGATAAAACGTTCTTCGTCGAACAGCGCGACTTGCAGGTTGAAGCGGCGGCGCATTTCCACCAGCCACTGGTGCTGCAGGTTTTCCGGCACCAGGATCAGCACGCGGCTGGCGCGGCCCGACAGCAGTTGGCGATGGATCACCAGGCCGGCTTCGATGGTCTTGCCCAGGCCCACTTCGTCCGCCAGCAAAACCCGTGGCGCAATACGGTCGGCGACTTCACGGGCGATGTGCAGTTGGTGAGCAATAGGTTGCGCACGCACGCCACCCAGGCCCCACAGCGAAGACTGCAATTGGCGGCTGGTGTGTTCCAGCGTGTGATAGCGCAGCGAGAACCAGGCCAGCGGGTCGATCTGCCCGGCGAACAGGCGGTCGCTGGCCAGGCGGAACTGGATGAAGTTGGACAGTTGGGTTTCCGGCAGGGTGACCTGCTCGTTCTGCCCATTGAGGCCGTGGTAGACCAGCAGACCGTCGACGTCGTCGACTTCCTGTACGGTCATTTTCCAGCCTTCGAAATGGGTGATGCTGTCACCCGGCGAAAACCTCACGCGAGTGAGGGGCGCATTCCGTAGCGCATACTGACGAGTGTCGCCAGTGGCCGGATAGAGCACGGTCAACAAGCGCCCGTCCTGTGCCAGAACGGTGCCTAACCCCAGCTCTGCTTCGCTGTCACTAATCCAGCGTTGCCCCGGTTGATACTGCTGCGCCATGCTGCCTGACTCCCGCCGTGAAAAAGCCGACTATCTTAACGGAACAAGCGTCTGAGCCAAAGGACTCTGATAAAAGGGGCTCTGATAAAAAAGCGCTCTGATAAAAAGGACTCTGACAAAAGCTACTCTGTTAGCAGCAGGCTTCGGAAGCTGGATCGACGGGTGGCAGGCACTTGCGAGTGTCGACTGGGTCACAGCTTGGCGTGCTTGCGCTCAAGTCGCCCTGCCACCCGCCGACAGCCTGTTGATCAGGAGAATAAAATTATGCTGCCACCCATGCTGCCCGTCAGCGTTGTGCCGGTCACGTCACAACTTGACCCGGTGCGCCAGAAGCCGGATATCCCGCCCGTGGTGCCAGTCCAGGCGGGCTCCAGCGAAAGCACCATCGACCTGAAAAAGGGCGATGCCGAGCAGTCGACCTTGCTGCTGCGTGAAGAACAGCGCCGCCAGCAGGAGCAGCAGAAACGTCGCCGCGAAGCCGACGAAGACCCCGACGCACATTTGGCGATCCCCGGCGATGTGCTCAATGCCGACAACACCGTGCCGGTGGTGCCGTTGATCGAAGATGCGCCGCGCCAGGGCCTGTGGGTGGACGTCGAGGTTTAGTCGCGCAATTCGCGCAGCGCGGCGATCAGCTGTTCGATGTCGTCTTCGGTGTTGAGCGGGCTGACGGAAATGCGCGCAATGCTCGTAAGATCCCGCGCCTGCATATCCAACGGGGTGTAGGCCACGCCATTGGCGCCGATGTTGATGCGTTTCAACCCCAGGCGCCGTTTGAGTTCGAACGCATCCCAGCCGGCGAGGTTGAAGGCGATCAAGCCTGAGTGGCTCGCGCCCAGGTCGTGCAAGGAAACGCCCGGAATCTGACGCAATGCTTCACGGATTCGCCCGCTGAGCTGCACAACCCTTTCCCACGTCTGTTCCACGCCCAGTCGATTGACCTCCTGCAACGCATTGCCCAAGCCGACGAGCAAGGCGTAGGACGCTTCGCTAGTCTCAAAGCGCCGGGCGTCATCGCGCAGGTCGTACCCGTCGGCGGTCCAGGGCGCCGAGAACACATCGCGCTGAGCGGGGTTGAGCTGCTGGAGAAAATCCGGCCGCACATACAGCAACGCCGTGCCGCGTGGCCCGCGCAAGTGTTTGCGCCCGGCCGACTTGAGCACATCGCAGTGCAGCGCCTGCACGTCCACCGGCAACTGGCCGACGGCCTGGCCAGCGTCGATGAAGTAGGCGATGTTGTGCCGCCTGGCCACTTCGCCGATTGCCTGGGCCGGGTTGATCAGGCCGCCGTTGGCCGGCAGCCAGGTCAGGTCGATCAACTTGACGTGGGCATCGATCATCGACTCCAGCGCCTTCGGGCAGACCGCGCCGGTTGCATCGCACGGGATCACTTCAATTCGAGCACCGGCCTGCACCGCCAGTTGCATGCTCGCCAGGTTTCCACCCCATTCATGGCGGCCGACCAGAATACGCTCGCCCGGCTGCCACGGGCCCAGCGCCTGAAACGCCATGCTCCAGGCGGTGGAGCCGCTGCTGGCAAAGGCGATCGAAGCGGTCGGCGCATTCAGCAATTGCGCGGCTGCGCGCCGGGCTTTTTCCACCAGGATGGCCCCATGTTCACCGGCTTCCATCGGGCCGTCGCGGGCTTCGCGTTGCAGCTGGTCGATGATCGCGTCGAGGGTGGCCTGGCTGGGCAGCGAGGCACCGGCGTGGTTGAAGTGCACGATGCCCGACTGACAGCCGGGCGTGCCATCGCGCAGGTGCTGGACGTCGAGCGGGCTCACGGCTGCAGCTCGAAAATCGCGTCTACCTCCACGGCCACGCCGGCTGGCAGGCTGGATACACCGACGGCGGTGCGTACATGCCGGCCCTTGTCGCCCAGGGCGTTCACCACCAGGTTTGACGCGCCGTTGGCGACCACGCTCTGGCGCTGGAAGTCGCCGCTGCTGGCAATGAACACGCCCAGGCGCAGAATGCGCACCACGCGCGACAGGTCATCACCGACCGCATCGCTCAGTTGCCCCAACAGGCCCAGCGCCGCCAGCTCTGCCGCCTGGGCACCTTCTGCATCGCTGAGGGACTCGCCCAACCGGCCGATGTAGGCAGGCTTGCCGTCGACCATGGGAATTTGCCCGGAGATAAACAACTGGCTCTTGCTGATCACATGATTGATGTAATTGGCCGCCGGCTGGCTGGGCGTTGGCAGTGTCAGGCCAAGGGCGTGTACGCGTTGGCGGATAGAGTCGCTCATGGTGAAACCTCTTGAGTGAAGAAGGTTTCAGCATGTTGGCTGCGACAATGGGCGACAAACGGATAGAACTTACTCGACGTATCGAAATAACTCACGCGTCGTTGCAGGTTTCCTTCAACCACTGGCTGAAGCATTCGGCCGCCTCACTGGCGGGGCCTTGGGGCGCGATCAGCCAGTAGCCGATTTCGCTGTGATAGGGCGGCCAGTCAAAGGCTTGCACCAGGCTGCCATCCTGCAACTTGCGCTCAATCAAACGGTGCCGGCCCATGGCGATGCCCTGGCCGGCCACGGCGGCTTCGACCACGATGTTGTAGTCGTGCAACATCACGCGGGGGTGGCGCTCGAGGTCGACTTGATAATGCGCGGACCAATCGGTCCACTCAAAAGGCCGGTGCGAGGTGGCCATCAACAGCGCGCCATTGTGCACGTGGCTGGCCTTGAAGGCCGGGCTGCACACCGGTGAGATCACTTCAGGCATCAGCCGTGTGGCGTCTACATCGGGCCAGTCGCCCTTGCCATAACGGATAGCCAGGTCGACCTCGGCGGCGGCGACGTTGGCCAATTGAATCGACGGCAGCAACTCCACCTGGATATGCGGGTAACGGTTAAGAAACCCCGCCAGGCGCGGAGCCAGCCACAGGGTGGCGAAGGAGGCGAGCAGGCCTACGCGCAGCACGGTGGAACTGGGCGCGGTCTTTTGCGCGCGGGTAGCGGCGGCGATGGCGTCGAGGGCGGGGCGGATTTCGTCGTAGTAACGCTGGCCGTCGGCAGTCAGATCGATCGCACGGGTGCGTCGGATAAACAGCGATTTACCCAAATGCAGTTCGAGCTTCTGCACCTGGTGGCTCAGGGCACTTTGCGTCACCGATAACTCGTTCGCCGCCTTGATAAAACTCAAATGCCGCGCAACGGCCTCGAAGGCGCGCAGGGCCAGCAGCGGCGGAAGGTCCTTGTGCAATGCCACCTGAAGGCTCCTGCTGGGTAGGGTGGAAAGTGCCGATTTTGGGCGATGACCTGCATTTTGTCGCCCGCTGATTTGCCGTCGGGCGGACGAGGCCGCATTATTGAGCTATTCCCGCCACGACGTAAGCCAAGCCATGAGTGATGACGACAAGCTGATCGACCTGAATGCCGAACGTGCCAAGCGTGTGCATGACTTGAATGACAAACGCCTGAATGAAGTTCGTCAGGCGTTTGAACAAGCGATGCCACTGGGTAACGTTAAGAAAAAGCCAAAGAAAAAGCCGAAAAAGCGTTAAAACAACCTGCATCTGTTGATGCAGGTCAGTTATTGCCCTTCTTTACGCCCCGTTGCGGGCGACATTGATCCCCGTCAATTTTCCAATCCGCCTTCTCCATTAACTTAGCCCTATCGCAACAGGGCACGAGCAGGAGGCCGGTCATGTTTTTCGATAATGTGGTGTTTGCCGGGGTGCTGACTGTCAGCCTCATGGTGCTGTTTTTTGTAGGATTCGGGATTTTTATCTGGAAGGACGCTAATAAGCGTAAAGAACCGTAAGTTCTTCCGGGTTACATGAGCACGCAAGGCATTTTGGGCGACTTCGGTCGCCCTTTTTTTGTCTGCTATTTAATGTGATCGTTCCGACGCTCCGCGTGGGGAATGCCGCCGAGGACGCTCTGCGTCCCGCACCTGTAGTTGTGACGCTGAGCTTCACTCGATGCATTCCCACGCAGAGCGTGGGAACGATCAGTGGGGATAAAAAAAGGCGTGATCCTTATCGGGATCACGCCTTTTTTTCAACAGCAGCTTATCAGCTGCCCAACGCCTTGGACGCTAGCCAGAACAACCCGGCCGACAGGCCCACGGTTGCCGGCAAGGTCAACACCCAAGCCATCAGAATGGTCTTCACGGTGCCACCTTGCAGGCCGCTTTTGTTGGCAACCATGGTCCCGGCAACACCGGACGACAGCACATGGGTGGTGGAAACCGGCAGGCTGAAGATGTTCGCCAGGCCAATCATGCTCGCCGTGGTGATCTGCGCCGACATGCCCTGGGCATAGGTCATGCCCTGCTTGCCGATCTTCTCACCTATGGTCAGCACTACACGTTTCCAACCGACCATGGTGCCCAGGCCCAGGGCCAGCGCGACCGCGAGGATCACCCAGAACGGCGCGTACTCGGTGGTGGCCGTCAGGTCTTTACGCAGCTTGTCCAGGTCGGACTTCTCACGCGCATCCAGGCCTGGCAACTTGCCGACTTTCTTCGCAGTGTCGTCCAGGCACAGCAGGTAGCGGCGCACTTCAATACGGTGTTCGGAGGTCAGCGAGTGGTAGTCCGAGACACCTTTCAAGGTCTCCATCAGCGCGCTGATAGTGGGCTCGGTCTGCTGCGGGTTGCACTGGAACTTGCCCGGCAGGTCATCCTTCACACTTTTGCCCAGTGCCAGGAACTCGCCGAGGGTGGCGTTGTTACGCTGGTAGAACTGGCTCAAGTGCACGGTGGCGTCACGGGTGCGCTCGATCTGATAGGTGGTGCTGCCCAGGTCGAGTACAAACTGTGCCGGCACGATGCCGATCAGCACCAGCATGATCAGGCCGATACCTTTCTGGCCATCGTTGGAACCGTGCACGAAGCTCACGGCCATGGCCGAAATCACCAGCACCAGGCGGTTCCAGAACGGCGGGTGTTTCTTGTCGTCGAGCTTGCGGCGCTGGTCTGGGGTCTTGTGCATTTTCGACAGTGGGCGCCACCATTTCAGGCCGATCAGCACCAAGGCTGCGACCAGGAAACCGGCCATCGGCGAGAACACCAGGGACGCGCCGATATCGATCGCTTTCTGCCAGTTCACACCGTCAGCCAGGGGAATATCGTTGATCAGGGCGTTCGCCAGGCCGACACCGAGGATCGAGCCGATCAACGTGTGGGAGCTGGAGGCCGGGATACCGAAGTACCAGGTGCCCAGGTTCCAGGTAATCGCCGCTGCCAATAATGAGAAGACCATTGCCAAACCATGGCCGGTGTTCACATTGATCAGCAACTCCACCGGCAGCAAATGCACGATGGCATAGGCAACACCCACACCGCCGAGCAACACGCCGAGGAAGTTGAACACCCCGGAGAAGAACACGGCCAGGTGCGGCGGCATGGCTTTGGTATAGATGACTGTGGCCACCGCGTTAGCGGTGTCATGAAAGCCATTGATGAACTCGAAGGCGAGGACAAAGGCCAGGGCGAGCAACAGGCTCACTAGAACCCAAGCATCCAGTCCGCTGAATAAATCGATCATGAAGGTTTTCTGACCCGGTCGTAAGGGGGCGCGATTATGCCAGAAAACCTCAGTAATCGATGCACTAGCTGCTCATCGGTCGCAATCTTCACTGAAAAAAGTCCGAGCAAAGGGGCGCATCCCAGGGTTTTCGGGGCTTTGGCAAGTCTTTGATTTATAAAGCGCGTGGCCCGAAAGGCGGGTTTTTTTGACCGAAATGTCACGTTTGAAACATTTGTACGAAATTTCGCTCAAGGCTGTAGGAGCCTGATGAAAATCAGGTCGCCCACCGCTGGCAATGAGCCAGCGGTGGTGGCAAAACCTTGGCGCTCAAATCGAAGTGCTTATGGCTCTTCGGTTTTGAGTTCCTGTTCAATCTTTTGGATTTCCTGGGCAAATGCCTGATCCAGCAAGCTGGCTCGCTTGCGCCACGGCTTGCGCTCGGGCTCAGGCTGGGCGGCGTAGGTGGTGACTTCCCCGCCGTAAACGTCCTTGTAACGTTGCTCCTGGCGCTCAAGTTCCGCGCGCAGTTCGTCTTTCGTCACAGTGTTACCTAATTGAGTTGAGTTATTGACTGTGCAGCGTTAGGCCTGAAAGTCGTCCTCGGGTTATTTCAAATTGAACAACGCAGCCGTTCAAGTTTGAAAGAGGACCAAAGGGCATATCTTTTAAGCGGTTACTTGTGACCGGTGATGCACATTGCGCAACGCCTGGCGAGCTCCAATCCCGATATCGATACCGGGCTGACCTCTGCACAAGCTGCATTATAGCGGCGCATTTGAATAACACTATCACCATGAAGTTAAAAAGCGTCAACGTCGTGTGAGGGTTTTGTTACATGCTCGCGTCAGTAATTGTGAAAAGCTGGCGGCATAAAGTCTGCACTCAACTAAATGTCACGTATGAGTACGTCAACTGTATGGATCCCTCGTGCAGTATCGGTGCTCGGCGTGCTGGGCAAATTGCGATTATCGAATGATCGTCCGATAATCGCCCAATGTTGCGGCCCCAGCCTTGTACATCAAGGCCAGCGCGGCTTGTAATAGCGGCCAACCCTCCCAGCGGTTGAAAAATAAGAGAAAGGACCCTGAAATGAACGATCAATTGCGCAACTCCTTCGCGTCAGTGGCGCCGCCGATCGTGGCTTCCCCGGCCAAGCGCATCCAGGCGTTTACCGGTGATCCGGATTTCATGACCTCGCTGGCCCGTGGCTTGGCGGTGGTGCAGGCGTTTCAGGAGCGCAAACGCCACCTGACCATCGCCCAAATCAGCCACCGCACCGAAATCCCGCGCGCTGCCGTGCGCCGTTGCCTGCATACGTTGATCAAGCTCGGCTACGCCACCACCGACGGACGCACTTACTCGCTGCTGCCCAAAGTCCTGACACTGGGCCATGCCTATTTATCCTCCACACCCCTGGCGGTCTCCGCGCAGCCGTACCTGGACCGCATGAGCGAGCAACTGCACGAAGCCTGCAACATGGCGACCCTGGAAGGCGACGACATCCTCTATATCGCTCGTTCCGCCACAACCCAACGCTTGATTTCGGTGGACCTGTCGGTGGGCGGGCGCCTGCCGGCGTATTGCACGTCCATGGGCCGCATCCTGCTCGCGGCGTTGGATGATGCCTCGCTGCAGGATTACCTCGATCACGCCGACCTGCAAACCAAAACCAGCCGCACCCTGACGACCCCCGAAGCCTTGTTCGAATGCCTGCAACAAGTGCGTCAGCAAGGTTGGTGCATCGTCGACCAGGAACTGGAGCAAGGCCTGCGCTCCATTGCGGTGCCGGTGTACGACGCGTCCGGCCAGGTTCTGGCTGCGTTGAATGTCAGCACCCATGCCGGACGGGTCAGTCGCAGTGAGTTGGAACAGCGTTTCCTGCCGAGCATGCTCAGCGCCAGTCGTGAGTTGAGTGCCCAGCTATTTGCCTAAGTGTTCGGTCACCGCACAGAACCCGGCTTGATCAATTGACGGTGTTTCCCCAGGCTTATTAATGTGCGGCAGCGCTCTAGCGCGCCCCAATAATAATGACGGCCCCAGGCCGTTCGCCCGCCCATCGGTGTGGAAATAACAATAATGAACCAGCCCTCTGTCGGTACTAACCTGGACGTGCAGTCCTTTATCAACGCCCAGCCGCTGTCACGTTATCAGTGGCGTGTGGTGATCCTGTGTTTCCTTATCGTTTTCCTCGACGGCCTCGACACCGCCGCCATGGGCTTTATTGCGCCCGCGCTGTCCCAGGATTGGGGCATCGACCGCGCCAGCCTCGGCCCGGTGATGAGCGCCGCGTTGATCGGCATGGTGTTCGGCGCGTTGGGTTCAGGCCCGCTGGCCGACCGCTTCGGGCGCAAAGTGGTGTTGGTGAGTGCGGTGCTGGTGTTTGGCGCATTCAGCCTGGCGTCGGCCTACAGCACCAACGTCGACCAGTTGCTGGTGTTGCGCTTCCTCACCGGGCTGGGCCTGGGGGCGGGCATGCCGAATGCCACCACCTTGCTCTCCGAGTACACCCCTAAGCGCCACAAGTCGCTGTTGGTGACCAGCATGTTCTGCGGGTTCAACCTGGGCATGGCCGGTGGCGGGTTTATCTCCGCCAAGCTGATTCCGGCGTTCGGCTGGCACAGCCTGTTGATGATCGGCGGCATCCTGCCATTGATCCTGGCGGTGGTGCTGTTGGTGTGGCTGCCGGAATCGGCACGCTACCTCGTGGTGCGCAATCGCGGCACCGACAAAGTGCGCAAGACCTTGTCGCCCATCGAGCCCAATCTCGTCGCCCAGGCCACCAGCTTCAGCGTGCCGGAGCAAAAAACCGTCAAGGCGCGCAATGTGTTTGCGGTGATCTTCTCCGGCACTTACAGCGCCGGCACCTTGTTGCTGTGGCTCACTTACTTCATGGGCCTGGTGATTGTTTACCTGCTGACCAGCTGGCTGCCGACCTTGATGCGTGACAGTGGCGCCAGCATGGAACAGGCCGCGTTTATCGGCGCATTGTTCCAGTTTGGTGGCGTATTGAGTGCGGTCGGCGTGGGCTGGGCGATGGACCGGTTCAACCCTCACAAGGTCATCGGTACTTTTTACCTGCTGGCCGGGGTGTTTGCCTACGCGGTGGGGCAGAGCCTGGGCAACATCACCTTGCTGGCGACTCTGGTGCTGGTGGCCGGCATGTGCGTCAACGGCGCGCAATCGGCGATGCCCTCATTAGCCGCACGCTTTTACCCGACCCAAGGCCGCGCGACCGGTGTGTCGTGGATGCTCGGCATCGGCCGCTTCGGCGCGATTCTCGGCGCGTGGATGGGCGCGACGTTGCTGGGGCTGGGCTGGAACTTCGAGCAGGTACTCACCGCGCTGGTGATTCCAGCGGCATTGGCCACGGCTGCCGTTGTGATCAAAGGCATGGTCAGCCATGCGGACGCGACCTGAGGTCTGACACGATTTTGTAGCAGCCACGAGACCATGTGGGAGCTGGCTTGCCTGCGATTGCATCAACTCAATTTGCCTGCTGGACCGAGTCGTCTGCATCGCAGGCAAGCCAGCTCCCACATTGACGGTTGGGAGCTGACCTGGCTGCTTTGCACGAAAGATTAGCTAGGCAACAATTCGTTCGATAATCGAACACTCCGTCGATTATCGGATTGTTCGGCTCAATGCCCCGGCTTAATCTTCAAGCACTTCGGCGCCACCTCAGCGCCTTTTTCGATCAACACCGGGAGCCCGAACCCCATGGCTGAAATTCTTGCGCTGCGTGACGCGGTGAAGCAATTCGTGAACGACGGCGATACCGTCGCACTGGAAGGCTTCACCCATCTGATCCCTACGGCAGCGGGTCATGAAATCATCCGTCAGGGCAAGAAAGACCTGACGCTGGTGCGTATGACGCCTGACCTGATCTACGACCAGTTGATCGGTGCTGGCTGCGCCCGCAAGTTGATTTTCTCCTGGGGCGGCAACCCGGGTGTGGGCTCCTTGCATCGCCTGCGCGACGCGGTGGAGAAACAATGGCCGCAGCCGCTGGAGATCGAAGAACACAGCCACGCTGACCTGGCGAATGCCTACGTCGCCGGTGCATCGGGCCTGCCGTTCGCGGTGCTGCGTGCCTACGCCGGTTCCGACTTGCCCAAGGTCAACCCGCTGATCAAAACCGTGACCTGCCCGTTCACCGGCGAAGTGCTGGCGGCCGTGCCCTCGGTACGCCCGGACGTCACCGTGATCCACGCACAAAAGGCCGATCGCAAGGGCAACGTGTTGCTCTGGGGCATTCTCGGTGTGCAAAAGGAAGCGGCGTTGGCCGCCAAGCGTTGCATTGTCACCGTCGAAGAAATCGTCGACGACCTGAATGCACCGATGAACAGCTGTGTGTTGCCGACCTGGGCCCTGACCGCGGTGTGTCATGTACCGGGTGGCGCGCATCCGTCCTACGCTCACGGCTACAACGAACGTGACAACCGCTTCTATCAGGCGTGGGACCCGATCGCCCGCGACCGTGGGACTTTTACCGCCTGGATAGACGAATACATCCACGGCACCGCCGACTTCAGTGAATTCCAGGCCAAGCTGGCCAATGCGCAGGAGGCCAAGTAATGGCTTACTCGACCAATGAAATGATGACCGTCGCCGCCGCGCGCCGCCTCAAGAACGGCTCGGTGTGCTTTGTCGGCATCGGCTTGCCCTCTAAAGCCGCCAACCTGGCGCGCCTGACCTCGTCGCCCGACGTGGTGCTGATCTACGAGTCCGGCCCGATAGGCGCCAAGCCAAGCGTGTTGCCACTGTCCATCGGCGATGGCGAGCTGGCCGAAACCGCCGACACCGTGGTGCCGACCGGTGAGATTTTTCGCTACTGGCTGCAAGGTGGGCGCATCGACGTCGGTTTTCTCGGCGCCGCCCAGGTCGACCGCTTCGGCAATATCAACACCACCGTGGTCGGCGATTACCACCAGCCCAAAGTGCGCCTGCCAGGTGCCGGTGGTGCGCCGGAGATTGCCGGTTCGGCCAAGAGCGTGCTGATCATCCTCAAGCAGTCGGCGCGTTCGTTTGTCGACAAGCTCGACTTCATCACCTCGGTCGGCCATGGCGAAGGCGGCGATTCACGCAAACGCCTGGGCCTGCCGGGCGCCGGTCCCGTAGGGATTATTACCGACCTGTGCATCATGGAACCGGAAGCGGGCAGCCATGAGTTTGTGGTCACCGCGCTGCACCCTGGCGTAACCCGTGAGCAAGTGGTCGCGGCCACTGGTTGGGCGATTCGGTTTGCCGATCAGGTGGAAACGACTGACGAACCGACGGAGGTCGAACTGACCGCCCTGCGTGACCTTGAAGCCCGCACCGCCGCCGCCCATGGCCAAGCGCCAGGAGAAGCCTGATGCGCGAGGTATTTATCTGTGATGCCATCCGCACGCCCATTGGCCGATTTGGCGGTGGCTTGTCCACGGTGCGCGCCGATGACTTGGCGGCCTTGCCGATCAAGGCACTGATCGAGCGCAACCCGTCGGTGGACTGGTCGGCTGTCGACGAAGTGTTCCTCGGTTGCGCCAACCAGGCCGGCGAAGACAACCGCAACGTTGCGCGCATGGCGCTGTTGCTGGCGGGCCTGCCAGAGAGCATTCCCGGCGTGACCCTCAACCGCCTGTGCGCCTCGGGCATGGACGCCATCGGCACGGCTTTCCGCGCCATTGCCAGCGGCGAAATGGAGCTGGCGATTGCCGGTGGCGTTGAGTCGATGTCCCGCGCGCCATTCGTGATGGGCAAGGCCGATGCGGCGTTTTCACGCAACATGAAGCTGGAGGACACCACTATCGGCTGGCGTTTTATCAACCCGTTGATGAAGGCCCAGTACGGCGTGGACGCGATGCCGCAGACCGCCGATAACGTCGCCGATGATTACAACGTGTCTCGCGCCGACCAGGACGCCTTCGCCCTGCGCAGCCAGCAACGCACTGCCGCCGCGCAGGCTGCCGGGTTCTTCGCTGAAGAAATCGTTGCGGTGCGGGTTGCGCACAAGAAGGGCGAGACCGTGGTGGAACACGATGAGCATCCACGGGACACCACCCTGGAAGCCCTGGCCAAACTCAAGCCAGTGAATGGCCCGGACAAGACCGTAACCGCGGGTAATGCTTCTGGCGTGAACGATGGCGCGGCGGCACTGATACTCGCCTCCGCCGACGCGGTGAAAAAACACGGCCTGACCGCCCGCGCGCGCGTACTGGGTATGGCCAGCGCCGGTGTCGCACCACGGGTGATGGGGATTGGCCCGGTGCCGGCGGTGCGCAAGCTGGTGGAGCGCCTCGGTTTGGCGGTCACCGACTTTGACGTCATTGAACTCAATGAAGCCTTCGCCAGCCAAGGCCTGGCGGTGCTGCGTGAGTTGGGCATTGCCGACGACGCCCCCCAGGTCAACCCGAACGGCGGCGCCATCGCCCTCGGCCATCCGTTGGGCATGAGCGGCGCGCGGTTGGTGTTGACCGCGCTGCATCAGTTGGAAAAAACCGGTGGCAGCAAAGGCCTGGCGACCATGTGTGTAGGCGTCGGCCAAGGCTTGGCCCTGGCGATTGAACGCATCTAAAAAGAGAGGATTGCTCCATGAGTGACAAGCCCGGATACCGGCGCCCGCAAGCGGGCACTCAACCTGATTACCTGCACCCGGCCTACCAGTCGACGAACCTGCGTTCGCCGTCCCAGCCATTGGTGTTTCTGCCGCATTCGCTGTCGGAAATTACCGGCCCGACCATCGGCGCCGAGCGCGTCAATGAGAAGGACAATGACCTGACTGCCCAGCACGAGGGCGAGCCTCAAGGTGAGCGCATCATCATTCATGGCCGCGTGCTGGATGAAAATGGCTTGCCGGTGCCAGGCATTCTGGTGGAGATCTGGCAGGCCAATGCTGCGGGCCGTTACAACCACAAGCGTGACCTGCACGATGCGCCACTGGACCCGAACTTCACCGGCACCGGTCGCACCGTTACCGACGCCGATGGCTGGTATCAGTTCCAGACCATCAAGCCCGGTGCGTACCCGTGGGGCAACCATCACAATGCGTGGCGCCCGGCGCATATCCACTTTTCCCTGTTCGGCCCGAGCGTGCTGACGCGCCTGGTCACACAGATGTATTTCCCCGGCGACCCGCTGCTGGAGTACGACCCGATCTACAACTGTGTGCCGGACACCTCGGCCAAACAGCGCCTGATCGCCCGTTTTGACCTGGAAAAAACCATTCCTTCCTATGCCCTCGGCTACCGCTGGGACATCGTCCTGCGCGGCCGCGACGCCACGCCGATGGAGAAATGAGATGACACTCAATGCGACCACGTCCCACACCGTCGGGCCGTATTACCACATCGGCCTGACCTGGCTGAACCGCGAAGACCTGACCGTGCCGGCCACCCTTGGCGAACGCGTGGCCATCAGCGGGCAAGTGGTGGATGGCAACGGTGATGTCGTTAACGACGCCATGCTTGAAGTCTGGCAGGCCAATGCGGCCGGCAAGTACGACCACCCGGAGGATGAGCAGGACAAAGCCGTCGACCCTCACTTCGAAGGTTTTGGCCGAGTGCCGGTGGATGCCGAAGGGCGCTTTCGCTTTACCACCATCAAGCCGGGCAGCGTGCCGGGGCTGAAAGGCACGACCCAGGCGCCGCACCTGGTGGTGCTGGTGTTTGCGCGTGGGTTGGTGAAGCACCTGCTGACGCGGATTTATTTTGACGGCGAGGCGTTGAATGGCGACGACCCGTTGCTCGCGTGCGTGCCTGCCGAGCGGCGCGGCACGTTGATTGC
This sequence comes from Pseudomonas sp. R76, assembly GCF_009834565.1. Classification (GTDB taxonomy): domain Bacteria; phylum Pseudomonadota; class Gammaproteobacteria; order Pseudomonadales; family Pseudomonadaceae; genus Aquipseudomonas. Next base: position 1,809,250 of record NZ_CP019428.1, read on the forward strand.
CCAGCAGGATGGGGCAGGGGTGTATCAGTGGAATGTGATTTTGCAGGGCACAGATAAGGAAACGGTGTTCTTCGACTATTGAGACCCGATCGTTCCCACGCTCTGCGTGGGCATGCAGCCAGGGACGCTCTGCGTCCCAAAGCCTGACGCAGAGCGTCACAAAAGGCATTCCCACGCAGAGCGTGGGAACGATCACCAAAAGTCTGCTTGCGGAACATGGTTGTTGCAAAGTATGTCTAGGCTATAACCGTTCCCACTGAGTGAAAAAACATGACAACAACAACGAGTCACTACACCGGAGAAGAACGCAGCAAACGGATTTTTGCGATTGTCGGTGCTTCCTCCGGCAACCTTGTCGAGTGGTTCGACTTCTACGTTTATGCCTTCTGCGCCATCTATTTTGCCCCGGCGTTTTTTCCGTCGGACGACCCTACGGTCCAACTGCTGAACACCGCCGGCGTATTCGCTGCCGGGTTCCTGATGCGACCGATTGGCGGCTGGTTGTTTGGCCGCGTGGCCGACAAGCATGGCCGTAAAAACTCGATGATGATCTCGGTGCTGATGATGTGCGCCGGCTCCCTGGTCATCGCCTTCTTGCCCACTTACAAAGACATCGGCGCCTGGGCGCCGGCCTTGCTGCTGGTGGCGCGTTTGTTCCAGGGCTTGTCGGTGGGCGGCGAATACGGCACCACCGCGACCTACATGAGTGAAATTGCCCTCAAGGGCCAGCGTGGCTTTTTCGCCTCGTTCCAGTATGTAACCCTGATCGGCGGGCAACTGCTGGCGGTACTGGTCGTGGTGATCCTGCAACAGTTTCTCAGCGAAGACGAACTGCGTGCCTGGGGCTGGCGGATTCCGTTTGTGATCGGCGCCATTGCGGCGGTGATCTCTCTGCTGCTGCGTCGCACCTTGAAAGAAACCACCAGCAAGGAAATGCGCGAAGACAAGGACGCCGGCAGCATCGTTGCGCTGTTACGCGACCATGGCAAAGCGTTCGTTACCGTGCTGGGCTACACCGCCGGCGGCTCGCTGATTTTCTACACCTTCACCACTTACATGCAGAAGTACCTGGTGAACACCGTCGGCATGCACGCCAAGACGTCGAGCTACATCATGACGGGCGCGCTGTTTCTCTACATGTGCATGCAGCCGCTGTTCGGCATGTTGGCGGACAAGATCGGCCGCCGCAATTCGATGCTCTGGTTTGCCGGTCTTGGCACGCTGTTCACCGTGCCGATTCTGCTGACCTTGAAAACCGTCAGCAGCCCGTTCCTGGCCTTTGTCCTGATCACCCTGGCGTTGGCGATTGTCAGCTTCTACACCTCGATCAGCGGCCTGGTCAAAGCGGAAATGTTCCCGCCCCAGGTGCGTGCCTTGGGCGTGGGCCTGGCCTATGCGGTGGCGAATGCGATTTTTGGTGGTTCGGCGGAAGTCGTCGCGTTGAGCCTTAAATCCATCGGCATGGAAAACGCCTTCTACTGGTATGTCACCGCGATGATGGCGATCGCCTTCCTGTTCAGCTTGCGCCTGCCGAAAGAGGCGGCGTACCTGCACCACGATCTATAAGGGACGCGTTATGACACTGCGCACGAGCAACCAATTGTTCGACGCTTACTTCACCGCTTACAGCATGGCCGAAGTGTTCTGCGATCAGGGGCGTTTGCAGGGCATGCTGGATTTTGAAGCGGCTCTGGCCCGGGCGCAGGCCCAGGTCGGGCTGATTCCGCAGGCCGCCGTTGCACCGATTGCCCAGGCCTGCCTGGCGTCTTTGTACGATGTGGATGCGCTCGGCGTGGCGATTGCCACGGCGGGCAATTCGGCGATCCCGTTGGTAAAGGCGCTGGGCAAGTTGATTGCCAGTGAAGATGCCGACGCCGAACGTTACGTGCATCTGGGTGCGACCAGCCAGGACGTGATGGACACTGGCCTGGTCCTGCAATTGCGCCGCGCGTTGGTGTTGATCGAAGCCGATTTGGCGCAATTGGGTGAAGTCCTTGCCCAGCAGGCCCAGCGTTATGCGAGCGTGCCGTTGGCCGGGCGCACGTGGTTGCAACACGCGACGCCGGTCACCCTGGGGATGAAAATCGCCGGTTGGCTGGGGGCGGTGACGCGCAGTCGCCAGCGCCTTGCCGAGCTGAAGCCGCGCCTGTTGGTGCTGCAATTCGGCGGCGCGTCCGGCACCCTGGCGGCGCTGGGTGAGCAGGCCATGCCCGTGGCCGAAGCCTTGGCGGCGGAGTTGCAGTTGAGCTTGCCCGAGCAACCCTGGCACACCCAACGCGATCGGCTGGTGGAGTTCGCCAGTGTGCTCGGCCTGATTGCCGGCAGCCTGGGTAAGTTGGGCCGTGATATCAGCCTGTTGATGCAGACCGAAGCGGCAGAGGTGTTTGAACCTTCGGCGCCCGGCAAAGGCGGTTCGTCGACCATGCCGCACAAACGCAACCCGGTGGGTGCCGCTGTGCTGATCAGCGCGGCGACCCGTGTGCCGGGGTTGGTCGCGACAATGTTCAGCGCCATGCCCCAGGAACACGAGCGCAGCCTGGGCCTGTGGCACGCCGAATGGGAAACCTTGCCGGAGATTTGTCGGTTGGTGTCTGGTGCCTTGAAGCAGGCGTTGCTGGTGAGCGAGGGGTTGGAAGTCGCCCCTGAGCGCATGGCGCACAACCTCGATTTGACTCAAGGCCTGGTGCTGGCAGAAGCCGTCAGCATCGTGCTGGCCCAGCGCTTGGGCCGCGACACCGCGCATCATCTGCTGGAGCAATGTTGCAAGCGCGCCGTCGCGCAAGGGCGCCATCTGCGCGCGGTGCTCGCGGACGAACCGCAGGTGACCGCCGAGTTGTCAGCGGTTGAACTGGACCGCCTGCTCGACCCTGCTCACTACCTGGGCCAGGCCCGCACCTGGGTCACCCGCGCGGTGGCCGACCATTTTGCATTGACCGCGTAAGGAGACCGCTGTGGCCTTTGTACAACTCGCCGAGGGCGAACTGCATTACCAACTGGATGGGCCAGTGGAAGCGCCGGTGTTGGTATTGTCCAACTCCCTGGGCACCGACCTGCATATGTGGGACATCCAGATCCCGGCTTTTACCGAGCATTTTCGTGTGCTGCGTTTCGACACCCGTGGCCACGGCAAGTCCCTGGTCACCGAGGGGCCGTACAGCATTGAGCAACTGGGCTACGACGTGATCGCGCTGCTGGATGCATTGGATATCCAGCGTGCGCATTTCTGTGGTTTATCCATGGGCGGCCTGATTGGGCAATGGTTGGGCATCCATGCCGGTGAGCGTTTGCAGCGCCTGGTGGTGTGCAACACCGCCGCCAGGATCGGCACACCGGAGGTGTGGAACCCGCGTATCGAGATGGTCTTGCGTGAGGGTCCGGCAGCCATGGTGGCGTTGCGCGATGCGTCGATTGCGCGCTGGTTCACCGCCGATTTTGCCGCCGCCAACCCGCACCAGGCCAAGCAGATTACCGACATGCTCGCGGCCACTTCGCCCAAGGGTTACGCCGCCAACTGCGCAGCGGTGCGTGATGCGGATTTCCGTGAGCAGGTGGCCTCGATCAAAGCGCCGACCTTGGTGATTGCCGGTACTGAAGATGCGGTCACACCGCCGGCCGGTAGCCACTTTATCCAGAACCATGTGAAGGGCGCCGAATACGCCGAGTTCTATGCGGCCCACCTTTCCAACGTCCAGGCCGGGGCTGATTTCAGTAACCGAGTACTGAAGTTCTTGCTGGCCGATTAAACCCTGTGGCGAGCGAGCTTGCTCGCGCTGGACTGCGAAGCAGTCCCAAATCCGCCCATTCAAGTTTTCCGGTAAGAATGCGCATACCTGACTGGGGCTGCTGCGCAGCCCAACGGGAGCAAGCTCCCTCGCCACAAGGTATGCCGTTCTCCGGGCCATTTACGCTAAGGAGCTTTTTGTGGACGAGAAACAACGTTACGCCGACGGCCTGCAAGTGCGCCGCGAAGTGCTGGGCGACGCGCATGTCGACCGCAGCCTGAATGCCCTTACCGAGTTCAACAGCGAGTTCCAGGAAATGATCACCCGCCACGCCTGGGGCGATATCTGGACCCGCCCCGGCCTGCCGCGGCACACCCGCAGCCTGATCACCATCGCCATGCTGATCGGCATGAACCGCAGTGAAGAGTTGAAGTTGCACCTGCGTGCGGCCGCGAGCAATGGCGTGACCCGCGCCGAGATCAAGGAAGTGCTGATGCAGAGCGCGATTTATTGCGGTATTCCGGCGGCGAATGCGACCTTCCATCTCGCCGAGTCGGTGTGGGATGAACTCGGCGTGGAGTCGCGGCAGGACTGAATTGAAACACACGCATCTGTGTTTGCTGGATCAGTGTGAATCGGCATCCCATATCCAGTTCCACACTCCCGGCAAATGCACCTCTTCATTCACATCCTTCACCGTACGTGCCAGCGCCGCGCGTTCCAGCGTGGCGTGGTCGGTGTAGAACGGCTCGGCGGCGGTCTTCATGCCGTTGATCCGGGCGCTGTCCATCAGAATCTGCAAGTACTCCTGCATGTGCCGCGCGGTGTAGCGATTGATGTCATGAAAGGTCACCACCACCGGTATCACGCCATCCACCGTCGGCAGTTCGCCCAAGGCAATGCGCTCGCGCACCACTGACAGTTGCCGGTACAAATTCGCCCGCCGCCGTGGGCTGCCGTTGAAGCCCCAGATCTTGCCGTCATTGGCACTCAGGTCCGTCAGCAATACGTGCATGCCGTGGCGCTGGTAGGCGGCGAAGGTGCGCTTGTCATAGTTCCAGAACGGCGGGCGCACCAGCAGGGGCGATGCGCCAGTGATCGAGGCAATGTCCGCTGCGCCTTGGCTGAGGGTGCGTTCAAGCTCGGCGTCACTTAGCCAGCGGTGGTTGGTGTGAAACCCCGTGGCGGTGTGGAAGGCCAGGACGTGACCGGCTGCGTATTCACGCACCATGGTCTTGCGACCCCGCGGGCTGCCACCGGAGCGCGACGCCTCGGTTTGCAGGAAGAACACCGCCTTGATGCCCGGCAGTATCGGGTTGTGCGCCAGGTCGGCTATCACTGAACGGCTCGGGTTGTTGTAGCCTGAAGCGCTGGGGCCGTCATCGAAGGTCAGCAGGAAGCGGATCGGGGCCTGGGCCTGCAAACGCTGTTCGGTCTGCGGCGTCAGGGCGATGGGCGCGCCGATGCAGCCGCTGAGCAGGATCGACAGAATGACAATGAGATAGTTCATGGCGGCCTGGGTTAAGAGGGTGATCCGTGTCGATGACCTCCATGTGTCGACTCAAGGGCGCGTGCACGATACAGCATGATCGCGCCGGCTATAACGGGTAAATGCTGCCGCTGGTCTTAAGGATAGCGGGCTGTTGTCTCAGCCCGCTTTTCAGGTGTCAGCCGCGAACAGTTAACGCGCGCGGCTGGAGCATGGCCTGACCAGGGCGTTTACAAAAGGCTGATTGGATAGCTGACGATCAACCGATTCTCGTCAAACTCATTGTTGCTGTAGTCCCTGCGCATGCTCGAATTACGCCACCGCACGTTGAGATCCCTGAAGGTGCCGCTCTGCACCGTGTAGCCCAGTTCGCTCTCGCGGCCCCACTCCTTGCCATCGGTGATGGTGCCGGTGTGCACATTGCTGCCGCTGAGGTAGCGGTTCATCAAGGTCAGGCCCGGGATGCCGAGGGCGGCGAAGTTGTAGTCGTGGCGCACTTGCCAGGATTTCTCTTCGGCGTTGTCGTAGCTGGCGTTGTAACTGTCGTTGGCCAGGGTGCCGCCGCTGGTGCCGTTGACGCGCATCCACGCGCTGTTGCCGGTGAGTTTTTGCAGGCCAACATAGAATGTGTTGCCGCCGTATTTGGCCGAGAACAGGCCGGACCAGGTTTTGTTGTCCAGGCTGCCGGCGCGGGCGCTGCCGTCGTCCTTGCCGTAGAAGAACCCGAGGTTGGCGCCCAGGGTCCAGTCACCCACGGGCTGGCTGTGGATCAGGTTGACGTACTGCTGGCGGTAGATGTCCTTGAGTTGGGCATTCCACACGCCGACCTGCGTGCGCTTGTCGTTGAAGGCGTATTCGGCACCCTGGAAATTGAAGCGGTCGGAGGTGAAGGCGGCTTTCCCGAACATCGACATGTCCGTCATGCTGCTGTCGTCGCGCGGGCTGTTGGCGCGGAACTGGCCGCCGTAAAGGGTCAGGCCGTCGATTTCCTTGGAGGTGATCTGCCCGCCGCGCAGGGTTTGCGGCAGCGAACGGCCATCGTCGGAGCGCAGGATAGGCAGCACCGGCATCCACTCGCCCACCTTCAGTTCGGTCTTGGAAATCCGCGCCTTGAACGCCACGCCCAGGCGCCCGAAGTTATCTGCCGGGCGGCCGTCGTGGTCCAGCGGCAACAGCTGGGTGCCGCCGGTGCCGCGCCCGCCATCGAGTTTTTGCGAGTACATGCCCAACACATCCATTCCGAAACCTACCGTGCCCTGGGTGAAGCCGGAGCGCGCGTCGAGAATGAAACTTTGCGTCCACTCCTGCGCGCCGCCCTGGGCTTTGGTCGGGTTGGTGAAGTTGCGGTTGAAAAAGAAATTGCGCAGGTTGAGGTTGGCGCTGGCGTCTTCAAGGAAGCCGTGTTCTTCAGCGACGACAGGCAGGGCAAAACTGGCGACAGCGGTTGCCAGCCACAGCTGGCGCGGTTGGAAAATGCTCATGGTGTTGGACCTGTTGTTATTGGGGTTATGCAGGTGCCGGCCATGGTGCTTGGCGGTGCGGTGGCGTTGGAAGTGGGGAGAGGCGGGTTGTGGGCGATGATCGAACGCAAGTTGGCGGGCCGGACTCAGGAGGTCCGGCCCGGTTTACTGGGCTTTTTTCGAAGGGCTAGCGCAGCGAGTTCAAACTGGTCCACGGGATGGCCGGCAGATATTTCTGGCAGGCGAGGGTTGTAGCCACCATTGCCGCCAGAAACACCACTTGCAGCGGGCTCCAATAGGCCCAGTGCAACCCTTTGATCCAAGGGATCCTGGCATTGAAATTTTCGTTGACCTTGCCGATTCGCCGCGAGTGAAACAGGCTGATCAGGATCATGCCCAGGTGGGTCAGCATGCCCATGATCCCGAGGATGTAGCCAAACACCAGGAGTAACACCAATTGCGGAATACCATGGCGTAGCACCAGCCTGAACTGGTCGATGCTCAGCCGCTTGGGCAGCAGGCGTTCGCTGAGCCACAGGTCCTGGACGATCAGGCGAGAGGCGAAATCTGCCCATATTTGGGCACCGCGCAGGGCGAAGATTGCGGGAAGGGCTGTCAGCAGGATAAACAAAAAGAATTTGGCCGGCAGCGAGGTGTCGAGGAGTGGATGAAAGGCCAGGCCGCTGGCCAGGGCCAACCCGGCCCAGACTCTGATCCAGCTATCAAGGGTCACCCCGCGCGGCAGGAATTTGCGCCAGAAAAAAACGTTCGGATCCGGCAGGCGTTCGAGCAAGGCCGGGTAGCGCCAGGTCAGCACTTCAGCCAGGTGTTGAGTGGCATTCCACGCAGGGTCATCAAAGCCTTCGACCAAGCGTTTCTGTTCCTTCACGCTCATCACCGTAACCAGCAGGCGCGCCGCCAGGGCATCGGCGGAGGTGCGGCGGGTATCGTGGGCCTTGTCTAGCAGGTTGTCGAAGAAGCTTTCCTGCTCGCAGCGCGAGACCAGCTGGCGCCACATCCACGCTGGTTCCGGGTACACGCCTTTCTGGTCATCCCAGCCAAACGCCTGGCACACCCGCTCGAACAGCGGCACGCTCCATTGGGTGTCGTGCAGCAGTTGCAGGAGGATGCGCTGCCACTGTTGCTGCAGGTCAAACACCCGCAGCCAGGGTTGCTGGTTGTAGGCGTTGAGCTGGTTGACGAACTCGCGCTCGGCCTTTTGCTCCAGCTGTTCCTGCAGCGTCTGGCGATAGGCCTGCAGCAGCTCGCCGCTGAGTGCCTCGTGTTGCCAGGGGCTCATCGCTACACCTTGCCAGGGCGTCAGCCATTCCAGCTGCTGCACCGCCCAGGCGGCAATCGCTGCGCGCTCCCCCGGGGCCTCGAAACAGTGACGCAGCAAGGCTGCCTGGAACGCATCGGCGCAGCGTTGTTGCTGGGCCTGTTCCCAGCGCTCGCCGAGGTTATGAGCGCCCAGCCCGTTGATCAGCGCTTGCGCGCGCGTCTGCTCGGGCGGCAGGTCGAACGGGGCAGGGCTGACGGGGCGTATGTGGGCGAATTCCGCGTACTCATGCGGGTTGCCGTCGGCCAGTTCGGCCACTGGCGCGTTGATGACCTGGACGTCTTCGTCTTCTTCCTCATGCTCGGCCCGCCAGCGCGCGATATTCAGCGCGTTTTCATACGCTTCGCGCAGGCGCTGGAAACCCTCGGCATCATCGTCCGGGCGGCAGCTTTTCAGCAGCCGCGCGTAGGTACGCTTGATGGTGCGCTCGTCGGCATCGTCCGCCAGTTGCAACACTGTCCAACAGTCCATGTCGATTTCTCTCAGCGCCAGAAGCCGTTGTCGAGTTGCTCAAGTTGACGGGTCAGCTCGCTGCGGGCCTCGCGGATGCGGCGTTCATCCTGGGTGTCGAGCACTTGCTGGAACTGCGCGGCCCAGTGCCCGAGCTGCTCGCGCAACTCGCCGAGGTTTTCCTGGTAGAGCCGTTCGAGGCGGGCGGTCAGCACGGTGTTGACCTGCTGATCGCGTGGGTGAATCTTCAGCAGCGCCAGGGCTTGCAGGCGTTGTTGGATCTCCTGCGGGCTCAGCACGCCGGGGTTGTTCTCGATCACCAGCGAGTGCTGCTCGCCGGTCAGCGGGATGTTCACCTGGGCTTCGAGCAGGCCGTTGTTGTCGTAGGTGAAGCGCACGTCCAGCGAGACTTCGCCGGCCTTGCGCTTGGGCACGGGAATTTCCAGCTGGCCCAGTTCGATGTTGTCGCGCACCAGGCGGCTTTCGCCTTGATAGATTTTCAACAGCACGTAACTCTGGTTGTCGTGCAGGGTGACCACGCTCTTGACCCGGCTGACCGGCACGCTGCTGTTGCGCTCGATCAGCGGCAGGTAATGCCCGCTTTCGATATGGCCGCCGTACTGGTTCGAGGTTTCGATGCCCAGGGTGTAAGGGCAGACGTCGGTCAGCACGATCTCTTCCAGCGCTGCCGAACGGGCCTTGAGCGCGGCCTGGATCGCCGCACCGTGGGCGACCACCTGGTCGGGGTCGAGGCTGATGGACGGGAAGCGCCCGAACAGACCAGCCGCCAGTTTGCGCACCAATGGCATGCGCGTGGTGCCGCCGACCAGCAGGATTTCATCGAGGTCGCCGACGCGAATCCGCGCGTCGCGCAGGGCCCGTTCAATCGGCGCGCGCAGGCGCTCCAGCAAGGGCGTGTAGAGCTTGGCGAGTTCGGCCTGAGTGATGGTGCTGACCCACTGCTGGCCGTCGACGCGCAGGGCGAATTCGGCGCTGTCGTCCTGGCCCAAGGCTTTGCGCACGCGCTCGGCTTCGCGGCGCAGGGCTTGCAGCACACTGCTGGTGGGCGGGAAGCCTTGGGCATTGCGCTGGCTGTCGACGAAGTGTTCGAGCAACAGGGTGTCGAAATCTTCGCCGCCGAGGAAGTTGTCGCCGGCGCTGGCACGCACCTCCATCACGCCGTCGAACAGCTCGATGATCGACACGTCGAAGGTGCCTCCGCCGAGGTCGAACACCAGGAACGAAGTTTCCTTGTCACGCTGGTGCAGGCCGTAGGCCAACGCGGCGGCGGTGGGTTCGTTGATGAGTTTTTCAACGTTGAGCCCGGCCAACTCACCGGCGATGCGCGTGGCCTTGCGTTGGCCGTCACTGAAGTAGGCGGGCACGCTGATCACCGCTTCGGTGACGGTCTGGCCGTAAGTGCGCTCGATGTCTTCCTTGAGGCTTTTGAGTACCAGCGCCGAGAGTTCTTCGGGGCGGAACGAACGGTCGCCCAGGCGTACTTCCGTGGCACTGCCCATGAAGCGCTTGAACAGCGACGTGGTCATGTGCGGGTGGGTGTGCAGGCGTTCCTTGGCGGCTTGGCCCACCAGGATGCGGCCTTGATCATCCAGGCCGACCACACTCGGGGTCAGCAACTGGCCAAGGGCATTGGGCACCATTTCGGCAGCGTCACCGCGCCAGACGGCGGCCAGGCTGTTGGTCGTCCCCAGGTCGATTCCTACGATCATTACGACAAGCTCCCTCTGTGGTCTGTAAGAATCTGTAACCAATTTTACCCTGAAAGGTTTGGCAGAAAGCAAGGCGCAAGACGGAGTCGGGTTGCCCTGTGGGAGCTGGCTTGCCTGCGATAGCGGCCGGTCAGTCAGTACAGGTGTGGCTGACACACCGCTATCGCAGGCAAGCCAGCTCCCACCTTTGATCCGCGGTGGTCAATGAACCGGCAAAAAAAAAAACCGCTTCCGGTAAGGGAAGCGGTTTTATTTACAGCAGCACGATCAGAACAACTTCAGTGCCGGTGCTTCTTCTTTCAACGGCTCGTTCTTCGCGGTCTGCTCGTTCCAGCCACCGCCGAGGGCCTTGTACAGGTTGACCTCGCTGTTGAGCTGCGCCAGGCGGTCGGTGATCAGCGATTGCTGGGCACTGAACAGCTGGCGTTGGGCATCGAGGAACGTCAGGTTGCTGTCGACACCAATGCGGTAGCGACGCTCGGCCAGGCGGTAGTAATCCTGGTTGGCCGCGACGAAGCCACGTTGGGCATCCAACTGCTGCTTGTAGGTTTCACGGGCGGCGAGGCCGTCGGAAACTTCCTGGAAGCCGGTCTGAATCGCCTTCTCGTAGTTGGCCACGTTGATCTCTTTCTGGATCTTCGAGTAGTCCAGGCTTGCGCGCAGGCTACCGGCGTTGAAGATCGGGATGTTGATCTGCGGTGCAAACGACCAGGTGCCCGAGCCGCCTTTGAACAGGCCGCCCAGGGTTGGGCTGGCGGTGCCGGCGCTGGCCGTCAGGCTGATGCTCGGGAAGAACGCTGCACGCGCCGCGCCGATATTGGCGTTGGCGGCCTTGAGGTTGTATTCGGCCTGCACAATGTCGGGACGACGTTGCAGCAGGTCCGATGGCAACCCGGCAGGCACTTCGCTGAGCAGGTCATCCGACAGTGGCTTGCTGGCGATATTCGCCGGCAGGCCGGTGCCGAGCAGCAGGGTCAGGTTGTTTTCGTCCTGGGCCACCTGGCGGGTATAACGCGCCAGTGCCACGCGGGCGTTTTCCACCGAGGTGCGCGCCTGGCTGAGGTCGAGGGCCGAGGCCACGCCGACTTCGTTGCTGCGCGAGGTCAGTTTGTAGCTCTGCTCGAACGCGCCCAGAGTGTCCTGAGTCAGCTTGAGCAGTTCCTTGTCGGCCTGCCAGGTCAGGTAGGCGTTGGCCACACTGGCCACCAGGCTGATCTGGGTGCTGCGCCGCGCTTCTTCAGTGGCGAAGTACTTTTGCAGTGCTTCTTCACTCAGGCTGCGCACGCGGCCGAACAGGTCCAGCTCATACGAGCTGATCCCCAGGCCAGCCGAGTACTGGCTGGTGATGCCCGCTTCGCCGGTTTGCGACAGCTTGGCCGGGGTTCGCGAGCGGCTGCCGCTGCCCGTGGCCGAAATAGCCGGGAACAGGTCGGCACGCTGGATCTGGTACTGCGCTGCATAGGCGTCGATGTTCAGGGCCGCGACACGCAGGTCACGGTTGTTGACCAACGCGGTCTGGATCAGCTGTTGCAGGGCAGGGTCATGGAAAAACTGCTTCCAGCCCTGCTCGGCAGCGGCCTGGCCCGGCGCCTGGGCCGACGAATACGCCGGCCCCTGCGGGTACTGGGCCGCCACCGGCGCTTCGGGGCGCTGATAGTCAGGTATCAGCGAGCAGCCACTGAGCACGAATGCCGTGACGGCTAGGGAAAGTAGCGACTTGCTCATTGGCCAGCCTCTTTAGGAGTTTCAGTAGTGTCCGACTTTTTGTTGCGCTCGCCGGCAGACGACACGGTTGCATAGAACAGTGGCACCCAGAAGATCGCCAGGACGGTGGCGGTGATCATACCGCCAATTACGCCGGTACCGATCGCGTGCTGGCTGCCTGAGCCTGCGCCGGTGGAGATCGCCAGCGGCAATACGCCGAGGACGAACGCCATGGAGGTCATGATGATCGGTCGCAGACGCATGCGGGACGCCTCAATGGCTGCCTCGACGATGCCTTTGCCTTGTTCGTGCAGCTCTTTGGCAAACTCCACGATCAGGATGGCGTTCTTCGCGGCCAGGCCCACCGTTACCAACAGGCCCACCTGGAAGAACACGTCGTTGGACAACCCACGCATGCTGGTTGCTATCAACGCACCCACAACCCCTAGCGGCACTACCAGGATAACTGCGATCGGGATCGACCAGCTTTCGTACAGTGCTGCGAGGCAGAGGAACACCACCAGCAGCGACAAGGCGTACAGCGCAGGAGCCTGGGAGCCGGACAAACGTTCTTCGTACGACAACCCCGTCCACGCATAGCCAACACCTGCAGGCAGTTGCTTGGCAATATGCTCGACTTCGGCCATGGCGTCACCGGTGCTGTAGCCCGGCGCCGGTGTACCGAGGACTTCCATCGCCGCTACACCGTTGTAGCGCGAAAGTTTCGGCGAACCGAAGATCCACTTGCCCGAAGCGATGGAGGACAACGGCACCATCTTCCCGGAGTCGCTGCGCACGTACCATTTGTCCAGGTCTTCAGGGGACATGCGGCTGGCGGCGTCACCTTGCACGTACACCTTCTTCACACGACCGCGGTCGATGAAGTCGTTGACGTAGCTGCCACCCAGGGCAATTGCCAGGGTCTGGTTGATATTCGACAGGGTGATGCCTTGGGCACTGGCTTTCTCGTCATCGACGGTGAGCTCGTACTGCGGCTCATCGTTCACGCCGTTGGGTCGCACGCCTGCCAGAATCTTGCTTTGTGCTGCCATACCGAGGAACTGGTTACGCGCCGCCATCAATTTGTCATGACCAACACCGCCCTGGTCTTGCAGGAACACGTCGAAGCCGGTGGCGTTACCCAGTTCCAGTACAGACGGGGGCACGATGGCAAATACCATGGCGTCCTTGAATGTCTGCATGAAGTAGCCCTGGGCGCGCTTGGCGATTTCGAAGACCGAGTTGGAGGCGTCACGCTCGCCCCATGGCTTGAGCATCACAAATGCCAGGCCCGAGCTTTGGCCGCGACCGGCGAAGTTGAAGCCGTTTACGGTAAACACCGATTTCACGCCTTTGCCTTCGCCCGGCTCGCCTTCCTTATCGTTGAGCAGGTAGGCACGCATATCGTCGATGACTTTCTGCGTACGTTCAGCCGTAGAACCGACCGGCGTCTGTACCTGGGCAAAGATAACGCCCTGGTCTTCATCGGGCAGGAACGCCGCTGGGATGCGCATGAACAGCCAGATCATGCCGGCGAAGATCAGTAGGTACACCAGGAACGCCGGAATCTTGTGCTTGATCATGTTGCCCACGCCGCGCTCGTAGCTCAGTACGCCACGGTCGAAGGTGCGGTTGAACCAGCCGAAGAAACCACGCTTGGGTTGGCCGTGTTTTTCCGGGTCGATCGGCTTGAGCATGGTGGCGCACAAGGCCGGGGTGAAGATCAGCGCAACCAGTACCGACAACGCCATGGCCGAAACGATGGTGATGGAGAACTGTTTGTAAATCACACCGGTGGAACCGCCGAAGAACGCCATCGGCAACAGTACCGCCGACAGTACCAGCGCAATACCCACCAGGGCGCCCTGGATCTGGCCCATGGACTTGACCGTCGCTTCTTTGGGCGACAGGTGTTCCTCGGCCATTACCCGCTCGACGTTTTCCACCACGACGATGGCATCGTCCACCAGCAAGCCGATGGCCAGGATCATGCCGAACATGGTCAGGGTGTTGATGGTGAAACCGAACGCCGCGAGGATCCCGAAGGTACCCAGCAGCACCACCGGTACGGTCATGGTGGTGATGATGGTGGCGCGGAAGTTCTGCAGGAACAGGAGCATCACCAGGAACACCAGCACGATCGCTTCGACCAGGGTGTCAACTACACCGGAGATCGATTCGGTCACCACTGGGGTCGTGTCATACGGCACCACCGCCTTCATGCCTGGCGGGAAGAACGGTTCAAGCGACGCTACGGTGGCGCGGATGGCCTTGCCGGTGTCCAGGGCGTTGGCGCCCGAGGCCAGCTTGATCGCCATGCCGGAAGCCGGCTTGCCGTTGAACTGCGCAGCGATGCTGTAGTTCTGACCACCGAGCTCAATACGGGAGACATCCTTCAGGCGTACCTGTGAGCCGTCGGTATTGACCTTCATCAGGATATTGCCGAACTGCTCTGCAGTCTGCAGGCGAGTCTTACCGATAATGGTCGCGTTCAGCTGAGTACCGGGCAGGGCTGGCAGGCCGCCCAGTTGGCCAGTAGCCACCTGCACGTTCTGAGCCGAGATCGCCGTACTGACATCTACCGGCGTGAGCTGGTAGTTGTTCAGCTTGGCCGGGTCCAGCCAGATACGCATGGCGTACTGCGAACCGAATACCTGGAAGTCACCCACACCGGCGGTCCGCGAAATCGGATCCTGGATGTTCGACACGATGTAGTTGGACAGATCGTCCTTGGTCATGCTGCCGTCTTCCGACACCAGACCGATCACCATCAGGAAGTTCTTCACCGACTTGGTTACGCGGATACCCTGCTGCTGCACTTCTTGCGGCAGCAGTGGCGTCGCCAGGTTCAGCTTGTTCTGCACCTGAACCTGGGCGATGTCCGGGTTGGTACCCTGGTTGAATGTCACGGTGATGGTCATGCTGCCGTCGGAGTTACTGTCCGAGGAAACGTAACGCAGGTTGTCGATACCGTTGAGCTGTTGCTCGATCACCTGCACCACGGTGTCCTGCACGGTTTGTGCGGACGCGCCTGGGTAGGTCACCTGGATGTCGATGGCGGTCGGCGCGATGGCCGGGTATTGGTTGATGGGCAACTTCAGGATCGAAAGTGCCCCGACCAGCATGATCACCAGGGCAATAACCCAGGCGAAAATGGGACGGTCGATAAAAAATTTCGACATGGGTTACTCCCCTTTGCCGGCAGCGGCAGCAGGAGCAGCACTGCCCGCATCAGCAGGCTTGGCGTTGTCGGCCGGTTTGACCTTGACCTCGGCGCCCGGCTTGACGTACTGCAAGCCTTCTGTGATCACGCGGTCACCGGCGTTCAGGCCTTTTTCCACCAGCCAGTAGGCGCCGTACGTGCGGTTGGCCACCAGTACACGCTGCTCGACCTTGTTGTCGGCGTTGACGATCAGCGCCGTTGGAGTGCCCTTCAGGTCACGGGTCACGCCTTGCTGCGGAGCCAGGATGGCCTTGCTGTTCACACCGGCTTGCAGTTGGGCGTGTACGAACATGCCCGGCAGCAGGGTGTGGTCAGGGTTCGGGAACACCGCGCGCAGGGTCACGGAACCGGTGGTCTGGTCGACCGACACTTCGGAGAACTCCAGCTTGCCGTCCTGGCTGTAAGGCGTGCCGTCTTCCAGGGTCAGCTTGACCTTGGCAGCATTTTCGCCGGCTTTTTCCAGCTGACCGCTAGCCAGGTCGCGGCGCAGTTTCAGCATTTCAGCCGAAGACTGTGTGACGTCGACGTAGATCGGGTCCAGTTGCTGGATCACGGCCATGGCATCGGCCTGGCCATTGCTGACCAGCGCGCCTTCGGTCACCGAAGAACGGCCAATACGCCCGGAGATCGGCGCGAACACTTTGGTGTAACGCACGTTGATCTGGGCGGTTTGAACGTTTGCTTCTGCGGTCATGCGGTTGGCGACGGCGGTGTCGTATTCCTGACGGCTGACGGCTTGCTCATCGACCAACTGCTTGTAGCGGTCGGTGATCGACTTGGTCTGGGTCAGGCTTGCTTGTGCGCTTTTCAGGGTGGCGTCATACACCGACGGGTCGATCTGGTAGAGCTGTTGCCCTTCCTTCACGTCGGCGCCTTCCTTGAACAGGCGCTTGAGAATAATGCCGTTGACCTGAGGCCGAACTTCCGCGATGCGATAGGCCGTGGTGCGGCCCGGCAGCTCGGAGGTCAGGGTAAAGGCTTGCGGTTGAATAGTGACCACGCCGACCTGAGGGGTTTGAGCGGGCGGAGCCGCCTCTTCCTTTTTACATCCGCTGAGCAGCGATGCCAGGGCGACGGCAGTGACCAGAGCGGTAACAGCTGGCTTAAGTTGCATGAAGATCCTCGGGTCAGGCGCGCAGAATGCGCACAAGAAGTGTGGAAGGGTAAAAAACAAGCTGTGAGTAGATAAGTAGCTTGCTACGCAATATACTTACGTTCATGGTTGTTTGTAAACTCTTGACAGGCTTCGCAGATTGTTGACAAAGCAACTGCCAAAGCCTCGATTTTAGTACGTTCGGTGCCCATGACGGCGTCGTCCCACAATTATTCAGATGATCGTTGGCGCCTATTAAAGCTGCGTTACCGATAGTCCCAAGTGTTCTGATTGAGGTTTTACTGCCATGGTTCGTCGCACCAAAGAGGAAGCTCAGGAAACGCGCAGCCAGATTCTCGACGCCGCCGAACAGGCGTTTTATGAGCGCGGCGTTGCGCGCACTACGCTGGCGCACATCGCTGCGTTGGCCGGCGTGACGCGCGGCGCTATCTATTGGCATTTCAGCAACAAGTCCGATTTGCTGCAGGCACTGCTCGACACGCTGCACGAACCCTTGGACGAATTGGCCCGGGCCAGTGAAAGCGAGGATGAGGTCGACCCGCTGGGCTGTATGCGCAAGCTGTTGATTCATTTGTTCCATCAGGTGGCCCTGGATCCGAAAACCCGGCGCATCAACGAAATTTTGTTTCATAAGTGCGAGTTCACCGATGAAATGTGTGACATGCGTCGCCAGCGCCAGACCCATAGCCTGGAATGTAACCTGCGTATCGGCCTGACTTTGCGTAACGCGGTCCATCGTGGGCAACTTCCGGAAAATCTCGACACCACCCGTGGTGCGGTGTGCATGCATGCGTACATCAATGGGCTGATTGGCCAATGGCTGCTGGTGCCCGACAGCTTTCAGTTGCATCAAGAGGCCGAGCGTTGGGTTGATGCAGGGCTGGACATGCTGCGCTTGAGCCCCAGCCTACGCAATTTAGACAAAATGCGTAATTGCATCCAGTTGTGTCAACAGTAAAGACCAGAGACAGTCAATCGTCCCTTCGGCTGATCGGTGGGGTGACTTTATATACGGGCTGGCGGGCGGTTGATAGGTAGCCGCCTAAGTATTTTGTAGCAATATTGTTGCAAGGCTGTGAAGGAATGTTTCCCAGCCTTTGTATGATCGTTCCCACGCTCCGCGTGGGAACGCTTCCTGTGACGCTCTGCGTCACGCTTAAGGAGCAGACGCAGAGCGTCCAGGGCGGCAATCCCACGCAGAGCGTGGGAACGATCAAACAGGCGATAAAAAGCCCCGGTTCCTGCGAACCGGGGCTTTTTCGTTTCAGCTGGTTACATCACAGGGCCAGGGTTGGATAGTCGATATAACCGACCGGGCCTTTGGCATAGAACGTTTCCGGGTGCGCTTCGTTCAGCGGCGCATCGGCCTTCAACCGCGCCGGCAGGTCAGGGTTGGCAATGAACGGTACGCCGAAGGCTACCGCGTCTGCCTTGCCGGAGGCCAGCCAGGCGTTGGCGCTGTCCTTGGTGAAGCGTTCGTTGGCGATATACGCGCCGCCGAAGGCTTTTTTCAGTTGTGGGCCGAGGCTGTCGCCGGCTTCTTTTTCACGCGAGCAGATGAACGCAATGCCACGCTTGCCCAGTTCGCTGGCGACGTAGGTGAAGGTTTCCGCCAGGTTGTCGTCGCCCATGTCATGGGAGTCGGCGCGCGGTGCCAGGTGCACACCGACACGGCCGGCGCCCCACACTTCAATGGCGGCGTCAGTCACTTCCAGCAGCAGGCGCGCACGGTTTTCCAGGGAGCCACCGTAGTTGTCGGTGCGCTGGTTGGTGCTGCTCTGCAGGAACTGGTCGAGCAGGTAGCCGTTGGCGCCGTGGATTTCCACGCCGTCAAAACCGGCAGCCTTGGCGTTTTCGGCACCCACGCGGTAAGCGTCGACGATGTCGGCGATTTCAGCGGTTTCCAGGGCGCGAGGCGTCGGGTAGTCGGCCAGTGGGCGCACCAGGCTGACGTGGCCTTTAGGCTGGATCGCGCTCGGTGCCACCGGGGTTTCACCGTTCAGGTAGGACTCGTGGGAAATGCGGCCGACGTGCCACAGTTGCAGGACGATCTTACCGCCTGCGCCGTGCACGGCCTTGGTCACGTTAGCCCAACCGCGTACCTGGTCGTTGGACCAGATGCCCGGCGTATCCGGGTAGCCCACGCCCAGTGGCGTTACGGACGTGGCTTCGCTGAGGATCAGCCCGGCAGAGGCGCGTTGTACGTAGTACTCGGCCATCAGCGCGTTCGGCACGCGACCTTCATCAGCGCGGCAGCGGGTCAGCGGCGCCATGATGATGCGGTTGGACAGTTCCAGGTCGCCCAGTTTGATCGGATCGAAAATAGTCGTCATGGGATAACACCTTTCTCTTTAAGTGGATTGATCAGTTGGTCGCAGGGGCCAGGTCGGCATTGCCGCTCTGACGGAAAGTAATCAGGGTCACCAGCAGGGCCAGGATCGCCAGGGCGGCAGCCGCCAAGGGCACGCTGGTCAGGCCGAAGCCGTGGGCAATCACGCTGCCGCCGACCCAGGCGCCGAGGGCGTTGCCGATGTTGAAGGCGCCGATGTTCAGGGTCGACACCAGGTTTGGCGCGGCCTTGCCGAAGGTCACCACGTTGATCTGCAGCGCCGGGACGGCGGCGAACGAGGCGGTGGCCCACAGGAACAGAGTGATTTCAGTCGGGATCACCGCGACGCTGGTCCAGGTCAGTACGGTGGAGACCACCGCCATGCTGATGAACACGCCGATCAAGGTGGCCGCCAGGCGTTTGTCCGCCAGCTTGCCGCCGATGATGTTGCCCACGGTGAGGCCCAGGCCGATCAGCAACAGGGTCCAGGTCACGCCTTTGGGCGACACGCCGGTGACGTCGCCGAGCAGCGGCGCGACGTAGGTGAAGAGGGTGAACATGGAGGCGGCGAACAGTGCGGTCATGGTCAGCGACAACCAGATGCCGGCGCCCTTGAGTGCGGCGAGTTCGGCGCGCATGTCGAGTTTTTCTTCGTCACGCTTGGCCGGCAGAAAGCGGATCAGGCCGATCAACGCCACCACACCAATCACCGTCACCGCCCAGAAGGTCGAGCGCCAGCCGGCTTCCTGGCCCAGTGCGGTGCCGAGCGGCACGCCCAGCACGTTGGCCAGGGTCAAACCGGTGAACATCAACGCCACGGCCGACGCACGTTTGTTGGCCGGCACCAGGTTGGCGGCAACCACCGAACCAATCCCAAAGAACGCACCGTGGCACAGCGCGGTGACCACACGGGCAAACATCAGCACGTTGTAGTCACTGGCCAGGGCGCAGAGCAGGTTGCCAATGATAAAAATGCCCATCAACGCTACCAGGGCGGCCTTGCGTGGCAGCTTGGCGGTGGCCAGTGCCATGAAAGGGGCGCCGATGGCCACGCCCAGGGCGTAGCCGGTGACCAGCCAGCCGGCGCCGGGGATCGACACGCCCAAGTCCGCCGCCACATCGGGCAGCAAGCCCATGATGACGAACTCGGTGGTGCCGATGGCGAAGGCGCTGAGGGCCAGTATGAGTAGCGAGAGGGGCATTATCGTTTCCTTGGTTACAGCGGTTCGATGATTTCAGCGCTGAGTTCAGTCGTGAGCGCCGTGAGGAAGGCTTGAATCGTTTCCTCATTGCGTTTGAAAAAGTGCCACTGCCCGGCCTTCTGGCTGCTGATCAACCCGGCCCGTTGCAACGTGGCCAGGTGGGCCGACACGGTCGACTGGGACAAGCCGCAGCGCTGGTCAATCTGCCCGGCACAGATGCCGTATTCGTGGTGGTGCACTTGCTCGGGGAACTGCACTTTCGGGTCTTTCAGCCAGGTGAGAATGTCTCGTCGTACTGGGTGCGCCAGGGCTTTTATTATTTCGTCGAGGTCAATGGACATGGCAGGGGCTCGGTGTCGTAAAACGTTATATCGCGATGAGGCGAACTTTAAATCGTTATATCCCGATACACCAATATGCTTTTGATCTTAGGTCAGGCTATTTCGGTATATCGGGTTATAACGATACGGATTCGGCAGTGGTAGACTGCGCGGCATGAATTATCTCGCACATCTGCACCTGGGCGGCCAACTTCCTGCGCAATTGCTGGGCAGCCTTTATGGCGACTTCGTCAAAGGCCGGCTGCAGGGCCAGTACAGCCCGCAAATCGAGTCGGCCATTCAGCTGCATCGCTCCATCGACCGTTTCACCGACAGCCACCCGTTGGTCGGCGAGGCGTTGTCACGCTTCAGCCTGACTCGCAAGCGCTACGCCGGGATTGTCCTCGATGTGTTTTTCGATCACTGCCTGGCGCGGGATTGGGCGCAGTATGCCGACCAGCCGCTGGAGCGTTTCACCGCCCAGGTATACCGCGTGCTGGCCGCCGAACCGCAGCTGCCGGAGCGGCTGGCGCAGATCGCGCCGTACATGGCGGCGGATGATTGGCTGGGTTCGTATCGTGAGTTCGCGGTGATGGAGCAGGTGTTGCGCGGGATTTCGCGGCGGCTGACGCAGCCTGAGGAATTAAGGCATGCGATGCAGGAGTTGCGGGTGTTGTATGAACCGCTGAGTGAAGATTTTCGGCTGTTCTACCCAGAGTTGCAGAAATTTGCACAGCTCCAACTGACAACTGAGATCTAACTGTGGGAGCTGGCTTGCCTGCGATAGCAGTCTGTCAGTTGAAGAGATGTGGCTGACCCACCGCTATCGCAGGCAAGCCAGCTCCCACATTTGAACCGGTGTTCAGTTCATCTTAAGCCGCAAACGCCGGCCGAGCATCCACCTGCTCCGCCTCCGGCAACGGCCCAAACAACGCCTTCTGCACCGCCTGTTGCGCCTGGAATGCCAGCGCCGCGCGTTCCTGTCCGGCGCAGGCAATCGGCTTGAGCACATGGATTTCCACATCGCCCTGGTCGTTGGCAAACAGACGCATCAGGTGTGAGAGCAAATCGTCATCGCCAATAAACGGCGCCAGCGCATCCACTTGCCCATCGCGCAGGTAACGAATCGCCACCGGTTGCAGCGACACATCCGCATCAATCGCACTGGCCAGCAAGCGCCCGTGGAACGTGCGCAGGCTGCGCCCGTCGGTGGTGGTGCCTTCCGGGAACATCAGCAGCGGGTGCTGTTGCTCCAGGTGACGAGTCATCTGCTTGCGGATCAACTGGCTGTCGCCCGAACCACGGCGGATAAACAAACTGCCGGCCTTGGCTGCCAACCAACCGGCCACCGGCCAGGTGCGCACTTCGGCCTTGGACAAAAATGACAGCGGCGTGACCATGCCCAGCAGTGGGATGTCGGTCCACGACACGTGATTGCTCACCCACAGCATCGGCGTTTTTGGCAGCTCACCGTGCACCGTCACGCGAAAGGGCAGGGCGTTGGTCAGCCGCGCCATGAAAAACCGCGACCAACGCTGGCGCCGCACCATCGAATTAGCCACGCCCAAACGTTCGAACACACCAAACACACTGGCCATGCTCAAGCCCAGCGCCACCACCAGCAGCACCCGGGCAATGCGCCCGTACACCCGCAGGCGGGCCATTACATGGCCGCCTTGAAGTGGCGGGCGTAACGCGGGCACAGCTCGTCGCGCTTGAGCAGGATAAACACGTCGGCCACCTGGAAATCTTCATCCCAGCACGGCTCGCCGCAGATCTTCGCGCCCAGGCGCATATAGGCCTTGAGCAGCGGCGGCATTTCGGCGATCACGTTGGTCGGCAGGTCCAGCGCCGGCAGCGGCTTTTTCGGCTCGGCGCGCAGGTGTTCGTTGCACAGGTAGCGTTCGCGCAGGCGCTGCATGATCGCGTGGGCCTGGATGCCGCCGTCGTGCATCGGGATGCTCGCGCAACCCATCAAGTAGCTGTAGCCGCCCTGGTTCAAGACTTCCGCCAACTCGCCCCACAACACCGCGATGGTGCCACCGTTGCGGTAAGCCGGATCGACGCAGGTGCGGCCGATCTCCAGGATCGGGCCTTGCAGGTGCAGCAAACCATGCAGGCTGAATTCTTCTTCGCTGTAGAACCGGCCCAAGGTGCTCGCGGCCTGGTGGTCGAGCAGACGGGTGGTGGCCACTAGTCGACCGCTGTTCAAATCGCGCACGCCGATGTGGCTGCAGTGAACATCATAGTCATCCATGTCCAGACCCAGTTCCGCGCCTTTCAGCTTGGCATTGAACTCGCCGCTGAACACGTTGAACCGCAGGGCCTGGGCTTCCTGCAGCGCCTGTGCGCCAACCAGGCGTTCGGCTTGCAGACGGCGTTCATTGCCGGTGTCGCTGATGCGGGCGATCTGAGTCATGGCGAATCTCCGAGTGCCGGCCACGTACCGGCCAGTCGACTTGTTTGTCCAAACTCAGGCTAGGTAGGCTCGGTGTCAGCACCATGAAGTTACGGTGACGGTTGGATGACAGGCCTCAGGGCTCGGCACCAGGCTTGGGTGGAACTCGATTGCGCCCGTCCACCAATTAGACGGTGGGATGCTGATGCAGATATGACGAAAAACCTTTGTTCAATGGGGAAAAAGACATGCCGAATTCAATCGAGTGGACCCTCCCTCCCGCGCAATGGGATGCTCAAGGCGGCGGGCATTTGCAGGGTTCACCCCTTGACGGCAAGACCGGAGTGAACCCTCAGGACGGCCGCAGCTATGGCACAAAAATGAGCAATCGCCCGGTCATTCTTGGTTCGCAGCTGTATGACTACCGGTGGATACACGACTACCCAAGGGGCAAACCTGAGAATATTTGGGGGGACTTCAGCCAGTGGGGGGCCGATAACTGCCTGGCCATCGCGGTGATCAAGCTGGCGATGATGCAATTCGGCAAAAGCCCGCTGGATGTCTTCAAGTCTGTAAAAGAAACAGCCGATGGCTTTCAGATTGTCCTGAGAAACGGCGAGTCGACGTACCTGGGCAGAGAAGAACTCAAACAGGCCGCTACGGCAGCGGGTTTCAAAGGCGAGGACCCTACGACGTTGCTGTACGCCAATTTCCTGTTTGCGGTCAGCGCCAAGCGTTACCTGGAGGCCGGGTATGGAACGTACAGCCAGGCCCTGAAGGTGCTGTGCAGTGGCGGCAGTAGCGCTGAATATGCCTTCAGGCGGCTGGGGTTATGGGAGCAGGTGGAACCCGTGTCGATCCACGAACTGGTTAACGGCAGGATGGGGATGTTCCAGTCTGGCAGCCATATTGAGTTTGCCGCTGATGGGCATGAGGAGCGCTGGGGGAAAAAGGGCGGTACGCCGCCCACCACTTCGATCTATCAAGCGTATGCGTTTAAGCCATGACCGGCTTTTTCAGCAAAACCTTGCCCGCCTGGGAGGATCGCTGTCGCTAACTTGTCACTTTTCCGGGCTAGGCTCGCGGGCTTGAATGCCCCCTTGAGTTTGCGTCCATGGTCCGAGGCTTGTTGTGCGTTGCCCTGCTGTTTGTCACCGTCGCCGCCCACGCCGAAACCTGGCCTGACAAGGACTGGGCCAGGGGTGCGACGCTCTCAGGACCCGCTGTCGATGCTCTGGATAGCTACGCTTTTCCGCCGCGTGACGACGCCACCCGCCAAGGCATTCGCACCGACGCGCTGCTGGTGATCCGCGATGGCGAGATCATCTACGAACGCTACGCCGCACCTACCACCGCCAGCACCCCGCACCTGACCTGGTCCGTCAGCAAAAGCCTGATGGCCACCGTGCTCGGCGTGGCCTACGGCGAAAACCGCTTCAAACTCACCGACCCCGCCGCACGCTTCTACCCGCCGATGAAACAGCACCCCAAGGTGACCCTGGCCGACCTGCTGCACTGGGCCTCGGGCCTGGATTGGCAGGAAGACTACGAATATGCGCCGCTGAAATCCTCGGTGGTGGCGATGCTCTACACCCGTGGCCGCGCCGACATGGCCGAGTTTGCCGCCGACACCGAAGCCGTCGCCGCACCGGGCCAGGCCTTCCGTTACTCCAGCGGCGACAGCAACATCCTCTCCGCCGCGCTCAAAGGCATGCTCGGCCACAAGGCCTATATGAGTTACCCGTGGGATGCGCTGTTCAAGCCGCTGGGCATTCACGACGCCACCTGGGAAACCGACGCCGACGAAACCTTCGTCGCCTCGTCCTACGCCTACCTCACCGCCCGCGATTTGGCGCGGGTCGGCCTGTTGATGGCGCGCGACGGTCGCTGGGGTGAGCAGCAGTTGCTGCCCAAAGAATGGGTCGCCTTCAACTGCCAACCCTTCGACAAGTACAAACCCGGCCAGGACGAAGCCGTGCCCGGCGGGCAATGGTGGCTCAACCGGGGCGCCCCAAAACCATGGCCCGACGCACCCGCCGACACCTTCGCCGCCCTCGGCCACTGGGGCCAGGCGCTGTACGTGCTGCCCGATGAACACCTGGTGATCGTGCGTTACGGCGATGACCGCGACGGCACGTACCGCCACAACGAACTGCTCAAACGCGTGCTTGCGGCGGTGCAACCATGATTCGTCGTCATCCGTTTATCAGCGTTTTTCTGCTGCTGTTACTCGCTCTGCTGGGCTGGATTTGGCACGAACGCGTCAACCTGCAAGCCTTCCCCGACATCATCGCGGCGTACACGGCCAAGGAGTACTGCTCGTGCCGGTACGTGCAGAACAATCCCGCCGACTATTGCCTGGGTTATGTGAAGCAATACGTGCCGACCAGCGCATTCAGCGACAACCCGGAGCGCAGTGAAGTGACGGCGAGCGGGTTGGGGCGCACGCACACGGCGCGCTGGCTAGGCGACCGTCAAGGCTGCCGCCTCAACCCCTGACACACCCAGGATTTTCTGTGGGAGCTGGCTTGCCTGCGATGCAGGCACCTCGGCACATCAGGCATAACCAGTTGATGCCTTCGCAGGCAAGCCAGCTCCCACATTTGACCGAGTACACGCGTCTATCTGATGTACTGAGCTCAAAATGTGGGAGCGGGCTTGCGTCAAGGCTGCCACCTCAACCCCTGGCACACCCAGGATTTTCTGTGGGAGCAGGCAAGCCAGCTCCCACATTGGATTTGCATTAATCATTGGAAATGAGAGAAGTCCAAGCCGGCGCCCGATGCACTGCACCGGGCGCGAACGACTTACTGCGGGGTTTGATTACCAGGCTGCAATGCCAGCAGCAGGTCATCAATGATGGCCTTACCCATTTCTCCCAGGTAATGCGAGGCGAATGCAAACTTCTCCGCCTTGGGATCCATGGCGGCTTCAAGGGAGAGCATTTTTGCGTAATAGAGCACGTGGGATGCGTGTTCGAGGGCTTCTACGAGCGGAACCCCGGCGTTGACGCGGAACACTTTCAGATGGCTTTTGTTCTCTCCGCAGTCTGCGAAGGTGGCGGCGCCGATGGTTTCGGCTGATGCTGCGTTAGTCATAACTGATTCCTTTTGCATGAACAAAAAGAGCTGCCACTAACGTTTCCAGGCGAAGGGTGGCAACTGTACGCGGGCTGGAAACCGAGGCAAAAGGAACCCGGCAGACCCGAAGGTCTCCCACGTACAGCCGCCAAAAAGCACAAACTGCAGGCATAAAAAAAGCGCCTGCTGATTGTTTGACGACGCTGTAGCGTCCTTAAGCATCGGGTTTCCAGGCCCGGTCACTGATGAGCAGCGACGGAGGCGAGGTTAACTCTATGCACGCGCCGTCGCAACCGGTGGCCAATAGCTGTCCGCAATCTGCGTTGTGTTTCCAGTGCGCGCCCCTGTAGTAACCTTGCCCGCAGCCGACCCCACTCACGTCGGCCGTTAACAGGCATAGAAAGGAGACTTATGACGCTGGGGCGCAAGGCCGAAAACTACTTCAGGATGATAAGAACGCGAATGGGCCTGGAGAAAAACTATTATTTAAAAAGCTTCGTTATTGCGCTGTTTATTTTTTGCATGAGCGTCTCCGTTTTTAAATCAAGCGATAAGGCCACCATCTATATCTTGATCTGCGGGGTTAATGCGCTGTTGTTCCCGCTGGCCAGGCGTGCAGTTGAAAACGTTGTCTTTCGTTTTACTGGAAAAGATTTTTGGGCGACACATCCCCTACGGGCCGCCGCATCTCATGGTGGTCACGTACTGCTATGGATGTTTTATTTCGTTTTTGCCATTCCGCTTGGCGCCTTTTATGGACTGTGGTTGTGGCTGAAAAAATAGTGCCCGTTCGCGTGGCCTCTGCTTTCTGAGAGCGGAACCTCTATTTGTTGGGCCCCTCGTTTTGGGGGCGCTTCGCACCCCGGCGCAAGCAAGCTTGCTCGCCACAGGGTTATTAGGTGTCCGCCTCAGGTTCCACCCAGTGGAACCACCTTTGATTGTCCTCCCGCCCACATCGCGGTTAGCTGGCGATGTGTCGCAAACAAGAACGGGAACACCCGCCTGTGAGGAGAATCACCATGCGCCCACACCAGCACATTCTGGATTGGCTCAGCGACGTCGCCAGCGACTTGCACACCGTGCGTCAAGACATCCACGCCCATCCCGAACTCGGTTTTGAAGAAAACCGCACCTCGGCGCTCGTCGCGCAATCCTTGAAAAATTGGGGTTATGACGTGCACACCGGCATCGGCAAAACCGGTGTGGTCGGCGTGCTGCGCAATGGCAGCAGCTCGCGTACGTTGGGCATTCGCGCCGACATGGACGCCTTGCCCATCATCGAAAACACCGGCGCGGCCTACACCAGCCAGCACGCCGGGTGCATGCACGCCTGTGGGCATGATGGCCACACCACCATGCTGCTCGGCGCCGCGCGTTACTTGGCGGCGACGCGGCAATTCGACGGCACCTTGAACCTGATTTTCCAGCCCGCCGAAGAAGGCCAGGGCGGCGCCGAGGCGATGTTGGCGGACGGCTTGCTGGAGCGTTTCCCCTGTGATGGGTTGTTTGGCATGCACAATATGCCGGGCTTGCCCGCTGGGCATTTGGGCTTGCGCGTCGGCCCGATGATGGCGTCCCAGGACTTGCTCACCGTAACGCTGGAAGGCGTCGGCGGCCATGGTTCCATGCCGCATTTGACGGTGGACCCGTTGGTGGCGGCGGCGAGTATGGTCATGGCGTTACAGACGGTGGTGTCGCGCAACATCGACACCCAGGAAGCCGCCGTGGTCACGGTCGGCGCGCTGCAAGCAGGGCAGGCCGCCAATGTGATTCCTCAGCAAGCCCTGTTGCGCCTGAGCCTGCGCGCACTGAACCCCAAGGTGCGCGAGCAGATGCTGGAACGCGTCAACGCCATCATCCAGACCCAGGCCGCCAGCTTCGGCTGCACGGTGCAGATCGAACACCGCCCGGCCTACCCGGTGCTGGTCAACCACGCCGAAGAAACCGAGTTCGCCCGCCAGGTCGGCGTCGCCTTGCTCGGCGCCGATGCGGTGGACGGCAACACCCGCACGCTGATGGGCAGCGAAGACTTCGCCTGGATGCTGCAACGCTGCCCCGGCAGTTACCTGTTTATCGGCAACGGCGTGTCGCGGCCGATGGTGCATAACCCCGCCTATGACTTTAACGACGACATCCTGCTGACCGGCGCCGCCTATTGGGGCGCGCTGGCCGAGAGCTGGCTCAAGCCTGCCTGACGACCGCCTTTTTTATGCCGCTGGACCCTTGCCCTTATCGGTTGAATGGAGTGTTCCTCATGCAGATTTCAAAACCCGGTGTTTCGCGCACCCGCCAGGTGGTGGCGGCGGTGATCGGCAACGCGCTGGAATGGTATGACTTTATCGTTTACGGCTTTCTGGCCAGCATCATCGCCCGACAGTTTTTCCCCTCGCAGGACGAGTACGCCTCGCTGTTGATGGCCCTGGCCACCTTCGGCGTGGGCTTTTTCATGCGCCCGGTGGGCGGCATCCTGCTGGGTATCTATTCCGACCGCAAAGGCCGCAAGGCGGCGATGCAGTTGATTATCCGGCTGATGACGGTGTCCATCGCGCTGATCGCCTTTGCGCCCAATTACGCCGCCATCGGCATGGGCGCGCCGTTGCTGATCGTGGTGGCGCGCATGCTTCAAGGCTTTGCCACCGGCGGTGAATACGCGAGTGCCACGGCGTTTCTGGTGGAGAGTGCACCGGCCCATCGCAAGGGCTTGTATGGTTCCTGGCAATTGGTGGGGCAATGCCTGGCGGTGTTTGGTGGTGCGGCGATGGTGGCGCTGGCCACGTACTTTTTTTCGCCGCAAACCCTCGACCTGTGGGGCTGGCGTGTGCCGTTCGTATTGGGCTTGCTGATCGGCCCGGTGGGGCTGTGGATTCGCCGGCACATGGAAGACCCGGAAGAATTCATCCAGGCGCGCAAGCAGGCCACCGGCCCGGCGCCGAGTTTGATGGACGTGCTGCGTGAGCATCGACGCAGCATCCTGGTGTCGATGGGCCTGGCGTGCGGCGCGACGGTGTCGTTCTACGTGGTGCTGGTGAACATGCCGACCTTCGCCCACAAAAGTCTTGGCCTGCCGCTGGACCAAGTGCTGATGGTGCAGATGTTTGCGGTGGCGCTGATGACCGTGGTGATTCCGCTGTCCGGCCTGCTCTCGGATCGCCTCGGGCGGCGCCCGGTGTTGATGGCTTTCACCCTGGCCTTCTTCGTGATGGTCTACCCGTTGTATGTGTGGGTGGCCGCTGCGCCGTCCATCGAGCGTTTGCTGGTGATGCAAGTGCTGCTCTGCACGGCCATCGGCGGTTTCTTTGGCCCGGCGCCGACGGCCTTGGCCGAGCAGTTTCCTATCGAGGTGCGCTCGACCGGCGTGTCGGTGGCCTATAACGTGGCGGTAATGGTGTTCGGCGGCTTTGCGCCGTTGATCGTCACCTGGCTGACCAAAGTGCTGGGCACGCCAGTGGCGCCATCGTTTTACGTGCTGTTCGCTTGCGTGCTGACGCTGCTGGGCACTTACTGCATGCAGGAGGCACCGCGGGCGAATAGGCCGCTGCCGTTTTCAAGTGAGGTGAAGCCTTGAGCATTGTTGAGTGGGACGCGACTGAGCTGTCGCGGGCGATTCATGCGCGGCACGTGTCGTGTGAAGAGGTGATGCACGCGTACCTGGCGCAGATCCAGCGCTTCAACCCGCGCGTGAATGCGCTGGTGTCGTTGCGCGACGTCGACGACGTGCTGGCCGAGGCGCGGGCCTGTGATCGCGAACTGGCCCTGGGCCAATCGCGCGGCTGGATGCACGGCATGCCCCAGGCGATCAAGGACCTGGCCGCCACCCAGGGCTTGCGCACCACCTTGGGCTCGCCGTTGTTTGCCGAACATGTGCCCAGCGAAGATGCAATCAGCGTGGCACGGGTGCGGGCCAGCGGCGCGATCATTATCGGCAAGACCAACGTGCCGGAATTCGGCCTCGGCTCGCAGACCTACAACACCCTGTTCGGCACCACCGGCAATGCCTATGACCCACGCCGGGTGGCGGGCGGCAGCAGTGGCGGGGCGGCGGTGGCCCTGGCGCTGCGCATGCTGCCGGTGGCCGATGGCAGCGACATGATGGGCTCGCTGCGCAACCCCGCCGCGTTCAACAATGTGTTTGGCCTGCGCCCGTCGCAAGGGCGCGTGCCGCACGGGCCGATGCCGGAAGTGTTCGTGCAGCAACTGGGCACCGAAGGCCCGATGGGCCGCAGTGTGACCGATGTGGCGCGGTTGCTGAGCATCCAGGCCGGTTACGACCCGCGGGTGCCGTTGTCATCCAAAGACGACCCGACGGTGTTCGGCGAACCCTTGCAGCGCGACTTCAAAGGCGCGCGCCTGGGTTGGTTGGGGGATTACAACGGTTACCTGCCGATGGACGACGGCGTGCTGAGCCTGTGCGAATCGGCTCTTGGCGATTTCGTCACGCTGGGGTGTGAAGTAGAAAGCTGCCAGCCGGAGTTTTCCCTGGCGCGGCTATGGCGCAGTTGGCTGGTACACCGCCATTGGCTGGTGCACGGCAATCTCGGCGCGGCCTACGCCAACCCGCAAAAACGTGCGTTGCTCAAACCCGAGGCGCAATGGGAAGTGGAGGGCGGCCTGGGCCTGAGTGCCCAGCAGGTGTACCAGGCGTCGGTGGATCGCAGCGAGTGGTATCGCGCCCTGGCCAAGTTGTTCGAACGTTACGATTTCCTGTTGCTGCCCACCGCCCAGGTGTTCCCTTTCGATGCACAACAGGCGTGGCCGCGCCTCGTTGGCGGGCGCGAAATGGACACCTACCACCGCTGGATGGAGGTGGTGATCGGGCCGACACTCGCCGGTCTGCCAAGCATGAGTATCCCGGTGGGGTTCAACCCTGGCGGCTTGCCCATGGGCCTGCAGATCATCGGCCCGGCCCAGGCCGACCGCGCGGTGCTGCAATTGGCGTACGCCCATGAACAGTTGACCCAATGGGTGCAGCGCCGGCCACCGGCGTGCCTTGCATCGGGCAGTTGACGCGCAACCGGGCCTGTATCTTGCTGTGAACAATGATCATCCACCGGCAACAAGGAGATCGAACATGGGCAGCCACGCCGAGACAGGCACCGTACGGTCGGTTGAGCGCGCACTGGCAATTGTCGAATTGCTCGGTGAACACCAGGCGTTGGGGTTGGAGGAGCTGCATTATCTGACGCGCCTGCCCAAGGCCACTGTGTCGCGCATGTTGCTGACCCTGCAAGAGCAGGGTTGGGTCTATCGCGGCCTGAGCGATCGCCGTTATCGCCTGCGCGCCCAGCGCTTGTTCGGCGACACCCAGCAACGCTTCAAGCGCCAGGTGGTGGAAAGCGCCGCGCCGTGGCTGCTGGAATTGAGCGAACGCACTGGGCTGGTGGTGGATTTATCCTGTTTTGATGGCGAGCGCCTGGAGGTCATGGAAAGCGCGATCCCCAGCGTGCTGCGCAAGTTGTATCCGAACAATTGCCAGATCGTCGGCCAGCACGCCAGCCTGTTTCACTCGGCGATGGGCAAGGCGTGCCTGACGCAATTGCCCGCCGAAGAGGTGCAACGCCTGGCGGGCCGCGACCATGTGGCGGCCGATGAGCAGTTGCACACCTGCGAGCAAACCCAGCATCAGGGGTTTGGCCAGCGCACCGAAGGTTATTGGGAATACACGGTGCGCCTGCCATTCCTGATACGCGCGGTGGCGTTGCCGGTGCAGGCCAATGGGCGGCTGATCGGCAGCATGGCGTTGCACTGGCCGATGCATCAGGCGCCGGTGGAGCGTGTGTTGAACCTGCATATGGCCAGCCTTGAAGCGACGGTGCGCGATGTGCAGCGGGCGCTGGCCTGACAGTCACCGCTGAAACAAATGTGGGAGCTGGCTTTGTCAGTTACATTGCGCCCGGCACCCGGCACAGTTAAGGTTCGTCCAGGTTTTTTGCCTCACGAGTCTTTATGTTCAACGTCAAACCCCTGGCCTTCACGCTGCTGACGGCTGCCGCTCTGCCTGCCCACGCCGACTGGTACTTGGATAACGAATCCTCACGCCTGTCGTTCGTCACCACCAAAAACACCGAGATCGCCGAAGTGCAGCGTTTCCTGGTGTTGCACGGCAAGGTCGACAGCCAGGGCGCGGCGAAACTGGAGGTGGAGCTTGAGTCAATCAACAGCGGCATTCCGCTGCGCGACGAGCGCATGCGCAATGACCTGTTCCAGATCAAGGCCTTTCCTGAAGCGCTGATCAGTGCACGCATCAACCTGCAACCCATCAATGATTTGGCCCCCGGCGCGCAAGTAGAGTTGCGCCTGCCCTTGAACGTCACCCTGCACGGCAAGACCCAAACCTACAGCGCCGAGTTGCTGGCCACGCGCCTGGATGACCGGCGTTTCCAGGTGGTGACCCTGGAACCGGTGGTGTTGCATGCCGAGGATTTCGATTTGGCGCCGGGTGTGGCGGCGTTGCGTAAGGCGGCTGGGTTGAAGTCGATCAGTTTATCGGTGCCGGTGGGTGCGGTTCTGATCTTTACGGCGCGTTGAGATGAGCGGCGCGGTGTTCCCGTGGCGCAGCGCCAACCGTTTCGAGTTGCTGATCGACGGGCCACGCTTTTTCCCGCAGATGCTGGTGGCGATTGCTCGCGCCGAGCAGCACGTCGATTTGGAGTTGTACCTGGTGGAAGCCGGGGCCTGCGCCGAGGCCATGGTGCAAGCCTTGGTACTGGCCGCCGAGCGTGGCGTGCGAGTGCGCTGCCTGTTTGATGATTACGGCAGCCTGGCGTTTACCTTGGGGCTGCGTAAACGCCTGACCGACGCGGGCGTGGAGCTGCGTTTCTACAATCGCCTGAGCTGGCGGCGCTGGATGCGCAACCTGTACCGCGACCACCGCAAGCTGTTGCTGGTCGACCAGCGTATCGCCGTGGTCGGCGGAACTGGCGTGACGGATGAGTTCTGGACGCCGGGGCAGGACACGGCTGATTGGCATGAAGTAATGGTGCACATCAGCGGCCCCTTGGTGCTGGATTGGCAAGCGTTGTTCGACCGTCAGTGGCATGCGAATGCGGCGCGCCGCGAGTGGAAGCCCGCCACCCATTTCGGTTTGCCGCGCCTGCCCAAGGTGCCGGCGACCGGGCCGGGCCTGGGGCGCGTCGCGTATGCCGACGCCCGCCAGCACCGCGATATTTTGCAGTCGTTGATTCGCGCGTTGAACAGCAGCCAGCAACGCATTTGGCTGGCCACGCCGTATTTTCTGCCGACCTGGAGCGTGCGCCGCGCCCTGCGCCGTGCGGCCGGGCGCGGCGTGGATGTGCGTTTGTTGCTCACCGGGCCGCGCACCGATCACCCGTCGGTGCGTTACGCCGGGCACCGTTACTACCCGCGTTTGCTGCGTGCGGGTGTACAGATTTTTGAATACCAGCCGTGCTTTCTGCACCTCAAAATGGTGCTGGTGGATGATTGGGTCAGCATTGGCTCGTGCAATTTCGATCACTGGAATTTGCGCTTCAACCTGGAAGCCAATCTGGAAGCCTTGGACCCTGAGTTAACGCTGGCCGTGGCGGGCAGTTTCGAGCGTGATTTTGCAAAGAGCCAGGCGGTGAGCCTGGCGGCGTGGAAGGCCCGGCCGTTGTGGCGGCGGGTCAAGCAGCGGGTGTGGGGCTGGATTGATCGGTTGGTGGTGAACCTGTTGGATCGGCGGGGGTAGGGCGCCCCCGCCTTTGCTGACTAAAACTGCAATGTGTACTGCGCCGTGAGGCTTTGGTCGCGCGTGCGCTCACCGCGCTGTTGGCTGAAGCCGAAGTCCAAACTGCTGTCGCGGCTCAGGCGCGCGGTGGCGCCCAATTCCAAGCGGGTGCTGAGGCGATCCAACGGCGCACCGCTGACACTCATCACGCGGCCGCCGTCCCAGGCTGCCTGAGTGGTCGGTTGCAGGTCGCCGCTGGCATGGGTGTAGGCCAGGCCGCCACGCAGGCTCAGCCATGACGGGCCGATTTGTGCCTTGCCCAGGTCGAGGTTGACCCGCACGCCACCGGTGGTCAGGTTGAAGTTTTCCTTCGAGCCTTTGCCCTTCAGCGCAGCCATGCCGCCGCGCTCTTTGAAGCCTTCGCTGCGCTGTTGCACATTGGCCAGTTGCAGGTACGGCTGCCAGTCCCAGGCGTCATGGCTGAACGTATAGTTGGCCTCGGCAAACGTCTGCACGGTGCGGCTGGCGTATTTGGCGCTCAGGCGGTTCTCGACGCCGGGGAAGCTGACGCGGCGTTTTGTCTCGATCTCATGTTACGCATAGGCGATGCCGCCATACAGGCCGAACGCGTCCCACGTGTGGCCGGCGTGCAGGGCCAATTGGAAGGTGTCGACGCTGGCCTTGCCACGCGAACCGGCCCGCACATCCGTAAGGCCACTGCCCGCCACTACGCCCACGCGAGTGCCTTGTTCAAGTGTGTGGTCAAACCCAAGCAGCAGGCCTGTGGTGTTGTGGGCCGTGCGCGTGGTGTTGCTGTCGCCTGCAAGTTGGCCGGATTGACGCGGCAGTTGCACCCAGACGCCTTGGTTCCTGGCGTCGAGTGCGGCGACGCGGCGGTCTTGCGCCAGGCGCTGACGGTCCAGTGCGGCCTGGCGCACGACACGGCTGTTTTCAATCAGCACCGCTTGGGTGCTGGCATGCAGTTCGCCGCTCAACTGGTCCAGTGCCGAAGGCGCCTGCTCTGGAAACAGCGCGGTCAGGCGTTGCAGCAGCGGCGAAGGCTGGGATTGCGCGTCCGCAGCATTGGCGACGGCGCGTTGGTTGGGCGTCTGCGCCGCAGAAGCCAGTGACTGGCCGCGGCCAAACTCCACCAGTAAGTTATTGCCTTGCTTGACCTGGGAAACGCTGAGGAAAGGCGAGAACTCGCGGCGGTCAATCGAGGTAAATTCGCCATTCAACGCACCTTGGGCCTGCAGGATGCTGTAGCGCTGGCCCAGGTAATAGTGATTGGGTTGCGCGCTCAGGTACAGCGAGCCACCGTTGATGGAGGCCTGGTTTTGGACTTGCAGTTTGGCTGGAGCTGCCGGGCTGGTCAGCCCGGTCATCAGGGTTGAGCCGGCGGCTTGTGTGTAATCGCCCGCCACGTCCAGGGAACCGTTCAGGCGCAGCACGCCGCCGTCGACGTTGACGTCGCCCTTGAGCGCGTTGGTGCCGTCCAGCTCCAGGATGCCTTGCTTGAGCGTGGCCCCGGCGAAGCTGTTATTGCCGCTGAGGCGCAGCCAGCCGATGCCGGTTTTTTCCAGGCGACCGGGGCCGCCGATATCGTTGCGCCAATCATCCCAGGCACCGCCTTGCCAGACGATTGCGCCCCCGGCAGGGCGGTCCATGTTCACCGAGGTGTCGACGCGCAACTGGCCGGGGCCGTCGATGGCTTTTTTCAGGTTCATCAGGCCCCAGCCGTAGACGTCGTCCACACCCGGCGCGCCGAGGTCGGTGGCGGTGGTGAGCAATACGTCGCGGATTTGCGGGTTGTCGAGGTAGGGGAAGCGTTCCATCAGCAGGGCCAGGCCGCCGGTAACGTGGGGGGCGGCGAAGGAGGTGCCGGTGTCGGTCCTGTAGCCAAACTCAGGTGTATCCCCAGCGACCGTATAGCCGTTGACCCTGCCGTCGGCACCATAGGAGTACTTGACATCAATTTCACCGCTGATCGTCGACGAGGTGATGTCGGTGCCGGGGGCCGCGATGCACCAGTTTTGGCTGAACCCGCAACGGTGGGAGGCGTCATTCAACGTCAGGTCTTGTTGCAGGTTAATCACACTCAGCCAATAAGGTTCCAACTCAGGTCTTGCTCTAGGCAGGCTGGCCAGGGGTTCAGCGACCGGTGCTGTTTGCGGTGACGCGTTAGGCGCTTGTGTATTGCCGGCAGCCCAGACCTGTAGAAAACCATAGTCCAGTGACCCTCGGCCTAACGGCTGAGCTAATGTGGCAAGCCCCTTGAGGTCGGCATCCAATTCAGTTTCGTTGTCAGTCGCGGTGAAGGGTGGGCCCCAACTGTTATTGATGACCCTTACATTTTGCCCATGCAGTTGTGCGTAGGCCGCCAGTATCTCAGTTGGGCCTGCTGTTCTTTCGTACAGATACTCAGACTCGTTGGTGGCAAACCTCAGCGCACTGAAGGTACTGGCGTAGGCAACGCCGTGCATACCCGTACCTTCCCGGTTGGCCGCCACCGTCCCGGCCA
The DNA here is from genome assembly GCF_009834565.1 of Pseudomonas sp. R76. GTDB lineage: Bacteria > Pseudomonadota > Gammaproteobacteria > Pseudomonadales > Pseudomonadaceae > Aquipseudomonas. Next base: position 1,844,994 of record NZ_CP019428.1, read on the forward strand.
CATGGGTGCCGCGAAAGATGTAAGAAAAAGTATCATCCTCAACTATAATTTGAGAACGATCACCCTCGGTGAAAAAACAGCCTTCACTGGGCGACAACAGCGCTTCGCTGCTACACCCTGGGGCGTTCATCTGAACGCCGATGTGGGCCTTTCCCATGAATTCGTTGTGGCGAAGGTCGGTGCCGCTATCGTAAATGGCCACTTGCACCCCCTTGCCACTCAGGCCGCGAGCGTAGGCGAAGTCAGCGCCGATTGCCGCCAGCCCCCAGTTACTCTTGAACTCTTCACTGCGCCAGCTGGCCGCATCGTTCAGTCGGCCTTGTTCAACATAGCTCGCGGCTTCAAGCGGCATGTCCGACAAGCAGCCGAGTACACAGAGGATCAGAGCATTTCGCTTGAGTGATGATTGAACGGGCGCTTTTGCGGATGCCGTTCGGGCGTTTTCCGTGGGTGACATGGTCCACACACCTGCAAAAAAATGAGGCTGACAGGGTGTGCGAGGGGGGCGGGAGCGTGATGTAGGACTTGGCTTGTAACGAGGAGTGAAAGTTAACTTTTTGCGGAGTTTGCGCCCCCTCTTCTAAAAAGAGGGGGCTGCAACCCTTACAGCAACTCGAACGTCTGCTGCTGCACATCCTGGGAGTCGAGCCCGATCTGCACATTGAATTCGCCCGGTTCTGCGGCGAACTTGAGCTGGGTGTTGTAGAACTTCAAGTCTTCCTCGGTGATGGTGAAGTGCAACGTGCGCTCTTCACCGGCCTTGAGCATGACCTTCTGGAAGTTTTTCAGCTCCTTGATCGGGCGGATCATCGAGCCGGCCACGTCCTGGATATACAGCTGCACCACGGTTTCGCCATCGACCTTGCCGGTGTTTTTCAGCGTGACGCTGGCGTCGAGCTTGCCGGTCTTGTTCAGGGTGGTGGACGACAGTGCCATGTCCGACAGGCTGAACGTGGTGTAGCTCAGGCCATAACCGAACGGAAACAACGGCCCGGTGGTGTCATCGAAGTATTGGGAAGTGTAGTTGCCTGGCTTGCCTGGGGTGAATGGCCGGCCGATGGTCAGGTGGTTGTAGTAGGTGGGAATCTGCCCGACCGAACGCGGGAAGGTGATCGGCAGCTTGCCCGATGGGTTGTAGTCACCGAACAGCACGTCGGCGATGGCGTTGCCGCCCTCGGTGCCGGCGAACCAGGTTTCGAGGATCGCGTCGGCTTCTTTGTTCTCATCCACAATCGACAACGGGCGGCCGTTCATCAACACCAGCACCAGCGGTTTGCCGGTGGCCTTCAACGCCTTGATCAGGTCGCGCTGGCTTTGCGGGATGTTCAGGTCGGTGCGGCTCGAGGATTCATGGGACATGCCACGGGACTCACCCACGGCAGCCACCACCACATCGGCATTCTTCGCGGCTTTCACCGCTTCATCAATCAGCACCTGCGGCGCGCGGGTGTCATCCACCACTTCCGGGGCATCGAAGTTGAGGAAGTTGAGGTAGTCGACCACGGCCTTGTCGTTGGTGATGTTGGCGCCACGCGCGTAGATCACTTTGCCTTTTTCGCCGATCACCGCGTTGAGGCCGTCGAGCAGGGTGACCGATTGCGCCGGTTTGCCGGCGGCGGCCCAGCTGCCCATCATGTCGATCGGCGCCTTGGCCAGCGGGCCGACCAGGGCGATGGTCGCGGATTTTTTCAGCGGCAGGGTGTTGTTCTGGTTTTTCAGCAACACCAGGCTGCGGCGCGCGATATCGCGGGCGTCGCTACGGTGCAGGCGGCTTTCGGCGTCGGTGTCGGCCGGGTCATCCTCGGCTTTGCCGATGCGCAGGTACGGGTCCTTGAACAGGCCCATGTCGTACTTGGCGCCGAGCACTTCGCGCACGGCGTTGTCGATGTCGCTTTGTTCGATTTCGCCGGACTTGAGCAGGCCGGGCAGTTCCTTGCCGTACAGCGAGTCGTTCATGCTCATGTCGATGCCGGCCTTGATCGCCAGCTTGGCGGCTTCACGCCCGTCCTTGGCCACGCCGTGTTTGATCAGCTCGACAATTGCGCCATGGTCGCTGACGGCCAGGCCTTTGAAGCCCCAGTCTCTGCGCAGCAGGTCGTTCATCAGCCAGGTGTTGGCGGTGGCGGGTACGCCGTTGATCGAGTTCAACGCCACCATCACGCCACCGGAACCGGCCTTGATCGCCGCGTGGTAGGGCGGCAGGTAGTCCTGGTACATCTTGACCGGGCTCATGTCGACCACGTTGTAGTCGCGACCGCCTTCCACCGCGCCGTACAGGGCGAAGTGCTTGACGCTGGCCATGAGGCTGTCGGCATTGGCCGGGCTGGTGCCCTGGAAGGCCTTGACCATCACTTCGGCGATGCGCGAGACCAAATAGGTGTCTTCGCCGAAGCCTTCGGAGGTACGGCCCCAACGCGGGTCGCGGGAGATATCGACCATCGGCGCAAAGGTGATGTCGAGGCTGTCGGCGGCGGCTTCCTGGGCGGCGATGCGCCCGGAGCGGCCGATGGCGTCCATGTCCCAGCTGGAGGCCAGGGCCAGGCTGATCGGGAAAATTGTGCGGTGGCCGTGGATCACGTCATAGGCGAAGAACATCGGGATCTTCAACCGGCTGCGCATGGCCGCGTCCTGCATCGGACGGTTTTCCGGGCGGGTGATCGAGTTGAACGTGCCGCCGATGCGGCCGGCGGCGATTTCCTTGCGGATCAGCTCGCGGGGCATTTCGGGGCCGATGCTGATCAGGCGCAACTGGCCGATCTTCTCATCCAGGGTCATCTGCTTGAGCAGGTCGCTGACAAAGGCGTCCTTGTCTTTAAGCGCAGCAGGCTTTGTTTCTGCCCACACGGGGTGACTGGCCAGAGTGGCAACAAGGCCGAGCAAACACAGCTTCTTCATGAATATCCTTTTTCGGCTCACTGCACAGCGAAAATGCGCTGTTCTGCCAAAATGTGGGGAACATATGTTGTTGTTCGAGTGTTATTGCAGTAAATGCACGACACTTGTGAACTCTTATTCGCGCTGGGCATCTTTTTAGCTGATTGGCTCGACGCAATCCAGTGGTGGCGGATTATGCCCCAAGCGCGCGGTTTATAGGGTTAGTCGTCACATTCCATCCAGTTTGGGCAGGAGAAACACCATGCAAGCAGCACAAGGTTACCGCTGGGGCTTGAAAGCCGCGGCTTTGCTACTGATCAGCAGCGTGCTGAGCGGTTGCGGCATCAACACGATTCCGACCCTGGACGAACAGGCCAAGGCGGCCTGGGGCCAGGTGCAGAACCAGTACCAACGGCGCGCCGACCTGATCCCCAACCTGGTAGAAGTGGTCAAGGGCTACGCCGCCCATGAGCAAGACACCCTCACCGCCGTGATTGAAGCGCGGGCCAAGGCCACTTCGATCCAGGTCGACGCCAGTACCCTCGACAACCCGGAAAAACTCAAGCAGTTCCAGCAAGCCCAGGATGGCTTGAGCGGTGCCCTCAGCCGCTTGATGGTGGTGTCCGAGCGCTACCCGGACCTCAAAGCCAACCAGAACTTCCTGGCCCTGCAGTCCCAACTTGAAGGCACGGAAAACCGCATTGCCGTGGCCCGTCGTGACTTTATCCAGGCCGTGCAGGCGTACAACACTGAAATCCGTACCTTTCCAGGCCGCCTGTGGCACAGCGTGATGTACAGCGACTTGCCGATCCGCGCCACGTTCGAGGCCACCAGTGCCGACGCCGATAAAGCGCCGCAAGTGAAGTTCAAATAAGGCTTCTCTGAGGTGTCGATGCGTTTATTACGGATAGGCTTGGCGCTGTGGTTGCTGGCCTGCGTCGGTGCGGCCCAGGCGGCGCTGACGTTTCCGCCATTGACCGGACGGGTGGTGGACACCGCCCAGATGATCGACCCGGCGGTACGTGCGCAGATTACCCAGCAATTGCAGGCGCTGGAGCAAACCTCCGGCGACCAGATCGTGGTGGTCACCGTGCCCGACCTGCAAGGTGTGCCCATTGAGGACTACGGTTATCAATTGGGCCGCCAGTGGGGCATCGGCCAGAAGGGCAAGGACAACGGCGCGCTGTTGATCGTCGCGCGCGATGAGCACAAATTGCGCATCGAAGTCGGCTATGGCCTCGAAGGCGTGCTGACCGATGCGCAGTCGTGGGTGATCATCAACCAGGTGATCGCGCCCAAGTTCAAGGCCGGCAATTACAGCCAGGGCATCAGCGACGGCGTCTCGGCAATGGTGCAGGTGGTGGGCGGCGAGCCGCTGGCGGTGCCTGCCCATGTGGCGGATGCGAATTTTGCCAAGGATAATCCCGGGCTCTCCATCGGCTTGTTCATTCTGCTGATCGGCGTGTTGTGGCTGTGCAATCGCCTGGGCCTGCCGGTTGGCGCTATTTTGTTGGCTATTCTCAGCAGCAGTGGGCGCGGTGGCGGCGGTGGGGGCGGCGGCGGTGGTGGCTTCAGAGGCGGCGGTGGTGGTTTCGGCGGCGGTGGTGCCTCAGGTGGCTGGTAATGACAATAACTAGAAAGGGGCATCTACAACCATGGCATTACTGAGTGAGCACGAGCAACGGCAAGTCGCCGAGGCGATCGCCCGCGTCGAAAGAAACACCGATGCCGAACTGGTGACGGTGCTGGCGGCCCGTGCCGACGATTACGCCTACATCCCGCTGTTGTGGGCCAGCCTGATCGCCCTGGTGGTGCCCGGCGTGGTGCATTACTTGTCGGGTTACCTGACCATGTACACCTTGTTGTTGGCGCAGTGGGCGACATTCATCGTGTTGTGCCTGGTGTTTCGCCTGCCCAAGGTCACCACCCGCTTGATCCCGCGTTCGGTACGGCACTGGCGCGCGTCCAACCTGGCGCGTCGGCAGTTTCTGGAACAGAACCTGCACCACACAGTGGGCGGCACCGGCGTGCTGATTTTTGTCAGCGAGGCCGAGCGCTATGTGGAGATCCTGGTGGACGAGGGCATTTCCAAGCGGCTGGATGACAGCAGTTGGGATGGCATCGTCACGGCGTTTACCCAGCAGGTGAAACAGGGGCACACGTTGGCCGGGTTTGTTGCCTGTATTGAGGCGTGTGGGGAATTGCTCAAGGTGCATGTGCCGGTGACGCAGACCCGTAATGAGCTGCCGAACCGGTTGATCGTGCTGGAATAACCCACACCACTCAGAACTCATAGGGGAGCTGCTTTTCTGTGGGAGCCGGGCTTGCCCGCGATGGCATCACCTCGGTTTGCCTGATGGACCGAGTTGGCTGCATCGCAGGCAAGCCAGCTCCCACAGAAAAGCAGTTCCACATTTGATTGGCGGCGGCTGAGCGACCGTTGATCAAATAACCCCGTGCCCTAAACCCTTATCCCCCCTAAAATGCCCGGCATTCCCAGCCCGAGGCGTTTTTGTTCATGTCCGTCACCGCTCAACCTGCCCGCCCTGCGCCGGATCATCACGCCCAGTTCATCGAGCTGCTGAGCGCAAGCCTGGCGCAGAACGCGTTTATCAAGCTGGTGCTGGCCAAGTACGTCGGCGAAGAGGCCGAGCTGCAACGGCTGATCATCAAACCCGTGACGGTCAAGGAGCAGGCGTGCCTGTCCTTCGTCTACCGCTACAAGACCCGCGACATCACCAAGAACTTGCCCCTGGCCGATGGCGTGGCGGCGATTGCCGCGCTGCTGCCGGCGTCGTTCAAGAATGCGCACTTGCTGTCGCTGACCGACGAAGCCCAGCTGGAATACAGCAAGAAGAACAAAAGCTCGCTGTTCAAAAGCAAGCCGCAGCAATTGCGTGAGGCGCCGTCCGCCGAGCACAACCGTGAGAAGAATCGCTTCCTCGACCTGAGCCGGCCATTCCTCGCCGACCTTGGCGTGACCGATGCCAAGCAGGCGCTGATCCCGTCGATGTCGCGCAAGTGGAAGCAGATCAACAAGTTCATCGAAGTGTTCAGCCATGCGCTGACCTCGTCGCCGCTGAAGCTCGACCAGCCGGTGCGCGTCGCCGACTTTGGTTCGGGCAAGGGCTACCTGACGTTCGCCATTCACGATTACCTGCGCAACACCCTCAAGGCCGAGGGCGAAGTGACCGGCGTGGAATTGCGCGAAGACATGGTGACCCTGTGCAACACCGCCGCCGCGCGCCTGGAACATCCGGGGCTGGTGTTCAAGTGCGGTGACGTGCGCAGCGTGGCGCCGAGCGAGCTGGACGTGATGATCGCGCTGCATGCCTGTGACATTGCCACCGACTACGCGATCCACACCGGCATCCGTTCCGGCGCGTCGATCATCATGTGCTCGCCGTGCTGCCACAAACAGATTCGCCTGCAGATCCAGAGCCCGGTGCTGCTCAAGCCGATGCTGCAATACGGCCTGCACCTGGGCCAGCAGGCGGAAATGGTCACCGACAGCCTGCGCGCGTTGTACCTCGAAGCCTGCGGTTACGAGACCAAGGTGTTCGAGTTCATCTCGTTGGAGCACACCAACAAGAACAAGATGATCCTGGCGGTGAAGCGCAACGAGCCGGTGGACAATGCGCAGTTGCTGGAGAAAATCCAGGAATTGAAGGCGTTCTACCACATCAGCGAGCACTGCCTGGAAACGCTGTTGCGCGCGGATGGCTATTTAGGCTGAACACAGAACCAAAATGTGGGAGCTGGGCTTGCTCGCGAATGCGGTGCATCAGTCGCCTAATAGGTTGGATGACACTCCGCTTTCGCGAGCAAGCCCGCTCCCACATTTAGACCGCATTTATCTTTGAGGTCGGCGCAGGCTGCACCGCCGTCTTGCGCCCCAGCATTACCGTCACGATGACCCCACAGGCAAACAGCCACGTAATCGGCTCGATATGCTCACCAAAGAACAACGCCGAAAAGGCGATGGTGAAGAAGATCTGCAACAGCTGAATCTGGCTGACCCGCGCAATCCCGCCCATCGCCAGCCCGGCGTACCAGGCGAAGAAGCCCAGGAATTGCGAGAACAGCGACACATACCCGAACGCCCACCAGGTGCGCATGGAAATTGCGCCTTGATGCTGCGCCGCCAAGTACCACACCGGGCCGATCAACACGGGTGTGGACAGCACCAGCGCCCAGCAGATCACCTGCCAGCCGCCCATCTCCTTGGCCAACCCGCCTCCTTCGGCATAGCCCAGGCCACCCACGGCAATCGCGCCGAGCATCAACAAATCCCCCGCCTGGATACTGCCCGCACCGGTGATCAGCGCATAACTCAGCACCAATGCACTGCCCAGCGCCGCGCAGGCCCAGAAGGCTTTCGACGGCCGCTCGTGGGACAGCCACGCCGCGTACAGCGCCACGCACAATGGCTGCAGGCCGTTGACCAGCGCGCCATGGGAGGCCGGCAAGGTTTGCATGGCCCAGGCCGACAGCACCGGGAAGCCGAGGATCACGCCAGCGATCACCAGGCACAGGCCGCGCACCTGGCGCCAGGTCGGCCAGCGCTCGCGGCGCCACAGCAACAGCGCCGCCGCCGGGACCGCCGCGAACAAGGCGCGGCCCAGGCCGTTGAGCAACGGGTGGATTTCCTGCACGACGATGCGGGTGAAGGGCAGCGTGAGGCTGAAGATGATGACGCCCAGCAGGCCGAGGGCCATGCCGGTGTTTTCGCGCGAGCTCATGATGGGGACCGAAATCTGGAGGGCTTCAAGGAAAGCCCATCTAGCCACAACCCCCTGTGATCGGGGGCCTACAGATGGGTGCGGATTTATCCGTACAGTTTCGGCAGGCTCTGGGGATAACCTGTGTGAGCTGGCTTGCCTGCGATAGCATCACCGCGGTCTATGCGTAAGACCGAGGTGCCTGTATCGCAGGCAAGCCAGCTCCCACATTGACCGTGCTAGCCTTAGAAAAACCGCGTGATGCTGATCTTCGCATCGCGGCCCTTGGTGTAGGCGCGGTCGCCGCTCAAGGCCGGGCGGAAGTTGTTGTTGAACAGGTTGTCCACGGTGAAATTCACCTCGGTGCCTTTCAGGTAAGCCTGTTGCGGTTTCCATTTGGCGAACAGGCCTTGGGTGTTGTAGGCCTTGTTGCCGTATTGGTCGTAGAACAGGTCGCCCACACTGCTGCCCGGGCCGCCGGAATATTTGTCACTGGGCAAGCGATCGGTCGCGCCGATGAACTGGCCCATCCAGCCCACCTGGGCATCCCAGGCCGGAATATTGGTGCCCAGTACCAGCACCCATTTGGTCGGTGGAATATCGCGGGCCGGCACGTCCGGGCCCCACGGGTTGGTGTAGGCGCCTTCGTGTTCGCCCTTGGCGTAGGCGAGCGACACCGAGCCGAACAGGTAGGTGGAGTTGTAGAACGATTCCAGCTCAAAGCCCTTGATGGTCAGGCCACCGATGTTGCGGTAGTTGGACATCGCTCCCGGCGGGCAGGCGTTGGAAATCGTGCCGCCATTGACGGCCTGGTTTTGGCAGCCGACGCCGGTGGCCTTGAAGATTTCGTCTTCGACCTTGTTGTGGAACAAGGTGGTGCGCACTTGCAGGTTGTCGTCCTGGGCGATCAGGTGATCGAAGCTGAAGACGCTGCCCACGGTGATCGAGGTGATGCGCTCCGGGTCCAGGTCGACGCTGGTAGCGGTGCGGCTGCCCAGGCCTTGCACCTCGTATTGTTCGTCGATGACCGGCGCGCGCCAGGTCTTGCTCCAGTTGGCGAACAGCCCCAGGTGTGGGGTGACGTTCCAGAACAGCGCCAGGCGCGGCGACCAGCCGGTGTAGGTGCGGTCGCTGTAATCGTGGCCAACGGCCGGGTCGGGATTGTTGTAGTACGGCGCGTCGTTGCCTTCGCCGCGATTGCGCACATGGTCGTATCGCAGCGACGGCGTAATCGTCACATCGCCCACCGTGACCGCATCCTGGACAAAGAAACTGTTGGTATCGACCTTGCCGTGGGGCATGAGACCCGGCTGGAAATGCCCGTAGTTGTAGCGCGCGGTGTTGTAGGTGGAACCGGGCATCCACATGTCGGTTTCGCGGATGTGCTTGCGAATTTGCCCGCCGACGGTCACCGCATGTTGCAGCGGCCCGGTGTCAAACAGGCTGACGTTACGGATGTCGAGGTTCTTGTCGGTGTAGCCGGTGTCCATCTGGCGCCCGCCGGTGGCCAGCTGGAAAAATGCGGTGGCGTCACGGGCGTCGGTCTGGTCGGTGTTGGACTGCGAATACTTGACGGTCAGGTCCACCAGCGGGTTGTCCAGCGGCGTGTATTCATACTTGCCCGACCACGTGGTGTCGGTGGTGTCGCGGTGCGCTAAAAAACGTTTCAACGCGTTTTCGTAGCCGTAGCGGTTGATATTGGCCTGGGTCGGCGGTGTCGGGTAGCTGGCGGCGGAGAAGGGTGTCCAGCGATTGCTGTGGGAGCGCGAGTAGGACAAGCCGACACTGTGCTCTTCGGTGAAGTGCGCATTGACCTTGAACAGTTTGCCGTCCACGTCCTGGGCGCTGTTGGGCAGGCGCTGAGGGTTGATGGGGTACTCGTTGTTCTCGTTAGGCAGCTTGGCCGCGACCTTCATATCGCCGCCGTCGCGTTGGGTCAGGTAGGCCAGCGCGTCGAAGCGGCCGTCGTCGGTACGGCCATACACGGCGCTGCTGTAGACCTGTTCGTGGTCGTTGCTGGAGTAACCATATTTAAGCATCGCGCCGCTGTTGCGGCCGTCCTGCAGCAGGTCCGGGGCATCTTTGGTGGTCATGTTGACCGTGCCGCCAAACCCGCCGTTGCCGGTGAACGGCGAGTTGGGGCCTTTCTCCACTTCGATGCTTTTGATCAGCTCGGGCTCGATAAAGACCGTGCCTTGCTGGTAGCGCTCGAAGCCGGTCTTGGTGGCGCCGTCGACGGTCATCGGCACGTCTTCGGCATCGCCGAAACCACGGATGTTGATGGTCTGGCCGCCGGGTTTCAGCGAGCCGCCCTGGCTCACGCCGGGCAAGGTCTGCAGCAGGCTGGGGATGTTATTGGACTGGTAACGGTCGATGTCGGCCTGGGTCATGGTCGAGCGGTTGACGGTGCTGGAGTCGACTTCGTTATCGGTGCCGATCACGCTGAGCGCGTCGAGTTGGATGGCGCCGCTGTGGGTGGTCTTGCCCTCGTCGGGGCGTACCACGTAGGTGCTGCCGACTTTGATCAGGGTGAACTCGCCGTTTTTCAGCAAGGTGCGAATCGCCACTTCCGGGGTGAAGTCGCCATTGAGTGCCGGCGCTTGCACGTTCTTGAGCAGTGTTTCATCGAACAGCAGCTGGATTTTTGCCTGCTGCGCCACTTGGCTCAGGGACGTGGCCAGCGACTGGGCGGGCAGTTGCAACGTGAACGACTCGGCCTGGGCGCTGAGGCTGAACGCCAGGCAGGTGGCGATCAGGGTCGGTCGAAGAAACAGGTGCGAAGCGTGGCAAGGCGCGCGAAACATGAAATCCCCCGGGGTGGCCAAGTGGCCGAAAAGGTGTGCGTATCAAACACAGTCGGGAGGAAGACGGGGCAGGCCAAAAAATCCACACATGCGAATGCAAAATATTCTCAAGTGAGTGCCTGACGCAATTATTTGCTCGGTTCGATTCTGACAACGCCATCGGCTGAGGCCACGGTTTTCACCGGTAGCAGGGCAGGCAGGGCGTTGAGCAGGGCGTCCGGATCATTCACATCAAGGTTGCCCGAGACCTTCAATTGCGCCACGGACTTGCTGACTTGCAGCGGTGCCTGGGGCCGGTAGAGGCTCAGCTCATCAATCAGGCTGGCCAGGTCGCGGTTGCGAAAGGACAGATGCCCGCTGCGCCAATCCGCCACTTCTTCAGCCGTGAGGGTTTGGTGTTGCACGGTGCCCTTGGCGTAGCTGTAGGTAGCGCGTTGCTGGGCGCCGAGCAAGGTCACCGGGCTTTTGGCGTCCGGCTCGAAGGCGACCTGGCCATGGGCCACGCTGACCACCAGTTGCTGCTGGCTGCGGCGCACATCGAAACCGGTGCCGACCACGCGCACGTTGGCCTCGCCGGCTTGCACATACAGCGGGCGCTCCTTGTCGGCGGCGACTTCGATGTACAGCTGGCCCTTGTCCAAATGAAGGATGCGTTGATGGGCGCTGAATTCCACCCGCACGCGCGTATTGGCATTCACGTACAACGTGCTGCCATCGGGCAGGTTTAACGTACGCATGCCTTTGGCATGCGCGGCGATCTGGCTGTGGTAGAGCTCGCGAGGCGCACCGATGTGCGTGGCCAACAGCGCACAGACCAGCGCAGCAGCCACAGCCAGGGCAGGGCGCCAGGCCGAGGGTTTGCGCTTGGGCAGCGGCAGCGGTTTGTTCAATTGCTGCAGTTGGCCGAGGTCGGCCCACAGTTGTTCAAACTCGGCATAGGCGCGGGCATGTGCAGGCTCGGCCTGCCAGGCGGCAAAGGCCTTGCGGTCGGCTCGCCCCGCTTCGCTACGGTTGCGGGCAAACCAGCTGGCGGCTTGGGCATCGATGGAGTCGCTCGCTTCGATGTTCAAGGCGTCGATGTCGCTCAGGCGGTTCATTCTGGCTGCTCCGTGCCGGGTTCTTGTTGAAGGCGTCGCTTGCAATGCAGCAGGGCAAAAGCGATGTGCTTTTCCACCATGCTGGTCGAAATACCCATGCGCTCGGCGATCTGCGCCTGGCTCAGGCCTTCGAAGCGGTGCAGCATAAGGGCTTCTCGCCTGCGGGGCGAGAGTTCGGCGAGGACTTCTTTCAACTGTTCCAGGCGTTGCAAGCGCTGCGCGGCGGCCATGGGCTCGTTTTGCTCATCGATGACCGGCTCGGCGTCCCTTTCGGCCGGGTCAAGGTGGACGGTCTGCCGTACCTTCTGTTTACGCCAGTGATCGCGCAACAGGTTGCGCGCCATCTGGAACAGAAACGCCCGTGGCTGCTCGACCTTGGCCCGGTCGCGGTAATCCAGCCATTGGGCAAAGACATCCTGGGTCATGTCCGCCGCGTCGCTGGCGTTGTCCGTGCGTTTGCGCAGGAAATACAGAATATCTGCATAAAACCCGCGAAAGGCATCGGCCGACAACGGGTCGGGCTTGGGACGAGACATGGATATCCTTCTTGACGAAGCACGACGTAGAAAAGTCGCGAATGATATCGAGAATTATTGTCATTTGTCTCTATGTAAAGCGTGTACCCAATCAAATGTGGGAGCTGGCTTGCCTGCGATGGCGATGGTGACTGCACCACCGCTATCGCAGGCAAGCCAGCTCCCACAGGAGGCCACGCCTCTAGCGCAGCAATGTCCTTAGTTGCTCGATCCCCGCTTCACCCAACGGGAACACCGGCAAGCGTGGATCACCTGCTTCCAACCCGGTCAAACGCAACCCGGCCTTGATCGTCGCCGGCAAACCACCCTTGAGGATGAATTCCAGCAGCGGCAATTGGCGATAGAACAGTTCCCGCGCCAGTGTCAGGTCGTTGGCCAGCACCGCGTCATACAACGCCAGGTTGAGCTGCGGGATCAGGTTCGGCGCCGCCGTGCACCAACCCTTGGCGCCGGCCGCGAAGGCTTCCAGGGCCAGCGGGTTGCAGCCGTTGTAGAACGGCACGTCGCTGTGGCGATGCAACTGGTGCATGCGTTGAATATCACCGGTGCTCTCCTTGACCATGGTCACGTTCGCCACCTGCTTGACGATGCGCAGGATCAAGTCCACCGACATGTCGGTGCCGCTGGTGGCCGGATTGTTATAGAGCATGATCGGCACGCCGACGCTGTCGCCAATCGCCGCATAATGGGCGAGGATTTCCGCCTCGCTGAGTTTCCAATAGGACGCGGGCAACACCATCACCACATCGGCGCCATTGGCCTCGGCGTAACGCGCACGGCGCACGGCCTTGGCGGTGGTCAGGTCGGACACGCTGACAATCGTCGGCACGCGCCTGGCGATTTTTGCCAGGCTGTAGGCGCTGACTTCATCCCACTCGGCATCGCTCAAATACGCACCTTCGCCCGTGCTGCCCAAGGGCGCGATGGCGTGCACGCCGCTGTCGATCAAGCGGTCGATGGAGCGGCCGAGGGCGTCGAGGTCAATGCGCTGGCCGTCGGCGCTGAATGGGGTGATGGTGTAGCCGATGATGCCGTGAATAGTTGGGTTGGACATAAAGGAGTCTCCGCTCGGAATAGGGCAATCAGTTCAGGCAATCGGCGTGTTGTCGCAGGTTCTGCCGGGCGTAGTAGTTGAACGCGGCGCCGTGGCGCTTGGGCTTGGAGATCCAGTCATGCGCCTCGCGGCCCAGTTCCGGCAGGATCGGCTTGATCGTCCCGGCTGCCATCGCCAGCAACTGCAACTTGGCCGCGCGCTCGATCAACTGCGCGATCACGCAGGCTTCTTCGATGCTCGCCCCAGTGGCCAGCTGACCGTGGTGCGAGAGCAGGATCGCGCGTTTGTCGCCCAGCGCCGTGGTGATGATTTCACCTTCTTCGTTGCCCACCGGAACCCCCGGCCAGGCCTCCAGAAATGCACAGTCTTCATACAGCGGGCAGAGGTCCATGTGCGACACCTGCAGCGGCACTTCGAGCATCGACAGCGCGGCGATATGCGTGGGATGCGTATGGATGATGCAGTTCACATCCGGCCGCCCACGGTACACCCAGGTGTGAAACCGGTTGGCCGGGTTGGGAATGCCGTGGCCTTCCAGCACTTCAAGATCCTCGTTGACCAGCAGCAGGTTGCTGGCAGTGATCTCATCAAAACCCAGGCCCAGTTGCTGAGTGTAATAGGTGCCGGGCGTGGGCCCGCGTGCGGTGATTTGCCCGGCCAGGCCGGAGTCATGGCCGTGTTCGAACAGGATGCGACACGTGAGCGCCAGCTTTTGCCGGTCGGTCCACGTATTATCCGCCAGGGTGTTTTGCATCTGCATCAGTGCTTGCTTGACCAGTTGGTCTTTGGGGAGTGCTAATGTCTTGGCCATATCGGTGTCCTTTGGGTGGTGCATGGACGTCGGGTTTGCTGCTCTCCCGCTGCTCGCAAGGTCGTTGGGTGAACGCAAATGACACTAAAGATGCTATATGACACATTGTGTCATTGGCAAGTGAAGCGCTGGCTTTTCTGCATGGATTAATCGCAGCACATGTCTATCCGTTTGAAATTACTGAGAAAAAAACTTGGAGTAACCCTGGAGTCCCTGGCTGAAAAATCCGGGATGACCAAGAGTTATCTGTCCAAGGTCGAACGCGGGCTCAACACGCCGTCAATTGCCGCCGCGTTGAAATTGGCCAAGGCGTTGAACGTGAAGGTTGAAGAACTGTTCAGCGAAGACAACATCAGCCTCGACAGCTACAGCCTGGTGCGCAGCCACGAGCGGCCCGACACCGCGCCGGGTTATGCGGTGCTGGCCCATCAGGTCAGTGAGCGCAGCCTGCTGCCGTTCATCATCTACCCGCCGGCGGAGTTCACCGACAAGACGTTCAAGGAGCACGTGGGAGAGGAGTTTCTGTTCGTGCATGAAGGCCAGGTGGAGGTGGATTTCATGAGCGAACGGGTAATCCTGAATCGGGGTGATGCGCTGCACTTCAATGCGCAAAAACCCCACCGAATTCGCTCGGTGGGCGAGGCGCAGGCGCAGTTGTTGGTGGTGGTGCACAGCGCCGAAGAATGACCGTGTTTCCAAGTTGGAATACAGTCAGTGTGGGAGCGGGCTTGCTCGCGAATGCGGTGTGTCAGCTCCACATAAGTTGACTGATACACCGCATTCGCGAGCAAGCCCGCTCCCACATTTTGATCTTCTTTGTTCGGGGGATCAGCGCTCGACCGGCACCGAGAGCGCCGAATTACCCAACGGATGCGTGCGCGCCGCAAAGAACTTCAACGTCACACCGCTGCCCTCGAACAGCTCCGAATACCGGCGCTTCTGCTGGCGAATAAACCCATCGCTGCGCCCCGACACCGAGATCGCCAGCGTCGTCAGCCTCGCCTGGCGCAGCGCATCCACCAGGTGCTTATCCTGCGGCCCAAGGTCATGGCCGAAGATGCACAGCGACCCTTCATGGCTGAGCAACTGCTCATAACAGAACGACAAATAGTCCGAACTGCGGATGGTCTTGAGCTTCTCTTCCACCTTGCCCTCACTGACAAACAGCGGCACGTCGTCCAGCGTCTTGATCGTGTTATTGATCGCAAAACTGCTGAGCAAAGTGCTGTCGGTGGACGGCAATTTACGCGCGGTGCCGTCGAGGTTACGCACCAAGTGCAGGCCGCCGTGCAGGTAAAGGATGCGCGTGGCGTCGGTGCGCGTGTTGCGCAGGTCGAAGCTGGCGTCGGCGCTGCCAAACAGGTCGTCGATGCCTGGCGTGTGCAGGATCGCCCAATAGTTGAGCAGGTCGTAATTGCTGGTGAAAACGGTGGGGTAGCGGGCCAGTTCGGCGTTGATCGTCGCCAGCGTCGAGGGTTGCACCAGCCGCCACGGAATGTGCACGGCGTGGATGGTGTTGATCAACGCTTCCTTGATCGCGTAGTAGCGGTTGCGCGGTGCCGCCGAGCTGACCGCCAGGGCCTTGTTGACCCGGCTGGTGGTTTTCAAGGCGCCCAACGCCTGCTCGAAGCTGCGGGTCTGCAGGGCGTCGAACACACTCAGCTCGGACGGGCTGAGGGGTTTTTCTTCGACGGTGCGCGCGTTTTCGAACAGTGAATCGTAGGCAAAGTCTTCCCAAATCGTGCGGCTTGCGCCGTTGCCGATCAGAATCCCACTGAAGTCGATGGCGCTGCGCAGCGCGCTCCAGTCTTCAAGGTGGGCGTCAATATCCTGGAAATCCTTCATTGCGGCGGGTCTACTCGATTTCGGCTGGGTGGTGACTTTATCACGAGCCGGCGTTGATCCTGATCAAGATGCCGCAGGCAAGTCAGGTTGATCCTGTAGGCATAACGCCTCTGAGGATTGACCATGAGCAGCACCTTTTTCATTCCCGCCGTCAACATCATGGGCACCGACTGCCTCGACGAAGCCATGATCGCCATCCGCAACTACGGCTTTCGCAAGGCGCTGATCGTCACCGACGTGGGCCTGGCCAAGGCGGGCGTGGCCAGCCTGATCGCCGAGAAACTGGCGATGCAGGACATCGACTCGGTGATCTACGACGGCGCCAAGCCCAACCCCAATGTCGAAAACGTCGAGAACGGCCTGGCGCTGTTGCAGCGCAGCGCCTGCGATTTCGTGGTGTCGTTGGGCGGCGGCTCGCCCCATGACTGCGCCAAGGGCATCGCGTTGTGCGCCACCAATGGCGGGCATATCGGCGACTACGAAGGCGTCGATCAGTCGAGCAAACCGCAGCTGCCACTGGTGGCCATCAACACCACCGCCGGCACGGCCAGCGAGATGACGCGCTTTTGCATCATCACTGACGAAACCCGCCACGTGAAAATGGCCATCGTCGACCGCAACGTCACGCCGCTGCTGTCGGTCAACGACCCGGCGCTGATGGTCGGCATGCCCAAGGGCCTCACCGCCGCCACCGGCATGGACGCGCTGACTCACGCCATCGAAGCCTACGTGTCCACCGCCGCCAACCCGATTACCGACGCCTGCGCCATCAAGGCCATCGAGCTGATCAGCGCCAATCTGCGCCTGGCGGTACGCGACGGCAGCGACAAGGCCGCGCGGGAAAACATGGCGTATGCGCAATTCCTCGCCGGCATGGCCTTCAATAACGCGTCCCTGGGCTTTGTGCACGCCATGGCCCACCAACTCGGCGGCCTTTACGACCTGCCACACGGCGTGTGCAATGCGGTGTTGCTGCCCCATGTGCAAAGTTTCAACGCCAGTGTGTGCGCCAAGCGCTTGAGTGACGTGGCGCGCGCATTGGGCGCCGATATCAAGGGCATTACCCCGGAAGAGGGCGCCCAGGCCGCCATTGCCGCGATTCGCACCTTGGCTCACGACGTTGAAATCCCGGCCGGGTTGCGCGAATTGGGCGCCAAGTTGCAGGACATTCCGCTGCTGGCCACCAATGCGTTGAAGGATGCGTGCGGGCTGACCAACCCACGGCGGGCGGATCAGCGCCAGATCGAGGAGATCTTTCGCAACGCTTTCTAAAGGGCGCAGTCGCACGCTGCAAGCGGTAAGCTACAAGCTGAACGGCATTTAACTAAAGCATGAAGCTTGCGGCTTGCCGCTGAGGTCCCCCCATGAGAGTTCTGTTATTCGGCGCCACCGGCATGGTCGGTCAGGGCGTGCTGCGCGAGTGCCTGTTGGCCGCTGACGTGCAGGAAGTCGTGGCTGTCGGCCGCACGGCCTTGACCCAGGAACACGGCAAGCTGCACCAGGTGCTGCACAGCGACATGCTGGATTTCCAGCCGCTGGAAAACCTGCTGCAAGGCTTCGATGCGTGCTTCTTCTGCCTCGGCGTTTCGTCGGCGGGCATGAATGAAACCAAGTACACCCACCTCACCTATGACCTGACCTTGGTCGCGGCCAGCACGTTGGCGCGGCTCAACCCACAGATGACCTTTATCTACGTATCCGGCGCCGGCACCGACAGCTCCGAGGCGGGCAAGTCGATGTGGGCGCGGGTCAAGGGCAAAACCGAAAACGCTTTGCTGCGCCTGCCGTTCAAGGCGGTGTATCTGTTCCGGCCCGGGGTGATTCAGCCGTTGCATGGCGTGCGCTCGAAAACGCCGTTGTACCAATCCTTCTATTCCTTACTCGGGCCGCTGCTCACGTTTGTGCGTCGGCTCCAACCCGGCTGGGTGGTGAGCACCGAGACCGTCGGCCAGGCGATGCTGGCAGCCGTGCGCCATGGCGCGCCGCAGGCGGTGGTGGAGCAGGCCGAGATCAATCGACTGGCCGCCGAGCGCAACTGATGTTGCACAAGAGCCTGGTGCGTCGCCTCGACCTGATCACGCTGCAGCTGTTCGTGGCAGTGTTCGAGGAAGGCACGCTGACCCGCGCCGCCGCCCGCGAAGCGATTGCGGTGTCGGCGGCGAGCAAGCGCCTGATGGAGCTGGAACAGGTGCTGGGCGTGAGCCTGTTCGTGCGCCGGGCCAAGGGCATGGACCTCACCGCTGCGGGTGAAACCCTGTTGCACCATGCGCGGCAGATGCTGTTCAACGTCGAGAAAATGGGCCTGGAGCTGGGCGAGCACAGCCATGGCGTGCGCGGTTATGTGCGCATGCTGGCCAACCTGTCGGCGATCATTCAATTCCTTCCGGAAGACCTGCGGGATTTTTCCGCGCTGCATCCCGAAGTCAAAACCGATCTGGAAGAGCGCCCCAGCAACGGCGTGATGCAGGGCGTGCTGGATGGCGTGGCTGACCTGGGGATCTGCTCCAGCGACACCGACACCAAAGGCCTGCCCAGCGTGACCTATCGCCACGACAATCTGGTGGTGCTGATGCCGGCGGATCACCCGTTAGCCACCCGCCACACCCTGGCCTTCGCCGAAACCCTCGACAGCGACTACGTCGGCCTGCATGCCGCCAGCTCGATCAACATGCGCACCCACGCCGCCGCGCGCGAGGCGGGCAAGATGCTGCGCCTGCGCATCCATGTGCCGGGGTTTGATGCGATGTGCCGCATGGTCCAGGCGAATATGGGCATCGGTATCCTGCCGCAAAAAGCCTATGAACTGTTCGGCCGCGCGCTGGGGTTGCACGCGGTGCCGCTGACAGATGCGTGGTCGGATCGCCGTTTGATTCTGGTCGTGCGCGATGAGGCGCAATTGTCGCCGGTGAGTCGTTTGTTGTTTGAATACCTGCGCAGGCCGTTAACGTAATTCAGACGTGGATGGCCTCATCGCGGGCAAGCCCGGCTCCCACAGGTGATCGTGTTCACCTGTGGGAGCGGGCTTGCCCGCGATAGCGATCGGGTCGTTGTTCGCGTTTCGCGAACGCTCCTTGCCAACTGACGGTTGGATTTCTGCTGTTTCAGTCCTCTAGTCTTGGCCGCACATTCCAAGAATAAGAGGCACACCCCATGACGGCTCCATTGAGCGGTATCAAGGTGATTGAGATCGGCACCCTGATTGCCGCGCCGTTCGCCGCCCGGATGATGGCCGAGTTTGGCGCCGAGGTGATCAAGATCGAAGCCATGGGCCAGGGCGATCCACTTCGCAAATGGCGAAAGCTGCACGAAGGCACTTCACTGTGGTGGTACCTGCAATCGCGCAACAAGAAGTCGCTGGCCCTGGACCTCAAGTCGCCGCAAGGCCTGGGCTTGATCAAGCAACTGCTGGGCGACGCCGACGTGCTGATCGAAAACCTGCGCCCCGGCGGCCTGGAAAAACTCGGCCTGGGCTGGGATGTGCTGCACGCGCTCAACCCCAAGCTGACCCTGGTGCGCATCTCCGGCTACGGCCAGACCGGCCCTTACCGTGATCGCCCAGGCTTCGGTGCCATCGGCGAGGCCATGGGCGGCATTCGCTACACCACCGGCAACCCGGATTCGCCACCGGCGCGGGTCGGCGTAAGCCTGGGCGATTCCCTGGCATCACTGCACGGCGTGATCGGCGCACTGATGTCGCTGCTGCGGGTCAAGACCGGGCAGGGCGACGGGCAGATAGTCGATGTGTCACTGGCCGAAAGCGTGTTCAACCTGATGGAAAGCCTGGTGCCCGAATACGACATGCTCGGCCATGTGCGTGAGCGCAGCGGTGGCGCCTTGCCCGGCATCGCGCCGTCCAACACCTACCTGACCGCCGACGGCGCCTACGTGGTCATTGCCGGTAACAGCGACCCGATCTACAAGCGCCTGATGATTACCATCGGCCGCGCCGACCTGGCCGAAGCGCCGGAGTTTGCCCACAACGATGGCCGCGCGGCGAAAAGTGGCTTGCTGGATGCGGCGATCACCCACTGGACCAGCAGCCTGCCCATCGACCAGGTGCTCGCCGCCCTGGAAGCCGCCGAAGTGCCGGCCGGGCGCATCTACTCGGTGGCCGATATCGTCAGCGACCCGCACTACCAGGCGCGTGACATGCTGCTCAATGCCGAGCTGCCCGGTGGCGTGTCGGTGAAGATGCCCGGCATCGTGCCCAAGCTCTCCGAAACCCCTGGCGCGGTGAACTGGCAAGGCCCGGCCTTGGGCCAACACACCGACGACATCCTCACTGGCCTTGGGTTGACCGAGGCTGATATCCAACGCCTGAAAACCTCGGGGGTGGTGCAATGATCACTGACTATTGCGACCCGCTGATCGTGCAGGAAGTGTCCCCGCGCGATGGCCTGCAAATCGAACCGACCTGGGTTGAAACTGCCGACAAGATCACGCTGATCAACGAACTGTCCCTGGCAGGTTTTTCGCGAATCGAGGCCGGTTCGTTCGTCTCGCCCAAGGCGATTCCGGCGTTGCGCGATGGCGAACAGGTGTTCCAGGGCATCGCGCGCAAGCCCGGTGTGATCTATGTGGCGTTGATCCCCAACCTCAAGGGCGCCCAGCGCGCCATCGAGTCCCGCGCCGATGAGCTGAACCTGGTGATGTCCGCCAGCCAGACCCACAACCTGGCGAATATGCGCATGCGTTGCGAGGCGTCATTGGCGGCGTTTGAAGACATCGTCAGCTTCGCCAGCGACTACCCGGTGCGCCTCAACGGCAGCATCGCCACCACGTTTGGCTGCCCGTTCGAAGGCAAGATTGATGAAGACCGCGTGCTGCAAATCGTCGATGCCTACCGCCAGTTGGGCATTCAGGGCATCACCCTGGCCGACACCACCGGCATGGCCAACCCGCGCCAGGTTGAGCGTTTGGTCACGCGGGTATTGCAGCATGTGCCTGCCAGTGATCTGACCCTGCATTTTCACAACACCCGCGGCCTGGGCTTGTGCAATGTGCTGGCGGCCTACGAGGCTGGCGCCCGGCGTTTTGATGCGGCCTTAGGCGGCCTCGGTGGTTGCCCGTTTGCGCCGGGAGCCTCGGGCAATATCTGCACCGAAGATCTGGTCAACCTGTGCGACGAGGTCGGGATTCACACCGGCATCGATCTGCCGCACCTGTTGCATATGTCCCGACGTCTGCCGGCGCTGCTTGGCCATGAGCTGCCTGGCCAGGTCGCCAAGGCCGGGCGCAATAGCGACCTGCATCCGCCGCCCGGCTACATCGCCACGCTGTAACGCCGCACCAGACAACAAAAACAATCGGGCGCCGTTGAGCGGCCCGCTGGAGAGAAAGCATGAGCACTAATACGTTGGAGGCGGGCCTGCGCCCGGCCGCTGAGATCGATGCCGAAAAAGCCCTGGTCAGCAAGGTCGCCTGGCGCCTGATGCCGCTGACCATGGTGTGCTACCTGTTCGCGTTTTTTGACCGCATCAACATCAGCTTCGCCAAGTTCCAGCTGCAAACCGATTTGAGCCTGAGCGACACCGCTTACGGCCTGGGCGCCGGTTTGTTCGTGGTGGGTTATGTGATTTTCGAAGTGCCGAGCAACATGATGCTGTACAAGGTCGGCGCGCGCCGCTGGATCGCGCGGATCATGATGTCGTGGGGCCTGGCCACGGCGGCGATGGTGTTTGTCACCGCCGAGTGGCAGTTCTACGGCCTGCGTTTCATCATTGGCGCGATGGAGGCGGGGTTTGCGCCGGGCGTGCTGTATTACCTGACGTTGTGGTTCCCGCAGCACTTCCGTGGGCGCATCACCTCGCTGCTGTTCCTGGCGTCCGCCTTCGCGGGGTTGGTCGGCGCGCCGTTCTCCGGCCTGGTGTTGGAGCATCTCGACGGCGTGCTGCAAATGCGCGGCTGGCATTGGTTGTTTCTGCTCGGCGGCTTGCCGTGTATCGGCCTGGGTTTTCTGGTGCTGACGTTGCTCAAGGACCGAATTGAAGACGCACAGTGGCTGACACCGGCGGAAAAGACCTTGCTGTCGAGCCGAATCGCCAAGCATGAGCCGAACTCACACGGTGGTTCGCTGCTGTCGGCGATCCGCATTCCTGGCTTCTTGATGCTCGGGTTTATCTACTTCCTGATCCAGGTCGCGTCTTACGGCCTCAACTTCTGGGCGCCACAATTGATCCGCAGCGCCGGCACCCAAAGCCCGGTGATGATCGGCCTGCTCACTGCGATTCCCTATGTGTGCGGCGCGATCAGCATGGTAGTGATCGGGCGGTTGTCGGACGCCACCGGCGAACGGCGCAAGTTTGTCTGCGGCCTGGTGGTGTTGGGGGCGGTGGGCTTCTTCTGCGCCGGGATTTTTGCCGACCACACCACCTTCCTGATCATCGCCCTGGGCATGTTGGGCGCGGGCATCATCGCCTCGATCCCGACCTTCTGGACTCTGCCGCCCAAACTGCTGGCTGGCGCCGGTGCCGGTGCCGCCGGTGGCATCGCGGTGATCAACACATTGGGGCAGTTCGGCGGCATTGTCAGCCCGGTGATGGTGGGGCGCATCAAAGACCTCACCGGCAGCACCACGCCGGCGCTGTACGTGATCGGCGTGTGCGCGCTGTTGGCGGCGGCGCTGCTGCTGTGGGGCTTGCCGCAAAAATTGCGCACGCTGGACAAGGGCTGATCAGCCCGCCGTCGCCAATGCTCGGGCAGGCGTGCTGCTGAACTGAATCAACACCACGCCGCCTATCAACAACAACGCCCCCAGCACGCGGGGCGTTGTCAGTTGGCGCTCCACCAGGCCGAACAGCCCAAAGTGATCGAGCAGCAGCGAAGCGAGAATCTGCCCGGCCATGGCCAAGGCAATAAACCCCGACGCGCCGAGCTTGGGCAACAGCATCAACGCCAGGGAAATAAAGCACACGCCAAATGCACCACCGGCCCACATCCACAGCGGCGCTTTAGTGATAAACGCCAGGCTCGGCAGCGGTAGACGCAGTGCCAGAATCACCGGCAGCAGCACGATAATGCTCACCAGCAGAGAGGCCAGGGTGGCCCACAGCGGATGGCCGAGCCCGCGCCCGAGGTTGGCGTTGATCGCGCTCTGAAACGGCACCACAGCGCCGGCGATAACCGCGAGTGCCAATAAACCCACCCAGTGCAGCGTCGTCATAGCAAATCTCCCAGAGGTTTTGCTGGACTCTAGGCTATTCGTCGCGCAAATTTAAATTCCAAGTTCTTATGCTGAGCATGCAGCTGATGAATGATCTGCGTCGCATCGACCTCAACCTGCTGGTGATTCTGGATGCCTTGCTCAGCGAGCAGCACGTCACCCGTGCGGCTGAGCGTCTGCACTTGAGCCAGCCGGCCGTCAGCCATGCGTTGGCGCGCTTGCGGGACTTACTGAATGACCCTTTGCTGATGCGCCAGGGCGGCGCGTTGGTGCCTACTGCGCGCGCGTTGGAATTGGCGGCGCCACTGACGGAAGCCCTGGCCCAGGTGCAGGCGCTGCTGGCGCCGAACCGGTTTGATCCAGCGTCGACCAAACGCCGGTTTCGCGTGGCGATGTCGGACTACAGCGCGGCGATTTTCCTACCGGAGTTGGTTCGCGTTCTGCGCCACGAAGCCCCGGGCATCGACCTGCAAATCATCCAGGCCAGCCGCGAAGGCATGGTGGACGGCGTACTCAATGGCGACCTCGACCTGGCCGCTGGCGTGTTCCCGGACATGCCCGCCGAACTGCGCACCACGCCCTTGTTCGAGGAGCATTACACCTGCCTGGTCGACCGCCACAGCCTGCCGGCCAGTGGCGTGCTCGACCTGCCCACCTACCTGTCGCGCCCGCATGTGCTGCTGGAAATGCGTGGCAGCGGCACGCCGGAGATCGAGCGGGCGTTGACGGCTATTCGAGAGCGCCGCCATGTGGCGATCAGCCTGCCGCATTGGGGCGTGGCGCCGCAGTTGATCCAGGGCACCGACCTGATTCTGACGGTGTCATCGCGGGGCTTGCTCAACATCGATCAGCAGCACCTGTTGGCCGTGCCGCCGCCGTTTCATATTCCCTCGTTTGCCGTAGAGCTGGCGTGGCATGCGCGACGGGGCGGGGATTCAGGGTTGCAGTGGTTGATGGGGCAGGTGCAGGCTGTAGTGTCCGGCAATCATTGATAACAGGAAAAACAAAAAATGCTCTCAGGCTTCAACCACCTGACCCTTGCCATCACCGATTTGAACCGCAGCGTCAGCTTCTATCATGACCTGCTGCAACTTCAGCTCGACGCCACGTGGGACAACGGCGCCTACCTCTCGTTGCCCGGTTTGTGGCTGTGTTTGTCGCTCGACCCTTTGCGCCCGACGGCAGCGGCGGCGGAATACACCCATTACGCGTTCACGGCGGATGCCAGCAGTTTCACCGCTATGGTGGAGCGTCTGCGAGCCGCCAAGGCGCAAGAGTGGCGCGACAACCGCAGTGAAGGCGCCTCGTTCTATTTTCTCGACCCCGATGGGCACAAGCTCGAAGCCCATGTGGGCGACATGGCGTCGCGTCTGCAAGCCTGTCGTGCCAAGCCTTATGCAGGCATGAAGTTTTACCCTTAACGCCAGAACGTGCAGAATCCCTGCACCTCTCAACCGTCCGTCAGAGTCGTGCCCATGACCCCATCCTTGCTGTTCGCCGTCCTCGCTTCAGGTTTTATCTACGGGATTACGCCGGGTCCTGGCGTGCTGGCCGTGTTCGGCATCGGTGCTGCGCGCGGCCGTCGCGCCGGCGCAGGTTTTTTGTGCGGGCATTTGCTCGGTGACGTGGTGTGGTGCAGTACCGCGCTGATCGCCATTGTGGGCGCGCGTGAAGTGGGCAGCAGTGCTTTTGATGTACTCGGCGTACTCAGCGGTTTGTACCTGTTCTGGCTCGGCTGGCGCGCCATTCGCACCCAGCGTCGCAGCAGCGATGCGCCACAGGGCGCGGCGCGGCATCCGTTCTGGCACGGCATCTTGTTCGGCCTGACCAACCCCAAGGCTTACCCGGTGGCGGTGGCGACATTTACGGCGCTTTTGTCCAGCCGTGCCGAACTGCTGACGTGGGCGATGCTGCCGTCGCTGATCTTCCTGAGCTTTATTGGCGGCCTGCTGGCCTACGCGATTCTGATCGGCGTGGTGGGCGCCCAGCGTGTGCGCACGGTGTATCAGCGCCATGAAATCCTGATCACCAAGCTCTGCGGCGTGATGTTTATCGGCTTCGCCATTAATGCCCTGGCACACGCGTTGCCGGGCCTTTTTGGCAGCAAACCGGCCTGATGTGGTCACGACCGTTCGTCGCACTGGGAAGTTTTTTCTAAACCTTTGCCGCCCTGAAAATTCGAATTCAGGGCGGGGTGTATGTCCGCGCACCTATTTTTGCCCTGGAGGAACCCATCATGAGCCGCATGGCTATCCGGTTACGCACCGCCAGTTTTGCGATGCTGCTGGGCCTCGGCGCCAGCAATGCTTTCGCCCAGTCGCCTGCTGAATTCATCGAGCAGGCTTCGGCCAAAGGCATGGCCGATATCGAAACCAGTCGCATGGCCCACGCCAAGACCTCGTCCCAGGAAATCAAGGATTACACCATTGAGGTGATCAACGAACGCACCCTGGCCAATCAGCACTTGGCAGCGATTGCCAAGAAGCTCGACCTGCCGGTGGCGCCGCGCGAGAAGATCGTCGACAAGGCTGAAACCCTGATGCCTGAACTCAAGGACGGCGACTCGTTTGACGCCGCCTATACCGCGCAGCAGGTCAAGGAAAACGAAGACGCTATCGCCCTGTTCAAGAAAGAAGGTGCGGCGTCGGATGTGCCAGAGATAAAAGCCTTGGTGGACGAGACACTGCCTAAGCTGGAAGAGCGTTTGCAAAAAGCCCGCGCCCTGGCGTCGACCTACGGTAAAGGTCATCAAGGCGACGGTTGAAGCCGGCACTTGAAACAAGAACGGCGGTTGGATGATTTCCAACCGCCGTTTTTTTATGCCTGGTTCAGATCGGTTTTGTTCTGCACGGCATCGTCCACTGTTTCACCGCAACTGCTGTTGAGGCTGACGCTGCCGGTGGCGCCAATACTGCGGTATTCATTACGCAGTTTTTCCAGCTCTTTGCGGTCCAGGCCATCCAGGCTCAACACCGCGTTCTGGGCATCCTTGGAGACGCGCAGCAATTCGTCGATCTTGATGTGCAGGATGTCATTGTCGCGGTTTTGCGTGTTCTGGATCAGGAACACCATCAGGAAGGTAATGATGGTGGTCGAGGTGTTGATGATCAGCTGCCAGGTGTCGTTGTAGTGGAAGTACGGCCCGCTCAGGCTCCACAGGAAAATCAATGCAACGGCCGCATAGAACGTCCGGGCACTGCCTGCCCAGCGGGACAGAGATTGGGAGACTGCGGAGAATTTCATGACCGTTTTTTCCTTTACAGGTGGGTGATGAAATTATGGACCGCAGCCGTGCTTTGAAATTTCTTTTTACAATTGAGCGGGTGAACAAAGTTGTACGTTTTTGTCGCGCACGCCTTAGAGCGCCAGTTCCGCTTGGCCCCTGCCTTCCAGTGCAAGCAAATACTGCTTGGCTTGCAGACCGCCGGCAAACCCGGTCAGCCCGCCTGACGCACCTATCACCCGGTGGCAGGGCGCAATGATCGAGATCGGATTGCGTCCGTTGGCAGCGCCCACCGCCCGCACAGCCTTGGGGTTGCCGATCTGCTGGGCGATCTGGCTGTAGCTGCGGGTTTCGCCAAAAGGGATAGTCAGCAGCGCCTGCCAGACCTGTTTTTGAAAGGCGGTGCCGGTGAAGTCCAGCTCCAGCTCGAATTGGTTGCGGGTGCCGGCGAAGTATTCACGCAACTGACGCTCGGCTTCCACTAGCACCGGGCTGTCGTTGGCTTCATGCAACTCACCCAAAGGCACGCGGTTGGCGCGTTCTTTTTCCCACAGGATGGCGTTGAGCTTGCCGTTGCGCGCCACCAGGGTGAGCTGGCCGACGGGGGAGGGCATGAACGTGTATTGATAGGGCATGATCGGGCTCCTTGGCGTGGGGTGGTATTGGAATTTAGAGCACCTTGTTCAATTGGAAACTACGTTTCTTGCGATTGAATTCGGTCAGATCATCGGTCCTGTTGCAATACTTTCAACGCAGCGGACGCCAGAAACCCCGAACGACTTTTTTCTTCCGGGTGGTTCAGCACATATTCATCAATGCGGTTCAACAGATAACCCGGCAAGGTAATGTTGAGCTTCTGCGCTTTGCCCAGGTATTTGGTGACATCAATGTCCACCACAGCCCAGGTGCAGCCGGCGTATTGGGGGTTCGCTGCGTGCAAGGTGACTTTTTGCGCCGTGGGAATCGGCGCGCCATCTTCCGCGAGGATCTCGAAATGCCCCTCGATGGCCTCCCGGGCCATGGCCATGGCCTCGTCCAGGTCATCGCCAGCTGAGTAGCAGCCAGGAATGTCCGGGACTTCCACGCCCCAGGCGTGGTCCTCGTCACCGGTTGAAATTGCGATGGGGTAAAGCATGTTTATTGCCCTCCAGGGGACGGTCAGCTCAACAGGGCCTGTTTCAAAATGCTCTTGGCAGTCTTGTCCAACAGGTCCTTCTTTGGATGAGGAATCGTCACCAGCCCCGGTTTTGTCGGGTGCTTGAAGTGATGATGACTGCCTCGGGTGCGCACCAGATACCAGCCGTCCGCAACGATGTGACCTATCAAATATCGGCTATCCACAACACCTCCTTGTGGTGTGTGTTGGTGGTGACTATAACCACTGAATAAAAATTATCAACACTCTACCTACCGACGGTCGATGACCGGCGTTAGGGTGAGCGTTGAATGAAGTGTATGAGCGCCTGGGAATGGCGCCGGAGAGACGTATTGCGGGGTTTTTCGAGGTGTTACGCGGTGTGTAAAACCTGCTCAAGAACGGCCAGAAATGCTTCAGCCAATACACTTTTCCGGGTTGCCGGCGTCAGTGCCAGCAATTGCGCACAGGCATCTGCTTCGATCATCGGTTTATAGGTCACGCCCTTGTTCATCAAACTTTGCGTACATTCAGGCACCAGTGCCACGCCTTGCCCGGCGGCAACCAGTGCAATGATCGAGGTGATCTGCCGCCCGGTCGGCCCGGCTCGCAGGGGCACGCCATGGTGTCGGTACAGCTGCTCAATGGACTGGTTCAGCCCCGACCCATAATCTGGCGGGAACAGGATCAACGGATAGGCATTGAGCTGGGCCAGGCTGACGTCGGCCAGTGCGGCCAACGGGCTGTCACTGGACACCGCCGCCACTAACCGCTCTTCACCCAGCGACAATGCGTGGACGTCTGCGGTTTGTGGCAACAGCCGGCTCAGCCCGATATCCAGCCGTCCATCCGCCACCTGTGCGCCCAGGCTGCCCGAGGCGCACTCCACCAAGGTCAGCTGCACATCGGGAAAGCGCTGGGCGAAGGCCTGGATCGCCTGGCTGAACAGGTCCGATAAAGCGATTGAGCTGACATAACCGAGTGCCAATTGGCCTGCGGTGCCCGCCGCCAATTTGCCAGCGATCACCTGCGCCAGTTCAACCTGCTCCAACACGCCGCGCGCGTAGGGCAAGAACGCACGGCCCTGGGCGGTGAGGGACACCGTACGGCTGGTGCGATCAAACAGCTTGAAGCCCAGCTCCGTCTCCAACGCAGAAATCTGCCGGGTCAGCGGCGGCTGGGCCAGGTGCAGGCGAAGTGCCGCCCGGCCGAAGTGCAATTCTTCGGCGACCGTCAGAAAGTAACGCAGCTTGCGTAGGTCGAGCATCCTGATCCTTGGGTATTGATCGGTTCGAAATCGGTATTGGTTTCAGACCCGTCGGCCATTCTATAAAGACCGTACAAAATAAAACGAGAGGTTTCATGAGAGCGCGCCTGCATTGTGCCCGCCTGGCCCTGTTTCTGTGTGGCTGCGCGGCGTTTCTGAATCTCTATGCGACCCAGAGCATCCTGCAAACCTTCGCCACGCAGTTTCATATCAGCGCCAAGGAAGCGGGGTGGAGCATCACGGTCACCACCTTGGCCGTGGCGATCACTGCGCCCTTTGTCAGCCGACTGACGGGGCGCTTCGAGCAGCGCACAGTGATCGCCGTGGCCGCGCTGTTGTTGGCGCTGCCGGCACTGATGACCGCCTATGCCGACAGCTTTGCCCAAGTGCTGGTGTGGCGGTTTGTGCAAGGCATGTTGATACCCGTGGTGTTTGCCACCAGCGTGGCCTACATCGGCGACCGTTGGCGTGGCGCAACAGTGACCGAGGTCACCAGCCTTTATGTGGCGGGCACTGTGCTGGGTGGGTTCGCCGGGCGTTTCGTCACCGGCGTGATGACTGAATATGTCGGCTGGCGGGAAGCCTTTGAGTTGCTGGCGGCACTCAGCCTGATGGTCGGTGGGTTTATTCAGTTTCTGTTGCCCGCTAACCAGCCGCGAAGCGAGCGGCGCAAAGTCTCTTCCTCAGGCGTGTTTCGCCAACCTTTGCTGGCAGCGTACGCCGTAGGATTTTGCGTGTTGTTCTCCCAGGTCGCGGCGTTTACCTACGCCGGTTTGTATCTTGGCCTACCACCGTTCAACCTGGGGCCTGCAGCGTTGGGCACGCTTTACATGGTGTTCCTGCTGGCCTTGATCGTAATTCCTGTCGCAGGTCGCCTCAGCAAAGCTCGGCCCCACGCCGAACTGCTGGCGGTTGCCGCCGTGCTTGGCGTCAGTGGTTCGGCGCTGACCCTGGCACCGTCGCTGTGGTGCATCGTGGTGGGTTTGGCGCTCAGTTCCACTGGTGTGTTTCTCGCCCAGGCCGCCGCCAATGCCTTCATCAGCGCCACCGCCGGTGACAATAAATCTGGCGCGGTGGGGGTTTACCTTACGTGTTATTACCTGGGCGGCAGTTGCGGTGCCATCGCCCCTGCGTTGATCTGGGAGCATTGGGGCTGGGCGGGCTGCGTGGCGCTGATTATCGGTTTTCAAATGTTGACCCTGCTGATCGCCCTGATCGGCTGGAAGCCCCTTAAACCTGAGCTGATCCAAACCCCATGAACGACACCGTTGCCTTGCCTGCCAACGAAACGTCCAGCCGCCGCCGTTCGCTGATCGCCGGCTGCAGCGCCCATGCGGTACACGATGGCCTGACTGACGTGATCTACGTGCTGCTGCCGATCTGGCAAGCGCAGTTCGCTCTTTCCTACGCCCAGATCGGCCTTTTGCGCGGTGCTTATTCCGGGATGATGGCCGTGTTCCAACTCATGGCCAGCCGCGCCGCCAAACGCTGGGGCCGCGTAACGTTGCTGGTCGGCGGCACTGCGCTGGCGGGTGTGGCGTACTTACTGGTCGGGCAAGCCACAGGGCTGGTGATGTTGCTGTTGGCGTTGCTGCTCGGTGGGTTGGGCGCCAGCACCCAACACCCGCTGGCTTCCTCGATGATCACCGACGCTTATGAGGACGGCGGCGGGGTCAAGCAGGCCTTGTCTCAGTACAACTTCTCCGGCGACATCGGCAAAACCCTGATTCCGGGTCTGGTCGGCTTGCTACTCACCGTCATCAGCTGGCGCGCCAGTGCGACGTTGCTGGGGCTGCTTGGCTTGGTGGCAGCGGGGTTGTTGTGGTGGTTGGTGCCTGCGCCGGTTGCCGAATCCGGGGTCACAAAAAAAGCCAGGGCGCGCAGTGGGACGGGGTCCGTTAAAGGGTTAAGCGCCCTGATCCTCACCGGCACCCTCGACAGCGTTGTGCGCATGGGCTTTCTGACCTTTCTGCCATTTTTGCTGCAAGCCAAAGGCGCAGGAACAGCCGGCATCGGCCTCGCGTTGACGATGCTGTTCATTGGCGGCGCGTTCGGCAAATTGCTCTGCGGCTACCTCGGTGCCCGCATCGGCATGATGAAAACCGTCTGGCTGACGGAAACCAGCACGGCGCTGCTGATCGTCGCCGCCGTGTACCTGCCGTTGAGTGGCTTGATGGTGATGTTGCCGCTGCTGGGCTTGGCGCTGAACGGCACGTCTTCGGTGCTGTACGGCGCAGTGCCCGACTTGGCAGGCGCAGGCAAGCGCGAGCAAGCCTTCGCGGTGTTCTACACCGGCACGATTGGCGGCGGCGCGCTGGCACCGGTGGTGTTTGGCGGCGTGGGGGATGCGCTGGGTGTACCGGTGGCGGTGATGGTGCTGGCGGGGATGTTGTTGGTGACGTTGCCGTTGGCGTGGGTGGTGCAGCGGGGGATAGAGGCTGGACTTTGATTGTCTCTTTTCGGATGAAAAACTCAGTTCAGTCCTACGTCATTGCATAGGCTGCTCGGATGTAGAGTTTGCGCTTCAACAATCCCGGCGCAGGTTTCGTATACCTATCAACGAGTGACGAGCGGCTGTTGCGTGATAGGAGGCGAGCAGAATAAAGTTTTTATGCGCCAATGACGTATAGGCGTGGGTATGATATTTATCGAGTCACTCGCATTTACAGAAGACTTGGCTGCGCTTCTAAGTGAGGAAAGCTACGGTGAGTTCCAAGCATTTCTGGCCGAAAATCCAACTGCCGGTGATGTCATACAGGGCACCCATGGTCTGAGGAAGATTCGCTGGGCTGTGCAGGGTACGGGAAAGAGTGGTGGTGTCAGAGTGATCTATTACCACCTCCGTATGGGATATCAAATTAGATTGATCCTGATCTATCGAAAGGGTGTCAAAGATGACCTTTCGACGGCGGAAAAAAGAATCCTGAGTGAAATAAACCGAAGGTGGGAGTGATGGAGAAAAAACTGTTCAATCGTCTGGTCGAGAGCATGACCCAAATGGACGAAATTGTTCGGGGTGAGCGCCCACCATCCCGTGAGTTTTTTGTTGATGCCTTGAAGGTCAAAGAGATTCGACAGGCTACGGGACTGTCACAAGCACGCTTTGCGAAGGCAATTGATGTGCCTGTGGGAACGCTTCAAAACTGGGAGCAAGGGCGGCGTGAGCCAGAGGGGCCGGCAAGGGCGTTATTGCGCGCTCTATACAATGATCCGGGCCACGTATTGGCAGCCTTGGAGCACAGGTAACCAACTGACGATTCGGCAATTCAGTCGGTGCGCTTCAGTGTGTTGCTGCCAACGTAAACGGAACACGCAACGCACCAATCGGCCCTTCCCGAACACCGCACATTTCATCGTGCACACAGTGTTGCACCAGCACGCACGGAAACGGCGGAACCCGTTGCAACAGGTTGCGCAAATGCGTGGTGGAGCCGATGCGCATTGGCTCGCCAACATCGTCCAAAAGCGTCATCTCGGCATGATCCAGCCTGACACGCGCGATGTAGAAGCCACCCTCCAGCGACAGCAACTCCAGCTCGCGTACCTCGCCGTTAACGGCCAATTCGGTCAGCATTTTCAAGTTCATGATTCAGCCTCACTGTGAGCCATTCATTGGCGCCGGAAGAACAACGTGACCTGGCCAAATTCGACGCCGAACTTGGTCATGCTGGAACGGTTGATCAAGGTGTCGTCGTCCATCAAGTACATCCAGTCATCGAAGCTGACCTCGTAGACCGAGCCGTCCACGGGAAGGTTGAGTCGATAGCGCCAACGCAGTGCGTTGCCTGCCACTTCGCCGATCGCCTCGCCGACCACATCGCCCGCCCGACCGCGCCAGCGTCCCGGGCCATCCGGTGTCAGCGTCCATACTCGCTGTTGGCGCGTGCCATCGCTGTAGAGGAAGCGCTCGTCGAGAATCAAGGCGTTGCCCTCGCGTCGGCTGGCGATATTGACCTCAAAGCGCTTGGCCACTTCCCCCGAGCGCTTCTGGAAAATCCCCCAGGCCTTGACGGGCTTGCTGAAGAAGCGCTCCAGGTCCAGTTGCGGCTTCTGGTCGGCGTAATGATCGACGCCTACGTTGCCGCAACTGCTCACACTCAACACCAGCAACAATGAAATCAATAGACGTGTCATGGCCAGATTCCGTGAACGTGATGGTGCGCGGCGAAGCGCCAACGCTTGTCACTGATACTTGTACATTAATATTGATTTGTACAGGTTTGCGCGAGACGAACGGTGAATTCTTCAAATCGCGCCCATAAAAAAAACCGGCCACCAAGGGCCGGTTTTTTTATGCATCCTGCGCCAGAACCTTCCTGACGCAAGCGCTGAATCTGAGTGGAGCGGGTAGAGGGAATCGAACCCTCGTCGGAAGCTTGGGAAGCTACTGTTCTACCATTAAACTATACCCGCTCAGAGCGGCTGACTTTGTACCAGATGTTCGTCGAGATTTGAAGTTTTTCTTCGAAAAATGTGCGAGTTGCATCCACCAGGCTCCTGTGGGAGCTGGCTTGCCTGCGATAGCATCGCCGGGCCGTGACTGACCCACCACGGCGCCTGCATCGCGGGCAAGCCCGGCTCCCACATGAGCGGTGACTTCAGATTGCAAAGGCATGCTGCGTCTGGCCCTGGTGATAACGCAATCGACTCACCTGCCGCTGCGGTTGCAAAAAGCCCACCACTGCATCACGGCTGTCTCGGCAGGCCGCCTTGTGCTCCATGTCCAGAAAGTGCCCGGTGGCCTGGACAGTGCTGAAGCTGCTGTTCGCCACGTGCTGGCCAAACAGCTTGGCATCCTCGGCGCTGGTGTATTCGTCCCATTCGCCATTTAAAAACAGCACTGGAATATTGATCTGCCGGGCGGCCTTGAGGTAGCACAAGCGGTCGCTGTTAAGCACATGGCTGATGTGAAAGTGCATCTGCCCATATTCGTGTTCGGCCAGGCTGCTCACGTGTCTGTAGTTGAAACGTTTGAACAGCGACGGCAGGTGCTTGCCGATGGTGCTGTTGACCAGGTGGCCGACGCGGTCGCGGTCGAGGTTGCCGAAGTAGTCGACGCCGCGCTCAAGGTAGTCGCGCATCGGCGCGTTGATCACCGGCGAGAACGAGCTGATCACTGCCTTTTCCACGCGGCGGGGCCGATGGGCCAGGGCAACCAGCGTGGCCGCACCGCCCCAGGAAAACGACAGCACGTGTTCGGCGGCGAAGTGGTCGATAAGCTCCAGCAGAATCTGGCCTTCGATTTCTTTCGTCAGCATCTGCTCATGGCGGTTATGGATTTTGGAGCGGCCAGCGTAGGGCTGGTCGTACAAAACCACATTGAATTGCGGGTACAGGCTTTTCACGGTTTGGGCGAAAGAGGCCGTGGTGGCCATGGAGCCGTTGACCAGGATGATGGTCTTTTCAGCAGCATCCGCGCGATAGAACTCCGTGTAAACCCGATACTGACCCTGTATATCCAACACAGCGATTTCTGGCCTCATGTCGTAAGACTCCTGGCAAGCGGGTAGGGCGCGCAGATCACTCTGCACGAGCTTTATGACAGGTAGGCATACGCCTGGAAGATGAGCGCCCATGCCGGTCCGATGACGGTTGGCCGACGGCTGTTGTTATGGCGGGCTGTTTGCCTGAGAGGCCCGTGGATCAAGCGCGGGCGCGGCAAGGTGTTTCTTGGAGGTTATAGGCGACTCGCCAGTCATAATTTGGCTGACGTCTTGATTCAAGCAGTAGAGGTGCTACCTCGCAAGGCGCCGAACTGGTTTTTTGCCATCACCGGCCGAACGGTCGTCAGACTTGCGCGATTTCGTCGTCGGTCAACGCCCGATATTCGCCCGGCGCCAGCAAATCATCCAGCACCAAAGCCCCCATGCGCTCGCGGTGCAAGCCGATCACCTTGTTGTCGAAATGCCCGAACATGCGCTTCACCTGGTGGTAACGGCCTTCGACGATGCTCAGCCGCGCCGTCTTCGGGCCCAACAGTTCCAGCTCGGCGGGTTGGGTGGTGAGGTCTTCGAACGCGAAATACACACCGGCTGCAAAGGTCACCGCGTACTCCGGGGTGATGGCCTGTTCGGTTTCCACGCGGTAAACCTTGGGCAGCTTGGTTTGCGGCTGGGTCAGGCGCCGCGACCATTGGCCGTCGTTGGTGATCAGCATCAGCCCGGTGGTATTGAAATCCAGACGACCGGCGATATGCAGCTCGCCCTTGTCCGGCTCATCCAGCAAGTCGAGCACCGTCGGGTGTTGCGGGTCGGTGGTGGCGCTCACACAGCCTTGAGGTTTGTGCAGCATGAAATAGCGCGCCGGTTTGCCGACTTGCAGCACCTCATCGTCAACGCACACACGGCTGAACTCGCGCACTGCATGGTGCGGATCGCTGACGGCCACGCCATCGACCGTCACGCGTCGCTCAACCAACAGCAGGCGCACTTGCTGGCGGTTGAAACGCGGCAGGTTGCTGAGGAAACGATCAACGCGCATTACTTAGGCGTAGCCCCACGCAATTGCGCCTCCACCTGGGCACACCGTGGGCACAGGCAAGCGGTGTTGCGCAGTTCATCCGGCAGGGCTGCAAGCACCGCCGGGTCGATGGTGACGCTGTAGCACCAGCAGGCTTGATCGGCGGTGCGCGGGTCGGCCAAGGTGCAGTCGTTGCGGGCACCGCAGGCGGGGCAGAGGGTTGGTGTGGTCATGTCGGTTCGTGCTGTATCGCGCAGTTCCCCGCACGATACAGCGCCGCCGCGCTATTGCAAGCTGCGCAGGTAGCCGCGCCAACCGCCGAAGTGGCTGATGTCCACGGCGCCCGCCAGGCCGTAGGGTTCGCAGATGAAGCCGGTTTCCCAGCGCCCGTCCGCCAGTTGCACCTTGCCAAGCCCCAATGGCGCGGGTATGCCGGTGAGGAATGAGCCGAGTTCGCCGCTCGGCAGTTCCCACACTTCCACTTCGATGGCTACACCGTTTTCGCTGACGCGCAGCATGCCCGGCCGATAAGGCGGCCCTCCGGCCAGGGCGAACAGTTGATAGTCCGACGAGCTGTGGGTGCGCTCGAGCAAGCGCGCCCCACGGCGCAGCAATTGCCCGTTAAGCGCCAGCCCTTGCAGGTGCGCGCCGCACACCACCAACCGCGTGCGGTCATGGCTGGCGGGGCCTGGCGGCGCGCTGAGCGAAGCATCCTGCAGGCGCTGCAACGCGTCGGCCACGCCCAGCAGGTATTGATCGGTAAACGCCCGGCCAAACAACGTCACACCCCATGGCAACCCGTTCTCCATGAAACCGCTGGGCACGGCGACGGCGGCGTAGTCCAGCAGGTTCATGAAGTTGGTGTAGTAGCCCAATTCGGCATTGCGCAGCACCGGTTCGGCACGCAGTTCTTCGAGGGTCATCGGGCGACCGATGGTCGGCGTCAGCACGCAATCGAGTCCGTCCAGCAAGCGGTCACAGTGCGCTTTTAACGTTTGCAGACGGTATTGCGCGCGGAAGGTATCAACGCCGCTCACCGCAGGCGCCTTGGCCAGCACGGCACGAATCACCGGCAGCACCGCCTCGGGCTCACGCGCCATCAGTTCACCGGCGACGCTGTAGCGCTCGGCCACCCACGGTCCTTCGTAAAGCAGGCGCGCGGCTTCGAGGAAGGGCGACAGGTCCAGCGTGACGGGTTCGCCGCCCAGCGCAATCAAGCGCTCGATGGCCTGCTGGAACAGCTGCGGGCCTTGCTCGCAGCCAAAGAATTCCAGGTCCTGAGTACGCGGCACGCCAAAGCGAAACGGCCGCGGCGCACCAAACGCCGCCGCGTCATTCCACGCCGGGTTCTGGCGGCTGTAAGCGTCCAGCGGGTCGAGCGTGGCGGTCAACGCCAGCAATTGGCTGGCTTCGCGCGCGGTGCGGGTAAAGGTGGTGACGCAATCCAGGGTGCGGCACGCCGGCACCACACCCGCCGTGGAGATCAGCCCTTTGCTCGCCTTGAGCCCCACCAGGTTATTCAGCGCGGCGGGTACACGCCCGGAACCGGCGGTGTCGGTGCCCAGGGCAAAACTCGCGACGCCCAGGGCGACGGCCAGCGACGAGCCGGCACTGGAGCCGCCCGACGGGTACTCGGGCAGCACGCTGTTCGGGCAAGCGCCATACGGCGAGCGGCTGCCATTGAGCCCGGTGGCGAACTGATCGAGGTTGGTCTTGCCCAACGGCACCGCGCCCAAGGCGATCAACTGCTCGACAATCGTCGCGCTGCGCGGCGGCACATAGGCAAACGCCGGGCACGCCGCTGTGGTGGGAATGCCCGCCAGGTCGATATTGTCCTTGATCGCAAATGGCACGCCGAACAGCGGCAGTTCAGACGGCTCACGGGCGTCCAATGCTGCCAGGTAGGGCTCCAGTTCCGCCACGCTGAGCAGGTGGATAAACAGGTGATAATCGGGGTTCAACTGCGCGGCTTTTTCGCGCAGCTGCAGCAGTAATTCGCGCGGCGTTATGTCGCCGCTGAGGTAGGCATTGCGCAGGTTGTCCAGTTGCAGATTCATGGCTTGTCCGCCTGTATAAAAAGAAAAGTCAGTCACGTTCCAGCACCACCACCCGTTGCCCGGCGCCAATGCCGCTGCCGGGTTGCACCGGGATCTCGCGCACGGTGCCGGCGAAGGGCGCCACCACCGGAATTTCCATCTTCATGGACTCAAGAATCACCAGCACGTCGCCGGCCGCAACCCGCTCACCCGTAGCGACCTGAACCTGCCAGAGGTTGCCGGCGATCGGGCTGTCGACGCTGACCTCGTTGGCCAGCAGCGGTGTGTCTTCGCCCAGCGGCGCGGCCAGTTCTTCGCTGTCGTAATGCGCCTGGCCACTGGCGATCCAGCGCTCGCGCTCGGCATTGAACGCGTGCTGTTGATGCTCACGAAACGCGCCGATGCTCGACGCTTCCCGCGCCAGAAACGCCTGGTAATCGGCCAGGTTCAATTGGCTGTGTTCGATGCTCAACTCGAAGCGGCCCAACGGGAAATCACGGCGGATCTGCACCAGTTCATCCGCACTCACCGGATAGAAGCGAATCTGGTCAAAGAACCGCAGCAACCACGGCTTGCCGTCAAACGCCGCGACTTCGCGATAGCGGTTCCACATCTGCAACGTGCGCCCCACAAACTGATAACCGCCCGGGCCTTCCATGCCGTAGACACACAGGTAGGCGCCGCCGATGCCCACCGAGTTTTCAGCGGTCCAGGTGCGCGCCGGGTTGTATTTGGTGGTGACCAGGCGGTGACGCGGGTCCAGCGGCGTGGCCACCGGCGCGCCGAGGTAGACGTCGCCCAGGCCCATCACCAGGTAGCTGGCGTCGAACACGGTGTGGCGCACTTCGTCGAGGTTGGCCAGGTCGTTGATACGCCGGATGAACTCCAGGTTGCTCGGGCACCACGGCGCGTCCTTGCGCACGGTGGTCATGTATTTCTCGATCGCCAACTGGCACGCCGGGTCGTCCCACGACAACGGCAAGTGCACGATGCGCGAGGGCACTTGCAGGTTTTGTGTGGCGCACACGGCGGCCCACTGCGTGGTGATCAGCGGCAGCAAATCGGCCAGGGGCAGTTGTTCGGGCTGGTAGTGGATTTGCAGCGAGCGGATGCCGGGGGTCAGGTCGATCACGCCCTGCAAGGCGCGGGTTTGCAGGGCTTGCATCAGCGCGTGGGCACGAAAGCGCAGCACCAGGTCGAGTTCGGGGGCGCCGATTTCCAATAGCAAATGGGTGTCGCCGGCGAGGCGCGCGACGAGGCGGGTGTCGTCTTGCCCAATGTCCAACACCACCGGCGACTCAATCAAATGTGGGAGCGGGCTTGCTCGCGAATGCATCACCTCGGTTTGACTGACAGACCGAGTCGCCTGCATCGCGGGCAAGCCCGGCTCCCACATTTGATCCCATTTCAAGGCGAGATCGCGGGCGGTCTTGAGATCGATAGGTTCAAACCTGATCTTGTCACCTGCCTTGAGTTGCCCGAGCTGCCACAAGTCCGCCTCAATCACCGTCACCGGGCACACAAACCCACCCAGGCTCGGCCCGTCCGGCCCCAGAATCACAGGCATATCCCCGGTAAAATCCACTGCCCCAATCGCATAGGGATTGTCATGAATGTTCGACGGATGCAGCCCCGCTTCGCCGCCGTCCGTACGTGCCCACGCTGGCTTGGGGCCGATCAACCGCACGCCGGTGCGGCTGGAGTTGAAATGCACTTCCCACTGGGTGGCGAAGAAGGTGTCGATGTACTCCGGCAGGAAGTATTCCGGCGCGCCATGGGGGCCGTAGATGACCCGCAGCGTGCGCACGTCCGTCAGCGGTTCGGCGATCAACTGCTGCCCGGCGCTGGCGTCTGCCAACGGCAAAACATGCAACACATCACCCGCCCGTAAAGCCCGCCCGCCGTGCCCGCCAAACTGGCCGAGGGTGAAGGTGCTTTTGCTGCCCAGGTAGTCCGGCACTTGCAGCCCGCCACGCAGGCACAGGTAACTGCGCGCACCTGAACCTGCGAGTGTGCCAAGGCTCAATACCGCGCCCGGCTCGATCAGCAGCGCGGTGTTCATCGCCACCGCTTGGTCATTCAATAACAGCGGGATTTCTGCCCCGGTGACGGCAATCACCGCTGCACAATTGAAGCGCAACAGCGGCCCGCTCATGGTGATTTCCAGTGCCGCCGCGCCGTCACTGTTGCCCAGCAGACGATTGCCCAGGCGCAGCGCGCGGCTGTCCATCGGCCCTGAAGGCGGCACGCCGACGGCCCAGTAACCGAGGCGCCCAGGATAGTCCTGCACACTGGTTTGCGTGCCGGCACTGAGTACTTCAAAGGTGTTGGCGCTGTAGACCAGGTCTTCCAGGCAACGCGTCCACGGGCGGCCGCTGGCGAAGGGCGGGGCGAGCAGGATCTGGCGCAGGTAATCGCGATTGGTTTCCACGCCGTAGAGCTGGCTGTCGCTCAATGCTTGATGCAACCCCAGGCGCGCCTGTTCGCGGGTTGGCGCCCAACGGATGAGCTTGGCGATCATCGGGTCGAAGTACGGCGCAATCTCGCAGCCGGCTTCTACCCACGTGTCGATCCGCAGCCCATCGGCCACCGGGAAGTCCACACGGGTCAACAGGCCTGGGCTCGGCTGGAAATCCTTGCCCGGGTCTTCCGCATACAGCCGCGCCTGAATCGCATGGCCGTGGGGGTTCAAATCCAGTGTATTGAGCGGCGGCATTTCGCCCGCCGCCAGCTGCACCATCCAGCGCACCAGGTCGACGCCCCAGACTTGTTCGGTTACGCCGTGCTCGACCTGCAGCCGCGTGTTCACTTCGAGGAAGTAGAAGCGGCCGTCGGCGCTGTCAAAGATGAATTCCACGGTGCCGGCGCTGCGGTAATTTACCGCCTTGGCCAGGGTGATGGCGGCCGCGCACAAGGCCTCGGCCATGCCGTCGGGCAGGTTCGGCGCGGGGGTTTCCTCGAGGACTTTCTGGTTACGCCGCTGCACGGAACAGTCGCGCACACCGAGGGCGATGACGTCGCCCGCGCCGTCGCCGAACACCTGCACTTCGAGGTGGCGAGCGTGCTCGATGTACTTCTCGATAAACACACCGGCGTCGCTGAAATTGTTCTGCCCCAGGCGTTTGACCGCCTCGAACGACTCGCTCAATTCGGCCGCGCTGCGGCACACGCGCATGCCGATGCCGCCACCGCCGGCAGTGCTTTTGAGCATCACCGGGTAGCTCAGCGTGTCAGCGGCCAACAACGCAGCGTCGAGGCTGTCGAGCAGTTCAGTGCCTTCCAGTAAGGGAATATGGTGGTGCTTGGCCAAGGCGCGCGCGGTGTGTTTGAGGCCGAACACACGCAGCTGTTCGGGCGTCGGCCCGACGAAGGCGATACCGGCGCTTTCACAGGCTTCGGCAAAGGCGGCGTTTTCCGAGAGAAAGCCGTAGCCGGGGTGGATGGCCGTGGCGCCACAGGCCTTGGCGGTGGCGAGGATTTTTTCCACCGCCAGGTAGGTGCCGGCTGCCGCGCCTTCACCGAGGCTGTAGGCTTCATCAGCTTGCTGGATATGCAGGCTGGCCGCGTCGGCTTCGGCGTACACGGCGATGCCCTTGACGTGCAGCTCACGCAACGTGCGCAGGATGCGGCAGGCGATGGCGCCACGGTTGGCGATCAACAGTTTTTCGAACATGGCAAAACCCTGCGGGCCGTCCCGCAAAAGGATAAACACTGCGGTCGTCCGGAGTGCATGCGGTCAGTGTGGGAGCCGGGCTTGCCCGCGATGGCGGTGGGTCAGTTAACCCACTTTTAGCTGCTAGGCCGCTATCGCAGGCAAGCCAGCTCCCACAATTGATCTCTATTGTTTGTGCAGGCACTGCCCGGCGCGGGCTTGGCACAGGGCGAACAACCACTTACGCAACCGTTTCATTTTCAGTTCCATACCAGTAACTCCGCAGGGGTCGGGTTGTAGGCGTTGCACGGGTTGTTCAGTTGCGGGCAGTTGGAGATCAGCACGATCACGTCCATCTCTGCGCGCAAATCGACGTATTTGCCAGGGGCGGAAATGCCGTCTTCAAAGGTCAGCCCGCCATCGGCGGTGACCGGCACGTTCATGAAGAAATTGATGTTCGGCCCGATGTCGCCTTTGCCCAGGCGCCCGTCGTGGGCGCAGGCGCGCAGGTAGTTGTCGCGGCAGCTGTGCATGTAGCGTTTTTCCAGGGCGTAGCGCACGGTGTTGCTCTCTTGGGCGCAGGCGCCGCCGAGGGTGTCGTGGCGCCCGCAGGTGTCTTCCACGATGGTCAGCATCGGTTGGCCGAGGTTGGAATACAGCACGCTGCCGGTGCTCAGGTACACGCGGTTTTGCCGACGCAAGGTGCGCTGCACGTCGTAGCGTTCCTTGGGGTTTTGGCGGCTGTAGAACAGGGTGTCGACGGCCTGGTTGCCCTCAAGGTCGAGGATGCGCAGGGTCTGGCCGGCCTTGACCTCCATCAGCCACGGCTCGCCGGCGGGAATGGTCGCGCGGTACACCGCGGCGTCGGGTTGTTTAAGTGCGATAGACATGGCAGCTCCTCAGGCGAACAAGCGGTCGGTGTTGATAAAGCCGCGCTCGTTTTCCGGGCGCGACGTGCGGCAGTGTTCGGCGACGCTGGGGTCGGCGTTCATCCAGCTCAGTTTCAGCGGTTGCGGGGCGTAGTTCGGGTTGGGGTCCATCGGGTGTTGCAGGGCGGTGAGCACCACCAGCGTGTCCATCGGCGCGTAGAGTTCGATGTAGTCACCGGCCTTGGAATTGCCTGGTTCAAAGTGCAAACCACCGTCGCCATCGACGCTGACCCGGCTGAACAGGTTGAGGGTCATCAGCAGGTCGGAGAGCCCCAGGCCCCACTTGCCGAGTTCCACCAGCAGGTTGTCGGTGCCGTTGCGGAAAAAGCCGTTGCGCAGTTCCTGATAGCGCCCCTGGCCGTACTTTTCGGCCACCTCGGCGGCACACAACACGCCGCCGATGCTGTCGCTCCAGCCGCAGGTGTCGGCGGTGATGGCGGCCAGTACGCGGCCCATGTCCGAGTACAGGCAATGGCCGCGGGTGAGCTTGGCGGTGTGTTGGCATTTGAGGCTGTCGGGCAGGTTCAGGCGCTCGGTTTTTTCATTGGCATTGAGCAAGGTCAGGCTGACATTGGCGCCGCCGCGAATGTCGGTGAGGCGCAGCAGTTGGCCGCGCTTGAGCACGAAGGAACGGTGGCCGCCGCCGGGCAGCATTTCTACGGCGAATGGCGGGAACAGTTGAGTCGAATCGTTCATTGGGCAGAGGCTCCAAGTTCGGCGGCGAGCGCTTTGCGGCGCGCGCTGTTCAAAGGGATGTCGTAGGTGATACGGGCGCCATAGGCGCCGGGGGCGTGGGGATCGACGCGGACTTTGTCGAAGACCAGCAAGCGTGTGCCGAGGCTGAAACCTTCGCTGAGGTCGTGGGTGACCATGAACACCGTCAGCCGGGTTTCGCGCCATAGCTCCAGTAACAGCTGGTGCATATCTTTGCGAATGCCCGGGTCGAGGGCGCCGAAGGGTTCGTCCAGCAGCAATACGCGCGGTTTCATGATCAGCGCCTGGGCGATGGCCAGGCGTTGTTGCATGCCGCCCGAAAGTTGCGCCGGGTATTTGTCCAGGGCGTGGCCGAGGCCGACCTTGAGCAGCAACGCCGCCGCCTGTTCCCGGGCCTGCTGTTTGGCCTTGCCGAACAGCCGGCCGAGCCAGGGCGCACGTGGCAATTCCAGGCCCAGGGCGACGTTGTCGAGTACGGTCAAATGCGGGAACACCGAGTAGCGCTGGAACACCACGCCACGGCTGGCATCCGGCTCGGCGGCGAGCGCTTGGCCGTCCAGCAGGATTTGGCCTTTGCTCGCGGTTTCCTGGCCCAGCAGCAGGCGCAGGAAGGTGGATTTACCGCAACCGGAGGTGCCGACCAGGGTGCAAAACTCGCCCTCGTCGACGTGCAGGTTAAGGCCTTCCAACACCACTTGGTCGCCGTAGCGCTGCCACACATTGTTGACGCTGATAAAGCTCATGCGCGCGCTCCTTCGTACCAGGGGAACGCACGGCGGGTGAGGGTTTTCAGGCCCCAATCCATCAGCCAGGCGAGCAGGGTGATCCACACCACGTAGGGCAAGATCACATCCATCGCCAGGTAGCGGCGCACCAGGAAAATCCGGTAGCCCAAACCGTCGGTGGAGGCGATGGCTTCGGCGGCGATCAGGAACAACCACGCCGAGCCGAGCATCAGCCGCAGCGAGATCAGCAGGCGCGGCAGCAATTGCGGCAGCACCACACGCAGCATCAGCGTCCAGGTGGAGGCGCCGAGGGTCTGCGCCTTGACCAGCAGCTCGACGGGAATTTCCCGCGCGCGCTGCTCCAGATCGCGCGCCAGGGCCGGGGTGATGCCGATGACGATCAGCATCACCTTGGACAATTCCCCCAGCCCGAACACGATGAACAGAATCGGCAGGACCGCCAGCGGCGGCACCATCGACAGCACGGTCAGCAGCGGCGAAAGCGGCGCGCCAAATAGCGGCAGCGTGCCGGCGGCAATCCCCAGGCACAGGCCGGCGATGGCGCTGATGCCTAAGCCGATGGCCAGGCGGCGCAGGCTTGACGCGCTGTCTTGCCACAGCACGTATTCGCCGGTACGGGTGTCGGCGCTGAACGCCAGGCGCTTTATGGCGTCGCCCATTTG
Organism: Pseudomonas sp. R76; assembly: GCF_009834565.1. Lineage (GTDB taxonomy): Bacteria > Pseudomonadota > Gammaproteobacteria > Pseudomonadales > Pseudomonadaceae > Aquipseudomonas. The sequence continues at coordinate 1,888,721 of NZ_CP019428.1, forward strand.
CATGGCGCTGGGCAGCAGCTTGTCGTTGGGGTTTTCCGCCAGACGCTCCGCCGAGCCTACAAAGTAGGCGAACAGCAGCAACGCGAACGGCAGGATCACCAATAACAGGCGGCTTGAGCGTTCCGGGTGACGGTTGATCAGGCGCATGGCCGGGTCCTCTTACAGCGTGCCGTCGGCGGCCATCTGCACGTAGCGGGGGTCGAAGTGCAGCTTCAGGTTGGCGGTGTCGCCGCTGGTCACGCCATTGGCGAAGCTCATGCCGACGGCGCTGGTGTCCTTGGCGCCTTCGCCGAGCAGGCCGTGTTCAAACGAGAACTCGGCGACTTTGCGCATGGTCGCCGGCAACTGCGCGCTGTTGGCGAAGGCCAGGGCTTCCTTGGGCGTGGCGAACAGCTTGGTGGTGTCCAGTTGCGCCTGGAAACCCTTGAGGTCAGTGCCGGAGGCCTTGGCCATGTGTTCCAGGGCGTCGGTGCTGGCGGCGTTTTTCGCGTTCATCAGCGCCACCACTTCAAACCAGGCGCCGGTGAGGGCTTTGCCCAGCGCCGGGTTGTCTTTCAGGACCTGGGTGTTGACCACCATCATGTCCATGATTTCGCCGGGCACTTTGCTCGAGTCGAAGACTTGCGTGACGCCAGGCTTGGCCTTGATCTCCGAGAGCATCGGGTTCCAGGTGGTGACGGCCTGCACTTGATTGGTGTTGAAGGCGGCGGCGATATCGGCGTCGGAGGTGTTGACCACTTTCAGGTCTTTTTCAGTCAGGTCGGCGGACTCCAGCGCGCGGGCCAGCAGGTAGTGGGAGACGGAGAGCTCCACCAGGTTGACGTTCATGCCCTTGAGGTCGGCCACGGTCTTGCCGGTGCCCTTGATCACCACACCGTCGTTGCCATTGGAGAAGTCGCTGACCACCAGCGCGGTGCTGTCCACGCCACCGGCGGCGGGGATGGTCAGGGCGTCCATGTTGGTCATGGTGCAGCCATCGAACTGGCCGGCGGTGTATTGGTTGATCGATTCGACATAGTCATTGAGCTGCACCATGTCGATCTTGATGCCGTATTTCTTCGCCCATTTGTCGAGGATGCCTTGGCTGCCGGCATACTCCCACGGCATCCAGCCGGCGTAGATGGTCCAGCACACACTGAAGTGGTCTTTGGCGGCGGCGGCTTGGGTCTGGACGCTCAACACGGCGGCGAAGGCGGCGGCGAGCAAGGCGGGTAAACGCGGTAGTTGCATGGGGTTTCTCCAGTTGATCGTGGGCGGGCAGGGAGCAACGCGGCACCGTGAACGGTGGCTTGTCTCCCGGGCTTTTATCCCGCCGTGTAACCTCAACTGGAGGTCGCCAACTCTCGGACCAGCCACTCGCGTCAAGCGAGCCGGAACCCTAGTCAGCCATTGCAAATTGTGGTGCCGCGAACCTGTGATGAATCCTGCACGGGTTAGGCAAAGCGAGAGTCGTGCCAAGTGCGCACAGGCCCGGTTTTCAGCCGGGCAGGCGGGTGGTGAGGGCGGATATCGAGGGACGAGTGCGCCAAGCGGGTGCGCTGGCGCACTGCGATGAGGCGGTTACAGCTTGAACTTGCTGACCAGCACGTTGAACGAGGTCGCCAGGCGTGACAGGTCCTGGCTTGAGGCATTGGTCTGGTGCGCGCCGGCGGCGGTCTGGGTCGACAGGTCCTGGATGTTGAGCAGGTTTCTGTCCACTTCGCGGGCAACCTGAGCTTGTTCTTCGGACGCGGAGGCGATCACCAGGTTGCGCTCGTTGATCTTCGTCACGCTGGCGGTGATGCGCTGCAACGCTTGCCCGGCGTTTTGCGCCAAGGCTTGTGTGTCGTTAGCCCAACTCAAGCTTTTGTTCATGGCGGCAACGGCGTCATCGGCGCCGACTTGAACATCACCAATCATTTTTTCAATGTCGACCGTGGAGGTTTGGGTGCGATGGGCCAAGGCCCGGACCTCGTCGGCGACCACAGCGAAACCTCGACCTTGCTCGCCCGCGCGGGCAGCTTCGATAGCCGCATTGAGTGCTAACAGGTTGGTCTGGTCTGCGATACTGCGGATGACATCAATCACCTTGCCGATTTCGCGCACCTGGTTGGCGAGGTCCGCGACCGATTGCGTCGAATCGTTGATCTCCACCACCATCGATTCCATGCCCGACACGGCCTGCTCCACTTGCTGGCGGCCTTCCTCGGCTTCGGTGGTGGCCTGATGGGACGCTTGCGATGTCGACACTGCATTGCTCGCCACTTCGTCCACTGCCGTCGTCATCTGGTTTACGGCGGTGGCGGCTTGCTGGATTTCGTCATTCTGGCGGGTCAGGCCACGGGTGCTTTCATCGGTCACCGCACTCAGTTCTTCGGCGGCCGACGCGAGCTGGTCAGCAGCGTTGGCGATCTCCACCAGGGTGCTTTTGAGGCCGCCCTGCATCTCGGACAGCGCCATCAGCAGTTGCCCGGCTTCGTCGGTGCGTTCCGTGACGATGGCGTGGGTCAGATCACCATTGGCGATGCGTTGGGCGCTTTGAACCGCTTGTGCGATAGGGCGGGTGATCAGGCGCGTGATCAGCAGACCGATGGTAATCGCAATGATGAAGGCCAGGACGATGCCGCAGATCATCCAGGTCAATGCGCTGTCGCGCAGGTCTTCGGCGGCGATCGCGCCTTCTTTGATCTGGCGGTTATTGGAGTCGATCATCACGCGGATCAGCTCGCGGGCCTGGCGGAACAGTTCATTGTTGCTGGTGTTGAGTTGCGTGCGGGCCTGTTCTGCCTGGCCGCTGTCGAGCATCGCGATGATGCGTTCGGAGTTGCTGACGTAATTTGGCCAGAGCTGGTCGAGCTTGTCGCCCGCCACTCGTTCGTCATCCTCCAGAGGCGTGGCGCGGTAGGTGGCATACGCCACCTGGCTGCGCTTGAGTTCGTTGCTGATGTCCTGACGCACACGGTCACGGTCTTGCTGGGTAACGTCGCCCTTGCTGGCATCCAGGAGTCGGTATAGGCCACGGTTGTGGGCGACCAAGCCATTGAGCGTGGCGGCGGTGTTGCTGACGGACACCAAGTTATTGGAGAAGGTCAGCTCCAAGGCGTTAGCCAGTCTAACGACACCTTTGATCCCCAATAAGCCAACGCCGAGGGTGACAAACGCACACAGAACGAACGAGAGCAGCAGTTTGGTTGAGATTTTCATGGCTTGGATCCGACGACAGTAAGTGGGGGCTCGCGCTAGAGCCTCCTTGCTCACGATCGAAATCACAATGACATCATCGCAATTGCGGAAGTTTCAGGGCAACTGAAATTACTTAATCGATTAAGCCAGTGTTTCTTCGGCGTTCAATGCCTGCGTGGTTGACACGGGGACACCCGCCGTCGGTACAGGTGTATCAAGCTGTTACGAAAACGCACCAGATTCGGTTTTTGATGTCAGATATTTCGTCATTCAATGAAAGACGAATGCCGCCCTTCAGCGTCGCTGAAGGTGCTCTCCAGCGGTCCAGGAGGCCGCCATGTATCGACGAATGCTTCTTAGCGCTTTGCTCGGCCTGACGCTCTCAGCCTGTGTGCCCTACTACGACGGAGGGGGCGCCACTTACTATCGCTCCGAGGTCTACACCGCTCCCGCGCCGGCCTATTACTACGGCGGCCCGGCTTATTATCAGTACGGGCGCAGCTACTATGCGCCGCCACCGCGTTACTACCCGGCGCCTCGGTATTACCGGCCAGCGCCCGGTTATTACCCAAGGCCCGGATACCGGCCGTACCCGAACCAGGGCTGGGGCGGTAACCGTTGGGGCAATGGTGGCGGTGGGCATAACCAGGGCGGCAACCGGGGCGGTGGCCATGGTGGTGGGCACCGTTAGACGTCGGACAAATCCGCCAGCGGATGGCGGCCTTCCCAGGCTTTGTGGAAGTGCGCTTCTATCACGGCTTGTGGGATCGCATTGATGTCCGGCCAGTGCCAATGCGGCGTCTGGTCCTTGTCGATCAACCGCGCGCGCACGCCTTCGGCAAATTCCGGGTGACGGCAGCAGTTCAGGCTCAAGGTGTATTCCATCTGGAACACCTGGGCCAAGGACAGGTGCCGCGCTCGCTGGATCTGCTCCCACACCAGGTGCGCGGTGAGCGGGCAACCTTCGCTGAGGGTTTTGCCGGCGCGACTGAACAGCGGGTCGGCGTGGTCGCGCAAGGGGCTCAAGGCCCGCCAGGCGCAACGCACATCGCCCACATCCAACCATTCATCGATCTGCGCACGGCGCGGTAGCCATTGCGCCTCGGGTTGCTGGCCGACGGCTTCCTGGGCCAGCGCCTTGAGCAGGCTGTTGAGCTGCATCGCGGTTTGTTCCTGCCAGTTCAGTTGCAGCAGGCCTTCAATCAGTTCGTCCTGTTGGTCATCGCGCAGGAAGCGGTCGGCCAAACCCAGGTCCAGGGCATCGCGACCGTTGATATGCGCGCCGGTGAGGCCCAGGAACACCCCCAGCTTGCCCGGCAGACGCGACAGGAACCAACTGGCGCCCACATCCGGGTACAAGCCGATGCTGATCTCGGGCATCGCCAAGCGGCTGCTCGGTGTGACGATGCGCACCGCTGCGCTTTGCAGCAGGCCCATGCCACCGCCCAGCACGTAGCCATGGCCCCAGCAGATCAGTGGTTTGGGATAGGTGTGCAGGCGATAGTCGAGGCGGTATTCAGCGGCAAAGAACTGTGCGGCCAGGGCGGGCACCTCGCCGGGGTGTTCACGGCAGGCCTGGGCCAGGCTGCGCACTTCGCCGCCAGCGCAAAAGGCTTTTGCGCCGTTGCCGCGCAGCAGCACGCAGGCGATGTTCGGATCTTTGGCCCAGCTATCCAGGCGTTCGCTCAGGGCCAGGATCATCGGCAAGGAGAGTGCGTTGAGGGACTTTTCAGCGTCCAGGCTGGCGATGCCAAGGCGGGCACCGTCGCTGCCGGTCAGCTCTTCGAAGTGCAGGTTCATCGTGACCTCAATCGAGAAAGTGAACGATCAGTATGATCGCTCCGTGGGAAAGTGCCGGTTGTGTGTCAGATCAATTGACAAGCGGGGTCGGCTTTCCTAGGGTTCGCCCATTCTTTTTTTACGCGACGAACACACCATGACCGAAGGCGACCGTATCAAACTCGAACCCAGCTGGAAACACGCCCTGCGGGACGAGTTCGACAAGCCCTACATGGCTGAGCTGCGCGAGTTCCTGCGCCAGGAACACGCCGCCGGCAAAGAGATTTACCCGCCTGGCCCGCTGATTTTCAATGCACTCAACTCAACGCCGTTGGACAAGGTCAAGGTGGTGATCCTTGGCCAGGACCCGTACCACGGCCCGGGCCAGGCCCACGGTTTGTGCTTCTCGGTGCAACCGGGCGTGCCGACGCCGCCCTCCCTGGTGAATATTTACAAAGAGCTCAAGCGCGACTTGAACATCGACATCCCCAACCACGGTTGCCTGCAAAGCTGGGCCGACCAGGGCGTGTTGATGCTCAACACCACCATGACTGTGGAGCGCGCGAATGCCAACGCGCACGCGGGCAAGGGCTGGCAGTTCTTTACTGATCGGATCATCGAAGTGGTCAGCGAGCATCAACCGCACTTGGTGTTTTTGCTGTGGGGTGCCCATGCGCAAGGCAAGCAAAAGCTGGTGGATGCGACCAAGCACCTGGTGCTGACGTCGGTGCACCCCTCGCCACTGTCGGCGTATCGCGGGTTCCTGGGCTGCGGGCATTTCAGCCGCACCAACAAGTTTCTTGAGCAGAATGGCGAGACGCCGATTGAGTGGCGGTTGCCGCCACTCTAAAGGTTAATCGCAACCCAATGTGGGAGCGGGCTTGCCTGCGATGACGATCTGTCAGCCGAGATATTTATTGACTGAACCACCGCTATCGCAGGCAAGCCAGCTCCCACATTGGAGTTTTGTGAAGGCTTAGATTTTTTCCGGCTGACGGTTCCAGTGCCGGAACAACGGCTCCGCCAGAAACAGCACAAACAACAAGCGCATCACCTGCATCGCCGTCACCAACGGCACCGACAGTTGCAGGGTTTCGGCCGTCAGGCTCATTTCAGCAATACCGCCCGGCATCATGCCCAGGGTGAGTGAGCGCAAGTCCAGATGTGTCAATGCACTCAAGCCCACCGCCGCCAACGTCGCCAGCGCCATGGTCAACGCCGTGCCTAGCAGCGTACGCGCCATGAACGACGGTGCCCGGCGAAAGAACTGACGGTTGAAGTGGCAGCCCAACCCGCTGCCGATCAGCCATTGGCCGATCTGGCTGCCGCCATCGGGCAGGCCGATGTGCAAATCCCACACAACACTGGCGGTCGCACTGACCAACAGCGGGCCGAACAGCCACGGGTTGGGCTGACGCAAACGCTGCCAGCCCCAGGCCACCAGCGCCCCAAGCGGAAACAGCAGCGCCAGCCACGCCCAGCTCACCGTTGCCGGATGAAACTGCGGCGCGCCGCCTTCCAGCACGTACTTGAAGATCGCCGGCACACACAACACCACCACCAGCACACGCAGACTCTGCCCGGCCGCGACACGGCTGAGCACCGCGCCATTGCGCGCGCCGAGGTTGACCATCTCACCGGAACCGCCCGGCATGCTCGAGAAGAATGCGGTGGCGCGGTCTTCCCCACTGCGGCGCATCAACCACACGCCGACAATGCTCGACAGGCTGGTGACCAGCGCGCCGAAAAAGATCAGGCCAAAGTGGCTCATCACCTGCTCGATCACCACCGGGGTGAAGTGCAACCCGATGCCGATGCCCACCACCCATTGGCCGCATTTGCGCCCGCCGGGAATCTCGGCCAACTGCCACGGCGTGAGGCAGCGCACCAGAATGATCGCCAGCAACGAGCCGACCATGTACGGCAATGGCCAGCCGACGAGGCTGGCCAGGTAACCGCCGGCCAGGCCGACCAGCGGTGTTGCCCACCATTGTTTAAAGGTGACCTCAGACATCGGCCAGGGCACGACGCTGTTGTGCGCGTTTGCGCCAGATACGCAGCACCGGCACAAATAGCATGATCGCGGTCAGTACCCAGACACCAAAGGTGATCGGGCTCGACCACAGGATCTCCAGCGCACCGTTGGAGATCGACAGCGCGCGGCGCAGGTTCTGTTCCATCAGACCACCGAGGATAAAGCCCAGCAGCACGGGCGACAGCGGGAAGTCCAACTTGCGCAGGATGTAACCGAAGATGCCGATGCCGACCATCAGGAACAGGTCGAAGGTGGTGGCGTGAACCGCGTACACACCAATCGCGGTGATGATCGCGATCACCGGCACCAGCGCCCAGTTCGGCACGGCGAGGATGCGCGTGAAGATACGGATCATCGGAATGTTGAGGATCACCAGCATGATGTTGGCGATAAACAACGAGGCGATCAGGCCCCAGACGATGTCCGGTTGCTGTTGGAACAGCAGCGGGCCAGGCGTGATGTTGTACAGCGACAGGGCGCCGATCATCACCGCTGTGGTACCCGAACCGGGTACGCCGAGGGTCAGCATCGGCACCAGGGCGCCGCAGGCGGAAGCGCCGATGGCGGTTTCCGGCGCGGCCAGGCCACGCATGTCGCCCTGGCCGAATTTACCGCTGGCGCCGGCCAGGCGTTTCTCGGTCATGTAGGCAACCGCCGAAGCGAGTGTGGCGCCGGCACCCGGCAACACGCCCATGATGAAACCCAACAGGCCGCAGCGGATGTTGACCACGAAAACCGCGGACGCTTCCTTCAGGTTGAACATCATGCGTCCGGTAGCTTTTACCGCTTCCTGGCCACGGTGGGTTTTTTCCAGCAGCAGCAGGATTTCGCTGATGGAGAACAGGCCCAGCACCAAGACGACAAACTGAATGCCGTCGGTGAGGTGGATGTTGTCGCCGGTAAAGCGGTACACGCCGCTGTTGGCATCGATGCCGACCGCTGACAGGAACAGACCGATCAGCGCTGCGACAAAGGTCTTCAGCGGTTTGTCACCGGCCATACCGCCGAGGCAGACAATCGCGAACACCATCAGGACGAAATATTCCGCCGGGCCGAAGGCAATCGCCCACTTGGCCAGCAGTGGGGCAAACAGCACCATGCCGCAGGTGGCGATAAACGCACCGATGAATGAGCTCCACGCCGACAACGACAGCGCCACACCGGCCAAGCCTTTGCGGGCCATCGGGTAGCCGTCGAGGGTGGTCATTACGGTGGAGGCTTCACCGGGGATGTTCAACAGGATCGAGCTGATACGCCCGCCGTATTCGCAGCCCAGGTACACGGCGGCGAGCAGGATCAAGGCCGACTCGGGCGGCAGGCCCAGGGCGAACGCGATAGGGATCAACAGCGCCACGCCGTTGATCGGGCCCAGGCCCGGCAACAGGCCGACCACGGTACCGATCAGGGTGCCGCACAGTGCGGTCACCAGGTTGTAAGGGGTCAGTGCAACGCCGAAGCCCTGGCCCAAGTAGCTGAAAGTATCCATATCAGTTCTCCAGAACGTCGAGCAGTCCGAGGGGCAACGGTACGTCCATGGCTTTATCAAACAGCAGATAAAGCCCGACGCTCATCAAGGTGATAATCACCGCACCCGGCAACCAGCGGCCGCCGTACAGCCGCGCCATCGGAATACCGATCAACATGCTGCTAAGAATGAAACCCAGGGATTCGAACGTGCCGGCGAACACCAGCAGCAGGACGACGCAGACGCCAATCTTGACCAGCGTATCGCGGTCCAGTGGTGGCTCTTCTTCAGTATGTTTGGTGGCTTGTGGACGAAACAGCATGTAGATCAGTGCCAGGCTCATCAGCCCGAGCATCAGCAGCGGGTAGGCCCGTGGGCCTACCGGCTCGTAGGAAAACGACGCCTGATATGGCCAGGCCATCAGTGCCAGGCCGGCGCAGGCCAGCAGCAATACGGCGGCGAAAATGCGTTGTAAGAGCATGTGAAACTCCTGGGCCGCGCCGCCCGTTGAGAAGGGCGCGGCCGCGCAAAAGAGGGGCGATTACTGGATCAGGCCGAACTCTTTGGCCAGTACTTTGTAGTCAGCCACCTGTTTCTTCACGTAGGTGTCCAGCTCCGGGCCGGTCAGGGCGAACGGGAACAGCTCGCGCTGGTCACGCAGCTTGGCGAAGTCTTCGGAGGCCAGCAGTTTGTCGAACGCGTCTTTCCACCACGCGTAGTCGGCATCGCTGACTTTTGGCCCGAGGTAGAAGCCACGAACCACCGGCCAGACAATGTCGTAGCCTTGCTCTTTGGCGGTCGGAATGTTCTTCATTTCCGGCTCGTCCAGGCGCTCTTCAGCGAAGACGGCGAGCAGGCGCATGTCACCGCTGAGGATATGCGGCATGGAGTCGGAGATGTCGGTACTGCCGACCTGGATGTGGCCGCCGAGCAGAGCCGTGGCGATTTCACCGCCGCCTTCGAGGGCGACATAACGCAGCTCGCGCGGGTTGATGCCGGCGGCCTTGGCGATCAGCGCGGTTTGCATCCAGTCCTGGCTGCCGACGGTGCCGCCGGAACCGATCACGACGCTGCCCGGATCTTTCTTCAGGGCCTTAACCAGATCGTCGAGGTTTTTGTAGGGCGAATCGCTTTTCACCGCGATAGCGCCGTAGCTGGTGCCGACGGCGGCGAGCCAGCGCACGGCGTTTTCATCGAAGCGGCCAAACTTGCCTTGGGCCAGGTTCAACAGCGAACCACTGGACCACGCCACCAGCGTGCCAGCGTCTGCCGGGCGTTGAGCCACCACTGCGTTGTACGCCACCGCGCCCACGCCACCGGGCATGTAGGTTACGCGCATCGGCTTGCTCAGCAGCTTCTCGTTGACCAGCGCGCTTTGCGCCAGTTTGCAGGTCAGGTCGAAACCACCGCCAGGCGAGGCCGGGGCGATGCATTCCGGGCGCTTGGGTTCGTCGGCGGCCAGCAGTTGGCCGGCGAACAGCATGCAGCCGGCCGCGAGGGCCAATTTACGCAGTGAATAGGTCATCTTTAACTCCGTCTTTGTTGTTATGAGTTGTGGCTACCCGGCACGTGTTACCAAAGTGCGATGCTGTAACTGACCAGCACGCGCACTTCATCCGCATCACGCGCCGAATAGTTGGACCGGTACGTGGCATTACGCAGGCGCAGGGCAACGTCCTTGAACGTGCCGCTTTGCACGATGTAGCGGATCTCGCTGTTGCGTTCCCACTCCTTGCCGGTCTCGCCGTTCCTGAGCTTGATGTTGTCACCCGACAGGTAACGGCTCATGAAGCTCAGGCCGGGAATCCCCAGCTTGGCGAAGTCGTAGTCGTAGCGCGCCTGCCATGAGCGCTCTTGCGCGCCGGCAAAGTCGTTGATCTGCACGAAGTTGACCAGGTACGGATCGCTGCCATCCACATAGGGAAAGGCGCTGTCACCGGACATGTGCTGGTAACCGGCGCTGAGCTTATGGCCGTTGAGGGCATAGCTGAAGAGGCCGTTGAGGGATTTGTTGTCGATCTTGCCGCCATGGGCTGCGCCTGCGTCATCACTGATAGCCAGGCGCAGGTCGGTGCCGAAGGTGCCGGGGCCCATTGGGCGCGAGGCCACAAGGCCGAGGAAGTGCTGGCGGTAGACGTCGTCGAGCTGGGCGAAGTGGTAGCTGCCGGTGACCTTGTCGGCGAACTTGTAGTCCACGCCGCCGAAATTGAAGTGCTTGCCGGTGGCGCCGCTGACGAAGCGGCTGTTGCGGTTGTTAAGGGTAATGTCTTCGTAGTTGGTGTCGTCGCGGTCTTTGGCTTTATCCAGGCGGCCTCCGGTGAACACCAGATTCTTGAATTCTTTGGAAGTCAGCAGGCCGCCGTTGAAGGTCTGCGGCAGGATGCGCCCGTCGTTGGGCTTGAGAATCGGCAGCTCGGGGATCAGTGAGCCGACTTTCAGCTCAGTGGCGGAGATCTTCACTTTGCCGGTCAGGCCCAGCTTGGAGTACTCATTGGCAGCGCGGCCGTCGTCGTGGGTCGGCAACAGGCCGGTGCCGGTGCGGTCGGGGCTGGAGTCGAGCTTGACCCCGAGCATGCCCAGCGCATCCACGCCAAAGCCGACGGTACCGTCGGTGTAGCCCGATTGCAGGTTGAGCATGAACCCCTGGGCCCATTCGTCACGCTTGGATTGCTGCGCACTGGTGCCGTCGCGAAAGTCGCGGTTGAAGTACATGTTGCGGGTTTCAAGGGTGGCACTGCTGTCTTCGAAGAAGGCAGCCTGGCTAAGCGGCGAAAAGCCGGCAACGGCAGTGGCACTGGCAAAGCCGGTCTGGGCAAGGCGAGAAAAACGAACAGGCGGGCAAGCCTGGGGCTGTGTCGACAGCATCGTTGTGTACTCCGTTATTGTTCTTATTTTGGCGAAAACGCTTCGAGGCGTTTTTCTGGCGCTACGGATCAGGTAGCTCGGCGGGCATTACCCACCGTCGCTGGATGCTAAAGGGCGAAGCTTTCACTAACCTTTCAGTTGTCTTTCAATGTTTTCGGGCTTCACAGGGCAGTGGGCGCCTGTAAACTGCCCGCCAAAGCGTGGCGTCGACCATGCCCGAATGAGGTGAAAATCCATGCGTGTCCTTCTGGTTGAAGACCATTTGCAACTCGCCGAAAGTGTCGCCCAGGCGCTCAAGAGCACGGGTTTGACCGTCGACGTGCTGCACGATGGCGTGGCCGCGGACCTGGCCTTGAACAGCGAGGAATATGCGGTGGTGATCCTCGATGTCGGGCTGCCACGCATGGATGGTTTCGAGGTATTGGCGCGTCTGCGGGCGCGTGGGAAAAATCTGCCTGTGTTGATGCTCACCGCGCGCAGTGATGTGAAGGACCGCGTGCATGGCTTGAACCTTGGTGCCGACGACTACCTGGCCAAGCCGTTCGAGTTGACCGAGTTGGAAGCGCGGGTCAAGGCGTTGCTGCGCCGCAGTGTGTTGGGCGGCGAGCGCCAGCAGGCGTGCGGTGTGCTGGTCTATGACCTGGATACTCGGCGGTTCACGGTAGGCGGCGAACTGCTGACGCTGACCTCTCGCGAGCAAGCGGTGCTTGAAGCGCTGATCGCCCGTCCTGGCCGGGTAATGAGCAAAGAGCAGCTTGCCTCTCAAGTATTTGGCCTGGATGAAGAGGCCAGCCCCGATGCGATTGAAATCTACGTGCACCGCCTGCGTAAGAAACTCGACGGCCAGCCCATCGCCATTGTGACCTTCCGCGGCCTCGGCTATTTACTGGAAGCCCGCGATGCATAAGCCCAGCAGCCTGCGCTGGCGCCTGCTGTGGAACCTGGCGCTGTTGCTGGTGGTGTTGATGCTCGCCAGTGGCATGAGCGCCTACTGGAATGGCCGCGAAGCCGCCGACACTGCCTATGACCGCACGTTGTTGGCGTCGGCGCGCACCATCGCGGCCGGCTTGACCCAGGTAGATGGCACCTTGAGTGCCAATGTGCCTTATGTGGCGTTGGACACCTTTGCCTACGACAGCGCCGGGCGTATTTATTATCAGGTCAATGACATCGATCAAAAGCTGATATCCGGCTACGAAAACCTTCCTGGCCCGCCGCCCGGCACGCCCCGCACCGATGATTACCCGGCGTTGGCAAGGTTCTACAACGCGACTTACCAGGGCCAGCATGTGCGCGTGGTCAGCCTGCTCAAGGCGGTCTCCGAACCGAACATGAATGGCATGGCGGAAATTCGCGTTGCCGAAACCGATGAAGCCCGCGAAAGCATGGCCCGTAGCCTGCTGGCCGACACGTTGTTGCGCCTTGGGATGTTGGCGGTCGGTGCATTGTTGCTGGTGTGGTTTGCCGTGAGCGCCGCGCTGCGCCCATTGGAGCGCCTGCGCACGGCGGTGGAAGAGCGCCAGCCCGACGACTTGCGGCCATTGCCGCTGGTGGAGGTGCAGCATGAGTTCGGCCCGCTGGTGCGTTCCCTCAATCACTTTACCGAGCGCCTGCGTGGCCAATTCGAGCGCCAGGCGCAGTTTATCGCCGACGCCGCCCACGAACTGCGCACCCCGCTGGCGGCGCTCAAGGCGCGCTTGGCGTTGGGCTTGCGCAGTGAAGACCCGGCAACATGGCGCAGCACGCTGGAAACCGCCGCGCAGGGCACCGATCGCCTGACTCACCTGGCCAATCAATTGCTCTCGCTGGCACGCATCGAAAACGGCGCGCGGGCGATTGCCGAAGGCGGCGCGCAATTGCTTGACCTCAGCCAGTTGGCCCGCGAGTTGGGCATGGCCATGGCGCCGCTGGCCCATGCGCGTGGTGTGGCGCTGGCGTTGGAGGCGGATGAGCCGGTGTGGTTGCGCGGCGAGCCGACGTTGTTGAACGAGTTGCTGAGTAACTTGGTGGATAACGCACTGGCCCACACACCACCGGGTGGCAATGTGATTTTACGGGTTATGGCGCCAGCCATCCTGGAAGTGGAAGACGATGGCCCGGGCATCCCGCTGGATGAGCGGGACCGAGTGTTTGAGCGTTTTTACCGCCGTAGCCAGCAGGGCATGGGCTCAGGCCTGGGGCTGGCGATTGTCGGTGAGATCTGCCGCGCGCATCTGGCGCAGATCAGCCTGCATGATGGTGATTTGGCGGGGTTGAAGGTGCGGGTGAGTTTTATCGCTGGGTGATCAGTAAAACATCGAGCGCGCTTCATCCAGTTCGGCACGCAGGGCATCGCTGTAAGGGTCGACCCGTAATTTCTTGATCGCCGGCAGGCTGGAAACCGGCACATTCGCCAGCGGGTGGTCAGTACCACGATGGCAATACAGTACGGCAACCTGCACCAGGTCGATGTAGTCCAGGCTCGGAGAGTCGCGCTGCAGGTCCAGGTATTGCCCTGGCAGTTTCGCCAGCATTTCCGGGAAGTCCCAGCCACCCAGCAGTTTGTCTCCCAGCAACGGGTGGATGCTGTCGATTACATGGTTGAGGCTGACCGGGTCGGAGAGCAGCTCGTAGTGGTCTTCGGCGTAAGTGAGAATCGGCAGCACGCCAATCTGATGCACCAGACCGCCGAGGGCCGCCTGGTCCGGCTTGAGCTGGCTGTGGCTGCGGCACAAGGCATAACTCACGCCCGCCACTTCCAGGCTGCGGCGCCACACTTCGCGCATTTTCAGTTCGACGACTTCGGAGCGGGCGTGGAAGATTTGTTCCATCACCAGCCCGATCGCCAGGTTGCTGCTGTAGTTGGTGCCCAGCCGAGTGATGGCGGTGTGCAGGTCGGTGACTTCCTGGGTCGCGCGCAGCAGTGGGCTGTTGACCACTTTGATCAGGCGCGCCGACAGGGCGGTATCGCGACCGATCATTTTGCTCAAGTGGCTGATGCTGATATCCGGGTCTTCAGCGGCCTGACGAATGTTCAGGGCCACTTCCGGTAATGTCGGCAGAACCAGGTCATCGTTGTCGATGGCCGTCACTAAAGCCTGTTGGACTTTTTCCGCCAGCTTGTTCATTCATGCTCTCTAGGGTGTTGCAAAAAGGTACGGCAATTAACGCTGGATCTCTTTATCGCGATCCAGCTGGTAAGGCAGATCGAGCAGGTGCAAGCCGGGACCTTCCAGGGTGCCCAAGTGCACATCGCCACTGTCGGCAGCTTCGGCTTGCAGCACGGCGAGAAGTTCAACGGTTTGGTCAGTTTTTGCTGCGATAACGACTTCGCCGATCGCGCTGTTATGGCTGGGGGAAAACAGCGGCGTGCCTGGCTCGGGCAATTCGGCTGCATCAAGGCTGAGGCGATACAGGCGACGCTTGAGCTTGCCGAGGTATTGCATGCGCGCGACGATTTCCTGGCCGGTGTAGCAGCCTTTCTTGAAGCTGACACCGCCGACGGCTTGCAGGTTGAGCATCTGCGGGATGAACAGCTCGCGGGTTTGCGGCATGACCTGGCCGATGCCGGCGCGAATCTGGCCCAATAGCCAGTCATTTAAGTCAGCTTGTTGCAGCTGTGCGGCCAATTGAGTGCGCACAGCATCGGCTTGCTCGGCAGGCACCCAGAGTTCGGCGCGGCCGGGGGAAACGCGAATGGCGATCAATGCTTCGGTGCGCGCTACGCTGTCGGTCTCGGCGGGGAGCTCAAGGCCCAGCGCCGACAGCGCCTGATCGGCATTGGCCAGGCCGAAACGCGCCCAGGCGGCGCTTTCGTCGGTGAGCTTGGACTTGGAGAACACTGCGTATTTTTTCAGGTCGGCAAGTTGTGGTTCGAGCAGCTCTGTGGCCATGGCCAGGAGCACGCCATCACCTTGCAGCAGGATGCGAAAACTTGACTGCATACGGCCTTTTTGCGTGCAACGCGCGCCGAGGCTTGCCTGGGTGTCGCTCAGGTAATTGAGGTTGCAGGTCAGTTGCCCTTGCAGGAATTTGGCAGCGTCGGAGCCGCGGACGGCGAGAACGCCTTCGTGGGTCAAGGGGCAGAAAAAAGCAGAGTCGGCCATGGGTCATCGCAGGTCAAAAAGTCATGAGTGCATCATAGAGGGGCGCCCGGCAAATGGATAGTTTCCGTATGGGGCGACCAAAGCCGACTGGTCCGGTGCCATCGGGCCTGTATACTTGCGCACTATTTGAGGAGCGCTCCATGGTCGAAGAAGTAGAAATCAATCGCCTCTACTGGCACAGCCGTCGTGGCATGCTGGAGTTGGATGTGTTGTTGGTGCCTTTCACCAAAGAAGTGTACGCGACGCTCAACAAGGAGGATCGCGACCTCTACGTCAGGCTGCTGACGTGCGAAGATCAGGACATGTTCGGCTGGTTCATGGAGCGCGCCGAATCTGAGGATCCGGAGCTGCAGCGCATGGTTCGGATGATTCTGGACCGTGTCCAGCCCAAGTAATCGCTTCGAATGCCGCTGGCAGGCCTCACGGCTGTTGCTGGCGGCGTATCTGCTTGCCCAGCTGTTCGCGCTGGGTGCCTTGCTAGTGATCGATTTGCCGTTCGCACGCCTTGGCATTCTGTTGTGCCTGGCGCATGCCGCCTGGGTATTACCCCGGCATATTCTCTTGACTCACCGTTCGTCGATTTGTGGCCTGCGCCGCGACGAAGACGGCTGGCAGCTCTTGAGCAAAGAGCGTGGTTGGCACAGCGTGCAACTGCGCCCCGACAGCCTGGCATTACCGTTGGTCGTGGTGCTGCGCTATCGGGTGCCCGCAGAGTGGTGGACGCGTTCGATTTGCGTGCCAAGTGATTCGCAGGCCGCCGATGTGCATCGGCGCCTGCGGGTGCGCTTGAAGTTCAGCCGCCGTAGGTGGTTGGCACCAGAATAGTGTCGCGGGCCTCGGGCAGCATCTGCGGGTAGTCGAGGGTGTAATGCAGGCCACGGCTTTCCTTGCGTTCCATGGCTGAGCGGATCATCAGTTCTGCGACTTGGGCCAGGTTGCGCAACTCGATGAGGTCGCGACTGACTTTATAGTTGCTGTAGAACTCGTCGATCTCGTCCAGCAGCAAGCGCACGCGGTGTTGAGCGCGTTGCAGGCGCTTGTTGGTGCGCACAATCCCCACGTAGTCCCACATGAAGCGACGCAGCTCGTCCCAGTTGTGGGCGATGATCACGTCTTCGTCCGAATCGGTCACTTGGCTGGCGTCCCAGCGCGGCAGGGCGGCCGGCACGGGGATGCGTGGCAGTTGCTCTAAGATGTCGGCGGCCGCCGAACGGGCGTAGACGAAACATTCGAGCAGCGAGTTGCTGGCCATGCGGTTGGCGCCATGCAGGCCGGTGAAGCTGGTTTCGCCGATCGCATACAGGCCGGGCACGTCGGTGCGGCCGTGTTGGTCGACCATCACGCCGCCGCAGGTGTAATGCGCGGCCGGCACCACCGGGATCGGGCCTTTGGTGATATCGATGTTGAACGTCAGGCAGCGCTCGTAGACGGTGGGGAAGTGCGTCTTGATGAAGGCTTCGGGCTTGTGGCTGATGTCCAGGTAGACGCAATCGATGCCCAGGCGCTTCATTTCGTGGTCGATGGCGCGGGCGACGATATCCCGTGGGGCCAGTTCGGCACGTGGGTCGAAGCGTTGCATGAAGCGCTCGCCATTTGGCAGTTTGAGGTGGGCGCCTTCACCGCGCAGGGCTTCGGTGATCAGAAAACTCTTGGCCTGCGGGTGATACAGGCAGGTGGGGTGGAACTGGTTGAATTCCAGGTTGGCTACCCGGCAACCCGAGCGCCAAGCCATGGCAATGCCGTCGCCGCAGGCGCCGTCAGGGTTGCTGGTGTAGAGGTAGACTTTGGCTGCGCCGCCTGAGGCGAGAATGGTGAAGCGTGCGCCGTAGGTGTCGACTTCGCCGCTGGCGCGGTTCAGCACGTAGGCGCCGAGGCAGCGCTCGCCGTCCAGGCCCAGACGTTTTTCGGTGATCAGGTCGACGGCTACCCGTTGTTCCAGCAATTCGATGTTGGGGCGTTGGCGGGCCTGCTCGAGCAGGGTTCTGAAGATGGCGGCGCCGGTGGCATCGGCCGCGTGGATGATGCGGCGATGGCTGTGGCCGCCTTCGCGCGTCAGGTGGAACTCGAATCCGCCGTCGTCGCTGCCGGCATGTTCGTCGCGGGTGAACGGCACACCCTGGTCGATCAGCCATTGGATGGCTTCGCGGCTATGCTCGACGGTGAAGCGCACGGCGTCTTCGTTGCACAGGCCACCGCCGGCGTTGAGTGTATCTTCGACGTGGGACTGCACCGTGTCGGTGTCGTCCAGTACCGCAGCGACGCCACCTTGGGCCCAGAACGTCGAGCCGTTCGCCAGGTCGCCTTTGCTCAGGACGGCAATGCGCAAGTAGCTGGGAAGGGTCAGTGCCAGGCTCAGGCCGGCTGCGCCACTACCGATCACCAGGACATCGTGTTGAAACTGTTGGCTCATTTGAAGGATTCCGCAAAAAGCGATCCGAAGGATTGGCGCAAACAGGACGCCTGGATCGGCGAATCAAAGGGTCACACGGGCCACTAGTATATAGAGGGGGGGAGCGGCACAATAGCCGGGCATTCGTGGCAATGTGAGATTACGGTGCACGGCTTGGGTAAAATCGGCTGGTTATTGGGATGGGAACTTTTTGCATAAGCCCTGACTCAATAGCAGGTTGCCCGAAAGCTGGGAAAACGTTGAGTTTATTGGCCCGTCGGGTGCATTGGACGCGTCAGAAAACCGGCGACAAGATTATTCGCGCAGCCGGCATTGCCCGTGCTGCGTTTTTCGTGTGTGCCAAATCAGTGCGCGCCGGAAACTTGCTTGGAGGGGGAGAACTTTTGCGAAAAGTCCTAGTCTATGTTTGCAAGCCTGATCGTTTAGTTATGCAAGCCTCCTTCAAGTACAACGAGGAGTGTTCATGCTAACCCAGGAAGAGGATCAGCAGCTGGTCGAGCGCGTTCAACGCGGCGATAAGCGAGCATTTGATCTGCTAGTGCTGAAATACCAGCACAAAATTCTCGGGTTGATCGTGCGTTTTGTGCACGACACCCATGAAGCGCAGGACGTTGCACAAGAAGCCTTTATCAAGGCGTACCGTGCACTTGGCAATTTTCGCGGTGACAGTGCGTTTTACACGTGGCTGTACCGCATCGCCATCAACACGGCGAAGAACTATCTGGTGTCTCGCGGGCGCCGCCCACCGGATAGCGATGTAAGTTCAGAAGATGCGGAATTTTACGATGGTGATCACGGCCTCAAAGATCTCGAGTCGCCGGAGCGTGCATTGCTGCGCGACGAGATCGAAGGAACCGTTCATCGCACAATTCAGCAACTGCCAGAAGATTTGCGTACGGCGTTAACTTTACGTGAATTCGATGGTCTGAGTTACGAAGACATTGCGAGCGTCATGCAGTGTCCGGTGGGGACTGTAAGGTCACGGATTTTCCGGGCCCGGGAAGCCATCGATAAAGCCTTGCAACCGTTGTTGCAGGAAAACTAAAGACAGCGGCGACAGCCAAGAGAGGAACCGCCATGAGTCGTGATGCCCTGCAGGAATCGCTGTCCGCAGTGATGGATAACGAAGCGGATGAACTGGAACTTCGTCGAGTGCTTAACGCATTTGATGATGCCGAAACCCGTGATACCTGGTCTCGTTACCAAGTCGCTCGGGCGGTGATGCACAAGGATCTTCTAATCCCTCGTCTGGATATTGCTGCGGCCGTTTCTGCTGCGCTGGCTGATGAAGCCGTTCCGGCAAAAGCTGCTCGCGGTCCATGGCGTAGCCTGGGTCGTTTGGCAGTGGCTGCCTCGGTGACCGTTGCTGTGTTGGCCGGTGTTCGCCTGTATAACCAGGACGAAATCGCCGGTGCCGAACTGGCCCAACAGACTCAGCAACCGGTAATGGCCGGTCCGCAAGTCAAAGGCCCTGCTGTACTGGCTGGCTACAAGGAAAGCTCTGACACTACCGGCCCTATGGCTAATGGTGTACTTCAAGGGCAATCCGGCTGGCAGGATCAGCGTCTTCCAGGCTACCTGCGCCAACACGCACAGGAATCGGCTTTGAAAGGCACTGAAAGCGCGCTGCCATACGCTCGTGCAGCAAGTCTGGAAAACCGCTAAACCGTTAAGGAGCCCTATGCGCGCCATACCGCTCCTTACGCTTTTGCTCAGTGGTTGTTTTGCACTATCCGCCCATGCCGACGAAGCCCAAGACTGGCTGACTCGACTTGGGCGTGCAGAGCAGCAGCAAAGCTTTCAAGGTACGTTCGTCTACGAACGTAACGGCAGTTTTTCTACCCATGACATCTGGCATCGTGTCCAGGACGGTCAAGTCCGAGAGCGGCTTTTGCAGCTCGATGGCTCGGCGCAAGAGGTTGTGCGCGTAAATGGCCGGACGCAATGCGTCAGTGGCACTTTGGTCGCTGGCCTGGGTAATTCCCCTGATGCGCCGTCGCGCGCACTTGATCCGCAAAAACTCACTCAATTCTACGAGTTGGCCGTCATTGGCAAATCGCGCGTGGCCGGTCGTAATGCGGTGATTGTGTCGATCACGCCGCGCGATCAATATCGATACGGCTTTGAGTTGCACGTAGATCGTGAAACCGCGCTGCCGCTGAAATCCTTGTTGCTCAACGACCAAGGCCAGTTGCTGGAGCGTTTTCAGTTCACTCGACTGACCACTTCGCCAGCGCCCTCCGATCGCGACTTGCAGCCCAGCAGCGAATGCACGCCTGTCGCCGTTTCGCAGAGTAAAGCGCCAGAAGTACCCGCCACCCATGCGTGGCACCTGGATTGGTTGCCTCCTGGTTTCCAACTCACCAGTAGCATTGCGCGTAAAGACACCCAGACCAAGTCCACCGTCGACAGCTTGATGTATGACGATGGCCTTGCACGTTTCTCGGTGTTCCTTGAGTCAACCGACGGCGCGAGCGTAAGTGAAACCCGCACACAGCTGGGCCCAACCGTCGCCGTTTCGCGCCGTTTGAACACCGTCGATGGCGAAGTTATGGTGACGGTGGTCGGCGAAATTCCCATCGGCACCGCCGAGCGCATTGCGCTCTCCGTACGCGGCGAAAAGACAGCCGCCAAGCCGTGAGTTGTTAATCCTATGTTCATCCTGACCTTTCAATCTGCGCCTATGCCGGGTTGGGTGCTGAGAGCATGAAATCTCTGGATCATTATTTTCACTTGCAAAAAATCCCCATGTTTTTTATAGGTCAGGGCTTGTCGGCTCTGGCCTTGTTTTGTTCGCGGAACAAAGATGTCGGTCGCAGTTTTCGGCGTTTCTTGAACCCTGTCGCTCAACCCTGCTCGTCGTAACGGGAGCTGTATGTCGATACCACGTTTGAAGTCTTACCTATCCATAGTCGCCACGGTATTGGTGCTGGGTCAGGCCGTGTCCGCGCAAGCGGCCGAGCTGCCTGACTTCACCCAACTGGTGGAGCAGGCCTCGCCTGCCGTGGTGAACATCAGTACCACGCAGAAACTGCCGGATCGCAAAGTCTCGAACCAGCAGATGCCGGACCTGGAAGGCTTGCCGCCGATGTTGCGCGAGTTCTTCGAGCGTGGCATGCCGCAACAGCGTTCCCCGCGTGGTGGCGGTGGGCAGCGTGAAGCGCAGTCCCTGGGGTCGGGCTTCATCATTTCCCCCGATGGCTACATCCTCACCAACAACCACGTCATTGCCGACGCTGACGAGATCCTCGTGCGCCTGGCTGACCGCAGTGAACTGAAAGCCAAGCTCGTCGGCACCGACCCGCGTTCCGATGTGGCCTTGCTGAAAATCGAAGGCAAAGATCTGCCGGTTTTGAAACTGGGTAAATCCCAGGACCTTAAAGCCGGGCAGTGGGTAGTCGCGATCGGTTCACCGTTCGGTTTCGACCATACCGTCACCCAAGGCATCGTCAGCGCCATCGGCCGCAGCCTGCCAAACGAAAACTACGTACCGTTCATCCAGACCGACGTGCCGATTAACCCGGGTAACTCCGGTGGTCCGTTGTTCAACCTGGCGGGCGAAGTGGTCGGTATCAACTCGCAGATCTATACCCGTTCCGGTGGCTTCATGGGCGTTTCCTTCGCCATCCCGATCGACGTGGCCATGGACGTTTCCAACCAGCTGAAAAGCGGTGGCAAGGTCAGCCGTGGCTGGTTGGGTGTAGTGATCCAGGAAGTGAACAAGGACCTGGCTGAGTCCTTCGGCCTCGATAAACCGGCCGGTGCCCTGGTCGCGCAGATCCAGGACGACGGCCCGGCTGCCAAAGGTGGCCTGCAAGTCGGTGACGTGATCCTGAGCATGAATGGCCAGCCGATCATCATGTCGGCGGACCTTCCACACTTGGTAGGCGCACTCAAGGCAGGCAGCAAAGCCAAGCTGGAAGTGATTCGTGAAGGCAAGCGCCAGACCGTTGAGCTGACCGTGGGTGCGATCCCGGAAGAGGGCGCCACCCTGGATGCCCTGGGTAACGCCAAGCCGGGTGCCGAGCGTAGCAGCAACCGCCTGGGCATCGCCGTGGCCGAGCTGACTGATGAGCAGAAGAAGAGCTTCGACCTTAAAAGCGGCGTGGTGATCAAGGAAGTGCAGGACGGCCCTGCCTCTCTGATTGGCCTGCAGCCAGGTGACGTGATCACTCACCTGAACAATCAGGCCATCGACACCACCAAGCAGTTCACCGACATCGCCAAGGCGCTGCCGAAGAACCGTTCGGTTTCGATGCGCGTGTTGCGTCAAGGGCGTGCGAGCTTCATCACCTTCAAGCTGGCCGAGTAATCTGCTGGAACAATAAAAAGCCCCGCGAAAGCGGGGCTTTTTTGTGGGCGATGGGTTTAGCTCATCATCCCTTTTACCAGCCGTTGCTGTTCGATCAACTCACGTTGGCGCGCGTCGATACGTGAGGACAGTGGGAAGTTGTTGCCCGCACGGCGCTTGGCAAAATCCAGTTGCTGAATGGCCTGCTGGAAGTCGCCCACCAATGCAAAGTACTCGGCGCGGGCTTGATGCAAGCCGATGATATTGCCGGACAGCCCGCGCGTTTCGGCGACCTGATACCAGACGTCGGGGTCATCTGGGCGGGATTTGAGCAGCGCATCCAGGGCCTTTTCCGCATCGGCGGTGCGGTTCTGCTTGAGCAGCAAGTCCACCCGCACCTGATTCAGCGGATAGTTGCCGGGGTATTGGGTAAGCATTCGGTCGGTACGTTGCTGGGCATCCGGCAAGCGGTTGCTGGTGATGTCCAGTTCGATCTGCGCCAAGTTGTAAGTGATGTCGTTGGGTGCTTTAGCCAGCAGGGGCGCCAGGCTTTCCCGTGCTTCCTTGAGTTGCGTGCCCTTGATCTGGGCGATGGCCAAACCATAGCGCGCCACATCGTTTTTCGGGTTCTCGTCCAGCTGCGCCTGGAAACGTTTTGCGGCGAGGCCCGGCGTGTCTTCGTATTGCAACTGTACCCGCGCCCGAATCAGTTGATAGCGCAGGCTGTCTTCCTTGCCACCCGGTTTGGCTTGCTCGGCGCGGTTACGCGTATCGGCGATCCGTGATTCGGTAACCGGGTGAGTCAGCAAAAATTCCGGCGGCTTGGCGTCGAAACGGTATTGGCGCATCAGGCGTTCGAACATGGTCGGCATGGAGCGCGGGTCGTACCCGGCCTTTTCCAGGTTGAGGATGCCGATACGGTCAGCCTCCTGTTCGTTCTGGCGGGAGAAGCGACGTTGTTCCTGGATCGCTGCTGCCTGGCTGCCGGCAATTGCGGCGATACCGGCATCACCCGCGCCCGCCGCCGCCGCGATAATGCCGCCGAGCAAAGCGGCCATCATCGGGATTTGCATGCGCGACTGCGCTTCCACGCCCCGGGCAAAGTGGCGCTGGGACAAGTGCGCCAATTCGTGGGCGAGTACCGAGGCGTACTCGCCTTCGGTCTGGGCATTGAGAAACAGGCCGCCGTTGACCCCGACAATCCCGCCAGGGGCGGCAAAGGCGTTGAGCTGCGGGCTGTTGATCAGGATGAACTCCAGGCGCCGGTCATTGACCTGGCTGGTCTCCACCAGTTTGTACACGCTGGTTTCGACGTAATCCTTAAGCTGTGGGTCATTGAGTTGCGAGACCTGGCCGCGCAGGTAGGCCAGCCACGCGCGGCCGAGTTGGTATTCCTGTTGTGGCGAGACAATGGCAGAACTGGCGTCGCCGAGTGACGGCAGGTCGTCAGCGAAGGCCGGAGAGGCCAGCAGGCAAGCCAGCGTCAGCAGGGTAGGGCGCAAAAAAGTCATGCACAAAGCCTTTCGACAAAGAGCTTACTGTAGCCGGACACTGAGCTTCGGACCAGATATTCTAAGCACCCGAAACGCTTGCCCGGAGTAAAACCATGACCGACGCTGTAGCCTTTGATGCCGAACTCGACGCCAGCGGCCTCAATTGCCCATTGCCGCTGCTCAAGGCCAAGCTGGAACTCAACCGGTTGGCCAGCGGTTGCGTGCTCAAGGTGATCGCCACGGACGCAGGCTCGCAGCGCGATTTCCGCACATTCGCCAAGTTGGCCGGGCATACCCTGTTACACGAAGAAGACGCTGCCGGTGTGTACCGTTACTGGTTGCGCAAGGCCTGAACCGTTTGCCCCCACCACCTGAGGTTGATTGATGTTCAAAGTGTTACGAGACTGGATTCAGCGCTACTTCTCCGATGAAGAAGCTGTGGTGCTGGCGGTCCTGCTGTTCCTGGCCTTTACCGCCGTGCTCACCTTGGGCGGCATGTTGGCACCCGTGTTGGCGGGGATGGTGTTGGCGTACCTGATGCAGGGCCTGGTCACCACGCTGGAGCGGTTGCGCTTGCCGGGCGGGGTGGCGGTGGGGCTGGTGTTTGCCTTGTTCATTGGCCTGCTGGTGGTGTTCATCGTGGTGGTGTTGCCGTTGCTGTGGCATCAGTTGATCACCCTGTTTAACGAGCTGCCGGGCATGCTCGCCAAGTGGCAATCGCTGTTGCTGTTGCTGCCGGAACGCTATCCGCACCTGGTGTCGGACGAGCAGGTATTACAGGCCATCGAAGTGGCGCGCGGTGAGATCGGAAAGTTCGGGCAATGGGCGCTGACTTTTTCCCTGTCCAGTTTGCCACTGCTGGTCAACATCATGATCTACCTGGTGCTGGTGCCGATCCTGGTGTTCTTCTTCCTCAAAGACCGCGCAATGATTGGCCGCTGGGTCAGCGGTTACCTGCCACGCGAGCGGGCACTGATCACCCGTGTGGCTGAGGAAATGAACCGGCAGATCGCCAATTACATCCGTGGCAAGGTCATTGAGATTGTTATCTGCGGCGGCGTTACCTACATCGCGTTCGTTGCGCTCGGGCTGAACTACGCAGCGCTGCTGGCGTTGCTGGTGGGTGTGTCGGTGGTGGTGCCGTATGTCGGCGCGGTAGTGGTGACGGTGCCGGTGATGTTGATCGCGTTGTTCCAGTGGGGTTGGAGTGATCAGTTCATCTACCTGATGGCGGTTTACGGCATTATCCAGACCCTGGACGGCAACGTGCTGGTGCCGCTGCTGTTCTCGGAGGCGGTCAATCTGCACCCGGTAGCGATCATCTGTGCGGTGTTGTTGTTTGGTGGGCTATGGGGTTTTTGGGGGGTGTTCTTTGCAATCCCCTTGGCGACGCTGTTCAAGGCGGTACTGGATGCGTGGCCGCGACAAGAGCCGGTGGTGGCGCCTTTGTTGTAACACCTGTGGCGAGGGAGTTTACTCCCGCTGGGCTGCGTAGCGGCCCCCAAAAAAAAGATGGGAGCGCTACGCACTCCAGCGCGAGCAAGCTCGCCACACAAGCTCGCTCCAGGGCAAATCAGGCCTTGTTCAACGCCTGCGCCGCTGCCAACACGGCATCCACATGGCCCGGCACTTTCACACCACGCCATTCCTGGCGCAGCACACCCTTTTTGTCGATCAAAAAGGTGCTGCGATCCACGCCCAGGTATTCCTTGCCATACAGCTTCTTCAGCTTGATCACATCAAACAGCTGGCAAACGGCTTCGTCCTTGTCGCTGATCAGCTCGAAGGGGAATTCCTGCTTGCCCTTGAAGTTTTCGTGGGACTTCACGCTGTCGCGGGACACGCCAAACACTTCGGTGTCGGCGGCCTTGAACGCTGCGTATTGGTCACGAAAACCCTGGCCTTCGGTGGTGCAGCCCGGGGTGCTGTCCTTGGGGTAGAAGTAGATCACCACTTGCTTGCCCTTGAGGGCAGCGAGGCTGAAGGTCTGGCCGCTGGTGGCCTGGGCTTCGAAATCGGCCACGGGTTTGTCGATGGCTACCGGCATGAGTGCTTCCTTCTTACATTGGGTTCTGTGGGCGCCATGGCTCGATCAGTGCGTCGAGGTTCAGGGCATCGGCGAAATCCAGGAACTGGTCACGCAGCCAACTGATCTGTACGCCGGCCGGCAAGGTCACGGTGAACGTGGCGTTGAGCATGGTGCCGCCGGTTTGCGGCGCCTGGTAGGTGTCGCAGGTCAGGTTTTCCAGCTCGACGTTGTGGTCGATAAAGAACTGGCACAGCTCATTGACGATGTCCGAGCGGTAGGCCGAGCTGACATACGCCACATACGGCAGCGCCTGTGGGCGGTTCTCCAGCGCGGCGCTGCGCACCACGTTAACGGTGAAATCGTGCTTCTTGGCCAGGCCTGGCAGGCCAGTCTCCAGGCGCGCCAAGGCGTCCCAGGTGCCGGAAATCTGCAGCACCAGCGCGCTGCATTCGCCGTGGCGAGTGAGGCGGGAGGTCACGACGGCGCAGCGGTTTTCATGGCTGGCGCGGCACAGGACGTTAGTCAGCTCCATGGGGTTGGCGCCGAGGGCACTGATAACAAGGAATTGTTCGCGAACTGTGGGGGTGGACATGCAGCCTTCCTAAAACGATGAGCGGTCGATACGGTGAGGGCTGTATCGATCAAAGGATGAAGGGTAGCGAAAACCGTCGCCAAGGGATAGGAGGTGGCGTTTTCATTGCGTGATCGGTCTGATTTCAGCGTGCTTCAAGGCACGCTTTGGCCCAATGATGGCATTGCCCGTCGTTTAGTTGGCTCAGAACGCATCCTCAGGCGGTACTTCGCTTGTACAAGCATCTTGGCGCCAGTACCATTACGGCTCTCTTTTTCCGGCAGGAGCGGTTGCATGATTGCGGGCAGTATGGTGGCACTGGTCACACCCATGGATGCACAAGGTCATCTCGACTGGGATAGCCTGGGCAAACTGGTGGACTTCCACCTGCAAGAGGGCACCAACGCCATTGTGGCGGTCGGCACCACGGGTGAGTCGGCCACACTTGATGTGGAAGAACACATCCAGGTGATCGAATTCGTGGTCAAGCGCGTCGCGGGCCGTATTGCCGTGATCGCCGGTACGGGCGCCAACTCGACGCGTGAAGCGATCGAGCTGACCAAAAACGCCAAGAAAGCCGGCGCCGATGCCTGCCTGCTGGTGACCCCGTACTACAACAAGCCGACCCAGGAAGGCCTGTTCCAGCACTTTCGCACCATTGCCGAAGCCGTTGATATCCCGCAGATCCTCTACAACGTGCCTGGCCGTACTGCGTGCGACATGAAGGCCGAGACCGTGATCCGCCTGTCCACCGTGCCGAACATCATCGGCATCAAGGAAGCCACTGGCGACCTGCAGCGCGCCAAGGACATCCTGGCCGGCGTGAGCAGCGACTTCCTGGTGTATTCCGGTGACGACGCAACGGCGGTCGAGCTGATCCTGCTGGGTGGCAAAGGCAACATCTCCGTGACCGCCAACGTCGCCCCGCGCGCCATGAGCGAGCTGTGCGCCGCCGCCATCGCCGGCGATGCGGTGACTGCTCGCGCGATCCACGAGAAGCTGATGCCGCTCAACAAAACACTGTTTATCGAATCCAACCCTATTCCCGTGAAATGGGCGCTGTTTGAGATGGGCCTGATGCCGGACGGTATCCGTCTGCCGCTCACCCGGCTCAGCGAAGCCTGTCACGAACCGCTGCGACAGGCCCTGCGCCAGTCCGGCGTCCTGGTTTAATTGAGGAAGCACTACGCATGAAGCGATTGGCCGGACTTTCCGCACTTGCCTTGATTATCTCCAGCACCAGTGGCTGCGGTTGGATTTGGGGCCCGGATGGTTACTTCCGTGACCGCGGCAGCGATTACCTGGAAGCACAAGCAACCAAACCGATGCAACTGCCGCCGGACGTCAATGTCGCCAAGCGCCTTGACCCGTTGCTGCCTATCCCGCGCAACGTCGCCGACGACACCACCAAGGGTGAGTACGTGGTGCCGCGTCCGCAGCCGATCTCGGCAGTGGCGGACGCCAGCGACTACAGCCTGCAGAAGAGCGGCGACAACCGCTGGATCATCGCCCAGCGCCCACCTGCCGAAGTCTGGCCAGTGGCGCTGCAGTTCTTCCAGGACAACGGTTTCCGCATCGACCAGCAACGCCCGCAGACCGGTGAGTTCACCACTGCATGGCAGCGTGGTAGCGAATTGTCCGCCAACATGGCTCAGCGTCTGCAGGCCGGTGGTGTAGCCGCCGATAACGAAGCTCGTGTGCGTGTGCGCATCGAGCCAGGCGTGCAGCGCAACACCAGTGAAGTCTATGTAGTCAGCGCCGAGCGTCCTGCCGGCAGCACCGCTAACGTCGACTTCACCCCGCGTTCGGTCAACATGGGCGTAGACGCCGCGTTGGTCGACGAGATGCTGGCCAGCATGAGCCGTATCTCCGAGAAGGGCGGTTCGGTTTCCCTGCTCGCCGCGCGTGATTACGACACGCCTAACCGCGTCAGCCTCACCGAAGACGGCAGCGGCAACGTCGTGCTGAACCTGGGTGAAGACCTCGACCGCGCCTGGGCCAGTGTTGGCCGCGCGTTGGAGAAGGGCCCTTGGCGAGTTGAAGACATCAACCGCAGTCTGGGCCTGTACTACATCAACGTGGCTGAAAAGGCTGAGAAGAAAGACGACGAGCCAGGTTTCTTCGGCAAATTGTTCGGCAGCAAGCCGACCAAGGAAGAGATCGAAACCCGTGCCGAGCGTTACCAGGTTCGTTTGAGCAAGGTTGGCGAAAGCGTACAAGTCACCGTCGAGAAAAACATCAACACCGTTGCGCCAGCTGAAACAGCGCGCAAAGTGTTGGGCGTGATTCAGGACAACCTGGGCTGATCCGATGCGTTTTGCCGTTCTCGGCAGCGGTAGCCAAGGGAACGGCACGCTGGTCGCCCACGACGACACGTACGTGCTGGTGGATTGTGGTTTCTCGTTAAAAGAAACCGAGCGGCGCCTGCTGCGCCTGGGGGTTCACCCCACGCAGCTGAGCGCGATTCTAGTGACCCACGAACATGCCGACCACGTGCATGGCGTGGGTTTGCTGTCTCGGCGCTACAATCTTCCGGTGTACCTGAGTCGCGGCACATTGCGCGGGATGCGCAAACCCATAGAACCCGCAGGTTTCCTGGCCGGTGGCGAACAGCTGCAGATTGGTGCGTTGAGCATCGATGTGATTGCCGTGGCGCACGACGCCCAGGAGCCTACGCAGTACGTTTTCAGTGACGGTGAGCGGCGTTTCGGCGTGCTCACCGACCTGGGTTCCTACTGCTCCAGGGTGCTGGACGGTTACCGCGACCTCGATGCATTGATGATCGAGTCCAACCACTGTCGAGACCTGCTGGCGCGTGGTCATTACCCGTACTTTCTCAAGCAGCGGGTGGGCGGCGAGCTCGGACATTTGAACAACCACCAGGCGGCGTACCTGGTGTATGAGTTGGGCTGGCAAGACTTGCAACACTTGGTCCTGGCCCACCTGAGCAGCAAGAACAACCTGCCGCAGCTGGCCCGGCAATGTTTTGTCGATACCCTCGGGTGCGACCCGGACTGGCTGCAACTGGCCGATCAAGATTCAGGGCTAGATTGGCGACACATCGCCTAGCCCACCCTTTAGCAAGCGGAGCCCATCATGGAAAAACGTGAAGAACTCTACCGCGGCAAAGCCAAGTCGGTATACAAGACCGACGACGCCAACCGCCTGATCCTGCTGTTTCGCAACGACACGTCGGCGTTCGACGGCAAGCGCATCGAACAACTTGATCGCAAAGGCATGGTGAACAACAAGTTCAACGCCTTCATCATGCAGAAACTCGAAGCGGCCGGCATCCCGACCCAATTCGACAAACTGCTGGGCGACAACGAGTGCCTGGTCAAGAAGCTCGACATGATCCCGGTTGAATGCGTCGTGCGTAACTACGCCGCCGGCAGCCTGGTCAAGCGCCTGGGCGTGGAAGAGGGCCTCAAGCTCAACCCTTACACGTTTGAACTGTTCCTGAAGGACGACGCCAAGGGCGACCCGTTCATCAACGAATCCCACGTCGTGGCATTCGGCTGGGGCACCGCTGAGCAACTGGCACGCATGAAGGAGTTGTCCCTCAAGGTCAACGACGTGCTGAGCAAGCTGTTCGACGACGCCGGCCTGCTGCTGGTCGACTTCAAACTGGAATTCGGCGTGTTCCACGACGGCTCCATCGTCCTGGGCGACGAATTCAGCCCGGACGGCTGCCGCCTGTGGGACAAAGACACCAAGAAGAAGATGGACAAAGACCGCTTCCGCCAGGGCCTCGGTGACGTCATCGAAGCCTACGAAGAAGTCGCCAATCGTCTCGGCGTACCGCTTTAATCGACGCAAGCATCTGATAGCACGGAAAAAAATCGCTTTTGGGGTTTGCTTCCGCGAAACACACTGTTATGATGCGCGCCGTTGGAGAGATGCCAGAGTGGCCGAATGGGACGGATTCGAAATCCGTTGTACCTTCACCGGTACCTAGGGTTCGAATCCCTATCTCTCCGCCATTACATAGAAAAAGCCCCGTAGCTGAATAAGCTACGGGGCTTTTTTGTTCTCGGGCTTTCAACTCTTCTACTCGCTCAAACGTTCGCCCGCTATACGATAAGCCTGCTCGCGTTCCCGCTTACCGATGGCCACCACCACCACAGTGATTTCCTGATCGATCACTTGATAAACCAGCCTGTAACCGCTGCTACGCAGCTTGATTTTGTAGCAGTCGGGCAGGTCATGCAGGCGATTAGCTTCAATACGTGGGTTTTTCAGAATTTCCACTAGCTTCTTCTTGAGCTGCTGACGAAGGGTGTCGCCTAGCTTTTGCCACTCCTTCAATGCTCGCGCATCGAAATCAAGGCTATAGGTCATCTATAGAAACCTTTACCCGTTGAGGAGATGCCAATCGTTCCCGAACGATGGCCATCAACGCTTCATCTTCCTCGGTCATCAGAACAGGCTTGAACGGCAGTTGGCCGCGATCCGCTACGTATTGCAGGGCCTGGCGCATCAGTTCTGAAGGCGTAACGCCGAGCTTTTCCAATTCGAGATAGGCGCGCGCTTTCAGGTCGTCATCGATACGGATACTTATAGACGCCATGGGATAGACTCTCATGTAATGACATTGGTCATTACATTGAATCAAGAGGGGCCTATTGGCAAGCCCGCCGGGATGTATGGCGTTCGCATACTCCCGTGTTACCGCATCACAATATCCATTTGTCATAGAAGCTCCTGAATCCGGTGTCAGCACACCAGCGATCTTTTTGAGGCTAGCTCAGGGGCTTGGGTACACAAGCTTCATTATGTGAACACTCATTACCGCGCGTTTTCAACAACTTGGTCTCCCATCGGATAGACCAGGCAAATGACGTCCAGTGTCTGAAACTAAAAAAGCCCGCTGAACTCAATGCTCAGCGGGCTTTTGGGTGATTGCTGTCTGATCAACCAGCCTGCACCACCAAGCTATTACTCACATTCCTCCCCAACACCAGCACCGTCACAAACCCAGCCCCCACCAGCGCCGTAGCCAAACTCAACAACACCGCACTACCCATCTGATCGACAATCCGCCCGCCAAAGAACGAACCCAGGGCAATAATCACCTGAAACAAAGCGACAAACAGCGGCATGCCGCGCTCCACATCCTTGGGCGCTACGACAAACATCCAGATACTCGCGCAGGCCGGGAAGGCGCCGAAGGCGAAGCCCCAGAGTGCGATCAGCATCACGGCGCCGGTCATTTCGGTGGCGAAGTAGGGGAACAGGGCGGTGCTGGTGCCGATCATCAGCGCGACCAACAGCAGGGTGTGGCGCACGCTGCGGTTGGCGGCGAAACCGGCGAAGACATTACCGATCACCCCGGCCACACCATAAAGCAACAGCAGTGAGCCAATCGTCGGGCCGTCGAAGCCGGAGCTGTTTTTGAAGAACGGTGCTACATAGGTGTACGCCGCAAAGTGCGCCAGGCCGATCAGCAACACGGCGATCAAGCCGACCCGCGCTTGTGGGTTGATGAATAACGCCGGCAGGTCACGGATCTGAATGGCCTTTTCCGGTGTGAGCCGCGGCAGCAGAAATACCTGCGCCAGCAACACCGGCACGCCCACCAGCGCGGTGACCAGGAAGGTCATGCGCCAGCCCATCAGGCCACTGAGCCAGGTGCCTACGGGCACGCCGAGTACGGTGGCCAGGGTCACGCCCATCATGATGATCGAGGTCGCCTTCGCTACGCCCACGCCCTTGGGGGCCAGGCGCCCGCTGAGCGCAATGGCTGTCGCCCAGAAGCCGCCAATGCTGATGCCCAGCAGGACACGGCCGAACAGCAGCAGGCTGAAATCGCTGGCGAAGGCTACCACCGTGTTGGCGATGATCATGATCAGTGTCAGGCCGATCAGCAGGTAGCGGCGGTCCATCGCCCCAATGCTCACAGACAGCAGCGGGGCGGCGAGGGCGGCCATGATGCCGGGCAGTGTGACCATCAGGCCGGCATGACCGGCGCTGATGCCGAGGTCGCTGGCGACGTCGTTGAGTACGCCCACTGGCAGAAACTCGCTGGTCACCAGGGCGAAGGCACCCACGGCGACTGAGAGAATCGCCAGCCACTGCTGTTTGACGCTCTGTTGATTATGTTCAGGGCGGCCACTGGGGGCCTGGCTGAGGCTTGGCATGGTGTTGGGTTCCATAGGGGAATGTCGCTTGAAATCAAGCGAGGCGAGGGCAGGGAAAGTGGAGGCGATTATATGAACCGGTTCTGGCAATCACACAGGCGACCGTTTCGATAATAACCATCAGTGCAATCGATTCGACGCCCCTATGGGATAATTTCGTCTTTCGTACATCCTTTCCGTACGTTGCCTACAGGCAGCGTGTTGCGGCTCTCGCGCTGGCTGCCTATCTTGGTTTCGAGGAATTTTCAGGTAGGAAATCCCACACCGCAAAGGACATGCATCATGAGCAAAAACACGAAAAAAACTTCCGGCACGATGGCTACGTTGGCCGCTGAAACCCTGAATGATCCAAATGCCTGCGCGATCGCCAAAAGCCTTGCCGCCTCAGCGTTGGCACAGAGCAGAACGGATAAGCAGACCAGCGCCGAGATGGAGGAAAAGGCCGGCAAAGCGCTTCAAAGCGATAAATACAGTGAGCAGACCAAATCCCTGGCTGCATCGGTACTCTCCCAAGCCAATAAAGAACGCGCAAACTAAGCGCCTGACGCCGCGATAACGTAGAACGGCCCCGTAGCTGAACCCGCTACGGGGCTTTTCCGTTTGCCGATTTGCAAAAATTTAACGTCTCACCGAATAACTTCCCCCGCTGTGGTGTTCACCCCACAGACCACCCAGGGAACGCCCATGAACACACCTTCCGATCGCTATGACCGCCTGACCCGCACCTTCCACTGGCTGACCGCTGCCGTGGTGATCTTCATGTTTGCCAGTGCACATATCTGGGAAAACCTCGAAAAGGGCACACCACTGCGCAAGGGTCTGCAATCGGTGCATATCTCGCTCGGCATTGCGATGGCGCTGTTGATCATCCTGCGGATTGTGTGGCGTGTGTTTGGCGGCAATCGCCTGAAGGCCGACAGTCACCCAGCGCTTAACCTGCTGGCGAAAATGGCGCATGGTTGCCTTTACCTGTTGTTGGTGTCGCAAATCGTGTTGGGGTTCCTGTTTCGCTGGGCTCAAGGTGAACCCTTCAATTTTTTCGGACTGTTCCCCATTCCCGCGCCCTTTGTGATTGACCACGAATGGCGCGGCACTTTGGGTGGCCTGCATAACAATGTGGCCTGGGCGATCATTCTGCTGGCGGGCCTGCATGCTGGCGCTGCGCTCTGGCATCACTATGTGCTGCGCGACGGCACGTTGCGCCGCATGCTGGCGGGTTCACGCAATGCGTTTCAAAAATGATGTTTCCTCCCTGACGTTACGGAGCATGACAACCATGAAGAATCGCCACGAACACCCCATCACTTACCGCGCCGCGCTGTTCTTCGGTGCATGCCTGGCCGCCGCTTTGCTCGCAGGCCAAGCCCACGCCTCCGGGGATGAATCGGCACCGCCCAAGCCAAACTGCCCCAAAAGCCAGGTCTGGGATACCAAGACCGGCAAATGCGTGCTGCAAACCAGCAAAGCCACCTCCGACGCCGACCGCACCGATTACGCCTACCGCCTGGCAAAAGATGGGCGCTATGACGAGGCGCTGGCCCTGCTCGACACCCTGCAAAACCCGAACACCGCCAAGGCCCTCAACTACCGTGGCTACGCCACGCGCAAATTGGGGCGTACGGATGAAGGCATCGGTTACTACCTGCAGTCAGTTGCGCTCGACCCCAATTACGCCCAAGTTCGCGAGTACCTGGGCGAGGCCTATGTGATCAAGGGCCGCGTCGATCTGGCGCAAGAGCAACTGGTGAAAATCAAAGCCTTGTGCAGCACCACCTGCGAAGAATATGAAGACCTGGCCGAAGCCATCGAAGCTGCGCCCCAGGCGTAAAACCGATGAGTGAACCAGCAGGGGGCGGCTATCACCACAGAGGCTGAGTTTCGTCGCGAGTTGGGCCTGTTATTGCCGCGTTTATGGCGATATGGGTGGGTGTTGTCGCGGCACAAGCATGTGGCTGAAGATCTGGTGCAAGCCACCTGCGTACGCGCACTGGAGCGTGCCGGGCAATTCACGGCCGGCACGCGGTTGGATCGCTGGCTGCTGTCGATCATGCATTCCATCTGGCTCAACGAACTGCGCTCGCAACGGGTGCGCCAGGGGCAAGGGTTTGTCGATGCGGAGCAGGTATTGTCGTTCGATGGCGAGCGCCAGGCGCAGGATCAGGTCTTGGTTGCCCAAGTGATCAAGCGCGTTAACGGGTTGCCCGAAGCGCAGCGGGAAACGGTGTTTCTGGCGTATGTCGAAGGGCTTTCCTACAAGGAAATTGCCGAGGTACTGCATATCCCGGTGGGGACCGTGATGAGCCGGTTGGCGGCCGCTCGCGTGAAAC
Organism: Pseudomonas sp. R76; assembly: GCF_009834565.1. Classification (GTDB taxonomy): domain Bacteria; phylum Pseudomonadota; class Gammaproteobacteria; order Pseudomonadales; family Pseudomonadaceae; genus Aquipseudomonas. The sequence goes on from NZ_CP019428.1 coordinate 1,923,373, forward strand.
TTGCAGAGACCGCGCCTGCAAAAGCCCAGCCGGAAAAATCCAGTGGAGAACGGCGATGATTCAGACTAACGCACCGTCCGATGAGCTATTGGTGGCTTACCTGGATGGCGAACTGGATGCTGAGCAGCGTCAGCTTATTGCCGATCAGCTAACGGCAAACCCCTCTATGGCCGCGCGCCTGGATGAATTGCAGTGCGCTGATTTGCCCTTCAAGGCCGCATTTGACGCGATGTTGGACGAAGCACCCACCGAACGCTTGAACGCGATGCTCAAAGCCCTGCCACCTGCGCAAGCGCCAGCCATGAGTCGACGGCGTTTCCTGGCTGTGGCGGCGAGTTTTGCTGTGGCGGGTGTGGTTGCCGACCGCCTGTATATGAGCTGGCCACGAGCAGAGTCCGGCCAAGGTTGGCGTGCCTCGGTGGCTGAATACATGGCGCTGTACACGCCCGAAACCCTGGAAAACCTCAACGCCGATCCAGCCTCTCATGCCGCCCAACTCAGCTCAGTGGGCGCGCAACTGGGCCTGCCGTTATCCCCTGACGCCGTGAACTTGCCCGGTGCCGAGTTCCGGCGCGCGCAAATTCTCGACTATGACGGCGTCTTGATTGGCCAACTGACTTACCTGGACCCGCGCCACGGCCCATTGGCGCTGTGCATCACCGCCAGCAAAAGGGGAACGCAGCCCGCCGCTACCGAGCAGCGCCGAGGCATGAACGTGGTGTATTGGGCCAACCCGTCCCATGGTTTTATGCTGATTGGTCGAAATTCTTTCGAGGCATTGCAGGTCATGGCCAGCAGCGTCGAGCGCAGGCTGCCCGCCTGATCTCAGTGGGTTGTCAGCGCTTGCAACGCTCGCCAGCGCGCCGGCGTGGTGCCTTCCCAGGCGCGAAACGCTCGATAAAACGAGTTGGTGTCTTCATAGCCCAGCAGGCAAGCAATCTCTTCGATTTCGATGGTCGGCTCGATCAGTAGGTGGCGCACAACTTCCTGGCGCGTTTCCAGCATGAGTTGGCGAAAACTACTGCCCTCTTCGGTAATGCGCCGCTGCAACGTGCGCTCGCTCATGCCCATTTCGCGCGCCACCTCGACCATCTCTGGGCGACCGCTGGCGAGAATGCGCTTGAGGGTGCTTTTGACCTGGTGGCTGATCGTGGCCGGCGCGGTCGCTTCGGCCAATGCCGCGATCAGTGCCGGGCTCAGCATTTCCAGCAGCTCAGGGTTGTGACTGGAAAAGGGCCGTTCTAAATCGGCAGCGTCGAACACCAGCGCGTTACGCTGCGCGCCGAACCGTACGGCACAGCCGAAAAAATCCGCCAGCGCAGTATTGCCGCTTTGTGGACGGGCCAATTCAACACTGCGCGGCGTGATATGCACCCCGGAGCCGCGGCGTCCCAACTCAGTAAACGTCGCAAATGCCGCGTCGATCAATAACGTTGGCGGGTGCTGCTGGCTACGCAGCCAATCGACGGTGACTGTGCAGCCAGCGCCATCTTCGCTCACCTGCACGCGCTCGGGCGTGCACAGTTGCTTGAAGCGGGCGAGCCGGTGCAGGCCGTCCCGAAAGTCGCGGGCTATAAACGCTGCAAAGCTGGGCGGGGGCAGTGTGGCGCTGTCCATTTGGGTGACCATCAGCAGGCCGGCCGCTGGGTCGGGGTTGAGTACGCCAATGGCTTGCCACAGACGAAAGAATTCTTCGGTACTGACTTGGCGGCGGTCCCTACGCTCATGAAGATTGAGTGTCACGGGGAGCCGTGCCTGACGCAACACCGCCGAGGGCTCCAGCCCAATCGTCCTCAGGGCTTGCCAGAAAACGTCGGGGATATTGAAACGGCTTTGGCGTGCGTCAGACATGGGCCACCTTTGTTTGTTTAATCCGAGGCCGACACACTCAGGTCATGCCATTTCTCGTCGGAGGCTGCCAGGTCTGCCGCCGCCCGTGCTGCGTACTGCACGGCATCGCTACCGATCAGCAAGCGCAGCGGCGCGTCTTTGTTCAGGGCCAGCCCAAGCACGATCTCGGCCACGCGCTCCGGGCCAGTCGGCAGAATGCCAGGAACGTTGAGCAGCTCAACCAGCGCGCCGACGCTTTGCTGGTAGGGCTCGCTGATCGGTGGGATCGTCATGGACGCACCCGACCAATCAGTGCGCATGCCACCGGGCTCCAACACAGTCACTTGAACGCCCAGCGGGTTTACCTCCTGCGCCAGCACTGTGGAAAACCCGCCGACCGCCCATTTCGCACTCTGGTACGCCGCCAGGCCGGCCATGCCAATACGCCCGCCCAACGACGATACCTGAAAGATATGCCCGTTGCCCTGGGCGCGCAGGATCGGCAACACGGCCTTGCTCACATGCACCACGCCGTAAAAGTTAGTGTCGATCTGCGCTGAAAAATCCTCCAGGGTCACATCCTCGACCGACGCCAAGTCACCATAACCCGCGTTGTTGACCACCACATCCAGGCGACCAAAATGCGCCACTGCCGCGTCAACCGCCTCTATGACCTGCAGGTTATTGGTTACATCCAACTGCAGTGGGTAAACCGCATCACCGTATTCGGCGACCAGCGCATCCAATTGGCGAGGGTTGCGTGCAGTGGCAACCACACGATCACCCGCGCGCAAGGCCGCCTCGGTGATGGCGCGGCCAAGGCCACGGAAACTGCCGGTGATAAACCAGATCTTGGACATGTGAACACCTCTTCGTGTGGAACGGCTGATACAGCCAGTGAACGAAGGATGGTCGAATGGTGTTTTTCAGACACTAGCGGGAAGGCGCCAAGTGACTTGCAAAAGGCGCCAATCATTGACTCGCCAACCGCCCAGACAACCGCTCGATAAACACCGTTTCCGCCCGACTCATCTTCTGCTCCCGATTCCACAGAAGATGAATATCCACATCGGCAATCCCTTCATCCGGCGGTAGCCGCCACAGCAGCCCATTCTTCACATCCTCGGCCACCACGTGAATCGGCAGGCAGCCCAAACCGTAGCCGGCAATCACCAGCCGGCGTACTTCCTCCAGGCTCGATGACGACGCCACGATCCGCCCGCTGAAGCCTTGCTGGTCACGAAAGATCGTCAGCGGCGACAGCATCCCGCCAATCTGGTCGCTGGTAAAACTGACGAAATTTTCCGACTGCAAATCGCCCTCGGCCAAGCCGCTGCGGCCGAACAGCGCGTGGTGTTTGCCGCAAAAGAACGCATAACGCTGGCGCAGGAACAGGTGCTGTTCCAGGCGTGGTTGCGGCCGGCGATTCAGGCTCAGGCCCAGGGTTGCGGTTTTTTCCAGCAGGGCGGCGACGATGTCGGAGCTGCGCATCACCTCAACCTCCAGATCCACCCGCGGGTGCTCGCGGTGGAAGTCGGCGAGGAAGTCGTCGAAGGTGTCCGAGTTGATGCGGCTGATCATCAGCAGGCGCACTTTGCCGAGCACTTCATCGCCGGGTTTTTGCAGGGCATTGCTCATCTGCGACACCTGCCCGTACATCTCGCCGGCGATGGCGAAGATCTGTTCGCCGGCTTCAGTCAGCACGAAGCGCGGGCCACGGCGGGCGATGAGTTGGCAGCCGAGCTGTTCTTCCAGGCGCTTGAGCGCCTGGCTGATCGCCGGTTGGGTCAGGTGCAGGCGCGCGGCAGCGCGGCTGATGCTCAGTTCCTGGCCGATAACACGGAAAGTCCGCAGCAGATTCCAGTCCAATCGGTCGTTGAGCAGTGGGTGAACATCGCGGCGGAATTCGGGCATGGCGCAGCTCGATAATAAGCAGGATTTATAATTGGAATAATAAATAGAAAATTGACTAATCATAGCCCCGGGACGATAAATCACCCTTAACAAGCGCCATCAGAGCGCATGCGTTTGACTTTCTCCTGCCAAAAAAATAACCAAAGGAGCCCGCCCCATGAAGCCTTCCGCTTCGCCGCAGCCGCGCCGTGCTGCGGCCGCCGCTTTTATCGGCACCATGATCGAGTGGTACGACTTTTACATCTACGCCACCGCTGCCGCGCTGGTGTTCGGCCAACTGTTTTTCCCTTCCGACGACAAGCTGTTCAGCACCATGGCCGCGTTCGGCACCTTCGCCGTGGGCTTTTTCGCGCGACCGCTGGGCGGCATCGTGTTCGGGCATATCGGTGACCGCATCGGCCGCAAGAAATCCCTCGTGATCACCTTGGTGATGATGGGCGTGGTCACCGTGTGCATCGGCCTGTTGCCCACTTACGCGCAGATCGGCGTTGCGGCGCCGGTGCTGTTGGTCTTGCTGCGCGTGGTGCAAGGCATTGCCGTTGGCGGCGAGTGGGGCGGGGCGGTGTTGATGGCCGGCGAGCATGCGCCGAAGGGCCGTCGCAACTTCTTTGCGTCGTTTGCGCAATTGGGTAGCCCGGCCGGTTTGATCCTCTCGTTGCTGGCGTTCAGCGCGGTCACGCGGTTGCCGGAAGAGGATCTGCTCAGTTGGGGCTGGCGCCTGCCGTTCCTGGCCAGCGCTTTGTTGTTGATCGTCGGCTTGGCGATTCGCCTGGGCGTCAACGAATCACCTGAGTTCCTCGAAGACAAAGCCATCGCCGAGAAGGCGCGGGCGATCAAGAAAGACCAGGCGCCAGTGATCGAAGTGCTGAGAACCGCCTGGCGCCCACTGTTGTTGTGCATCGGCGCCAACACGCTGGGCATTGCCGGTGTGTATTTCACCAACACCTTCATGATTGCCTACAGCACTCAGCAACTGGGCCTGCCGCGCTCGCTGATTCTGGAGTGCCTGTTCTTCGTCGCCATCATTCAATTCTGCGTGCAGCCGCTGGCTGCCTGGGTCGCCGAAAAAGTCGGGGCCACGCGTTTTCTGTGCGCCATGACCGTACTGGCGATGGCCTCGCCTTATCCGATGTTCGTGCTGGTCAGCAGTGGCCAGGCGCCTTTGATCATCCTCGGTATCGCGCTGGCAGTGGTCTGCATGGCGTCGTTTTATGCCGTGATCGCAGGTTTCGTCAGCGGCCTGTTTGAAACCCGCGTGCGCTACACCGCGATCTCCCTGGCCTACCAGGTGTGCGGTGCGCTGGCCGGTGGCCTGACGCCGTTGATCGGCACCTGGCTGGCCCACGAATACCAGGGCCAATGGTGGCCGATGGCAGTGTTTTACAGCCTGATCGCGGCGACCTCGCTGGTGTGCGTACTGGCGTTGTCACGCCGCCACGCCACGGCCCACCGCCTTGAAATGGCCCATAGCGTTTGATGGAGACTGCGTAATGTTGAAAATTAATGGCCAACGCCTGTGGGCCAGCCTGATGGCCATGGCCGAGATCGGCGCCACATCACGTGGCGGCAGTTGCCGCCTGGCCTTGAGTGCCGAAGACAAAGCAGGTCGTGAACTGTTCAGCCATTGGTGCAAAGCTGCTGGGCTGAGCCTGAGCGTGGATGCCATCGGCAACCTGTTTGCCCGGCGTGCCGGCACCGATAGCGACGCCGCGCCCGTCATGATGGGCAGCCACCTCGACACCCAGCCGGAAGGCGGGCGCTTTGATGGTGTCTACGGTCTATTGGCCGGCCTGGAAGTGATCCGCAGCCTCGACGACCAAGGCATTCAAACCCGTAAACCGCTGGAAATTGCCGTGTGGACCAACGAGGAGGGCGCTCGTTTCACCCCGGCCATGCTCGGCTCGGCGGTGTTCACCGGCAGCCTGGCGCTGGGCAAGGCGCTCGCGACGGTCGATGTCGACGGTATCAGTGTGGCCGAGGCGTTGCGCACCACGGGCTATAACGGCGAACGCCCGTTGGGTGGCGCGGTGGATGCGTATTTTGAAGCCCATATCGAGCAAGGCCCGATCCTTGAAGACAACGCCAACAGCATCGGCGTGGTCACCGGCGGCCAGGCGATTCGCTGGCTCGACGTGCGGGTCGAAGGCATGGCTGCACATGCCGGCACCACACCGATGCCACTGCGCAAAGATGCCCTGTATGGCGCGGCAAAAATGATCCAGGCGCTGGAAAACCTCGCCACCGATTTCGCCCCCGAAGGCCTGACCACCGTCGGTGAGCTGAGCATCACCAAGTCGTCGCGCAACACCATTCCGGGGTTGCTGACGTTCACTGTCGACCTGCGTCATCACCGCGACGCCGACATCGAAGCCATGGAGCAACAAGTGCGCGCGCGGCTGCAGGCCATTGCCGAAAAGCGCGGCTTGACGGTCAGCATCAGCCCGCATTGGGTCAGCCCGGCTACGCCGTTCGATGCCGAGTGTGTCGCCTGCGTGCAGGCCTCGGTGGATGCCTTGGGCTACAGCCAGCAACGCATCGTCAGCGGTGCCGGTCACGATGCCATTCACCTGGCGCGGTACTGCCCGACCGCGATGATTTTCATCCCGTGTGTGGGGGGCCTCAGCCATAACGAAGCCGAAGACGTATTGCCCGAGGATGTGCGCCAAGGCACCGATGTATTGCTTAACGCTGTGCTCATGCGCGCCGGCCACAGCCAATAACGACTCACCTCTAAAGCCTGACAGGGATCAAATGTGGGAGCTGGCTTGCCTGCGATAGCGGTATTTCAGACAGACCAGCCCCCACAGGTTCGGTGTTTACCCAGGAGCCTCACATGCGTACGTTTTTCCACCCAGAACAACTGTTGCATCACCCGCGCAGCTACTACTCCCGCGGCCAGATGCGCACGCCGCAGGAAGTCCCCGAGCGCGCGCGCAACTTGCTGTTAGCCGCGCAGACCTTGGGCTTCGAGATTCAGCAACCTGCTGACTACGGCCTCGAGCCATTGCTTGCAGTACATGGCGCGCCCTACCTGGCGTTCCTTGAGGAAGCGCACCAACGCTGGAAGGAAATCCCCGAAGACTGGGGCGACGAAGTCATGTCGAACATCTTCGTGCGCGAGCCCAATGCCCTGCGCGGCATCCTCGCCCAGGCTGCACGCTACCTGGCGGATGGCAGTTGCCCGGTGGGCGAACTGACCTGGCGTTCCGCCTATTGGTCGGCGCAAAGTGCGGTGGCCGCCGCCCAAGACATCCTCGCTGGCGCGCCTGCCGCCTACGCGCTGTGCCGCCCGCCGGGCCATCACGCCCGTCACGAGGCGGCAGGCGGTTTTTGCTACCTCAACAATGCGGCGGTGGCGGCGCAGGTCTTGCGCGAAGGTTTCCAGCGTGTCGCCGTTCTCGACACCGACATGCACCACGGCCAGGGCATCCAGGAGATTTTCTACGCTCGTGATGACGTGCTGTATGTGTCGATCCATGGCGACCCAACCAACTTCTACCCCGGCGTAGCAGGCTTTGCCGACGAGCGCGGCGTGGCTGCCGGTGAAGGCTTTAACCTCAACCTGCCGATGGCCCACGGCGCCAGCGAAGAGGTGTTCTTCGAAAAACTCGAATTAGCCTTGTCGGCAGTGAAGCAGTTCTCAGCGGATGTGCTGGTGTTGTCCTTGGGGTTCGACATCTACGAGCTCGACCCGCAAAGCAAAGTGGCGGTGACGCGCGAAGGGTTCGCGCGCTTGGGCGAGTGCATACGGCAATTGGGTTTACCCTGTGTGATCGTGCAAGAGGGCGGGTATCACCTGGAGACGCTGGACAGCAATGCGCAGGCGTTTTTTGACGGTCCCAAGGCGTGGGCACGATAGGCGGGCGCCAACCTCTGCTGTTCGGCCCTTCTGCGTGCAGGGTCAATGCTTCACGTCGTCGCTGGCAATTGCCAGCGACTTACCCACCAGTTTCAGCACTCGGTTACGGCCACCTTCTGCCAGTAAGTAAGTACCGTCTCCCGTGCGCACAATCGACTGCGGCGCCTTCAAGAACGACAAGATCGTTTGTTGCTGCCCGTGTTTATCAATCAACAGCAACCGCGCCCGATGCGTCGAGTCTTCATTGACCCACAACCCACGTTCATCACACATCAAGAAGGTCGGCTTGTTCAGGCCCGACAGCACCACCGGATCGCTGCCGTCATCCGTCAGCTCACGCACCACACCCTTTTTCTTTTCCGTGTAGAGCATTCGCCCATCGGTACAGCGTGTGATGGACTCGCCTTCGTGCAGTTGGTCACGCAGTACGCTGAGTGACTGGTCGCTCCAGCGATAGCGCAGCAGGCGTCCTGAATGGCTGCGGTCTTCGATGGCATAGAGGTAGTCGCCTTCATCCCACAGGCCTTGCACGTTTTCGCCTTTGAACAATTCGGTGACCACGCCGTCCTTGAGAAAGCTAACGGGGGCGTTGCCGGTTTCCTGGCTGAACACCCAGCCGCCCCGCGTGGCCAACATCCCGTCGGGTTTGGACAGGTTGCCAAGCACGACGTCGCGCGTTCCATCCAGCCGGATGTGCACGATGCTGCCCAGCCCGTCCTTGAGTTCCTCGGTGACCATCAACGAGCCGTCAGCCATGGGCATCAACGACGCGGCCTTGGCCACATCGGTGTGCAAAACCTGATAACTCCACGAATCGGCGGCGCGCACCGGGTAAAAACTTTGCCAGGCAAAAAAGCCCAGGGTGGCGGTGCACAGCAGGCCGAGCGCCCACGATGCAAGGTGCAGGGGCCGATAGTTCTTATTGGGTTGAGTCATTGTTCGGTGCCGGTTGCGGATTGCAAGGCCGGTCACGGTACCAAGCCTGGCACCGCACAGCATCCTGCAATTTAGCCGGGGCGGCCTGCGTGTCCCCCCTTAATGGGTGCCTGGCAGGCCGTCCAGCCCGCGGCGGATCTTCTCCAGCAACTCGTCGATATGGAACGGTTTGGAGATCAGGTCCATGCCTTCCCCCAGGAAGCTTTGGCGATTCGCCGCGTTTTCCGCATACCCGGTCATGAACAGAATCGGCAGCGTGGGGCGCAGGCCTCGGGCGACATCGGCCAATTCCCGCCCGGTCATGTAAGGCAGGCCCACGTCGGTAAGCATCAGGTCGATGCTGGTGTCCTGGCGCAGGGTGGCCATCGCCTCATCACCGTCGGCCGCCACGCTGCAGCGGTAACCGGCGTCGACCAGCACCTCGGCGACGAAGCTGCGCACCGAGGGCATGTCCTCGACGATCAGCACGTGTTCGCCGCTGCTGAGCCCGGGCGCTGCAACGGGCTTGGTGGTTATGCTCGCCGGGCCCGAGGCAGCGGGCAGCATGATGGTGACCTCGGTGCCCTGGCGGGTGACGCTGCGGATCTGTGCGTCGCCGCCGGACTGGCGCGCAAAGCCGTAGATGGTCGACAGCCCCAGCCCGGTGCCCTGGCCCAGCGGCTTGGTGGTGAAGAAAGGGTCGAACACCTTATCGATCACACTGTGTTCGATGCCCACGCCGTTATCGCGCACGGAGAGCGCGATGTAGGCGCCGTTTTCCAGTTTCAGGTTGCCGTTGGAGTAAGCAGGGTAGGTGGTCACCCAGATATCGCCGCCCTTGGGCAGCGCATCGCGGGCATTGATGACCAGGTTCAGCACTGCGCTTTCCAGTTGGATCGGATCAACCAGCGCCACGGCCGGGTGGGTCGTCAGCTCGAGTTTGAGCGCGATGTGTTCACCGATCGTGCGCACCAGCAGCTCCTCCAGTGAGCGGATGTGCGCATTGATATCCACCGGGCGCGTGTCCAGAGGCTGCTGGCGGGCAAACGCTAGCAGGCGGTTGGTCAGGCCGGCGGCGCTCAGGGCCGAGCTCAATGCGGCATCGGCATAAGCCTTGACCTTCTCGGTTTGCTGAGTGTCGAGGCGTTTTTTGATCAGCTCAAGGCTGGTGATAATCCCGGTCAGCAGGTTGTTGAAGTCGTGGGCGATGCCGCCGGTGAGTTTGCCCAGCGCGTCCATCTTCTGTGCCTGCAGCAACTGCGCCTCGGTGCGCGCCAGCTGCGTGGTGGCGTTGGTCAGCTCGGCCAACTGATGGCGCTCGCGATGGCGATGCTCGGTGACGTCTTCGACAAACACCAGGCTCAGTTCGGCCCGGCGATAAGGCGAGATTTGCCACTCGGTTTCGCGCACCTGGCCGTCGACTTGCATTTGCAAGGTGCCTTTCCAGCGCTCTCCCGCGGCGAGACGCAGGCACAACTCCTGGATGACGGCGAGCTGATCGCTGGCAAAGCATTCGAGCAAGGCGTCAGGGTTCAGGTTGTCCTGGATCAGTTGGGCGAACGCGTGGTTGCATTCATGCACCTTCAACTGCGGGTCCATGACGGCTATCGGCGCGCTGATGTTGAAGAAGATTTCGCGAAAGCGCGCCTCGCTCTCGCGCAAGGCGTATTCGGTATCACGCACGCGCAGCAAGGTGCGCAGGGTCGCCAGCAGCACGTCCGGGTCCACCGGGTGGATCAGGTAGGCATCGGCGCCGGCGTCCAGGCCGGTGATGATGTCGCCCGTTTCGATGGACGCAGCCGAGACATGCACCACCGGTAGCAGGGCGGTCGCCGGGTCGGCGCGCAGCGCGCGTACGATGTCGAAGCCACTCATGTCCGGCAGATTGACGTCGAGGATGAGCCCGTCGATCTTTTTGCTCGCGATCAGGTCCAGGCCCTCTTGGCCGGTGCCGGCTTCGAGCACGCGGTAGTGATGGCTTTCCAGGCGCCGGCGCAGGGCATAGCGGGTGGCGGCGTTGTCGTCGACGATCAGCAGCTGGATGTCACGATTCATCGACAGGCCCGCCCGCGATAGACAGAGGAATGATCACAAAGAACATCGACCCAACACCTGGGGCGCTTTGCACCCCGACCCGGCCACCGAGCAGCTCGGCAAAGCGCTTGCACAGCGAGAGCCCCAGGCCGGTGCCGCGCAGGCGCTTTTGCAGCGGTGAGTCGATCTGGGAAAAGTCTTCGAACAGGTTGTTGTGCAGCTCGGCAGGAATGCCCAGGCCAGTGTCCTGCACCGCAAAGCGGATCTCGTGCGCGCTTTCCATGCGTGCCGACACGCGCACCTCACCTTGCAAGGTGAACTTCAAGGCATTGGAGATAAAGTTGCGCAGGATCTGCGCCAGCTTCTTGTCATCGGTGTAGAGCTTGGGCAAGCCCGAGGGCTCTTCAAAGATGAGGTCCACCGAGGATGCGTCGACGATCGGGCGGAACATCCCACGCAATGCCGAGAACAGGTCGAACATGTCAAACCAGGCAGGCGAGATGGTAATGCGCCCGGCCTCGATCTTGGCCAGGTCCAGCAGGTCGTCCACCATCTCCCGCAGCTCGCGCGCCGAGCTGCGGATAAAGCCTACCTGGGTCTGCTGCTCGGGGCTCAAAGGGCCGTCGAGTTCATCGGCAAGCAAGCTGGTGATGCTCAGGATCGAGCCCAGGGGCGTGCGGAACTCATGACTCATGTACGACAGGAAGCGGCTTTTCAGGTCTGATGCCTGACGCAACTGATCGGCCTGCATATCCAGTTCGGCATACAGTGCCAGCACACCCTGGTTGGTCTCATCCAACTCGGTACGCAAGGCGTCGGCTTCCTGGTGCAGGCGTTGCACTTGCTCGGTGAGCGAAGCAATGGTGTCAGCCATCAATGGCCTCCAGGGCAATCACGAAGACGGTAACGTCATCCCGGCCGCGACAGAAATCACGGTGAAGGATGGCGGCGATCAGGGCGGGGTGGCGGTGGCAAAGCCCGGGATAGTCCGCAAGGTTCCAGCGTGACTGCAGCCCGTCGCTGTAAAGGATCAGCAGTTGGCCGCTGACCTGAGCGTAGTCGAAGGGTTGTGCCTTGCGAAACTGCACGCCGACGATGCCCGGGTGGGAAGCCAGCCCGCGCGACTTGCCGAAGGCAATCAGGCTGGCGCCGATATTGCCCACGCCGGTGAAACGCAGCCGGTCAGCCACGGCGTCGTATTGCGCCACGGCCACTGCGCCGCCCCGGGTGCCGTTCATGCCGATATGCATGTCGTTGAGCAGCGTGGCCGAGTCCTGGAAGGGGTCTTGGGCGAACATCTCTTCACCCGCGCGCGCCGCCCGTTCGGCTTCGCTGCCATGGCCCAGGCCGTCGGCAACCATCACGCTGAACCGGCCCGCTTCGATTGCCAGGTGCCAGGCGTCGCCGCACGCCGGATCGTTGTGCAAGGAATGCTGGCTGACGCCATAGCGGATATCCCGCGCGTTCGAGGTGCGTGGGTAGAGCCGCGCCAACATCGCCGTGCCCCGCTGATCGGCATGCACATCAAAGACCTGAGCCACGCGCGCGATGGCGCCCATGCCGATGCCTTGCGTGCCGCCCGTGGAGAACCCATCCACCAGGCAGCTTTCCAGGTCGAAGCCCTGGCCACGGTCGACGGCGATCATTTCGACGCCCTGGTTGCCCGTGGCGCGCAGGTGCAGCTCGCCATGGGCGGCATGCTTGAGGATGTTGCTGGCAAGTTCGGTCGCCACCAGGGCCACGCGCCCGGCGTCGGTTTCATCAAAACCCAGCAGCTCGGCAAGCTGCTGGGCACTGCGCCGGGCATAGCCGATTTGGCTGACATCTTCGATCAAAAGCACTTGGGTCAAAGCGCTGGGAATATTCAGGTCCATCGGGTGATCGTCACGCGTGTGCCCTTGCCGGGTTCGGTGTCCAGTTCAAACTCGTCCACCAGGCGCCTGGCGCCGGTCAGGCCCAGGCCCAGGCCACTGCCGGAGGTCCAGCCGTCGGTCAGGGCCAGCTTGAGGTCAGGGATGCCGGGGCCTTCATCGCGAAAGGTCAGGCGCAGGCCGGGGCGATGGTCTTTTTCGACGACGCTCCAATCCATGTAGCCGCCGCCGCCGTAGACCACGGTGTTGCGCGCCAGCTCACTGACGGCCGTGACCAGCTTGGTCAGGTCGATCAGGCGCATGCCGCAGTCCTGGGCCAGCCGGCGTACTAATTGTCTGGCCAGCACAACGTCCTGTTCGATCAGCACGGGATGCGTGCCGCTGCTGGCCTGGCTCATAAGTGTTCTACCCGATCACGCAGCAGTTTCATGCCGCGCTCGACGTTCAATGCGGTCGCCACGCCGGGCAGGGTCATGCCCAGTTCCACCAGGGTAATGGCCACCGCCGGTTGCATGCCCACCAGCACGGTCTGCGCGTCCATGATGCGCGACAGGCCGGAAATGGTGCCGATCATGCGCCCGATAAACGAGTCCACCATGTCCAGCGCCGAAATGTCGATCAGCACGCCGCGCGCCGACGTGCGGCTGATGCGTTCGGACAGGTCGTCCTGCAGCGTCATGGCCAACTGGTCGTGCATGTCGACCTGAATGGTCACGAGCAAAAACTCGCCCATCTGCAAAATAGGGATGCGTTCCATGCTTAGACAGCCTTGCTGATGGTGACGCCCAGGCGTTTGAGCGCCAGCGCCAGAGCATCCGCCAAGTTGGCTTTGGTCACCACGCCTTGCAGGTCCAGACCCAGGTGCACGATGGTCTGGGCAATTTGTGGGCGCACGCCGCTGATGATGCTGTCGGCACCCATCAGGCGGATGGCGGTGACTGTTTTCAGCAAGTGCTGGGCCACCAGGGTGTCGACGGTCGGCACGCCGGTAATGTCGATAATGGCGATTTCCGAGCCGGTGTCGACGATGCGTTGCAGCAGCGACTCCATGACCACCTGGGTGCGTTGCGAGTCCAGGGTGCCAATCATCGGCAGGGCCAGCACACCGTCCCACAGCTTCACCACGGGGGTGGACAACTCCAGCAATTCTTCCTGCTGGCGTTTGATGACCGACTCACGGGACTTCTGGAAGGTGCGGATGGTGTGCATACCCAGCGAATCCAGCAGTTCGGAAACTTCCCATAGTTGCTCGGCCAGTTGCGCCGGTTGTTCGGCGTACTCACGTTGCAGCAAGGTGAACACTGGGCCTTTAAGGGCGAAAATGAAGCTGGCGGTTTGTTGCGAGTCCTGGCCGATCAAGGCGCGGCTGTGCGACAGCTTTTCCAGGAAGACCCGGGTTTCGGCCCAGTTTTCATGGCTTATTTGCTGTGGGCCGCCTTGCAGGAGCGCGTCGATCAGCAGAGTAAGAAAGTCGCCAGCTTGCTGTTTGACGTCATCCCCCTTGACGTTTCGTGTGGCTCCCGAAGCCTCGAGGCTCGTAATCCATTCGGTCAGCAGGGCAGGGCGTTGGGCTTGCAGCGCCTGGATTGTATGAGCTTGAAGAGTTGCCACGAGAGTCTCCTTGAACGGCTTTGGTTGTTCGCGTGCAATTTATACTAAGTTGGGTTGTTTTAAATTGTTTCGTGGGTTTTTCGTGTTAACGCGCTTATATCACTGGCTTCATCGTTTTAGCCGGGCTGTCAATTCAAACCCGTGCAGGCACACATGGCGCCCCCTCACCACCCGTACGATAATGCCCCCCAAATCGACCACACTGGCCTCTTCCCGTGATCATCAACTTCGACCTCAACGACCTCCAAGCCTTCCGCGCCGTGGTAGACAAGGGCAGTTTTCGCGGCGCCGCCGAGGCCATCCGTATCTCGCAACCGGCGTTGAGCCGGCGTATCGAAAAGCTCGAGTCGGCGCTGGATGTGAAGCTGTTCGAGCGCACCACGCGTCGCGTCAGCCTGACCATGGTCGGGCGGGCGTTCCTGCCACAGGTGGAGCGCATGCTCGACGACCTCGACGTCGCCTTGATGGGCATCAGTAACGTCGCGTCAACGCGCATGGGCAACGTCACGATTGCCTGCGTGCCGTCCACCGCTTACTACTTCATGCCCCACGTAATCTCCGAGTTTCACAAGCTTTACCCGAAGATTCGCCTGCGGGTGCTGGACGCCAGCGCCGGTGAGGTGTGCAACGCAGTGGAAAGTGGCGAGGCGGATTTCGGCGTGAGTTTCAGCGGCAGCCTGGCCGATGAGGTGGAGTTCGAATTGCTGTTGCAGGAGCGCTACGTACTGGCCTGTCGCCGCGACCATCCGTTGGCCGAGCGTGAGAGCGTGACCTGGGCCGAAGCCTATGAACACGACTACATCACCGTGGATAAAACTTCGGGCAACCGCTTCCTGCTGGACCAGGCGCTGCGCGGCGTGCGGGTGAAAAAACCAAGTATCTGCGAGACCCACCACGTGACCACCATGATCGGGCTGGTGGAGGCGGGGTTGGGCGTGGCGATGGTGCCGTCGATTGCGATGCCGGCGTGCACGCACCCGATTCTGGTGAGTGTGCCGCTGGTGGAGCCGCAGGTGATGCGCAATGTGGGCTTGATCAAGCGCCGCGGGCGGACGTTGCCGCCGGCGGCGCTGGAGTTGGAGCGGTTGGTGCGGGAGATGCCGTTTCGGTCAGTGTGACACCGAGTCCAAGCCGGTGGATTGCACCACCGGTTGCGCCTCTGGCGAGGCCAGGAACTGCAACAGCGCCTTGGCCCGGGCCGGGTGTTCGGCGTTGACCGGAATGCCCGCCGCAAAGCGGGTGACCGATTGCACGTCTTCCGGGATCTTGCCGACGTAAGTCACCCCCGGCACCGGCAACAATTCCGCCACCTGCTGCAGGCCCACTTCGTAGTGACCCTTGGCGACCTGCTCGGCGACCGGGATGCGTTCGATCATCGTGCCCTTGGCCGGCATGCCGAGCTTCTTGAACAGCTCTTTCTCGACATACACGCCGCTGGCACTGTCCGAATACGCCACGGACTTGGCCTGGCTCAGCACCGCCTTTAACTCGGCATCGGTGCCGATGGCCGGTTTGGCTGCGCCTTCTTTCACCACCAGGCCGATCCGCGAATCCGCCAGTTCCACCCGCGAGGCCTTGTCGACCTTGCCCTGTTTGATCAAGTCATCCAGTGCGTAGCCGACCATGATCACCACGTCGGCGTGTTCGCCACGGGCGAGGCGGTTGGGAATGGCTTCCGGCGCCTTGCCCATCGACGGGCCGAGGATGGTCTCAAGGGTGTCGCCGCTCTGCTTGGCGTACTGCGGGCCGAGCAGTTTATAAGCGGCGGTGAAGCCTCCGGAAGTCATCACTTTGAGCTCTTCGGCCTGGGTCGTCAGCGCCAGGGCGCCGAGGGCCAGAGCCGTCAGGGTTTTGTACAGTTGCTTCATCACACAGCCCCCTGCATCACCTGCCCACGGGTGTTGGCACGACGGTACAACGCCAGTGTCGAGCACAGCGCACACAGCGCGGCAAACATCATCCAGTAGGCCGGCGAGGCCTTGTCTTCGGTGATGTGAATGAACCACGTCGAGATCGCCGGGGTGAAACCGCCGAAGATCGCGGTCGCCAGGCTATACGCCAGCGAGAAGCCTGCCACACGTACTTCCACCGGCATGATTTCGGTCAGCGCCGGGATCATCGCGCCGTTGTACATGCCGTAGAGGAAGGAGAACCACAGCAGGGTTTCCAGCATATGGCCGAAGCTCGGCGCGTTGACCACGAACGACAGCGCCGGGTAGGCGGTGATCACGGTCAGCGCGGTCATCACCACCAGCACCGGTTTGCGGCCAAAGCGGTCGCTCAGGGTGCCGCCGATCGGCAGCCAGATAAAGTTCGACACGGCCACCAGCAAAGTCACCAGCAAGGCGTCCGAGGTGCTCAGTTGCAGTACGGTTTTGCCGAAGGTCGGTGCGTACACGGTAATCAGGTAGAACGCGGTGGTAGTCATGGCCACCATCAACATGCCGCCGATCACCACGGTCCAGTTCTTCACCAGGGTCGCCAGCACTTCGCGCATGGTTGGGCGATGTTTGCGGTTGGCGAACTCTTCGGTTTCCTGCAGGTTACGTCGCAGTACGAAGATGAACGGGATGATGATGCAACCGATGGCGAACGGAATGCGCCAGCCCCAATCGGCAACCACGGCCGGTTGCATCCACACGTTCAAGCCATAACCCAGCGCGGCGGCAACCACGATGGAGATCTGTTGGCTGCCCGACTGCCAGCTGGTGTAGAAGCCTTTGCGGCCCGGGGTGGCCATTTCGGACAGGTAAACCGAAACACCGCCCAGTTCCGCACCGGCCGAGAAGCCTTGCAGCAAGCGGCCCAGCAGTACGAGCAGAGGTGCCCACAGGCCGATGGTCTGGTAACCCGGCACCAGCACGATCAGCAGCGTACCGCTGGCCATGATCGACAGGGTCACGATCAACCCTTTGCGGCGACCGACGTCATCGATGTAGGCACCCAAAATGATCGCGCCTAGCGGTCGCATCAGGAAGCCTGCACCGAACACGGCGAAGGTCATCATTAATGACGCAAACTCATTAGCGGCGGGGAAGAACGCGGCGGCGATGTAGGTGGCGTAGAAGCCGAACAGAAAGAAGTCGAACTGTTCGAGGAAGTTGCCCGAAGTAACGCGGAATACCGCACCAACTTTCGAGCGGGCAGAATCGGGCCGGGAAGGGCTAGTCATGGTTTTGTGTCTCCAGCGTTCTTTTTAAAGTGCTTGTTTCGCTTAAGACCGCGGATAGTGGCTGACACATTTAGAAATGATAAGTGAGTAATTTGGATGTATTGATGCGTCGTGGCTATCAATCGCCAGGCGCGGCCAAAATCCCGACCCTGTTCTATGCTTGAAGGCGTGACCAATTCTTACGGATGGGAGGTGGCAATGGCTGAAGAACACAAACACTCGGATGAGCGCGAACAGGAGCGGGCTCGGCGGCGGCGAGAAGAGGAAAAGCCGCAGACCTGGAAACATCCGGACGACGGCACGGAGCTTTCCGAGCGAGATCAGGAGCGGCCGCTCAAGCCCTGAATAGCCAGACGATGATGATCAAAATGTGGGAGCTGGCTTGCCTGCGATGGCTTTTTATCAGGCACACATGGGCTGATTGCTAGGCCGCCATCGCAGGCAAGCCAGCTCCCACACAAGCCAGCTCCCACATTCCCAGATTCCACATTAGATCTGTATTCAGCCCACTATCGGCGTGCACAACTCCACCAATGTCCCATCCGGGCAGCGCACATAAGACACCACTTGCCCCCACGGCTTGGTACTTGGCGGCGCCAGCTCTGTCGCACCCAGTGCCAGCGCCTTGGCATGGGCAACAAGCACATCCTCAGTGACGAACCCCACCTCCATGCCCAGCGGTTTCCTGGAGGCATGCGCCTGCACGTGCCCACCGTCGAAATTCAGCTCGCCCAGCTCATGCGCCGCAAACGAGAGGGTGGTGTCGCCGGTTTCCAACTCGCCGTAGGTGCCGGATTCATGCAGGAAACGGCGACTGAAGCCAAAGGCTTTTTCGAAGAAGGCCAGGGAGGCGGCCACGTCCGGTACATAGATGATGGTGTAGGCGAATTTCATGGTTGGCGGTCCTTGTCGGTGGCTGGCACATGGCAGCCGTCGTCCGAAAAACGCTCGTGGATAAACGGCGCATCGGGTCGGGGTAGTGTTTGCAGGGGGGTCTCAAGATGAACCAGTGATTCACCGCTGTCGGCGTTGATCACGTTGAACCGGCACAGCCCGGCATGTTCGGCCGGGTTGTCGACAATGCCACCTTCGAGCCGATAGCGAGCGCCGGCAGCAAAGGTGGTGATGAGCTCCAGCTCACAAACGCGACTGGCACTCGCCGTGCCCGCCATCACCAGGTGCAGCGGAGTGTTGGCGGCAATCGGCTGATAACCCTCAGGGCGAGATTTGGCGTTGTAGACAGAGAACAGCTGCGCTTCCTTGCCCTGGCCGGCTTGTCGGCCTAAGCGGCAGCCGGTGTCGGTCGAAACGCTGACAGACAGCAGGTTGCTATAGCTGTTCGGGGTATACAGCTGGCTGATGATTTGCGCACGCAGGCCTTGGGCGGGCGCCGTGTAAAGCTTGAATGGCGCGCAACCGCCGAGTAGCAGCAACGAGGCAAGGCAGAGGGTTTTGATCACGACATGGCATCCATTCCAGAGGCCGCCATGATCAGCATTGGCGTTGCAAACGGCAAGCGCTGCACCAGCAACGACGTCGGAAACCCCGCCGCCAGCACCAGATACGCGATCACCGCAGCCAGGCACAGGCCGATAAACACCCGCGTCAGTGTCCTGACGGTGGCATTGGCGATGAACCGGACAACCCAGAGACACAACCCGGCCACCACGATGGCCAAGGTGATAATGACCAGCACGATGGTGTTCCTGTGACCTTAAAGAGCTGATTTATAGTCCCAAAGCCGTGCGATGAACAGTGTTCACATAGACGCAGCCCCGTGGGCTTTCTAAACTGCGGCTTGTCTTGGGGAAAGGGGCAGGCGCCGATGAATCGCAATGAATTACGCAAGGCCGACATCAACCTGATGGTGGTCTTCGAAGCACTGATGCTCGAGCGCAACGTGACGCGGGTGGCGGAGAAGCTGTTTCTCGGCCAGCCAACGATCAGTTCCGCCCTCAACCGTTTGCGTACCTTGTTCAATGACCCGCTGTTTATTCGCGTTGGGCACCGCATGGAGCCGACTGCACGGGCCGAGGAGATCATCCAGCACCTGTCGCCGGCCCTGGATTCCCTGTCCTCGGCCCTGAGCCTGACCCACGATTTCGACCCGACCCAAAGCACCATGACCTTCCGCATCGGTTTGTCCGATGACGTCGAGTTCGGCCTGCTGCCGCCCTTGCTGCGTGCCCTGCGCCAGGAAGCACCGCTGGTGGTGTTTGTGGTGCAGCACGTGGATTACTGGCGCATCCCCGACCTGCTGGCGTCCGGCGATATCACCGTCGGTATCACCCAGACCCGCGGCCTGCCGGCGAATGCCAAGCGTAAATTGTTGCGGCATATCCGCCCCTGCCTGTTACGTGCCGACGCCTCGGACAAACCGCTGACCCTCGACGAATATTGCGCACGCCCCCATGTGCTGGTGTCCCACACCGCCAACGTGTCCGGGTTTGCCGATGAATGGCTGGCCGAGATTGGCCGCAAGCGTCATGTGGTGCTGTCGGTGCCGCAATACAGTGCGCTGCCGGCCTTGCTCGCCGGCACCGACATGATCGCCAGCCTGCCGGACTACACTGCCCAGGCCATGGCGGCTGGCGGCAACCTGTTCTGCGAGCCGTTTCCGTTTGAAACGCCGACTCTTGACCTGTCCATGGTCTGGCTCAGCCACGTCGATACTGACCCGGCGGAACGCTGGATGCGTTCGCGGCTGGAGGCGTTCATGAGCGAACGCGACAGGCTGCCGGTGCTGACGGCAAAGTCTTGAGATAACCGTTCAAACCGAACCGGCTGAACGAAGTTTCACCTTTAAAGCGCTCTGATTCAGTGCGGCTGCGTGCTATACGTATGTCTCTTTTCCTACAACAACTCGGAGCCTTTCATGCCGCACCTGCACCTGGAATACACCGCCAACCTGACAGGCCTGGCCGTCGAGAAAACCCTGTTGCGGCTCAACAATGTGCTGATGGCATCCGGGCAGTTCGGTTCCGAGTTCGATATCAAAAGCCGCGCCGTGAAGGTCGAGAGTTTCCAGGTCGGCACGTCCCTGAACCCACGCGGCTTCATCGCCGTGAAGCTGTCGCTGCTCAGCGGGCGCTCACCGCAGGTCAAGCAGCAGTTGTCGGAAAGCCTGTTGGCGGCGTTGCAGGACATGGGCGAATGGCCGGCGGATATACAGGTTCAGCTCAGCGTCCTGCTGGTCGACATGGATCGCGAGTCCTACAGTAAAGTCGCCATTGGCTGAGGGTTACAACAACCCTTGATCCGCGCACACTTTCACCACCTGCTCACGAAACCAGGTATTGGCGCTGTCCTGGCCGCTGGTTTCGTTCCACTGCATGTCCAGGGTAAACCCCGGTAAACCGTTGGGCGCTTCGCAATGGCCGAACACGCTGGCGGGCGCCAGCAGCTTTTGCACGCGGCGGGGCAGGGTGACGATAAAGTCGGTGCCGGTGATCATCTTCAAGGCTGCGCTGTAACTGTTGGCCCGGGCGACCACTTGGCGCTTGTGGGCCTGACGCGCCAGCCAGCCGTCGATCATATTGGTGTCCGAGGACCACGGCGTCGGAAAAACGTGGCGCCGTTCGACGAAGGATTGCAGGCTGAACGCCGACTCCCGCGGCGCCGCGCGTTTATCGAACACACAGACCAAATCGTCTTCCAGCAGCATCTGGGTCTTGAAGTCTTTATGGGCGCGGTGAAAGTGCGGGCCGAAGCAAATCACCAGGTCCAGACGGCCTTCGCGCAGGTCGTCGGCGGGGATCTCGGTTTCCAGCTTCTGCACATTGACGTTCACCGGCAGGTCGGCGCGGTCGAAGTTCTTCAGCAGGCGCGGCAGGATCAACTGTTCGAAGTATTCCGGCGCGCAGACCGTGAAGGTCACGGCCTTCTGTGTCGGGTCGAAGGCCTGGCCACCGGCGTGGCACAGGTTGATGCTGTCGAGGATCTTCTGCACATGCCCGTACATGGTGGTCGCCTTGTACGTAGGCCGCATCCCCGCCCGCGTGTTGATAAACAGCTCATCCTCGAAACTGGTGCGCAGTTTCTTCAGGCTGTAACTCACCGTGGACTGGCTGACGAACAGCGTTTCAGACACCTCGGTAACGCTGCTCTGGTCGTAGACGGCGATAAACACCATCAAGTCCTGCATATCGAGCTTTCTGAGCAAATTACTGTTTAGCATCCGTTCCATCCGGTAAGCCTTGGCACTGAGGCAGCGCGCGACAAGGGCAAAAGCTTAACGGAACGGTCGTGCCAATAGAAAGCGCTGTAGGGCGTTTCTATGTTTTGCGTGGGACAAATAATGTTGGCAACACGACGTCAGTGGATATGTCGTGCGTAATGCTTTGGATTGAAGCGCGTGACGATCAGCAGCATCACCACGATCACGGCGGTCAGCGACCACCAGGCCCATTCGAAGCTGCCGAGTTGGTCGCGAATCATCCCGGCAATAAGTGGCGACAGGCCAGCAATCAGGTAGCCGATGCCTTGCACAAACGCGGTCAGGCCACCGGCCCGGCGCGGGTTGTCGAGGTGGTCGAGGGACAGGATCAGGCTCATCGGAAACAGGCCGCCGATGCCCAGGCCCAACAGGCAAGGCCACAGCAAGCTCAAGTGTTGCGGGCTTAGAATCAGGCCGCAGAAACCCAGGATGATCAGCACCAGCAGCACAGCAACCACGCCGCGTTTATCCTGGCGGCGGTTGGCGATAGCAGGCGTGATTAGGCCGGACACCACTTCCATGGCGGTCAAGAACCCCAGCAGCAGACCGGCGTTCTGCTCGCTCCAGCCTTGCTCCACGTAATACGGCGCCAGCCACGCGAGTACGCAGGTGTAGGACGCTGTACCGAGGCCGAAGAAGATCGCCAGTAACCAGGCGCGACGATTACCGAAAAAAGATTCCTGAGGGCCGGAACCGGCTTGGGGCAGCGGCGGCATTGCCGAGCGCTGGGCGTACCAGAACAGCAACGCCAATAACGCGAGTGCCGCCCAGATCGCCAGGCCGATGCGCCAGCTGCCGGTCTGCACCTGCACGAACGGCGCGAACGAAGCCGCCAACGCCGCACCGCCCATGATGGCGGTGACGTACAAGCCCATGAACAGCGAAACGTTGTCGCTGAAGCGGGTCTTGATCAATGCCGGCATCAACGCCTGGATCATCGCGATACCGACACCGGCAGCGATGGCGCTGACGATCAACTCCAGCGCCGAATCCAGAAACAACCGCGACAGCGTGGCCACGCCAATCACCAGCAGCGACAGCACAATGCTGCGGTGCTCGCCAACACGTCTGCCCAGGCCCATGCCAAAAAACATCGCCAGGCCCATGGCCATGACCGGCAACATGGTCAGCAAGGCCGCGCTGCTGAAACTCAACGGCACATCGCCGCGAATCGACGACAACAGCGGGCCGACGGCCGCCATCGATGGGCGCAGGTTAAGGGCCACCAGTACCACGCTGATCATCAGCCAAACGGCGGTGGTGGGTTTTGTGCGGACGTTTTCCATGGGCGGGCCTTGAAGAGACAAGGGCGAATCAGGCCACGCAGGGGCGAGAGGGGCAAATCAGAAAGTCGTTGGCACTATCTAAAAATTGCAGGTGACTGGCACACAGCAATTCAAAATGTGGGAGCGGGCTTGCTCGCGAATACGGTGCGTCAGGCAATGAATCTGTGACTGACATACCGCATTCGCGAGCAAGCCCGATCCCACAGGGGATCTGCGTTGCTATAGCGCGCGGATCACATGCTTGATCTCCTGAAACGCCGCCAACCCCCACGGCCCCAGCTCGCGGCCGATGCTGCTTTGTTTGTAACCGCCCCACGCCGTTTGCGGGAAGATCACCTGCGGCGCGTTGATCCACACCAGCCCGGCCTGCAAGGCGTTGGCCACGCGTTCGGCGGTTTCGGCGTTGGCGCTTACCACACTGGCGACCAGGCCGAAATCGCTGTCGTTGGCCAAGGCGATGGCCTGCGCTTCAGTGGTAAAACGTCTGACACACAGCACCGGGCCGAAGATTTCTTCGTTCCACAACGCACTGTCCAGCGGCACATCGGTAAACACCGTGGGGCGAAGGAAATAGCCTTTCGCCAGGTCCGCCGGTCGTTCACCGCCGCACAGCAGGCGCGCGCCATCCTCGACGCCACGCTGGATATGCCCGAGCACCCGCTGATACTGCGCACGGTTGATCAGCGCGCCCATTTCCACATCCTCGGCAAACGGGTCAGCCACGCGAATCCCTTCAGCCCGCGCCTGCAAACGCTGCAGGAATTCGTCCGCCAAGCTGTCCGCCACCAGCACACGGCTGGTGGCCGAGCAGATTTGCCCGGCGTTGAAAAAACCACCGCCACACGCCAGTTCGACTGCCAGGTCGAGGTCGGCGTCCGCCAATACCAGCAGCGAGGATTTGCCGCCCAGTTCCAGGCTCACGCCCTTGACCGTTTCCGCCGCGCGCTGCATCACCTGTACGCCTACGGCGTTACTGCCGGTGAAGGAAACCTTCGCCACGCGACGGTCGGCTGCCAGCGGTGCGCCGACCGCCAGGCCGGTGCCGCAGACCAGGTTGAACACACCCGCCGGGAACCCGGCTTCAGCAATAATTCGCGCCAATTGCAGCTCCGCCAGTGGCGTGACTTCCGATGGCTTGAGCACCACGCAGCAGCCGGCGGCCAGGGCCGGGGCGAGTTTCCAGGCGGTGGTTACCATCGGGAAGTTCCAGGGTACGATCAAGCCGACCACGCCGCACGGTTCACGGCGCAGGCGTGCACTGAAATCCTCGCTGGGCAACGCCACCGGGCGGTCCTGCGCGGCGTCCATGGCGTCGCAGAGACCGGCGTAATACTCGAAGGTGGCGACCACGTCGTCCACATCGATGCCGGCTTCAAACAGCGGCTTGCCGTTGTTGCTCGACTGCAACTGCATCAGCTGTTCACGTTGTTCACGCACACCTTGGGCAACCTTGCGCAGCAGGGCGCCACGATCGCGGCCGGTGCTTTTCGACCAGTCGCTGAAGGCTGCGCTGGCGGCCTCGACGGCCTGGGCCACGGCGCTCGCATCACCCACGCTGACGTGAGCCAAGGTGGCCTCGGTCGCCGGGTTGATCACTTCAAGAACCCCATGGCCTGCGCGCCACTCGCCACCGATAAACACACCGTTCAGTACTGCGCTCATACCGCAACCTCCTGCATCCAAAGTGCCTGGTCGATTTCAATCAGCGTCGGCCCCTGGCGATCAGCCGCCGCGCGCAATGCCGTGCGCAGGTGCGCAATCCCCTGGATGCGTTCGGCGGCGCAGCCCAAGGCCTTGGCTACACCAATAAAGTCCGGGGTGTAGATGTCTACACCGACCGGCTCGATAGCGCGGTTAAGCATGTATTTCTTGATCTCTTCGTAGCCCTGGTTATTCCACAGCAGCACGATGACCGGCACGCGTGCCTCGACCGCGCTGGCCAGTTCCGGCAGGCTGAATTGCAGGCCGCCATCGCCGATCAGGCACACCACCGGCTGGCCGTCGCCACGTCCCAACCACGCGCCAATCGCAGCGGGCAGGGCGTAACCCAAGGTGCCGTAGCCGGTGGAAGAGTTGAACCAGCGGCGTGGGTGGTCGAGGTTCAGGGTCAGGTTGCCGCTGTACACCGGCTGGGTGGAATCGCCCACCAGCACGGCGTCGGGCAATTCCTCCAGCACGGTGTTGAGGAACAGGGTTTGCGCGCGGGTTGCGGCGTCCCAGGTCGGCGTCAATTCGGCCCACAAGCGGGCGACGCGTTGAGCGCCCCAGTGTGGATCGCGCGCGGGCAAGGTCTGGGTGTTCAGCTCGGCCAGCAAGGCGTCGGCGGCAATCTGCGCATCCGCCACCAGTGCGACCTGGGGCGGGTAGTTGCGCACGGTCTGGTCGGGGTCGATGTCGATGCGCAGCAACGCGCCGGGAATCTCGAAGCCACCGGCGAAGGTCACGTCGTAGTCGGTTTCCGCCAGTTCGGTGCCAATGGCCAGCACCACATCGGCTTCGGCGACCAGGGCGCGGGTGGCGACCAGCGTCTGGGTCGAGCCAATCAGCAACGGGTGCGCAGACGCCAACATGCCCTTGGCGTTGATGGTCAGGGCCACCGGCGCGCCGAGGGTTTCGGCCAGGCGCGTCAATTCGGGGGCCGCCTCGATGGCGCCGCCACCGGCGAGGATCAGCGGGCGTTTTGCCGCCGCCAGCAGCCGGCTCATTTGCTTGACCGCCGACGGCGCAGCACCGGCACGCGCGACGCTGACCGGCTCGCTGCCGAGCAGGGCGTCGGCGTTTTCGACCAACACATCCAGCGGAATCTCGATATGCACCGGGCGCGGCCGCCCGGCCTGGAACAGCGCAAACGCGCGCGCCAGCACGCCCGGTAATTCCGCTGCTGACATCAAGGTATGCGAGAACGCCGCCACGCCCGCAATCATCGCGCCCTGGTTCGGCAGCTCATGCAACTTGCCGCGCCCGCCGCCCAATTGGCTGCGCGACTGCACGCTGGAAATCACCAGCATCGGGATTGAGTCGGCATAGGCCTGGCCCATGGCGGTGGTGATGTTGGTCATGCCGGGGCCGGTGATGATGAAACACACGCCGGGTTTACCGCTGGTGCGCGCGTAGCCGTCGGCCATGAACCCGGCGCCCTGTTCGTGGCGCGGGGTGACGTGGCGGATATTCGAACGTGCCAGGCCACGGTACAGCTCCACGGTGTGCACGCCGGGAATGCCGAACACCTGGTCCACGCCGTAGCTTTCCAGGAGGTTGACCAATACTTCGCCGCAGGTCGCCATACTTGTCGCTCTTGTTATTGATTCGAGGCGCTATTGGAGCGGCTGGCCCGTAGCGGCAACAATCGATAAAAAGTCATACTAGCCATGTCCCCACGTCATGGCTGTGCCCCAATGAAACGCCTGCCACCGCTGCCCGCGCTGCACACCTTTTGGGTCACGGCCCAGTGCTGCAATTTCACCCGCGCCGCCGA
Organism: Pseudomonas sp. R76; assembly: GCF_009834565.1. GTDB lineage: Bacteria > Pseudomonadota > Gammaproteobacteria > Pseudomonadales > Pseudomonadaceae > Aquipseudomonas. Next base: position 1,949,556 of record NZ_CP019428.1, read on the forward strand.
GCAACTGCACATCACCCAAGGCGCGGTGAGCCGGCAGATAGCCGGGCTCGAAAGCCATTTGGGCTACGCCTTGTTCCAGCGCCAGGCGCGGGGCTTGAGCCTGACCGAAAAGGGCCGCGAATGGTCGCTGCGTGCGCAGCAAGTCTTTGGCCTGATCGCTGACGCGGTGGAACAGATCGGCAGCCGCCGCGAAACCCTGCAACTCAAGGCCTCCACCTGCGTGATGCGCTGGCTGCTGCCGCGTTTGCTGCAATGGCAAAAGGAGCGCCCGGACGTGCCGGTGGAACTCACCACTACCGTCGCCTACACCGTGGACTTTCGCCGCGAGCAATTCGATGCGGCGGTGATCTATGCGCCCATCGCCGAGCAGTCGGCGCAGGCGCGGCACTTGTTCGACGAACAACTCACGCCGGTTTGCGCGCCGGGGCTCCTTGCAGGTTTGCACACACCGGCGGACCTGCAGCAACAGGTGCTGCTGCACCCCACGCGGGATGAACGCGATTGGGCGTTGTGGCTAAAGGCGGCGAATACACGGTTGAGCAACCTGGCCCAAGGGCATCATTTCGAGACGCTGGATTTGGCCATGACGGTGGCGTCCCAGGGCTCCGGGGTGGCGATTGGCGACAGTGCGTTGATTGGCGAGGATGTGAAAGCGGGGCGGTTGGCGACACCGTTTGAACTGCGGGTGCCGACGGGGATGGGGTATTACCTGGTGTATCCGCCGGGGACAGAGCCGTCTGCCGGATTAGTCGCCTTGATGGAGTGGTTGGTAAGCCAGGCACAACAGTCGTCACACTGAAGACTCAAAAGTGGGAGCCGGGCTTATGTGGGAGCTACCACACAAGCCAGCCCCTACAGGGATCAGTAGCCGACGGTGAAACGCTGGCGCGAGTGCTTCGGCGACTCAACCTCGTCAATCAACGCAATCGCGTAATCAGCAAAGCTGATCCAGCTGCGCCCTTCAGCGCTCACCAGCAAGTCATCCTGGCCGACGCGGAATTTACCGGTGCGCTCAGTCTCAACGAACTCCGCCGACGGCGACAGGAAGGTCCAATCCAGTTCCTTTTCCTGACGCAGCGTTTCCAGAAACTCAGCACCGGCGCTGGCTTCGGCCTTGTACTCGGCCGGGAACCCAGGGCTGTCGATCACGCGCCCGCCACCCGGCAACAACAACGAACCCGCACCGCCGACCACCAACAGGCGCTTGACCCCGGCTTTTTTCACCGGGCCGATCACGGCACTGGCCGGCAGCGTGGCGAAGTGCGCCGCACTGATCACCACATCGTTGCCGCTGACAGCCTGTTGCAACGCGTTGGCATCCAGGGCGTCGACTTGCTTGACGGTAACGCCCGGGCGCGCCGCCAGTTTGTCGGTATTACGGGCGATGGCGGTGACGCTGTGCCCACGACGCAGCGCTTCTTCCAGCAGTTGGCTACCGGCACGGCCGGTGGCACCAATGATTGCGATCTTGCTCATGACGTTCTCCAGTACGTTAAGGTTTAAAACCATTCACCACTTCATTTCGCCCTTGGCCACTTTGGCGCCCAACTCCAGGCTGCTCTCGTCGGCAAGGTTCGGGTAACGCTTCTTCATGGCGGCGATCAGTGCGGTGGAGTCCTTGGCTTTGGCGGTCTCGATATCGAAGGCTTTGATGTAGTCGGCGGTGAAGGCCACGGACTGCACCGTCGGTGTACCCAGGTAATGGCCCGGAATCACGGTATGGGGTTTCAGCGCTTCAATGCGTTTAAGCGTCGTCAGCCAGTCGGCGTGCGACTTGGCGGTTTGCGTGTCGGCCATCCAGACGTGGGTGTTTTCAAAGACCACCACACCGCCGACGACCGCTTTGATCGAGGGGATCCACACAAAAGTGCGGTCCGGCTGTGCACCGTCCAGGCCGATCACTTCCAGCGTCTTGCCTTCCAGGGTCAGGGTATGGCCTGGTAGCACCTGCGGGACGATGGTTTTGCTCGGTGCGTCGGCGCCCAGTTTCGGGCCCCAGAACGCGAGCTTCTGCTCGGCGGTGGCCTTGATGTGGTCGACCACCGGCTGCGTCGCCAGTACCTTCGCGTCGGGGAACGCCTTCGTCAGCACTTCAAGGCCGAAGTAGTAATCCGGGTCGCCGTCGCTGACGTAGATAGTGGTCAGGTGTTTGCCGCTGGCGCGAATCTTTGTCACCAGTTGCTCAGCCTGAGCATTGCCGAATTGCGCGTTTACCAGGATGACGTCGTGTTCGCCGCTGACCAGCACCGAGCTGACGGGCATCATCGCCGACTCACCGGGGTTGTAGGCGTCGAGCTTCAGGTCGGCGGCGGCCGCGTGGGCGGCGAATGCCAGGGCGGCCGTTGCGGTGGCCAATCGTTTGAGCATCGAGATCATGTGCAGCTCCAGTAGGCGATAAGTGATGCACAGAGCTTAGTTGCACCAAACGTCACAAAAAATGCCATGCTTGAACATAGTTTGTTTCTAAAAGCGTGCAAATCATGGATCGTCTTCAAGCAATGCGGGTGTTTGTCACGGTAGTCGACCTGGGCAGCCAGTCAGCCGCCGCTGATCAGCTGGACCTGTCGCGGCCGGTGGTGTCGCGTTATCTGGCGGAGCTTGAGGATTGGGTCGGCGCTCGCTTGATGCACCGCACCACGCGCAAGCTCAGCCTCACTGCGGCCGGTGGCGAAATGCTGCCCCGTTGTCGGCAAATGCTCGAGTTGTGCAACGACATGCAGTCGGCCGTCAGTGAGCCGGACGAAGCGCCGCGCGGCCAGTTGCGGCTGAGTGTCAGCAGCTCATTCGGCCAGGCGCAGCTGGCGGATGCCGTGGCCGAGTTCGTCAAGCGCTACCCGCTGGTCAGTATCGATATGCAGATGCTCGACCGTACGGTGAACCTGGTGGATGAGCGCATCGACCTGGCGATCCGCACCAGTTTTGAGCTGGACCCCAACCTGATCGCGCGTAAACTCACGCTGTGCCGCTCGGTGATTTGCGCCTCGCCGGCGTACCTGCTGGAGCATGCACAGCCGCAGCAGGTGCACGACCTGGTTGAGCACAACTGCCTCACGCATTCCTACTTCGGCAAAAGTCTGTGGCACTTCACCGAACACGGCGAGCCGGTGTCGGTGGCGGTGCAGGGCAATATCAGCGCTAACGAGGCGACCACGCTGTTACGGGTGACGCTGGCCGGGGCGGGCGTGGCGCGGCTGCCCAGTTATCAGGCGGGGGATTACATTCGCCGCGGCGAACTGATTCGTTTACTGCCCGAGGCCGAACCGCAACAGATGAATGTTTACGCGGTGTACGCCTCGCGCAAACACATGCCGTTGGCGCTGCGCAGCCTGCTGGATTTTCTGGTGCTGCGCTTCCCTGAAGAACCGGTCTGGGACATCGGGCTCTGAACCCGACATAAAGATGTTGAATGGCGCCCCATAATGGCAACTCGCCCTGACTGACCTATGCTTTAAACAGCACCGAGTCGATGTGTTCAGAGGTGTGCCATGACGCTAAAAATTAGAAAGTACCTGATGATTTTCATCCTGTCCGCCGCGGCGACCGCGCTGTACGGCACGGCCGCCTACCGGGTTGAACAGACTCGCATGCAGCCGACCTTTGCGGTCAGCTGCCATCAGGACCTGTGCGTGCCACGCACCGGCAGTTTCAGCGCGCTCAGATGATCGTTGATCGTTCCCACGCTCTGCTGATCGTTCCCACGCTCCGCGTGGGAACGCCCGCCCCGGACGCTCCGCGTCCCCTAATCAGCCTTCAGTTGCTCGCGAAACGCCTTGGGCGAAAACCCGACCCGCCGGCGAAACAGCCGGGAGAAGTTGGTCGGGTCGGAAAACCCCAACACCTCCGACATCTCATTGATGGTCATGCTGGTGTAGGTCAGCAGGCGCTTGGCTTCCAGCAACTGGCGGTCATGCATGATCTGCAACGCAGGCTGCCCGCCCAACTCCCGACACGTCCCGTTCAGGTGTGAGACCGAGATGCCCAGCTTGTGGGCCAAATCCTCAATCTTCGGGTGTTCGCGGTAATGCTGTTCAACCAACTGGGTAAAGCGGCGGAAATATTCACGCCCGCGCGGTGCGCGCGGGTGGCGACGCTGGATCGCCTGGCGGCTGATCCACACCAGCAGCACGCTGACCAGTGCGTGCATCATCATGTCGCGCGCCGGCTGCTCATCGGCGTATTCGTCCTGCAGGCGTGCGAACAGGCCGTTGAGGTAATCGCTGTCCTTGCCGGCCGGGTAATTACCCAGCACTTGCAGGCCATCCACCGTGGTGCCCAACTGAGCGTGCAAATGGCTGACCAGCGGCGCCGACAGCGTCACGATGAAACCTTCTACATCCTCGGCAAACCGAAACCCGTGCACACACAAGGGCGGCAGCACCTGCAAGGTCGCCTCGTTGAGCGTGGTGCGCTGGCCTTCGATTTCCAGCTGCGCCTGGCCTTTGTGGACATACAACAACTGGCACAGATCCGCGTGCCGGTGGGGCTGGATTTCCCACTGGTATTCTCGGCTGCGCCGGGAAATGGTTTCGCAGTGCAACAAATCGGGCGTCGGCCATTGCTGGCTTTCCCCGTAAAGCTTGAAGACCGGAATCGCGGTACTGGCAGTTTTGGTCATGGTTTCAATCCGATACTCAGGATAGTGGTGCGGTAATCGCCCCGATTGGCAAAAAGCACAGGCTTTGTCTCAGTTTTCACCTTCTTATGATGCTCACTCAAGTGAAAAATGATCAGTAACAAGATGAATGACAACTCTTTCACCTGATCCGTTCGGGTGTCGCTTGCGAGCCATAAAAATAATGAAAACGCTGAAAACCCAAGTCGCCATTATTGGCGCCGGTCCGTCCGGATTGCTGCTCGGCCAACTGCTGCACAACGCCGGTATCCAGACCTTGATTCTAGAGCGCCAGAGCGCCGATTACGTGCAAGGCCGCATCCGTGCCGGGGTGCTGGAACAAGGCATGGTCGACCTGCTGCGCGAGGCCGGTGTCAGCCGGCGCATGGACGCCGAAGGCCTGGTGCATGATGGGTTTGAACTGGCGCTGAACGGCCAGCTCAGCCACATCGACCTCAAGGCACTGACCGGCGGCCAGACGGTGATGATCTACGGCCAGACCGAAGTCACCCGCGACTTGATGCAGGCGCGCGAAGCGGCTGGCGCCAGCACCTTGTATGAAGCGCACAACGTGCAGCCCCATGACCTCAAAAGTGATCGACCCTGGCTGACGTTCGAGCATCAGGGCGAGGCCTTTCGCCTGGAGTGCGACTACATCGCCGGTTGCGATGGTTTCCATGGCGTGGCGCGCCAATCGATCCCGGCTGATTCGTTAAAGGTTTTCGAGCGCGTCTATCCGTTTGGCTGGTTGGGCATTCTGGCCGACACACCGCCGGTGCATGCCGAATTGGTCTACGCCAAGCACCCGCGCGGCTTCGCCCTGTGCAGCATGCGTTCGCCGACCCGCAGCCGCTATTACCTGCAAGTGCCGGTTGAAGAGCCGCTGGATGAATGGTCGGATGAACGTTTCTGGGACGAGCTGAAAACCCGGCTGCCCGGCCACCTGGCAGAGCAGTTGGTCACCGGCCCGTCCATCGAGAAAAGCATCGCGCCGCTGCGCAGCTTTGTGGTGGAACCCATGCAGTACGGGCGCCTGTTCCTGCTCGGGGACGCTGCGCATATCGTGCCGCCCACCGGCGCCAAGGGCTTGAACCTGGCGGCCAGCGACGTGAGCACGCTGTTTCGCATCCTGCTCAAGGTATACCGCGAGGGGCGTGTGGACTTGCTGCAAAAGTACTCGGCGATTTGCCTGCGCCGCGTGTGGAAGGCCGAGCGTTTTTCCTGGTGGATGACCTCGATGCTGCACCAGTTTCCCGAGGCGGATGGCTTCAGCCAGCGCATTGCCGAGAGCGAACTGGCGTACTTCATCAGTTCGGAGGCGGGGCGCAAAACCATCGCAGAAAATTACGTCGGGCTTCCTTACGAAGCTATCGAGTAGCCTGCTATCGTATCGAGCATTCCCGCGGGCCTTTCCTTTCCTGCGGGCCTTGCTCGAAGGTTCTGCCGTGACCAACCTGAATCAGCCTACCCAACCCGTTCCCGCCGTGCGCAGTGTGCTGGTCGCCTTGATGCTGGCGATCTTCCTCGGTGCCCTCGACCAGACCATCGTCGCCTTGTCGATGCCGGCCATCTCCGCGCAGTTCCATGACGTCAACCTGCTGGCCTGGGTGATCTCCGGCTACATGGTGGCGATGACGGTGGCGGTGCCGATCTACGGCAAGCTCGGCGACCTGTACGGGCGCCGACCGATGATGCTGATCGGCATGGGCGTGTTCACCTTGGCGTCGGTGTTCTGCGGGATGGCGCAGAGCATGGAGCAGTTGGTGCTGGCGCGGATTCTCCAGGGTATTGGCGCCGGTGGGATGATCTCGGTGAGCCAGGCGATCATTGGCGACATCATCCCGCCCCGTGAACGCGGGCGCTATCAGGGCTATTTCAGCAGCATGTACGCGGTGGCCAGCGTGGCCGGGCCGGTGCTCGGCGGCTACATGACTGAATACTTGTCGTGGCGTTGGGTGTTTTTGATCAACCTGCCGCTGGGCGCGGGCGCCTGGTACGTGGCGCATCGCACCCTGGTCGGGTTGCCGGTGCCGCAGCGCAAGCCGATCATTGATTATCTCGGCACGGTGCTGATGATCATCGGGCTGACGGCCTTGCTGCTGGGCATCACTGAAATCGGCCAGGGCCATCATTGGCGTGATCAGCAAGTGCTGGGGCTACTGGCGTGTGCGTTGGTGGCGTTGACGGTGTTTGTCTGGCATGAGCGCCGCGCGCGTGAGCCGTTGCTGCCGATGCACCTGTTTGCCAACCGCAGTGCGGTGTTGTGCTGGTGCACGATTTTTTTCACCAGCTTTCAGGCGATTTCCCTGACAGTGTTGATGCCGCTGCGGTATCAGACGGTGACCGGCTCTGGCGCGGACAGTGCCGCGCTGCACTTGCTGCCGCTGGCGTTTGGCCTGCCGGTGGGGGCGTATTGTGCCGGGCGTCTGACCTCGGTGACGGGGCGTTATAAGCCGATGATTCTGACCGGGGCGTTGCTTAGCCCGTTTGCGATTCTGGGCATGGCCTACAGCGCGCCGCAGGCGGTCGGGATGACCGCGGTGTTCATGTTGCTGTGCGGGATTGCGGCGGGGATGCAGTTTCCGACGTCCTTGGTGGGGACGCAGAATTCGGTGGAACAGCGGGATATCGGCGTGGCGACCAGCACCACCAACCTGTTCCGCTCCCTCGGCGGCGCGGTGGGCGTGGCGTGCATGTCGGCGTTGCTGCTGGCGTTGTTGCAGGATTCGAGCTTTGCGCATTTGGCCAGCGGCGCGCTGGTGGCCGAGGGCAGTTCCGGCAACGTGCTGCTCGACGGCCTCAACGCCGCCCCCGGCCCGGCGCAGGATGCGTTACGCGGGGAATTGGCGGTGACGTTCCGGCACTTGCTGATGGTCAGTGCCGCGGTGTCGCTGCTGGGGCTGGCGGCAGCAATAGCAATGCCAAACCGCGTGCTGCGCGGGCGTGAAGACAAGGCCAAGTAACTGTGTGGGAGCTGGCTTACCTGCGATAGCGGTGTATCAGTGCCGGCTGTGCAAACTGACCCACCGCTATCGCAGGCAAGCCAGCTCCCACAGGGATTGCATTCCAGTTCTGATCCGGGGGGTTAGTACCCAGGTGCTGCGCGGGCGTGAAGACAAGACCATGTAACTGACACAATCGAGATCCAAATGTGGGAGCGGGCTTGCTCGCGAAAGCGGTGTGTCATTCACAGTTGTTTTTAACTGAACCACCGCATTCGCGAGCAAGCCCGCTCCCACAGGGTTGACCGCGTTCAAACCTTAAGGGCTGTAATACCCGACCGCTGCCATGAAATGCCCGGTCTTGCGCAAGTAGGCGTGCTTGTTTTCGACCTTGTCGGTTACCGGGTTTTTCCAGCGGTACTTGTATTCACCCTGATCCTGCTCGGCCATCAGCTTGAGGATCGGCTCGCCTACCGGCCTGCCATCCGGGTCTTTGATCTTGCGAAAGTCAGTATTCACCAGGCGCAGATTAGTGCCATGGGCCACATACCGCGCGGTATTCAGGTCCACCACAAACACGTACAAGTCATCCTGCAGAAACCCGCCCTGCAACGCGTTGATCGCCTTGAGCGTGCCGGCTTCATCCTTGATCAGCGCTTTCACCGCCTTGTCGCGCAAACCGCGAGCTTGCTCCGGTGTTGCCCTTGGCAGGTAATAGCCGACTGCCAGAATCCGCTCGCCGACCCGCTGGTAAAACACATGCTTGCGCTCAACCTTGCCGTCGTTCCAGTTCTGCCAGCGGTATTCCGCCTGCTGGATGCCTTGGCCCTCGGGCACTGCCAGCGCTTGTTTGAACGAGGCTTGCAGGTCCGGGCCCAGCTGTTCGGACACATCACGGCCGATCAACGCGGAGGAGGGGCCGCCGCTGGCCAGCAACACGCCTTGGGTATCGACCACAAACACATAACGGTCGTGGTCGATAAATTCACCCTGGCGACTGAACGCCGCAAAGGCCTTGTCGCCGTTGCTCTGGTAGTAGGCCAGCGCCTTTTCCAGCAGGGCCTTGGCGGCCTGGGCGTCCTCATCCTGAGTGGCCGCGTGCACCTGGCTGAAACACAGCAACAGCAGCCACGTGAGTCGGAGCAGTCCTTTCATTACCCGTCCCTCATTGTTATTGATGTGAGCACAGCGTAGACGCCTGCGGCTCAGGGCGCCGCCAGCCATTGATTGACGATACCGTCGTACACGCCGGTGGCGACGCTCAAGTGCAACCACTGGTCGACATAGCTTTTCCAGGCCACGTCATCGCGGGGCAGCAGGAAGGCTTTTTCGCTGTACTGCATTTGCCGCTCCGGGTTGACCGCGCACAGCCCTGGCTTGAGCTTCTGCTGGTAGCGCGCCTCGCTGGCGTCAGTAATCATCACGTCGGCCTTGCCCGCCAGCAGCTCATCGAAGATGGTCACGTTATCGTGTAAACGAATCTGCGCCTGGCCCAAGTGGGCGCGGGCAAACACTTCGTTGGTGCCGCCCGCCGGCTCGATCACGCGCACCTGCGGCTGGTTGATCTGTTCGACGGTCTGGTAGCGCTGCACATCGGCGCAGCGTACCAGCGGGATCTTGCCGTCCACGCCCAAGGCCTGGCTGAAGAAGGCTTTTTTCTGCCGCTCCAGGGACACCGAAATACCGCCCACGGCGATGTCGCAACGTTGAGCGAGGAAGTCCGGCATCAGGGTTTTCCAGGTAGTCGGCACCCAGGTGATTTTCGCGTTCAGGCTCTTGGCCAGCGACTCGGCCATGGCAATGTCGATGCCTTCATAGCTGCCGTCGGCGCGCAGCGAGGTGTAGGGCTTGTAGTCGCCGGTGGTGCACACGGTGAGCGTGCCGCGCTGCAGCACCGCGTCGAGGCGCGATTCGGCCACGGCGTGGGTGGCCAGGCTGGCCAACAGGCAGAAGGTGAGGGGAGCTTTCATGCAGTCGAATCCTTTGGGGGCATGATCGGGGGCGGTCATTATTTCCAGCGGGGCGGCCCGGTAGCAAGGCCTATGCAATGTTTAGCCAACGCGCAACCAAACTCCATCAACCCTGAATTTAACCCCCCTGTGCAGGCGTGTGACGCTGCCGGGCATCTACCTCACTGTGAATCCCCCATGGACGGTTCCCCCGACACTCACCCCGCGACACCGCCTGGCACCCTGGTGCCGAGCTGTCCGTCGATTGTCGAGGCACTGCCCTCCGAGCTGGCCTTCTGGGCCCTGTTCCACTGCCGCCACGCCCGCCCACCAGATACCTCTCTCCTACGTTGATTTGCCCCATGGATGACGCGCACCTGTGCGCATCTGCCCGGCGGCGCCTGTGCGCCTGCCTGACGCAAACGTATGAGAATTGTCATGAGTGTTTTTGCCAGTCTGCACGAAGCCCAATCCTTCCTTGAGCAGCACCCGGACATCGAGATTTTCGAGCTGTTTATCCTCGACAACAACGGCGTGCCGCGTGGCAAGTTGCTGCACCGCGACGAGCTGCTGGCGGTGTACGAAAGTGGCCGGCCATTGCCCAGCACCATCCTCGGCCTGACGATTAATGGCGATGACGTGGAAAACTCCGGGCTGGTCTGGGAAGTCGGCGATATCGACTGCCGCGCGTACCCGGTCAGCGGCAGTTTGCAGCGCATGCCGTGGCGGCTGATCCCGACGGCGGCGTTGCAAGTCAGCATGCACCCCACCGAAGGCCTGCCCGCCACCGTGGCCGACCCTCGGCACTTGCTGGCCAAGGTGATCGACGGGCTGAAAGCCGACGGTTACTACCCGGTGATGGCGGCGGAGCTGGAGTTTTACCTGCTCGACCAGAAACCCGACAGCCACGGCCGACCGCAACCGGCGCGGGACGTGGACGGCAATCGCCCGCGCTCGACCCAGGTCTATGGCCTGCGCGAGTTGGAGCAGATCGAGCCGTTCCTGGCTGACCTCTACAGCGCCTGCAAACTGCAAGGTATTCCGGCGCGCACGGCGATCTCCGAATACGCCCCGGGCCAGGTGGAAATCACCCTGGAACATCGCGCTGACGCGCTGCAAGCCATGGACGAGGCCGTGCGTTACAAACGCCTGGTCAAGGGCGTGGCGCATAAACACGGGATGACCGCGTGTTTCATGGCCAAGCCGTTCGATGACCTCGCGGGCACCGGCATGCACATGCACGTGAGCCTGGCCGATGCCCACGGCAATAACCTGTTCGCCAGCGAAGCCGCTGATGGCACGCCTTTATTGCGCCACGCGGTGGGCGGCATGCTCAGCACCTTGCTGGATTCGTTACTGCTGTTTTGTCCCAATGCCAACTCCTACCGCCGCTTCCAGACCAACAGTTATGCACCGCTGGCGGCCACCTGGGGCGTCGACAACCGCACCGTCAGCCTGCGCGTACCCGGCGGGCCGGCCAACTCCCGGCACATCGAGCACCGTATCTGCGGCGCCGACGCCAACCCTTACCTGGCCGCTGCGGCGATCCTCGCTGGCATCCATCGCGGTATCCGCGAGCAACTCGACCCCGGTGCCCCGGTGGAGGGCAATGGCTACGCGCAAGCCAAGGAATTGCTGCCCACCGACTGGCTCACCACCTTGCGTGCCCTGGAAGGTTCCAGCTGGGCGCGGGATGCGTTCGGCAGTGAGTTCCTCGGTGTGTACCTGGCGGTGAAGCGTGCCGAATATCGCCAGTTCATGGGCGAGGTCGGTGAGCAGGACTGGCGCTGGTATCTGCACCAGGCGTAATCCACTGTGGGAGCCGGGCTTGCCCGCGATAACGGTGTGTCGGCCAACCCACCGCCATCGCAGCCTCGCTGAAGCTCGACAACTCCCACAATGGATCTTGGGTGTTTGGCGCCGTGGCGGTTTCGACCTTTTTTTCACGTTGCAGTGGTTAAGCTGCGGTTCAAGGTCGTTCACTACCGTTCTACACACATGAGCCCGTGATGTCGTCACAACCACCTTCCTCTATCGAGATTGAATTCACCGAGCGCTGCGACCGTGAGCACGCCAGGGTCTGTGGCGACACGCGCCCGCCACGGCTGCGCCAGCGCATGGCGGCGTGGCGCGATGAGCGGTTGGTGCGCCAGGCGTTGAAAGTCGCCGGCGAACCGGGGCTGATCCTCGACCTGGCCTGTGGCTCGGGTCGGTTCTGGCCGGTGTTGGCCGAACACATCAATCGCGTGATTCTGGCCTCGGACAACTCCCAGGCCATGCTCGACCACGCGCGCACTCATCACCCGGCGGCGTTGCTCAAACGGGTCAAAACGTTCCAGGGATCGGCGTTTTCCATTGGCCTGTCGGCGAATGCGGTGGATTGCATTTTCTGCCTGGAATTGTTTCGCCATGTACCGAGCAGCGAAGGGCGTTTGGCGTTGCTGAGTGAGTTTCATCGGGTCAGTCGCGACACGGTGATCGTCTCTGTGAATGCGCAGACACCTGCCGAGGGCGAATTCCGCCAAGCCGGTTTCAACGTCTTGAACCAGCAAGAGTTCCTGCCGGGCTCCAAGCGTTGGCGGGTTTACGTCCTGCGTAAGAGAGGCTAATTGCCGCCTGTCGGACTATTCTTTGTCTCTTGTCGGAGTTTTCATGATGGTGTGTGCACTGCGGATGCTCGCAAGGGTCTTTCGCGATATATACTTCGCGCCATTCTTCAAGGGAGAGCCGTGTGGCCATCGATATTCACTGGATCTGCGACAACGATAGCCTCGGCAAGCATTGCGCCGAATGGCAGCAGTTGCCATTCGTCGCCCTCGACACCGAATTCATGCGGGTCGACACCTTTTATCCCATTGCCGGGCTGATCCAGATCGGCGATGGCGTGCGCGCTTACCTGATCGACCCCCTGACCATCGACAACTGGCAACCCTTGGCCGCCTTGCTGGAGAACCCGGCGGTGATCAAGGTGGTGCACGCCTGCAGCGAAGACCTGGAAGTCTTGCTGCGCCTGACCGGCAGCCTGCCGGTGCCGTTGTTCGACACCCAATTGGCGGCGGCTTACCTGAACCTCGGTTTCTCCATGGGCTACTCGCGCCTGGTGCAAGCCGTACTCGATATCGAGCTGCCCAAGGGTGAAACCCGCTCGGACTGGCTGCAGCGGCCATTGTCCGAGACCCAAGTGAGCTACGCCGCCGAAGACGCGGTGCACCTGGCCGAGGTCTACATTCGCCTGCGCCCGCAACTGTCTGACGACAAATACGCGTGGGTGCTGGAAGACGGCGCCGAACTGGTGGCCAACCTGCGCCGCGAAGTCGACCCGTACGAGGTGTACCGCGACGCCAAGCTGGCGTGGAAACTGTCCCGCGCCCAGCTCGCCGTGCTGCGTGAACTGTGTGCCTGGCGCGAGCAGCAAGCCCGCGCCCGTGACCTGCCGCGCAACCGCATCATCCGCGAGCACTCGTTGTGGCCCCTGGCCAAATCCCAGCCGGATAACCTCGCGGCATTGGGCAAAATTGAAGACATGCACCCGCGCACCGTGCGCCAGGACGGCCAGTTCCTGCTGGACCTGATCAAACGTGCCGGCAGTGTGCCGATGGACCAATGGCCGCCAGCCGTGGCTGAACCGCTGCCGGTGGACGCCGCCACGTTGATCAAGCAATTGCGCGCGCTGGGCCAGGCCGAAGCCGAACGCCTGGACATGGCGCCGGAACTGATGCTGCGCAAGAAAACCCTCGAAGCCCTGGTTAAAAGTGGCTACCCCGATGGGCCTTATACATTGCCAGACTCGCTGCGTGGCTGGCGCCGCGAGTTGATGGGCCAGGCGCTGCTCGACAGCCTGGCCACTGCCGGAGAACAGCCTTGAAACGTATTTGCTCCATCTATCGCAGTTTGAAAAAAGACGGGATGTACCTCTACGTGCTCAAAAGCGATGCGCTGGAGCGTGTGCCGGAGCCGTTGATGCAGGCCTTCGGCAAGGCCCATCTGGCTTTCGAAATGATCCTGACGCCCGAGCGCAAGCTGTCCCGCGAGGATATCAGCGTGGTCCTGGAAAACCTCGACAAGCAGGGCTACCACCTGCAAATGCCACCGGCCGAAGACGAGTACATCGAGCACTTGCCCGAAGAGCTGCTGCGCCGCAACGACCCGATGTGATCAGTCAGTGCCCGGATGCGGGCACATTCTTCAATGCAAACGTATTCGTTGGCGGTGGCCGTAAGGATGCGGGCGGCCGTCTGCAGTGTTTTTGAAAGGTTTGAACCATGCGTGTTCTGATTGCTGAACAGGATTACCCGCTCTACGCCCAATTACTCAGTGAAGCGGCACCGGACGTCGAGGTGCTGACCAGCGGCGACTCCGCCGAACTCTCGCGCCTGGCCGCCGATTGCCCGGTATGGCTGGGCCAGCCGGACCTGTTGGCCACCTTGTTGCGCCAGGGGCACCAACCGCAATGGCTGCAATCGACCTGGGCCGGTATCACGCCGCTGCTGGCCGACGGTTTGCCCCGCGACTACCGCCTGACCCGCGCGGTCGGCATCTTTGGCCAGGTCATGGCCGAGTTTGTGCTTACCTACATGTTGGGCCATGAGCGTGAAGTGCTTGCGCGGCTGGTCAGCCAGGTCGAGCGCAAGTGGGACAACCGCATGGGCCAAAGCCTGGCCGGGCGCAAGGCGCTGATCGTCGGCACCGGCGATATCGGCCAGAGTGTGGCCGACTTCCTGCTGCCGTTTGGCGTCAAGTTGTATGGCATCGCCAGCTCCGCACGGGAGCAGGCACCGTTTATCGAAGTGGCCGGGCTGGATCAATTGGGCCGCCTGGTGGGCGAGGTGGATTATGTGATCAACCTGCTGCCCAATACGCCCAATACCCATGACCTGTACAACGCGGCGCTGTTCAAGCAATTCAAGCCGACCGGGTTGTTCATCAACGTCGGGCGCGGCGTGGCCGTGGTCGATGCTGACCTGGTCGAGGCGCTGAAAGAAGGGCATCTGGCCGGCGCGGTGATCGACGTGTGCCGCCAGGAACCGCTGCCGCAACGGCATCCGTTCTGGACCGCCTGGGGCTTGCTGTTGACCGGGCACAGCTCGGCGCCGACGTCGCCGGGGATGATGGTGGACTTGTTTGTGCAGAACCTGCGGGCGTATGACGCCAAGGAAGCGTTGCGCGGGGAAGTCAGCTTCGAGCGCGGTTATTAATGTGGGAGCGGGCTTGCCCGCGATGACGGTGTGTCAGCCAGCAATGCAGCGATTGACCCACCGCTATCGCGGGCAAGCCCGCTCCCACAGGGATATCAGTAAGGCTTACAGGCTGAAGTCGCCTTCGGACACCAGCTCGCTCAGCGGTTTACGCGGGCTTGGCGCTTCACGCTCCTGCAAATATTCAGGCAAGCTCGACTTGTCACCCAGCTTGCCCACGGCCACAGCCGCGTGCAGTGCATAGCCTGCTGGAATCTTCAGCTCTTTGCGGGTCAGTTCCTGATCGAAACCGGCCATGCCGTGGGTATGCCAGCCGCTGAGGCTGGCTTGCAGCGCCAGGTGGCCCCAGGCTGAACCGGTGTCGAAGGTGTGCCACAGCGCCGGGGTTTCTTCGCTGGCGCCGGGGGCGGTGAAGTCGGTTTTCGAAGCGATGATCACCAGGGCCGACGCATGCTGCGCCCAATTGCGGTTGAATTCATTCAGCAGGCCCAGGAAACGTTCCCAGTTCGGCGTGTCACGGCGCGCGTAGAGAAACCGCCAAGGCTGTGAGTTGTAGGCCGACGGTGCCCAGCGTGCCGCTTCGAAGAAGCTCAGCAGAGTCTCCTGCGGGATGCTCTCGCCGGTGAAGGCGCGGGGCGACCAGCGTTCGGTGAACTGGGAGTGGATCGGGTAATCGGCAACGCTTGTCATGGGCAATTCCTGAGGTTCAATTCGGCGTTCAAAGCTACTGCGCGCCCACTAGACTGACAAGTGTTGTTACACCGCCAGTCGTAAGCGCTTGGCCCCAAGGGCCTTGGGCACTAGACTGGCGGCCTTTTCACCTACCGATACTGATGTAGAGCCATGGCCGCCAAAGTCGAACCTTTCTGGATACGCAAAACCCTTGAACACCTCGACCAGGAGGAATGGGAGTCGTTGTGCGACGGCTGTGGCCTGTGCTGCCTGCAAAAGCTTGAGGATGAGGAAGACAACAGCGTCTATTACACGCGTATCGCCTGCAAACTCCTCGACCTGAAAACCTGCCAGTGCACTGACTACCCCAACCGCCGCGCCTCGGTGCCTGACTGCATCCAACTCACGCCGGGCCAGGCCGACCAGTTCAAGTGGCTGCCGCCGACCTGCGGCTATCGCCTGGTCAGCGAGCGCAAGGACTTGCCGCTGTGGCATCACCTGGTCTGCGGCGACCGCGACGCCGTGCACCATGAACGCATTTCCCAGTCCGGACGCATGCTCGCCGAAGGCAGCGTGCCCGAAGACGACTGGGAGGATTACCTGATCTTCCGCGCGGGCTGAAAAAAGGAGTGTGTATGACGGTGGCAACCAAGCTGGCGGCATCGTTCGTGCTGCTGGCGCTGAGCCTGCCCGCGTGGTGCGCGAAGAAAGTCGACCTCGACTATCACGTCAAACTGTTGCCCCAGAGCGATCAGGCCGAGGTGCGTGTGAGCCTGTCCCAAGGCTCGGCAGTACGCAGCCTGAACTTCGACCTGGGCCGCGACGGTGACTACAGCGACTTCAAGGCCGACGGCCAGTGGAAGGTCAGCGGCACCCATGGCCTGTGGCAGCCGTCTGCCGACAAGGCCAGCCTGACCTACCGCGTACGCCTCAGCCATGCGCGTAAAGCGGGCGTCTATGAGGCGCGGATGACCCCGAGCTGGGCGCTGTTTCGCGGCGAAGACCTGGTGCCGGCTGCCCGGCTCGACCAGCAGGACGGTGTCGAACTGGTCTCGCGCCTGACGTTCGAGTTGCCCAGCGGCTGGAAAAGCATCGAAACCGCCTGGCCGCGTATCGGCAAGAACAAATTCCGCATCGACAACGTTTCCCGGCTGTTCGACCGGCCCACCGGCTGGATGCTCGCCGGCACCCTCGGCAGCCGCCGCGTGCGCCTAGGCGAGACCGAAGTCACCGTGGCCTCGCCCAAAGGCCAGGCGATGCGCCGTATGGATGTGCTGACGCTGCTGACGTTCGTATGGCCGCAGGTCGAGGCGGCGTTCCCGCGTCACCCGGCCAAGCTGTTGGTAGTGGGCGCCAGTGACCCGCTGCGCCGTGGCGTGTTCGCGGCGCGCGACTCGATCTACCTCAACAGCCGCACGCCGTTGGTCAGCGAGAACGGCAGCAGCCCGTTGATCCGCGAAGTGGTGCAGGCGATTGGGCGCTTCAACGATCACGACACCAGTGATTGGATCAGCGAAGGCCTTGGCGAGTATTACGCCATCGAACTGCTGCGCCGTGCGGGTGGCATCACCGATGAGCGCTATGCCGCGATTCAGGCGCGCTTGAGCAAAGAGGGCAAGGACGTGGCCACGCTGCGTGGCGATCACGTCAACGGTGCGACGGTCGCGCGGGCGGTGGTGGTGTTGCAGGAACTGGACCGCGAGATTCGGGTGAAGACCCATAACAAGCGTTCGCTGGATGACCTCGCGCAGGCGGTGATGCGCGCGAACAGCATTACCACGGCGGAGTTTGTGCAGCTGGCCGAAAGCGTGATCGGCGAGTCGTCGGTGGTGTTGGATAGCAAATTATTGCGCTGAGCTTAGGCCCTACACAAAGCAAAAATGTGGGAGCTGGCCTTTGTGGGAGCTGGCTTGCCTGCGATAGCATCACCGCAGTGGATCAGATACACCTAAGTGCCCGCATCGCAGGCAAGCCAGCTCCCACAAAAGCCCGCTCCCACATTTAGATCTCCACTAGGTTGGAGAGCGAGGTCAGCCGGTGGTCTTGGTGGCTTTTTCAACCGCCACTTCGGCCTTGGTCTTCAAGTTCTTCAACTCTTCGCCCGCGCGCTCGATTTTGGTACGCACGCTGTTCATTTCCTGGCGGCCCTGTTCCAGCTTGTCTTTGAGCGAGCTGTGCCCGGTCACGCCGCGCACCAGCGCCACGCCGCCAATCGCCACCTGGATCAACCCGAAGATGCCGCCACGGCGCAGGCCTTTGCCGACCATCATCACGCCACCGGCCACCGAGCCGATGCGTTCCCAGCCGTGCACGTTCTGAGTGGGCTGGGTTTCAAACGGGGTGTGTTCAATGATAGGTCGCAGGGTTTTGCTGTCGCTCATGATCTGTCTCCAACAAGGGCAAGTGTAAGTAGCTGACTGTTTGCGGGCGCCGGATGTTCCCGAAAAATCAGTACTTGGGGCCCGAACGGGTGTTGTTGCCCTTGGCCAGGCGGTCGTAGAGCACCACATTGACGGTGGCGGCGAGGTTCATGCAGCCGGTGGTCGGGATGTACACCACGTCTTCACACCAGTCGCGGATCTCTTTGTCCAGCGAGCCGTCTTCGGGGCCGAAGATGTACAGCGCGCGGTCCGGGTGAGTGTATTCGGGCAGCGGGCGGGCGCCCTCGACCAGTTCCACGGCGACCGGGATACAGCCCAGCGGCAGGATCTTTTTCAGGTCGTCGATGCCGATCAGCGGAATGTCGTGGTGGACTTTCTTGGTGTCGGTGATGAAGTCCCGGGCGCGCTCGTAGCGCACGCCGGTGTAGAACACCGAGGCCACGCCGTAGCAGCCGGCGGCACGCATCACCGAACCAACGTTTTCGGGGGATTTGGGGTTATACAGACCGATGCAGCTGTAGCGTTTATTGCCCACGGGGAAGGGTGCCTTGGAGAAAAACCGCGATTATACGGCCTTGGCGTGATGTATTGCTTGGGGCATCGCTATCGCAGGCAAGCCAGCTCCCACACTTGGAATGCATTCCCCTGTGGGAGCTGGCTTGCCTGCGATGAGGCCCTGACAGGCAACGACGACCCTCAGTCGTCCTTCTTCATCAACCCCGCCAACGCCGCAAACGGGTTGTGCGTGGCCTTGGCAATTGTCGGGCTGCTGGTGGAGCCTTCGCCGAAATACTGCTGGTCGGTGTAGCGCGAGTGTTCGTTGTCGTGGCAGTACAGGCAGAGCAACTCCCAGTTGGAGCCGTCCTGGGGGTTGTCGTCATGGTTGTGGTTGCGATGGTGTACGGTCAGCTCGCTCAAGCGTTTGCCGGCAAATTCACGGGCGCAGCGGCCACACACGTGCGGGTACATCTTCAAGGCTTTGTCGCGGTAGCCCATTTCCCGGTCGCGCTGGGCATCGGCGAGGATGCGGTCCAGCTTGGCGGTGTGGGAGGGCGGGTTGGTCGAGCTCATCATGGCTCCTGGCTATTTGGGGGTTCACGGATAGGGTTGATTCTAGCCGCTTGCGGGCGAAATGACTGCTGGCTTTTTCAGCTACGGTACAGCCTGACGGTGGCATTCGTTTGTAGTATCGGCTCACTCCATTCACAAGGATCTGAAACCCATGCGTTTATACACCTGGACCGTAGCGCTGCTCTTCAGCGTCCTGGCGGCTCACGCTCAAGCGTTCTCCACCCCCAAACCCGGCCAGGTCATCGAGGTTGCCCTCGAACAACTGCACCCGACCCAGGCCGTGGTAGGCTTCGACCAGATTTATTACAGCCTGGGGCTGTTCGCCGACAAACCCGCCAAGGTCTTCGACGAGTACTGCGAAACCAACGGCCAGGGCGACGCCGACAAGGTGCCCAAAGACGCCGACTTGCTCCGCCCCGCCAGTTTCAACTGCCAAAGCCCGGTGGGCACCCACCCCGACGAGATGAAAACCGTGGTGGTCGGCCCCGGCGGCCAGTTGTACCTGACCGACGGTCACCACAGCTTCACCACCTTGTGGGAAGTGCCCGGCGGCGGCCCACAGTTGAAAATGTGGGTCAAGGTGACCGATGACTTCAGCAATAGCCCGGACATGGCCACCTTCTGGCAGCGCATGGAGACCGCGCGCAAGGTCTGGCTCAAGGACAATCACGGCAAAACCCTGGCACCGCAGCAACTGCCGGCGCACCTGGGCTTCAAGAACCTGCAGGACGACACCTTCCGCAGCCTGGTGTATTTCACCCGCAAAGCCGCCTACGGCAAACCGGACGATGGCGCCGTTGCGCCGGAGTTTCTGGAGTTTTACTGGGGTAACTGGCTGCGCTCGCAGATTGACCTGAGCGCCTTCAACCTGAACAAGAAGGGCGGCTACAAGGACGCTATCCAAGCCGTTGCCCAGCGCATGGTCAGCCTGGCGCCGGGCTCGCAGGTGGGTGACAGCGGTTTCACCGCCCATCAGTTGGGCGGCATGAGCCAGTTGGATCAAGCTGAGCTGAAGAAGACCTTCGAGAAAAAAGTGCCGTATGTGATTGATTACCGCAAATCCCGGAATTAACACCGATCAAAAATGTGGGAGCTGGCTTGCCTGCGATAGCGGTATCTCAGTCAACACGTGTGTCGACTGATACGGCGTAATCGCAGGCAAGCCAGCTCCCACAGGGGATTTGTGGTGTCTGCGGGGCTCAGCCCTTGAGCTTTTCAGCAATCCAAATCGTGTGCCGAGTGCCTTTATTGCCATGGGCAAACACCTGCACTTCCTCAGCCTTGAAACCGGCCTTGCGCAGTTTGTCGCTGAACAGCTTGTCGGCACTCGCCGACCACACGGCCAACACGCCCTTGGGCCGCAGGGCCTTGGCGCAGGCGGCCAGGCCGCCGGCGGAGTAGAGCCAGCTGTTGGCTTTTTGCGTCAGGCCTTCGGGGCCGTTGTCCACGTCGAGCATGATCGCGTCAAAGCCCTGAGGCTCTGCCTGCAGCACTTTCGCCACGTCTTCCAGGCGAATCACCGTGCGCGGGTCGAGCAGCGGGCGGCCGGATTTTTCGCCCAGTGGCCCACGGTTCCATTCCACTACGCCAGGCACCAATTCGGCGACCACCACTTCGGCGGTCTTGCCCAAATGCTTGAGCGCCGACGCCAGGGTGAAGCCCATGCCCAACCCGCCGATCAGCAACCGCGAACCCGGGCGGCCGGCGACTTTGCGGCAGGGAATTTCCGCCAGCGCGTCTTCGGAACCGTGCATGCGCGTGTTCATCAACTGGCCGCCGTCACCGCCCTGGATCTTGATGACAAAATCCTCGCCGTATTCGAACAGGCACAAGGCACCGCCGTTATCGGGGATCGGAGTAGTGTCGAGCAGAACGAAACGTTTCATGGAAATCTCATTGGGAAGGGCATTCTTGCGCGGTTGGGAGTAGCCTTACGACATTCCGGTCAGGCCATGGAGCCATCGATGAAGTGCAGTATTCTAACGGTCATTGTGCTTGGCGCGCTCACATTGGGTGCGGCTCAGGCTCAGGAGTTGCAAACCGTGCCGGTCGCCCCCGCGCCAACCCCCGGTGCGCCGGGCACGCCGACGCCCACGCCGTACCCGCAAGTCACCCCGCCCGTCGCGCCTAAAGCCACGGCGAACGGCTCACCGGCGCTGGTGCCGATTGTGTTGCCGACGCCGCCGAAGGATCAAGGCGTGCCCGGCCTGCTGCAAAACGACAGCAAACCGAAAACCCCCGGCGGTTAAAACTGTTGTGACAGCAATTGCCCGTCGGCCATGCGCAGGCGCTTAGACAAGGCAATCGCGATGGCGCGGATGATCTTGGCGGCAACCCTGGGCGCTTCGTTAAGCATTTTTTCCAGGGAATCCTTGCCCAGGTTCAACAGCACGCAATCACTGGCGGCGATGCAGCTGGCCGAACGCCGTTCGCCATCGAGCACCGCCATTTCGCCGAAGGCCCGGCCACTGCGCAGGGTGGCGATGGTCAGGCGCTGGCCGTCGTGGTTGGTTTTCTGCACGGCCACCTGGCCGCTGTGGATGATGCACATGAAGGTGCCGGCATCGCCCTCGAGGAAAATCACCTCGTCGCGGGCAATGCTGCTGATATTGAAGAAACCGGCGGCGACGTGAAAGTCTTCCGGCAACAAGGGATCGAACAGGCCGCAGTCCATGAGCATGTCGCGGATTTCATTGTTCATTAACGTCGGTAATGGCATGGCTGCAATCTTGGTCCATCAATCAAGTAGGCGGTCTGTGTGTTCAGACAGGACCGCCGTCCTAAGTTCCTTAAACCAGCCCCAGCGCCTTGAACACAAATGCATATTCGAGCGCTACGTCACGTAATCCCTGGTAACGACCGCTCATCCCGCCATGGCCGGCGCCCAATTCGGTCTTGAGCAGCAGCAGGTTGTCGTCCGTCTTGGTGTCACGCAGTTTGGCCACCCACTTGGCCGCTTCCCAGTACTGCACGCGGCTGTCGTTGTAGCCGGCGATAACCAGCGTGGCCGGGTAGGCCTGGGCGCTGACGTTCTCGTACGGCGCGTAGGCCTTGATGCGTTCGTACACCTGGGGCTCTTCAGGGTTACCCCACTCGTCATACTCGGTGATGGTCAGCGGCAGCTCGGGGTCGAGCATGGTGTTGAGCACGTCGACGAACGGCACTTCGGCAATCGCTGCCTGGAACAGGTCCGGGCGCTGATTAAGCACCGCACCGATCAACAAACCACCGGCGCTGCCACCGCTGATCGCCAGCTGCCTGGAGGTGGTCAGGCCTGCAGCGATCAAGTGCTCGGCGCAGGCGATGAAGTCGCTGAAGGTGTTCTGTTTGTGTTCCTGCTTGCCGTTGCGATACCAGGCTTCACCCAGTTCACCGCCGCCGCGTACATGCGCGATGGCAAACGCTACGCCGCGGTCCAGCAGGCTCAAGCGTGCATGCGAGAACCACGGGTCGAGGCTATGGCCGTAGGCGCCATAACCGTAGAGGTACAGCGGCGTCGGCTTGCCGAGCTGGTCGCGTTTGACCACCAGGCTGATCGGCACTTGGGTGCCATCGGCGGAGGTGGCCCACAGGCGTTGGCTGACGTAGTCGTCGGCGTTGAACACGCCCAGCACCGGGGTTTCCTTGAGCACCACTTGCGCGCCGCTGGCCAAGTCAAGTTGGCGCACCTGGGCCGGGCGGTTCAGGGCTTCGTAGCGCAGGCGAATCTTGTCGCTGGAAAATTCCAGGCTGTTCTGTACGTAAAGGCTGTAGGCGGCGTCAGGCAGTTCCACGCGATAGGCTTGTACGTCCTGCGGGTGCACTTCGATCACCGGCAGGCCGCCGATGCGCAGGCTCAAGGTCATCGCGCTGGCGTTGAGGCTCACGCCATCGAGCATCACCTCGTCGCTGTGCGGGATCAGGTTGTGCCATTGATCTTCGGTGGGCACGCTGCCGGTGTCGGCGGCGACGAACAGCGCGTAGTTGATGCCGTCGCGGTTACTGCGGATAAACCAGGTCCACTCGCCGTCAAGCTGGCCGTGGTCCACGTCGTATTCGTGGTCTTCTACCCGTGGCGCCAGGCAGGCGAAGTCGAGGTGTGGCTGGTCGGCGTCGAGTGCCCAGATTTCGCTGGTGGTCTTGCTGCCCAGGGCCAACAGCAACTGGCGCTCGGAACTGGAACGGTAGCAATGCAGGAAGAAACGTCCGTCAGGCTCGTGAAACACTTCCTGCGCCGCCGTGCCATCCAGGCGGTAGCGATAGAGCTTGTGCGGGCGATGGGTGTCGTCCAGCTCAGTGAAGAACAGGGTCAGGCTGTCATTCGCCCAGGTCATGCTGCCGTCGCAGTCCTCGAACTCCAGCTCGCTGACTTTGCCGGTGGCCAATTCCTTCACGAACAGGGTGTAAATCTCTTCCCCGCTGGTGTCCAGGCTGTAGGCCAGGCGCTGGTGGTCGGGGCTGATGCTGAACGCGCCCAGGGAGAAAAAGCCGCCATTGGCCAGTACGTTAGGGTCGAGCAGCAGTTCTTCGCTGCTGTCGTCCACAGTGTTGCTGTCATCCGCGGGGCGGCGGCAGCGGTAGTGGCGGGCGTATTCGTCACCGGCGGTGGTGCGTGTGTAATACAGGTACGGGCCCCACGGCGAGGGCAGGGACAAGTCGGTTTCGAGAATGCGGCCCTTGATCTCTTCGAACAGGGTTTCCCGCAGCGCCTGCTGGTCGGCGAGTTGCGCTTCCTGCCAGGCGTTTTCGGCTTTGAGGTAATCGAGGACTTCAGGCGTGTCACGCTGTTGCAGCCAGGCGTACGGGTCCTGGCCTTCGGCCTTGCGGGCAATCGGGGCGGCAGTGATGTGGGTCGATGAAGGCATGGATCACTCTCTGTCTGGCGGATGGTGGCAGGCATTGCAGCCGAGACACGCAAAAGCCGTTATCATAGCCGCCTGTTTGCCTACCTTGCCATGGACACCATGACCGAGAACGACTATCTGACCGCTTGGGGCCTTTACGCCTTCGCCGCTTTGGGCTGCCTGTTGGTGTGGTGGCGCATGACCCGCTGGATCTGGCGCTGGCTGCGCGAGCCGCTGCAGTTGCTGATGGCGGTGCTGCTGTTCAGCCCGACCATCGTCGACCCGGTCAAGACCCAGTTTGCGCCGGCCGTGGCGATCACCGCGTTGGATCTGGTGCTGCATGTCGGCAATAACGCCTGGCGGGCCATCTCCGATCTGTTCATGTACACGATGATCGCCTTTGGCGTGTACATCGTGTTTGTGTTGATCCGCTGGCCCATCGAGCGCGCCGCCACTGCCCGCCGTGAGCGCAAGGCCGCTGCCGATGCGGCCCTGGCCGCCGAGCCGGTGGACGAAGACGACGAGCCATTCCGTCGCCCGGCGCCCACCAGCGGTATGCGGGTCGAACCGCGCCTTTAACGTTGTCCGCCCTGCAGCGAGAGCCCTGGCATGTGTGAATTATTGGGCATGAGTGCCAACGTCCCCACCGACATTGTGTTCAGCTTTACCGGGCTGATGCAGCGGGGCGGGCGTACCGGCCCTCACCGCGACGGTTGGGGCATTGCCTTCTATGAGGGCCGTGGCCTGCGTCTGTTCCAGGACCCGGCCGCCAGCTGCGAGTCGGAAGTCGCGCTGCTGGTGCAGCGTTACCCGATCAAAAGTGAAGTGGTGATTGGCCATATCCGCCAGGCCAATGTGGGCAAGGTCAGCCTGGCCAACACCCACCCGTTCGTGCGCGAACTGTGGGGCCGCAACTGGTGTTTTGCCCACAACGGCCAACTGGCGGACTTCAACCCGCGCGCCACGTTCTACCGGCCGGTGGGCGATACCGACAGCGAAGCGGCGTTCTGCGACCTGCTCAACCGGGTGCGCGAAGCCTTCCCGGAGCCGGTGGAGATCGAGCAAGTGCTACCGGACCTGATCGCCGCCTGCGCCGAATACCGCAGCAAAGGCGTGTTCAACTGCCTGCTCAGCGACGGCGACTGGCTGTTTTGCTACTGCTCGACCAAACTCGCGCAGATTACCCGGCGCGCACCGTTTGGCCCGGCGCGCTTGAAAGATGTCGACGTGATCGTCGATTTTCAGGCCGAGACCACGCCAAATGATGTGGTTACGGTGATCGCCACCGAGCCGCTGACCGACAACGAAAACTGGACCCGTTACGAACCGGGCCAATGGAGCCTGTGGCGACGCGGTGAATGCGTCAGCCAGGGCATTACCGAGTAAGGATATCGACCATGCTGCTCAGTTATCTGCGGTTGGTGCTGTTTGCGATTGGCTTGTTGGTCGGTGTGCAAGTGCCGGGGTTTATCAACGACTACGCCAAGCGCGTCGAAGCCCACCTGATCGAGGCCCAGACCGGCCTCAGCGGGTTTGAAACCACCGCGCGGCAGTTCTTCAACGGTGATTTGAAGGCGCTGGTGGCGCATTACCGCGCCAGCGATGACCCGGTGTTCCAGAGCGACGCCAACAGCCTGGGCAGCATGCTTGATCGCCAGGTCGCGTTGGACAAGCAGTTCCAGGCCATGCAAGGCCCGTGGTACATCCGCGCGTTGCAAGTGGCGGTGGCCGCCGACCCGGCGATTCGCCTGGAAACCTGGAATGGCTACAGCTACCAGATTCTGCTGACGCCTGAGGCCATGGGCTGGGGCTTGGGCGGGGCGATGCTGTTGTCGTTCGGCATCGAATGCCTGTTCCGCTTGATCGACTGGGTGGTGTTGGGCGGCAAGCGCCTGCGTCAGAGCCGGCCGATTGAAGAGCGAGACCTCAAAGGCCTTTGATGATGATCGTTCCCACGCTCCGCGTGGGAATGCCTCTTGTGACGCTCCGCGTCACGTTTTGGGACGCGGAGCGTCCTGGGCCGCATTCCCACGCAGAGCGTGGGAACGATCAATCCGGTTTCGTCAGTAGCATGTGCTCTTCGCCGACCTCTTCGGCATACCTTGCCACCACCTTCTGGCACAGCCCGACAATCTCCTCCACCAACTCCACGCCCACACGCCACGACACCACCACCTGCAAATTCGGCAGTTTCTGCGCCATCGGCAACATCACCAGTTCCCCGCGCGCCAATTCTTCCATCACCAGCACCGGCGGCAGTGCACCTATGCCGAAGCCATCACGCAGCAAGCGCGTAATCGCCGACACCGAATTCACACAGTTCATACGCGGCGCGGCCACGCCGTTGGCCTGCATCAGGCTCAGCACGTCCTGGTGCGGGTGGGAGTTTTTCGAATAGGTGATGATGCGCTCACGGGCCACTTCGGCGAGGGAGGCGTAGTCGCGGTTGTAGATCGAATGGCTGGCGACGATCCAGGCCATCGGGTGGCTGGCCAGTTCCAGGCTGCGCACGGTTTCGAGGCGCAGCAGGTCGGTTTGCAGGATCAGGTCGAGGAAGCCTTTTTGCAGTTGATCGCTCAAGTTCAGCGCGGTATCGGCGACCAACTCGATTTCTACCAGCGGGAAGTGGTCCATCAATTCGGCGACCAGCGGGCTGAGCCAGGTGTGAATCACGGTGTCCATCGCCCCGATGCGAATCCGCCCGACCTTGCTGCTGGTGGTCTCCAGGGACTGCTTCAAACCCTGCATGGTCACCATCATCTGCTCGGCGTAATCGAGCACCTTCAAGCCTTCCGGGGTCAGGCTCACCCCACGTGAGTCGCGCAGAAACAGCTTCACACCCAACTCGCTTTCCAGCACCGCAATGCGGCTGGAAATCGAGGCCTGGGTGGTGAACAGCTTCTCGGCGGTCAGGCGAAAGCTCTTGAGCTTGGCCACCCAGACGAAGGTTTCGAGGAACTTCAAATTCATGGGATCAACTTTTCTTATGCATGGATCGGTTTTTATTAGTTGGACGCCGCACCGGGCAAACGCCAAAAATCGAGGCATTCCACGATAAGCGTCGTTGGGGTGTCAGGACAAGTTGCCAGTTCTGTGCGAAAAATCCCACACTACAAAAAAATACAACGCCTGGAGGTACACCGACCGTGAGCCGTCTTCTATTGAATTGCGACATTGGCGAAAGTTTTGGCAATTGGACCATGGGTCTGGACGCCGAGGTTATGCCGTTCATTGATTGCGCCAACGTCGCCTGCGGCTTTCATGCCGGTGACCCGAGCATCATGCGCAAGACCGTCACCCTGGCCTTGAAGCACGGCGTGCAAGTGGGCGCACACCCCGCGTACCAGGACCTGCAAGGGTTCGGCCGCCGCTCCATGGCCTACACGCCGCAGGAAATCCAGGACCTGTTGCACTATCAGATCGGCGCCCTCGACGGCATCTGCCGCGCCCAAGGCGCGCGGGTCAGCTACGTCAAACCCCATGGCGCGATGTACAACGACATGATGGCCAACCCCACGCAATTGCGCGCGGTGATCCAGGCCGTGGCCGCTTATGGCGACCTGCCGTTGATGCTGCTGGCCACCCGCGACAACAGCGCGGCCCAGGCCTTGGGCGATGAATACGGGGTGACGCTGTGGTTCGAGGCCTTCGCCGACCGTGCCTACGACCACAAAGGGCACCTGGTGTCGCGCCAGTTGCCGGGTGCCGTGCACCATGACTCCGAAACCATCGTGCAACAGGCCCTGACCATTTCCCGTGGCGAAGCCCTGACCGCCAGCGACGGCAGCGCCTTGGTGTTGCAGGCCAATACCTTGTGTGTGCATGGCGACAACGCCAGTTCGATTGCCGCTGTGCAGCGTATCCGCGAGGCGTTGAAGCCAGCATGAAGCCACGCATTGAAGTGGTAGCGATCGACTGCCTGATGGTGCGTCTGTTTGATCTGATTGCCGAAGCCAACATGCCGTGGATGCTCGCCGCCACTCAACGCCTGCGCGAAGGCTTTGGCCCGGCACTGGTGGATTTGGTGCCGTCCTACACCACGCTGATGGTGCATTACGACCTCACCGCGTTGAGCCCGGCCCAGGCCAGGGAGTTGATCGGCCAGGCGCTGGCCGACCTGCAGCCTCAGGCCCAGGGCAGCGGCCAGTGTCACGTGTTGCCGGTGTGGTACGACCTGAGTGTCGGCCCTGAGCTGACATTGCTCAGCCAGCGCAGTGGCCTGTCGGTAGACGAAGTGATCCGCCGCCACAGCGCCCACGAATACCAAGTGTTCGCCCTGGGTTTCGCCCCCGGCTTTGCCTTTATGGGGCTGGTGGACGAAGCCCTCGCCACGCCACGCCTGAATACCCCGCGCAAACGCGTGGCGGCCGGCAGCGTCGGCATCGCCGAACGGCAAACCGCCGCGTACCCGGTGGTCTCGCCGGGCGGCTGGAACCTGATCGGTCGCACCCCGGCCAAACTGTTCGACCGTGAACGCGACGGTTACAGCCTGATGCAGCCCGGCGATACGGTGCGGTTCGAAGCCGTTGATCACGCTGAATTTATTCACCTGGGTGGCGATGACACGCCGTTGGAGGCGCACGCATGAGCCGCTTGTTGATCGAGGCCAGCACGCCGCTGTGCCTGTTGCAGGACGCCGGTCGCTTTGGCGTGCGGCACCTGGGCGTGACCCAGGGCGGCGCGCTGGATTGGGTGTCGATGTCGTGGGCCAACTGGCTGCTGGACAATGCGCTGGATGCGCCGGTGGTGGAAATCACCTTGGGCGGGTTCACCGTCCAGGCTGAAGATTATTGCTTGCTGGCGCTGGCCGGTGCGGATCTGGGCGCGTATATCGATGAACGCGCGATCAGCCCGGGGCGCAGTTTTATCCTGCAAAAGGGCCAGCGCTTGCGCTTTACCCAGCCGTTCAGTGGCGCGCGGGCTTACCTGGCGGCGCCGGGCGGCTTTGATGCGCCGGCCGTACTGGGCAGTTGTGCCACGGTGGTGCGTGAAGCGTTGGGTGGGCTGGACGGTTTCGGCAAAGCCTTGGTCGAAGGCGGGCGCTTGGCGTATTCCGGGGTGGGCGGTGCGATGAAGGTGCTGAGCGCGCCCAACTTGCCTCCCAAGGCACCGTTGGACGTGATTGTCGGCGCACAGATCGGCCAGTTCAGCGGGCAGAGTTTGTTCGATGCCTTCAACACCGAATGGGCGCTGGACAGCCGCGCCGACCGCATGGGCATGCGCCTGCTGGGCACGCCGCTGCAGTATCAGGGGCCGTCGTTGATCTCCGAAGGCATTCCGCTGGGAGCGATCCAGGTACCGCCGGATGGGCAGCCGATTGTGTTGCTCAATGATCGGCAGACCATCGGCGGTTACCCGCGCCTGGGCGCGTTGACGCCCTTGGCGCTGGCGCGGCTGGCGCAGTGTTTGCCGGGAGAGAAGGTCAGGTTGGCGCCGGTGGTGCAGGAAACGGCGCATCGGCAGCATGTCGACTTTTTGCAGCGGTTCTGATCGTTCCCACGCTCTGCGTGGGAATGCCTCTTGTGACGCTCTGCGTCACGCTTTGGGACGCAGAGCGTCCTGGGCTGCATTCCCACGCGGAGCGTGGGAACGATCTATTTACTTGGAGAGAAAGCGCATCCCTTCTTCCAGGCCCCGCAGCGTCAGCGGGTACATCTGGTCTTCCACCAACTCGCGCACTATCCCCGTCGACGCCGTATAGCCCCAGGTGTCCTTCGGGTACGGGTTTATCCAGATCAGCTTCTTGTACTTGGCCATGAAGCGTTGCATCCACACATACCCAGGCTCTTCATTCCAGTGCTCGACGCTGCCACCGGCCTGGGTGATTTCATACGGCGCCATCGACGCATCGCCGATAAAGATCACTTTGTAGTCGGCGCCGTACTTGTGCAGCAAATCCTGGGTGGAGGTGCGTTCCGAGGTGCGGCGTTGATTGTTCTTCCACACCGACTCGTACACAAAGTTGTGGAAGTAGAAATACTCCAGGTGCTTGAACTCGGTCTTGCACGCAGAAAACAGCTCTTCGCAGATCTTCACATGGGCGTCCATCGAGCCGCCAATGTCGAACAGCAGCAACAGCTTGATGGTGTTACGCCGCTCCGGACGCATCTGGATGTTCAGCAGCCCGGCATCCCGTGCCGTGTGGTCGATGGTGCCGTCGATGTCCAGCTCTTCCGCCGCACCCTGGCGCGCGAACTTGCGCAGGCGGCGCAGGGCGATCTTGATGTTGCGCGTGCCCAACTCGACCTGATCGTCGAGGTTCTTGTACTCGCGCTGGTCCCACACCTTCACGGCCTTGCCCTGGCGCTTGCCGGCATCACCCACGCGAATGCCTTCCGGGTTATAGCCACCCGAGCCGAACGGGCTGGTGCCGCCGGTGCCGATCCACTTGTTGCCGCCGGCATGGCGTTCTTTCTGTTCTTCCAGGCGTTTCTTGAACTCTTCGATCAGCTTGTCCAGGCCGCCGAGGGACTGGATCTGCGCGCGCTCTTCATCGCTCAGTGAGCGTTCGAATTCCTTGCGCAGCCACTCTTCGGGGATCAGCGCCTGCAGGTGATCGTCGAGTTTTTCCAGGCCGTTGAAATAGGCACCGAACGCACGGTCGAACTTGTCGAAATGCCGTTCATCCTTGACCAGGATCGCGCGGGCCAAGTAGTAAAACTCGTCCATGTCGGCGAAGACCACGCGCTGTTTCAAGGCGTTGATCAGGTCGAGCAGTTCACGCACCGACACCGGCACCTTGGCGGCGCGCATCTCGTTGAACAGGTTGAGCAACATTATCGATTACCGCGACGGCTCATGAATGCCAGGCGTTCCAGCAACTGAACGTCTTGTTCATTCTTCACCAGAGCGCCGGCCAACGGCGGGATGGCCTTGGTGGGGTCGCGTTCGCGCAGCACGGCTTCGCCGATGTTGTCGGCCATCAGCAACTTGAGCCAGTCGACCAGCTCGGACGTGGAGGGCTTTTTCTTCAGACCCGGCACTTTGCGCACGTCGAAGAACACGTCCAACGCTTCGCTGACCAAGTCTTTCTTGATGTCGGGGTAGTGCACATCGACAATCTTTTGCAGCGTGGTGCGGTCGGGGAACGCGATGTAGTGGAAGAAGCAGCGGCGCAGGAACGCATCCGGCAGCTCTTTCTCGTTGTTGGAGGTAATGATGATGATCGGGCGCTTCTTGGCCTTGATGGTCTCGTCGATTTCGTAGACGTAGAACTCCATCTTGTCGAGTTCTTGCAGCAAGTCGTTGGGGAACTCGATGTCGGCCTTGTCGATTTCATCGATCAGCAGAATCACCCGCTCCTCGGACTCGAAAGCCTCCCAGAGCTTGCCCTTCTTCAGGTAATTGCGCACGTCGTGGACCTTGTCCACGCCCAGCTGCGAGTCGCGCAGGCGGCTGACGGCGTCGTACTCGTAGAGGCCTTGATGCGCCTTGGTGGTGGACTTGATGTGCCAGGTGATCAACTTGGCGCCGAAGGATTCGGCCAGTTGCTCGGCGAGCATGGTCTTGCCGGTGCCGGGCTCGCCCTTGACCAGCAGCGGCCGCTCCAGGGTGATGGCGGCGTTGACGGCCAGTTTCAGGTCATCGGTAGCCACATAGGCCTGGGTGCCTTCGAACTTCATCGGTCATTCCTCGAATTCATCAATGCCCGGACTATACCGCGCAGCCCCGGCGACTGTGAACGCAGACGGGTTATTCAGTCTCTGAATGGCCGGTCACGCGTGACCGCTAGCGGTTTTTTTCCAACGCATACGCCCGCGCATCGGCTTTATCCCTGAGCTTGCTGCCGCCCCACAGGGCGAGTGCTGCTAAAACCAGTGTGCCCAAGCTTATGAGGATCATCTGGCGGGCCATCGGCCCGCCTTCAACGGCGGATATCACTAATCGCATACAGCCCGAAAAGGCCCAAAGATAACCAAGAATTGTCAGTATCCAGCCGCAGATGCGCATTTTAGTGTCCTTACTAGTCGGTGGAATTTAGTCGGCGGTACGATAAACGAGGGCTCAGTGTTTCACCATAGTTGCCCTCGGGCGTGTGACTCAATCAGCACTGGGCTTGGGCTGTTCATAGCGCGCAGTGAATGCCTGGATAAACCCATTACGCAAAATCGACAAAAACGCCGAAAACGCGCTGATATTTTGCTGGTGTACGCTGCCGCTGAGTTCGACGCGGGTGGCAAACTGGTTTTTGTTCTGGTTTTTCAGCACTGTTTCGCTGGTACCGACCACGGCTTCCCAGATCGAGCGGAAGATGTTTTTGTCTTTGTTCTCAACGTCTTGCTTCCAATCAAAGACTTCCACGTCGCGCAGCAGCGGCTTGATGTAGCCGCTCAACTGGCCTTTTTCGGCCTGGGCTTCGATCACCACGGCGCCAGTGCCGGCCTTGAAGTCGAATTTGCCGTAGGCCGAGGCGAAGTCGTTCAGGCGCTTGAGTTGAATATCCTTGGCGCGAAAGCGGAATTCGAAATCTTCAAAATTGCTCAGCGGGTCGAACGCCGCCGTGGCTTCCAGCGGCGCCTGGCCGAGTAACTGCGCCTTGCCTTCAAAGGTGGCGTCGCGCTTGCCTTTGATGTCCACCACGTTGGTCAGGTTATAAAAGCTGGCGTTGACCTGGGTGGCGTAGATATTCACCGGTGGCTTGGAATTGAAGTTGTGGAAGGCGATCTTTCCGTCCTGAATTCGCACTTCGTTGAGGGTGATCGGCAGCAATTTGCTCAGTTGTTCGCGCCAGTCGGTGCCCTTACCGGTCTGGGATGCCTGCTGGTTGCCGCCGTCGACGAAATTCAGCTCCGGCTCAAAGAACTGTGCCTCGGCGACCACCGCGTGGTCGTACCACAGCGAATGCCAGCTCACCGACAGGTCGATCACCGGCACTTTGACGAACGGCACCGGCACCTTGCCGTCGACCTTGACGATCTGCAGGCCGTTGATCTTATAGGCGCCACGCCACAGTGCCACGTCCACATCGGTGATTTGGCCACGGTAGTCGCCCATGTCGGCGAGCTTGTCGTTCAGGTAGTTGCGCACCAGGTAGGGCAGGGCGAGGTCCAGGGCAATCAGTACTACCACCAGTACGGCGACGATCCATAGCAGCCCACTGTAGCGACGTTTCATGTTCAGGTTCTCCAACGGTATAGGCGATGGACCGCGCGCGCAGGCGCAACGTTCCTCTGACTGGACGCCCAAAGGCCTGAGGCATACCCTTGGGGCCTTGTTGAAATTGCCTTAAGGACCCGTCATGAGCCGTATCTTTGCAGACAACGCGCACTCCATCGGCAACACGCCCCTGGTGCAGATCAACCGCATCGCACCGCGTGGCGTGACCATCCTGGCCAAGATCGAGGGGCGAAACCCAGGCTATTCGGTGAAGTGCCGCATTGGCGCGAACATGATCTGGGACGCTGAAAGCAGCGGCAAACTCAAGCCGGGCATGACCATTGTAGAACCGACCTCCGGCAACACCGGCATCGGCCTTGCTTTTGTTGCCGCCGCCCGTGGCTACAAGCTGCTGCTGACCATGCCGGCGTCGATGAGCATCGAACGGCGTAAAGTGCTCAAGGCCCTGGGCGCCGAGTTGGTGCTGACCGAGCCGGCCAAGGGCATGCCAGGCGCCATCGCCAAAGCTGCTGAGATCGTCGCCAGCGACTCGGCCACCTACTTTATGCCAGGCCAGTTCGAAAACCCGGCCAACCCGGCGATTCACGAAAAAACCACCGGCCCGGAAATCTGGAACGACACCGATGGCGCCGTGGACGTGCTGGTCGCAGGCGTGGGCACCGGCGGCACCATTACCGGCGTGTCGCGCTATATCAAGAACATTGCCGGCAAACCGATTCTGTCGGTGGCGGTGGAGCCGATGGTGTCGCCGGTGATCACCCAGGCACTGGCGGGTGAAGAAATCAAGCCGAGCTCGCACAAAATCCAGGGGATTGGCGCCGGGTTTGTGCCGAAAAACCTCGATTTGTCGATGGTTGACCGCGTAGAACTGGTGACCGATGAAGAATCCAAGGCCATGGCCCTGCGCTTGATGCAGGAAGAAGGCATTTTGTGCGGTATTTCCTGCGGTGCGGCCATGGCCGTGGCCGTGCGCCTGGCCGAGAAGCCGGAAATGCAGGGCAAGACCATCGTGGTGATCCTGCCGGACTCCGGCGAGCGCTACCTGTCGAGCATGCTGTTCAGTGATTTGTTTACCGAGCAGGAAAACCAGGCTTGATTGTTCGCCGCAGGGTTTGATGCAGGTCAGCCGGTCGGCCTGGGCCTTCTGCATAATGGCTCAAGTGTTTATCATGGCCGGCTGTTACGTCTGGTTTCCCGTTGATGGGAGGCTGTTGGCCAGGCGCTTATTTCCAGGAGTTGCTGCATGACCTTTTCTTTGGCCGCCAAACTGTCGGTGTTGCTGCTGTTTATCGGCAGCACGTTGTATGTGCACCTGCGTGGCAAGGCCCGTTTGCCGATGCTGCGCCAGTTCGTCAACCATTCGGCGCTGTTCGCCCCGTATAACGCCCTGATGTACCTGTTTTCGGCTGTGCCGTCCAAGCCATACCTGGACCGCAGCAAGTTCCCGGAACTGGATGTGCTCAAGGACAACTGGGAAGTGATCCGCGAAGAGGCCATGCACCTGTTCGACGAGGGTTACATCCGCGCCGCCGAAAAGAACAACGACGCCGGTTTCGGTTCGTTCTTCAAGAAAGGCTGGAAGCGTTTCTACCTCAAGTGGTACGACAAACCGCTGCCGTCGGCCGAGGCGCTGTGCCCGAAAACCGTGGCCTTGGTCAGCAGCATTCCGAACGTCAAGGGCGCGATGTTCGCGCTGTTGCCGGGTGGCAGCCACCTCAACCCGCACCGTGACCCGTTTGCCGGTTCCCTGCGCTATCACCTGGGCCTGTCCACGCCGAATTCCGACGACTGCCGCATCTTCGTCGACGGCCAGGTCTACGCCTGGCGCGACGGTGAAGACGTGATGTTCGACGAAACCTACGTGCACTGGGTGAAGAACGAAACCGACCAGACCCGCGTGATCCTGTTCTGTGACATCGAACGCCCGTTGAGCAACCGCATCATGACCCGCGTCAACCGTTGGGTCAGCAAGCAACTGGGCCGCGCGACGGCGCCGCAGAACCTGGATGACGAGCGTGTGGGTGGGATCAACCAGGCGTATGCCTGGAGCAAAACCTTCAGCGACAAGTTCAGCGGTGTGGTCAAGCAATGGAAGCGCAAGCATCCCAAAGCCTACCGCATTGCACGGCCGGTGCTGGCTGTAGTCGTGCTGGTGTTGTTGTGGAAGTGGTTGTTCGCCTGATTTGAAATGCAGTCAAAACTGTGGGAGCGGGCTTGCTCGCGAATGCGAAGTGTCAGTCGATGCATTCTTGACTGATCCACCGCATTCGCGAGCAAGCCCGCTCCCACATTGGTTTTGCAGTGTTGCTTAGGACGCGATCAACTGGCGCAGTACATAGTGCAAGATGCCGCCCGCCTTGAAGTATTCCACTTCATTGAGCGTATCAATCCGGCACAGCACCTCGACCTTCTCACTGCTGCCATCCTCGCGCGTAATCACCAGCGTCAGGTTCATTCGCGGTTCGATCTCGGCATTGGTCAGCCCAAGGATGTCGATCTTCTCTTTGCCGGTGAGTTTGAGCGCCTTGCGGTTCTGGTCCAGCTTGAACTGCAACGGCAGCACGCCCATGCCCACCAGGTTGGAACGGTGGATGCGCTCGAAGCTCTCGGCGATCACCGCCTTGACCCCCAGCAGGTTAGTGCCCTTGGCCGCCCAGTCGCGGCTTGAGCCGGTGCCGTATTCCTGGCCTGCAATCACCACCAGCGGCGTGCCCGACGCCTGGTATTTCATGGCCGCGTCGTAGATCGGCATTTTCTCGCCGGTGGGAATGTACAGCGTGTTGCCGCCTTCTTCGCCGCCGAGCATTTCATTGCGGATACGGATATTGGCAAAGGTGCCGCGCATCATCACTTCATGGTTGCCCCGGCGTGAGCCGTAGGAGTTGAAGTCACGCGGCTCCACGCCTTGCTCGCGCAGGTAACGGCCGGCGGGGCTGTCGGCCTTGATATTGCCGGCCGGGGAGATGTGGTCGGTGGTCACCGAGTCGCCCAGCAAGGCCAGCACGTTGGCGCCCTGGACATCTTTGATTACCGGCAATGGCCCGGCAATGTCGTCGAAGAACGGTGGGTGCTGGATGTAGGTGGAGTCCTTCTGCCACACATAAGTCGCCGCCTGCGGCACTTCAATCGCTTGCCACTGCTCGTCACCGGC
This sequence comes from Pseudomonas sp. R76, assembly GCF_009834565.1. GTDB lineage: Bacteria > Pseudomonadota > Gammaproteobacteria > Pseudomonadales > Pseudomonadaceae > Aquipseudomonas. The sequence continues at coordinate 1,985,469 of NZ_CP019428.1, forward strand.
AAACACCTCGGCGTATTCCTTGTGGAACATGCCGGTGCTGACCTGCGCCACAGCGTCGGCGATTTCCTGGCTGCTTGGCCAGATGTCTTTCAGGTACACCGGCTTGCCGTCTTTGCCTTCGCCCAGCGGCTCACTGCTGATATCGATGCGCACGGTGCCGGCCAATGCGTAGGCGACCACCAGCGGTGGCGAGGCCAGCCAGTTGGTTTTCACCAGCGGGTGCACGCGGCCTTCAAAGTTGCGGTTGCCGGACAGCACCGAGGCCACGGCGAGGTCGGCTTTCTGGATGGCTTTTTCGATGGGCTCCGGCAGTGGGCCGGAGTTGCCGATGCACGTGGTGCAGCCATAGCCGACCAGGTCGAAGCCGAGCTGGTCGAGGTATCGGGTCAGGCCTGCGGCCTTGTAGTAGTCGGTAACCACTTTGGAGCCGGGCGCCAGCGAGGTTTTCACCCAAGGTTTGCTGGTAAGGCCCTTTTCCACGGCTTTTTTCGCCACCAGGCCTGCGGCCATCATCACGCTGGGGTTGGAGGTGTTGGTGCACGAGGTAATCGCGGCGATCACCACCGCGCCGTTTTTCAGGCGATAGGTGTGGCCGTCGTATTCATAATCGGTTTCGCCGACCAAGTCGGCATTGCCCACGGCCACACCGCCGCCGCCTTCGCTTTCCAGGCGGCCTTCTTCTTTGCTGGTCGGTTTGAATTGCAGGTCAAGGAAGTCGCTGAAGGCTTGGCCGACGTTTGGCAGCGAAACACGGTCCTGCGGGCGTTTTGGCCCGGCGAGGCTGGCTTCGACACTGCCCATGTCCAGGGCCAGGGTGTCGGTGAACACCGGCTCCTGGCCGGCGTTACGCCACAGGCCCTGCGCCTTGGTGTAAGCCTCCACCAGCTTGACGGTTTCTGCCGGGCGGCCGGACAGGCGCAGGTAGTCCAGCGTCACCTCATCCACCGGGAAGAACCCGCAGGTGGCGCCGTATTCCGGGGCCATGTTGGCGATGGTGGCACGGTCGGCCAACGGCAAGTCGGCCAGGCCGTCGCCGTAGAACTCGACGAATTTGCCCACCACGCCTTTCTTACGCAGCATCTGCGTGACGGTCAGCACCAGGTCGGTGGCGGTAATACCTTCTTTCAATTTGCCTGTGAGCTTGAAGCCGATCACTTCCGGGATCAGCATCGACACCGGCTGGCCGAGCATCGCCGCTTCCGCTTCGATCCCGCCCACGCCCCAGCCGAGTACGCCGAGGCCGTTGATCATGGTGGTGTGCGAGTCGGTGCCGACCAAGGTGTCGGGGAAGGCGTAGGTGCGGCCGTCTTCGTCCTTGGTCCACACGGTGCGGCCAAGGTATTCGAGGTTGACCTGGTGGCAGATGCCGGTGCCCGGTGGCACTACGCTGAAGTTGTCGAAGGCGCTCTGGCCCCAACGCAGGAAGGCGTAGCGTTCGCCGTTGCGCTGCATTTCGATGTCGACGTTCTGCTCGAAGGCGCTGGTGGTGCCGAACTTGTCGACCATCACCGAGTGGTCGATCACCAAGTCCACGGGGGAGAGTGGGTTGATACGTTGCGGGTCACCACCGGCCTTGGCCACGGCGGCGCGCATGGCGGCCAGATCGACCACGGCGGGAACGCCGGTAAAGTCTTGCATCAGCACGCGGGCCGGGCGGTATTGGATCTCGCGGTCGGACTGGCGTTCTTTGAGCCAGGCGGCGATGGCCTTGAGGTCGGTGCCGGTGACGGTTTTGTTGTCTTCCCAGCGCAGCAGGTTTTCCAGCAGCACCTTGAGGGACATCGGCAGCTTGTCCAGGTCACCGAGGCTCTTGGCGGCTTCGGGCAAGCTGAAGTAATGGTAGGTTTTGGCGTCGATTTGCAGGGTTTTAAGGGTTCTCAGGCTATCAAGGGATGACATTACATGACTCCTTATGGTCCGCACGGCTACGGACCTGACGGGACGAACAGAGCTTTCAACTTAGCCCTGTTTTCATTAGCAGGCTAATAACTGGACTCTATCGTTAAGTCCAAGGTTCCGAACTCGGCTATCATGCGCGCGTTTTCATGACAGGCATTGCGCTACAGCAAGCCAGTTGCCAGGAGATTCAATGAACACCCTTTTTATGCACTGCCGCCCGGGTTTTGAAGGTGAAGTCTGTTCCGAGATCGCGGAACACGCCGCGCGCCTGAACGTTTCCGGCTATGCCAAGACCAAGACCGGCAGCGCCTGCGCCGAATTTGTCTGCACCGAAGAGGACGGCGCCCAGCGCCTGATGCACGGCCAGCGCTTTGCCGAGCTGATCTTCCCGCGGCAGTGGGCGCGCGGGGTGTTTATCGACCTGCCGGAAACCGACCGTATCAGCGTGATCCTTGCGCACCTGCAAGGCTTCCCGGTGTGCGGCAGCCTGTGGCTGGAAATGGTCGACACCAACGACGGCAAGGAGCTGTCGAACTTCTGCAAGAAATTCGAAGTGCACCTGCGCAAAGCCTTGTTGAACGCCGGCAAGCTGGTCGACGACCCAAGCAAGCCGCGCCTGTTGCTGACCTTCAAGAGCGGCCGCGAGGTGTTCATGGGCCTGGCCGAGTCGAACAACTCGGCGATGTGGCCGATGGGCATCCCGCGCCTCAAGTTTCCGCGTGAAGCGCCCAGCCGTTCGACCTTGAAGCTGGAAGAGGCCTGGCACCACTTTATCCCCCGCGACCAGTGGGACGAGCGCTTGCACAGCGACATGACCGGCGTCGATCTCGGCGCAGCGCCGGGCGGCTGGACCTGGCAGTTGGTCAATCGTGGCATGCTGGTGACCGCCATCGACAACGGCCCGATGGCTGAAAGCCTGATGGACACCGGCCTGGTGCAGCACTTGATGGCCGATGGTTTTACCTTCGTCCCCAAGCAGCCGGTGGACTGGATGGTCTGCGATATCGTGGAGAAACCCGCGCGCAACGCGGCGCTGCTGGAAACCTGGATCGGCGAAGGTTATTGCCGTGAAGCGGTGGTGAACCTGAAGTTGCCGATGAAACAGCGTTACGCCGAAGTGAAGCGTTTGCTGGAGCGCATCGAAGACGGCTTCAAGGCACGCGGTATTCGTGTTGAGATCGGCTGCAAGCAGCTGTACCACGACCGTGAGGAAGTGACCTGTCATTTGCGCCGGTTGGTGGATGTGAAGAAATCGAAATCACGCTGACACCTTGAGGTATCCACAGGACCAATGTGGGAGCGGGCTTGCTCGCGAAAGCGGTATAACAGTCAAAAAATTTATGTTGAATGTGCTTGCGTCTTCGCGAGCAAGTCGAACCGCCGCTCCCGCATTTTGAGCGGTGCACGTTTCAGGAGTGATGTATGAATCAGCCCCTCGATTTGCCTACAGACGCCGTGCTCGACGCCACCGGCCTCAACTGCCCCGAGCCCGTGATGATGCTGCACCAGCACATCCGTGACCTGCCGCCTGGCGGCTTGCTCAAGGTGATTGCGACCGACCCGTCGACCCGCCGCGATATCCCCAAGTTCTGCGTGTTTCTTGACCACGAACTGGTGGATCAGCAGGAGCAGGCCGGTACTTACCTGTACTGGATTCGCAAGAAGGCCGTTTAAACCAGGCGAATCCGCCGGCGCGCGCTGCGTGTCAGGCGGATCACCAGCATCGCGGCGGCGCAGCTCAGGCCCACGATCAGCCCCTGCCACAGGCCGCTCGGCCCGCTGGCTGCACCCAGCCAGTCGGTCAGCCCCAGGGCGTAACCGACCGGCAAGCCCACGCCCCAGTAAGCGAACAAGGTCAGCACCATGGTCACCCGCGTGTCCTGGTAGCCACGCAATGCGCCGGCGGCCGTGACCTGGATCGCGTCGGAAAACTGGAACAGCGCCGCAAACACAATCAGCATCGACGCCACGTGGATCACTGACGGGTCAGGCGTATAGATCGTGGCAATCTGTTCGCGAAACAGCAGCATCAGGCTGCAGGACAGGCAGGCGTAAGTCAGTGCCGTGCCCATGCCGACCCCGGCGGCAAAGCGTGCCTCCCGCGGTTCGCCGCGGCCCAGGGCCTGGCCGACACGTACGGTGACGGCCATGCTCAGCGAGTAAGGGATCATGAACACCAGCGAGCTGAAGTTCAGCGCAATCTGGTGCCCGGCCACCACGTTGGCGCCCAGGCTGCCGATCAGCAGCGCGATCACCGCAAAAATGCTCGATTCGGCAAACACCGCGATACCAATCGGCAGGCCGATGCCCAACACGCGCTTGATCACCGACCATTTTGGCCAGTCGAATCGCTTGAACAACTCGCTGCTCTGGTAGGCCGGTGCCCAGCGGGTCCAGGCGGCCAGGCCGAGCATCATCACCCACATCACGATTGCCGTGGCCCAGCCACAGCCCACACCGCCCATGGCCGGCACGCCGAAATGGCCATAAATGAACACGTAGTTCAGCGGGATATTCAGTGCCAGGCCGCACAGGCCCATGACCATGCTCGGCCGCGTACGGCCCAGGCCATCGCTGAAGCAGCGCAGCACGTAATACAGGGCGATGGCCGGCATGCCCGAGGCGATGCCGTGCAGGTAGGCCATGCACGGCTTGATCAGCTCGGGGTCGACCTTCATCGCATGCAGGATCGGCTCGGCGCTGACCAGCATCAGCAGCGCAGTGAGCCCCACCACCACGGCCAGCCACAAGGATTGGCGCACCAGCGGGCCGATCTCGGTGTGGTTGCCGGCGCCGAAACGCTGGGCGACTTTAGGCGTGGTGGCCAGCAAGGTGCCGGTCATCAGCAGGTACACCGGAATCCAGATCGAGTTACCCAGCGCCACCGCCGCCAGGTCTCGCGGGCTCACACGCCCGGCCATCACCGCATCGACAAAGCCCATGGCCGTGGTCGCCAATTGGCCGATCATGATCGGCAGGGCCAGGGTCAGCAGGCTGCGCACCTCACGGCTGACGCGGGCGGGGCGGGAGAGGGCGGTGGTGGCGGTGTTCACGTGCGGGTGTCCATTTAAAAGCATCACAAAGGACGGCGCAGTCTACGCGCTGACGCAACGGTCAGGAAAAAACCTGTGTTAGCGTTTTGTAAGCAATCCGGCGGCTGGCCCATAACCCCTGTGGGAGTCGGGCTTGCCCGCGATAGCATCAGCTCGGTGTAGCTGTTAGACCGAGGTGGCTGCATCGCAGGCAAGCCAGCTCCCACACAAACCAGCTCCCACACAAGCTCGGCTCCCACATAAGCACCGCCCACCTGGCATCTGCGGTGTTACACCAGTCGCATCCCTGTACACTGCTGGTCCGCGAAAGGAGCCTGCCATGCTGATTGTTGCCGACGAAAATATCCCGCTGCTCGATGCATTCTTCGAAGGGTTTGGCGAGATTCGCCGGGTGCCCGGCCGTTCCATCGATCGCGCCACGGTCGAGCAGGCCGATGTGCTGCTGGTGCGCTCGGTGACCAACGTCAACCGCGCCTTGCTGGAAGGCACACAGGTACGTTTTGTCGGCACCTGCACCATCGGCACCGATCACCTGGACCTCGACTATTTCAAGCAGGCCGGGATCAACTGGTCCAGCGCACCCGGCTGCAATGCGCGCGGCGTGGTCGACTATGTGCTGGGCAGCCTGCAGACCCTGGCCGAAATCGAAGGCGCCGACCTCAATCAGCGCACCTACGGCGTCGTCGGTGCCGGTGAAGTCGGTGGGCGGCTGGTCAAGGTGCTCAAGGGCCTGGGCTGGAACGTGCTGGTCTGCGACCCGCCACGCCAGATCGCCGAAGACGGTGACTACGTCAGCCTGGAGCAGATCATCCAGCAATGCGATGTGATCAGCCTGCACACGCCGCTGACCAAATCCGGCAATGGCTCCACCTGGCACCTGTTTGACCGCGAGCGCCTCAATCGGCTCAAGCCCGGCACCTGGCTGATCAACGCCAGCCGTGGCCCGGTGGTGGATAACGCCGCCCTGCGCGAGGTGCTGCTGGAACGCGAGGACCTGCAAGCGGTGTTGGACGTGTGGGAAGGCGAGCCCGAAGTGGACGTCGACCTGGCCGACCTGTGCGTGCTGGCGACCCCGCATATCGCCGGTTACAGCCTTGACGGCAAACAACGCGGCACCGCGCAGATTTACCAGGCGTTCTGCGCTCACCTGGGCCAGGAACCCAGCATCCATTTAAATGACCTGCTGCCGCAACCGTGGTTGGCCGAGGTGCACTTGAACGCGTCCACCGACCCGGCCTGGGCGCTGGCGACCCTGTGTCGCAGCGTGTACGACCCGCGCCGCGATGACGCGGATTTCCGCCGCAGCCTGGTAGGCACCGTGCAAGAGCAGCGCAAGGCATTCGACCTGCTGCGCAAGCACTATCCGGAGCGTCGTGAGATTGATGGCTTGAAGGTGCGCATCAATGGCGAGTCGGCGGTATTGTCGACTATTGTCTCGGCATTGGGCGCGGTCAGCCTTTAAACCGGCATAAAAAAACCGGCCATCAAGGCCGGTTTTGAACGAGCTTAGGCGCTTCAGCCTTGCTTGGCAGGCTTGACCAGTCGCTGTTCCAGTTCGCTGCACGCTTGCTGGATCATCTCTTCGGTAATCTGCACTTCGCGGCCCTTTGCATCGAAGTACGAGCAAGGCAACTGCTGCGGCTGGCGGATTACTTCAATCTTGGCTTCGCTGCTATGTTGCAAGGTCATGGCCTGTCTCCTCATCAGGTTGTGTACCTACTATTCTTTCTACTCTAAGCCGCCCGCGTGACCGAGCTATTACAACTCCTTACAAAGTCACCGGTTCGAACACCCAGTCCACCAGAAACCGATACAAATTTCCAGCCGGGGGTTAGACCGATAGCCTCTAGGGGTCAGCATCGGCGGGCATAATTAACCTGACTCATTGTTATTTACCCAAGTTCCCCCAATGTTGGGTGTAGATATCTACCTTCCCCTACCTATCTTCCCCTGCGCAGGTGATGCCCTCCATGTTCTCAGTCCGACAACGCCGTGCGATTCGCCTGGCCAGCCGCTTCATCGCGCCCTACCGTTGGCAGGCGCTGGGCGCCCTGTTGGCGTTGATCGTCACGGCGGGCATCACCTTGTCCATGGGGCAGGGCATTCGCCTGTTGGTCGATCAGGGGTTCATGACCCAGTCGCCGCACCTGCTCAACCAGTCCATCGGCCTGTTCATGATTCTGGTGCTGGGCCTGGCGGTGGGTACATTTGCGCGGTTTTACCTGGTGTCGTGGATCGGCGAGCGGGTCGTAGCGGACATCCGCCGGCAGGTGTTCAACCACTTGATTTACCTGCACCCCGGCTTTTACGAAAACAACCGCAGCTCGGAAATCCAGTCACGCCTGACCACCGACACCACCTTGCTGCAATCGGTGATCGGCTCGTCACTGTCGCTGTTCCTGCGCAACGCCTTGATGGTCATCGGCGGCATCGTGTTGCTGTTTGTCACCAACCCCAAACTCACCAGCATCGTGGTGATTGCGCTGCCGCTGGTGCTGGCGCCGATCCTGATCTTCGGGCGTCGCGTACGCAGCCTGTCGCGCCTGAGCCAGGACCGTATCGCCGACGTCGGCAGTTATGTGTCCGAGACCCTCGGCCAGATCAAGACCGTACAGGCCTACAACCATCAGGTGCAGGACGAACAACGCTTTGCCGTCACCGTGGAAGAGGCCTTTGCCACCGCGCGCAAACGTATCGTGCAGCGCGCCTGGCTGATTACCCTGGTGATCATGCTGGTGCTCGGCGCTGTCGGCGTGATGCTGTGGGTCGGTGGGATGGACGTGATCGGCGGGCGCATTTCCGGTGGTGAGTTGGCCGCGTTTGTGTTTTACAGCTTGATCGTTGGCAGCGCCGTCGGCACCTTGAGCGAAGTGCTCGGTGAACTGCAGCGTGCCGCGGGTGCTGCCGAACGGATTGGCGAGTTGCTGCAGTCGAGCAACGAAATCCAGGCGCCCGTTGCCGGCACCGTGCAGTTGCCGGCGCGGGTCAGTGGTCGCATGGAACTGCAAGACCTGCGCTTTTCCTACCCGTCGCGGCCGGACAGCTACGCCATCGACGGCCTGAGCCTGACCATCAATCCCGGCGAAACACTGGCATTGGTGGGCCCGTCCGGCGCGGGTAAATCGACAATCTTTGACCTGCTGCTGCGTTTCTACGACCCCCAGCAAGGCCGCATTCTGCTGGAAGGCCACGCGCTGACCGATCTCGACCCCATGGACCTGCGCCGCCACTTCGCCCTGGTGTCCCAAAGCCCGGCGCTGTTTTTTGGCAGCGTTGAAGAGAACATCCGCTACGGCAACCCGTCCGCCACGCGCGAACAGGTGGAAGCCGCCGCGCGTATCGCCCACGCCCACGACTTCATCCTGCAAATGCCCGACGGCTACCAAACCCACCTGGGAGACGGCGGCATGGGCCTTTCAGGCGGCCAGCGCCAACGCCTGGCCATCGCCCGCGCGTTGCTGGTGGACGCGCCGATCCTGCTGCTGGACGAAGCCACCAGCGCCCTCGATGCCCAGAGCGAACACTTGATCCAACAGGCGCTACCGCAGTTGATGCAGGGCCGTACCACGCTGGTGATTGCGCACAGATTGGCGACGGTGAAGAACGCCGACCGCATTGCTGTGATGGACCAGGGCAAGCTGGTGGCGGTGGGCACGCACCAGCAGTTGATTGCGAGCAACCCGCTGTATGCGCGGTTGGCGGCGTTGCAGTTCAGTGATGGAGTGGACATTGAATGAAGCTGCGGTAGGCCTGCTCCTTAAGGCATTATGTGATCTTTCGTTATTGATCTGGATGAGGACATGAGCCGTTATCAACCCCCGTTGACGCTGACTACAAAAATGCTGGCCTTGGTCGCTGACATTAGTGAGCAGATCGGTCAGCTTTCAGTCGGTGACGATAATCGGCAAACGCCCCAGCTAAGGCGCGGCAATCGTATCCGTACAATCCAGGCTTCGCTGGCTATCGAGAACAATACCCTCAGCGTCGAGCAAGTGACCGCCGTTCTAGAGGGTAAGCGAGTGTTAGGCTTGCCTCGGGAAATCCAGGAAGTGCGTAATGCATTTACGGCTTACGAGGCGATGCCGCAATGGGCGCCGGGTGATCGGGCGGACTTGCTGAAAGCACACGACCTCCTGATGTTCGGTTTGATTGATGATGCAGGACGGTTTCGCCAGGCGGGCGTCGGAATTTATCGTGGGGAGCAGTTGGTCCATATGGCTCCTCCTGCAAGTCGCGTGACGCATCTGGTGGATGACTTGCTGCAATGGCTGTCGGTTTCTGATTGGCACCCGCTGATCGCCAGCTGTGTATTCCATTACGAATTTGAATTTATCCACCCCTTCGCAGACGGCAATGGGCGGATGGGGCGCCTTTGGCAAACCTTGATCCTTAGCCAATGGCGCCCTGTGTTGGCTTATCTACCGGTAGAAGCGGTGATACGCGAACAACAGGATGCCTATTACGCGGCGCTGTCGGCTGCTGACAAGCAGGCGGAGGCGACGCCCTTCGTCGAGTTCATGTTGCAAGCCTTGAGTCTCGCCTTGGCTGAGGCTGTGCAAAGCGAGCGCCCGAGCGCCCCATAAAAAATGCCCGCATCTCTCAATGCGGGCATTTTCATCTCTGCTTCAAACCTTACTGATCATCAAAATACCGCTCATGCCAATCCACCAGCGGCTGCGGTGAGTTGAGCTTCTGTCCGTAGATCACCGAATAAGACAGCACGTTCTGCACGTACTGACGGGTTTCGTCGAACGGGATACTTTCCACCCACACGTCGAAGCTCAGGTGGTCGGCACCGCGCAGCCACTGGCGCACGCGGCCGGGGCCGGCGTTGTAGGCGGCCGAGGCGAGTACGCGGTTGCCGTTGAACTGGCTGTGCACCTGGCTCAGGTAGGCGGCGCCGAGCTGGATGTTTTTGTCCGGGTCCAGCACCTGGGCCGGGGAGGCCAGCGGGATGCTGAACTTGCGCGCGGTTTCCTTGGCGGTGCCGGGCATCAATTGCATCAGGCCACTGGCGCCAACGCCGGAGCGGGCGTCGTCCATGAACGCGCTTTCCTGGCGGGTGATGGCGAATACCCAGCTCGAATGCAAGCCACGCACCTTGGCTTCGCGCACCAGGGTGTCGCGGTGCGCCATCGGGAAGCGGATATCCAGGTCATCCCAATACTGCGCCTGGCTGATGGTGCGGATCGCCGGGAAGTACCACTTCATGTCATAGGCCAATTTGGCCTGGGCGACCATTTCATCGCGGTTGAAGTGGCGGCTGACGTGATACCACTCGCGCCGGCCATCGACGATCTGGCCACGTGCATAGAACTCCAGCGCACGGCGTACACCGGGGGTGTTGCGGACCTTGTTGACCAGCGCCTGGCTCATGACCAGCGGTTTGTTTTTCAACTGATACGGCGCTTTGGAGCGATCCGCCGCCAGGAAGCCGTAAAAATCACGTTCCTGGGCGAGATTTTTGTACAGCACCAGCGGTTGCGGGTTCTTCGGCTCAGCCAGTTCCAGGCTGCGCGCCTGCCAGTAACGCCAGCGGTTGGTGGTCGCAAGGTCTTGTGGGAGTTTGCGGGTCAACTGGTAGGCATCTTCCCAGCGCGCCAGGCGCAACAGCAGGCGCAGGCGCCATTCTGAAACGGTGTTGTCACGCAGCTCGGGATCGTATTGGGTCATTACGTCCAATGCGCGCGGGTCATAGCGGCGAGCCAGGGTCAGGCCGATTTCGCGGGCGATCGACACTTTTTCGTCACGGGAGAAGTGCATGCTGCTGGCGTAACCGTCGAGCAGGGCCATGGCCTTGTCCGGGTCCTGGCGTGCCAGGCGGCGCAGACCCAGGCCTACGGCGTCGGACATGGCCTCGTTGGCCGGCAGGAAGCGCGACGGGTCGCTGAGCATGTCGGGCTTTTGCGCCACGTCAACCATCAGGCGGCCTTGGGCGCCGAGGGTTGGCAGGGTTTTTACCAGGCTGTTGGCCAGCGCGTAGTTGCGCGCTTCGGCGGCGAGTTTGGCGCGATCCCAGATTTTCTGTTCGGTGAGTTGGCCATCGGCGGCCCACTGGCCGAAGGTGGCGTCACACGCGGCAGGCTGGGATTTACCGGTCAGCCAGAGTTTTTCGGTGGTCTTGTAGCCTTCGGCTTTGAGGTTGTGGGTGAGCTGGTATTGACCATGCAGGCAGTCCAGTTCGACGAAATTGAGTTTGGCATCGTAGTACTTTTCAAATGTCTGCCAGTCGCCACGGTCGGCCAGCCAGCGCAGCCAACGCAGTTTCATCCAGTTGGCCTGGGGCAGGTCGCCGTTTTTGGCGAGGAACTGTTCGATTTCCTCGTTGCTTGCGGTTTTCAGGCGCGCGGTCAGTTCGTCATAGGCCAGGTAGGGCGTCAGCGGGTAGTCGGCCAAGGCCTGGCTGTATTGCATGTACGGGCCGCTGTCGCCTTTGGCGAGGGCGCGTTTGGCTTCATCGTAATATTGACGTTGGGTGGTGAGGTCCACGGCCTGGGCGGATTGAACGGCGGTGGCGGAAAGAAGCAGGCAAGATAAAAAGTTGAAAAGGCGACTGCGCATGAGACGTCCGTGCAGAGAAATCACGACTAGCACCGGCTCTGCCGACACTGATTGCCCCTAGCTTAGCCTTTTGCCAGCGACTGGTGAAAGGTTTGCCGGCCGGTTGGCAGAAGTTCATTGGAAATGTCCTTCAGAACGTGTCCATGGCGAAAATGCCGACCGCATCCCACCCTCAAGTCAGGTAGAATGCGCGCCCAGTTTTTGGAGAAGCGTATGACCCTGCTCAAATTCAGCGATGTGTCCCTTGCTTTCGGCGCTATGCCGTTGTTGGACAAGGTGTCCTGGCAGATCGCCCGTGGTGAGCGGGTGTGCATCATCGGCCGCAACGGCACCGGCAAGTCCAGCATGATGAAGCTGGTCAAGGGCGACCAGAAGCCCGATGACGGCTCTGTTTGGCGCGCCCCGGGCCTGAAGATCGGCGAATTGCCGCAAGAATTGCCGGTGGCCGACGGACGGACAGTGTTCGACGTGGTCGCCGAAGGCCTCGACGGCGTTGGCGAGCTGCTCGCGCAATACCATCACCTGGCGCAGAACTGCGTCACCGAGGAAGACCTGGACAAGCTGATGCACGTCCAGCAAGACCTCGAAGCCCGTGATGGCTGGCGCTTGCAGCAACTGGTCGACAGCACCCTGAGCCGCCTGCAACTGCCGGCCGACAAGACCCTCGCCGAGCTGTCCGGCGGCTGGCGTCGTCGCGTGCTGCTGGCCCAGGCGCTGGTGTCCGAGCCGGACCTGCTGCTGCTCGACGAACCAACCAACCACCTGGACATCGGCGCAATCGCCTGGCTTGAAGAAGCCCTCAAGGATTTCCAGGGCGCCGTGCTGTTCATCACGCACGACCGTTCCTTCCTGCAGAACCTGGCCACGCGCATCCTCGAACTGGACCGTGGCGGCCTGATCGACTGGAACGGCGACTACGCCAGCTTCCTGGTGCACAAAGAGGCCACGCTGGCCGCTGAAGAAACCGCCAACGCGCTGTTCGACAAAAAGCTGGCCCAGGAAGAAGTCTGGATCCGCCAGGGCATCAAGGCCCGTCGCACCCGTAACGAAGGCCGTGTACGCGCGCTGAAAGCCCTGCGGGTTGAGCGCAGCGAACGTCGCGAGCGCACCGGCAAGGCCAATATCCAGTTGGATACCGCCGATAAGTCGGGCAAGCAGGTGATGGTGCTGGAGAACGTCAGCTTCCATCACCCGGATGGCCCGTTCCTGATCAAGGACTTCTCGATGGTCCTGCAGCGCGGCGACCGTATCGGCCTGCTGGGCGCCAACGGCACCGGCAAGACCACCTTGCTCAAGCTGATGCTCAATGGCCTGCAACCGACCAGCGGCACCGTGGAAGAGGGCACGCGCATCGACGTGGCGTACTTCGACCAGTTGCGCCACCAGTTGGACCTGGAAAAAACCGTAATCGACAACGTCGCCGAAGGTCGCGACTTTATCGACATCGACGGCCAGAGCCGCCACGTGCTGAGCTACCTGGGCGACTTCCTATTCAGCCCGCAGCGTGCGCGGACGCCGGTCAAAGCCTTGTCTGGTGGTGAGCGTGCGCGCCTGCTGCTGGCCAAGCTGTTCAGCAAACCAGCCAACCTGCTGGTGCTCGACGAACCGACCAACGACCTCGACGTGGAAACCCTCGAGCTGCTGGAAGAGGTCTTGCTGACCTTCAACGGCACCGTGCTGATGGTCAGCCACGACCGGGCATTCCTCGACAACGTGGTCACCAGCACCCTGGTCTTCGAAGGCGAAGGCAAGGTGCGTGAATACGTCGGTGGTTATCAGGACTGGCTGCGCCAGGGCGGCTCGCCGCGCCTGCTGGGCGTGACCGAGAGCAAGTCCGGCAAGGCCGACCTGACCTCGGCAGTGGTGGCGCCGGTTGCCGCTGCGGCGGCACCGGTTCAGGAAGCTGCGCCGTCTGCGAAGAAGAAGCTCAGCTACAAACTGCAGCGTGAACTGGAAGCCTTGCCGGGTGATATCGACGCCAAGGAACAGCAGATCGCGGCAGTAGAAGCAGAAATGGCTGACGCGGGTTTCTACCTGCGTCCGGCGGCGGAAACCGCCAAGGTCATCGCTTCCCTGGAAACGTTGAACCAGGAGCTGGAAGTGTTGGTTGAGCGTTGGGCTGAGCTGGATGCCTGAGTGATTCAAGCGCATTAAAAAACCCGGTGTTCATTTACATGAACGCCGGGTTTTTCATATGAAATGCGAGTCAAAATGTGGGAGGGCCTATGTGGGAGCCGGGCTTGCCCGCGATGCGGGCACCGCGGTGAGTCTGTAGGCCTGCGGTGATGCTATCGCAGGCAAGCCAGCTCCCACATAAGCCAGCTCGCACAGTTGATCTTCGTCAGTCTTACTTGTTGGTGTCTTTGACCAGCTTCACCGCCAGCACATCACACGGTGCGCCGTGCAGCACATCATTGGCGGTAGAACCCAGCAGCAGCGCGAGGCCGTGTCGGCCATGGCTGCCAACCACGATCAGGTCGCAAGCCTTTTCCTTGGCAAGATGGTGGATCTCCTGGCGCGGTTGGCCGTATGTGAGGTGGCAGTCGTCTTTTTGCAGATGCGGGTACTTGAGGATCAAGCGATCCAGGCGCTCTTTGGCCTGATCAAATTGTTGTTGCTGCAATTGGGAAAGGTCCATGGGCACGTCGCCACCAAAGGCCATCGCCATAGGCTCGACGATATGCACGAGTGACAGCTTGGCGCCGTTAGCGATTGCTGAAGCCTGCGCGCGCTTGATCACTGGGTCGCACTCTTCGGTCAGATCGACAGCGACCAGGATATGTTTGTAGGAATGTTCGTTGGGCATGGCGCGTTCCTCCAGGGGACTGCAATAGGTTCAGTATGGCTGGTTTCAAGCGGATGGGGTTGCGTCAGCTCAAACCCGCTCATCTAGAAATTCGGGAGTACACATATGACGGTCTGGATAGTGGTGTCAATCCTTCTGGTGGTTCTGAGCCCTCTGGCCTGGCTGCGCCCGTCGCGCCACCAGAGCGGGCGCATGGCCCTGCGGATGGAGGCGCGCCGCATCGGCCTGGCCATGCAACTGGCGCCGCAGGAGTGGCCGCACTGGCTCAAGCAGGAGCCGCCAAGCCCGTGCGCGCAGTATTGCCGGCCGCGACGCGGGAGTGCGCCGGCCCTCTGGTGTTACTGGCAGTCGGAACCGGGGGTTTGGCTCAATCAGTGGCGCGAAGTGTGCGTCGATGAAAAGTTGTTGCCGCATTTTGCGACGCTGCCGGACAACGTCTACAAGGTCGAGGCCGACAAGCAAATGATCGCCCTGTACTGGGGCGAGAAGGGCGAGGCGAGCGTCTTGCAAGCCATCGATAAATTACTCAAAGCCCTGGCCTGACGCCGGGTGGTAAAAGCCAGGCAATAAAAAGCCCGATATCATCATCGGGCTGGAGTTGGCCAGGCAGGCCGGTAATTCTGTGATTCACGCGTCGGATGTTCATCCAGGCGCACCAAGCTTGTCGCTAGCCTAGCGGCATATCCCATTCTGTACAGCCTTTTCCCACAAAATTTCCATTATTGATTTCGTGAATAATTGAATATTGATGAATCACGGGCATGGGTGGGGGTTCTGAAATGACTGGAAAGTCGCGTTTTCCCTAGCCTTTCGAGCGATTGACAATTGCCCGGAATTGGATGAAGGTGGCGTACCCAAATCAAACGGGCGTATGAATTGAGCGTTTGTCTGTCAGACCGCTCATACAGAACCCCGACTAGCGCATTGGCGGGTGTGCCTGGCGGATTGGCGTGAACATTGAGCAAATCTTCAATGTCCAACCAGAGGCCAGCGTCCAGTGTGTACTGTTCAGCTTCCATATCGTGGAGATCAGTTGATGATTTACGAAGGTAAAGCCATCACGGTTAAGGCTCTTGAAAGTGGCATCGTCGAATTGAAATTCGACCTCAAGGGTGAGTCCGTCAACAAGTTCAACCGTCTAACCCTGAACGAACTGCGTCAGGCCGTAGACACCATCAAAGCAGATGCATCGGTCAAGGGCGTGATCGTCTCCAGCGGCAAGGACGTATTTATCGTCGGCGCTGACATCACCGAATTCGTCGACAACTTCAAGCTGCCCGATGCCGAGCTGGTGGCTGGCAACCTCGAAGCCAACAAGATCTTCAGCGATTTCGAAGACCTCAACGTGCCGACCGTTGCCGCGATCAATGGCATCGCGTTGGGCGGCGGCCTGGAAATGTGCCTGGCCGCAGACTTCCGTGTGATGTCTGCCACCGCCAAAATCGGCCTGCCTGAAGTCAAGCTGGGCATCTACCCAGGTTTCGGCGGCACCGTGCGCCTGCCGCGCATCATCGGGGCCGACAACGCCATCGAGTGGATTGCCGCCGGCAAGGAAAACAAAGCGGAAGACGCGCTGAAAGTCGGCGCTGTCGATGCCGTGGTTGCCCCGGACAAACTGGCCGAAGCCGCACTGAACCTGATCAAGGGCGCCATCAGCGGCGAATTTGACTACAAGGCCAAGCGTCAGCCGAAGCTGGAAAAACTCAAGCTCAACGCCATCGAACAAATGATGTCGTTCGAAACCGCCAAAGGTTTCGTGGCTGGCCAAGCCGGCCCGAACTACCCGGCGCCGGTTGAAGCGATCAAGACTATCCAGAAGGCTGCGAACTTCGGTCGCGACAAAGCCCTGGAAGTGGAAGCAGCAGGCTTCGTCAAACTGGCGAAAACCTCGGCTGCCCAGAGCCTGATCGGCCTGTTCCTGAACGATCAGGAGCTGAAGAAAAAGGCCAAGGCCTACGACGAAATCGCCAAAGACGTGAAACAGGCCGCCGTACTCGGCGCCGGTATCATGGGCGGCGGTATCGCCTACCAGTCGGCGTCCAAAGGCACGCCGATCCTGATGAAAGACATCAACGAGCACGGCATCGAGCAAGGCCTGGCGGAAGCCGCCAAGCTGCTGGTGGGCCGCGTTGATAAAGGCCGCATGACCGCTGCGAAAATGGCTGAAGTGCTTAACGGCATTCGTCCTACGCTGTCCTACGGCGATTTCGGCCACGTCGACTTGGTGGTCGAAGCGGTTGTCGAGAACCCGAAGGTCAAGCAAGCCGTACTGGCTGAAGTGGAAGCCCAGGTTAAAGAAGACACCATCCTGGCCTCGAACACCTCGACCATTTCCATCAGCTTGCTGGCCAAAGCCCTCAAGCGTCCGGAAAACTTCGTCGGCATGCACTTCTTCAACCCGGTGCACATGATGCCGCTGGTGGAAGTGATCCGTGGCGAGAAGTCCAGCGAGCTGGCCGTTGCCACCACCGTTGCCTACGCCAAGAAAATGGGCAAGAACCCGATCGTCGTTAACGACTGCCCGGGCTTTTTGGTCAACCGCGTGCTGTTCCCGTACTTCGGCGGTTTCGCCAAGTTGGTCAGCGCCGGTGTGGATTTTGTGCGTATCGACAAGGTCATGGAAAAATTCGGCTGGCCAATGGGCCCGGCGTACCTGATGGACGTGGTCGGCATCGACACCGGCCACCACGGTCGCGACGTTATGGCTGAAGGCTTCCCGGACCGCATGAAAGACGACCGCCGTTCGGCGATCGACGCGCTGTACGAGGCCAAGCGCCTGGGCCAGAAGAATGGCAAAGGCTTCTACGCCTACGAGGCCGACAAGAAGGGCAAGCAGAAGAAAGTGGCCGACCCGTCGGTTCACGAAGTACTCGCGCCGGTCATCTACGAACAGCGTGAGGTGTCCGACGAGGACATCATCAACTGGATGATGATCGCCCTGTGCCTGGAAACCGTACGTTGCCTGGAAGACGGCATCATTGAAACCGCCGCCGAAGCCGATATGGGCCTGGTGTACGGTATTGGTTTCCCTCCATTCCGTGGTGGTGCGCTGCGTTACATCGACTCGATCGGTGTGGCCGAGTTCGTTGCCCTGGCTGACAAATACGCTGATCTGGGCCCGCTGTACCACCCGACCGCGAAGCTGCGTGAGATGGCCAAAAACGGCCAGAGCTTCTTCGGTTAAGCGCCCAGACGACTAGAGCGAGAATATTTATGAGCTTGAATCCAAGAGACGTGGTGATTGTCGACTTCGGTCGCACACCAATGGGCCGCTCCAAGGGCGGCATGCACCGCAACACCCGTGCCGAAGACATGTCCGCGCACCTGATCAGCAAGCTGCTGGAGCGCAACGTCAAGGTCGACCCGAACGAAGTCGAAGACGTGATCTGGGGCTGCGTCAACCAGACCCTGGAGCAGGGCTGGAACATCGCGCGCATGGCGTCGTTGATGACCCAGATCCCGCACACGGCCGCTGGCCAGACCGTCAGCCGCCTGTGTGGCTCGTCGATGAGCGCGCTGCACACCGCTGCGCAAGCGATCATGACCGGTAACGGTGATGTGTTCGTAGTCGGTGGCGTGGAGCACATGGGCCACGTCAGCATGATGCACGGCGTAGACCCTAACCCGCACATGTCGCTGTACGCGGCTAAAGCCTCGGGCATGATGGGCCTGACCGCAGAAATGCTTGGCAAAATGCACGGCATTACCCGCGAAGCCCAGGACGCGTTCGGCCTGCGTTCCCACCAGTTGGCCCACAAGGCGACCGTGGAAGGCAAGTTCAAGGATGAGATCATCCCGATGAACGGCTACGACGAGAACGGTTTCCTGAAACTGTTCGACTACGACGAAACCATTCGTCCGGACACCACCCTGGAAAGTCTGGCGGCCCTCAAGCCTGCTTTCAATCCAAAGGGCGGCACCGTGACAGCCGGTACTTCGTCGCAAATCACCGACGGTGCCTCGTGCATGATCGTGATGTCGGCGCAGCGTGCCCAGGACCTGGGTATCCAGCCACTGGCCGTGATCCGTTCGATGGCCGTGGCGGGTGTGGACCCGGCAATCATGGGCTATGGTCCAGTACCGGCCACACAAAAAGCCTTGAAGCGCGCAGGCCTGACCATCTCTGATATCGACTTCTTCGAGCTCAACGAAGCTTTCGCCGCACAGGCCCTGCCAGTGCTGAAAGATTTGAAAGTACTCGACAAGATGAACGAGAAGGTTAACCTGCACGGCGGTGCGATTGCCCTGGGCCACCCATTTGGTTGCTCCGGTGCACGTATTTCCGGCACTTTGCTTAACGTGATGAAGCAAAATGGCGGTAACCTTGGGGTTGCAACCATGTGCATTGGTCTCGGCCAAGGCATTTCCACCGTCTTCGAACGCGTCTAAGCGTTGAGTTGACGGAAGCCGGGGCCCAGTGCCCCGGTTTTTGTTTTTTGGAATTTTTAATATTTTTTTTTAACAAATTTTGTAAGAGGGCCAGAGCATGAAAGTCGAACCAGGGCTCTACCAACATTATAAGGGGCCGCAGTACCGCGTTTTTAACGTGGCACGGCACTCTGAAACGGAAGAAGAAGTGGTGTTTTACCAAGCACTGTATGGCGATTACGGCTTTTGGGTGCGCCCTTTGAGCATGTTCCTGGAGACCGTCGAAGTTGACGGCGAGCAGGTCCCGCGCTTTGCTTTGGTCCAAGTCGAACCCAGTCTTTTTTCAGGGCAATAACGGCGGGCCGCGCAGAATGCTGCGCTTGACCTCACCTTGTTGCCACTATATATAGCGTTGCCGCGACAGGCGCCAACTGCCTTTCACTTCTCGAATTCAGGAATTTTCCGATCCATGGGCAAATCGCTGGTCATTGTGGAATCCCCGGCTAAGGCCAAGACCATCAACAAGTACTTGGGTAACGAGTACGTGGTGAAGTCGAGTATCGGCCATATCCGAGACCTGCCCACCAGCGGTTCGGCTAGCGCCAGCAAGGAGCCTGCCGCCAAGCGCGGCAAGGCGGCTGCGGGCGAAGGTCCGGTGCTCACCCCTAAAGAGAAAGCGCGCAAGCAGCTGGTCTCGCGTATGGGTGTGGACCCGGAACATGGCTGGAAGGCCAAGTACGAAATCCTTCCTGGCAAGGAAAAGGTCATCGAAGAGCTGCGTCGGCTCGCCAAAGATGCTGACACCATCTATCTCGCGACGGACTTGGACCGCGAAGGGGAAGCCATTGCCTGGCACCTGCGGGAAGCCATCGGCGGTGATGACAGCCGCTACAAGCGCGTGGTGTTCAACGAAATCACCAAGAAAGCCATCCAGGAAGCCTTCTCCAAGCCGGGCGAGCTGGACATCGACCGTGTAAACGCCCAGCAGGCCCGTCGTTTCCTCGACCGCGTCGTGGGCTACATGGTTTCGCCACTGCTGTGGGCGAAGATCGCCCGTGGCTTGTCCGCCGGCCGTGTGCAATCGGTTGCGGTAAAACTGGTGGTGGAGCGCGAGCGCGAGATTCGTGCGTTCAACCCCGAAGAATATTGGGAAGTCCACGCTGACCTCGGCACTGCCAAAGGCGCCAACGTGCGCTTTGAAGTGGCTCGCGAGAAAGGCGAGGCCTTCAAGCCGCTGAACGAAGCCCAGGCCATGGCCGCGCTGGAAAAGCTCAAGGCTTCCAGCTACAGCATCGTCAAGCGCGAAGACAAACCGACCAGCAGCAAGCCGTCGGCACCGTTCATCACCTCCACCCTGCAGCAGGCCGCGAGTAACCGCCTGGGCTTCGGGGTGAAGAAAACCATGATGATGGCCCAGCGTCTGTACGAAGCCGGCTACATCACTTATATGCGTACCGACTCCACCAACCTGTCGCAAGACGCGGTGGCGATGGCGCGGACTTATATTGAAAGCGAGTTCGGCAAGAAGTACCTGCCGGAGAAGCCGAACGTCTACAGCAGCAAAGAAGGCGCGCAGGAGGCTCACGAAGCGATTCGTCCTTCCGACGCCAACACCGAGCCAAGCAAGCTGAGCGGCATGGAGCGCGACGCTGAGCGCCTCTACGAGCTGATCTGGCGCCAATTCCTGGCCTGCCAGATGCTGCCGGCGCAATACCTGTCTACCACCGTCAGCGTGGGCGCTGGCGACTTCGAGCTGCGTGCCAAGGGCCGTATCCTCAAGTTCGACGGCTACACCCGCGTGATGCCGCAAATCGCCAAGCCTGGCGACGACGATGTGCTGCCGGACATGGCCCAGGGCGACACGCTGAAGCTGATCAAGCTCGACCCGTCCCAGCACTTCACCAAGCCTCCGGCGCGTTATTCGGAAGCGAGCCTGGTGAAAGAGATGGAAAAACGCGGTATCGGTCGTCCTTCGACCTACGCGGCGATCATTTCCACCATCCAGGACCGCGGCTACGTTGCGCTGCACAACCGTCGTTTCTACTCGGAAAAGATGGGCGACATCGTCACCGAGCGCCTGTCCGAGAGCTTCTCTAACCTGATGGACTACGGCTTCACCGCCGGCATGGAAGAGAACCTCGATGACGTAGCCCAGGGCGAGCGCGACTGGAAAAACGTGCTGGATGAGTTCTACGGCGACTTCAAAAAGAAACTCGAAGTGGCCGAAAGCCCTGAGAGCGGCATGCGTGCCAACCAGCCGGTGATGACTGACATCCCGTGCCTGACCTGCGGCCGCCCGATGCAGATTCGTACCGCGTCCACCGGCGTGTTCCTGGGTTGCTCGGGCTACAGCCTGCCGCCGAAAGAGCGCTGCAAGGCCACCGTCAACCTGGTGCCGGGCGACGAAATCGCTGCTGACGACGAGGGTGAGTCTGAGTCGCTGGTACTGCGTGGCAAGCACCGTTGCCCGATCTGCAGCACGGCGATGGACGCTTACCTGCTCGACGAGAAGCACAAGTTGCACATCTGCGGTAACAACCCGGATTGCGACGGCTACGAGATCGAAGAGGGCAGCTACCGTATCAAGGGCTATGAAGGCCCGAGCCTGGAATGCGACAAGTGCGGCAGTGAGATGCAGCTCAAGACCGGCCGTTTCGGTAAGTTCTTCGGTTGCACCAACCCGACGTGCAAGAACACCCGCAAACTGCTGAAAAGCGGTGACGCGGCGCCGCCGAAGATGGACCCGGTGAAGATGCCTGAGCTCAAGTGCGAGAAGGTCAACGACACCTACATCCTGCGCGACGGCGCTTCGGGGTTGTTCCTGGCAGCCAGCCAGTTCCCGAAAAACCGCGAGACCCGTGCGCCGTTGGTGCTGGAAATCGTGCCGCACAAGGACGAGATCGATCCGAAGTACCACTTCCTGTGTGAAGCGCCGAAGAAGGATCCTGACGGTCGCCCGGCCGTGATCCGCTACAGCCGCAAAACCAAGGAGCAGTACGTGCAGACCGAAGTGGACGGCAAGCCTACGGGCTGGAAAGCCTTCTACGACGGCGGCAAGTGGAAGGTCGAGGACAAGCGCCAGGGCGCTTGATCGACTACGCTGCGAAATACAAAGGCCGCCTGTTCAGGCGGCCTTTTTTTGCGCTTGCAGGAAACTTGGCTGATCCGTGACACTGTTCAGCCAGCATCACGCTTATTTCGTTGTGGAGACTGCCGTTATGGCCAACGAACTCTATACCCGTACCAACCAGAAAATTTACTTCGCGGGTTTGTCTCTGGAAGCCCTTGGCCGCGCCGAGGAAGGGAAAGAGATGAATGCCATCGCGCTGGTGCAGGCGGGACGTGAGGCTGCATTGTTCCACCTCTATGGCGCCCTGCTGGGGCTGTGCCATGAAATCGCCGGGTTCTACCGTTTACCCCAGGCTGGCTCGCCGCGTGCGGAAATGATCATGAACCGCGAAGTGCTCGACAGCATGGCGATTCCCGAGTTGGCTGAGCTGGTGGAAATGGCCCAGAGCCCCGACAGCTGGGTCGCCCGCTTGCTCAAGGCGCATGCCGACATGTTCCAGCCGCCACGCGTGCCGCATGTGCCCAAGGGTGATGTGACACAGCCGCTGATCGTCGCTGTTGCACTGGAAGAGGATGAGCCCAAGCCATTGAGCCGTGAAGAGCTGGAGAGCTGGCGGCAGGAGCTGAAGAAGATGGCGTTGCGATTTCGGGAAGGCTTGAACGAGTGTTGAAGCGGTGTCGCTGAACAAATGTGGGAGCTGGCTTGCCTGCGATAGCGGTGGGTCAGCTTGCTGGTGATTGACTGATACATCGCCATCGCAGGCAAGCCAGCTCCCACACTGATAGCTGCATTCCCGACAGCACCATTCATCAAGCCGTAAAGAAACCCGTGCAGATCCTCAACGAGGCTGGGTGGATGACTGATATAATCCGGCCTTTCGTGGAGAACAGACTTTTATGCCAACGTCCTTTCTGGAAATTGTTGAATTGCCTGACGGCCGAATCGAGCTACGCCGGGCTGAGGACGAGGGTTCTCTGGTTATTTTGGATTTTTCCGAAGACGCAAAAGCGTTCCTGCAAGGCCAGCACGTGGAAGTGGCAAAAGCCATGTTGAGCGTCGGTGTGCAGATGGCGGGTCGCCTGGCAGAAGGCGAGCCGGAGAAGGACGAGGGGCCGCGGGTTCTTCACTGAGTATCAGCAAACCCGCCGCATCCCATTACCCCAAACGAATATTCAAACTCTGCGCATCGCCCGTACGTGCGGCGCTGATCAACTGTTGCTTGGCCGTAGCATTCAACGGATTCAACCAGCTCACCACCGTATGGCTACGCCCCAGGCGCAGCGCTTCGCAGGTCAACTGCTGAGCGCTTTGCGTGCCGCGTGGTTGCAGCAGCAGAATACGCTCGCGGTTGAGGCCGGCATCCCGCAACCAGGCCTGGGTCAGGCTGGCGGGCGGGGCGATCAGCGTCAGCCAGCGCGCGTCCTGTTCTTCGCTCAGTTCGCGCAGGATCGGCGCCAGCAGGCTCAGGCAGCTCCCAGCTGCACCGCGCAACGACAGTTCACTGAACGCCTCAGGTTCGGAGCCCCAAGGGGCCTCGACCGTTTCCTTGAGGATGGGCGCGAGGGGTTGGGCCATAAAGGCCTCGAACAGCGACAGTTGTGTGTGTTGTGGGGTGTGCACGAGCTGCATGGTGCCTCCTTTAGCGGCGAATGACGCCGACGCTCAAGCCTTCGATCACCAGGTCCTGATCTTTCAGGTTCACTTCAATCGGGGCGAACTCAGGGTTTTCGGCCATCAGCCAAACCTTGCTGCCTTCACGCTTGAAGCGTTTTACGGTGACTTCATCGCCGATACGGGCGACGACGATCTGGCCATTACGGGCTTCACGAGTGGTATGGACGGCCAGCAGGTCGCCATCGAAGATGCCCACGTCCTTCATGCTCATGCCGTGTACGCGCAACAGGTAGTCGGCACGCGGATGGAAGAAGGTCGGGTTGATGTTGCAGGACTCTTCGACGTGCTGCTGCGCCAGGATCGGCGCACCGGCGGCGACGCGGCCGATGATCGGCAGGGTCGATTCGTCGGCCTTTGCTTCGAAACCAGGGATGCGAATACCGCGTGAAGCACCGGGGGTCATCTCGATCGCGCCTTTGCGAGCGAGGGCCTTGAGGTGTTCTTCGGCGGCGTTGGGGGACTTGAACCCCAGTTCCAGCGCAATTTCCGCTCGCGTCGGCGGGTAGCCGTTGTCATCGAGGCAGCGCTTGATAAAAGCCAGAATCTCAGCTTGGCGTGGCGTCAGTTTTAGCATGTTGATCGCTCTGTCTTTTTATACAGTGACTGGGATTATATACAGTGAACTGCGCTTGGCAATCATCCTTTTCCGGCACTCCGCTGGACGGTCATTCGTCACCCGTCCCACGAGGCAGAGACAGCGCTGCCTACAGACCCGTAAGGATGTGATTAAATAGCGATGAAATAGGTGACTGCCCGGCCGGAAAACGGACTCGCAGGCTTGACAAGACACACCCTGAAACGTATGTTTCAAACAAGTGTTTGTCAGGCGGAGTAGCCATGGCCCAGTCGGAAACCGTTGAACGCATTCTCGATGCTGCCGAGCAATTGTTCGCGGAAAAAGGATTTGCTGAAACTTCATTGCGGCTGATCACCAGCAAGGCTGGGGTCAACCTCGCTGCCGTGAACTACCATTTCGGCTCGAAAAAAGCCCTGATCCAGGCGGTTTTCTCGCGCTTCCTGGGGCCATTCTGCGCCAGCCTCGACCGAGAGCTGGAGCGTCGCCAGACCAAGCCGGAAAACAAGCCAAGCCTGGAAGAACTGCTGGAAATCCTGGTTGAGCAAGCCCTGGTGGTTCAACCACGCAGCGGCAACGACCTGTCGATTTTCATGCGTTTGCTGGGCTTGGCCTTCAGTCAGAGCCAGGGCCACCTGCGACGTTACCTGGAAGACATGTACGGCAAGGTTTTCCGTCGCTACATGTTGCTGGTCAACGAAGCTGCCCCGCGTATTCCGCCGATCGAACTGTTCTGGCGCGTGCATTTCATGCTCGGCGCTGCGGCATTCAGCATGTCCGGCATCAAGGCATTGCGTGCGATTGCCGAGACCGATTTCGGCGTCAACACCTCGATCGAACAGGTCATGCGCCTGATGGTGCCGTTCCTCGCCGCCGGCATGCGTGCCGAAACCGGCGTGACCGACCCGGCCATGGCGGCCGCGCAATTGCGCCCACGCAGCAAATCCACGCCGGCCGTCGCCAAGGCGTGACCGCCCTGGGTGTGCGCGGCCGCTTGCATCCGCTAAGCTAGCCGCCATGCCGATTTCAGCTATTTACTCGCAACCCGTTGTGCTCACTGCGCTTATTGCGCCAGGTGAGGGTAACGGGTTGTGTGCGTTATTTAAGGAAGGTTTATGACTGCTGCCCTGCAAGGTTCGTTAATGGTCGATGTGGCCGGTACTTGTCTGACGGCCGAGGATCGCCACCTGTTGCGCCAGCCTGAAGTGGGCGGCCTGATCATTTTTGCGCGCAATATCGAGCATCCACGCCAAGTGCGTGAATTGAGCGCGGCGATCCGCGCCGTGCGCCCGGACTTGCTGTTGGCCGTCGACCAGGAAGGCGGGCGTGTGCAGCGTTTGCGCCAGGGTTTTGTACGTCTGCCCGCCATGCGCTTTTTGGCGGATAAGCCGAACGCCGAATACCTTGCCGAACAGTGCGGCTGGATCATGGCCACTGAAGTGCTGGCGGTCGGCCTGGACCTGAGCTTCGCCCCGGTGCTGGACCTGGATTACCAGCGCAGTGCCGTGGTCGGCACGCGCTCGTTCGAAGGCGACCCCGAGCGCGCCGCTGTGCTCGCCGGCGCCTTCATTCGCGGCATGAACAGCGCCGGCATGGCCGCCACCGGCAAACACTTCCCAGGCCACGGTTGGGCCGAGGCGGATTCCCATGTGGCGATTCCCAATGACGAACGCAGCCTGGAACAGATTCGCGCCAATGACCTGGTGCCTTTCGCACGCCTGAGCAAGCAGTTGGCGGCGGTAATGCCTGCACACGTCATTTACCCGCAGGTGGACACCCAGCCGGCCGGCTTCTCGCGCCGCTGGTTGCAGGAGATTTTGCGTGGCGAGTTGCAGTTCGATGGGGTGATTTTCAGTGATGACCTGTCCATGGCCGGGGCGCATGTGGTCGGTGATGCGGCCAGTCGAATCGAGGCGGCGTTGACGGCCGGCTGTGATATGGGCCTGGTGTGCAATGACCGCGCGGCTGCCGAACTGGCGCTGACGGCTGCGCAACGCATGAAGGTCACGCCGTCTGCCCGAATCGCGCGTATGCGTGGGCAGGCGATTGCCTCTACGGACTATAAGCAGGACCCGCGTTGGTTGGCGGCGCTCACAGCGTTGCGGGATGCTCAGTTGATCGACTGATAACCGTGGCGCGCCCATCGCAGGCAAGCCAGCTCCCACATTTTGATTTGTGAACACATTCAAAGGTGGGAGCGGGCTTGCCCGCGATAGCGATCTGAAGGTCAGCGCTTCTCTTGCTTATTCGGCAACGGCGCAAACAACGCCTCGATATCCTCATTGCCCAACTGCCAATCCCCGGTCGTACGCCCATCCAGCACGCCCGCCGCCAGGTCGGATTTTTCCTTTTGCAGGTGCTGGATTTTCTCCTCCACTGTGCCCCGCGCAATCATCTTGTAGACGAACACCGGCTTCTCCTGCCCGATGCGATACGCGCGGTCGGTGGCTTGGTTCTCCGTGGCCGGGTTCCACCACGGGTCATAGTGAATCACCGTGTCGGCTTCGGTCAGGTTCAAGCCCACGCCGCCCGCCTTCAGGCTGATCAGAAAAATCTGCAGCTTGCCGCTCTGGAAGTCTTTCACCGGCGTGCGCCGGTCGCGGGTCTGGCCGGTCAGCAGCGCGTAAGCAACCCCGCGCTTCTTCAGTTCGGCTTCAATCAGGCTCAGCATCGAGGTGAACTGCGAGAACAGCAAAATCCGCCGCCCTTCGGCAAACAGCTCTTCGAGCATTTCCATCAGGCTGTCGAGTTTGCCCGAGCTGCTGCCACGCGCGGGCAGGGTGGCGTCGTTGACCAGGCGCAGGTCGCAGCACACCTGGCGCAGCTTGAGCAGCGCTTCAAGAATAATGATCTGGCTGCGCGCCACGCCTTTGCGGGTGATTTCGTCGCGGACTTTTTTGTCCATGGCCAGGCGCATGGTTTCGTACACATCACGCTGGGCCTCGTTGAGGTCGACCCAATGGATGATCTCGGTCTTGGGCGGTAGCTCCGTCGCCACCTGCTCTTTGGTGCGGCGCAGCAGGAAGGGTTTGATCCGACCGTTGAGGTGCTGCAAGCGCACATCACTGGCGCGCTTTTCGATGGGCACACGGTAATCGCGGTTAAAGCTTTTCACGTCGCCCAACCAGCCCGGCAGCAGGAAGTGGAACAGCGACCACAACTCGCCCAGGTGGTTTTCCAACGGTGTGCCACTCAGGCACAGGCGCTGGCGCGCAGTCAGCTCGCGCGCGGCCTGGGCTGCCTTGCTGTTGGGGTTTTTGATGTACTGGGCTTCATCGAGGATCAGCACATGCAAGGGCAGGGCGGCGAGCTGTTCGATGTCTTTGGGCAGTAGCGCATACGTCGTCAGCAGCAGGTCGTAGTCCTGCAAATTGGCGAAGTGCTTTTTGCGTGTCGCACCATACAGCGCCAGCACCTTGAGCTGCGGGGTGAAGTGCGCCGCTTCGTCGAGCCAATTGGGAATCAGGCTGGTGGGCATCACCACCATGCACGGCCGATCCAGGCGCCCGGCGATTTTTTCGCTGAGAATATGCGCCAGGGTCTGCAGGGTTTTACCCAGGCCCATGTCATCCGCAAGAATCCCGCCGACGTCGAGTTGGCGCAGCGACTGCATCCAGCTCAAGCCTTCCAGTTGGTACGGGCGCAAGGTCGCGTTCAAGCCCTCGGGCGCCTCGCAGGTGAAATCCTTGATGTCGCGCAGGCGCTGGGCGAAGTTGCGGATCTTCTCGCCGCCTTCCCATTGCAGCGGCAGGTCTTCCAGCGGGTTGAGACGAATCGCGTCGGCCTTGGCCAGGCGCAACGTGGTGGTGCCGGATTCCTGCAGGTAAAACTCGCCGAGGGTGGCCAGCACCGGTTTTAATCGCCCATAAGGCAGCGCCACTTGCAGCGGGCCGTGGCCGTTGGGCAGGCCGGGGATGTTCACCAGGATCAGCTCTTCATCGCGGCGCCGGGCGAGTTTTTCCGGGTTGAGGATTTCGGTGTGGGAACGCATCAGGTTAAGCAGGATCGGCAACAGGCTCAGCCGCTCACCGTTGACGATGATCCCCAGTTCCAAGTCAAACCAATCGCGTTCCGGCCCTTCATCGACGGTGGCGTACCAGTCATCGACGGCGCTCAGGTCAAAGCCGAAATCCTCATCGATCTGCAGCTCCCAACCCTCGGCGCGCAGGGTGGGCGAGGCGTTGAGCGTGAAGTTCAGCCAGGCGCTGTCATTGACCATCTCGAACAATTCACCGGCACTCTCCGGCAGCGCCTTGCTCTGGCGCGTGGCGATCTTGAAGCCGAGCAGGCGCAGTTGCTCGCGGTACGGCTGCTCCAGCTCCGGGTGACGCTTGATGCGCAGGCTCT
The DNA here is from genome assembly GCF_009834565.1 of Pseudomonas sp. R76. Taxonomy (GTDB): domain Bacteria; phylum Pseudomonadota; class Gammaproteobacteria; order Pseudomonadales; family Pseudomonadaceae; genus Aquipseudomonas. Next base: position 2,013,821 of record NZ_CP019428.1, read on the forward strand.
GGGTTTCCTGGCGCACGATGATGTCGGCGTTCTTTTGCCCGCTGACATAGTTGCCCAGGTAATTAAACGACAGTGCTGCGCGGTGCTGGATATAGCGCTGCATCTTGCCATTGCGCGGTTCAAACGCACTGAACTCGACACTCGCCAGCCACAGGCGCGGCACTGGCCGCACATCCTCCATCACCACTTGTGGCAACACCACGCGGTTATCCAGCACGGCCTGGAGTTTCTCCAGCAACTCGGCATCCTGCGCTGCTGCCGGGTAGGCCAGGGTTTCCTGGACCTTGAGCAGCACTGCCGCGATGTGTTTGCAGTTGGTGTGCACCGGGCAGGTACAGCGGCTGTCCACCAGGATCAGCGTGCCCTTGGCCGATTCGCGCAGCGAAATGGTCTGGCGGTATACGTTGCCACCCGAGCCTTCGCAACTGGCAACAATGGTGCTGTCGCCGGACTCGACGATGCGCACACGGTTTTCCAGGGCATAGCGCCGCCCGCGCTCAAGGCTTTGCTCTTTAAAGCGATTGGCCCACGAAGGGGCCAGGGGTTTGGTCAACGACGACGTCAGGGGCATGGCGCTGGATCAGTCCTGAATGTCGGGCGGTGGTGCGCTGGGAGGTTTGGCGGTCAGCGAAGTGATCTTGATCAGCAGCGCCAGGTGGCCGCCGTCCAGGTAGTTGAGCTGGTTGTTCTTGGTGCGCACGTCCTGCTGGCTCAGGTGTTCGCTGGCAACGACGCTGCCGTTGGCGTCGAACTGGTTGATGTAGAAGTCCGCGTCGATATCGGTAAAGCGCCCCAGTTGCAGGTTCAGCGTGCCTTCGATGGGGAACTGGCCAAATTGCTCCTGGCCATCGCTGATGGCCAGCTTCACCGGCTGGTCGCCCAGGTTCTGGTCCCAGGCCCGGTGCAGCAGCACGGTGTAGCTGTTGTCGGCCTTGAGTTTGTCGACGATGTTGCCCAAGCGCGGCGGGCTCATTTTGTCGGTTGGCAGGCGTAAAGCGCCGGCGTCCCAGTTTTCCGGCGCTGCGCGGCTGTTGATCACCGGCTCGGCGTTCTGGCGCACCAGGATCATTTCGATCAAGTACGGGCTGTCGGCAAACGCCGAAGGGGCAACGACCACCAACAACAAGCTCAAAATGCGGAACAGGCGCATTGGGGCGTCCTTCAAGCTGATTTCGGGATGAGGCGCTCAAACAGCGCCTCTAATGTATTAAAGCGTTCTTCGGCGCGTTCCATCGGCACCATGAATTTGAACAGCGTAGCCCCTTCGAACTTGTAGCGGTTGGGTTGGCCCTGAATCAGCTTGATCAGCACCAGTGGGTCCACCGGCGTTTGCGCTTCGAACTCGATGCGACCGCCCTGCGGCCCGGCGTCGACCTTCTTGATACCCAGCTGCTCGGCCTGCAATTTGAGCAGGGTCAGGCGCACCAGGTTCTTGGTCGGTTCGGGCAACAGACCGAAACGGTCGATCATCTCGACTTGCAGGTCCTTGAGGCCTTCTTCGTCGGTGGCCGAGGCGATGCGCTTGTACAGGATCAACCGCGCGTGCACATCCGGCAGGTAGTCTTCGGGAATCAACGCCGGCAAGCGCAGGTTGATTTCCGGGCCGCCGCCCAAGGGTTGATCAAGGTTTGGTTGTTCGCCTTTGCGGATGGCTTTTACCGCGCGCTCGAGCATCTCCATATACAGGGTGAAGCCCACCGCCTGGATCTGCCCGCTCTGGTCGTCGCCGAGCAATTCGCCGGCGCCACGGATTTCCAGGTCGTTGGTGGCCAGTACAAAACCGGCACCGAGGTCCTGGGTGTTGGCGATGGCTTCCAGGCGCTTTTCAGCGTCGCCGGTAATCTGCTGGCGCGGAGGCGTCAGCAAGTAGGCATAGGCCTGGTGGTGACTGCGCCCGACCCGGCCGCGCAATTGGTGCAGCTGCGCCAGGCCGAACTTGTCGGCGCGCTCGATAATAATGGTGTTGGCGCTCGGCACGTCGATGCCGGTCTCGATGATGGTCGAGGCGATCAGCACGTTGAAGCGCTTGTGGTAGAAGTCGCTCATCACCTGTTCGAGTTCGCGCTCGCGCATCTGCCCGTGGCCGATGGCGATACGCGCTTCCGGCACCAGCTCGGCGAGGTCGGCGGCGCATTTCTCGATGGTCTTCACGTCGTTGTGCAGGTAATACACCTGGCCGCCGCGCAGCAGTTCGCGCAGCAATGCCTCTTTGACCGTGCTTTTGTTCTGCTCCATCACGAAGGTGCGCACCGACAAGCGCCGCGCTGGCGGCGTGGCGATGATCGACAGGTCGCGCATGCCCGACACGGCCATGTTCAACGTCCGCGGAATCGGCGTGGCGGTGAGCGTGAGGATATCGACCTCGCTGCGCAGCGCCTTGAGCTGTTCTTTCTGGCGCACGCCAAAGCGGTGTTCTTCGTCGATGATCACCAGGCCCAGGTTCTTGATCTTCACGTCGTCCGACAGCAGCTTGTGCGTGCCGATCACGATGTCGATCTTGCCTTCGGCCAGGTCGCCCACGGCGGCATTCACTTCCTTGGCGGACTTGAAGCGGCTCATCACCTCCACGGTCACCGGCCAGTCGGCGAAGCGGTCGCGGAAGCTGTTGTAATGCTGCTGGGCGAGCAGGGTGGTGGGCACCAGAATCGCCACTTGCTTGCCACCGTGCACCGCAATGAAGGCGGCGCGCATGGCCACTTCAGTTTTGCCGAAGCCCACGTCGCCGCACACCAGGCGGTCCATCGGCTTGGGCGCGAGCATGTCGGCGCGCACGGCTTCGATGGTGGTTTGCTGGTCCGGGGTTTCTTCGAAGGCAAAACCGGCGCTGAAGGTGGCGTAGTCGGCTTTCGGGTCGGCGAAGGCATAACCCTCACGGGCTGCGCGACGGGCATAGATGTCGAGCAATTCGGCGGCTACATCGCGCACCTGTTCGGCGGCTTTGCGCTTGGCCTTCTGCCAGGTCTCGGAGCCCAGGCGGTGCAACGGCGCCAGGGCGTCGTCGCTGCCGGTGTAGCGCGCGATCAGGTGCAGGCTGGCCACGGGCACGTAAAGTTTGGCGCCTTCGGCGTATTCCATGGTGAGGAATTCGGCGGCCTGGTTGTCGATTTCCAGGGTTTGCAGGCCCAGGTAGCGGCCCACACCGTGGTCGATATGCACCACCGGCGCGCCTTCGCGCAGCTCGGTGAGGTTTTTGATCACCGCGTCGTTATTGGCGTCGGCGCGTTTTTCACGGCGGCGGCGCTGCATCACGCGCTGGCCGAACAGCGGGCTCTCGGCGATCAGCGCCAAGGCCGGGTCATCCAGCAGCAAACCTTCGTCGAGCGGCGCGATGGTGATCGCCAGGCGCTCTTTGCTTTTTACGAAATCCGGCCAGCTGTCGACGGTTTTCGGGCGCAGCTTCAGGCGTTCCAGCAACTCCAGCAGCACTTCGCGGCGGCCGGCGGACTCGGCGGTAAACAGCACGCGGCCGGGGAAGTCGCCGAGGAAGTTGGACAACGCTTCCAGCGGCTGCGTGGCCTTGGCCTGGATCGCCAGGTCCGGCAGCGTGCCGGCCGGGAAGCGCTCGCGGCCGCTGCCGGCGTCCACGTCCTGTTGGCTGGCGACCACGCGCGGCCAGTTTTTCAGGCGGGCGAAGCAGTCTTCCACCGGCAGGAAAAGCTCGGCTGGCGGCAATAAAGGCCGGGAGGGATCGACGCGGCGCTCTTCATAGCGGTTGCGCACGTCGTTCCAGAAGTTTTCCGCCGCTTGCTCGATGCCTGGCAGCGAGAACACTTGGGTGTCTTGCGGCAGGTAGTCGAACAGCGTGGAGGTTTCGTCGAAGAACAGCGGCAGGTAGTACTCGATACCCGCCGGTGTAATCCCGCTGCTCAAATCCTGAAAGATCGGGCAGCGGCGGAAGTCGACGTCGAAGCGTTCGCGAAAGCGTGCCTTGAAGCGCGTGACCGCGTCTTTTTGCAGCGGGAACTCCCGCGCTGGCAGCAGCTTGATCGACTCGACTTTATCAATCGAGCGCTGGTTCTCCGGGTCGAAGGTGCGCAGGGTTTCGATTTCGTCGTCGAACAGGTCGATGCGGTACGGCAACTTGCTGCCCATTGGGAACAGGTCGATCAACGCCCCGCGCACGGCGAACTCGCCGTGTTCGTACACCGTGTCGACGCAGCGGTAGCCACTGGCTTCCAGGCGCGTGCGCATCTGTTCCACATCGAGCTTCTGGCCGATATCCAGCACCAGGCTGCTGCCCAGCAGGAACTTGGTCGGCGCCAAGCGATGCAAGGCCGTGGTGATCGGCACCACCAGCACGCCATGAGCCAGTTCCGGCAAGCGGTAGAGGCTGGCGATGCGCTGGGAAATGATGTCCTGGTGCGGCGAGAACAGGTCGTAGGGCAGGGTTTCCCAGTCGGGAAAATGCAGCACCGGCAAATCGGGGGCGAAGAAGCTCAGCTCCTGCTCCAGCCGCTCGGCGCTTTGGCTGTCGGCGGTGAGCAGCAGGGTAAAGCGCTTGGCTGCGCTGGCAGCCTCGGCAATCGCCAGGCTGAGGGCGGCACCGGGCAGGTTGCCCCAGTGCTGTTTACCTGCCGCGGCAGGGAGAAGCGGTAGACGCAGAACGGGCACGGAAGGTTGAGCTCCAAGCGTTGCGACAAAGTCGGTAATTGTAACGGCCCGAGGTGCCGCCTGTCAGTTGCTGACTGAGCCTATTACGGTTTGTAGGAAATGTAGTGGCTAAGACAAACAATGGCGTGTTTTGACTCAATATGTAGTGCCATTTTGTGCGGATGTTTCGGAGGGTTACGGACAAGTCGGCGTCGTCACTCAACTAGTGGCCTTCTGGAACCCGCGTGTTTCCTGGCCTGTAGCGGGGTGGTATTTTTTTGCAAGTGCTTTTTGTTGGGGTTGGCGCATTGCTCAACGTGCGGTCGGACGACATAATGTAGCCCCTTTTTTCTGCCCCTACATGTGGAAGGTTCCCGTGACTCAGAAGCCCGACCAGTGTCTTGGTGAATGGATCGACCGTGAAGCACTCGCTGAAGCGATGATTCCGCTTATCGGTCAGCTGTACCGCAATAACAATGTGGTGAGCTCGATCTATGGCCGCAGCCTGATCAACCAATCAGTCATCGCGATTCTCAAAGCCCACCGCTTTGCTCGCCATCGCTCCGCCGATGACAGCGAACTCTCCGTCCACGAAACATTCCCTCTGCTTAAAGCCATGAGCGAGCTCAAGCTCGGCGCGGCCTCGGTAGACCTGGGCAAGCTGGCTTACAAATTCCGCAAAGAAGGTGCCGGCCGCAGCGCCGAGCAGTTCGTGCGTGAAGAGATGGCCGATGTGGTTGGCCAGCAAAACGCCGCTGCCCGCAAAGGCACCGACGTTGTGCTCTACGGCTTCGGTCGTATCGGCCGCCTGCTGGCGCGCATCCTGATCGAAAAAACCGGTGGCGGCGACGGCCTGCGCCTGCGTGCCATCGTGGTGCGCAAAGGCGCCGAAAACGACCTGACCAAACGCGCCAGCCTGCTGCGCCGCGACTCGGTACACGGCCCGTTCAACGGCACCATCGTCATCGACGAAGAAAACAACACCATCACCGCCAACGGTAACCTGATCCAGGTGATCTACGCGAAGAACCCGACTGAGGTGGATTACACCCAGTACGGCATCAAGGACGCCCTGCTGGTGGACAACACTGGCGTATGGCGTGATGCCGAGGGCCTGGGCCAGCACCTGGCCTGCCCGGGTATCGACCGCGTTGTGCTGACTGCGCCTGGCAAAGGCAAGCTGAAGAACATCGTTCACGGTATCAACCACGGCGAAATCACCGCTGACGACAAGATCGTGTCGGCCGCGTCCTGCACCACCAACGCCATCGTGCCGGTGCTGAAGGCTGTGAATGACAAGTTCGGCATTGTTAACGGTCACGTTGAAACCGTTCACTCGTACACCAACGACCAGAACCTGATCGACAACTTCCACAAGGGCGATCGCCGTGGCCGTAGTGCCGCGTTGAACATGGTCATCACCGAGACCGGTGCTGCCACCGCTGCTGCCAAGGCCCTGCCTGAACTGGCCGGCAAGCTGACCGGTAACGCGATCCGTGTGCCGACGCCAAACGTGTCGATGGCCATTCTCAACCTGAACCTTGAGAAAGCCGCCACCCGCGAAGAAATGAACGAGTACCTGCGCTACATGGCGCTGCACTCCGACCTGCATAAGCAGATCGACTTCGTTAACTCGCAGGAAGTGGTGTCCACCGACTTCGTGGGCTCGCGCCACGCCGGTGTGGTGGATGCCGAGGCGACCATTACCCAGGACAACCGCGTTGTACTGTACGTTTGGTACGACAACGAGTTCGGTTACAGCTGCCAGGTGGTTCGTGTGATGGAAGACATGGCCGGGGTTAACCCGCCTGCGTTCCCGCGCTAAGCCTTAGCTGTAAATAAAAAGCCCCGACTGGTTCGGGGCTTTTTTATGGCTGCTGTTTTTGTGGTGAATGATCGGGCCTCATCGCGGGCAAGCCCGGCTCCCACAGTTTTGATGTGTGAATACAGTCAAATGTGGGAGCTGGCTTGCCTGCGATAGCGATCTATCGGGCACCACCAACCACTGAGGCCTGCGCCGTGCGCAGTTCATGCCGATTGCCCTTGAACAGCACCAAAGTAGCAATCAACCCCAGAATCGCCGCCCCACTGAGCCAAATCCCCGGCGCCGCCTTGTTATCCAGCACATGAATCAGATAGGTACAGGCCGCTGGCGTAAACCCGCCAAACGTCGCCGTCGCCAGGCTGTAGGCCAGTGAGAAACCGGTAGTACGCACTTCCACCGGCATGATCTCGGTGAGCGCCACCACCATCGCGCCGTTGTACGAGCCGTACAGGAACGACAGCCACAACAGCACCATCAGCAAATGGCTGAAGCTCGGGTTCGCCACCAGCCACGACAACGCCGGATACGCGGTAAGAATCGCCAGAATCGTCGCACCGAGCAGTAGCGGTTTACGCCCGATCTTGTCGGACACCGCGCCCATCACCGGCAGCCAGATGAAGTTGGAGATGCCTACGCACACGGTCACCAGCAATGCGTCGAAGTCGGACAGGTGCAGTTCGGCTTTACCGAAGGTCGGGGTGTAGGCGGTGATCAGGTAGAAGGACACGGTGGTCATGACCACCAGTGCCATGCCGGCGATGACGATGCCGAAGTTCTGACCGATCGAACGCACGATTTCCTGCAGGGTAGGGCGATGTTTACGCGCCTGGAACTCAGGGGTTTCTTCGAGCGAGCGGCGAATCACGAAGATCACCGGCACGATCAGGCAACCGATCAGGAACGGCACGCGCCAGCCCCAGTCACCCATTTCTTCCGGGCTGAGCCAGTGGTTCAGGCCCACGCCGAGCAACCCGGCGAACACCACGGCGGCCTGTTGGCTGGCAGACTGCCAACTGACGAAGAAGCCCTTGCGGCCCGGCGTGGCGATCTCCGCCAGGTACACCGACACACCGCCAAGCTCGACGCCGGCAGAGAAACCTTGCAACAGACGACCGAACAGCACCAGCAGCGGCGCCGCGACGCCAAGGGTCGCGTAACCGGGCACGCAGGCGATCAACACCGTGCCGGCAGCCATCAAGGCGAGGGTGATGACCAGGCCTTTCTTACGGCCATGACGGTCGATGTAGGCGCCGAGGAAAATCGCGCCCAGTGGACGCATCAGGAAGCCGGCGCCGAAGGTCGCCAGGGACAGCATCAAGGAAGCAAAGGCGCTGTCGGTGGGAAAGAAGGTTTTGGCGATGGCCGTGGCGTAGAAGCCATAGACCATGAAGTCGAACATCTCGAGGAAGTTACCGCTGACAACGCGAAAAATCGCCCTGCCTTTGCCCGTAGAAGTGGACATGTCATTCACTCATTTTGGCTATCTTATTAGTGATCCCTGGTCATCACTCGTCCTTGCTGCGCTTTTGTAACCATATGTGTATTGGCCACTACCCGCAATAGGAACTGATAGCTAGCTGACTAAATGCGCAGGCGCTGAGAACGATGAAAATCCAATGTGGGAGCTGGCTTGCCTGCGATGGCGGTGGGTCAGCAATAGATCAGTCGGCTGACAGTCCGCTATCGCAGGCAAGCCAGCTCCCACAGGATTTTGTGTTGATCAGTTAAGGAGGGAGTTGCGCAAGCTGTCCGACAAGCCCTTCGGCGCCAGCCAGATACCGAGATAGGCTTTCGCCAATTCCTCATCGCGGCTGCTGAACACCACCTTGTCGTTGATCTCCAGGTTCAAGCTGCGCCCACGGCGAACGTCGAGGGCATAGCGATCGCCGCTGCGGATATCGCGGAAACTGGCATGCAGTCGATCCAGTTCCGGCTTCAAGCGGGCGAGGGCGGCGCTGGTTTGCTGGCGCTCCAGGGCGGTGGTGGCGGCCTTGATCACATCGCTACGGTCGATGTCGCGAAAGTAATACAGCGTCAGGCGCAAATCCTTCTGCTGGTCCCACGCCTGTTTCGCGCGCATGTCAGCCGGTGCATACAGCGCGGCCGCATACACATCGGCCCAGAGATAGACCAGCACCGCCTGGTTTTTCAGCGCCAGTTCATGAGACTGCGCGGGGAAATCGGCCTGCTTGAGCCGATCAGCCTCACTGGCCAGCACTGCAACGGAAAAAATCATCATTAAACAGAAAACCACATGCCGCATAATGGCTCGTCCTGCAAAGGTGCGTGTCAGTAGTGTAATGCCAGTTTCCTGCTTCTGTAGTAAAGGCAAGACTGGCCTACGACGCGACCAAGGGTTAATGTTCGCGGCGTTGAGCCTTATATAGACTGTGCCCCGGCTCACACACTTGAGCCAAATTGTCCTTCATGCCCGCTGGCCGCGGCATGATTTAGCCAGGCGTCCAACCGTACGCCTGGCCTGTTCTGAGGAGTACGCATGGCTGTCTACAACTACGACGTGGTGGTACTGGGTTCCGGCCCGGCTGGAGAAGGTGCGGCGATGAACGCCGCCAAAGCGGGGCGCAAGGTGGCGATGGTCGATAGCCGTCGCCAAGTCGGCGGTAACTGCACCCACCTGGGGACCATCCCGTCCAAGGCCTTGCGTCACTCGGTGCGCCAGATCATGCAGTTCAACACCAACCCGATGTTCCGGGCCATTGGTGAGCCGCGCTGGTTCTCGTTCCCGGACGTGTTGAAAAGCGCCGAAAAAGTTATCTCCAAGCAAGTCGCTTCGCGTACCGGCTACTACGCCCGCAACCGCGTCGACCTGTTCTTCGGCACCGGCAGCTTTGCCGACGAGCAAACCGTCGAAGTGGTCTGCGCCAACGGCGTGGTCGAGAAGCTGGTGGCCAAGCACATCATCATCGCCACCGGTTCGCGCCCGTATCGCCCGGCGGATATCGATTTCCACCACCCGCGTATCTACGATAGCGACACCATCCTGAGCCTGGGCCACACCCCGCGCAAACTGATCATCTACGGCGCCGGCGTGATCGGCTGTGAATACGCCTCGATCTTCAGCGGCCTGGGTGTATTGGTGGAGCTGGTGGATAACCGTGACCAGTTGCTGAGCTTCCTCGACTCGGAAATTTCCCAGGCGTTGAGCTACCACTTCAGCAACAACAACATCACCGTGCGCCATAACGAAGAGTACGAGCGCGTCGAAGGCCTGGACAACGGTGTGATCCTGCACCTCAAGTCCGGCAAGAAGATCAAGGCCGACGCCTTGCTGTGGTGCAACGGCCGTACCGGCAACACCGACAAACTGGGCATGGAAAACATCGGCGTCAAGGTCAACAGCCGTGGCCAGATCGAAGTCGACGAGAACTACCGCACCTGCGTGACCAACATCTACGGCGCCGGTGACGTGATCGGCTGGCCAAGCCTGGCCAGTGCCGCGCATGACCAGGGCCGTTCGGCGGCGGGCAGCATTGTCGACAACGGCAGCTGGCGTTATGTGAACGACGTGCCGACCGGCATCTACACGATTCCGGAGATCAGCTCGATCGGCAAGAACGAGCACGAACTGACCAAGGCCAAGGTGCCTTACGAAGTCGGCAAGGCGTTCTTCAAGAGCATGGCGCGTGCGCAGATCGCCGGTGAGCCGCAAGGCATGCTGAAGATACTGTTCCACCGCGAGACCCTGGAAGTCCTCGGCGTGCATTGCTTCGGCTACCAGGCCTCGGAGATCGTGCACATCGGCCAGGCCATCATGAACCAGCCGGGCGAGCAAAATACCCTCAAGTATTTTGTGAACACTACGTTCAACTACCCGACCATGGCCGAAGCCTATCGGGTCGCGGCCTACGACGGCCTCAACCGGCTTTTTTGAGCGGCTCCGGCCGGTGGCCTGAGCCGGCCGGGGAGACCGATTTCAGTAATTCTCGAGGGTGGCAGTGGCCAAACCGGGAAAGTCTGTAATCAGGCTATCTACGCCGAAGTCGGCGAGCCTGCGCATCAGCGCGGGTTCGTTGACCGTCCACACGGACACGTGCAAACCCTGGCGCTGGGCTTTTTCCAGACGCTCGGGGGTGCACAGCGTCCAGTTCAATGCCAGGTATTCACAGCCGTAGTTCTGCGCGACCTTCAGCGGGTCGAGCCAGGCGTATTCGGCGACCAGGCCGCGTGACAGGTCCGGAGTGAGTTCCACCGCCGCTTTCAACACCTCCCGCGAACTTGAGGTCACTGTGACCTTGTCCATCAGGCCATGACGCACAGCCATCTCACGAATTGCCAGCACGGTCGTCGCGGCGCGGGTGCGCGAAGCGCTTTTGACTTCCAGCTGCCAGTGGTCGAAGTCGCATTTTTCGAACAGCTCTTCCAGGCGTGGGATCGGGCACGGCTGTACCCAACCCGGGCCGCCTTTGCGCGCGTCCATCTTCACCAGGTCGGCCGCCGAGTACTCGACGACTTTGCCGCGCCGGTCGGTGGTGCGTTTCAGGGTCGGGTCGTGGATCACCATCAACTCGCCGTCCATGGACAGGTGCAAATCCAGTTCGCAGCGGCGTACACCGTGCTTGAGGCATTCCTGGAAGCTGGTCAGGGTGTTTTCCGGTGCTTCGCCTTTGGCACCGCGGTGGCCGTAAATCAGGGTCACAGTTGCTCCTTTGCGCCAGATAGCCCGGCGGGGTCATACGAAATTCAGGTGTCTTGGGCGTCGCTCTGTTCCCGCGCCAGGCGTCGTTCCTGGGCTTGTTTCTGCAGGATGTAGCGCGCCAGCAATTGGCGTTGGGCGTCGGTCATGGACTCGAATTCCGTGCCCACATCAAAACCGTCGCCCTTGGCATCGCAATGCGTCACGCGGGCACGCAGCAGCAAGCCGAGCGCCTGGGGCATCAATACCAGCTTGACTGCCAGGTGCGTGTCGGGCGCCAGCGGCGTTGGGTGCTGGAAGTCGATACCGCCCTCGGAAAGGATTACCGGCTGCGGCGCGCCCACCTCATCGAGCAGGCCGCGCGCCATGATCTGGCTGAGCAAGTCCACACGTTTGTTCTGGACTTTGAGGAAGGCGGCCAGGCTGCGATCCTTCTCGTTGATCTGGCGCAGCAGGTGCTGGGCTTCGAATTCGCTGAGGTGCAATTCGCTGAGCAGATTGAATAGCGGCGAATCATCCAGCAACACTTCCTTGCTCGCCGCTTCGGGGGCAGAGAGGGTGCTGATTTGAAGTGCGATCATGTCGTCGATACGGTAGTATTCGCGGCGTTCTTCTTCATCTAATGTCGACATGGCGAACCCAAAGTAGCGGTAATGGTCTGAGTGTAAAGCTGCTTACCTGACCCCGCCACCGGGACGTCTTCTTTTCCTCCGAACAAGCCCCGACATGTTCAGACCTCTCTTCGTATTTATCGGCACGCGTTATACCCGTGCAAAGCGTCGCAATCATTTTGTGTCGTTCATTTCCTTGACCTCGATTATCGGGCTCGCCTTGGGCGTGGTCGTGATGATCGTGGTGCTGTCGGTGATGAACGGCTTCGATCATGAGATGCGCACCCGCGTGCTGGGCATGGTGCCCCACGCGACCATCGAGGGCGATTCGCCCATCAGCGACTGGCCTAGCCTGGCCGACAAGGTCAAGCAGAACCCCAAGGTGGTGGCCGTTGCGCCGTTTACCCAGATGCAGGGGCTGCTGACCAACGACGGCAAAGTGCAGAAAATCCTGCTCAATGGCATCGATCCGGCCCAGGAACGCAACGTCTCGATCATCGACAAGTTCATGCTGCAGGGCAAGCTCGACGACCTGGCGCCCGGCAGCTTCGGCATCGTGATCGGCGACAAGGCTGCGGCCAAGCTCGGCGTGGGCGTCGGCGACAAGCTGACCTTCGTCGCGCCGGAAGTCACCGTGACCCCGGCCGGCATGTTCCCGCGCATGAAGCGCTTTACCGTGGTCGGCACCTTCCACGTCGGCGCCGGCGAGATCGACGGCTACCTAGGCCTGACCAACCTCACCGACCTGGCCCGCCTGCATCGCTGGAAGCCGGATCAGGTGCAGGGCCTGCGCCTCAAGTTCAGCGACCTGTTCGACGCACCGCGTACCGCCTGGGAAATCGCCCAGCACCTGGGCGAATCCCAGTACTACGCCCGCGACTGGACCCGCACCCACGGCAACCTCTACCAGGCCATCCGCATGGAAAAAGCCATGATCGGCCTGCTGTTGCTGCTGATTGTCGCCGTCGCCGCCTTCAACATCATTTCTACGCTGGTGATGGTGGTGAACGACAAGAAGGGCGATATCGCCATCCTGCGTACCCTGGGCGCCACGCCGGGGCAGATCATGGCGATCTTCATGGTGCAGGGCACCGTGATCGGCGTGGTCGGCACCTTGATCGGCACTGCGGTCGGCATCCTCGCCGCGCTGAATGTCAGCGCCGCCATTGCCGCGCTGGAAAAAGTCATCGGCCACAAGTTTCTCAACGCCGACGTCTACTTCATCGACTACTTGCCGTCCCAGGTTCAGGCCCAGGACGTGTTGATGGTGGGCGGCGCTGCGTTGCTCCTGAGTTTCCTTGCCACCCTGTATCCAGCCTGGCGCGCGGCACGTACCCAGCCAGCACAGGCCTTACGTTATGAGTGAATCGGGCATGAGTGAAAAAGCAATCTTGAGCTGCCGCAACCTGGGCAAATCCTACGAGGAAGGCCCGGAGTCCGTAGTGGTGCTGTCCAACCTGCAGCTTGAACTTCATCCTGGCGAGCGCGTGGCGATCGTCGGCAGTTCCGGTTCCGGCAAAAGTACCTTGCTCAACCTCTTGGGCGGCCTGGATACGCCTTCCCAGGGCAGCGTGTGGCTGGCGGGTGAAGAACTTTCGGCCCTCGGTGAGAAGGCGCGTGGCCAACTGCGTAACCGGTCGCTGGGCTTTGTGTACCAGTTCCACCACTTGCTGCCGGAATTCACCGCGCTGGAAAACGTGTGCATGCCGCTGCTGATCGGCAAAACCGCGATCCCGGAAGCCCGCCAGCGTGCCAAGGCGTTGCTGGAACGCGTCGGCCTCGGCCATCGCCTGGAGCACAAACCGGCCGAACTGTCCGGCGGCGAGCGCCAGCGTGTGGCCATCGCCCGTGCCCTGGTCAACAACCCAGGCCTGGTGATGCTCGACGAACCCACCGGCAACCTCGACTCCCACACCGCCCAGGGCATCAAGGACTTGATGCTGGAACTGAGCACCCAGATGCGCACCGCTTTCCTGGTGGTCACCCATGACATGAGCATGGCCCGCCAGATGGACCGTGTGCTGCACCTGCAGGAAGGTCACTTGGTCGCCATCTGACCCGTTTCAAGCCCGGCGCCTGGCGCTGGGCTTTTTCATTTTTTTAAACGGTGCCCGCGAATGTTCAGACCGTTATCGATTTTCATCGGCACGCGCTATACCCGCGCAAAGCGCCGCAACCGTTTTGTTTCGTTTATCTCGATGACCTCGATGATCGGCCTCGCCCTGGGCGTGCTGGCAATGATCGTGGTGCTGTCGGTGATGAACGGCTTTCAGCGTGAGATGAGCTCGCGCATCCTCGGCATGGTGCCCCACGCCACCATCGTCGGCGTGAACCCGATTGACGACTGGCAGCCCGTGGCCGCTGCGGCGATGAAGAACCCGCAAGTCACCGCTGCGGTGCCGTTCACGCAGATGGACGGCATGTTCTCCTACAAGGGCGCGATGCAGCCGATCGAAATCAGCGGCGTCGACCCGGCCCAGGAAGGCAAGGTCTCGATCGTGGCCCAGCACATCGTGCGCGGCAAACTGGAAGACCTGAAAGCCGGCGAATTCGGCGTGGTCATCGGCGACATCACCGCACGGCGTTTCCGCCTGAACGTGGGCGACAAGCTGACCCTGATCGTGCCGGAAATCAGCAGCGCACCGGGCGGCATCACCCCACGCATGCAGCGTTTGAACGTGGTCGGTATCTTCAAGGTTGGCGCCGAACTGGATGGCTCGATGGCCCTGATCAACATGGCCGACGCCGCCGAGATCCAGCATTGGCAGCCAAACCAGGTGCAAAGCGTGCGCCTGGCGGTGAAAGACCTGTACGCAGCGCCCAAGGTCTCGGCGGATATCGCCGCCAGCCTGGGCACGGCCTACAAGCCGGACGACTGGACCCACACCCAGGGTAGCCTGTTCAGCGCGATGAAGATGGAAAAAACCATGATCGGCCTGCTGTTGCTGATGATCGTCGCCGTCGCCGCGTTCAACATCATCGCCACATTGATCATGGTGGTGAACGACAAGGGCGCTGACATCGCGATCCTGCGCACTATCGGCGCCACGCCACGGCAGATCATGGCGATCTTCATGGTGCAGGGCACGGTCATCGGCGTTGTCGGCACCCTGATCGGCGGCGTGCTGGGCGTGATCGCGGCGCTGAACGTGAGTGAGCTGGTGGGCTGGCTGGAGCGCGTGAGCGGGCAGCATATATTCAGTTCGGACGTGTATTTCGTCAGTAACCTGCCTTCGGAACTGCAGGGCGGCGATGTGCTGCTGATTTGCACGGCCGGGTTTGTGTTGAGCTTTTTGGCGACGATCTACCCGGCGTATCGGGCGGCGAAGATTGAGCCGGCGCATGCCCTCAGGTATTCGTAAGGTCTGAGACCGCTATCGCAGGCAAGCCAGCTCCCACATTTGAATGTGTTCACAGATCAAATTGTGGGAGCGGGCTTGCCCGCGATAGGGCCGGCCCAGCTTGCATCAAGCTCCCTTTGATCGTTCCCACGCTCTGCGTGGGAACGCCTCACTGGACGCTCTGCGTCCGCTCTTGGTGACGCGGAGCGTCACGGGCTGTATTCCCACGCGGAGCGTGGGGACGATCAGCGATCAGGCAGGCAACTCAATCACAAACCTGGTCCACCCCGCCCCAGATTCACAATAAATCCTCCCGCCATGCGCCCGCACAATCGACTGCGTAATCGCCAACCCCAGCCCCGCATGCTCGCTGCTGCCTTCTCGGCGCGCCGGGTCGGCCCGGTAGAACCGATCAAACAGCCTGGGTAACAACGCCGCCGGGATACCTTCCCCGGTGTTTTCCACTGAAAGTTTCACACCTTCTTCCAGTCGCACCCGCACTTCACCTCCTGGCGGGGTAAACCTCAGCGCATTATCGAGCAAATTCGACAACGCCCGGCGCAACATGCCGCGATCGCCCGTCGTATGCGCCGTGCCCACGCGCACCAGGCTGACCTGGGCGTCTTCCGCCAGCAACGTGAAGAACTCCAGCAGCGCGTCCACATCATTTTCCAGCGCCAAGGCTTCGCGCTTGGGCATCAGCAAACCGTGGTCGGCCTTGGCCAGGTACAACATGTCATTCACCAACTGCGCCATCCATTGCAGCTCTTCGAGGTTGCTGTGCAGCGCCTCGCGGTAATCCTCCAGTGGGCGCGGCTGGGTGAGGATCACTTGGGTGTGGGTCAGCAGGTTCGACAGCGGCGTGCGCAGTTCGTGGGCAATGTCGGCGGAGAAGGCCGAGAGACGCTGGAACGCGTCGTCCAGGCGCCCGAGCATGGCGTTGAAGGCCTGGGCCAGTTCGGCCAGCTCCACCGGCATGCGCTGCTGGGGCAGGCGTTGAGTGAGCGAATGCGCCGACACGCTGGCGGCCACTTCGCCCATGCGCCGCAACGGCCGCAAGCCACTGCGCGCAGCCCATGCGCCGAGCAACGCGGTGGCCAGGGCCGAGAGGCCGACGGTCAGCCAGATCAAATGCTGCATGCGTTGCAGGAAGTGTTGGTGATGGGTGATGTCGAGCATCAGCGTCAGCTGGGGCGAGCCGGGTTGGCCTTCGACCAATGGCGCGTTGTACACGCGGTAGTCGGTGCCGGCGTTTTGCAGGCTGTGCAGGCCCGGCGCTTCGGGCAGGCTTACGCCGGGCGCTCCATCAAACCAGCGCTGGCCGTTGGCGGTGATGCGCAGCGCCAATTCGGGTTGGCGATTGAGCTCGGCGCGCAGTTGCGCTTCACGTTGCGCGAACAGTTGCGGCGAGTCGACACCCTGCAACGTGCTGCGCAGCGCCATCAGTTGGCCGTCGAGTTGCTGCTGGTCCAGCTCGATAAAGTGCGCCTCGCTGGCATGGTTGAACAGCACCCCGGCAAGCAGCGAAACCACTGCCGTACACGCGGCAAACAATAGCGCCAGACGGCTGGCCAGAGAGAGGCGCTTGATCAATTGAGGCGTTCCTCCAGGACATAACCCATGCCGCGCACGGTGTGGATCAGCTTGTTGGGGAAGTTGTCGTCGACTTTGAGGCGCAAACGGCGGATCGCCACTTCGATGATGTTGGTGTCGCTGTCGAAGTTCATGTCCCACACTTGTGAGGCGATCAGCGACTTGGGCAGTACTTCGCCCTGGCGGCGCAGCAGCAGTTCGAGCAGGGAAAACTCCTTGGCGGTGAGGTCGATGCGCTGGCCGTCGCGTTCGACGCGGCGGCGGATCAGGTCCAGGCGCAGGTCGGCCAGTTGCAGCGCGGTTTCTTGCGGTGTGCTGCTGCCACGGCGCAACAGGCTGCGCACCCGGGCCAACAGTTCGGAAAAGGCGAAGGGCTTGACCAGGTAATCGTCGGCGCCCAGTTCCAGGCCGTGTACACGGTCTTCCACTGCATCACGGGCCGTCAGGAACAGCACCGGGATGTCCAGGCCGGCGCTGCGCACGGCTTGCAGGATCTGCCAGCCGTCGCGGCCGGGCAGCATCACGTCGAGGATCAGCAGGTCGTAATCCCCGGTCAACGCCAAGTGCTGCCCGGTCGTGCCGTCGGCCACTAATTCGGTGGTAAAGCCAGCCTCGGTCAGGCCCTGGCGCAGGTAATGGCCGGTTTTCGGTTGGTCTTCGACGATCAGCAGTTTCATGGGCGACTCTTGGCAGCGGGGAGCAACGGCCTTTATACCGTGGGCGCCAGGGCAGGGGCGCAACCTGACAAAGTTGTAATCTAGCAGTCAGCTGGCTGGCAGCGGCGCCATCTTAGAGTGCTGGCCAAGCTGTTCACAGACGTTTGGAGAATCGACATGGCGTTGCGTACACCTCTGATATTGGCGGGTTGCCTGTTGGCGCTGAGCTTTGATGCGCTGGCTGACGCGGCCCACACGTTCGCCTTCGGCCAGCCGGCAGCGGCCGATAAAGCCACGCGCACCGTGGAAGTGGTGCTGCAGGACATTTCCTTTTCGCCCAAGTCGTTGGACGTAAAGGCCGGTGAGACTGTGCGCTTTGTGTTGGTCAACAAGGGCCAGTTGCTCCACGAGTTCAACCTGGGCGATGCGGCGATGCACGCTGAACACCAGAAAGAAATGCTCAAGATGCAGGCCGGCGGCATGCTCACCGCCACGGGCATGGGCAACATGGACCACAGCGCCATGGGCCATGGCGCGATGAAGCATGATGACCCCAACAGCGTATTGGTCGAGCCCGGCAAGACTGCCGAGCTGACCTGGACCTTCGCCAAGGCCACGGGCCTTGAGTTTGCCTGCAATATTCCGGGGCATTATCAGGCGGGCATGGTCGGCAAGCTGACCGTTGAGTGAGGCGATTCTTAAGGGCGGTGGCAAAGGCTGGTAGACTGGCGCGGTTTATTTAGCCAGGTTTCCGCCATGCATCCCGCAGCCGAACATTCGCCGCTGGGCAAGTCCAGTGAATACATCTCCACCTACACGCCATCGTTGCTGTTCCCGATCCCTCGCGCCGCCAAGTGGGCCGAACTGGGCCTGAGCGCCGAAACCCTGCCTTACCAGGGTGTGGATTTCTGGAACTGCTTCGAACTGTCCTGGCTGCTGCCGTCGGGCAAGCCAGTGGTGGCCATCGGTGAGTTCAGCATCCCGGCCGACTCGCCGAACATCATCGAGTCCAAGTCCTTCAAGCTGTACCTCAACTCGCTGAACCAGACCGCGTTTGCCGACACGGCAAGCCTGGAAGCGACGTTGCGCACCGACCTCAGCGCCGCTGCCGGCAAGCCGGTGAGCGTGCGCATCCGCAGCCTCGCCGAGGTTGAAGCCGAAGGTGTGCAGGCCCTGCCGGGGGTGTGTATTGACGACCTGGATATCAGCGTCAGCAACTACGAACACCCGCGCCCGGAACTGCTGCGCTGCGATGACTCGCGCATTGTCGAGGAGAGCGTGCACAGCCATCTGCTCAAATCCAACTGCCCGGTCACCAGCCAGCCGGATTGGGGCAGCGTGGCGGTGGAGTACCGGGGTTCGGCGCTGGATCACGCCAGCCTGCTGGAATACCTGGTGAGCTTTCGCCAGCACTCGGACTTCCATGAGCAGTGTGTGGAGCGGATCTTTCTTGACCTGCAACGTTTGCTCAAGCCTGAGAAATTGACGGTGTATGCGCGGTATGTGCGCCGGGGCGGGTTGGATATCAACCCGTATCGCAGCACTGAGGCTGTGCAGTTCCAGAACCTGCGCCTGGCCCGCCAGTAAATTTCACACAAAACAACTGTGGGAGCGGGCTTGCCTGCGATAGCGGTCTTTCAGTCATACATCTTGTGACTGATACACCGTCATCGCAGGCAAGCCAGCTCCCACATTTTGTTTCTGTGTTGGGCTTGGGTTCGGTTAGATCCCGATATTGCCCAAGGTCACCACAATATTGCGCAAGGTTCCGGCAATGCCTGGGTGGTCCAGTTCGAAGCGTTCAACCGCCAGGTTCACGCCATCGGCAATGCTCGGGTCTTGGATCGCGCCTTCCAAGGGCTGTTGAACCTCAAGTTCGGCAATCAATGTTTCGAGTTCTACACGCTTTTCGTCCGACATCTCCGGGTCGCTGTTCAATTGCTCGCGCAATTCTCTGACTTGGTCTTTCAGCTGTTCGCGGGCAGGCATGACGTTCTTCCTTTTATCGATAGGCACTGGCATAGACCGCGGCACGCCGGGAAAGGTCTACGGGCTGACCTGTAGATTAATCCACCGGCAGCCTCAGTGCATGATCTCTATCAGGGCTTCTCGCCTTTGAGCCGGCGCAGGCTGATGTCCGCCAGGCACGTACCCAGCTCGCCAAGGTGATCGATCACCGAATGCACGCCCAGCCCATACAGCGCCACCGTGGCTTTGCCGCGTTTGTGCTCGCGTTGCTGCTCGGTCAGCGCCTGCCATTGCTCGGGCGCCAGGCCGCACAGTGAACCGCAGGAGGCCAGGCCAATCGTCCACAACCCGGCATTCAGGCCGGCTTGCAGCAAACGCGGCTCTCCGCTGACCAGCACGCAGCCTTCCAGGCGTTCGATATTCAACTCCATCAAGGCTTGCCAGCACGCATGCGGGGCCGGCCAGCGGATGGAGGAGGGCGACGTCGCCTTGACCCAGTCGGGCAGCACGGCGGCCAGCGGGGTAGTCACTGAGGGCGGCAACTCATCCAGCCAGGCGCAAGGCACGCCCTGGTCCTTGAGGCTGCGCAGGATTTTCAGCGCGCCCGGCGTGGCGTGGGAGTCGGGGGAGGGCGAATCGGTGCGCGCCTGGGAACCAAAATCCACCAGGCAGCCACTTAGGCCAAACAGCACGGCAGTTAAAGAGGGGGCGCTGGCGACGGCAATCTCGGCGTGAGGCATTTCGACATCCCTGAAATAACCACGACGCTAACGGGGCGGGATGACAAGCAAATGACATAGACGGTAATTGTAGGAATTTTGTGCATTTTACGTATGTCGATTCTCCATAGCTGCCTAATTCAACACTTCCGTCATATACTGACGATCTTATTCAGGGCATAGCGCCCATGACAGACCATTCAAGGAGCCAAAGCTATGCGCTGGAGCCAGTACTTCGCTCAGCTATCTGTGTGTGCCACCATTCTGTTGGCGCCGTTCGCCGCCCAGGCGGCGTCGGAAGACGACCCATGGGAAAGCGTCAACCGCCCAATCTTCACCTTCAACGACACCGTTGATACCTACGCCCTCAAGCCCATCGCCCAGGGTTATCAGTTTGTCACTCCGCAATTTGTGCAAACGGGCATCCACAACTTCTTCCGCAACATCGGCGATGTCGGCAACCTGGCCAACAACGTGCTGCAACTCAAGCCGCACGCTGCCGGCGTGGACACCGCCCGTCTGCTGATGAATACCACCTTCGGCGTGCTGGGCTTTGTGGATGTCGGCACCAAAATGGGGCTGCAACGCAGCGATGAAGACTTCGGCCAGACCCTCGGCTACTGGGGCGTCGGCAGTGGTCCTTACGTGATGCTGCCATTGCTCGGCCCATCCACCCTGCGTGATGCGCCGTCCAAATACGTCGACAGCTACACCCAACCGTACCGCTACATGAACGACATCGGCTGGCGTAACAGCACCTTCGGCCTGAACATCGTCGATACCCGTGCCAGCTTGCTCGACAGCGAGAAGCTGATCACCGGCGACAAGTACACCTTTATCCGTAACGCTTACCTGCAGAACCGCGAGTTCAAGGTCAAGGACGGCAAGGTTGTCGACGACTTTTAAGCCGTGACGTTTTGAAATGAAAAAGGCGACCCCAGTGGTCGCCTTTTTTTGTGCGCGTTTTCAGCGCATTTTCAGGATCTTGAGGCCCAGGTGCTGATCTTCACCCGTGGCCTTGGTCCATACCACTTCGGTATCTGCCTCCAGTCCCGAAAGGGAGGCATGCTCCGAGTCGATGCGCACGGTCAGCCGGTCGCCCACCTCAAACTGGCGCGGCGCCTGCACTTGCATGCCTGAGCTGGAAAGGTCCACGCAGACCCCGGCAATCTCCTGCCCGGCGTGGATCAACGACACATCGGCATCCACTCGCATGCGGATGAAATCGCGTTTTTCGGCGTAGTCGCGCTCGTGTTCGCTCACGGGTTCCATCCTTACTTTGTGTTGTGGTCGTGGGTGTTCTTATAACTCCCGGTGATTTGCGGTGTAAAGACGCCCGGCGACCATCGGCATGAGCTTGAAACCCCTGACGGATGGGAGTACCGTCTGCGCCTTAGAAGGGCACCTCTGCTTTACCTTTGTGCATGGGCAAAATCCCAGTGCTTTGTAGGACAGAGTGGCTAGAAAGCGAATCCAGTACGTGAGCCCGGCCATTGCCGAGCCGCCTACGCCAACCTAATTCTGGCGCCGTTTGCCCACATGCAAAAAACCAGTGCCACGCTGCTGATAATCGATGACGACGAAGTAGTGCGCGCGAGCCTCGCGGCCTATTTGGAAGACAGTGGCTTCAGCGTCCTGCAGGCCAGTAATGGCCAACAGGGTCTCCAGGTGTTCGAGCGCGACAAGCCCGACCTCGTGATCTGCGACCTGCGCATGCCCCAAATGGGCGGCCTCGAGCTGATTCGCCAGGTGACCGAGCTTGCGCCGCAGACGCCGGTGATTGTCGTGTCCGGTGCCGGCGTGATGAACGACGCCGTCGAGGCTTTGCGCCTGGGCGCCGCCGACTACCTGATCAAGCCCCTGGAAGACCTGGCCGTGCTGGAGCACTCGGTGCGCCGCGCACTCGACCGTGCCCGCCTGCTGCTGGAAAACCAGCGCTACCGCGAAAAGCTCGAAACCGCCAACCGCGAACTCGAAGCCAGCCTCAACCTGCTCCAGGAAGACCAGAACGCCGGTCGCCAGGTGCAGATGAACATGTTGCCGGTGAGCCCCTGGACCATCGATGAGTTCAAGTTCGCGCACCAGATCATCCCGTCGTTGTACCTGTCGGGTGATTTTGTCGACTATTTCCGCGTCGACGAGCGCCGCGTGGCGTTCTACCTGGCCGACGTCTCCGGCCACGGTGCTTCCTCTGCTTTTGTCACCGTGTTGTTGAAGTTCATGACCACACGGCTGTTGTTCGAATCCAAGCGCAATGGCACCTTGCCGGAGTTCACCCCCTCCGAAGTGCTGGGCCACATCAACCGAGGCTTGATCAGCTGTAAGCTGGGCAAGCACGTGACGATGGTCGGCGGCGTGATTGATGAAGAAACAGGTCTGTTGACCTACAGCATCGGCGGTCACCTGCCGATGCCGGTTTTATACACTCCAGACAGTGTGCGTTACCTGGAAGGGCGTGGTTTGCCGGTGGGCTTGTTCAATGAAGCCACCTACGAAGACCACATCCTGGAACTGCCGCCGACCTTCAGCCTGACGCTGATGTCCGACGGCATCCTGGACCTTCTTCCAGAGCCTACACTCAAAGAGAAAGAAGCCGCCTTGCCCCAAAAGGTCAAGTCGGCGGGCGGCAGCCTGGATGGCCTGCGGCAGGTTTTTGGATTGGCCACGCTAGGGGAGATGCCGGATGATATCGCCCTATTGGTGTTGAGCAGGAATCTTTGATGAGTACCGGAAGAATCCAATTCGCCGAGCAAGACGGGACCTTCGTCCTGAAGTTTGTCGGTGAAGTGCGCCTGACCTTGTGTTCGGCGCTGGATGCAACGATTGAGCGGATTTTCACAGCCCTGAATTTCTCGGCGATCGTGATCGATCTGACCGAAACCCGCAGCATCGACAGCACCACCCTGGGCCTGTTGGCCAAGTTGTCCATTCTGTCTCGGCAGAAGGTCGGCCTGTTGCCGACTGTGGTCACCACCCACGAAGACATCACCCGTCTGCTGCAGTCCATGGGCTTCGACCAGGTGTTCAACATCGTTGACCGCCCGATCCCGTGCCCGGAATGCCTGACCGACCTGCCGTCGCAAGACCAGTCCGAAGAAGTGGTACGGGTCAAGGTGCTGGAAGCGCACAAGATCCTGATGGGCTTGAATGAGTCCAACCGCGAAGCCTTCCACGACCTTGTGAACGCCCTGGAACGCCACTAGCCTCCCAGTTTAAACCCAATTCAAATGTGGGAGCTGGCTTGCCTGCGATAGCGGTGTGTCAGCCACCTATTCATTTCTGACCCACCGCTATCGCAGGCAAGCCAGCTCCCACAGTTTGAACTGTGGCCGGCCTGAAACCAGCGAAAGGCACAAAAAAGGGCGGCACCCTCACAGGTGCCGCCCTTTTTGTCGCCGACTGCCTTACAGCTTGGCAGTCAACAATGCCTCCAGCTTCTCCTGGTCCCGAGCAAACTGACGAATCCCCTCGGCCAGCTTCTCAGTCGCCATCGCATCCTCGTTGGACTCCCAACGGAACTGCGCTTCAGTCAAATGCACCCGCGCTTCACCGGCATGGCCTGGCGCCAACTTGCGCTCCAGCTTGCCTTCGTCCGCCGCCAGCTTCTCCAGCAGGTCCGGGCTGATGGTCAGGCGATCGCAGCCGGCCAGTTCTTCGATCTGGCTGAGGTTACGGAAGCTCGCGCCCATCACCACGGTTTTGTAGCCATTGGCCTTGTAGTAGTTGTAGATGCGCGTCACCGACTGCACGCCCGGATCATCCGAGCCGGTGTAGTCGTTGCCGTTGGCCTTCTTGTACCAGTCGTAGATACGGCCCACGAACGGCGAAATCAGGAACACACCGGCCTCGGCGCAGGCCACGGCCTGGGCGAACGAGAACAGCAGCGTCAGGTTGGTCTGAATGCCTTCTTTTTCCAGCTTCTCCGCCGCGCGGATGCCTTCCCAGGTGGAGGCGATCTTGATCAACACGCGGTCACGGCTGACGCCGGCTTTGTCGTACAGGTCGATCAGACGGTGCGCACGCTTGAGAATGGCCGCTTCGTCGAACGACAGACGGGCATCCACCTCAGTGGAAATACGGCCCGGCACTACTTTCAGAATCTCTTGGCCTACCGCCACCGCAAAACGGTCGCTGGCCAGGCCCACGTCGCCGTTGCAATCCTTCACGCACTCATCCAGCAGCTTGGCATAGCCTGGAATCGAAGCGGCCTTGAGCAGCAGGGAAGGGTTAGTGGTGGCGTCTTGCGGCTTGAGCTTGGCGAGGGTAGAAAAATCGCCGGTATCGGCTACGACGGTGGTGAATTGCTTGAGTTGTTCCAGCTTGGAAGTCATGGGCGTGCTCTGTCCTGTGGGTCTGATGACATTACCCGAGCGCCGACAAGCGCTCAAGGGCGCAAATGCGTTCGATCGTTTGCGAGGGCAACAACCTGAAAACAGCCGTTTGAATCACCGGCTGCACTGCTAACTAGGAGACCAAAACCGCCGACAGGTTCAACCCAACTGCCCGATGACCACCCCGGTTCTATGAGAGCTTGCCTCCTGTGGCGAGCAGGCTTGCCCTGCGTTGGGTCGCGCAGCGGCCCTAAAACCTGAGAACGCGTTCTAACAGAAAAATCGCATCAGCCTTACTGGGGCCGCTCCGCAGCCCAACGCAGGGCAAGCCTGCTCGCCACAACAGCCCAGCCAACAAACATCCCACTGACACCCAACCCCTCACCGCCCCTCCAACAACTCCCCAGCCTGATCCAACAACGCCAAAGGATCACTCGCCTTATGAATATCCACCGACAACAACTGCCGAAACTTACGCGCCCCCGGAAACCCAGTCCCCAACCCCAACACATGCCGGGTAATGTGATGCATCACCCCACCACTGGCCAAATGCTCGGCAATATAAGGCCGCAACTGCGCCAACGCCTGCGCCCGACTAATTACCGGCGCCTCACTGCCAAACAACCGCTGATCCACTTCCGCCAGCAAATACGGATTGTGATAAGCCTCCCGCCCCAACATCACCCCATCAAACACCTGCAAATGCTCCTGGCACTGCTCCAGCGTCTTAATCCCACCGTTCAGCACAATCTCCAACTCAGGGAAATCCTGCTTCAACTGCGCCGCCACGTCATAGCGCAACGGCGGAATGTCGCGATTCTCCTTCGGCGACAACCCCTCCAGAATCGCAATCCGCGCATGCACCGTAAAACTGGTGCACCCCGCATCCCTCACCGTCCCAACGAAATCACACAACTCGGCATAACTGTCACGCCCATTGATCCCGATACGATGCTTCACCGTCACCGGAATCGACACCGCATCACGCATCGCCTTCACGCAATCCGCCACCAGGGCAGGGTGTGCCATCAAGATCGCGCCGATCATATTGTTCTGCACCCGATCACTCGGGCAGCCGACGTTCAAGTTCACCTCATCGTAACCGGCAGCCTCAGCCATACGCGCGCACGCGGCCAGGTCAGCGGGGACGCTGCCGCCTAGCTGGAGTGCAAGCGGGTGCTCGGCTTCGTTGTGGCGCAGGAAGCGCTCGTGGTCGCCGTGGAGGATCGCGCCGGTGGTGACCATCTCGGTGCAGAGCAGGGCGTGCTTGGAGAGCAGGCGCAGGAAGTACCGGCAGTGGCGGTCCGTCCAATCCATCATCGGGGCGATGGAGAAGCGGCGGGAGAGGGGAGCGGTTTGTAGGGGCATTGGGGAATCTGAGTTGGCGAGGCGAATGGGGCGCAGTTTATCAGGGATGGGTGCTGGGTGTCGGAGAGGTGTTTTCAGTGCGGTTAGCACTTTGTGCGGTATGAAGTGCGTCGGGGATCTAAACGCGATCATCACGTGGGATTTCGTGGTCTGACCCCGGAATCCCTCGACCTTTACGCACTCACACTTTCACCCACACAGCGTCAGATGCTCACAAGTGCAGGAGGCCGGCAGCATTGGAGCGGCGGACATCCGCTACAGATTTGGGCTCAGCGGGCATCAACTACAGCGGCTCGCATATGAAAACCTGCAAACTCACGTTACCCGCAAATAACCAGAGTTCACTTACCAATCCGATTACATTTCAGTGGTAATGGCAAATAGGAATCACTACCACTTGTCGGTTTAAATATGCACAAATGCATTTTTCGTTGCCGTTATAGCTGTATGTGCATACAGTGTTTGTGCGGCGTGATGAAGGGCGCTGAAGACGGGTTTTTTTGTTCGTTGAGCTTCTCAGAAACAGAAAACCTGGAGCCGAAGCCGTTCGTCAGAGCCTAGTAAGGTGATGAGATAACCAGTCGTTCATTTTACTGAGATATGAGAATTTTTGTACTGAATATAGCGAAAAGGAAATTCACTATGGCTAATGGTGACACAATTTATCTCCCACCAATTGTAATCAGCGACGTTAATAAATATGAACCTCAGACGTTCGGAGGAGGTGGTGGTGACAGTGATTTTTCACATAGTCACACAGGACAGCTCATTAACGTTGCAACGCGTAATTATGTACTTAACACATATCCCCCTATGATTGCCCGGAATGTTAAGGACCAAGAAGCGACTTTTGCAACGAAACTTCAGTCGATGCCCGAATCTATTGCAAAAAGCATTACTGCAATAGAGCAAAATGAAGGTAGCCCTGAGAGCGAAGTCGATAAAATCGAACAGCATATTCGTTCGGTAGATACGCTAATCGCTCAAAAAACACAGGCGGTCGCCGCCCAAAAAGTGATTGCTGATAAGTACTACTATGGAGACTTCTTTGGTTTCCCGACTATGCAGTTTATTAAGGATGCAATCAGCGGAAGCAAGACAAATTATCCTCCGGATAAAAACTATAAAGAATGGTACGCCTCACTTGAGGCTGCGTATGCTGCAAAATATAGCAACCGCGAGATCAATTATTTGAATGCCCTGAAGCCGCACCTTCAGGCACAGGCTAATCAAGCACGCGCAGACGCCGAGGCCAAACGTATTGCCGATGAGGCGGCAGCTGCGGAAGCGGCGAGAGCCGCAGCAGAAGCTAAACGTATTGCGGATGAGGCGGCAGCGGTAGAGGCTGCTAGGGTAGCCGCTGAAGCCGCAGCATTTAAAGCAGCTCACACGTTCAGGCTTACCGCAGCCGGTGCTACGCAACTGAGTACGGCAGCAGGCTCTATTGCCGTCACGGCAGGTTCAGGGATTACGTTGGAGGCGGCGATTCAAGCGGCTAAGGTAGCGCTGGGTACAGTTGTGAGTGCGGCCACGGCAGTCGGTATTGGAGCTTTGACATATTCAGAGTCCCTTGGCAACGGGGAGTTGCCCGCGACGATGCTGGACCTGCCAGCTAAGCAACTTGCGCCTGACCTGCCTGGTAATCTTCTCGAGGTAGCGGCGGCCGGTGGGACGGTTGATGTGCCATATCGGATTTATGGTGATCAATCGAAGTATTCGGTAGTGGCCACCCAGGTCACTGAGGGACTGGCCCCCACTGTTCCGGTAAGGGCGTTGGTGCTTGACCCTGTGGCCAACGCCTATACGTTTTCTACAACCGATACACCGCCGATCACCCTGATATTTCCAATCGCGGCACCAGGTGATAGTTCAACGGCGTCCCCAGCGCAACCAGTGGAAAATCCGCTATATACCGGCATCACACTGACGCCAATTGAGGTCAAAGCTGAGCCGTTTCCGATTGCCAGGCAGTTGACCATCCGAGATGGTATCTACGTGTACCCCGCAGATTCGGGTTTGCCGCCGATTTATGTGGTATTTAGTAATCCGTACGAAGGGGCTACCACGAAAGGTGAACACAGCGGACGGATGTACAATCCTGATAAAGCCGGAGGGCCAACCCAAGATCTTGATTGGACAACGGCAACGGTGACTCAGGAAGGTATTGATCTGGTTAAGTTGCATACGTCAAGATTCGATACATCAGACGCTAATAAAATTATGCTTGACCGACTTGAGAAAATTTTGAGTGGTCAGATATCTATTACTGATATTGATAAACGTTTTTATACACATGAAATTCGAGAGCTTGAGCGGTATAGGGCATTGGGAATCGCAGATGGTGTGAAACCGAATGATGATACCATCTGGAATAGTGCCCATACTGCTACCTTAGAGGACTATAGGCTTAAAGATGGATTTGATTTATTTTACACGCCGGAAGCGATAGAAGCTGATGATGCGCAAGTAGAGAGAGAAGCAAAATGAGTGTTATTACTAAAATAGTGCAATCAGAAACTCCCGAGGATGTCATTCTTTTCGCAACTCGAAGTGAAAGTGGCATCTCATACCCAAGATTAGATGGGCTGTACAGTCGAAACGGCTGGATCAATGTTGGCAACAATCTTGAGCTTATGAAATTGGTTCACAATATGGCGCTAGAGGGGTTGGTTGTTTATAAGGACTTAACCCTGACAAAAGGGCCAAACTGGAGAAGTCCAGCATTCTTGTCTGAGAATAAATACACGTTTGAGTGATATATAGACTTGTAAGAGAAAACCCAGCGTAAGCTGGGTTTTTTTGCCTGGGCATTGAAAAGTTACTCTTCTCCGAATTTTGGACGCTCTTAATTTCTGTGCTTTTCAGGTACACCCAAATGGACGATGGTCATGAGGCATTAGTTTTGTATTACAAGGATCTAATTGCTTTTTTGAGACGTGTCACGCCAAACTTCTATAACCTAATCAGACAAAACAGGACTGCGGAGTCCATTGACCGATTGTAGTTAATATGTGCCGGAAATGCTGCTGAATGCGAACCCGGATGTTTTCAATTGTATTGAAGACGCTGCGGCAGAGTAATTTGCTCTGCCCTAGTGATTGATGGGGCCGACGATGTCGATTCCGCCCTTGCTAACCAGGCCAGCGCGGTCGTCGTTGGCCGGTATGTGGTCGCTTGGCAAACCGGTAATGACGACGCCGTTGGCGAACTGGCCGGGTGGGCTGAGCAGGAGCACCTGTTCGTCGAGGGTTGGCGGATCCCACTCACGGTCAGGCCCGGCGCGCAGGGCCAGCCATGGTAACCAGACGTGGTCAGCTCTGCGGTTTACCTTCACACCCGGGGGGCACCATCTGCACGCGATCTCACCTTTTCCCGCTTGTGGGTGGAGGGAATGCAAAGAGACGTTTTAAAGGGACGCCTGAAAGTTTGAAGTTTTTGTAATGGCCTCTATCGCTATTTTGTATTAAGAACTGTCAGTTTTCACAGGTTCTTCTTTTTTGGATTGCCCTCACCATGCCGGTGTGTGCAAATTTTATGTCATTTGGATCGTGAGGCTTATTATGAAAAGATGGGCGTTTGTAGGCTTGACTGAAGCAGAAGAAGGGTTTGTTTATGTTAATGGTGTTGGCGTTTATGGCATTTATGAGGTTGTAGAATCTGAAAATAAGCCTGGAGGTTATGGTAAGTCATATAGGGAGATGATTGAATTGCGGGAGCGGATAGATGCCATACTGCCTACCATTCCTGCGGGATATGAGCCGCATTGGGAGGAGTGTCCGGCACATGATTTGACGGGTTGGTATTTTGCGGGTGGCCGTTTTTTAAGTGGGAAAGATTTGGAGCGCTATCAGCGTATAGGAAAACTTGATTTTCCAAAATAACCACGAATTCAGGCGTTTAGGGTGTTCAGTTTTTAGGTGTGGGTAGTTATCGTATTGGTGATGTAAAGCCCGATATCGATAATCACGCTTTAGATGATCTTAAAAGATTTGCCTCATTACAATGGGCGATTCAATTTAGGGGTTACAGCGGGGGCAAGTGACGAGTGCGGGTCTTTGCGCTGTTATTGATCCATTGCTCATCTGGCTAATAACACTATTTTATCGTCTTCTAATGTTCTACATTGCTTGTAAATAAAACGGGTGACTGGGATCGCTTTAAAAATCTACTTTACGAGCTTTCAAGGCCTTGTACAGCATCTGGTCGGTTTCGATGAAACGGGTGAAGGCCTTGAGCTACTCCTATTCGCCGGCACGCATCCCCGCCACCTGGTCATCGGTGGCGAAGTTGCCCTGGTCGGCTTCTTTTACTGCCAGCTCGATCTGGGCGGTCAGCGCTTGTTCGTGCTCGATGTAGTCGCGAAGAACGTCCATAGCTTCTGGTAGGTTCAGGGATAATCCAGTCATGGTGGCCTCAATGGTGGACGCTAGTGGGGCATCTTAAACCGTGGAACACTCGCTTGAATCGACAGGTCGTCGCTAGGTGTATCCGGAAGTGATTTGTTCGACATCACTGCCGGAGTATCGTGGTCTGACCCCGATATCCCTCGTGTTTGGTTGGGGCCAATGTAGGGTGTTTGTGGGGGACGTGGCGGAGCTTTAGTGTCGACGACTTCGAGTTGGCGTCATTGGCATGCCAACTGGCGTGTCTTACCAATGCCTCCTTCCTGGCCTGGCGATAACCTTCACTCACATTGAGTCGGGCGGAGGTTTGTTCCATGAAGCAATCAAGTCGAGTAGCACTGGTAACGGGTGCTTCTTGCGGGATGGGGAAGGCTTTCGCGCAGGCGTTGTTGGGGGAGGGCATGGTCGTTTACGCCGTCGCCCGACGCGTGGATCAGATGACGGAACTGCGCCGGTTGGGGGCGATTACACTCGCGATGGATATCACCCGCGAGCAGGATGTGGAGCGAGTCGTTGCCCACATTAAAAGTCAGCACGGTGCGGTAGATGTGCTTCTGAATAATGCCGGTTTTGGATTATACGGGGCGATGGAAGACACCCTGATCGATGACGCCCGCTACCAATTCGAGGTAAACCTGTTCGGGCTTGCACGACTGACGCAGGCCTTGCTGCCAGGTATGCGTAGCCAGGGCAAAGGCCTCATCATCAATATCTCCTCCATGGGGGGCAAGGTCTACACCCCGCTAGGCAGTTGGTATCACGCCACCAAACACGCCCTGGAAGGATGGTCGGATTGTTTGCGCCTGGAGCTTCGACAGTTCGGTATCAACGTGGTCTTGATTGAACCGGGCGCGATCGACACCGAGTTTGGGGCAGTTATGCTGGAACCCATGCTTCGCCGC
The DNA here is from genome assembly GCF_009834565.1 of Pseudomonas sp. R76. Lineage (GTDB taxonomy): Bacteria > Pseudomonadota > Gammaproteobacteria > Pseudomonadales > Pseudomonadaceae > Aquipseudomonas. The sequence continues at coordinate 2,044,782 of NZ_CP019428.1, forward strand.
TCGGAAAACGGTGCTTACCATGCCATGGCCCAAAAGGTCGCCGCTGCCACGCGGCAGTCGTATAAACCCGGTTCGCTGTCCAAGCCCCAGGTCATCGTCGACCTGGTGTTGAAGGCTGTGCGTAGCGCCCATCCCAAAACACGCTATGTTGGGGGTAAATATGCGCGGCCACTGATGTCCATCCGCAAATGGCTGGGTGACCGGATTTACGACAAGATAATGATGGCTATGGTGCGGTGACAGGAGCGAGACCTATGAGGCCTGCTACGCAGTTTTCGGTGCATCCGGGGTGGGCGTTGGTCATTGCTGATCTCGGCGCGAACGTTGCCGATGTGCTGAGGCTTGCCAAGCTTCCCGAAGACCTTTTCGCCCGGCCAGAGGCGAGCGTGAACCCAATAGAGTATTGCCAGCTTTGGCTCGCACTGGAGCAGTTGACCCAAGGGCAAGAACTGCCATTGATCATAGGCAAAGCGATTACCGCCGAAGCGTTTGACCCTCCCCTATTTGCAAGCTTGTGCAGCCCGAACCTGGAGGTCGCCCTGCGGCGACTTGCCAGCTACAAGGCGCTGATCGGGCCTCTGGTGTTGCACATTGAGCAGCAAGCGGCCTTCATGGAGGTGAGTGTAGAGTTTCCGAAGGTCGTGCCGTCATGGCCTGCCAGCACCGCAATGACAGAGCTGGTGTTTTTTACTCAACTGGCTCGCCTGGCAACCCGTCATCGAATCTGCCCGATACGTGTGCAATTACCGACGCTACCCGATGATTGCCGCCCTTACGAAGCGTTTTTCGGCTGCGCTGTCACGGTGGGCATCAAGCCTTCAATCAGGTTTAGCGACAGTGATTCAAAGCGGCCTTTCCTGACAGCAAACCAACCCATGTGGGCGTTTTTTCAGCCGCTGCTGGACAAACGCTTGAGTGAATTGGACGCTACCGCCAGCGTGCGCAAGCGTGTGCAGGGTTTACTGCTTGAGTTATTGCCAAGCGGCCAGGCGAGCATCGATGCGGTCGCGCAACGGCTGGCGACGAGCAAACGCTCCTTGCAGCGCGCGCTGGAGCTTGAAGGCAGCAGCTATCAAAAGTTGCTAGTGGAGACGCGGCGCAGTCTTGCCGAGCATTACTTGAGCCGTTCGCACATCAGCTTTGCTGAAGTAGCGTATCTGTTGGGTTTTGAGGACGGAAACACCTTCCACCGTGCTTTCAAATCTTGGGCGGGGATTACACCTGGGGTTTACCGATCTCAATGGTCAGGCAACGTTTTTTACTCCTGATGTTTTTAGAAGATGATTTTCTACTTCTTGTCGTTTGGATAAAACCGCGGATCTTAAGTAGATAATTGCGCCGTATATTTTGGTTTGACCCCGATATCCTATGGTCTGCCTCTATTTCTGTATGGGATCAGAAAAGACCAATTGCAGTTGTCGTGGTCTGGCTCCGATATATTTGCCGATATTCCGACCCCAATATTCCAATGCGGCTCAGTGCATAAGTTGCTCGATTTTCAGATAGTTGTTTATTGCTGTTAAAATTTCTTCCGCTTTGGGCTCGAAAGCAATTCGCTTGCTGTTGTATAAGTTTGCAGCCAAGCTTGGATTGAATTTTTGCAAGTCGGATGTTCGCGGAGCTAGATCTGGCATTCTTTGGGAGAACTCAGTAGTGGATTCTCCAACCAGAAATAGATTTTTTGTGATTAGATCATTGAACTCTGTAATAAGCCTTCTGATGTTCGATGGTAGGATGGGAGATATGGATAATCGCTTAAGTTCGGCTTGGGTATCCGCTAATTTCTCGGTATACGCAATCGCGGGGTGCTCATATTTCTGCCAATTTGAAAGCAGAATTGCGGGGTTTGTAATGACTTTTTTAGGAGGCTCGGTGGCGGAATCTTCAGGCCCTTCTGTGATAGGTCTCAAATATTTTTCAGAAACAATGGCCCTGGTAAGTATTTTATATACTTCTTTTTGATGTTCTTTGTCAATTTTCACTTCAGATGCAAAGAAATTATCTACGTAGCTATCTACCATTTGATAGGTGTTTAACCTGATGATTAGATTTAGGTCGCATTCCTTAATAAACTCTATTTCAGTTTTATTCTGAAAAAAACCCAACACTTCTTCGAAGATTTTAAGTTGTAGCTTGAAAACTTCGGTTCTTATAGGTGCGAATAGAGTTTTTCTAGCTTGCAGGTAACTTAAAATTGTTATCGATCCTACGATCAAAAAAAATAATATATTTGTAATTTCTTTGATGTCTGTAATCATGAACTGCTCCATTGTTAGCGTATTTATCGGTCCTAAACGTATAGTAACTGTGGGCTATCACCCGCGGCAATGCGTTATTCTGGAACGATGCCGAACCATTGGTGAATTACTCTGGATTTTCATTTGTATGTAGGTAAAAGTTTTCAGCTTTCGTGGGGAAAAATCCCACGGCTTTCTAAGCTTGCCCGTCAGACCTTACACCGCTAACCTCCTCAAGCCGCTACAAACCCAGCGGCCGGAGGTGGAAGTCCGTATTGCTAAGGCGTTTTAACTCCCGAAAATATTTGGAGCTTCGCCCATGCCTAACAAATCACGCAAACCTTATGTCGATCAAAACACTGCGCCCGTCGATGCCAAGCTACAAACGGCTGCCCAACGAGCAATTCACCATTACCTGCCACCATCTGACGACAACGCCGCCCCCGCCGACCACCCAACCGGCAATCTATTCTCCGTCAGCCCCAACATCGACACCGAAACCCTCCTAGCCAACGCATCCGAAAACCTCGACTCCGCCAACCAAATGGCCGCCACCCTGGCCTTCGACCTCGAAGACCCGCACCGCGCCATCCTCCTCGGCATCCAACAACTCATCGACCTAAGCGCTCTACTCGTCGCCCGAGCCCAGGAGCAAGTCGCACCTGCCGCCAACCCAGCCAAAGCCTGACCCCAACCCCGCCGCCTCACCCCAAGGCGGCAACCTGAACCCATGCTGTCACCCCGCAAAGTTTCATAATTCCCTGCACCGTTGAGGACTACGCTCCCACTTAAGAGAGGCCCCCCGCACCTCCAGCCCATAGGGAACTGAAAACATGATCTCGAACCTGGTTAAAGTCGTGATGATTGCTGGCACGCTGCTGTTGGGCGCTTGTTCGACGGGTTCGTCGGGCGGAGGCAGTGACCCTTGTTTTTCAGGCGGATGCCAGGCGTTTGGGGACCATAGCCCGAGCAAGGCGGCCAAGATGAATTTTGGCGGGAGTGGGTTGGGGAGTAGTTATGGGGAGTATGGGTCGGGGTTGTTGCATGATGATTGATGGGGTGGTGGGGCAGTCATTTGTTGGTTGACTGACCCACCGCTATCGCGGGCAAGCCCGCTCCCACATTAGAGTTTCCACATTGGGGTGTGGTGGTGTGGGAAATATCAGTGGCCGCCTTTCATGCGGCGGGCGATGAGGTAGATGCCCAGGCCGGCCAGCGCTGTGGCGGCGCCGATGTAGCCGGTGCTGGTCCAGCCGTAACCCGCCGTAATCGCCATGCCGCCAAACCACGGCCCCAGCGCATTCGCCAGGTTGAATGCTGCGTGGTTGGACGCTGCCGCCAGGCTTGGGGCTTCGTGGGCGATGTCCATCAGGCGGATTTGCAGCGGTGCGGCCAACGCCACCATGGTGCCGACCAGGCCCATGCTCAGCAGCACGCCCCACAGCGACGATGCCGCGAAGGGGAAGAACAGCAACACGGCTATCGACCACACCAATATCAAGCCCACGGCGCGAAATTGCATACGGTCGAACAGTTTGCCGCCGGCAATGTTGCCGATGATGCCGCCGACGCCAAACGCAGCGAGGCCGAAGGGGATCCATTGTGGCGAGACTTTGGTCACTTCGAGCATGGTCGGGGCGAGGTAGCTGAACACGCAGAACATGCCGGCAAAGCCAATCGCGCCAATCGACAGGGCCATCCACACTTGGGGTTTGGTGAAGGCGCGCAGTTCTTTGCGCGGGTCGCTGCGTGGTTCGTCGTGGCGGTCGGGCACGAATTGCCAGACGAGGAAGAGGGTGCACACGGCGATGGCGCTGACCAGGGCGAACGCCGAGCGCCAGCCCAGGTGTTGGCCCAGGAAGGTGGCGATGGGGTTGCCGAGCAGCATGGCGAGGGTGAGGCCCATCATCACGCGGGCCACGGCGCCGGCGCGTTTGTCGTTGGGCACCATGCTGGAGGCGACGACGGCGGCGATGCCGAAGTAGGCGCCGTGGGGCAGGCCGCTGATGAAGCGGAAGGCCACCAGCGAGCCGAAAGTCGGGGTGAAGGCGGTGGCGAGGTTGCCCAACGCGTACAGGCCCATCAGTAATAAGAGCATGTGTTTGCGCAGCAGCTTGGCGCCGAGGATGGCCAGCAATGGCGCGCCGACCATGACGCCGAGGGCGTAGGCGCTGATGGCGTGGCCGACTTGCGGTTCGCTCAAGTTCAAATTGTGGGCGATGTCGGGCATCAAGCCCATGATGGCGAATTCGCCGGTGCCGATCGCGAAGGCGCCCACGGCCATGGCAGCTTCCATTTTGGCGGCGCTGCGCGCGGGCAGTACGTGCCCGGGTGTTTGCTGGATAGTCATGGGTAACTCTGTTTGGAAGGATTGCACGAAGGACTGCCGCCGATGCTACGCAAGCAACGGCGAAGGTGTCTAGAACAGCCGTTTGCCGCGGAGTTCAGTTTCATCTAGGCGCCTGTGACGCCACGTCGCGCCTGTCAGGCTTGACACTGACGGGTTAAAACCCGCGATTTAGAGCTGTCAATTGGCCAAAGGACGCATAAACGCCGTTTAGCGTGATATTCTGCGCGCCGTCTTGGTCTAGTCTTTCCCCGGTGCGTACACCCGTATACGTCCCGGCGGTTGGCTGTCGCCCAGGTAGCTGAAGCCAATAATGATAAAAAGTCAGCGCAGAAGGGACATAAACAGTGAGGTCGATACGTCGGCCTTGTGTGCCCACCCTGCGGTTCTCATGTGAATGTGCAAACCCCGCGGCGCGCTGCCTGGCGCGGCGTGATTGAGGGTTGCCCATGATCAGGGGCGGTGGGGCGGATGGCGTTTTATCATAGGTGCTACTGATGTTTAAAAAAGTAAACACTGCCCTGCTGGGGCTGGCTTTGTCGATGGGGATCACGTCCGTTCACGCGGAAGAGGCAAAGAAAGTCGATGTGCTGCTGATCGGCGGCGGCATCATGAGTGCGACCCTGGGTGTTTGGCTCAACGAGCTGCAGCCGGACTGGTCGATGGAGATGGTTGAGCGTCTTGATGGCGTGGCCGAAGAAAGCTCCAACGGCTGGAACAACGCCGGTACCGGTCACTCGGCCCTGGCTGAGCTGAACTACACCCCGGAAGACAAGAACGGCAACGTTGAGATCCCGAAAGCGGTCGAGATCAACGAAGCGTTCCAGATCTCCCGTCAGTTCTGGTCCTGGCAGGTCCAGCAGGGCGTGCTGAAGAACCCGCGTTCGTTCATCAACTCCACACCGCACATGAGCTTTGTGTGGGGCGATGACAACATCAAGTTCCTGAAAAAACGCTACGAAGCCCTGCAGGCGAGCCCGCTGTTCGCCGGCATGCAGTACTCCGAAGACCCGGCGCAAATCGCCAAGTGGGTTCCGCTGATGATGGAAGGGCGTGACCCGAACCAGAAAATCGCGGCCACCTGGACCCCGATCGGCACCGACGTGAACTTCGGCGAGATCACCCGCCAGTTCGTCGCTCACCTGCAAACCACGCCGAAGTTTGACTTGAAACTGTCGAGCGAAGTGCAGGACATCACCAAGAACGCCGACGGTTCGTGGCGTGTGAGCTACAAAAACCTCAAAGACGGCACCAAGACTGAAACCGACGCCAAGTTTGTGTTCATCGGCGCCGGCGGCGGTGCCCTGCACCTGCTGCAGAAGTCGGGCATTCCTGAAGCCAAGGAATACGCAGGCTTCCCGGTTGGCGGTTCGTTCCTGGTGACCGATAACCCGGCCATCGCCGAGCAGCACCTGGCCAAGGCCTACGGTAAGGCTTCGGTTGGCGCACCACCGATGTCGGTTCCGCACCTGGACACCCGCGTGCTGGATGGCAAGCGTGTAATCCTGTTTGGCCCATTCGCGACCTTCTCGACCAAGTTCCTGAAAGAAGGCTCGTACCTGGACTTGCTGACCAGCACCACCACCCACAACATCTGGCCAATGACCAAAGTCGGTATTCGTGAATACCCACTGGTTGAGTACCTTGCCGGCCAACTGATGCTGTCGGATGACGACCGCTACAACGCGCTGAAAGAGTACTTCCCGAACGCCAAGAAAGAAGACTGGCGCCTGTGGCAAGCCGGTCAGCGCGTGCAGATCATCAAGCGTGACGAAGAGCAGGGCGGCGTCCTGAAACTCGGCACCGAAGTGGTCAGCTCCGCCGACAACACTATTGCAGGCCTGTTGGGTGCATCGCCAGGCGCGTCCACCGCGGCTCCGATCATGCTGACCGTGCTGCAAAAAGTGTTCAAGGACAAGGTGGCGACCCCTGAGTGGCAAGCCAAGCTGCACCAGATCGTACCGAGCTACGGCACCAAGCTGAACGACAGCCCTGAAGCTGTTGCCAAGGAATGGGCCTACACCGCCGGTATCCTGCAACTGACGCCGCCGCCTGCGATTCCGCAGTTGAACGCGCCAAAGGCTACCGAGGCTGCCAAGCCAGCGGCTGAGCCGAGCAAGCCGGCGTCTGACCTGGCGCTGTAAGCCAAAGGTTAAACCGCTGTAAGAAGCCCGCTGAACCGGTAACGGTCAGCGGGCTTTTTTGTGCCCAGTGTTTACACCTTGAAGTGCCTGACTTGCTCATGCAGGTGCAAGGCCAGTGCATTGCCGGGATCGCACAGCAGGTACAGCCGCCATCCTCGCGGCACTGCAGCCCTTGATGACGGCGGCGTTATCGACCGGCAGCAGCGCCGAGCGCAGCGGTGGCTGGCAGTGGGCCGGGCTGATCACCAGCTTTGCTGGGGTCTGTATCGTGATCGCCGGGCAATACAGCAATAGCGGCCAAAGCGTCGGGCTGGTTATGTATTTGCTGCCACTGGCCGCCGCGTTGGGGCTTACGCTGGCCACCCTGTATGAGCGCCGCAGTGGGCAACGCCAGGACGCAGGCTTGGTGCTGCCGCTGTTCTCCAGTCGCTGCTGACCTTGATCGGCTTCACCTTTGCAGTAACCGACCGTCGCGTGCGCTTCCTGAGGCCTGCCAGTTCAGCAAGCTGACAGACATCACCTGTTACAAAGAACCCAGGCCTAAGCAGGAGCGTGGCTGAAACATGGGGGCATTTTTTACTGGTGCAGGTGTTGGGCTGTAACGCCCGAGGATTTTTGTATGTTGCTACGTTATGCAGCAATGGCGGCAGTGGTCGTCGCGGCATCCGGGTGTGTGCAAGAGCGCGTTGTGCATGACCGCAGGCCGGTACAGCGTGAATATGTCGAAGTGGTTGCGCCACAACCGCCACCGGTCCAGGTGATCGAAGTCGAACCCGCGGCACGTTACGGCTATGTGTGGTCGCGCGGTTACTGGCGCTGGGAAGGCGGGCGATACGTCGCGGTACACGGCCATTGGGAGCAAGTGCGCGAAGGCTATCGTTATGTGCATCCGCACTGGGTGCAGCGCAATGACGGTTACCACTGGCAGGGCGGCGGCTGGGTGCGTTGAGCCTGCGCTAGATCGGCTTCTGGGTGCCCAGGAGCCGAACCTCCCGCAACAACGCGGCACCGAGTTGATCGGTGCCCAGTTCCTTGTAGCCCACTGCCTTGATCTCGCCGTTCTCTTCGGCCTGGATGATGATCACCGGCGTTTCTTTGCCCGTGGCTTCGTCCACATGCACGGCATATTGGGGAATCTCCAGCTTGATCGGCGTACCCGCCGCTTTGCCTTGCACGTTGATCAAGAACGCTGCACAGCCGGTGTCCACATCCGCGCTGGTGGCAGAGCGACCACTGACGAAACAGCTTTTCGGCAGGTCGGGCCAGGCGATGGTGTCGGCGGCAGCCAGGGTGGAGGCCAAGCTCAAAGTAGCGAGTAGCAGGATGCGCACGTGAGTCTGTCTCTTGATCAAGGTTGAACGCGGTTTTACCAAAGCCTGAACAGCGTCGCAATGGTGTGGCTCAGCCCAGCCGTTTCATGCCTGTGGCCTTGGCCGCGTTTTGATCAAAGGTGGCGGTGTATTCACAACCGGCCGCATGGGCGCAGCGCTCTATCAGGTAGTCGGCGAAGTCGGCTTTGCCTGCGGTGAATCGGCGCAGAGCCTGCCAGATGATCTCGGCATGTTCGACGGTCAATTCACGTGTGCGCAACAGCGTTTCCAGCACGGTCACCACCTCACTCTTGGCCGACTCGTAGCAGCTTTGTAACACCCAGACCAGTTCCACCACCGACACCAGGCTGACAAAGCCTGGCGACAATGTGGTGAGTGATTCGATCAGCTCCGATGCCTTGGGCGATTGGACCGGGTCATCCTGGGTGACATAACGCACCAGCACATTGGTATCCAGGCCGATCATCGCGCTTTTGCTCCCTGGGTGGCGATGGCGTGGTTCATGGCATTGATCGACACGGCCTGGGCGGGCTTGCGGATCAACCCCTTGAGGTCCTGCACGGTTTTGCTCGCGGCAATGATGGAAAACTTTCCGTCTTCCGTTTCGACAAATTCAACCCGGTCGCCGGTTTCCAGGCCCAATGCGGTGCGCACTTGGATAGGAATGGTGATTTGCCCTTTTGAGGTAAGTTTTGCGGTGGCCATAGCTAATAACTCCATCGTGATATTCCTTACCCTAAGGTAAGGATTGATGAAGGGCAAGATCCGTTGGTCCATAGGTCGCTCTGCTGGTGTGAGTAAATGGGAACAGGTAAAACCCTAGTTCGAACTGTTCGCGCTCACACGCTTTCCTGCACCCCAAAGAGATACAAGCTATGACCGACCGCAAGCTCATCATCCCTCCTGCCATGCAACCCATTGTTGAGCGCGCGGGCTACGTGCCAGCCGTTAAAGTTGGAAACACTTTGTACTGCGCAGGCCAGGTTGGCCGCACGCCGGAACTGGCCGTGATTGAAGACCCCGAGGCGCAATTCATGGCTGCCTGGGGCAACCTGCGGCAGGTATTGGAGGAGGGCGGTTGCAGCTTTGATGACGTGGTCGACATGACCACGTATCACGTGAACATGAGCCAGCACATGGCGGTTTTTCGCGAGGTGAAAAACCGCCTGTTTCCACGCGGGCATCGCGCCTGGACGACCATCGGCGTGTCAGAACTGGCGCATCCCGGGTTGCTGGTGGAAATCAAATGCGTGGCGGTGCAGCGTTAGTTATTGGACCACGCGATAACACGGCACATACGCCGCGCCGCCCGGCAACTTCATACGGTGCTGGGCAACAAACGCCTGTAGCAGCTCATCCAGCGGCTTCATGATTGCCGGGTCGCCGTGAATCTCATACGGCCCATGCTGCTCGATCAAGCGAATGCCTTTGTCCTTGACGTTACCCGCCACAATCCCCGAAAACGCGCGGCGCAGGTTGGCTGCGAGTTCGTGGGGCGCCAGCGCGTGGCTGAGTTGCAGGCTGGCCATGTTTTCGTGGGTCGGGTCGAACGGGCGCTGGAAACCTTCGTCGATCTTCAGCAGCCAGTTGAAGTGGAACGCGTCGTTGCGCTCACGGCGGAACTGCTTCACGGCCTTGAGCCCGGCAGTCATCTGGCGCGCCACTTCGGCGGGGTCGTCGATGATGATCTGGTAGTGCGCCTGCGCCGCTTCGCCCAGGGTGGCGCCGACGAAGGCGTGCAGCTGTTGCAGGTACGGCGCGGCGTGTTTCGGCCCGGTGAGGATGACCGGAAACGGCACGTCACGGTTGTCCGGGTGCATCAGGATGCCCAGCAGGTACAGGAACTCTTCGGCCGTGCCGGCGCCGCCCGGGAAGATGATGATGCCGTGGCCGACGCGCACGAAGGCTTCCAGGCGTTTTTCGATGTCCGGCAAAATCACCAGTTCGTTAACGATGGGGTTCGGCGCTTCGGCGGCGATGATGCCCGGCTCGGTCAGGCCCAGGTAGCGCCCGCCGGTGATGCGTTGTTTGGCGTGGGAAATGGTCGCGCCCTTCATCGGCCCTTTCATCACGCCGGGGCCGCAGCCGGTGCACACGTCGAGGCTGCGCAGGCCCAGTTCGTGGCCGACTTTCTTGGTGTATTTGTATTCTTCGGTGTTGATCGAGTGCCCGCCCCAGCACACCACGATTTTCGGTTCCACGCCCGGGCGCAGCGTACGGGCGTTGCGCAGCAGGTGGAACACGTAGTCGGTGATGCCTTGGGAGTTGCTCAGGTCGATGCGCTGGCTGTCCAGCTCGTTCTCGGTGTAGACGATGTCGCGCAGGGCGCTGAACAGCATTTCGCGGGTGCTGGCGATCATTTCGCCATCGACGAAGGCGTCGGCCGGTGCGTTCAACAATTCCAGGCGCACGCCGCGGTCCTGCTGATGGATACGCACTTCAAAATCTTGATAGGCGTCGAGGATGGTCTTGGCGTTGTCGATATGCGCGCCGGTGTTGAGGATGGCCAGGGCGCACTGGCGGAACAACGTATAGATGCTGCCGGTGCCGGCTTCACTCAGTTGTTGGACTTCACGTTGGGACAGGGTTTCGAGGCTGCCCTTGGGGCTGACGGAGGCGTTGATGACTTGACGTTGGGGCATTCTGATTCCTTGAAGGCGCAGCCATCGCACCCGTCTAGGGCAGCGATGGCCTGAAAATGGTGAGCGCCGAATTCGGTCGCACGAGACTGTAGTTTGGCCGCCTCTCGGGCAGGGCGCAAACACCGTCCAGCACCATCATGCCGCAGAACTTACTGAATCAGCTTCCAGTTTTTGTAGAAAACCCGACGCAGGGTAAACACCAGCCCGGCAAAGCCTGCGATCACGGCGTTGAGCACTGAAGGCAGCAGGGTCGGCCGCACGATATCAATGAACAGGCAGTAACGTTTTGCGTCGTTCTTGTTGAAGGACGCGTGCATCAGCGTGTCATCGAAAATAAACAGCGGGTTGTCGTGCCAGTAGTGCTTGTGCTTGCCCACCTGGATATAGACACCCTCATGGTGCGGCGCCGGCGCCATGTTGTAGAGCACGCGGAACATCATGCGCAGCGGGCCGAAGTGGAAGGACGTCGAGCGGTTTTCGTTGAACACTGAGACGCCAATGGTCTTCACATACGGCAGTTTTTTGCGCAGTTGCGGAATGTCCAAAGTGGTTTCAATCGGGCGGCCGTACCATTGGAAAAACAACATGCCGCGCTTCTTCTCGGCCATGCGTTCATCCAGGTAGCTGATGATTTCATCCTTGTTGGCCATGGCATCGTCGATCACCTGCTGCAGGTCTTCACGCCAGGCCGGCGGCAGGTCGCGCATGGTGTAGACATGGCGGTTGCGCAGGCTCAGCAGGTCGAACAGGGTGTTGAACGGCGCCAATATCCAGGTATTACGGCCGCTGCCGATGAAGTACTTTTTGATCGTGTCGGCGTCATACAGGCCGTTGCGCAGGAAGTCGTAGACCCCGCAAACCAGCACCAGGCCGAGAAATACCGCAGTGGTCATGGGAAACAGGCAAATAATCAGCAGGACGCCGATTGCCCAGGCGACCGACACTGCATTTTTGCGTAAGGCAGACTTGCTCATGAAACTCAGCTCCAGCTGGACGCCATTCGACAGGTCCGGATCCGTGGCTGCGAGTGGTGGGGGTGTTGAAACATGTTGATACATCCCCCTTATGATAAGGCGTTCAGCGACGAATAGGCGTTTTAAATATTGCGAAATTGTGAAGGAATTGAACAAATCTTCACGGTTATGGTCTGGCGCAGAGTTTACGCCGCAAACCCGTAGGAGGGTGAACGGTAGCAGGCATACGCCAAAAAGCGCTGCGCCGATTGAATTTTGTAAACAGAAGATTTGCGACTATCGTGACGCTTCGGTTTTTTGGACGTCATAGACCGGTACGATTAAGTTGAATGGCCACCATTGGCCTTCGGCACCTTGGAAGAGGCAGAAATTTTATGATCATCAAACCGCGGGTTCGTGGCTTTATCTGTGTGACCGCTCACCCTGTTGGCTGTGAAGCGAACGTCAAGGAACAGATCGACTACGTGACCCAACACGGCGTCATCGAAGGCGGCCCTAAAAAGGTGCTGGTCCTCGGCGCTTCCACCGGTTACGGCCTGGCCGCGCGCATCAGTGCTGCGTTTGGCTGCGGCGCCGACACCCTGGGTGTGTTTTTTGAGAAAGAAGGCGAAGAAGGCAAGCTGAGCTCCGCCGGCTGGTACAACAGCGCTGCGTTCGAGAAGTTTGCGGTTGAAAAAGGCCTGTACGCCAAGAGCATCAACGGCGACGCGTTCTCTGACGAGATCAAGCGCCTGACCATCGAAACCATCAAGAAAGACCTGGGCAAGATCGACCTGGTGGTCTACAGCCTGGCCGCGCCACGCCGTACCGACCCGCAAGGCGTGGTGCACAACTCCACCCTCAAGCCAATCGGCAAGGCCGTGACCCTGCGCGGTATCAACACCGACAAAGGCGTTGTGGTCGACACCACGCTTGAGCCTGCAACCCAGGAAGAAATCGACGGCACCGTGAAAGTCATGGGCGGCGAAGACTGGCAGCTGTGGATCGACGCCCTGCGTGACGCCGATGTATTGGCCGAAGGCGCCAAGACCACCGCGTTCACCTACCTCGGCGAGAAGCTGACCCAGGACATCTACTGGAACGGCTCCATCGGCGAAGCCAAGAAAGACCTGGACAAAAAAGTCCTGACCCTGCGCGACAACCTCGCCGCGCTGAAGGGCGACGCCCGTGTGTCGGTGCTCAAGGCCGTGGTCACCCAGGCCAGCTCGGCGATCCCGATCATGCCGCTGTACCTGTCGTTGCTGTTCAAAGTGATGAAAGAGCAGGGCACCCACGAAGGCTGCATCGAGCAGGTCTACGGCCTGTTCAAGGACAGCCTGTACGGCAGCGAGCCGAAGCTGGACGCCGACGGCCGCCTGCGCGCCGACCTGGCCGAGCTGGAGCCGAAAGTCCAGGACGCCGTGGCCGCGCTGTGGAACCAGGTGACCGACGACAACGTCAACGAGATCAGCGATTTTGCCGGCTACAAGGCTGAGTTCCTGCGCTTGTTCGGCTTTGAAATCGACGGCGTGGATTACGAAGCCGATGTAAACCCGACCGTGAAAATCAATGGCCTGATCCAAGCCTAAAACACGGTCAAAAATGTGGGAGCTGGCTTGTGTGGGAGCTGGCTTGCCTGCGATGCAGCCACCTCGGTGTTTCAGTTGCACCGCGGTGATGCCATCGCAGGCAAGCCAGCTCCCACACATGTCTGCTCCACACACATCTCTGCTCCTGCACTTCATCACGCTCCCGCGCACCCTCACAATCTGCCAGACTCCTTGCGCTATCAAGCCACGCTAACGGAGGATCTGATGACGATTCGTGCAGTAGTTTTTGATTTCGGCGGTGTCCTGTTCGACTGGAACCCGCACCACCTGTACCGCCAGCTGATCACCGACGATCACGAGCGGCAGCACTTTCTTGACACCATTTGCACCCAAGCCTGGAACACCGAGCAAGACGCCGGCCGCAGCCTGGCCGAAGGCACGCGCCACCTGATCGAGCAGTACCCAAAGCACGAACGCCTGATCCAGGCGTACTACGACCGTTGGCACGAGATGCTGCGTGGCGCGTTGCCGGAAGGCGTGGCGATCCTTGAGGCGCTGCATAAGGCCAATATGCCGCTGTTCGGGCTCACCAACTGGTCGGCGGAAACCTTCCCCTATGCGCGCGCCAACTATCCGTTCCTGCAGCATCTGCGCGATATCGTGGTCTCGGGCGAGTTGAAGCTGATCAAGCCGGACCCTGCGATCTATCACGCCAGCCTCAATCAGGTGCGCGCCTATCTGCCGGATATTCAGCCCGGTGAAGTGGTGTTTATCGATGATGTCGCCGGCAATATCGAGGCGGCCGTGGCCCTCGGTTGGCAGGGCATTCACCACGTGTCGGCCGAGCGCACGGCGGCGCGCCTGCGGGAGTTGGGCGTGGCCTTCTAGAGCGCCCACTTTTCCATGGCGAAATCCACAAAGGCGCGCAGCTTGGGCAGGCGGTAACGGTCCTGGCGGTAGAGCAGGTGCATGGGGCGGCTGGACAGTTGATAGGTGGTCAGCAAGGCCACCAGCTTGCCGCTCTCCAGGTCCGGTTGCACCAGGGCATCGGCGAGCATGATGATGCCCATGCCGTTGACGGCCGCCTGGCGCAAGCCTTGCGAGCTGTTGATGGTCAATGTGCCCGCCACCGGGACTTCCACCTCGCCTTCTTCGCCGGTCATGCGCCAGAGCTTGTCGGTGTCGCGCCAGTTGTCGGTCGCCGGGTAGGCGAACGCCAGGCAGTCGTGCTGGCGCAGGTCGTCGGGGGTGTGCGGCGTGCCACGTCGCGCCAGGTACGCAGGTGACGCGCAGAGGGTGAGGGTGTAGGCCTGCATGGGCCTGGCGATCAGGCTGGAGGTTTCCAGTTCGCCGAGACGGATCGCCACGTCGAAGCCGCTGTCGACCAAGTCCATTCGCTCGTTGCTCAACTCCACGTGCAGGTTGATCAGCGGGTAGCGCTGGGAGAATTCGCTCAAGGCTGGTGCCAGGCGCTCGGTGCCGAACACCGGTGGCGCGGTGATGCGCAGGCTGCCTTTGGGGACTTCGCTGTGCGCCTGCTCTGCCAGCAACTCGGAGTCGGCCACCAGCCCCAGCACTTCCAGGCAGCGCTGGTAATACTGCCCGCCAAATTCGGTGAGGCTTTGTTTGCGCGTGGTGCGCTTGAGCAGGCTGACGCCCAGGCGCTGTTCCAGGGCGCGCAAGTGATTGCCGACCATGGTGGTCGACATCCCGCATTCTTGCGCGGCGGCCGTCATGCTGCCGGTCTCGACCACTTTCACATACACCGACATTGCCTGGAACAGATCCATTATCAAGCCCTGGTTTAAAGTCATTGCAGGAATACGCAGTTTATCCAGCTCTAGTGGCTAACGATACTGCACGCATCCCAACGATGCACTGGAGCTTGCCACCATGACCGCCGCCTGCCTGATGACCACGTATCAACCCCTGGCCCTGAGCTTTACCCGTGGCCTGGGCACGCGCCTGTGGGACCAGCAGGGCCGTGAATACCTCGACGCGGTGGCCGGTGTGGCGGTGACCAATGTCGGCCATTCCCACCCCAGACTGGTGACGGCGATCAGTGAGCAGGCGGGCTTGTTGCTGCACACCTCCAACCTTTACAGCATCGACTGGCAACAGCGCCTGGCCCAGCGTTTGGCACAGCTGTCCGGCCTGGACCGTGCGTTCTTCAACAACTCCGGCGCCGAAGCCAACGAGACGGCGCTGAAACTCGCTCGGCTGCATGGCTGGAAAAAAGGCATCGAAGAACCGCTGGTGGTGGTGATGGAAAACGCCTTTCACGGGCGCACCCTCGGCACCATGGCGGCCAGCGACGGGCCGTCGGTGCGCCTGGGCTTCCAGCGCTTGCCGGGGGATTTTCTCAAGGTGGCTTTTGGCGACCTGGCGGCACTGGAAGCCATCACTCAACAGTTCGGCACGCGCATCGCGGCCGTGCTGCTGGAGCCGATCCAGGGCGAAAGTGGCGTGCTGCTGGCGCCGCTCGGCTACTTGAAAGCCCTGCGCGATCACTGCACGCGCCACGGTTGGCTGATGATGCTGGATGAAATCCAGACCGGCATCGGCCGCACCGGCGCCTGGTTTGCGTTCCAGCATGAAGGCATCACCCCGGACGTGATGACCCTGGCCAAAGGCCTCGGCAACGGCGTGCCCATCGGCGCCTGCCTGGCCAAGGCTGCGGTGGCGCAGCTGTTTACCCCCGGCAGCCACGGCAGCACGTTTGGCGGCAACCCGCTGGCCTGCCGCGTCGGCTGCACGGTGCTGGATATTATTGAGGAGCAAGGCTTGCTGCAGAACGCTGCGCAACAGGGCGAGCGGCTGCTGGCAAGGTTGCGGGTGGAATTGAGCGAGCATCCACAGGTGCTGGCGATTCGCGGGCAGGGTTTGATGATCGGCATCGAACTGGCTCGCCCTTATCGCGACCTGGCCTACCGCGCAGCGCAGGAGCACGGCCTGCTGATCAACGTGACGCGCGGCACGATCATCCGGTTGCTGCCGCCGCTGACGCTGGATGCAAAAGAGGTGGAGATGATCGTAAGGGCCATCACCCGTCTATTGGATTAGAAACCGGATCGAAATGTGGGAACGGGCTTGCTCGCGAATGCGCAGGGTCAGGCAATACAGTGGGTGACTGACCCACCGCATTCGCGAGCAAGCCCGCTCCCACAGGGGATCTCCTTCATCCTTTAGAGATCTGGGCCATTCAACCATTCCTGATTCATGGTTTCGGTATCGCCCAGGTACTCCAGCAACCAACTCATCGCCGGCGACAGCTTGTTCTGCGCCCACGCCACGCACGACGGGCTGGCCGGGAACGGTCGGCTCAATTGCAGCGCCACCAGCTCGCCGCGTTCAATCCACGGCAGCACTTGATGCGCCGGGGCCATGCCGACGCACAGGCCATCGCGCAGGCAATCCAGCGCCGAGGCCCAGTTGGGCACCACCAGCCGGCGTTGGTTATCCAGGGTCCAGGTGTCGCGCTTGGGCAGGTTGCGCGAGGTGTCGGTCATGCACAGCGACGCGAACGGGCGCAGTTGGTCGTCGCTGAGCAAGCCGTCCATCGCCGCCAGTGGGTGCCTGGCGCTGACCACACACAGCCAGTTCAGCAGCCCCATGTCACGAAAGGTGAAGTGGCTGGCCACCGGTACGGCGCTGGTGGCGCCGATCACGATGTCGGTGCGCTCATCGGCCAAGGCGTCCCACACGCCGTTGTACACCTCGTATTCCAGCAACAGTTCCACTTCGGGGAACTGCCGGTAGAAGTCCAGTACCAACTGCCGACAGCGCTGGGGTTTGACGATTGAGTCCACGGCCACCTTCAATTGGCCGCTCCAGCCATTCGCCACCTGTTGGCACAAGCGCCGGGTGCCGAGCATTTTTTTCATCACGCCGCGGGCTTCGTCTATAAATAAACGGCCGGCGGGCGTCAGTTCTACATCGCGATGCCTGCGCACAAACAGTGGCACCGCCAGCCATTCTTCAAGCTGGCGCACGGTGTAGCTGATGGCGGACGGCACGCGATGCAGTTCCTGGGCGGCGGCGCTGAAGCTGCCGTGGCGTGCCACGGCATCGACGACGTCCAGTGAATATTCTGACCACATTACGGCTGCCTTCAAATTATTTGATAAGAGTGTCCAATTATTATCGCTTCACACACTCACTGTCAGCTTAATAATAGGCGCCAGTCAGCAAATAGTTTGATGGCAGGTTCAGCAAGGCTTCAATGAAAAATTCTTTTGGTTTCACCTGGTATCTGGCGGGGCTGAGCATGCTCGGTTATCTCGCCATGGACATGTACTTGCCGGCGTTCGGCGCCATGGGCGAGCAATTGCACATTAGCGCGGGCGCCGTGGGCGCCAGCTTGAGTATTTTCCTCGCCGGCTTTGCGGTGGGGCAGTTGTTGTGGGGGCCGTTGTCCGACCGACTGGGGCGCAAGCCGATTCTACTGACCGGCCTGAGCCTGTTCGTGCTGGGTTGCGCAGGCATGTTCTGGGTCGAAACTGCGCCTCAGCTGTTGGCGTTGCGGTTTATGCAGGCGATTGGCGTGTGTTCCGCCGCCGTCAGTTGGCAGGCGCTGGTGATCGACCGTTACCCGGCTGACAAGGCGCACCGCGTGTTCGCCAGCATCATGCCGCTGATGTCGCTGTCACCGGCGCTGGCGCCGTTGCTGGGGGCGATGGTGTTGAATCACTTCGGCTGGCAGGCGATCTTTGCGGTGTTGCTGGGCGTGTCGCTGCTATTGCTGCTGCCGACGCTGTTCCTGCGCAAGATGCCGAAACGTCGCGCAGAGCAGGGCGGGCCTTCGCGCCTCGGTTATGGGCAGTTGCTGACCTCGCGCGTGTTCACCGGCAACGTGATGATCTTCGCCGCCTGTTCCGCCAGTTTCTTTGCCTGGCTGACCGCGTCGCCGTTCATCCTCGGCGATATGGGTTACAGCCCGAATGACATCGGCCTGAGCTACGTGCTGCCGACCCTGGCTTTTCTGATCGGTGGTTACAGCTGCCGCAGCGCGTTGCAGCATTACCAGGGCAAAACCCTGCTGCCCTGGTTGCTGGTGGCGTATTGCATCAGCATGGTGGCGTTGTACCTGGTCGCCACGTTGACGGTGCCGACCCTGACCACTTTGCTGATCCCGTTCTGCCTGATGGCGCTGGTCAACGGTGCGAGCTACCCGATCGTGGTGGCGAATGCGCTGATGCCGTTTGCGGAAAATTCCGGCAAGGCGGCAGCACTGCAAAACACCTTGCAACTGGGGCTGTGCTTTCTCAGCAGCCTGCTGGTGTCGTCGATGATTGATCAGCCGTTGTTGATCACTGTGATTGTGATGTTGGCGACGGCGCCGCTGGCGGTGTTGGGTTACTGGCTGGCGCGGCCGAAGGCGGACAATTCCGAGCTCGCCAACGCCTAAAGCTGAAATGGGATCAAACCTGTGGGAGCGGGCTTGCCTGCGATAGCATCGACTCGGTGATTCTGAAGTACCGAGGTGTCTGCATCGCAGGCAAGCCAGCTCCCACAGTTGATTGGGTTTGTTCAGTGGCTAGAAGGTGACTTCCATATTCAACGTCGGCGTTGACGTTCGAGTACCCCGCCCACCATCCACGCCGAACTTGTTGTGCCAGTACTCATACCCCACGCCGAGATACAGGTTCGGCTTCACGCTTTTACCCGGCCGCACCGCCACCATCAGCGCGCTGCGCATCAGTGTTTCCGGTGCGGTGTCACGGCCGTGGTAGTCCTCGCCTTTTTCCCCGACGTAATTGATGAACCCCTGGAACTTCGCCGCGTGGTTGGCGATGTCGAACGGGCGCATCCACGTCAGGTTGAGCATGTAGGTGTCGTCGAACGTGTGGTTCGACTCCTGCGCGCCGGGGATGCCGGTGTGGTTTCTTTCCTTGTAGTACATCAGGCTCAAATCCAGCACGCCGACGGTGTTGAACTTCAACGTCGGGCCGATCACCAGTGCGCGTTTTTTGGCTGAGGCAGCGTTGTTGTTGTTGCGGTTGGCGTCGAAGCCCAGGGTCAGCGCATAGTCCTTGATCAGCCCGGTGCCGAGCGGCACGTCAAATACCCGCGACGCGTACAGCTGATGCCGGTAAACAGCGTAAACCTCACTGCCGCCATGGTCGGTGCCCTTGCGCGGGTCGTGGCTGTCGGACAGGAACACATCCAGGTTCAGGTAGTTGCTGCCGTATTGGTAGCCGCTGGCGTGGGTAAAGCTGTAGATGCGCTTGCTGAAATCATTCGGGTTATTCGGATTGGTGAAGTGCTGGCCGTAGCGAAATCCTACGCTGTTGTTCATCCATTCCACCGCGACAGCCTCCCCGCCGCCGAGAAGGGTGAGTGCAACGGTTGCGCCCTGTAATGCCTTTTTCATTGTTATCGGTCCTTTGGCGTTCTGGCTCATGACGGCCGGATTGTTTTTGTAACGCCGATGGAGGGTATCTTGTTCGATTGATTGTATACAACTATATGGACATCAAGTCCAAACATTGCATACAGTGTTCGCACAACAAAAACAGAGAACCCCTCACCATGACTATCCCGAAGGCGTCACCGCAGCGGCCAGAAGATGAGAATCTCGGCGTCGCGGCCAACATGGCTTACGGCCTGCAGCATGTGCTCACCATGTACGGCGGCATTGTTGCCGTGCCGTTGATCGTTGGCCAGGCGGCCGGTTTGTCTCCGGCGGACATCGGCCTGTTGATTGCCGCGTCATTGTTTGCCGGTGGCTTGGCCACGCTGTTGCAGACGCTCGGCCTGCCGTTTTTTGGCTGCCAGCTGCCGCTGGTGCAGGGCGTGTCGTTTGCCGGTGTGGCAACCATGGTGGCGATTGTCGGCAGTGATGGCGCGGGCGGGGTGCCGGCGATTCTCGGGGCGGTGATGGCCGCGTCGTTTATCGGGCTGTTGATCACGCCGGTGTTCTCACGGATCACCAAGTTTTTCCCGCCACTGGTCACCGGCATTGTGATCACCACGATTGGCCTGACGCTGATGCCAGTGGCAGCGCGCTGGGCCATGGGCGGCAACAGCCGCGCGGCGGATTTCGGCAGCACGGCCAATATCGGCCTGGCGGCGCTGACCCTGGTGCTGGTGTTGTTGCTGAGCAAGATCGGCAGCGCGACCATCTCGCGCCTGTCGATCCTGCTGGCCATGGTGATCGGCACCGTGATCGCGGTGTTTCTCGGCATGGCCGACTTCTCCGGCGTTGCTCAAGGGCCGATGTTCGGTTTCCCCACACCTTTCCATTTCGGCATGCCGACCTTTCACCTGGCGGCGATCATTTCCATGTGCATCGTGGTCATGGTGACCTTGGTGGAAACCTCGGCGGACATCCTCGCGGTGGGCGAGATCATCGACACCAAGGTCGACTCCAAGCGCCTGGGTAACGGCTTGCGCGCCGACATGCTGTCGAGCATGTTCGCGCCGATCTTTGGCTCATTCACCCAAAGTGCGTTCGCCCAGAACGTCGGTTTGGTGGCGGTAACCGGGGTGAAAAGTCGCTTTGTGGTGGCGACGGGCGGGGTGTTCCTGGTGGTGCTCGGCCTGCTGCCCTTTATGGGCCGGGTGATTGCCGCCGTGCCCACCTCGGTGCTCGGCGGCGCCGGGATTGTGCTGTTCGGCACCGTGGCGGCCAGTGGTATTCGCACCTTGTCGAAGGTGGATTACCGCAACAACATGAACCTGATCATCGTTGCCACCTCCATCGGTTTCGGCATGATCCCCATCGCCGCGCCGAACTTCTACGACCACTTCCCAACGTGGTTCGCGACCATTTTCCACTCAGGCATCAGTTCGTCGGCGATCATGGCGATCCTGCTGAACCTGGCGTTCAACCACTTCACCGCCGGTAACTCGGACCAGCAATCGGTGTTCGTGGCGGGGACTGAGCGCAGCTTGTGCTTCCACGATGTGGCGGCATTGCGCGATGGGGATTACTTCAGCGGCGGCAAGTTGTTTGATGCTGAGGGGAAGGAGATTCCGGTGGTGGCGGATGTACCCAGGAAGACGGTGAAGCCCGAGACGACCGAAGTCTAAATGATCGCTCCCACGCTCTGCGTGGGCGTGCATTCTGTGACGCTCCGCGTCACGACCTTGAGAGCGGACGCAGAGCGTCCAAGGGCGCATTCCCACGCGGAGCGTGGGAACGATCAATTAGCCGGCCTTGAGGACTTTGTGCGGCATTGAACAGGCCTCATCCAAAAACTTCACCACTGTGCCCATGCACGCCTGGCGCTCTTCCACGTGGGGCATGTGGCTGGAGTCTTCAAACAGCGCCCAGCGCACGTCCGCGATTTCATCCAGGAACGGCTTGACCACTAACGGCGTGGCCTCGTCGTGCCGGCCGGAGATCACCAGGGTCGGCACCTTGATCGCCGACAGCCGGCCAATCACATTCCAATCCTTCAAGCTGCCGATCACGTGAAACTCGGTCGGGCCACTCATGGCGTGGTACACAGTCGGGTCGGCATCCACGGCGGCAAAAGTGCGCGCCACTTCTTCCGGCCACGGGTTGACGCGGCACACGTGCTGGTCATAAAAAATCCGCGAAGCGACGAGGTATTCCGGGTCCTGGTAGGTGCCGGCCTGTTCGTGTTTAAGCAGGGTTTCATGCACGCCTTCCGGCAACAGTTTGCGCAGGCGGTTGGCTTCGCTGACCCAGGTGCGCATGCACGTGGGGGAGTTCGCCGGGATAAACGCGCGCAGGCCCTTGGGCTGCAAAATCGCGTGTTCGCTGCCGAGCATGCCGCCCCAGGATTGCCCGAGGATCGCGTAGTTATCGCTGATTTGCAGGTGGTCGAGCAGGTTGTCCAACTCGGCGAGGAACAGGTCGATGGTCCAGAACGACGCGTCCTTATCCGGCAAGTGGGTGGAGCGCCCATTGCCCAGTTGGTCGTAGTGAATCACCGCATGGCCGCTGGCCGCCACGTCTTTGAAGGCGTCGACATAGTCGTGCGTGCAGCCGGGGCCGCCGTGAATGATCACCAACGGTGTACGGCCGGTGGTCAGGTCGCCTGTCACGCGATACCAGGTCTGGTAGGCGCCGAAGGCCGCATAGCCTTCGCGGACTTTCTCGAAGAATTCCATTTCGTACCCTGCTCTGAAAAAAAGGATCAGGGCTACAATAATCGTCACGCAACGTTTAAGTAACTAGCAAAACAGCTAGGTTTTGCTGACGGGTCAGTCTTCCAGCAAACGGTAATGGGTGGCGCGCACCACCGCCTGCACGCGGTTCTTGGCCCCCAGTTTGTGCATCGCCGAGGCCAGGTGCAGGGTCACTACCGCCAATGAGCGGCTCAACTGCGTGGCGATTTCAGCGGCCGTAAGGCCATCGGCGGCCCATTTCAGGCATTCGCGTTCGCGTTTGGTCAGGTGAATATGCGGGTACGTGCGTAGTTCTTTGCTGAACAGCGGGTAGGCCGCTTCCTGCAGGGCATGGGTGATCAGGCTGAAGTCCGCCAGGGTCTGCTGCGCGTCCTTCAATACCGTACGCGCCTTGCCGGTGCGCAGGCCGGTCAGTGACGCGAAGCCGCCGCGCGGCAAGTGGATGGGCACGCTGACACCGCAGGTCAGTTGGCGCTCATGCAGGTAAGAGGAAACCGGCGCGTGGCACGGGTCGATGATCTTTTGCAGTGCGGTATCGGCTTTCGCCTCGTAGGACCACACGAACGGCGACACCGTGCTCAGGGCCAGATGTTGCACCGGGTCGATCTGGTAGAAGCCTTCGCTGCACCATAACGCGTGCCAGTCGGGCGGCGTATTGCGCAGTTCCAGCACCGAAGGGGTGATCAGTGAGCCGTCCTGGTCAATCGGCACCGGCGTGTAGTCGTACACCAGCGCATCGAAGCCCAACTGCTGGGCGAGGATAAACGTATTGTCCATCTGTTCATCCAGGCTCCTGCCTGGCATGAGACGGTTATTGAAGGCAGTAAGCTTGGCCAGCATCCGTTCTGCTCCCGAATTCATTTGAATCTCGACTTGCGGCAAGTAGAATGCCACGCCCCGGCGAAGGACTGCCAGGCCAAACCTATAAGAAATACTAGGTTATGGACGCGCGGCATCCTCGGTAGTGTTGGCCTGTAAACGGCCGCTACCTGCCAGGCCGATACAACACAAGGAATGTATGCATGTGGCGTGAAGTTGCCCCCGACCAGCAATACAACGTGCAAGTCGACGGCCATAACCTCGTGGTCTACAGCTTTGGCGATGGCGATGAGGTGCTCTTGTGTCTCAACGGCGGTCCGGGCCTGCCGTGTGACTACTTGCGCGACGCCCATGGCTGGCTCAAAGACCATAACCTGCGAGTGGTTGCATTCGACCAGCTTGGCACCGGCGCATCAGCCAGACCCACCGACGTTGCCTTGTGGGAAATCGGCCGTTATGTCGAAGAAGTCGAAACCGTGCGCCAGGCCCTCGGCTTGGGCCGTGTGCACTTGCTCGGGCATTCCTGGGGCGGCTGGTTGGGCATCGAATACGCCATCCACTATCCCCATGCGCTGAAAAGCCTGATCCTTTCAAATACCGTCGGCGACATTCCGCACCTGTCCCAGGAGCTTGAACGCCTGCGCGGCGCCCTCGGCAGCGAAACCGTGGCCATGATGCAGCGCCACGAAGCCATGGGCACCTTGGATCATCCGCAATACCAGGCCGCCATTACCTTGCTCAACTACCGCCACGTCTGCCGGCTGGACGAATGGCCGGAGCCGGTCAAGCGCTCGCTCGGTGACTGGAACATGGGCCCCTACGAAACCATGCAAGGCCCTAACGAGTTCCTCTACATCGGCAACCTCAAGGACTGGAACCGCATCCCCGAGATGGCCGAGTTCAGCATGCCGATCCTGATCACCACCGGCCAGCACGATGAGCTCACGCCCGCCTGTGCCCATCGCATGAAACTGGCCGCCAGGCATGCCGAACTGCACGTGTTCCCCAACAGCAGCCACATGCCTTTTTATGAGGAGCCCCACGCGTACTTCCCGGTGCTGCTGGACTTCCTCGCGCGTCACCGGGGCTGACGGATGAACCTGGCGCGCTACCGTTTTGTGCTGTCCCGGCCGCTGCAATTGCTGCCGGTGCTGTTTGGCATCAGCCTGATCACCTTTGTGCTGGTGCGTTCGATTCCCGGCGACCCGGCGCGGGCCTTGCTCGGCTCGCGCAGCACGCCGGATGCCCTGCTGAAAATCCGTGCCCAATACGGCCTCGATCAGCCGTTGTGGCTGCAATATTTCTACTTCCTCAAGAACCTGCTCAAGGGCGATCTCGGCCAATCCCTGCTGTATAAGGTCGACGCGTTGAAGCTGATCGTCACCCGTATCGAGCCGACGCTGGTGCTGGTGCTCGGCAGTGTGGTGCTGGCGCTGTTGATTGCGCTGCCGTTGGCGACCTGGGCGGCGCGCAATAAAGGCGGCTGGGCAGACAACCTGATCCGGGTGTTCACCACGGTCGGCCTGGGCATGCCCGCATTCTGGCTGGGCTTGATGTTGATTCTGTTGCTGAGTGTGAAGTGGGGCCTGTTCCCGGTGTCCGGCTATGGACGCACCTGGCTGGATAAAGCCCACCATATGCTGCTGCCGTGCCTGACCATCGCTCTGGCCCTGTCGGCGGTGCTGGTGCGCAACCTGCGGGCGAGCATGTTGATGGAGTTGCAGGCCGATCACGTCACCGCCGCCCGCGCGCGTGGGCTGTCGGAGGCCGCCGTGTTCCGCCGGCATGTGTTGCCCAATTCGCTGGTGCCGGCGGTCAACCTGCTGGCGGTGAATATCGGCTGGCTGATCAGCGGCACGGTGGTGATCGAGAGCCTGTTCGCGATTCCCGGCATCGGCCAATTGCTGGTGCGCGGCATCTTCACCCGCGACTACATGGTGGTGCAGGGCGTGGCGATGGTGCTGGCGTGTGCGACGGTGGTGGTCAACTTCCTCGCCGACGTGGTGACAGTCACCCTCGACCCACGGGTGAACATGCAATGAGCAGCCGCCCACTGATTGCCCCCTGGCGTTTGCGCCTGCGTTTCGGTTTTCGCAACGGTCGGCTGACCGCCGCGTGGGGCCTGTTGATTCTGCTGCTGTGGTTGGCCCTGGCGCTGTTTGCGCCGTGGATCGCACCTTTTGACCCGATTGCGCAAAACACCGAGATCAGTTTGCTCGGGCCCAGCCTGGCCCATCCGTTTGGCACGGATAACTACGGGCGCGACATTCTTTCGCGGGTGATCTGGGGCGCGCGCATCGACCTGCAACTGGCGATTGTCGGGGTGATTTTCCCTTTCATGATCGGCACTTTCATTGGCGCGGTGTCCGGCTATATCGGCGGGCGCTTCGACAGCTTCTGCATGCGTGTGATCGACGTGATCCTGGCCTTTCCGTTCCTGGTGTTGATGCTGGCGATCATGGCCATCCTCGGCCCCGGCTTGCAGAGCTTCTATATCGCCATGGCGCTGGTGGGCTGGGTGTCGTACGCGCGGCTGATTCGCTCGCAAATCCTGGTGCTCAAGGAAAGCGAGTTCGCCCTGGCCGCCAAGAGCCTGGGCTTTGGCCATGGGCGCATTCTGTTTCGGCACTTGCTGCCCAACGCGATGTTCGGCTCGATCGTGTTTTCCATGTCTGACGCGGTGCTGGTGCTGCTCAACGGCGCCGCCGTGAGCTACTTGGGCCTGGGCGTGCAGCCGCCGACCGCCGAGTGGGGCACGATGGTCGCCGAAGGGCAGGCGTTTATCACCACCGCCTGGTGGATCTGCACGTTTCCGGGGCTGGCAATCGTCACCTTGGCCATGGGTTTCAGCCTGCTCGCCGATGGCGTGGCGCACGTGTTGGGGGAGCGCACATGAGCCTGCTTCAGGTGCGGGACCTCAGCGTGATCGCCCACAATGCCGGGCGCGATGTCACCTTGGTCGACCGGGTGTCCTTTGACCTGGCCGAAGGTGAGATCCTCGGGCTGGTGGGCGAGAGCGGCTCGGGCAAGACCATGGCCTGTCGCGGGCTGATGCGCCTGTTGCCGTCGCCCAACCTGCGCGTGCAAGGCGGTGCTGTGCGCCTGGCCGGGCAAGACTTGTTGGCGTTGGATGACGCCGGCATGCGCGCCATACGCGGCGGGCAATTGGGCATGATCTTCCAGAACCCCAGCAGCCACCTCGACCCGTTGATGCGCATCGGCGAGCAGATCGCCGAGGGCATCCGCCTGCACCAGGGCGCGTCGAAAAAAGACGCGCGCCTGCAGGCCATCGAGGTGCTGCGTCAGGTGGGCATTCCCGATCCCAAGGTGCGGGTCGACAATTACCCACACGAGTTTTCCGGTGGCATGCGCCAGCGCGCGATGATTGCCGTGGCGCTGGGTTGCAACCCGAAAGTGCTGATCGCCGACGAGCCGACCACCGCCCTCGATGTGACGGTGCAGGCGCAAATCCTGCGCCTGTTGCTGGACCTGCGCGACAGGCGCGGCCTGTCGATCATCATGATCACCCACGACCTCGGGGTGGTGGCGCAGACCTGCGACTCCATCGCGGTGATGTACGGGGGGCGCCTGTGCGAGCACGGCAGCAAGTACGACCTGCTGGCCCATCCGCAACACCCGTACACCGCCGGCCTGATCGATTGCCAACCGGCCCACAGCAGTGGCCACGCCTTGCTGCGCACGATTCCCGGGCAGCCGCCGTTGCTGGATGCATTGCCCGACGGTTGCCGCTTCAACCCGCGCTGCCCGCAGGCGCGCGCGTTGTGTACCGAGGTGCTGCCGGAAGGCACGCGGGTGGCGTGTCACTATCCGTTGGGAGATCGCCCACAAGCCTGTTGCAGATCAAGGACCTTGAGGTGCGTTTTGCCGCGTCCGGCACGGGCATGTTCAGCCTCAATAAACAGTGGGTGAGGGCGGTCAACGGCGTGTCGCTGAACCTGGCCGCAGGCGAAACCCTGGGGCTGGTCGGCGAGTCCGGCAGCGGCAAGAGCACGCTCGGCCGGGCGATCCTGCACCTCAACCCGATCAGCGCCGGCCAAGTGCTGTTTGACGGCATCGACATGGCCCACGGCAGTGCCATCGATATCGCGCGCCTGCGGCATGATACCGCGATGATCTTCCAGGACCCGTACGCCGCGCTGAACCCCCGCCACACCATCGGCGAAACCATCGGCGAAGTGTTACGCGTGCAGCGCAAAGTCGCCCCGCAACAGATCGCGGCGCGCGTCAATGAACTGCTCGACCTGGTCGGCCTGCGCCCCGAACTGGCTAGTCGCAAACCCGCTTCCCTCAGCGGCGGCCAGTGCCAGCGCGTCGGTATCGCGCGTGCCTTGGCGGTGGAGCCGCGCTTGATCATCGCCGATGAATGCGTGGCGGCGCTGGATGTGTCGATCCAGGGCCAGATCATCAACCTGCTGCTGGAACTGCAACAGCGCATGAACCTGGCGATTCTGTTTATCGCCCACGACCTGGCCATTGTGCGTCGCCTGTGCGACCGCGTGGCGGTGATGTACTTGGGCAAGATCGTCGAAGAAGGGCCGGTGGAAGCGGTGTTTACCGCGCCGCGCCATCCGTACACGGCGGCGTTGATCGAGGCGATCCCCGAGATCGATCCGCATCGGCCATTGCCTGCAGAACCATTGCCGGGCGAGCCACCAAGCCCGCTGAATTTGCCTACAGGCTGCGCCTTTCACCCGCGTTGCCGACATGCCCGGACGATGTGTTCCGTGGTGTTGCCGCCGACGCATTTCCTGCACGAGCATCGATACAGTTGCGTGCTTGAACAGCCATTGACCCTTTCTGCCGTCCTAAACAAGGAGTTATGACATGCAATCCCGTCACTTGAAGTTGCTCGCCGCCGCTACATTAACGGCGTGGTCTCTTACCGCTGGCTTGGCGCAAGCCGCCGGCGTACTGACCATCGGCTGCCGTGAAGACAGCACCACCTTCGACCCGATCAAAAGCGCGCAAAACCGCGACACCTGGGTGTTCGCCAACGTCTACGACACGCTGGTGCGCGTGGATAACCTGGGCACCAAGATGGAACCGGGCCTGGCGCAAAGCTGGGAGATTTCCAAGGACGGCCTGACCTACACCTTCAAATTGCGCGAGGCGAAGTTCTCCGACGGCTCGCCGATCACCGCCGACGATGCGGCGTTCAGCTTGCTGCGTATCCGCGACAACAAGGCCTCGCTGTGGAGCGACCCGTTCAGCCTGATCAACACCGCCAAGGCGTCGGACCCGCAAACGCTGGTAGTCACCCTGAAAACCCCGGCTGTAGCCTTCCTCTCGCAATTGGCGTCGCCGACGGTGTCGATCCTGTCGGAAAAGGCCATGACCAAAATGGGCGAAGACGCCTACTCGGAAAACCCGGTGACCTCCGGAGCGTTTACCGTGGAAGAGTGGCGCAAGGGCGATCGGGTCATTCTCAAGAAGAACCCGAACTTCTGGCAGGCCAAAAACGTCAGCCTGGATGGCGTGGAGTGGGTGTCGGTCACCGATGACAATACGCGCATGCGCATGGTGCAGAACAACGAACTCGACACGGCGATCTTCGTACCGTTCTCCCGCGTCGAAGAGCTGAAGAAAGACAAAAACGTAGTGATCCACGCCGACCCGTCCACCCGTGAAGATCACTTGCTGATCAACCACGCCCACGGCCTGCTGGCCAAGCAGCAGGTGCGCGAGGCGCTGGACATGGCCATCGATAAACAATCGCTGGTCAAGACCGCCACCTACGGTCAAGGCACCGTGGCCTATTCCTACATCCCCAAAGGCTCGCTGTACCACTACGCCAACAACCTGCAACGCCCGTATGACCCGACCGCTGCCAAGAAACTGCTGGAAGAGGCTGGCGCCAAGGACTTGAAGCTCAATTACGTGGTCAACGCCGGCAACGAAGCCGACGAGCAGATTGCGGTGATCATCAAGGACCAGTTGGCCAAGGTTGGTGTGACCGCCAACCTGCAGAAAGTCGACCCGACCCAAAGCTGGCAGATGCTGGTGGACGGTGAGTACGATATTTCGGTGATGTACTGGACCAACGACATCCTCGACCCGGACCAGAAGACCACCTTCGTGCTGGGCCACGACACCAACCAGAACTACATGACCCGCTACAAGAACGACAAGGTCAAGGCACTGGTGGCGGCGGCGCGGATCGAGGCCGACCCGGTCAAGCGTGAGCAGATGTATGTGGAATTGCAGAAGCTGGCGAAACAGGACGTGAACTGGATCGACTTGTACTACAGCCCGTACATCAACATCTCACGCAAGAATGTGAGCAACTTCCTGCAGAACCCGCTGGGGCGTTTTACCCTGGAAGAAGTGGTGAAAAACTAAACCTCACCGCTTGATCGTTCCCACGCTCTGCGTGGGAATGAATCCTATGACGCTCCGCGTCACCCTTGCATAAGCGGGACGCGGAGCGTCCTTGGCGGCATTCCCACGCGGAGCGTGGGAACGATCAGCGGAGTGTGGGAACGATCAGCGGAGCGGCAGGTTACTGCGCATCAAACGCTTGCCCATTGATGCCGGCACTGTCCGGCCCCATCAGGTACAGGTACACCGGCATGATTTCTTCCGGCGCCGGCCGTTCCATCGGGTTTTCACCGGGGTAGGCCTGGGCGCGCATGCTGGTGCGTGTACCGCCTGGGTTGATGCTGTTGGCGCGTACCGAGGCGACGTCTTCCAGCTCATCGGCCAGGGTTTGCATCAAGCCTTCGGTTGCAAATTTCGACACGCCATACGCGCCCCAGTACGCCCGGCCTTTGCGCCCGACGCTGCTGGAGGTGAACACCACCGACGCGTCCTGGGACAGCTTGAGCAGTGGCAGCAAGGTGCTGGTCAGCATGAACATTGCGTTGACGTTGACGTGCATCACTCGCATGAAGTTTTCACCGGACAACTGCTCGATCGGCGTGCGTGGGCCGATGATCGAGGCGTTGTGCAGCAGGCCGTCGAGGTGGCCGAACTCCTTTTCGATCATCGCGGCCAGCTCATCGTATTGATGGGGCAGGGCGGTTTCCAGGTTGAACGGAATCACCACCGGCTGCGGTTGGCCCGCCGCTTCGATCTCGTCATACACCTGGGCCAGGTTGGCTTCGGTCTTGCCCAGCAACAACACGGTGGCGCCATGGGCGGCGTAGGTTTTTGCCGCTGCGGCGCCAATCCCGCGACCGGCACCGGTCACCAGGATTACCCGGCCTTTGAGCAGTTCTGGGCGTGCGGAGTAATCAAACATAAATAGCCTCGACAGAATTCAAGGTGATACAGCTCTTGAAGTGGAATCCATTTCAGGTGGGAGCTGGCTTGCCTGCGATGGCGGTCTGCCAGCCAGCACCTCTGGCGACAGGTAATCCGTCATCGCAGGCAAGCCAGCTCCCACAGTGATCTCAGTGTGGGTGAGATCTTCGAACAATCAGCAACTGCACAGTGCGTTATCCAGCACCTTGCGCAGTTCCAGCGGGTGATCCACCACCACATCGGCGCCCCAATTGCGCGGGTTGTCGTCCGGGTGGATGTAGCCGAACGTAACCGCGGCGGTGCGGGTGCCGGCGTCGCGGCCGGACTCGATGTCACGCAGGTCATCGCCCACGAACAGCACGCTGGCCGGGTCCAGGTCGAGCATCTTGCACGCCAGGATCAGCGGTTCCGGGTCTGGCTTGCTGTTCTTTACGTGGTCCGGGCAGATCAGCAGCGCCGAGCGCTCGGCCAGGCCCAACTGCTGCATGATCGGTTCGGCAAAGCGCAGCGGCTTGTTGGTGACCACGCCCCACACCAGCTTGGATTTTTCGATGTCCTGCAGCAGTTCTTCCATGCCGTCGAACAGTTTGCTGTGGATCGCGCAGCCCTTGAGGTAGCGCTCCAGGAACTCCAGGCGCAGTTCTTCAAAGCCTGGGGATTCGGGGTCCATCGAGAAGGTCACGGCGACCATCGCCCGCGCGCCACCGGAGATTTCATCACGGATGTGCTGGTCGTTGATCGGCGCCAGGCCGCGATCGGCGCGCATCGCCTGGCAGATCGCGATGAAGTCCGGCGCGGTGTCCAGCAACGTACCGTCCATATCGAAGAGAACCGCTCGCAACTTCACAGGCTTACTCCTCGCGCAGGGTCTGGATCATGTAGTTGACGTCAACGTCGCTGGCCAACTTGTAGTGCTTGGTCAGTGGGTTGTAGGTCAGGCCGATGATGTCTTTGACGGTCAGCCCGGCCTGACGGCTCCAGGCGCCCAGCTCGGAGGGGCGGATGAATTTCTTGAAGTCATGGGTGCCGCGTGGCAGCAGCTTCATGATGTATTCAGCGCCGATGATCGCGAACAGGTAGGCCTTGGGGTTGCGGTTGATGGTGGAGAAGAACACCTGGCCGCCCGGCTTGACCATGCGAAAGCACGCGCGGATCACCGAGGACGGGTCGGGCACGTGCTCGAGCATCTCAAGGCAGGTGACCACGTCGAACTGCTCGGGCATTTCCTCGGCCAGGGCTTCGGCGGTGATCTGGC
This sequence comes from Pseudomonas sp. R76, assembly GCF_009834565.1. Classification (GTDB taxonomy): domain Bacteria; phylum Pseudomonadota; class Gammaproteobacteria; order Pseudomonadales; family Pseudomonadaceae; genus Aquipseudomonas. Next base: position 2,076,425 of record NZ_CP019428.1, read on the forward strand.
GGTATTCCACGCTCACGCCGGATTCCAGCTGGTGCAGTTGAGCCACGGCCAGTGGCGCTTCGCCCATGTCGATGCCCATTACGGTGGCGCCACGCTGGGCCATGGCTTCGCTGAGGATGCCGCCGCCGCAACCGACGTCGAGCACCTTCTTGCCGGCCAGGTTGACGCGTTCGTCAATCCAGTTGACCCGCAGCGGGTTGATGTCGTGTAGGGGTTTGAACTCGCTTTCGCGGTCCCACCAGCGGTGAGCCAGGGCTTCGAATTTGGCGATTTCGGCGTGGTCGACGTTGCTCATGGTGAATCCTCTAAATCTGATAAATCGGTCTGCCGGTCTTGAACGCCAGGGTTCAAGATCGGCGTTATTCGCTGTGCCCGCTGATGCGTTGGCCCCAGGCAATGGCCGTGGCGGTCAACTGTTGTTCATCCATGCGGGTCAATTGCCGGTCGTCGAGCAACTGCTTGCCGGCGACCCAAAGGTGTTTCACACAATCGCGTCCGGTGGCATATATAAGCTGTGAGACCGGATCGTAGATCGGTTGTTGCGCCAGCCCTGAAAGATCAAAGGCCACGATATCGGCAGCCTTGCCGACTTCCAGCGAGCCAATCTCGCTTTCCATGCCCATGGCGCGGGCGCCGTTGAGCGTGGCCATGCGCAGGGCGCGGTGGGCATCCAGGGCGGTGGCCGAGCCGGCGACGGCCTTGGCCAGCAGCGCGGCGGTACGGGTTTCGCCCAACAGGTCAAGGTCATTGTTGCTGGCGGCGCCATCGGTGCCGATCGCCACGTTGACGCCAGCCTGCCACAGACGCTCCACCGGGCAAAAGCCGCTGGCCAGTTTCAGGTTCGATTCCGGGCAATGGATGATGCTGGTGTTGCTTTCTACCAGCAAAGCCAGGTCATCCTCGCTGATTTGGGTCATATGAACGGCCTGGAAGCGCGGGCCGAGCAGGCCGAGGCGGCCCAGGCGCGCCAATGGGCGCTCACCCGTCTTCTCGACGGCTTGCTGCACTTCGAAGGCGGTTTCGTGCACGTGCATATGAATGGACGCGTCCAGCTCTTCGGCGATGATGCGGATTTTCTCCAGGTTTTCGTCGCACACGGTGTACGGCGCGTGGGGCCCGAAGGTGATCTTGATGCGCGGGTGGTGCTTGAGGTCGCCGAACAGCTCGACGCCCTGGCGAATCGCCTCGTCGGGTGTGCTGGCGCCGGGAATCGGGAAGTCGAGGATCGGAATCGCGATTTGCGCGCGCATGCCGCTGTTGTGCACGCAGTCGCTGGCGACCTTGGGGTAGAAGTACATGTCGGAGAAGCAGGTGATGCCACCCTTGAGCTGTTCGGCGATAGCCAGGTCGGTGCCGTCGCGCACGAAGGCTTCATCGACCCATTTGGCTTCGGCGGGCCAGATATGCTTTTCCAGCCAGGTCATCAATGGCAGGTCATCGGCCAGGCCGCGAAACAGGCTCATCGCCGCGTGCCCGTGGGCGTTGATCAGACCGGGGCTGAGCAACATGCCCGGCAGCTCGCGTACTTCACTGGCCGCCAGCTTCAAGGCCGCAGCCCGCGGCCCGATAAAGGCAATGCGCCCATCACGGATGCCCAGGCCATGTTCCTTGAGCACCACGCCGGCAGGTTCGACAGGCACCAGCCAAGTGGGCAGCAGCAACAGGTCGAGCGGGGCGGCAGTGGAGGTCATCGCAGGCTTCTTCCCAGGCAGCTATAAAAGAAGGGCGAAGTATACCCGAGCGTCCTGGCTGGCGGATCGCTATAATCGGCGGCTTTTGTTCATGAGTGCGGGGTAAGGGATGCGCGACCGACTGTTAGCGGCAGACAACGTGAGGGCCATCGAGTGGCGTGATGGCGCACTGCACCTGCTCGATCAGCGTGCCTTGCCGTCCCGGGAAGCCTGGGTTGCCTGCACTACCGCGGCTGAAGTCGCCGACGCGATTCGCACGATGGTGGTGCGCGGCGCCCCGGCGATTGGTATCAGCGCCGCCTATGGCCTGGTGCTCGCCGCCCGTGAACGCATCGCTGAAGGCGGTGATTGGCAGGCTGCGTGGGAAGAAGACTACGCGCTCCTGGCCGATAGCCGCCCGACCGCGTCGAACCTGTTCTGGGCCTTGAAGCGCATGCGCGATCGCCTCGACCGCGTCAAGAAGCACGCCGACCCGCTGGCGGTGCTGGAAGCCGAAGCCATCGCGATCCATGAAAGTGATCGGGAGGCCAATGTGGTCATGGCCCAATTGGGCCTCGATCGGATTCGCAAACACCAAGGCAACGCTCAGGCGATCCTGACCCACGGCAATGCCGGTGCGCTGGCCACGGGCGGCGTCGGCACGGCCCTTGGGGTGGTTCGCGCGGCCTTCCTTGAAGGTTTGGTTGAACATGTCTATGTCAATGAAACGCGGCCCTGGCTGCAAGGTTCGCGGCTGACCGCGTGGGAGCTGGCAGGCGAGGGCATCCCGGTGACGGTCAATGCTGACTCGGCCGGCGCGCATATCCTCAAGACCAAGGGCGTGACCTGGGTGATCGTCGGCGCCGACTGCATTGCCGCCAACGGTGATGTGATCGGCACCATCGGCACCTATCAGCTGGCCGTGTGCGCGATGCACCATGGCGTGCGCTTCATGGTGGTGGCGCCGAGTTCGACGCTTGATTTGATGATGGCCACCGGCGAAGACGTCAGCCTGGAAGAGCGTGAGGCGGCTGAGTTGCTGGATGTGATGGGCCAGCGCTTGGAGGTTGCGGCGTTTAACCCGGTGTTTGACGTGACGCCGGCCGACCTGATTGATGTGATCGTGACCGAAAAAGGCGTCGTCGAGCGGCCGGATACGGCCAAGTTGGCCAAGTTGATGTGCCGTAAGCGGTTGCATTGAGGAGGGTGGCGCCTGTGAGATTGCATTCGCGAGCAAGCCCGCTCCCACATTTGAATTGTGAACACATTCAAGTGTGGGAGCGGGCTTGCTCGCGAATGGGCCTTCAAAGTCAACAAAATCCTTGGATCTGAACCTTGAAAATAGCATCAACCCACTTCTGAGCCTCTCTCGTCCCCCTCAAGCCTGTCATCCGTCAAATTACTAGCCTCCATGCGCATCAGGGGGATAGGTGCGTGGCGGCGATTGTGATAACATCCGGCGGTTTCCAGGGTGGCCCCGAGGGGCTGCCTATAACGTGCAGATCCGTGTCATAACTCGTTGATTTGTCGTAAGTCGTTGTCAGGCACTCTGCCGGCAGCGGCGAGCTTCGTTCGTCCCATATGGATGTGACGAGGTTTCACCCGAAAAAGGAATCAGGCTTCTCATGGGCGAACTGGCCAAAGAAATCCTCCCGGTCAATATCGAAGACGAGCTGAAACAGTCCTACCTCGACTACGCGATGAGCGTAATTGTCGGTCGGGCACTGCCTGATGCGCGCGATGGCTTGAAGCCCGTGCACCGGCGTGTGCTGTTCGCGATGAGCGAGCTGGGTAACGACTGGAACAAGCCGTACAAGAAATCTGCCCGTGTTGTCGGTGACGTGATCGGTAAGTATCACCCTCACGGCGACACTGCGGTGTACGACACCATCGTTCGGATGGCCCAGCCGTTTTCCCTGCGCTACCTGCTGGTAGACGGCCAGGGCAACTTCGGTTCGGTCGACGGCGACAACGCTGCGGCCATGCGATACACCGAAGTGCGCATGACCAAGCTGGCGCACGAGCTGCTGGCCGACCTGCATAAAGAAACCGTGGACTGGGTGCCGAACTACGACGGCACCGAAATGATCCCGGCGGTCATGCCAACCCGTATTCCCAACCTGCTGGTCAACGGCTCCAGCGGTATCGCCGTGGGCATGGCCACCAACATCCCGCCACACAACCTCGGTGAAGTCATCGACGGTTGCCTGGCCCTCATCGACAACCCTGAGCTGACCGTCGATGAGCTGATGCAATACATCCCCGGCCCGGACTTCCCGACCGCGGCGATCATCAACGGTCGCGCCGGCATCATCGAAGCCTACCGCACCGGTCGCGGCCGCATTTACATGCGCGCCCGCTCGATCATCGAAGACATCGACAAGGTCGGTGGCCGCCAGCAGATCGTCATTACCGAGCTGCCTTACCAGCTGAACAAGGCGCGTCTGATCGAGAAGATCGCCGAGCTGGTTAAAGAGAAGAAGCTCGAAGGCATCACCGAGCTGCGCGACGAGTCCGACAAAGACGGTATGCGCGTAGTGATCGAACTGCGTCGTGGCGAAGTGCCTGAGGTGATCCTCAACAACCTCTACGCCCAGACCCAGCTGCAAAGCGTGTTTGGTATCAACGTGGTTGCACTGATCGACGGTCGCCCGCGCATCCTGAACCTCAAGGATCTGCTGGAAGCCTTCGTGCGTCACCGCCGCGAAGTCGTCACACGCCGTACCGTGTTCGAACTGCGTAAAGCGCGCGAGCGTGGGCACATCCTGGAAGGCCAGGCGGTTGCCCTGTCGAACATTGACCCGGTTATCGCGCTGATCAAGGCTTCGCCGACGCCGTCGGAAGCTAAAGAAGCCCTGATCAAGATGCCGTGGGAATCCAGCGCCGTTGTGGCGATGGTTGAACGTGCCGGTGCCGATTCGTGCCGCCCGGAGACCCTCGACCCGCAATACGGTCTGCGTGACGGCAAGTACTTCCTGTCGCCGGAACAGGCCCAGGCCATCCTGGAACTGCGCCTGCACCGCCTGACCGGCCTGGAGCACGAGAAGCTGCTGGCCGAGTACCAGGAGATCCTCAACCAGATCGGCGAGTTGATCCGCATCCTCAGCAGCGCCGTGCGCCTGATGGAAGTGATCCGCGAAGAACTGGAAGTGATCCGCGCCGAATACGGCGACGTGCGCCGCACCGAAATCCTCGATGCGCGCCTCGACCTGACCCTGGGTGACATGATCCCGGAAGAAGAGCGTGTGGTGACCATCTCCCACGGTGGTTATGCCAAGACCCAGCCGCTGGCTGCGTACCAGGCCCAGCGTCGTGGTGGTAAAGGTAAATCGGCTACCGGCGTGAAGGATGAGGACTACATCGCTCACCTGCTGGTCGCCAACAGCCACACCACGCTGCTGCTGTTCTCCAGCAAAGGCAAAGTGTACTGGCTGAAAACCTACGAAATCCCTGAAGCCTCGCGTGCCGCCCGTGGTCGCCCGCTGGTCAACCTGCTGCCGCTGGACAGTGATGAATACATCACCACCATGCTGCCGGTCGAGGAATACACCGAAGGTCACTTCATCTTCATGGCGACCGCCAAAGGCACCGTGAAGAAGACCCCGCTGGAATCCTTCAGCCGTCAACGCAGCGTGGGCCTGATCGCCCTGGAGCTGGATGAAGGCGACGTACTGATCTCCGCTGCCATTACCGATGGCGAGCGTGAAGTCATGCTGTTCTCCGACGGCGGCAAAGTGACACGCTTCAAGGAATCCGACGTTCGCGCCATGGGCCGTACCGCCCGCGGTGTGCGCGGCATGCGTCTGCCGGAAGGGCAGAAGCTGATTTCGATGCTGATCCCGGAAGAAGGCAGCCAGATCCTCACCGCTTCCGAGCGTGGGTATGGCAAGCGTACCGCCATCAGCGAGTTCCCGGAGTACAAGCGTGGCGGCCAGGGCGTTATTGCCATGGTCAGCAACGATCGCAACGGCCGTCTGGTCGGCGCGGTCCAGGTGCTCGATGGCGAGGAAATCATGCTGATTTCCGACCAGGGCACGCTGGTACGTACTCGTGTGGCTGAAGTGTCGAGCCTGGGTCGTAACACCCAGGGCGTGACGCTGATCAAGCTGGCCAAAGACGAAAAACTGGTCGGCCTGGAGCGTGTGCAGGAGCCATCGGAAGTCGAAGGCGAGGAGCTGGAAGGCGAGGAATTTGAAGGCGAGGTGATCGCAGCAGGCGATGACAACGTTGACGAGCCAACCCTCGACGCTGCCGCAGACGAAGAAGAACCGCAGGAATAAGCGGACACACAGGGGGCGGATGAAGATTCGCCCCCTTGTTGTTTGTCCCCTTTGAAACACAAGTTTTTGTCCTGGCTCGGTCCCTGTGGGAGCTGGCTTGCCTGCGATAGCATCACCTCGGTATCACTGAGCTACCCAGGTGCCTGTATCGCAGGCAAGCCAGCTCCCACAAAGGTCCGCTCCAGAGAAAGCGCGTTACCGAACATGATTGCAGCCCCAACCAGAGCAGAGTGAGATTGGATGTGAGCAAGAGAGCCTATAACTTCTGTGCCGGTCCCGCGGCGCTTCCTGAAGCAGTCCTGCAGCGTGCGCAGGGTGAACTCCTCGACTGGCATGGAAAAGGCCTCTCCGTGATGGAAATGAGCCATCGCAGCGATGAGTTCGTGTCCATTGCCACCAAGGCCGAGCAGGATTTGCGCGACTTGCTGGACATCCCATCCGATTACAAAGTGTTGTTCCTGCAAGGCGGCGCCAGCCAGCAGTTTGCCCAGATTCCGCTGAACCTGCTGCCCGAAGGCGGCACTGCCGACTATATCGACACCGGTATCTGGGGCCAGAAGGCCATTGAAGAGGCCTCGCGCTACGGTCACGTCAATGTGGCCGGCACCGCCAAGCCTTACGACTACTTCGCGATTCCGGGTCAGAACGAGTGGAAGTTGTCTGCGGATGCGGCCTACGTTCACTACGTCGCCAACGAAACCATCGGCGGCCTGGAATTCGACTGGGTACCGCAAGTGGGTGACGTGCCATTGGTGTGCGACATGTCCTCGGACATCCTCTCGCGCCCGATCGACGTGTCCAAGTACGGCATGATCTACGCCGGTGCACAGAAAAACATCGGCCCGAGCGGCATCCTGGTCAACATCATCCGTGAAGACTTGCTGGGTCGCGCCCGTTCGCTGTGCCCGACCATGCTCAACTACAAGGTCGCGGCCGATAACGGTTCGATGTACAACACCCCGCCGGCGTTTGCCTGGTATTTGTCCGGTTTGGTTTTCGAGTGGCTCAAGGAGCAGGGCGGTGTCGCCGCCATGGGCAAGCTGAACGAAGAGAAGAAGCGCACCCTGTACGACTTCATCGACGCCAGCGGCCTGTACAGCAACCCAATCAACCTCACCGACCGCTCGTGGATGAACGTGCCGTTCCGTCTGGCTGATGATCGTCTGGACAAGCCGTTCCTGGCCGGTGCCGACGCGCGTGGCCTGCTGAACCTCAAGGGCCACCGTTCGGTCGGTGGCATGCGCGCCTCCATTTACAACGCTGTCGACATCAACGCCATCAAGGCGCTGGTTGCCTACATGGCAGAGTTCGAAAAGGAACACGGCTAATGTCTGAGCAAGAACTCAAGGCTCTGCGCGTACGCATTGACAGTCTGGACGAGAAAGTCCTAGAGCTGATCAGTGAGCGCGCGCGGTGCGCCCAGGAAGTGGCACGGGTGAAAATGGCGTCCCTGGCGGAAGGCGAAGTGCCGGTGTTCTACCGGCCCGAGCGCGAAGCCCAGGTGCTCAAGCGCGTCATGGAACGTAACAAGGGCCCGTTGGGCAACGAAGAGATGGCGCGGTTGTTCCGTGAAATCATGTCGTCGTGCCTGGCCCTTGAGCAGCCGTTGAAAGTCGCGTACCTCGGCCCTGAAGGCACCTTCACCCAGGCGGCGGCCATGAAGCACTTCGGCCACGCGGTGATCAGCAAGCCGATGGCGGCGATCGACGAAGTGTTCCGTGAAGTGGCGGCCGGTGCGGTGAACTTTGGCGTGGTGCCGGTGGAAAACTCCACCGAAGGCGCGGTCAACCACACGCTGGACAGCTTCCTTGAGCACGACATGGTGATCTGCGGCGAAGTCGAGCTGCGCATCCACCACCACCTGCTGGTGGGTGAGAACACCAAGACCGACAGCATCAGCCGTATCTACTCCCACGCCCAGTCCTTGGCCCAGTGTCGCAAGTGGCTGGATGCGCATTACCCGAATGTCGAGCGCGTGGCGGTCTCCAGTAACGCTGAGGCGGCCAAGCGGGTCAAGGGTGAGTGGAACTCGGCGGCGATTGCCGGTGATATGGCCGCGGGCCTCTACGGCCTGACGCGCCTGGCCGAAAAAATCGAGGACCGCCCGGATAACTCCACGCGCTTCTTGATGATCGGCAGCCAGGAAGTGCCGCCGACCGGCGACGACAAGACCTCGATTATTGTCTCCATGAGCAACAAGCCCGGCGCGTTGCATGAGCTGCTGGTGCCGTTCCACGACAACGGGATTGACCTGACGCGAATCGAAACTCGCCCTTCGCGCAGCGGTAAATGGACGTATGTGTTCTTTATCGACTTCATCGGCCACCACCGCGACCCGCTGGTTAAAGGTGTGCTGGAGAAAATCAGTCAGGAAGCCGTAGCACTCAAGGTGCTGGGCTCTTACCCGAAAGCGGTTTTGTGAGGCTTTAACATGAGTGGCAACTTCCTCGCCCTGGCTCAGCCGGGCGTGCAACAACTGTCGCCTTACGTACCAGGCAAGCCTGTGGATGAGCTGGCGCGTGAGTTGAACCTGGACCCGTCGAAGATCGTCAAGCTGGCCAGTAATGAAAACCCGCTGGGGCCAAGCCCGAAGGTACTGGCGGCGATTCGTGAAGAGTTGGCCGAGCTGACGCGCTATCCGGACGGCAACGGTTTTGCCCTCAAATCCCTGCTGGCGGAAAACTGCCGGGTCGAGCTGAACCAGGTGACCCTGGGTAACGGTTCCAACGACATTCTTGAACTGGTCGGCCGCGCGTATCTGGCGCCAGGGCTGAATGCAGTGTTCAGCGAGCACGCATTCGCGGTCTATCCGATTGTTACCCAGGCTGTCGGTGCCGATGCGCGCGTGATTCCCGCCAAGGATTGGGGGCACGACCTGCCGGCCATGTTGGCCGCCATCGACGCCCAGACCCGCGTGGTGTTTATCGCCAACCCGAACAACCCGACCGGCACCTGGTTCGATGCGCAAGCGTTGAACGACTTCCTGCAAGACGTGCCGGAGCACGTGTTGGTGGTGCTGGACGAGGCCTATATCGAGTACGCCGAAGGCAGCGACCTGCCGGATGGCCTGGACCTCCTGGCGGCTTACCCGAACCTGCTGGTGTCGCGCACCTTCTCCAAGGCCTATGGCCTTGCCTCACTGCGGGTTGGCTACGGCCTGTCCACGGCGGTGGTCGCCGACGTGCTGAACCGCGTGCGCCAGCCGTTCAACGTCAACAGCCTTGCCCTGGCGGCGGCGTGTGCTGCGGTGAAAGATGCCGAGTACCTGGAAGAAGGGCGACGCATCAACGAAAGCGGCATGCTGCAACTGCAGGAAGGCTTCCGTGAGTTGGGCCTGGGCTGGATTCCGTCCAAAGGCAATTTCATTTGCGTCGATCTCGCTCAAGTGGCCGCCCCGGTGTTCCAGGGCCTGCTGCGCGAAGGCGTAATTGTGCGTCCGGTCGCCAACTACGGCATGCCGAACCACCTGCGTATCACGATTGGTTTGCCGGCGGAAAACAGCCGCTTACTGGAGGCGTTGGCCAAGGTTCTGGCTCGTGGTTGATGTCACTGCATTGCAACCTGCTGTGCCTATGATCGGTCGCCTGGTGGTGGTCGGTCTGGGGTTGATCGGCGGCTCTTTCGCCAAAGGCCTGCGTGAAAGCGGGCTGTGTGGCGAAGTGGTCGGTGTGGACCTGGACCCGCAATCGCGCAAGTTGGCGGTTGAATTGGGCGTGGTGGATCGCTGTGAAGCAGACCTGGCGCTCGCGTGCCAGGGCGCGGATGTGATTCAGCTCGCGGTGCCGATTCTGGCGATGGAGAAATTGCTGGGCTTGTTGGCGGGCATGGACCTGGGGCAGGCGATCCTGACGGATGTCGGCAGTGCCAAGGGCAATGTGGTGCGCGCGGCGCAAGTGGCGTTTGGCGGCATGCCGGCGCGCTTTGTGCCGGGGCATCCGATTGCCGGTTCCGAGCAGAGTGGGGTGGAGGCGTCCAATGCGCAGCTGTTCCGCCGCCACAAGGTGATTCTGACGCCGCTTGAGCAGACCGATCCGGCCGCCTTGGCGGTTGTGGATCGCCTGTGGCGCGAGTTGGGCGCCGATGTCGAGCATATGCAGGTTGAGCGTCACGACGAAGTGCTGGCGGCAACCAGCCATTTGCCGCATCTGCTGGCGTTTGGTTTGGTGGACTCGCTGGCCAAGCGTAACGAAAATCTCGATATTTTCCGCTACGCCGCCGGTGGCTTCCGCGATTTCACGCGCATTGCCGGCAGTGATCCGGTGATGTGGCACGACATCTTCCTCGCCAATCGCGAGGCGGTGTTGCGCACCCTGGACACTTTCCGCAGTGACCTTGACGCCTTGCGCGATGCGGTCGATGCCGGAGATGGCCATCAATTATTGGGCGTGTTCACCCGTGCGCGGGTGGCGCGCGAGCATTTCAGCAAGATCCTGGCGCGCCGGGCCTACATGGAAACCGCTGTGAACGCCGATGAGCAGACCTTTATCGCCAACCCCGGTGGCCGCTTGAGCGGGCAGATTCGGGTGCCTGGCGACAAGTCGATCTCCCATCGTTCGATCATGTTGGGTTCGTTGGCCGAGGGCGTGACCGAGGTTGAAGGTTTTCTTGAGGGCGAAGATGCCCTGGCGACCTTGCAGGCGTTTCGCGACATGGGGGTGGTGATTGAAGGGCCGCACCATGGGCGTGTCACCATTCATGGCGTGGGCTTGCATGGCCTGAAGCCCGCGCCAGGCCCGATCTATCTGGGTAATTCCGGTACGTCGATGCGCCTGTTGTCCGGCTTGCTGGCGGCGCAGCGCTTCGACAGCGTGTTGACTGGCGATGCTTCGCTGTCCAAGCGCCCGATGAGTCGCGTGGCCAAGCCGCTGCGGGAAATGGGGGCTGTGATCGAAACCGGGCCGGAAGGGCGTCCGCCGTTGACCATTCGCGGTGGCCAGGCGTTGAAGGGGCTGACCTATGCACTGCCGATGGCGAGCGCCCAGGTCAAATCCTGCCTGTTGCTGGCGGGTTTGTATGCCGAGGGTAAAACCTCGGTGACCGAGCCTGCGCCAACCCGTGACCACACCGAGCGCATGCTGCGCGGCTTCGGGTACCCGGTGCAAGTGCAGGGCGCTACGGCGTCGGTCGAGTCGGGCCATGCATTGACCGCTACGCATATTGAAGTGCCGGGGGATATTTCTTCTTCGGCGTTTTTTCTGGTGGCAGCGTCGATTGCCGAGGGCTCCGAGTTGCTGCTGGAGCATGTCGGCATCAACCCGACACGTACTGGGGTGATCGATATCCTGCGGCTGATGGGCGCGGATATCACCCTGGAAAACCTGCGTGAAGTCGGTGGTGAGCCGGTTGCGGATCTGCGCGTGCGGGCTGCAGCGCTGAAGGGTATCGAGATTCCTGAAGCGTTGGTGCCGTTGGCTATCGATGAGTTCCCGGTGCTGTTCGTCGCGGCGGCGTGTGCGCAAGGGCGCACGGTATTGCGCGGCGCTGAAGAGCTGCGCGTGAAGGAGTCCGACCGTATCCAGGTCATGGCCGACGGTCTGCTGGCCCTGGGTGTGAAGTGTGAACCGACACCTGATGGGATTATCATTGACGGTGGCCTGATGGGTGGCGGTGAAGTGCATGCCCATGGCGATCACCGGATTGCCATGGCGTTCAGCGTGGCCTCCCTGCGTGCGGCGGCGCCGATTCGTATCCGTGACTGCGCCAATGTTGCTACATCTTTTCCGAATTTTCTTACACTGTGTGCCCAAGTCGGCATCCGTGTTGCCCAAGAGGCTCAATTGTGAATATCAAAGCACCGGTGATTACCATCGACGGGCCAAGCGGCTCGGGCAAAGGCACGATTGCCGGCATCCTGGCCAAGCGCCTGGGCTGGTGCCTGCTGGATTCCGGCGCGCTGTACCGCTTGCTGGCATTTGCCGCACGCAACCATGGCGTCGACCTGACCAACGAAGAATCCTTGAAGCTGTTGGCGGCGCACCTTGATGTGCAGTTCGTCGGCGCGACGGAAGGTCATCCACAGCGCATTATCCTTGAAGGGGACGATGTGACGGATGATCTGCGTAATGAGCAAGTCGGCTCGTGGGCTTCCCAGGTTGCCGCGCTGCCGGCCGTGCGCGACGCTTTGCTGCAGCGTCAGCGGGCATTTCAGGAGCCGCCGGGTTTGGTGGCCGACGGTCGTGATATGGGCACCGTGGTGTTTCCGGAGGCCCCATTGAAGATTTTCCTGACCGCCAGCGCCGAGGAGCGGGCTCGCCGCCGCTACTTGCAGTTGAAGGGCAAAGTCGATGGTGTTAGTCTGTCCAGTCTGCTAGATGAGATCCGTGCACGCGATGAGCGTGATACCCAGCGTGCGGTAGCCCCGCTTAAGCCGGCGGCTGACGCCATACAGCTGGATTCCACGGAGTTGTCCATCGAGCAGGTGCTGGAACGCATCTTGAGTGAAATCGCCATTCGCGATATTGCCGGGTGACCAAGAAGGCTGCAGGGGACCAGTCATAGTCCTGTGGTGCTTCTTTTAATTGAAACTGACCCACACCGTCTGGGGTGTGGAGATGGGCGTATTCTTCGCCCTTATCAACAGGAATTAAAATGAGCGAAAGCTTTGCGGAACTCTTTGAAGAAAGCCTAAAAACCCTGAACCTTCAGGCAGGCTCCATCATCACCGGTGTTATCGTTGATATCGATTACCAAGCTCGCTGGGTAACCGTTCACGCTGGTCTGAAGTCTGAAGCTCTGATCCCGCTGGAACAGTTCTACAACGATGCTGGTGACCTGACTATCAATGTCGGTGACGAAGTTCACGTTGCTCTGGACTCGGTTGAAGACGGTTTCGGTGAAACCAAGCTGTCCCGTGAAAAAGCCAAGCGCGCTGAATGCTGGATTGTTCTCGAAGCAGCCTTCGCAGCTGAAGAAGTGGTCAAGGGCGTTATCAACGGTAAGGTTAAAGGCGGCTTCACTGTCGACGTTAACGGCATCCGTGCGTTCCTGCCAGGTTCTTTGGTCGACGTTCGTCCAGTGCGCGACACCACGCACCTGGAAGGCAAAGAACTCGAATTCAAGGTCATCAAGCTCGACCAGAAGCGCAACAACGTTGTCGTTTCCCGTCGCAGCGTCCTGGAAGCAGAGAACTCCGCCGAGCGTGAAGCTCTGCTGGAATCCCTGCAGGAAGGCCAACAAGTCAAAGGTATCGTCAAGAACCTCACCGATTACGGCGCATTCGTCGATCTGGGTGGCGTCGATGGCCTGCTGCACATTACCGACATGGCTTGGAAGCGTATCAAGCATCCTTCCGAAATCGTCAACGTTGGCGACGAGATCGATGTCAAGGTTCTGAAGTACGATCGCGAGCGTAACCGTGTTTCCCTGGGCTTGAAGCAGCTGGGCGAAGATCCATGGGTTGCTATCAAAGCTCGTTACCCAGAAAGCACTCGCGTCACCGCGCGTGTTACCAACCTGACCGACTACGGCTGCTTCGCTGAGCTGGAAGAAGGCGTTGAAGGCCTGGTACACGTTTCCGAAATGGACTGGACCAACAAAAACATCCACCCTTCGAAAGTCGTACAAGTCGGCGACGAAGTGGAAGTTATGGTTCTGGACATCGACGAAGAGCGTCGTCGTATCTCCCTGGGCATCAAGCAGTGCAAATCTAACCCATGGGAAGATTTCTCTGGCCAGTTCAACAAGGGCGATAAAATCTCCGGCACCATCAAGTCGATCACCGATTTCGGTATCTTCATTGGTCTGGACGGCGGCATCGACGGCCTGGTTCACCTGTCCGACATCTCCTGGAACGAAGTGGGCGAAGAAGCTGTTCGTCGTTTCAAGAAGGGCGACGAGCTGGACACCGTTATCCTGTCGGTTGACCCAGAGCGCGAGCGTATCTCCCTGGGTATCAAGCAACTGGAAAGCGACCCGTTCTCTGAATACGTTCAGGACAACGACAAAGGCGCAATCGTTAAAGGCATCGTGAAAGAAGTTGACGCTAAAGGCGCCATCATCACTCTGGCCGACGATATCGAAGCGACTCTGAAAGCCTCCGAAATCAGCCGTGACCGCGTTGAAGACGCGCGCAACGTTCTGAAAGAAGGCCAGGAAGTAGAAGCCAAGATCATCAGCGTTGACCGCAAGAGCCGCGTAATCCAGCTCTCCATCAAGTCGAAAGACGATGCTGAAGAGAAAGAAGCAATCCAGAGCCTGCGCGACAAGCCAGCTACCTCTGAAATTGCTGCTGGTCCTACCACTCTGGGCGACCTGCTGCGTGCACAAATGGAAAAACAGAACTAAGTTCTGTCAGACCATAGAAAAAGGGCGACTTCGGTCGCCCTTTTTTGTGCCTGAAATTTGTTGAATCAACAACTTAGAACCAAGGCGTGCAGTCGGCTGTCAGAACTGACTATAGTTTTAATGCTGGCTATCCCCGTGTTGCTGCTTCAATAAGGATTTGAATGAACAAGTTTATTGTCATCTTCTCAATCGTACTGCTTGCAGGGTGCTCCACCAGTGCCAAGACTCATGCCAGGCATGGCGTCAGCGGCATCGAGATTGACTGTTCGGGGCTTGGTTCCAATTGGGAGAAGTGCGAGAAGCGTGCTGCCCGTGAGTGCAAGATGCAGGGCTATAAGGTTGTAACGCGTTCCAGTGACGCTAAAGACGAAGAGGGCGACTACGTGTTTGGTTGGAACCCGGCAGGTGCAGTGACCCGCACGATGCTGGTGATCTGCAAATGAAGAGGTAAGGTACTTTTTGAGGGCGTTAAACCAACCTGAAGATAAGTTAAAGCGTGGGCTGTTCAAATTCACCAAGTCATGCTAAAACCTTTGGAGCGCTTTTCCTAGCTGCTTGAAAAAGAAGGGAAAAATATGACGAAGTCGGAGTTGATCGAACGAATTGTCACCCATCAAGGGCTGCTTTCATCCAAGGATGTAGAGCTGGCTATCAAGACCATGCTCGAGCAAATGTCCCAATGCCTCGCCACGGGGGATCGAATCGAGATCCGTGGCTTTGGTAGTTTTTCCTTGCACTACCGCGCGCCGCGAGTGGGCCGTAACCCGAAAACCGGGCAGTCCGTCAGCCTTGACGGTAAGTTTGTGCCGCATTTCAAACCGGGCAAGGAATTGCGCGATCGAGTGAACGAAGACGAGGAAGAGGGCGTCTGAGTGGTTTTAGGGTAGGAGTAAGTTATGCGTGGGATTAAACGCGTTTTTCTGGTGTTGGCAGTGCTGGCTGTCGCACTGGTGGTTTTGGCCTTTGTGTTGGAAAACCAACAAGGCGTTTCTCTTTCGTTCTTGGGTTGGACCACCCTGCAACTGCCGGTGGCAGTGTATGTTGTGGCTGCGCTGATTGTCGGGTTGATGGTGGGGCCGCTGTTGTGCGTGCTGGTCAGCGCTACCCGTCGTCACAAGCGAGCGTCGATCGTGCGTGAGTAGCGTCCTCCTCGCTGCTGCTTGCGCTTATAAGGTGGGTTGGGGGCATAGGCTTCCAGCATCCTCTTAGTAACGTACGCGTTATTTGGGGGACCACTATGAATGCGCCCCCCCTTCAGTCAATCGGGTCAGCCGATATCGCACATTTAGCCCTTTTCCCCAAAAAACAGAGAGCTCTGAAGGGCTAGCCTTGGGCGAGCGTTATAAAATAGACGCTTCACGGTTCAAAGTGTGCCGGATATGGGGTAACATGCGGCCCGTTAATGACAACTGCCATCTTGCCTCTTCATTACATGATAGGTGTGCAGGCGTTGGGCGTTCATTTGCTAAAGCAAACACTATCGTTTCTGTATTTAACTCCGCAAATGTATGTGTCCCGGACAAGTGCCAGGGCCGAAACTAATTAGATCCCGACTAAGCCTATTTCGCGGATCTTGCCTTTAAGTAACTATCGGGTTTAAGCCGACTATTCAAAAAATGTTAACGGTGAGACCACCGTAAACGACTTTTTGCAATTCGTCGTTGTATGTGCATGAGGGAATGTCTACCCGTCCCGAACCCTATGCGCGCGTCAGTTGAGGGGATTTACTAAACATTGAGCTGCGTCGGCCGATAATGAGGCTTGCGATGGCGCAGGGCAGGCTTTCCATGCCTGGGGTAAATGCCACAAAGTGTTGCGTGGTAACCCTGCGCAGTGGTGGCCAGCCGTTGGGATCCTTCGATTGATGCCCAGCCCTCTGACGCCTGGCGCGGGCGATATTCAATCAGCAAAGCTATGACGTGTGATGAGTGTCTATTGCGCAGGTTTGGCACGATTAGGGTTGTGTTGACCCCGTCGCAGGAGGGGGAAGGATAAGAATTGCTCTGAAATGATTCTCCTTGGTGTGTTGCGTTCAGAGCGCAAACCAAGGGAAAATTTGTGTGATCAATTTTTATGCTTTAGAGCGCGCATAAAGCATCGCATGTCATCGTCGGTGTTGGAGCGGTGGTTATTTTCCGGCGCAGTGTCGGCTTAGGGATGTACAGTGAGGGCGTTGGCAA
The DNA here is from genome assembly GCF_009834565.1 of Pseudomonas sp. R76. Classification (GTDB taxonomy): domain Bacteria; phylum Pseudomonadota; class Gammaproteobacteria; order Pseudomonadales; family Pseudomonadaceae; genus Aquipseudomonas. The sequence goes on from NZ_CP019428.1 coordinate 2,092,838, forward strand.
CTGTTACTAAAGGTACTGATGCTCGGGGTGCTTATACTGGAGCGCCTGCAAAACGAGTCAGAACAGAAAGATTGATTACGGCTAGAAAAAGAATTTTAGGGTGAGCTTGATGAAAATTCCATTTAACAAACCACCCTATACGGGTAATGAAGATCAATATGTTACGCGCGCCATGCGCAGTGCCAAGATGTCGGGTGACGGTGAATTTACCATTAGTTGCCAACAATGGTTTGAAGAAACATTTTCATGTGAAAAGGCCCTGCTGACGCCCTCGTGCACCCAAGCACTCGAAATGGCCGCCATTTTGATAGATATACAGCCGGGTGATGAAGTGATCATGCCCAGCTTTACCTTTGTCAGTACGGCGAACGCATTCGTGCTTCGGGGCGCGAAAATTGTTTTTGTCGATATTCGCCCGGACACCATGAATATCGATGAGACGCTTATCGAGGCGGCGATCACCGCAAAGACCAAAGCCATCGTCCCCGTTCATTATGCAGGTGTCGCCTGTGAAATGGACGTGATTATGGACATTGCCCAGCGGCATGATTTATTTGTCGTGGAAGACGCCGCGCAAGGCATGATGTCGACGTATAAAGGCCGTTGGTTGGGCACGATCGGGCATCTGGCGGCCTATAGTTTTCATGAAACTAAAAACTACACGAGTGGTGGTGAAGGCGGCTTGTTGTTAATCAACGATAAGCGGTTCATTGGTCGCGCCGAAATCATCAGAGAGAAAGGCACTAACCGCAGTCAGTTTTTCCGAGGGATGATCGACAAATATACCTGGGTGGATATCGGCAGTAGCTATTTGCCGGGTGAGTTGCAAGCGGCCTATTTGTTTGGTCAATTGGAAGAAGCGAAGAACATTAACGATTTCAGGCTCGGCATTTGGCAGCGCTATAACCTGGCGTTCGCTGGGTTGGTCGCGGCGGGCCTGCTTGAAGTGCCAACGGTCCCCGAAGCGTGTATCGCCAATGGGCACATGTTTTATATTAAAGTTAAGAACATCGACGCGCGCAAGTCAGTGCTCAGTTATCTGAACGCTGCGGGTGTGGGGGCGGTATTTCATTATGTTCCGCTGCACAGTGCACCGGCGGGTATTTTACTCGGTCGGTTCACCGGCGAAGACCGGTTTACGACCCAGGAAAGCGAGCGTCTTATTCGCCTGCCCATCTGGTATGGCATGACAGAGCCTGAAATGCAGCATGTCATCAATTCGGTGATAGGTGCAGTTGATGCCGCGGGTCGGTGAATTGAAGGGCTCAAACCGCAGCATGCTGTTCGGCGCTTTCTTTACAAGCGCCGCGCAAGCGTCAAAGATACTTGTTGGCTTCTGCATATTAAAGTTAATCGCCCTGTACCTGGGGGTCGACGGCCTCGGCAAGCTCGGACATTTCATGAGCTTAGTGTCTATCGCCGTCCTCCTGGCGGGAGGAGGGATAAGCCACGGTATAATAAAGTACGTCGCGGAATTTAAAAGCAACCCATTCAAGTTATATAAGTTGTTCTCGACATCGGCGTTCTACGCTTTCGGATTCTGCCTGGTGTCATTTGTTTTACTGGCGGTCTTTTCAGCGCAGGTGTCGAATTTTGTATTTGGGCATCCTGAGGACTACTGGATCATTGTCCTGCTGGCGCTCGCTCAGTTTGTCTTTGCGTTCAATACGCTGTTTTCAGGTTTTTTTAATGGCCTTGGAAAACTTAAAGTCAACGCCAGCGTTCAAGTAACGGCTAACCTTGTTGTGCTGCCCATTATCTGGTGGCTGATTTCCGCATTTGGCCTGCCCGGTGCGGCAATTGCCATGCTGACTATCTTCACTATGCCGGCGCTCATCTCTTTGGTTTATCTGAAGGGCATGCCGCTGTTCAGATTGTTCACGTGGCGCAAGGTGGATGTTGCACTGAGCAAGAAGTTTTCCAAGTTTGGGTTGATGTTGCTGGTCAGTGCATTGATGTTTCCCGTGGTCGAGATAGTTATCAGGGAATCGTTGATAGCACGGGTAGGCTACTCCGAGGCGGGCATCTGGCAAGGGAGCATCAAGCTGTCGAGCGCGTACATCGGTTTTTTCAGTGTGTTTCTGGCGTCGTACTACATGCCGATGGTGTCAGCGACCCAAGACAAGGCCGTGATCAAAGCGCAAGTGATAAAGTTTATGCTGTTGGTGATGGCGGTGTTTTTAGCTGGCGCGAGCGTGTTGTACGTAGGGCGAAGTTTTTTTATTCCGGTGTTGTTGTCTTCCGAATTTCATGAGTTGGAAGGTTATATAATTTATCAGCTGATTGGCGACTTCTTCAAAGTTGCTGCCTATGTCATAGGTTTTGTTGTGGTGGCCAAAGCCGCGACGAAATTGTACATCTTCTCCGAGGTGTTGCAGGCGCTGCTGTTTGTTGGCTTGACGTTCACCGTGGGGCGCGAAGTCGGCGGTGTGTACGGCGTGATGTATTCTTATATGTTGGCTTATATAGTATTTTTTATGATTTCCATTGCCGGTTTTATCTCTTGGGCACGCAACTGATGGGCCTGGAATTCTCCTTCCCGCTGTACCTCGTATTCGGATTTCTGGTCATCGTTGCCGCGTGGGATACCCTGAGTGACCACGCGTTGCCGCGGGCAGCGGTGGGCGCCCTGATGGGGGTTCCTCTTATCCTGCTGGCGACATTCAGGATCGCAGGCGTGGGCAGTGATGATCTCGCCTACCTGAGAATGATGCAGGAAGTTCCCTCGGTGCTAGAGTGTCGCCATCTGTTTTGCGACTACAGCTACTCAACATTTAATATCGAATTCGGTTTCTATATTGTCCTCTCGGTGTTGGCCGTATTAGGGCGTAATTCTTTTATCTTATTTGGCTTCTGCTCGCTGCTGGCGGTTTCTCTCAACCTCAGAAGCATACGGTACTTCTCTCCTTACTTTGCCTTGGGTGTGTTGGTCTATTTTGCACACTTTTTCCTTGCCAAAGAGCTGAATGCAATACGCTTGGGTGTCGCTTCCAGTCTAGTTTTTTTGGCCGCCACGTATCTTCATAGAAAAGAATACGCGCTACTGGCGGTTTATCTTGCGCTAGCAATGATGGTGCACGTGTCGTCGGTGTTTTTTGTGGTGCCTGTTGTGTTGTATTGGCTAAAACCCTCGCGGGCTTTTTACCTTGGGCTCAGTGGCATTCTTTTATTGGCCGCGTCGTTTGTTGATTCAAAGCTCCTGCTGCGACAACTGGAATTTATCAGTTTTATCAGTGATAAAATTGAGTCCTACCTGACGACGGAAAAGTACGGCTATGCACTGCCTTTGTTCGACATGGTCAATGTCAAAAACCTGATCCTGGTGGTCGCTGGATTGATCTGGTCGCAAAAGCTGGATGCACGCTACCCAACGTTCAAGCTGGTGTTTTGCGTGTTTTATTGCGCAACGTTTTTGCGAATAGTGATGGGCGATTTTGCCATACTCGCAGGTCGCGGGTATGCGAGCATTTCCATGTTTGAATACGTGCTGCTGCCGATGTTGGCAGTGCACTTGTTGGGTAAGAAACTGGGCGTTGTCATGGTCTCACTATATGCGCTCGCCACCTTGTACCTGAATTTGAGTAGTAACTTGGGTTGGACCGGCAATTCCGAAGTTTTTTTTAGTTTTCTATAATTAGTGTGGTGGGCGTATGAAGAATATCTTGTTTGTGGTAGGGGGCTTGGCCATCGGTGGGGTTGAGACCTACGTCGTCCGATTGGCTAAATACCTCAGCCAGGCCGGGTATACGGTAACGGTGAGGGTGCTGTCGAATAAATGTGATGCAGGGCTGTTCGACGAGCTGTCTCGTCACGCCCAAATCGATGTCGTCGAGCATGTACCCTTTCTGTCTGCGTCCAGCTGGATAAATGCGCTGTTGCCAGCCAAAAAAGATCCGAACGTGTACGACATTGTTCACGTTGTAGACATATTGACATTGGCTTATGTTTTTCTGAACAAGACACGCTTGAAGTTTTCCTTTCTCAGTGTCGGTATCTACCATGCTATGGAAATCAGCTGGTGGCGTGGGCGGAATGTATATTTCAGAAAAAAAATGCTTGAACTGTATGACCGTAACGTCCAGTTGACGTTGTTTCCCAATGAGCGAACAGCCGAAATGGCTGCGGCGCTGGCGCAGGTTGACGTGGCGACGCTGGATGTATTGCCCCTGGGCATTTCCTTCGAAAACTACAGCGCTCGGCAGCCGCTTCAATCGTCTCTGCGGATCGTCTCGGTAGGGCGTTTAGTCGATTTCAAAGTTTACAATAAGCACGTCATCACGCAGTTGAGTGAGCTGCGTAAGCGCGCAAACTTTGAATACTTCATCTACGGTTCGGGGCCTGAACACGCGGCGCTGGTTTCATTGGCGCAGGCCTGTGGCGTCAGTGAATACGTGCACTTTATGGGCGAGGTCGAGTATGCCGAGCTGCCTGCCCTTTTTGATGGCGCGTTTTGTTTTGTCGGTTCAGGTACGACCATCATCGAAGCCTCCGCCGCCGGAATACCCTCGGTGGTGGGCATTGAATCCATAGAGTTACCACAGACCTGTGGGTTATTTTCCGATATTTCAGGCTATTCCTACAATGAAGAGTCGGCGACGACGGTGAGAATGGGGATTCTGGAAACCATCGAGAAGCTGCACACTATGAGTCCCGAACAATACAATGAAGTGTCCGATAAGCATCGACAAAAAGCGAAAGCGTTTGATATTGTCGAAACATCAAAAAGATTTGTAGAGCTGTCTAATCGCACGCCCGTTTTTGACGGTTCGATGAATCGCTGGGTTGCGATATTGTCATTTTTAAAGTCCGTAATTGTGCAAGGGCCCAAGGCGCTTAAATCCCGATTTGATAGTGTGGGATGATATGTCTTTGAATATTGCGATTGTCACTCAGTATTTTTATCCTGAGAGCTTTATTATCAATGATATTGTTGAGGAGCTGGCTTGCCTTGGGCACACGGTTGAAGTCTTTACCGGGCAACCTAATTACCCGGACGGTGAGACCTATCAAGACTATGATCAAACGGCTTGCAGTGAGCAGGTGTATAAGGACAGTGTAAAAATACACCGCGTTCCGTTGAGGCCGCGAAAGTCAGGCGGTGCCCGCAACCTGATTCTCAACTATCTCTCCTTTGTGAAAAACGGAATCAGGTATTTTCCCAAGCAGAGTGCCGGTAAGCAGTTCGACGCGATTATTGTCTTTGCGGTCTCGCCGATTACCGCAGCTATTCCAGCCATCGTATTGAAGCGTTCCAGCAACGCTCATTTGATGGTTTGGGTGCAGGATTTATGGCCCGAGACGCTTGAGGCGACGGGGTTCATCACCAATTCGCTGCTCTTGAAGGCGATTGGGGTTTTAGTCCGTTTTATTTACGCCAAGGCCGACACGGTGCTGGTGCAGTCCGAGGCGTTTATTTCCTCGGCGTCCAAGTATGTGGCAAAAGACAAGCTGGTCTACTACCCCAACTCTTACCGTGTTCCTGCCGCTCAGACAGACCCTTGCGACCGTCTGCCGCTGGAGGTCAGCCGATTATTATCGTCCAATTTTTGTGTGGTCTTCGCCGGGAACCTCGGGTTTGCGCAGTCCTTGGAAACGATAGTCGATGCCGCAAAAGCACTGCTTCAGTTGGACTGCAAGATTGTCGTGGTGGGCAGTGGCAGCCGTTTGGATTGGATGCATGAGCAGAAGCGTCAACACAACCTGCATAATCTTGAGCTCGTAGGGCGTTTGCCTTCCTCGGTCATGCCTGAACTGTTTTCAAAAAGTGAGGCGCTACTGGTCACACTCAAGCGCGAGGAAATATTCGCGCTGACCATACCCAGTAAGATCCAGGCGTATATGGCGGCGGGCAAGCCTATCCTGGCCGCCCTGGATGGAGAGGGAGCCAGAATAGTGGAGCAGGCAGGTGCCGGGTTGTGTTCTCAGGCAGAGGACGCAGCAGCGCTTGCCAGGAACATCGAGTCGCTCTACGAGGCTTCGCCGGAAAAAAGAGCCGCCTACGGGGCGGCGTCGTTCAGCTTTTTCTGTAACAATTACGAAATGAAAACGCAGTGCCGTCGATTGGTACAGATTATTAAAGAACGAATTGGCAACCTTTAGAGATAAACCATGAAAATATTAGTGTTGGGCGTGACGGGAATGCTTGGTAGTGCGGTGTTCAAGTATCTTTCCAATCACACATCACATAGTGTTTTCGGCACTATGCGTGGGCAAAGCGGGGCAGCGTATTTTGAAGAAAAGCATCGGGGCAGCTTTTATTCAAATGTTGACGTTCTGGATTACGAGTCGCTGGTCTCGGTGTTTGAAGACAATCGTCCGGACGTGGTGATCAACTGCGTCGGCTTGATCAAGCAATTAGCCCACGCCAATGACCCGCTGTCGACGTTGCCGCTCAACTCGATGTTACCCCATCGGTTGTCCAAATTATGCAAGCTGGCCAACGCGCGGCTGATTCATATCAGTACCGATTGTGTCTTTACCGGCTCGAAGGGCATGTACCTCGAGTCGGATATTTCCGATGCCGTCGACTTGTATGGAAAGTCCAAGTTTATTGGCGAGTTGAATGATCAGCCTCACGCGATCACCTTGCGCACCTCTATCATCGGCCATGAGTTAGCGAGCACCGCGTCTCTGGTTGATTGGTTTCTGTCCCAGGAAGGGTCGGTAAAGGGGTTCACGAAAGCTATTTTTTCGGGCGTGCCTACTGCAGAACTGGCGCGCATCATTGTTGAGTATGTGCTGCCGAACGAGCAGTTGTTCGGCCTCTATCACGTCTCGGTTAACCCTATTGATAAGTTCACGCTGCTGAATGAAATCGCCAAGGTCTATCAAAAGGAAATTGATATTATTCCCGATGATAAATTGGCGATTGATCGTTCCCTTGACTCGACACGCTTCCGTGACGCCGTGGGTTACCTCCCACCGTCATGGCCGGACTTGATTCAGTTTATGCGTGCACAGCGATAGTTAGGAGTTGGTATGTTTGATAATAAAGTATTGATGATCACCGGCGGCACCGGTTCTTTTGGTAATACCGTGCTGAAGCGTTTTCTCGACACGCAAGTCAAAGAAATTCGTGTGTTCAGTCGCGACGAGAAAAAACAGGAAGATATGCGCATTGCGCTCGGCAATGACAAAGTCAAATTTTATATTGGTGATGTGCGCGATTACGCCAGCATTTCCCAAGCCATGGTCGGTGTGAACTATATCTTTCACGCGGCGGCACTCAAGCAGGTGCCGTCGTGTGAGTTCTACCCGATGGAAGCGGTTAAAACCAACGTTCTGGGTACGGAAAATGTGCTGAATGCAGCCATTGCCAACAACGTAGAACGTGTCGTTGTGTTGAGCACTGACAAAGCGGTATACCCGATCAATGCCATGGGGATTTCCAAGGCCATGGCGGAAAAGTTGGTGGTGGCCAAATCCCGGATGATCCCGCAAGGCGGCCCGGTTATTTGCTCCACGCGGTACGGTAATGTGATGGCTTCGCGGGGCTCGGTGATCCCGTTGTTCATCAATCAATTGAAACAGGGCGGTGAACTCACGGTCACCGACCCGAATATGACCCGCTTCCTGATGTCGCTGGAAGACTCCGTTGACCTGGTGCTGCATGCGTTCGAATTCGCCCAGCAGGGTGATATTTTCGTGCAAAAAGCACCGGCGTCGACCGTGGCGGATCTGGCGCAGGCACTCAAGGAACTCTTCAACCGCTTAAACGCAATTAAAGTCATTGGCACGCGTCATGGCGAGAAGCTCTACGAGTCGCTGATTTCTCGCGAAGAGATGGCCAAGTCCGAAGACATGGGCCGCTACTACCGTATTCCGGCGGACAACCGCGACCTGAACTATGAAAAGTATTTTGTCGAAGGTGAAACGCACATCTCCGAGCTGGATGATTACACCTCGCATAACACCGAACGCCTGGACGTCGAGGGCGTTAAAGCGCTGCTGTTGAAGTTGGAATTTATCCAGGAGCAGCTCAATGCTTAAGGTTATGACGCTGGTCGGCACGCGCCCGGAACTCATCAAGATGAGCCGCGTGATCGCTGAGCTCGATAAGCAAACTCATCATATTCTGGTTCACTCGGGGCAGAATTATGACTATGAGCTTAATCAGGTCTTCTTTGACGACTTGGACATTCGCAAACCCGATCATTTCCTGGGCGCCGTGGGCGACACTGCAGCGCAGACAATTGCACAGGTCATCGCCAAATCCGACGAGCTTTTCGAATTGGAAAAGCCGGATGCGTTGCTGCTTTACGGTGATACGAATACTTGCCTGGCGGTCATTTCCGCCAAGCGGCGCAAAATCCCGGTTTTCCATATGGAAGCGGGAAATCGCTGTTTTGATCAGCGTGTGCCTGAAGAGCTCAATCGCAAGGTGCTTGACCATTTGAGCGACATCAATATGGTGCTGACCGAGCATGCTCGTCGTTATCTGCTTGATGAAGGCGTGCGTCCTGAAACAATCATCAAGACCGGCTCGCATATGGCGGAAGTCCTGGATCACTACATGCCGAAGATTCAAGCCTCGGATGTTCTCGCACGGGAAGGCCTGGCAGCAGGGGAGTATTTTGTTGTCAGCGCGCACCGCGAGGAAAACGTTGATACGCCCGACAACCTGAGAGACTTGCTGGCATCGCTGAAGGCCTTGGTCGACAAATACCAATACCCGGTCATCGTGTCGACTCACCCGCGCACCCGTAAACGTCTCGAGGCACTGGGCGAGTCGCTGGATCATCCTTTGATTCGCTTCGTTAAACCGTTTGGCTTGCTCGACTACATCAAGTTGCAGATGGAAGCGTTTTGCGTGCTGTCCGACAGCGGCACTATCACCGAAGAGGCTTCGCTGCTGAACCTGCCTGCGGTCACCATCAGGAACGCGCATGAGCGCCCGGAGGGCATGGATGAAGGCACGCTGATCATGTGCGGGCTGAAAGCTGAGCGCGTGCTTGATGCGGTGCGTGTCGTCACGACACAACACGTGCGTGGCGAGCGGGTAATGTCGGTGGTCGGTGATTATCTTGGCGGTGCCGTCTCCAAGAAAGTCGTGCGTATTGTGCACAGCTACACCGATTACATTAACCGCACCGTCTGGTCCAAATCGTAAGCAAGGAGCTTTGCGTGCACATATTCGTGACTGGGGCTTCGGGATTCGTGGGAAGCCGGTTGGTCCAAGTGTCAGCCGCTCGCAATGATGTTCGCGTCACTGTTGCAGCAAGAGGCAGCCGCTTTACCTGTGCAACGGCTACGCGCGTGGTTCGATTCGATGACCTCTCGACTGCAGACTTTTCGGCTGGACTTGCCGGTGTGGACGCGGTGGTTCATTGCGCCGCTCGCGTGCACGTCATGAACGAGCTGGACGCAGACCCGCTGCAGGCCTTCCGCCATGTCAACGTCGAGGGCACGCTTAACGTGGCTCGCCAGGCCGCAGCGGCCGGGGTGCGCCGATTTGTTTTTATCAGCTCGATCAAGGTCAACGGCGAAGGTACAGAGCCCGGCGTACCGTTCACAGCGGATCAGCCAGCCAACCCCGCAGATCCTTACGGCGTTTCAAAGATGGAAGCCGAGCAGGGCCTTCGGGAACTGGCCGTGGCCACCGGTATGGAAGTCGTGATCATTCGGCCCGTACTTGTTTATGGGCCAGGGGTAAAAGCCAATTTCCTCAGCATGATGCGTTGGCTGCACAAAGGTGTACCGTTGCCTTTCGGCGCCATTCATAACGCTCGCAGCCTTGTGGCCCTGGACAACCTGGTTGACCTGGCCCTCCTGTGCACGAGCCATCCAGCCGCAGCCAATCAGACCTTTATGGTCAGCGATGGCGAAGATTTGTCGACCACCGTTCTGCTACGCAAGATGGCGTCAGCGTTGGGCAAGCCGGCACGTCTTCTGCCTGTCCCGGCGGTTTTGCTGAGCGCCGCTGCAAGGCTGCTGGGCAAGCGCAGCCTTTCTCAACGTTTGTGTGGCTCATTGCAGGTTGATATCGCCAAGACGCGCGCTGTTTTGGATTGGACGCCGCCGCTGTCAGTGGACCAGGCGCTGAAAGTGACAGCCTCCGATTACATGGAAAATGAAAAGACATGAGTGAGTGGTGGATCGTTCTTGCTGTTGCATTGATTTCATTTTTGATGACTGCTGTATTAAGACGCTATGCGCTTTCGCGCAGCATAATTGACATCCCGAATGCACGCAGTTCCCATTCGGTGCCTACCCCGCGAGGCGGTGGTGTCGCGATTGTCCTGGCGTTTCTGGTGATGATCCCTGTGTTGGGGTGGCAGGGGCTGGTGGGTGGCGACATGTTGATCGCAGTGGGAGGCGCGGGTGCGCTGGTGGCCGTCTTGGGTTTTATGGACGATCATGGTCACATTGCTGCCCGCTGGCGCCTGGCAGGCCATTTTGCAGCGGCGGCATGGGCGTTGTTCTGGATGAACGGGCTTGCGCCGCTGACGGTATTTGGCTGGGACCTGCACCTGGGGCTGATCGGCAATATCCTGGCTGCGATCTATCTGGTCTGGATGCTCAACCTCTACAATTTCATGGATGGAATTGATGGGATCGCCAGTGTAGAAGCGATCTGCGCCTGCCTTGGCGGCTGTCTGCTGTATGCGCTGAGTGGTCATCAGGGCATGATTTGGCTGCCGCTGCTGTTGGCCGCGGCGGTAGGTGCGTTCCTGGTGTGGAATTTCCCGCCTGCCAAAATCTTCATGGGCGATGCCGGCAGTGGGTTCCTGGGCGTTATCCTGGGCTGTTTCTCTATTCAGGCCGCCTGGGTTAACTCTTCTTTTTTCTGGGCGTGGTTGATTTTGCTGGGCATATTCGTGGTCGACGCTACGTTTACGCTTGTGCGCCGCCTGCTACGGGGCGATAAGGTCTATGAAGCGCATCGCAGTCATGCCTATCAGTTTGCTTCACGCAAGTTTGGTAAACACCTGCCGGTGACGTTGGCAGTGGCGGCCATTAACCTCGTTTGGTTATTGCCCATTGCACTCGGTGTTGTTCTGTATGGATGGGATGGAGCGTGGGCACTGGTTCTCGCATACGTGCCGCTGATCCTCCTGGCAATCAAGTTTCACGCCGGCGAGCTTGAGCGGTAACGGTGGCAACTAGTCGCACGTGCAGCCAGCCTTAAAGCCTTCAGAGGGTTCATGGATGGCCTTACAAAGGCAAAGTAATAGGATGTTAAGAGGTGTTTGAAACCGCTATGGATAAGTTACGGGCCTATTTGGTCGCTTTGCCCAGACGAAAAAAACGACTGATTCAGGTCGGCACGGATGTGTTTGTCGTTTGGGCTGCCTTGTGGCTTGCGTTCGTTGTACGCCTGGGCATCGATGAATTGGTCAACCCGGTTCGTCTTCACCTCTGGTTGTTCATCGCCGCTCCAGTGATTGCCATTCCGCTGTTCATCCGCTTCGGCATGTACCGGGCAGTGATGCGCTACTTCGGCAACGACGCATTGATCGCGATTATCAAGGCGGTCAGCTTGTCCTCGCTCATCCTTGGCGTGGTGGTTTACTGGTACAGCAACCATCAAAATGTGGTGCCGCGCTCCATTATCTTCAACTACTGGTGGCTCAGCCTGATCATGGTGGGCGGCGTGCGGTTGGCCATGCGCCAATATTTCATGGGCGACTGGTTCTCCGCGGCACAACATGTGCCGTTTACCAACCGCGAGGATGGCCTGCCTCGTGTCGCCATCTACGGCGCAGGTTCTGCCGGCAATCAGCTGGTAGCGGCCTTGCGAATGGGCCGTGTGATGCGGCCGGTGGCATTTATTGACGATGATTCAAGTATTTCCGAGCGCGTGATTTCCGGGCTGCAAGTGTATAAGCCCAAGCACATCCAACGCATGATCGACGCGACGGGCGCGCAGGAAATATTGCTGGCGATTCCTTCCTCCAACCGCGGGCGTCGCCGTGAGATCCTCGGGTTTCTTGAAGGTTTCCCTCTGCATGTGCGCAGTGTTCCCGGGTTCATGGACCTGGCCAGTGGCAGGGTGAAGGTCGACGATATCCAGGAAGTCGATATTGCAGACCTTTTGGGCCGGGACACGGTGCCTGCCCAGCACGAATTGCTCGAACGCTGTATCAAAGGGCAGAACGTGATGGTAACGGGGGCGGGCGGCTCAATTGGTTCAGAATTGTGCCGGCAGATCCTGACACTGCGCCCGACATCGTTGCTGCTGTTCGAACACAGTGAGTTCAATCTATACAGCATCCTGTGCGAGCTGGAAGAGCGTATAAATCGCGAGTCGTTACCGGTCAAAATCTTGCCCATCCTGGGTTCGGTGCGTAATCAATCCAAGTTGCTGGATGTGATGAAAGCCTGGCACGTCAGCACGGTTTATCACGCTGCCGCGTACAAACACGTGCCGATGGTCGAGCACAACATCGCCGAAGGTGTGTTGAATAATGTCATAGGCACACTGAACACTGCGCAAGCTGCATTGCAGGCAGGCGTGGCCAATTTCGTGCTGATCTCTACCGACAAGGCGGTGCGCCCGACCAATGTCATGGGCAGTACCAAGCGCCTCGCCGAATTGACCCTGCAAGCCCTTAGCCGCGAAGTAGCCCCGGTATTGTTTGGCGACAAATCGAATGTCTCGCGTGTTAACAAGACCCGATTCACCATGGTGCGTTTCGGCAATGTACTCGGCTCCTCCGGTTCGGTGATTCCGCTGTTTCATAAGCAAATCAAGTCGGGTGGCCCGGTGACTGTCACTCACCCGAAGATAACCCGCTACTTCATGACCATCCCGGAAGCTGCGCAGCTGGTGATTCAGGCCGGTTCAATGGGCCTGGGCGGTGACGTATTCGTGCTGGACATGGGCGAGCCGGTGAAAATCGTCGAACTCGCGGAGAAGATGATTCACTTGTCTGGCCTGAGTGTGCGTTCGGATAAAAACCCGCATGGCGATATCGCCATCGAGTTTTCAGGCCTGCGCCCTGGTGAAAAGCTTTACGAAGAGTTACTCATTGGCGACAACGTAGTAGCCACTCAGCACCCGATGATCATGAGTGCCAATGAAGACCACCTGGCCTGGGATCTGCTCAAGGTCAAGTTGAACGAACTGCTGGGGGCCGTGGATCAGGATGATTACTCCCGCGTTCGACAGCTGCTGCGCGACACCGTAAGTGGCTACTCGCCGGACGGTGAAATCGTCGATCTGATTTTCCAGCAGCGCCGTTTGGAGCCTTAAACTCACACTCTGTAACCCCTGCGTTTTTGACTCCTTCCAAACATCGCCTAAGTTTGAAAAGCAGCTTCGGAAAGCTGCTTTTCTTCTACCGATGTCATGGAGCGTCACCAATGCAAAACACTTACATCTCTTCCCTGATCTTTGCCTTCCTCACCACGTTCTCAGTTGCCGCCAACGCAGCGCCCTCTATCAAACCCGAAGCCCCAACCCCCATCGCCGCACAGATGAACAAGGCCGAGCAATCCGCCAAGGTCAACCTGAACGCCGCCGACGCGGAAACCCTGCGTCGCGACCTCTTCGGCATCGGCGCGGCCAAAGCCAAGGCGATCATCGCTTATCGCGAAAGCAATGGCCCGTTCACGGCAGTGGATGAGTTGTTGGAAGTTAAAGGCATCGGCAAGGCGTTGCTGGAGAAGAACCGCGACAGGCTGGCGATCAATTGAGGATGTGAACGTTGCCAGGGAGGCCGGTCATTGACCGGCCTTTTCAGCCTCTGCAACCTGCGCCTTCAAACTGGCGCGTACCACGTCCAGGATGCGCGTCGCCAACTGCGTACTTTCGACACTGCGGGCCAGTACCAGCGCGCCCACCAGCGTCGACATCAACACCAGGCTTTGTTCATCGGCATTCGCGCTGCCAAGCGCCGCCTCGACTTGTTTCAACCGAGCCCCAAGTACCGCATCCGTGGTCGGACTATGCTGGCCTTTGAGGCCAAGTTCCGAAGACATGGTCGTTAGCGGGCAGCCCTGATCCGGCGAGGTCTGGTGCCATTCAGACAGGTAGCTGTCGATAAACGCATCCAGCGGCCGTTCCTGGCTGAACAGCATTTCGCAATGTGCATCCAGTTCTGCAGCGGCTGCCTGCAGGGCTTTTTCCACCAACTCGTGTTTGGATTTGAAATGGGCATAAAACCCGCCGTGCGTCAGGTCCAGCGCTTTCATCAACGGCTGCAGGCCAGTGGCGCCAATGCCGTCGCGGCGAAAGCGCACCGAGGCTTCCTTGATGATGCGTTGGTGAGTCTAGGCTTTATGGTCTGACGAATAACGCATAGGACTGCCTCGTGAACAAGCGCGCATTTTAACGGGTAACGCTGTTTTAAACATCCAGACAACGCTAAACCGCGTTGGCATGAAAAGTGGTTACATCTTGCCAGTGATTGTTCAACAATCGTGAGGTGGTCATGACGCTCAGCTTGTCTTTAGCCGATCAGATAGCGCTTGAATTGCGTGCCGACATCATTGGCGGGCGGCTGTTACCTGGAATGGCGTTGGTCGAGGCGGACCTGGTCAAGGCCTATAACGCCTCGCGCAATACCATCCGCGAGGCCTTGCATCGTTTGGGGCAGGAGGGGCTTACACGCTACGTGCGCAACAAAGGTGTGATGGTGCGGCGGTTGGAGCGAGACGAGGTGCGTGATCTGTTCGTCGTGCGGCGTACCCTCGAATTGCAGGCCATCACCCAGAGCGGCGCGCTCACCGATGCTCAGGCCGAGCACATGCAAAACGCCATTGAGGCCACCACGCTGGCCCGCGACCGTGAAGACTGGCGCGCCGTGGCGACGCACAGCCTGGTGTTTCACCAGCAGATTGTCGGCCTGATGCGCAGCCCATTGTTCGATGAGTTCTTCGCCCAGGTCATTGCCCAACTGCGCCTGGTGTTTTGTTCCGCCATTGATGAGCAACGCTTCCAGTCGCCCTGGCTGGAGCGAGACCGCGAGATTTACGCGTTATTGGTTCAAGGGGACAAACCGGCGGCGGGTCAAGCGATGAGCTTGTACCTGGATGATTCGGAGCGCCTGACATTGGCCCTGTTTACTCAACCCTGATCGAGGATCGCAGCATGTACAAAGACTATCCGGCCGCTTACCAGGTCAGTAAAGGTTCGGCCCTGCAGGTGGACACGGCGTTCTACGAGCGCATTCGTGACCAGGCGCACAAACGCACGTTGGTCGAGCAGTTCGAAGTGCCGATTCGCACGGGCAGGGCATGGAAAGTGCCGGCCGGGCATGTGTTCCGTGTCACCACGCCGGTGGGGCCGCAGGTCGGCGACTTTAATGTGTGGAACGCCAACGACCCGCGCGAACGCTTGTGGGCGGCGCGCACCCGACAGTTGCAGGGCGCGCATGTCAGCACCCATGACCGGCTGTGGTCGAACCTGCCGTTTTTGCGGCCTTTGGTCACCATCACCGATGACAGCCTGGCGAGCTACGGCATCGATGAACATGGCGGGCGCCTGCATGATTTGCTTGGCACGCGTTGCGACCCGTATGTGAACCGCATGCTCACCGGCGAAGACTTTCACCACCATTGCCATTCAAACCTGACCCGCGCTGTACTGCCCCATGGCCTGACCGAATTCGATGTACATGACGTGTTGAATATCTTCCAGTGCACGGGCCTCAACCACGATGACATGTACTTCATGAAGGCCTGCCCGGCGCAGAAGGGCGACTACCTGGAGTTTTTTGCCGAAATTGATTTGCTGTGCGCGCTGTCGACGTGTCCCGGCGGGGATCTGTCGCTGCCGATGTGGGGGCCGGACGCGCAAGACCCGCTGACGGTATGTCGCCCGCTGGGTGTGGAGATTTATCGGTTGGAGGATGAGTTGCTCAAGGGCTGGAGCCAACCCGAGCGTGCGGCCTATAAAGGCCAGCACGGGTTGCATATCGCCAAGGCGGCGTGGGAGTAGCGGCAGGTTCAGCGGTCCTGGGCGTCCTTTGAGTCCGCTTGGGCGTTGCGCTCGGCCACGCGTTTGCGTTGTTCGTCGGTGAGTTCCACCTTGTTGGCGCTGTCACGCAGCATCAATAAACCACCGACGATCGAACCGATCGCGACCACTAAAATCAACCAGGCATACCACGGCATAGGGCTCTCCTTGAGGCAGCAAACCGTGGGGAAATTTCCCACGGTAATAGCTGCTTTGAGTAACGGGCTTTCTTAGTAGTTCATTGTAGGCCCGTTCTGCTCCAGTAGCCTCACAGCCCGGTCAACATCGCATCCGCCGGTGCATCGGCGCGGTCCTGCGCGGTCAGTTGGAAGTACACAAACCCCACCACCATGAAACCCAGGAAAATCAGCCCGATCAGCGCGTTGAACCAGGCCATGGCCACCAGGCACACCAGCGCCAGTACCAGCGCAATGCCCGGCACAATCGGGTAGCCCGGCGCACGGAAGGTACGCTCCAGCAGCGGCTCGGTCTTACGCAGCTTGAACAGGCTGAGCATGCTCATGATGTACATCACGATGGCCCCGAACACCGCCATGGTGATCATCGCCGCCGTCAGTGTCATGCCGCCCAGGTTGATCAGGCCGTCGCTCTAGATGGCCGCGATACCGACCACGCCACCGGCGATGATTGCCCGGTGCGGTGTCTGAAAGCGCGACAGTTTGGCCAGGAAAGACGGCAAGTAACCGGCGCGGGCCAGGGCGAAGAACTGGCGCGAGTAACCGAGGATGATGCCGTGAAAGCTCGCCACCAGGCCGAACAGGCCGATCCACACCAGCATGTGCAGCCAGCCGGAGCTGTCGCCTACCACGGTTTTCATGGCTTGCGGCAACGGGTCATTGATGTTCGATAGGGTGCGCCAGTCGCCCACGCCGCCGGCGAAGAACATCACGCCCATGGCCAGGATCACCAGCGTCAGGATGCCGCTGATGTAGGCTTTTGGAATGGTGCGTTTAGGGTCTTTTGCCTCCTCGGCCGCCATGGCTGCGCCTTCGATGGCGAGAAAGAACCAGATGGCAAAGGGAATGGCGGCAAACATCCCGGCAATGGCCGGAGCGCTGAAGGTGTCTGAACCGGCCCAGCCATTCAGGGCAAAGTTGCTGAAGCTGAACGCAGGCGCGACCACGCCCATGAACACCAGCAATTCGGCGACGGCCAGCACGCACACCACCAGTTCGAAGGTGGCGGCGAGCTTCACGCCGAGAATATTCAAGCCCATGAACACGATGTAGGCGCCGACCGCCGCGTGTTTGGGGTCGAGTGCCGGAAACTGCACATTCAGATAGGCGCCGATAGCCAAGGCAATGGCGGGCGGGGCGAAAACGAATTCGATCAATGTGGCGAGGCCGGCGATCAGGCCGCCTTTTTCCCCGAAGGCGCGACGGCTGTAGGCAAACGGGCCGCCTGCGTGGGGAATCGCCGTCGTCAGCTCGGTGAAACTGAAGATAAAGCAGGTGTACATGGCGGCGACCATCAGCGAGGTCACCAGAAAGCCCAACGTACCGGCAACGCCCCAGCCGTAGCTCCAGCCGAAGTATTCGCCGGAAATCACCAGCCCCACGGCAATGCCCCACAAGTGCAGAGTGCCCAAGGTGGGTTTGAGTTGTGTGTTCATCGTGTTGCGCTCCCTGAACGGTTTGGAATGATTCAGGGTGTTGCAGCGGCCATGCCAGTGCGCCATTCATTGTCGTAAAGACGCCGAACTGTCGCCGAGGAGACGGTTTGGCGTTTGAAATCTTCTGTCATTGCACCAGTTAAGTGCAGGGGCGTTTGAGCTGCCGTCATCGCGGGCAAGCCCGGCTCCCACAGGGGGTTGCGGTTACCTGTGGGAGCCGGGCTTGCCCGCGATGAGGCCCCAACAGCCACCACCGACCTCTGTAAACCCCGCATAAACCCACTCTTTACGCCGTCTTTACGCCCGGCCCCCACCGTCGCTCTCGTTCCTTTACGCCACTCCTGCGGACAATTGCCCCACACGCGGCAATCGCCGCAAAACGGAGAGACTTCCATGAGCGTTCTGGACGGGGTGTCACTGCTATTGGCCGTGGCGCTGTTCATTTATCTGCTGGTTGCGCTGTTACGCGCGGATCGGAACTAGGAGCAGGCTATGCACAGTTATGACTATTGGCTGATCATCGCCTTCTTTGCCGTGGTGCTGGTGCCGGCGCCGTTCCTGGGGCGGTTCTACTACAAGGTGATGGAAGGCCAGCGCACCTGGCTGACACCGGTGCTGGGCCCTGTCGAGCGCGCGTGTTATCGCTTGTCGGGCGTGGATGAACATCAGGAACAGAGCTGGCAGAAGTACACGCTGGCGCTGCTGGCGTTCAACCTGGCGGGTTTTGTGTTGCTGTTCGCAATCCTGCTGTTCCAGGACTATCTCCCACTGAACCCGCAGAAATTGCCGGGGCAGGAATGGACCTTGGCCTTCAACACTGCGGTCAGTTTCATGACCAACACCAACTGGCAGAACTACAGCGGTGAAGCCTCTCTGAGCTACCTCAGCCAGATGGTCGGCCTGACCGTGCAGAACTTCGTCAGCGCCGCTACTGGCTTGGCGGTACTGGTTGCGCTCTGCCGTGGCATCGGTCGCAAATCCACCAAGACCTTGGGCAACTTCTGGGTCGACATGACCCGCGCCACTCTTTACGGCCTGTTGCCGTTGTGCCTGGTGTTCGCGTTGTTCCTGGTGTGGCAGGGCGTGCCGCAAACCTTCGCTCACTATGTAAACGCCGTGACCCTGCAAGGCGTTGACCAGGTGATCCCGCTCGGCCCGGCAGCCAGCCAGATTGCGATCAAGCAACTGGGCACCAACGGCGGCGGCTTCTTCGGCGTCAACTCGGCGCACCCGTTTGAAGACCCGACCGCGTGGGCCAACTTGTTCGAGCTGTCGGCGATCATTCTGATCCCGGTGGCGCTGGTGTTCACCTTCGGCCATTACGTGAAGGACCTGCGTCAGAGCCGTGCGATCCTCGGCTGCATGCTGGCCCTGTTCCTGATCGGCGGCGCAACTTCGATGTGGGCCGAATACCAGCCCAACCCGACCCTGAACAACCCGGCCGTCGAGCAAACCGCACCGCTGGAAGGTAAAGAAGCACGCTTCGGCACCACCGGCACCGTGTTGTGGTCGGTGGCCACTACCGCTGCGTCCAACGGTTCGGTCAATGGCATGCAAGACAGCCTTAACCCGCTGAGCGGGATGGTGGCACTGATCAACATGATGGTCGGCGAAGTGATCTTCGGCGGCGTCGGCGCCGGCATGTACGGCATGTTGCTCAACGTGTTGATCGCGGTGTTCCTCGCCGGCTTGATGATCGGTCGGACGCCGGAATACCTCGGCAAGAAGCTGCAGGCCAAGGAAGTGCAATTGCTGGTAGTGACCCTGCTGGTAATGCCGGTAGGCACATTGGTGCTGGGCGCCATCGCCGCCAGCCTGCCTGGCCCGGCGGGCGCCATCAGTAACCCTGGCCCGCACGGTTTCAGCCAGTTGCTGTACGCCTACACCTCGGCCAGTGCCAACAACGGTTCGGCGTTCGGCGGCTTCAGTGCCAACACCACGTTCCACAACCTGATGATGAGCCTGTCGATGTTGCTTGGCCGCTTCGGCTACATCCTTCCGGTACTGGCCCTGGCCGGCAGCCTGGCGATGAAAAAGACCGCACCAATCGGCCAGAACAGCTTCCCGACCCATGGCGCGCTGTTCGTGACCCTGTTGACCGTGACCATTTTGCTGGTGGGCGGCCTGACCTTCCTGCCGACACTGGCGCTGGGCCCAATTGCTGAACATCTGAGCATGGGCTTCTGAGGGATATGAAAATGAATATGCCTGCAAAAAATGCGGCCCCGGTCAAAACCCAGGAGCCCGCCAAAACCGCCATCTCTGCCTTGTGGCGCCCGGCGCTGGGCCAGGCGTTCGTCAAGCTCGACCCACGCCAGCTGCAACGCTCGCCGGTGATGCTGGTGGTCGAACTGACCGCCATCCTCACCACCGTGTTGTGCTTTGTGCCCGACACCAACGTGCCGACCTTCGTCGCCGTGCAAATCGCCGTGTGGCTGTGGTTCACCGTGCTGTTCGCCAACTTCGCCGAAGCCTTGGCCGAAGGCCGCGGTAAAGCCCGCGCCGACAGCCTCAAGGCCGGCAGCGAAGGCCTCAGCGCACGCCGCAAAGAGGCCGACGGCAGCTTCAAGGTCGTGCCGGCCACCAGCCTGCGCAAAGGCGACGTGGTGCGTGTTGCCGCCGGGGAAATGATCCCCGGCGACGGCGAGGTCATCGAAGGTATCGCGGCGGTCAACGAAGCGGCGATCACCGGCGAATCCGCGCCGGTGATCCGCGAATCCGGTGGCGACCGTTCTGCCGTCACCGGCAACACCCGCCTGGTGTCGGACTGGCTGCTGATCCGCATCACCGTCAACCCCGGCGAGTCGACGCTGGACCGCATGATCGCACTGGTGGAAGGCGCCAAACGCCAGAAAACCCCCAACGAAGTCGCGCTGGATATCCTGCTGATTGGCCTGACGCTGATCTTCCTGCTGGTGGTGGTGACCCTGCAGCCATTCGCCCACTTCGCCAATGGCAGCTTGCCGCTGGTGTTCCTGGTCGCACTGTTGGTGACGCTGATTCCTACCACTATCGGCGGCTTGTTGTCGGCCATCGGTATCGCCGGCATGGACCGTCTGGTGCGCCTCAACGTGATCGCCAAATCCGGGCGTGCGGTGGAAGCTGCGGGTGACGTGCATGTGTTGCTGTTGGATAAAACCGGCACCATCACTTTCGGTAACCGTCGCTGTGCCGCAGTCATCGCCGCGCCGGGTGTCAGTGGCCGTGATTTGGCCGAAGGCGCGCTGCTGGCCTCGCTGGCGGACGACACGGCGGAAGGTAAATCCATCGTCGAATACCTGCGTGCCTTGCACCCACAGGCCGAGCCGACCCTGGAGCAACTGACCTCGGTGCCGTTCAGCGCTGAAACGCGTTTGTCCGGCGTCGACTACCAAGGCCGTGTGTTCCGTAAAGGCGCCGTGGATTCGCTGCTGGCGTTTATCGGCCAACAACGTCGCGACCTGCAACCGGCACTCTCGCGGGAAATCGACAAGATCGCCCAAAGCGGCGGCACACCGCTGCTGGTGTGCGCTGACGGCAAATTGCTCGGTGCGATCCATCTCAAAGACGTGGTCAAGCCCGGCATCCGCGAACGTTTCGCCGAGCTGCGCAAACTGGGGATTCGCACCGTGATGGTGACGGGCGACAACCCACTGACCGCCGCGGCGATTGCTGCCGAGGCGGGCGTGGATGACGTGCTGGCCGAAGCCACGCCGGAGAAAAAACTCGCGCGCATTCGGCATGAACAGAATGACGGTCGCCTGGTGGCAATGTGTGGCGACGGCGCCAACGACGCCCCGGCACTGGCCCAGGCCGACGTCGGCATGGCGATGAACGACGGCACCCAAGCCGCCCGCGAAGCCGCCAACATGGTCGACCTCGACAGCGACCCGACCAAGCTGCTGGACGTGGTGCAGATCGGCAAGGAACTGCTGGTCACGCGCGGCGCCTTGACGACGTTCTCCATCGCCAACGACGTGGCCAAGTACTTCGCGATCCTGCCGGCGCTGTTCGCCTCGATCTACCCGCAACTGGGCGTGCTCAACGTGATGCACTTGCAGAGCCCGCAGAGCGCGATTCTCTCGGCCATCGTGTTTAACGCACTGATCATCGTGGTGTTGATCCCGCTGGCGCTGCGCGGTGTGCGCGTGCAGGCGGCGAGTGCGGCGGCGTTGCTGCGGCGCAACCTGCTGATCTATGGGCTGGGCGGGATTCTGGTGCCGTTCGTGGGCATCAAGGCGATCGACATGCTGCTGACGGCGCTGCACCTGGTGTAACCCGGATCGTTCCCACGCTCCGCGTGGGAATGCTGCCCTGGACGCTCCGCGTCCCGCGCTGATAAACGAATTGAGGAATCTGAAATGTCCAACATGATCCGCCCGGCCCTGAGCCTGCTGGTACTCATGAGCCTGATCACCGGCGTCGCCTACCCACTGGTGGTTACCGGTGTCGCCCAAGTCGCCTTTCCGGCCCAGGCCAACGGCAGCCTGGTGCGCGATGCCGACGGCAAAGTGCGCGGCTCCAGCCTGATCGCCCAGGATTTTACCGGTGACAGCTGGTTCCACCCGCGCCCCTCGGCTGGCGCGTTCGCGACGGTTTCCAGCAGCGCGAGCAACCTTGGCCCAAGCAACCCGGCGTTGGCCACGCGCATTTTCGATGACGCGAACAAACAACTGGTGCCAGGCCAAGGGCCGGTGCCTCTGGCCTCGCTGACTACCTCCGGCAGCGGTCTTGATCCACACTTGCCTCCGCAGGCGATTGCCTATCAACTGGCGCGGGTGGCAGCGGCGCGGAATGTGCCGGTGTCTACACTGCAGCGCTTGCTGGATGAGCACATCGAAAGCCCGCTGGTGGGCCCGCCGGTGGTGAATGTGTTGGCGCTGAACATGGCGCTGGAAAAGTTGTAAGCAGTGGTGCCGCCATCGCGGGCAAGCCCGCTCCCACAGGAGGAATGCATTCCAACTGTGGGAGCGGGCTTGCCCGCGATGGCGGCCTGAAGGACTCCAAATAAATACCTGAAGGAACCGCAAAGCATGAGCGACTCCGGCCGCGCCGATGCCCTGTTAGCCGATCTGCCACGGGACGGCCGTGGCCGGCTCAAAGTCTTCCTCGGCGCCGCGCCGGGTGTGGGCAAGACCTACGCCATGCTCCAGGCCGCCCACACCCAGCTGCGCCAGGGCGTGCGCCTGCTCGCCGGGGTGGTCGAAACCCACGGCCGCGCCGAGACTGAAGCCTTGCTCAGCGGCCTGCCGCAGCAACCGTTGCTGCGCAGCGAATACCGTGGCGTGATGCTCGAAGAAATGGACCTCGACGGCCTGCTCGCCGCCAAGCCCAAGCTGGTGCTGGTGGACGAATTGGCCCACAGCAACGCGCCCGGCAGCCGCCATGAAAAGCGCTGGCAAGACATTCAGGAACTGCTTGCCGCCGGCATCAACGTGTTCACCACGGTCAACGTCCAGCACCTGGAAAGCCTCAATGACCAAGTGCGCGGCATCACCGGCGTGCAGGTGCGCGAAACCCTGCCGGATTGGGTGCTGCAAGAGGCTGACGAACTCCTGCTGATCGACCTGCCATCGCGCGAGCTGCTGGAGCGCCTGCGCGACGGCAAGGTGTATGTGCCGGAACAGGCCCGCGCGGCCATCGATGCGTTTTTCACCCAGACCAACCTGATGGCCCTGCGCGAGCTGGCGATGCAGACCGCCGCCGCCCACGTCGATGACGACCTGGCTCAAGGTTATCGCCAACTCGGCCAGGCCGCGCCGGCGGTACGCGGGCGTTTGCTGGTGGGCGTGGATGGCGATGCGCAGGCCGAACGCCTGGTGCGGCATGCCAGCCGTGTGGCCCAGCGTCGGCATTTGCCCTGGAGCCTGGTGCATATCGATAACGGCCGCGCGCGCGATGAGCAATCGCGCCTGCGCCTGCAAAATGCCCAGCAACTGGCTGAACGCCTGGGCGGCGAAGTGGTGTTGCTGCGGGCCGGGGAAGTGGCGAAAACGCTGATCCAGCACGCCGCCGAACGCCGCGCCAGCCTGTTGCTGGTGGGCCAGTCGCGCATGCGCTGGCGGCGTCGTCTGTTCGGCGGCGGGCTGGCGGCGCGCTTGTTGCGCAATGCGCGCGGCTTGGAAATCAACGTCCTCGACAGCGACGACATGCCCGCACCGCCGCGCCTGCCGGATGTACGCGGGCTGGTGTGGTTCGATTATGGCCTGGCGGTGGTCGCGACCTTCGTGGCGGCTGCATTGGCCTGGGCAGTGGCCAGCGTGTTGCCGCTGCCGAACATCTCCCTGGTGTTTCTCGCGGCGGTGTTGCTGGTCGGCGTGCGCAGCAGCCTGGGGCCGTCATTGGTGTGTGCGGCGCTGTCGTTCCTGACCTACGACTTTCTGTTTATCCCGCCGAGTTTCTCCTTCGCCATCCAGCGTGAAGAAGATGTATTGACGCTGTTGTTCTTTCTGTTGATGGCGGCGCTGACCGGCAACCTGGCGGCACGCCAGCGGCGGCAGCTACAGGCCTTGCGCGACACCCAGGAAGAAACCAGCGAACTGCTCGACCTGTCGCGCAAACTCACCGCCGCCACCGATCGCCAGGCGGTGATCAGCGCGGCGGCGCATCACCTCGAAGGCTGGAGCGACCTGGACCTGTGCCTGGTCAACCGTGACAGCCAGGGCGACTGGAAGGTCGAGACCGGTTCACCGCTGAACCTCACTGAAGCCGAACGCGCCGCCGCCGATTGGGCCTGGCAGCATGATCAACCGGCCGGGATGGGCACCGGCACCTTGCCGTTCGGGCGCTGGTGGTGGTGGCCGCTGTCGGGCGAGGAGGGGCCATTGGGCTTGCTCGGCGTCAGCCCCAAACCGGGCCTGGAATTGAGCGGCCAGCGTCGTCGTCTGCTTACCGCCTTGAGCCAGCCGCTGGCCCAGGCCTTGGCGCGGGCGCAGCTGGCACAGGAACTGGAATCTGCACGCCTGCACGGCGAGACCGAACAACTGCGCAGCGCCTTGCTGGCGTCGGTGTCCCATGATTTACGCACGCCGCTGACGTCCATGCGCGGTAGCATCGACAGCCTTCTGGCGCTTGGCGAGGCGATTCCTTTGGAGGATCGCCGCGAATTGCTCGAAGGCACTCGCGATGAAGCCGAGCGCCTCGACCGTTATATCCAGAACCTGCTCGACATGACGCGCCTGGGCCACGGTGCCCTGAAGCTGGCGCGCGATTGGGTTTCGCCGGGTGATATCCTCGGCAGTGCCCTGGGCCGTTTGCGTGCGGTGCTGGCGCCGTTGCAGGTGAAGACCGACGTGCCTGCCGAGTTGCCGTTGCTGTATGTCCATGCCGCGCTGATCGAGCAAGCGCTGGTTAATGTGCTGGAAAACGCCGCGCGATTCTCACCCGCCCAAGGCCGTTTGGAAGTCAGTGCGGGCGTGGCGGATGACCAGCTGTTTTTCGCGGTGGCCGATGAAGGGCCGGGGATTCCCGAAGATGAGCGCGCGAAGATTTTCGATATGTTCTACACCGCCGCCCGGGGTGATCGCGGCGGGCAGGGCACGGGCCTCGGCCTGGCGATCTGCCAAGGCATGGTCGGCGCACACGGCGGGCGTATCAGCGTCGCCGACGGCATTGATGGGCGGGGTACTTGCATCACCTTGTTCCTGCCATTGCCGACTCAACCTGGCCTGGAACGCGAGGCTTGAGCTACCCTCTTTTTTTCACGGATTTTGATTGGACACCATGAGCCAGACCGCGACGATTTTAGTCATTGATGACGAACCGCAGATCCGCAAGTTCCTGCGCATCAGCCTGGCCTCCCAGGGCTACAAAGTGATCGAGGCCGGCACCGGTAACGAAGGCCTGGCCCAGGCGGCATTGAGCAAACCGGATTTGCTGGTGCTCGACCTCGGCTTGCCCGACATGGACGGCCAGCAAGTGCTGCGCGAGTTTCGCGAGTGGTCGACGGTGCCGGTGCTGGTGTTGTCGGTGCGGGCGAGTGAAGTGCAAAAGGTCGAAGCCCTGGATGGCGGCGCCAATGACTACGTGACCAAGCCCTTTGGCATCCAGGAATTTCTCGCCCGCGTTCGCGCATTGCTGCGCCAGGCGCCGGCAGGAGAGGCCCAGGAAGCCGCCTTGAGCTTTGGCCCGCTGACCGTGGACCTGGCTTATCGGCGCGTGCTGCTGGATGGAGCCGAGGTGGCGCTGACCCGCAAGGAGTACGCGGTGCTGGCGCAACTGGCTCGGCATCCGGGGCGGGTGATTACCCAGCAACAACTGCTCAAGGATATTTGGGGGCCGACCCACACGGAAGACAGTCACTACCTGCGTATCGTGGTGGGGCATTTGCGCCAGAAGCTGGCGGATGACCCGACGCAGCCGAGGTTTATTGTGACTGAGGCGGGGGTGGGGTATCGGTTGTTGAATGGCTGAGATTATCGGTGCTTGAACTGGCCTTATCGCAGGTAAGCCAGCTCCCACCTTCGATATGTGAATACATTCAAAATGTGGGAGCTGGCTTGCCTGCGATGGAGCGCTCAGCCCCACCCAAAATTTCAGCTTTGCTCACTCTCATATTTGTCCAGCGTATCCCTGGCAATTTCCCGCCCCAGCGCGATCAACTCCGGCGCCTTGTAGAACTCGAAAAACCGGCACACGCGCTTGGGCACGTTGATCAGCACATCCGGCGGATACCCGGCGATCTTGTATTGCGCCAGCGACGTCTGCATCACCTCGAAACTCTGGTTGATCAAGTCCAGCAGCGACGCCGGCCCGACGTTGTCGATGATGAACGAACCGGTCGCCGACTTCGGTGCCCCGGCTTTTTCCGGCGCGGCGGCGGGTTGCTGGGATTCGGGCTCGGCCGACTCCAGCCAGGGGTTAATCTCCGCCGTCTGGGCTTGCAGTGCCTCCTGCTCCAACTTCATCAACTGTTCGGCTTGTTTTCGTCGAAACGGCAAATGTGAGCCCAATGACTTGGCCAAACTGTTAAAGCGGCTCTTGAACGCAGGCGGGCGCTGGATCACCGGCAGTTGGTAGTGTTTTTGATTGGTGGCGTTGAGGTTGACGGCGATGATCAAGTCGCAGTGGCTCGACACCACCGGCACGATTGGCAGCGGGTTGAGCAGGCCGCCGTCGACCAGCATGCGGTTGCCCTGCATCACCGGCGTGAACAGGCTCGGGATCGCCGCCGATGCCCGCATGGCCTGGTGCAGGCAGCCTTCCTGGAACCAGATTTCCTGCTGGTTGGTGAGGTCGGTGGCGACGGCGGTGTAGGGAATACGCAGCTCTTCGATACTGATCTCGCCGACGATCTTGCGGATTTGCCCGAAGACTTTTTCGCCGCGAATGGCGCCCAGGCGAAAACTCACGTCGACCAGGCGCAGCACGTCCAGGTAGTCGAGGCTTTCGATCCAGTTGCGATACTCATCCAGTTTGCCGGCGGCATAGATTCCGCCGACCACTGCGCCCATGGAGCAGCCGGCGATACAGGCGATGTCATAACCGCGCCGTTCGATCTCCTCTATCACACCGATATGGGCGTAGCCCCTCGCCCCACCGGAGCCGAGCACCAAGGCAACACGCTTATTCATGGTCCATGTCCTTCCCAAGTCAGGTGCCCACAATGCACCCATTGAGGGGGCGGCTTCAATCTTCGCCGAGCCTTGTAATATTTTTCCAGAATAGCGAGCAGGCTCGGGTATGCTCTGACGATAGGCGCTTCTGATTTCAGGCGGCAAACAAGGCACTTTTCCTTGTGGGCAACGTCTACACCGTACGACTGTTTTTCTTTATTTGAGGTGTCATTGATGAAAGCCTGGATGTGTGTACCTGTGATCGTGTTGGCCCTGGCCGGTTGTGCCGGGAAAACCGCATACCGCGATAGCTGTGGCACGCAATTGGATGCGGCGTGGCATGAGCTGGACTTGGCCAAGGCCGAAGGTTTTGCCGGCACCGTGAGCTACTCCAAAGCCTTGTCCTTGTTGACGGGCGCCAAGACCCAGCAGCAATTCGAAGCGTTTGAAGGCTGCTCCAACAAGGCCGAAAAAGCGCGGTTCTATATTCGTGAGTCGCGCGCCGGGCGTTAACCTGTAGCACCCACCAGGATTTTTCATCGTCAAGGGAGCAAGGAATGTCAGCTTTGGTCGATCAGTTAGTCGCTCAGGTCATTGGCCTGGAAGTAGGGTTACTGAGCTGCCAGGCTCGCCTTGCCGCCGTCACCGACGATGAAGCCTTGCACGACTTGCGCACTACCGTGCGGCGCCTGCGCAGTTTGTTGCGCCCATTGCGTGGTTTGCCGGGTGTGGAACAGCTCGAGTTGGCCGCCAGCACGGTCGGCCAATTAACCACGCCGCTACGCGACCGCGAGGTCCTGGCGGCGTATCTGCATCAGCACGGTTATCACGACGCGGCTGATCGGCGCCTGCGCCTGCAGCCTGATGCCTATCGCCAAGTGGCGCAAAGCCCGGAGCTGGCGCACCTGCTGCTGATCCTCGATGCATTCCCTCGCTTTATCCGCGCCTCCCAACACCAGAAGTTACTAAGGGGCCTGCGCCCGCGCATCGAAAAGCGCTTGGCCAAGCAATGGCAGAAACTGGGTGAAGCGCTCAAAGACCCGAACCACGATCGCCATCGTCTGCGCCTGTTGATCAAGCGCGTGCGCTACGCCGCCGAGGCTTATCCCGAACTGGACAAGCTGCCTGCCAAAGCCATCGCGCGGCTCAAACAAGCCCAAGGTGCCCTGGGTGATTGGCACGACTGCTGGCAGTGGCTGGCCCAGGCCGGGCACCAAGCGGATTTGCAGCCCTGCGTGTCTGTGTGGCATCGCACCATGACCAAGGCGGAAAGCCAGGCCGATCGAGTGCTGGACAAACTCAGCGCGGATTGTTTCTAAGCCGGTCCGGCTTTTGGCCGGAATAGGCGCTGTACCTCTCCGGCGCGATGGTTAAGATCCCTTATCGGTTTTCTTGATGTGAGGTCGCCATGCGCTTTAGTGATTTGCTCGACGCTGCCCGTAGCAACCCGTTGGACGTGACCATCCCCGCCGAATGGGCCCAAGGCCGCGCGACCTTTGGTGGGCTGGTGGCCGCGCTGCAATACGAAGCTCTGCGCGCCCAGGTGCCGGCAGATCGCCCTTTGCGCTCACTGGCCGTGACCTTCGTCGGCCCGGTCGCGCCGGATGTACCTGCCAGTTATCAAGTCGAAGTGCTGCGCGAAGGCAAGGCTGTCAGCCAGTTGCTGGGCCGCGTGGTGCAAAACGGCGAAGTGGCGACACTGGTACAGGCCAGCTTTGGCGCGTCTCGCGAGTCAGTGATTGAGGTCGCAAGCGAACCACCGCCTGCGTTCAAACATTGGGATGAATGCCAGGAACTGCCCTATATTAAGGGTGTGACCCCCGAATTCATGCGCCATCTGGCCATGCGCTGGAGTGTCGGCGGGCTGCCGTTCACCGGCAGTAAATCACGCGACATGGGCGGCTGGGTGCGCCTGCGCGGTGATGTGAAGGAAGAGCCGCTGACCGAGTCGCACATCCTCGCCCTGGTCGACGCCTGGCCCCCGGCTTTACTCCCGCACCTGACCAAACCGGCACCGGGCAGCACGCTGACCTGGACCATCGAATTTATCCAGCCGCTGCAAGACCTGACCACGCTCGATTGGTGCCAGTACTACGTCAATATCGAACACGCCCGCGACGGCTACGGCCATGCCGCCGCCGCACTCTGGAGCCCGGGCGGGGAACTGATCGCCATCAGCCGCCAGACCGTAGTGGTCTTTGCCTGAGCCTCAGAACCGCTGGCTGCCTTTAGCTTCCAGCTTACGACCGTGGCGCTGAAGCGCCACGCCGGCCAACACGCCGATCACGCCGACGGCAAAACTGGCCAGGCTCAGGCTGAACACACCGGACGCCATCAACAGAAAACCGATGATCAGCAGCGGTACGGCAATTAACTGCAGCCCCAGGTTGGTCGGGTGCTGATGGGTTTCTGGGTGAATGCGCCATTGCCAAGCGGGGAAGTTGGGGTGACGTTTGCCCATGATGGTGAATCCTCTGTCCGTTGAAGTAGCTTGGACAGAGTTTAGGGTCGGCTGGGCTGGGTGGCGAATTGGCGCTGGCTATCGGCCTCATAGCTTAGATGTTGGTGTCACCATTTTAATAACAGGCGGAATCAGGGTCATTTATGTAGACGGAGGGTCCGCAGAGAGACAGATATCGCGTTTTGAATTTAATCAACGACTTTTCAGACTCAGCTTTTACAAGAAAAAAATCCTCATACTTCCGTACTGTTATTTTCAATGTGTCGAGCGTGGGGATATTTTTTATGGTGACGTCACTAAGTCCGCCACAGCTAAGGCCAATGCGACATGTGTTGAAACCCTCGATGGTCCATTTTTCGGGCGGTCTGTCCGGTATTTCAGGTATGTCAAAGGCTAGATTTATATGAGGTCTATCGTTATCTATGTCTATAGAGAATAAGACTATCTTTCCTATTGGTATCGGTCTGGAGAATACCTTGTTAAAAAGAACGCTCCTATCGAATTCATTCCAGAATTTCATTTTCTAACCTTAAGATTATAGTGGTCATTCTCACCTTTATTTTTCCTGTGTCCGTGTTTCAAGAAGACGCGTAAGTTGAGCCGGGCGCCTTGGTTGGTTTACTATCTTGAAATGGATAAGGATAAGGTTCTAATTTGGGTTTCGAGTTTTTTAGTTATTTAAAATAGTAATCATCCGTACCATTTGTATATACATTAGGGTCGCTAAGTGAAATGAATCTGGCTTTGAATTCTATTGAGGCATTTTCGCTGGTTGCGCAAAACTCGAAGTGGTCGTTGTATTTTTCTATTTTTACATTGAATACCTCGTGGATGGGTATGTTTTGTACTTTTAGCTCTTTAATGTTGTGACAAGTTAATCCGGTTCTGCAAGTGTTGTATCCTTTGTTCTTCCACTTTTCCGGTAACCTGTCCGGAAATTCAGGTATGTCAAACCCTAGGCCGACGCATGGTTGATCGTTATCAATTCTTATAGAAAAAAGAGCTATTCTATCAATTGCTATCGGTTGGCTAAAAATCTTTCCGAAAAATATACTTCCGTCTAATTCATTCCAGTACTTCATTTTTGCTTCCTAAATGGATAGTGTTCTTTCGCCCCGGATATACGGCCTTTTCGAGGTTTATCAATTGGTCGTAAGTTGAAGTGTGCGGAATGGTCTCCTATTCCATCTGCTCTGCCAAAATTATGCCCTGCTGAGTGGTCTTGGATAAGAACTTTTGAGCCGTCTGATTTAGTAAATTGGTAGACCCTTGTATCAATCGGTAAGCCATTATTATTCAATACGTTTTTCTCGTTCAGGTCTGTCATTCTTTCTATCTTGTATTGTTTTCCTCTTCCTGTTTCTGGGTCTACGAAGACGTCAGGGCGCTGCACCATTGGTATATTCGCATCTCTTTTAGCTTGCCTGAATGCTCCTTTGCGAGAAACATCGGGAGTGTCCGGTTCGTCGGGTGTTTTACAGCGTGGCTGCCTCGCTCCTTTGGGGGGGCAATTGGCAGTCAGCCCTAACGGATCCACCCACCCCGTAGGATTAGGCACGTACTGGTAGGCATTGACCCCACCCGCCAGCTTCACCGGGTCAGGCGTCGGGTAACGACCGATATCTGGATTGTAGTAGCGATGGCGGTTGTAGTGCAGTCCGCTTTCCGGGTCGAAGTATTGGCCTTGGAAGCGCAGCGGGTCGTCGATTTTGTTGATGTCTAGGCGGCTGATCTGGCCGTAGGCGCGGTAGTGCGCGGACCAGACGATTTCGCCGTCGGGGGCGGTGAGTTCCTGCGGGGTGCCGAGGTGGTCGAGTTGATAGTGGAAGGGCTGGGTATCTTGAGGGCCGTAGCCTTCCAACAACGCTAACGGCCGAAAGCTGTCCGGCTCGTAGATGTAACTGCGATGATGATCCGCGTGATGCTCCGCAACCAGCTTGTCGCCTTGCCAGAAAAACTCAGTGGTTATCCCATCAACGGTTTTGCTGATCCGCCGACCAAATGGGTCATAGCGGTAGCTGGCCGTTTTGCCGTTCGGTTGGGTGATGCCGATCAGCCGATGCTGGCAGTCGTAGCGATACTTGGTGACGAGTTGATTACCCTTGCCGCGTCTTTGTCGGATCAGGTTGCCGAAGGCGTCATAGTCATAATGATGATCGCCTTGGATCACCAGCCGATTCCCCGCCACGATGTCCGGCCCTGGGCGGTCTTGCATGAGCAGGTTTCCAGCCGGGTCGTGGCCGAAGCGCTCTTGCTGGTCTTGCGAGTGATCGGCCCGAGTCAGGCGGGCGAGGGGGTCGTAGTGGTAGTGGTGTTCGCCTTTGCGGGTGTCGAGCAGGCGGGTGAGGTTGCCGGTTTTGTCGTAGTCGTAGTGGCGGCGGTAGAGCTTGTGTTCTTCCTGGGTCACCGCGTGGGCGTGGAGGCGGTTTTGCTCGTCGTAGTGGTAGTGGCTGAGCAGTTCGCCTTGCTGGCGTTGGCGCTCGCGGCCGGTTTTGAATAGGTGAGACGTGAGGGTTTTGCCATTCAGTTCGACGGTGGCGAGGTGGCCGCCTTTGTCGTGGTTGAAGGTGAGACGGTTGTTGTCCGGCAGGCGCAGGTTTTTCAGTTGGCCGCAGGTGTCGTAGCCGTAGCGTAAGGTGCCCCAACCTTGGTGGTCGGCGGTGAGGCGGTTTTGGCTGTCGTATTCGTAGGCGAGCGCCCAGTGGCCGTCGTCAACGCTGAGGAGGTTGCCTTGGCGGTCGTAGGCGTAATCGACCACTCCACCGTCTGGAAGGGTTTTTCGTACGAGCCGCCCGGAAGCGTCTCGCTCGTAGCGGGTAATTAGCTGACTGCCGTCATCGCCGTGTTCGGTCTTTTCCAGCAGGTTGCCGTTGAGGTCGTAGACGTAGGCCGTACGCTGGCCATCAAAACTGATTTCCTGCTGGATCAGGCCGTTGGGGTGGTAATCCAGTTGGTAGGTCTCGCCGACTTCGTTTTCGATCTCGGTCAGCAGTAACCGCACGTTGTCGTAGCGGTAGTTGACCTGGGTGCCATCGGCGTTGAGGCGGCGGCTGATCAGGTGCAGGCCGTCGGCGTATTCGTAGCGGGTGACGTGACCCAGTTCATCACGTTCGGAGGTGATTTTCCCGTACGGGTTGTAGCTGAATTCTCGCGTGGCACCGCCTGGAAGTACGACACGAACCAACCGACCCACACCGTCCCACTGATACTGGGTCAGCGCGCCATGCTCATCCTCACGCGCAACCTGTCGCCCAACATCGTCATAGCGATAGCGTTTAACTCCACCGTTTGGAAGCTGTTCCTCAACAAGCTGCCCACGCTCATTCCAGACCAGCCGATGACAGCCGTTATCCGGATACCACACCCCAACCAGTTGCCCGTGTTTGTTGTAGGTGTAGTCCG
Organism: Pseudomonas sp. R76; assembly: GCF_009834565.1. Classification (GTDB taxonomy): domain Bacteria; phylum Pseudomonadota; class Gammaproteobacteria; order Pseudomonadales; family Pseudomonadaceae; genus Aquipseudomonas. The sequence continues at coordinate 2,125,768 of NZ_CP019428.1, forward strand.
TAACGTTGCCGTCAGGATCTGTCTGACGCGTAACGTCGCCCTGGTCATTGCGCTCATACTTCCAAACCGCCTCACCGCGCCGCACAACCCGTACGAACCCGTTGTCATGCTCGTAGGAAGTCGGCTCATCCTCCCCCGGAAACAGCGCCACCAAGCGTCCAGCATCGTCATACTGATACGCCGTCACCGCCCCCAGCGGATCCTGCTCAACCGTCAGTCGGCCCTTGTCGTCGTAGGATTTGAAGTGCTCAGCACCATCGGGATCAATCCGCTGCACCAGCCGCGCGCGCTGGTCATGGACATACACTTCCTGACTGCCATCAGCGTTGTGAACCGTAACCTTGCCGTTGTCATCCCAGGCATACCGCGTGTCCATCTGCGAAAAACTGGCCCAGTGCCGAACACAGCGCGCCGCCTTACCCGCCCGTTCCCATTCCCAAAAGAAACTCGCCCCACCGGCCAATTGCCGCTCAAGAATGACGTGCTGATCGTCGTACCGATAAACCTCGCTTTCGCCTACGGCATTGGTCGCGGAAACCAGTCGCCCAGCCTCGTCATAGGCGTAGGAAACGACGTTCTGCTCAGTCACCCACACATACGGCTCACGGCCTTTGGCGCGATGAACCTGATAGTCCACCGCCACAATGCGCCCAAGCTCATAGCGCAAAAACAAAGACCGGCCTACACCGTTATCCAGCCGCTCAATCCGGCCCAAACGATCACGAATAACCCGCAGCCGGTTGTCATACGCGTCACTGATTGCTGTCAGCTGACCATCGAGGAAGTGATAAGAGCGCGATGCCTGAGCCAGCACCAGCTCATCGGGCAAATCGCCCAAATAGATCGCGGCTTCGGCCAAGCTGTTGGTAATCGCCGGTCGTGCCACAGTCGGCAAGGGCAGGGCAGTCGACCGATTCTCATGATCCGTCCAAACCACCGAATCACCGTCTACCACCAACCGCTGCGCCAGCGAATGACTCCAGCCAAACCCCAACCCACAATCCACTTCAACCGCACTGGTGCGATACAACCGCGTCCACTCAAACGGCAAAATCCCGTCCAGCGCGCCATCGGTGAGGGTCAGTAATTCTTCCCCGGTGACCATCGACACCGGGCAGCCATTAGTGGCGGTTTTATCCGCAGGGGCCGCCGCATCGCCCTGGGGATTTTTCGCAGCGACAGGCACATCATCGACATGTTCCTGGCGCACCAACGTCGTCTGCTGGGTCTTCTTACGAACCGCAGGCACCAGGTTCGCAACCAGATTTTCCCCAGCCTTCAACGGCGCAACCGGCACCGTCTTAATCTGGGTCGCCGGGCCACCGAGCAATAAGGGTTTAACTGTCTCGACATGGGCATCCAGCTTGGGCCCGACTAACTGATCCGCCAGCGTCTGCAGCCAGCCACGAACACGTCCGGACTTGATATGCCCCAATACCTGGGCACCCAGTCGAAGCTGCACGCCCATGCCTCGTGTTGCCCAGATCAAAACCAGGTTGATCAATACTTCGCCAGTAATTTCACCCATCAGTTCATACATCTGAGGCGGCGGCAGCAGGCGTATCCGGCTGACCATCGCTGACAGATAGATGAACAACAGCGGCTCATCGCTGAGCACCAGCAGGCCCTGTGCAATGGCGTCTTTGCTCAGTTTCAGCAGTTCATCGAGTTCGGTTTGGGAGATGTACTGGAGCAACTTCCGGCTATTGGTTCTGATGTCCGCGAGCAGGTCATACAGTTGCGTGATGTTGTCCCAGAGGTTGTAGAGGGCTTGGCTGATGCCGCTGACAAGCGCCACGCGTTGCAGCGCGCTACGTTCGAAAGGGGTGGCTTTGGCGAAGTCTTCCCACTGTGCCTTGAAGGTTTTCGCCCATTCCTCGCTCAGGCGTGTTTCCAGCCCGGCTATCACCCGCTGATAAGACGCATACAGCGCCTTGACGTGGTCTCTGGAAACGTTTGGGTAAAAGGTGACTTGGTACTGCTGATCGCGGGTACATTCGTTGACTTCAAGAATGCCGCTTGGGCCAATGGTGTGATGGATCGGCGGCCCAACCGGGCTGCCATCCGCTGCAATGGCTTGCAGCATCACCGGCGTATTGCCGATGGGCACGAACTGCGTGCTTTCGAACATATGCACCAGGGTCAACGAACCCTGGGCCTTGCACATCGCAACGGTGGGACTTGGCGCTTTGGAAGAGACCGGCGCTACCAGTGCGACGTCTTCTCCCACTTTGAAAATCTGCTCGACCTCGAGTGTCGAACCACTCCAGAAGCGTTCGGCCCAGTCGTCAAAGGTGTTCAGGCACTCTCTGAAATCACGCAAGACGCTTTCAACATCCGGCGCGTTGGCGTCCATGGGGGCCAGGACAAACCCGGCAATCACCGGGATCAAAAGGCAGCCCTTTCGGGCCAGGCAGTCATGGAGAAATACATCGGCGGTCCCTCGCACTGAATAGTCAGGCGAGAAACTTTGGAGAGGTTCGTCAGGTAAATATGTCGGCGCTATTCGCTGGGGAGGCTAGGAGGTTTCGCCGAAATTTCGGGTAAACGGAGGTGCGATCGTAGGAGTCGGATTACAGGTTAAAAAGTCCTATAGCTTCAACTGCCCAATCGCCTTGCTCAACTCCCCGGCCAGCGTCGCCAGTTCATTGCTGGTCGTCGCTGAATCCACGGTTTGCTGCACCGTGTTCTCGGTTACATCACGAATGCTCACTACCGCGCGGTTCATCTCTTCGGCGACGTGGCTTTGCTGTTCGGCCGCCACGGCGATCTGGGTGTTGCTCTCGCGCATCTGCGCCACGGCGCCGGTTATTTCGGCGAGGGCCGCGCCGGCTTCCTGGGCTTGCTGTACGCAGTCGTCGGCCTTGAAGGAGCTTTCCTGCATGAAGTCCACCGCGTCGCGGGTGCCGGCCTGAAGCGCCGAGACCATACGGGTGATTTCGTCGGTGGAGCTTTGCACACGTTTGGCCAAGTTGCGTACTTCGTCGGCGACCACGGCAAAACCACGGCCCATTTCGCCGGCGCGGGCGGCTTCGATGGCGGCGTTGAGGGCGAGCAGGTTGGTCTGTTCGGCGATGCTGTGGATTACGCCGACCACGCCGTTGATTTTCTGGCTGTCCTCGGCGAGTTTCTGGATCATTTCGGCGGTCTGTTGCACGCCGGTGGACAGCCCGGCAATCGAACGCTGCACCCGGCTGACCACTTCCCGGCCGCTGCCGGCGAGGGTGTCGGCGGTTTGGGACAGGTCGCGGGTGGCGCCGGCGTGCTGGGCGATGTGGTAGACGGTGGCGGTCATCTCATTGATCGCGGTGGCGGCCTGATCGGTTTCGCTTTGCTGGCCGAGCATGCCGTGTTGTACCTCGTTCATGCTGCTGGCCAGGCGCGCGGCACCGTCATCGAGCTGCTGCGCTGTGCGCGCCACCGTGCCGACCACCCGCTGGTAGCCGGCTTGCATGGCGTTGAAGGCGCTGGCCATCTGGCCGACTTCGTCCTTGCAGGCCAACGGCACGCGGGCCGACAGGTCGCCGGTCTTCTCCACGTGCAGCATCACGTCTTTGAGGGTGTTGAGTTGGCTGAGCAGGAAGCGGATCAGCAGTTGCGAGGCACCGAGCATCGCCAGCATCAGGATCAGCACCGCCACGGCGTAGTTGACGAAGCGTTCGCCGAATACTTGGCTCAGGCTGCGCCCGTAGGCCAGCACGGCGATCTGTTGACCGTCGGCCCGCGCGACGACGTCGGCACCAATCAGTGGGTTTTCGCCGAAAAGCGGCATGTGATTGAGCTCGGCCCAACCACTGGCGGTGCTCAGGGCTGACAGATCCTGGTCGGCCAGCTGTGGTACTTGGCCACGGGCAAACGTCAGCCAATGCTCATCTTTGGGCAGTGGCTTATCGGCCGGCCACGCACCGAGCAATCGCGCCTGCGCCTGCGCCGAGGCCTGGGACGCATCGCTGCGTGCCTGTTGTTCGAGCTGCACGGCGTACAGCACCAGCAGCAAGGTGGTGATGAAGGCGACCGCGTTGACGGCCCAGAATTTGTATTTCAGCGAGATATTGCTAAGCCAGGCACCCATGGAAGGTTTTCTCTGATAGCGGAAACAGCATTGGCAAGGTGCCATTATTGTGCCGCTACTCAGGGAACCGGTTTTGACATGGGTCAATGCGCCGCATTAATCCACGGCAGGCAAGCCAAAAAACGCGCGCGAACAGGCGGTGCTGTGTTCGGCCAGGTCTTGCACCGTTTCATTGCGGTGCAGGGCGACTTCGCGCAGGACTTCCGGCAGGTAGGCCGGTTCATTGCGGCCATTTTTCGGCTTCGGTCGCAGTGTGCGCGGCAGCAAGTAGGGCGCATCGCTTTCCAGCATCAGGCGACCACGGGGAATTTCCCTGACCAGTGGATGCAGGTGTGTCCCACGGCGTTCATCGCAGATCCAGCCGGTGATGCCGATATGCAAGTCGAGGTCGAGGTAGCTGAACAGGGCTTGCTGTTCGCCGGTGAAGCAATGCACCACGGCGGCGGTCAGGTGGTCGCGGTAGTCCTTGAGGATTTCCAGCAGTCGCTGGTTGGCGTCGCGTTCGTGGAGAAACACCGGCAATTTCAGCTCGACGGCCAGGGCCAGGTGTTCTTCGAGGACTTTTTCCTGCTGTGGGCGCGGGGAAAAGTCGCGGTTGAAATCCAGCCCGCATTCGCCCACTGCACGCACGCGGCTTTCGTTGAGTAAACCGCGCAATTGCCGCGCGCTGTCGCCGTTCCAGTCACTGGCGGAGTGCGGGTGGATGCCCGCGGTGCTGAACAGGCGCTGGGCGCTTTCATCGAGTTTTACACAGAGTTCCAGTGCCTGTTCGCTGCCTTCGACACTGGTGCCGGTGAGCACCAATTGCTGCACGCCGGCGGCATAGGCGCGGTCGAGAACGGCCTGGTGCCTCTCGTCGAAACTGGGGTTGGTCAGGTTGACGCCGATATCAATGAGTTGCATGGTGCTATCTCCGCCTGCGGCCGGAAAGCATATCAGAGCTGTAGATTTATAAGAAAAACTAAGAACTACAACGAGTTATAGCTGTCTTTGAACGTCGCAAGTGACATTGTGGTCGGCCCTGCGCCTTCCTCCATGCCACCGTTGCGCGCCTTGCCAGCGCATAAAGCGCTCTGTTTCTGACCTCCAGCCCTTTGTCTTTCACGAAGGTGCTGGCCAGTATTCTTTCCGGAGAGCGGATGATCCGACCCTCGGCGTTGCTTGTGTTGTGCCTGACTTTACTGCTGCCCACGGCGGCGGTTGCACGTCTGGACGGGCCGCTGGAAGTGACCAAGCCCGGCAAGGTGCGGGACCTGGCGCAGATTCGCTCCAGTCGCACGCTGCGCGTGCTGGTCAACCAGAGCCGCAACAGTTCCGGTGAAGTCCAGGGCCAGGCCATCGGTGTCGAATACCACCGCCTGCGCGCTTTCGAGCAATACCTCAATGGTCACGCCCGTGACGGTGAGGAAATCAACCTCAAGATTATTCCCAAGGCCAAGGACCAACTGCTCGGCGCATTGGCGCGTGGCGAAGGCGACTTGGTGGCGCCCGGTGAATTACTCGATGTGAAGGCCGTGCACAAGATCAGCACCAGTGACCCGATTGCCAGTGATGTGCCGTTGTGGCTGGTGGGCGTCAAGGGTGAACGGCGCTTTACCAAGTTGGAGCAGCTGTCCGGGCGCACCCTGGCGTTGACCACCGGCAGTGCGGCGGCGGATGCGATCAATCAGGTCAACCAGCAGTTGGCTTTGCATAAGCGGCCGCCGGTGAAGGTGGAGTGGGTCGATCCAACACTGGCGGTGGAAGATGTGCTTGAGATGGTTCAAGCCGGGATCTTCCACCTCACCATCGTCGAGAAGCCGATTGCCGAGCGCTGGTCGAAAATCCTGCCCAAGTTACGCTTTGATCGGCAGGTGGCTATCAGCGAGCCGGGGGATGAATACTGGTTCGTGCGCCAGGATGCCTCGATGCTGCGGGCCAGTATTGACCGTTTTCTCAAGACCTACCGAACCCCGTCCGATCAGGACGTGGCCTTCCAACGTATCTACCGTCGCCTGTATCAAGTGCGCAACCCGCTGGCCCGCGCCGACCGCCAGCGCCTTGAAAAACTGCGCCCGGTCCTGCAAAAGCATGCTCGCGAGCAGGGCATGGATTGGTTGAACCTGGCGGCGCTGGCGTTCAAGGAGTCCGCTCTTGACCCCGGCGCACGTAACAGTGGCGGCCCGACCGGCTTGATGCAGATCACGCCGTCGGCGGCGCAGCGCGTCGGCGTCAACAATATCGAGAGTCTGGACAGCAATGTGCAGGCCGGGGCCCGTTACCTGGCGATGATCCGTCGCAAGTTCTTTGCCAGCCCCAAACTCAACGAGCGTGAACGCATGGCCTTTGTACTGGCGGCCTACAACATGGGGCCGGAGCGGGTGCAGGGTATGCGCGCGGAGGCGCGTCGGCGGGGGCTGAACCCCAATCAGTGGTTCTTCCAGGTCGAGCGCATTGCTATGGAGCAGGTGGGAATGGGCGGCGTCAGCTATGTTAATAGCGTGAACAAGTACTACTTGGCGTTTGATCGGGAGCGGGAGTCCCTGGAACCGGCAGCGCCAAAAATTGCTTCACGCAAATGATCGGGTTTATAGATAAGTATTAGGCATTATTTGCGCTTTTATCATTGCTTTATCCGATTAATATAGCGGCCAACCCACCCCTACTTTGAAAAGGATTAGCACCATGAGCCCACTGATCAACCGCATCCTGTCTACCCGCGCCGGTTATGGCCTGACTATCCTGCGAATCTTTGTCGGCATTATCTTCGCAGCCCACGGCTCGCAAAAACTCTTCGGCTGGTTTGGCGGCTACGGCCTGGCGGGTACTGCGCAGTATATGGAAAGCCTCGGCCTGACCCCTGGCACCTTGATGGCGGTGCTGTCGGGCGGTACGGAGTTCTTCGCCGGCCTGGCCTTGATCATCGGTTTATTGGCGCGCCCTGCGGCACTGGGGCTGACCTTCCTGTCGCTGGTGGCAATCTTTTCGGTGCATATCCATAACGGTCTGTTTATGGCTAACAATGGGTATGAATTCGCACTGGCCTTGCTCGGTGGCTCGCTGGCGGTGCTGCTGGAAGGGGCTGGCAAATTGTCTGTCGACCGCGCCATTGCCCACTGATACTCACATAACACCGGTAAAAAGCCCGCCATGAGCGGGCTTTTTCATTGCTCGGGATTCTTGACACTGCCCCACCGGCTTCTCTAGGATGCTGCTCATGCGCCGATTTAAACAGCTAATTGCGGGGCGCCACCGGGTTCAATGCAGCCCGACAGAAGCATGCACTCGTACAGAGTCAGGTTTCGAAATTCCGCTAAAGCGCTGGTTCGGTGTTGCCTCTCACCTGCCCGCAGACTTTTGAGGCAGAGACACGACACGATGAATGCACTACGCCCCCTCATACGCCTGGCCCCGATCACCGCGGACCTGACCCAACGCAACCCCAAAATCCTGCTGGGCGGCAAGCACCAGCCGACGCTATTACGTTATCTGGATGGCTGGCCGCGTCGCACGGGGCGCCCATCGGCGTTCCTGATCCAATTCGTGGAAGATGGCGAATCCCTGGCCCGTTTTGCCAGCAACAGCTTTGATCTTGCGGTTATCCAGGCGCCCAGTGCCGACCACGCCGAAGAGGTGATTCGTCAACTGACGCGCATTGCGCGACAAGGGCTGATTGCTCGTCGTTGACGCTCTGGTGTTGAGCGTTCAGCGAGGCCAGGTGGCAGCAGCTGAACGACGCCGGCGCTGGTAAATAAAAACGGCCCAGGCGATCAGGCACAACAGCAGTGGCACCGCCGCAATCATCAACAGCTTCAGGTGGCGTTCTGTTTGATGCACCTGTTGGTAAGCCTCGACTTTGAGGGCATGCAGCTCCATGGGGAGCCGCAGGCGTTCCTTGTTCAACGCTTGCAACTGGGTATTGCTGTCCACCGCTTGAGTGCCGACGCTTGAGTTCGGTGGATTCAAGCGTTGCCACTCCTGTTCTGTTCGTTCAAGTCGTCGCTCAAGTTCAGCCGACTTTTGCGCATAGGTCTGTGCGGCCGCCTCGCGCATGTGCTCGAGCGGGTTTGAAGATTGGCCAGCCATTGCACGGGGTTTAATGCTCGCGAGCGCTTCGGGAGCGGCCAGGTTGTCCAGGGTATTCAACACGAACGACACGTTGCTGTTTGGGGCCGAATCGATGACGGCATCCGTGAGCAAGTCCGTGTCGGCGACCACGACTACCTGGATGTTTTCAGCCTTCTGCAAACCAGCCGCACTGCCTTTTATGCCGTCGGGGAATGTGGAGTAGGCCGGCCCATCGAGGCGAGCAGCGATCACCTGGCGCTGCCCGAGCGTGGACGTCTCATCAATCAGTGAATCGAACGCTGTCGCTGCTGCAAAGCGCTTGGTGTCCAGCAGTGCTGACTGCCTGGAACTTTGGAGTAGCGGGGTGAAGTTTGTGCGGCTTTTTCTTAGTCGAGAAAGTGCGCCACTGCTTGAGACAATCACCGAGTTCAATTTCCAGGCACTGGCATCATTTTCTGTCATTGCTTGGCGTGGCAGGTTTAAACGGGCCGGATGCACTACGGTCGCCTGTCCTGTACCCAATGAGGCCGATGAGGCGTAGAGGTTGTCGACCAGTAGTTTGTCCGTTGGCATCTGCAGGCCCCAGGCCGACAGCAGCCCATCCAACTTGTTGTTTGTGGGGGCCACGTTTGTATCCATCTCGCTCATTGGGTCAATAAACAGCATTGCCTTGGCGCCGCTCAGTACAAACTGTTCAACCGCATACAAGGTTGCCTCCGGCAGCGCGCCCGGATGCACCACCATCAGCGCGCCGACTGATTGAGGGATTTGATCGGTGTTTGCTGCCAGTTCAACAAGGTTGAAATGCCGCTGCAGTTGCTCCAATACCTTTGCACCAGGCTGATCTAATGAAAGCCCGGATAGAACGCCGACGGTAGGGCGCTCAGGGTGCACCAACTTGTAGATCAGGTGGCTGATCTCGTACTCAAGCAACGAATCGTCGTCAAGACGGAATGCGTTGATACGTTGAGCGGCCTGGCCTGCACGGGTACCTATAAGGCCGAGAAACCCTTGCGAGTCGTCAAGGCCGAACAAGCCAGCTTTGTAGGCATCCTCTGAGTAAGGTGCTGGATCAATAACGTGCAGGTTAATCATGCCCTTTGCCGCTTTTTCGAACTCTTTGAGCAGGTCTTCCACATGCTCGCCATGGCGTTCCAGCGCTTGGCTTTTCTTCGGGTCATTGCTTGAATTGAAGTAATAAAGATCCAGAGGGTGTTCCAGCGTCGAGAGTAATTGGCGGACAGGGGGCGATAGCGTGTGGATTTTTTGTTGTGAAAAGTCCCAGCGCACATTGGGCAGATGGCTTACCCACGTTAGATTAAATGCCAGGAAAATCAGGAGTATGACCGTAAGTGTCATACCGGTACCAAGAATGGATCGCATGCGTTGCTTTCCTTTTCAACTGGTTTTGTAGTTCACAGTGACAATCGTTGCCGACAGAAAGGCAAAGATCATGCTGATGAAGTACAAACTGTCATGGAGTGTCAGCTTGCCGTTATCGATAGCGCTGAAACGCGAGATTGGGTTAAGGGCGATCAGGCTGTCGATCACCCAGATGGGGGCCTGACGTTCAAGTGCATCCAGCACCGAGGAAAGTGCACTGGCGGTAAGCAGCAAACCCAGGGTCAATAGGAAAGTCACCATGCGCCGGTGCGTCAGTGCGCAAATGAAGCAGCCGACAGATAAATAGCTTCCGGCGAGCAACCAACTGGCCAAAAATTGTGAGCTGATAACGAGATTGTCCGCGGCGCCCAAGTAATTGGCGATGACCACTATGGGAAATGTTAGGGTCAGGGCGATACCGCACACGAGCCAGGCGGCCAGAAACTTCCCGAGCACGCGTTCGGTTACCGTGATGGGCAGGGTGTTCATCACGTCGCGTAAGCCGGGGTTGCGTTCGTCCGACCAAAGTTGCGTCGATACAGCGGGAATCAGCAGCAAGTAGAGCCAGGGGTGCAGCTGGAAAAAGACCTGTAAGTCGCCACTGTCCTGTTCCAGCCATGGGCTCGTGTACAACCCCAGTGTTGCGCACAACACCAGAAACGCAGCTACACTCAGGTAAGTGCCGGGTGTGCTGGCGTAACTGGCGAACTGACGTTTGAAAATGACGGGCAGCTGTTTCAAGGGCTTACCTCTTGGCTCAGATGGTGCACAACTTCGTTCAGGCGCCCTGGCTCCAGATTCAGCGAAGTTATGTTCCAGCCGCGGCTGGCAATGAGTGCATTGATGGGGGGGTAGATGTTGTGCCCTGGCATGGCGAGAACCGTCACCTTGCCCGGTGCATGCCGGTCTTCTTCGATGCCAGCGACACCGGGTAGTACCGCCAGTGCCAGCAAGTCCAAAGGCGTTTCTGCGGCCAGGGTTACGGCGCGAAAATGCCGAGAGTTACGTTGCAGATCGAGCAGCGGGGCGTCAGCCATCAGTCGGCCTCCCGCGATAACCAGCGCACGCGTGCAGATGCTGGATAGCTCGTTGCAGTGTCGGGAGGCGATGATGACCGTCATTTCTTCGGTCAAGGAGTGGATAAGTGTCCTGAACTTAAGCAGTTGATCCGTCGCCATACCTTCAGTGGGTTCATCCAGCAGGAGCAGGCTGGGTGTATGCAGGATCGCCTGGGCGATAGCGACTTTGCGCTTCAAACCGCTGGAGAGCGTAGCGAGCGGGGCGTTGAGCACACGTGACAACTCCAGACGCATGGCCGCCCGATCTACCCGGCTGCGCTTTTCAGCGCCGCTGAAGCCTCGGATGGCAGCAATGAAGTTGAGCATGTCTTTTACCGACATTGTTTGATGGTTGAGACCATCCTGAAGTTGGTAACCCAGTGCTTTGCGTGCTTGAAGTGGATGGGTTTGGGTGTCGAACCCTTGGATGTTGATATGCCCTCCGGAAGGTTTCACCAATCCGGATATCAAGTTCAGCAGTATGGTTTTACCCGCGCCATGTTCCCCGAACAGGCCTATGCATTCTTGGCGTTGAGCGCAAAACGAGAGGTTGTTGATAACGTTTCTTTTGCCCAAGTGCTTCGTCAGGCTGCTTATCTCGAGCATTTTTTTACCGAATAAGTTTTGCAGGACGTGAAATAGGCTTGCCATTTTGGTTGAACGCCGAAAAGGTTACGTTCAATCATTGCAGTTGGGAACGTGGGGGTGGCGATATCAGAAAAGTCCTACGTCAGGCCGGATAACTTGCTGTAACAATTACGTTGTTACGAGGCTTATTAGTGGTCGGGTTTAAACCCGACATTTATATAAGGTTTGTTCTTTTGTAATGAGGCCTGATTATCATGATGCTTTTACGTACGCTTGTTCTTGAACGCAACGGTCAGGACACCCCGGTCAACGGTGCCCTGCTCTGCGGGTTTACGATTGCACAAACCGATTCCAACTTTCTCGTTTATAGCCTGGATGAAGAGACCGAGCCTGGTAACTCCAGGGTCTACATCGCGGCGTTACGTAAAAAGCTCGATCGGTATTTTCTCAGCGGTGTTGAGTCCAAGGAAGACCTGCAGGTGGCCATGCAAGTCTTCAAGCAAATCCTCACGACGGCCGCCGCTGGCGGTACTAAGGCAACTACCGATATCGAGGCAGGAGTGCCCTTTCATTTCATCGATTTGAAAGGCTGCAAGTTGCCGCCTGCCAGGCCAGAGGATCATCATTCAATGATCATCAAGAAGGCATTGGTGATGAAGGTGATCACGTTGGGCATGTCTGCTCCCTCGTTGCCGGCCATCGAGAGTGCTTCATTGATCGTGCCGTCCATTCGCTTCTCGTCGCAAATGGTCTCGCCGGCTGCCAGAGCCTCGAACCAGCCCAAGCTCGTGGAGGTGCCTGCACTCGAGCCTGTTGTTGAAGAAGCGTTGAACCCGGCCATTGCAATAACGCAGCCGGCGCAGGTGAGTGAGGTGCCCCAAGTCCCCCAGGCCGCGCAGACAGTAGAGTTCAATGCGCCGCCCGCTCAAGCTCGTTTTGAGCCTGAGGAACCCGCCCCGTCGAAACGCCCGGCCCCGATGGAACACGCAGCGATGCTTGAGGTTGACAGCACGCTGACCAGCCTCGCCAAGGTCGCCCAGGAGCTGACGCAACAAAAGCTCGCGGTCATCGAACGTGAGGAGGCGCTTGAGCAATGGCAGGCTGGGCTGCAGCAGGCACAGGAAGAGCTCGACCAGAAGCTCGGTGAGCTGGAGCAACGCGATACCCAGCTGCAGCGCCAGAGGGTGGAAGTTAGCCAAAAGAGCCGTGAGTTGGAGCAGCGTGAAGCACAGTTGCTGAGCCAACAAGCAGACGTTGGCGAGAAGACCGAACAGTTGACGTTGGCGATGTCGCACTTGTCGACTATGCGCCAGCGCTTGCAGGGCGTGCTTCTTGAACTGGATCAAACCCTGGATGGCCACGCGTGAATTGATGCGTTTTACGACCTGGCTACTTTGCCGGGTTCATTTATCATCAACCCCTGCCAGCCGACGCCAATGCTTGAGGCAGCGGTGTAACGGCATTATTGGACATTGCCTGGGGATGCATGCGTTTGAGTACCAAGCTGATAACCAAAGAAGGTCATGAAGCGCTGAAAAAAGAGCTGGATTACCTGTGGCGTGAAAAGCGTCCGGACACCACCCGCAAGGTGACCTGGGCGGCTTCCCTGGGGGATCGTAGCGAGAACGCGGATTACCAGTACAACAAGAAGCTGCTGCGTGAGATTGATCGGCGGGTGCGCTATTTGCGCAAGCGGCTGGAAGATATGCGGGTGGTGGAATACATGCCCGAGCAGGAAGGGAAGGTGTTCTTCGGTGCGTGGGTCGATATCGAAAACGAGCAGGGCGAAACCAAGCGGTTCCGAATCGTCGGCTATGACGAAATTTATGAGCGCATGGACTACATCTCCATCGATTCGCCCATGGCCCGCGCACTGCTGCGTAAGGAGGTTGACGATGAAGCGATCGTGCAAACCCCGAATGGCGATGTGTGTTGGTGGATTACCGCTATCGAGTATGTGAAGTAGACGATGGCCGGCACGCAGCAGCGCGTGCTGGCCATCGGCCTTTTCAGCCTTCGCGCAACACCGTCAACGGGCTTGCATTCAATGCGCGGCGTGTACCGAATACTCCGGCACCACCGATCAGCACGGCGCCGATCACCGGCAACAGTATCAGCCACGGGTGAGGGTGCCAGGCCAGGTCAAACGCGTAACGGTACAGTACCCAGGTCACCAGCTCGGTACCCAGCGCTGCCAGCAGGCCGCTGACCGCGCCCAGCAAGCCGAACTCTATACGTCGCGCCTTGACCAGCAACTTGCGCTCCGCGCCCAGCGCACGTAACAGCGCGCCTTGGCGAATCCGCTCATCCAGGGTGGCCTGCAAGCCGGAAAACAGCACTGCCATGCCCGCTGCCAAGACAAATAACAGCACGTATTCCACCGCCAGGGTCACTTGGGCGAGGATGCTGCGCAACTGCTCAAGCAACGCCTCAACCTGCAGGATCGTAACAGCTGGAAACGCGCGGGACAGGTCGACGATCTGCTGGTCATGACCCGGCGCGAGGTAGAAGCTGGTCAGGTAGGTCGCGGGCAGGTCCTTCAAGGTGCCCGGCTGGAAGATCATGAAGAAGTTGGGCTGGAAGTTGTCCCAGTTGATCGTCCGCAGGCTGGTGACACGCGCTTCGCGGTTCTCCCCACCGATGGTGAACACCAGACGATCGTTCAGCTTGAGCTTCAGGCTTTCAGCGACTTTGGCCTCCACTGACACCCCGGGAATTTCATCACTCGGTTGCTGCGTCCACCAGGAACCTGCGGTCAAGACGTTGCCCGGTGGCAGGTCGGCTGCCCACGTCAGGCTCAAGTCACGTTGCACGGCACGGTCACCGCTGGAGTCCTTGCTGACGATCTGCTGCACCGGCTCGCCATTGATGCTGATCAAGCGCCCCGGTATCACCGGATACAACGGCGCCGCTTGAGCCTGCACCTCCAGCAGACGCGCGCCAAAGGCCTCCTTGTCGGCCGGCAGGATGTTCAGGGCGAAATAATTGGGCGCGTCCTTGGGCAACTGGTTTTGCCAGGTGTCGAGCAGCTCGCCGCGCAACAGCGCGATCAAGCCCATGGACAACAGGATCAAGCCAAACGCCAGGGATTGCCCGGCCGCTGCCAACGGATGACGCAGCAATTGGCCCAGGCCCAGGCGCCAGGGCAGGGTGGCGCGTGCCAATAAGCGCCGCAGGCTTTGCAGCAACAACAGCAGCAAGCCGCCGAGGATCAGCGCAGCTACGACACCGCCGCCCAGTAACGCGAAGGTCAATACCAGGTCGAGGCTCAGTCGCCACATGATCAGGCCAAGCGCGAACAGCGCCGCGCCATACACCATCCAGGTACTGGAAGGGATCGGCAGCAAGTCACGGCGTAACACCCGCAACGGTGGCACACGACCCAGCGCCGCCAGGGGCGGCAGGGCGAAGCCGGCGAGGGCGACCAGGCCGGTGCCGATGCCCGCAACCGCCGGCAGCAACCCGCCGGGCGGTACGTCTGCCGGCAGCAGGTCGTGAAGGAAGTAGAACAGGCCAAACTGCGCCAGCCAGCCGAGCAGGGCACCGGCCAGGCTCGCCGCCAGGCCCAAAACGCTGAGTTGCAGGCTGAACAGCAACATCGCTTCGCGTCGTGACAGACCCAGGCAGCGCAGCAGTGCACTGGCGTCGAAACGGCGGCTGGCAAAACGGTTGGCCGACAGCGCCACCGCCACACCGGCCAGCAGCACTGCGACGAGGCTGGCCATGTTCAGGTAGCGTTCGGCCTTGCCCAGGGCGCCGCCGATTTGCTGGTTACCGTCTCGCGAATCCTGCAAGCGCTGGTTGGCGGCAAGCCCTGGCTTGACCAGGTCGCGGTAGGTCTGCAGCGCCGTACTGCCTTGAGGCGCGCGCCACAGTTCACGGTAGCTGACGCGGCTGCCGGGCTGGACCACGCCGGTAGCGTCCAGGTCTGCCAGGTTGATCATCACCCGTGGCGTAAGGCTGTAGAAGTTGCCGGCGCGGTCGGGCTCATACGTCAGGATGTGCGTCAGGCGCAGGGTCTTGTTGCCGACATCAATGTCATCGCCGACTTTCAGGTCCAGTGCTGTCAGCAGGCGTGCTTCCACCCAGGCCTCGCCGGGCGTGGGGCCGCCACCCGCTGTTTCAGCGCCGAAGGGCTGCGTGGCACTTTTGAGCTCGCCACGCAGCGGGTATTGCTCGTTGACCGCCTTGATACTGGAAAGCTGGATGCCGTTGTCTGTGGCGATGACGCTGGAGAACTCGACGATGCGTGCGTGATCCAGGCCTAGCTCAAGGCCGGATTTGATTTGCTCGGGCCGGGCCGGCGAGCTGCCTTCGAGCACCAGGTCGGCACCGAGGAAATCGGTGGCACGCAACAGCATGGCACCGTTGAGGCGCGCGCCGAAGTAGCCGATGGCGGTGCTGGCCGCCACCGCTACCACGAGGGCGAAAAACAACACGCGCAACTCGCCGGCGCGGGCATCGCGCAGCAATTGACGCATGGCAAGGCTGAACAGGCGCAACAGCGGCAAACGTGCCATCAAGGCTCCAGGGGCGCGACCATCAGGCCGGCTTCAAGGCGGATCAGGCGTCGGCAACGGTGGGCCAGGCGCTCGTCGTGGGTCACCAGCACCAGGGTCGTGCCGCTCTCTTTATTGAGTTCGAACAGCAGGTCGCTGATACGCTCGCCGGTGTGGCTGTCGAGGTTGCCGGTGGGTTCATCGGCGAACAGCACGTCCGGCTCGGCGGCAAATGCGCGGGCAATGGCGACCCGTTGTTGCTCGCCGCCGGACAGCTGGCGCGGCGAGTGGGTGAGGCGCTGGCCCAGGCCGACGCGCTCCAGCAGGTGCCGGGCGCGCTCGCGGGCGTCTTTGCGGCCGTCCAGCTCCAGCGGCAGCATGACGTTTTCCAGCGCGTTGAGGCTGTCGAGCAGTTGGAATGACTGGAAGACGAAGCCCACGTGCTCGGCGCGGATGCGCGCCCGCTGGTCTTCGTCGAGGGTGCTCAAGGCTTGCCCGGCGAGCGTGACTTCACCGCTGCTGGGCAGGTCGAGGCCGGCCAGCAGGCCGAGGAGGGTGGATTTACCGGAACCTGAGCTGCCGACGATAGCCAGGCTATCGCCCTTGTTCAGTTCCAGGCTCAGTTCGTGCAGGATAGTCAGTTCACCTTCCGCGCTGGGAACCACTTTGCTAAGGTTCCGCGCGGTGAGAATGCTTGCGCCCATGGAGAATCCGATGCGAATGTGGTTTTTGAGTGCTGGCCTGGCCTTGATGTGCATGGCCCAGAACGCAGCGGCGGGTACAGTCCTGATCGTTGGCGATAGTATCAGTGCCGGTTTCGGCCTGGATACCAGCAAAGGGTGGGTGGCGTTGCTGGAACAACGGCTCAAGCAGGAAGGTTTCGACGATAAAGTGGTCAACGCGTCCATCAGCGGTGACACCAGCGCCGGAGGGCTCGCGCGGCTGCCGGCGGCGCTTGCAGAGCATAAACCCGAGCTCGTGATCCTCGAGTTGGGTGGTAACGATGGCCTGCGTGGGCAGCCGCCAGCGCAATTGAAACAAAATCTTGCGTCGATGATCGACCAGTCCAGGGCCAGTGGTGCCAAGGTGCTGTTGTTGGGCATGCAATTGCCGCCCAATTACGGGCCGAAATACACCACGGCGTTCGCCGAGGTCTACGGGGCCCTGGCCAAGGAAAAAAGCATCCCGCTGGTGCCGTTTTTCCTTGAAGGCGTGGGCGGTCATCCGGAGTTGATGCAGGCAGATCAACTGCACCCGGCGGTCGGCGCGCAGGGCAAGTTGCTGGAAAATGTCTGGCCGACGCTAAAACCGCTGCTATGACGCTTTTCTACCGGCAGGCTTTCGGCTAAGGTGGCGCCCCCCCGATCTGGAGCCCCCGATGTCGCGCCCTGCCTGGTCCCTGTTCAACTACCAACTGATCGAGCCTGACGAGCAGCTGGATCTGTTCGCCTGCCAGGAAGTCCGGGTGCATCTGGTTGCGCGTCAACTGGAGCTGGGCGGCTCGATCGACCGCACGCTCTGCGGCACGTTGCTGCCGGCGCAACCGCGCTGGTCGTCGGTGGATCGCGCGATCTTCCAGGACCAGCGGCTGTGCCCACTGTGCCGGGCCATTCTCGAATCGCAAAAGCGCGGCACGCCGCTGATCTGGCCGGAGCTGCGCTTCGAATAGCAGCGGGGCGCACTGATGCTTGAAGCGTGCTTCACGTATACAATCAGTTTTTCCCTACCCGTCGTTCTGCGAAGGATTTTCCGGATGTTGTCGCGCCTCTCCGTCGTTACCTGCTGCCTGTCTCTTGCTGCCGTCTGTGCAGCCGGTTCGGCGTCAGCCTTGCAGTTGCCCCTGCCGCCGCCGGGCGAAGACATCGTTGGCCAGGTCCAGGTGATCAAGGCCAAGTACGAAGACACCTTTGCTGACCTCGGCACCACCTATGACCTGGGCTATTCGGAAATGGTCGCGGCCAACCCTGGTGTTGATGCCTGGCTGCCCGGTGCAGGCACCGAGATTGTGCTGCCCACCCGGTTTATCCTGCCGCCCGGCCCCCGCGAAGGCATTGTGATCAACTTGGCCGAATACCGGCTTTACTACTATCCCAAGGGGCAGAACGTGGTTTACACGTTCCCGTTGGGCATTGGTCGTGAAGGCTGGGGTTCGCCGGTTGCGCACACCACCATCACCGGCAAAATCCCCAACCCGACCTGGACGCCACCCGCGTCGATCAAGGCCGAGCATGCCGCCAATGGCGATCCACTGCCTAACGTAGTGCCTGCCGGGCCGGACAACCCATTGGGGCCGTTCAAATTCACCTTGGGGACGCCGGGTTACTTGATCCACGGTTCCAACATGAAATTTGGTATCGGTACGCGTACAAGCCACGGCTGCTTCCGCATGTTTAACAACAATGTGCTGGAAATGGCCGACATGGTGCCGGTCGGCACGTCGGTGCGCATTATCAACGATGCCTACAAGTTCGGCAGCAGTGGCGGCAAGGTCTACCTCGAAGCCCATACGCCACTGAATGATGACGGCACACCGTCGGTGGTCGACAAACACACCGCGGTCATCAATGCCCTGCTCAAGCGCGAAGACCTGGCTAACAACCTGCGGGTCAATTGGGACCAGGTGCGTGACGTAGTGGCGGCCGAAGATGGTTTGCCGACAGAGATCGGTGTACCGGGCGCCAATGCGCCGGTGGCGTCGAGCACGCCGGTCGATCTGCAGCAGTAGCCTGCTCGATCAAAGCCCGCCACAGCCTTGTGCTGCGGCGGGCTTTTTATTGCCTGAGTTTCAGGCCTGAATCCCAGGCATAAAAAAAGCCGACCCAAGAATGGATCGGCTTGATAACAACCCCGGAGGATTATTACTTGCGGCTTGCTTTTTCAAGCATGCGCAGAGCGCGCTCGTTAGCTTCGTCAGCAGTCTGTTGTGCTTTTTGAGCAGCAGCCAGAGCTTCATCAGCTTTACGGTAGGCTTCGTCTGCACGAGCCTGGGAGCGAGCTGCTGCGTCTTCAGTTGCAGTCAGACGAGCTTCGGTTTCTTTGGAGACGCTGCTGCAACCGGTAGCCAGAACTGCGGCCAGAGCCAGAGCAGAGAATTTCAGAACGTTGTTCATCGTGTTCCCCTTCAAGGACTTTCTATTAAATGGCTACTTTCTCAGAGTGAGCTGATAGCCGGCGTACATACTACTCATTACTTGTAGTAAGTAAACTGACGTAGCGCAAGAAGCAAAAAAAATTCTTGTGCCGAATCTATTTTGGCTAGTCTTTAGGAGGATTGTATAAAAACTGTCCAATTTTTTTCAGCGCGGTGGGAACTGGATCCAAGCTGAGAGGTCCGGCCTGCATGTGTCGGGCCGGGTAAACAGGTAAAGATTTATATATCGACGCCGACACTTTTTTTCATTTGGCCTTTACCGCTCCCGGCATCTTTTGCGCATGTAGAGGTGACTTTAAGAGCGGCAGTTCGTCTCATGCTTCAACTGCCGGCAATGTTCAGGCTATCGATCACTGATTGATCGAAGCCCTGTCTGTAACCTCCAGCGGCAGGGGATGACGAGTGTGCCTTGAGCTATCACAGGATTGGTGCCTACTATTCCCTACGTGCTGGTTGTGAGCGCTATAGGTTTTCTCGTTGTCGAAACCGGCACGGGGTGGCGTAGATGTTCCTTCGCCGGAAAAACATCGGTAAGGTAGGGGTCGAATTCCAAGACCCGCGAGGAGTAGTGATGAGCGAGGCGTTGTCCATCCACCATGACCAGGCTGGTCATCAGTTCGAGACCAATGTGGACGGTCATCGTGCCTATCTGACCTATATGGACCTCGGGAAGCAGACCCTGGATATCTATCGCACCTTCGTGCCCAATGCACTGCGCGGGCGCGGCATTGCTGCTGCCTTGACCGAGGAAGCATTGAAGTTCGCCGAAGAGGCCGGGTACACCGTGATTCCATCGTGCTCCTATGTAGAGCGCTACATGGAACGCCATCAGCGCCACGCCGCCAAGCTGAATATTGAGTAAGGCGGGACGCAGAGCGTCCCAGGCCGCATTCCCACGCAGAGCGGGGGAACAATCAACCTTAAATGGCAGCATAAAAAACGCCGGGCTAAGCCCGGCGTTTTTGTGTGCGCAGTTTAAGGTCAGGTGCGTTTGCGTTTGGGCAATACGTCCTTGAGCTTGGCGTGCATGCTGCGCAGCGTGGTCTCGGTGGCGGACCAATCGATGCAGGCATCGGTGATCGACACGCCGTACTGCAAGTCGGCCAGGTCTTTTGGAATCGCCTGGCAGCCCCAGTTCAGATGACTCTCGACCATCAAGCCGATAATCGACTGGTTGCCTTCGAGGATCTGGTTGGCGACGTTTTCCATCACCAGCGGCTGCAGCGCCGGGTCCTTGTTGGAGTTGGCGTGGCTGCAGTCGACCATGATGTTCGGCTTGATCCTGGCCTTGTTCAGCGCCTGCTCGCACAGCGCAACGCTGACCGAATCATAGTTGGGCTTACCGTTGCCGCCACGCAATACCACGTGGCCATAGGCGTTGCCCTTGGTGGTGACGATGGACACGCCACCTTCCTGGTTGATACCCAGGAAGCGGTGCGGGCTGGACACCGATTGCAGCGCGTTGATCGCCACGGTCAGGCCGCCGTCGGTGCCGTTCTTGAAGCCCACGGCCGAAGACAGGCCGGACGCCATTTCGCGGTGGGTCTGGGATTCGGTGGTACGCGCGCCGATGGCCGACCAGCTGATCAGGTCCTGCAGGTACTGCGGGGAGATCGGGTCGAGGGCTTCGGTGGCGGTGGGCAGGCCCATTCCAGCCAGGTCCAGCAGCAATTGACGACCGATGTGCAAGCCGTCCTGGATCTTGAACGAGTCGTCCAGGTACGGGTCGTTGATCAAGCCTTTCCAGCCGACGGTGGTGCGCGGTTTCTCGAAATAGACGCGCATCACCAGGTACAAGGTGTCGGACACTTCAGCCGCCAGCACCTTGAGGCGCTCGGCGTATTCGTGGGCAGCCTTGAGGTCGTGGATCGAGCACGGGCCAATCACCACAAAGAGGCGGTGGTCGGTGCCGTCGAGAATGTCACGGATGACTTCGCGGCCCTTGGTCACGGTCTGCAAGGCAGCGTCACTCAGGGGGATTTCGCGCTTGAGCTGATCGGGAGTGATCAGGGTCTCGTTGGATTCGACGTTTAGGTCATTGATCGGTAAATCAGCCATCGTGTTACTCGCCAGGGTCACGGGTGCCGGCCGCCAGCCATCCCCGTGCGGCGGGCACAGCATGATTTGAATGCAGGGGGGAGGAACCTTAGCGCGTAATGCGGGCCCGCGACAATGGGCAAAGCCGGCTTTAATCCAGCGCTGGCGCCACAACAGCCTCGTGGGAGAACTCGCCGGCATGGCGTGAAACCCATTCGCGGGCCATGGCCTCGAGTTGCACCGGCGTCGGCTCGGTGTGTTCGTGCAGGCGGCAGTAGCGTTCGATCTGGCACACTTGCTCACCCATTCGCGCACCGAACAGCGCGTGTTCATCGGTAAAAGAAATACCGACGCTATAGCCCGTTTCGACCTTGCGGCACCAGGCTACATAGCCCGGATAACGGGCACTGGCGCCCAGGGACGGGATGCGCAGATCAACCGCCGTGCCCTGGCGCCAGGCACGCGGGCAATTGCAGGCGACGCCGCCCAGGCCGATAGTGTGCAGGCGTTGGCGGGGAATGGCAGGAGCGGGGCGTTGGATTAACTCGACAGCGACATCATCAGGGTGAGGTAAAAAACGACCCATGTACACGGACTCCGAGCACCGTCCAGTTGACGGCGGTGGCAGCAGTATAGTGAAGGAACTGGAATTGACCGACCTGGATATTGACCAGCAATTGCTGGGATTGCCAGGTATTTCGCTTGTGGTGTTTACCAGTGTCGGCTGTTCCAGTTGCCGCTGGGCACGCCAGCAACTGCCCGGCTGGCGCTTGCCCGTAGACCGCGTGTGCTGGGTGGATGCCGGGCACAACGGCGGTGCGGTCGAGCGCTACCAGATCTTTCATTTGCCCGCGTTGTTCCTCGTGTGCGAGGGTCAATTCCTTGGGCAGTTACAGACCCGACTTACGCTTGGCGACCTGACTGAGGCCGTGAATCAAGCACTCACCCGTACACCAGAGGATTTGCCATGACCGCAGTTGCATCCCCGTCGCCACGCATAGGCATTATCGGCACCGGTGCTATCGGTGGGTTCTACGGCGTGATGCTCGCGCGTGCCGGTTTTGATGTGCACTTTCTGTTGCGCAGCGAATACGCAGCGGTCAGCGAGCACGGGCTGCACCTCAACAGTACGCTGCATGGCAAGTTGCACCTGCACCCGGTGCAGGCCTATGCCTGCGCCGCAGACATGCCCGCGTGCGATTGGTTGTTGGTAGGCACCAAGTCCACCGGCAATGTGGACCTGGCGCCGACCATTGCCCAGGTCGCCGCGCCGGACGCCAAGGTGGTGCTGTTGCAAAACGGCCTCGACGTCGAAGACAGCCTGCGTGAGCACTTGCCCGCGTCGCTGCATCTGCTGGGCGGGCTGTGCTATATCGGCGTGCACCGCTCCGCGCCGGGCGTGGTCGAGCATCAGGCCTTGGGTCGAGTCAACCTGGGCTATCACAGTGGCACCGCGGCCAACGATGAGGCGCGCCAGCAAGCGATAGTCGAAGAGGGCGCCGCACTGTTTCATACAGCGGGTATCGAGTCCCAGGCCATGGCCAATGTGCACCTGGCCCGCTGGCACAAATTGGTGTGGAATGTGCCGTACAACGGCCTCTCCGTGTTGCTGGGCACCGGCACCACCGCAATGATGGCCGATGAATCCAGCCGTGAGTTGATCCAGGCATTGATGGCCGAAGTGGTGAAGGGCGCCCACGCCTGCGGCCATGAAATTCCAGCCAGCTACGCTGAGCAGATGTTCGCCATGACCGAAACCATGGACGACTACCTGCCCAGCATGTACCACGATCATTTGCACAAACGCCCGCTGGAGCTGGCGGCGATCTACGCCCGGCCATTGGCCGCCGCGAAGGCCGCAGGGTGCGAATTGCCACGCATGCAGGCGCTGTACCAGGCCTTGAGTTTTATTGATCGGCGCAATCGCTGATACGGGCGCTGATTCGGGGGGAACACCATGGCAAAGGGATTGGGCGACAAACTGGTGCTGGCGATTTCGTCGCGGGCACTGTTCGACCTGAGTGACAGCCACAAGGTCTACCTGGCCGAAGGGGTGGAGGCTTACCGCAAGTACCAGATCGAACACGAGGAAGAAACCCTCGAACCCGGCGATGCCTTCCCGCTGGTCAAGAAGCTCTTGAGCCTCAACGCCAGCCTGGGCCGTGCCCGCGTCGAGGTGGTGCTGGTGTCGCGCAACAGTGCCGACACCGGTTTGCGCGTGTTCAACTCGATCCAGCATTACGGCCTGGATATTTCCCGCGCCGCTTTCGTCGGCGGGCGCAGCCCTTATCCTTATCTGGCCGCGTTTGGTTGCCATCTGTTTTTGTCGACCCATGCCGAAGACGTGCGCAGTGCCCTGGACGCCGGTTTTGCCGCGGCGACGATTCTGTCGGGTGGCCCGCGCCGGGCGTCGAGTGAAGAGCTGCGGATTGCGTTCGATGGCGATGCGGTGCTGTTTTCCGATGAGTCCGAGCGTGTCTATCAGTCAGGCGGGTTGGAAGCCTTCCTGGCCAACGAGCGTGAGTCGGCGCGCCAGCCGTTGCACGGTGGCCCGTTCAAGGGATTTCTGGCGGCGCTCAACGTGTTGCAGCGTGAGTTCGCAGACGAGGCGTGCCCGATCCGCACGGCACTGGTGACCGCGCGTTCGGCGCCGTCCCATGAGCGGGTGATTCGTACCTTGCGCGAATGGGACATCCGCCTGGACGAGTCGCTGTTCCTCGGCGGCCTGGAAAAATCAGCGTTTCTGGAGGCGTTTGCCGCCGATGTATTTTTCGATGACCAGGCCGGTCATTGTGAGAAAGCCAGGGAGGTGGTCGCCACCGGGCATGTGCCCCATGGCATCAGTAATGAGTTGAAAACCCACACCGAGAGCTAATCAGTCGAACTCCCGCAGGCGCTGCTAAGCTCATTCAATCCTCGCCATCCTGGCAGTCCAGGAGGTTCTATGATTCGTTCGATGTTGTATGCCACGGACCTCGGTCTGTATGCGCCTTATGTCATGCAACATGCGCTGGCGCTGGCCCGAACGTTCAAGGCGGATTTGTATGTGATTCACGTGGTCGAGCCGATTGGGCTGTTCGCCGAATCGGTGTTGCAGAGCTACCTTGATGAGAAGGCCTTGAACGAATGGCAGAGCCAGGGGCTGACCACCGTCATGGCAACCATCGAGCAGCGCGTGCTGGACAGTTTTCGCGAGGAGTTGGGGGAAGGGGAGCAAGACTTGAAATTGATTCGCTCGGTACGGGTGATCCAGGGGGACCCGTGCGAGGTGATTCTCGACCAACTGCGTAAACTTTCCGTCGACCTGCTGATCGTAGGAAGTCACAGCCACGCCACCGCGGCTGCCACACCGCTTGGGCGCACCGCTGCGAGGGTGCTGCAACTGGCGACAGTACCGGTTTATATGGTGCCGTCACTGCAGCGTCGGCGCAGTGATGACAGTTGATGAGTCGAAACGATAAAAAGTTCTAGATTTATCCGTCTTACCTTTAATATAGTTATATACCGTCGCTGATACCCGTGGCGTCTATCTGCTTTGAGGGACATATATGAAGCTTCAACAACTGCGCTACATCTGGGAAGTGGCGCACCACGACCTCAACGTTTCCGCTACCGCTCAAAGCCTCTACACCTCGCAACCCGGTATCAGCAAGCAGATCCGCCTGCTCGAAGACGAGCTGGGCGTTGAAGTGTTCGCGCGCAGCGGCAAGCACCTGACCCGCGTCACCCCGGCTGGCGAGCGC
Source organism: Pseudomonas sp. R76 (assembly GCF_009834565.1). Taxonomy (GTDB): domain Bacteria; phylum Pseudomonadota; class Gammaproteobacteria; order Pseudomonadales; family Pseudomonadaceae; genus Aquipseudomonas. The sequence continues at coordinate 2,150,346 of NZ_CP019428.1, forward strand.
ATCATCACCACCGCCGGTGAGATCCTGCGTAAAGTCGAAAGTATCAAGCAGATCGCCCAGGAATTCTCCAACGAGAAAAAAGGCACCCTGTCGATTGCCACCACCCACACCCAGGCGCGTTATGCCTTGCCGCCGGTGATCCGCGATTTCATCAAGCAATACCCGGACGTCGCCCTGCACATGCACCAGGGTTCGCCGATGCAGATCGCCGAGATGGCCGCTGACGGCACCGTCGATTTTGCCATCGCCACCGAAGCGCTGGAGCTGTTCGGCGACCTGGTGATGATGCCGTGCTACCGCTGGAACCGTTGCGTCGTCGTGCCCCAGGGCCACCCGTTGGCCAAGCTGCCGAAGCTGACCCTGGAAGCCCTGGCTGAATACCCGATCGTGACCTACGTGTTCGGTTTTACCGGCCGTTCCAAGCTCGACGAAGCCTTCAGCCATCGCGGCCTCACGCCGAAAGTGGTGTTCACCGCCGCCGACGCAGACGTGATCAAGACTTACGTGCGCCTGGGCCTGGGCGTGGGCATCGTCGCCAAGATGGCGGTCGACACCAACCTCGACAAAGACCTGGTGGTACTCGACGCCAGCGAGTTGTTCGAGTCCAGCGTGACCAAGATCGGCTTCCGTCGCGGTACATTCCTGCGTGGCTTCATGTGCGACTTCATCGAGAAATTTGCGCCGCACCTGACCCGCGAAGTCATGGCCAAGGCGATCCAGTGCCACAACAAGCCGGAATTGGAAGAGCTGTTTGACGGCGTAGAACTGCCCGTCCACTGAGTGGTTTATTTGGCCTCGGTAACCGTAAAGTGTTGCCGAGCGCCTGCCACCAGAATCTCCACCTCATCACCTTCGAACTTGCCCAGCAGGCTTTTGCCCAGGGGCGAGCGCGGGGTGATGACGGTCACCGGTTGCCCCACCACATCCACCTTCAAGCCTGCCGCGTCCGGCGCCAGAAACAGCCATTGCTGGCGAGCGTTTTCGTCTTCCAGGCCCACCAGTGCGCCGACTTCTATGCCACGCTGATCATCGTAAGCGCGTAGCTGCAGGTTCTGGCACAGCGCCAGCGACTGCTTGATTTCCTCGACCCGCTTGGCTTGCCCGGCCGCCAGGTAGGACGCTTCCAGGCCCAAGGTGTCGTATTTGTTTTCGGCGATGTTTTCTTCGTGGGTCGCAGTTTCGTAGGCGGTCTGCGCGGCACGCTGGGCGATATCGAGGTCGACTGTGAGCTTTTCCAGGATCAACTGGAGAACGGCGTGTTTATTCATGGTCATCAATCGCAGAATTGCAGGACATTTGCCTTGCTCTTTTCATTGGGCGCGTTCTGGTCCTGTTGCAGCCAGAACTGGCATTTGGGGTTGGCCAGGTTGCGCGCGTTGGTGCGTGCCTGGTCCAGGGTCTGCTGCTGTTCCTGCTTGCGAAGGTTCTCTTGGTATTGCTCGAACATGCGGTTCGGCGGTTCCGGCGCGGCCACGGCGGGTTTGCCCAATTGCTGCACCGCCTGGGCTACCGGCGCCAGGCTTTGCGGGAACAGGTAGCGCGAGGCCAGCCAGGTGGTCAGCACAATGGCGATAAACCCCAGCCACAGGCCGAACGCCACAGCAACACTGAGCTTGAACAGCGACAACGAACGATCAGACATGGTGGCCTCCTGGCAGGCATTTGCGGCGTGGCGGCGATTGTCGCACAGCCACTGTGCAGAATAATCGCGATCAAGCCTTCTGCATCGACGCATTTATGCGGACAATCGAGCCTTTGAGCGTTGGAGCCCGGAATGAAAGCCCGCTGGGATATTTTTTGCAGCGTCGTCGACAACTACGGCGACATCGGCGTGACCTGGCGCCTGGCCCGGCAATTGGTGGTGGAGCACGCGTGTGAGGTGCGCTTGTGGGTCGACGACCTGCGCGCCTTCGAACGCCTGTGCCCAGAGATTGATGTGCGGCTGGACCAGCAGTGGCAGGAAGGCGTGGAGGTGTGCCATTGGCCGGCGCAGTGGCGCGACACGCCATCGGCCGATGTGGTGATCGCCGCGTTCGCCTGCCAGTTGCCGCCTGACTATATGGAAGCCATGGCCGCGTGCGAACGCACACCCTTGTGGATGAACCTGGATTACCTCAGTGCTGAGGACTGGGTGGTGGGTTGCCATCGCCTGCCGTCAGTGAAGTTCAAGGGCGTGCAGAAGTACTTCTTTTTTCCGGGCTTTCGTCCGGGGACTGGCGGGCTTTTGCGCGAAGGCGGGTTGCTGGAGCAGCGTCAGGCGTTTCAGCACGACCCGGCAGCACAGCAACAATTCCTACAGGCGCTAGGCGTATTTCCAGCAGCGGGTGTGCGTTTGATGTCGTTGTTCGCCTACGAAAATGCCGGGCTCGCCAGTTGGCTCGACGTGCTGGCGACGGACGGGCGTGCCACTCATCTATTGGTGCCGGAAGGGCGCATCCTCGGCGATGTGCAGCGTTGGCTCGGTGTAGACGGGCTGGCCGTAGGAGATCTGCATCAGCGCGACGCTCTGACCGTGCAGGTGCTGCCGTTCGTGCGCCAGGAACAGTATGACCGCCTGCTGTGGTGCTGCGAGTTCAATGCGGTGCGCGGTGAAGACTCGTTCGTGCGCGCGCAGTGGGCGGGGCGCCCGTTGCTGTGGCACATCTACCGCCAGGACGAAGACATCCACCTGGACAAGCTCGATGCCTTCCTGGAGCTGTACACCGCCGCCTTATCGCCAGCCGCCAAAGCGGCGGTGGTTGCACTCTGGCAGGCCTGGAACGCTGATGGCGATATGGCACAACCGTGGAAAATGCTGCTGGAGCACTGGCCAGAGGTGTGCCGCAACGCCGATTCGTGGTGTCTGGAACAAGGCTTGCAGGCGGATCTTGCGACGGCGCTGGTGAAGTTTTATGAAAGTTGGATATGATACGCCACCTTGAATTTTGTAAATCCCATCCAAATTTCGGATATATGCAATGAAAACTGGTAAAGAACTGAAACCCGGTACAGTGATCCGTCTCGAAAACGACCCTTGGCTGGTTCAGAAAGCTGAGTTCACCAAGTCTGGTCGTAACAGCGCAATCATGAAGACCAAGCTGAAGAACCTGCTGACCGGTTACAAGACCGAGATCGTCTACAGCGCCGATGACAAACTGGACGACGTGATCCTCGACCGCAAAGAAGCGACCCTGTCCTTCATCAGCGGCGACACCTACACGTTCATGGACACCACCGACTACACCATGTACGAGCTGAACGCTGAAGACATCGAAGCCGTTCTGCCGTTCGTTGAAGAAGGCATGGAAGACGTCTGCGAAGCGATCTTCTTCGAAGACCGCCTGGTTTCCGTAGAGCTGCCGACCACCATCGTGCGTAAGGTTGCCTACACCGAAGGTTCCGCTCGCGGCGACACTTCCGGCAAAGTCATGAAGCCTGCCAAGCTGGCTAACGGTACCGAACTGCAAGTGGCCGATTTCATCGAAATCGACGACCTGATCGAGATCGACACCCGCGAAGGTGGTTCGTACAAAGGTCGCGCCAAGAAGTAATTCTGGCCTCGCCGATACGAAAAAAAGCCCGACCTTGCGTCGGGCTTTTTTGTGGGCGTTTGTTAATCAGACCGTCACGTGCAGGCGCACATCGACGTTGCCACGGGTGGCGTTGGAGTACGGGCAAACTTGGTGGGCGGCGTCGACCAGGCTTTGCGCGTCGTCTTGATCCAGGCCCGGCAAGTTAATGTTCAGGTCGATATCCAGGCCGAAACCACCGGGGATTTGACCGATGCCGACGTGGGCAGTGATCGAAGCGTCATCCGGGATTTTGCGTTTGGTCTGGCTGGCGACGAATTTCAGCGCGCCGATAAAGCAGGCCGAGTAACCGGCAGCAAACAGCTGTTCAGGGTTGGTGGCCTGGCCACCGGCACCGCCCAATTCTTTAGGGGTGGAGAGTTTGACGTCGAGGATGTTGTCGCTGGAAACAGCACGACCATCACGGCCGCCGGTGGCGGTGGCTACTGCGGTATAGAGCGTTTGCATGGGGTCTTCCTCTTGGTTTGTTAGCGCTAAATGTTTGTGCGCTAAGTAGTTGGTGATGTGAATGTATAGCGCTAATGTTTAGTGCGCAAGATAAATTTATAAAAATCTTTTCCGACGAGAATTTCCTGACACTCACCCAAACAAATGTGGGAGCTGGCTTGCCTGCGATGGCGGCATGTCAGCCACTCTATTGATGACTGATGGACCGCGATCGCAGGCAAGCCCGCTCCCACATTTTTACGGCGTGAATGCCTTCAAATTGCGTTTTGCAGATTGCCCCGCAAGGCAATCAAATCCCCCTGCAACTTGCGCAACTGCTCCAGTTGCAGCTCGCTGGCGCCGAGGATGCACTGCGGAATGCCCATGGCTTTTTCCTGCAGCGCACGGCCTGCCTGGGTCAATGCCACCACCACCACACGTTCATCCTCGCGGCTGCGGGTGCGGCTGAGCAGGCCTTCGGCTTCCAGGCGCTTGAGCAGCGGCGTCAGTGAGCCCGGGTCGGTCAGCAGGCGGCTGCTGATTTCGCCGACGGTCAAGCCATCCTCTTCCCACAACACCATCATGGCCAGGTACTGCGGATAGGTCAGGCCGAGGGCTTGCAGCAGTGGCTTGTAGACCTTGGTCATCAGCAGCGAAGTGGAGTGCAGGGCGAAACACAGCTGGTTATCCAGCATCAAGGATTCGCAAGGATCGGGGTTTTTGCTCATGACGGTGCCTCGAAAAAGCGTGTATGGGCTGGAATCTAGCGGTCAAACCTTTAATGCGCCAGATAATTCTGTCTGCGCGGTCAGACCAAACCGCTTTGCAGCGCCAGATCCCACGGCGGCACCGGGCTGAAACGTGACTTCAGGTATTCCAGCAACAACCGGCTACGCGCATTGGCCTGTTGCTCCAGGCGCAACGCGTAGATGCCGCTGGTTTCCGGGCTGGGCAAGCCATCTTCGCAAAACAGCGGCAACAGTTCGCCGCGCACCAGGTATTCACTGGCAAGCCAGGTGGGCAGGTGCGCGATACCCAGCCCGGCGAGTGCGCCCGAGAGCAGCGCTTCGGCGTTATTGGCACTCATGCGAATGCGCTGCGGGCGATAGGTGGCGCGGCGCCCATCCAGCTCGAAACGCCAGGCGAACATTGGCGCCAAGCCGTCCCAGTCGAGGCCGTCGTGTTCGCTCAACTCGCGCGGATGCGTCGGCGTGCCTCGGCTTTTGAGATAGGCCGGGCTGGCGCAGGCGATTCGCACGATGCTGGCCAGCGGTGTGGCAATCAACCGCGTGTCGACGATATGCCCGGCGCGCAGCACCAGGTCGACCTTGCCCAAGTGCGCGCCCTGCATGTCGACAAAGCTGTCGATCAGGTGCAGGTGCACGTCCAGCCCCGGGTACACATTCAGAAAATCGGCGATCACCGGCGCCAGATGCCGTCGACCAAACGCCGCCGGCGCGTCCACGCGAATCAAGCCCTCCGGCGCATGGCTCAACGACACCGCCTCGGCCCGTGCCAGTTGCAACTCGCCGACAATGCGCCGCGCCCGCTCGGCGAAGGCCAGGCCTGCCGGTGTCGGCACCACCGCGTGGGTGCTGCGTTGAAACAGGCGGCTGCCGACCGAACTTTCCAGGCTGTCGATCCGCCGCGCCACTGCCGAAGGCGTCAGCGGATGACGGCGGGCGGCGGCGGAAAAACTGCCGGTCTCCAGCACATCCAGAAACAGGCTCAGTTGATCGGTCAGGGTATTGGGGTTCATAGGCGTGCTTATGCGAGATTGGCACAGCCATTGTGCGTTGCTGTGCGTTTCCGCGCCAGAGCCGACTGCGTAGCATGCAAGGCCTGGGTTTTGGAGTGAGAAGCGGTGTTGGATTTAGCGATGTACCTGTTGTTAGGCGCGGCCTTGGGCACGGTCGGCGGCCTGTTCGGCATTGGCGGCGGGCTGATTGCAATCCCGGTGCTGGGCGTGTTGTTCGGCCTCGATCAGCAACTCGCCCAAGGCACGGCATTGGTGATGGTGGTGCCTAATGTGATGCTGGCGCTGTGGCGTTACCACCAACGCAATCGCATCGAACTGCGCCACGCGTTGCCATTGGGCGTCATGGGCTTCAGCTTCGCCTGGCTCGGTTCGATCTGGGCGGTCGGCCTGGACGCCGGCGCCATGCGCGTGGGCTTTATCGCGTTTTTGCTGACGCTTTCGGCGTACAACCTGGTGCGCATGTTCACCCGCAACGCGCCGCCGACGGCCGAGATGCGCTATTCCTGGCCATGGCTCGCGGTGCTGGGCGCGGCGTCCGGCTCCATGGGCGGTTTGTTTGGCGTGGGCGGCGCGGTGGTTGCCACGCCGGTGCTGACCAGTCTTTTCGGCACCACCCAAGTGGTCGCGCAAGGTTTGTCGCTGGCCTTGGCGTTGCCCAGCACCAGCGTGACATTGGTCACCTATGCCTGGCACCACGAAGTCGACTGGATGATCGGCGTGCCCCTGGCCGTTGGCGGCCTGCTGAGTATCAGTTGGGGGGTAAAAGTTGCCCACGCCTTGCCCGAGCGCGTGTTGCGCGGCTTGTTCTGCGCTTTCCTGGCGATCTGCGCGGTGATGCTGACGTTTAAAGTCTGAAGCCTTCGAGGATGTATTCCGCCAGGCAATCGGTGATGGGCGAGGCCATTGCAGGGTTGCGCAGTAACCGCAGATCGACCGACGGCAGCGGCGGAAAACCTTCCTCACTGCCGAGTACGCGCAGGTCTTCGGTCACCAGGCTTTCCATGCTCACGGTAATCGCCAGGCCGGCGCTGACCACTGCCTGGATCGCTGCACCATTGGAGCTGTGATACGCCAGGCGATAGTCGCGCCCGCTGGCATCCAGCGCGGAGCGTGTCCAATGGGTGCAGAAGCTGTCCAGGCCGGAAATGGCCAGGGGCAGCGACTCATGCTCGTCCACGCAGAAGCACGGCGCAGCCACCCATACCATCCGCTCAGTGCGCAACAGTTCGCCGATTTCGCTGCCCGGTTCACGGCTGATCACCGTGAGGGCCAGATCCCGGCGCTGCATCAATACCAGGGACGATTCGCAGTGCATCTCCAACTGAATCAGCGGATAGGCCTTGGAGAATCGCTTCAGAATGCCCGGCAGGTAGCGCATCACGTAGTCATCCGGCGTGCCGATGCGCACCAAGCCGACCATGTGCGGTTCGCGCAGGGTGTTGAACACCTCGCTGTGCAGTTTCAGGATGCGCCGCGCATAACCGAGCAACACCTGGCCTTCCGGCGTCAGCCGCACCTGGCGCCCGTCGCGCTCGAACAGCTTGCGTTGCAGCACGTCTTCTTCCAGGCGCTTCATCTGCATGCTCACCGCCGACTGAGTGCGGTTGACCAGTTCACCGGCGCGGGTAAAGCCGCCCTGATCGGCGATGGCGACGAAGGTGCGCAGCACTTCAGTGTCGATGCTGGGGTAGCCGGACAATTGATCAATCTCCGAGATGTATTGCATAAGAAACATTCGTTGGATTGATCATAAGGCCAGGCACACACTCTCGTCATCCCCACTGGAGGGCGAGAAGATGAAAGGTCAGAAAGGTTTTGTGTTGATGGCGAAACGTCCGTTTTCCGGGCTGGTTCACACGATTGCGCGCTGGCAGGCGTTGCATCAAGAACGTCAGACACTGGCAAGTTTGAGCGATGAGGCGCTCAAGGATATTGGGCTGAATCGCGGCGATGTCGAGCAGGATCGTCACCTGCATTTCTGGCAAGACCCGCTGCGAAAATGACCCAGGATGCAGTAGGGTGGTCGGCGAGCCCATCCGGAGAGACCCATGCCCGTCGACCTGTCTTTTTCACTCAAGCAAGCGCGACGCCTGGCGCTGGCGGCCCAGGGGTTCTCCGGGCGCCAGGCGCCGGCACAGGTCAAGGCCGCGCACCTCAACCGGCTGATTGAGCGTTTGGGTGTGTTGCAGATCGACTCCGTCAATGCGGTGGTGCGCTCGCATTACCTGCCGCTGTTTTCGCGCCTTGGCCATTACTCCCCGTTGATTCTTGAGCAAGCCGCCTGGAGCCAGGGGCGACGGCGCTCGCTGTTTGAGTACTGGGGCCATGAGGCTTCGCTGCTGCCTATGGCGTTCTACCCGTTAATGCGCTGGCGCATGGAGCGGGCGAAGCTGGGGCAGGGGATTTACTCGCAGATGGCGCGTTTTGGCCGTGAGCAGCAGGCCACTATTGAGCGCGTATTGCAGACCGTCGAGGCGCGCGGTGCACTGGGCGCAGGCAGTTTGTCGACCCGTGATGAGCGCGCGGGCCCGTGGTGGGATTGGAGTGACGAAAAGCACGCGCTGGAGTGGCTGTTTGCTGCCGGGTTGGTCACCGTGGCGGGGCGGCGCGGGTTTGAGCGGCTTTATGATTTACCCGAGCGAGTGATTCCCGGCGAGATCCTTCAACAACCCTTGTTAAGCGAAGCCGAGGCCCAGCGTGGTTTGCTGCTGCACAGTGCGACGGCGCTGGGCGTGGGGACGGAAAAAGACCTGCGTGACTACTTCCGCCTTGACCCCGCCGACAGCCGCAGCCGCTTGGCCGAACTGGTCGAGGACGGCCAATTGCTGGCCTGCCAGGTGCAGGGCTGGAAAGCACCGGCATTCTGCCTGCCCGATCCGAAAGTACCGCGCAAGGTGCCGGCCAGCGCCTTGCTGTCGCCGTTCGACTCGCTGATCTGGGAGCGCAGCCGTACCGAGCGGTTGTTCGACTTCCGTTATCGGCTGGAGATCTACACCCCGCAAGACAAGCGGGTGTACGGCTATTACGTGCTGCCGTTTTTGCACAATGAGCGCATCGCCGCGCGCGTCGACTTGCGCGCCGAACGCGCCAATGGCTGCCTGGCGGTGCATGCGGTGCACGAAGAAGAGCCGGGGTTGGATGAGGAAGGCATGCAGGCGTTGGCCTTGAACCTGGCGCAGATGGCCAGTTGGCTGGGGCTGGAGCAGGTCCAACTTAATTGCCAGGGGCCCAGTGCTGCTCGGTTGAGAGTAGCGATGCTACAAACATAAGTTTTAGCTGTTTCTTGTGGCGAGCGGGCTTGCCCCGCGTTGGGTGGCGAAGCCACCCCAATACAGCCACTGCGGTGCGTCAGGAAGGTTGGGGTGGCTGGTCTTGGGGCTGCTTCGCAGCCCAACGCGGGGCAAGCCCGCTCGCCACAACAAGCCCGCTCACTACAAAATCTCAGCGTTTAACCTGCTTCAAGGTCTCGGCAATCAGGAACGCCAGCTCCAGCGACTGATCGGCATTCATCCGTGGGTCGCAATGGGTGTGATAGCGGTCCGACAAGCCGTCCTCGGTGATCGGTCGCGCGCCGCCGATGCACTCGGTGACGTTCTGCCCGGTCATCTCGATATGAATCCCGCCGGCATACGAGCCTTCGGCCTGATGCACCTGGAAGAACTCTTTCACCTCGCCAAGAATCTGCGCAAAGTCGCGCGTCTTGTAGCCGCTGCTGGCCTTGATGGTGTTGCCATGCATCGGGTCGCTGCTCCACAGCACCTGCTTGCCCTCGCGTTGCACAGCGCGGATCAGGTTGGGCAGGTGGTCGCCAACCTTGCCGGCGCCCATGCGCGCGATCAGGTTGAGGCGGCCGGGGTCGTTGTCCGGGTTGAGAATGTCGATCAGGCGGATCAGGTCGTCGGGGTTCATGCTCGGGCCGACCTTGACGCCGATCGGGTTATTGACCCCGCGCAGGAACTCAACGTGGGCGCCGTCCAACTGACGTGTGCGGTCGCCGATCCAGAGCATGTGGGCCGAGCAATCGTAGTAGTCGTTGGTCAGGCTGTCGCGGCGCACGAAGGCTTGCTCGTAATTGAGCAACAGCGCCTCATGGGCGGTGAAGAAGCTGGTTTCGCGCAGCTGGGGTGAATCGTCCATGCCGCAGGCGCGCATGAACGCCAGGGTCTCGTCGATGCGGTCGGCCAGTTGGCTGTATTTTTCGGCCAGCGCGGAGTTGGCAATGAAGTCCAGGTTCCATTTGTGCACTTGGTGCAGGTCGGCAAAACCGCCCTGGGCAAAAGCGCGCAGCAAATTGAGCGTGGCGGTGGACTGGTGGTAGGACTGCAGCAGGCGGTCCGGGTCCGGCACGCGGCTTTTCATGTCGAAGCCGATGCCGTTGACGATGTCGCCGCGGTAGGCGGGCAGGGTGACGCCGTCGATGGTTTCATCGTTGGCCGAGCGCGGCTTGGCGAACTGGCCGGCCATGCGCCCGACTTTAACCACCGGGCAGCCGGCGGCGAAGGTCATCACGATGGCCATCTGCAGCAGCACCTTGAAGGTGTCACGGATTTTTGCCGCCGAGAACTCGGCAAAGCTTTCGGCACAATCGCCGCCCTGCAGCAGGAACGCGCGGCCCTGGGTCACTTCGGCAAACTGACGGCGCAACTCGCGGGCTTCCCCGGCAAACACCAGCGGCGGGTAGCTGGCCAGGTTCTGCTCCACTTGCAGCAAGTGTGCAGCGTCCGGGTACTGGGGTTGTTGCTGGATCGGCAGGGCGCGCCAGCTGTCGGGGCTCCAGGGTTGGCTCATCATGAACTCGATTGGGTGATTGACGGTCGGGCGCCAATGTTATCAGCAATTAGTGCGTGACCTGTTGCCGCCGGTTGGCCGACAATCGCGCCTTTGCCGTGCGGTAAACCCTTTAGGAGTAGTGATGACCGAGGAGCGTGTCGAGCGCCTGCTGGCCGAAGTCCATGATGATTTCGGCATGATCCGCGTGCTCGAAGTGGCCGATTACCGCTTTCTCGAGTTTGGCGATGCCATCGAGCAAAGCTGCGTATTTACCGCCGACCCGAGCTGGCTGGAGTACGACTACACCCGCGCGATGCTGATTGGTGCGTTGTGCCATGAGCAACCTGAGAGCGCGCTGTTCCTCGGCCTGGGGGCCGGCACGCTGACCCAGGCGTGCCTCAAGTTCCTGCCGCTGGAAGATGTCGAAGCCATTGAGCTGCGCCCGGATGTGCCGCGCCTGGCCATCGAATACCTGGGGCTGGATGACGACCCGCGCCTGTACATCCGCATTGGCGACGCGCTGCAACTGTTGGATACCGCCGAGTCGGCCGACCTGATTTTCGTCGACCTGTACACGGATGTCGGCCCGGGCGTCGGCCACCTGGCCTGGACCTTCCTGGAAAACTGCCAGAAGAAACTCAACCCCGGCGGCTGGCTGGTGATCAACCAGTGGGCGACCGACGATGGCAAACCGCTGGGTGCGGCGTTATTGCGCGGGTTGTATCACCGGCATTACTGGGAACTGCCGGTGAAGGAGGGCAATGTGATTTTGCTGGTGCCTTCGGAGCTGGATCAGGAGCTGGACATAGATGCGCTTTCGGCGCGTGCCGAAGCCTTGGCGCCGCGGTTGGGGTACTCGTTGCAGGCGTTGATCAAGGCGATACGGCCGGCGACTTAGTCGCCTGTTCTGGCGCCATCGCGGGCAAGCCCGGCTCCCACAGTTGAAGTGTGTTCACCTGTTGAAATGCATTCCCCTGTGGGAGCGGGCTTGCCCGCGAAGAGGCCGACACTGCCAGCTCAGATCCCCTTGAACACCCCCGGCCGCTTCTCAACCATTGCTCGCACGCCCTCTTTAGCATCTTCACTGTTGAGCAATTTCTCCACCACCACCTGCAACCCGGCCGCCGCAACAGCCTCACCCTCCATCCGCGCCAGGCGCGCCGACATCAATGTCGCCTGCACCCCAAGCGGCGCCTGGCGGGCAATGCGGTTGGCCAGCTCGATGGCGCGGGGCAGCAAGTCTTCACTGGCCATCACTTCCTGCACCAGCCCCAGCCGCAGTGCCTCGTGCGCATCAAACTCATCGCCGGTAAGCAACCAGCGCATCGCATTACCCCAGCCGGCCACCTGATGAAAGCGCAGCGTCGCACCGCCAAACGGAAAGATCCCGCGCTGGACTTCCATCTGCGCAAAGCGCGTGTTGCTCGCGCAAATATTGATATCCGCCGCCAGCATTAACTCGATGCCGATGGTCAGGCAGTAACCCTGGGCCGCAACGATTACCGGTTTGCTGACCCTGGGCCCGGCGAACACGCCCCACGGGTCGCAGCCGCCCAACGGTGGCTGCCAGCCGCCCGACATCACCCCGCTGACATTCGCCAGGTCCAGCCCGGCGGTGAAGTGGTCGCCGTGGGCAAACACCACGGCCACCCGCGCGTCGTCGTTTCGATCAAATTCGCCATAGGCCAGGCTCAGTTCATTGAGCAAATCCAGGTCAAAGGCATTGCGCTTGGCCACCCGGTCCAGGCCCAGCAGCATGACATGGCCTTGAAGTGCACGGCTGACGCGACTGCTGCTGGCTTGATTCATCGAGTGTGCCCTCAGGGCGTGGGTAGGTTTCAGACCAAAGGTCTTAAGCGTTGGGTGAACCGTTTAAGCGTTATGAGCAGCAGGGCCGGGCCTTTGAAAAATAGACCCTGGCACGGCTCTCTGCAAAGACTGTGACACAGCGCGGTATATCAGTGCTTTACGATAAAAAAGCTCCCTTTTTCAGGTATTTCCGGTATAGTGCGCGCCGGCCTTTAACCGGGCCGCGTTTAGGTAGCGCAATTCCCCGAAGTCAGCTTCGGCTGCACGTCCGCACAGCGGACTCTTCCTTGACGAATCTTTTTCATTCATTCGTTTTCGCAAATCCCCGCCGACAAAGCAGCCAGGGCGACTCTTGAGTCTCAACACGGCATGCGCAGCTTTGGAGCATGGGTCTTTGCGGATGCACTTAGAGGCAGACCCATGACCCAGGAAACCGGCGGCTTCGCCGCTTTTAATCTTAACCCGAACATTCTTGCTGCCGTCATCGCGACTGGCTACGAAGAACCTTCGGCTATTCAGCAGCAATCGATCCCGATCATCATGGCCGGCCAGGACATGATTGGCCAGGCACAAACCGGTACCGGTAAAACCGCCGCGTTCGCCCTGCCTATCCTGCACTGCATCGATCCTGCCAAGCGCGAGCCGCAAGCCCTGATCCTGGCGCCAACCCGTGAGTTGGCGCTGCAAGTAGCAACCGCTTTTGAAACCTACGCCAAGCAAATGCCAGGCGTAACCGTTGTGGCCGTTTACGGCGGCGCGCCTATGGGCCCACAACTGAAAGCAATCCGTAACGGCGCACAAATTGTTGTCGCCACTCCGGGCCGTCTGTGCGACCACCTGCGTCGTGACGAGAAAGTCCTGTCGACCGTGAACCACCTGGTTCTGGACGAAGCTGACGAAATGTTGAAGCTGGGCTTCATGGATGACCTGGAAGTCATCTTCAAGGCGCTGCCACCGACCCGTCAGACCGTACTGTTCTCGGCCACCCTGCCACAGTCGATCCGTGCCATTGCCGAACGCCACCTGCGCGATCCGCAACACGTGAAGATCCAGACCAAGACTCAGACCGTTACCGCGATCAAACAGGCTCACCTGTTGGTTCACGCTGACCAGAAGACCTCGGCTGTATTGAGCCTGCTGGAAGTCGAAGACTTCGACGCCCTGATCATGTTCGTACGCACCAAGCAAGCGACTCTGGACCTGGCCAGTGCCCTGGAAGCCAAAGGCTACAAAGCCGCTGCGCTGAACGGTGACATCGCCCAGAACCAACGTGAGCGCGTGATCGACTCCCTCAAGGATGGCCGTCTGGACATCGTTGTGGCGACCGACGTTGCTGCTCGTGGCCTCGACGTTCCACGTATCACCCACGTGTTCAACGTTGACATGCCTTACGATCCAGAGTCCTACGTTCACCGTATCGGCCGTACCGGCCGTGCTGGTCGCGAAGGTCGTGCACTGCTGCTGGTGACTCCACGTGAGCGCCGCATGCTGCAAGTGATCGAGCGTGTAACCGGTCAGAAAGTCGCCGAAGTCCGCCTGCCGGATGCCCAGGCCGTTCTCGATGCCCGCATCAAGAAACTGACCAACAGCTTGTCGCCGCTGGTGGCTGACGCTGAATCGACCCACGGCGACCTGCTGGACCGCCTGACCGCCGATATCGGTTGCACCCCGCGTGCCCTGGCTGCAGCCCTGCTGCGCAAAGCTACCAACGGTCAGGCCCTGACCCTGGCAGCCATCGAGAAAGAGCGCCCACTGGTGCCGAACAACGCGCCACGCGGTGATCGTCCAGAGCGTACTGGCGACCGTCCAGACCGTGGTGATCGTGAGCGTCGTGCTCCGGTTCCATTGGCCGAAGGCCGTGCTCGCTGCCGTACCGCGCTGGGCGCGCGTGATGGCATCGCTGCCAAGAACCTGCTGGGCGCTATCCTCAACGAGGGTGGCCTGGCACGTGAAGCCATCGGTCGCATCCAGGTCCGTGACAGCTTCTCCCTGGTGGAGCTGCCGGAAGACGGTCTGGAAAAACTGCTGGCCAAGCTGAAAGACACACGCGTTGCCGGTAAGCAGCTGAAGCTGCGTCGCTACCGCGAAGATTGATCCGCCTTTGGGCTGATTGATCGCACATAAAAAATCCCCGACTGGTTCGGGGATTTTTTTGCCTGGCATTTGCAGTGCCCAATCAAATGTGGGAGCTGTGTCAGCCGAAGCGGTAGATGTCCATGCCCAGCGCACCCATGGTGAACCCCTGATGCGCCACGCTGAAATCACCCCCCGCGCCCCGCGCAAAATACAGCGGCAACAGGTGCTCATCACTCGGATGACTGCGCACGGCATGCGGCGCCTGGCGGCGATAGTCATGCAGTGCCGCCTCATCGTTGGCGGCGAGTTTATCCACCACCCAGTCTCGGAAATCCCGCGCCCAAGGCTCGATGCTTTCAGGCCCGGCCTGCCAGTTCAGTTCCCCCAGGTTATGGGTGATGCTGCCGGAGCCGATCAACAGCACCCCTTGTTCGCGCAGGCTGGCGAGCGCATGCCCGACGCGGGTCTGCAGGGCAGGGCCCATGCGGCTGGGCAACGACACCTGGACCACGGGAATATCCGCTGCCGGGTACATCAGTGACAGCGGCACCCAGGTGCCGTGGTCGAAAGGGCGGCGCTCATCGATTCGCGCAGCCAGGCCATCGGCGTTGAGCAGCTCGACAATTTCACTCGCCAATGCCGGGTTGCCCGGCGCAGGGTATTGCACGGCAAACAGCTCGCGGGGGAAGCCGCCAAAGTCGTGCCAGGTTTCCGGAGCGGCACTGCCGCTGACCAGTAACTCATGGCTTTCCCAATGCGCCGACACCACCACAATCGCCTTGGGCCGTGGCAGTTCGGCCGCCAGGCGCCGCAACGCCGGGCCGCTGGCGCCGGGTTGCAGGGCGAGCATGGGCGAACCGTGGGAGATAAACAGGCTGGGGAACATAAGTGGGGTCCTGAGCGTTAACATGGGCCCATCTTCAATCAGATCATTGATCTAAATCTAATATAAGTTTTAGCGCCTTTTGATCGAATTTTCAGGGTGATTTTTATGGAGCCTAAGTTTTGGCAAGAGCGCTGGGCCCGCAACCAGATCGGTTTTCATCTGCCCGAGGTCAACCCCTACCTGCAACGTCACTGGCCGAAACTGGCGCTGGCCGACGGGGCGAAGGTGCTGGTGCCGCTGTGTGGCAAAAGCCTGGACCTGATGTGGCTGGCAAGTGCCGGGTATCGCGTGCTGGGGGTGGAGCTGTCTGAGCAGGCGGTCGAGGCGTTTTTCAGCGAGCAAGGGCTCGTGCCCAGGGTCAGCCAGCGGGGCGTGTTCAAGGTGTACCAGGCCGATCAGATCGAACTGTGGTGCGGTGACTTCTTTGCCTTGAGCGCCGACGCGGTTGCCGATTGCGCCGCGCTCTACGACCGTGCGGCATTGATCGCATTGCCGCCGTTGATGCGGGCGCAGTATGCCGGGCATCTCAATACCGTATTACGCACTGGCTGCCGGGGGTTGCTGATCACCCTCGACTACGACCAGACGCAGAAGGCCGGCCCGCCCTTTGCGGTAACCGATGAAGAGGTCAGGGTATTGCTCGAATCACACTGGGCTGCGCAGGTGTTGGAGGAGCAAGACATCCTGGGCGAGAGCTGGAAGTTTGTGCAGGACGGCGTCACGCGCTTGGAGGAGCGTGTTTACCAACTGGCAAAGTATTGACCTTGCTATCGCCATCGCGGGCAAGCCCGGCTCCCACAGGGATTTGATCAGGCTCATAGAGTCCGCGAACGACACGGTCAATGTGGGAGCCGGGCTTGCCCGCGATGACGATTCAGGCGCCCACAAAAAAGGGGCGATCAAATCGCCCCTTCTCGTGTTACTGCCTGGCTATCAGCCCCGACGACGCAGTGCGTCAATCCGCTCTTCCAGCGGCGGGTGGCTCATGAACATGCGTGCAAAGCCTTGCTTGATGCCACCGTTGATACCAAACGCCGTCAGGCTGTCCGGCATGTGCACCGGCAGGCCTTGTTCGGAGCGCAGGTGTTGCAGCGCTGCAATCATCGCCCCGGTACCGGCCAGGCGGGCACCGGCTTCGTCTGCGCGGAACTCGCGTTTGCGCGAGAACCACATGGTGATTGCGCTGGCCAGGAAGCCCAGTACCACTTCGGCGAAGATGGTCGCCACGAAGTAGGCAATGCCGCGGCCGCCTTCGTTCTTGAAGATCACCTTGTCGACAAAGTTGCCGATGATCCGCGCAAAGAACATCACGAAGGTGTTCACCACGCCTTGTACCAGCGCCAGGGTGACCATGTCGCCGTTGGCCACGTGGCCGATCTCGTGGGCCAGTACCGCCTTCACTTCGTCGTAGGAGAAGCGTTCCAGCATGCCCTGGCTGACCGCGACGAGCGCGTCGTTCTTGTTCCAGCCGGTGGCAAAGGCGTTGGCTTCATAGGCCGGGAAGATCCCGACCTCAGGCATCTTGATGCCGGCCTCGCGGGACAGTTGCTCAACGGTTTGCAGCAACCATTGTTCATGCCGGGTGCGGGGCTGGGTGATGACCTGGGTGCTGGTGCTCATTTTCGCCATCCACTTGGAGATGAATAGCGAGAAGATCGAACCGGCAAAACCAAAGACTGCACAGAAAACCAGCAGCTGATTGAGGTTCAGATCAACCCCGTTGGCCGCCATGAACCCGTTGAAGCCGAAAAGGCTCAGGGTAATGCTGGCAATCAGCACGACCGCCAGGTTAGTGGCCAAGAACAGCAGGATGCGCATCATGGTTGTAGAGTTCTCCTCATGCTTAATATGTCGCGTACTGCGGGGTATATAAGGTGCGGCCAGGGGTGATTCAACCGAGCGACTATTTCAAACTGTGTCCTACAGCGCGAATGTAGAGCCTTGAAAGGATTTTCCGACCGGTAAAGCCAGCTGCGAACGCTGCAGTCACGCCTCTGTCTCCCGTAATTGCGGGGGTTGACCGGTCCGTGGCGTACAGCGGCAAGGGAAGAGGAGCGTTGCGCAAAGAAGTGTTGCCAGATACTCGCTGTACGACCGATTGTCGGTCGTACAGCGTCATTTGCACTACTGGCGATAGGACTTGAGGAAGTTGCCGATGCGACCAATGGCCATGTCCAGGTCATCCACCCGCGGCAACGTCACCACGCGGAAGTGATCCGGCCACGGCCAGTTGAACGCCGTTCCTTGCACCACCAGCAGTTTTTCCGACAGCAGCAGGTCGAGCACGAACTTCTCGTCGTTGAAGATCGGGCAGACTTTCGGGTCGATCCGCGGGAAGGCGTACAACGCGCCCATGGGTTTTACGCAACTGACGCCCGGGATCGCGTTGAGCAGTTCCCAGGTGCGGTTGCGTTGTTCCAGCAGGCGGCCCTGGGGCAATACCAGGTCGTTGATGCTCTGATAGCCGCCGAGTGCGGTCTGGATCGCGTGCTGGCTCGGCACGTTGGCGCACAGGCGCATATTGGCCAGCATGTCGATGCCTTCGATGTAGCTCTGGGCGTTGTGCTTGGGGCCCGAAATGGCGATCCAGCCGGAGCGGAAACCCGCCACGCGGTAGGACTTGGACAGGCCGTTGAACGTCAGGCACAGCAGGTCTGGCGCCAGGGACGCGGTGCACACGTGCACGGCGTCATCGTAGAGGATCTTGTCGTAGATCTCGTCGGAGAACACCACCAGGTTGTGCTGGCGTGCCAGTTCCAGCATGCCCAGCAGGACTTCCTTGGAGTACACCGCGCCGGTCGGGTTGTTCGGATTGATGATCACCAGAGCCTTGGTGTTCGGGGTGATCTTGGCCTTGATGTCGGCCAGGTCCGGGAACCAGTCGGCACCTTCGTCGCACAGGTAGTGCACCGGGTGGCCACCGGCCAGGGTCACGGCGGCGGTCCACAGCGGGTAGTCAGGCGCCGGCACCAGCACTTCGTCGCCATTGTTGAGCAAGGCCTGCATGGACATCACGATCAGCTCGGACACGCCATTGCCCAGGTAGATGTCTTCGATGCCGACACCTTCCACCTGCTTCTGCTGGTAGTACTGCATCACGGCCTTGCGCGCGCTGAACAGGCCTTTGGAATCGCTGTAGCCCTGGGCGGTCGGCAGGTTGCGGATCACGTCCTGGAGGATTTCGTCCGGCGCTTCGAAACCAAAGGGCGCCGGGTTGCCAATGTTCAGCTTGAGGATGCGATGGCCTTCCTCTTCCAGGCGTTTGGCGTGCTTGAGCACTGGCCCGCGAATGTCGTAGCAGACGTTGGCGAGCTTGTTCGATTTGCTGACCTGCATGGCGATGTGATCCTGAAAATGAACGATCCAGACGGCGTGGACACTACCGTACTGCGAATCCTGCGAGGCCTGCACCCATAAATACGTTTGAATGCCGATAGCGCGGGTGCCAGACTGGCGTTTTGAAGAGGCGCAATCATACGTGCCGCCTGATCCATGGAAAAGACACAGATCAGGCTTTTTCAGTTGCCGAGGTGTACCGATGGAAAAGTTGCAGAAAACCGTTGATGAATGGAAGGCCATGCTCGACCCGGAGCAGTACCAGGTTTGTCGTCTCAAGGGCACCGAGCGGCCTTTCAGCGGCAAGTACAACGAAACCAAGACCGACGGCGTATATCACTGCATCTGCTGCAATGAACCGCTGTTTGATTCCACCACCAAGTTCGATTCCGGCTGCGGCTGGCCGAGCTTCTACGCGCCGATTGCCGACAGCGCGATGATCGAGATCCGCGACGTCAGCCACGGCATGATCCGTACCGAAGTCACCTGCGCCAAATGCGATGCGCACCTGGGCCACGTGTTCCCGGACGGCCCGCCGCCGACCGGCCTGCGTTACTGCATCAACTCGGTATGCCTGGACCTCGTCCCCCGCTAAAACCTCTGATCGCTGATCGTTCCCACGCTCTGCGTGGGAATGCAGCCCTTGACGCTCCGCGTCAGCTTCAAAGCAGCCCCACAGTTAAATCGAGTACGCATCATCAATGCGGTCAATTAAATTGCACACAATTGAATCGTCTACTATCTTTCAGCGTCTTTCATCTTAATCGAGGCACTGCCATGAGCAATAACCTGCTGAGCATCCCGTGCACCACCATCAAAGGTGAGCAAAAGACCTTGGCCGATTTTGCCGGCAAGGCCATTTTGGTGGTCAACACCGCCAGCAAATGCGGCTTCACCCCGCAGTACAAAGGCCTCGAACAGCTCTGGCAGCAGTACAAAGACCAAGGATTGGTGGTGCTGGGGTTCCCCTGCAACCAATTCGGTAAACAGGAGCCGGGCAACGAAACGGCGATTTCCGAATTCTGCGAATTGAATTTCGGCGTCAGCTTCCCGCTGTTCAAGAAGATCGACGTCAACGGCAGCGAGGCTCACCCGCTGTTCGTGCAGCTTAAAAAGCAAGCGCCTGGGTTGCTGGGTTCCAAGGGCATCAAGTGGAATTTCACCAAGTTCCTGATTGGTCGTGACGGTAAGGTGGTCAAGCGTTTTGGCCCAACCACCAAGCCCCAGAACTTGACCCAAGAGATCGAAGCCCTGCTCAAATGATCGACGCAACCACCGTGTCCCTGGCCCTGGACGACCAGCTGTGTTTCAAGCTCTACGCCGCCTCCCGCGCGGTGACGCGTGCCTACAAGCCAATGCTCGACCAGTTGGGCCTGACCTACCCGCAATACGTGGTCATGCTGGTGCTGTGGGAGTGGCACGCGGCAGCTGCGCCGCAGCCCACGGTCAAGGCATTGGGGCAGCGGTTGATGCTCGATTCCGGCACGTTGACGCCGCTGCTCAAGCGTCTTGAGCAGCTCGCCCTGGTTCGGCGCCAGCGCAGTGCGCGGGATGAGCGGGAGGTGCACTTGAGCCTGACCCCGGCCGGTGTGCATTTACGCGACCAGACCCACGGCCTGAAAACCCGGCTGTTGTGTGACAGCGGCATCGACCTGAATCAGGCCGACGCCTTGCGCCACGGCCTGGACCAGTTGCTGGCGCAGATCAAAGACTTGTCGTCTGTGGCACCCACAGGTCCAGCAGCGCCTTGAGTTCTTCACGGCGAAACGGCTTGGCCAGGTAGTCATCCATGCCGGCGGCCCGGCAACGTTCGCGTTCCTCGGCCAGGGCGTTGGCGGTCAAGGCGACGATGGGCAAGTCCGGCCAGCGCCCGCTGCGACGAATCTGCCGGCTGGCTTCGTAGCCGTTCATCACCGGCATGTTGCAGTCCATCAACACCATGTCAAAGCGCTGTTCCTCAAGGAACTTGAGCGCTTCGCCACCGTGGGCGGCCACGATCACTTCGCAGCCGAGCTTGCTGAGCATGCCCTTGGCCACCAGTTGATTGACCGGGTTGTCCTCCACCAACAGGATGCGCGCCCGGTGCGTGAAGGGCGCGGCGTCCATCTGGATCGGGTCAAGAATCAGTTGTGCGTCACTGTGCAAGTTGCGCTGCAGAATCTGGTACAGCGCGTTGCGGCTCAATGGGCGTGCCTGTTGCTGCAGCGGTGCCAGGCCTGCGACTTCCTCGCTGGGCATGAAGTTGCCATAGGCGGTCACCAGCAGGATTGGCGCGGTAATCGCCGGGCGTAAGCGGAACAGGCACTCCGGGCAGTCGGTGATCAGTAAGTCGGGAGTTTGCCCGCTCAGGTCATCGTCCTGGGAGTAAAGGCGCGGCGTCAGGCCCCAGTGCGGCAGCAAGTTGGTCAGCAACTCCGTCAGGCCATTACTGCTGCTGGTGATAACCATCACGTCGCCTGCCAGGGGCGCCTGACGGGCGGCGGGTAAATGCGTGGGCAGCGGCAGCTCGGCACAGAACTGGCTGCCAAACCCGACTTCAGAGCTGATACTCAATCGGCCGCTCATTGCTTCACACAGGTTATGCGTCAATGCCAGCCCCAGTCCCGTGCCGCCAAACTGGCGAGTGATACCCGCGCCCGCCTGGGTGAACGGCTGGAATATCTTCACCTGCGCTTCCTGGGCAATGCCGATACCGGTGTCACAGACTTCGATTTTTACCCGGCCATCAAGGGCGCTCAGGTATACGTCCACGCGCCCGAAGCGGGTGAACTTCAAGGCATTGGAGAGCAAGTTGCTGACGATCTGCCGTACCCGCGTCGGGTCACCCATCACCTGGGCAGGAAACAGCGGGTCGATCAAGCAGGTCAACTCGACACTCGGCGCGGCGTTCTGCGACAGCAAGTTGGCGGTGTCTTCCACCAGCGAGCCCAGGTCGAACGGGATGCGCTCCAGCTCGAGCTGGCCGGCGTCGAACTTCGACAGGTCGAGGATATCGTTGAGCAACTCCACCAGCACCTTGCCCGAATCGTGGGCGATGGACAGCTGTTGGCGCTGTTCGGCGTTCAGCGGGCTGTCCAGCGACAGCGCGATCATCCCCAGCAGCCCATTGAGCGGTGTGCGGATCTCGTGGCTCATATTGGCCAGGAACGCAGCGCGGGCCTGGGCCATGGCCAGCGCGGTCAACTTTGCCGCTTCCAGTTCATCGTTGGATTGGCTCAAGCGCTGGTTGCTGGCCTTGAGTTCAAGGGTGCGCGCAGAGACGATTGTTTCCAGTTGGCTCAGGTATTCGGTGAGGCGGTCCTCGGCGTGGCGCCGTTGCTGGATTTCGGTCTCCATGTTTTCAAATTGCTGGTTGGCAACGCTGACCAGCACGCCGATTTCGTCGTTTTCGTGCCCCGGTGGGCAGTCCAGGTGGGCCTGCTTGCTGGTGCTCAGCGCGCGAATAATGCGCACCAGTGGCTGAGTCAGCATCACGTAGAACAGGCCGAGCAGAATGCCCGTCAGCAGCAGGCTGCGGGCAAAGCCGTTGAGCAGGGTAATCTCGGCGCGGTGCAGGAAACGGCTGCCAAAGGCGTAAGTGTCCACGTCCAGGCGCAAGACGCCGAGGGAATCGTTGGGCATGTGGCTCAAGAACAGCCGGTCTTCAAACTGGCGGTTGGCGCCGAACAGAAAATCGCTGAGAGGCCGGTAGGTACTTTCCTTGCGCGGGCGATCGACGTCGGCCAGGACCACGCCATTGTTATCGACCAATTGCGCATGAATGATTGCCGGGGAATGCAGCAGGCCCAGGGTCAGTTCCTGGGCGAGTTCGGCGTCGATGTTGTAGGCAATACGTGAAGCGGGGTTATGGCTGATTTCGATCAGCGAGCGTATTTCACGGTTGATGGATGCGTCTTCGCTGGCATAATCAATGCCGATTTGGATCAGACTGAGCAAGGTTCCCAAGACGAAACCGACCAGCACAGTCAATCGAGCTTGTTTATAAGACAAGCGGTGGGCGAACTTGATATCCATCGGGTGTTGAACCACTTCACGTTTCCCTTCGCCCGGCAAGCATAGCTGAACATCCACAGGCTCTGGCTTGGCCGGCATGAATCATTTTTTTACGCAGCCGCGTGCGGTCTGCCGCAGGGTTGCCAATACGCCATCTTTTGCAAGAACTTGCCAGAGGAATAATCGTGGATTCTCGATTGAATGCCTTTCTTGAGCGGGCCGATGCGGTACTGGCTCGCCTGGAACCCTTGTTACCTGCACCGCGCCAAGCCATCGACTGGAACCAATGCCTCGCCGCCCGTTGGCAGCGTGAAGGCCGCTCAGGCTTTTTGCTGCCGCTGGACGTCAGCCTGGACATGCGCCTGTCCGACCTCATTGGCGTAGACAAGCAACGTGAGCAGTTGGCGCGCAACACTCAACAATTTCTTGATGGCCTGCCCGCCAACCATGCGCTGCTGTGGGGCTCGCGTGGCACGGGTAAATCGTCGATGGTGCGCGCCTTGCTGGCGCAGCACGCCAAGTCCGGTTTGCGCCTGATTGAAATCGAGCGCGATCACTTGGCCGACCTGCCGCGCGTGGTCGAGCAACTGCTCAAGCTGCCGCAGCGTTTTATCCTGTTTTGCGATGACCTGTCCTTCGAGGCCGGCGAGGGCGACTACCGCGTGCTCAAAAGTGTGCTGGACGGCTCGCTGGAACAGGCGCCGGAAAACGTGCTGCTGTACGCCACCTCGAACCGCCGTCACCTGGTGCCGGAAAACCAGAGCGACAACGACAATTGGAAGCGGGTGGATGGCGAGTTGCACCCCAGTGAGGCGGTGGAGGACAAGATTGCCTTGTCCGACCGTTTTGGCCTGTGGTTGTCGTTCTACCCGTTCAGCCAGGAACACTTCCTGGATGTGGTCGAGCATTGGATCGGCGAGCTGGCCAGCAAGGCTGGTTTGCAGTGGCAGCGTGATGAAGCCCTCGACATTCTCGCCGTGCGCTGGGCCACCGGGCGCGGCAACCGCAACGGCCGTTGCGCGTATCAATTCGCCCGTTACTGGGTAGGACTCAAGTTGTTGGAGCGTCAACCATGATCGATTTACAACAGGCCGGCACCGGCCTGGACGGCTATGCCATGCTGTGCGCGCAGTTGGAGTCGCTGCTGGCCGATGAGCGCGACTTCATTGCCAACAGCGCGCAGTTTTCGGCGTTTCTGTTCAACCAGCTGGATGACTTGAACTGGGCGGGCTTCTACCTCAATCGCAATGAAGAATTGGTGCTTGGCCCGTTCCAGGGCCAGATCGCCTGTGTGCGTATTCCGTTCGGTCGTGGCGTCTGCGGCGCCGCGGCGGCGTCGCGGCAAACCCAGCGGGTGGAAGATGTTCACGCGTTCCCCGGGCATATCGCCTGTGACAGCGCGTCTAACAGCGAGCTGGTGGTGCCGTTGGTCAAGGACGGCGTGTTGATCGGCGTGCTTGATCTGGACAGCCCGTCGCTGGCCCGTTTCAGCCTTGAGGACCAGGCGGGTATCGAGCGGTTGGCGGCGATTTTCCTGCGCTTGACCGACTGCTGATCTGTCAGGGAGGGGGCTAGCCAAGGTTCTGGCTAGCCAGCTTATGGAGCTGCACGTGCAGCGTCCTCTCCAGTTCAAGCATGAGCTTTTCCAGGGACTTCACGTAGGTTTCGATCAGGGTACGATCATCGCTGCGGGCGCAGGCCTGCTCGAGCGCTTCGCATTGCGTCGCCAGGGCGCTTGCCTGCACGATGCGCGCCGCGCCCTTGATTTTGTGGGCCTGCTCGATAATGGCTTGGGGCGGCGCCTGCCGAGCCAGCAGGGCCAGTAGTTCCTGGCGGTCCTGACGGCTGCTGCTCAACAGTTCCTCCAGTAAACGCCGGCTCAGGTGCGGGTCGCCACCGGTCAACGCATCCAGGCAGTCCAGGTCCAACTGCTGGCCCGCAGGTTGTGGCCGGATTTGCCCCAGTTGCTGCTCCAGTGCCGTGAGGCTGATGGGTTTGAACAGGCAATCGTTCATGCCCGCTTGCGCGCAGCGTAGTTTCTCCTCGGGTTGGGCGTTGGCGGTAAAGCCGAGTATCACGCAAGGCGCCAGTTGCTCACGTTGCTCATATTCACGGATCGAGCGGCTCAACTCGTAGCCATTCATGACGGGCATATTGCAGTCGGCGATCACCAGG
Source organism: Pseudomonas sp. R76 (assembly GCF_009834565.1). GTDB lineage: Bacteria > Pseudomonadota > Gammaproteobacteria > Pseudomonadales > Pseudomonadaceae > Aquipseudomonas. Next base: position 2,175,145 of record NZ_CP019428.1, read on the forward strand.
TCGAAGCGCTCCTGACGCCAGGCTTGAAACCCGGCGGCACCGTGCTGGGCGGCAGTGAACTGGTGCCCCAGGTAACCCAGTTGCTGACACATCAACAAGCGGTTCGCCGGGTGGTCGTCCACCACCAGTACGTTGAGTACAGGGGCGGCAGCGGGGGCCTGCGACTTGAGTTCGTCCAGCACTTCGATCGGCTGCAGGAGCGTCATGTTCAGGGTGACATGGACCTGGGTACCCACCATCGGCACGCTGCTCAGGCTCAGTTGCCCGCCCATCATCGCGCACAGGCTGCGACAGATCACCAGGCCAAGGCCTGCTCCGCTCCTGGCCAGGTGCCCGGAGTTGTCAGCCTGGGCAAAGGGCTCGAACAGCCGTAATTGGTCGTCTCGGCTGATGCCGATGCCGGTGTCCTCGACCACCAGTTTCATCTGGATCTCCTGCGGCCGTTCGGTGGCGTGCACGTTTACCTTGATCTTCACCTGCCCGCGCTCGGTGAACTTGATGGCATTGCTGACCAGGTTGGACAGCACCTGTTTGAAGCGCAAGGGGTCGATCAGCACGGCGGTATCGTCGATAACGGGATCGGACTCCAGCAGCAGGCTGAGGGTCTTTTGCCGGGCCAGGCCGTCGAAGACGCGCACCACCGACTCGATCACCTCGCCCAGGTTCACGCGCTCCGGGGCCAGGCTCAGACGGCCGGACTCGATGCGCGCAATGTCGAGGATGTCGCCGATCAGCTCCAGCAGGTCCTTGGCCGAGTTGTAGGCCACTTCGATAGCCGGGCGATCGAGATGGCCCTGGTCGGCGCGTTTGAGTGTCAGCTCGAGCATGCCGATCACCGCATTCATCGGCGTACGGATCTCATGGCTCATGGTGGCGAGAAAGGTGCTTTTGGCACGGTTGGCTTCATCGGCGCGTTCCTTGGCGGTGCGCAACTCGTCGAACAGTTGGCGCCGCTCACTGATATCGATCCAGCCGCCGATGATGCCTTGCACTTCGCCGACCGAATCGCGATAGGGCAGGATCCAATGGTAGATCGTCAGTTTTTTTCCTTGAATATGCAGCGTGCGATCAAGGATCAACGGGTTACCTTCGACCACCACCCGCTGGTAGTCGGCGTGGTACTGCGCAGCTTCCGACTCCAGCGCCATGTCCATCTGGATCACACTTTTGCCAATCACTTCTTCGCGCTTGACGTCGAACACCTGCAGGTAACTGTCATTGCAGGTTTGCAGCAGCCCCTTGCGATCACGCACATAAATGGGGTGCGGCGTTTCATTCACCAGTGCCCGCATGAATTCGAACTGATCGTTGAGGGCGCGCTCGGCCATCTTGCGGTGTTTGATCTGGCGGCGCATGTAGGCGTTCCAGGTCAGCGAGATCAACAGCAACAGCCCGGTGCCGATGATGATTTGCGCGATCAGTTGGTGGTAATTGCGCCAATAGCTGTCGGAGGCGGCGCTGTAGCCTCGCCAGCGACTGTTGATCACGCCCATTTCGTCCGGAGCAATGCTCAGCAGCGCCTTGTCCAGGATTGAACTGAGTTCGACCGCGCGGCGCGGCGTCGCCAGGGCGAACGTGGCGGGCAGGGTGCCGATACTGGTGCTGATCTGCAGCTTGTCCTGGAACATCAGCGAGGAGAGCAAATAGTTGGCGATCACCAGCGAATTCATCGCGCCTTCCACATTTCCCTGGGCGAGCAATTCCGAGGCCTTGAAGGTATTGCTGACTTCCACCAGATGGACCAGCGGGAAATCCTGGCGCAGGATTTTTTCCATTGGGTTGCCCTCGGTGATTGCCAGGCGCAGGCCTGCCATCTGTTCCAGGTTCGAGGGCGCGTTGGGCTCCTTGCGGGTCAGCAGGACATAGGAGTTTTCCAGGTAGGGGCGACTGAAACTCAGCTGGGCTTCCCGTTCGGCGCTGGGGACGATAGCGCCGATGATATCGGCCTTGCCGGTGACGAGCTGGTCGATCATCGCGTTGACTTCGCGAGTGCGCTGGATCTCGAAGCGCAACCCGGTACGCAGGCGAATCAGCTCCAGCAAATCTGCGGTGATGCCACGAAAGTTGCCGTCGGCATCAAAGAACGTCAGGGGCGCGAGGGTCTCGTTGACCACGACCTTCACCACCGGGTTGTCTTTGAGCCAGCGCTCTTCGCGTTGGGTCAGCTGCAGTTTTTTATCAGTCAGCAAAATATCGCTGCCGGCGCTCCAGCGCTTGGCAATGCTGTCCCGCTCATTGATGGGCACGGCGGCCAGCACCGTGTCGACGATACTCAAGAGCGTGTATTGGTCGTGGCGCATGGCAAAGCTGAAACCGTAGGCTTCATGCTTGCCGAAGTTGGCCATGCGGATATTCTTCAGGTAGCCCTTGTTGATCATGTAATGGGTGGAAATGGTATCGCCGAGAAACACATCCGCCTGTTCGAAAGCCACCGCATTCAAGGCGTTTTGAAACGAGGGGTAAGCGCGAATCTGCGCTTGCGGGTATAACTTTTCCACTTCATCGAGCGGCAGGTAATGGTAGACCAGGCTCATGCGAAGCCCGGCCAGGCCGTCGCTCAGGCTGCGCGTTTCTCCCTCCCGGGTCACCAGCACGGGTTGATCCACGGCGTAGGGTTGCGACAGCGCGAGGTTCGGGTTGGCGGCCTCGAAACCGTTGGCGGAGCCCAGCAGGTCAATTTCGCCGGTTTCGAGGGCATGTATGGATGCCTCCCGCGATGGGTAGCGAAGTACCTTGATCGGCAAGGCCAGGGCTTTGCTCAACAACCCTGCATAATCGGCGGTCAGACCCTCATAATCGCGGCCGCTGGAGGTAAGATCGAAGGGCGGGTAGTCAGGTGCGGCAGTGCCTAATACCAACTCGCGTTTGTTCTGCAGCCACTGGCGCTGAGCCTTGTCCAGTTGAACATCCAGTTGAACGGCAGCCGCGCGGCTCAATAAGGTGAAGTGTTCCGGACCGGGTTGAGAGGTCGCGGAGGCGGTCGTGCTGAAGCACACGCCGGCGATTAATATAATCAAATAGTCCTTTATACACCTGGGCATCCGCTTTCTCACACTAGCGCGTTTCGTTTTGCCATCTCGATAAGTTCTACCAAGGATTTGGCTTTAAGTTTTTGCATCAGCCTTTTTTTGTAAGTACTTACTGTCTTGTTGCTGAGAAACATGCCTTTGGCTATTTCCTTGTTGGTGCGGCCTTGTGCAAAAAGTTGTAACACCATTAGTTCTCGATCATTCACTGTCTTGAACAGTTCAAGTTCCTCGAAGTCCTTGCCGTCTGCGTTGTTGGCGTTCAAGGCCTGGCTGGGAAAGTAATTGTAGCCCGACAGCACCGCACGGATCGCGCTCAACAGCTCGCTCAGGTCGCCTTCCTTGCACACATAGCCATCCGCACCTGAGCGCATGCAGCGGGTGGCGAACAGCGTCGGGCATTGGGCGGTCAGAATCAGGGTTTTCATCGAGGTGTTCATGGCGTTGAATCGGCACAGCACTTCGAGGCCATCAAGTTTGGGGATGCTGATATCCAGAATAATCAAGTCCGGCAGGCATTCACGAACCATCTGTATCGCATCACAGCCGTTGTCCGTTTCACCGACGACTTTATAACCTTCGTGTTCCAACAACATCCGAATCGCCAGCCGTATAACCGGGTGGTCATCAATGATAAAAACTGTGTTCATAATCACGTTCCATGCAAGTGCAAATAAAGCGGGCACATTAGCTCAGAAGATGAGGGGGGCGCATGAACCTTGTGGGGAGTAGGTATAAAACAAGAGAATTCCTACATGAAAAAAGGTAATAGCCTACCGGTCGATAAGTCTTTGTGACGGTAGGTGTAAGCAATTATTGAGGCATTGTGATTATTGGCGGCGCCAAGAGTTTAGCGGAGGGTTCAGGCGATGTTTCGTCGGCGGATAGCGTTTAAAGTCCTACATTTATAATCGGCGTATTGGCGCAATCAACGTTGCAAGTTCGTCTCTGTTCAAAGGTTTCAATAAATACCCCAGGAGGGGTAAACCGCGCGCCAGGGCTTGGCTCATCAGGTTGGAAAGTTCTGTGGCGGGGAGCCCGCTCAATAGGATGGCACCCATTATAAAGCGTTGGCGGCTGGCGATTTCCACCAGTTCCAGCCCCGGTAAATCCGGCAGGCATTGGTCGCATAGCATCAGATCAAAGGGTGCCTGGGACGCAGACATCACGCGGATGGCCTGTTCGGCATTTTCTGCCAGGGTCAGGCGCTCGAAGCCGAAACTTTTGAGAAGGCACTGAGTGGCCAGCAGCTGAAAGGGATGATCCTCCACCAATAGGATTCGGAGGGGGGAACTGGGCATAGGAGGCACATGGGTCAGTCAAGAGTCGATGGGGTGGGGCGTAGGAATTGCTCGCCACGTCCGCCGGAAGCGTGCGTGATTATTTCTCGAATGAATGTGCGAATTCGATCAGGCCGCTCTGTTCCCGCCGTAGGCAAATTCTGTGCGGGAGGCAGGCGGCGTGACCCATTTCTTCACTGCGGGCTGGAGCGCCCTGTCATCTCACGCGCCATTTCGGTTGCATAGCTGTCGGTCATGCCGGCGATAAAGTCGATCATGCGCAGGAACGAGGCGTGCAGCGGCCAGGCTGGGTTGGGTGCGTTGTTACCCAGCAGGTCGAGGATGCGCCGGTTCTTGAACGACGGCGTGCGCCCGCCATGTTGCTCCAGCGCCGCACCACAAAACGCGTTCAAGAGGATTTCCAGCGTGGTGTAGGCGCCGATTTCATGCAGGGTCTTGCGCTTGTCCTGGAAGATTTTCTTGCGCGCCATGTCCTTGGCGTCCAGCACGCAACGCTTGGCGGGGCCGTGCATGTGCTCCACCAGGTCGCCCGGCAGCGTGCCGGCGAGCAAGGCATCCTGTTGTTCGACGAAGGCACGTGCAGCGGCATTGGTCAGGTGCTCAATGGCCTTGCCGCGCAGGATCGCCAGCTTGCGTCGACGCGAGTCCTGCGCGCCCAGTTGCCGATACGTCTGGGGCAGATCGTCGCCCACCAGGTCGAGCAGCAACGACTCGACCTCGGTGTATTCGAGCAACTCCATTTCCAGCCCGTCTTCGAGGTCGATCAACGCGTAGCAGATATCGTCGGCTGCCTCCATCAAGTACACCAGCGGGTGACGGGCCCAGCGTTGTTCTTCCAGCTGTGGCAGCCCGAGCTTGTGGGCGATCTGCTCAAGGATCGGCAGTTCGCTCTGGTAACAGCCGAACTTGTGCTTTTTATAACCCAGCGAGTCTGCGTGGCGGGCGGTCCAGGGGTATTTCAGGTAAGTGCCCAAGGTGGCATAGGTCAGTCGTGTGCCGCCGTCGAACTGGTGGTACTCAAGTTGGGTGAGCACGCGAAAGCCTTGCGCGTTGCCTTCAAAATTGAGGAAGTCATTGCGTTCGGCACTGCTCATGTCATCCAGCCAGCCGCGCCCGGCTGCCTGCTGGAACCAGTGGCGAATCGCATCTTCACCGGAGTGTCCGAACGGCGGGTTGCCGATGTCATGGGCCAGGCAAGCCGATTGCACCACCATGCCCAAGTCGCTCGGGTCGCACCAGTCGGGCAGGGCGCTGCGCAGGGTTTCGCCTACGCGCATGCCGAGGGAGCGACCGACGCAACTGACTTCCAGTGAGTGGGTCAGGCGGGTGTGGATATGGTCGTTGCTGGACACCGGGTGCACTTGGGTCTTGCGCCCCAGGCGGCGGAACGCGCCGGAGAAAATAATGCGGTCATGGTCCTTGTGAAACGGGCTGCGACCCAATTCTTCCGGGCTATGCAGGGGTTTTCCAAGACGTTCGCGGGTTAGCAGGGTGGGCCAATCCAAGGCGGGTACTCTCCGTGCGGTGAATGACGCTGCCCAGCTTCGCGGTTCCGCCCTGGCGGGGCAAGCGAAAATCTACAGTCCGGCCGCATCGATATCGATTAACAGCAAACGCTGACCGTTATCGAAGAATTGTCCGGCGGTCAGGCAGTACTGGTTGGTGGTGGCGTCGCGGTAAGTTGAGGAAAGGGTCAGGCGCCGTTCCTCCCAGCCTTCGGCGAGTAGATGGTAGAAGTAGGGCCGCCACGACCAGTTGTGGCCCAGGTAGCGACTGTCGGCCTGCCAGGCGTCCTGGCGCCACTCGAAGTTGGGCGTCAACTGGGTGCCATGGCGGTCGCACTGGTAAAAGCGCAACAGCCAGGGGAAGTCCGGCAATTGCGGCAAGTGGTCCAGCGGTGCACGGTTTTGTGCCCAGGCCTGGAGGATTTTCATCAACTCGGTCAATTGCAGGCGCAACTGCATGATGCGCCCGCGCTCCGCCAGTTTGTGCTGCACGTAGACGCTGCGCAGCTGGGCAAAGCGCGACACGAACGCATCCGTGGCAAACCAGTCGAGTTGTGCCTGGGCAAACAGATAACCCTGCACATAGCGTGCGCCGCATTCCAGGGCGAAACTCAGTTGCGCTTCGGTTTCCACGCCTTCGGCGATGATCCAGCACCCGGTCTTTTCGGCCATTTGCGCCAGCGCCCGCACCACTTCGCTGCTCGGGCCGCCCTTGGCGGCTTCCTGAAACAGGCGCATGTCCAGCTTGAGGATGTCCGGCTGCAGCGCCAATACCCGATCGAGTTGGGAATAACCGGCGCCGAAGTCATCGATGGCGATGCGTGCACCGGCTTCGCGATAACGCGCGACCACATCGGCGAGGCGCTGAATGTCGCCGCCCAATTCGGTGATCTCGAACACGATGCGCTGCGGGTCGACGCCATGGGCATGCACCTGCTTCAAGCTCGGCAAGGCTTGGCCGGGGCGCAGCCGGTTGATCCAGCGCGGCGAGATGTTAAGGCTGAGGAACCAGTCTTCGGGCGCTTCATGCAGACGGCTCAGGGCATTGTCGCGGATCTGTCGGTCGAGGCGGCGCAAGGCCACGCCCGGCGTGCGCGGGTCGGCAAACAGTGGGCCTACCGACTGCAAGCGGCCGTCCTCCTGGCGCAGGCGGCCGAGCGCTTCGACGCCGGCGATGCGCCCGGTGGCGGTGTCGATAAACGGCTGGAAACAGGCGAGCGGTTGCCCGTCGATCACGAGGCCTCCTTAAAAACAATCAGCGAAAAAAGGCCCGGCCCTCAGTAACGAGAGCCGGGCCGATTCTGTTTGCAAGAATGCAGCCAGCGCGGGCTTAGCCTTTGCGCGAAGCGCCTTGCATGGCCAGCTTGATCAACGGGATCAACCCCGCCCCCAGCCGCACCAGGCGCGTCAGGCTGCTGATACTGCCGCCTTTGGCGCCCTTGCCGGTGAAGAAGCCCATCAGCGTCACCGCCGCCACGCCCCACAGCGGCGCGTGTTTGATGCCCAGGCTGTCTTGCCAGTTATGGCGCATGTCACGCACCTTGTTCAGGGGCGCCATGAGTTGCTGGGACTCGTGACGGATTTCCTGGCGGTGCATTTCCATGCGCAGACGAATCAACGCCTTGCGCATTTCCCGACGCGTAGTGTTTTGCGGGACTTCAGTGAGGCTCATGGCAGCAGGCGCTCCCGATCATTGGCCAGCTCTTCGAGGGTGGCGTGAAACGGCGTGGACTCATCAAATATCGCCGCTTTCAAACGCACCCCGCAAAAGGCTGCGGCCAGGGTGTAGAACACGCAGAGGCTGATGATCCCCGTAAGACGGTAGGTGTCCCATACCAGAATCATCACCAACGCCGACAACCCCACCAGCAACAGCAGGGCAAACACCAGCGCCAAGCCGGCAAACAACAGCAGGCTGACCGTACGCGACTTCTGCTCTTGCAACTCGATGCCAAACAACTCGACATGGCTGTGCAGCAGGCCGAGAACGGCCGCGCCCAGGCGTCGTGATGTGGAGCCTGCGCCCGTGGACGGGCCGTTTTCGCCGATTGCCATAGTTAGCGCCTTGTAGCCAGCAGGCCGATCAGAAAGCCCACGCCGGCAGCAATGCCGACGGACTGCCAAGGGTTGGCCTGCACGTAATCTTCCGTCGCAGTCACCGCCGCCTGGCCGCGCTCACGCAGGGAGTCTTCGGTCAGTTGCAGGGTTTCACGGGCCTTGAGCAGGCTGTCATGGATCTTGGTGCGCAGCTCATCGGCCTGGTCACCGGCCAGCACGGCGGTGTCGTCGAGCAACTTTTCGGTGTCGCTGACCAGGGTTTGAAAATCCGCCATCAGTATTTCTTGAGCAGTCTTTGCAGTTCTTCTGGCCATGGTTATCTCCGTGATTGGCTGATCTGTACAGCTGTTGTGTTCGTTACGTTTGTTTTCGAGTCACCGGCTTCGGTGAAGGTTCAGTGCAATTGTCTGGTACAGCTTTTGCTTTGCCTTGGTGCGCAAGCCCTGGGGCCTGCGCTGAATCCGGGCGGTTCGGGCGAATGCCCTGAAAAACCTTACCCTAAATAACCGAAACTCGCGGAAAAACCCTGTCGGCAACGGCCTGTTGTGTTGATCGCTGCGCTAAAGCGGTTCACGCCCTCTGAAGAGGGGCGGGGCCGGTGGTGCCAATTTAGTGCGCGCAACCCCGGCTTGAACCGCTTTGGTGCTTTTTGCCTTTATTACAGGCCTGCCAACCTCCATGGACAACCTGCAAAGTGCAGTGGACACGCTCGTCCACAGCTCCAACACCCTGTTTATCCTGATCGGCGCGGTCATGGTCCTGGCCATGCACGCCGGCTTCGCATTCCTGGAAGTCGGCACCGTACGCCAGAAAAACCAGGTCAATGCCCTGTCGAAGATCCTCAGCGACTTCGCCATCTCCACCCTGGCCTATTTCTTTATAGGCTATTGGATCTCCTACGGTGTGAGCTTCATGCAACCGGCGGCGGTGATCAGTGCCGATCATGGTTACGGCCTGGTGAAATTCTTCTTCCTGCTGACCTTTGCGGCGGCGATTCCGGCAATCATTTCCGGCGGCATTGCCGAACGTGCAAAGTTCGCTCCGCAGCTGTGCGCCACCGCGCTGATCGTGGCGTTTATCTACCCGTTTTTCGAAGGCATGGTGTGGAACGGCAACTTCGGCCTGCAAGCCTGGCTGCTTGCGCGCTTCGGCGCCAGTTTCCATGACTTCGCCGGTTCCGTGGTGGTGCATGCCATGGGCGGCTGGCTGGCGTTGGCGGCGGTGTTGTTGCTGGGGCCACGCAACGGGCGATATCGCGAAGGGCGACTGGTGGCGTTTGCGCCGTCGAGCATTCCGTTCCTGGCGCTGGGCTCGTGGATTTTAATTGTCGGCTGGTTCGGTTTTAACGTGATGAGCGCGCAAACCCTCAATGGCGTCAGCGGTCTGGTCGCCGTCAACTCGCTGATGGCCATGGTTGGCGGCACCGTGGCCGCCCTGTTAATCGGCCGCAATGACCCAGGTTTCCTGCATAACGGTCCGCTGGCCGGGCTGGTGGCAATCTGCGCCGGTTCCGACCTGATGCACCCGGTGGGTGCGCTGGTCACGGGGGCGGTGGCCGGAGGCTTGTTTGTGTGGTTCTTCATCGCGGCCCAGGATCGCTGGAAGATCGACGATGTGCTGGGTGTGTGGCCGCTGCATGGTTTGTGCGGCGTGTGGGGCGGCATTGCGTGTGGCATCTTCGGCCAGACCGCTCTGGGCGGCCTGGGCGGTGTCAGCCTGATCAGCCAATTGATCGGCACGGCGCTGGGCGTGGTGGTGGCTCTGGTCGGCGGCCTGTTGGTGTACGGCGTGATCAAGCGCGTGCACGGGCTGCGCCTGAGCCAGGAACAGGAGTATTACGGCGCGGACCTGTCGATCCACAAAATTGGCGCGGTCAGTCAGGATTGATTGGTTTTTCAGTCGGCGGGTAAACGCCGTGCAGCAGGCGATAACGGCTGCGCCGCACGTCATCGACCCGCGCCTGCACCTGTTGGTCCGGCAGGCCCAGCAGGATCAAGGCGTGGGAGGCGAGCATCAGGCTCGACTCCAACAGCTCGGGCACCACTTCGCTGGCGCCCGCTGCTTTCAATTCGGCCAGTTGGCTGTCATCCCGGGTGCGCACCAGGATGGGTACCCGCGGGTTGATCCTTCTTGCTTCCTTCAGGACGGTCAGGGCGACATCGCTGTTGTCCACGGCAATCACCACCAACCGCGCGCGTTCCAGGCCGACGGCACTGAGCAGCGCACCCCGACGGCAGTCGCCGTAATGCACGTTGCGGTCTTCGGTGGCGGCTTCCTTGACGCGTTCGGGGTCGTCATCCAGGGCGATAAACGCCTGTTGTTCGCGGCGTAGAAACCGCCCGATGGTTTGCCCGACGCGGCCATAGCCGCAAATCACCGCATGGCCGCGCAACTCGGCATTGAGTGCGGTGATTTCTTCCAGCTGCACTTGCTGGTTGGGCTTGCGGTGCAGGCGCAGGGCAATCGCCGGTGCGGCGCGCAGCAGCAATGGGGTCAGCAGCATCGAGCAGAGGGTGGCGGCCAGCAGCAAGCCGTTGAATGTGTCCGGAATCAGTCGGCTCTGTTGCATTTGCGCCATCAGGGCAAAACAGAACTCGCCGCCTTGCGCCAGGGCCAGGCCGCTGCGCCAGGCGGTTTCACTGTCGCTGCCGCGCAGCTTGACCAGCGCTGCCACGACGCAGCCCTTGATCAGCATCAGCGCGAGGGTCAGCCCGAGAATCAGCAGGCTATGGCTGACGAACAGCTGCAGGTCGATGAGCATGCCGATGCTGACGAAAAACAGCCCCAGCAGAATGTCGCGAAACGGGCGGATATCCGCTTCGATCTGATGACGGTAGTGGCTTTCCCCCAGCAGCATGCCGGCCAGGAACGCACCGAGGGCAGGGGAGAGCCCCAGCAAATGTGTGAGCCAGGCGGTGAGCAGTACGATCACCAGGGCTAACAGCACAAACAGCTCCGCCGAATGGGACGCGGCGACTTCATGGAACAGGCGTGGCAATAACCAGCGGCTGGCGAGCAGCAGGCCGACGAACAACACCACGGTTTTGCCCAAGGTCAACGGCAGCGCCCAATACCAGGCTTGCTCGCTGCTGCCGGCAAACACCGGCACCAAGGTGAGCAGCAACACCGCCACCACATCCTGGAACAGCAGCACGCCAATCGCGTTCTGGCCATGGCTGCTGAAAATTTCGCCGAGGCTGCCCAACTCCTTGCTGACGATGGCCGTAGACGACAGTGCCAGGCCCGCGCCGAGCAGCAGCGCAACACCTGGCGACAGGCCGAAGCCCATCAGCATGCCGCCCAGCAACACCCCGCAACCGAGCACCTGCAAACTGCCCAGGCCAAATACCACGCTGCGCAGGGCCAGCATCTTGCTCAGGGAGAATTCCAGCCCCAGGGAAAACAGCAGGAACACCACACCCAGTTCGGCGAGGTCGGGCAGGTCTTCGCTGTCGTTCACCCAGTCGAGGGCAGTAGGCCCCACCGCCAGTCCCACACACAGGTAGCCCAGCACGGGCGGCAGTTGCAGCCGGCGAAACAGCGCAATCACCACCAGGGATGAGGCCAGAATGATCAGCAGGTTGGCGAACACGGGCAGCTTCCTTGTAGGTTGAGCGGACAAAAAGCCGCGAGAATCGCTGAATCAGTTATAGGCCATGGTGATCTGGGTCAGGTGTTTTGTGAGTAGTCGGGCTCATTCTGGCAGGCATACAATGACCGTCTACTTTCTGATCGAGTCCCATCGCCATGCTTCCTGAATGCCAGTTGTTCGGCACCCTGGGTTGCCATCTTTGTGAGATCGCCGAGGTCGAAATCATGCCGTTGGTCGAACACGGTTTGCTGGTGGAACTGGTGGACATCACCGACCCCGACGACCTGACAGAAGCCTACGGCCTGCGGATTCCGGTGCTTCGCCGGGTGGACACCGGGGCGGAACTGGACTGGCCATTCGACACTGAACAGATTGTTGCCTTCCTTTCTTAAGCCTTCTCCGATGGCGGGTTTCCAAATATTACGATACTGTATGCTTGTACAGCGATTGAATAGAGGGAACGCCCGTGGTGAATGTTGAACAACTGAAAAGCAGCGTCAATCGCATGTCCGCCGACGTCGTGCGCGACGCGGTAAACGAGCTGCGCCTCGACGGCCTGGTCACGGAAGGCAAGACGCCGTTTAACAAAGTGCATTTCAATACCTGCTTTGCCGAGATCGAAGCGTTGTTCCAGCGCGCCGGTTATCACAAGCAGTTGGATGTGGTGGGTTACCAGGGCTTGTTGTACGCACTCTACGACCCGGGCCGCTGGGATGCGGTGGACGTGCTGCATTGGCTCAAGGAATTCACCGAGGCGGCCAGTGCCTCGCCGATCCTGCGCGCGCAATTGGCCAAGGCTTGAGAGATGCCCTAGGCTCAATCCCGTTGCATGCGGGATAATGCCTGCCTGTTTTTTCCAGGCTTCGAGCATGTCCATGTCCACAACCGGTTTTTCCGCCTCGCAACATCAAGCCAGCACGTTGTATTTGCCACCCGGCCCTTGGGCCACGGTGCTGGATTGCCTGTGCGAGCACTTTCCGGCGATCAGCCGAGAGCACTGGCTGGACCGCATCGCCCGCGGCCGCGTGCTGGACATCAACGGCACGCCCATCCGCCTGGACCTGGCCTATAAAGAGGGCCTGTGCATTTATTACTTTCGCGAAGTGCCGAATGAAAAAGTGATCCCGGTGCAGGAAACCATTCTGTACGCCGACGAACACCTGGTAGTGGCCGACAAGCCGCACTTTCTGCCTGTGACGCCAGCCGGTGAGTACGTCGAACAGACGTTGCTGCGCCGCCTGATCCGTCGCATGGATAACCCCTCGCTGGTGCCTCTGCACCGCATCGACCGGCACACCGCAGGGCTGGTGTTGTTCTCGGCCAACCCGCAGAGCCGTTCGGCGTATCAACAGCTGTTTCCCACGCGGCGCATCGACAAATTCTACGAAGCCATCGCCCCAGCCTTGCCAAACCTGACGTTTCCACTGGAGCACAAAAGCCGCCTGGTGGACGGCGAGCCGTTCTTCCGCATGCAGGAAGGGCCGGGTGTCAGCAACACTGAAACTGCCGTGGAGGTGCGCGAAAAAAATGGCGAGTTGTGGCGCTACGGCCTGTTCCCCGTGACCGGCAAGAAGCACCAGCTGCGTGTGCACATGACAGCGCTGGGGGCGAGTATCTGCAATGACCCGTTCTACCCCGAGGTGCTCAAAGACGCCGAAGACGACTACGCCAAGCCACTTAAACTACTGGCCCAAGGCGTGCGGTTTATCGACCCGGTCACCGGCGAGCAACGCGACTTTCGCAGCCAAATCACCCTCGACTGGTAACCCCCGGAAACGACAAGGCCCGCGCGAGGCGGGCCTTGGGGCAAACGCTTAAGACTTACAGGTCTTTAACGGTGCGAACCTGGTCTTTGTTGATGCGGGTCTGCTTACCGTCAAGTTGTTCGAACTCATAGAAGCCCGAAGCCTTGTCGTATTTAGGGGTGTCGACGGCCTGGATTTCGCGACCGTCATTCAGGGTGATCACTGTAGGCGAGGCGCAACCGGCGAGAGTAGCGAGGCCCAGTGCAAGCATGAGAGCGGCGATGGTCCGTTGAGTCATGAGTTTGTCTCCGAGAGAATTCTTTTAAATTGCTGACCGTGTGACGCGCGCGGCGTCGACAAAGTTCCTTGTGCGAGGTTCATTCTGACACGCCGGAGCCTGGGTGCAACAGCTCAGGTGTATTCAGGTTGGCCAGGCGTGGGTCATTCGCGGCGCATTCCAGGCCCACGCCACCCAGTTGCAGGAGAATCTTGCGCGGGCTGCGTTCACCGGCGTCCCAGGCCCGTTCTATCTCGGTTTGCAGGTGGGTGGGGATGATGCAGATCAAGGGTTCCCAGAACTCGCCATGGCGCACCATCACCGGCAGCTCGGGATGGTGGCGCGCAGTCTCACGCAGGTCGGTCAGCAGTCTCACATCAATGTTGGGCACGTCACACGGCAGTATCAGCAGATGCGCATGACGCGCGGCGGCCAACCCGGCGCGGATGCCGGCCAGCGGGCCGGGGAAGTCCGGGCTGTCGTCACTCACCAACTGGTCTGCGTACGGCGCATAGAGGTGGTGGTTGCGGTTGCAGGAGATGATCAGGTCATCCGTTAGCGGCCGGGCCAGGCCCTGCAAATGCGCAATCAATGGCTGGCCGCGCCAGGGCAGCAGGCCTTTGTCCTGGCCGCCCATGCGTTGGCCACGGCCACCGGCCAGCAACAGAATCGAACAGGGCAGGGGCGAAGAATCGAGGGACATGGCGGTTCCGCAGCGGCAGGCAAATAGGGCCCTGTGATATAACATCGGGCTGTTCCTTCGACAACCGGACCGAGCCATGAAAGCCAAGGCTGATGCGCCCTTCGTACCCCTGAATATTGCTGTGCTGACCGTCAGCGACACCCGCACCCTGGACACCGACACCTCGGGCCAGGTCTTCGTCGACCGCCTGAGCGCCGCCGGCCATAACCTGGCCGAGCGCGTGCTGCTCAAGGACGACCTCTACAAAATTCGCGCGAAAGTTGCGCACTGGATCGCCGAAGACGTGGTGCAAGTGGTGCTGATCACTGGCGGCACCGGCTTCACCGGCCGCGACAGCACGCCCGAAGCGGTGAGCTGCCTGCTCGACAAGCACGTCGATGGTTTTGGCGAACTGTTCCGCCAGATCTCCGTGGCCGACATCGGCACCTCCACCGTGCAATCGCGCGCGCTCGCCGGCCTGGCCAATGGCACGCTGGTGTGCTGCCTGCCGGGCTCGACCAACGCGGTGCGCACCGGCTGGGACGGCATCCTCGCCGAGCAACTGGATAACCGCCACCGCCCGTGCAACTTCGTGCCCCACTTGAAGCAGGCTGAACCCTGCGAAACTCGTGGATAAGCCCGGCAAAACCGGCGCGCTGATGCCGGTGGAAGACGCGCTGCGCCAACTGCTGGACATGGCCGAAGCCGCGCCGATCCGTGAGCCCCACGTGCTGCCGCTGGCTGACTGCGATGGCCGCGTATTGGCGCAAGACCTGATCTCCACCCTTGACCTGCCGCCCTGGCCGAACAGCGCCATGGACGGCTACGCCCTGCGCCTTGCGGACTGGACAGGCGAGCCCTTGCCGGTCAGCCAACGGATCTTCGCCGGCCAGGCGCCGCAGCCGTTGGCGGCTGGCACCTGTGCGCGCATCTTCACCGGCGCACCGGTGCCCGAAGGCGCCGATTGCGTAGAGATGCAGGAAAACGCCGTGGTCCACGCCGACGAACGCGTGAGCTTTACCGAGCCGTTGCAGGCGCACCAGAACATCCGCCCACAAGGCCAGGAAACCACCGTTGGCGAGCGGGTGTTGAACGCCGGCACGCGCCTGGGCCCAATCGAACTGGGCCTGGCCGCGTCCCTCGGCCACGACCGCCTGAGCGTGGTTCGCCGCGTGCGTGTGGCCGTGCTGTCCACCGGCGACGAGTTGATCGAGCCGGGTTTGCCGCTGGGCCCGGGACAGATCTACAACAGCAACCGCCGCGTGCTGTGCAGCTGGCTGGCGCGCATGGGCTGTGAAGTGGTTGATGCCGGGATCCTGCCGGATGACCTGGAAAAAACCCGCAAACGCCTGGCAGACCTGGGCAATGTCGACCTGATTCTGTCGACCGGCGGTGTGTCGGTGGGCGAGGCGGACTTCCTCGGCATCGCCCTGCGTGAAGAGGGCGAGCTGGCCCTGTGGAAGCTGGCGATCAAACCCGGCAAACCGCTGACCTTCGGCCATTTTCGCGGCGTGCCGGTGATCGGCCTGCCCGGCAACCCGGCCTCGACCCTGGTGACCTTTGCGTTGTTGGCGCGGCCTTACCTGCTGCGCCGCCAAGGTGTGCAAGAGGTTGAGCCGCTGCGTTTTGAAGTGCCGGTGGGGTTCACCTGGCCCAAGCCGGGCAACCGTCGCGAGTACCTGCGCGGGCGTATCGAGCAGGGCAAGGCGATCATCTACCGCAACCAAAGCTCCGGCGTGCTGCGCAGCGCGGCATGGGCGGAAGGGTTTGTGGAGGTGCTGGAAGGGACGACGCTGGCTATTGGCGATCGGGTCAATTTCATTCCCCTGAGTGAAGTCCTGAACTGACAATAGAGAACCACTGTGGGAGCTGGCTTGCCTGCGATAGCGGTCTACCTGTTCCAGATAAGCAAGCTGACACACCGCTATCGCAGGCAAGCCAGCTCCCACATGTGTATGCGTGAATGTCTGAGATGCTCAGTAATCATCCCCACGCTCAGTCACATCCCGCTCCACCGGCTCGGCATTCGGGTTGTAGCCCACCGGGAACTTGCCCTTCAGCGTCCACGCAAACGCGATAATCTCTGCCACCGTGCGGTACAACTCTTCGGGGATACTGTCGCCCAGTTCCATGCGTGCCAGCAGCTTCACCAGCTCGGCGTTCTCATAGATCGGCACTTCATTTTCCCGCGCCAACTTCAAAATGGCTTCAGCCAGGGCGTCGTCGCCCTTGGCCGTCAAGGTCGGGGCTTGCTGGCCGTCATACTTGAGCGCAATCGCCTGGCGTGGTGGAGACGGGTTTTTCATGCGGTTTCATCCACCCAGCGTTGTTCCAGCCCGGTTCTCGGCCCGCGAGGCGGCGTGCCGAGGTGGCAATCGAGGTCGCCGACGTTGAGGCCCGAGGTCACCAGGCGCTCGCGCAAGCTGCCCAAATGGCTTTCGATCAAACTCGCGGTATAGGGCCGCGTCGCCCACAGCTGGCTGGACAGTTTGCCCTGTGTCAGTTGCGCCTGAACCTGCAGCGGCCCCAGCGGCTCCATGTCGAATGCCAGCTCGACGCGCCAGAGCATCTGCTTGGGGTCTTTCTTGTCTTTGCGCTCCGGTTGGTCCTTGTCCGGCGCCGGCTCTTCGCGCTGGAACTTGACCTGCAACGGCACAATGTCCTGCAAGGTGCGCATGGGGATTTCCAGCTGCCAGGTGGTTTGCAAGCGGCCATCGGCGGTGGTGCCGGTTTGCTCCAGGCTCGACAGCTGGTGGCTCTGCAAGCGCGAAATCGCCCCTGCGGCCAGGCGCAGCAGGTTTTCCAGGTCGCCTTCGCCTTCCAGTTTCGCCATCAGCCGCTCGGGCAACGGGAAGCCGGCGGGTGTCTGGCGGGCGCTGACCTGGCCCAGTGTGTTCAACGGGCTGCGCACAAAATTCGGCAACACCTGGGCGAGGGTGTTGGCGGCGAGAATCGCGTTGAGGTTGGTGGCGCTGGGCAGGGCCGGCAGCAAGTCGGCGACCAGGCGCAGCAGCGCGCCTTTCATGTCCAGCGGCGGTATTTGCGGGTTTTGCCCGGCGAGTAGCTTGGCTTCAAGGAACGCGCCGCTGTTCTGAACCAGTTGCGCCAACACCTTGGGGTTGCTGACTTGGGCCAGGTCGGGCAGCGCCGCGAGCAAACGCGCGGCTGCGGCACGCAGGTCGGTGGAAGTGCTGTCGTCCGTCGGCAGGTTTTGCGCGGCGGTGAACACCACGTCCAACGAGCCTTGGCGACTTTGCTGGGTGGAGAGCTGTTGCGCGACCGCCAATTGATCCTTGAGACCGCTCAACGGCACGAAATTCAAGGTCTGCGCATTCTGAACCACCGCGCTGAGCAAGCTGCCCACCCGAAGCGGCTGTGGGCTTTCCAGCGTCAGCGTGGTGCCGGCAAGGGCGTTGTTGAGCACGGTCACCAGCGAGCGATAAATTGCCGGTTGCGTGGTGCCTTGCGGCAGCATCTGCGTGGTCAGCACCTTGGCTTGCAACAGCGTGCCCACCGGCATTTGCGTGGTATCGATGCGGGTGAGGGCAGCCACGTTGGCGCTCAAGGCTTGCTGCAAGGAAATGGTCAGGTTGCCGGTGGGCGTCTGGCTCACCGCCACGTTGCTGCCCAGCGGCAACGGCTGGGCGCTGCTGGCTTGCACCAAGGTCTGGCGGCCGCCTTCGAGGGTCAACTTCAATAACAGTTGAAACGCATCGCCGCCTTGTTTAAGCGCGATCACCTCGGCATTGACGGTTTTTCCAGGGTCGATCAGGCCGGTCTGCGGCTCCAGCAGCTTGAGCAGCTCACCGGTCGGCGGCAGCGGGGCAGGGCTGGGCGCCGGGGCGGCAGGCGGCAGCGTAGGAAGGTTGATCTCACCGGTCATCGTGCGCGTCGTCTCTGGGGAAATTGCCCTCTTTAGAGTAGGGCATCACATGTATAATGCCGCCCGTCTGCAAAGAGAGCGGTAAAAACCTCACAACTATTTGATCCAGCTCTCTAAAATCGGTCGCCAAAGCCGTTATTGTGCTTTTCTCTATAACGGCTGCTGCACCGCCGACTTGAACCGTAAAGGCCCGCGATCTTTTGACCAGCCCTCTTCTTGAAGCCGTAGCGCTCTCCTGTGAACGCGACCTGCGCCTGCTGTTCGAGCACCTCGACCTGCGGCTGACGGGCGGCGACATGGTGCAGGTCAGCGGCCCCAACGGCAGCGGCAAGACCAGCCTGCTGCGCCTGCTGGCGGGGTTGATGCAGCCGACGGCCGGTGAGGTGCGACTCAACGGCAAACCCCTGACCGAGCAACGCAGCGAGCTGGCCCGCAACCTGATCTGGATCGGCCACGCCGCCGGCATCAAGGATGTGCTCACGCCGGAAGAAAACCTCAGCTGGCTCAGCGCCCTGCATCACCCGGCTTCCCGCGACGCCATCTGGCAGGCCCTGGCCGCTGTCGGCCTCAAGGGTTTCGAAGACGTGCCGTGCCACACCCTGTCGGCCGGCCAACAGCGCCGCGTGGCCCTGGCGCGTTTGTATCTGCCCGGGCCGCCGCTGTGGATTCTCGACGAGCCGTTCACCGCGCTCGACAAACAAGGCGTTGCCCAGCTCGAAGAGCACCTGGCCCAACACTGCGAGCAGGGCGGGCTGATTGTGCTCACCACGCACCACACACTGACGCGCATGCCCGCCGGTTATCGCGACCTCGACCTGGGCCGGTGGTGGGTATGAGTGTGTTCGCCCTGCTGGTCGCCCGCGAAGCGCGGCTGTTGTGCCGCCGCCCGGCTGAATTGGCCAACCCGCTGGTGTTCTTCGCCATTGTCATCGCCCTGTTCCCGCTGGCGGTCGGTCCCGAGACTAAACTGTTGCAAACCTTGTCCCCAGGACTGGTGTGGGTAGCGGCGCTTTTATCCGTCCTGCTCTCGCTGGACGGGCTGTTTCGCAGTGATTTTGAAGACGGTTCCCTTGAACAGTGGGTCCTTTCGTCGCACCCTTTGCCACTTCTGGTACTGGCCAAGGTGCTGGCACACTGGGTTTTTTCCGGCTTGGCGCTAGTCTTGCTCTCGCCGCTGTTGGCGATGATGCTCGGCTTGCCCGTCGAATGCCTGCCGGTATTGCTGCTGTCTCTGTTACTCGGTACGCCGGTGCTCAGCCTGTTGGGGGCGGTGGGCGCAGCGTTGACCGTCGGTTTAAAGCGCGGCGGCCTGTTACTGGCCCTGCTGATTCTGCCTTTGTATATCCCGGTGTTGATCCTCGGCAGCGGCGCCTTGCAGGCCGCGCTCATGGGCATGCCGGCGACCGGTTACCTCCTGTGGCTTGGCAGCCTGACCGCCCTGGCGGTAACCCTGACACCCTTTGCTATAGCGGCTGGCCTGAAGATCAGCGTCGGCGAATAATGAGGTCTGGTTAAGCGTTATTAACCAGTAAAGACCCTGAGTTTCTCGCCAAGACGAGAAACCACCGTGATGGAAACAGCAATGAACTGGACCTGGTTTCACAAGCTCGGCTCGCCCAAATGGTTTTACGGCATCAGCGCCAGGCTGCTGCCGTGGTTGAGTGTCGCCGCCGTGTTGCTGATCGGCATCGGCCTGGTCTGGGGCCTGGCCTTCGCGCCGCCGGACTACCAGCAAGGCAACAGCTTTCGCATCATTTATATCCACGTACCCGCCGCAATGCTGGCGCAGTCCTGCTACGTGATGCTGGCGGTGTGCGGCGTCGTCGGCCTGGTGTGGAAGATGAAACTGGCCGACGTCGCCCTGCAATGCGCCGCGCCCATCGGTGCGTGGATGACCGCCGTGGCGCTGGTCACCGGCGCGATCTGGGGCAAACCGACCTGGGGTTCGTGGTGGGTGTGGGACGCGCGCCTCACCTCGATGCTGATCCTGCTATTCCTGTACTTCGGCCTGATTGCGCTGGGCAACGCCATCAGCAACCGTGACAGCGCCGCCAAGGCCTGCGCGGTGCTGGCCATCGTTGGCGTGATCAACATCCCGATCATCAAATACTCGGTGCAGTGGTGGAACACCCTGCACCAGGGCGCCACCTTCACCCTCACTGAAAAGCCGGCAATGCCCGTGGAAATGTGGGCGCCGCTGCTGCTGATGGTGCTGGGGTTCTACTGCTTCTTCGGCGCTGTGCTGCTGATGCGCATGCGTCTGGAAGTGCTCAAGCGCGAAGCCCGCACCAGCTGGGTCAAGGCCGAAGTGCAAAACAGCCTGGGAGCGCGTGGATGAGCTTTAACTCTTTCAGCGAATTTCTCGCCATGGGCCATCACGGCCTGTATGTCTGGACCGCCTATGGCATCTGCCTGGCGGTGCTGGCCCTCAACGTCGCCGCGCCGATCCTGGCCCGCAAGCGTTACCTGCAACAAGAGGCGCGTCGTTTGCGCCGGGAGACCGACAAGTGAATCCGCTGCGTAGAAAGCGTCTGTTAATCATCCTGGCCATCCTGGCCGGCGTCGGCATCGCGGTGACCCTGGCCCTGAGCGCCTTGCAGCAGAACATCAACCTGTTCTACACCCCGACCCAAATCGCCAATGGCGAAGCGCCGGTGGACACGCGCATCCGCGCCGGCGGCATGGTCGAGAAGGGCTCGCTGAAACGTTCCGGTGATTCCCTGGACGTCACCTTTGTGGTCACCGACTTCAACAAGGCCGTGACCATCACTTATCGCGGCATCCTCCCGGACCTGTTTCGCGAAGGCCAGGGCATCGTCGCCCTGGGCAAGCTGAATGCGGACGGCGTAGTGGTCGCCGACGAAGTGCTGGCCAAGCACGATGAGAAATACATGCCGCCCGAGGTCACCAAGGCCCTCAAAGACAGCGGCCAATCGGCCCCTGGCTCAAATGCACAGCCTGCCAAGGAGGGCTAAGCCATGACGTCCGCACTGTTTATTCCGGAGCTGGGCCAGTTGGCGATGATCCTCGCCCTGTGCTTTGCCGTCGTTCAGGCCGTGGTGCCGTTGCTCGGCGCCTGGCGCGGTGATCGCCTGTGGATGAGCCTGGCACAGCCGGCCGCCTGGGGCCAGTTTGCCTTTCTGCTGTTCGCGTTTGGCTGCCTGACCTACGCCTTTATGACCGACGACTTTTCCGTCGCCTATGTCGCCAACAACTCCAACAGCGCCTTGCCCTGGTACTACAAATTCAGCGCCGTATGGGGCGCCCACGAAGGTTCGTTGCTGTTGTGGGCCTTGATCCTCGGCGGCTGGACCTTCGCCGTGTCGGTGTTCTCGCGCCAACTGCCGCAAGTCATGCTGGCGCGGGTGCTGGCGGTGATGGGCATGATCAGCATCGGTTTTTTGCTGTTCCTGATCATGACCTCCAACCCGTTCAGCCGCATCCTGCCGCAGATCCCGGTGGACGGCCATGACCTCAACCCGCTGCTGCAAGACATCGGCCTGATCGTGCACCCGCCGATGCTCTACATGGGTTACGTGGGTTTCTCGGTGGCCTTCGCTTTCGCCATCGCTGCCTTGCTCGGCGGGCGCCTCGATGCGGCCTGGGCGCGTTGGTCGCGGCCATGGACCATCGTGGCCTGGGCCTTCCTCGGGATCGGCATCACCTTGGGCTCGTGGTGGGCCTACTACGAACTCGGCTGGGGCGGCTGGTGGTTCTGGGACCCGGTGGAAAACGCCTCGTTCATGCCCTGGCTGGTCGGCACCGCGCTGATTCACTCGCTGGCCGTCACCGAAAAGCGTGGTGTGTTCAAGAGCTGGACTGTTCTGCTGGCGATTGCCGCGTTTTCCCTCAGCCTGCTCGGCACCTTCCTTGTGCGTTCGGGCGTGCTGACTTCGGTACACGCGTTCGCCTCCGACCCTGCGCGCGGCGTGTTCATCCTGATCTTCCTGCTGTTTGTGGTCGGCGGCTCGCTCACCCTGTTCGCCCTGCGTGCGCCGGTGGTCAAGAGCCAGGTCGGTTTCAACCTGTGGTCGCGGGAAACCCTGTTGCTGGGCAATAACCTGGTGCTGGTGGTGGCCGCGTCGATGATCCTGCTCGGCACCTTGTACCCGCTGGTGCTGGACGCGCTGAGCGGCGCCAAGCTGTCGGTCGGCCCGCCGTACTTCAACGCGTTGTTCATCCCGCTGATGGGCCTGTTGATGGTGGTGATGGCCGTCGGCGTGCTGGTGCGCTGGAAAGACACCCCGGTGAAATGGCTGGCCGGCATGTTGATGCCGGTGCTGCTCGGCAGTGTGGCCTTGGCGGTGATCGCAGGCTTTGCCTACGGCGACTTCAACTGGGCCGTGCTCGCCACCTTCCTGCTCGCCGCCTGGGTGTTGCTGGCCGGCGTACGCGACATCTTCGACAAAACCCGCCACAAAGGCCTGATCAAAGGTTTGCCGACGCTGACCCGCAGCTACTGGGGCATGCAAGTCGCGCATATCGGCATCGCCGTGTGCGCCCTCGGCGTGGTGCTGTCCAGCCAGAACAGCGCCGAGCGCGACCTGCGCCTGGCGCCGGGCGAGTCCATGGACCTGGCCGGTTACCACTTCATCTTCGAGGGCGCCAAGCACTTCGAAGGCCCGAACTTCACCTCAGACAAAGGCACCGTGCGTGTGGTGCGCAACGGCAAGGAAGTGGCGGTGCTGCACCCGGAAAAACGCCTGTACACGGTGCAGAGTTCGATGATGACCGAAGCCGGTATCGACGCTGGTTTCACCCGCGACCTCTACGTAGCGCTGGGTGAACCGCTGGGCGACGGCGCCTGGGCGGTGCGGGTGCATGTGAAACCGTTCGTGCGCTGGATTTGGTTCGGCGGTTTGCTCACCGGTTTCGGTGGTTTGCTGGCCGCGCTGGACCGGCGTTATCGGGTCAAAGTAAAAAGCCGCGTGCGTGAAGCCCTCGGCCTGCAAGGAGCGCCAGCATGAAGCGTTGGTTGATGGTGTTACCACTGGCGGCCTTTCTGGTGGTGGCGGTGTTTCTGTATCGCGGCTTGTACCTGGACCCGGCCGAGCTGCCCTCGGCGATGATCGGCAAACAGTTCCCGGCCTTCAGCCTGCCGACGGTGCAGGGCGACAAAACCCTGACCCAGGCCGACCTACTGGGCAAACCGGCGCTGGTCAACGTGTGGGGCACCTGGTGTATCTCGTGCCGCGTCGAACACCCGGTGCTGAACAAACTGGCCGAGAAGGGCGTGGTGATCTACGGCATCAACTACAAGGACGACAATGCGGCGGCCTTGAAGTGGCTGGCGGAATTCCATAACCCGTACCAGTTGGATATCCGCGACGAAGACGGCAACCTCGGTTTGAACCTTGGCGTGTACGGCGCCCCGGAAACCTTTTTCATCGATGCCAAAGGCGTGATCCGCGACAAATACGTCGGCGTGATCGACGAAGTGGTGTGGCGCGAGCAACTTGCCGCCAAGTACCAGGCGCTGGTCGATGAGGCCAAGCCATGAAGCGTCTGTTAGCCGCTGCGGTTCTCGCACTCGGGTTGGTCGGCGTCGCGCATGCGGCCATCGACACTTACGAGTTCGCCAAGGACAGTGACCGCGAGCGTTTTCGCGAACTGACCAAGGAACTGCGCTGCCCCAAGTGCCAGAACCAGGACATCGCCGACTCCAACGCGCCGATTGCCGCCGACTTGCGCAAAGAGATCTTCCGCATGCTGGGGGAGGGCAAGGACAACCAGCAGATCATCGACTTCATGGTCGACCGCTACGGTGATTTCGTGCGTTACAAACCGGCCCTCACCGGCAAGACCGCGCTGCTCTGGTTCGGCCCTGCCGGGCTGTTGCTGGCCGGCGTGGTGGTGATGGCCGTGATCGTCCGCCGTCGCCGCGCCGCGCCTACTGATGGCTCCGACGCGTTATCCCCTGAAGAGCGCAAACGCCTCGACCAATTGCTGGACACCAAGACTGATGATTGATTTTTGGCTCGCAGCAGGGTTGCTGCTTCTGATTGCCCTGAGTTTCCTGTTAATCCCTGTATTGCGCGGCCGCCGTGCCCAGCGTGAAGAGGATCGCACCGCGCTGAACGTGGCGCTTTACCAAGAACGCGTGGCCGAGCTGCAAGTGCAGCAGGACGAAGGCGTGCTCAACGCCGCGCAACTCGACACCGGCCGTGCCGAAGCTGCCCGCGAACTGCTGGCCGATACCGAAGGCGTGGAAAAACCCCGCGAATCGCGCCTCGGCAAACCGCTGCCGTTTCTGGCGGCTTTTCTGGTGCCGGTTTTGGGTGTTGCGCTGTACCTGCATTACGGCGCCAGCGACAAGGTCGAACTGACCCGCGAATTCTCCCAGCCGCCAGTGTCCATGCAGGACATGACCCAGCGCCTGGAGCGTGCCGCCGCCGCCCAGCCGGATTCGCCGGAAGGCTTGTACTTCCTGGGCCGCGCCTACATGGCCCAGGACCGTTCGGCCGATGCCGCGAAGGTCTTCGAGCGCACCGTGGCCCTGGCCGGTCGCCGGCCGGAACTGCTCGGCCAATGGGCGCAGGCGCAGTACTTTGCCGACAATAAACAGTGGTCGCCCAAAGTGCAGGCGCTGACCGATGAGGCCTTGAAGCTGGACCCGAAGGAAGTCACCAGCCTCGGCCTGCTGGGTATCGCCGCCTTCGAAGGCCAGCGTTATCAGGAAGCCATCGACTACTGGAACCGCCTGTTGGCGCAACTGCCAGCGCAAGACAATTCCCGGGTCGCGCTGCAAGGCGGGATTGACCGCGCGGCCGAAAAGCTCAAGGAAAACGGCGGCACCGTGGCGCAAAAGACAGTGATGAACGTACGTGTGGACCTGTCTGCCGAGGTGAAAGCCAAAGCCCTGCCCACCGACAGCGTGTTCATCTTCGCCCGCGCCGTCTCCGGCCCGCCTGCGCCGCTGGCGGCCAAGCGCGTGACCGTCGCCGAACTGCCGATCACCGTGGAACTGGGCGATGCGGACGCGATGATGCCGCAGTTGAAACTGTCCAACTTCCCCGAAGTCCAACTGGTTGCGCGCATATCCCGGGCCGGTCAGCCGACCACGGGCGAGTGGATCGGCCGCAGCCAACCGCTGGCCAGCTCCACCACTGCGCTGCAGCAGCTGACTATCGACAGTCCGGACAAGTAATTTCGAGGAAACGCCTATGACCGCATTTGCACGTATCACCTTGCTCAGCCTGGTATTGGGGCTCAGCGCTTGTGCGGTCCACCGCCCCCCTCAACCTACCGGCCCGACCATCCCGCCGTCCGGCCCGTCGACCCAGCCGAGCACCAAGCCTTCCGGCCCGGTCACCCCGCCGCCAAAACCGCTGCCAAGCTCATCGCCGACGTTCGCCCCACCACCGGGCGCCGCCAGCCACTGGGACGGCAAGATGCAGGTGTATGTGCTGGAAGAACAGCCCGACACCTTCTACCGCCAGCGCACCTACTACCGCTGGAGCAACGGCTGGAGCCGCTCGATCAGCCCGAACGGCCCGTGGGAAGAAACCGACGTGCACGGCGTGCCGCCGGGGTTGAGCAAGCAGTATGCGCAATGACAAAAGGCGACCTCCAATAGGTCGCCTTTTTTATTACTCAACTTGAAATGCAATCCACTGTGGGAGCTGGCTTGCCTGCTCCCACAGTAGATCCCCGTTGATCGTTCGAATTTGATCGTTCCCACGCTCCGCGTGGGAATGCATCCGGTGACGCTCTGCGTCAGGCCCACTTCGGGACGCAGAGCGTCCCAGGCGACATTCCCACGCAGAGCGTGGGAACGAGCATCGCCTCAGCCATCAGGCCACGGGGCACTCGCGATTCAGTGCTTGATCCACCAACAACTGCGCAATCTCAAGCATCTGCACCACCGCCAGTACCTGCTTGCGGCTTGAGTCATCCAAGTGCTCGGCACAGTCGTAAGCGCACACGGTCGCCGATTCCAGCATCTCGCTGGCATTGCTCAAGGCAACTTCAGTGCTGAGGCCGGGGCGGACGGTGAAGATGAGGTTGGGTGGGGTTTGTGGGGTGTCATCCGAGGGGGATGGCGGGGGATTGGGCGTGACTTTTTTCATGCAGTTACTCCTGGAGTTATAGGAGTCGCCACGATCACTTCCACATGATTGGGTGGCGACTGTACGCAGGTGTGGAAGACCGGACTCCAGGACCCCGGCGCACCCCAAGGTGCCCCGCGCACAGCCGCCATAACACTTTATAGCGGGCATGAAAAAAGCGCCCGCTAGAGGCTATGGGCGCTTATACGCCTGGAGAGTTCGGGCTTCCACACCCGTTCGCTGATTTTGCAGCGACCCGCGAAGGTTAACGGCGAGGTTGATCGGACGCAACCCGAAATCTGTGTAGGGCAGATCTTCACATGCATTTGCTGTAGCTATCAGAAGATGTAGGGAGGCGGCTGTACACAGGGTGGTAGACCGGTCACAGAAACCCGGTAGGCCGAAGCCTCCCATGCACAGCCGCCACTAAACTGCCTGAAAAAAAGGGTGAGCCGTACGCAGATTGGTCGACCGGGGAATGGGAAACCCGGCAGGGCCTGGCCCTCCTGCGTACGGCTCGGTCCACATAATGCCGAGCGGTTAAATGACTGGGCGTAGGGAAAGTCTCGTTCAGCGTGCGTAGATCGTTCCCACGCTCTGCGTGGTAATGCCTCCCGTGACGCTCTGCGTCAGCCTTGCGCAGAGCTAAGGTCGGGACGCGGAGCGTCCCTGGCGGCATTCCTTTGCTGCGCGTGGGAATGATCTGTCAGGTGGCTTTGCAACCTTTCACAAAACCTTCATCAATCCGCCCCCGTGCAGTCATGTGCAAGTAATAGCACTGACACCTGGCGCGCCTACTGTCGTTTGAACTCAACCGCAGCCCTGTTGTGGCTGTTCAAACCAGACAGAGAAGCCCATGACTCACGCTATCCATGTCGATCACTTGAACAAGACCTTTGCGAAGAAATCCGCATTGGTCGACCTCGAACTCACCATTGCATCCGGTGAGATGGTCGCGCTGATTGGCGCTTCCGGTTCCGGCAAGTCCACGTTGCTGCGCCACCTGGCGGGCCTGGCGTGTTGCGACAAAAGCAACGGCGGCAGCGTCAAGGTGCTGGGCCGGGAGGTGCAGGCCAGTGGACGCTTGAATGGCAAGGTGCGGCGGTTGCGCGCGGACATCGGCTACATCTTCCAGCAATTCAACCTGGTCAACCGCCTGAGCGTGCTCGACAACGTGCTGCTCGGTTGCCTGGGCCGCATGCCGCGCTGGCGTGGCAACCTCGGTTTGTTCAATGCCGAAGAAAAGGCCTTTGCCCTCGAATCCCTCGCCCGCGTCGGCCTGGCCGATCTGGCCGCGCAACGTGCGTCGACCTTGTCGGGCGGCCAGCAGCAACGCGTGGCGATTGCCCGCGCCTTGACCCAGCGCGCCGAGGTGATCCTCGCCGATGAGCCCATCGCCTCGCTGGACCCGGAGTCGGCGCGCAAGGTCATGGAGATCCTCGCCGACATCAACCGCCGCGACGGCAAGACGGTGGTGGTGACCCTGCATCAAGTCGATTACGCCATGCGTTATTGCCCCCGAGCCGTGGCGCTCAAAGGCGGGCGGATTCATTTCGACGGGCAGGGCAGCGCCATGAGCGGCCGGTTCCTCAACGATTTGTACGGTGCCGACGTCGACACCAGCCTGATGTTTTCCGACCAGACCCGCCACCCCGAAACCACCCCTCGGCTGGCCCTGGCGCGCGCTTGAAACCCTACTCACGACCCACAGGAATCCTTTCCATGTTGAACCGTATCGGCCACGTGTTTCTGTCTGCGGTGTTGCTGGCCGGCGTCGCCCTGGGCAATGCCCAGGCCGCCGACAAAGCCATCAACTTCGGCATCATGTCCACCGAGTCTTCACAGAACCTCAAGAGCATCTGGCAGCCCTTTCTGGATGACATGCACAAGAAGACCGGCCTGACCATCAACGCCACCTTCGCCTCCGACTACGCCGGCCTGATCCAGGGCATGCGCTTCAACAAGGTCGACGTGGCCTGGCTGGGCAACAAGGCGGCAATGGAAGCCGTGGACCGTTCCAACGGCGAGATCTTCGCCCAGACCGCTGCCGCCAACGGCGCCGCCGGTTACTGGAGCGTGTTGATCGTGCGCAAGGACAGCCCGATCAACAACGTCGACGACATGCTCAAGAACGCCAAGAACCTGACCTTCGGCAACGGTGACCCGAACTCCACTTCCGGCTATCTGGTGCCGGGCTACTACGTGTTCGCCAAGAACCATGTCGACGCCGCCACCGCGTTCAAACGCACGCTGAACTCCAGCCATGAAGTTAACGCCTTGAGCGTGGCCAAGGGGCAGTTGGACGTGGCCACCTTCAACACCGAAAGCTGGGACCGCCTGGAAGTCACCCAGCCGGACAAGGCCGCCATGCTCAAGGTGATCTGGAAGTCGCCGCTGATCCCGGCTGACCCGATGGTCTGGAGCAAAGCGCTGAGCGACAGCGAGAAGACCAAGATCCGCGATTTCTTCGCCCACTACGGCGATACCGATGAAGAAAAGGCGGTGCTTAAGAACATGCAGCTGGGCAAGTTCCTCGCTTCGAATGACGACCAACTGCTGCCGATCCGCCAACTGGAGCTGTTCAAGCAGCGCACCACCATCAGTGCGGATGACCACCTCGAAGCGGCTGACAAAGCCAAGAAGCTCGCCGACATCGACGCCGACCTGGCCAAGCTGCAACAGCGCATCAGCGAACTCGACAAAAAGACTGCGGCAAACGGCTAACCCCCTGTAGGAACCGGGCTTTATGTGGGAGCGGGCTTGCTCGCGAAAGCGGTGTGTCATTCAACACATCCAGGGACTGACACACCGCATTCGCGAGCAAGCCCGCTCCCACATTGAACCCCGTTCCAACCTTATACCGAGAGTGACCCATGACAACTCTGCACGCTGAAGCCGTCGGCAAAAGAACCTGGCCGCAATACCTCGGCTGGGGCCTGTTCCTGGTCTTGCTGGCCTGGGCCTGGCACGGCGCGGAAATGAACCCGCTGGCGCTGTACCGCGATTCCGGAAACATGGCGACCTTCGCCGCTGACTTCTTCCCGCCCGACTTCCACGAATGGCGCTCCTACCTCAAGGAGATGATCGTCACCGTGCAAATCGCCCTTTGGGGCACGGTGTTGGCCATCGTCTGTTCAGTGCCGCTGGGCATCTTGTGCGCCGACAACATCACCCCGTGGTGGGTGCATCAGCCGCTGCGCCGGGTGATGGACGCCTTCCGCTCCATCAATGAAATGGTGTTCGCGATGTTGTTCGTGGTCGCGGTCGGCCTCGGCCCTTTCGCCGGTGTTCTGGCGCTGTGGATCAGCACCACCGGCGTGCTCGCCAAGCTGTTTGCCGAAGCCGTCGAGGCCATCGACCCCGGCCCGGTCGAAGGTGTGCGGGCCACTGGCGCGAGTGCCTTGCAGGAAGTGATCTATGGCGTGATCCCGCAAGTCATGCCGCTGTGGGTGAGTTACGCGCTGTACCGCTTCGAAGCCAATGTGCGTTCGGCCACGGTGGTCGGCATGGTCGGCGCCGGCGGTATCGGCGTGATCCTCTGGGAAAACATCCGCGCCTTCCAGTTCGTACAAACCTGCGCGGTGCTGCTGGTGATCATCGTGGTGGTGAGCTGTATCGACGTGCTGTCCCAACGCCTGCGCAAGCAGTTCATCTGAAGCCTGAGGGGTGCCCGCGCGGCGCTTTTTTTAAGCATGCAGTTGTCTAGACAAGATGAGCCGGTGTACCGCGAACTCGCGGACATCCTGCGCCGTGAACTGAGCAGCTACAGCGCCGGCGACTTCCTGCCCGGCGAGGTGCACATGGCCGAGCGCTTCGGCGTCAACCGCCACACCTTGCGCCGTGCCATCGACGAGCTGGTGTTCGAAGGCAGCCTGCTGCGCCGCCAGGGCAAGGGCACCCAGGTACTCGACCGCCCGCTGATTTACTCGATGGGCGCCGAGACTTCCTACAGTCAATCGCTGTCGGCCCAGGGCGTCGGCGTGCAGGCGCTGCTGCTCAAGCGCCGCTATTGCTACGCCAGCCGCGACGAAGCCCTGCACTTAGGCATTGCCGAGATGGCGCCGATGATCGAACTGCAAACCCTGCGCAGGCTCGATCACCAGCCGGTCAGCCTGATCCGTCATCGCTACTGCGCCAGCCGTGCGCCGTTGCTGGCCGACTACAACGGCGGTTCGTTGCGCCAGTACCTGCGCGAGCGTGACCTGCCGCTGACCCGCACCCAAAGCCTGATTGGTGCGCGTTTGCCCAACCGTGATGAAGCCGCGCTGCTGATGATGCCTCGGCACTTGCCGGCCCTCACGGTTTTTACCCTTTCCTGCGATCCCGACGGCCGCCCCGTGGAGCTGGCGCAGTCCACCAGCCGTTCGGATCGCTTTCAGTACCAAGTGGTGACTTGAATGATGAGTGTGTCCCCGCGACAACATTGGATCGGCGTATTAGCCCGCGCCCAGCTCAATGAACTGCAACCCCACGAAGCCGCCTTGAAGGACGCCGAATACCAACTGATCCGCGCCCCGGAAATCGGCATGACCCTGGTGCGCGGGCGCATGGGCGGTGATGGCGCGGCCTTCAACGTTGGCGAAATGAGCGTGACCCGCTGCGTGGTGCGCCTGGCCGACGGCCGCACCGGCTACAGCTACCTGGCTGGTCGCGACAAGCTGCACGCCGAGTTGGCCGCCCTGGCCGATGCCCATTTGCAAGGCAGCCAGCCGAGCCTGTGGCTCAGCGATTTGATCACCGCGCTGGCCACTGCCCAAGCCAAACGCCGCGCGCAAAAAGAAGCCGACACCGCTGCCACCAAGGTCGAATTCTTCACCCTGGTGCGAGGAGAAAACTGATGAACTCTCACCTGTTACAACCGGCGTTTGTCGACCCGGTATTGGACGCCCAGCGCGGTTTTCGCGCGGCGCTCAAGGCGCTCGCCGAACCTGGCCTGCTCCAGCACTTGCCCTCGGCCCCACGCCTCGACGGCCTGGCGCCTGCCACCTACGCGCTGTGCCTGGCGCTGCTGGATATGGACACGCCGCTGTGGCTGGCGCCGAGCTTCGACACGCCGCTGATCCGCGCCAACCTGGCCTTTCACTGTGGCTGCCCGCTCACGGATAAGCGCGAAGAAGCAGCGTTCGCCTTGCTCGGCGAACACGACCTGCTTGACCTCAGCGGTTTCGACCACGGCAACGACCGTTACCCCGACCAGTCCTGCACCTTGCTCGTGCAACTCACCGACCTGGAATCCGGACGCGGCCTGCACTGGCGCGGCCCCGGCATCCAGACGCAACGCCTGGTCAATGTGCCGGTGCCGCAAGCCTTCTGGCTCGAACGCCAACGCCGCGAAGCCTTCCCGCGTGGCCTGGACGTGGTGTTCAGCGCAGGTCATCACCTGATCGGCCTGCCACGCAGCAGCCGACTGTTAGAGGAGCGTGCCTGATGTACGTAGCCGTCAAGGGTGGCGAACAGGCCATCGACAATGCCCACCGCCTGCTGGCGAAAAAGCGCCGGGGCGATACCCGCGTGCCTGAACTGAGCGTGACGCAAATCCGCGAGCAACTGCCGCTGGCCGTGGCGCGGGTGATGACCGAAGGCTCGCTGTTCGACGAAGAACTGGCTGCGCTGGCGATCAAGCAAGCGGCGGGGGATTTGGTTGAGGCGATCTTCCTGCTGCGCGCCTACCGCACCACGCTGCCGCGCTTCAGCCCGAGCCTGCCGATTGATACGTCGCAGATGTCGCTGAGCCGGCGTTTGTCGGCCACGTTCAAGGACGTGCCCGGCGGTCAATTGCTCGGCCCGACCTTCGACTACACCCACCGCCTGTTGGATTTTTCGCTGCTCGCTGAAGGTCAATACCCAGGCCCGCAGACCACGCCCGAGGCGCGCATCGAAGCCTGCCCACGGGTGCTTGGTTTGCTCGCCAAAGAAGGCCTGATCAAGCACGAGGCCGACGACAACGCCAGCGTCGCCGACATCACCCGCGACCCGCTGGAATACCCGGCCAGCCGCGCCGAGCGCTTGCAGGCCTTGGCCCGTGGCGATGAAGGTTTCCTGTTGGCGCTGGGCTATTCGACCCAGCGCGGCTACGGCCGCAACCACCCGTTTGCCGGTGAGATTCGCATTGGCGACGTGGAGGTGTGGATCGACCCCGAAGAGCTGGGCTTCCCGATCTGCCTGGGCAGCATCGAAGTGACCGAGTGCGAGATGGTCAACCAGTTCGTCGGTTCGGCCACTGAGCCGGCGCAGTTCACGCGCGGTTACGGCCTGGCGTTCGGGCATGCCGAACGCAAAGCCATGGGCATGGCGCTGGTCGACCGCTCGCTGCGCGCCGAGGAATACAACGAAGAAGTCGTCTCACCGGCCCAACGCGAAGAGTTTGTGTTGGCCCACTGCGACAACGTCGAGGCGGCGGGGTTTGTCTCGCACCTCAAATTGCCTCACTACGTGGACTTCCAGGCCGAACTGGAGCTGATCCGCAAACTGCGCCAACCGGCCGAGGGCACCCGCCATGAATGACTTGACCCAAACCCCGGCGCGCGACCCGGCGTACAACTTCGCCTACCTCGACGAGCAGACCAAACGCATGATCCGCCGCGCCTTGCTCAAGGCTGTGGCGATTCCCGGTTACCAGGTGCCGTTCGGTGGCCGCGAGATGCCGTTGCCGTATGGCTGGGGCACGGGCGGCATGCAATTGACCGCCGCGATCCTCGGTGATGACGACGTGCTCAAGGTCATCGACCAAGGCGCCGACGACACCACCAACGCCGTGTCGATCCGGCGCTTTTTCGCGCGCACGGCCGGCGTCGCCACCACCGAGGCCACACCGCACGCCACGGTGATCCAGACCCGCCACCGCATCCCGGAAACCCCGTTGCAGGCTGGCCAGATCATGGTTTATCAAGTGCCGATCCCCGAGCCGCTGCGCTTTATCGAGCCGTCGGAAACCGAGACCCGCACCATGCACGCTCTCAACGATTACGGGGTGATGCACGTGAAACTCTACGAAGACATCGCCACCTTCGGCCATATCGCCACCGCCTACGCCTACCCGGTGATGGTCGACGAGCGCTACGTGATGGACCCGTCGCCGATCCCCAAATTCGACAACCCGAAACTCGACATGAGCCCGGCGCTGATGCTGTTCGGCGCCGGTCGGGAAAAACGCTTGTACGCGGTGCCACCTTACACCCAGGTCACCAGTTTGGACTTTGAAGACCACCCGTTTGAAGTACAGAAGTGGGCGCACAACTGCGCCATCTGCGGCAGCCACGATTCCTTCCTCGATGAGCTGATTCTCGATGACGCGGGAACCCAGAGTTTTGTGTGTTCCGACACCTGGTATTGCGCCCAACGGGTGAAGGAGAACAACCAGTGAGCCAGCCTTTGCTTCAAGTACGTGACCTGTCGTTGCTTTACGGCCCGGAGAAGGGTTGCCAGGGCATCAGCTTCGACCTGTACCCCGGCGAAGTGCTGGGCATTGTCGGGGAATCCGGCTCGGGTAAATCCACCTTGCTCTCGCTGTTGAGCGGGCGTTTGCCACCGCAAGCCGGCAGCATCGGCTACCGCAGCAAGGACGGCGAATGGCTCGACCTCTACAGCGCCAGCGAAGCCGAGCGTCGCACCTTGCTGCGCACCGAGTGGGGTTTTGTCGAGCAGAACCCGCGTGACGGCCTGCGCATGGGCGTGTCGGCCGGGGCGAATATCGGCGAGCGCCTGATGGCCCAAGGCATGCGCAATTATGCCCAGCTGCGTGGTGCCGGTCTCGACTGGCTCGGCCAGGTGGAAATCGACCCGCAGCGTATCGACGACCTGCCGCGCACTTTCTCGGGCGGCATGCAGCAGCGCCTGCAAATCGCCCGCAACCTGGTCTCCAGCCCGCGCCTGGTGTTTATGGATGAACCGACTGGCGGCCTCGATGTGTCGGTGCAAGCGCGCTTGCTCGACCTGTTGCGCGGCCTGGTGCGTGAGCTGGACCTGGCGGTGGTAATTGTCACCCATGACCTGGCCGTTGCGCGTTTGCTCGCTGACCGTCTGATGGTGATGCGCCGCTCGCACGTGGTGGAAACCGGGCTCACCGACCAGATCCTCGACGATCCACAGCACCCTTACTCTCAACTGCTGGTGTCTTCGGTATTGCAGCCATGATGAATGCCTTGATCGAGGTCCGTGACCTCTCGAAAACCTTCACCCTGCACCAGCAGAACGGCGTGGTGCTCAACGTGCTGCGCGGTGTGGAATTCAGTGTGCAGGGCGGCGAATGCCTGGTGCTGCACGGCCAATCCGGCGCGGGTAAAAGCACCTTGCTGCGCACGCTGTACGGCAACTATCTACCGGCAGGCGGCAGCATTCGCGTAAGGCATGCTGGCGAGTGGCTGGAGTTGGTCGGCGCCGAGCCGCGCGACATTTTGCAGGTGCGCCAACACACCCTGGGCTACGTCAGCCAATTCCTGCGAGTGATTCCGCGCGTGGCCTGCCTGGACGTGGTGATGGAGCCCGCGCTGGCCCGTGGTTGGTCGAAGGCCAATGCGCAGTCACGCGCCGAGCACCTGCTGACGCGTCTGAATATTCCTCAGCGCCTGTGGCAACTGGCGCCCGGCACCTTTTCCGGTGGCGAGCAACAGCGCGTGAATATCGCCCGCGGCTTTATGGTCGAGTGGCCAGTGATGCTGCTCGACGAACCCACCGCGTCCCTGGACGACAACAACCGCCAGGTGGTGCTGGAACTGATGAACGAAGCCAAGGCAGGCGGCGCTGCGCTGATTGGCATCTTCCACGACCGCGCCGCCCGTGAAGCGGTGGCTGACCGCCATTTCGACATGACCCCCACGCCCGTTGCCGAAGAGGAATATGAACATGCCCGCTGAACAGATCCTCAGTAATGCCCAGGTCGTCACGGCTGAGCGTGTGTTCCTCGGTTCGGTGGTGCTGCGTGACGGCAAGATCGTCGACATCGCCGAAGGCCGCAGCCAGTTGCCCCAGGCCCAGGACCTGGGCGGTGATTGCCTGCTGCCGGGGCTGGTGGAATTGCACACCGACAACCTGGAAAAACACATGACCCCGCGCCCCGGCGTGGACTGGCCGTCGACCTCGGCGGTGCTCAGCCATGATGCGCAGATCATCGCGGCGGGCATCACCACGGTGTTCGACGCGGTGTCCATCGGCGATGTGAACCCCAAGGGCAACCGCATGAAAAAACTGCCGGCGATGCTCGATGCCATCGCCCAGGCAGAAGGCGCCGGGCTGACTCGCGCCGAGCACCACCTGCACCTGCGCTGCGAGTTGTGCCACCCGGACACCCTCAGCGTGTTCCGCGACCTGGTGGAAAACCCGCTGGTGCGCCTGGTGTCGGTGATGGACCATTCGCCGGGTCAACGCCAGTTCGTGCTCGAATCCAAGTACCGTGAGTACTACATGGGCAAGTACCACCTCAACGACGAAACCATGGACGCGTTTATCCTGCTGCAAATGGCCAACTCCCGCGAGTACAGCGACCGCTATCGCGCGGCCATCGTCGAGCATTGCCTGGGGCGCGGCCTGTCGGTGGCCAGCCATGACGACGCGACGCTTGCACATGTCGAGGAATCGGCGCGCTATGGCATGACCATCGCCGAATTCCCGACCACGCTGGAAGCGGCGAAGGGCTGCCAGGCGCTGAACATGAAAGTGCTGATGGGCGCGCCGAACGTGGTGCGCGGTGGTTCGCACTCGGGTAATGTGGCCGCCGCCGGCCTGGCGGCCGAAGGCTTGCTGGATATACTTTCCAGCGACTACTACCCGGCCAGCCTGTTGCAGGCCGCGTTTGTGCTGGCCGACCAACAGGACGGCGGCGACCTGGCACGCGCGGTGAAGATGATCAGCCTGGCACCGGCGCAAGCGGCGGGCCTTAACGATCGCGGTGAAATTGCTATTGGCCTGCGCGCCGACCTGGTCCAGGCCAAGCGCCGCGAAGGGCTGCCCGTAGTGCAACAAGTGTGGCGACAAGCGAAGAGGGTGTTTTGATGGCAGGCAGGTTGATCTATCTCATCGGGCCATCGGGTTCGGGCAAGGACAGCCTGCTGGATGCCGCGCGCCCGCGCTTGGCCGAACGCGGCTGCCGCATTGTGCGCCGGGTGATCACCCGTTCGGCCGAGGCGGTGGGCGAGGCGGCCCAAGGTGTGAGCCCCGAGCAGTTCGCCGCGATGGACGCCGAGGGCGCGTTTGCGCTCAGTTGGCACGCCAACGGGTTGTCGTATGGCATTCCCAAGGCAATCGATGCATGGCTGGCGGCGGGGGACGATGTGCTGGTCAACGGCTCACGCGCGCACCTGGCGCAGACGCGCGTGCGTTATCCGACGGTGTTGGTGCTGTTGCTGACGGTGGACCAGGCCGTTTTGCGCCAGCGTCTTATTGCGCGCGGGCGTGAGTCGCTGGCCCAGATCGAAGAGCGCCTGGCGCGCAATGCGCAGTTCACCGCCGAGCTGATCAGCGGCAATAGCGCGGGGTTGTTTGTGCTGGATAATTCCGGCCCATTGGGCAACACCGTCGAGCGCTTGCTGTGCTGTCTGGACCAAGGGCACTCGGCATGCGCCTGACATTGCTGGGCACCGGCGACGCGCGGCAAGTGCCGGTGTATGGCTGTGAATGTGCTGCCTGTGGCCTGGCGCGCAGCGATGCAAGCCTGCGCCGCCTGCCGTGCAGCGCGTTGATCGAATGCGGCGACCAGCGCTGGTTGATCGACAGCGGTTTGCCCGACCTCTGCGAACGCTTCCCGCCGCGCAGCTTCAACGGGATTTTGCAGACTCACTACCACGCCGATCATGCCCAAGGTTTGCTGCATTTGCGTTGGGGCCAGGGCTTGATCATTCCGGTGCATGGCCCGGCGGATCCTAAGGGGTTGTCCGACCTCTACAAACACCCTGGCATTCTGGATTTCAGCCAGCCGTTCGCGGCGTTCGAAACCCGGCAGTTCGGCGAGCTGAGCGTCACCGCGTTGCCGTTGCAGCATTCCAAACTGACCCTGGGTTATTTGCTCGAAGGGCAAGGGCGGCGCATCGCCTACCTCACCGACACTGTCGGCCTGCCGCCCGACACGCTGGCCTGGTTGCAGCGTGAGCCATTGGATGTGTTGGTGCTCGATTGCTCCATGCCCCCGCAGCCGCAAGCACCGCGTAATCACAATGACCTGACGCTGGCGTTGCAAAGCATTGCGGACAGTGGCGCGCAATTGGGCGTGTTGACCCATGTGGGGCATACGCTGGATGCGTGGTTGCTGGAACATCGGCGCGAGCTGCCCAGGCATGTAACGGTGGCATGGGATGGCCGAATTCTCTAGGCACCGCATAACCCTGTGGGAGCTGGCTTGCCTGCGATAGCAGCACCTTGGTTCGCCAGCAATACCGAGTCGTCTGCATCGCAGGCAAGCCAGCTCCCACACAAGCCAGCTCCCACACAAGCCAGCTCCCACACAAGCCAGCTCCCACACAAGGCACCTTCCACACAAGCTGGTTCCAACCTGGCTGTATTTCAAGTCGGGACGTGAGTGTCCTGCGCTTCTTGGCGCTGTGATGTTTGCGCAGTGTTTAATTGTAGAATTTTATGTGCGGTCCTTTATTCTCCAAGCCTGTAATTGCGGGCGGGTGAAGAATTTTAAGATGTTTTAAAGTTTGAACATGAAATACTATCGGGTTGGCGTTAGCGTGTTGTCTATGGGACTTTATTGTTGCGGTAAGTTGGAATTGCCGTCATCACAGCCTTTTGGCAGGGCTGAATATAAAGTTTTTCAAAGGATGTTTTATGCGTGTCGCTCATTCGTTTGTTAATCAGTCTGTTCCCAATAATGAACTTCCTACGCTGAATGCTCCCGCTTTCTCACCGTGCTCGATGTTATCCACTCGCGCAACTCAACAACGTTCCTTTAACACGGAGGAGGCTGCCCAGCAGATTCTGCGAGGAGGCTATCGGCATTATGATCGCAATGGCGATGGGAAAATCGAGCTGTCATTCACCCTTGATCCAGCCTTCTCCGCACCCCAGAAAGCGGCTATTCGCAAAGCGCTGCAGGCCTGGCAGGACGTGGCCAATATTGCGTTCAAGGAAGGCTCAACGGAGTTGGACGGTTCTCTAACGTTCAAAGCCGCCCCCAATACCACTGGGGGAAAGTCACATTTGCCTGATTGGGATCACGCTGACATGACCACCACGATCGGAACAAAGGGCGCTTCTGAAACGCCCCAAAATGGCGACTATTTTTTATTAACCGCCATACATGAAGTGGGGCATGCCATTGGTCTCGGCCATCCCGGCGACTATGAAGAGAGTGTAGACAGCTATGCAAAGACGCCCTACAAACAAGACACCCGCGCCCATAGCGTAATGAGTTATTGGCCTGAAACTAATCAGCCCGGGCATGATTTCAACGAGCGTGGGCCTTCAGTACTGATGAAGGATGACATTGCGTCGGGGCAGAAATTATATGGTGTCAACTTCAAGACGCGGAATACGGACACCGTCTATGGCTTTAATGCCACTACTGGCGATGGTAACTTCAGTCTTAACTCCGCGAATGACAAACCTGTGTTTTCAATCTGGGACGGCGGGGGTAATGACACTTTGGACTTCTCCGGCTTTTACCAGTATCAGAAAATCAATCTGCTCGCTGAATCGTATTCCAGTGTTGGCGGCTTGAAGGGCAATGTGTCCATCGCCAAGGGCGTCGTCATAGAAAACGCAATCGGCGGTTCCGGCGATGACGACATCAATGGTAACGAGGTTGGCAACAGGCTCCGTGGCGGGGGCGGAGCGGACCGGTTGAGAGGCGGTGCAGGCGCGGATATTTTTGTTTACGACAAAGCCAGTGACTCTACGCTCGACAGCCCGGATGACATTCTGGATTTCACCAGTGGTTCGGACAAAATCGACCTCAGCGGCTTATTCAAAAACTACTCGGTCAAGCATTTCAAGGTGGTCGAGCAGTTTACCGGGCGAGCCGGCGAGATCGTTCTCAGCCATGATCAGAACAGCGGGAACGGCAGCTTGAGCGTTGACCTGACGGGGCGTGGCAAAGCCGATGTGTTTATCAGGAGCGTGGGCGGTATTCAGGCCAGTGACATTGTCACTGGCGAGGGTGTTGCGCAACCGAACCCCGCCCCGATCATCCAGGGCTCGGGCGGCCACGACACCCTGGACTTTTCCGGCGCCAGGCAGAACCAGACCATCGACTTGCGCCGCTCTGCAAGCTCCAGCGCAGGCGGCCTGCGCGACAACTTCGCAATGGCTGAAGACGGTCTAGTGGCGAATGCCATCGGCGGTTCAGGCAGGGACCGGATCATCGGCAACGAGGTGGACAACACCCTCGCCGGCGGTGGCGGTGGCGATGTGCTGTGGGGCGTGGGCGGTAGAAACACATTCAAATATGCCAAGGTCACCGACTCGATCTTTTACGACCCTGACCAGCTCATGGATTTCGCCAGTGGCGAAGACACGATCGACCTGACAGCACTGGCAACCGAGCTGGGAACCCCTTTGCGCCTGGTTGATGCCTACACCGGGCGTATTGGCGATACCGTGGTCAAGCACGACCCAAGGACTGGTCGTTCCATTGTGGGAATCGACCTGCTCGGCAGGCGTCACTCGGACTTCCTTATTCGAAGCGCGCGGTTGATCAAGCCGCAGGACCTGCTCGGCGTGGCCAGCCGTTAGCGCCGACCGGCTCAGGCGTTGAGCAGCGTTTCGACATACTCCACAAACGCCCGAGCCTTGGCGCTCGCCATCCTGCCGGTTGGGAAAACCGCCCACAAATCAACCGGCGGGAGATGCCAGTCGGTCAGCACCGGCTTCACTTCGCCATTGGCCAGTTCCGGGGCAAACATCCAGGTCGACGCCATGGTCAGGCCCAAATGGCTCAGCACGGCGGCGCGTACACCTTCCGCAGCGGTGACACGTATGCGGCCGCGGGCGACGATGGGGTGTTCGCTGTCGCCTTGGCTGAAGGCCCAGGGTGAGCCGCCGCCGAGGGTGTAGATGATCGCCGGGTGCTGCAGCAAATCGGCTGGGGTGGCCGGCTCGCCGAAACGCTCGAAGTACGCCGGGGTGGCGAGCACTTGGCGCGGGGATTGGCCGATCTTGCGTGCGGTAAGGCCGGAGTCGGTCAAGTTGCCCATGCGCAGGGCAACGTCGATGCCTTCTTCCACCAGGTTGAGGCTGTGGTCATTGAGCACCACTTCGATATTGACCCCGGGGTATTGCTCCAGGAATGGCCCCAGGTGAGGAATGATGTGCAAGCGGGCGAAGGTGGTTGCGGCGCTGATGCGCAAGTTGCCCGATAGCCCTGTACCCGCGCCTCGAGCGGCGTCATCGGCTTCGTTGGCTTCGTCGATGGCGCGCTTGGCTTTTTCAAAAAATGCCACACCTGCTTCGGTCGGGGTCAGGCCACGCGTGGAGCGCAGCAGCAAGCGCACCGCCAGGCGCGCCTCCAATTGCGCAATGCTTTTGGAGACGGCGGGCTGGCCAACACCAAGCTGTTTGGCGGCGGCGGAGAACGAGCCCGTCTCGACCACATGCACGAACGTTTCCATGGCGGTGAGGCGGTCCATCGAGTCTCCTTGGTTTATCGGTTAAGGGTTTACTGGGTAAGGGCGTCGAGCATCGCTGACGGTTCTGGGCGTTGAGTGTAATCCGGGTTGACCTCGGCGTAACGAATCACGCTGTCCTGGCCGATCACATAGCGCGCAGGCATGGGCAGGGTCCAGGCCGGATCATCGTTGATCAGCGGCAGGTTGTTGCCGAAGCCCTTGTAGAGTTCGATCAGGTAGTCCGGCAGTTGAAAGCGCAGGCCGAACGCCTCGGCGACGTCGTTGTGGGTATCGCTGAGGATCGGGAAGTCCAGTTCGGCGATGCGCTCGGCTTTACGGCTGTTGGCGGCCGTTTGCGGCGACAGGGCCAGCAGGGTCGCGCCGGCGGCTTTCAACGTCGGCAGAAACGCTTGCAGCGCTTGCAGCTCCATATTGCAGTACGGGCACCACACGCCCCGGTAGAACGTCAGCACCAGCGGGCCTTTGGCCAACAGGTCGGCCGAGGACACCAGGGTGCCGTCGGCGTCCTTGAGGCTGAACAGCGGCGCCTTGTCACCCACCTTGAGCGCGCGTTCTGCGGCGCCAGAAGCGATCAGCTCGGCGGTGGCGCGCTCCATGATCGGGTGAATGTGCGCCGGCGCGTTGTAGGGCGGCTTGCCGGCTTTGAAGTCGGCGCGGAAGGCATCAAGTGTGGCTTGAAGTGTCATTGCGATATTCCCTCGGGAGATGAGCCCGGTTGGCTGGAGAGCAGCATGAGGGAGGCAGGATGGGCGAGGAAGCCGGGCGCAGGGCATAGGATTTATGCTCTGTGGGAATAGATTCGGCGGTTTTCCAATATGGCGTAATACAACCGTCAATCCACTCCAGCAAATCTGTGCTTGAGTAAATATAACTCTAGGGTTACTTTTATTCAGGCCAAGCCAAGGAGGCTGGGGGGCAAAGCAGGTTATTGATCAAGGAGCTGCAAGAGGCGGGTTGGGTGCTGGATCGGGTCACGGGCGGTCATCATATTTTTACTCACCGCTATAACCCGTACACGATCCCGGTGCCGCACCCCAAGAAGGACTTGCCCCTGGGCACCGTCAGAAGCATCAGGAAACGCGCCGGGCTGTTTCAGTTTTAAGGAGAGCACTCATGCAATACCCAATGTGTATCGAATGGGGCGACGACTTCACCGCCACCGGTATTCAGATCCCCGATATACCGGGCGCGGTCACCGCCGGGGACAGCTTCGAAGAGGCGTACAACGCCGCCGTGGAAGTCGCGCACATCATGCTGCAGGAGATCGCCGCCGAAGGCGGGCCGATTCCGATGCCCACCTCGGTGGCCAACCACCACGCGAACGAAGACTACGCCGGGATGGGCTGGGGGATGTTGGAGTTGGACATCTCGCCCTATCTGGGCAAGACCGAGAAGGTCAATGTGACCTTGCCCGGTTATGTCATCCAGCGAATCGACCGTTATGTGCGTGAGCACAAGGTCAAAAGCCGCTCGTCATTTCTGGCGGATGCGGCCTTGGAGAAATTGGTGCGCTCCTGACCGTCATCAGGCTGTGGCGACCGCCGCTTGCCGCGACGCACTCAGGAACCGCAACAACGCCACCAGCGGGAACGCACTGCCCACCAGCATCACGCCAAGCCAGCCGCCGTGTTCATACACGCTGCTGGCAATCGCCGAGCCAAAGGCACCGCCGATGAAGATGCTGGTCATGTACAGCGCGTTCAGGCGGCTGCGGCTGTTGGCGTCGAGGGCGTAGATGGCGCGTTGGCCGAGCACCATGTTCATCTGCACGCAAAAATCCAGCACCACACCGGTCACGGCCAGGCCGATCACGCTGTACAGCGGGTGCACAAAGGCCGGCAGAAAACTCAGCGCAGCAAACAGCATGGCCAGCAACGAGGCGCGGTGCGTGTGGCCTGCATCGGCTAGGCGGCCGGCGATCGGGGCGGCAATCGCGCCCAGTGCACCGACCAGGGCGAACAACGCGATTTCGCTTTGGCTCAGGCCGTGATTGCGTGCCAACTCAAGCGGCGCGGCGGTCCAGAACAGGCTGAAGGTGGCAAACATGCAACCTTGGTAAAACGCCCGCTGGCGCAATACCGGTTGCTTGCGCAGCAGCGTACCGAGTGAGCGCAGCAGTTGGCCGTAGCTCGCGCTGTGGTCGGGTTGACGCTTGGGGATGGTCAGCAGCAGCACGATGCTGATGAACGCCATCAACGCGGCGGCGGCCATGAACATCGCACGCCAGCCGAAGTGATCGGCCACCACGCTGGACACCGGCCGTGCCAGCAGGATGCCGAGCAACAGCCCGCCCATGATGCTGCCGACGACGCGGCCACGGGATTCGGCAGGCGCCAGGTGTGCGGCCAGCGGGATCAGAATTTGCACCGAGACGGAACTGAATCCGATCAGCAACGACACAAGAAGGAACAAATTCGGCTGCTCGGTGAAAGCCGCGCCCAGTAGGCTGGCGATGGCCAGTACCGTGGTTGCAATCATCAGCTTGCGGTTTTCCAGCAGGTCGCCCAGCGGCACCAGGAAGAACAGGCCCAAGGCGTAGCCGATTTGCGTCAGGGACACGATCAGGCTGGCCATCGCCGGGGTCAGGCCGATGTCCGGCGCAATCAATTCGATGATCGGTTGGGCGTAGTAGATGTTGGCCACAATGGCGCCGCAACAGAACGCAAAAAGCATCACCATGCCTCGGGTCATGGTACCTGTAGCGTGTGGAGTCGCGTTCATGGTGTTCTCGTCAAAGCAAAGGAAGATGGCGTGCGAGAGTAAAGACAACCTCGTGGCCGGAGTAGAGCGCTGTGAGTGATATCACTCATGCCGCAAATTAATGACTGAATCGTTAACTTTTGAGTCGAACGGCAATGATACATTCAGTCACAACTGCCGAAACAGGAAATCCACTTTCATGAAAATCACGCTGAACAAGATGATCCTGGCTTCAACCCTGGCCGCGGCCATGGCCATTGGCTTGGCCAACGCCGCCAATGCCGCCGACGCGCCACGCGTTGGTGTGCGCGGCGCCATCACGGCGATCGACGGCGACGCCATGCACGTCAAGATCAACAGCGGTGAAGACGTCACCGTGCACCTGACCAAAGACACCCAGGTGCGCGCCGTCACCCTGGCCAAGATTGATGAAATCAAGCCTGGCAGCTACATCGGCTCTGCCGCCATGCCGAATGCCGATGGCACCCTGACGGCCTTGGAAGTCCACGTGTTCCCACCGGCCATGGCCGGCACCGGCGACGGGCACCGCGCGTTCGATTTGAAAGAAGGCAGCAGCATGACCAACGGCACCGTCGGCGACCTGGTGGTCAGCAACGGGCGCACCTTGACCGTGAAGTACAAAGGCGGCGAGCAGAAGATTGTGGTGCCGGACGATGTGCCGATCGTGAACCTGGAGCCAGGTGACCGCAGCTTGCTCAAACCGGGGGTGAAGGTGGTGATGTTCGCAGCGCAGGGCGCGGATGGGACGATTACCGCCCAGGCGATCTCCGCC
The DNA here is from genome assembly GCF_009834565.1 of Pseudomonas sp. R76. Classification (GTDB taxonomy): domain Bacteria; phylum Pseudomonadota; class Gammaproteobacteria; order Pseudomonadales; family Pseudomonadaceae; genus Aquipseudomonas. The sequence continues at coordinate 2,219,313 of NZ_CP019428.1, forward strand.
GGCAAGGATGGCGTGACACCGCCGATGTAACGGCCAAACACTAAACCAAATGTGGGAGCTGGCTTGCCTGCGATGCAAGCACCTCGGTGTTTCAGGCATTGCGAGGTGATGCTATCGCAGGCAAGCCAGCTCCCACACTTGACTGCATTTCTTCAGTTAAAGCGGTTTATTGACCGCTGTAGATCTGATCAAAAACCCCACCATCATTGAAGTGGGTTTTCTGCACGGTGCGCCAGTCACCAAAGGTCTTCTCTACCGACAGGAAGTCGACTTTAGGGAAGCGGTCGGTGTACTTGGCCAGCACCTTCGGGTCACGTGGGCGCAGGTAGTTGTTGGCAGCAATTTCCTGACCTTCCGGCGACCACAGGTATTTCAGGTAGTCCTCGGCAGCCACGCGGGTGCCTTTCTTCTCGACCACTTTGTCGACCACCGACACCGGTGGCTCAGCTTCGGCCGAGACGCTTGGGTAGATCACTTCGAACTGGTCACGGCCAAATTCACGCGCGATCATTTCCGCTTCGTTTTCAAACGTCACCAGCACGTCGCCGATCTGGTTGGTCATGAACGTGGTGGTGGCTGCACGGCCGCCGGTGTCCAGCACTGGCGCGTGTTTGAACAGCTCGCCAACGAATTTCTTCGCCTTGTCTTCATCGCCGCCGTTCTTCAGCACATAACCCCAGGCCGACAGGTAGGTGTAGCGGCCGTTGCCCGACGTTTTCGGGTTGGGCACGATCACTTGCACGCCGTCCTTGAGCAGGTCCGGCCAGTCTTTCAGGGCTTTTGGGTTGCCCTTGCGCACGATAAACACCGTGGCCGAGGTGAACGGCGCGCTGTTGTTCGGAAGGCGCGTTACCCAGTTGTCCGGCACCAGTTTGCCGTTGTCCGCCAGGGCATTGATGTCGGTGGCCATGTTCATGGTGATCACGTCAGCCGGCAGGCCGTCGATCACCGAGCGCGCTTGTTTGCTGGAGCCGCCGAACGACATCTGCAACGTCAGCTTGTCGTTCGGGTGCTCGGCTTCCCAGTGTTTCTGGAAGGCGGCGTTGTAGTCCTTGTAGAAGTCGCGCATCACGTCATAGGAGACGTTGAGCAGTGTGACGGGGGCGGCCTGAACGGCGCCCGCCAGGGCAAGGCCGGCGGCCAGGAGAGAGGCGCTAACGAGTTTTTTCACTGCTCATTCCTTGTTGTTCGAGAAGGCTGCTGTTGAGTGGGGGCAATTTGCCAGCGACTATAGCCGGGCCTGCATAGACGTTTAAAGATTAAAACGAACTTTGCTTATTCCACTTTACGAAACAAGTTACTGCCACAGCGCGAGCAAAACGCCGCGTTGGGTTCGTGGTTGTCTTTCTTGCACACCGGGCAATCGTGCTGCAACTGCTCGCCGCGCATGGCGCTGGCCAATTCGGCGGTGAAAATCCCGGTGGGCACGGCAATGATCGAGTAACCGGTGATCATCACCAGCGACGAAATCACCTGGCCCAGCGGGGTCTTCGGCACGATGTCGCCAAAGCCCACGGTGGTCAGGGTCACAATCGCCCAGTAGATGCCTTTGGGAATGCTGGTAAAGCCGTGTTCGGGGCCTTCGATCACGTACATCAAGGTGCCGAACACTGTCACCAGGGTGCACACGCTGACCAGGAACACCACGATCTTCTGCTTGCTGCCGCGCAGCGCCGCCATCAGGTAGTTGGCTTGCTTGAGGTACGGGCTGAGCTTGAGCACGCGGAAAATCCGCAGCATCCGAATGATGCGGATGATCAGCAGGTACTGGGCGTCGCTGTAATACAGGGCGAGGATGCCGGGCACGATGGCGAGTAAATCCACCAGGCCATAAAAGCTGAAGGCATAGCGCAACGGCTTGGGCGAACAGTACAACCGCAGCCCGTACTCGATGGCGAAGATCAGCGTGAAGCCCCACTCGATATACGCCAGCAGATTTGCGTAGTTCTGGTGAATCTGGTCGATGCTGTCGAGCATCACGATCACAATGCTGGCGAGGATGATCAGCAGCAGGATGCCGTCAAAGCGCCGCCCGGCCAGCGTATCGCTCTGAAATACCATGACGTAGAGCCGCTGACGCCAGTCGTTGTTGCTGTCCATAAAGCCCGCCCAAATCGAATATCGAGCAAGCCTAGGGGGATTCGTACGGGCTGTCCACGCGGGCTTTAAACAACCGTCGGCTGGCGCGTACCAGCCAGCAGGCGAGGATAAACGGCGCGGTCAGCGCAGGCAGGTGCAGCGCGGCGAAACCGGGCGTGAGAATGACCGCCAGGAGAATGCCGAGCAGCGGCAGCCAGGGTTGGCGACGTGTCTGGCTCAACGCCAGTGCGGCCAGCGCCGGGTTGTAGCTGTGCAGGCCGAGGAGGGCGCTGCCGGTTTCGTCCATCAGCAGGGCGAGCAATACGCCGCAGCTGGCACCGATCAGCGCCCACAGCGCGGCGCGGCGGTTGGCCAGCAACAGGCCCAGCGCAATCAGCGCGCCGGCCACCGGCTGGTCCAGCAGCATGATTTGCGCGAGCCCGGTAAACGGTGCGCTGAGCACGCTCAAAGTATCGGGTTCGGTGAGCACAAATGTGTTCTCAGGCACGCTGCCCAGCAGCAACCAGCCCAGGCCGACAAAAGGCGCGGTATAGGCGGGCAGGTCATCCGCCGTCGTCGCGTGTTTCAGCCATTGCCGTGTGAGCATCGCACTCAAGCCGCCACACGCCAGGATCAGCGGCGGCAACAAGGCTGACCAGGCGAAATGCTGGCTGATCAACACACCCAGCAGCACACCGTTGTAGCTATAAAGCCCGGCCTGGCGCTCCGCCTTGGGATAACCCCGGCGCTGGGCGGTGAGCAAACCCGCGACGCCACCCAGCAACGCCCCGCCGAACAAGGCCGGGGCGCCGATCAGGATGGCCAGCAGGCACAGCAAGCCACACAGTGGCTGGCGTTGCAGGAAGATTTGGCTGAAGCCGTTGAGCAGGGCTTCGGCCCAGTCGGGGCAGGTTGGGTTGTGCATGGTGGTTTAGTCAGTGAGACCGAGTTGGCCCCAATCGCAGGCGAGCCAGCTCCCACATTTGACTGTGTTCACACATCAAAAAATGTGGGAGCGGGCTTGCCCGCGATGGGGCACTTGCAGACGCTAAATCAACGTCTCGATACGCAACGAGTTGGTCGACCCCGGCTGCCCGAACGGCACCCCGGCGGTAATCACCAAGGTATCGCCGCGCTGCGCCATGCCTTGGGCCTGGGCAATTTCCAGCGCTGTGGAACACACCTCATCCACTTGGCGCAGCCGATCATTGACCACCGAGTGCACGCCCCACGCCACGCTCAAGCGCCGCGCCGTGGACAGGTTGGGCGTGAGGTTGAGGATCGGCGCCACCGGTCGCTCCCGCGCTGCGCGCAGGCTGGAACTGCCGGACTCGCTGTAGTTGACCAGCACCGCCACCGGCAGGATGCTGCTGATACGCCGGATCGCGCAGCTGATGGCGTCCGACACCGTGGCATCGGCCTTGGGCCGGCTGACATCGAGTTGCGTCTGGTAATCCGGGCCGTTTTCCACCTGGCGGATGATCTTGCTCATCATCTGCACGGCTTCCAGCGGGTACTCGCCCGACGCGGTTTCCGCCGACAGCATCACCGCGTCGGCGCCTTCGGCCACGGCGTTGGCCACGTCCGTCACTTCGGCGCGGGTCGGCGCCGGAGAGAAGCGCATGGATTCGAGCATCTGCGTGGCCACCACCACCGGTTTGCCCAACTGGCGGCAGGTGCTGATGATGTCTTTCTGGATTTGCGGCACGCTCTCGGCGGGCACTTCAACGCCCAGGTCGCCTCTGGCCACCATGATTGCGTCGCTCAGTTCGGCGATTTCCTGCAGGCGTTGCACGGCTGAGGGCTTCTCGATCTTGGCCATCAAAAACGCCTTGTCGCCGATCAACTCGCGGGCTTCGCGGATGTCTTCCGGGCGCTGCACGAAGGACAGCGCCACCCAATCCACGCCCAGTTCCAGGCCGAAGCTCAGGTCGCGGCGGTCCTTGGCGGTCAGTGGGCTGAGTTCCAGCAGCGCTTGCGGCACGTTAACGCCTTTGCGGTCGGACAGTTCACCGCCATTGAGCACGGTGGTGTCGATGGCTTCGGCATGTTTGGTTATCACCCGCAGGCGCAGCTTGCCGTCGTCGAGCAGCAGGTCCATGCCTGGCTCCAGCGCCGCGATGATTTCCGGGTGGGGCAGGTTGACCCGGCACTGATCGCCCGGCGTCGGGTCCAGGTCCAGGCGCAATGCCTGGCCGCGCACCAATTGCACCTTGCCCTCGGCAAACCTGCCGACGCGCAGCTTCGGCCCTTGCAGGTCCATCAGGATGCCCAGCGGGTAATTCAGTTGGCGCTCCACCTGGCGAATCCACTGGTAACGCTGGGCATGATCGGCGTGGTCGCCGTGGCTGAAGTTGAGGCGGAAGATATTCACCCCGGCTTCCACCAGCTCGCGGATGTCGTCGATGCCGTCGGTGGCCGGGCCCAGGGTAGCGAGGATTTTGACCTTCTTGTCAGGCGTCATGGTTGGCAGTCTCAAGGATCAGGATGGCGCGGAAGTCATTGACGTTGGTGCGCGTCGGCTCGGTGACGATCAAACCGTCGAGGGCAGCGAAGTAGCCGTAGCCGTTGTTGTTATCCAACTCATCGCTGGCCGACAGGCCCAGGGCTTCGGCCCGCGCGTAGCTGGTGGGGGTCATGATCGCGCCGGCGTTGTCTTCCGAGCCGTCGATGCCGTCGGTGTCACCCGCCAGGGCATATACGCCGGGCGGGCCTTTGAGGCTGTCGGTTAGGCTCAGCAGGAACTCGGCGTTGCGCCCGCCACGGCCATTGCCGCGCACGGTGACGGTGGTTTCGCCGCCGGAGAGGATCACGCACGGTGCCGCCAGCGGCTGGCCGTGCTGCACGATTTGGCGGGCGATGCCGGCGTGTACCTTGGCCACGTCCCGCGCTTCGCCTTCGAGGTCGCCGAGGATCAACGGGCTGAACCCGGCCTGGCGGACTTTCACCGCCACCGCTTCCAGGGATTGCTGCGGGCGGGCGATAAGTTGGAAGTGGCTGCGCGCGAGCACCGGGTCGCCGGGCTTGACGGTTTCCGACGCCGGGTTCTGCAACCAACTGCGCACCGAGGCGGGCGCGTCGATGCCGTAGCGCTTGAGGATCGCCAGGGCTTGCTGCGAGGTGCTCGGGTCGCCGACGGTGGGGCCGGAGGCGATGACGGTGGCCTGGTCGCCCGGCACATCGGAAATCGCGTAGGTGTAGACCGTCGCCGGCCAGGCCGCCTTGGCCAGTCGGCCACCCTTGATCGCCGAGAGGTGCTTGCGCACGCAATTCATCTCGCCAATGGTCGCGCCGGATTTGAGCAGGGCTTTGTTGATGGTTTGCTTGTCGGCCAGGGTGATGCCTTCGGCGGGCAGCGCCAGCAAGGCCGAACCGCCACCGGAGAGCAGGAAGATCACGCGGTCGTCTTCGGTGAGGTTGCTGATCAGCTCCAGCACGCGCTTGGCCACCGCCAGGCCCGCTGCATCGGGCACCGGGTGTGCGGCTTCGACTACTTCGATTTTCTTGCACGGTGCGCCGTGGCCGTAGCGGGTGACAACCAGGCCGGTGACCTCGCCCTGCCAGCAATTTTCGACGACAAGGGCCATGGCAGCAGCGGCTTTGCCGGCACCGATCACGATCACCCGGCCACTGCGGTCGGCGGGCAGGTAAGGTTCAAGGACCCGCCGGGGGTGGGCGGCGTCGATGGCTGTGGCAAACAGCTCGCGAAGCAGGTGTTGCGGATCGACCGACATAAGCGGGCTCCCGGGGATTTTTTGTTATTAGGTTTGCAACTTGGAATGGGGACCAACCTGTGGGAGCTGGCTTGCCTGCGATAGCGGTGTGTCAGGCAATTAATGTGTAGCTGAAGGATCGCTATCGCAGGCAAGCCAGCTCCCACACTGGATTGCATTTCAACGGAGGTTACTTATCGCGAATCGAAAAGTTCGCCATATGCTCCAGCCCCTTGATCAACGCCGAGTGGTCCCAATTGCCGCCACCTATCGCCGTGCACGTGCTGAACACCTGCTGCGTACCGGCCGTGTTCGGCAGGTTGATCCCCAGCTCCTTGGCCCCGGCCAGTGCCAGGTTCAAATCCTTCTGGTGCAGGTTGATGCGGAAGCCCGGATCGAAGGTGCCTTTGATCATGCGTTCGCCATGCACTTCCAGAATCTTCGACGAGGCAAAGCCACCCATCAGTGCTTCACGCACCTTGGCCGGGTCGGCGCCGTTTTTCGAGGCGAACAACAGCGCTTCGGCCACCGCCTGGATGTTCAGCGCAACGATGATTTGGTTGGCCACTTTGGCGGTCTGGCCATCGCCATTGCCGCCGACCAGCGTGATGTTTTTGCCCATGCTCTGGAACAGCGCCACGGCGCGTTCGAAGGTCTGCGGCTCGCCACCGACCATGATGCTCAAGGTGCCGGCCTTGGCGCCGACTTCACCACCGGACACCGGCGCATCCAGGTACTGCGCGCCGGTTTCGTTGATCTTCGCCGCGAACGCCTTGGTGGCGGTGGGCGAGATCGAGCTCATGTCGATCACCACCTTGTTCGGCGACAGGCCAGCCGCGACGCCATCCTTGCGGAACAACACGTCATCGACCTGCGGGGTGTCGGGCACCATGACGATGATGAATTCGGCTTCCTGCGCCACTTGCTGCGGGTTGGCCAACGCCACGGCGCCGGCGTCGATCAGGGCTTGCGGGGCTTTGCCGTGGTGTTCGGAGAGGAACAGTTGGTGACCTGCTTTCTGCAGGTTCGCAGCCATGGGTTCGCCCATGATGCCGGTGCCGATAAATCCGATTTTAGCCATGATCAAAATCCTCTTTTTATTAGATGGGCAGGCTTTCTCGGGCCTGCCAGACACCGAAGATCTAGTGTGGGAGCTGGCAAGCCAGCTCCCACATAGTTCTGTGTTGTGCCTGCTAGATAGCGTTGTGGCTCTTGAGCCAACCCAATCCCGCCTCGGTCGTGGTCAACGGCTTGTACTCACAGCCGACCCAACCTGCATAACCAATGCGGTCCAAATGCTCGAACAGGAAGCGATAGTTGATCTCCCCGGTCCCCGGCTCGTTACGCCCCGGGTTATCGGCCAGCTGGATGTGATTGATCTCACCCAGGTGCGCCGCCATGGTCCGGGCCAGGTCACCTTCCATGATTTGCATGTGGTAGATGTCGTATTGCAGGAACAGGTTGGCGCTGCCCACCTGCTCGCGAATCGACAGGGCTTGCGCCGTGTTGTTCAGGTAGAAGCCTGGAATGTCACGGGTGTTGATCATTTCCATGACCAGCTTGATGCCCGCGGCTTGCAGCTTGTCGGCGGCGTACTTGAGGTTGGCGACAAAGGTTTTTTCCACGGTTTCGTCGTCAACGCCCTGCGGCCGGATGCCCGCCAGGCAGTTGACCTGGGTATTGCCCAGAACCTCGGCGTAGGCGATGGCCAGCTTGACTCCGGCGCGGAACTCCTCGACGCGGTCCGGGTGGCAGGCCAGGCCGCGTTCACCCTTGGCCCAGTCACCGGCCGGCAGGTTGAACAGCACTTGAGTCAGGCCGTTGGCGTCCAGCTGCGCCTTGATGTCGGCGGAGCTGAACTCGTACGGGAACAGATATTCCACACCCTGGAAGCCCGCATCGGCGGCCGCTTTGAAACGGGTGAGAAAGTCCTGCTCGGTAAACAGCATGGACAGGTTGGCAGCAAAGCGCGGCATAGGGTTCTCCTTAATCGAGCAGGGAAATGGCAGTCGGCGCATCGTTGCCGACCAGTGCCAGATCTTCGAATTCGTTGACGGCGTTGATCTCGGTGCCCATGGAAATATTGGTCACGCGCTCCAGAATAATCTCAACAATCACCGGCACCTTGAATTCTTCGATCATTTCCTCGGCGCGGCGCAACGCCGGGGCGATCTGGCCTGGCTCGAACACACGCAAGGCCTTGCAACCCAGGCCTTCGGCGACCGCGACGTGGTCGACGCCATAGCCGTTGAGTTCCGGGGCGTTGAGGTTGTCGAAAGACAGCTGCACGCAGTAGTCCATTTCGAACCCGCGCTGGGCCTGGCGGATCAAACCGAGGTAGGAGTTGTTCACCACCACGTGGATGTAGGGCAGCTTGAACTGCGCGCCCACGGCCAGCTCTTCGATCATGAACTGGAAGTCATAGTCACCCGACAGCGCGACGACCTTGCGGCTCGGGTCGGCCTTGACCACGCCGAGTGCTGCTGGAATGGTCCAGCCGAGTGGGCCGGCCTGGCCGCAGTTGATCCAGTGGCGCGGCTTGTACACATGCAGGAACTGCGCGCCGGCAATCTGCGACAGGCCGATGGTGCTGACGTAGCAGGTGTCTTTGCCGAACACCTGGTTCATCTCTTCGTACACCCGTTGCGGCTTGACCGGCACGTTGTCGAAGTGAGTCTTGCGGTGCAGGGTGGCCTTGCGCTGCTGGCAGTCATTGAGCCAGGCGCTGCGGTCCTTGAGCTTGCCGGCGGCTTTCCACTCGCGGGCCACTTCAATGAACATTGTCAGTGCGGAACCGGCGTCGGACACGATGCCCAGGTCCGGGGTGAACACGCGGCCAATCTGCGTCGGTTCGATGTCGACGTGAATGAATTTGCGCCCCTCGGTGTACACCTCCACCGAACCGGTGTGGCGGTTGGCCCAGCGGTTGCCGATGCCCAGCACCACGTCCGATTTCAGCATCGTCGCGTTGCCATAACGGTGCGAGGTTTGCAGGCCGACCATGCCGACCATCTGCGGGTGATCGTCCGGGATCGTGCCCCAGCCCATCAGGGTCGGGATCACCGGAATGCCGGTGAGTTCGGCAAATTCAACCAGCAGTTCGCTGGCATCGGCGTTGATCACGCCGCCACCACTGACCAGCAATGGGCGTTCGGCTTGGTCGAGCAGGGCCAGGGCTTTCTCGACCTGAATGCGCGTGGCCAAAGGCTTGGCCAGGGGCAGCGGTTGGTAGGCGTCGATGTCGAACTCGATCTCGGCCATCTGCACGTCGAACGGCAGGTCGATCAGCACTGGGCCGGGGCGGCCGGAGCGCATTTCGTAGAAGGCTTTCTGGAACGCGTACGGCACTTGGCCGGGTTCGAGCACGGTGGTCGCCCACTTGGTCACCGGCTTGACTATGCTGGTGATGTCGACGGCCTGGAAGTCTTCCTTGTGCATCCGTGCACGTGGAGCCTGGCCGGTGATGCAGAGGATCGGGATCGAGTCGGCCGAGGCGCTGTACAGGCCGGTGACCATATCGGTGCCCGCCGGGCCCGACGTGCCGATGCACACGCCGATATTGCCGGCCTTGGTGCGGGTGTAGCCCTCGGCCATGTGCGAGGCGCCTTCAACGTGGCGAGCAAGGACGTGATCGATGCCACCGACCTTCTGCAAGGCCGAATACAGCGGGTTGATGGCGGCGCCTGGGATGCCGAAGGCGGTGTCTACACCTTCACGGCGCATCACCAGGACGGCGGCTTCGATTGCTCTCATTTTGCTCATGGTTTTGGTGCCTCTTGCGTTTTGTAATTGTATACAAGTGGTGTCTGTTCAAAGTGTATTCACGGCGAGCGGCGCAGGTCAATGCATTTTATAAACTGGCGTTTGCGTTCGTCTGAATGGCTTTTTTCGACGTGTGGAGCCTTTGTGCGAAAATATTGTATACAAAAACAATATTCATTGTGTTCTATTTGTTTGATCGAGCTTCTGATCTTTCAGACCTCAACGGCTTTACCCATAACAAGATAAGGACGGCACCTATGAGCGCTTTAACCTTGAAACTCGCCACCCAACTGGCCAGCCAGGCCCTCACCGCAGGCCGCACGATTTCAGCCGCGCCGTTGACCATTGCGGTGCTCGACGGCGGCGGCCACTTGGTCACCCTGCAACGCGAAGACGGCGCCAGCCTGTTACGCCCGCAAATCGCCATCGGCAAGGCCTGGGGCGCGATTGCCCTGGGCAAGGGCTCGCGTTTGCTGGCGCTCGACGCCCAGCAGCGCCCAGCGTTTATCGCCGCCTTGAACAGCCTGGGGCAGGGCAGCGTGGTGCCGGCGCCGGGTGGGGTGTTGATTCGGGATCAGCAAGGCCTGGTGCTGGGGGCGATCGGGATCAGTGGGGATACATCGGATATTGATGAGCAGTGTGCGATTACGGCGATTGAGGCGGTGGGGTTGTTGGCGGATGCGGGGGTGTCTGCTTGATTTGAGGTGACAGTGCTGGCCCCTTCGCGAGCAAGCCCGCTCCCACACTTGACCGCATTCACAAATATAAATGTGTGAATCCAATCAAATGTGGGAGCGGGCTTGCTCGCGAAGGCGGCGCCTCGGTCTCGGCTCTAAACCCAAACCGCATCCCACAACGGATAGTCGCCAATCCGCTTCACCAAACCGGCCCTCAAGGGATTGGCCACCACATACCTGGCCATTTTTACCAAGTCATCTTCCTTGCGCAGTGCTCGGTCATGAAAACTGGTTTGCCAAAGACGCCCCTTGCGTCCAGTCGCGCCATTCACCGTCCGTGTACTTTTGGATTTCACCTGGCACATCAAATCCCCCAGCGATCCTTTTTGCAGTTCGATCAGCCAATGGAAATGGTCTGGCATGACCACCCAGGCCAGGGAGTTAGCCAGCCCTTGGTACTGGGCGAGTCTGAATTGCCAGACCACCAGGCGACCCAGATGAAAGTCACTGAATAGGGGGACACGTTCGTGGGTGTTGGTGGTGATCAGGTAGGTGCGGTTTGGTTCGCTGAACCGCCCGATACGCAGGCGGTGTGAAGTGGCTAGATCAGGCATTCCTTGGCCTCTCTTCAGGTGGTGTTCTGAGAGGCTAGATCTCGATGGCAGATGCTGATCTGTAGGCTTTTGGCAGGATGTGTCTGGGAGGGCGCTTTCGCGAGCAAGCCCGCTCCCACATTGGCTTTGCGGCGTTCCGACAAATTATGTCTGGCGCAGATCAAATGTGGGAGCGGGCTTGCTCGCGAACGGCACAGGCCCCTCGGTATCTCAGTCCGGCTCACACCCCTTCAACACCAACCGAATAATCGTCTGCGCCGCCGCTTCATAATCCGCCTCATCCAGCTTGGCTTTCCCGGTTACCGCCGATATCTGCCAATCAAAATCCGCATACGTCTGCGTTGCCGCCCAGATGCTGAACATCAGGTGATTGGGGTCGATGGCGGCGATCAGGCCGCGGTCCACCCAGCTTTGGATGCAGTCGATGTTGTGCTTGGCCTGGGCGTTGAGCTGCTCGATTTGCTCGGGGCTCAGGTGCGGGGCGCCGTGCATGATTTCGCTGGCGAATACCTTGGAGGCAAATGGCAGGTCGCGGGAGATGCGGATTTTCGAGCGGATGTAATTGCTCAGCACCACCGACGGCTCGCCCTCGGGGTTGAATGGCGTGGAGGCGGCCAGGATCGGCTCGATAATGCTTTCGAGCACCTCGCGGTAGAGGTTGTCCTTGGACTTGAAGTAGTAGTAAACGTTGGGCTTGGGCAGCCCGGCCTTGGCGGCGATGTCGCTGGTTTTGGTCGCGGCGAAGCCCTTGTCGGCAAACTCCTCGCTGGCCGCCCGCAGGATCTTTTCTTTGTTGCGCTCGCGAATGGTGCTCATAAACCAACAGTTTCCTTGCCAAGACAGGCGGTCGAGCATGGTAGCACCGGCTTGACGCAGCGCTCAATAATACCGGCCCAGCCCTTGCACGCCGGGCGTTTGAGCTGACTTTGTCTGTCTTGATGCTGAACGCATTCACGGTAGTACAGGCACAGGCTGGGCGCGCTGCTAGAGTTCAAAGCAACGACGCGGCTGTTTTGGCCGGCGTTCAGTCCTGTAGTCGGCGTTCGAGTGAGAAACCGTGGAGAAAAGCAGACGACGTACGTTCGCCTGGGTGGTTGGCGCGTTGTTGGTAATAGCGTTGTTGATTGGCCTGGGCCTGCACTTTTTTGGCGGCACCCACAAAGGTCGGCCACCGTCGCCCGGCGAGCCGGTTGCCGTGGTGCCGGTGGTTTTGCAGGATGTGCCGGTGTACATCGACGCCCTCGGCACCGTGACGCCCACCCGCAGCGTGACGGTGGTGACTCAGGTCAATGGCATCCTCAGCAGCGTGGAATTCAAGGAAGGCCAGCACGTCAGCAAAGGCCAGGTCATCGCCCGTATCGATGACCGCGCGCTCAAGGCGCAGTTGGCAGTCGCCAAAGGCACCCTGGCCCATGATCAAGCCGTATTGAGCAACGCTCAGCGTGACCTGGCGCGTTACCGCGACCTGGTCAAGGCCGGTTCCACCAGCCAGCAAACCCTCGACACCCAGGCCTCGCTGGTGCAGCAACAACAAGGCACCGTCGCCGCCGACCAAGGCAATGTGCAAAACCTCGAAGTGCAACTGAGCTACTGCACCATCACCTCGCCGGTGGATGGCGTGGTCGGCCTGCGCCTGGTCGACCCCGGCAACTACGTGACCACCGCCAGCACCACCGGCATCGTGGTGATCACCCAGATGAACCCCGCCACCGTGGTGTTCGCCGTGCCCGAAGATGACCTGGGGGCAATCAACCAGGCCATGTCCCATGGCAGCGTCACGGTGTTGGCCTACGACCGCAACAAGAAATCCCTGCTGGCCACCGGCGCGCTGCTGGCGCTGGACAACGAGGTGGACACCAGCACCGGCACGGTCAAGGTCAAGGCGCAGTTCGATGATTCGGGCAATGCGCTGTTTCCCAACCAGTTCGTCAATGCGCGGCTCAAGGCCGACACCTTGAGCCAGATTGCCGTGGTGCCGACCCGCGCGATCCAGCACGGCAGCAAGGGCGATTTCGTGTTTGTGGTCAACGGCAACAAGGCCAGCCTGCGCACCATCAAGACCGGCGCGTCGACCGGGGACGTTACCGCAGTGCTCGACAACGGGGTCAAGGCCGGTGAGCAGGTGATCACCGAAGGCGCCGACAAACTGGACGATGGCTCGTCGGTGAAGGTCGTCGCCCAGTGAGGAGCTGCCGAGGATGAATATTTCGCGGCCCTTTATCGAACGCCCGGTGGCCACCACGCTGATGATGGTCGCGGTGCTATTGCTCGGCCTGTTGGGTTACCACTTGCTGTCGGTGTCGGCGCTGCCGGAGGTGGATTACCCGACCATCCAGGTGTTCACCCAGTACCCCGGCGCCAGCCCGGATGTGGTCAGCTCTTCGATCACCGCGCCGCTGGAACGCCAGCTCGGCGAGATGCCCGGCCTCAAGTCGATGAACTCCACCAGCTCTGACGGCGCCTCGGTGGTGACCCTGCAATTTGACTTGTCGCTGTCGTTGGACGTGGCCGAACAGGAAGTGCAGGCCGCGATCAACGCGGCGGGTACGTTCTTGCCGGCCAACCTGCCGTACCCGCCGGTGTACAGCAAGGTCAACCCGGCGGATGCGCCGGTGCTGACCTTGTCGCTGACCTCCGACGTGCTGCCGCTGACCAAGGTCGAAGACCTCGCCGACACGCGCCTGGCGCAGAAAATCTCGCAGATTACCGGCGTCGGCCTGGTCACCATCAGCGGCGGCCAGCGCCCGGCGGTGCGGGTCGAGGCCAACACCTCGGCACTCAACAGCCTCGGCCTGTCTTTGGATGACCTGCGTACCTCGCTGGGCACCGCCAACGTCAACCAGGCCAAAGGCAATATCGATGGCAAATTCCAGGCCTATTCCATCGGCGCCAACGACCAGTTGCAATCGGCCGAGGAATACCGCGACCTGGTGATCGCCTACAAAAACGGCGCGCCGATTCGCCTGTCGCAGATCGCCAGTTCCACCCAAGGCCCGGAAAACCCGCGCCAGGCCGCGTGGACCAACGACACGCCGTCCATCGTGCTGAATATCCAGCGCCAGCCCGGCGCCAACGTGATCGAAGTGGTCGACCGTGTGCAGCAACTGCTGCCCAAGCTGCGTGCCAGCCTGCCGGGCACCTTGAAGGTCGCGGTGCTGACTGACCGCACCCAGACCATCCGCGCCTCGGTGACGGATGTGCAGTACGAATTAGGGCTGGCGATTCTGCTGGTGGTGATTGTGATTTTCGCCTTCCTGCGCAACATTCCGGCCACGATCATCCCCGCCGTGACCATCCCGCTGACGCTGATCGGCACCCTGGCAGTGGCCTACGCGCTGGGCTTTTCCCTGAATAACCTGACATTGATGGCGTTGACCATCGCCATCGGTTTTGTGGTCGATGACGCCATCGTCATGATCGAAAACATCACGCGCTACCTGGAGGCCGGAGACACGCCGTTGCAAGCCGCGCTCAAGGGCGCGGAGCAGATCGGCTTCACCATTATCTCGCTGTCCATCGCGCTGATTGCGGTGATGATCCCGCTGCTGTTCATGGGCGATGTGGTTGGGCGGCTGTTCCGTGAATTCGCCATGACCGTGGCGGTGACCATCGTGATTTCGGCGGTGATTTCCCTGACGCTGACGCCGATGATGTGCGCGCGCATGCTGAAGTCCAAACATGAGGAGCGCCGCGCGGACTTCTTCGACCGCATCAACCGCCACTACGTACGTGGCCTGGATTGGGTGTTGGCGCACCGCACCTTGACCCTGATTTCGGTGGTGCTCACCGCCGCGCTGACCTTGTTCACCCTGGTGATCATGCCCAAGGGTTTTTTTCCCGATCAGGACACCGGCCTGATCCAGGGCATTTCCCAGGCCTCGCCGACCATCTCGTTCCAGCAGATGCAGGTTGAACAACAACGCCTGGCCGCGCGGATTCTCAAGGACCCGGCGGTGCAAAGCCTGTCGTCGTTCGTTGGCATCGACCAGACCAACCCGACCATCAACCAGGGCAATTTGCTGATCAACCTCAAGCCACGCGGCGAGCGTGACAGCAGCACCGAAGTGATCCGTCGCCTGGCCGACGCGAATGCCGACGACGCCGGCATCCGCCTTTACCTGCACTCGGTGCAGGACCTGACCCTGGACGCCACGGTGTCCACCACCAGCTACCGCCTGGGCCTGCAAGCCACAGACCCGGATGAGCTGGAGCAGTGGACCACCAAGCTGCTCGCCGCGATCAAGCAAGACCCGATGTTCACCGACGTGCAAAGCCAGGCCATGCAGTTCGGCAACCAGATCAAGCTGACCTTCGACCGCGCCACCGCGTCGCGCCTGGGGATTACCCCGCAGGCCATCGACGATGTGCTCTACGACGCCTTCGGCCAGCGTCAGGTCTCGACCATCTACACCCAGCTCAACCAGTACCACGTGGTGATCGCCACCGACCACCCGCCGCGCAATTTGCCGGACTTGCTCACCGGTTTGTACGTGGACATTCCCGGTGGCGGCGTGGCGCCGCTGTCGAGTATGGCGACCATGGAAGTGGTGCGCTCGCCGGTCACCATCAACCGCCTGGGGCAGTTTCCCTATGCGGACGTGTCGTTCAACCTGGCCCCCGGCCAGACGCTGGGCGCGGCGGTGACGCGCTTGCAGGACATTGAAGCCAAGGTCGGCCTGCCGCTGTCGGTGCAGGCCAACCTCGAAGGCGCGGCGGCGACGTTCCAGGCGTCGCTGTCCAACCAGGTGTTCCTGGTGCTGGCGGCAATTGTGGTGGTGTACCTGATGCTGGGGATTTTCTACGAGAGCTTCGTGCACCCGGTGACGATTCTGTCGACGCTGCTCTCGGCGGCCCTCGGCGCCTTGCTGGCGTTGCTGGTGACGGGCACGCAGTTCGACATCATCGGCTTGATCGGCATTGTGTTGCTGATCGGCATCGTCATGAAAAACGGCATCATGATGGTCGACTTCGCCCTGGAACTGCTGCGCGAAGGCGGCTTGAGCCCGGTGGAGGCGATTCGCCAGGCGGCGGAGCTGCGGTTTCGGCCGATTCTGATGACCAGCATGGCCTCGCTGTTCGGTGCGGTGCCGTTGGCGCTGGGCACCGGCATTGGCTCGGAGCTGCGCCACCCGCTGGGCATTGCGATTATCGGCGGGTTGCTGCTCAGCCAGTTGCTCACGCTGTTTTCCACGCCGGTGATCTTCCTCGCCATGCACGGCTTGGGCGAACGCTTCAGCCGTCGCTCGGTGGCGGTGGAATGATGCGATGAACCTCAGCGCGCCGTTTATTCATCGCCCGATTGCCACCACGCTGCTGGCGGCCGGGCTGGCCTTGTTTGGCGTGTTGGCGTTCAACCTGTTGCCGGTGGCGCCGCTGCCGGAAGTGGACTTCCCGACCATCAGCGTCAGCGCCTCGTTGCCCGGCGCCGACCCGACCACTGTCGCAAGTTCTGTGGCGACGCCGCTGGAGCGTCAGTTCGGGCAGATCGCCGGGGTCACGCAAATGACCTCCGCCAGCAGCCTCGGCTCCACGCGCATCACTATGCAGTTCGACCTGAGCCGTGACATCGACGGCGCGGCGCGGGATGTGCAGGCGGCGATCAACGCCGCGCGCAGCAACTTGCCCAGCGACTTGTCCGGCAACCCGACCTACCGCAAGGTCAACCCGGCCGACTCGCCGATCCTGATCATCAGCCTGACCTCCGACAGCGCCACGCCAGGGCAGATGTACGACGCGGCCTCGACGGTGCTCGAACAGCGCCTGTTGCAGACCACCGGCGTCGGCGACGTGACGGTGGGCGGCGGTGCATTGCCGGCAGTGCGCATTGAGCTGAACCCGGACCGGCTGAACCGGTACGGCGTGAGCCTGGAGCAGGTGCGCCAGGTCATCGGCGCGTCCAACGCCAACCTGCCCAAGGGCAATGTGGCGGTAGGCGACCGCTCGTACGGCATCGGCGCCAACGATCAGTTGCTCGACAGCAATGATTACGGGCCGCTGGTGGTCAAGGCCAGTAACGGCGACCTGATCCACATTGCCGACCTCGGTTACGTGCGCGAAGACGTGCAGGACCTGCGTAACTTCGGCCTGTCCAACGGCAAGCCCGCAGTGCTGCTGGTGGTGTTCAAGCAGCCGGGCGCCAACGTGATAGACACGGTGGACGCGGTGAAAGCCTCGCTGCCGTTTCTGCAAAGCTCGATCCCGGCGTCGATCAAACTCAACCTGCTGATGGACCGCACCACCACCATTCGCGCGTCGCTGCATGACGTGGAAGTGACCTTGCTGGCCTCGATCCTGCTGGTGACGCTGGTGACCTTCGGCTTCTTCCGTGACTGGCGCAGCACCCTGGTACCGGCCGTGGTGGTGCCGTTGTCGTTGCTTGGCACCTTTGGCGCGATGTACTTCCTCGGCTACAGCCTGAATAACCTGTCGCTGATGGCGCTGACCATTTCCACCGGGTTCGTGGTCGACGACGCCATCGTGGTGGTGGAAAACATCATGCGCCACCTGGAGCGCGGCAAGACGCGGGTGGAGGCGGCGCTGGCCGGGGCGCAGGAAGTCGGCTTCACCGTGCTGACCATCAGCGTGTCGCTGGTGGCGGTGTTTATTCCGTTGCTGTTGATGGGCGGGATTGTCGGGCGGTTGTTTCGTGAGTTTTCGGTGTCGCTGTCGGTGGCCATCGTGATCTCGATGGTAATCTCATTGACCGTGACGCCAATGCTCGCCAGCGTGTTGCTGCGCGCGCCGAAGGAAATCCGCGAAGGCAACGAGCACCCGGACTCACGCTTTCACCGCTTCTACGACCGCACGCTGGGTTGGGTGATTGATCACTCGATCCTGATGGGCCTGGTGACAGTGCTGGTGATTGTGCTCGCGGGCGTGCTGTACGTGATGGTGCCCAAGGGCTTCTTTCCCCAGGAAGACACCGGGCGCCTGCAGGGCAGCATCATCGCGGCGCAGAGTATTTCCTACGGGGCGATGCAAAACGACTTCACCGCGATCAACCACAAGGTCATGCAAAACCCCAATGTGGAAACCGCTGCGGGGTTTGTCGGCGGCGGTGGCGGGGGCGGCGGGGCGGTCAACAGTGCGCAGCTGTTTGTGCTGCTCAAGCCGATTGATCAGCGCAAGGACACTGCCGTGGATGTGATCGGCCAAATCCGCCGCAGCCTCGGCGACTTGCCTGGCACCAAGCTGTTTTTACAGGCGGCCCAGGACATCACCGTGGGTGGCCGCCAAAGCGGCGCGCAGTACCAATACACCTTGACCGCCGACGACCAGCAATCCCTGGATGAGTGGGTGCCCAAGGTGGTGGAAGTGCTGCACAAGCTACCGCAACTCACCGATCTGAACACCGACCAGCAGGACAACAGCCTGCTGGCCAACGTGCACATCAACCGCGACACCGCCGCGCGGCTCGGCGTGGGCATGTCGGCGGTGGACCAGACGCTGTACGACGCGTTCGGCCAGCGCCAGGTCTCCACGCTTTACCGCGCCGCCAACCAGTACCACGTGGTGATGGAAATCGCCCCGGAGTACTGGACTGACCCTTCAGCGCTCAAAGGCATTTATGTGCCGACCGGCAACGCGTCAGTGGCGGCCAAAGGCACCACCGCTGCGCCGAACCTGACCACGCCAACGACGTTGGTGCCGCTGTCCGCACTGGCGGATAACAGCATTTCGCGCACGGCGATTTCCATCAGCCACCAAGGCACGTTCCCGGCGGTAACGGTGTCGTTCAACCTGGCGCCCGGCACTTCCATCGGCCAGGCCACCGCGCTGGTGGAGGACGCGGTGAAACAGCTGCGCATGCCCGCCAGCGTCACCGGCCAGTTTGCCGGTACGGCGCAGGTGTTCCAGTCGTCGGTGGCCAGTGAGCCGCTGCTGATTGTCGCCGCGCTGCTCTCGGTGTACATCGTGCTGGGCATTCTTTACGAGAACCTGATGCACCCGCTGACCATCCTCTCGACCTTGCCTTCGGCAGGCGTTGGCGCGCTGATCGCCTTGTTGCTGACCGGCACCGAGTTGTCGATCATCGCGCTGGTGGGCGTGATTCTGCTGATCGGTATCGTCAAGAAAAACGCGATCATGATGATCGACTTCGCGATCACCGAGCGGCGTGAGTTCGGCCTTACGGCCAAGGAAGCGATACGCCGCGCGTGCCTGATCCGCTTCCGGCCGATCATGATGACAACGCTGGCGGCGATTCTCGGCGCGCTGCCGCTGGTACTCGGCTCAGGCTATGGCTCGGAACTGCGCCGGCCGTTGGGGATTGCAATTATTGGTGGGCTGTTGCTCAGCCAAGTGCTGACGCTTTACACCACCCCGGTGATTTACCTCTGGCTCGACCGGGCGTCGCAACGCCTGGGGCGGCACAAGGAAGCAAGGTCATGAAACTCAGATATAGCGTGCTGTTGGCCAGCCTGATGCTGGGTGGTTGCATGGTCGGGCCGGACTACCAAAAACCGGCGATGGAGCTGCCGCAATCGTTCAAGGAAGGCGCGCAGTGGCAGCGTGCGGTCTCCAATCCTCAAGGGGCGTTGGACAGCCAGTGGTGGCTGGCCTACCAGGACCCGGTGCTGAATGACTTGGTGGCGCGCTCGGCCAAGGCCAACCAGTCGATCATCGCGGCCGAGGCGGCGTATCGGTTGGCCCAGGCGCAAGTGGCGTCGAGCCGCGCCGGGTTGTGGCCGACGGTGGGCGTGGGCTTGTCGGGTTCGCGCGGCGAGGGCGGTGACAGCAGCACGTCCAGCACCACCACGGCATCGAGCGGCGTGAAAAACAGCGTCAGCGCGACGTTGACCGCCAGTTGGGAGCCGGACTTGTGGGGCGAGGTGCGCCGGGGCATCGAATCCAGCCAGGCCACGGCCCAACAATCCGATGCGTTGCTGGCCGGGGTGCGGTTGTCGATCAGCTCCAGCGTGGCGAGCAATTACCTGGCGTTGCGGCAGATGGATATCGACGTGCGCCTGTTGCAACAGCAGCAGAGCATCAATCAGCAATTGCTCGACATGATCCAGGCGCAGTTCACCCAAGGCGTGGCGACCAACGACCAGTTGCTCGTGGCCCAGGACCAACTGACCACCTCGATTGCCGACCTGCAAACGTCGCTGCGTAATCGTGAGCAATACGAACATGCCTTGGCGGTATTGGTGGGCGTGGCGCCGAGTGAGTTCAGCATTGCGCCACGCACTGATTTTGCCTTTGTGGTGCCGCGGCCACCGCTGACCCTGGCGTCGACCTTGCTGCAGCGCCGGCCTGATGTGGTCGCGGCTGAGCGTTCGGCGGCGGCGGCCAACGCCAAGATCGGCGTGGCTGAGGCGGCGTTTTTTCCGACCCTCGATCTCACGGCCCAATTGGGTTATCGCGGCAGTGCCTTGGGTGGGTTGTTTTCGTTGCCTAACCGCATCTGGACATTGGGGCCGGCCTTGGCGGAGACGATTTTTGACGGCGGTGCGCGGGAGGCGGCGGTCAAGCAGGCTGAGGCGAGTTATGACCAGATTGCCGCCAACTACCGGGGCACCGTGTTGAGTGCCTTGCAGAATGTCGAGGACAACTTGTCCGCGATCAATCATCTGCAAACCCAGGCGGATGCGTTCCAGCAGGTCTATTCGCGCAATCAGCAATTGTTTGGCAGCCAGGAAGCGCAGTTGCGTGCGGGCACTGTCAGTCGGGAGACGGTGCTGACTCAGCAGTTGGTGTTGTTGCAGGCGGAGCAGAATTTGCGTGATACGCAGGGGCAGTTGAGCCAGGGCAGTGTGGCGTTGATTCAGAGCCTGGGCGGTGGTTGGCAGCACTGACACACCGGGATTGAAATGTGGGAGCTGGCTTGCCTGCGATAGCGGCGTGCCAGCCAACCACTATTCATCTGATGCACCACGCCCTAAATGTGGGAGCGGGCTTGCTCGCGAAGGCTATATGTCAGTTGGCTGGGATATTTAGTCGGAGTACATATCCATTGCTTCGGTAACGGCCACCTATGGTTCCGCTCTTACAGCGGCTCACTTTTTGAGGGACCAAAAAGTAAGCAAAAAGTCCTCGCCCCACCACTCGGTGTCTCGCCTAGGCTCGACATGCCCTCACTCCGGCTTGAATCCGTGTGCCGCCGCGATGGGCCATCCTTGGCCCAGCGCGGCTAACCCGGCGTCCTGCCGGGTTACCCACGGATTCAAGCCTGCGTTCGGCCAGCGTGGTTGACGGGGCGACTCAGATCAAGATCAAGATCAAGATCAAAAGCCAGATCAAGATCAAAAGCCAGATCAAGATCAAAAGCAGATCAACAGCCAGATCAAAAGCAATCCTCCGCGAGTAGCGCCCTATATTCCCTCACGGTCGCCGCGTTATATTCGCGGCACTCTAACCGCAGGATGAACCCATCATGGCAGGAAGCAGTTTACTGGTACTGATCGACGACATCGCCGCCGTCCTCGACGATGTGGCGTTGATGACCAAGATGGCCGCCAAGAAAACCGCCGGGGTGCTTGGGGATGACTTGGCGCTGAATGCCCAGCAGGTCTCCGGGGTGCGGGCCGAGCGGGAGATTCCGGTGGTGTGGGCGGTGGCCAAGGGTTCGTTTCTGAACAAATTGATCCTGGTGCCTGCGGCGTTGCTGATCAGCGCGTTTGCGCCGTGGGCGGTCACGCCGTTGTTGATGCTGGGCGGGGCTTATCTGTGTTTTGAAGGCTTTGAGAAGCTCGCGCATAGCTTTCTGCACAAGCGCACTGAGGAACAGGCGCACTTGGTCGAAGCGGTGGCGGACCCGGCGACTGACTTGGTTGCGTTTGAGAAGGACAAGATCAAGGGCGCGATCCGTACCGATTTCATTCTGTCGGCAGAAATCATCGCCATCACCCTCGGCACGGTCGCCGATGCGCCGCTGATGCAGCAGGTGATCGTGCTGTCGGGCATCGCGATAGTGATGACCATCGGCGTTTACGGGCTGGTCGCCGGTATCGTCAAGCTGGATGACCTGGGCCTGTGGCTGACGCAAAAGCCCGGCCAGGCAGCGCGCAGCATTGGCGGGGCGATCCTTCGCGCTGCGCCGTACATGATGAAAAGCCTGTCGGTGATCGGCACGGCGGCGATGTTCATGGTCGGCGGTGGCATCCTCACCCATGGTGTGCCGGTGGTGCATCACTGGATCGAGGCAGTGAGTCAAAGCGTCGGCGCCATGGCGTGGTTGATGCCGACGCTGCTCAATGCGGTGGCCGGGATTGTTGCCGGGGCACTGGTCCTGGCGATTGTGACTGGGGTGGGCAAGGCCTGGTCGGGAATCACCGCCAAGCCATAGACGAGTAGGGCGTTGGGTGCTCCTTACTTAAGTTTTCTGGCCGTGAACTGCCAGGCTTTTACCGCGATCAGTGCCAGAAGCGCTCCACACGCGCCACTCAACAGACCCAGCTTCAGGCGGGCCCAAGGGCCGAATTGGCAGGCCTCTTGAGGCGTGCCGGTCGGCGCGATGCACACTTCAGGGAACATCATCTGCCAGGCATGAGGCCAGCCAATGATCAACATGAACCCTATGGCAAACAGCACGCATACCTGGCTGCGGGAGGTGTTTTTGAATGCCGTGCGGAGGACGAAGAGAAACAGGACCAGGCCAAACGATAACAGCGCCGGGGTTAGCATTTCTTCGTAGAAAACCTGCTCAAGTAATTGTGAGTAAGGGTCCATGTCATCTCTCCGGGAACGCAGGGTGACGCCGTTGGTGGCTTGGCGGAGCCCGCAGATTGCGCTTTGGTTGCTGACCTGCAATAGGCGACGTTGTCTTAAAGGGTTGTAGGGGGGTTCCGTAGTTGGAAGATTGGCATTCGCCAGAAACATAGATACGATGCTAATCATTGGCTTGCTATCTATGTGTCCGCCGCATGAAGCTTTCCACGTTTCAACTGCCTGATTTCTGGCAAGCCACTCTGGCGCCCTCGCGTACCGATCTGCTGTTTGCCTTGCGCAACCTGATCGCTGGCGGGGTCGCTTTGTATCTGGCCTTTTGCTTCGATTTGCAGCAGCCGCAATGGGCGCTGACCACGGTGTTTATCGTCGCTCAATCCACCAGCGGTATGGTCTTGGCCAAGGGCGCTTATCGCTTGCTGGGCACCTTTGTGGGCGCTGTGGCGTCCATCGTCATGATCGGCGCGTTCGGCCAGGCGCCTTTATTGTTCTTGCTGTGCATGGCGCTGTGGCTGGCGTTTTGCACCACGGGCGCGTCGCTGCTGCGCAATCACGCCTCCTATGGTTTTGTGCTGGCGGGCTACACCACGGCCATTATCGCGTTGCCCGCAACCGCCGCACCGCTGGGCGTGTTTGATGAGGCGGTGGCGCGCTGCCAGGAAATCAGCCTGGGGATCCTTTGCGCGACTATCGCCAGCACGATTTTATGGCCGCGCCGGGTCGAGCAGACCCTGGCGGCTCAAGGACGTGCCGCCTGGCAGGCGGGAATGCGCGCAGCGGCGTCGGAGTTGCTGGGCACGGATCAGCGCAAGGGCTTGCTGGAGGCGTTCGGCCGGTTAGTCGCGGTGGATGCGCAGCGCGATCATGCATGGTTTGAAGGCCCAAAGGGGCGCCGCCGCTCCCAGGCATTGCGCGTGCTCAGTCGGGATTTGCTCGGGTTGTTGCGCGCGGCGCGAGGCGTGGCGCGGCAACGGATGATGCTGGATGACACGACGCTCGTGGCACCTTGGGTGGATGAGGTGGCCGACACGTTGCAACAAGAGCGGCACGCGGCGCTGCCTGAACTCTCGCGTCGCCTCCGGTTGGCGCTGCAAGCCCCACGCTTGAGTGCCGAGGTGCACTTTTGCCTGGTGCAACTGGCTGAGGTTATAAGGCTGGTTGACCTCGGGGCGCTAACCCTCGCCGCCGTCGAAGCGGGCAGGGTGCCACCCGGCGCTCCGGGGGTAATGTCCTGGCATCGGGACATCGAGCGGGGCGTACTCGGTGGGTTGCGCAGTGCGCTGGCCTTTCTGGCGGTTGCAGCCCTCTGGATATTCACCGCCTGGCCATCGGGCTTGGGCGCGGTGTCGATCAGTGGCGTGGTACTGAGCCTGTTTGCCGCGCGGGAAAACCCCTCGGCCGCCAGCGTGAATTTTCTCAAGGGCATTGCGCTGTCGATCCCGGTGGCCGGTTTTGTGCGCTTTGCCTTGCTGCCCGGCTTTGATGGTTTTCCGTTGCTCTGCCTGGCGCTGGGTGTGCCGCTGTTTTTCGCTTCGCTGTGTATGAGCCGGATGACACTGGCGGCCACCGCGTCGGCGTTCTGCATCTTCTTCGTCAATAACGTCGGGCCGAGCAACCTGATGACGTACGACATCGCCACGTTTCTGAACAAGGCCATCGCCACGCTGGTGGGTGTCGGGATTGCGGTGGTGGTGTTTCGCCTGATCCCGCTCAACCCCGGCGAGCACCACTATCGGCGGATGTTCAAGGCTTCTTTGTTTGACTTGGCACAGCTGACGTCGCGACCGTTGGAACAAGCTGAAAGCTGGTTTGGCGGGCGCATGGCCGATCGTTTGATTCGCCTGTCGCGCTATAGCGAAGCCTTGCCTGCCGGCCGCCGCCATTGGGACAACGGCTTGCTGGGGCTGGACCTGGGCGATGAATTGCTGGAATTGCGCGCGAGCCTAGCCCGCAGCGAGGGTTCGCTGGTGGTTGAGCGTGACGGGTATTTGCGACAGTTGGCGGCGGCGCTCAAGCACGGTGGGCCGAGCGCGGCAAATGCCGCTTTGCTGGATGCGCCAAGTGCGGCGTTGCTGGAAGCGCTTGAGCAGCCAACAGGGTTGGCGGAGCAGGAGCGTGAGATGGCCAGGGCGGCAGTTCTGCAGTTGCGGTTTACGTGGCAGAAGTGGTGTCAAAGAGGCAGTGCATTGAGCGTCGGGTTGTAAGGGCCGAAATACTCAGTAGGCAATTAAGAGCTGATTCGTTTCAGGTACAAATTTAAGGCTGTTTAAGATTAATCCTACGGTTCGGTTTTTCAGGCATTTATAGGATGAGTCGCGCTGCTTCATGTGAAGTGGCACGATAAAAATGGATCGTTAAGGGGTTAAGGATGAACTGGTGTTTTCAAGCGATAAAAAACTATGCCAAGTTCAGTGGGCGAGCCTGTAGACGCGAGTACTGGGCGTTTGCATTGATGGATATAATGATCGTTTGGGGTGCTATTTTAGTTGCGTACCTGGCAAATGTTTCTTCGAGTCCGTGGTTTATCGTCCCATTTGGTTTTTACGTGTTATTCATGATCCCCCCTGCGGTGTCGGTGACATTCCGCAGGCTTCATGATGTAAACGTCACGGGGGCATATGCACTTTGGTTTTTGATACCTGTTGTTGGTTTTATAATGGTGTCCATCCAGTTGTTCACTCAAGGCGATAAAGGGGAGAACGATTACGGTGAGCCTCCTAGTAAAAGCATTAGCTGAGTAAGTAATTGAAATCAGCGCAATAAAAAAGGCCATTCAATCGAATGGCCTTTTTTGTAGGCGTTTACTCGGCAATCTGCAACTTGCGCGATTCGGTATAGATATACCGCACCTTCTCATACTCAAACGGCGAGTTCATCTGGCCGTAGCGGAAGCTGGTCTGGTAGCGCTTGTCGACGGCGCGCAGGGCCCAGATTTCCGGGTGGTTTTCGCTGACTTTGGACACGTTGAGGAAGTTGATCTCGGTTTCTGCGCCGTAGTCGACGATCAGGCCGGTGGTGTCGCGCAGGTTCGACGGGCCGAAGATCGGCAGTACCAGGTAGGCGCCGCCGGGCACGCCGTAGAAGCCCAGGGTCTGGCCGAAGTCTTCGCTCTGGCGCGGCAGGCCCATGGCGGTGGCCGGGTCCCACAGGCCGGCGATGCCGATGGTGGTGTTGAGCAGCAGGCGCCCGGTGGTTTCCAGGGAGCGGTGGCCCTTGAGTTGCAGCAGGCTGTTCAACAGGTTGGGCACATCGCCCAGGTTGTTGAAGAAGTTGCTCACGCCGGTGCGCAGGAAGCTCGGCGTCACGTAGCGGTAGCCGTCAACCACTGGCAGGAACACCCATTGGTCGAAGCGGTAGTTGAAGTGATACACGCGGCGGTTCCACGATTCCAGCGGGTCATACACGTTGAGCGCAGTCAGCGATGAACGCTCGAACTCACGCTGGTCCAGGCCCGGGTTGAACTTGAGCTTGGTCAGCGGTTCCTTGAAACCATCGGAATCTATTTTGACCGGCTCATGCGCCTTGCTGTTGTCGGCATTGGCGACGCCCGCGCACATCAGGGCGGCGAGCAGCAGAAGATATTTAGCCACGGAAGAACTCCAGCATGGCGTCGGCGTTGACGCGGTAATTGAGGTTGCCGCAGTGGCCGCCCAGCGGGTAGACGGTCAAGCGATCGCCGAAGGTTTTACGCAGGAAACCGAGGTCGCCAGGGCCGAGGATCACGTCGTCAGCGTTGTGCATCACCGCGATTTTCGGGCTGGTGTGCAGGTAGTCTTTGAGCGCGTACAAGCTGACCTGGTCGACCAGTTGCAGCAGGCTGCCGCCGTCGGAGCGCGCGCGCCACATCGGGATCACTTGTTCGGTGAGGTAGCAGTCGAAGTCGCATTGCAGTGCACGCTTGAGGAACGGCGTGAGGCTGGTGCCTTCGGTGATCGGGTATTTGGGCGGGATGATCAGGCCGCGACGGTTGATCAGGTCCGAGGTGAACGCAATGTCGGCCGCCGAGAAGCGGAACGAAGTGCCGATCAGCATCGCCATCTGTTCATTGGACAGGTGCTGCTTGGAGTTCTGGAAGTCGTAGAGCAGGGCGTCGTTGAGGTCGATGTAGCCCTTTTGCTGGAAGTAGCGGGTCAGCTTGCTCAGCACCAGTTCATAGAAAGTGGTGGTGTTGTTGATGCCCTTGACCTCGGTCTGCACCAGCTTGTCGAGGTTGGTGATCGAGGTATAGAGGTTGACCGGCGGGTTGAGCAGCAGCACTTTCTTGAAGTTGAAGCTGCGACGGGTCTCGTCGAGCTTGCTCACAAATGCCGCATCCAGGGCGCCGAGGCTGTAGCCAGTGAGGTAAAAGTCGGTCACCGGCAGCGAGGCGTTCTGCGCGCGCACAGCCTGCATGACGCGGTACATGTCCTCGGCGTCTTCCTGGGTGATCCCAGGCGTTGCGAAGCGCGAGGCGGCGCTGATGAAGTCGAAGCTGGTTGGCGACGACAGTTGCACCACGTGGTAGCCGGCCTGGTAATAGAGCTTTTTCAGGTACTCGTTGATGCTGCTGTCAAACCGCGCACCGGTGCCGGCGATCAGGAAGATCAGCGGCGCGGCGTGGTCTTGCTTGGCGATGCGGTAAGTGAGTTTCTTCACCGCCCAGAAGTTGTCGGGCAGGCTGAATTCGCGCTCGGGGCGCATGTTCAGGGTGTAGTCGGACTGGTTGATCTCGTCGTTGGTCGGCAATTTGGGCCGAAGGTCAGGCGGAGTGGTGGCGATGGTCGCTTCGAACGGGTTGGTCAAAGGGTAGCCATACGTGGCCTGGTCGATATCGACGGCCAGTGCTGACGCACTCAAAAATAGGCTGCCCAGCAAGGCAGCACAGCGCAAGGAACGGAGCATGACTTAATCCCTAAGAGGAAACGTGCTGATAGATTCGCAGGCTATGACCACCGCTCCATCACCGAAGTGCCAGCATTCGGCACGAAAAGTCGGAAAAACAAGTCGGAATCGGGGTAATAGTAGCCAGAAGATACACTTTGCGACCCTTGGTTGAACAGTTATCTGCGTACACACCTTGCTAACGGCAGCCGGGGCATTAAGCTGAGCGCCGTTTTTGCCTATCGGAGTGCCTTATGTCCCGCCGCTTGCCGTTGATTCTGCTGCTTATTGCCCTGCCGTTATGGCTGGCCGCCAGTTATGGCGCCCGCTACGGTTTTATGGAGGACGGCCGCTGGGTGGGAATCTGCGTCGATGAGGCCAGCCGCTGGGAATGCCAACTGCGCTCGAACCTGGGGCTGATGATTCATTTCAAGGTGCTGGGCTGGGCGGCGTTGGGCACGTCGGTGCTGGCGTTTTTTGTGCCGGGCCGCGCGGGGTGGGGCTTGGCGGTGTTGGGGATGGTGTTTGGGTTGCCGGCATTGGCGCTGTACAACACCACATTTGCGGTGTTTGCGGTGGTGATTGCGGGGTTGCGGTTGGTCAGGAAGCCTCGGGCTGTCTGATAGGGCCTCTTCGCGAGCAAGCCCGCTCCCACAATTGACCGATTACATCCTTTGAAATGCGGCC
Source organism: Pseudomonas sp. R76 (assembly GCF_009834565.1). GTDB lineage: Bacteria > Pseudomonadota > Gammaproteobacteria > Pseudomonadales > Pseudomonadaceae > Aquipseudomonas. The sequence goes on from NZ_CP019428.1 coordinate 2,247,372, forward strand.
GAATGTGGGAGCTGGCTTGCCTGCGATAGCGCCGCTAAGCCTTACGCACCCTCAAACAACGCCACAAAGCTCCAACCATCAACACACTGACCACCGCCCAACCCCACGCCTGCTGGTTAAGCAAACCTTCGCGATACAGCTGCGGTGCAATCCCGGCACCGATAATGAAGGCCAGCAACGCAATCTCCCGACGCGGCCCGGTCACCGGGCGAACCAGGTACACAAGCGCCGGCAGCACCAGTGCCGCGCTCGGGAAGCTGCGATAACGCGGGTCGAACACCAGCGCCAGCATCATCACCGCGCCGGCAAACCCGGCGATTGCCACCAGCCAGCCTGCGCGTTGCTCCAGCCAGTTGAACGCGCGCTCGCGCCAACCTTCTCGTGCGCCAAGGGCCAGCGCGGCATGGGCCAGCACCAGGAGGTTCAACACCACCAGCAAGGCTGCCCATACCCATTCATCGTTGAAGCGTGCGGTGACGCGAGTCAGTTCGGCCCAGGTGCCGATGGAGCAGGCTGCTACGGCGCCGAGCAGTGGCAGCAGGACCGCGGCGCGAGTGCTGCGAACACGGCCACCGAGGGCCAAGGTACCCAACAGGATAATCCCGCCTACGCCCAACCACAGTGGCCAGTACGGCACGTTGCTCACCGGCCCGGCAAGAATGCCCTTGTCCTGGCGATCGGCATCAAACAGGCCCCAGTAACCGCCAACTGCGCCTTCACTGGCGCGTTTCCACGGCTGGTCAAAGGCTTCGATCAGGTTGTAGCGCCAGCCATTGGCTTCGGCCATGGCCACGAAACCGCGCATGAACTTGGCTTCGTTAACCCGGCTCGGCACGGCCGTTTCGCGCTGGCGACCTTCGCTGGGCCAGCCGGTCTCGCCGATCAGCACATCTTTAGGCGCGAACTTGTTGCCGAAGGTCTGGCGCACATCACCGACGTGCTTGAGCGCCTGGTCGATGCCCGACGGGTCATCTTCCCAGTACGGCAGCAGGTGAATGGTCAGGAAGTCCACCGCCGGGGCGATTTCCGGGTGTTGCAGCCAGAACTCCCACACGTCGGCATAGGTGACCGGCTGCTTGATCTGGCTTTTGACTTTATGAATGAGCGTCACCAACTGCTTGGCGGTGACTTCCTTGCGCAGCAGGGCTTCGTTGCCGACGATCACCGAGGTAACCACGTCGGGGTTGGCGTTGGCCGCCGCGATCAGCTCGTCGATTTCTTTTTCAGTGGCCACCGGGTCGCTGCTGACCCAGGCACCGGCCATCAACTTCAGCCCGTGCTTGCGCGCCATGCCGGGCAGGGCTTCCAGGCCGGTCATGGAGTAGGTGCGAATGCAGTCGAAGCGGGTGGCCAGCAGCGCCAGGTCGGCGTCCATGCGCTCGGGGCGCAGGGTGAACGGCTGGTCGAAGGGTGATTGGTCCTTGTCGAACGGCGTGTAGGACGCACATTGCATTTTGTGGCTGGCGCTGGCGACGTCCGGCAATACCACCGGCCGGCCGAGGCCGTACCAATAGCCGACAAGGGCCAGCACACCGAGGATCAAGGCGAAACAATAGGGCAGGGCAGGGAAGCGTGCAGTCGCGGGCATGGTCGGCTTATCTGGAGGAGCAAAGGCGCGCATCTTACCCGGAATTAGCCCGTCCCAGTGGGGCTGCATAATTTAGACATGCAAAGTTCGGGCGGGATTTTGCAGCGATATCCTACAAATCGCCCTGCTGGCGATGTGATGTCGTTTCTTGCTTACCTGAGGTCGCAGTCAGAGCAGGTCCAAGGCCCCGGCAGGTTGATGATCGAAGTGTCAGCACACCACTGATGTCTGGGCCGCCGGATCGATGCGCGTGAAGGGGGCGCGGTGCACCACATAACAACAGGTTGACGTCGCTCGGCATCCGCCGGGCGCAGCACTTTCGGGGAAGTACTATGAAGATGCGACGACTCTTGGGCGCAGCTGCCACTCTGGTAGTTGCGATGAGCTCCACACTGGCCAGCGCCGACAGCAAAACCCTGAGCATCGGCTATGTGGACGGCTGGTCCGACAGCGTTGCCACCACCCACGTGGCGGCAGAAGTGATCAAGGAAAAGCTCGGTTACGACGTGAAACTGCAAGCCGTCGCCACCGGGATCATGTGGCAGGGTGTAGCCACCGGCAAGCTCGACGCCATGCTCTCGGCCTGGCTGCCCGTGACCCACGGTGAGTACTGGGCCAAGAACAAGGACAAGGTGGTCGACTACGGCCCCAACTTCAAGGATGCCAAAATTGGCCTGATCGTGCCGGAGTACGTTAAAGCCAAGTCCATCGAAGACCTCAAGACCGACACCACCTTCAAGAACAAGATTGTCGGCATCGATGCCGGTTCAGGCGTGATGCTCAAGACCGACGAGGCGATCAAGGCCTATGGCCTGGACTACAAGCTGCAAGCCAGTTCGGGCGCCGCGATGATCGCCGAACTGACCCGTGCCGAAGACAAGCAGGAATCCATTGCGGTGACCGGTTGGGTGCCACACTGGATGTTCGCCAAGTGGAAACTGCGTTTCCTCGACGATCCAAAAGGGATTTATGGTGCTGCTGAAACCGTCAACAGCATCGGCAGCAAGGGCCTGGAGAAGAAAGCGCCGGAAGTCGCCGCTTTCCTGAAGAAATTCCAGTGGGCCTCCAAGGACGAAATCGGCGAAGTCATGCTCGCAATCCAGGAAGGTGCCAAGCCTGACGCAGCGGCCAAGGACTGGGTTGCCAAGCACCCTGAGCGTGTGGCCGAGTGGACTGCCAAATAAAGCACTAACTCTTTAGAAGCCCCACCACCACCCTAATGTGGGAGCGGGCTTGCCCGCGAAGGCGGTGTGTCAGTCAGCCCATGTATTGACTGATGCACCGCCTTCGCGAGCAAGCCCGCTCCCACATTTTTTTGCCTGCATTCGAGCTGTTGTTTATTTGTTGACTTAAAAACTTGCGAAGTGGCTATCTCGTTCTACTACTAAGGTCGTCTGGAACCTGTTCCGCAGCCGCATACAGTGGATATGTTCCAAAATAATAAAAAGCTGTGCTGCGAGGATAAAAACAATGAACGACAGCATTTACCTCTCGATTCAAAACAGCCCGCGTTTCAAGGAGCTGGTGAGAAAAAGGGAAAGGTTCGCCTGGATTCTCTCGGCGATCATGCTAGGGCTTTACTCCGCTTTCATTCTTCTGATTGCTTATGGGCCGCAAATACTGGGGGCCAAGATCAGTCCCGGTTCGTCCATCACCTGGGGAATCCCGATTGGGGTTGGGCTGATTGTTTCGGCCTTTGTCCTGACTGCGATTTACGTACGACGCGCCAACGGCGAATTTGACGACCTGAACAATGCGATTCTCAAGGAGGCTGCGCAATGATCCGTCGTCTATTGGCTGTACTCGGCGCTTCGGTCTTTGCGCCTGCCGTTTGGGCGGCGGAAGCATTGACCGGCGAAGTGCATAAACAACCGCTGAATATCCCTGCGATCCTGATGTTCGTCGCTTTCGTTGGCGCGACCTTGTGCATCACCTACTGGGCATCCAAGCGCAACAAATCGGCGGCCGACTACTATGCGGCCGGCGGCAAGATCACCGGTTTCCAGAACGGCCTGGCGATTGCTGGCGACTACATGTCGGCGGCGTCCTTCCTGGGGATTTCCGCGCTGGTGTTCACCTCCGGCTACGATGGCCTGATCTACTCGATCGGCTTCCTGGTGGGCTGGCCGATCATTCTGTTCCTGATCGCCGAGCGCCTGCGTAACCTGGGCAAGTACACCTTTGCCGACGTGGCGTCCTATCGCCTGGGGCAAACCCAGATCCGCAGCCTGTCGGCGTGTGGCTCGCTGGTGGTGGTGGCGTTCTACCTGATCGCGCAGATGGTCGGTGCGGGCAAGTTGATCCAGCTGCTGTTCGGCCTGGATTACCACGTTGCGGTGATCCTGGTGGGGATCCTGATGTGCATGTACGTGTTGTTCGGCGGCATGCTCGCGACCACTTGGGTGCAGATCATCAAGGCCGTGCTGTTGCTGTCCGGTGCCTCGTTCATGGCGCTGATGGTGATGAAGCACGTCAACTTCGACTTCAACACGCTGTTCTCCGAAGCGATCAAGGTTCACCCTAAAGGTGAAGCGATCATGAGCCCGGGTGGCCTGGTAAAAGACCCGATCTCGGCATTCTCCTTAGGGCTTGCGCTGATGTTCGGTACGGCCGGCCTGCCGCACATCCTGATGCGCTTCTTCACCGTAAGCGACGCCAAGGAAGCGCGTAAGAGCGTGTTGTATGCCACCGGCTTCATCGGCTACTTCTACATCCTGACCTTTATCATCGGCTTTGGCGCGATCCTGCTGGTCAGCACCAACCCGGCGTTCAAGGACGCGGCAGGCGCCCTGCTGGGCGGTAACAACATGGCGGCGGTGCACCTGGCCAACGCGGTGGGCGGCAGCATCTTCCTGGGCTTCATCTCGGCTGTGGCCTTTGCCACCATCCTGGCGGTGGTTGCCGGTTTGACCCTGGCCGGTGCGTCGGCGGTGTCCCATGACCTGTACGCCAGCGTGATCAAGAAAGGCAAGGCCAACGAAAAGGATGAGATTCGCGTGTCGAAGATCACCACCGTAGCCTTGGGTGTATTGGCCATCGGCCTGGGTATCCTGTTCGAAAGCCAGAACATCGCGTTCATGGTGGGCCTGGCGTTCTCCATTGCTGCCAGCTGTAACTTCCCGGTGCTGCTGCTTTCCATGTACTGGAAAAACCTCACCACCCGTGGCGCCATGATTGGCGGCTGGCTGGGCTTGATCAGTGCCGTAGGCCTGATGATCCTTGGCCCAACCATCTGGGTGTCGATCCTGCACCATGAAAAAGCCATCTTCCCGTACGAATACCCGGCGTTGTTCTCGATGATCATCGCGTTCGTGGGTATCTGGTTCTTCTCCATCACCGACAAGTCGGCGGCGGCAGAGAAAGAGCGTGCGCTGTACTTCCCGCAGTTTGTGCGTTCGCAGACTGGCCTGGGGGCGAGTGGGGCGGTGAATCACTAAACGTTGTAACAGCTACAAAAAAATGCCCCGGTCGCGAGATCGGGGCATTTTTTTGCTTTTATTGGTAACGGATTTCACAAAACTGTTTCTCAAATCCTGCACCAATAAAACTGCCTTGATCGTTCCCACGCTCTGCGTGGGAATGTGAACCCGGACGCTCCGCGTCCTGCTGACAACGCCAGTCTCAAGCCTTGCGCGGGGTGACGCGGAGCGTCACAGGAGGCATTCCCACGCGGAGCGTGGGAACGATCATCAGAAACAAATAAGGCCTCCAGAGGAGGCCTTATTCGGTGCAACCAAGCGCTTGATGGCTTACTTGCGATCTTCCAGCTTGGTGATGTCACGCGACTCGTAGCCGGTGTACAGCTGGCGCGGGCGGCCAATCTTGTACGGGCTGGAGAGCATTTCTTTCCAGTGGGAGATCCAGCCCACGGTCCGCGCCAGGGCGAAGATCACGGTGAACATGCTGGTTGGAATGCCGATCGCCTTGAGGATGATCCCCGAGTAGAAGTCGACGTTCGGGTACAGCGAGCGTTCGATGAAGTACGGGTCGGTCAGGGCGATCTCTTCCAGGCGCATGGCCAGTTCGAGTTGCGGATCGTTCTTGATGCCCAGTTCCTTCAACACTTCGTCGCAGGTCTGCTTCATGACGGTAGCGCGTGGGTCGCGGTTCTTGTAAACGCGGTGACCGAAGCCCATCAACTTGAACGGATCGTTCTTGTCCTTGGCCTTGGCGATGAACGTGTCGATGTTCGAGACATCGCCGATTTCATCCAGCATGGTCAGCACGGCTTCGTTCGCACCGCCGTGGGCAGGGCCCCAGAGTGCGGCGATACCGGCGGCGATACAGGCGAACGGGTTGGCACCCGAAGAGCCGGCCAGACGCACGGTAGAGGTGGAGGCGTTTTGCTCGTGGTCGGCGTGGAGGATGAAGATCCGGTCCATGGCCTTGGCAAGCGTCGGGCTGATCGGTTTGATCTCGCACGGGGTGTTGAACATCATGTGCAGGAAGTTTTCCGCGTACGTCAGGTCGTTGCGCGGGTACATCATGGGTTGGCCCATGGAGTACTTGTAAACCATTGCGGCCAGGGTTGGCATCTTGGCAACCAGGCGGATCGCGGAGATTTCGCGATGCTGCGGGTTATTGATGTCCAGGGAGTCGTGATAGAAGGCCGACAGGGCGCCGACCACACCGCACATGACGGCCATCGGGTGGGCGTCGCGGCGGAAGCCGTTGAAGAAGGTCTTCAACTGCTCGTGAACCATGGTGTGGTTCTTTACGGTGCTGACGAACTGGGCTTTTTGCTCGGCTGTTGGCAATTCGCCATTTAGCAGCAGGTAGCAGGTTTCCAGGTAGTCCGACTTTTCAGCCAGTTGCTCGATCGGGTAGCCCCGGTGCAGCAGGATGCCATTGTCGCCGTCGATATAGGTGATCTTCGACTCGCAAGAGGCGGTCGACATGAAGCCTGGGTCGAAAGTGAAACGGCCCGTGGCCGTCAGGCCCCGTACGTCGATAACATCGGGACCAACGGTGCCGGTTAAAATGGGCAGCTCGACGGGGGCTGCGCCCTCGATGATCAACTGCGCTTTTTTGTCAGCCATGTGGCCTCCTATTTATGCTTCAAATCATCAGACAGACCCCCCACGCAGGGCCCGCACCACTATATTGATATAAATCCAGATGTCAATTTGCCTAAAGTCTTGCTCCAGAAGGCTTTAACCAGACTTTTTCGTCGAAATTGACTGCCATTTACGCCTTTTATCCCGCCAACGCAATCAGCTATTAGGGTGAGGAGCGCGCGTTGTCATTAGTAACCTAACTGTCTATACTCGGCCACCGACCGCCAAGGGCTTTTGGGCTTGCTTTAATTGGGGGTCGCACTCCCTGGGTGGTGCTTACCTGACCAGTGCACTCCCCAACAACTTTGCCCTGATTGTTAGGGGCTCTTCAGTGTGAAAAAAAGCCGTGAATAGCCAACGACCTGTAAACCTAGACCTAAGGACCATCAAACTCCCCATCACCGGCGTTACGTCGTTCCTGCACCGTGTTTCCGGCATCATCCTGTTCCTGGGCTTGGGCATCATGCTTTATGCATTGAGCAAATCCCTGGGTTCCGAGGAAGGATACGCCGAGGTGAAGGCATGCTTGACCAGCCCGCTGGCCAAGTTCGTAGCATGGGGCCTCCTGTCCGCTCTGCTTTATCACCTGGTAGCCGGTGTGCGCCACTTGATCATGGATGCGGGTATCGGTGAGACGCTGGAAGGCGGCCGCCTGGGCTCGAAAATCATCATCGCCATTTCCGTGGTGCTGATCGTTCTGGCAGGAGTTTGGATATGGTAACCAGCGTTACGAACCTTTCGCGTTCGGGCCTCTATGACTGGATGGCGCAGCGTGTGTCTGCGGTCGTTCTCGCGGCTTATTTCATTTTCCTGATCGGATACCTCGTCGCAAACCCCGGCATTGGCTATGAGCAATGGCACGGGTTGTTTTCCCACAATGCGATGCGAATCTTCAGTCTGCTGGCACTTGTTGCCCTGGGCGCACACGCCTGGGTCGGCATGTGGACCATCGCGACTGACTACCTGACGCCGATGGCGCTGGGCAAGTCCGCGACTGCAGTACGTTTCCTCTTCCAGGCAGTATGCGGCGTCGCGATGTTCGCTTACTTCGTCTGGGGTGTGCAGATTCTTTGGGGTATCTGATTCATGGCTAACATTCCAACTATTTCCTTCGACGCCATCATTATTGGTGGCGGCGGTGCTGGCATGCGCGCAGCGCTGCAGCTGGCCCAGGGCGGTCACAAGACTGCCGTGATCACCAAGGTGTTCCCGACGCGTTCCCACACCGTTTCGGCCCAGGGTGGCATCACCTGCGCCATCGCGTCCGCCGACCCGAACGATGACTGGCGCTGGCACATGTACGATACCGTCAAGGGTTCCGACTACATCGGTGACCAGGACGCTATCGAATACATGTGTCAAGAAGGCCCGGCCGCCGTGTTCGAGCTGGACCACATGGGTCTGCCGTTCTCGCGTACCGAGCAAGGTCGTATCTACCAGCGTCCATTCGGCGGCCAGTCGAAGGATTACGGTAAAGGTGGCCAGGCTGCCCGTACCTGCGCTGCGTCCGACCGTACCGGTCACGCGCTGCTGCACACGCTTTACCAGGGCAACCTGAAAGCCGGCACCACGTTCCTGAACGAGTACTACGCAGTTGACCTAGTGAAGAACGCCGACGGCGCCTTTGTCGGTGTGATCGCGATCTGCATCGAAACCGGTGAAACCACCTACATCCGCGCCAAGGCTACCGTTCTGGCCACCGGCGGTGCAGGCCGTATCTACGCGTCCACCACCAACGCCCTGATCAACACCGGTGACGGCGTCGGCATGGCCCTGCGTGCAGGCGTGCCGGTACAAGACATCGAGATGTGGCAGTTCCACCCAACCGGCATCGCCGGCGCCGGTGTACTGGTTACTGAAGGTTGCCGTGGTGAAGGTGGTTACCTGATCAACAAGCACGGCGAGCGTTTCATGGAGCGTTATGCTCCGAACGCGAAAGACCTGGCGGGTCGTGACGTTGTTGCCCGTTCGATGGTTAAAGAAATCATCGCCGGCAACGGCTGTGGCCCGAATGGCGACCACGTACTGCTGAAACTCGATCACCTCGGTGAAGAAGTCCTGCACAGCCGCCTGCCGGGTATCTGTGAGCTGTCCAAGACCTTCGCTCACGTTGACCCGGTAGTTGCTCCAGTTCCGGTTGTTCCAACTTGCCACTATATGATGGGCGGCGTGCCGACCAACATTCATGGCCAGGCGATCACTCAGAACGCCGAAGGCGTGGACGAGATCATCCACGGTCTGTTTGCAGTAGGCGAAGTGGCCTGCGTATCGGTTCACGGCGCCAACCGTCTGGGCGGCAACTCGCTGCTCGACCTGGTGGTATTCGGCCGCGCTGCCGGCCTGCACCTCGAGAAGGCACTGACTGACGGCATCGAATACGATGACGCCACCGACGCCAACATCGAAGCGGCCCTGGCGCGCCTGAACGCTCTGAACGAGCGCACCGATGGCGAAGACGTGGCTACCCTGCGTCGCGAGCTGCAAAGCTGCATGCAGAACTACTTCGGTGTATTCCGTACCGGCGAATACATGCAGAAGGGTATTGCCCAGCTGGCTGATCTGCGCAAGCGCATCGCCAACGTCAAGATCAACGATAAGAGCCAGGCGTTCAACACCGCTCGTATCGAAGCCCTTGAGCTGCAAAACCTGTTGGAAGTGGCTGAAGCGACGGCGATCGCCGCCGAGGTTCGTAAAGAATCCCGTGGTGCTCACGCTCGTGAAGACTTTGAAGATCGCGATGACGAAAACTGGTTGTGCCACACCCTGTACTTCCCGGGTGACAAGCGCGTAACCAAGCGTGCTGTGAACTTCTCGCCGAAGACGGTTCCGACGTTTGAACCGAAGATTCGGACTTACTAAGGGTGGCTGCCATGTTGAAAGTCAGTGTTTACCGCTACAACCCTGATCAGGACGCTGCGCCGTTCATGCAGGAATTCCAGGTCGATACCGGTGGTAAAGACTTGATGGTGCTGGATGTACTGGCACTGATCAAAGAGCAGGACGAAGGTTTCTCCTATCGTCGCTCTTGCCGTGAAGGTGTGTGCGGTTCCGACGGCATGAACATCAACGGCAAAAACGGCCTGGCGTGCATCACGCCGCTGTCCGCCGTGGTTAAAGGCAACAAGCTGATCGTTCGTCCTCTGCCAGGTTTGCCGGTTATCCGTGACCTGGTCGTCGATATGAGCATCTTCTACAAGCAATACGAGAAAGTTAAGCCGTTCCTGCAGAACGACACGCCGGCTCCGGCCATCGAGCGTCTGCAGTCCCCGGAAGAGCGTGAAAAGCTCGACGGTCTGTACGAGTGCATCCTGTGCGCTTGCTGCTCGACTTCGTGCCCGTCCTTCTGGTGGAACCCGGACAAGTTCCTGGGTCCAGCTGCCCTGCTGCAAGCGTACCGCTTCCTGGCAGACAGCCGTGACACCAAGACGTCCGAGCGTCTGGCTTCACTGGATGACCCGTTCAGCGTATTCCGCTGCCGCGGGATCATGAACTGCGTCAACGTATGTCCCAAAGGCCTGAACCCGACTAAGGCCATTGGTCACATCCGTAACATGCTGCTGCAAAGCGGCGTGTAAGCGACGTTGTAGCAAAGCAGGACCGTTGTGCCCGTAAATGCTACGGCGCAGGCTTCAACCGGCGCCGTAGTTTTAACTTGAGCAGCGACTTACAAAGCCGCGGCTCTTATTTTGAAGAAATGAGACAAGCAGGGGCATTCGGGTTGGTACCCGAACTATCAGCGTGATCCTAAGTGGCTTGTTTTGGTCGCTGCACTTGGCCTTTTGCAAGCAAACTCGGTGTTTTCGCCGGTGGTGTCCCCAAATCGAGGGTGACCAAGCATGCAAGAAAGCGTGATGCAGCGCATGTGGAACAGCGGCTATCTTTCAGGTGGTAACGCTGCCTATGTGGAAGAGCTTTATGAGCTCTACCTGCACGACCCTAACGCTGTGCCAGAAGAATGGCGCACCAAATTTCAGACGTTGTCTTCAGACGGCAACGCTGCCACCGATGTATCGCACGCAACAATTCGCGATCAGTTTGTGCTGCTGGCAAAGAACCAGCGCCGCGCCCAACCGGTTTCCGCCGGCAGCGTGAGCAGCGAGCATGAGAAGAAGCAAGTTGAAGTATTGCGACTGATCCAGGCCTACCGGATGCGTGGCCACCAGGCGGCCCAGCTTGACCCGCTGGGGCTCTGGAAGCGTCCTGCACCTGCTGACCTGTCGATCAATCATTACGGCTTGACCAATGCCGATCTTGATACGACCTTCCGTGCCGGCGACCTGTTCATCGGCAAAGAGGAAGCGAGCCTACGCGAAATTCACGAAGCGTTGCAGCAGACATATTGCCGCACCATCGGCGCTGAATTTACGCACATCACCGATTCCGAGCAGCGCCACTGGTTCCAGCATCGCCTGGAAGGCGTGCGTGGCCGTCCGGTATTGTCCGCCGATGTGCGCAGCCACCTGCTGGAGCGCGTGACCGCGGCCGAAGGCCTCGAGAAATACCTGGGCACCAAATACCCAGGCACCAAACGTTTCGGCCTGGAAGGCGGCGAAAGCCTGATTCCAATGCTCGACGAGCTGATCCAGCGTTCCGGTTCCTATGGCACCAAGGAAATCGTGATCGGCATGGCTCACCGTGGTCGCCTGAACGTGTTGGTCAACACCTTCGGCAAGAACCCGCGCGAGCTGTTCGACGAGTTCGAAGGCAAGAAGAAGGTCGAGCTGGGCTCCGGTGACGTTAAATACCACCAGGGTTTCTCGTCCAACGTGATGACCACCGGCGGTGAAGTTCACCTGGCCATGGCCTTCAACCCATCCCACCTGGAAATCGTTTCTCCAGTGGTCGAGGGTTCGGTGCGTGCTCGCCAGGATCGTCGTAACGATGCCACCGGTGAGAAAGTTCTGCCGATTTCCATCCACGGTGACGCGGCATTTGCCGGTCAAGGCGTGGTCCTGGAAACGTTCCAGATGTCGCAGACTCGCGGCTTCAAGACCGGCGGTACGGTTCACATCGTCATCAACAACCAAGTGGGCTTCACCATCAGCAACCCGCTGGACGCGCGCTCTACCGAGTACGCGACTGACGTTGCCAAGATGATCCAGGCGCCGATCCTCCATGTGAATGGCGATGATCCGGAAGCCGTGTTGTTCGTGACCCAGCTCGCCATCGACTACCGCATGCAGTTCAAGCGTGACGTGGTAATCGACCTGGTTTGCTACCGTCGTCGCGGTCACAACGAAGCGGATGAGCCTAGCGGCACCCAGCCGTTGATGTACCAGCAGATCACCAAGCAGCGCACCACCCGTGAGCTGTACGCCGAAAGCCTGATCAAGGCCGGTGTGGTTGACGATGCGCGTGTTCAGGCGAAAGTCGATGAATACCGCAACGCGCTGGACAACGGTCTGCATGTAGTAAAAAGCCTGGTTAAAGAGCCGAACAAAGAGCTGTTCGTGGACTGGCGTCCGTACCTGGGCCACGCCTGGACTGCACGTCACGACACCTCGTTCGATCTGAAAACCTTGCAGGAACTGTCTGCCAAGCTGCTGGAAATCCCGGAAGGCTTCGTGGTGCAGCGCCAGGTTGCGAAGATCTACGAAGACCGTCAGAAGATGCAAGCCGGCGGCCTGCCGATCAACTGGGGTTACGCCGAAACCATGGCGTACGCGACCCTGGCGTTCGAAGGTCACCCGATCCGCATGACCGGCCAGGACATCGGCCGTGGTACGTTCTCGCACCGTCATGCTGTGCTGCACAACCAGAAAGACGCGGGCACCTACATCCCGTTGCAGAACCTGTACGAAGGCCAGCCACGTTTCGACCTGTACGATTCGTTCCTGTCCGAAGAAGCCGTACTGGCGTTCGAATACGGCTACTCGACCACCACGCCAAACGCGCTGGTGATCTGGGAAGCCCAGTTCGGCGACTTCGCCAACGGTGCCCAGGTGGTTATCGACCAGTTCATCACCAGCGGCGAGCACAAGTGGGGCCGTCTGTGCGGTCTGACCATGTTGCTGCCACACGGTTATGAAGGTCAGGGTCCGGAGCACTCCTCGGCCCGTCTGGAGCGTTACCTGCAGCTGTGCGCCGAGCACAACATCCAGGTGTGCGTGCCGACTACCCCGGCCCAGATCTACCACTTGCTGCGTCGCCAGGTGATCCGTCCGCTGCGCAAGCCGCTGGTAGTGCTGACCCCGAAATCGCTGTTGCGTCACAAATTGGCCATCTCGACCCTGGAAGATCTGGCCGACGGTTCGTTCCAGACCGTTATTCCAGAGATCGACACCCTGGACGCGGCCAAGGTCACGCGCCTGGTCCTGTGCAGCGGCAAGGTTTACTACGACTTGCTGGAAAAACGCCGTGCCGAAGGCCGCGAAGACATCGCCATCGTGCGGATCGAGCAGCTTTACCCGTTCCCGGAAGACGACCTGATGGAGGCCATCGCGCCTTACACCAACCTCACCAACGTGGTGTGGTGTCAGGAAGAACCGATGAACCAGGGCGCTTGGTACAGCAGCCAGCATCACTTGCGTCGCAGCATCGGCAACCACAAGACAGGCCTGGGCCTTGAGTACGCCGGTCGTGATGCTTCTGCTGCACCTGCGTGTGGTTATGCGTCGATGCACGCCGAGCAGCAGGAAAAACTGCTGCAAGATGCTTTCACTGTTTAACGCCTTCGCGCTGACTGAAACCGAATTTTAAGGACCCACAGATAATGGCTATCGAAATCAAAGCCCCGTCATTCCCGGAATCGGTTGCCGATGGCACCGTTGCCACCTGGCACAAGAAACCAGGCGACGCTGTTAAGCGTGACGACCTGATCGTCGACATCGAGACCGACAAAGTCGTTCTGGAAGTGTTGGCTGAAGCTGACGGCGTACTGGGCGCAATCGTTGCCGAAGAAGGCGCTACCGTTCTGTCGAACCAGATCCTGGGTTCGATCGAAGAGGGCGGCGCTGCTGCTCCTGCTCCGGCCGCCGCCGCTGCACCGGCTGCTGCCGCTGCTGCTCCGGCCGCCGCTCCGGCTGCTGCTGGCGAAGACCCGATCGCTGCACCGGCTGCACGTCAGCTGGCTGAAGAAAACGGCATCAACCTGGCTTCCATCAAAGGCACTGGCAAAGACGGCCGTGTGACCAAGGAAGACGTGGTTGCTGCTGTTGAAGCCAAGAAGAACGCTCCAGCTGCCGCACCTGCCAAAGCTGCTGCTCCAGCTGCCGCTGCGCCTGTGTTCGCTGCCGGCGACCGCACCGAGAAGCGCGTGCCGATGACTCGCGTACGTGCCACCGTGGCCAAGCGCCTGGTTGAAGCACAGTCGAACATGGCGATGCTGACCACCTTCAACGAAGTCGACATGACCGAAGTCATGGCCCTGCGTTCGAAGTACAAGGATTTGTTCGAGAAGTCCCACAACGGCGTGCGCCTGGGCTTCATGTCGTTCTTCGTGAAAGCGGCCACCGAAGCGCTGAAACGCTTCCCGGCAGTCAACGCTTCCATCGACGGCGGCGACATCGTTTACCACGGCTATGCAGACGTCGGCGTTGCCGTGTCCAGCGACCGTGGCCTGGTAGTGCCGGTTCTGCGTAACGCCGAACTGATGAGCCTGGCTGAAATCGAAGGCGGCATCGCCGGCTTCGGCAAGAAAGCCCGTGACGGCAAGCTGACCATCGACGAGATGACCGGTGGTACCTTCACCATCACCAACGGTGGTACCTTCGGTTCGATGATGTCGACCCCGATCGTCAACCCGCCACAAGCTGCGATCCTGGGCATGCACAACATCATCCAGCGTCCGATGGCCATCAACGGCCAAGTCGTGATCCGCCCAATGATGTACCTGGCACTGTCTTACGATCACCGCCTGATCGATGGTAAAGAAGCCGTGACTTTCCTGGTGACCATCAAGAACCTGCTGGAAGACCCGGCTCGTCTGCTGCTGGATATCTGATAGAAGCAGCTGCAGGCCTCGAGTGACAGGCTGCCGGATAAGGCGGCTGGGCTCGGGGCTTGCGGCTTGAAAGCTTGCTGCTAAATAGAGGAACTATTTTCATGTCGCAGAAATTTGACGTTGTAGTGATTGGTGCAGGTCCTGGCGGCTACGTTGCCGCCATCAAGGCCGCACAACTGGGCCTCTCGACTGCTTGCATCGAAAAATACACCGACAAGGAAGGCAAACTGGCACTGGGCGGTACTTGCCTGAACGTCGGTTGCATTCCTTCCAAGGCGCTGCTGGACAGCTCCTGGAAATTCCACGAAGCCCAAAGCGGTTTCGCGATCCACGGCATCAACCATGCTGGTGTGACCATGGACGTGCCAGCAATGGTCGGCCGTAAAGCCAACATCGTTAAAGGCCTGACGTCCGGCGTTGCCACCTTGTTCAAGGCCAACGGCGTCACTTCCCTGCAAGGCCACGGCAAACTGCTGGCCGGCAAGAAAGTTGAAATCACCAAGCCTGACGGTTCGGTAGAAGTGATCGAAGCCGAGAACGTGATCCTGGCCCCAGGCTCGCGTCCAATCGACATTCCACCGGCTCCAGTTGACCAGAACGTGATCGTTGATTCGACCGGCGCCCTGGAATTCCAATCCGTGCCTAAGCGTCTGGGCGTGATCGGCGCTGGCGTGATCGGCCTGGAACTGGGTTCGGTATGGTCCCGCCTGGGTTCCCAAGTGACTGTGCTGGAAGCCCTGGACACGTTCCTGCTGGCTGCCGACACCGCGGTGTCCAAAGAAGCGCTGAAAACCCTGACCAAACAAGGTCTGGACATCAAGCTGGGCGCCCGTGTTACCGGTTCCAAGGTTAACGGCGAAGAAGTCGTGGTGACCTACACCGATAAAGAAGGCGAGCAGACCATCACCTTCGACAAGCTGATCGTAGCCGTGGGTCGCCGTCCAGTGACCACCGACCTGCTGGCTTCCGACAGCGGCGTGAATATCGACGAGCGTGGCTTCATCCACGTTGACGATCACTGCGCTACCACCGTGCCTGGCGTATACGCCATCGGCGACGTGGTTCGCGGCATGATGCTCGCGCACAAGGCTTCCGAAGAAGGCATCATGGTTGTCGAGCGCATCAAGGGCCACAAAACCCAGATGAACTACGACCTGATCCCGTCGGTTATCTACACCCACCCGGAAATTGCATGGGTCGGCAAGAACGAACAGCAGTTGAAAGCTGAAGGCGTTGAAGTTAACGTCGGCACCTTCCCGTTTGCCGCTTCTGGCCGTGCCATGGCAGCCAACGACACCGGTGGTTTTGTCAAAGTCATCGCTGATGCCAAGACTGACCGCGTATTGGGCGTCCACGTGATTGGCCCAAGCGCTGCAGAACTGGTTCAGCAAGGCGCAATCGGTATGGAATTCGGCACCAGTGCCGAGGACCTGGGCATGATGGTCTTCTCCCATCCGACCCTGTCCGAAGCGTTGCACGAAGCAGCGTTGGCAGTGAATGGCGGCGCCATCCACATCGCCAACAAGAAGAAGCGCTAAGCGAGATAATAAGAAACCACGGCGGAGTTGCCCGTCGTGAGCCTTGCGCGCAAGACTCACCGCGGAATATCCGCTGGACGCAGTCTTGCGCAGCTTTACGGGCATTAAGCCCCGCAAGCTGCGCGAGCAGCAGTCACAGGTGGCGCGGCACTCATAATGAGCGCAGCGCCGAATGCGCAGTACCTAACGAAGACGGTAAAAAGCATGAATCTTCACGAGTATCAGGGTAAGCAGCTGTTCGCTGAATACGGCCTGCCAGTATCCAAGGGCTACGCAGTAGACACCCCGGAAGCAGCAGCAGAAGCTTGCGACAAAATCGGTGGCACCGAGTGGGTTGTCAAAGCCCAGGTCCACGCTGGTGGTCGCGGTAAAGCGGGCGGCGTTAAGCTGGTTCGCAGCAAAGAAGACGCCAAGGCCTTCGCACAGCAGTGGCTGGGCAAGCGTCTGGTGACTTACCAGACTGATGCCAATGGCCAACCAGTCACCAAGATCCTGGTTGAATCGTGCACTGATATCGCTAAAGAGCTGTACCTGGGCGCTGTCGTTGACCGTTCGAGCCGTCGCATCGTGTTCATGGCTTCCACCGAAGGTGGCGTGGACATCGAGAAAATCGCTCACGAAACCCCAGAAAAAATTCTGAAAGCCACTATCGATCCACTGGTTGGCGCTCAGCCATTCCAGGGTCGCGAGCTGGCTTTCCAGCTGGGCCTGGAAGGCAAGCAAGTTGCCCAGTTCGCCAAGATCTTCGTAGGTCTGGCCAAACTGTTCCAGGATCACGATCTGGCCCTGCTGGAAGTGAACCCGCTGGTGATCAAGGCTGACGGCGATCTGCACTGCCTCGATGCCAAGATCAACATCGACGCCAACGCCATGTACCGTCAGCCTAAGCTGAAGACTTTCCACGATCCGTCGCAAGACGATCCGCGCGAAGCGCACGCTGCCAAGTTCGAACTGAACTACGTAGCCCTGGAAGGTAACATCGGTTGCATGGTCAACGGTGCTGGCCTGGCCATGGGTACCATGGACATCGTCAACCTGCATGGCGGCAAACCTGCCAACTTCCTCGACGTAGGCGGTGGTGCTACCAAAGAACGCGTTACCGAAGCCTTCAAGATCATCCTGTCCGACTCCAACGTCGCTGCAGTATTGGTTAACATCTTCGGCGGCATCGTTCGTTGCGACATGATTGCCGAAGGCATCATCGGTGCAGTGAAAGAAGTCGGCGTTAAAATCCCGGTTGTTGTTCGCCTTGAAGGTAACAACGCTGAACTGGGCGCTAAAGTACTGGCAGAAAGCGGTTTGAACATCATCGCGGCTACCAGCCTGACCGACGCTGCTCAACAAGTTGTCAAAGCTGCGGAGGGCAAATAATGAGCGTCCTGATTAATAAAGACACCAAAGTTATCTGCCAGGGTATTACCGGTTCGCAAGGTAGTTTCCACACCCAGCAAGCCATCGAATACGGCACCAAGATGGTTGGCGGCGTAACGCCGGGCAAAGGCGGCACCGAGCACCTGGGCCTGCCAGTGTTCAACACTGTGAAAGATGCTGTAGCTGCCACTGGCGCCACCGCCAGCGTGATCTACGTTCCAGCTCCTTTCTGCAAGGACTCCATCCTGGAAGCGGCATTCGGCGGCATCAAGCTGATCGTTTGCATCACCGAAGGCATTCCTACCCTGGACATGCTGGACGCTAAAGTTAAGTGCGACGAGCTGGGCGTAGTCCTGATCGGCCCTAACTGCCCAGGCGTGATCACCCCAGGCGAATGCAAGATCGGCATCATGCCAGGTCACATTCACTTGCCAGGTAAAGTCGGTATCGTTTCGCGTTCCGGCACCCTGACCTACGAAGCTGTTAAGCAGACTACTGACGCCGGTTTCGGTCAGTCGACTTGCGTCGGCATCGGCGGTGACCCGATCCCGGGTTCGAACTTCATCGACATCCTGAAGCTGTTCCAGGAAGACCCGAAGACCGAAGCGATCGTGATGATCGGTGAGATCGGCGGTTCGGCTGAAGAAGAAGCGGCTGCCTACATCAAGGCACACGTGACCAAGCCGGTTGTTTCCTACATCGCTGGTGTGACTGCCCCTGCTGGCAAGCGCATGGGCCATGCTGGCGCAATCATCTCTGGCGGCAAAGGCACTGCAGACGAGAAATTCGCTGCACTGCAAGACGCAGGCGTTAAAACCGTGCGTTCGCTGGCAGACATCGGCAAAGCCCTGGCTGAGCTGACCGGTTGGGCTGTCAAGTAAGCCTCGCGCTTAACTGACGCTTCACCAGGCAAAGGCCACCTTCGGGTGGCCTTTGTGCTTTCTGGACTTGCTGAAGTAGCGAGCCTGATGAAGGTCAAAATGTGGGAGCTGGCTTGCCTGCGATAGCATCGACTTGGTTTACCTGATGCGCCGAGTCGCCCGCATCGCAGGCAAGCCAGCTCCCACATTGTTCTGTATGCCAAATTTAAGTATGAAAATGCGACATCCAGATGTCGCTTATCGGACAGTTCGCCCCGCAACAGTGCGTTTGTCAGCCCAATTCTGTACTCTAGCCGCCTCTTTATGCGTCCGCATCCCAAAAGGAAGCCGCGCGCTAGACCGGTCGGTCCCCATAAGGACCGGCAGCAGTTCCCTCATCCATAGGGAATCCCTCTCTAAATTCCGATTCAGTAGTGTGGTATTTCCTCAAATGAAAGTGTTGAAAAGCCAGGATGTCCTGGCGTTAGGCTTTATGACTTTTGCCCTGTTCGTGGGCGCCGGCAACATCATCTTCCCGCCTATCGTTGGTTTGCAGTCCGGGCCTCACGTCTGGATGGCAGCGCTGGGCTTCCTGATCACCGCAGTGGGTCTGCCGGTGATCACTGTGATCGCCCTGGCCAAGGTCGGCGGCGGTATGGACGCGTTGAGCAGCCCGATCGGCAAGATCGCCGGCGGCCTGCTCGCGGCGGCGGCGTATCTGGCGGTAGGGCCGCTGTTCGCCACCCCGCGTACCGCGACCGTTTCGTTTGAAGTGGGCCTGGCGCCGCTGACCGGCGAAAGCCCGCTGGCGCTGTTCCTCTACAGTTCGGTGTACTTCCTGGTGGTGTTCTTCGTCTCCCTGTACCCGGGCCGCCTGCTGGACACCGTTGGTCGTTTCCTGGCACCGCTGAAAATCATCGCCCTGGCCATCCTCGGCATCGCCGCGTTTGCCTTGCCGGCCGGTGACGTTGGCGTGGCCACACCGGAATACGTCGCCGCACCGTTCTCCCAGGGCTTTATCAATGGTTACCTGACGATGGATACCCTCGGCGCGCTGGTGTTCGGGATCGTCATCGTCAATGCCATTCGCTCCCGTGGCGTCGAGTCGCCACAGCTGATCACCCGCTACGCGATCATTGCCGGGCTGATTGCCGGCGTGGGCCTGGCGCTGGTGTATATCAGCCTGTTCCGCCTGGGCGCGGGCAGCCACGCCGTAGCCGCCGGTGCCAGCAATGGCGCAGCCGTTCTGCATGCTTACGTGCAACATACGTTCGGCTCCCTGGGCAGCGGCTTCCTGGCCGTGCTGATCTCGTTGGCGTGCCTGGTCACCGCCGTGGGCCTGACCTGTGCCTGCGCCGAGTACTTCAGCAAGATCCTGCCGCTGTCCTACAAGACGCTGGTGGTGATCCTCGCGCTGTTCTCGCTGTTTGTGTCCAACCTGGGCCTGACCAAGCTGATTGCCTTCTCGATCCCGGTGCTCACTGCGATCTACCCGCCGTGCATCGTGCTGGTGGCCCTGAGCTTCTGCAAAGACTTCTGGCTGGAGCAGGGCCGCATCGTTGGCCCGGTGATGCTGGTGTCGTTCATTTTTGGCTGCATTGACGCGCTCAAGGGCGCAGGCCTGGCTGATTGGATGCCGACGCAGTTGTCGCACCTGCCGCTGAGCGAGCAAGGCCTGGCTTGGCTGGTGCCGTCGGTGATGACATTGGTCGTTGCTGTCGTGGTTGACCGCATGCTCGGCAAGCGTAGCGAAGCGATCGCTTAACGAAGGGTTTCGCGCTTCACTGAAATGCCTCGTATCAATCGATACGGGGCATTTTTTATGCCTGTGAGACAACAACGCTCTAAAGTTCGAACACGGTCAATGTGGGAGCGGGCTTGCTCGCGAATGCGGAGTGTCAGCTAGCAAATCTGGTACTGGTACACCGCATTCGCGAGCAAGCCCGCTCCCACATTTTTGACCGCGTACACCTACCTACATTTACTGTGTCCAAGGACCCGCATGTCGTTCGTTGAAACCAATCAGATCCACCTGCTCGCCGCCCTCTGGTTCGTGCTGTGTTGGGGCGGCTACACCCGTTACGCGCTCTGGAAAGCCCGCGACACCGCCTGCCTGGCCAGCGTGCTGCACTTGTACCGCGAAGACTGGATGCGCCGCATGCTGCTGCGCGACAACCGTATCGCCGACGCCAGCGTGATCGGCAATCTGGAGCGCAACGCGTCGTTCTTTGCCTCCAGCACGCTGATCATTCTGGCGGGTATTCTCACCGTGTTGGGGGCTTCCGAGCGGGCAGTATTGTTGTTGGCGGACATTCCCATGGTGCAGCAGGCTTCCCACGGCGTGTCGCAAATCAAGCTGCTGTGCCTGGCACTGGTGTTCGTCTATGCGTTTTTCACTTTTAGTTGGTGTATGCGCCAATACAACTTTGCGGCGGTGCTGGTGGGCTCTGCGCCGATGGTCGGTGAGCGGCAGGTGTCGGAGCAAGAGCGCAAGGCGTTTGCGCTGAGGGCGGCGCGGGTGATTTCGATGGCGGCCAACCAATTCAACTTTGGCCTGCGGGCTTATTACTTTGGCATGACCATGTTGGCCTGGTTTGTCAGCCCCTGGTTGTTTATGTTGATGAGCGGCGGGGTCGTGGTCGTGCTGTATCGCCGAGAGTTTCATTCCGACGTACTGCAGGTGATGGTCTATACCCCGACTGACAGCCCGTTGACGGAGTCGGCGAAGGAACCTTAGTGAGAGGCTTTAGAATTAGTGCAACTTTCTGGCGCCGAATAAGACGACGGACAACAAAAAGCCCGCTCTATAAGCGGGCTTTTTTTGCAGCAACAACCAAGCGATTAAGGCTTGGCAGGCGCTGTTGGTGTGGCGGTGCCGTCTTCTTTTGCTTTTTCAGCGTTCGCATCAGCCTGAGCTTTGGCAGCATCGGCGTTTTCTTTTGCAGCGTCGTTCACTTTATCCTGAGCTTTGGCCATGTCTTTCTGAGCTTGCTCAGAATGCGCTTGGGCATCTTGGGCTTTGTCTTCGGATTTTTTATCGCAGGCAGCGAGACCGAGGGCAGCGGCGAACATCATGGAAATAGCTAAAGTCTTGCGCATGGGGTGTTTCTCCTTATTGAAGATATCTACTGGCCTTTCGAGCCTGAGGGTTCAGCATTAGTTCCTTTTATTCCCCAGATATATAAACGCGGGGGTTCAAGGAACTTTCACCCGCACCCCACACTCCGCGGATCAACACTAATAAGAGTCGAGAACATATGACCGAAAATCCCCTGTTAGCGCGTGCCACACGCTTTGTTTCGGCCCTGCGCCATTGCCAGGTGCTTGGCATCAGCGTCCATGCCGCGAGCGAGGAGGGCATGACGCTGTCACTGCCGTACGGCCCGCATATCGTCGGTGATCCTCAAACCGGGGTGATTCATGGCGGCGCGCTCACCTCGTTGATGGACACGGCCTGCGGCATGGCCACCCTGTGTGTGTTGCCCGAATTCGAGGTGTGCCCGACCCTCGACTTGCGTGTGGACTACATGCATCCCGCCGAACCGCACAAACCGGTGTACGGCTTTGCGCAGTGCTACCGGGTCACCACCGATGTGATCTTCACCCGTGGCTTCGCCTATCAGGATGACCCGCAACAGCCCATCGCCCACGTGGTGGGCACGTTCATGCGCATGGGCAAGCGCCTCAAGGGCGCACAAGGACTGGGCAGCGCTATCAAGGGAGAACAGGTATGACGCATCGATTCAAGACTCGCTTGGAGCAGGCCCATGAACGCGGTAACTACGAAGCGCTGCTCGACCTGATTCCCTACGCCAAGCTGATCGGCATTGAATGCACGCGCTTGGGCGATGAATTGCTGTTTCGCCTGCCGGCCAACAAGGACAACATTGGTAACCCGATATTGCCGGCGCTGCACGGTGGCGTGATCGCAGGGTTTATGGAACTGTCGGCGGCGTTACATTTGCTGGTATTTACCGGCTCGCCAGGCATCCCGAAAATCATCGACTTTTCCCTGGATTACCTGCGCGCCGGGCAGTTTCGCGACACCTACGCCAAATGCCAGGTGTGGCGCCAGGGCCGTCGCGTGGCGAATGTGGCGATCACCGCCTGGCAAAGTACCGCGGCCGAACCGATCGCCACCGCCCGTGCACATTTCAAAATTGAGGAATCGGCCCGCCCTTGAAATCCTGGTCTTAGCCCCCAACTTTGATGACAACCCGCCGCCAACCCTCAAGGGCGCGGCCACTGCCATCCAATTGGAGTTTGATGACCATGAGTGTGGAAACTCAAAAGGAAACCCTGGGCTTCCAGACCGAGGTGAAGCAGCTGCTGCACCTCATGATCCATTCGCTGTATTCCAACAAGGAAATTTTCCTTCGCGAATTGATCTCGAACGCCTCTGACGCTGTCGACAAATTACGTTTCGAAGCCCTGTCCAAGCCTGAGTTGCTGGAAGGTGGCGCCGAACTCAAAATCCGTGTGAGCTTCGACAAGGACGCCAAGACCGTCACCCTCGAAGACAACGGTATCGGCATGAGCCGCGAAGACGCGATCACCCATTTGGGTACCATCGCTAAATCCGGCACCGCCGATTTCATGAAAAACCTGTCTGGCGATCAGAAAAAAGATTCGCACCTGATCGGCCAATTCGGCGTGGGCTTCTACTCGGCTTTCATCGTTGCCGACAAAGTTGAAGTGTTCAGCCGCCGCGCCGGCCTTGCCGCCAGCGAAGGTGTGCATTGGTCGTCCAAAGGTGAGGGCGAGTTTGAAATCGCCACCCTCGACAAGGCTGACCGTGGCACCCGCATCGTGCTGCACCTCAAATCCGGTGAAGACGAATTCGCCGATGGCTGGCGCCTGCGCAACATCATCAAGAAATATTCCGACCACATCGCTTTGCCGATCGAGTTGCCCAAAGAACAAGCGGCCGCTGAGGGTGAAGAGCAGCCTGCCCAGGAATGGGAAGTGGTCAACCGTGCCAGCGCCTTGTGGACCCGCCCTCGTACCGAAGTCAAAGACGAGGAATACCAGGAGTTCTACAAGCACATCGCGCACGACTACGAGAACCCGCTGAGCTGGAGCCACAACAAGGTTGAAGGCAAGCTGGAATACAGCTCGCTGCTCTATGTGCCAGCCCGTGCGCCGTTCGACCTGTACCAGCGCGAAGCGCCAAAAGGCCTGAAGCTGTACGTGCAGCGCGTGTTCGTGATGGACCAGGCGGAATCCTTCCTGCCGCTGTACCTGCGCTTCATCAAAGGCGTGGTCGATTCCAACGACCTGTCGCTGAACGTGTCGCGGGAAATCCTGCAGAAAGACCCGATCATCGATTCCATGAAGTCGGCGCTGACCAAGCGTGTGCTCGACATGCTGGAAAAACTGGCGAAGAACGAGCCTGAGCAATACAAAGGCTTCTGGAAAAACTTCGGTCAGGTCATGAAAGAAGGCCCGGCGGAAGATTTTGCCAACAAGGAAAAAATCGCCGGTCTGCTGCGCTTCGCCTCCACTCAGGGTGAAGACGGTGAGCAGGTGGTGTCGCTGGCCGAGTACCTGGCACGCGCCAAAGAAGGTCAGGACAAGATCTACTACCTGACCGGCGAAACCTACGCGCAGGTCAAGAACAGCCCGCACCTGGAAGTCTTCCGCAAGAAAGGCATCGAAGTGCTGCTGCTGACCGACCGTATCGATGAGTGGCTGATGAGCTACCTCAGCGAATTCGACGGCAAGACCTTCGTCGACGTGGCCCGTGGTGACCTGGACCTGGGTAACCTGGACTCCGAAGAAGAGAAGAAAGAAGCCGAAGAAGTCGCCAAGGCCAAAGAAGGCCTGGTTGAGCGGATCAAGACCGCTTTGGGCGATGCGGTCAGCGAAGTGCGGGTTTCCCACCGTCTGACGGATTCACCGGCGATCTTGGCCATCGGCGAGCAGGACCTGGGCATGCAGATGCGTCAGATCCTCGAAGCCAGCGGCCAGAAGGTTCCGGATTCCAAGCCGATCTTTGAATTCAACCCGGCTCACCCGCTGATCGAGAAACTCGACGGCGAGCAGAGCGAAGAGCGTTTTGGCGACCTGTCGCACATCCTCTTCGACCAGGCCGCCCTGGCCGCTGGCGACAGCTTGAAAGACCCGGCGGCCTACGTGCGCCGACTGAACAAGCTGTTGGTTGAACTGTCGGTTTAACACCGTTGTAGAAAAACCCGCTTCGGCGGGTTTTTTCGTTCTAACGCACTTCAACTGGAGTAAATGATGAGCCAAGTCACTGTACGTTCCGTGGTCTATCAGATTGATGGCCAGTCTTACGAAAGCCGCCTCGCGTTCGATGCCGGCCACCAAGGCCCATTGCCGGGCCTGCTGATGGCGCCGAATTGGATGGGTGTGAGTGCGGGTGCCGAAGAGATCGCCAAAAGCGTGGCCGCCAAGGGTTACGTGGTGCTGATCGCCGACCTGTACGGGCAAACTGTGCGCCCCTCGAATGGCGATGAGGCCGGCGCGGCGATGATGCCGTTGAAAAATGACAACCCGGCGCTGATCAAGCGTCTGCAGGCGGCGTTCGAGCAACTGCAAAGCCAGACCGAAGCGGCGGTTGATACCTCGAAGCTGGCGACCTTCGGCTTCTGCTTTGGCGGTTTCTGCTCGCTGGAGCTTGCGCGTACCGGTGCGCCGTTGAAGGCTGCCGTATCGTTCCACGGCACTATCGACACGCAGAACCCGGCAGGCGCCAAGCACATCAAGGGCTCGGTGCTGGTATTGCACGGTGCTTCCGACCCGTTGGTGCCCAAAGAGCAGCTGCCGGCGTTTGAAGCTGAAATGAATGCGGCCGGTGTGGATTGGCAGTTGCTGAGCTACGGCGGCGCGGTGCATTCCTTCACCGACCCGCACGCCAATGTGCCGGGCAAGATGATGTACGACGCGAAGACCGCCAAGCGGGCTTTCAAATCGATGCATGACTTGCTGGATGAAGTGTTCAAGGGCTGACGATGTGATCGTTCCCACGCTCCGCGTGGGAATGCCTGGCTGGACGCTCTGCGTTCGCTCTTTGTGACGCGGAGCGTCACGGGCTGCGTTCCCACGCAGAGCGTGGGAACAATCATCTCACCGGCAACTCAATCCTTTCTGTTTCCCCCGGCACCGTCGGCCAATCCCCCGCCGCCCAACGCTGCCGCGCCTGTTCGATCATGGCCGGGTCGCTCGCCACGAAATTCCAATTGATCCGCCGTGGCCCATCCAGCGGCGCACCGCCAAACACCACCACGTGGCAATCGCCTTCAGCAAACAGCGTCATGTCCTGCCCGGCAGGCAACACCACCAAGCTGTGCACCTCCAGCGCCTCGCCGTCCAACTGCGCCTCACCCTCCAGCACATACACCGCGCGTTCCTCATGCTCATCCGGGATCAGCAGCGTGGTGGCCGTTTGCATGCGCACCTCGGCATATAGCGTGGGCGACAGCACCGGCACCGGCGATTTGAGACAAAAGCCGCTGCCGGCGATCAGGCGAATATGCACACCCAGGTTGTCACTCACCGGCAAGCTCGCCGCCGCGTGATGGCTGTAGTGCCCCGGCCCGGTCTCGTGGTCTTTGGGCGAGGCCAGCCACACTTGCAGGCCATGCAGGCTGAAACCTTCGGCCTTGAGCGCCTCGGGCGTGCGCTCGACGTGGGCAATCGCACTGCCGGCGGTCATCCAGCTGACGTCGCCGGCCTGCACCACTTGGTCCGAGCCGAGGCTGTCCTTGTGTTGCAACGCGCCTTCGAACAGATAAGTCAGCGTGGACAGCCCGATATGCGGGTGCTGGCGGATATTCATGCCGGTGCCCGGCGCATAGCGCGTGGGCAGCATGTGGTCGAAAAACACAAAAGGCCCGACGCTGCGGCATTCACGCGACGGCAGCGGGCGCAGGATCGGCTGGCCTTCGACATCTTCGGCGCGCGGGCGGATCACGGTGAGGGTGGTCATGGTGCGTCCCTGTCTGAGCGGGTTAGAGGCTGCTTGAGCATAACCCGCTCGGCGGGAGAGTGGCGCTATTGGCTGAAGGCGCCTTCGGACAATTTCGTCTCGATGGTGACCTCGGCAGTGGTCATCAATTTGTGTACCGGGCAGCGGTCGGCTACGCGGTGCAGCTCGTCGCGCTGTGCATCGGTGAGCACGCCTTTGAGGGTCAGCTTGACGTTGAGCTTGTACTTGCCCTGCTGCTCCTCGCTGCTGTCGTGGGTGACTTCCACGGTCACGCCGCTCAGCGGGATGTCTTTCTTCTGGGCGTAGAGCTTGACGGTCAGGGCCTTGCACGACGCCAGGGCGGCATCGAAATAGTCGTGAGGGGAGGGCGCCGAGTCGTCGCCGCCCAGGCTTTTGGGCAGGTCGGTGAACAGTTCGTGATTATTGATATTCACACTGTGGCGAAAGTTGTCGTGGTTCAGGGTGTTGACGGTAACAGGCATGGTGAACCTCACGGTTTGGCAGGATGAAGGTCATGCAGTTATAGAACATGCTGGCACTTATAGAACATGCTGGCGCTGGGGTGTTCCGTGTTTTTTGACGGATGAACCCCTGGGTCGCGCGCAAGGTCTACCCGTATTAGCCGATATCGAGGTTTACCGTGCCCTGGAACCGCCTGAGTCTCGCCCTGTTGCTTGCCGCCAGCAGCCTTGCTGCGCAGGCGCGCGACTATGCCTACAGCGATGCGCACCTGCATTACGTGGATTTTTTCCAGGAAACCGCCAGCATGGATAAATTGCTCAAGGCGATGGCCGACGCGCGCATCGAGCATGTGATGATTTCCGGCATTCCCGTGGCGAAGAAATGGCACGAAGACGAACCCAAGCGCCCGCGTTACTACGCCGGTGATGACGCCGATGCCTATTGGTACAGCGCCACTGACGTGATCGTTGCCGCTGCGGTAAATAAGCTCACGCCCGAGCAGCGCCAGCATTTCCATCCGTTTCTGTCCGGGTTCAACCCTAACGACAAAAACTCCGCCGCGCATATCCAGCGCATGCTCGATCTCAATCCCGGGCTGTGGCAAGGCATCGGCGAAGTGTTTACGCGCCACGATGACCTGACCGCCTTGACCGCCGGCGACACCCCGCGCGCCAATAACGAAGCCATGGCGGCCATTTATCACCTTGCTGCCGAAAACGACCTGCCGGTGATGCTGCATTCCAATATCACCTCCAAGCGCGAGCGCAACCCGCTGTACCTGGCGGAAGTCGAAGAATCGCTGCGCAACCACCCGCACACCCGGTTTATCTGGGCGCATGCCGGCACCAGTAAAGAGATCCACCGCCATCAGGTGCAGATGGACTTTCTACTGCCGACCTTGAGTCGACTGTTGGAGGCCTATCCCAATCTGTACATCGACCTGTCCTGGAGCATGCTCACGCCGTACTTGCTCGACAGTGCGGGCAAACCCAGGCCGGAGTGGCTAAAGCTGGTGGAGCGCTTCCCGGAGCGCTTTATGCTGGGTTCGGACGTTGTAGGGCGCTTCAACAAACTCGGTAAGGAAATGCGCCGCTTCGATCCTTTCCTCGATGCGCTGCCCGAGGCCGTAGCCCGCAAAGTCGCACGCGATAACTTCCTGGCGATTCTGCCGAAACCCCCTCGCGATGAGCAGGCACATTGATATCGCCTTTTCGTCTTACGCAAAGTCGATAAAGCGCCGATACCTTTCAGGAGACCCGCTGCAGGTGGATGCAGCGCATTTTGGAAGGAACCCAGGCAATGAGTAGTATCCGTAGTCTGAATATCGCCCCCCGCGCCGGCTTGGGCTTTGGCGTACTGGCGTTGATGGTGTTCGTCTTGGGCGGCTTCGCCCTGCTGCAAATGGCCAATATGCGCCAGCAGTCGGATCAGGTCGAAAACAACTGGCTGCCCAGCGTGATGGCGGTGGGGGAGATGAGCCAGGACCTGTTGCGGGTCCGCGCGCTGACCCTGCGCTTGCTGGTTAACCGCGACCCCCAGGCGCTGGCGCAGAACGAGCAGAAACTCACCGACCTCAAAAATGGCCTGCACCAAGCGCAAACCCTCTATGAAGGGCTGATCGTGCTGCCCGAAGAGCGCACGCTGTTTGATCGCTTCAAAACGCAGGAGCAGCAGTACCTGCAGCGCCAGGAGCAGGTTATGGCGTTCTCCAAGGCCAATCAGCTGGAGGCCGCGATCAAGATCGTCAACGGCGAGATGAACCAACTCGCCGACGAGATGGCCGGCACGCTGCACGACTTGGTCGCCCTGAACAAAGCCAGCGCCAATCAGGCTGCGAACCTGGCGCAAAATGTGTTCATACAGTCCCGCACATGGGTGGTCGGCATGATTGTGCTCACCGCGCTGATCACCATCGGGCTGGCGGTGTGGCTGACGCGCAGCATCGTGCTGCCATTGGCGCAGTCATTGAAGGTCGCCCAGGGCGTGGCCAGTGGCGACTTGACCGGCGAGATCAGCGTGACCGGCAGCGACGAGCCGGCGCGTTTGCAGCAGGCGCTCAAAGGCATGCAGGAGAACCTGCGCGACACCATCCGGCGAATTGCCGAATCCTCGAACCAATTGGCTTCGGCGTCCGAAGAACTCAGTTGTGTGACCGAGGACGCCACCCGTGGCCTGCACCAGCAGAACCAGGAAATCGAGCAGGCGGCGACGGCGGTCAACCAGATGACGGCGGCGGTGGAGGAAGTGGCGAGCAACGCGGTGGCCACCTCACAGGCCTCACGTGAGTCTGACCGCATTGCCCAGCACGGGCGTGAGCAGGTGCACCAGACGGTAGAGTCGATCGAGGCGCTGGCCACGGACGTGACCGCCAATGTGACGCAGGTCGAGGACCTGGCGCAGAAGGTCTATGGCATCAGCAAGGTGCTGGATGTCATTCGCTCGATTGCCGAGCAGACCAACTTGCTTGCGCTGAATGCCGCGATTGAAGCGGCGCGCGCCGGGGATGCCGGGCGCGGGTTTGCGGTGGTGGCGGATGAGGTGCGGGCGTTGGCACATCGCACGCAGCAGTCGACCCAGGAAATTGAGCAGATGATCAGGGGGATTCAACAGGGCACCGATCAAGCGGTCAGCTCGATGCAGCAGAGCAATACGCGGGCGCGGTCTACGCTGGACATCGCCAAGGCGGCGGGCACCGCGCTGGAAGAAATTGCCTCAGCGTTTACCTTGATCAACGAGCGTAACCTGGTGATTGCCAGTGCATCGGAGCAGCAGGCGGCCGTGGCGCGAGAGGTGGATCGCAATTTGATGAATATTCGCGATTTGGCGCATCAGACCTCGACCGGGGCGAACCAGACCAGTGCGGCGAGCCAGGAGCTGTCGCGGTTGGCGGTGGACCTGAACACCATGGTGGCGCGGTTTTCGGTGTAGGGCGTTACACCGGGTTGGGCCTATCGCAGGCAAGCCAGCTCCCACAGTTGACTGTGTTCACACATCAAACTGTGGGAGCTGGCTTGCCTGCGATGAAAGCGACTCGGTCTTGATTCAGTCACCCATAAAAAAGCCCCGAACCAGTCGGGGCTTTTTCATGCGATCAACCTGCGGGGCTTATTTACCCTGCCAGCGTTTCAGTACCAGGGTGGCGTTGGTGCCACCGAAGCCGAAGCTGTTGCTCATCACGGTATCGATTTTGGCGTTTTCAACAGTCTTGGTCAGGATCGGCATATCAGCCACCACCGGATCAATCTCGTCGATGTTGGCCGAGCCGGCCATGAAGTTGCCTTCCATCATCAGCAGGCAGTAGATCGCTTCGTGAACGCCGGCGGCGCCCAGGGAGTGACCGGACAAGCTCTTGGTGGAGCTGATGGCCGGCGCCTTGTCGCCGAATACCGCACGCACGCCTTCCATTTCCTTGGCGTCGCCGACCGGAGTCGAGGTGCCGTGGGTGTTCAGGTAGTCGATTGGGGTATCAACGGTGGACATCGCCATCTGCATGCAACGGATCGCGCCTTCGCCGCTTGGCGCAACCATGTCGTAGCCGTCGGAAGTGGCGCCGTAACCGACGATTTCCGCATAGATCTTCGCGCCACGGGCCAGAGCGTGTTCCAGCTCCTCGACCACCACCATGCCGCCACCGCCGGCAATGACGAAACCGTCACGCTTGGCGTCGTAGGCGCGGGAGGCCTTTTCCGGGGTTTCGTTGTACTGGGTGGACAGCGCGCCCATGGCGTCGAACAGGAACGACTGGCTCCAATGTTCTTCTTCACCGCCGCCGGCGAATACGATGTCCTGCTTGCCCAGCTGGATCTGCTCAACCGCAGTACCGATGCAGTGAGCACTGGTAGCGCAAGCCGAGGAGATCGAGTAGTTCACGCCCTTGATCTGGAACGGCGTGGCCAGGCAGGCCGAAACGGTGCTGCCCATGGTCCGCGTTACACGGTACGGGCCAACGCGCTTCACGCCTTTTTCGCGCAGGATGTCCAGCGCTTCCATCTGGTTGAGGGTCGATGCGCCGCCGGAGCCGGCGATCAGGCCGGTGCGTACGTTCGATACCTGGTCTTCGCTCAGGCCGGAGTCGGCGATGGCGTCTTTCATGGCCAGGTAGGCATAGGCGGCAGCGTGGCCGACGAAGCGGTAGATCTTGCGATCAATCAATTCTTCGAGCGGCAGGTCGATGGAGCCGGAAACCTGGCTACGCAGACCCATTTCGGCATATTCCGGGTTGAAACGGATGCCAGGGCGACTTGCACGCAGGTTAGCGGTGACGGTCTCTTTGTCATTGCCCAGGCAAGAAACAATGCCCAGACCAGTGATAACGACGCGGCGCATGCGGATAACCCTTAAAAGTTGTCAGTGGAAGTGAATACGCCGACCCGAAGGCCTTCGGCAGTATAGATCTCGCGACCGTCGACAGTCACCGAACCGTCGGCGATGGCCAGGTTCAGCTTGCCCTTGAGGACGCGCTTGATTTGAATGTTGTAGGTGACTTTCTTGGCGGTCGGCAGGACCTGGCCAAAGAACTTCACTTCGCCCGAACCCAGGGCGCGGCCGCGGCCCGGCAGGCCTTGCCAGCCCAGGTAGAAGCCGACCAGTTGCCACATGGCGTCGAGGCCCAGGCAGCCCGGCATCACAGGGTCGCCTTCGAAATGGCAGGCGAAGAACCACAGGTCAGGGGTGATATCCAGCTCGGCGACCAATTCACCTTTGCCGTACTTGCCACCCTCTTCGCTGATATGGGTGATGCGATCCACCATCAGCATGTTCGGGGCGGGCAGTTGCGCGTTACCTGGGCCGAACAGCTCACCGCGACTGCAGCGCAGCAGGTCTTCCCGAGTAAAGGCGTTTTGTTTGGTCATGCGAGCTCCTCAATAATCCCATGCGGCAGGGTAGGGCAAATCTTCCCGAACCGAATGAAGCGTTCATGCCTCATGTCGGCAGCCTACACATAGACTATTGCGTTGTAGTGAAAGTCACAGCGATAAGGTACTGAATGTACACTTGTTCACTGAAATTTTAAACCGGGCCTGTTTATGGGCCCGTTCGGGTGCCTAAGACTGCCGCACTTTCGTCTTTCACGCCAGTCGCAGTTGGTTGATGGCGCGGGGCTATTGCACCCAACGCTGCAGGATTTGCTGCAAATCCGTGCGTTTGAACGGCTTGGCCAGGTAATCGTTCATTCCGGCCGCCATGCAGGCTTCGCGATCGCCCTGCAAGGCGTTGGCGGTGAGGGCAATGATCGGCAGATCGGCGCAGCCGGGCAGTTGGCGAATCTGACGGGTGGCCTCGTAACCATCGATCACCGGCAAGCGGCAATCCATCAAAATGGCGGTGAATATCAGGCTCTCGGCACTGCGTATGGCTTCGGCGCCGTCGGTGGCCAGGCTCACTTCAAAGCCCAGGCTGCGCAGCATCGCTTCGACCACCGTGCGGTTGACCGGGTTGTCCTCCACCAGCAGTACATGACGGCCATCGCCGGCGCTGCTCTTGCCTTCGGCGTGCGGGGCAATCGCGGGCAAGCTCTGCTGGTCGATGGTCAACGGGATTTCCAGGGTAAACACCGAGCCCCGGCCTTCCTCGCTCTGGGCGCGCAGCGTGCCGCCCATGCGTTCGGCCAATGTGCGGGCAATCGGCAAGCCCAGGCCGGTGCCGCCGTAACGTCTTGAAATGGAACTGTCGGCCTGCTGGAACGCGTCGAACATCAATTCCAGGCGTTCGGCGGAAATCCCGATGCCGCTGTCGCGCACGGTGCAGGTGAACCACACCAACTCATGGTCGAGGGTTTGCCAATGGGGCTCGACGGTCACCGTGCCGTGCTCGGTGAATTTCAACGCGTTGCCGATCAGGTTTACCAGAATCTGCCGGATACGCGTGGGGTCGCCCTGCACCCGCAGCGCGTCCATGCCCAGTGGAATCGGCAGCTCCAGCGCCAGGCCGCGTTGCTGGGCGCTGTGCTGGAAGGCCTGGGCGCAACTGCTGATCAGGTCCGCGAGGTTGAACGAAATATGTTCCAGCTCCAGCGCTGCACGTTCGATGCGCGAGAAGTCGAGGATGTCGTTGATCACCTTGAGCAAATGCTCGGTGGACTCCGAAGCGAGTGCCGCGTACTCGGTCTGCTCCTCGGTCATCTCGGTGGTTTCCAGCAGTTGCAACATGCCCAGAACGCCATTCATGGGCGTGCGCAATTCGTGGCTCATCATCGCCAGGAAATCCGACTTGGCATTGTTCGCCCGCTCGGCTTCCTCGCGGGTCTGGATCAACTGGGCCATGGCCTGGTGCTGTTCGCGGCTGGCCTGGTTGAGGCCCTCGGCGAGGTTGTTGATATGCCGGGACAGGTCGCCCAGTTCCGAGTCATCCACAATCGGCAGCGGCGTCTTGTAGTCGCCCTGCTGAATGGCCTTCACCGCGTGGCCCATCGCGCTGATCGGCTGCGACAGGCTGGCGGCCAGGCGTCGTGCGAGCAGGAAGGTGAACAGCAGCGCGAACAGGGCGAGGATACCGGCCTTGAACAGGATCTCCTGTTGGCGCTGGCTGAACGCATCGTTGGACATGCCAACGATCACCCGGCCGAGGTAGTCCGCACGCGGCGCCTTGGGTTCGTTGAGGTTGTCCTGGAAGAAGTCATTGCCCAGCTGGATGTGTTGCAGGCGGATGGGCGCCTGGAACACTTTCACCGACAGCGAGCGGTCGTGTTTTTCCGACGGCTGCTCGACGTACAACAGGATTTTTTCGGCGCTGTCCTGAATCTCCAGGAAGCGCACGTGCGGCGTAGCCAGTGTCGCGCGCAGCAAGCTGTCGAGCACGTCGATGTTGCCGGAAATGACGCCGTATTCGGTGGCGGGGGCCAATTGGTTGGCGATCAGTTGGCCGGTGTGGTCCAGTTCCTGGCGCAGGTCCTGGATACGCACGAAGGTGAAGAAGCTGATCAACAGCAAGGTCAGCAACAGCGCCGGGCCCAGGGTGATGAGCTGGGTGCGGGTGTTGATGTCCCAACGACGACGCAAGGTCATGGGCGTTTTTCTCCTTCGGCCAATCGGGCGGCGACTGCGACTTCGTCAACCTGTTCGATTCCCAGTGAGCGTGCGACTTGCGGGTTACCGACGACTTTAAAATGTTCCGGGTACAACGAACGCGGCCAACTGGTCGGCGGATGATCCAGTAGCCGGTCGAGCACATCGAGCCAGTCGGCCTGATCGCTGTAGGTGCTGGCCAGGCTGCCGGCCTTGACGAACCCCGCATTGGGGCCCACCAGCGGCAGTTGCTGGGCGTAGCTGCTGAGCAACAGGTTCTTCACGGTTTTGGGGTTGTACAACTGCGGGTCATCGAGGCCGAGCAGCACGTCACTGTTCTTGAACAGATTCTGCAGCGGGCGGCTGTCATTAATGTTGTCCCAGAGCTGCGGAACGATCTCCAGCCCCATCGGTGTCGCATACTCGCGCAGCTCCTGCAGCAGGAATTCACTGTCGGTGCCGTAGAGCACGCCGATGCGTTTGGCCTGCGGCAGGATACTCGCGATCAGGTTGAGCTGACGCGCAAGCGGCGGATCGCTCCACAACAGGCTGATTTTCGCCGGGTGAGTGTGGCCCAGGCGCTGCCGCGCTTGCAGGCGACTGATGCGCAGCACCAGTGTCGGCGGGCCTTGGGCATCCTGCAGGCGCCAATCAAGACCGGGCAGGTCCAGCACGATCAGGCGGGTATTCGCCGGCAAACGGCTGGGTGCCGGCAGGTCTTTGAGCGGGGTAAAGGTCACGTGGTCGTCGGGACGCTGCTGGGCAAGGGCCTGCGCAAACGCTTGTACACCGGCCCCGTCTTCGGCAGAGGTCAGCAGAATGTCGGCGCTCCAGGCCGGCGCGGCCAGCAGCAGGCACACCCATAACAAGGCGCGCCTCCAGAAGCGTAAAACAAGCAGGAGGGTCATCCGTGACTGAGCGCCCATGTCAGAACTCTAACTCCGCGCTGAAGTAGAGGACGTGGCGACTGTCGTAATGGTTGTCGACAAAGGTGGTGGGCTGGTTGTCGAGGCGTTGTTGCAACATGCCGGCCAGCTCCACGTTGGCTTTGCCCAGGGCAATGCGCTTGGCTACGCGCAGGTCGACCCGTTCGAAGCGATAGGTGTTGAGTGCGTCGTCACCATAATAGAACAACGCGCTCGACCAGCCGTGGCCCCATTCACGCAGCCAGCCGGCCGAGCCGCTGTTGCGCGCGGTTTGTGCCTTATCGAGCGGGTTGCTGGAGGCGGCGTCGACGTAAGCATAGGTCAGCCGCAGACGGTCGGCATTGCTCATGCGCCAATCGAATTGCGATTCGGCACCGGTAAACCGCGCGCTGTTGGCGTTGCTGGCAATGTATTGGTTATTGCGCAGCGGCGAGCTGATCATGTCGGTGATTTCGTCGTAGAACAGTTTCACGTCGACATTCAGCCCGAGGTCGGCAAAGAAGCCGTTGTAGCCCAGCTCGCGCGAGCGCATCAACTCTTTATCAAGGTTGCCGGGGCCGCGTGTTACCACAAAATATTGCCCGGAGTTTTGCCCGAAGGTCGGGGAGCTCAGGTTGGTGACGCGGTAGCTCCAGTTGACGTTGTTTTCGAACATGTCCGGCGAGCGAATCGCCTCGGAATACACCGCCCGCAAGCCGTGGCGCGGGTTGATCAGGTAGTTGACCGCCACCCGCGGCGTCAGCGAATTGCCGCTCAAGTGGGTGTCTTCGTACATTGCACCGCCCTGCAACAGCCAGTGTTCGCTGGCGCGCCATTCCAGGTGGCCGAACAGGCGCCAGGTGGTGTCGTCGAGGGTGCCATTGAAGTAGGTGTCGGAGTCGGCGCGGTCGTAGCGATAATTCATGCCGCTGACCAGGCGCAGGCTGTCGGACAGGCTCAGGGTGTCCTGGATCTCAATGTCATAGCGACTCTCGCGGGTGCTCTGGTCGATATCGCCACACACGCTCTGGTTGGCGCCCTGGCGCCACTGGTCCAGCACCTGGTTGCCGAGTGCTTGTTCGGCCGCGCTGCCGGGCGGCGCGGTGCCCTGGCTGTAGATATCCATGTGGCGGGCCAACTTTTCGGCATAGTTGGGGTTGAGCTGCCACAGTTGGGTCAGTTCCGGGCTGAACGACACCTTGGCGTCACAGGCTTTCCAGACCTGCTGGCGGTCCCATTGCTGGGCCGAGCCCTGGACGTACAGACTGTGTTCGGGGTTGAACTCGATGTTCCAGCGCATCGAGCCGGCATAGTCCTTGGCGGTAACGTCGGAATTGGTGCCGCCTTCGGTAATCCCGGCGAATACCGGTGTGTAGGTATAAGGGCGCTGATTGCTGCCTTCCTTGGCGTCCAACTGCCAGTCGATGCTCTGCTGCGCGTTCAGGGTCTGGCTCACCGCCAGGCTGAAACGGCTGAGGCGACGGCTGTCACGGCGGTCGGCACCGAGCTTGTCGCTGTCAAACCCATCGTCCTGTTGCCCGGACAGCGACAAGCGCAAGTCGCCGGTCTCCCAGCCCATGCCCTGGCTGGCGTAGAAGTCGTTGATGCCGCGTTCGCCACGGATCACTTTGACCCGTGAACCGTGGCTGTTGGACGGCGAGCGCGTGAGGATATTGACCACCGCCATCAAGGCATTGGCGCCATAGCTGACTGTGTTGGGGCCGCGAAACACCTCGATACGCTCGATGTCTTCCATGGCCACCGGAATATCGCTCCAGTCCACCGTGGCCAGGCCCGCGCGGTACACCGAACGCCCGTCGATCAACACCTGCATGCGCCGTGCATCACTGGCGCTGGTGCCGTGGTAGTTCACGGCCGCCTGGTTTCCGGTGGTGTAACCGACCATCATCCCCGGCACCAAACGCAGCAACTCGGCGATGTCGCGCGCACCGCTGGCCTTGATCAGCTCACTGTCGATGACGGTCATACTGCCAGGCACGGCGGCGGCCGATTGCTTGAGGCGCGTGGCCGTGAGTACCTGGGGCAGTGGCTGGCTGTCGAGGAACAGGTCATCCGCCAACGCAGGTGCGCTGCACAACAGCATCAATAATAGAGATGAGCGAGGAGGAGGGCCCAAATACACGGCACGGCCTTGATAATTACGGATAGCCGCCCATGTTAACTGAGGTGGGGCCATTTGCCAGTCGCCACACTTGCAATTACTTCACACAGAGGTGGCATTTTCCGACAAGCGTGTGAATTGACACGGGGGCTGGCCGCAAGCGGGTCGCCCCGTATAATGCCGCCATCGCCACTGCTATGGATTAACGGATTGCATATGACTGAACAGCGCCCTATTGCGGTCCTGGGAGGCGGAAGTTTTGGGACCGCCGTGGCAAATCTGCTGGCTGAAAACGGCCACGCGGTACGCCAGTGGATGCGCGATCCCGAGCAGGCCGAGGCCATTCGCGTCCACCGTGAAAACCCCCGTTACCTTAAAGGCATCAAGATTCACCCGGCGGTAGAGCCGGTGACCGACTTGTTGGCTACCTTGACTGACTGCGACCTGTGCTTTGTCGCGCTGCCTTCCAGCGCCTTGCGCTCGGTGCTGGCGCCCCACGCCGAGCGTCTGGCGGGCAAGCAACTGGTCAGCCTGACCAAAGGTATCGAGGCCCACACCTTCAAGCTGATGAGCGAAATTCTTCAAGAGATCGCCCCGCAGGCGCGCATTGGCGTGCTGTCCGGGCCGAACCTGGCGCGGGAGGTGGCTGAACACGCGCTGACAGCCACCGTGGTCGCCAGTGAAGACGAGGCACTGTGCGAGCGCGTCCAGGCCGTGCTGCATGGCCGTACCTTTCGCGTCTACGCCAGCAGCGACCGCTTTGGCGTCGAGCTGGGCGGGGCGTTGAAAAACGTCTATGCCATTATTGCCGGCATGGCCGTGGCCTTGGGCATGGGCGAAAACACCAAGAGCATGCTGATTACGCGCGCCTTGGCGGAGATGACGCGTTTTGCGGTGAACCAGGGCGCCAACCCGATGACCTTCCTCGGCCTGGCGGGCGTGGGCGACTTGATCGTCACCTGCTCGTCGCCGAAAAGCCGCAATTATCAGGTCGGTTTTGCCCTCGGCCAAGGCCTTAGTTTGGAGGACGCCGTCACGCGCCTGGGCGAAGTGGCCGAAGGCGTCAACACGCTCAAAGTGTTGAAGGCCAAGGCCCAGGAAGTCGGTGTGTACATGCCGCTGGTCGCCGGGCTGCACGCGATCCTGTTTGAAGGGCGCACCTTGAACCAGGTCATCGAGTTGCTGATGCGCGCCGAGCCCAAGACCGATGTCGACTTTATTTCCACCAGTGGTTTCAACTGAGGAACGCGCCATGAACGATCCGAAAGCAGGCCCTAAATACGAGTCCATCCTCCTGCGAGTCCTGTGGATGCTGGTGTTTGCCCTGGTCTGGCAAGTCGCGCAGTTCCTGCTCGGTATTTTGGTGGTGGTGCAGTTGGTGTATCGCCTGTTCTACGGCGCGCCGAACCTGGGCCTGATGAATTTTGGTGACAGCCTCAGCCAGTTTCTTGCGCAAATCGGCCGTTTCGGCAGCTTCCACACTGATCAAAAGCCTTGGCCGTTCGCAGATTGGCCGACCCCGCGCGC
This sequence comes from Pseudomonas sp. R76, assembly GCF_009834565.1. GTDB lineage: Bacteria > Pseudomonadota > Gammaproteobacteria > Pseudomonadales > Pseudomonadaceae > Aquipseudomonas. Next base: position 2,285,699 of record NZ_CP019428.1, read on the forward strand.
ACCGGAGGGCGAAGCCGCCCACAGCGTGCCACCGGCGCCGCACCCGGTGCGCGATGAGGAGCCAAAACTGTGAAGCTGTGGATTTTGCGTCACGGCGAAGCCGAAGCCCATGCGCCTTCCGACGCCGAGCGCAACCTGACGGAGCATGGGCGCGGCGAAGTGTTGCGCAGTGCTGCGCACCTGATCGGCCAGCCGATCAGCGCCATCATCGCCAGCCCGTATGTGCGCGCGCAGCAGACTGCGCAACTGGTGCGTGAGGCATTGGGGTTTGAGCCGCAGATTCGCACGGTGCCGTGGTTGACGCCGGACAGCAACCCGCTGCACGTGCTGGAAAAACTCGACACTGATGCCGACGTGTTGCTGGTCAGCCACCAGCCGTTGGTGGGTAGCCTGATCAGCTTGTTGCAGCATGGTCATTTGCGGCAGCCGCAACCGATGCACACGGCCAGCTTGGCGGAGCTGGAAGGGGACTTTCCGTTGGCGGGGTTGATGAGCCTGGTGGGTGTGAAAAACCCGTAGGCGATGGGCTTTCTGCGCGCGGCCGTCGTGGTCAACGGTGCCTGTCAGATCACAATCAGTTCTGCTCTTCTGTGGGAGCTGGCTTGCCTGCGATGCAGACACCTCGGTACTTCAGGGAGATGCGGTCGATGCCATCGCAGCATAGGTATCTACACAACGTTGAGTGCGGCGCTAGTCCCCAGGAGAGGGAACTCGCTGTCTGGCAGCTTACAGCTATCTAACTGATGCACCGCGTTCCAAATGTGGGAGGGGGCTTGCCCCCGATGGCGGCCTGACAGCCGACCAGGGTGCTGGATCAGACCGAGTACATATCCATTCCTGCGGTAACGGCCACTTAGGGTTCCGCTCTTACAGCGGCTCACTTTGGAAAAGCCGGAATGCCGGCCCAGCCCAAAGTAAGCAAAGGGCTCTTGCCCCACCACTCGGCACCTCGCTTAGGCTCGGTGTGCCCGTAATCCGACATGGATTTGGGGGGCCGCCGCCACGCGCCATCCATGGCGCGGGGCGGCTAAACCGGCATCCCTGCCGGTTTACCCCCCAAATCCATGTCGAATTCCGGCCAGCGTGGTTTAACGGGGCGCCTAAGATCAAGATCAAAAGCCAGATCAAGAGCAAGAGCGGCTCGCTGCGCATCGTGGGTAGGGTTGGCAGCTACGAAGTTGTGTAGATACCTATGGCCACCGCAGGCAAGCCAGCTCTCACAGGGATCGCCGCTTTGTGTGCTATATAGTCAACCAAGCAAGTGCTTGGTTGGCTATCATCGGATCACAAAGGAGCGCGTCCCATGCCTGTCGCTTTTCGTTTGCCGTTGCAGGTCTTCTACGAACGTGAAGCGCGGCATCCGCGCAAACCCTTTCTGGTACAGCCGGTTGGCGGCGGCGAGGTGCAGACGCTCACCTGGGGTGACGTCGGCCACCAGGCCCGCTGCGCCGCGCACTGGCTGCGTGCCCGTGAGCTGCCCCAAGGCTCGCACATTGCCCTGATCTCTAAAAACTGCGCGCACTGGATCATCGCCGACCTGGCGATCTGGATGGCCGGGCATGTCTCGGTGCCGCTGTACCCCAACCTCACCGCCGACTCTGTCGCCCATGTGCTGACCCATTCCGAGGCGGCGCTGGTGCTGATCGGCAAGCTGGACGACTGGCCGGCGATGGCGCCGGGTATTCCGGCGGGTTTGCCGACCATCAGCCTGCCGCTGTGCCCGGCGGGCGACTTCGATTACCGCTGGGCCGACCTGCAAAGCTGTGCGCCGATCGAGGACAACCCCGAACCTGCCGCGTCGAGCCTGGCCACCATTGTCTACACCTCCGGCACCACCGGCTTGCCCAAAGGCGTGATGCAAACCTTCGGCGCCTTGGGTTTCGCCGCCACCCGTGGCACTGAGTTGTTCGGCCTGGGGGAGGGCGACCGGCTGCTGTCCTACTTGCCGCTGTGCCATGTAGCGGAACGCATGTTTGTGGAGCTGGCCTCGATCTACACCGGGCAAACCGTATTTTTCGCCGAGAGCCTCGACACGTTTCTTGAAGACTTGCGTCGCGCCAGGCCGACTGCGCTGTTTGGCGTGCCCAGGATCTGGACCAAGTTCCAGATGGGCGTCTACAGCAAGATCCCGCAAAAGCGCCTCGACCGCCTGTTGCGCCTGCCATTTATCGGCAGGCGCGTCGGCCATAAAGTCCTTGCGGGGCTGGGCCTGGATGCGCTGCGCATTGCATTGTCCGGTGCCGCGCCGGTGCCCGAAGCCTTGTTGCATTGGTATAAGCGCCTGGGCCTGGATGTGCTGGAGGTGTACGGCATGACCGAAAGCTGTGGCTATTCCCACGTGTGTCGCCCCGGCCAGCAGACGCTCGGCTGGATCGGCCTGCCGTGCCCTGGCGTTGAGGTGCGCATCGACGCGTCGGGCGAAGTGCAGGTGCGCAGTGGCGCGACCATGCTCGGCTATTTCAAGGACCCGCAGCAAACCGCCGAGACCCTGACCGACGACGGCTTCCTGCGTACTGGCGACAAAGGCGAACAGGACGCCGACGGCCGCCTGCGCCTGACCGGCCGGCTCAAGGAAATCTTCAAGACCAGCAAGGGCAAATACGTGGCTCCGGCGCCGATTGAAAACCGCCTGGCCGAACATGCACGCATCGAACAGGTGTGCGTGGTCGGTGATGGCCTTACGGCGCCGATGGGTTTGTGTGTGTTGTCGGCGGGTAATCAGGACCGACAGGCGCTGAGCACCAACCTTGAACGCTGGCTGGCGCAGGTCAATGCCGTCTTGGACAAACATGAGCGCTTGCGCCAGCTGGTGGTGGTGAAAGACAGTTGGGCGGTGGAAAACGGTTTTCTGACGCCGACCTTGAAGATCAAACGCAACGTCATCGAGTCGACCTACGGCAATCATTTCCAGGCGTGGAGCGCGCGCAGCGAATCCATTGTGTGGCAGGATTAGGGTCGTAATAAAACCAATAAGGATAACTTCATGAGCTTGTGGCGCACCCAACCGAATATCGAGCAACTCAACGCCATCCAGAAAAACACCATTGGTGAGTTGCTGGATATCCGCTTTGAAAGTTTCGACGACGAATCCCTGACCGCCAGCATGGTGGTCGACTCTCGTACTCATCAGCCTTACGGCCTGCTGCACGGCGGTGCGTCGGTGGTGCTGGCCGAAAGCGTCGGCTCCATGGCGGCCTACCTGTGTATCGACGCCAGCAAGTTTTATTGCGTGGGCCTGGAGGTCAACGCCAACCACCTGCGCGGTGTGCGCAGCGGGCGGGTGACGGCGGTGGCGCGGGCGATCCATATTGGTCGCACGACCCAAGTGTGGGACATCCGCTTGACCTGCGATGACGGCAAGGCCAGCTGTGTGTCGCGCCTGACCATGGCCGTGGTGCCGCTGGGCGAGAACCCGCCGGCGCGATAGGCGTGGCGTGAGTGTCATCATTCCTGGCAGTTACAGTCATTGCTGTACGGCCCAGGCGTGGTGACAATCCACTTCTGTTTTTGTAGATGAGTCCGGTATGTCGCAGCACGTGTTTTTTGCCCACGCCAATGGCTTCCCTTCGGCCACCTACGGCAAGTTGTTTGCCGCCCTGGCCCCGGAATACGCAGTGGCTCATCTGCCGCAGCACGGCCACGACCCCAGGTTCCCGGTGGATGACAACTGGCAGAACCTGGTGGACGAACTGATCCACCATTTAGAGCAGCAGCCAGAACCGGTGTGGGGCGTGGGCCATTCCCTGGGCGGCGTGTTGCATTTGCACGCGGCCATGCGCTGCCCGCAGTTGTACCGTGGCGTGGTGATGCTGGATTCGCCGGTGCTGACCCGCGCCGACCGCTGGGTGATTCGCGCCGCCAAACGCTTCGGTTTTATCGACCGCCTGACCCCGGCCGGGCGCACCTTGGGCCGCCGTGAAGAATTCACTGACCTGGACGCCGCGCGCAGTTACTTCGCCGGCAAGACCCTGTTTCGCGGGTTCGACCCTGAATGCTTTGACGCGTACCTGCAACACGGCCTGCAACAGGTGGGCGACCGCCTGCGTCTGCGCTTCGACCCGGCGACCGAAATCAGCATCTACCGCGGCGTGCCGCACACCAGCCCCGGCCAGGTGCGCCAGTTGAAAGTGCCGCTGGCCGTAGTGCGTGGGCGCCAGAGCCGGGTGGTGATGCGCCACCATGCCAGTGGCGTCGGCCGCCTGCCCATGGGCGAAATGCTCACCATGCCCGGTGGTCATATGTTCCCGCTTGAACGTCCGCAGGACACGGCGACCTTGATCAAGAACCTGTTCGCCCGCTGGCAAGCCCGCGAGCGCAGTTGCGCATGAGCACGCCGGTCGAAGAAGTGCGCCTGAGCCTGCCGCACATCGAGTTGGCGGCACACCTGTTTGGCCCAGAAGACGGTCTGCCGGTGATCGCCCTGCATGGCTGGCTGGACAACGCCAACAGCTTTGCGCGGCTGGCGCCGAAGCTGCACGGTGTGCGTATCGTTGCGTTGGACATGGCCGGCCATGGGCATTCGGCACATCGGCCTGCGGGCGCCGGGTATGCCTTGTGGGATTACGTGTTTGATGTGCTGCAAGTCGCCGAGCAACTGGGCTGGAAACGTTTTGCATTACTTGGCCATTCCCTCGGCGCGATCGTTTCATTGGTGCTGGCCGGCGCCATGCCGGAACGCGTGACGCACCTGGGGTTGATCGACGGTGTGACCCCGCCGACCGCCGCTGGAGAGAACGCCGCCGAGCGGCTTGGCATGGCGTTGCAGGCGCAATTGAACCTGCAAGACAAGCGCAAGCCGGTCTACAGCACCCTGGATCGGGCGGTTGAAGCGCGCATGAAAGGCGTGGTCGCGGTCAGCCGCGAAGCCGCTGAACTGCTGGCCCAGCGCGGGTTGATGCCGGTGCCGGGCGGTTACACCTGGCGTACGGACAGCCGCCTGACGCTCGCGTCGCCGATGCGCCTGACCGATGAACAGGCGATGGCTTTCGTGCGGCGTGTGGGTTGCCCTACACAGTTGGTGGTCGCGGCTGACGGCATGCTGGCGAAACATTCCGAATTGCTTTCTCAGCTACCTTTTACGGTGAACACGCTGCCGGGCGGCCATCATTTACACCTTAATGATGAGCCCGGCGCGGTCCTTGTTGCAGACTGTTTCAATCGGTTCTTCCACGCGCCTTGACTTGGCGCGGGCAACTGCCGAGGCTGGGCGGATTGAAAGGGAGTCAACCATGTACGATCTAAACACCGCTGCGACCTCCGATGGCCAGGGCTCTTCGATCCGATGAGCCTGCGTAAAGGATGTATCCGTGCCCTCGGGCTGTGCTGCTTCAGCCCCTTGGTGTTCGCCGCCGACGTGCCGGGCAGCCAGGATTTACCTGCCGTGTCCCGCCAGGTCGATGCGCAAATCGTCGATTACCGCCCCGCTGAGGAAAAGGAACGCATCTACCCCATGGGCGCGATCCGCAAGATCAGCGGCCAACTGCGTTACGAAGGCCAAGCCACCGCGCGTGGCCAAACCACCGCGATTACCTATGAATTACCCGCCGAACACACCTCCAGCGCCGCGTTTACCGCGACGCGTGAAGCGTTGCAGGCCAAGGGCGCGCAGCTGTTGTTCTGGTGCCAGGCCCGTGATTGCGGTGAAAGCAGCCTGTGGGCCAATGAAGTGTTCGGCAACGCCAAGCTGGTCGGCGCCGATGGTCAGCAGGAATACCTGTTGTTGCGCCTGGCAGCACCGCAAGACAACTCCCTGGTGGCGCTGTACGGCATCACCCGTGGCAACCGCCGCGCCTATCTGCATGTGGAACAACTCGACGCCAGCGCGCCGCTGGGCGACTTGGTGCCTACGTCTGCCACTTTGCTGCGCGAGTTGAAAAGCACCGGCGAGCTGGACTTTCCGGCACTCGGCGCCGAACCCGACGCCACCTGGCTGACCTTGATTTCCCGTGGCCTGAACCTCGACGCCACCTTGCGCGTCAGCTTGACCGGGCCGAGCGCCGAAGCCTGGCGCCAGGGCCTGATCGACAGCGGTGTACGCGCCGCACGCCTGGAAACCGGCACCGGCGACGCTAAAGGTTTGCACCTGCATCTGATACGCTGACCGTTACAAGGCGAACGGACCCGCGCCGTTCGCCTAAGCTCTCTTCCTACAGCCTTCTTTTCGAGATACCCGATGCTCAATAACGATCGCCTACTGGTGCAAATCCTGCTGCTGGTGCTGTTTGGTGCCAGCTTCTGGGTCATGGCGCCATTCTGGTCGGCGCTGTTCTGGGGCGCAGTGCTGGCGTTTGCCAGCTGGCCGCTGATGCGCTTGCTGACCCGCTGGCTGGGTGGCCGCGAATCCCTGGCGGCGGGCATCCTGACCTTGGGCTGGATGTTGCTGGTGGCGGTGCCGCTGGTGTGGCTGGGGTTCAACCTGGCCGACCACGTGCGTGACGCCGTGGGCCTGATCAAGGATATCCAGGTCGACGGCCTGCCGGCTGCGCCGACCTGGCTGGGCTCGATTCCGCTGGTTGGCGAGCGCCTGGTGGCGACGTGGGACAGCATCGACCAACAGGGCGCGGCGTTGATGGTCAGCATCAAGCCGTACCTGGGCCAGGTCGGCAACTGGCTGCTGGCGCGCAGTGCGCAGATCGGCGGCGGTATCCTGGAACTGACCCTGAGCCTGGTGTTTGTGTTCTTCTTCTACCGCGACGGCCCGCGTCTGGCGACCTTTGTGCACCGCCTGTTGGAACGCCTGATCGGTGACCGCGCCGGTTACTACATCGAACTGGTGGCCGGCACCGTACAACGGGTGGTTAACGGTGTGATTGGTACGGCGGCGGCCCAGGCGCTGCTGGCGCTGATCGGTTTCCTGATCGCCGGCGTGCCGGGCGCGCTGGTGCTGGGTATTGTCACCTTCCTGCTCAGCCTGATCCCGATGGGTCCGCCGCTGGTGTGGATCCCGGCCACGGCCTGGCTGGCCTGGAAGGGCGATTACACCTACGCGGTGTTCCTTGGTGTGTGGGGCACGTTCATCATCAGCGGCGTCGACAACGTGCTCAAGCCATACCTGATCAGCCGGGGCGGCAACTTGCCGCTGGTGATTGTGCTGTTGGGCGTGTTTGGCGGCTTGATCGCCTTTGGTTTCATCGGCCTGTTTATCGGCCCGACCTTGTTGGCGGTGGCCTACAGCCTGTTGACGGATTGGAGTGCAACCCAGGCTCAGGTTCGGCGCGAAGACAAACCCCTTTAAGCCCTCGGCAACCACATCACGGCGGTCAAGCCGCCGCCCGGGGTTTCTTCCAGGCTCAGGTGCCCGCCGAGACGCTCCACGGCCTCCTTGGAAATCGTCATGCCGAGGCCGACGCCGCCGGAGTTGCGGTTACGCGAGCCTTCCAGGCGAAAGAAGGGTTCGAACACCGCCTCACGCTTATCCGGCGCAATGCCGGGGCCATGGTCGATCACCCGAATAACCAGCGCCCCACGGCTGTCAGCCAACTCAACACGCGCGGTTCCGGCATAACGCAGGGCGTTGTCGATCAAGTTGTTCAGGCAGGAACGCAGCGCCATCGGTTGCACCTGCAACGGCGCGCAGGTGCCGGAGAACTGCACATCAGAGCCCTGGTCCTGGGCGTTTTCGCTCAGGGATTCGACCAGCGCCTGCACGTCGAGCCAATGCCGCGTTTCGCTGGTGCGCTGTTCATGCAGGTAGCTGAGGGTGGCGTCGAGCATGCCGATCATGTCGTCCAGGTCCTGGCGCATCTGGCCTTGCAGTTTGGTGTCTTCGATCTGTTCCAGGCGCAGCTTGAGGCGCGACAGCGGGGTGCGCAGGTCATGGGACACCGCGCCAAGCATGCGCGCGCGCTGGCTGACTTGTTCGCGGATGCGCTTTTGCATCAGGTTGAACGTTGACGCTGCCTGGCGCGCCTCCCGTGGCCCGGACTCATTCAGCGGCGGGCTGTCGAGGTCGAGGCTCAGGCGTTCGGCGGCCGCACTCAGGCGCTGTATCGGCCGGCTCAGCAGTTTGGCGCCGTACCAGGCGGCGATGATCAGCGAAATAAACTGAAAGGTCAGCGGCACCACCGGGCCACCAAACCAGGAGCGATGATGCCGGGGCAGGGGCTTCATAGTGCCGTCCGGCTGCTCGACGAAGGTTTCCTGCGGCGGCTGTGGCGGTGGGCCGTAATGGTGAAACCAGAAGAACGCCAGCGCATGGGCCAGCACAATAGCCACCAGCAATACGCCGAACAGCCTGCCGAACAGCGTATTGAAGGCGTTGCGCATCAGCCGATATCCCGGGCGTCGAACAGGTAGCCTTCGCCGCGCACGGTTTTGATCAGCTGCGGTGCTTTCGGGTCATCTCCCAGTTTCTGGCGCAGGCGCGACACCAGCAAGTCGATGCTGCGATCAAACGCTTCGATGGAGCGGCCACGGGCGGCATCCAGCAATTGCTCGCGGCTCAGCACGCGGCGCGGGCGTTCGATAAACACCCACAGCAACCGAAACTCGGCATTCGACAGCGGCACCACCAGGCCATCGTCCGCGACCAGCTGGCGCAGCACGCTGTTGAGGCGCCAGTTGTCGAAACGGATGTTGGCGCGCTGCTCGGTACGGTCATCGCGCACCCGGCGCAGGATGGTCTGGATACGTGCCACCAGCTCGCGCGGTTCGAAGGGTTTGGACATGTAATCATCGGCGCCCAGCTCCAGGCCGATGATGCGGTCGGTGGGTTCGCAGCGCGCGGTGAGCATCAGGATCGGGATGTCCGACTCGGTGCGCAGCCAGCGGCACAGCGACAGGCCGTCTTCGCCCGGCAGCATCAGGTCGAGCACCACCACATCAAAGGTTTCGGCTTGCATGGCCGTGCGCATGGCCGTGCGCATGGCCGTGCCGTCGGTGACGCCGATGGCGAGAATATTGAAGCGGGCCAGGTAGTCGATCAGCAGTTCACGGATCGGCAGGTCGTCATCGACGATCAACGCGCGGGTGTTCCAGCGCTTGTCTTCGGCGATCACCGCGCCTTTTTGCTCTTCGTTTACAGAGACGGTAGGGGTATGCATAGTGCGATCATCTGCCTGGTTGTTGCTGTCAGCATAGGCGCCCAGCTCCATGGCTGGAAGTGCTGGACGGGCGGTCATGTGCGCGAGGCTAGACGCGGGGCGTGTTGAGGGCATGTCGGGAATGTATCGGCCCTGACACAATTGCGTGAAATGCCGGGTTTGGCGGCGCTTAATCAGTATTTACCGATCATCGGATCCCGCAACGGCGCCGCTTGCGCTACAATCCGCGCCGATTTCGACTTGCCTGAGAGCCCATTCCAATGTCCGTTTGCCAGACGCCTATCATCGTCGCCCTGGATTACCCCACTCGTGACGCCGCACTGAAGCTGGCTGACCAGTTGGACCCCGCGCTTTGCCGGGTCAAAGTCGGCAAGGAACTGTTCACCAGTTGCGCCGCCGAAATCGTCGGCACCTTGCGTGACAAAGGCTTCGAAGTATTTCTCGACCTGAAATTCCACGACATCCCCAACACCACTGCCATGGCGGTTAAAGCCGCTGCGGAAATGGGCGTGTGGATGGTCAACGTGCATTGCTCCGGTGGCCTGCGCATGATGAGCGCCTGCCGCGAAGTGCTGGAGCAGCGCAACGGCCCCAAACCGCTGCTGATTGGGGTGACCGTGCTGACCAGCATGGAGCGCGAAGACCTGGCCGGCATCGGCCTGGATATCGAGCCTCAGGAGCAGGTTTTGCGTTTGGCCGCGTTGGCGCAGAAAGCTGGCCTGGATGGCCTGGTCTGCTCGGCACTGGAAGCCCAGGCGCTGAAGACTGCGCACCCGTCGCTGCAGCTGGTGACTCCAGGGATTCGCCCGGCGGGCAGCGCGCAGGATGACCAGCGCCGCATCCTGACCCCGCGTCAGGCCCTGGACGCAGGTTCGGATTACCTGGTGATCGGTCGCCCGATCAGCCAGGCGGCCGATCCGGCGAAAGCGTTGGCAGCTGTCGTCGCCGAAATCGCCTGACGATCGTTCCCACGCTCCGCGTGGGAATGCCTCTTGTGACGCTCCGCGTCACGCTTTGGGACGCAGAGCGTCCTGGGCAGCATTCCCACGCAGAGCGTGGGAACGATCTCATCTGTCAGCTGACTTTTAGAATCAGCTTCCCAAAGTTCTCACCGTTGAACAGCCTCATCAGCGTCTCCGGGAACGTCTCCAGCCCCTCGACAATGTCTTCCTTGCTCTTGAGCTTGCCCTGCGCCATCCAGCCGGCCATCTCTTGCCCGGCCGCGGCAAAATTCGCCGCATGGTCCATCACCACAAAGCCTTCCATGCGCGCGCGATTGACCAGCAACGACAAGTAGTTGGCTGGGCCTTTCACCGCTTCGATCGTTCCCACGCTCCGCGTGGGAATGCCTCTTGTGACGCTCCGCGTCACGCTTTGGGACGCAGAGCGTCCCGGGCAGCATTCCCACGCAGAGCGTGGGAACGATCTCATCTGTCAGCTGACTTTTAGAATCAGCTTCCCAAAGTTCTCACCGTTGAACAATTTCATCAGCGTCTCCGGGAACGTTTCCAGCCCCTCGACAATGTCTTCCTTGCTCTTGAGCTTGCCCTGCGCCATCCAGCCGGCCATCTCTTGCCCGGCCGCGGCAAAATTCGCCGCATGGTCCATCACCACAAAGCCTTCCATGCGCGCGCGATTGACCAGCAATGACAAGTAGTTGGCTGGGCCTTTCACCGCTTCTTTATTGTTGTACTGGCTAATGGCACCGCAAATCACCACCCGCGCCTTCAATGCCAGGCGGCTGAGCACGGCGTCGAGGATGTCGCCGCCGACGTTATCGAAATACACATCCACGCCTTTGGGGCATTCGCGCTTGAGGGCGGCGGGTACGTCTTCGCTTTTGTAGTCGATGGCTGCGTCAAAGCCCAATTCGTCTACCAGGAACTTGCATTTGTCGGCGCCGCCGGCAATGCCCACCACGCGGCAACCCTTGAGCTTGGCGATCTGCCCGGCAATGCTGCCGACCGCACCGGCAGCGCCGGAGATCACCACGGTTTCGCCCGCCTTGGGTGCGCCGGTGTCGAGCAGGGCGAAGTAGGCGGTCATGCCGGTCATGCCGAGGGCCGACAGGTAGCGCGGCAAGGGCGCGAGCTTGGGGTCGACCTTATAGAAGCCACGCGGCTCGCCGAGGAAATAATCCTGCACGCCCAGCGCACCGTTCACGTAGTCGCCGACCGCGAATTTCGGGGTGTTGGAGGCAATCACCTTGCCTACACCCAGCGCGCGCATCACTTCGCCAATGCCGACGGGCGGAATGTAGGATTTGCCTTCGTTCATCCAGCCGCGCATCGCCGGGTCCAGCGACAGGTATTCATTGCGCACCAGCACTTGCCCCTCTGCCGGCGTGCCCACCGGCACTTCCTGGTAGGTGAAAGTGTCCCGCGTGGCCGCGCCGACCGGGCGTTTGGCGAGCAGGAACTGGCGATTGGTCTGGGCAGTCATGGCAAGGACTCTTTAGAAATGAACCATGAGTGATAGACCCTCAAGGCGCCCGGGGCAAGGTCTACCGAGCAGCGCGAATGCCCGCCGATAGGCAGGGCTAATAGTTGCACCCTGCGCCTTATCACTGCGATTCATACAGCGCCAACGGGGCTTCTGATAGTGCTGACGCGCCCGTCCTGGCGTTGGCTAGACTCGTGCCACAGCTATTTCTTGCATAGGACATCCTCCATGAGCATGACGTTTTCCGGCCAGGTCGCCCTGGTAACTGGCGCCGCCGCGGGTATTGGTCGCGCCACCGCGCTGGCGTTCGCCGCAGAAGGCTTGAAAGTAGTGGTTGCCGACCTGGATGTGGCGGGCGGCGAGGGCACGGTTGCGCTGATTCAGCAGGCCGGTGGCGAGGCGATTTTTGTGCGCTGCAACGTCACGCTGGAGGCTGATGTGCAGCAATTGATGGCACAGACCGTCGCCGCCTATGGGCGCCTCGACTATGCCTTCAACAACGCCGGCATCGAGATTGAAAAGGGCAAGCTGGCCGACGGCAGCCTGGATGAGTTCGACGCGATCATGGGCGTTAACGTCAAAGGCGTGTGGCTCTGCATGAAGTACCAGTTGCCGCTGCTGCTGGCCCAGGGCGGCGGGGCGATCGTCAACACGGCGTCGGTGGCAGGGTTGGGGGCGGCGCCGAAGATGAGCATTTATGCGGCGTCCAAACACGCTGTCATCGGCCTGACCAAGTCGGCAGCCATTGAGTACGCGAAGAAGAAAATTCGTGTGAATGCGGTATGCCCTGCAGTGATCGACACCGACATGTTCCGCCGAGCCTATGAAGCCGACCCGCGCAAAGCCGAATTTGCGGCGGCCATGCACCCGGTCGGGCGCATTGGCAAGGTGGAGGAAATCGCCAGTGCCGTGCTGTACCTGTGCAGCGACGGTGCAGCGTTCACCACGGGGCAGGCGCTGGCGGTGGACGGTGGTGCGACGGCTATCTAGGACTCCATGTCGCTGCCTATTCGAAAAGGCCAGGCGCGCTGTGGGGCGTTTCCAGGGCTGGCACAAGGCCTCGTCAGATTGTGTATCAGTAGGTAAATAACTCAATAAAATCAATGATTTAATAATTTTTTGCGACCAGTTGAACCGGGCTTCTGTGCTTAACTGTTTAGGGTTGATTAACAGACAGTTGAAGTGAGTGGCTCATGGATTTAGGCATCGATCGACAAGCCCTTGTACCGGTGGTGCAGCAAATCGTCAGTGCGGTGGCGCAATGGATTCGCAACAGCGGCGCGAGCCCCGGCACGCGCTTGCCGTCCATCCGGCAATTGGCCCTTGATAACCTGCTCAGTCAATCCAGCGTGCTCGAAGCCTTCGAACGTATGGTGGCCCAAGGGTTATTGGAGGCAAAACAGGGCGCGGGATTTGTTGTGGCTCAACCGCCGGTTTCCCTGGAGAGCCAATGGTATGAAGGTGCGGAGCTGGGCTGGGGCGCCTATGTCGAGGGGCCTTTGGGCGAATTGAAGCTGGGCTGCGGCTGGTTGCCGGACGCTTGGCGAGAAAGCGATGACATCTGTTACGCCATCCGCGAGATCAGCCGCACCGATACCGTCGCCCTGTTCAACTACAGCACGCCGCTGGGGTTGCCGGTGTTACGCGAACAATTGCTCAAGCGGCTGACCCAGATGAAGGTGGTCACCCACCTCGATTGCATCCTCACCACCCACGGCGCCAGCCATGCACAGGACCTGTTGATACGCACATTGCTAAAGGCCGGCGATACGGTGGTGGTCGAGACGCCCGGCTATGCCAACCTCTACAGGCAGTTGGAACGCCACGGCGTCAAGCTGCTGGAAGTGCCACGCGTCGTGGGTGGCCCGGACATCCCGGTGCTGGAGACGCTGCTGCAAAGCCATCGCCCCAAGTGCCTGTTCATCAATTGCCTGTATCACAACCCCACCGGCACCAGCCTGTGCCGCGGGGTGGCGGAACGTCTGTTACAACTGGCGCACAGCGAAGATTTCCTGATCGTCGAAGAAGACGTCTACGGCGACTTGCAGCACGCCAGCTGCACACGGTTGTCGGCGCTGCCCCATGAAGGGCGGGTGATCTATATCTCGAGTTTCTCCAAAACCCTCAGCAGTGCCCTGCGGGTGGGGTATCTGAGCGCCAGTGCAGCGCTTGTCACGCAGATGGCCACGCTCAAGACGTTGACGGGCATCGGCACCTCGCGGTTTGCCGAAGCGGTGGTGGCTACGCTATTGGCCAATGGCACTTATCGCAAATGGGTGCAGCGCCTGCGCAAGCGTTTGAACACGCAAATGGCTGCGACCTTGCAGGTGCTGGAGGACGAAGAGTGGGAGGTGTTTGCCGTGCCCGCCGGGGGCATGTTTGTGTGGGCGCGGCCTGGCGTCGGTGACCGTTCGCGGTTGCAGGCGTGCGCCCGGCGCTTGTGTGTATTGCTGTCGCCGGGGGCGCTGTTCAGTCCCAAAGGCGAACACAGTGACTGGCTGCGCATCAATGTGGCCTATGCTGCTGATCAGCGGGCGTTGGCGCTGTTCCGTGCGATGGGGCCTGCCAGATCGACCTCGACCATTCTGAAAACGACGAGCGTGTAGCTTTTTGCCATTATTGTGGCGCCAACGTCTTGTGCCGGTAGCGCGTCGTTGCGAATCTCGCAGCATGGAAACCAGGCTTGATGGCATCTGCCATTGCAAGAGGATCAAGTGCAATGATTTCGGCCGTGCAACGACGTTTCGCCAACCTCGGTATGGCGAAAAAACTGGGCGTGGGCTTCACCCTGGTGCTGCTGCTGACGGCGCTGGTGGCGGCCATTGGCGTGTGGTCCCTGCAAACCGTGGGTCAACGTTTTGAGGGCCTCAAGGCAATGTCTTCGCTCAACAGCGGCCTGCTCAAGGTGCGCCTGATCGAGCAGGATTACGCGTTGCACGCCGACCCCAAGGCCGTCGACGCCCTGCACGAAAGCGTCGACGCCTTGGCCGTCCAAGCCGCCAGCCTCAAGGCCCGGTCCGCCGCGAATGTGCCGGTGATGAGCGAGGTAGAACAGGCGCTTGCCGCGTATCGCAAGGCGTTCGACGAGTTTGTCGAGTTGACCCAGACCAAGGACCTGGCCCTGGAAATGGCCAGTTGGTCGGTCTCCAGTGTGGCCAATAACCTCGACGTGTTGCAGGCAGGCCTGGCCGACGATGGTGCCTATGGCCTCAAGGAAAGCCAGGGCAAGGACGGCGCCGAGTTTATCGAACAGGCCGGGCAGGTCAGCCAGGTGTCGCGGTTGATGTTGCAAGCCATGAACGAAGCGCGACTGCGCCTGGATCAGAGCCGCAAGGTCGATGCGGACAACGCCGAGCAAGGCAAGATCGAGCAGGCCGACCAAGCCCTGGCGCAGGTCGAGCAGTTGAAAACCTCGGTCAAGGACGCGGGTTACCAGACTGTGCTCAACGAAGTGTCCGGGCACATCGCCGCGTTCAGCGAGAAACTCGGCGAGTACACCGGGCTGCTGGCCCAGGAAAAAGTCGTCTACAAGCAATTGCATGACCGCGCCGATCAAGTTGTCAGCCGGGTCAACCAGGCGTATGACGCTGAAGATCAATCCATGCAGGCGCAGCTGAAAAAAAGCGCGCTGCTGATCGTCGTTTCGTCAGCGCTGGCACTGCTGGTGGGCTTGATTGCCGCGTGGGTGATTACCCGGTTGATCGTGGCGCCGTTGCGCCGTGTGATCGCCGTGGCCCAGCAGATTGCTGCGGGTGATTTGACTGGGCGGATGGAGGTCAGCCGCCGTGATGAAATCGGCCAGTTGATGCAGGCGATGCAACAGATGGGCAGCGGCTTGAGCCAGATGGTCAGCGGGCTGCAGGCCGGCATTGAGCAATTGGCCAGTTCGGCGCAATCACTGTCCAGTGTCACCGAACAGACCAATGTCGAGGTCAGCAGCCAGAAAGAAGAAACCGAGCAGGTTGCCACGGCGATGAACCAGATGACCGCCACGGTGCATGACGTGGCGCGCAACGCCGAAGAGGCCGCGCAAGCCGCGCAGACCGCCGATGACAAAGTCGACAGCGGCCAGCAGGTGGTGCGTCAAAGCCTGCACCGCATTGAATTGCTCGCCACCTCCAGCACCAGTGCCAGCGCAAGTATCGAAAGCCTGAGCGCGGAAATCCAGAATATCGGCACCGTGCTGGGCGTGATCAAAAGCGTGGCTGAACAAACCAATTTGCTCGCCCTCAACGCCGCTATCGAAGCGGCCCGCGCCGGCGAGCAAGGCCGAGGTTTCGCGGTGGTGGCCGATGAAGTCCGGGCGCTGGCCAAGCGCACACAGCAATCGACCGAGGAAATCGAGCGCCTGGTCAGTACGTTGCGCAACGCGGCGCAGTCGTCAGTGCAGCAGATCCAGCAAAGTGGCGAGTTGGTGAAGCTGGCGGTCAGCGATGCACTGTAAACCGAGAGTGCGCTGGGCAGCATCGCGGCAGCGGTGTCGCTGATTCAGCAGATGAACCAACAGATTGCCGCGGCGGCCGAGGAACAAAGCTCAGTGGCCGAAGAGATCAATCGCAGCGTCACCAGCATTCGTGCCAGTGCCGATCAGTCGGCGTTGAGCATGCAAGGCAATGCCGCGTCGAGCATTCAACTGGCGCAGTTGGGGGCGGAGCTCAAGGGCATGGTCGGGCACTTCCGGCTTTGATCGCAGCATTTGCACTGCGATCAAAGGGCAGGGCGGCGATCAGGCGTGGTTGGCGAGGAAGGTCAGCAGCGCTTCATTGACGAAGTCCGGGTTTTCTCGAGAAGAAATATGCCCCGCTTCTGGAACCAGCGTCAGGCTGCACCCGATCAGATCGGCCATTTCCTTGGATTCGGCGGGCGGCCGAGGCTTGTCCTGTTCGCCACACATGACCAGCGTGGTGTCGGTGTCCAGGCGCGGCAGTTGGTCGAGGATGTCGGCGCGGCTGAAGATCAGGCGGCCCAGCGGCACGATGCTTTGCTGCAGGCGTTCCTTGGGAAACGCC
This sequence comes from Pseudomonas sp. R76, assembly GCF_009834565.1. GTDB lineage: Bacteria > Pseudomonadota > Gammaproteobacteria > Pseudomonadales > Pseudomonadaceae > Aquipseudomonas. The sequence continues at coordinate 2,302,191 of NZ_CP019428.1, forward strand.
TGCAACGCGCTGCGGAAATCCTGATACAGCGCTGATTCACGATCAATCGTCGGGCGGAAGAAGATCGGTGCAACCACATCCAGCAACGGCTCGGGGATGGCGCCGGCGTCTTCGATCATCTTGAACAGCGAGAAGTAGTATTGGCGGGTAGCCTCGGGCTCGGCGCCGAGGTAGGTGTCCATCAGCACCAGGCTGTTGATGCGCTCAGGTGCCAGCAGTGCAAGGCGCGCGCCCCACATGCCGCCAACCGACAGGCCGACCAGATTGATGTGGGCGATATCCAACTGATCCAGCAGCGCGAGGGTCTGGCGTGCGAGGTCGTCCAGGGAGTGGGTGTGCGCCGGCAGCGGGCCGGATTCGCCGTGGCCCCACAGTTCGGGGACGATCACCCGGTACTGTTGCGACAAAGCTTCAATTTGCGGCGCCCACATCTCGCGGCCCCACAAGTAACTCGAACCCAGCAGGACGACCGGGCCGGTGCCCTGGTCGACGTAGTGCAGCGGTTGTCCATCAATCACGGCAACAGGCATAGCAGGCCTCTAACTTCACGGAGTGAGGGGCACTTTTTTACGCTAGTCGGAGGCGGGGGGATAGGTGCAAAGTGATGGCATGTTGTAGCGAGGCGTTTGTCGGTGGTGAGCAGGCTTATTGTGGCAGGCAGGCTTGTGGTGGGGAGCAGGCTGGTAGTGGCGGGCAGGCTTGTAGTGGGGAGCAGGCTGGTAGTGGGGAGCAGGCTGGTAGTGGCGAGCGGGCTTGCCCCGCGTTGGGCTGCGAAGCAGCCCCAAAACCTGACGATGCGGTTTATCAGGTACACCGCGGCGGTTGAAGTGGGAGCGCTTCGCACTCCAACGCGGGGCAAGCCCGCTCGCCACAACAAGCCCACTGGCCACAACAAGCCCGCTCGCCACAACGAGCCCATTTACCACGACAGCCCGGTTTGCCATGGGCTGCGTGGATCAGTCGTAGATGACTTTCTTTTTCCATTCGGCGTCGGCGTCGACGACTTTCAGGCCTTCAGTCAGTTCGTTGACTTCATCTTCGGCAGGCTTGCTGTCGGTCAGTACGGTGGAATTGGCGCGCGCCAGTTGCGACTCCAGCAACTGCAGTTGCGCGCTGTAGAGCACCGGCTCCGGCTGTTTGCGCAAGTACTGTACGCCGCGCTCGAACGCCAGGCGTGCCTGACCAGGCTGGCCTTGTTGCAGGGCATGCTGGCCGAGGTTGTTGAAGAACTCGATGTGCAGCAACACCAGGATATGGCGAATTTCCTTGATCCAGTGCTTGGTTTCGTTGGTCGGCAGGAAACCGTCCTGTGCCGCACGGGTGACTTGGCCGTGCAGGGCTTCGAGCAGGAAGCGCACGTCCTTGGCCTTGGCTTCGGTCTGGATCGGCGCCGGTGGGTTGGTCACCGGAATCGATTCGCCCTGGCCGATCAGTGCATTCAACTCAGCGATACGGGCCTTGAGCGGCGCGCTCGATTTGTTGAGGTTCAACAGGCGCTGGTTGACGTTGAGCTCCAGGCGGGTCAACAACAGTTTCAGCTTCGGGGTCATCAACTGGCCGGGAAACGTCTCGGTGATTTCACCGCAGCGACGCAGCCGATCGTTAAGCTCAATCTCGGTGCGCTTCTTTTCCAGTTTGTTGTTTTCCACCACGTGGTTCATGTAGCCAATGGCGATCAGTATTACGATCCCGGCTATTACCAGCAGGGTGATCATGAGTGGTGTCACCGGTGTGACCTCTTTATAGGGTTTGCTGTGGAGTGTAGTGACTGGGCCATCCGACGGATAGGATTGTTCGACCAGTTGCCCAGGTAGTTTCTTCTATATAGGTACGCTTTCCCTGCATGGATGCACATTGCCATCATTTGCTGAGGCGAACTATAGCGCCTTGTCGGACGCCAGAATATAGGCGCCAAAGCCTGGACGGGCACAATCCCCGCAAAGCCCTGGAAAGCAGGGGGAAGTCATTGATTTAAATAAATTTATCCTTGGGGGTTGACGACCTTTCAATCCATCCATAGAATGCGCGCCACTTACAGCGTAAAGCACACAGCGAAACGCGGTAGGGAGTGAATGTTGTACGTGTGTCCCCTTCGTCTAGTGGCCTAGGACACCGCCCTTTCACGGCGGTAACAGGGGTTCGAGTCCCCTAGGGGACGCCAATATGCGGGAATAGCTCAGTTGGTAGAGCACGACCTTGCCAAGGTCGGGGTCGCGAGTTCGAGTCTCGTTTCCCGCTCCAAATTTAAGCAGTGTTGCTTTCGGGCGACACTGAGTGAAACCAGGGCATAATCTTCGGATTTAATCTCTGGGCACTGAAATACACACCATGTGTTTCAGTAGCGTGTCCCCTTCGTCTAGTGGCCTAGGACACCGCCCTTTCACGGCGGTAACAGGGGTTCGAGTCCCCTAGGGGACGCCATTTGCGGGAATAGCTCAGTTGGTAGAGCACGACCTTGCCAAGGTCGGGGTCGCGAGTTCGAGTCTCGTTTCCCGCTCCATATTTAACGAAAACGCCGATCAGTGATGATCGGCGTTTTTGTTCGTGTTGATTTTTTATCGGGAAAAACTCACCTGCCGCGTAGGCTTGATGGTGAATCTCGTAGGAATGGTCTGTAATTAGCATCTGCCGGCTGTGTACCTGTCCCGCTGTCTCTACTCTGGCCAGATTATTCTCACTGTTCATCTCAGAGAACTGCCCAGATGCTGCAACTCGATTTCTATTCAACCTTGGTCGCCGCTTCCCTGGTGTTGTTGCTGGGGCGTTGGCTGGTGGCTCGCATCGGTTTTTTACGCACCTACAGTATTCCGGAACCCGTCGCCGGTGGTTTATTGGTTGCCACGTTGCTGCTGGCTTTGCGTGCACTGGCGGGCATTGAGGTTCGATTCGATGGGTCTTTGCAAACCCCATTAATGTTGGCGTTTTTTGCCACCATTGGCCTGAACGCGGATTTCGCCAGCTTGAAACGCGGCGGGCGGGTTCTGGGTATTTTCCTGCTGGTCGTGACGGCTTTATTGGTCGTGCAAAATGCCATGGGCATCGCTTTGGCCAAAGCGTTGGGGCTCGACCCATTGATGGGCTTGCTGGCCGGTTCTATCACCCTGTCGGGTGGGCATGGCACAGGCGCCGCCTGGGGTGCGGTATTCAGTGAAAAATATGGCGTGGCCTCCGCATCAGAACTGGCGATTGCTTCGGCAACCTTTGGCTTGGTGCTGGGCGGCTTGATTGGTGGGCCGGTGGCGCGCTTGCTGATCAAACGCGTGCAGGTGCCCGGCCTTGAACACGCGCAGCCGCGCCCGGCCAAAGGCTTTGAACAGCCCAATCAGGAACGCATGATCACCTCGTTTTCGTTTATTGAGACGTTGGCGTTACTGGCGATCAGCCTGCAAGTCGGCACGTTCCTGAGTGGTTTTATCCAAGGCACGGCTTTCGAGCTGCCGACCTTTGTGTGCGTGTTGTTTGTCGGTGTGGTGTTGCGCAATGGCTTGTCGGCACTCGGCTGGCATCAAGTGTTTGAGCGTGAGGTGTCGTTGCTGGGCAATGTCAGCCTGTCGCTGTTCCTGGCGATTGCGCTGATGTCGCTCAAGCTCTGGGACCTGGCGGCGCTGGCGTTGCCGATTGTCATCCTGTTGGCCGCGCAGGCGTTATTGATGGCGCTGTTCGCGATTTTCGTGACGTTCCGGATCATGGGCAGCAACTACGACGCTGCAGTGCTGGCGGCAGGGCACTGCGGTTTTGGCTTGGGCGCAACGCCTACTGCGATTGCCAATATGCAGGCGGTGACGCAACGCTTCGGCCCTTCGCAGATTGCGTTTCTGGTGGTGCCGATGGTGGGGGCGTTTTTTATCGATATCACCAATGCGGTGGTGATCAAGTTGTTCCTGGCGCTGCCATTCCTGGGCGCGTCGGGCTGAGGCCCGGCGCGTTCAATTCAGCGCGTGAGCATCCTGCTTCGGCATGAAGAAACGCGCGAACAGTTCGGACTGCGACTTGATGTTCAACTTGTTGTAAATGTTGCGCCGGTGCACCTTGACGGTTTCCGTCGACAGGAACAGCTTGCCGGCGATCTCTTTGTTAGAGAAACCACTGAGCAACAATTTAAGTACGTCCTTTTCCCGCGTGGTGATCTGGGTGCCCAGCTGAATAATCGCTTCCGACCAGAGCGGTGGTTCAGTGAGGTTTTTTTCCACATCAAGCTCAAAGCACATGCGCTGGTGCATCAGCGCCATCACCCACGGCTTAATGATATCCAGTGTGGCGATCTGCTCCGGGCTGAAGCGCACGTTACTGCCAAATGATATGCACAGCGTTCTGTCCGCATCGAGCTGGACGTTGTACTGCACCTCGTCCACGGACACGTACTGGGCGAAATACTGGTGGTAATACTCAGTGGTCAGGAAGTGCTCCGGCGCGATGTCGGACAAATGGAAAAAGCCGCTCTGTGGGTTTTCACGGTTGGCGATGTAGAACGGATCCAGCAGATACAGCCCTTTCACATAACGTTCCGTCAGGGCGTCCACTTCTTCCGCGTCGGCAACCTCGGTCACGCACACAACGTTGACCTGTTCATTGCTGAACACCAGCACCACCCAGTTATCGATCTGCACATACTCCCTTAACACGCGCACCAGCGAGCTCCAGAAGGCTGGGCGGTTCAGCTCCATGATTAGCTTGCCAGCCGATCGATGCCAGGCCAGGTTATGCAGGTCGAGTGACATGTTCTACCCCTTTAGGGTTAGGGATTCATAGGGCCGAGCTAAGTACTTGTAGGTATTTACTAATCGGCGACGCCGGGTATATTCACCAGCCAGTGAGTCATGGCCATGATGGCCTGTCGTTTTTGACAAGGATAGTTATATGAGTCAATCACATTTGCGAGCCATTTTTTTTGCCTCGCTGGTCTGCGTCGGTATCAGCGCGCCAGCAGCGGCCGCAGAGTCACGGGTCAATCTGTACAACTGGTTTGGGTTGATCGCGCCAGAGACCCCAAAGGAATTTGAGCAAAAAACCGGCACCAGGATGCACGTGGACGCTTTCGACAGCGCCGAACTCATGCAGAGCAAAGTCATGGCCGGGCGCACCGGGTATGACGTCGTCGTCGCCACCTCGAATGTCCTGCCAAGCCTGATCCAGGCAGGCGTGCTCGCACCGCTGGACCGCAGCCAGCTGAGCAACTATGCCCATATCGACCCCGAGATGCTGGCCCTGCTTTCGGCTAACGACCCAGGCAATCGCTACGCCATTCCCTACTTATGGGGCACCACCGGCATCGGTTATGACGTGGATAAAGTAAAAGCCGCACTGGGTGACAACGCCCCGGTAAACAGTTGGGACCTGATCTTCAAAGAAGAAAACATCAGCAAGCTCAAGTCCTGTGGTGTGGCAATGCTCGACTCGCCGAGTGAAATCATTTCGATCGCGTTGAATTACCTCGGGCTGCCGAGCAACAGCCAGAACCCTGAGGACTACCAGAAGGCTCAGGCGCTGTTGTTGAAAATTCGCCCCTACGTCCTCTACTTCGATTCCTCCAGAACCGACGCCGACTTTGCCGATGGCAATATTTGTGTGGTCGTGGGGTGGGCGAATGGGGCGCTGGCGGCACAGGCCATCAACGAAAAAAACCACACCGGCCGCAAGATCGCCTACAGCCTGCCGCGCGAGGGCGGGTTGGTATGGTCGGAGAATTTTGTGCTGCTCAAAGACGCACCTCACGCAAAAGAAGGCTTGGCATTTATTAACTACATGCTTGAGCCCGAGGTGATTGCCAAAAGTTCCAACCATACGCTTTACCCCAACGCCAACAAGGATGCCACGGTTTTTGTAGAGCAGAAGCTGCGCGACAACCCATGGGTTTATCCGTCCAAGGAGACCATTGCCACACTGGTCCCGCTGGAGCCGTTGCCGTTGAAGTTGGAGCGCATCCGCACGCGTGTGTGGACCAAAGTGAAGAGTGGTACGTGATCGGGTGAGTAAAGTCCCAGAGAGGGAGATAAAGCATGGGCCAACGTGATTACCAGTGCGACGTGAAATCGGACGACTACCAGGCGTACAAGGAAATCGAAGAGCAGATCGGTCACTGTGCGCCGGAACAAGCCTGGGCCATGTATTACGTCTCGACCGGGATGGTGCGTGAACACGTGACGCGAGCGGTCATGGAGCACATCGGCAGGGGCAACCGGGCACTGCTGCTGGAGTTCCCCGAACTTGCCCGACAGGAAGAGAACTCTCGTTTAATGCTCCCTCTCTGAACGCTGTAACCCCCCAAACGCCGATCACTCCTGATCGGCGTTTTTTTGTGCGCGTGTTTCAACGGGCGCTCATGGCCCGCGCCAGGCGCAGCGTGGCTTCACGGATCTCGCCTCGATCCAGCGAGGCGAAACCCAGGCGCAGTGCGTTTTCCGGCAGGTTCATCGGCGAAAACTGCCGCGCGCTGCGCACCACAACGCCGTGGCCCAGGGCATTTTCTACCAACTGATCGACATCGGTTTCAGCCTCGAAACGCACCCACAATGCCAGGCCGCCTTCCGGTTCGCGCACCTGAATGCGTTCGCCGAATGCCTCGTGCAGGCAGCCCTGCAGCACCTCCCGACGCGCCGCGTATTCTTTCGAAACCCGGCGCAGGTGTTTCTTCAACTCGCCCTGATTGATCAGGTCTGCGAGCATCTTCTGCGCCACCGCGTCGGTGTCGCCCACCACCAAAGCGGCGCTGCGTTGCAGCACCTCAATCACACTGGCGGGGGCGACCACGTAACTGCAGCGAAACGTCGACCCCAGCGCCTTGGATAACGAACCGATATAGATCACATGGCGTTGCGCGTGATCACTGGCCAGTGGCAGGTACGGCCGCCCGTTGAAGTGATATTCGTGGTCGTAGTCTTCTTCAATGATGCAGAAGTCATGCAAGGCCGCCAGGGCCAGCAAGTGTTGGCGCCGCGCCGCATGCAGGCTGACGGTGGTGGGGAACTGATGATGCGGTGTGAGGTAGATCATCCGCACGTCATTCGCCTGGCATAACTGCTCGATGTGGTCGGTGCGGCAGCCTTCATCGTCCATGTCCACGGTGATCAACCGCGCGCCCAGCTTGCGGAAAATCTCCCAGGCCGGCGGGTAGCTCAGGCGTTCCACCAGCACCACGTCGCCCGGCTTGATCAGCAAGCTGGCGGTCAGGTACAGCGACACTTGGGTACCGGGCGTCAGGCAAATATTTTCGGCGCTGACCCTCAGCCCGCGTGTGTTGCGCAGCATCTCTGCCAGCGCGCAACGCAACTCATGGCCGGTGCCTTCACTGCCGTAGCGCACGCTGTTGGAGGCAAAACTGCTGCGCAAGGCGTTGCGGTAGTAACGATGCAACACCGCCTGGGGCAGCAAGCGGTGATCGCAGGCACCGTTGTCGAAAAACAGCGCGTCATGCCGGTGTTCGAGGGCGATGACCTGGGCGTTCTGGGTGAAATACGGAACCACGGCTTGCGCCAGAAGCGGCGGTGCAAACGACGGTTGCACACCACTGGGCAGTGGCGTGGGGGCCAGTTGCGCATTGACGAACGTACCGCGCCGCGGCTCGCTGACCAGCCAGCCTTTGGTCAAGGCTTCTTCGTAGGCCAGGATCACCGTCTTGCGGTTGACGTCGAGCAGCTTCGCCATTTCCCGCGTGCCGGGCAGCAGTGTGCCGGGCGGCAAGCGCCCCTCAAGGATCGCCGCGACGAGGCCTTCGGCAATTTGCCGGTAGGACGCCTGGCGTGCACTCGCATCGAGCTTGAGCAACGGGCGCCATTTACGCATCTGGACCATCTGAAGTATCCAAAACTGGAGGTTCTAATGGGCCTAGTCTAGCGCAACAATCAAGCCTCACTCACCCCTGAGGTTTTTATGCACACACGCCATGTAATCGAACTGTCTCCCTCGGGGAAAACCTTTGAAGCCGGTGACGAACTGTTGCTCGACGCCATGCTCGCCAGCGGCCTGTCGGTGCCGTTCTCGTGCCGACGCGGTGCCTGTGGCTCGTGCAAGGTGGTGGTCACGCAAGGGCAGTACCGGGCCAAGCAACTGGCGCCCGGCGCACCCGCGCCCTGTTACCCGCTGGCGGCGAATCAACTGCTGTTGTGCCAAAGCCACGCCTGCGCCGACATGCGCCTGGAGATTCCCGGCTGGTCGCTGGACACGCCTGCGCTGGTCGTCGAGGCGACGGTGCTGAGCAAGCGCGCACTGAGCCCCGACATCATCGAGTTGGTGGTAATGCCGGATAGGCCGCTGGCCGTGAGGGCCGGCCAATACCTCAAGTTCCGCCTGGTCGACGGCGACTCACGCTGCTTCTCGATCGCCAACCTGCCGGCCGAGGGCGATGGCCGCCTGGTGTTTCAGATTCGCCGGGTGAGCGGCGGGCTGTTCTCCGAGACCCTGCTGGGCGACCTTGAGGCCGGCGATCTGCTGCAACTGGAAGGGCCGTTTGGTGCTTGCACCTGGCAGGACGATGACGCTGCGCCTGTGGTCCTGTTCGCCACGGGCACCGGTTACGCGGGTATCAAGCCGATCCTGCTGACCGCCTTGAAACGTGACGTCGAGGTGACGTTTTACTGGGGCGGCGCGCAGGCGAGCGATTTTTACGACCGCGCCTTTCTGGACCAGGCAGTCATCGACCATCCGCATTTTCGCTGGTATTCGGTATTGGCCACAGAAGGGCGTGTGCAGGAAGTCGCGCTGAGCCATGGGCACGCCTGGGAAGCGGCGCAGGTGTATGCCTGCGGCAACGGCGCGATGATCAGCCAGACGCGTGCGAATTGCCTGGAAGCGGGCCTGCCGAGCCATCGTTTTGTCGCCGAAGCCTTCGTGCCCAGCGGCCAGTCGAGCGTCGATACGTTGCTCGGTTCGCTGGATGACACCTGGGAAAAAGTCGGCCCCCGCTATTCGCTGGACGGCATGCTCGCCGCGCGGGACAAAACCGTGCGAGCGCTGGCCGCCATCGCCAGCCAGTTGAAGGTCGGCATCACCACCGGCGCCGCCCTGGAAATGGCCAGCCAGCAATTGCAGGCCATGGGCGCCTCGCACACTTGGCACCCGACTTACATCCGCTTTGGCGACGACACGGTGCGCCCGTCCCGGGAAGGGATTGACCCGCTGCGTACACTGCGCCCGAGCGACATTGTGGTGGTGGACCTGGGGCCGGTGTGGGACGGCTACGAGGGCGACTACGGCGATACCTTCATCTTCGGCGAGGCGCCGTTGCACCTCGAGTGCAGGAAGGTGTTGCATGAAGTCTTCGACGAGACACGCGAAGCCTGGCTGCGCGGCATGACCGGATGTGAACTCTATGACTTCGCCGAAGCCCGTGCCATGGTCAAAGGCTGGCGACTGTCACGTAATCTGGCCGGTCACCGCATCGCGGATTTCCCCCATGCGTTGTTCGGGGACAAGGAACTGGCTGACTTGGCGATCGCCCCCAGCGAAATGGTGTGGGTACTGGAGATCCAGATCTGTCATCCCACGCTGCCCATCGGCGGGTTCTTCGAAGACATCCTGATGCGATGAGCCCGCCATTGCGGCGGGCTCAGAGGGCATCAGAGCTTCGGTAGTTGCCCGACGCGGCCGATCATTTCAGTCACGATCTGCAGGTCCAGCAGGAACTGGTCGACGGTCTTGAACTCACCGTCGGTGTGCCCGGTGTACTTCTCTTCCGGGCGCGCCAGGCCAAATTGCACGCCATTGGGCAATTCATGCACGGACGTGGCGCCAGCGGAAGTGCCGAACTTGTGTTCCATGCCCAGGTTTTCAGTGGCCACGGCCAGCAGAGCTTTCACCCATTCGCCTTCCGGGTTGCGGTACATCGGCGCGGCCACCGAGTAAGTGAAACTCACGTTGACCTTGGATTTCTTGTCCCAGGCGCTGAGCTTGTCGGCGATTTGCCCCTTGAGTGTCTCCGGCGACTTGCCTTTCGGCACGCGCAGGTTCACTGCCAGCTTGAAGGCTTTGGCATCCTGGCCGACAAAGGTCAGCGAGGTGGTCAGCGGCCCCATGAAGTCGTCGGCGAAGCCCACGCCCAGTTTGCCGCCCAGATAATCCAGGCCCCAGTTATCGGCTGCATAACGCGCGGCGTCGGTGATGTGGTTGTGCTTGAGGGCGATTTTGCCGTCGACGCCGTGGATCAGCTCCAGCATGCGTGCCACCGGGTTGACACCGGTTTGCGGCGCGGACGAGTGCGCGGACACGCCGGTGACGGTCAGCTTGACCTCTTTGCCAACGACCTTGGCATCGACAGCAAAGTCGCCGCCATTGGCCTTGACGTAATCTGCGCCGGCTTTCTGCAGGCTGGCGGCCAGTTCAGCGGGCTTGTCGCTGACCAGGGTGGCCACCGACACCGAAGGAATCTGGTTGGTCGCCGCGCCACCGGTCATCGAGATGATTTCTGCGCCTTTGCCATCGCCCTTGCGTACCGGGAAGGTGGCCATGACGGTGCCGTAACCTTTTTCGGCGATCACCACCGGGTAGCCGCCGTCCAGCGCCAGGTTGTATTGCGGCGTCGGGTTGTGTTCGAAGTAGTAAGGAATCGCGTCGCCGGAGGTTTCTTCAGTGGTGTCCACCAGCAGCTTGAAATTGCGCGCCAGCGGCAGCTTTTCTTCCTTGATCACCTTCATGGCATACATCGCCACCACGATGCCGTTTTTGTCATCCTCGGTGCCACGGCCGTACATGCGGTCGCCGATCAGCGTGACCTTGAACGGGTCGAGCTTGGTGCCGTCCTTGAGCACCCAGTTTTCCGGCGTCACCGGCACCACGTCGGCGTGGGCGTGGATACCGACCACTTCATCGCCGCTGCCTTCCAGGGAGATCTCGTAGACGCGGTTGTCGACGTTGCGGAAGTTCAGGTTAAAGGCCTTGGCCAGGCTCTGGATCTTGTCGGCGATCTTGAGGAATTCCGGGTTTTTGTACTGCGGCAGGCCGTCGACATTGAAGGTCGGGATCTCGACCAGCTCGCGCAGGGTTTCGAGGGCGGCTTTGCCGTATTTGACCCGCGTGTAAATACCCAGCAGGCGATTGATTTCGTTCTGCTGCTCGCCGGTCAGGGTTTTGTTGGCGAGAAAGGCGTCGATGGCCGGGCCGACGTCAGCGGTTTTGCCCAGGTCGCCCTTGGCCACGGTGCCGAGGAAACCACGGAAATCGGTGACCGACGTGTCGCTGAAGCGCTTGATAATCGCGGTGCTTTGTTCGGCGCTGATGTTGGCGAAGGCTGGCGTGGCGAGGGTCGAGAGGCCGGCGGCGAACAGGCTGGCAGCCACCAGTTTTTTGAGTGGAAAGTGCATTGCTAGAGGCATTCCTTTGCAAAATGGGAGTGGGGAATTTCTGATCGAAATGTCAGAAACAATTTCACACACTACCATCACCAAGGAGCGGTAGGGGAGAGCTGGATGAAGGAAATGTCCGACTTAAATTTCCGAACTGTAGAGATTCAAATGTGGGAGCGGGCTTGCTCGCGAAGGCGGTGTGTCAGTCGAAGTAGGAGCTGACTGACACACCGCCTTCGCGAGCAAGCCCGCTCCCACAGGGGAATTACGGTGGTGTTTGAAGCGGGTTATCACGGCTTACCCGGATGCGGCTCCGGGTACTGCGCCGCTACATCCAGCGCCTTGGCATACGGCCCATCCCACAACTGCTCATGCAATTCCCCTACACGCCTGGCCATCGCCTCGCTGCGCATCACCACCTCCAGGTTGCGCGAATTATCCAGATACCCGCCCAGCCAGTTGCTGGTGCCGACCCACGCCACTTGCCCGTCGATTTCCATCGTCTTGCTGTGAATCACTCGCGCATAGGGGATAAACCCTTGCTTGGCCTCGGGCAACGTGACGACCTTGACCTCTACGTTAGGCAGCACGGCCAGGCTCTTGAGGTAGGGCAGTTCGAGCGCGTCAGTGTTCCAGTTGGACACCATCAGCTTGACCGACACCCCACGCGCGGCGGCGGCGCGCACGGCGTTGTCGATCACCGCGTAGTACGGCCGGGTGCGGTCCGGCCCGTAGGACAGCGGTGCATAGTCCAGCAGTTGCACGCGGACTTCTTTCTTGGCCTCGCTCAGCAAACGTGGCAATTCCAACTGCGAATCGCCCACCCCCGGCGGGTTGTAGCGTTGCGGGCTGGCCACCAGGTAATTGCCGGTGCGTGCAGGCTCGGGGCCTGTCGCCGGCAATGGCACCGGCTTGTGTTCCGCCAGTGCCGCCTGGGCTTGCCAGTCTTGCTCGAAGATCGCCTGGACCTGGCCGACCACCGCCTTGTCCGTGATTCGCAGCCCGGTCTCGTGGATATGTTCCAGTGAGCGCCAATCGAAATTCTGGCTGCCGATAAACGCCTGCTGGCCGTCCACCAGCAGGTATTTGGCGTGGATAATCCCGCCGCTCAGTTGCCCGTACGAGAGCACGCGCAAAGTCAGGTTGGGAATGGCGCGCAGGCGCTCCAAGGTGGAGGCTTCCGACAACTTGATGCCTTTTTCTTCCAGCAGAAAGCGAATCTTCACACCGCGTTTACCGGCCGCTTCCAGGTGTTCGATCACCGTGTCCATCACCGAGCCGGGATGGTCGGCCGCGTAGAACTGGCCGATATCGATGCGGCTTTTTGCAGCGTCAAACAGCTCGATCCACACCGGCCCCGGCTGGCGCAAATCAGCCGTACCCAGGGCGGTGTCCACCGGGGCGGTGTGCACCAGTTCAAAGCCTGGAATTGAAAAGTCCGCCTGGGCCAGCGAACTGAGGAACAAGCCTGCAAGGCCTGCGATACGCAATTTCATCGAGAGGGACATAAACGTCTCACCGGGCAAAAAGTAGGGCGGGCGCATCACGCGCCCGCCCGCAGGTCATGCAGTGCGGCTGTGCAGCGGGGTCGGCACCAGGTGCGGCACTTCACCTTGAACCCGCGCGCCGGTGGCGGCACGAATCAGCAGGATTTTCAGCTGATCGTTGATGCGCTCCAGGCTGTCCTGGAAGAAGTTGTGGAACACCACGCAGAACAGCGCGATGGCGATCCCCAGGCCGGTCGCAAACAGGGCCGTCCCGATACCACCGGAAATCTGCCCTGGGTCGGACACCCCAGCACTGGCCAGGGCCTTGAAGGTGTCGATGATGCCGAGGATGGTGCCGAGCAAACCCAGGAGCGGCGCGGCGGTGGTGATGGTTTCGATGATCCACAGGCTGCGCGACAGTGGCGCGCGAGTCTTCAGGTACTGGGTTTCGATTTCATCGTCCAGGTCCTTGCGCGAACCGTGGGAAGCCTTTTGTGCCAGGATCGGCAGCACCATGTTCAGCGGCAGGCTGTCACGGCGGGTCAGGCTCTCGGGCAAATCGCGCTCGCTGTGCACGTTGGCACCCAGCACCTCGGTCAACGCGCGGGCCTGGCGGCGCACGTAGGCAAAGTAAATGCCCCGCTCGATGGTGATGAAAATCGCAATCGCCATGGCGGCGTACATGACATAAAAGGTGATGTCGTGAAGCAGGTTCATATCCATGATCTATAGCCTCGCAGTTAGAAATTCGCTTCCAGGGAAACCGTGACGGTACGGTCCAGGCCAACGATGTACGCCGGGTCGCCATCGCGGAAACCGCTGTAGCTCGCCGAGTTGGTCTTGGTGGTGTACACGCCGTCCAGGTACTTCTTGTCGAACAGGTTGTCGACGTTCAGGCGCAGGGTCGCGTCCTTGACGACTTTTTTGTCCACGGGCAGGTAGATACCGGCGCCGAGGTTGAAAATAGTGCGCGCGGAGATGGCTTCATCGTTGGTCAGGTCGCCGTAGAGCTTGCTGGTGAACTTGCCGCCGAAGGTGCCTTAGAAACGCCCGTCGTCATAACCAATGTTGGCCGCCAGCATGTTGGTGGGCACGTTGGCGAACTGCTTGCCGCTGGTGGGCAATACGATCGGCTTGCCCGCGCTGAAGACGGTCAAGTCGTCCTGTTGCTTGGAGCTGGTGTAGGTGTAGGACGTGTAGTAGTTGAAGTGGTGGGGCAGTTGGCCGCTCCACTCCAGTTCCAAGCCTTTGTTGATGACAGTGCCGGCGTTGATGTCGGCCGAATCACCGTTGCTGTCCAGCGAGGTGAGCTGGCGATTCTTGAACTGCATGTAGAACAGGGTGGCGGCGAGGGTGGTGTCTTCGCCGGTGTAGCGCCAGCCCAGTTCCTGGTTCCAGCTGAGTTCGGGCTTGGAGTCGAGGGAGCCGACGCCTTTGTCGTACAGCACGTAGTTCTGTGGAATACGCATGTTGCGCGACAGGCTGTAGAACAACTGGTCACGCTCGTCGATCTGGTACTTCAGGCCGGCGTTGGGCAGCAACTTGTTGTAGGTCTGGTTGGCTTTGCCCGGTTGCTCGGTGAGGCTGCCGTGGTTGGTGCCTTCACGCTCGACATTCATGTAGGCAAGGCCGGCGATCAGCGTCCAGTCCGAATTGATGTACCAGGTGTCCTGGGCCCAGACTTTTTGCGCCGGGGTCACGGTATAGCGGTCGCGACCTTGTACAGTGTTGCCGTTGGCGTCGACCACCGAGCTGCCGTCCGGCCAGGTGTCGCTTGGCTTGCCGCTGTTCTTGAGGGCAATGAACGGCTGGGTCTGGCTTTGGCGGGCGCGTTCGTACCAGTATCCGAATTGCAGGCTGTGGTCGCCCAGGTCCCAGTTCAGCTTGGTGGTGATGCCCGGGCGCCAGGTCTGGGTGCGCGAAGGGCGGTAGTAAACGCCGGTGGTGGCAGAACCGTCGGCGTTGTATTGGGCCTGCGTCGGCAGGTTGCCGAGGTCGAACACGCCGCCCTTGTTCGAGCCGCTGTTCAGCGCATAGGCCGAGGAGCCCACGCCGCTGCCGTTGCCGTAGTAGTAATACGGGATCACCGAGAGGGACAGGTTATCGCGCAGCTTGTACTGGGTGTTGAGCACGGCGGTGAAGGTCTGGAACGGGTTCTGCGCCAGGTCGTAGTAGCTGCTGACCTTGCCGTTGGCGCCCAGCGCCGGTTTCGCCGGGTACGGGTCGTATTTGCGCCCGTACTGCTGGAACTGCGCCTTGGTCAACTGGCTGTAACTGTTGTTGTCCTGCTCGTGGTACTTGAGGATCAGGTTGGCGGTGTTGCCGTTGCCGGCGTCGAAGAAGCTGTTCCACTCCACCTTGTCCGCCCGCACGGCACCCGAGCCACGCCACATCTGGCCCTCGGTGTGGGACGCCGACAGCCAGTTGCTCAGGCCGTTGACTTCACCGGTGTTGAGGCGGGCAAAGGTCTTGCGGGTGGCATTGCTGCCGACCACTTGTTTGACGAAGGCACCGGTTTCCTTGGTCGGGCGAATCGTCACGATGCCGATGTTGCCGCCGCTGGAGCCGATGTGCGGGCCGTCCGCTTCAGAAGAACCCTGGGTGACGAAGATCTGGTCGATGTTTTCCGGGTCGCCCAGCAGGTTCGAATACAGCGCGTAGTTGCCGGAGTCGTTGATCGGCATGCCGTCGACCGACATGCCGACCTGGTCGGAGTTCATCCCGCGCATGGTGAAGCGAAAGCCCGACAGACCGGTGTTGTCCTCACTGGAGATGTTCAAGCCCGGCGTGTACTTGAGCTTGTCGATGGCGTTGCCGGTGGCGGTCTGTTTGTCCAACGCTTCCTTGGTGATGGTCGAGCGGCCCTTGGCGCTCTCTTCCTGGACCATGTAACCGCCCCCCGCGGTTGCCTTGCCCTGTACACCGATCGTGCCGACGTCACTGTCGCTGTTATCTGCCATGACCACTCCATGGGTCATGCTCGTCGCGGCAACGAGTGCCAGATGAATACGGGTGAACCTCATCACTGTCGTCCTGGTGTCGGGTGCTTATTGCACGCTGTAGTTGAAGGTGGCGGTGAAGCGTTGCTCGTTACGTCCACCGAAGGCTTGTTCGGGGAACGGCTTGACCTGCTTGATGCGGCGCAGGCTATTGGTAGCGGCCCGATTGAGCAGCATGCTCGGCGCCGGGGTCTGGATCCCGGAATCGAGGACGCGGCCTTGGCGGTCCACCATCAA
Source organism: Pseudomonas sp. R76 (assembly GCF_009834565.1). Taxonomy (GTDB): domain Bacteria; phylum Pseudomonadota; class Gammaproteobacteria; order Pseudomonadales; family Pseudomonadaceae; genus Aquipseudomonas. The sequence continues at coordinate 2,318,187 of NZ_CP019428.1, forward strand.
CCAGACCACCACCTCGCCACTCGGGCGTTCGAGGGACGCCTGGCGCCCGGTGGGGTATTGCTTGTAGGTGTCCAGCTCGTTGCGCAGGCCTTTGAGGTAACCGCCTTCCAGCGCCTGGCCGTCGACCTTGGGCGGCGCCGGTGGGGCGGGCGGCGCAGGTGGCGCAACGACGGCGGCCTGGACCGGCTTGGCGGCCACCGCAGGGGCTGGCGTGGGCGTCGGTGTCGGCTTGGCGGCCACGACGGGCTTGGGTTTGGGCACCGGCTTGGGCTTGGGTTCGGGTTTTGGCAGTGGCTTTGGTGGCGGCGGCGGTGGGGCCGGTTCGGCCTCTTCGTCCTCGATTACCGGTGGCGGCGGTTCCTGCTCCACCACCGGCTCAGGAATCACTTCAGGCTCAGGCTCGACCAGTGCCAACTCGACCGCCGATTCGTCGTACACCGGCTCGACCTTCAATGTCTGTGACTGGATGCCCATTGCAATCAGCACCAGGGCGATCAGGGCCGGGACACTGCCCAGCAGCTGACGCGCACGAAACAAGGCATACATGATCAGGACTTACGCGTAGCGATGGACACGGAGGTAAAGCCACCCAGGCGCAGGGTGTCCATGACCTCCACCAGGCGCGAAACTTCCACGCCTTTGTCACTGTTGACGATGATGGTGGACTTGGTATCGGGCTTTTCGGCGGCCTTCAGCGCCGGCACCAACGCGTCGACCGTGATGTCTTTGCCATCGAGCTGCAGCTGACCCTCAAGGCCCAGGGTCAGGATGAATTTGTTCTGCGGTTTGAGCTGCTGCGAACTGCTGGCGCTGGGCAATTGGGTCTTCATGCCGAGTGCCGGAATCACGTTCAGACTCACCAGTACGAAAAACACCAGGAGGAACATCATCACGTCGATCATCGGGATCAACTCGATGTGCGCCTTGCGTTTCTTGGGTTCATCCCAGGTTCTCATTCTGTTACCCCGTTATTGAATTAGGGGCGACACGCTAACAACCAAAAATGACCGAATGGTTAACTTTAATTTACGTTTTAAAGGCTCTAGGACGCGTCTTACAGTGAATTCGCCTTGCAGTTTTATGACGTAATGCAATTGACATGAAGGCCCTACATTCTTGAAGAATTTATCTCGAGAGCCTGCTCGTATGCCCACTGCATTGCCGCATTTATCCACCTCGCGACTCCTATTGCGCGCGCTGCAAATGGACCAGGCCGAGGCGCTTTATTTGCTCGCCAACGGGCCGAAAATTGCTGACAACACGGCCAATATTCCGTCGCCCTATACCTTGCAGACCGCCCAGGACTTTATTGCCGGGATCGCCGAAAAATACGCTGCCGGTGAGGTGCTGAACCTGGGGATGCATGTGCGAGCAACCGGCGAGCTGATCGGCATGGGCAGCCTGCGTCTGGGCGACTGGGAGCGTGCGTTGTGAGTGGCGCAGTGGACCCTGATCGGCGCCGCGTACTCGCCGGGCTGGCGGTTGCCACCGCGTTTTCGATCCTCAGCCCGTTTGCGCGCAGCGCCGGTGTGGACTACCCGTTCACCCTCGGCGTGGCCTCCGGCGACCCGTTGCCGGACGGCTTTGTGATTTGGACTCGCCTGGCGCCGCTGTTCAATGCCGCGGACGGGCGCGGCGGGTTGAGCCGCGCCGTGCCGGTGCGTTGGCGCGTGGCCAGTGATGCGGCGATGACGCGTATCGTCCAGCAGGGCGAGGTCATGGCGACTGAGCGGTTTGCCCATTCGGTGCATGTCGAGGTTGTGGGGTTGCAGGCGGGCAGGCCGTATTGGTATCAGTTCGACGGCCTCGGTGCACAAAGCCCGGTGGGCCAGGCACGTACCGCGCCGCCGCTGCACGCCATGGCTGCGGCCAGCGTGGGGTTTGTCTCCTGCTCGCATTGGGAACGCGGTTATTTCAGCGCGTATCGCCACCTGGCGGCGGAGCAACCCGACCTGGTGTTTTTCCTCGGCGACTACATCTACGACAGTTCCTACGCGCCTGACTCGGGCAAGATCATCCGCCCGCACGGCAGCGGCAACGCGGTGAGCCTGAGTGACTATCGCAACCGCTACGCGCTGTATAAAACCGACCCGGACCTGCAAGCCTTGCACGCGGCGGCACCCAGCGTGGCCACCTGGGATGACCATGAAGTGCAGAATGACTACGCCAACCGCTGGTCCCAGGACCCGAAGATTGCGGTTGAACAGTTTTTAAGGCAGCGGGCGGCGGCGTACCAGGCGTTTTACGAACATATGCCACTGCGCGCCAGCAGTGTGCCGAAAGGCCCGGACATGCGCATTTACCGACGCCTGGATTATGGCCGGCTGGCGCGTTTTCATGTGCTGGATGGCCGCCAGTACCGCTCCGAGCAGCCGTGTATCCAGGCCAACGGCAGTCACCAGGGGCATATCGCCGCCAACACCTGCAAGGACTTGCGCGACCCTGGCCGCACGATGCTTGGCTGGCAACAGGAAGCCTGGCTCGACCAGGGTTTTGCCCAGTCGCAGGCGCAGTGGAATGTGATCGCTCAGGACTTGCTGGTGGCGCCGCTGATCCAGCGCGACCTGACCAACCACAAGGTCGGGCATTGGACCGATGGCTGGGACGGCTACATGGCCAATCGTGCTCGGATGCTGGCGTCCATCGAGCGCCACAGGCTCAAGAATCCGGTGTTCTGGGGCGGCGATATCCATTCGTTCTGGACCACTGACTTGCACGCCGATGGCAATAACCCGGACTCGCCCATCGTCGCCACCGAATTTGTCGGCAGCTCGGTGACCTCCGATGGTCCGCCGTTTGAGGCGTTCAGCCAGATCTTGCCGCTCAACCCGCATGTGAAGTTCTTCGACAGTCGCCAGCGGGGGTATGTGTCGGTGCAGCTTGAGGCGTCGAAGATGCTGACGAACTTTCGGGTGATTACGGATCCACGTGACCCGGCGGCGACGGTGTCGACGCTCAAGTCGTTTGTGGTGGAATCGGGGAGGGCGGGGGCGATTACGGTTTGATGCACTGCTGGGGCGTGTGCAGGTTTGATGTGGCAGGCGGGCTAGCCGCAGCGAAGATCCCTTGTGGGAGCGGGCTTGCCCGCGAAAGCGGTGGGTCAGTCAACCATAATGTTTGCTGGGCCGCCGCCTTCGCGGGCAAGCCCGCTCCCACAGGTGGCACCACCAGCGAGCCCGCTGTGCTGTCAGTCGAGGCTGTAACGCACCGAGAGCGCGCCCTTTTTCTCCGACACGGCCAGAATCGTCACGTGGCCCAGTTCGCTCAAGGCTTGCACATGGGTGCCGCCACACGCGTAGGCGGGCAATTCGCCGAAGCCGACTTTGCGCGTGCCATCTTCCAGGGTCATATGGCGCGCATGATCCTCGGCGATCCATTGGTTGATCCGCGTTTGAATCGTCTCGGCATCGATGGCTTGCGCCGCGTGCCCACGGGTAAAGGTGATTTTGCATTCGCCCGGCCAGTGGTGGGCCTTGATCGGCATCCAGCCCAGGCTTTCCCCGGCATTGCCAATCAGATGCCCTGCCGAATGCAGGCGCGTGTACAAGGCGCGGCGCTGTTCATCGACCCGCGCAATGATCGGGCCGGGCTCCACGGGCCGGTCGACATAGTGCACCACGCGGTCGGCTTCCTGAATGACGCGCAGCACCTGGCTGTCGCCCAGCCAGCCGGTGTCGAAGGGTTGCCCGCCGCCCTGCGGATGAAAAATCGTCGACTGCAGCGTGACGGCAAACTGCTCCTCGTGCGGCGTACAGCTCAGCACTTCAAGCTCGGCGGTCAGGTGGTCGTGGGTAAAAAACAGGCGTTCGGTCATCGTCTACATCCGCATCAGGGTTCTACGGGCAGTATAAATAGTGCGCGAATGGGTGATAATCCGCTCAATTATCAATGGACCTGTGCGTCATGAGCATCAATCTTCCCTTGCCGCTGCTGGGCGAGATGGCGATCTTCGTCAAAGTGGTGGAAACCGGCAGTTTCTCTGAAGCGGCGCGACAACTCAGCGTTTCGCCTTCGGCGGTGAGCCGCAGCATCTCGCGCCTCGAAAAGGCCCTGGCCACGCGGTTGCTGCAACGCACCACGCGAAAATTGCGCCTCAGCGAAGGCGGTGAAGAGGTGTTCAAGCGTTGCCAGGAGATGGTCAATGCGGCGCGTTCGGTGATGGAAATCAGTGGCCAGTTCACTCACGAAGCCGAAGGCCTGGTGCGGGTCAGCGTGCCCAAGGCCGTAGGGCGATTTGTGGTGCACCCGCATATGCCGGAATTTCTGCGGCGTTACCCCAAGGTGGATGTGCAGTTGATCCTGGAGGACCGGCATGTGGACCTGATCGATGACAATGTCGACTTGAGTATTCGCATCACCGACAGCCCGCCACCGGGGCTGGTGGGGCGACAATTGCTGCCCATTGAACACTTGCTCTGTGCGACGCCGCAGTACCTGGCCGAGCATGGCACGCCTGGCCATCCACATGATTTGCTGGCGCACAGCTGCATCTATCTCGGTGAAACCCCAGGCGATTCGCGCTGGAAATTCCGCCAGGCCGGCAAGGCCGTAACGGTTGGCGTGCGCGGGCGCTATGCGGCGAACCACACCGGCGTGCGCTTGGATGCGGTGTTGCAGCATGTGGGCATTGGCAGCTTGCCGTATTTCACGGCGCGGCATGCGTTGGAGGCGGGGAGTGTGGTGCAGGTGTTGCCCGAGTGGGACTTTATTGCGTCGTACCACGGCGAGGCATGGTTGCTGCATTCACCGACGCGATATCTGCCGCCGAAGTTGCGGGTGTTTATTGATTATTTGGTGGAGTGTATGGGGCGCGAGCCTACCCTGCGCCGTCGGTAGCTGTGGGGGCTGGTTTGTGTAGGAGCTGGCTTGCCTGCGATGGCATCGCCTCGGTTCGACCCACAGACCGAGTCGCCAGCATCGCAGGCAAGCCAGCTCCCACAGAGAAAAACAGGGTGTCAGCCGGGATCAGTGCTTGCTCTGATCCTGCGGCATGGCCAGCAGCTGTTTTTCCTGGTTCCAGTCGAACGGTTCGTCGTTCTGTTCGGCTTCGAAGCGACGTTCTTCCAGGGCCTGGTACAGATCCAGTTCTTCATCCGGCATGAAGTGCAGGCAGTCACCGCCGAAGAACCACAGCAGGTCGCGCGGCACCAGGTGGGCGATTTGCGGGTAGCGCAGGATGACCTGGCTCATCAGGTCCTGGCCCAGGTACTGGCTTTCAATCGGGTCGATGGGCAGCAGGGCGCGCAATTCGTCGAAACGCTCCAGGAACAGGGTGTGGCTTTCCTCGGGTACCTGTTCGGCTTCGCCGACGGCAACCAGGATGCTGCGCAAGTGGTCGAGCAAGATGAGATGATCGGCAACGACGTTGGACACGAGATAAGTCCTCAAAGCAAAAACGGGCGCGAGAGTATATAGCTCACGCGCCCGTATTTATATGACCTTCGCTGTATGGGTATGAGCGGTTAGCGGACTTTACCCTCAGCCTGGGTCAGCTCTTCCTTGCTGAAATCATCCACGTCGATCACCTTGCGCCGTGCCGCTTCAGCGTCCCGCAAGGTTTGCGCTTCGGCCGGTTGCAGCACCCCGGCGTGCAGTGCGGCGTCGATGGCATGTTCGCCGGCAGACGGCTTGACCTGGCCGCTTTTCAGCGCGGCATGCAGTTTTTTCTGCAGCGGATGGCTGGCACCCAGCAGGTCGTAGGCATGCTGCAGGGCGCCGACCGGGTCCTCCGCCGATTGCGGGCGGTAGCAGCCGGCCAGCAGTTCTTCGAGGGTCGGGTCGCCTTTGGCGCGGCCGATCACCGCGGCCACTTCTGCATCCAGTGCGTCGGACGGCCCGGTATGGCGACGGCCAAACGGGAACACGATCACCCGCAGCAGGCAACCGAGCACCTTGTTCGGGAAGTTGCTCAGCAGCTCATCCAGCGCGCGTTCGGATTCGCCGAGACTTTCTTCCATGGCCCAGGCGAACAGCGGCTCCAGGTGGTCCGGCGAATCCAGGTCGTGATAACGCTTGAGTGCGGCCGAGGCCAGGTACATGTGGCTCAGCACGTCACCGAGGCGCGCCGACAGGCGTTCGCGGCGTTTCAATTCGCCACCCAGCAGCATCATGCTCAGGTCAGCGAGCAGGGCGAACGCAGCGGCCTGACGGTTCAGTGCACGGAAGTAACCTTGGCTCAGGCGGTTGCCCGGAGCTTTCTCGAAGTGGCCCACGCCGAGGTTGAGCACCAGGGTGCTGGCGGCGTTGCTCACGGCGAAACCGATGTGTTGCATCAGCAGGCCGTCGAACTCCTTCAGCGCCTGGTCACGGTCTTCACGACCGGCCAGGGCCATTTCCTTGAGCACGAACGGATGGCAGCGAATCGCGCCCTGGCCAAAGATCATCAGGTTGCGCGACAGAATGTTCGCGCCTTCCACGGTGATAAAGATCGGCGCGCCCTGCCAGTTACGGCCCAAGTAGTTGTTCGGGCCCATGATGATGCCCTTGCCACCGTGCACGTCCATGGCGTGGCTGATGCACTCGCGGCCACGCTCGGTGAGGTGGTACTTGAGGATCGCCGACAGCACCGAGGGTTTTTCCCCCAGGTCCACGGCGTTGGCGGTGAGCATGCGCGCGCTGTCCATCAGCCAGGCGTTGCCGCCGATACGCGCCAGGGCTTCCTGGATGCCTTCGAAGGCCGACAGCGGCACGTTGAACTGCTCACGCACCTGGGCGTACTGACCGGTCACCAGGCTGGTGAACTTGGCCGCGCCGGTGCCCACGGCAGGCAGCGAGATCGAGCGACCCACCGACAGGCAATTCATCAGCATCATCCAGCCCTTGCCGAGCATTTCCTGGCCACCGATGAGGAACTCCAGGGGGATGAACACGTCTTTGCCGGAGTTGGGACCGTTCATGAACGCGGCGCCCAGTGGCAAGTGGCGGCGACCGATTTCTACGCCTGGGGTATCGGTCGGGATCAGCGCCAGGCTGATACCCAAGTCTTCTTCTTCGCCCAGCAAGTGGTCCGGGTCATGCGCCTTGAAGGCCAAACCGAGCAAGGTCGCGACCGGGCCGAGGGTGATGTAGCGTTTTTCCCAGTTCAGGCGCAGGCCAAGGGTTTCCTTGCCTTCCCATTCACCTTTGCAGATCACGCCGGTGTCGGGCATGGCGCCCGCATCCGAGCCGGCCAGCGGGCCGGTCAGGGCAAAACACGGAATGTCATCACCACGCGCCAGGCGCGGCAGGTAGTGGTTGCGTTGTTCGTCGGTGCCGTAATGCAGCAGCAGCTCCGCCGGGCCGAGGGAGTTGGGGACCATCACGGTAGAGGCAAGGTCGCCGCTGCGGGTCGCGAGTTTCATCGCGACCTGGGAGTGGGCATAGGCGGAAAAGCCCTTGCCGCCATATTCCTTCGGAATGATCAGGGCAAAGAAGCCGTGAGTCTTGATGTGTTCCCAGGCAGCGGGCGGCAGATCCATGGCCTGGCCGATTTCCCAGTCGCTGACCATCGCGCAGAGTTCTTCGGTGGGGCCGTCGATAAACGCCTGTTCTTCTTCGGTCAGTTGCGCCTTGGGGTAGGCCAGCAACTTGTCCCAATCAGGGCGACCGCTGAACAGTTCGCCATCCCACCACACGGTGCCGGCATCAATCGCGTCGCGCTCGGTCTCGGACATCGGCGGCAGGACTTTCTGGAACCAGCTGAACAGCGGCTTGGTGAAGTATTGGCGGCGCAGGTCGGGCAGCAGCAAGGGCAGGGCCACGGCCGCGATCAACACCCAGAAGATCAGCAGCAGCCAACCCGGTGCGTGGCTCCAGGCGCCCATCGCCAGCAGGTAAACGGCGACCACGCCCAAGGCGGGCAGGGGCGCGGTGCGGCGGTGTGCCAGGTAGGCAATGCCGACCACCAGAACCAGTATCCACAACAACAGCATATTCAATCCTCCGTGAAACCAGGGGCGAAACCACCATGGAGCTTAGTCGGCATCCGAAAAAGCGCGGTGATCAGGGTGTAACGAGTTGTACAGCGGGCGCCGATCACCAGGCGCCGACATTTGGCCGAATCGTCGTTATCGCAAGCGTAGACCTGTGGTTAGACTCAAGCCTTCCTTCGGAGATAACGCGCATGGATACGTACCTGAATCCCAGCCGCTTCATCGATAGTGACCACCCTGCGGTGGTGGAGTTCGCTGAAAAACATCGCGGTCCCAGCGCGGGTTTACGTGACCAGGCAGTCAGTCTTTATTACGCCGTGCGTGAGACGATTCGCTACAACCCCTACACCTTCAGCCGCGACCCAGGCACCTTGAACGCCAGCTTCGCCCTGGCTGCCGGTGAGAGTTATTGCGTGCCCAAGGCCACCTTGCTTGCCGCCTGCGCCCGCCACTGCGGGATCCCGGCGCGCATCGGCCTGGCGGACGTGCGCAATCATCTGTCGACGCCGCGCCTGATCGCGTTGCTTAAAAGCGATGTGTTCGCCATGCACGGCTATACCGAGTTGTACTTGAACGGCCGTTGGGTCAAGGCCACCCCGGCGTTCAACAGCCAACTGTGCGAAGTGTTCGATGTGCCGCCATTGGCGTTCGATGGCATTCTCGACAGCGTGTTTCACGCATTCAATCGCCAGGGCCAGCGTTCGATGGAGTATGTGTTGGACCACGGGCAGTTTTCCGACGTGCCCGAAGCGTTTTTCTTCGCGCACATTCAGCAGTGTTACCCGCACCTGTTCGCCGAAGATATGCCGCAACAGTTGGGCGATAGGCAGACCGATTTAAGCCGCGCGTGAACCGGCGTATGCTGCTGCGTTCATCAAGCCATGTTCACCAACAATAAGGCGCGGTCATGCTGAAAATCTGGGGTCGTAAAAATTCATCAAACGTCAGGAAAGCACTGTGGTGCGCCGAGGAACTCGGCCTGGACTATGAGGCAATTGATGCGGGCGGGGCTTTTGGTGTGGTCGACACGCCGCAATACCGAGCGTTGAACCCCAATGGCCGGGTGCCGATGATCGAAGATGGCGACTTTGTGCTGTGGGAATCCAACACCATCGTGCGTTACCTCTGCGCCAAGCAGGCGTCGAGCTGGTACCCGAGCGACCTGCGAGCGCGGGCGAATGCCGAGAAGTGGATGGATTGGACCACCTCGACCCTCGCCGAACCGTTCAAGGCGGTGTTCTGGGGCATCCTGCGCACCCCGGCGGAAAAACAGAACTGGGACAGCATCAATGCCGGGCGCCAAGCCTGTATCGATGCACTGCGCACCGTGGACAAAGCCCTGGCCGAGCAACCTTACCTGTCCGGCACCGAAATCGGCATGGGCGATATCCCTTTGGGCAGCTTTATCTACGCCTGGTTTGAAATGCCCATCGAACGCCCTTCGATGCCCCATCTAGAGGCCTGGTATCAACGCCTGCAACAGCGGCCGGCATACCGCAAAGCCGTGATGACCGCGTTGACTTAATACCCACTATTAATACGGGTGACTGTACTTGTGCGGCGCGGGCAAGCACCATGCCTGTCATGCGCCGCCGTTGAACTACCTGGGCTGCGCCCTCATCTATTCTTTCTATTCCCTTCTTTGGTGCGTATTCCGATATGAGTTCCGCTCTGTCCATCCGGCAGCTAACCAAAACCTACGGCAACGGTTTCCAGGCCCTGAGTGGTATCGATCTGGACGTTGCCGAAGGTGACTTCTTCGCCTTGCTCGGCCCCAACGGCGCCGGCAAATCCACCACCATCGGTATCCTTTCCACCCTGGTCAACAAGACCAGCGGTTCGGTGAATATCTTTGGCCATGACCTGGATAAATCCCCGGCGGCGCTCAAGCGCTCCATCGGCGTGGTCCCCCAGGAGTTCAACTTCAACCAGTTCGAAAAAACCTTCGACATCGTCGTCACCCAGGCGGGCTACTACGGCATCCCGGCGAAAATCGCCAAGGAACGCGCCGAGCAGTACTTGACCCAGTTGGGCCTGTGGGACAAGCGTGACGTGCCGTCGCGCTCACTCTCCGGTGGCATGAAGCGCCGCCTGATGATCGCCCGCGCCCTGGTGCATGAGCCGCGCCTGCTGATCCTCGATGAGCCGACCGCAGGTGTGGACATCGAACTGCGTCGCTCGATGTGGACCTTCCTCACCGAGCTGAACGAGAAGGGCATCACCATCATCCTCACCACCCATTACCTGGAAGAGGCTGAGCAGCTGTGCCGCAACATCGGCATCATCGACCACGGCACCATCGTCGAGAACACCAGCATGCGTAACCTGCTGGGCCAGCTGCATGTGGAAACCTTTCTGCTCGACCTGAAAAACAACCTGACGGTGGCGCCGCAATTGCTCGGCTACCCAAGCCGGCTGGTCGATGGCCACACCCTTGAAGTCCAGGTGGACAAGGCCATGGGCATTACCGCGTTGTTCACTCAATTGGCAGCCCAGAACATCGAAGTGCTGAGCCTGCGCAACAAAACCAATCGCCTTGAGGAGTTGTTCGTGTCCCTGGTGGAGAAAAATCTGGCGAAGGTGGCGGTATGAGTTCCGAACTGCAACCCAACATTGTCGCGCTGCAAACCATCGTCTATCGCGAAGTGAAGCGCTTTACCCGGATCTGGCCGCAGACGCTGCTGCCGCCGGCGATCACCATGGTCCTGTACTTCGTGATTTTCGGTAACCTGATCGGTCGCCAGATCGGCGACATGGGTGGTTTCACCTACATGGAGTACATCGTGCCGGGCCTGATCATGATGTCGGTGATCACCAACTCCTACGGCAACGTGGTCTCCAGCTTCTTCGGCAGCAAGTTCCAGCGCTCCATTGAAGAACTGATGGTCTCGCCGGTGTCGCCACACACGATTCTGATCGGCTACACCTTGGGTGGTGTGCTGCGCGGCTTGATGGTCGGCGTGATCGTGACCTTGCTGTCGCTGTTCTTCACCCACCTGCAAGTGCATCACCTTGGGGTCACCCTTCTGGTGGTGGTGCTGACGGCGACGATCTTCTCGCTGCTGGGCTTTATCAATGCCGTGTTTGCACGCAATTTCGATGATATTTCGATCATCCCGACTTTCGTGCTGACGCCGCTGACTTACCTGGGTGGGGTGTTCTACTCCATTACCTTGCTGCCGCCGTTCTGGCAAACCGTGTCGCTGGCCAACCCGGTGCTGCACATGGTCAATGCGTTCCGCTACGGCATTTTGGGCGTGTCGGATATCAAGATCAGCGTGGCGATCACCTTCATGCTGGTGGCGACCGTGGTGCTGTATGTAGGGTGCGCGCGGTTGTTGGTGAGTGGGCGTGGGATGCGTACCTAAGCGTCGATTACACACGGTAAAAAATGTGGGAGCGGGCTTGCTCGCGAATGCAGGGGATCAGTCACCCGATGTATTGACTGATTCACCGCATTCGCGAGCAAGCCCGCTCCCACATTTGGTTTTGTGTTTGGCCTTTATCCCTGCAGTGCCAACTCAATGAGTTCATGCAGCTCTTCAACCGGCAGCGGCGCACTGGAAAACAAACTGCGATACACCGTCGGCGCGGCAATCAGATTCAACAGTCGGTCCAGACTCGGCAGCACATCCGCGCCGCCCTGATAACGGTCGAGAATAACCTGCATCTGGCCCATCAGAATGTTGCTGCAATAGTCCCTGGGATGGCTGCACTGCACGTCGCGCATCATGTTGCGCCCCAGCTCGGAACTCATTTCATCCAGATACTGTTCGCCCCACGCGCGCAGGTCGCCGCGCAGGCTGCCGGTGTTGGCGGGCTCGCTGTCGGGGCGCAGGCGTTCCAGCGCCACGTCGGCGAGCAGCGCGGAAAGGTCGCCCCAACGCCGGTAGATGGTCGACGGCGTAACGCCCGCGCGCGCAGCTATCATCGGCACAGTTACGCTGGAACGCTCATGGGCTTCCAGCAATTCGCGCGCGGCGTTATGCACTGATTCTTGAACCCGGGCACTGCGGCCCCCCGGGCGAAGGCCTTCTTTAATCGCCATGGATAAAACCTTAACACAAAGAATTTGCTTTAAGCGCTTCCCGGTAGCACACTCTGCAAAAGCAAAATATTAGCTTTAGCGGAGTGTGCACATGCCTAGCGTCATTTCTCAACGTTCCAGCCTGGCGTTCCTGGTCATCACGATGTTGACCTTCCTCGCTGCGTCCAGCGCACCGACGCCGTTGTATCAGGTTTATCAGGACAACCTGCATTTTTCCGCGGCGATGCTGACGGTGATCTTCGGTGTGTATGCCGTGAGCTTGCTGGCGGCGCTGCTGACCGTGGGTTCATTGTCGGATTACCTGGGGCGCAGGCCGGTGATTTTTGCTGCACTGCTGCTCAATAGTGTGGCGATGCTGCTGTTTATCAACGCTGACAGCACCGCCTACCTGATTGCCGCCCGAGCGCTGCAAGGTTTTGCCACCGGCACGGCGACGGCGGTGCTGGCGGCGACGCTGCTGGACACCGACCGCCTGCGCGGCCCGATGCTCAACAGCCTCGCGCCGCTTTTAGGCATGGCCAGTGGCGCTCTGGGCAGCGGCTTGCTCGTCGAATACGCACCACGTCCGACCCAGTTGATTTACTTCACGCTGTTGGGCTTGATGGTGTTGCAAGCGCTCTACGTGTGGCGCTTGCCGGAGACCGTCAGGCGCATTCCGGGTGCCTTGAAGTCATTGGCGCCAACCCTGCACGTGCCCGAGCAAGCACGCCGGGCCTTGTGGCTGGCGATGCCGCTGAACGTGGCGGTGTGGGCGTTGGGCGGGTTCTTTTCGTCCCTGGCACCTTCGCTGGTGCGGGCTTCAACCGGCTCGACTTCGCACCTGATCGGCGGCGGCCTGGTGGCAGTCGTGACCCTGAGCGGTGCGGTCATGATTTACAGCCTGCGCGAACACCCGGCAGACAAGGTCATGCGTCTTTCGGCGGTGCTGTTGGCGGTGGGCGTGGCCTTGCTGTTGGTCGCGGTGCAGAGCGCCAGTCTGTGGCTGTTTTTTGTCGCCAGTGTCATCGCAGGCTTTGGTTTTGGCGGCGGCTTCATGGGCAGTGTGCGCAGCATCGTGGGCTTGGCGCTGGCCCATGAGCGCGCCGGTTTGATGTCGGCGTTCTATGTTCTGAGCTACCTGGCGTTCTGCGTGCCGGCTCTGCTGGCGGGTAACCTGAGCCGGGTGTTTGGCCTGATCGCCACCACCGATGGTTACGGCGCCGTGCTGATCGTGCTGGCCCTTGGAGCGCTGGCCGGGTTGCTGCTGCAGCGTGCGGCGCTGGCCAAGGCAGCAATCGAGTGAGTGTCTGTATATTGGTAAAGTAGATAACAGTTAGAGATATTACCCGTTATATAGATATTCGATCAGGTTCTATGATGGCCTCAACCTCATGCGAGGAAGAGGATTACAGACATGACCTGCTCAAGCACCATCAGCTATAAACCTTTCAGTCACCTGACCCGTCCACGGGAAGTGATTCGCCAGTTCACCCCCAACTGGTTTGCCGCGACCATGGGCACCGGCGTGTTGGCCCTTGCCCTGGCCCAATTGCCGATCAATCTGCCCGGCGTGCACGCGATTGCCGAAGGCCTGTGGATGTTCACCGTCGGCCTGTTTGTGCTGTTCAGCGTGTTGTACGCGGCCCGTTGGCTGATGTTTTTCCACGAGGCGCGGCGCATTTTCGGGCACTCCACCGTGTCGATGTTCTTCGGCACCATTCCCATGGGCCTGGCGACGATTATCAACGGCCTGCTGCTGTTCGGCCTGCCGCGCTGGGGCGCCGATGTGGTGCCGTTGGCCGAAGCGTTGTGGTGGCTGGACGTGGCGATGGCGCTGGCGTGTGGCGTGTTGATTCCGTTCATGATGTTCACCCGCCAGGAGCACAGCATCGACCAGATGACCGCCGTGTGGCTGCTGCCCGTGGTGGCGGCCGAAGTCGCCGCTGCCAGCGGTGGCCTGCTGGCGCCGCACCTGGCCGACGCGCACTCGCAACTGGTGATGCTGGTGACCAGCTACGTGCTGTGGGCGTTTTCCCTGCCGGTGGCGTTCAGCATCCTGACCATCCTGATGCTGCGCATGGCCCTGCATAAACTGCCCCACGCCAACATGGCCGCGTCGAGCTGGCTGGCCCTCGGGCCTATCGGCACCGGTGCGCTGGGCATGCTGTTGCTGGGCGGCGACGCCCCCGCGATCTTCGCCGCCAATGGTTTGCCGGGCGTCGGCGAAATGGCCAACGGCCTCGGCTTGGTGGCCGGCATCACCCTGTGGGGCTTCGGCTTGTGGTGGATGCTGATCGCCGTGTTGATCACCCTGCGTTACCTGCGTGCCGGCATTCCATTTAACTTGGGTTGGTGGGGCTTTACCTTCCCACTGGGCGTCTACGCCTTGGCGACATTGAAGCTCGCCAGCCTGCTGCACCTGGGGTTCTTCAGCGTATTCGGCAGTGTGCTGGTGGTGGCGTTGGCGTTGATGTGGCTGATCGTGGCCTCGCGCACGGTGCAGGGCGCGTATAAAGGCGAGCTTTTTGTTTCACCTTGCATTGCGGGGCTAGCGAATAAGTAAGCGGGATTAGGTAAAGTCGTGGCCTGAAGATCAACAATAGCCTACAGGCCACGCAGGAACACGGACGATGAGCCACCCCTCACAATTCACCTTGCTGCGCACACGGCGTTTTCTGCCGTTTTTCATCACCCAGTTGCTGGGCGCCTTCAACGACAACATCTTCAAGCAATCGCTGATCCTGGCGATTCTCTACAAGCTGACCATCGACGGTGATCGCTCGATCTGGGTCAACCTGTGTGCCTTGCTGTTTATCCTGCCGTTCTTCCTGTTCTCGGCGCTGGCCGGGCAATTCGGCGAGAAGTTCAACAAGGACGCATTGATCCGCGCGATCAAGATCGGCGAGATCGTGATCATGCCCGTGGGCGCCACCGGCTTTTTGTTCAACCACCTGGAATTGATGCTGCTGGCGCTGTTTGCCATGGGCACGCACTCGGCGCTGTTCGGCCCGGTGAAATACTCGATCATGCCCCAGGCCCTGCACGACGATGAGCTGGTGGGCGGCAACGGCCTGGTGGAAATGGGCACGTTTCTGGCGATCCTGGCAGGCACTATTGGCGCCGGGATCATGATGTCGTCCACCCATTACGCGCCAATCGTGGCGACGGCGATTGTCGGCGTGGCGGTACTCGGTTACCTGGCCAGCCGCAGCATTCCGCGCGCGGCGGCGTCTACGCCGCAGCTGCGCCTGAACTGGAACATCTTCAGCGAGTCCTGGGCCACCTTGCGCCTGGGCCTGGGGCAGACGCCGGCGGTGTCGCGCTCAATTGTCGGCAACTCGTGGTTCTGGTTTGTCGGCGCGATCTACCTCACGCAGATCCCGGCTTACGCCAAGGAATGGTTGTACGGCGACGAAACCGTGGTGACGTTGATCCTCACCGTATTCTCGGTGGGCATCGCCCTGGGCTCGATGCTCTGCGAAAAACTCTCCGGGCGTAAGGTCGAAATCGGCCTGGTGCCGTTCGGCTCGTTTGGCCTGACGGTGTTCGGCCTGCTGCTGTGGTGGCACTCCGGCGGCTTCCCGCAGAATGTGCAGGCCAACGACTGGCTGGCGGTGCTCGGCTACGGCCAGGCGTGGTGGGTGCTGTTCGATATCCTCGGTTTGGGCGTGTTCGGTGGCTTCTATATCGTGCCGCTCTATGCGCTGATCCAGTCGCGCACCGCCGAGAACGAGCGCGCGCGTGTCATCGCCGCCAACAACATTCTCAACGCGCTGTTCATGGTGGTTTCGGCCATCGTCTCGATCCTGCTGCTGAGCGTGGCCAAGCTGTCGATCCCCGAGTTGTTCCTGGTGGTGTCGCTGCTCAACATCGCGGTCAACACCTACATCTTCAAGATCGTCCCCGAGTTCACCATGCGTTTCATGATCTGGCTGCTCAGCCATTCCATGTACCGCGTGGAGCACCGCAACCTGGAGTTGATTCCGGATGAAGGCGCGGCCTTGCTGGTGTGCAACCACGTGTCGTTTGTGGATGCGCTGTTGATTGGTGGCGCGGTGCGTCGGCCGATTCGCTTTGTGATGTACTACAAAATCTACCGGTTGCCGGTGCTCAACTTTATCTTCCGTACCGCCGGGGCGATTCCGATTGCCGGGCGCAACGAAGATATCCAGATCTACGAAAAGGCCTTTGCGCGGATTGCGCAGTATCTGAAGGATGGCGAGTTGGTGTGCATTTTCCCGGAAGGCAAGCTGACCGCGGACGGTGAGATGAACGAGTTTCGCGGTGGCGTGACGCGGATTCTGGAGGAGATGCCGGTGCCGGTGATCCCGATGGCGTTGCAGGGCTTGTGGGGCAGCTTTTTCAGCCGCGATCCGAACAAGGGCTTCTTTCACCGGATCTGGTCGCGGGTGGTGCTGGTGGCGGGTGAGCCGGTGACGGTGGAGGCGGCGACGCCTGCGCAGTTGCAGGAGCGAGTGGGGGCGTTGCGGGGGAGTGTCAGGTAGAGGATCGTTCCCACGCTCTGCGTGGGAATGCCGCCATGGACGCTCTGCGTCCGCTTTTAGGGGCGCGACGCGGAGCGTCACAGGATGCGTTCCCACGCGGAGCGTGGGAACAATCTGCTATCTAGGCGCTGATCTTGAGGCCAACGAGCCCACAAATTATCAACGCCACACTCGCCAATCGAAACAACGCCATGGATTCTCCAAACAGGATAATCCCGGCAATCACCGTGCCCACCGCACCCACGCCGGTCCAGATGGCATAGGCGGTGCCCAGCGGCAGTTCTTTCATCGCAAGGCCCAACAGGCCGAGGCTGATGGCCATGGCGGCGATTGTCAGGGCCGTCGGCAGTGGCTTGCTGAAGCCGTCGGTGTACTTCAAGCCGACCGCCCAGCCGACTTCAAACAACCCGGCAAAAAACAGAATGATCCAGGACATGATGACCTCTCTTTTAAAAGTGGGGTCGTCCCCTGAATAAGCGCTCGACAGCGTCGCGAGGTCGTCCCCGCGAAGCTCGGTAGAGTGCCGAAAATTGATCAGGCGATCAAGTTTCGGGTGTGTTTGCCAACGCGCGGCGGTCTTCCTTTTCGCTCATGCGGCGGAAGTACGTCGACAGCAGCGCCCCGGAAATATTGTGCCAGACGCTGAACAATGCGCTCGGCACCGCCGCCAACGGCGAAAAATGCGCACTGGCCAACGCGGCGCCCAGCCCGGAGTTCTGCATGCCCACTTCCAGTGCCAGCGACTTGCGCTGCGCCAACGGCAGCTTGAACAGCCGCCCGGTGAAGTAGCCCAGCAGATAGCCGAAGCTGTTGTGCAACATCACCACGGCCATGATCAACAGGCCCGATTCGGCGATCTTCGCCTGGCTCGCCGCAACGACCGCCGCGACGATGATCACGATGCTCACCACCGACACCAGCGGTAATACTTCCACTGCATGGCGCACGCGCTCGCCGAGCACGCGTTGCGCGATCACGCCGAGCACGATCGGCAGCAGCACCACTTGCAGGATCGACCAGAACAACTCCATGAACGACACCGGCAGCCACGCCGACGCCAGCAGCCAGATCAGCGCCGGCGTAAGCAGCGGGGCGAGGAGGGTGGTGACGGCGGCAATCGCCACCGACAGCGCCAGATCACCCCGTGCCAGCCAGGTCATCACGTTGGACGAGGTGCCACTTGGGCAGCAACCCACCAGGATCACGCCGACGGCGATTTCCGGCGGCAGGTGGAAGGCCTGGCACAGCAACCAGGCCACGCCCGGCATGATCACAAAGTGCGCGACCACGCCCAGGGCCACGCGCCACGGATGGCGGGCAACCTCGGCGAAATCTTCAAGTTTTAAGGTCAGCCCCATGCCGAACATCACCAGGCCCAGCAACGGCACGATGGCGCCTTTGAGACCGATGAACCAACCGGGCTCAAGGAAGGCGAGCACCGCGAAAATCAACACCCAGTAGGCGAAGGTATTGCCGACGAAGCGGCTCAAGGCAGCGAGTGCGCGCATGGGGGATGTCCTCGTTATTAGATTTCGGAAATGCGAATGCAATCAAATGTGGGAGCGGGCTTGTGTGGGAGCTGGCTTGCCTGCGATAGCATCAACTCGATCTAGCTGAAGACCAAGGTGCCTGCATCGCGGGCAAGCCCGGCTCCCACACAGGCCCGCTCCCACATTTTGATCTTCACATGGCTTAAATGCCCTGTGGGGTTTCTTCACCGCCCAACGCTTCAACCAGCGCCGGCAGGAACTCGCCGAACGTCAGCATCATCAGGGTAAAGCTGGCATCCAGTTGGCCCAGGGCTTCGTCGCCGCCGTCCTGTTCCGCCTGGTCTTGCAGCAGGTCTTCGAACTTCAGGCGCTTGACGGTCATCTTGTCGTCGAGCATGAAGGACAACTTGTCCTGCCAGGCCAGCGACAGTTGGGTCACGACTTTGCCGGTGGTCAGGTGCAGCTGGATTTCTTCGCCGGTCAGGTCCTGGCGCTTGCAACGCACAATGCCGCCGTCTTCGTGGGTGTCGCGCAGTTCGCATTCGTCGAGGACGAAGAAGTCATCGGCCGGCTTCTGGGTGGTGACCCAGTCGGTCATGATGGCAGTTGGCGCAGTTTTGACCGTGAGTGGGCGAACCGGCAGGGTGCCGATCACTTCACGCAGGGTCGACAGCAGGTCTTCGGCGCGCTTGGGGCTGGCCGAGTTGACCAGGATCAGGCCCTGTTTTGGCGCGATGGCGGCGAAGGTCGACGAGCGACGTACGAATGCGCGAGGTAGGAACGAGAGGATGATTTCATCCTTGATCTGATCACGTTCTTTTTTATAGACCTTGCTGCCACGTTGGGCTTCCAGCTCTTCGACTTTCTCCTTTACCGCGTCACGCACCACGCTACCCGGCAGGATACGTTCTTCCTTGCGCGCGGCGATCAGCAGGAAGTCGCCGCTGACGTGAACCAGGGGAGCGTCTTCGCCTTTACCAAAAGGCGCGACGAAACCGTAAGTGGTCAACTCCTGGCTTGCACACGGGCGTGCCAGTTTGGTGGCCATGGCCGCTTCCAACGCCTCGGCATCAACAGGCAGATCTTGGGTCAGGCGATAGATAAGCAGGTTCTTGAACCACATGGGGTGAGTCTCTCCTTTATACAAAGGGGGGCATTATTCTCTTGATATCGCCTGAGGCCAACCCTGCCTAAGCCATTGGAAGGGCTGAAAAAAAAGATTTAAGAAAGTGCTTGCCAGACCCAGGGTCGCTCCGTAGAATGCGCGCCACACCGAAACGAAGGGTGATTAGCTCAGCTGGGAGAGCATCTGCCTTACAAGCAGAGGGTCGGCGGTTCGATCCCGTCATCACCCACCATTCGCTTCATGTGTTACGCGCAGCGGTAGTTCAGTCGGTTAGAATACCGGCCTGTCACGCCGGGGGTCGCGGGTTCGAGTCCCGTCCGCTGCGCCATATTCGGTTACCTGGAACGCTGAACGCCAGGTCACCACAGAAAGCCCGCTCATTGAGCGGGTTTTTTTTGTCCGAAATATGGCGAAAAATCGCCCGATGAAGTTTTTTTAAATAAATTGCATTTAAATCAACACATTACGATTTTTTGTTGTATGATGCGCCCACACCGAAACTAAGGGTGATTAGCTCAGCTGGGAGAGCATCTGCCTTACAAGCAGAGGGTCGGCGGTTCGATCCCGTCATCACCCACCATTCGCTTCAAGTGTTACGCGCAGCGGTAGTTCAGTCGGTTAGAATACCGGCCTGTCACGCCGGGGGTCGCGGGTTCGAGTCCCGTCCGCTGCGCCATATTCGGTCACCTGGAACGCTGAACGCCAGGTCACCACAAGAAGCCCGCTCATTGAGCGGGCTTTTTTTTGCCTGCGATTCAGCTTAATCGCTCGACGGCGCGTGACGTGTGCATCGGTGCTGCATCGCGTCGGCCAAGAAACGTAAAGACCACCGCCGCCGTGAGCACCGTAAGCCCCGCCAGCCCTTGCAGCAATGTATTGAATCCGGCGATGTAGGCAGTGCGCAGCAATTCCAATCGAATGTTGGCGCTGGCGTGCCGGGTATCTCCCATGACCAACTGCTGGGCGACGGTTGAACCCTGCTGCACAGCACTGGCCGGCAGATGATGCGCAACCAGTGCGCTCAACACTGCCACGGTAATTGCCAGCGCGACACCTTCACTGGCGACCCGAGTCGTATTGAAAATCCCCGCCGCCATCCCTGCACGTTCCTTTGGCACCACACTGATTGCCAGGCCATCCATCAAGCCCCACGGCAACCCGGTGCCGATCCCGATGATCAGCATCGCCGCCACGGTCTGCGGGGGGTGGCCGACGTCGGCCAGGCTCAGTCCATACAAACCCACGGCCGCGATCAGCAGGCCAATGGCGCACAGCACGCCCGGCGACAGACAGCGCGTCAGTGTCGCGGCGAGGATCGGCACCACCAGCATGGGGGCCGACAGCGCCAGCATCATCAACCCGGCTTCAAATGCGCTGGCGCCTTCAACGCCGATAAACCGCAGTGGCAGCAGCACGATCAGGACGATATAGCAGTAACAGGTGCCGATTGGCAGCAACTGCACGCCGATGAAGCGGGGGAAGCGAAACAGGCGCAAGTCCAGCATCGGTTGCCTGGTGCGATGTTCAACGACTATAAACGCCAGTAAAAACAGCGCTGCTGCGCCCAGCAGGTAATAGGTGGTCGCAGTGGCCCAACCCCGTTCCGGTGCCAGAATTACCGCGGTGGTCAAGGCCACCAGCGTGGCCGAAAACGTCAACATCCCCGCCAGGTCCAGGCGCAGTGCGTTCGGGTCGCGGCTTTCGCGCATTGTGGGTGCCGCGAACAGCAGTGAAAGCCCCGCGAGCAAGGCCGTTGCGAGGAAAATCGCGCGCCAGCCCCATTGTTCAATCAGCAGTCCCGACAGCAACGGGCCAAACGCCAGGCCCGCGCCAAAGGTCGTGCCCAACAGGCTGAAAGCACGTGTCCTGGCATGGCCATCGAACTCCTGCGCCAGCGCCGCACAGCCACTGGACAACGCAATGGCCGCCGCCACACCTTGCATCCCGCGCAACAGGTCCAGCCAGAGAATGCCCGGTGCCATGGCCAACAGCAGGGAGACTGCGCTGAACAGCGCCATGCCCCACAAGAACAAACGCTTGCGCCCATAGAGGTCGGCGAGCGTACCGGCAGCCATCAACAAGCTGCCGAAACTCAACATGAACGCGTTGGTTATCCACGCCAGCTGTGTGGGGCGGGCGGCGAAAGCCTCACCGATAAAGGGCGTAGCCACTGCGCCCCCGGTAAAACTCATGGGTAATACCAGGGCCGCCAGGCAGACTGCGGCCAGGATGGCATAGCGGCCATGGGTGGAGGGGGTTGTAGTGTTCATCGGGGATTCCCGCAGGTCTGGAAAGATAAAGACTCTAGGCGGGATGCAATTGGCGATAAACAGGCCTACATTCCGATCATAGCGGACAAAAAGGATGTAATGGCGTGACGGACAACCTCAGCGGCGTAATCGCATTCGTCAAAACGGCTGAAGCCCTCAGCTTTATCGGCGCGGCGCGGGCGATGGGTATTTCCGCGTCGGCAGTGGGCAAAAATGTCGCCAAGCTGGAGGCTGAGCTGAATGTGCGGCTGCTGCACCGCAGTACCCGCAAAGTCAGCCTCACCGCAGAAGGCCAATTGTTCTACGAGCGCAGTCGCAAAATTCTTGATGACCTGCAAGACGCCCGCGCCATGCTCTCCCATGTGATGCAGGCGCCACGTGGCAAACTGCGTGTCAGCCTGCCCACCATCGGTTATCGCTTTCTCTTTGCGCACATGCTCGCGTTCCGGCAAGCCTACCCGGAGATTGAGTTGGAGCTGGATTTCAACGACCACTTGGTGGACGTGATCGAGGAAGGCTTCGACGTGGTGATCCGCAGCGGCGGGCTGGCCGACTCGACATTGATGGCGCGCAAACTCGGGCCGTTCCGATTTGTGTTGTGTGCAGCCCCAGAGTACCTGCGCACTCACGGTCGGCCGACCACCCTCAGTGACCTTGAACACCACCAGTGCCTGCGTTATCGCTTTGCCAGCACCGGAAAGATCATGGACTGGACCTTATCCGCCAACCCGGCGATCACCCAATTGCGCCTGCCCACAGCGCTGACGTTGAACAATATGGAAGCCATGCTCAGGGCTGCGATTGATGGCCATGGGATCGCCTACGTGCCGGACTTCCTCGCCCGCGAGGCGTTGGCTCACGCACAGCTGGAAACCGTATTGGACGCGCACTCCGACGATCAGGGCCAGTTCTGGGCGCTGTGGCCTTCCAGCCGGCACCTCTCGCCAAAAATCCGCGTGTTTGTGGACTTTGCTGCCGAGCGCTTGTTTACACCTCTTTGAATCGGCTATCCGCCCGCACTGGTAATGAAGGGCAGGGGCTGCGCGGATCATATTGATGTTAGTACTTAAGATGTCACAGAGTTTTTAGTGAGTGTTATAAATGTTCGGAACGATTATATTGATGTAGGGATATTCTGTTGAGCGGGGTTGGTTTTTTTTGTCTGGTTTGTTGCGGAAGTTTTCCCGGTTTTAGATGTGAAATATCTGCTCAAATTATCCCTGTTTATTTTTTATTTATGGGGTGTGTAAGGTGTGCGTGATGTAAATTTTCCTTTATTAATTTGCGCAGGTGGTTTTTATGAGTATTGGCTCCTCCACATCGACTCCCTCTCCGTCTTTCACCCCGGTTACTCATTCGCTATCGCCGGGACAAGCAAACGATACCCTGACAGCCTCTCGGAATAACGTGGACACCGCTACGTCCTTTAAGGATAGGGATGGTAATGGGTGGGTAGATATCGAAGTGGATTATGACAGTGGCCCTGGCACACACTTTGAAAATCTTGGTAATCGCGGGTATCAACCGCTTAATGCTGCGCAGAGGCGCGAGTTATACGCTCAGATGAGTGACTTGGGCGTCGATTTACAAGTCAGGTTTCACCGTAAAGGTACTTACGCCACCCCCGATGGGAAGGTAAAGTTTGGGACTTTCAAGCAGAATGAAACACGCTCCAACCTGGTGGTTGGTTATCCATCAACTGACCCAACCAAACCGACCGAGGTTTATATTCGTAGCAACCCTGATAACCCCAAAGATCAGGCTTTCCTGGCGCCTACCGGGAATAACAGAGGGGGGAACTTGCTGGCTCGCGCGTTGTTGTATTCGTTGGGCGTACCTGCTCGTACACCTGCGGAGGGTGAACCTGACTCCAGAGGTTACAGCGTTCACAGTCGAAATTCGGAAATGACTACAGGTCAAGACTTTAAAGATAAGGCTGTCTCGCGTCCGCAAGAAAAAGACTACGAGCGGTTGATCTCCGCTTATAAATTAAATACAGACATTTCTGGGGCTGAATATCTGATTGGTAACCTGGGGCGTGATAATAATCCTGCGACGATGGTCATAGTGAACGGGTTCGGTCATGATTCTCTCGATGCAACAGGTGATACGCATGATCAAGTTATCGATATGCATTCCGGGGCGCGCTCTAGTCTAGGCGGATTTAAGGGGAACGTAGTGATTGCTTCGCACGCGGTCATTGAGGATGTTAAGACGGGGTCGGGGACTAATAGGGTGGTTCCGAATGCCGTGCCTAACACGATTACTTTAGGGCCAGGCAAAAACACGGTTGTCTTTCAAAATCAGTCGGACTCCACCCCGGACAAGTTTGATACTGTCATCGGGTTTAAAGCCGGCGTGGACAAAATAGATATCAGTGCTGTTGCTACTTCTCAAGGCAGTACGCAATATGCTGTGCCTAATGGCTCTCACCTGGAAATTCAATCAGGTGCGGCGGGCGATACGTATGTATTGTATTGGAAGGACTTTTTTACTCGTGACAGTCAAGCACCCGATTTTAAAGTGCGGGCGGACGGCGTCCAGCGGCGCGATATCATTAAATAATTGCCTTTAATGGCGGGAGCCTGTTGTTAATGGCTCAGCGGCGGATGCTCTCCTGCCTGATCGAAGGGCGCCGCCAATTCAGGCTATAACCGCCCAGGCAACATCTGATGGCCCTGGTGTGCCGTATCGACCCCGAGCCAGGTGAGCGAGTATTTTCTTATAAACCCATCAACCGATACCCCACCTGCAACTCGGTAATAAAGTGCTTTGGCTGCGCCGGGTCCGTTTCCAGCTTTTGCCGCAAATGCGCCATGTGCACGCGCAAATAGTGGGCGCGGTCGACGTAATCCAGCCCCCACACGTCCAACAATAATTGCCGATGCGTCAGCACTCGGCTCTGGCCGCGAATCATCGCGCAGAGCAGGCGGTATTCGATGGGCGTGAGGTGCACCGGCTGGCCCTGGCGCCACACCTCATGGGTCGACAGGTCGACTTCAATCTCGCCAAACGCCACCTTGCTGGTGGCCGCCACGGCGCCGGTCTGCCCATGCCGGCGCAATTGTGCGCGGATGCGCGCCAGCAGCTCGGGCACGCCGAATGGCTTGGTCAGGTAATCATCCGCGCCGGCGTCGAGCGCGGCGACTTTTTCTTCTTCGCGATCACGCGCCGACAGCACCAGGATCGGTACCGCCAGCCAGCCGCGCAATTCGCTGATCAGTTGTTTGCCATCGCCGTCCGGCAGGCCGAGGTCGACGATCACCAGGTCCGGCTGGCGGCTGGCGGCATGGATCAACGCGCGCTTGACGCTGTCGGCTTCGAATACCTGAAAACCCTCGTCTTGCAGGGCTATCCCGACAAAGCGGCGAATATTGGCTTCGTCTTCAACAATCAAAATGCGTGCAGTGCTCATAGGGCTTCCATGGGCGGCGGAGTGCCCGCCGGTAACGTGATGATGAAGTGCATGCCGCCTGCATCGCCGGGGTTGGCGTGGATGCGCCCGCCATGGGCCTCGACAATGCGTTTGGCCAGCGCCAGGCCCAGGCCGATGCCGGCGACGGACGACTCCTGCTGGCCGCGCGCGAAGGGTTCGAACAGGTTCGCCGGCGCTTTACCCGGGCCGGTGTCGCTCACTTCCAGCACGATGCTGTCTGCCACTGCGCGTGCGGCGACAGTAATGGCGGTGCCCGGCGGGGTGTACTTGGCGGCGTTGTCCAGCAGGTTGACCAGCACCCGCTCGATCAACAGCGCGTCGATGTCCACCAGTGGCAATGTCGGGTCCAGCAGGGTGTGCACGCGGTGTCTCGCCAGCGGCTCACGCAACTGGCGCAACGCACTGCCGACGATTTCTTCCAGCGAATGCCATTGCCGGTTCAGGCGCACGCCGCGTTCCTGCATGCGCGCCATGTCCAGCAGGTTTTCGATCAGGCGCTGCATCGACGTGGCCTGTTCGTGAATGCCATTGAGCAATTCGGTCAACGGCCCCGGTGGCGCGTGGGGCAGGGCGGTGTCGGCGGCGCCGATCAGGGTGGTCAACGGTGTGCGCAAGTCGTGGGAAATCGCCGCGAGCAGGGTGTTGCGCATCTTCTCGCCTTCCATCTGTACCAGCGTGCTTTGCGCCACTTCGACGAAGTGCACGCGCTCCAGCGCAATTGCCAGCTGGCTCATGCAGGCTTCCAGCAAGCGACGTTCCTGTGGGTCATTCAGGCGCTCGCTTTGCGCCAGCTCCAGCACCAGCACGCCGCGCACGCGCATCGGCGCTTTGAGCGGCAAATAGCAACCTTTGGCCGCCGACAACGTGTCGGTGCCTTGGCCGGCGGCTTGGCCGTGGTCGTAGGTCCATTGCGCGATGCTGTCGTCAATCGGAAGCCCGCTGGCACTGACGCTGTGCACGCCATCGGCCGCGTCCGGCAGTGCCAGGCCGACCCGTGCTTCGAACACGCCGCTGAAGGTGCGCAGGGCCACCTCGCTGATGTGCTCCACGGTCAACGCCGCCGACAGGTCACGGGCCAGCCGCGCCAACGAGGTCGCGCGGCGTTCGCGGGCGGCGGCGGTGCGCGCTTCGTGGCGCAGGCGTGCGGTGAGTTGCCCGGTGATCAGGGCGATGCCAAGCATCAACGCAAAGGTGAAAAAATACTGGGTGTCATTGACGGTGAACGAGTAGCGCGGCTGCACAAAAAAGAAGTCGAAACACAACACCGCAAGCATCGCCGCCCACACGCCGGGGCCACGGCCAAAACGCAGGGCTACCAGCACCACCGTGAGCAAAAACAGCATGACCACGTTGGCCAGGTCGAACACTTGCAGCAGCAAAGCCGCGATGGCGCTGGCGGCGAAGCAGGCGAGGGTGGCCCACAGGTAGGCCAGGGCTCGGCCCGGTGCAGGCGTCGACTGTTTGATCGCAGGCGTTGGGCCAGGCAATACGCCGTGGGCGATCACGATCTGATCGATTTGCGGATGGTGCCGGCTGATCCGGTCGCTCACCGACGGGTGCCAGAACCGCCAGGCCCGGCGCGGGTGGTGGCCGAGCACCAGGCGATTGGCATTGTGTTCGCGGGCGCAGGCAGCCAGGGCTTCGGCCACGTCCATGCCCGGCAGCGTCGCGGTGTCGGCGCCGAATTCAGTCGCCAGCGCCAGGGTCTTCATCGCCGTCAGGTAACGCCTGGCGCCGCGGCCCTGGTGGGTGGCCACATGCACGACGATCCAGTCGGCTTCGAGTTTTTGTGCCAGCCGCGCGGCTTCACGCACCAGGCGTTCATCACCGGTATCTCCGGCGATGCCCACCAGCAGCCGCTCGCGAGCCGGCCAGAGGGTTTTGATCGACTGTTCGCGGCGGTACACGCGCATTTGCGTATCGACCCGATCCGCTGTGCGCCGCAACGCCAGCTCGCGTAACGCCAGCAGGTTGCCCTTGCGGAAAAAGTGCTGCGAGGCGCGCGCCGCCGCAGGGCCCAGGTACACCTTGCCGTCCTTGAGACGTTGCAAAAGGTCGTCGGGTGGCAGGTCGATCACCACCACTTCGTGGGCGTTATCGAACACATGATCCGGCACCGTTTCGCGTACGCGAATGCCGATGATGCCGCTGACCAGATCATTCAGGCTTTCCAGGTGCTGGACGTTGAGCGTGGTCCACACGTCGATGCCCGCGCTGAGCAGTTCTTCGATGTCTTGCCAGCGTTTGGGGTGGCGCGAGCCGGGCGCGTTGCTATGGGCCAGCTCGTCCACCAGCACCACGGCGGGGTGGCGGCGCAGGGCGGCGTCGAGGTCGAATTCGCTGAGGGCGAACTCGCGGTGCAGCAAGGTGGCGCGGGGCAGTTGTTCCAGGCCTTGGAGCAGCTCGGCGGTCTCGGCACGGCCGTGGGTTTCTATCACCCCGGCGAGCAGGTCACGGCCAAGGGCGACTTCGCGTTGCGCCGCCGCGAGCATGGCGCAGGTTTTGCCGACGCCCGCGTTGGAGCCGAAGTAGATACGCAATTTGCCGCGCAAGGCGGCCTGTTCTTCCAGCTGTACCCGGGCCAGCAGGGCGTCGGGGTCGGGGCGCTCATTTTTTAATGCGGGCATATTCTTCCTGTTGAATGCAGTGCTGTTCCCTGTGGGAGCTGGCTTGCCTGCGATGGCGGTGTGTCAGTCGGTACAGGGCAAGCTGACCCACCGCTATCGCAGGCAAGCCAGCTCCCACATTGGATTTTGTCGCTACACGAGACCCAACCCACTCAGCAGCATGTCGATCAGCTTGATCCCGGCAAACGGCACCAACACACCGCCCAGGCCATAGATCAACAGGTTGCGATTGAGCAACGCCGCCGCGCCGATGGCGCGGTACGTCACGCCGCGCAACGCCAGTGGAATCAACGCGACAATGATCAGCGCGTTAAAAATCACCGCGCTGAGAATCGCCGAGTTGGGGCTGCTCAGGTGCATCACGTTCAACGCGCCGAGCTGCGGGTAGGTGGCGACAAACGCCGCCGGGATGATTGCGAAGTACTTCGCCACGTCATTCGCCACGCTGAAGGTGGTGAGGGCGCCACGGGTCATCAGCATCTGTTTGCCGACCTCGACCACTTCGATCAGCTTGGTCGGGTTGCTATCGAGGTCGACCATGTTGCCGGCCTCTTTCGCCGCCTGGGTGCCGCTGTTCATCGCCACCGCCACGTCGGCCTGGGCCAGCGCCGGTGCGTCGTTGGTGCCGTCGCCGGTCATCGCCACCAGCTTGCCCTGGGCCTGGTAGTCGCGGATCAGTTGCAGCTTGTCTTCCGGGCGGGCCTCGGCGAGGAAGTCATCCACGCCGGCTTCCACCGCAATCGCGGCCGCGGTGAGGCGGTTGTCGCCGGTGATCATCACGGTCTTGATGCCCATGCGCCGCAGTTCGGCGAAGCGCTCCTTGATGCCGCCCTTGACCACGTCCTTGAGCTCGACCACGCCCAGCGCCTTGGCGCCGTCGCTGACCACCAACGGCGTGCTGCCGCGTCGTGACACTTCATCGACTTTGGCCTGCAACGCCGCCGGAAAACTCCCACCCAAGGCTTCGATGTGGCTGCGAATCGCATCCGCCGCGCCCTTGCGAATCGCCCGGCCTTCGGGCAGGTCGACGCCGCTCATGCGGGTTTGCGCGGTGAAGTGCACAAAGCTGGCGCCCAGGGCGTTGATGTCCCGTGCGCGGATGTCGAATTTCTGCTTGGCCAGTACCACGATGCTGCGGCCTTCCGGGGTTTCGTCGGCCAGGGACGCGAGTTGCGCGGCGTCGGCCAGCTCGGCTTCCTTCACGCCGGGTGCCGGTAAAAAGCTGCTGGCCTGGCGGTTGCCCAAGGTGATGGTGCCGGTCTTGTCCAGCAGCAACACGTCGACATCACCCGCCGCCTCGACCGCACGGCCCGAGGTGGCGATGACATTCGCCGACATCATCCGGCTCATGCCCGCCACGCCGATGGCCGAGAGCAGGCCGCCGATGGTGGTGGGGATCAGGCACACCAGCAACGCCACCAGCACCGTGGCGCTGATCACGCTGCCGCTGCCGCTCATGGCCACGGCGAAGATCGAGTAGGGGCTCAGCGTGGCGATCACCAGCAGGAACAACAGGGTCAGGCCCACCAGCAGAATCGTCAGGGCGACTTCGTTGGGCGTCTTCTGGCGCTTGGCCGATTCGACCATCGAGATCATGCGGTCCAGAAATGATTCGCCAGGGTTGACGCTGATGCGCACCACCAGCCAATCCGACAGCACCCGCGTGCCACCGGTGACCGAGGAAAAGTCGCCACCGGCCTCGCGAATCACCGGGGCCGACTCGCCGGTGATCGCGCTTTCATCCACCGAGGCCACGCCTTCAATCACCACGCCGTCCAGCGGCACCAGGTCACCGGCTTCGATCAACACCACGCTGTCTTTGCGCAGCAGGCTGGCTTCCAATGGCAGCCAGGCCGCGCCGTGGCGCGGCTGCTGCAGCAACTTGGCCAGGGTCTGGCGTTTCATCCCGCGCAGGCTCGCGGCCTGGGCGCGGCTGCGACCTTCGGCCAGGGCTTCGGCGAAGTTGGCGAACAGCACGGTGAACCACAGCCACAAGGTGATGCTGAGGATAAAACCACTGGGCGCTTCACCCTTGCCGCCCAGGGATTGGAACCACAGCAGCGTGGTGAGGATGCTGCCCAGGTACACCACGAACATCACCGGGTTTTTCCATTGGGCCTGGGGCAGCAGTTTCTTCAGCGCGTCGATGCCGGCAGTCAGCACGATGCGTTGGTCAAACAGGGGTAAACGAGCATTCTTCATGAGGGCAATCTCTTACTCACTGACCGCAATAGAGGGCTGACGCGCATCCAGCGCCAAGTTGAGTTGCAGCACATTCACCCGTGGCTCGCCGAGCAGGCCGAGGGTGCGTGCGGCGGTGTGGTCGTTGAGCAGTTGCAGCAGGTCGGTTTCAGGGATGTGGCGCAAGCGTGCGACCCGCGCCAATTGCAGCCGGGCGTTGGCCACCGAGATGTGTGGGTCCAGTCCCGAGGCGGAGGCGGTGACCGCGTCGACCGGCACCGGGGCGTCGGTGGCCAGGCCGTTGTCCTGGCGATAGGCCTTGGCACGTGCGGCGACCTGGTCCAGCAGTTTCTGGCTGGTCGGGCCGAGGTTGCTGGCGCCGCTGGAACCGGCGTTGTACGGCTGCGAAATGCTCTTGCTCGGGTCTTGCGGGTCGGCGCCGAGGGTCATGCTTGGGCGGCCCTGGAAGTACTCGGGTTTGGCGAAGTTCTGGCCGATCAACGCCGAGCCGATCACCAGTCCGTCGCGTTCAATCAGCGAGCCACTGGCCTGATACGGGAATAACAGTTGCGCGGCCACGGTGGTGAACGCGGGGTACGCCAGCCCGGTCAGCAGCATAAAAAACACCGCTGACACCAGCACTGGGCGCAGCAGCCCTTTGAATATCGATTGAGTCGTCATCAACAGGTCCTTAGTTGTACGTCTGGCCGGACAGCAACTGCAGTTGCTCCACCAGCGGGCCGAGCGCGAGCGCCGGCAGGAAGGTCAAGCCACCGACCACCAGCACCACGAACACCACCAGCAGCATGAACAGCGGCGTCGCGGTGGGGATGGTGCCGGCGCCGGCCGGAACGGTTTTTTTCATCGCCAGGGAACCGGCTACGGCCAGCATCGGCAGCATGGTGAAGAAGCGTCCGATCAACATCGCCAGGCCGATGGTGGTATTGAAAAACGGCGTGTTGGCATTCAGCCCGGCAAACGCCGAACCGTTGTTGGCGGTGCCCGAGGTGTAGGCGTACAGCACCTCGCTGAAACCGTGGGGGCCGAGGTTGTTGAGGCTGGCCAGAGTGCCCGGCCAGAGGGCGGCGAGGGCGGTGAAACCGAGGATGCTGATGGGGTGCGCGAGCACCGAGAGCATCACCAGTTTCATCTCCCGGGCTTCGATCTTCTTGCCGAGAAATTCCGGGCTGCGGCCGATCATCATGCCCACCAGAAACACCGTGAGCAGCGCGTACTGAATCAGGTTGATAAAGCCAACGCCGTCACCGCCGAACACGCAGTTGAGCATCATCTGCGCCAGGGGCACGAAGCCGCCCATGGGTGTCAGCGAGTCGTGCATGGCATTCACCGAGCCGGTAGTGGCAGCGGTGGTGGTGGCGATAAACAAGCTGCTGTCGGCGATGCCGAAGCGCAGTTCCTTGCCTTCCATATTGCCGCCGCTTTGCTCAATCGACAGCGTCTGGTTGGCGCCGGCCTGGGTCAGCAGCGGGTTGCCGGTTTGCTCGGCGCCATACACCAGCGCGAGGAAACCGATGAACATCACCAGAAACGTACCGAAGAACACCCAGCCTTGGCGGCGTTGCAGCAGCATGCTGCCAAAGGTGTAGGTCAGCGCCGACGGGATCAGCAACATGCTGAGGATGTGCAGGATGTTGGTCAGCGGCGTCGGGTTTTCGAACGGGTGGGCGGCGTTCATGCTGAAAAAGCCGCCGCCGTTGGTGCCGATATGCTTGATCGACTCAAAGCTGGCGACTGCGCCAACGATCAACTGTTGCTGCGCGCCCTCAAGCGTCGTCGCCAGGGCTTGGGAAGCGAAGGTTTGCGGCATGCCTTGCCACACATACACCAACGCCATGCCGACGCAGAGGGGCAGCATCACCCGGTAAAGGGTGCGGGTGAAGTCGACCCAGAAGTTGCCGATATCCGCCGCGCTTGAGCGGCTCAAACCGCGAATGAAACCCGCCGCCGCGACCACGCCGGAGGTGGCGCCGACAAACATCAGAAAGGTGATGACCGCCATCTGGCTGAAGTTCGACAGGCTGGTTTCACCCGAGTACGCCTGCCAGTTGGTGTTGGTAATAAAGGACGCGGCGGTGTTGAACGCCAGGTCCGGGGTTTGCGCGTCCAGCCCCAGCGGGTTGATCGGCATCACCGCCTGCAGGCGCAGGACGATATAGCCGAGCAGCATCATCGCCGCGTTCGACAGCAACAAGGCCGAACCGTAGCGGGCCCAGCCCATGGTCTCCAGCGGGTCGATGCCCAGCAGGCGATACGTGCAGCGTTCCGGCAGGGCGTGGCGGTTCCCGGTAAAGACCCGGGTCAGCCACTTGCCCATCAGCACGGCGAGCGCGGTCATCAACCCCAGGACCAGCGCGAATTCCAGCAGAGTGCTTAACATGTCGTGGCTCCGTTCAAATCTTGCCCATGGCGACAATGGCCATGGCAGTCGCACTGAAAAACACCAGGGAGAGGCCCATAAACATCACGTCGTACATGGCGAACTCCCTAGAACTTTTCGGCGCGAATGAGGGCGTAGCCCAAGTAAGCGAACAGCCCCACGGCACATACGCCGCTGGCAACATAGATGAAGGTCAGTGTGAGCACGGTGTAACTCCCCTTTTGGAATAAGCCGGGGAGGTTATGTGTTCGGGTATCAAGCTTGGGCACTGATTACGGGCCGCGGTATTAAGACGGTATATAGATGAGATTTTGCTGGGCGAACGAAAACAAGGGACAGCCCGCTGCCGGGGTATCCCTTGAAAAACTGGGGTTCTGCTGATTTCGGTGATCAGCTTATTTGGCTTTCTTTTTCTTTTCGCCGCGGGTGGCAAGGTGCTCGAAGCAAAACGCGGCGGTGCCGAAGAGCGCAATCATTGACAGGACGACCATGCCTAAAGTTGAACTTTCCACGATGAATTCCTACGGGTGTTGGGGGTAGGAAGTGACGGTAAAGTGTGTAGGGGGAGTGGCTCAATAGGGGCGACGTAATCGTTATGGGGAACCCCGGATTTATACGGATTCTTTACGGATAAGGGGCTCCGCGATGAAGGTTTGGCGTGATTGGGCGGTATCACCCGGCAGGCAATGGGGTTGTTGGCCAGGACCGTGGGTTCAAACGCAACGATCAAATAAAGGCGCGAACTGGGTGATATAGGATTTTGCCTATTTGATATTGGCTGTTGGCTATTTTTGTTGTGGTTTTCTATTTGATAGGGAGTGAGAAATATCTGCTAAATGTTGGCTGTCTTGTGTTTCTGTTTTGGGGTGCATAGTCTGGGTGTGTTGTTATCTTATCGGTTGTGATCAATGGCTGAAGGTGATTGATGTGAATGTTAATGCGTCCTCTAATAGCGTTATTGCTAGTTCCATTCCTGCTTCAAATCCGGTCACGTCGCAGGGTAATGATGTCCTTTCCGCCCAGAACTCTGCGCGCTGGCAAGATAAAGACAATGATGGGAAAATTGATATTGAAGTCGATTTCGGTGACGAAGAAGGTGAGCATTTTTCCGGTTCAGGTCTGACAGGCTTCAACGCACATAATGAGGCGCAGCAGAGAGGACTGTGGTTTCAGATGGGCCTCATGACTAATGATGTAAATGTGAAGTTTCACAGGCAGGGTTCAATAGACAGCCCTGATGGGAAAATCAAAATCGGGTCCTTTCAGCAAAGCACAACACAAAATAGTGATGTGGTGAGCTACACGCCAACGGATTCAAGTAAGCCTGTCGAGGTTTACTTTAACGGGAACGAAGCGCAGAACCCAACGATTTCAACTCCCGACGACTTTAATAAAGGCGGTAACACGCTGACTCGAACGGTGCTATACGCCATGGGTGTAACCCCTCCCACGCCAGTGGAAGAGGGCGGTACGCATGATTCCCAGGGTTACAGTGCACTCAGCCCTCGGCCAGAAATCGAAACGGGCCAGGATTTTAAGGGGCACTCTGTCGCCAGAGCGCAAGTAAAAGACAAGGAAAAGTTGGAGAGTCTCTATACAAACACGAATATTAAAGAGCAGACATTTGAGTTGCATAATTTAGGTGCTGATGGGTATGGCGCGACGTTTTCTATTTCGAGTGGAGTCAGTGGCCATGAGATCATCGACGCGAGTGAAGATACTCATGATCAAGATATCAATCTGAAGCCGGGAGCACATTCCAGTGTAAGGGGCTATACAGGTAATGTGTCTATTACTTCCGGGACGGTGGTTGAAGATGTTAAAACAGGATCGGGTAAAAAACGGGATCTATCCTAACGCTGGGGCGAATACTATCACCTTGGGTACAGGCGCAAATACCGTCGTTTATGAGCAAGAGTCGGATGGCAGTCCAGCACGCCAGGATAAAATAATTGGGTTTAAAACGGGGGTGGATAAGCTGGATGTGAGTCATCTTTGGACTTACCCACCTTACATGCGCTTTGAAGTCGAAACAAACGCAGACGGGTCCACCTGGGTGAAGGGATGGTCGGGCGCTGATAAAAGTGGGCCGGTTCCTGATAAAGCCCCAGACTTTTTGCTACGTGCTGATGGCGCCCAAAGGAGCGACCTCATCTTAAATGCCATAGGTATTTAAGGTTTATATGAATCCTGCAATACCCTGACCTTGACCCGATCAGGGTATTGCAATGTTTTTTGAGTGAGCGAACGGCCTACCCTTCTGTAGAAAGGTGGGCTCTTCCACGTCGGACCCTAAACTGCTTCATCCCGATTATAAGTTTCGACTATGCCGATAGTCGCTCACCGCCTCATACACCGCCTTGCGCAACCGATTGATCCCCCCAATCGGCCGATGTGCCTCCAACCCGAACCAGGGGTTAAACGACTGGTTATCACAGGCCAGATTCAACGCCGGTGTATCGAAATCCTGCGCAGGGATCCGCACCTTGGCCACGGTTTCATACGGCGCATCACTTTCCTTCCATTCAATGCTGGTGTCTTCAATCGGCATGAACTTCTGCGGGTTCTGCCGCTGAATCTGCAACACAAAACACGCCGGCACGCGATCAGTCGACAGTTGCTGGTTCAACGCGCTGCGCAGAAAATTCGGCAGGTCCTGGTTCTGCTTGGGCAACACATATTCCGGGCAGCTTTGCGGGTCGGGCGTCACACGGAACTTGGCATTCGCCGCGCCGAACTTGTAAGGCGAAACCGAAAAGTATGTAGTCTGCGTCGGGCTGGCCGGGGCGGGTGCCAGGGTCGCCAGGGCGATAAACAAGTGCCGCACCTGCCAACTGCGCGGGTCTGCCTTGGGAAAGAACGCGAGGACTTTCTTGCCATCGGCCTGGGCACCGATGTTCTGCGCATATTCCGCCACATCGCTGACAAAAAAGTTCGGATGGCTGAACATTACGAAGTCTTGTTCCGTGCGTGCCTGCTGGTCCGCCATCAGCTGTTTGCCCGGTACGTCCAGCAGTTTGAGGGCCATGCCTCGCGCATCGCGGATGCTGTCGAATTGCGGATAAGCGTTGCCGTTGGACAGGCGCACCAGCGCTTGCCAGGTCTTGCCCGGCTCGGCGAATACGCCTTGGCGCAATGCCGGGTCGAGGTCCGCCATTACGCTGACTTCGGCCTTCACGCAGCCGTGGGCCTTGGCATGGGCATCACGCAGGTAGCGCGTGCCTTCGCGGTGCTGGTCGACGATGCGCACCGCCGTCTGGATGATGCCCTGGCTCATGGCCGCTTCACCGGGCGGGATTTGCTCGTTCGGTGACACCGGGCCGCTGTGTTGCCAAGCGAACCAGGCGGTAGCGATCAGCCAGCCCAGCAGCCCCAGGCCCACCAGCCACAACAGGGTCTTACCCAGAAACGCGCCGAGGCGCAGCCACAGACGAGCGAGCATGGAACGGTCCTTGTATTGCGATCGGATAATCATGGCAATTGTTGCTCCAGCGGGCCGCCCAGCACTTTGAGGTATTCCAGCAGCGCCCAGCGTTCCTGCGGCAGCAGGCCACGGCCGATCACGCCATTGCCACGCTTGCCGTCACGGAATTCATGGCCGCTGTTGTGGTTGCCGGTGATTGAGGTGTCGAACAGGAAGGCGTTCTTGAATGCGCCGGTCTCAAAGCCCAGGTGGCGCGGGTCGTAGGCGAACGTGCCTTTATAGAAGGTAGTGCTGCGCTCATCCTGGGGCGAGAGCAGTTGGTAGATCGTCGGCACCGAGCCGTTATGCAGGAACGGTGGCGTGGCCCATACGCCGGCCAGGGGGCGCGCCTTGTAGGCACGCAGCTCGCGCACGCCGATGGGCAGGCCGAACCCGTCCAGGCTCGGCCGCTCGGCTGGAGTCACGCCAGCGGTGCGATAGGCGTGGTCTTCGACAAAGGCGGTGACGTAGGCCAGGCCTTGGGCCACGGACATTTTGTGCAGGTCCAGCGCTGCGGTCGGCGTGGGGTGCAGCTCGACGTTGAGCTTGGCCAGTTCTGCCGGGTCCCATTGCAGGGCGCTGAGGTCGTAGCGCTGGTCGGCGATGTTGCTGGCGGTGCCGGGGTCGGTGCCGATGTACTCCACAGGCAGCATTTTCAGTTGTTGCACCGGGCGGCCATTGACCTGGCTGACGGCGGGCACATGGCAGCCGGCGCAGTTCTCGGCAAACAGCGCGCGGCCTTGGGCGGCGAGGGGTTTGTCGACGGCGCCGAACAGGTCTTGCGGCCAGGTGGGCGGCTTGAGGCGTTGCAGGGTTTCTTCGATCAGGTTGAGGTCGCGCACGCGCACGCTGGAGGGATAGCGGGCAGCGCCTTGAAGTGGCTGGCCGGCACTGTCGAAGAAATCCAGCGTCGCGCCGACACCGAGGGCTTCACCGATATTGCGCGCCATGGGTTGCTGGGCCGAACCGTTCCATTGCACCCAGTCGAAGGTCCAGATATCCCACAGCTGCGGGTAGTCCACCGGCGCATTGGCGACACGGTAGTTGTCCGGCGAGATGGCATCGCCAAAGCTGGCGTTGGCGATACGGCCGAACGCGTCGGTGCGGCCCGGGCCTTCTTCGGTGGGGTAGAGGCCGCGATGGGTGTCGTTCCAGGCGACCTTGAGGAACTGGTTCAGGGATTGTTTGAAGTCCTGACGCAGTTGCTGCTTGTTATGATCGTCATAGTCGTGGCCGAGCACCTTGCGGGCGAAACGGTCGAACTTCCACGGGGTGTAATAGGTGGCGGCAAGGCTGGCCACCAGCGCCTGGCCGAAACTGCCGCCGCGCAATGTGGGCACGCTGGAGGGCAGCACGTGCTGGGCCGAACCGCCGTCGATGCGCAGGGCCTGGCCTTTGAAGTGCAGCTCGCCGGTGTGGCAGGCGGCGCAGGTGATGTCCAGGTATTCAACCTGGCTGCCGGCGTTCTGGTGCCGGGCGAAACCCACCGGCAGGTTGCCAGGGTTTTGCGCGGTAGGAACCTGCTTGGGATCGACCAGGAAGCCAAAGCGCGCCAAGTACTCGGGCGTGGCGAAACGCTGGTCTGAAAACGGCAATTCCAGAGCGGTGAACCAGTCGTAATGCAGGCCTTTGACCTGGGTGCCCTGGGGCGTGAAGTAGAAGGTCTGGCGGTCGGCGGCACTCCATTGGTCCTGATAGTGGACCTGCTCCACGGGCACGTAGTCCGGCAGCTTGGGGTTGATGGTGTAATAGAGCACGACGGCCAGCAGCAGGCCGAGTGCGAGCAATATCAGAAGCAAAACACGGGAAAAAGTGCGCAAGATAACTATCCTTGTCGAGTTGTCGCGTTGTTATGCCACTACGCCATAGGTGCGGCAAGTGGCCATGATCCTGGTTACAGGCGGTCCCGCGATCCTTCGCGGGCCCCCATCATGAATGAAAATGCTTTTAAACACGTGAACTTATCAGAAGTTTCCTGCTCACATGCCGGTAGCCATTGGTCGTGGCCGCCTGATAAGCTCGCGACTTTACTCGAATGCCCTTTTGGCGCACGAACAAGGAAATAGCATGAAACAGCATCGGTTGGCGGCGGCGGTGGCCCTGGTTAGCCTGGTACTTGCGGGTTGTGATTCGCAGACCAGCGTAGAGCTGAAAACCCCGGCGCAGAAAGCTTCCTACGGTATCGGCCTGAACATGGGCAAAAGTCTTGCCCAGGAAGGCATGGATGACCTGGACTCCAAAGCGGTAGCCCAAGGCATCGAAGATGCCGTCGGCAAGAAAGAACAGAAGCTGAAAGACGACGAACTGGTCGAAGCGTTTGCCGCACTGCAGAAGCGTGCAGAAGAACGCATGACCAAAATGAGTGAAGAGGCGGCAGCCGCCGGCAAGAAATTCCTCGAAGAAAACGCCAAGAAAGACGGCGTAGTGACGACTGCTTCCGGTCTGCAATACAAGATCGTGAAGAAGGCCGACGGCGCCCAGCCCAAGCCGACCGACGTGGTGACTGTTCACTACACCGGCAAGCTCACCAACGGCACTACCTTTGACAGCTCCGTGGATCGCGGTAGCCCGATTGACCTGCCGGTCAGCGGCGTGATCCCAGGTTGGGTCGAAGGCCTGCAACTGATGCACGTTGGCGAGAAGGTCGAGTTGTACATCCCGTCCGACCTGGCCTACGGCGCTCAGAGCCCGAGCCCGGCGATTCCAGCCAACTCCGTGCTGGTATTCGACCTGGAACTGCTGGCGATCAAGGACCCAGCCAAGGCTGACGCACCTGCTGCTCCAGCTGCCAAGAAGTAATCGGCAACTGAACAGACAACGCCCCGTTTAGACGGGGCGTTGTCGTATCTGACGCCAGCATAAATCAGCTGTGGAGCTTGGCTCGTGTGGGAGCTGGCTTGCCTGCGATGCGGGCACCTCGGTTGAACTGAACCACCGAGGTGCCCGCATCGCAGGCAAGCCAGCTCCCACAGTGAAGGGGGGCCCTTCAAGGTCGCACAAATCCAAACGAACCCCTGCAACCTGAAACAGTCTGATATAAGACTCGAGCACGGGTAGCCGCACATCAGCGCCAAGTCAATGAAATCTTGGGTTTTTTTATGTGCGCAAAAAACGCCCGATCTGAGTGTAGGCCTTGTAGTCCGTGGCTTTCAGCCGATAAAACAGGCTCTGTTCACAAGGTTATCCACAATTTGTGTGGATAACCTTTTATGTCGCCTGGAACTGGAGTGACCCATGAAACCACCCTTCAATTTCACCCGATTCCTGCCGATGGCCGCGCGCCTGCTCGGTCGTGGGCGTCTGCCGACCCTGCTATTTGCGGTCGCCGCCAAAGGCTCAAGCCAGGGCAACCGCCTGGGCAAACTCAAGGATGACCTCAAACTGCTCCAGGCCCTGTGCCTGGCCTACTGGCGCGGTGAGTACCGGGCAATCAGCCCCAAGGCGCTGATTTCGGTGGTGGCAGGGCTGATGTACTTCCTGAGCCCAATTGACGCGATCCCGGACTTTATTCCGGTATTCGGCATGCTCGACGACATTGCCGTGCTGGCATGGGTCATGAAGACCCTGGATGGCGAACTGAGCGCTTTTCGCGCCTGGCGCGACGCCCAGCGCCCGGAGAAGCTCGCGGTGGTTGAGCGCTTGCCTGCGACGCCTGCGCTGCTGGCCCAGGAAAACCCGCAAAAAAACTGACGACGCTTATATCCCCCTGCGACCTTTGTGGCTGTTAGGATTACACTCCTAAGGAAAGAGCTTACTTAGTGAGTGTTGTTATCCTACGGGGCAGTCATGGATATTCAGATAATTTCACGCGATGGCGAACCCGAGTACGCGGTGTTGCCATGGGACCAGTACCAGGCGCTACTAAAAGCAGCCGGTCAGCAACAACCAGCGCCAACGCCATCTTCTACTGCTCAGGTCACTCCCGATCAGGCATTGCGCCCGCTCGCGGACCTCAGTGGCCTGCGTGAAGCCAAGGGCCTGGCCATAGAAACGCTGGCCCGCACAGTGGGCATCAGCCCCTCGTATCTCGGATTGATCGAAAGTGGTGAACGCCAGCCGGATGCCGCCATTCGCCGCAGCCTGGCCTGGGAATTGGGCGTTGCAGGTTGGAGGGATGAATCTTGAGCCTACGTATCAGCCGTCAACACTGGGATGGGCTACTCAACGAACTGGACCAGGCGCGCCGCCAGCGCCATCTGCTGACGTATCGCGCGCTGCTGGAGCGCCTGCAATTCCCCACGCCGGCCATGCAAACCCTGGCCGCCGCCCTTGAGCACCTGGCCGCACTCGACGCCAAAGCCGAGCAGCCATTGCGCAGTTCGCTGGTGATCAGCCAGGGCGCAAGTCGCCTGCCGCGTACCGGTTTCTTTGAATGCGTGGAGCGCCTGGGGCGGTTCAGCGGGCCTTCCGATGGCGTCGCCGCCGCGTCCTGGCATGCATCGGAAGTGGTGCGGGTGTTCGAATACGAGTACCCGGAGTCTGCCGAGGCCTAAGCCTGGGCCAGCAGTTCCAGGCTGTCGATCACATGAATGCTGTAGCCGGCCACGTCCTTGGCGTGGTGCTTGGCCTGCGAGGCGAGCTCCGCCAACTGGCTGGCATCCAGTTGTGCACAGGCCTGTGGATATAAATGCACCACGCCGATCGACAGTGACAGCAAGGCAAACTCTTGGCGCACACCCTGGCGGTTCAGCGCCACGAAACAACCAGCGTCGAGGTGTTCAGCGCGGTAGAAGCGTCGGCATTGGGTGTGGAAATCATCCAGCAGCTGGTTGAGCCGCTTGCGCCAATCCTGCGGGCCCAGCACCAGCAAAAAATCATCGCCGCCGATATGCCCGACAAAGTCGCGGCTCGGGTCGACCCGGTCGTTCAGGCACTGCGCCAGGCACAGCAACACCTCATCCCCGCGCCCGTAGCCGTAGATGTCGTTGAACGGCTTGAAGCTGTCGATATCCACGTAGCAAATCACTGATTCTCTTTGTTGCTGCAATAGCCGTGTCAGGCATTGCTGGATCGGCACGTTGCCCGGCAGCAACGTCAGCGGGTTGGCATAACGCGCCTGCTGGATTTTCAGCTCGGTGATCAGCTTGAGCACGTCGATCACCCGGCCCAGGCCCAGGTAGTCGCCATTGAGCGTGATGATGAAGTCTTCCTCAATGCGTTGCCGCGCACGGCTGGTCAGCAGGCGGCTGACTTGCTGCAGGGATTGACTCAGCTCCACGGCCAAAAAGTCATCACTCATCAAGCGGCTGATCGGCTTGCGCGCGAACAGGTCGGTGGCGAACGGCTTGAGCAGCGCGTCCGACAACGAATGCCGGTGCACGATGCCGACCGGGTGGCCACGCCCGTCGAGCACCGCCAACGAATTGAGGTTGGCCTGGCGGCGGAACGACTCCAGCACCTGGGCGGTGGCGGTGTCCTGGTGCACCGCCGGTTGTTCGTTGAGCAGCGCGCTGAGGTCGCTGCCTTCTTCGCTGAGGGCGAGGTTGGCGTTGTCCGGCTTGGGCAGCATCAGCCGTGCTTCCTGGGGCGGTTGTTCCTGCGGACGGCAAAGCAGATAGCCCTGGACCAGGTCGACACCCATCTCCGTCAACACCGCCAGTTCTTCCGCCAGCTCAATGCCCTCGGCAATCACCTGGGCGCGTGATGCCTTGGCGATTTGCAGGATGGAGCCGACGAATTCGCGCTTGAGCGCATCTTGATGGATGCCGTCGATAAAGTGTCGGTCGATCTTCACGTAGTCCGGGCGCAGTTCCGACCACAGGCGCAGGCTGGAATAGCCGGCGCCCAAGTCGTCCAGGGCGATGGCGAAGCCCATGTCGCGGTAATGATGCAAGGCGGTTTGCAGCAGGTCGAAATCGTCGGTGGGGGTCTGCTCGGTGAGTTCGATCACCACCTGGCTGGGCGGGATGCCGAAGTCGCGCAGCAGTTGCAGGGTGCGCCCCGGTTGATGCGCGGTCTCCATCAGGGATTCCGGCGAGATGTTCAGGAACAGTTTGCCCGGCAGTTTCTGTTCACTGAAACGCCGACAGGCGCTTTCGCGGCAGGCCATTTCCAATTCGCTGAGGCGCCCGGCCTGGCTGGCGACCGCGAACAGGGCGACGGGGGAGTGCAGCGGGCTGTTGGACGGGCCGCGGCTGAGGGCTTCGTAGCCAAGAATGCGCCGTTCAGAGAGGCAAATGATCGGTTGGAACAGGCTGTGCAAACTGCCTTGAGCCAGGATAGAGCCCAATGCATTCAGCTGTTCGGTCATGGTCATGGCGATCTCGATCGAAAAAAAAGGACCGCAGGCTCAACGCCTGCGGTCCTTCATTTCACGACAGAATGATGTCTATATGATGACACTCCGAGGAGCGTTCACATTAAATTGCCATCATTTACTGCTTGGCTACCTGCTTGCTGATTTTCAGGTAGTCCAGCAGGATCCGACCGGTCTCAGACAGGTAGGCGTCGTCTTCCGGCTTGGTTTTTTCCGGCTCCGGCAGCGCATCTTCATCTTCTTTCTTCAGCTCTTTGAGCGGGTCTTCGCCTTTGGCCTTGCGGCGGGCGTTCTCCAGCACAAGCTGCTGATTCTCGATGCTGGTGTGCTGCGCACGGCGATCCGCTTCGTTGAGGCTGACGGTTTTTTCTTCCATCAACTTCTTGGCCAGGGCCAGTTTGTCGCGGATGAACACGAACTCGGCATCCTTGGCGGAGCGAGCGTCATGGTCAGCCTTCAGCTGCGTCAGGAACGGTTTGAACGGGTCCGACGCCGGCTTGATCGCAGGACGGATGGTGTCCCACGGCATGGCTTCCGGCAGGGCGCTCTCGCCGATTTCCTTGGTGTCGATGATCGACGGGAAGTCGATATCCGGCAGTACGCCCTGATGCTGGGTGCTCTGCCCGGAAACCCGGTAGAACTTGGCCAGTGTCAGTTTCAGCTCGCCATGGTTCAGCGGCTGGATGGTCTGCACGGTGCCTTTGCCGAAGGTCTGGCCACCGATGATCAACGCGCGGTGGTAATCCTGCATGGCGCCGGCGAAAATCTCCGAAGCCGAGGCCGAGAGACGGTTGACCAGCAACGCCATCGGCCCTTTGTAGAAGGCACCTGGGTTTTCGTCTTCGAGCACATCGACACGGCCGTCAGCGTTGCGTACCAGCACGGTCGGGCCTTTGTCGATAAACAGGCTGGTCAACTCGGTGGCTTCCTGCAGGGAACCGCCGCCGTTGTTGCGCAGGTCGATGACCACGCCGTCGACTTTCTCCTTCTGCAGCTCAGTCAGGATTTTCTTCACGTCGCGGGTGGTGGACTTGTAGTCCGGATCGCCAGCTCGGAAGGCTTTGAAGTCGAGGTAGAAGGCCGGGATTTCAATCACGCCCAGCTTGTAGTCCTTGCCATCCTGCTTGAGGTTGAGGACTTTCTTCTGCACGGCCTGGTCTTCGAGCTTCACCGCTTCGCGAGTAATCGAAACGATTTTGCTGGTCTGGTCGTTCGGTGCGTTGGTGTGCGGAATCACTTCCAGGCGCACCACGCTGCCTTTCGGCCCACGGATCAGCTTGACCACTTCGTCGAGGCGCCAGCCGACCACGTCGACCATCTCTTTGTCGGCCTGGGCCACGCCGATGATCTTGTCGGCCGGGGCGACCTGCTTGGTTTTGTCGGCAGGACCTGCCGGCACCAGACGCACGATCTTGACCTGGTCGTTGTCGCTTTGCAGGACGGCACCGATGCCTTCCAGCGACAGACTCATGTTGATATCAAAGTTTTCCGCGTTATCTGGCGACAGATAATTGGTGTGCGGGTCGTAGGACATCGCGAAGGTGTTGATGTAGGCCTGGAAGATATCTTCGGCACGGGTCTGGTCCAGGCGTGCCAGCTGATTCTTGTAGCGCTTGGTCAACAGCTCTTGAATGGCCTTCGGCTCTTTGCCGGCGATCTTCAAGCGCAGCACTTCGTCCTTGACGCGTTTGCGCCACAGGTCGTCAAGCGCGGCGGTGCTGGTCAGCCAGGGCGCGTCCTTGCGGTCCACCAGAAGGGTTTCCTTCTGAGTGAAGTCGAGCTTGTCGACGCCCTTGTCCAACTCACCCAAGGCGAAGTCCAGACGCGCTTTGACGCGGTCCAGGTAACGCTTGTAGATGGTGAAGCCGGGCTGCAGGTCGCCGCTCTTGAGGAAGTCGTCGAACTGGGTCTTCCACTTGTCGAACTCAGCGATATCGCTGGCCAGGAAGTAGCTGCGCGACGGATCCAGGAGCTTGAGGTAGCTGTCGTAGATGATCACCGAGCGAGCGTCGTCCAGCGGCGGCTTGCTGTAGTGATGACGCTTGAGCAACTCGACGACGTTAAGGCTTGCAATCACCTCATCGCGATCAGGCTGAAGGTTGTCCCAGCTGTTGGCTGCGAACGTATTGGTCGACATCGACGCGAAGCCGAGACCAATGAAAAGAGCGAGGGCGGTGCTGGGGAACAGATGCTTCATGCTGATTCGACGCGGGGGCAATTGATAACGCATATTAGGCCGTCTTTGAGGGAGCCGGTTCCATATGATCCGGTCGCATAATGCAAAAAGCCCGGCGCTACAGCTACGGGCTCAGTCCAGACTCACTATGGAGGCACTGTGAAAGCATTGCAAGGCGTTGAAGGTCATGTGGAGTGGCTGACAGAACCCAGTCCTACCTGCGATGTAGGCCAAGTTCGCATTCGTGTAGCGGCTGCGGGCCTCAATCGCGCCGATTTATTACAGCGCGCGGGGCTCTATCCGCCCCCGCCGGGCGCCAGCCAAGTGCTGGGTCTTGAGTGTTCCGGGGTGATCAGCGAGGTCGGGCCGGGGTCGTCCTGGCAGGTCGGCGACCGCGTCTGCGCGCTGCTGGCCGGTGGCGGCATGGCTGAAGAAGTGGTGGTGGATGCGCGCCACGTGTTGCCGGTGCCGGAAGGCCTGTCGCTGACGGAAGCGGCGGCGCTGCCGGAGGTGTACAGCACAGCGTGGCTGAATCTGTTCCAGTTGGCGGGCCTCAAACCCGGTGAAAAAGTATTGCTGCATGCCGGTGCCAGTGGCGTGGGCTCGGCGGCGATCCAGCTGTGCAAGGCGTTTGGCAGCCCGTGCTGGGTCAGCGTCGGCTCGGCGCAGCGCCTGGCCTACTGCGAAGAACTCGGCGCCCA
Organism: Pseudomonas sp. R76; assembly: GCF_009834565.1. Taxonomy (GTDB): domain Bacteria; phylum Pseudomonadota; class Gammaproteobacteria; order Pseudomonadales; family Pseudomonadaceae; genus Aquipseudomonas. The sequence continues at coordinate 2,362,753 of NZ_CP019428.1, forward strand.
GGGCGGCGTAGTACGCACCGACGGCATTGAAGGGCTGCGCGATTTCGGGCCGTTTGATGTGATCCTCGACCCGGTCGGCGGCGACTATGCGGCGATGGACCTCAAGCTGCTGGCCCTGGACGGTCGCTGGGTGTTGATCGGCTTGATGGGCGGGCGTGACGCACAGCTCGACCTGGCGCAAGTGCTGGGCAAGCGCATTCAATTGCTTGGCTCGACCCTGCGCAGCCGCAGCGATCAGTTCAAGGCGGACCTGTTCAGTGATCTAAGCCAGCATGTGTGGCCGTTGTTTGCAGAGGGCCGCTTGAGCCCGCAACTGGCCAAGACCTTCCCGATCAAGGATGCCGAAGCGGCGTTTGCCGAGTTGGCGAGCAATCAGATTTCCGGGAAATTGGTGTTGGTGATTGACGACAGTTTGGTCTGACACCTGTCTCAAACTGCAATGAGATCAAAATGTGGGAGCTGGCTTGCCTGCGATAGCGGTGTCTCAGTGAAGAATATTTCATCTGATATGGCGCTATCGCAGGCAAGCCAGCTCCCACAGGGGATTGGATTTCAATTCAAGGAGCGCAGTGTCACACCCAGTGATGGATCGGCCACCCAGCCTTCTGCGCATGTTCACGCAACACCGGGTCCGGGTTCACCACCTGCGGATGGTCCACCTTCAGCAGCAACGGCAAATCATTGCGTGAGTCCGAGTAAAAATACGCGCCCTCCAGGCTTTCCCCTTCCTGCTCCAACCAGGCCAGCAACCGCGTGATCTTGCCTTCACGATAGGTCAATACACCCACGGTATGGCCGCTGTACGCGCCGTGGCTGACGTCCAGGTCAATGCCCAACACTTCGTCGATACCAATACGCGCCGCAATCGGCTTGACCAAATGCGTGCCCGAGGCGGAAATCACCAGAATTCGATCGCCATTCGCACGGTGGCGGGCGATGGTCTTGGTCGCGTCGCTGTAAATCAGTGGCTCGATGACGTCCTCGACCCACGGCTCGACCAAGTGCTCGATCTCTTCCGGTGTGCGGCCAATCATCGGCTCCAGGCTGAAGTCCATGAAGTCTTCCATGCGCAGCTTGCCTTGGCTGTAGGCGTCCATCAGCTCGTTGTTCTTGCGCATGAACGACTCGGGGTCGACCCAGCCCAGGCGGCCCATCTGCTCGCTCCACAGGGTGGCGCAGTCGCCGTGGATCAAGGTGTCGTCCAGATCAAAAATTACCAATGCCATCCGTTTCGCTCTCTCAATAAATCGTGGCGTCAGGCTACTTCACACAAGGCGCTTGGGTCGATGGAAAGTGCCAAGCGCTGGCCATCCGGGTGCAGGTCGTCGGCGGAGCGGTTGAGCACATCCACCACCAACTCCACGCCACGCGCTTCGATGCGGTAGCGAATCACGTTGCCAAGCAGGCTGTGGCTGCGCACCAGTGCGTCCAGCTCGCCGCTGCGACTCAGTTCGATGGCTTCCGGGCGAATCGCGATGCGCCCGCTGATCGGCCGCTGCAGCAATTGGCTGGCCTTGTCGGCGTCGAGCAGGTTGTAGTTGCCGATAAAACCGGCAGCGAACACATCCACCGGCGCGGTATAGAGGGTCTCGGCATCGCCGCTCTGTACGATCTTGCCCTGGTTCATCAGGAAGATGCGGTCCGACATGGTCAGCGCTTCTTCCTGGTCATGGGTCACGAAAATCGTGGTCAGGCCCAGTTCACGCTGGATCTGGCGGATCTGTTCGCGCAGGTGTTTGCGAATCCGCGCATCCAGCGCCGACAGCGGCTCATCCAGCAACAGCAGGCGCGGGCGTGTCACCAGTGAGCGGGCGAGGGCCACGCGCTGGCACTGGCCACCGGACATCTGGTGCGGGTAGCGGCCCGCCAGCTCCTTGAGTTCCACCAGTTGCAACACTTCCTGCACGCGCTTGTGACTGTCGTCGGCGTTGACCTTTTGCATGCGCAGGCCAAAGGCGACGTTCTGCTCCACGGTCATGTTGGGGAACAGCGCATAGCTCTGGAACACCATGCCGATATGCCGTTTCTGTGGGCTCAGCGGCACGATGTCCTGGCCATCCAGCAGGATTTTGCCACTGTCCACCGAGGTCAGGCCGGCGATACAGCGCAGCAAGGTCGACTTGCCGCAGCCGGACGGGCCGAGCAGGGTGACGAACTCGCCCTTGGCGATTTCGCAGTTGATGTCACTGAACACCGGGGTGCCGGCGTAGCCTTTTTGCAGGTGTTGGACGCTGACGAAGCTCATTGGCTTTTGTCCTTGTTCAAGATATTGGCGGCCCAGGTCAGCACCAGCACAAAGAAGAAATAGGAAATGACGATGGCACTGGTGAAGTGGCCGCTCGTGTTGCGCATATTGTTCAGGTAAACCTGCAGGGTTTCATAGCGGGTGCCCACCAGAATATTGGCAAACACGAACTCACCGAACAGAAACGAGAACGACAGCAGCAGCGCCACCATCAGGCCTTTGCGCAGGTTCGGCAGCACCACCAGGATCGCCGCCTGCCAGGTGCTGGCGCCGAGCAGCTGCGAGGCGTCCATCAGGTCGCGCAGGTTGATCGCTTGCAGGTTGTTGGTGATCGCGCGGTACATGAACGGCAGGGCCACGGTGAAGTAGCAGCCGATCAGGATCCACGGCGTGCCCACCATCGCCAGCGGCCCGGAACCGTAGAGTTGCAGCAGGCCCACCGACGACACCACCGGCGGCACCGCGAAGGGCAGCAGGATTAGGATGTTCATCAGCGCGTCGAGCCGGGGGAAGTGGTAATGCACCACAAACAGCAGCGGCAGAATCAGCACCACCGACAGTATCAGTGCACCCACGCACACCAGCAGCGACTGGCCGAAGGCGGCGAGAAAACGCGGGTCACTCCACAGTTGCACGTACCATTTCACCGTGAAGCCGGCCGGCAAAATAGTCGCGGACCAGCTGCTGGCAATGGAGTAGACAAAGGTGCCCACCAGCGGCAACACCAGAATCGCAAATAACAGGTACACCACTACCCGATGGTAGAGGGAGGCCGAGCCGGCTTCAGCGCGAGACATGGTAGCTCCTCTTGAGCAGCAGTTGATGGACCACGGTGACCACGGTCATCAGCGCCACCAGCACCACGGCCAGGGCACTGGCCATGTTCGGGTCCAGGGAAATGTCGCCGGAGACCATTGCCGCGATACGAATCGGCAGCACGTTGAAGTTACCGGTGGTCAGTGCATACACCGTGGCGTAGGCGCCGAGGGCGTTGGCCAGCAGAATGACGAAAGTGCCGAGCAGAGCCGGGGTGAGCACCGGCAGGCCAATGTGGCGCCAGAACTGCCAGCCACTGGCGCCGAGCAGTGAGGCCGATTCGCGCCAGTCTTCACGCAACGCATCGAAGGCCGGGTAGAGCAGCAGCACGCCCAGCGGAATCTGGAAGTAGGTGTACAGAATGATCAGGCCAGTCTTGGAGTACAGGTTGAAGTCCTGAATGATCCCGGCCTGCTTGAGCATGATGGTGATGCTGCCGTTGAAGCCCAGCAGGATGATGAACGCGAAGGCCAGGGGCACGCCGGCAAAGTTGCTGGTCATGTTGGCGAAGGCGGTCACGAAGTTGCGCAACGGCCCGTCCACGCGGCGCAACGAATAGCTGCCGAGCACCGAGATGATGATGCCGAACACGCTGGAGTAGAAGCTGATCTCCAGGCTGTACTGGATGGCCTGCAGGTAGAACTTCGAGCTGAAGATCTTGGTGAAGTTGGCCAGGCCCCAGCCGAACTCTTCCGATTGCAGGCTGTTGATCAGCACCCACACCAGCGGGGCGATTTCGAACACGATAAAGAACAGCGCAAACGGCACCAGGCACAGGATCGCCAGCCATTTGCCACGGGTTATGGAGTTCACTTCAACAGCTCCCGGCATACAGGTTTGTCGTGGGGCACCCCGAGCAGTTCGCAGACGGTGCCGCACAGTTCGGTTTGCTTGGGGGTAGCGGCAGGGTCGAAGCTGAAGGCCGAACCCAGCACGAACAGCGGCACTTCGCGTTCTTCCGGCAGCAGGCCGTTGTGCGAGCGATCGTTGTTCATGCCGTGGTCGGCGGTCACCAGCACCTGGTAGCCGGCGTCGAGCCAGCCTTGCAGGTAGTCGGCGAGGATGATGTCTGCCGAGCGTGCGCTGTTGCGGTATTGCGCGGTATCCAGGCCATGCTTGTGGCCGGCGTCATCAATGTTCATCGGGTGCACCACAAGGAAATTCGGCGCGTGTTTGCGGCGCAGGCTTTCGGCGTCGGCGAACAGGTGCGAATCCGGGTAGTGGTCATTCCAGTAGAAATGCCCGTGCTGGATCGCCAGCGCCTTGTCGTCGGTATGACGATCACGCGCGGCAATAAAGGGCGTGCGGTTATACAACTCGCTGACCCAGTGATAAGCCGCCGCCGCTGTGGTGAGACCGGCGTCGGTGGCGTAATGGAAAATGCTGCGCTGGTTGGACAGGCGCGAGACATTGTTGTGGACGATGCCGCTGTCAATCGGTGGCACGCCGGTGAGGATGCATTCGTACAACGGCCGCGACAGGGCCGGCAGTTCACAGTCCAGTTTGTAAAGCGCTGCGCGTCCTGCGCCGATATAGGCCTGTAGATGTCCCATGGCATGTCGGGCAACCTCGTAGTTCAGGCCGTCGAGCACCACAAGGATGACGTTGTGCTTCATAGGGGCTGTGGCTCCGCAACGGATTAATCTTGGCTCGGTTTTCTTGGAGGAACCGGGTAAAAAATGTGGGAGCGGGCTTGCTCGCGAAAGCAGTGTGTCAGGCAGCACTTCTTTCACTGAACCACCGCTTTCGCGAGCAAGCCCGCTCCCACACAAGCCCGCTCCCACATGGGATCTCCAGTGGAGACCCCATGTGGGGTGAAGCCTTACTGCATATTGATAATGACTTCTTCCTGCCACTTCTGCGGCAGCGCCTTGGACGTCTTCTCCCACGCCTCGGCATCCTTGATTGGCGTGACTTTCTTGTACTGCTCGTTCGGCAGCAGCTTGGCCTGCACGTCGGCCGGCAGGGTCAGGTGCTCGGCACGAATCGGACGCGCGTTGCCACGCGCCAGGTTGGTCTGGCCGGCGTCGCTGAAGATGTATTCACGGGTCAGCTTGGCGGCGTTCGGGTGCTTGGCGTATTTGTTGATGATGGTGGTGTAGCCGGAAATCACCGAGCCGTCCGATGGGATCAGCACCACGTAGTCATCCGGGTTGGCCATCTTGGCTTTGTAGCTCAGGCCGTTGAAGTCCCAGACCACGCCCACTTCCACTTCGCCTTTTTCCATGGTGGCGATGGTCGGGTTGGCCAGCGACAAGCGACCTTGCTTGGCGATCTCGGCAAACATCAGCAGCGCAGGCTGGATGTTCTTCTCGTCGCCACCGTTGGCCAGGGCAGCCGCGAGCACGCCGTTGGCGGCCTGGGCGGCGGTGCTCACGTCACCGATGGAGACTTTGTATTTGCCGGTTTTCAGGTCAGCCCAGCTTTTTGGCGCTTCGGAACCGTGCAGCAGCTTTTTGTTGACGATAAAGGCGATGGTGCCGGTGTAGGCCAGCGCCCAGTTGCCGTCTTTATCTTTCGCCCAATCCGGCACTTGTGCCCAGGTGGTCGGCTTGTACGGTTGGGCCACGCCCTGTTTCACCGCAATCGGGCCAAAGGCGGCGCCGACGTCACCGATATCGGCGCTGGCGTTGTCTTTTTCGGCGGCGAACTTGGCGATTTCCTGGGCCGAGCTCATGTCGGTGTCGATGTGCTTGAGGCCGTAGGTCTTGGCCAGGTCTTCCCAGGTGCCTTTCCAGTTGGCCCAGTCATCGGGCATGCCGACGCTGTTAACGGCGCCTTCCGCTTTCGCGGCGGCTTCCAGAGTCTTTAGATCGGTATCAGCAGCCATGGCGGCGGTGCACATGGCAATGGTCGAGCCTAACAGTGATGCCAGGAAAAGCTTTTTCATCCGAAGCTCCTTTGGGCGTTTTCAACGCGGCGTTGTTTTTCGACGGGTGGTGTTGGTCTAGGTCAGAGCAATACCTGAGCCAATCTAGGCTCGATGGATGACAGTTTCATGTCGATGTCGTTTTTAAATCACTTTTGTCGCTCAGTGCAGACTCAGCGTAGACCATGCCCAAGTACCCGCAGGCCCTGGACTTGGCCGATGTATTGCAGGGTGTGGTGCAGGGCCGCGACAGGGGCTGTCATCTGTCGGTCATCTGTAGTGCCTAGGCTGGCAAGCAGTAGCAAAAGCCCATTTACGGAGCGGTTTGTGCACCTGAACGGTGCTGGTCTAGTCCAGATAGGTAACGTTGATGCGTGATGAGGCAATCAAGGCGGTGACATCCATCGGCCTGGCGCTGCAAGAGCAGATCGACCACGGCCTGTTGCCGCCTGCCAGTAAGTTGCCCGCCGAGCGCAAGCTCAGTGAGTTGTTTGGAACCACGCGTATTACCGTGCGGGAAGCGTTGTTACAGCTGGAAGCCCAAGGGCAGATTTATCGCGAGGAGCGCCGGGGCTGGTTCGTTTCGCCGCCCCGGCTGGCCTATAACCTGATGCAGCGCAGCCACTTTCACGCAATGGTCAGCGACCAGGGGCGGGTGGCGTCGACTGAGGTGATCTCCGCGCGGCTGCAACCGGCGTCGGCAGCGGTGTGTGCGTGGTTGCAGTTACCGGCGCTGTCCAGCGTGATCCAGATTTGCCGGGGCCGACGAATTGATGGACGGCTGGTGCTGTATGTGGAGCACTACCTGAACCCGCAGTATTTTCCGGGGATTCTGGCGTGTGATTTGAATCAGTCGATGACCGAGCTGTACGCGCGCAAGTACGACCTGCATTACGGCCGCGTGCGTTTCGAAATAGTGCCGACATCACTGCCGGTGGAAGCCGCCGCCGCGTTGCGCGTGTCGGTGGGCAGCCCGGGCCTGCGCATTGCCCGGGTCAATTATGACCAGCACCAGCGGTTGATCGACTGCGACCTGGAGTTCTGGCGGCATGATGCGATTCATGTGGGCGTGGATGTGGTTTGACTGCACCTTGAATGGCTATGCTCGATATTCAACTGCTGCACCGCGAGCCAAATGTGGGAGCGGGCTTGCTCGCGAATGCGCCAGTTCAGCTAACTGATTTGTCGCCTGACACACCGCTTTCGCGAGCAAGCCCGCTCCCACATTTGAACTGCATTTCATATAAAGACTAGGGTGTCAGTGTCTTGATCACCTGATCCACATTGCCTTCCAACTCCGCCACCGGGTCCGCGCCGTCGACGTTCAACACCAACAGCTGTGCACCACCTGCCGTCACCGCGGCTTTCACTGCCTCACTCGGCTGACGATGATGCAGCACCACGGCCACGTCGCTGTCCTTCAAGCTGGTGGTTAACTGCTGCCGCGCCTCAGGCGTCCACTCGGCATCCGGCCGTGCATCGGTGCTGACCACTTCCAGGTTCAAGCTGCTGACCAGATACGCAAAGTGATCGCTCAGGCTGACCACACTCAGGTTGTCTGCCTGGGCCAGGCGCGCTTCGCTGTCGGCGCTGAGCTTGAGCAGGCGTTGCTTGAGGGTGGCGAGGTTGGCGTCGATCTTTGGCTTGGCCTTCGGTGCCAGCCGGCTCAGGTCGGCGGCCATCACATCGGCCATGCGCCCCATGTTGTTGCTCGACTGCCACGGCTGGCTGTTCAAGCCGTCAGTGCTGCCCGGCTGCACGGCGATGCCCGGCAAACCGCCGTCCACCGGGCGCGCGGCATCCACTTCGACGATGCGGATATTGCTGCGCCGCGCCACCGGGTAGAGCGGGTCATCGGCCCACAACGAACGCAGGCCGATGGTCGCGTCGGCGTCCATAGCCAGGCTATTCAACGCCTGGGCGCCGCGCCCGGTGAAGTAGGACACCTGCCGCGAGCCGGGCAGGTTGGCCGGGGCGGCGCGTTCAAGTTTCACGTCGGTGCCCTTGAGCAGTACCTCGGCCAAGCCGTAAGTAATAGGCAGCGAGGCCAGCACCTTGACCGGCTTCTTGGCCTTGGTCAGGGCGGCATGGCCGAGGCCTTGGTTGATTTTGAAGTCGTTGGGATTAAAGCCGTCTACGGCGGCCAGCGCCGAGGTGCTGAGCAGGCAGGCGATGGCCAGGGCCAGTGGGCGAAAGACAGGGCGCATTATCCAAGATTCCCTTTGAGGCTGGGCACTGTGCCGCGCGCGATGGCGGCGAAGGCGAAGGCGATACCGGCAACCAGAATGATGGCGGCGCCGGATGGGATAGGCAGGTCGAAGATAATCGGCAGCAGAATGCCGCACAGCGTGCTCACCGTGGCGATCACCACCGAAACCCAGAAGAAACCCTTGAGCGATTGGCTCAGCAGGCGCGCCGCCGCCGCCGGAATCACCAGCAGGGCGCCGACCAGAATGGCGCCGATCACCTTGACCGCCGCTACGGTGATCAGTGTCACCAGAATCACGAACAAATAATCCAGGGTCTTCACCGCCACACCGCGTACCGCCGCCAGTTGCGGGTTGAAACTGGCGAGCATGATGCGGTTGTACAACGGCAACGCCAGCGCCATCACCAACGAGCCGACCACGGCCAGCACCAGCAGGTCGTTGCCATTGACCGTCAGCACCGAACCAAACAATACGTTCTCGAGGATGTGCACGTTGATCTTGCCCGCCAGGATCAGCAGCAGGCTCGCACCCAGCGCCAGGGACACCGACAGGAACACGCCGATCAAGGTGTCCGGCGCCAAACCGGTGCGGTTGCGCAGGTAATTGAGCAGGATGCCGAACAGCAGGCAGTAGCCGAACAGCGCGCCATACGGCCCGGTGTAGGGTTCCCCTAAAAGAATGCCCACGGCCACGCCCGTCAGAGCGGCATGCCCGACCGCTTCGGAGAAAAACGCAAAGCGCTTGACCACCACCAGCGTGCCCAGGCCGCCGAGTACCGGGCCGATCAGCAGACCGGCAAGCAAGGCATTGACCACAAACCCATAGGCCAGCGCTTCCGGCAGATACCCGGAAGAGGCCCAGCCCTGGACCATCAAACGAAACGCTTCATAACTCATTGCGCCGGGCTCCGAGGGTGAGTGGAGAACAGGGTCAGCAGGCGGTCCGGGGTCAGCGCTTCTTTCGGTGTGGCGTCGAACAGCACGCGGCGGTTGAGGCCGGTGACACGCTCGGCCAGGCGGCCCACGGCTTCCAGGTCGTGCTCGATCCACAGCACGGTGATTCCGGCCAGGCGCCAGTCATTCAGCAAGCGTTCGAAGACTTGGATGCCAGCTTCATCGAGGGCCGACATCGGCTCATCCAGCACCAACAGCTGCGGCGCGGGAATCAGGCCCTGGGCCAGCAACACACGCTGACGCTCGCCGCCGGACAACGCGCCCATGCGGCGTTTACGTTTGTCCTGCATGCCGACGCGCTCCAGCGCCTCGCCAATCGCCCCGGCGTAGTGCCTGGACAGGCCCAGAAACGCCGGCCGGCGCTGACACATGGCGGCCATGAAGTCGTCGACGGTCATCGGCAAGCCGCGGTCGAACTCCAGCGCCTGGGGCACATAACCGATGGTGCCGGGCGTGGTCGGCCATTGCAGGCGCAATTGGCCCTGGTGTGGCGTTTGCCCCAGCAGGGTCTTGATCAGCGAACTTTTACCGCCGCCATTCGGGCCGACCAGTGCGTGGATGCTGCCCGGCTGGACCTGGAAGCTCACGCCATCGAGGATCACCGTGCGGCCCAAGGTCAGCGAGACGTTGTCGAAGTCGAGGGTCGGACCCATGCTGGCGACTTTCAGCTGCTGCGCCGCCGTCATGCCCCCGACTCCTGAATCGCCCGCACCACGGTGTTGAGGTTGCCGGTCATTTCCACTTCGTACTTCTGCGGCGTGTATTCGCCGTAGGAGATATGCGAAAGCGGGTACAGCTTGACCCCGGACTCACGCTGGATGGTCTCGACGTAGGTGGACGGGAAATCCATCTCCGAGAAGATCACCTTCACATCCAGGGCGCGCAGTTCATCGATGGTCTTTTTCAACTGGCTGGGGCTGGGTTCGATGCCGTGGGCCGGCTCGACCACGGCGGTGACTTCCAGGCCGAACTCGCGCAGCAGGTAGTCGTAGGCCGCGTGCACCGTGGCCACGCGCAGGTCGGGGTTGGGCGCGCTGGTCAGTTTGGCCAGGGCGTCGGCGCGCATCTGGCGCAGGCGCTTGCCGTAGGCACGGGCGTTCTGGGTGTAGGTTTTGGCGTTGTCCGGGTCGAGTTTGCCCAGTTCGCGGGCGATGTTGTTGACCTGGGCAATCGAGGCGCTGATCGACAGGAAGGTGTGCGGGTTGACCACCTTGCCCGCGCCACGTGCAGCATTGCCGGTGGCGGCCAGCAGCGGCACGTTGGCGTTGGCCTCGATCACCGGGATGTCCGGACGCTCGCTGGTGGCGATCATGCGGTCGGCGAAATCGTCATGGCCGACGCCGTTGAGCACGATCACGTCCAGCGTGCCGATGCGCTTGATGTCTTCGGCGCGCGGTTCGTAGGCGTGGGGGTTGAAACCGGCCGGGATCAACGGCACCACCTCGGCCTTGTCGCCGACGATGTTGGTGACGTAGCTGTAATAAGGGTGCAGCGTAATGCCGATGCGCAGGCGTTTAGCCGCCTCGGCATTTGCCAACGGCGCCAGCAGCAGGCTGAACAGGCTGACCAGCAACAGGCGTAACAGGGGAGATGAAATAGACATGGGCACTCGGTCTTCTCGGTCAGTGACGGTGCTGGCGCGTGACGCCAGCATCGAATTGCGCGACCACCTGCTGCCAGCCGGCTGCGATCAGCGCCTGGTCAGTGAGGTCGGAAGGGGCGGCGAGGTTGGCTTGGCGATTGAGCCAGATATCCGGCTCGGCGCCGTGCACGCGCATCAGCAACGAGCCGCTGGCACTCGGCACCTGGCTCAAGCCCACATAGGCCGAAGGTTCCAGCAGCTGCCAGCGATGGTCGCCACGGCTGACCGAACTGGCATCCTGGGCAAACGGTGCGAACCCTTCTTCGGCCAATTGCTCAGGCGTCGGCAGGGCGCTTTGCTCCTTTTGCAACAACTGGATTTCATCCAGGGTCACCCGCAGGTCGGCGTAGATGCCTTGCTCGGCGGCACTCAGGTCGCGGCGCGCATCCAGCTGGTGGCTGGGCAGTGCCGCGACTTCCTGGGTGTCACCGTGCAGGGCGATCACCGAACCGGCCACTGCCAGGATGATCAGGCACAGCAACAACACGTAGAGGGTTTCATGGCCGGCACCGGCGGGGCGTACAACCTGTGTAGTGCTCATTGGGGCTGGATATCCGCTTGGTCGATTTCCACCACGTGGCCGGGGCCTGCATCAAACAGCACATAGAACTCGGCCGAGGGTTTCTTGAAGGTCAGGGTCGAGTCCTGGCCCAGCTTGCCGGGCAGCAGGATGGTTTCGTCGTAGCCGATCACGTCCAGGGTTACACCGGGTGCACCGCTGCCGTCGGAGAAACCGCCGGTGCACTGGATCTGCTCGCCGTCGATCGCTTTGCATTCGCACATCGGGTTGTGGGCAAGGGCGGTGGTACTGAAACCGGCGCAGAGCAATAGCGCAGCACCGGCGCGGGTCAGGCGCGTTAACGTCATGGTTTAACTCCTTGCTTGTTCAGCCAGGCAATGGTGGCAGGCGAAGCCTGGCTCAGCGGGATGGAACCCTGGTGCATGGTGCCGTCCCAGCCTTCCATGGTGACCCACAGTTCGGCGTCGGCCGGCGTACGCTCCGGAACTGGCAGGGCGGCGCCCATGCGGTACGGCGTGCCGAAGAAGATCACCCCGGCGGCGCGCAGGCTGCGCGGCTTGCCGATACGCAGGTAGGTGGCCTTGACCTGCTCGGCGCAGGTGTCGCACAGGGCGGCGTTGAAGAATTTCATCGGGCCGGCCGGGTCCGGACTCGGGCCTTCATTGCGAAATTCGGCGAGTTTCAGGCTCCAGGGCCCGACCTGCACATCACCGACGATCCGCTCGCCAATGCCGGTGTCGCCGCGAAACAGCGCGGCATCGGCAAAGTACTTGGGCATGAACCCCAGCGGCACCAGCACCAGCAGAATGTTGATATGGAACCGCCATTTCAGCCAAAAGGCGCGCATCGGCGAAGGCGGCGTTGCAGCAGTGACCTTGCTCATTATTTGGCCTCCGAAGTTTCAGCCTGCAGGGCGGGGGCGGCGGCAGGCGCGCGCTGCGCCTTGGCTTCGCGCTTGAGGGCGTTGAGGGTGGCCAGCGCGGTGCGCTTGGTCCAGATCAGCAGGCCGCTCAACACCATCATGCTCAGCACCAGGCCGAAGAACGCCCAGATCAGCTTGATCCACAGCCCGCCAAAGTCACCGGTGTGCAGCGGGCGCATGGATTCGGTGACGAACTCCAGCGTCGAGCGGTCGGAGAGCAAATGCGACACCGCAATTTCGCCGCTGTAGGGGTTGAGCTGGGCGGTCTGGAACATCAGCGGGTACCAGCCGCGCCCGCCGATTTGCAGGTGGCTGTAGGCGTTGAGCGGCAGGAACACGAACGTGGCGTCCAGCCCGGGAATGCGTTGGGTGGCAATGTCGATGGCTTCGTCCAGCGCGATCATCGGCGCCGGCACGCCGGGGGCGGACATCGGCACTTTCTCGCGGGCAATCACCGGGACGATCGGTTCGCTGGAGATGGAAATCTGGTTATCGCCCAAAATCGCCTGGATCAGGAACCAGGTGCCGGTGATGGAAATCACTGCGATAAACCAGATCGACCAGATACCGCTCAGGCGGTGGAAGTCACCCCAGAAGATCCGCGCGCCGTGGCGGATGCGCAGGGTGGGGCGCAGAAACCCTTTCCAGAAGCGTTTGTAGACCACCAGCCCGGTCACCAGCGACGCCAGCAGCGGCAGGCCGAGCGCCGAGACCAGGTACCAGCCCCAGCTGAAGCCGTTGGTGAACGGCACCAGCCACCAGCCATGCAGGGCGCGGGTAAATTGCTTGAAATCGAACGACGGGCTGATGCCCTGGATCGCGCCGGTGTACGGGTTGACGTAGACCTCCACGGAGCGCCCGTCCGGGTAGCTGAGGTCGACACTCAGCGCAAAGTGCGTTTCGTCCGGGCGGATGATCGACTGCACGATTGCCTTGGGCTCGTCGCGCTTGATGGCCGCGATCACTTGGTCGAAGCTCAGCATCTCGGCATCATCCGACGGTTTGCTCGCGCGGATATCCGGGTTGGCCAGCCAGACGATTTCCTGGCTGACCACCGCCAGGGTGCCGGTAACGCAGACGATCAGTACAAAAAACCAGATGGGCAATGCCAACCAGCTGTGTACGAGAAACCAGAGTTTTGAGCGTGACTTCTTCGACATGTGAATGAGGGTCTTGATCGGAGGGGGCGAAAGAGGCCCGGAAAAGGCCGGTCGTAGCTTTTGCTGACGCGACGGGCTGTATCTAAGTTAAGACGGATGAGAAACAGAAATCCCTAAGGCGGAAATGAAAGAAAATGTTTCTGGTTCACATTCACAACGCGTGCAGCTGCTGATCGAACACGAAACATGTTCCAAGCCATCACCCAGGCGCCATTGATGGGGCGGGGCGGCTGCGTAGGATGGGGTAAGCCGTTGAGCCAGCCTCAAGACACGTGAGCCGAAGAAAAATGACTGCCAGAACCCTCTACGACAAACACATCGATTCCCACACGGTGTGCCCCCTGGATGACCAGGGCCATGTGCTGCTTTATATAGACCGCCAGGTGATCAACGAATACACCAGCCCCCAGGCCTTCAGCGGCCTGCGCGAGGCCGGGCGTGAGGTTTGGCGCCCCGGCACGGCACTGGCGGTGGTCGACCATGTGAACCCCACCACGCCCAAACGCATTGCGGCAATGCCCGACGCCGGCGGCGCGCGGCAAGTGTCGTACCTGGCGGAGAACTGCCGGGACTTCGGCATCGAACTGCTGGACATCCTCGACAAACGCCAAGGCATCGAACACGTGATCGCCCCGGAGCAGGGCTTTATCCTGCCGGGCATGGTGATTGCCGCCGGTGACAGCCACACCACCACCTACGGCGCCCTCGGCGCGTTTGGTTTTGGCATCGGCACCTCGGAAATCGAGCACCTGCTGGCCTCGCAGACCCTGGTCTACAAGCGCCTGAAAAGCATGCGTGTCACGGTTGAGGGCGAGTTGGCGCCAGGCCTCACGTCCAAAGACGTGATCATGGCGTTGATCGGCAAGATCGGCGCGTCCGGTGCCACCGGCTATGCCATCGAGTTTCGCGGCTCCACCATCGACGCGCTGAGCGTCGAGGCGCGCATGACCATTTGCAACATGGCGGTGGAAGCCGGTGCGCGTGGTGCCTTTATGGCGCCGGATGAAAAAGTCTTCGCCTACCTCAAGGGCAAGCCCCGCGCGCCCAAAGGCGCGTTGTGGGACCAGGCGCTGGTGGGCTGGCGCCAGCTGCATTCGGACGCCGACGCGGTGTTCGACCAGGAAGTGCAACTCGACGCCAACACCCTGGAGCCCATGGTCACTTGGGGCACCAGCCCCGACCAGGCCGCGCCGATTGGCGCCCGTGTGCCCGACCCGCAGGACGTCAGCGACCTGATCCTGCGCCAGGATATGCGCCGCGCCCTCAACTACATGGGCCTGGAAGCCGGTATGCCGCTGAGCGATATCGTCATCAGCCACGCGTTTATCGGTTCCTGCACCAATGCGCGTATCGAAGACCTGCGCGACGCCGCCAGCGTGGTGCGCGGCAAACACGTGGCCGAGCACGTACGGGCGATGATCGTGCCCGGCTCCACCGAAGTGCGCGACCAGGCCGAGGCCGAAGGGCTGGCGGCGATCTTTATCGACGCCGGTTTCGAATGGCGCCAGTCCGGCTGCTCGATGTGCCTGGCGATGAACGACGACGTGCTGGCCCCCGGCGACCGCTGCGCCTCCAGCACCAACCGTAATTTCGAAGGCCGCCAGGGCGCGGGCGCACGCACCCACCTGATGAGCCCGGCGATGGTCGCCGCGGCTGCCATCACCGGTCGCCTCACTGATATTCGCCACTTTGGAGACCGCGCATGAGCCTGCAACCTTTCACCCTGGTCACCGGCAAAGCCGCGCCGATGCTGGCGGCGAACATCGACACTGACGTGATCATGCCCAAGCAGTTTCTCAAAGGCATCGACCGCAGCGGCCTGGACCGCGGGCTGTTCTTCGACCTGCGCTTTCTCGCGTCCGGCGAGCCTGCCCCGGACTTCGTGCTGAACCAGCCGGCCTGGCAGGGCGCGAGCTTTATGGTGGTGGGGCCGAACTTCGGCTGTGGTTCCAGCCGTGAACACGCGGTGTGGGGCTTGAAGCAAATGGGCATCCGCGCGCTGATCGGCAGCAGCTTTGCCGGGATTTTCTATGACAACTGCCAGCGCAATGGGGTGTTGCTGATTACCCTGGACGAAGCGGTGTTGCACACACTCGGGCAAACCGTGAGCCAGGCGGACCAGGCGCAGATCAGTGTGGACCTGGAAAACCAGGAAATTCGCTTGGCCGATGGTCAAGTCATCCCGTTCCAGATCGACACCCTGCGCAAGACCGCGCTGCTATTGGGCCTGGATGCGATTGGCAGCACCTTGCAACGCCGCGAGCAGATCAAAGCATTTGAGCGCGAGCATCTGGCGGCCAACCCTTGGCTTGGTTGACACGCCCGGCGCCTTGGCCTTAAGTGGGACCGACAAGGAAGTCGGCTCATGATAAGAAAAGGAAGCGCCTGACATGGATGTGCTCAACGTTGATCCCGAATCAACGCTGTCGACCCGCAACGCCCGCTTGATCATCTTCGCCCGTGGCGTCTCGGACTTTGGTGCGTTCCTTAACATGGTGGCGCTGTCCACCTACGTCTATTGGCTTAGCCAAAGCGTGGTATTTGTCAGTGTGTTTCTGGCGTGCCGCGTCACCGGCGGGATTGTCGCCAGCCTGTTCGGCATTCCGTTTTTTCGGCGCTTTCCAGGGCGCAGCACCCTGGCGGGGCTGGACCTGGCCCGGGCGCTGTTGCTGTTGCCGCTATTGGTGCTGATACCGGCGCATCAGCTCAGTGTGTTGCCCTTTATCGCGTTTGGTATCGGCCTGTGCAACTCGTTGTTTGCCATTGGCCTGAACAGCCAGTTACCGACATGGGTGGCGCTTGAGCAGCGGGTGAGCACCAATGCGTGGATCACGTCGGCGGCGGCGACCGGCGCGGTGTTCGGCAGTTTGCTGTCGGGGTTGCTGATTGCCACGGGCGGCTTCGAGGCGGTGTTTGCCGTGAATATCGGCACCTATGTGCTGGCGGCCTGCCTGATCTTGCCATTGCGTGCGTTGTACACAGTAGCCGTCGCCGCGCATCGCGGGCTTTCGGCGCAGTGGCGCGAGCTGACCCAAGGGCTGCGTGGGGCGCCGGTGCTGGCGGCGATGTTGTTGATCAGCATGCTCGACACCCTTGGCAGCGCGGCGCATAACGTCGGCTGGCCGGTGCTGTCGCAGTACATTTCGCCGGACACGGCCAAGACCGTCATGGGCTATTTGCTGGCGGTGTGGGCGTGTGGCAAGTTCGTTGGCGCGCGAATCGCCAGTGCGCTGCTCAAAGGCCGTGGCACCCAAGCCATGGAGCGCTTGTTCATGCTGGGCGTGGCGCTGATGTCCAGCGGCTTTATCCTGACCTTCCAGCAAACCGAACTGTGGTTGGCATTGCTGCTGGTGGTGTGGGCGGGGCTGGGTGATGGTGTGTCCGAGGTGGCGTTGGTGTCCCGCGCGCAAAGCGAGCCGGATAGCCTGCGCCTGCCGCTGTTCAGCTTATTGACCCTGATCCAGATGGCTGGCTTTGGCGTGGGCATGTTGGTGGTGGGGCCGTTTTACCTGACGTGGACACCGGCCCAGGTGATTGTCTTGTTTCATGGGTTGCCGCTGACGGCCTTGCTGGTCATGACTGCATGGCTGGGGTACTGCGCCAACCGACGGGGTGCGGTATGCGAGGACAAACGTTGCTGAGCCCTCCCGCACGCTTACTGCCAACCCCACACCCCTGTGGGAGCGGGCTTGCCCGCGAAAGCGGTGGTTCAGTCACTATCAATGTTTGCTGAGCCGACGTCTTCGCGGGCAAGCCCGCTCCCACATTTGATCTTCGCTGTTTTAAGCAATGCGTTTGCTTAACTGAGCGGCATTAGGGCAAGCCCGCTCCCACTGTGGTGGGCACTCTTGTGATTGGGAGGCGGCACGGTCAAATCGACAAGCCCTTGAAGTGCTCCTGCAAAAACTCCACGCAGGCTCTTAATTTCCCGGAGTAGGCCAAGCGTGTCGGGTACACCGCCCACACGTTGGCGCTCTGGGTGTAGGCGTGCAGCACCTGCACCAGCTTGCCTTGTTCCAGCAGCGGCTTCACATCCCACATCGAGCGCAGCAATACGCCGCGCCCGTCCAGCGCCCACTGCAACACGATCTCGCCATTGTTGGAGGACAGCGGCCCGCGTACACGCACGCTTTCGGGGGCGCCATCGCGCTCCAGGTTCCAGATGCCGAAGGCGTTGTCGCGCTCCTTGAGCACCAGGCAGTCGTGCTGTTCCAGCTCACTCAAGTGCTGTGGCGTGCCGCGTCGCTTCAGATAAGACGGCGCGGCGCACAGCACCCGGCGGTTGCTCACCAGGCGTCGGCCGATGTGCTGGCCGGGGATGTCGTCGCCCACGCGAATCTCCAGGTCGAAGCCTTCGCTGACGATATCCACCACGCGGTCGAACAGGTCCAGGCGGATTTCCAGGTCCGGGTACTGTTCCGCCAGCAACGACAGGGCCGGCGCCACGTGGTTGCGGCCAAAGCCGAAGCTGCTGCACAAATGCAAATGGCCACGCGGGCTGTCATGGGCGTCGGAGAGTTCATCGGAAAGTTGCTGGAAATCTTCGAGGATGCGTACGGCCCAGCGCTGCACCCGTTCACCGTCTTCGGTCAGGGCGATACGCCGGCTGGTGCGGTGCAGCAGGCGGGTGGCCAGGGTGGTTTCGAGGATCTGGATGCGCTTGCTGACATACGCAGGCGACAGCCCCAGCTCATCGGCGGCGGCGGCGAAACCAGCCTTGCGGATCACGGTCAGGAACACCCGCAGGTCTTCAGGTAGGGGCACGGTATCTTTCTTATGGGTCATCAGAAACAAGCGTGGCGGCATGAGCCGCCAGAATAGCACTGGATCGGCGCGCCTTCCGGCGCGCCTGGCCGTTATTGCTTACTCGGCAGCGATCTTCGCCTGTGCCGCCTGAGCAGCTCGCGCATGGCGGCCGCGCTTGAGGGCGATAGGGGCCATTTTTTCGCGGTCCAGCTCGCCTTCCCAGGCGGCCACCACCAAGGCTGCGACGGCGTTGCCGATGATATTGGTCAGCGAACGGCATTCAGCCATGAAGCGGTCGACGCCCAAAATCAGCACCATCGCCGCCACCGGCACGGTGGGCACCACCGCCAGGCTGGCGGCCAGTGCGACAAAACCAGCACCCACCACCGCACCGGCGCCTTTTGATGTGAGCATGGCCACCGCCAGCAAGGTCAGTTGCTGTTCCAGCGGCAGGTGCGTATTGGTCGCCTGGGCCAGGAACAGCACGGCCAGGGTCATATAGATGTTGGTGCCGTCGAGGTTGAAGGTGTAGCCGGTCGGCACCACGATGCCTACCACGCCTTTGGAGGCGCCGAGGCTTTCGAGTTTCTGGATCAACTGCGGCAGCGCCGATTCCGACGAACTGGTGCCCAGCACAATCAACAGTTCCGATTTGATATAGCCCATCAATTTGAAAATGCTGAAACCGGCGTAGCGCGCGATGCTGCCCAACACCACCGCGACAAAGAAAAACGCGGTGACATAAAAGGTGCCGACCAGCTTCAGCAGCGGCAGCAACGAACCCACGCCGTACTTGCCGATGGTGAAGGCAATGGCGCCGAAGGCACCGATTGGCGCGACGCGGCTGATCATGCCGACGATGCGGAAAAACACTTCGCTGGCCTGGTTGATCACACCCACCAGTGGCCGGGCCTTTTCGCCGACCATCACCAGGCCCAGGCCGAACAGTACGGAAATAAACAGCACCGGCAGGATTTCGCCCTTGGCGAAGGCATCGAAAAAGGTGCCGGGGATAACGTTCAGCAGAAAGCCGGTCACGCCTTCACTGTGCTGCGCCTGGCCGACGAAGCCGGCGATGGCCGAACTGTCCAGGGTCTTCACATCGATATTGAAGCCCACGCCAGGGTGCAGCAGGTGCGCGGAGAGAATGCCGATCAGCAGGGCAATGGTCGAGACGATTTCGAAGTACAGCAGCGCCTTGCCGCCGACCCGGCCCACCTGTTTTACATCGTGCATGCTGGTGATGCCGGAGACCACCGTGCAGAAGATGATCGGGCCGATGATCATCTTGATCAGCTTGATAAACCCGTCGCCCAAGGGCTTGAGGTCGATGCCGACTTGCGGCCAGACATGGCCGATCAACACACCCAGCGCGATCGCGATGAGCACCTGTACGTACAGGGTTCCCAGCAGTTTTTTGAGTGTCATTGTTATTATCTCAATCGTTTTTTGGGCAAGCAGAACCCGTCGCAGGCCATCAGCAGCCTGCGAGGTGGGTCTTTCAGGTCACGGGGTTACAGCATTCAGCGCAGGAAGGTCAGGACCTCGCCCAGCAACAGTTCAGGGACTTCTTCGGCAATGTAATGGCCGGCCGGCAGGGCCTTGCCACGTACGTCGGTGGCGACTTTCTGCCATTCCTTGAGCGGCTCGAAACAGCGGCCGACGGTGCCTTCGGCGCCCCACATCACCAGCAACGGCAGGTTCAGGTGATTGCCGGCGTCGATGTCCGCCTGGTCGTGTTCAAGGTCGATACCGGCGGCAGCACGGTAGTCCTCGCAGATACCGCGCGCGGTGCCCGGCAGCTGCAGGCAGCGCAGGTATTCGGCGAAGGCCTCATCGGTAAATGGCTTGAGGCCGGCACTGCGGCTGCCCATCACGCTGCGCAGGTACAGCTCGGGGTTGCTCTCGATCAGCGCTTCGGGCAACGGCGCCGGGCGGATCAGGAAGAACCAGTGCCAGTAGGCGCGGGCGAAGGCTTCGTCGGTCTGGGCATACATCGACAGGGTCGGCGCGATATCCAGCAGCACCATGCGTTGCACGGCCTGTGGGTGGTCCAGTGCCAGGCGGTGGGCAACACGCGCGCCACGGTCGTGGGCCAGCACCGAGAACTGCTCGAAGCCCAGGGCTTGCATCAGTTCGACGCCGTCGCGGGCCATTTCGCGTTTCGAGTAGTTGGCATGGTGGTCGTCGGCCATGGGCTTGCTGCTGTCGCCATACCCGCGCAGGTCGGCCGCCACCACGGTGAAATGTTCGGCCAGTTGTTCGGCGACTTTGTGCCAGATGACGTGGGTTTGCGGGTGCCCGTGCAGCAGGAGCAGACCGGGACCTGTACCGCCTTTGCGGTAGCTGATGTCCACGCCATTGACGTGGCACTGGTCTTTTTGGAATCCGGCGAACATGGAATGACTCCTTGTGATGATTGCCTGCATCGTGGAATCACGCGGCGTTCGGGGCAAGGGGGAAAGCGTGGAGGGGTTGTTCATGAAGTGTGTAGGAGCCTCGATCTTCCAAACGATGCGGACTCCTGTGAGAGCTGGCTTGCCTGCGATGGCATCGCCGCGGTCGTGCTGGTGTACCGAGGTGACTGCATCGCAGGCAAGCCAGCTCCCACACAAGCCAGCTCCCACACAAGCCAGCTCCCACATGGGATATGTATTGCTGTTGAGATCTCAGCCTTGCTTGAACATCGCCATCGCTCGCTCCCGGATCTGCGCTTCGGTCAGGTCTTCCTTGCGCGTAGCCAAAAACCAGAGGTGCCCAAGCGGATCCTTCACGCTCGCCGAGCGGTCGCCATAAAACTGATCCTTGGGCTCGGACATCACGCTGGCACCGGCTGCAACGGCTTGTTTGAATTGTGCATCCACGTCGTTCACGTACAGGTGCAGGCCGACACTGGTGTGTTCGGCCGGGTTGCGCAAGGCCATGTCAGCGCAGGGCGAGCCGAGCATGAGCGCCGAGTCGCCAATGCGCAGTTCGGCGTGGCCGACCTTGCCGTCGGGCATGTCCAGGCGCATGACCTGGGTGGCGCCAAAGGCTTTCTTGTAGAACTCAATGGCATCGCTCGCGTTGTCGATGCCCATATAAGGCGTGACGCTGTGATAACCCTCGGGGATAGGTTTAACGCTCATATCGTTCTCCGCAGGTGGTGGTTGGGCAGGCAGGCCTTTTCACTATAGGCCACGTATCATGCGGCCTGCGGGTAGCCGACGAGGTGTTGGCCAGGCAACAGTGAACGAGCAGATTGCTGCGTCAAAGGCGCTTTTGGATCGCGATTTTTCCGCCAACCCAGCGGTTTGCGGGCTCGGCACAGAAGCTGCAATGCACCAGACAAACCATTCGCCCGAGAGCGTTGTATGTCTGTACTGCCTGTATCTGCCGATTACCCCATTCACACGCCCCACGCTGACCTGATCCGCGATGAAGCCCAGGCGATTGCCGTGGCCCATCAAGTCGCCGCCGTGCTGCTCGAGCAGGACGCCGAACGTGACCGCAGCCGCCAGGTGCCAGCCGAGGTGGTTGACCTGTATTCCAACAGCGGCCTGTGGGGCATCAGTGTGCCGCGCGAATTTGGTGGCGCGCAGGTGTCCTACGCGGTGCTGGCCCAGGTGATTGCGATTATCTCGGCGGCTGACCCGTCGCTGGGGCAAATCCCGCAGAACCATTACTGCCTGCTGGAGGATATTCGCCTGCAAGGCACGCCCGAGCAGCAGGCGCATTTCTTCGGCCTGGCGCTGCAAGGCCATCGGTTTGCCAATGCGCTGTCGGAAACCGGCGGCAAGAACGTGCAGGACATCCAGGCCAGCGTCCGACGCGTTGGCGACGGCTATGTGATCAACGGCCGCAAAGGTTATTGCACCGGCTCGCTGTACGCCCACTGGCTGGCGGTGCTGGCGCTGGATGAGCAGCAAAATGCGCAGTTGGCTTTTGTGCCGCGTGGCACCGAAGGCCTGGTGGTGGTGGATGACTGGGACAGCATGGGCCAGCGCACCACCTCAAGTGGCACGGTGCTCGCGCAGAACCTGCGGGTGCCGGCCTTCAATCTGTTTCCTACGCATAAATCCTATGATTCACCGACCCTGGCCGGCCCCTTCGCACAGCTGACCACTGCCGCCATCGACGCCGGGATTGCCCGCGCCGCCTTGCGTGACACCGTGCAGTTCGTGCAGCAATTTGCCCGGCCATGGATCGACGCCGGGGTGGAAAAAGCCAGTGAAGACCCGCTGACCATCATCCAGGTTGGCGCCCTGGATATTCGCCTCGAAGCCGCTGAAGCGTTGTTGGAGCGTGCCGGTTTGGCCCTGGACGCGGCACGCCCGGCGCCGAATGAAGACAATGTCGCCCACGCCTCCCTGGCCGTGGCGCGGGCCAAGGTGCTGACCACTGAAATCGCCATCGAAGCCAGCAACAAGCTGTTCGAACTCGGCGGCACGCGCTCGACCTTGAAGAAACACAATTTCGACCGCCACTGGCGCAACGCGCGGGTGCACACGCTGCACGACCCGGTGCGCTGGAAATACCACGTGGTGGGCAACTGGTTGCTCAATGGCACCAAGCCGCCACGTCACGATTGGTCATAAGCCATGGCCGAGTGGTTTAAACACATCTACTGGGCCGACATCGGCCAAGCCTGCCTCGAAACCCTGAGCATGCTCGGCGCCGCGCTGGGTTTTACCGTGCTGCTGGGGCTGCCGCTGGGCGTGCTGCTGTTTCTGACCGGCAAGCGCCAGCTGCACGAAGCGCTGGTGGTGTATCGGCTGCTGTCGGTGGTGGTCAACGTGCTGCGCTCGCTGCCGTTCATCATCTTGCTGATTGTGCTGATCCCGCTGACCACCTTGTTGGTCGGCACCTCCCTAGGCGTGCCAGGCACCATCCCGCCGCTGGTGGTGGGCTGCACGCCGTTTTTTGCACGGCTGGTGGAAACCGCGTTGCGCGAAGTCGACCGCGGTGTGGTCGAGGCGACCCAAGCCATGGGCGCGAGTACCTGGCAGGTGATCCGCCACACGCTGCTGCCGGAGGCCCGCGGCGGGTTGCTGGCGGCGGTGACCGTCACCGCGATTGTGCTGGTGGACTACACCGCCATGGCCGGGGTGATCGGTGGCGGTGGCCTGGGTGACCTGGCGATTCGCTACGGCTATCAGCGGTTCCAGACCGACGTGATGGTGGTCACGGTGGTGCTGTTGCTGGTGCTGGTACAGGCCCTGCAAATGACCGGTGACCGTTTGGTGGCGCGTTACAGCCGCCGTTAATTCTTATAAAGCTGTCTTTGGAGCATTCATGAAAAAGTCCCTGGCCATTTTGGCTGCTGTCCTGTCGTTCAATGCGTTCGCCAACGAGACATTGGTGGTGGGCGCGACCCCCGTGCCCCACGCGGAAATCCTCGAGTTCGTCAAACCGGTGCTGGCCAAGGAGGGCGTGGATTTGCAGATCAAAGTCTTCACCGACTTTATCCAGCCCAACCAGCAGCTGGCGCTGAAGAACATCGACGCCAACTACTACCAGTACCGGCCGTTTCTGGACGATTACAACAAGACTCGTCACACCGACCTGGTGCCAGTGGTGGGCGTGCACATCGAGCCGTTTGGCGCTTATTCGACGCGGATCAAAAATATCGCCGAGTTGAAGGACGGCGCCACCGTGTCGATCCCCAACGACCCGGTGAATACCGGCCGCGCGCTGGTGCTGCTGGATGAAGCCGGGCTGATCAAGCTCAAGGACCCGAGCAACACCCTCAGCACCCCACGCGATATCGCCGAGAACCCCAAGCACCTGAAAATCCGTGAGCTGGAAGGCGCTTTGCTGGCCCGTTCGGTGAGCCAGGTGGATTTGGCCTTTGTGTTTGCCAATTACGCGCTGGAAGCGGGGATTGATACCAACAGTGCGTTGATTGTGGAGAAGGGCAAATCGCTGTACGTCGAGTACCTGGTGGCGCGGCCGGACAACATCAACGACCCGCGTATTCAGAAGCTGGCCAAGGCGTTGAACTCCGATGAAGTGCGCCAGTTTATTTTGATCCGTTACAAGGGCCAGATCGCGCCTGGGTTCTGAGCCTGACAAATAACTAAATGTGGGAGCGGGCTTGCTCGCTAATCCGGAGTTTCAGCCAACAATTTTGTTACTGATACACCGCATTCGCGAGCAAGCCCGCTCCCACATTGATCGCACTCCCAAGTCAGGAGGAGGTAGTGGGCTCCAGCAAATGGGCGCCCGGCCCGCGTTCACCGAGTTGGTCATCCTGATTGCGCAACGGGCAGGCCTCCAACGACAAACACCCGCAACCAATACAGCCACTCAACTTGTCACGCAGCAGCAACAATTTGTTGATGCGATCATCCAAATCTTCTCGCCACAGCGCCGACAGGCGTTCCCAGTCTGCAGTCGTCGGCGTGCGCCCATCCGGCAAGGTCTGCAACGCCTCGCCAATCGTCGCCAGTGGAATGCCCAAACGTTGGGCGATCTTGATCACCACCACCCGCCGCAACACATCCCGTGGATAGCGGCGCTGGTTACCGGCATTGCGATTGCTCTTGATCAGCCCCTTGGCTTCGTAAAAATGCAGGGCCGTGACCGCGACACCGCTGCGAGCGGCGAGTTGGCCGACGGTGAGTTGCTTGGTAAGCATAAAAACTCCAGATAAACGCTTGACCTTGACTTAGCTAGAGGTTTTACCCTGCGTGGCATCGAATCGCAAGATTCTGCCTACAGAGAGAGGGGAGTGTTCATGCAGGTATCAGAGAAGAATCGCAGCTTCACTCAACTGATCGAGTTTCAGGTCGAGCCCTGGCAGCAACTCGCGCTGGCGGCGGCCTTGTCCACCCAGAGCGAACGCCTGGCCCAGGGCCATGGCGGCTTTATCAATGCGAGTGTGCAAGTCAGCGATGACGGCCGGCGGGTGCTCAATTACCTGCAGTGGCGCTCACGTGAGGAGGGCGAGGCAGCATTTAAATGCTTTGAGCACGGCGAGGAAGATTTCTGGACGCTGATCCGCGCCCACCAGGCCACGGCGGTGACCTTCGGTTCGTTCCAGGTGCTGCGCAGTTTTGAGCGCAGCCATGACAACGCGCTGCACTGCCGCCTAAATGGATAGGTGCAACATGCGCTCGCCTTGTACGTTTTCGCCGGGCCGGCGCTTGTTCACCGCCAACTCGCCGATCTTGATCAGCCGGGTGCGCGTGACGTTGCGGCTCAAACCCAGCAGGTTGGCGGTGTGCACCTGGTTGTAATGGCTGAAGCGGTAGGCAGCACGCAACAACGCGTCCTCGACCTTTTCATGCAGGGCGCCGGCCTGTTCCTCGAAGAGCTTTTGAAAGGCCCGCGCCAGCAACGCTTCGGCGCTGTTGTCGGTGCCGTGCTGGCTGTCGTCCTGGCGCTCGATGCGCATGTTCGACAGGCGCAAATCATCGCGTTCGATCACGCCGTTACGGCAGATCAACAGGGTGTGGTGGATCACGTTTTCCAGCTCGCGGATATTGCCCGGCCAGCTGTAGCTTTTGAGTTTGTGCTCGGCCTCGCGGCTGATGGTGATCGGGCCGTAGCCGAGGCGCTGGCTGTAGGCTTCGATGAAATGCCGGGTCAGCGGCAGGATATCGCCGGGGCGCTCGCGCAATGGGCTGAGTTCCAGGCTGACCACGTCGAGGCGGTAGTAGAGGTCTTCGCGGAAATGCCCGGCGTTGATGGCTTTTTCCAACTGCACGTTGGTGGCCGCCAGTACCCGCACATCAATCGGAATGCTCTTGCGCGAACCCAGGCGCACCACTTCACGCTCCTGCAATACGCGCAGCAGCTTGACCTGGATCGCCATCGGCAAGTCGCCAATCTCATCGAGGAACAAGGTGCCGCCGTCGGCCTCCTCGAACCAGCCGGCCTTGGCGCTGAGGGCGCCGGTAAACGCACCTTTTTCATGCCCGAACAATTCGGCTTCCACCAGCGATTCAGAGAACGCCCCGCAGTTCACCGCCACAAACGGCCGGTTGCGCCGCGCGCTGAGGTTATGAATATGGCGCGCCACCAACTCTTTACCGGTGCCGGTCTCGCCGATGATCAGCACGCTGGCTTCGCTGGGCGCCACTTGCTGGATGTGGGCGAGCAGCGCCTGGGATTTGGGGTCTTCAAAGACCTGGGCCGTGGCGCGGATCGACGTCGCGAGGGCGGGCGAGGGCGGTAAGGTTAAAAGCTGCATGGGCACCTCTCTTAGGAATAGAACGTGGGAATCGGCAGGGATTGGTTCAAGGCCCAGTCCCCCAGTTCGTGGAGTTTGTAGTCCACTGGGTCGTGCAAGGTTTGTGTGCGCAGGTTGCGCCAGTGGCGGTCCAGGCGCAGCGAGGCGTGGGTGGACCGTGCGCCGGTGACTTCAAACAGGCGGCTGCACAGGTCCAGGCCTTGGCGGGTGGCGGCAACTTTGGCGGTGGCGATGGCAATCGCCAATTGGCCGCGTTCGTGTTCGCTGAGGTTGGGGCCTTTGGCCCAGGCCTGGTCGAGCAAGTCGGCGGCACGTTCGACCAGCAGGCGCACGCCTTCCAGCGCGACCCAGAATTCGCCGTAGTGGTGCAGCACGTAAGGGTCCTGGCGCACGTCGTCGGCTGAGGATTTGTGCCACGAACGGGTTTCGGTCAGGGTGTAATTGCGCGCTTCTTCGAAGGCGCCTTCGGCAATCCCGAGAAACATATGTGTGAACGTCAACTGCGCGATCAGCGGGCGCAGGCAGGCGAAAGGCGTGCTCAGCGGGCCTGGGTCGAGGAGCAATTCCGATTCTTCGACGCGCACCCGCTCGAAGCTGGCGCTGCCGCTGTCGGTCTGGCGTTGGCCGATGTTGTTCCAGTCGTTGTGCAAGGTGATGCCACTGCGCCCGCTGGGAATCGCGGCGATCAGCAGTTTGCCGCCGGCGCTTTCATCCACCGCCGAGGCGATGAGCATTTCCGAGTCGCTGGCACCGGAGCAGAAGCTTTTTTTGCCGGAGAACTCGCGCCAGCCGCCGAAATCCTTGACCACCGTGCGCGTGTCCAGCGGGTTGAGGGCATTGCCCCAGAACCAGTTTTTGCGCGCGGTCTGTTCGAACCAGGGTTGCCATTGGTCCGGGCGCGCAAACAGGCGCACGGTGGCGAGCATCAGATGGTGGAAGCCGAAGACGTGGGCGATGGAGCTGTCAACCTTGGCGAATTCACGCACGATGCCCAGGGTTTCACTCCAGCGCGCGCCGAGGCCGCCGTATTGAGTGGGAATGCTCAGGGCCAGCAGGCCGCTGTGGCGCAAGGCGTCACGTTCGGTTTTCGGGGTGCCGCCACGCTCGTCGCGTTCGACGGCGGTGAGGGCGAATTCGGCGGCCAGCAGTTTGGCGGTTTGCAGCGGCGAGGGCAGGACGCTGTGGGGTTTGGCTGTCACGGGGTTTCCTCAATTGGCTCAGAAGCCGTGCGCTGTAGGTCTGGCAATGCAGCTCAAATGTGGGAGCTGGCTTGTCGAGTCGTCGCACCGCTGCGATGGCATCAACCGGGGTTCACTGAAACACCGAGTCGCCTGCATCGCGGGCAAGCCCGGCTCCCACAGAAAAGCAGCTCTCATATCCAGCAGATTTCAGCGCGTTCAGGCCTTTGTTTTAGGCAGCACATCATTGGCAATCATTTCGCCAAACGGGCCGGTGAGGTTGGTGACGCCACGCCCGGCGAGGCTGGCGTAAGGTTCCGGCAATAACGGGAATACCAGCTCGGCAAAGCGATACGCCTCTTCCAGGTGCGGGTAGCCGGAGAAGATGAAGCTCTCGATGCCAAGGTCAGCGTATTCCTTGATGCGCTCGGCCACTTGTTGCGGGTTGCCGACCAATGCCGTGCCGGCGCCGCCACGTACCAGGCCGACGCCGGCCCACAGGTTGGGGGCGATTTCCAGGTTGTCGCGGCGCCCGTCGTGCAAGGCGGCCATGCGCCGCTGGCCTTCGGAGTCAAAGCGCGAAAAGGATTTTTGCGCGGCAGCAATGGTTTCGTCGCTGACGTGTTCGATCAGTTTGTCGGCGGCTTTCCACGCCTCTTCTTCGGTTTCACGCACGATCACGTGCAGGCGAATGCCGAACTTCACACTGCGGCCGTGGCGGGCGGCGCGCTCACGCACATCCGCGAGTTTTTCCGCGACGGCGGCGGGCGGCTCGCCCCAGGTCAGGTACACGTCGACCTGTTCGGCGGCCAGGTCGTGGGCGGCGTCGGAAGAACCGCCGAAGTACAGCGGCGGATACGGCTTTTGCACCGGCGGGTAAAGGGCCTTGGCGTTCTGTACGCGCAGGTGTTTGCCTTCGAAATCCACCGATTCGCCCTGCAATACGCGTCGCCAGATCTGTAGGAATTCGTCGGAGACTTCGTAGCGTTCGCTGTGATCGAGGAAGCTGCCGTCGCCACGGTTCTCGTCGGGGTCGCCACCGGTCACCACATTGATCAGCAAGCGGCCGTTGGATAGGCGATCCAAGGTGGCCGCCATGCGTGCGGAGACGGTGGGCGAAATGATGCCCGGGCGAATCGCCACCAGGTAACGCAGGCGTTCGGTCAATGGCACCAGCGCCGAGGCGATGACCCAGGAGTCTTCGCACGAACGCCCGGTAGGAATCAGCACGCCGTAGTAACCCAGGCTGTCAGCCGCTTGCGCAACTTGCTTGAGGTAGTTGAGGGTGACGGGGCGTGCACCTTGGGTGGTGCCGAGGTAATGGCCGTCGCCATGCGTGGGCAGAAACCAGAAAACATCCATGACAAATCCTTAAGCGATTTTCAGCAGAGAAGGGGAGTGCGCGGCAAACAAAGGCGCTGCACGTTCTGCGGCAAGGCGTATGCGGCCCTTCAAGGGCTCGCTGGTTATTTGGTAGTCGGTGAAGTCAGCCTCGGTGGCGTACACGCCGATCGGCAGGGTCAAGGCCTGGAAGAAGCTGAACAGCGGGCGCAACTGGTGATCGAGCACCAGCGCGTGACGTTCGCTGCCGCCTGTGGCGGCGAGCAAGACCGGTGTGTTGATCAGCGAGTTGAGGCCGACCAAGTCGAACAGGTGCTTGAGCAGCCCAGGGTAAGAGCCGCGATACACCGGCGCGGCGACGATCAGCAAGTCCGCCTGTTCGATGGCCAACAGTTGCGATTCGACTTCGGCCGGAAGCTCGTCACGCGACAGCGCACCGCCCAATGGCCGGGCGATGTCGCCCAGTTCGATCAGTGTGGTCTGGATCGGCAGCAAGGTGGCCAGCTCGGCCAGCACGGCTTGGGTCAGCACGAGGGTGCGCGATGGGCGCCAGGTGCCGCCGGACAGGGCTACGACATTCAGGGGACGGGTCATGAACAGTTCCTTTTTCAACAGAGGTACATAGCGAGTGAAGTGAAATGTGTTGAGCAAGAGCTGTACCAACGGCTGGAAGCCTTGCTTGGCGTGGGCTGCAGGCTCACTGCTGGAAAGTGAAGCTGTTGGCTGCCTGGGGTTTTGTTGAATGACTGTTGCCTGGGCAACAGTTGCGTGGCGAACAGTGTTGATTTCTGTGTGAGGCTATTTATAGAGGGTTAGGTTTATTCCGTAAATGAACGTATTTCCATATTTATAGATCTTAAAAGAATATGCTTGACGCGCTATCGCAAGTGCCTGAATGGTTGATAGCGACTATCACGGGCGGTGATTTTTCACCGCGCAAGGGCGGGAGTAGCCTGTGTTCATTGACTCGAAACCTCCTTTGCAGGGCCTTCACCATGAACCACTTCCTCGCCGTTTCCTTGATTGTTGTCAGCGCCGTCCTCTCCGGTTGTGCGACCCGTCCATCGCCTGAATCGCGCCCCTACACCGCCGAAGAAACCAAACAGTTGGCCCTGGAGGCCTTGAGCCGTCGCGGCCTGTCGTTTGATGAATACCAACAGCAGCGTGCCGCACTGACCGGCCAGCCACAGAAGCCCTTTGGTTTCGATCACCAGGGCGAAATGAACGCCGAACGCAGTGTGGTGCTGCACGGTCGTCCCAGTTGAGCCGGTGCTCAGCGGCAAAAAGCCCGAGGATTCCCTTAAGGAACCTCGGGCTTTTTGTTTGCCATTGGGCGACTTCAGCCTGTTAAGCTGAGTTTCAGGAGCGTTCCTACGCACAATTGCCTAAAGTGGTCCTTTTTTAATGGCATTCGATCGGTTAAACCTGACGACCTCTGTTCCGGTTGATGCCCCTGAGACGCTGTTCTCGGGAATACGCTCTGCGAGTCTTAAACGTCATGAATAAACGTCCGTTGTATTTCGACTACGCCGCCACCACGCCGGTGGATGAGCGGGTCATCCAAGTGATGGTCGAGTGTCTGGGCTTCAATGCCAATTTCGGTAACCCTGCGTCCAGTTCCCATGCGTTCGGCCAGGCGGCCCGGCAAACGGTTGAGCAGGCGCGGCGCCAGGTCGCCGACTTGGTCGGTGCCAGCCCTGAGCAAATCGTCTGGACCTCCGGTGCGACTGAATCCAACAACCTTGCGATCAAGGGCGTCGCCCAGGCGCGCGGCGTGGCGGGCGGGCACATCATCACCAGCCAGATCGAACACAAGGCCACGCTGGACACCGCGCGGCAGTTGCAGGAAGCCGGCGTGGCCGTGACCTATCTGGTGCCGGACGCCGACGGGTTGATCAGCGCCACGGCGGTCAGTGAAGCCTTGCGTGAAGACACCTTTCTGGTCTCGCTGATGCTGGTGAATAACGAGCTGGGCACCGTGAACGACATCCCCGCCATCGGCGCGCGGGTGCGTGAACACGGCGCGTTGCTGCATGTGGACGCGGCGCAAGGTGCGGGCAAAGTGGCAATCGACCTGGCTGAATGGCCGGTGGATTTGATGTCGTTTTCCGCGCACAAGCTGTATGGCCCCAAGGGAATCGGCGCGCTGTATGTCGGCCCGCGGGCGCAGCAGAAAGTCTTGGCGCAGATTCACGGCGGCGGCCACGAAGGCGGCTTGCGCTCCGGCACCCTGGCGACGCATCAGATTGCAGGCATGGGCACAGCGTTTGCCTTGGCGGCGCAGTCTTTTGTTGAGGAAAAGGCCAGTATCATTGCCTTGCGCCAGCGCCTGCTCGATCAGTTGGAATCAGTGCCGGGTGTGCGTCTGAATGGCAGCGCCACCCAGCGTATTCCGCATACGCTCAGCCTGACCTTCAGCGAAGGTGAGTTCAATGCCGCCGCGCTCAGCGCAGGCATGGCGTTTTCGGCGACCTCGGCGTGCAATTCGGCGAGCAATGCGCCGTCCCACGTACTTTTGGCCCTGGGCCATGACGCGCGCAGCGCCGGTCGCACCATTCGTTTGAGCCTGGGCCGGTTTACCACCGAACAGGACATCGACCAGGCCGTGCAATTGATCAAGGCCGCACTCGCCAGTGCACCGGCGTTCTGGGCCGTCTGATTTTTCATTCGCAGCACATAACAATTATTAGTGGTTAGCAGGAGACACAATGAGTACGCAGCCTTTGACCCATGGAACGGTTCCCCAGCGCCTGGCGCATACCCGTGAACTGATGAGCCGCGAGGGCATTCACGCCCTGCTGGTGCCGTCGGCCGACCCGCACTTGTCCGAGTACTTGCCGGGTTACTGGCAGGGGCGGCAATGGCTGTCGGGGTTTCATGGCTCGGTGGGCACGCTGATTGTCACCGCGGATTTCGCCGGTGTGTGGGCGGACAGCCGTTACTGGGAACAGGCGACCAAGGAACTCAAGGGCAGCGGCATTGAGCTGGTGAAGTTGCAGCCCGGCCAACCCGGCCCGTTGGAATGGCTGGCCGAGCAAACCCCGGAAGGCGCGGTGGTGGCGGTGGACGGCGCGGTCATGGCCGTGGCTTCGGCGCGTACCTTGGGCGGCAAGCTGGCGGAGCGCGGCGCGCGTTTGCGTACGGATATCGACCTGCTCAATGAAGTCTGGCAAGACCGCCCGACCTTGCCGAACCAGCCGATCTATCAACACCTGCCACCCCAGGCCACCGTCAGCCGTGGCGAAAAACTCGCCGCCTTGCGCGCCAGCTTGAAAGAGAAGGGCGCCGACTGGCACTTCATCGCCACTCTGGATGACATCGCCTGGTTGTTTAACCTGCGTGGCGGTGACGTGTCGTTCAACCCGGTGTTTGTGTCGTTTGCCTTGATCAATCAGCAGCAAGCCACGTTGTTTATGGCGCTGAGCAAAGTCGATGCCGAGCTGCGTGCGGTGCTGGAGCAGGATGGCGTTACCCTGCGCGACTACAGCGAAGTGGCGAATGCGCTGCGTGCCGTGCCGTCCGGCGCGAGCCTGCAAGTCGACCCGGCGCGGGTGACCGCCGGCCTGCTGGAAAACCTCGATGCCGGCGTCAAGCTCATCGAAGGGCTGAACCCGACCACGCTGGCCAAATCGCGCAAGAGCCTGGCGGACGTCGAGCATATCCGCCAAGCCATGGAGCAGGACGGCGCGGCGCTGTGCGAATTCTTCGCCTGGCTGGACAGTGCGCTGGGGCGTGAACGCATCACCGAGTTGACCATCGATGAACACCTGACAGCCGCCCGTACCCGTCGCCCCGGTTATGTGTCGCTGAGTTTCAACACCATCGCCGCCTTTAACGCCAACGGCGCGATGCCGCATTACCACGCCACCGAGGAAGAACACGCGCTGATCGAAGGCGACGGTCTGCTGCTGATCGACTCGGGCGGCCAGTACCTGGGCGGCACCACGGACATCACGCGGATGGTGCCGATCGGTACGCCGAGTGAAGAGCAGAAGCGCGACTGCACACGCGTGCTCAAGGGTGTGATTGCCTTGTCGCGTGCGCATTTCCCGAAGGGCATTCTGTCGCCGCTGCTGGATTCGATTGCGCGCGCGCCGATCTGGGCCGAAGGCGTGGACTACGGCCACGGCACAGGTCACGGCGTAGGCTATTTCCTGAATGTGCATGAAGGCCCGCAGGTGATTGCCTATCAGGCTGCCACTGCACCGCAAACGGCGATGCAGCCAGGCATGATCACTTCGATTGAGCCGGGCACTTACCGCCCAGGCCGTTGGGGCGTGCGCATTGAAAACCTGGTGTTGAACCGTGAAGCGGGCAAGACCGAGTTTGGCGAATTCCTCAAGTTCGAAACCCTGACCTTGTGCCCGATCGACACCCGCTGCCTGGAGCCGTCGCTGCTGACGGCGGATGAGCGCGAGTGGTTCAACGCCTATCACGCCGAAGTGCGCGAGCGCCTCAGCCCGTTGCTCAGCGGGGCGGCGCTGGAATGGTTGCAGGTGCGCACAGCGGCTATTTAATCGGCTGCAGCTCGGGGGCCTGGGCCAGGGCGTCGGCCATATAGTCGACAAACGCCTTGACCCGGGCCGACTGGCGGCGGGCGGTTGGCGATCGATCTCTAGCTGAGGGCTTCGCGCACAAATTCCAGACGGTCCTGACCGAAGAACAGCTGGTCTCCTACAAACATACTGGGCGCACCGAACACGCCGCGCTGAACGGCCTGCTCGGTGTTGGCTTTGAGGGCGGCTTTCACGCTTTCGTCATTGGCCAGGGCCAGCACGTCCTCGGGGTTGAAACCGGCTTCGGTCAACACCGTGGCTACGACAGCGGGGTCGCCCAAGTGGCGGCCTTCGACCCAGAGGGCACGGAACAGGCAGTCGATGAAGGCTTGGAAGCGTTCGGGCTGGTGTAGTTGTATGCCGGTGACTGCGCGCATCAGCACCAGGGTGTTGATGGGGAAGTGCGGGTTGAACCTGAGCGTCACGTTGTAGCGCTGGGCGTAGCGCGCCAAGTCATTAAACATGTAGCGGCCCTTGGCGGGGACGGTGATCGGCGAGGCGTTGCCGGTGGCCTTGAACACACCGCCGAGCAGCATGGGTTGATACACCAGTTGCGTGCCGGTTTCGGCGCACAGGGCGGGGAGTTGGGTGTAGGCCAGGTAAGTGGCAGGGCTGCCGAGGTCGAAGAAGAATTCCAGGGTTTTACTCATGGTCGATGCTCGCTGCTTATTGTTGTTTTTTGGCTGGGGTTACCAGGGTTCATTCCAGGGGCGCAGGTCCAGTTCGAAGGTCCAGGCGTCGCGTGTCTGGCTGTGCAAGTACCAATAGTTGTCGGCGATGTGCTCGGGGTTGAGGATGCCGTCCTGGTCTTGCTGGGCGTATTTTTGCGGAAAGTTGTCGCGAATGAAGTCGGTGTCGATGGCGCCATCGACCACCACATGGTCGACGTGAATGTTCCTGGGGCCCAATTCTCGCGCCATGCTTTGCGCGAGTGCGCGGATGCCATGCTTGGCCCCGGCGAATGCCGCGAACCCCGCGCCCCCGCGCAAGCCTGCAGTCGCACCGGTGAAGAGGATGGTGCCGCGGTTGCGGGTGACCATGCGCTTGGCCACCTCGCGCGCATTCAGGAAACCGGAGAAACACGCCATCTCCCAAATCTTGAAGTACTTGCGTGCGGTTTCTTCGAGGATGCTGCACGGCACGTTGGCGCCGATGTTGAAGACGAACGCCTCGATGGGCCCCAGCTCGGTTTCGATCTGTTCGATCAGGGCGATGACGTCGTCTTCTTTGCGCGCATCGCAGGCAAAGCCATGGGCTTCGCCACCTGCTGACTGGATGCTGTCGACCAGGGGCTGCAACTTGTCGGCGCTGCGCCGGGTGACACAGGCCACGTAACCTTCGCGGGCGAAGCGTTTGGCAATGGCGCCGCCGGTGGCATCACCGGCCCCCACTACCAATACGATTTTCTTGTTGTGCGTCATGGGAACTCCGTTGCTCGATTGTCGAGCAGGAGTGTAGCCGCCCCGTCGCGAATGGCCGGGTCGATGTCAGGAATTCAAGAAGGGGGAGCAGTCGGACGTGGACTGCTCGGGCGGTCATTTACAGATGACGATCATACTGCGGCTGGTATAGCCGGCAGGGTTGAGGCCGAATGGGTAGTCGCCCGGCTCTTCGGAATTGTCACCGGATTTGGCGATAACCCGGTAGCCCTTGGCACCACATGAGTTGGTTGCGCTGGTGTAGCACTGGTCCCAGGAGGAGGACAGGCCGGAACAGTTGATATGCAGCCCTTTTTTGCCCCGTTTCACTTCTGTCTTGGTGGTCGCAGCACAGCCCGCAATGCCCACGACCAGTAACAGTATCAAAATTCGTTTCATTCCTATCCTTAATAGCCGCTGCGTAAAAAGGCTCGAAGCAGGCTCTACTCGCTCTCGATTGTAGCGTTCAGCTGTCCTTGTCGAAATTCTCCATGAATGACCTTCGTTTACGGCTTAAACATGGCCTAAATGAACGGTAAATACCAGACCTACCTTTAAAGATGATCAGTCCGCTGGCACCAACGGTTTGGATTCGTTGCGCATCGTCAGTGTGGCGCCTACGGAAGCCAGAATGATGCAGGTGATGGCCAGCCATTGCGCCAAGGACAGATGCTCCTGCAGGAAGAACAGGCCGGAGAGTGCGCCGAAAGCAGGTTCGATGCTCATCAGCGTGCCGAAGGTGCGGGCAGGAAGGCGGGTGAGCGCGACCATTTCCAAGGTGTAGGGCAAGGCTGTGGAGAGAATCGCAACACCAATGGCCACGGGGATCAACGCAGGCGTAAGCAGTGCGGTGCCGGCGTGGACGATGCCGATTGGTGCAACAAACAGTGCGGCGATCATCACGCCGAGGGCGGCAGTCTGGACGCCATTGTCATTGCCGGCCTTCTGTCCAAACAGAATATAGAGCGCCCAGCACACACCCGCGCCCAGGGCGTAGGCGGCACCCGTCAGGTCGATACCGCTGCTGGCTTCTCCCATCGGGATCAACAATAGAAGGCCGGCGATGGCGAGGCCGATCCAGAGAAAGTCAACCGCTCGGCGCGAAGCGTAGATGGCAACGGCGAGTGGGCCGGTAAATTCCAACGCTACTGCGATGCCCAGGGGCACTGTGCGCAAGGACATATAGAAGAGAAAGTTCATGCCGCCCAGTGCCATGCCATAGATGACGACTGTGCGCAGGGACTTGGCGGTCAGCTTGGCACGCCAGGGGCGTAAGAGAAGCAGCATGATCACACTGGCGAATATCAGGCGCAGGGTGGTTGTGCCCTGAGCGCCGACAATCGGGAACATGCTCTTGGCCAGCGACGCGCCGGACTGGATGGAAGCCATGGCTATTAACAGCAGGCCGACGGGAAACAATGCCGAGGCCAGGCTGCGGGGTGGGGTGGTCATTGAGGGTGTTCGTCCAAAGTCATAGTAGAGAAGCAGAAGGCATATGATGCTTAACAGTTTGCCTTTGAGCAATATATTGCTCACTTGGATCTGTTTGGCTCTCTATATAGAAGGGAATTGTAGGTTTTTCGCTTGTTTGATAGAAAAGCCAAATTAAGGGTTGACGGCAGAATCTGGAAGTCTATAATTCGCCCCACTTCCGGCGCAGTCGAAACGGAAAACTCCTTGGTAAACAAAGAGTTACGCAGAATTCGACAGTGAGTTGCTTCAGTTCATCGAAGCCCAGAAGGAGTTGGTAGAGCGGTGTTGTTTGGCTCTATTAACGTTTCGATCTTCTCGGTCGAAAGCGGAGAAAAAGAGGTGTTGACAGCAGCGTGTAACGCTGTAGAATTCGCCTCCCGCTAACGAGAGATCGGAAGCGCAAGTGGTTGAAGTTGTTGAAGAAATCTTCGAAAACTTCTGAAAATAATCACTTGACAGCAAATGAGGCTGCTGTAGAATGCGCGCCTCGGTTGAGACGAAAGATCTTAACCAACCGCTCTTTAACAACTGAATCAAGCAATTCGTGTGGGTGCTTGTGGAGTCAGACTGATAGTCAACAAGATTATCAGCATCACAAGTTACTCCGCGAGAAATCAAAGATGTAACCAACGATTGCTGAGCCAAGTTTAGGGTTTCTTAAAAACCCAAAGATGTTTGAACTGAAGAGTTTGATCATGGCTCAGATTGAACGCTGGCGGCAGGCCTAACACATGCAAGTCGAGCGGTAGAGAGAAGCTTGCTTCTCTTGAGAGCGGCGGACGGGTGAGTAATGCCTAGGAATCTGCCTGGTAGTGGGGGATAACGTTCGGAAACGGACGCTAATACCGCATACGTCCTACGGGAGAAAGCAGGGGACCTTCGGGCCTTGCGCTATCAGATGAGCCTAGGTCGGATTAGCTAGTTGGTGAGGTAATGGCTCACCAAGGCGACGATCCGTAACTGGTCTGAGAGGATGATCAGTCACACTGGAACTGAGACACGGTCCAGACTCCTACGGGAGGC